>NZ_WMIE01000009.1 GCF_009711225.1 Paracoccus aestuariivivens | reverse complement strand
ACCGCGCCATTTCCTAACGGCGCCGTGCAAGCCATCAAACTTCTCAAATTTTCCAGATCAGCGCCTCAACAAAGACACCCGATCCGAACCGTTCCAGCGTCTCGCCGTCTCGGTGAAGGCGTATTTAGGCCCTGCGATTGATGCTTACAAGCGCAAAAATGAGCTTCACACGAATAAAAAGCACAAGATAATGATTTAATGTCATTTTTATGTCGCAAACTCACGCAAAAAATTGACGTAATGCCGTTTCGATGGGCCATGTGCGAACTTTAGCTGACGCAAATCTCGACCGAACAGGTCCAATATCAGCAGATCCGGGCATAGAAAGAATCGCATTGCGTAACGCCTTGGCCCCTGCCCGCACCGATTCCCGAAACTGAAACGAAAAACGCGGCCCCGAAGGACCGCGTTTCCGTATTCCAGAAAGAGCTGAAATCAGCGCTTCGAGAACTGGAACGAACGGCGGGCTTTTGCCTTACCGTATTTCTTACGCTCGACGACGCGCGAGTCGCGGGTCAGGAAGCCAGCGGCTTTCAGAGCGGCGCGCAGCGACGGCTCGTGCAGTTGCAGCGCTTTCGAGATGCCGTGCTTGACCGCACCGGCTTGACCCGACAGACCACCACCGGCAACGGTTGCGAACACGTCGTACTGATCGACGACACCGGCAACCTCGAAAGGCTGACGCAGGATCATCTGCAGCACCGGACGGGCGAAATAGGCCGACATGTCTTTGCCGTTGACGACGACTTTGCCCGAACCCGGTTTCACCCAAACGCGAGCGACAGCGTCTTTACGCTTGCCGGTTGCATAGGCACGACCCAGAGCATCGCGCTGAGCGACGTGGAGCGGAGCTTCGGCAACAGCGGCTGCCGTGGTGACCGATTTCAGATCATCCAGAGTTTTGATGTCTTCGACCATGGTTTACGCGCTCCGGGTGTTCTTGGGGTTCATGGACTTGACGTCCAGAACTTCGGGCTGCTGAGCTTCGTGCTGGTGCTCGGCACCCGCATAAACGCGCAGGTTGGTCATTTGCTGACGGCCCAGTTTGTTGCGCGAGATCATGCGCTCAACGGCTTTGATCACGACGCGCTCGGGGTGGGCGCCTTCCAGCACTTGGCGTGCGGTGCGGTGCTTGATGCCGCCCGGGTGGCCGGTGTGCCAGTAGTATTTCTTGGCATCGCGCTTGTCGCCGGTCATCTGCACCTTGTCGGCGTTGATGATGATGACATTGTCGCCCATGTCCATGTGCGGAGTGAAGGTCGGCTTGTGTTTGCCACGCAGGCGCATAGCAACGATCGTAGCAAGACGGCCCAGAACAACGCCCTCGGCGTCGATCAGGATCCACTTCTTCTCGATCTCCGCCGGTTTCGCGGTATAGGTTTTCATCGGTCGTCCCTTTAGGGGTGTAATTCGAGATGACGGTATATCGGCGAAACGCGGTCACGAATCAAGAGCCGCGATACTCATTTAATTATTCAAAACCAATACGTTATGAAATAGGTATCTAGATACCGCAAGTTACGTCGCGAATTTTCGACGGTTTTGGAGGAATCGAGTAGGTCATCGAACATCTCGCGACCGGATCGGATACCCCCTCGGAACGGATCAGAACCTCACCAACCGCCAGTACCTTTCCCAGCTTGAGGATACGGCAATCGGCCAAAAGATCGCGTCCGGCCTCGGGTTTGCGCATGAAGTCGATCGAGGCATTCGTCGTGACCGCTAAAGCCACCTCACCTATCCGCGCGAGGATCGCCAGATAGATCGTCACATCGGCAAGCGCGAACATGGACGGACCGCTGACCGTGCCTCCGGGCCGAAGGTGGCTTTCCGCCACGACCAAACGCGCGGTCAGGCGGTCATCGTCAAGTCCATCCACCCTGATCTGGTCTGCGATCTGCGGAAACTCGCGCCCCAGAAAAGCGTTCAACGCAGCAATATCCATCAGCAATGTCATTCCGTCCCCCGTCGTCTTTGCGCGCAGCCTGGCTGGGAAGGGGACAGGATTGCAAGGTTAACCCAGCGCCGCGAGCCAAGGGAAAGTTTCCAGCAGCCAATAGGCAAAAGCAGGGAAGGCTCCGGTCAGCAGGGCAAGCCCGACGATCACCAGCAAACCGCCCATGAGCCGCTCGATCAGTTTCAGATGCGGCTTGATGCGGTTCATCAGTCCCATCGCGCGGTTGATGAAGATCGCCGATAGCAGGAACGGGATGCCCAACCCGAGCGCATAGATCGCAAGCAGCGACGCGCCACGGCCCGCCTCGCCTCCGGTGGCCGCAAGCGACAGGATCATGCCCAGTTGCGGCCCGATGCACGGGGTCCAGCCAAAGGCGAAGGCCAGTCCGAGGATATAGGCCCCGAAGGTGCTGCCGCCACGTTCACCCGTATCCAGACGCGCTTCCGTATCGAGGATCGGGATGCGGATGATGTGCAGGAAATGCAGACCCAGAATGATGACGACCGCCCCTGCCCCGCGCGACAGCCAATCCTGCCATTGCAGGAACATCCGCCCGAAGGCCGAGGCTGCCATGCCCATCAGCAGAAATACGGTCGACAGCCCAAGCACGAAGAACACCGCGGGCAGCACGGCGCTGCGTTCGCCTGTTTTCAGTCCCCCGACGCCAACTCCGGTCATATAGGCCAGATAGGGCGGCACGATCGGCAGAACGCACGGCGACAAGAAAGAAAGAATCCCCGCCAGCAGCGCGACCGTCGCGGCAGGCAAGAAGGCGGCATCTGCAAGTTCGATTCCCAACATGAGCGGCAGATTGCGCCATGAGAAAGGCGCGGGAAAGTCCCGCGCCTGTCAATCTTATGTTATTGTTGCAGAAGGCTCAGCCGAGCGACCACCAACCGCGTCGTTTGGGACGTGCCGTGTCGTTCTCGGCCGTCAATGCCGGTTCGGGCTGCGGCTCGGATCGGGGTTCCGGTTCGGCCACGGGCAGAACGGTTTCGACCAAGACCTCGGCAGGTTCTACGGCCGGGACTTCAGCGACCGGCTCGGCCGCGACCTCGGAAATCTGCTCGATCACTTCAGAAGCGGACAGATCGGCAACAGGCTCGCCCGCTTCCGACGCAGCTGCTTCTTCGACAGCTACGGCTTCAACTGCCTCAACGACGGCGGCAGCTTCCACAGGTGCAGGCGCCTTACGGCGACGCGAGTTGCGTCGCGGTGTAGCGGCGGCATTTGCGGGCTCGCTAGGAGCGTCCTCAGTAGGGGCGGCGTCCGCCGGAGCCACATCCGCAACGGCGACCTCAGCTGCGACTTCCGGCTCGACTTCATCTTCGGACGCCAGATCATCGCTGGCTTGATCGTCACCGGATTGATCCTCAGCGGTAGCACCTTCTTCGCCATTGCGGCCATTGCGGCGGCGACGACGGCGACGGCGACGCGACTTGCCACTGCCTTCGCCATTCTCGGCGCGAACCTCTTCCGAACGCGCTTCTTCCGAACGCGCTTCGACCACGGCTTCTTCGGCGCGATCCTCTTCCTCGATCTCGACCTCATCCTCGATGAAGTCCTCATCGTCGATCTGCGCCATCAGCTTGGCGTCAACCGAAACGACCGGCGAAACAACCTCCGGGACGTTCCGAGTCGCGGTCTTGAACTTCTCGATCGCATAATCGGGCGAGATCAGCGTCGGATCGGCCTCGACGCGGACGGACATACCGTAACGCGCCTCGATACCCGCGATATGCTCGCGTTTGGCGTTCATCAGGAAGTTGGCAACGGCAATTGGAGCCTTGACCAGCACTTCGCGCGACCGCTTGCGGGTACCTTCTTCCTCGATTCCGCGCAGGATGGTCAGCGCAAGGCTGTCATCGCTGCGGATCAGGCCGGTGCCGTGGCAATGCGCGCAAGGCTGCGTAGTCGATTCCAGCATCCCCGGACGCAGGCGCTGACGCGACATCTCCAGCAGGCCGAAGCCCGAGATGCGGCCGACCTGAATGCGGGCGCGGTCGGTTTTCAGCTTGTCCTTGAAGCGCTTCTCGACGGCGGCGTTGTTCTTGCGCTCTTCCATGTCGATGAAGTCGATCACGATCAGACCGGCAAGGTCACGCAGGCGCAATTGGCGGGCGATTTCTTCGGCGGCTTCAAGGTTGGTCTTGACCGCCGTATCCTCGATCGAGCCTTCCTTGGTGGCGCGGCCCGAGTTCACATCGATGGCAACCAGCGCCTCGGTCACGCCGATGACGATGTAACCGCCCGACTTCAACTGGACGACCGGATTGAACATGCCGCCCAGATAGCTTTCCACCTGATAGCGTGCGTAAAGCGGCATCGGATCGGTGTAATGCTTCACGTTCTTCGAGTGGGACGGCATGATCATCTTCATGAAGTCCTTGGCGGTGCGGTAGCCGCGCTCGCCCTCGACGAGAACCTCGTCGATTTCCTTCGAGTAGATGTCGCGGATCGTCCGCTTGATCAAATCGCCTTCCTCATAGACCGGCGCAGGCGCGATCGACTTGAAGGTCAGTTCGCGGATCTGCTCCCAAAGCCGCATCAGATATTCGTAGTCGCGGCGGATCTCGGTCCGGGTGCGCTGGCTGCCAGCGGTGCGGATAATCAGGCCCGCGCCTTCCGGAACCTCCAACTCGGAGGCGATTTCCTTCAGCTTCTTGCGGTCAGCGGCATTGGTGATCTTGCGGCTGATCCCGCCACCGCGCGCGGTGTTCGGCATCAAGACGCAGTAACGACCGGCCAGCGACAGATAGGTGGTCAGGGCCGCGCCCTTGTTGCCGCGCTCTTCCTTGACGACCTGAACCAGCATGATCTGCCGGACCTTGATCACTTCCTGAATTTTATAGCGACGCGGACGCGATTTTTTCGGCGGCGCGATTTCCTCGGCCACGTCTTCTTCGGCAATCGACTCGATCGCATCGTCATCAGCATGATCGTCGCCGCCGTCTTCGTCAGCGTGATCATGCACAGGGATTGCGGTTTCGGCAGTCTCGACCAGCGCGACGACATCGCCCTCGCCTTCCGAGGTGTCCACCACAGTCATGCCGGCGATTTCCTCGGACACGACAACATCGCCCGTATCGGCGGCTGCCGGCTTCGAGGCCTTGCGGCGGCGCGATGACGAACTGCGCTTGGGCTTTTCGTCGTCATCGTTATCGGCAGCGGCGGCCTGACGTTCTTCGTCGAGCAGCGCCTTACGGTCGGCAGCCGGGATCTGGTAATAATCCGGGTGGATCTCGGCGAAGGCAAGGAAGCCGTGGCGGTTTCCACCGTAATCCACGAACGCGGCCTGCAACGAGGGTTCGACCCGTGTTACCTTGGCCAGATAGATGTTGCCAGCAAGCTGCCGCTTGTTGACGGTTTCGAAGTCGAACTCCTCAACCTTGGTTCCATCCACCACGACAACCCGAGTCTCCTCGGCATGCGTGGCGTCGATAAGCATTTTCTTTGACATGTTTCCGACTTTCGGACGGCCTCCTACCTGCGCGCAAAGGGGGCGCTGGCGAACGACCGTTCAATATGGGGACGCGACGCGCCGCGCAGACAACAGCAATCGCGGCGTCAAGGGCTTTCCCCTGACACCGTTGCCGATCAAGCTGCTCAGCGCGATCCATCGCGTCTGTTTACCTTTCTTGGCCCGATCCACCTTTTGGCAGTCCGGGCGGCGATCACGGATACCCAGAGGCCCCGTCGGGGCATGGGTGCGATTTTCCGCGCTTGGCACAGCCGGCACTTTTCGGGTGTCGCGGCTAGCAGACGCGCTGCGAAACTGATGGGGGCAAGCAACCGAAAATTGCGAAGGCCGCCCCTTGCGAGCAAGATAGCGGGGAAGTCAGCGCCGTTACAATGGGTTTTTCAACCGAATGTGACGCAAGCTGCACAAGCCCGACACCTGTGACATCGACATCGCCGATGCCACAGCTCTGACCCGCTTTAGACGATCAAAGGTAATCGCCGCGGCTCAGACCGTATTTTGCCATTTTCTCGTTCAGCGTCCGGCGCGGCAGGCAAAGCTCGTCCATGACGGCTGCGATGCTGCCCTTGTGGCGACGCATTGTGTTGTCGATCAGCATCTTCTCGAAGCTCTCGACATATTCCTTCAGTGGTTTGCCCTCGGTCGTTGTGGCTTCCTGCGTGTCCTCGCCATCCGCCATCAACAACGACGCGATCGAACCCGAGCCGCGACGGTTCTGCAGCACCGCACGTTCAGCGACGTTGATCAGTTGACGCACATTGCCCGGCCAAGGCGCCTGCAACAGCTGGGCGGCCTCCTGCGCGGTGACCTGCGGCGGTTCGCAGCCATATTCCTCGCTGAACTGCTCGGTCATACGCGTGAACAGCGACAGGATGTCCTCGCCGCGCGAACGAAGCGGAGGCAGGGTGATTTTCAGCGCGGTCAGGCGGTAGAACAGGTCGGGACGCAACGAATCCTCGGCCTTGCGCCCTTCGCCACGCGCGTTCGAGATGGCGATGATGCGGGTTTCGGCAGGCACGCCCTGTTCCGCGATGAAGGCCAGTAGACGGGCCTGCAACGGATCGGACAGCGCCTCGATATCTTCAAGGCAAAGCGTACCGCCGCGGGCTTCCTCGACCGCAGGCAATCCGTTTTCGACCGGCCCGAACAGCTTTCCGGCCAGAACCTCGTCATTATAGGCCGCGCAGGAGATCGGCACGAATTTCTTCGAGGCGCGCGGGCCCACGGCATGCAGGGCATGGGCGACCAGCGTCTTGCCGGTGCCGGTCTCGCCGTCGATCAGGACATGGCCGTCGGCCTGACCCAGATCCAGAATATCCTCGCGCAAGCGGTCCATCACGGGACTTGCGCCGATCAGCTTGGACATGACCTGCTGGCCTTCCGACAAGTCACGACGGAGCGCGCGGTTGTCCAGGGTCATCCGGCGCGCCTGCCCCGCGCGCTTGACCAGTTCGGTCAGGCGTTCGGGATTGAAGGGCTTCTCCATGAAGTCCATCGCGCCGATCCGCATCGCCTCGACCGCCATCGGAACGTCACCATGACCGGTGATCATAATGACCGGCAGACCCGAATCGATTCCCATCAAGCGCTTGAGGAACGCCATCCCGTCCATTCCCGGCATCCGGATGTCCGAGATGATGACCCCCGGCCACTCGGCCGAGATCACCTTCAGCGCATCATCAGCGCTGGCAAAGGTTTCCGTGTCGAAACCCGACAACGCCAGCCATTGCCGGATCGACTCGCGCATATCCGGTTCGTCATCCACCACGGCAATCTTCATCGTGCGGCTCATTGGCGCGTTACCTTTCCATCGTCATTCTGCCGCTTCCGGGACCACAGCCTTGCGGGCCGGATCGTAAAGCGGCAGCTCAAGTTCGAATACGGCGCCCCGTCCTCCTTCGTCCGCGGCATTATGCGCGGTAAGGCGGCCACCGAAATCGGCTGCAATTCCGGACGAGATGGCAAGCCCAAGGCCGGTGCCCTCGCCGGGTTTCTTCGTGGTAAAGAAGGGTTCGAAGAGTTTTTCCAGATCGGAAACGCCCGGACCGTTGTCCTGAATGGACAAGAATGCGTGAGAGCCCGAACTGACCGTGATCTCGATCGCGGGATCGCGCACCGCCTTGATGGCGTCGATAGCGTTCCTGAGCAGGTTGATGATGACCTGTTCCAGCCGGATCCTGTCGCAGTAAACCATGACCGGATAGCGCGGGATGCTGCGCTGCAACCGGATCGTGCGGTTGCGCAATTGCGGTTCCATCATGACAAGCGCGCTGGACAGCGCGGCGCGCAAATCCACCGGTTCAAAGGCTTCGCCGCCCTTGCGGGCATAGGATTTCAACTGGCGGGTAATCGCGCCCATCCGTTCGACCAGATCGTCGATGCGCTGGAAGCTGGACATGGCCTCTTCCGAGCGACCGCGTTGCAACAGCAGTCGCGCACCAGCCAGATAGGTTTTCATCGCCGCCAGTGGCTGGTTCAATTCGTGGCTGACGCCCGCGGACATCTCACCCAGCGCCGCCAGTTTCGACGACTGCTGCACGGTCTGCTCGGCCACGCGCAACTCGCGCTGAACGCGCTCGCGTTCGGCGATCTCGCGGGTCAGGCGAAGGTTCAGCGCCCGCAGATCGGCCGATTCCCGCATATAGGCCGCTGATTCGACCCTTGCGCGACGCGACAGCAAATAGAAAACCGCCGCCAACAGAATGGCAAAGCCCATGATGACCATGGCCAGAACGGCGTTCACCCGCTCGCGGACAGAATCATAGGTGGTAAAGGCAATCATCTTCCAGCCACGGAACGGGATCCGCGTCTCGGCCTGCATCACCGCCTTGCCCTGCACATAGGCATCGACCGGAGGCGAGGTCCAGTCCGCCGTCACCTGAAACGCCCGTGCAATCGCTGACGGGGCGGAGCGGACGGCCAGCGCCTCGGGTAGCGTCAGTCCGCGCCAGCGCGGCTCGGTCGACAGGATGATCTGGCCCGAGCTGTCGGTTACGGCGATGGCATCGGAAATTCCGGCCCATGACCGGACCAGACGGGTCAGATCCGCGCCGACGACCACGACCCCCAAGGTCCGCCCGTCCGCGACGACGGCGCGGGAATAGGCAAATTCGTAGACACCCTGCGGCGAGGGAGAGACGGTAAAGACCGTGTCCTTGGAGCGCAGCGCCTCGACATAGAACGGTTCTTGCACGTAATTCGTGCCGATTAGATTGCGGTCGGTCGATCCGACAGTCCGCCCCGATGCATCCAGCAACCGGATCGAGGCCGCGCCGATTTCCTTCTGCGCGGAAATCAGCCGTGCGGATGTCCCCGAAAAATCATTCCCCGTCAGCGCCGAGATCAATGCAGGGTCACGTGCCAGCAGTTGCGGCACGACCGAGGTTCTCTGCAATTCGGACAGCAGGTTGCCGGTGTAAAGCGCCGAGCGCAGTTCGGTCCGGACGCGGGTATTCTCGGAAAAACGGGCTGATAGCCAGCTATTGGTGAACCAGATCGTGCCCACCGCAAGCACAAGCAGAGCCGCGATCACAGCACGCAACCCCCAGCGGCCGGACATCCCTGCCCTGCCGCCGTCCGGCAATCCGGTGCTTAGATCATCTTCCTGCATGGGCCTCCGGCTTGCCCCTCATGTGGGACAAGCCAATCTAGTGCGCAAATGTCACGCACTCAAGTCAGACTGTGGCAAGCTCTTGCACAAGCGCGGCAAAAAGCCTTGCGCCATCGGTCCCGCCATGAGCCGATTCGGCGGCGCGTTCAGGGTGGGGCATCATGCCCAGCACGCGGCGGTTCTCGGACAGGACGCCCGCGATATCCTCGACCGAGCCGTTGATGCCCGGCGCATAGGTGAAGGCGATACGGTCCTGATCCTTCAGCGCGGCCAAGCCCTCGGCGTCGATCTGGTAATTGCCGTCATGGTGGGCGACCGGCACGCGGATCACATCACCCTTGGCATAACCTGCGGTGAAGGGGCTTGCCGAGGTCGCGACCTGCAGACCGACCTCGCGGCAGACGAAGGTCAGGCCAGCGTTGCGCATCAACGCGCCCGGCAGCAAGCCCAGTTCGGTCAGGATCTGGAAGCCGTTGCAGATGCCCAACACATAGCCACCGGCAGCAGCGTGGGCGCGCACGGCATTGGCGATGGGGGAATGGGCGGCGATGGCGCCGCAGCGCAGGTAGTCACCGAAGGAAAAGCCGCCCGGCACGGCAACCAGATCGGTTCCGGCGGGAAGCGCCTCGTCCTTGTGCCAGACGCGCGTCACCTCGGCTCCGGCCTGGCTCAGCGCAACGGCGAGATCGCGGTCGCAATTCGAACCGGGAAAGGTAATGACGGCAGCTTTCATGGCGGGGACTCCGGATTGACCTGCGCGTCCCATACTGCAACGAGGCCGGACTGTTAAGCCGCTTTGCACATCCCTGCCCCGCCTAAAACGGAAAAAGGCCGGAGTTTCCTCCGGCCTTTCGCAAAACTATACGGCAGATTAGCCAGCCAGAGCCTTGTTCAGGTACTCGTCGACCTTTTCCAGATAGCCCATGGTGGTCAACCATTTCTGGTCCGGACCAACCAGCAGCGCGAGGTCCTTGGTCATGTGACCGTCTTCGACGGCCTGCACGGTGACCTTTTCCAGCGTCTGGGCGAAGTTCATCAGCGCCTCGTTGCTGTCCAGCTTGGCGCGGTGCTTCAGACCGCCGGTCCAGGCAAAGATCGAGGCGATCGAGTTGGTCGAGGTCTGGTTGCCCTTCTGGTGCTCGCGGTAGTGGCGCGTCACGGTGCCGTGGGCGGCCTCGGCCTCAACCGTCTGCCCATCGGGGGTCATCAGGACCGAGGTCATCAGACCCAGAGAGCCAAAGCCCTGCGCGACGGTGTCCGACTGCACGTCGCCGTCGTAGTTCTTGCAGGCCCAGACATAGCCGCCCGACCATTTCAGGTTCGAGGCCACCATATCGTCGATCAAGCGGTGTTCGTAGTGAATGCCGGCCTTCTTGAACTTGTCTTCGAACTCTTCCTCGTAGACCTTCTGGAACAGATCCTTGAAGCGGCCGTCATAGGCTTTCAAGATGGTGTTCTTGGTCGAGAGGTACACCGGGAAGCCACGCAGCAGGCCGTAGTTCATCGAGGCCCGCGCGAAGTCGATGATCGACTCGTCGAGGTTGTACATCGCCATGGCGACGCCCGAGGACGGCGCTTGGAAGACTTCGTGCTCGATGGTCTCGCCGTCTTCGCCGACGAATTTGATCGTCAACTTGCCCTTGCCGGGGAAGCGAAAATCGGTGGCTTTATACTGGTCGCCGAAGGCATGGCGGCCGACGATGACGGGCTTGGTCCAATGCGGAACCAGACGCGGCACGTTTTTGCAGATGATCGGCTCGCGGAAGATCACGCCGCCAAGGATGTTGCGGATGGTGCCGTTCGGCGACTTCCACATCTTCTTGAGGCCGAATTCCTCGACGCGCTGCTCGTCAGGGGTGATGGTCGCGCATTTGACGCCGACGCCATATTGCTTGATCGCATTCGCGGCATCGATGGTGATCTGGTCTTCGGTGCGGTCACGCTCTTCGATGCCCAGATCGTAGTATTTCAGGTCGACGTCCAGATAGGGCAGGATCAGCTTCTGCTTGATGAAGTCCCAGATGATCCGGGTCATCTCGTCGCCGTCGAGCTCGACGACGGGGTTCGCTACCTTGATCTTCGACATGGGTGGTCCCTTCGGTTAGGATTCGGCTGCCTGCGCTATAGCCGCAATGTGAGGTGTTGAAAAGGCCGGTATGCGATTGCATACCGAGCCTGAATCAGCCTGCGAAATAGAGTTGTGAATTCTCATCCAGCCAGTCCCAGATCGTGGGCGCACCGCGCTGGATCCGTACACCGACGCGCTCGACCAGTTGCGCGTAGGTCACGTTATATTCGACCCAGCTTCCGCCACCCGAGGCGATGTTCTGCATCACGGGTTGCGCGCGATCCAGCGACTTGGCAAAGACCGCATCCGGTGTCTGATTGGCCTCGAATTCGGTCCACAAAGCCCGCAGGGCCAGACCCTGTTCGGCAGGCAGCATTCCGAAAAGCCGATCTGCCGCTGCGTCTTCGGCGGCCATCTGGGTCGCACTGTGATGGGCCGAGCCGTCTTGCGAATGGATCGGCACGTCACCCGTGTCGATCTCGACCAGATCATGCAGGATCAACATGCGGATCACGCGACCGATATCGACGCCCTCACCCGCATGCGGTGCCATGACCAGCGCGTAAAGGGCCAGATGCCAGCTGTGTTCGGCGCTGTTCTCGCGACGCGAGGCATCGCAAAGCGTGCTGGCGCGGTAGACCGACTTCAGGCGATCGGCCTCGGCCAGAAAGGCAAGCTGGCCTGCCAAAGCACCATCGACTGCCCTGCCGTCACGCATGGCTTCTGCCGCATGCATCGCCTCGGGCCATTCCTGCCACAGGCGCGCGGCGCGGCCGGTGGTCATATTGTCGGCGACGATGGCAAGATGGTCCGGCAGGGGTGTCGGCGAACTCAGAACCTGAAACAGCGGCTGGATGTGATCCATCCGTTTGGCGATGCGGGCATCGTCTGTCGAACCGGCCTCGAATTCCTGCCACAAGGCAAGCAAGGCATCGCCATCGGGCAGGATGCCGAACAGACGCTGCGCGGCGGCAAGCTCGGCCGCTTCGACCGTAGCCGTGTCGTGGACAAGATGGATGGGGTGATCGCCGCAATCGACCTCGACCAGATCATGCAGCAAGATCATCGCAATGGCGCGGTCGCTCGCCCCGAAAATCATCGCGAAAAGCGCGACGTGCCAGCTATGTTCGGCGCTGTTTTCAGCACGGGACACATCCATCAGCACATTGGCACGCTCAACGGATTTCAGCTTGTCGGCTTCGTTCAGAAAACCGAAACGGGCAGTCAGATCGCTCATGCGCGGCTCCTTTCGTCGCGGGCCGGTCCTATCTCGAACCCTAGGGGGAATGCCAGCCGCAATGAAAAACGCCCCGGCAGGACCGGGGCGCGAATGGATCAGCGGGTGTTTTCCGTCAGGCGCCGCCGGACATAGGCCTGCACATTGTCGATCATCGGCTTCATATGCGCCTCATCGTCGCGGAAGAAGTGATCCGCACCTTCGATTTCCTGATGCGTGACCGTGATGCCTTTCTGCTCACGCAGCTTGCCGACCAGCGTATGCGTGTCCTTGGGCGGAGCGACGCGGTCAGCCGTGCCGTTGATGATCAACCCCGAGGACGGGCACGGCGCAAGGAAGCTGAAGTCATACATGTTCGCAGGCGGCGCGACCGAGATGAAGCCGGTGATCTCGGGGCGGCGCATCAGTAGCTGCATCCCGATCCACGCGCCGAAGCTGAAGCCCGCAACCCAGCAATGCTTGCTGTTCGGGTTCATCGCTTGCAGGTAATCAAGCGCCGAGGCGGCATCGGACAATTCGCCGATGCCCTGATCGAACTCGCCCTGACTGCGGCCGACGCCGCGGAAGTTGAACCGCATGACGGTGAAGCCCATGCGGTGGAAAGCGTAGTGAAGGTTGTAGACGACCCGGTTGTTCATCGTCCCGCCATACTGCGGATGCGGGTGCAGGATGATGGCGATGGGGGCATCCGGTGCCGCTTGCGGGTGATAACGCCCCTCAAGACGACCTTCGGGACCGGGGAAAATCAGTTCGGGCATGGGCTTCCTTTGGACTCGGGTTTCTTGACCCTGTGACGGCGCGGCTCTAGATCGTCAATCTGGGAAGCGCGTCCAGCATAGGCAAGACGCAATCAAAGACGGCGAAGGCGGATTAGCCTGAAAGATCGCGTCACGTCAATGCAATGGCATAGGAGGCAAATATGAAACTGTCCACAAAAGGACGCTACGCGATGGTCGCCCTGACCGATTTGGCGATTGCCAAAGGCGATGACCTTACGTCGCTGGCCGAAATCTCGAAGCGTCAGGACATCTCGCTGCCCTATCTCGAACAGCTTTTCGTGCGCCTGCGCCGTGCCGGTCTGGTCGAGTCGGTCCGCGGTCCGGGCGGCGGCTATCGCCTTGCGAAAACTCCGGAAACCATCAGGGTCGCCGATATTCTCGAAGCGGTCGACGAAACGGTCAGCGCCCTGCATATCGGCGCGGGTGCCTCGGGCGGGATTTCGGGCTCGCGGGCGCAGACGCTGTCGAACCGGCTGTGGGAAAGCCTTTCGGCGCATGTCTATGTCTTCCTGCACAACCACACGCTGGCGGATGTGGCCAAGAACCAGCTTCTGCCCTGCCCCGCCTTGCCGAAGATCCTGTCGATCGTCGACGAATAGGACGATGCGGCGCATACAATCGTCGCCGCGTCACCGACAAGTCACCATTCCTTGCGAAACCAAGCAAGTGGCCCTAAATGAGCCACTTCATTCGCACCGGGTCTTGCCACAGGGGTTCCGCCATGTCCGATCTGCAAACGCCTTTCTACCAGATCGACCTTGCAAAACTGCGGGTCAACATGGAGCGCATCCAATACCTGCGCGAACGCTCGGGTGCGAAATGCCTGCTGGCGCTGAAATGCTTTGCCACATGGTCGGCCTTTGATTTCATGCGCCCGTTCATGGACGGAACCACGTCGTCCTCGCTGTTCGAACTGCGTCTGGGTCATGAGGAATTCGGCGGGGAAACCCATGCCTATTCGGTCGCTTGGGCCGATCACGAAATCGACGAGGCGCTGGGTTACGCCGACAAGATCATCTTCAACAGCCTCGGCCAGCTTGACCGCTTCGGCGCAAAGGCTGCCGAGCGTGATATCACCATGGGCCTGCGCCTGAACCCGCGCTTCTCGACCAGCGGGTTCGATCTGGCGGATCCTGCGCGTCCCTTCTCGCGTCTTGGTGAATGGGATCTGTCGCGTCTGGAAAGCGCGCTCGACCGCATTTCGGGCGTGATGATCCATTACAACTGCGAGAACGGCGATTTCGACCTGTTCGACCAACAACTGACCCGCATCGAGAACGAATTCGGCAGTTTCCTTGAAAAGCTGGACTGGGTTTCGCTGGGCGGCGGCATCCACTTCACCGGCGAGGGCTACCCGCTGGACAAGCTGGCCGACCGCCTCAAGGCGTTCCAAGCAAAGTTCGGCGTGCAACTGTTCCTTGAGCCGGGCGAGGCCAGCATCACCAAATCCTCGTCGCTGGAGGTCACGGTTCTGGATGTGATCCATAACGGCAAGGACGTCGCCATCGTCGATAGCAGCATCGAGGCCCATATGCTGGACCTGCTGATCTATCGCGAAACCGCGAAGCTGCCGCAGGACGGCGATCACGCCTACCAGATCGCGGGCAAGACCTGCCTTGCGGGCGATATTTTCGGCGAAGGGCACTTCCCCGCTCCGCTGCAGATCGGCGACCGCATCAGCATCGCCGATGCCGCCGGTTACACCATGGTCAAGAAGAACTGGTTCAATGGCGTCGCCATGCCCGCCATCGTGATCAAAGACGAAGACGGAACAATCCGCGAGATTCGCCGCTTTTCCTACGACGACTACAAATCCAGCCTGTCCTGAGCTTCGACCCAGGCGAAAGCCAGACCCCGCTTTCTTTTGCCCTCGAAAAGGAGACTGAATTGGCCAAGAACGTGCTCATCATCGGCGCCGGTGGCGTCGCCCAGGTGGTCGCGCATAAAATCGCGCAGAATGCCAAGGAGTTCGGAACGCTGCACATCGCCAGCCGAACCGTGTCCAAAGCAGACAAGATCATCTCGAGCATCCGTGAGAAAGGTCATACGGTCGAGATCACTGCCCATCCGCTTGACGCCATGGACAGCAATGCCGTGGCCGAACTGATCCGCAAAATCGATGCGAATATCGTCATCAACGTCGGCTCGGCCTTCGTGAACATGACCGTGCTGCAAGGCTGCATCGACACCGGCGCCGCCTATATCGACACCGCGATCCACGAAGACCCCGAGAAGGTCTGCGAGATCCCGCCGTGGTACGGCAACTACGAATGGAAGCGTCGCGAGGCCTGCGAGGCTGCGGGCGTCACCGCCATTCTGGGCGCGGGCTTCGATCCGGGAGTGGTCAATGCCTATGCACGACTGGCCGAGGACGAGTATTTCGACAAGGTCGAGTCGATCGACATCGTCGATATCAACGCCGGTTCACATGGCCGCTGGTTTGCCACCAATTTCGATCCCGAAATCAACTTCCGCGAATTCACCGGCACGGTCTATTCGTGGCAGAAAGGCGCGTGGCAGGAAAACAAGATGTTCGAGGTCGGCCGCGAATGGGATCTGCCCGTCGTCGGCAAGCAGACCGCCTATCTGTCGGGCCATGACGAGGTCCACAGCCTGTCCGCCCGCTACAAAGACGCCGATGTGCGCTTCTGGATGGGTTTCGGCGCGCACTACATCAACGTCTTCACCGTGCTGCAAAATCTGGGCCTGTTGTCCGAGCAGCCCGTGAAAACCGCCGAAGGGCTTGAAGTCGTGCCGCTGAAACTGGTCAAGGCCGTGCTGCCCGACCCATCCAGCCTCGCGCCCGATTACGAAGGCAAAACCTGCATCGGCGATCTGGTCAAAGGCTCGCTGAACGGCAAATCGGGCGAGGTCTTCATCTACAACGTCGCCGATCACAAGGAAGCCTTTAACGAGGTAGGCAGCCAAGGCATCAGCTACACCGCTGGCGTGCCTCCGGTTGCGGCGGCAATCCTTGTCGCGCGCGGCACGTGGGACGTGAAGAAAATGGCCAATGTCGAGGAGCTTCCGGCCCGGCCGTTCCTTGAGCTTCTGGGCGATCTGGGTCTGCCCACCCGCGTCATAGACGCGACCGGCGACCACCCGCTGTAATCTTCCCTGCCTATGATTTGAACAAGCTTGGCCCCGCGGACAGGAACCTGTTCGCGGGGTTCGCGTTTCCGGAATGCATCGCTTCTGACGCGAGGAATTCCGGACCGTGACACCTTCCGATCAGCAGAACCACATGTTCCCCAGCCTGCCTCAGACCGAAGGTGTTTCGCGCCTGACGATCGCGAATTGGGCCGTGATCGGAATTTTCATCATCCTGCTGTTCAGCTTCGTAGCGCAGGCCCGCGATTTCCTGATGCCAGTCACGCTGGCCTTTCTGCTGTTTTTCGTCTTCGTCCCGTTCCGTCGCGCAATGGAGCGCTGGCGGGTCGGCGCGACCGTGACCGCCGCCCTCGTCTCGTTGGGATTGATCGTGATGCTGGTCGGCATCGGAGGGCTGGTTTCCGGCCCGATCAGCCGCCTGATCGAGGACGCGCCGCAAATCGGCAGTCGGCTGGAAATGCGGTTGGACGAGATCCGCAGCAATTTCGAGGGCATCGAGCGCGCCGCGAAGAAAATCGACGAACTGACCGGCGGCGGACAACCGAAAGAGAACGGAGAAGATGCAGCGGAACCCACCTCGCCCAATCCGGATCTGGTCGGCACGGTTACCGGCAAGGTGACCAGCATCCCCTCGCCCGGGACGCCGCAACCGCCCGACCAACATATCCAGGTCGAGGTCAACTCGCCCCCCAGCAGCACGACGCTTAGCAGCGTTCTGAACCTTGGACCGGCCTTTGTCGGCCAGATCATATTCACGCTGTTCCTGTTGTTCTTCATGATCGCGTCTGGCGATCTGCTGTATCTCAAGATCGTGCAAAGCTTTGACACGATGCGGGAAAAGCGCGCGGCCTATCTGGCCCTGCGCGAGATCGAGGACCGGCTTGGCTCATATCTGGGGGCCATTACCCTGATCAATGCCTGTCTGGGCTTTGCCATCGGTTTGGGGATGTGGGCATGGGGAATGCCCTCTCCGGTGCTGTTTGGATTGGTCGGTTTCCTGCTGAATTTCATTCCCTATCTGGGTTCAGTTTTCGGCATCATCATCGCCTTCGTTGTCGGGGTGTTCGTTTTCGACGATCTGTTCACGCCTTTCATGGTGGCGCTGACGTATCTGGGGCTGACCGCGATCGAAGGGCAGCTGATCACACCCTATTTCGTCTCGCGCAAATTGCAGCTAAACACCGTCGTCGTGTTCCTGACGGTCGCGCTATGGGCATGGCTGTGGTCGGTCCTGGGGATGATCGTCGCCGTGCCGCTGCTGGTCGTGCTGCGGGTGCTGGCCGACCATATTCCCGGGCTCGAGAAGCTCGGGAACTTTCTGGCAGGCGAAACGCCCCCCGCGCTTGAGGACGAAGACGAGGAAGAAGCCCGCGACCTTGTCGCAGCCGCGGAAGAAACCGAAGATATGCCCGAGGCCGCAGCAGCAACCAGACATCTGTCATAGTTTGCGGCATCACCACTGGATCAGCAGTCGGGTGATGGCATGATGGCGACAGTCAATATGGTTGATTCGCGACACATGACCAAACTCTCGACCGAACCATCGCAAGGCTCCGCGTCAGTACGGCCAAGGTTGAATATCGGTTTCATTCTGGCGCCGCGCTTTACCCTTTCGGCCTTCGCGACCTTCGTCGATGTGCTGCGACTGGCGGCGGATGACGGCGATGGCTCGCGCCAGATCCGCTGCAATTGGAGCGTCCTGTCGCCGGATATGGCGCCCGTCCAATCCTCTTGCGGGGTCAGGATCGAACCCGAAGAACGCTTGGGGGATCCGGCGCGGTTCGATTATATCGTGACCGTCGGTGGCCTGATCGATGGCGGGCCGGGATTGTCCGCTGAGCAATCCGCCTTCCTGCAAAAAGCCGCCGCAGCCAAGGTCGGTCTGGCCGGTCTGTGCACTGGTGTCTTTGCCATGGCGCGACTGGGCCTGATGGACGGTTATCGCTGCTGCGTCAGCTGGTTCCATCATCAGGATTTTCTGTCCGAGTTCGACCGGATGAGGCCGATTTCCGATCAGATTTTCGTCGTGGATCGCGACCGGCTAAGCTGCTCGGGCGGAGTCAGCGCGGCCCATCTGGCTGCGTTTCTGGTCGACCGGCATCTGGGACGTGCAGCTGCGCGAAAAAGCCTTTCGATCCTGATGATCGATGAACCCATGGAGGGCGACCGCCCGCAGCCGGGCTTGCCGCTGGAGCTTTCTCCGCGTGATCCGCTGGTCCGGCGTGCGTTGTTGACCATGCAGCAAAATCTGCAGGCACCATTGTCCATCGCGCGCATTGCCCGCGATCTGGGCGTGGGTCGGCGCAAGCTTGAACGGCATTTCAACTCGGATCTGGGGATTCCCCCTGCGGATGCCTCGGTCCGCATCCGTCTGGCGCAGGCGCGGATGCTGCTGGAGCATACCGACCGCACCGTCACGCGGATTGCCGATGAAACCGGCTTTTGCGACGCCTCGCACCTGATCCGTGTGTTTCGCGAATCCGAAGGAACGACCCCCGACCTTTGGCGACAAAACCAATCCGAGACCGGTTCGGCCCCGATCTGATCGTTGCAACCGGCCCGGACGCAACGCCCGTGATGCCTCACGGATAATGCGGGACATCCCTGTCCATGCCATGAGGTCTGAGCCATGCCCGTCGAAATCATCGGAGAGGTCCATCCGGCCTTGTTCAGCGAACTGTCCGCCGTACATTATCGGGGCGTCAAGGTCGCAGTCCTGAACGCAAGGGGCGAGGTGCTGGTCAATGCCGAAAAGCTTACGCCTCCGACCATTACCGCGCAGCCGACGATCCTGCCCCTGACCGCAACGCTGGGTGACAGCATCACCCTGACCCTTGGTGCCGCTACGGGCCTGCCCGTTCCGGTGGCCAACTGGGATTTCACCCTGAACGGCGTGTCGATCAAGTCGCGTTTGGATCAGGGCATGATGACGATGGAACTGGCCGATCCGGGCGAGTATCTGCTTTCGGTCGATTGGACGAACACGCAGGACTCGGTTCGGGCCGAGACCGCCGTGCTGACCGTCGCCGCCCCCGTGATCCCGGTAATCGATTATGCCGCGGTGACGCTGGCCTATCTTGATGCCGCCTCGACCTTTGCGGGAACCCAGACCGACGTCACGTCGATCAGCCCGATCGGGCAAGGCAAGTTCGTATTCAGCCGGACGGGCAGCGGAAATGCCATCCAACACGGCGAAACGGGCTTCACCTTTTCCGGCGGTTACTATCTGCAGACGCAGGTTCTGTCGGGCCTTGCGACCACCGACGGTATGTTCGCCGTCGCCGATCTGACGATCAACAGCTACGGAGCCTATTCCGGCCAGCTTCTGGACGGCACCGGCACCACGCTGAAACTGCGCAACAGCTCCGGCACTTTGCAAGCGGTCGGCCCGGTTTCAGGAATGGGCGCATTGTCTCTGGGTGCGACCCCATACGGCGCGAGGATCATCATTAGCGGACAAATCGACGACGTGCTTGACGTGCTGTCGGGGCACGATGTGTCGGGAGGACTTGTGTCAGTTGCGCATACAGGTCTGACCGATCCTGCACCTACCCGATTCATCACGGGACGCTATCTGAACGGCACGCTCCACCGCCTTGCGATTGTCGGGCGCCCCGAAGGGCAGAACTGGCCGATCACCATGCCAGAGGTCGTCGCGGATTTTCGGCGGGGGGCGTGACGGCCCCCAGACCAACCGTCACCGCATTGGAAATTCTGCTGGTTTATGGCCAGTCCGAGAACCGCTCGTCCGAAGATCCGCTTGCCGCCACGCTGGACGCCGCAACGCAAGGACAGATTTACTACCTGTCCGGATTACTGGACGAGAGCGGGAATGCCGTTGGCCCATCGGGCGCTGGTTGGTCGGGCAGTGGCATGGCAGCGATCAATCAGCTCGCCCCCGCCAAAGGTTTTGCTTCGGCCACAGGATTGGGCCGTGTTTCCCCCGCTTACACACTGCAATACTGCCGCTCGGCGACTTGGCGGGATCAAGGGGTGCCCGACAAGGGCGCGATCATCGTCGATCACGGCTATGGCGGTCGCTACATCGCCGAATGGCGACCAGATGACACAAGTCCGGTCGGTCGCAACCAGTTGTACTGGATGCGGGAATGCAAGCGCCTTGCCGACGAGTTCTCCGTCCAGATCTCGTGCCCGTATGTCTTTCTGTTTCAGGGTTCTTCGGCCAAGGATCAGGCTTCAAGCATCTATGAGCAGGATTTCCGCGTCGCGCATGAAGCAACCCTTGCCGAAGCGACGCGGTTGTTCGGCAGGCCCCCACGGCTCGTCACGGTCGTCAACGGCTCGGATGTCGATTCAAATGGCGACGTCTATGCCACCCCTGGCCTGCAATACCGTCTGACGCTTGAGCAGCAAGGGATCATCGCGACATGGCAGCGCATCTATCCAATCAATGACCAGAACGCCCATATCGACGGGGCAACCAAGATCCTGATCGGCGAGACCTGCCATTGGGCGATCACCGAATCCGAGGCCGGCAATCCGTGGAACATCACTTACACCGTCTCGAAAACGGGCGATGCGGTGACTGTTCAATTTACCCTGCGTCCGGGCGAGACGCTGTTCGACCGATCGGATCTTTACGATGCGTTCGGCGGCGCGGCGACATGCCCGAATTACGGGTTTGAAGCCGATGGCGGTATTCTGGCGGCGACACCGGATCTTGCCGGAAACACGGTCAAACTCAGATTGGCAAATCCTTCGGCTGCATGGCTGCGCTTTGCCCATCAGGTGCAGGATTGCTATACTATGACCGACGCGACCGGTTACACGATGTCGGCGCATCGAACGACGCTGTTCGGCAGCGAAGCCCGCGCAAGCCGTTTCGTAACGGGGCAAACGCTATGGCGTGCCTTGCCGGGTTTTCGCGGGCGCTTCTCGGGCGATGTCTTCATGGCCGAGTAACGATGGCTGACCAAGCTTCCCAAGCTGAAGCCGTGTCAGTCTGCATTCAGGACGAACCAGAAGGGCGCTGCGGAAATGGTCTGCGGCGCCCGAATAGTTTTGCCGCTTTCCGGCAATCTGAGCCAGCAGGCGATGACGAGACCAAGGCTCGATCACCTTTTGCGCGATCCGGTCAGCCAGTTCCAGTTTGCCACGCTGCAAGGCGGCTTGCGCAAGATGGATAGGAAAGGAATGCGTAATTTTCCGCCGCTCAAGAAGCACCTTCCTGATGGCGCTGATCCTGCCGGCGATCAGTCCCTCGAATACCGACGTCGCCAGCACGCTTCCGGCCAGACATTCTACCGTCCGGTGCCCCATATGTGGCAGCGGAATTCCGGTTACAGACGGGAACAACATCCTGTCGGCGTGGATCCGGTCCAACCTGAAGCAAGGATCGTAGATCATGACACTTCCCGTCGGGATGTGCTCGGGCCGGATATCCATATCAAGGTGAACATCCGGCCGGAAATGCCGCGCGTATCTGCGGTCGCCATCGCCAATGGCTTTCGGGTCGATGCTGTATTGCGGACTGCAGGCAAGAACGACCTCTGCACCCATCTGCCTGCCCCAGCGCAATGCGCCATAGCCCCCCATCGAGGCGCCATAGGCAATTCTCGTAGCCCCCCCGATCTGACCGCTGATCGACGCAATCCGGCGCATTTCCTCGGCCGGATACCAGCAGGGATATTTAGGCACGACGGCGAGCAGATCGTAGCCGATCCGCTCGCAAAGTTTCTTGCCAAAGGCATTCCGGCCATTCGCTCGGGCATGCATGATGTCGAACGTCAGCAGTCCGATCCGCGAGTCCCTGCGGAAATGCAGCAGTTGCACATGCTCGCCATCGAAAAGGACGTCCGGTCCCGTCATCGCGCAGGTCAGGCGGCCTGCAAGCCGTCACCGTCGCGACGGGACCGATCAATCGTCGGGCCCTCGACCGGTGCTTTCGCGTAGTTGTTCACGAATTCCGCGATCCGGAAATAGCCTGTACGGGTGTAGTGATCGCTGTCGACGAAATCCTCGGGGGCCAGAAGCCGGTCGATGTCGATGAAATGGACATTCGGCACGGATTTGCAAAAATCCCGACAGGTCGCGTTGTATCCCTCGCGGATCTCGACCGTCCGTTTGGCCTGCTCGCCATGCTGGCAAACCGCCGACAGGATGAACAACGGAGCCTCGGGGCGACGCAGTGAATCGACCCGTTCGAAGCTTTTACGCGCCATGGCCAGCCGCGCATCCAGCGGCAGGCGGCGGTGATACATTTCCTTCGAGAAACGGGTCGCAAGGTTCGGATTGGCCATCAACTTCTTGAAACGGCGCGGCGGGATGGTTGCCCAGAATTCGCCGCCCCATTCCGAACCGCCATAGGTGAAGAACAGATCACTCGGCACCGAGAAGTAAAGCGACAGCAGGATCAAATCGGATTCCGTGATCGAGCGGTCAAAGGCCTGCATGTCAGCAAGACTTTGACCGACCAGCATATTCAACGGGAAAGAATGCTTCAGCTGCTTGACCCGAGGATTCAGGATGAAACCGACATCGTCATAGCGGACCAACATGCCGTGATCGTCTTGTTTGTTGACGAACTCGTCGCGGTTCGTGCCGCAATAGAACGAAACCTGCAACAGATCGCAGCCGCCAACAAGGCAAAGCCTACGCTCGTCCAACTGGTTCGTTCCGGTCTGGAAGTCGGTGACCTCGCTGATCCAGTCCACCTTGCCGTGCTCGTCCAGATTATTCGCCACAGGCCCGACGACCTTGAATTCGGGCCGCCCCAGATAGTCCCAGACCCATTGCTCGACCCCCATATTGAGGGTCCGGCACGAGAACGCGAAATGGTGAACCGTCGTGCCCGAGAATTTCGTCCGGACACAGAAGAACCCCACGACACCGTAATCGCCATAACGGTCCTGCACCTGCACAAGCCCCGCATGCATCCCCGAGACGGCCAGCAGCTCGTCCAGCGCCGCACGCTCTTCGGTGGTGTTGGCGCGCAGCTTGGTGAAGTTCAACTGGTTGGTCCGGTTCAATATCTCGAGCACCCGATCCATGTGGTTTTCCACATCGGTGATGATCCTGATCTTGATGTCGGACTGCCGCAGGAAGGCGATATTGCTCAGGCCAGAATTCTCGCGCTCATCCTTCTTCTGTTCGATGACCTTATATTGGGCAAGCCGCGTATGGTTGCGGTCGTCCTTGCCCTTGAGTTGCGGCAGATCCATCAGCCCGCTCAGGCCCTTCGACGCATCGAGCACCATAATCCCGGGGCAGAAAAACGCAGCCTCTTCAAGATTCAGGTGGTTGTCGTCGAGAAACAGGACGTTCTCGGCGCGCAATCCCATCTCGTCGATCATCCGAGAGATCGCCTGTCCCTTAGGTGACCAGGCGATATGTGGCAGGACAAAAAGATCCCAGACACCCACGGCTTCCAGCACGGCGCGTGCCTGCGCAAAGTCGTTCTTCGAGCAGATCGAGCACATGATGCCGCGATCAACCAGTTCGCGCACCATTCCGACATGAGCCTGCACCTGTTCGACGCCCCCTTCCGAGAGGGTTCCACGCCAGAACGTGTCGTCGAGATCCCAAACCACCAGTTTCACTTGCGACTTCACAGCGTCAAAGAATTGCAGATCCATACCCAGCTCCTGCCGATCTGGATAAAATCTGGCATTACACGTTATGGATGTAAACAACTATATAAAGCAACTTATGGGGTATAAGACGTCAAAAACACCCAGAAAACAGCCAATTACCCGCGCAAATCCGACATAATGGATGGGACAAACTGCAATCTCCGATCAACGCACGAAACCGGCGTTTGCTTTTCGCTATCCGACATGATGAGATTGGTGACCCCGACAGGACTTGAACCTGTAACCTGCCCCTTAGGAGGGGGCTGCTCTATCCAGTTGAGCCACGGGGCCGCCGGATACTCTTTTGCCCGCTCGCCGCGGGATTGGCAAGCTTGCCGCGACGGGTCATACGCGATAACGGTAACATGATTTCGTGCCGGAATTGTCATGAACATGAAAAAACCCCGCCGTCCCTTGACCTTGCGTGATGTCTCGGAAGCGTCTGGCGTCTCAGAGATGACCGTAAGCCGCGTGCTGCGCAATCGAGGAGACGTTTCCGCGTCCACCCGCGAGAAAGTCCTGACCGCCGCGCGGACGCTGGGCTATGTGCCCAACAAGATCGCTGGCGGTCTGGCCAGCCAGCGCGTCAATCTGGTCGCCGTCGTGATCCCGTCGCTGTCGAACATGGTTTTCCCCGATGTGTTGGGCGGGATCTCGGCCGAGCTTGACGATACCGGCCTGCAACCGGTCGTCGGCGTGACGAATTACAGCCCATCCCGCGAGGACGCGGTCCTGTATGACATGCTGTCATGGCGTCCGTCAGGGGTGATCCTTGCCGGATTGGAACACAGCGCAGTGGCCCGTGCCATGCTGGACAATGCCGGATTGCCGGTGGTCGAGATCATGGATATCGACGGCGATGCGATCGACACGGTCGTTGGCATCTCGCATCGTCGTGCAGGTGCAGAAATGGCTGAACAAATCCTGAATGCAGGCTATCGCCGCATCGGCTTCATCGGCACGCATATGCCCGAGGATCACCGCGCCCGAAAACGTCTTGCCGGTTTCGAGGACCGCCTGTCCGAAGCAGGCGTCACATTGGCTGCGCGGGAATACTATCAGGGCGGCTCGTCCTTGCAGAAGGGCCGCGAGCTGACCGAGCGCATCCTGACCCGCGAGCCAGATCTGGATTTCCTTTATTTCTCGAACGACATGATCGGCGCAGGTGGTCTGCTGTGGTGTCTGGAAAAGGGCTTCGACATTCCGAACAGGCTGGGGCTTGCCGGTTTCAACGGGGTAGATCTTCTGGATGGCTTGCCGATGCGGCTGACCACGACCGACGCCCGTCGCATCGAAATCGGACGCCGTGCGGCCCGCATCGTCGCCGGCAAAGAGACCGCGCCCGAGGACGGCATCGTCGCGCTGGCTCCGACATTCCGACCGGGCGACACGATCCGCAAGACCTGACACGAAAACGGGCGCGCCGCTTGCCACGCCCGTTTTCGTGTGTCGAATTCCAAGCTAACGGCGCGGCTGTCAGCGCCCTTAGTTGAAGTCGGGGTAGAACAGTCCACCGGGCGAAAGCGTGAATATCTCGCAGCCATCGGCCGTGACGCCAATCGAGTGCTCGAACTGGGCCGAGAGCGATTTATCGCGGGTCACAGCCGTCCAGTCATCGGCAAGGACCTTGGTTTCGGGACGCCCCAAATTGACCATCGGTTCGATGGTGAAGAACATCCCCTCCTCAAGGACAGGGCCTTTGCCGGGGCGGCCGAAATGCAGGACGTTCGGCGGGGCGTGGAAGACGCGGCCCAGACCGTGGCCGCAGAAATCGCGCACGACCGACATGCGATTCGCCTCGACATAGGACTGGATGGCAAAGCCGATATCGCCAAAGGTCGCGCCGGGCCGGACGGCCTCGATGCCCTTCATCAGGCTGTCATGCGTCACCTGGACCAGGCGCTTGGATTTCACGCTGGGCTTGCCCGCGACATACATGCGCGAGCTGTCGCCGTACCAGCCATCGACGATCACGGTGACGTCGATGTTCAGGATGTCACCTTCGGACAGAATTTTCTCGCCCGGGATGCCGTGGCAGACGACGTGGTTCACGCTGATGCAGCTGGCATGCTGATATCCACGATAGCCGATGGTGGCGCTGACCGCGCCCAGTTCCTCGACCCGGTTGCGGATGAAATCATCCAGCGCGCCAGTCGTCGCGCCGGGATGGACCAGTGGCCCGACCTCATCAAGAATTTGCGCCGCAAGCCGCCCGGCCGCGCGCATGCCCTCGAAATCCTGAGGCTCATGGATACGGATACCCTCACGGGTCTGGCGTGCGTCGTTCATCTTGTCCTCATGCATGGTTGCCCCACAGATAGTCCCGCAGGGCCACTTGTTCCAGTCCCAGCCGCAGACCTATACATTGTGACGAGAAAAAGCACGCCCGAGGAGCGTCACATGCAATCCGACAATCCCACCGCCGCCATCCTCGTCATCGGGGACGAAATCCTTTCGGGCCGCACGCGCGAAGGCAATGCCCATCACCTAGCAGGTGTCCTGTCCGCGACCGGCTTCGATCTGCGCGAAATCCGCGTCGTCGCGGATGACAACGCCCAGATCGTTGCCGCGATCCGTGCCTTCGACAAAAGCCTTGGCGGAGCCTACGATCTGCTGTTCACCTCGGGCGGTATCGGCCCGACCCATGACGACATCACCGCGGATGCCGTGGCCGAGGCACATGGCACCCGCGTCGAGATCCACCCCGAGGCACGCGCCATCCTGCAGGCACGCTGCGACCGGATGGGGACCGAGCTGACCGAAAATCGCCTGCGTATGGCCAGAATTCCGGTCGGAGCGAAGCTGATCGACAATGCGGTTTCGGGGGCTCCGGGCTTCTCGATCGGCAATACCCATGTCATGGCGGGCGTCCCCGAAGTCTTCCGTGGCATGGTCGCTTGGCTCATCCCGCAGATACCGGGCGGGCGTCCGGTGCAGTCGGACACCGTCCTTGTCCGGCGCGGAGAAAGCGATGTGGCCGAAGGGCTGAAGGCCGTAGCAGAGGAATTCTCGGACCTGTCGCTGGGCTCCTATCCGTTTCAGGATCCGGCGGGCTGGGGCACAAATCTGGTCGTCCGCGGCCTTGATGCCGCCCGCGTGGCCGAGGCAATGGCAGCGTTGAAGCACAGGTTGGAACTGTGACGCCCGACAGGTCCATTGCCGATGCCTTCGAGGCGACATGGCCTGCGGCGGAATACCGCAACTCCGGCGCGCTGCGGACGGGGCGCGGATTGGGGGCCGGTGGACGGGTCAGTTCGACCATCGCGCTCGGGACTGACTGGCAGCCCGCCGATTTGGACGCAGCCGAGGCCGTGCATCGCGAATGGGACCAAAGGCCGATGTTTCGTATGGCCGACACCGACATTGCGCTGCGCGATGCGCTGATCGGGCGGGGCTACCAGCGGGAAACGCCGACTGCGATCATGGCCATGGATTGCGCCGGACTTGCGGCGGAGCTTCCGGCCCTGACGGCTTTCGCGATCTGGCCGCCGCTTGAAGTGCAACGCGACCTTTGGGCGGCAGGCAACATCTCGCCGCCCCGACAGGCCGTGATGGAACGCGTGCGCGGACCACATACCGCAATCCTTGGCCGGATGGATGACAGGGCGGCCGGATCGGCGTTTGTCGCCATTGAAGGGCCGGTCGCCATGATCCACGCGATCGAGGTTGCGCCACAGTTCCGCCGCCTTGGCATGGCAAGCTGGTTGCTGCATGCCGCCGCAAACTGGGCCGCGCAAAACGACGCGCCCCGTCTTGGGCTGGCGGTCAGCCGCGCCAACACCGGCGCACGAGCCGCCTATGACAAGCTGGGCTTCCGCGAGGTCGGCGCCTATAGCTACTGGGCCAGACCCTAGCCGTTTAGCTTCGTCGCAATCCGGCGCAACTCGCGCTTGAGAAGGTCGATCTCGCCACGCATGAGGTTCATCTCGGCGCGCGTGTCTTCTTCTAAAGGGCGGCCAGCGACAATATCGAGCGAAGCCAGATGCATCGCGCCGGGTTGCAGCGGCTGGCTGTCCTCGCCCTGATCCTCCATCAGAAGAAAGCTTTGCACCCCGTCCGACAGCCGTTGCGAGGGGATTGCTGCGGCGACGCGCCAACTGCCATCGGCCTGCGGGGTCGATCGGGCATCGCCGACGCGTGCGCCCATATGCACCAGCACCAAGCGGGCCGGCGCGGTTTCACGCCGCAGAATACCCTCCCAGATGCCACTTTTCAGTCCGAGCGATTCGAATTGATCCAATTTGGCCTCGTCAGAAATCGGCCCGCATATGGCGGGACAAGAACAGTTCACGGATTTCGACCGCACACATGCCGGGGGATTCAAAGATCAGGTCAAGCCAGATCTTTTCCAACCGCTTTTCGTTCATCTCGATATAGGCAAGGTCGAATTCGATAACCTGCTGGCTTTGCAAGCCGGACTCAAGCCCTTGCAACGGTTGTAATATTTCGTCCGTATTCGGACCGTGGCCGATATTCAGACGGGCGAACACGCTGATCGGACGCTCGACCACCATCGAGGTCTCGAGCCGGACGATATGGTTGCAGGTCAACCCCTCCAGAGCGTCCGTAGGCAGGTCGATCGAGATCGACAGGAAACTGCCGCTGAAGCTGAACACTTCGAGCCGCATCCCGAATGGCGAAAGATCGGTCGCGCGCGGGTTCTGCACCTGCTCCAGCACGATGGCCTGCTCCTCGCAGTCGTGCCAGACCGCCGCGCGGTCGCCAAGCCGGGTTCCGGGCACAGGACTTGCCACGCCCCGAGGCGTGATATGTCCCGCCATGAAACCCGGACGCCAGCGCCAATCCGTCCCGCCAGGCAGGTTCAGCGCGTCAAGCGCCGCTTGGGAAATCGACGCCTTGCGGTCCCCCCGCATCAGAAAACGATTCAGGCTGGCACGCAGTCCCAGCGCCTCGTCTGTCAGGCGGCGGATCTGGCCCTGCGGCATGAACTGGACACTTTCGGCCATCTCCGCCCATAGGCGCATCGTGCGCTCTCGGGACTTTCGTTCGAACCATTTGCTTGGCCGCACAGCCATTACGTCCTCGTCAATTTTTGATCGGTGTCAGTATGCGTTACCGTGAAACCGTCCGGCAGGATCTGAGCACATTGGCGCATCCTGCCCGATGGTTGCGATGGTTTTCTATCCACGCCCGTACCGTAATCCGTCTTGCGCGGTCCTGACCAGCCCAGTCGACGTGCGGTAAGATGATCGACCGAAGACGCGACCGCAATCGCACGCGCCCATCGAAAGACGACATCGGAGATGCGGAAGATTTGGACACGCCAAGCTTGCCGGTCAGCCAATTGCCCGATTCAGCCGTGCCGCCATGATCAGATCGTTCATCGTCACTCCTCCGGCCGAATGGGTCGCAAAGGTGACGCTGGCCTGTCCCCAGCCAAAGGAAATGTCGGGATGATGGTTGGCCGCTTCGGCCTGCCACGCCGCGAGATTCGCGAGTTGCGCCGCCTGCTTGAACCCCTTGAAGCTCCAGTCCCGCCGGATCGACTTGCCATCGGTCGAAAGCTGCCAACCGGCCAGACGCTCCAGATAGGTGCGGATCTGCGCCTCGGGCAAAGCGGGCGCGCCATCGACGATATGCTGATCGGCCAGTTCGGTCATATTGTCCTCGGTTCACAGGATCGGAGCGGCCAGAGCCAGCAGGTTGTTGCGCAAACGCCGCCACAGGGACCAAGCGCGGATCTCGCTGATCGTAATCGATTCGGCCCGCGCGATATAGGATTCCTGTCTGACGTCCAGATCGCGGGTCAGTTCCTCGCCCAGAAAAAGCATGTTCATTTCATAGTTCAGTTCGAAACTGCGACGGTCCATATTCGCGCTGCCCAGCATCGCCATGCGACCATCTGCCGTGATGATCTTGGCGTGCAGCAGCCCTTCCTTGAACAGCATCAGCTTCACCCCCGACGAGACGAGCCCGTAATAGAAACCCTCCGAGGTCGCCTGGACCACCAGTGAATCGTTTCGGGCGGGCAGGATCATGGTCACATCGACGCCCCGCCTTGCGGCGGTGCGGATGGCCGAATCCAGTGAACTGTCGGGGACGTAATAGGGTGTCGTGATCACCAACCGCTCTCGGGCGGCATGGATCATCGTCGCCATGCAATCCGACAGCGTCCCCTGCCGGTCATCCGGTCCGGTGGCGACGACCTGCGCGATATCGCCCTGATCCAGCACCGATGGCGAGGTCAGCAGCAACTGCCCCAGATCCTCGCCGGTGTAATTCATCCAGTCCTGCAGAAACACCGCCTGCATCTGCCTGACGACAGGGCCTTCGATCCGAAGCAGGACATCGACCCAAGGAGCGAAACGCGGTTTGACGGCGAAGGCACCGTCCGCGCAATTGCGGCTGCCGGTAAAGCCCAGCACATGGTCGATCACGACGATCTTGCGGTGATTGCGCAGGTCCATCCGATGGATCAGCGCACCGATGACGGGCAGTCCCAAGGGCAACGCCTCGACGCATTCGACACCCGCCGCCTGCATCCGCCGCCACGCATCGGACCGCCCGAAGGCACGCGAGCCGAAAGCATCGATCACCGCCCGCACCTTCACGCCCCGATGCGCGGCGCGGATCAGGGCATCCGCAACAGCACGGCCCGAGACATCGTCCAGCCAGATATAGAACAACACATGGACATGGTTGCGCGCGCCGTCGATCGCCGAGACAAGATCGGTGATGGAGCTGTCATCCTCGGCAAGCAATGTGGCGCGGTTACCGGGAACGGCGACAAAGCCGGTCGTTGCGCGATTCGCCGCGATCAGTGGGGCCGCGAAATCCGGAGGTTCGCGCACCTGTTCCGGATTTGGCCGCCACAGGCCAGATAGGCGGCTGCGGACATTGACCATCGTCTCGACCTCGGCACCGCGGGCGCGGATCTCTCCGAACAGCACATAGGCGATGATTCCGACCAGCGGGACCAACTCGATCACGAGGATCCATGACAAGCGAACCGTGGGTTCCAGACGGGGACGCAAAAGCACGCGCACGGAGACCGCGAGCGCAACTGCATAGTGAATGAACACAAACATCTCGGTCCACATTCAGGCATCAAAGCCCGACGCGCTCGGAATTGCAATTCCGGCTCTGTTTGCCTAAGTGATGCGGCTAAATGCAGCGCAAGGGGCCCTCTCGGATGAACTGGATCACCAACTATGTGCGTCCGCGCATCAATTCGCTGTTCTCGCGTCGCGAAGTGCCCGAGAACCTTTGGACGAAGTGCCCGGAATGCGGAAACATGCTGTTTCACCGGGAGCTTGCGGACAACCTGAACGTCTGCACGCATTGCGACCACCATCTGGCCATCACCCCGCGCGAGCGTTTTGCCGCGCTGTTCGATGGCGGCGTCTTCAACGAGGTCAAGGTCCCCGAGCCGGTCGCCGACCCGCTGCAATTCCGCGACCAGAAGAAATATCCCGACCGGATGAAAGCCTCGCAGAAATCGACCGGCGAAAAGGACGCGATGCTTGTCGCCGAAGGCGAAATGGGCCGCACCCCCATCGTTGCCGCCGCGCAGGACTTCTCGTTCATGGGCGGCTCGATGGGCATGTATGTCGGCAACGCGATCATCGCCGCTGCCGAACGCGCCGTGAAGCTGAAGCGCCCGCTGATCCTGTTTTCCGCAGCAGGTGGCGCACGGATGCAGGAAGGCATCCTGTCGCTGATGCAGATGCCGCGCACCACGGTCGCCGTGCAGATGCTCAAGGAAGCGAAACTGCCCTATATCGTCGTGCTGACCCATCCGACGACCGGTGGCGTGACCGCCAGCTACGCGATGCTGGGCGACATCCAGATCGCCGAACCGAATGCCCTGATCTGTTTTGCCGGTCCCCGCGTCATCGAGCAGACCATCCGCGAGAAACTGCCCGAGGGCTTCCAGCGCGCCGAATATCTGCTGGAACACGGCATGCTGGACCGCGTGACGCATCGCAAGAAACTGCGCGAGGAACTGATCTCGATCCTGCGCATGGTCCTGCGCCAGCCTGCACCGATCGCTGCGGACCTTCCCGCGCCGGGCAGCATCGCGACGGCTGTACCCGAAGCCGCAGCCGAAGCACCGGCGAAACCCGCCTGAGACCGGCCCACATGATGACCACCTCGGACCAGATCCTCGCGCGGCTGATGCAGTTGCACCCCAAGGTCATCGACCTGTCGCTGGACCGGATGGAGCGCATCCTTGCGGCGTTGGGCAATCCCGAACGCCGCATTCCGCCCGTGATCCACATCGCCGGCACGAATGGCAAGGGCTCGACTCAGGCCATGATCCGCGCGGGGCTAGAGGCGGCGGGCAAGCGCGTCCACGCCTATACCTCGCCGCATCTGGCGCATTTCCGCGAACGTATCCGGCTGGCGGGCGAGCTGATCTCCGAGACCGAACTGGCCGCGATATTGGAGGAATGCGAAGCCGCGAATGGCGGTCATCCGATCACCTTCTTCGAGATCACCACAGCGGCCGCATTCCTTGCGTTCTCGCGCATCCCTGCCGATTACACCCTGCTTGAGGTCGGGCTTGGCGGGCGGCTTGACGCGACGAATGTCATCGACAATCCTGCCCTGACCGTCATCACTCCGGTCAGCATCGACCACACCCAGTTTCTGGGCGATACCCTGCCCCAGATCGCGGGCGAAAAAGCCGGCATCATCAAGCGTGGCGTGCCCTGCATCGTCGCCCCGCAAGCCCCCGAGGGCCGCGAGGTCATCGAGACCCGTGCCGAGGCGCTGGCCGCCCCCCTGCGCATCGCACGTCAGGATTGGGACAGCTACTCCGAGCATGGCCGTCTGGTCTATTTCGACGACAAGGGTCTGCTGGATCTGCCGCTTCCGAACCTGCCCGGCCCGCACCAGATCCAGAATGCGGGCACAGCCATCGCCGCCCTGCGCGAGCTTGGCTTTGGCGAGCCCGAGGCGACCGCCGCCGTCACCCGTGCAGAATGGCCCGCCCGTATGCAGCGCCTGACGCGCGGGCCACTGGTCGAGGCTGCGGGAGATTGCGAATTGTGGCTAGATGGCGGGCACAACCCCGCCGGAGGCGAGGCCGTCGCCGCGACCCTTGCCGCCATGCCCAAACGCCCGACCCATCTGGTCTGCGGCATGCTCAACACCAAGGATGTCGAAGGCTATATGCGCCCGCTCGCGTCCCAAATCCGCAGCATGATCGCAGTCCCGATCCCCGGCGCCGAGGCCACCTTGCCCGCGGAGGAAACCGAAAGCGCCGCCATCCGCGTGGGCATCGCCGCCACGACGGCCACCGACACGCTGGATGCAGTGCGCCGCATCGCGCTGGAGGAACCCGGCGCGCGTATCCTGATCTGCGGCTCGCTTTATCTGGCGGGCGACGTGCTGCGCCAGAACGGCTGATCTGTCGCACCCTCGTTTTGTCTGGAATGCTTCGCGCCGACCGGTTGCCAAAATGGCCGGTCGGTGTCTGTTCCCGCTTGAGATCGACGACGCGAATGATGACGGCGTGATCGAACATGACGAATGGGTCAGCTATACCGGAAGCACTACCGGTCACGTCGCCAGAGAGACCCCACCTCCGGCGCTGTTAGATGGAAGCACCGGCAACGATCTGGACGGCACGCTATACTCGCCGCAACCCTTTGAGGCGGGCGACGATCTGGATGTCTGCTATCTCACGGGAACGCTGATCGCCACGCCCGAAGGCGAGCGTCCGGTCGAAACCCTGCGCGTCTGCGATCTGGTCCTGACCCGCGACCATGGCCCGCAACCGGTGCTCTGGCGCGGATCGTCGCTGGTCAGCGGGGCCCAGATTGTTCGTTCACCGCACCACCTGATGAGGGCCGGTCATCCGGGACTTGGGACGCGCCTCTAACCCGGCGGGTTCGAAATGATCCACCTCGCCCTCGCCCGCCACGAGATCCTTCTGGCCGGAGGTGCGCCGATGGAGTCCTCTTATACGGGACCGATGACCCTGCGGGCGCTGTCGCATCTGCACCGGCTGGCCCCGATGATGGCATACCCCGCGCTGGCATCAGTCGTGAACCCGGTGAAACCGGCGCGGCCTTTATCCGGCACAAGAACTACTGCCGAATCGTGACCCAGACCGCCGATCTCTAAGATCAGCCGCGTCCCCAGTCAGCATCACGCATCTCGCGCAGGCGGCTCGCTGTGCGTTCGAATTCGAACGCGCCCTCGCCCTCGGCATAAAGGCGTTCTGGATTATCGGCGCCGCTGGCGATCAGCCGGACCTTGGCCTCGTAGAGGGCGTCGATCAGGGTGACGAAGCGCTTGGCCTCGTTGTAATTCGACTGGCTCAGGCGGGGGATGCTGTCGATCAGCAGCAGATCCAGCGCCTCGGCCACGGCAAGGTAATCCGCCGGACCCAAGGGCTTGGCGCACAGATCCCAGAAACTGGCCCGCGCGATGCGACCGACATGTTGGGGCAGTTCGACCTTGCGGCCCTTGACCTCAAGCACCAGCGGAGTCGATTCCGCCGTGCCGGTCTCCTCGCGCCAGATCCGGTCCAGATGACCGCGCGCAATACTGTCGGCAGGCGAGAACCAGACCTGCTCCCCCTCGTCGCGGTTCTGGCGGTGATCGGTGGCGCTGACCAGTTCGATCACGTCCATCTTCTCGCGCAGAAGGCCGATGAAGGGCACGAAAAGCTGCCGGTTCAGACCGTTCTTGTACAGATCCTCAGGGACGCGGTTCGAGGTGGTGACGGTGGTCACGCCTTCCTCGAACAGGATCTGGAACAGGCGACCGACGATCATCGCATCGGCAATGTCGGTAATCTGCATTTCATCAAAGCAGAGCAGTCTGGTGTTCTGCGCGATGGATTTGGCAACCGGACGGACAGCGTCCTGCTGGCCGGTCTTTCGCACGCCCTCAAGCGCGGCCTGAACCTCTTGCATGAACTCGTGGAAATGGACGCGGCGCTTTTGCGACAATGGCGCGGCCTCCATGACCAGATCCATCAGCATGGATTTGCCGCGCCCGACCCCGCCCCACAGGTAGACCCCCTTGGCAGCAGCAGCGGGGGCGCTTTGGCCACCGCCGATCAGCTTGGACAACCATCCCGTTTTCTGCGGCGCGGGCGCAGGAGTCGCGACCAGATCGCGGACCAGACGGTCCAACGCAGGCAAGACACCACGCTGGGCGGCATCGGGAGCAAGTTGACCAGCGCGGACGCGGGCCTCGTAAAGTTCGGATACGGTCACCATGATCGCCCCCCTGCCAAAGAAATCCCCGACCCGCAAGGGGGCCGGAGCGGAAGATCAGGGACGGATCAGCCGATTGCCTGATTTCGGGTTTCGGTCCGGATCGCCAAGGTGATCACTGCCGCCAGCACCAGCAGACCGGCAAACACCCCGATCGCGATGCCAAAGCCCTGCGCCATGACCACACCCAGCAGCGAAGGCGCGATCAGACCGCCGACCCGCGCCATCGCACTGGCCGTCCCCATGCCGGTGGCGCGCAGACCGGTCGGGAACAATTCGGGGGTGAAAGCATATAGCGCGCCCCATGTTCCCAGCAGCGCAAAGCTCATCAGCAGCAGCGCGCCTCCGCCAAGCGCGGGGGTAGACGCCAGCGTGAACATCAGGCAACCGGCGGCGCTGAGCAGCAGGAAGATCTGCAATGTCAGTTTGCGGCCCCAAGACTCGACCCCATAAGCTGCCAGCGCATAGCCGGGGATCTGGGCAAAGGCCAACAGGACAAGGAAACCGTAGCTTTTCACGAAGCCCGCCCCGCCGCTGACCAGTTGCGAGGGTAACCAGACAAAGACGCCGTAATAGGACAGCGAAACCAGAAACCACGTGGCAAAGATCGCGATGCTACGGTTACGCATGCGGGGACCAAAGATACCTTCGCCGACCTCGGGGGCTTCGGGGGCGACCAACCGCACCTGCGGGCCAAGCTCGCGGCTGCCATTACCGGTCAGGACACGGTCGATCACCTTGCGCGCGCCGACCTGATCGCCTTGGCGAAGCAGATACATCGGTGATTCCGGCACCCACAGCCGCAGCCAGATGCCGATCAGAGCGGGCAATGCGGCGACCGCGAAAACCCAGCGCCACGGCTCGGCAGCGCCCGCGAGATGCGCGATCCACGCGGTCAGCGCGATGACGATGGTGCCGACGGCCCAGAACCCCTCAAGCCAGACCAGCCAGCGGCCACGGTTTCGCGGCGGCAGGAACTCGGCCATCATGGCGTAATCGACCGGCAGAGTGCCCCCTACCGCCACCCCGACCAGAAAACGCAGGGCCAGCAGCACGACAAAATCCTGCGCAAAGACCGAGGCAAGGCCGAAGATCGCGTCACAGGTCACCGTCAGCATCAGGACTTTGCGCCGCCCGATCCGGTCCGCGATGCGGCCGAACAGCGTCGCCCCGACGAACATGCCCAGAAAGAACAGCGTTCCGGTCTGCAAGGCCTGCGGTACCGTCAGCCCGAAGCTTGCCGCGATCGAGGCAGCGGTGAAGCCGATCGCCAGTACCTGCATCGCGTCCGCTGCCCAGACCAAGCCGAAGATCCCCAACAACCGTTGCTGGAACCGACCCGCCCCGCCCTGCGTCAGAGCTTCGTCGACCGTCATGTCCATGCGCTATCCCCTACGCCCGAGTCGGAATTTCGCGTCATATGTTCACAAGGTCGCGCGTTTTTCCACTCTGCGCGGCCCGATACGCCGTCGCACTTGCGCAAGGCATACGAAACAGGCGAAATCCGCGGGATGATTCAGCAGTCGCCCGATCCGGAACAACACTTCCATGCCTCGCCCCTGCGGGCGTGGCTGGTGGCGTTTGCCGTTCTGCTTCTGGCGATCCTGCCCGGCCCAAGCGCGCCGGACCGGGCCGACCTGCATCCGAACTATCTGGTATCGGGACAGGTCGAGCTTATCGGCCATCAGGGCCGCGAGTTGTTGTCCCGCAACGAGGGTGTGCAGTTCCGCCCCCTGACGCCCGCAGCGACACTGCCCGTCACCGATACCCCTACCCGCCCACAAGCGGCCAAGCGGCACCGGCAAGCCGACCCGATCTGGCGGGCGACGTCACGCACGGCGCTGACGCCGAAAGCACGCGCACCACCTCTGGCCTGACGATCGCAGCTTCCCTCGCACCGCGTTCCACGTGGAATGCGGGTGCTAACTATGCGTTCATCATGGACAATCACATGAATATCCGAACCAACTCTCTGGATGAGAGCGGGGCAACGCCCGCTGATTTCGGCCCTCATTTCGTCGCGCCTCCGCCCAAAATCGAGACAGGCCCCGATTTGCCTCCGGTCACGACAACCCAGCATCGCTCGGGCTGGTCGGTCCTGCTGCATTGGTCGCTGATGCTTGGCGGCTTCGCCGCGCTGGCCCTGCTGGGCCATTTGCTTTAGCGCCAGACACGAAAAAGGGCGGCCCTAAAGGGACCGCCCTTTTAACGAAAACATGGGGATCAGTAGCTGATCGCAGCGTGCTGGCGCAGTTCGTCGACCGAGGGACGACCGAACCCGAAGAACTCCAGATAGGCCGGAATCTGTTCGAACAGCATATCCGTGCCGATCTGGTAGCGGCATCCCCGCGCTGCGGCAGCCGCAAGAAAGGGCGTCATTTCCGCCTTCATCACGACCTCACCCACGAAAGTCGCCGGATCGATGCGTTCCACATCCATCGGCAAGGGATCATCCGGATTCATCCCGAGTGGCGAGGCATTGACCACCAGATCAAAGCCTGCCGGATCTTTGGAACCTGTCTCGACGACCAGATCGCCATAGGCGGCACGCAACCGCCCCGCCAAGGCATCGGCGCTTGCCGGAACGGGATCGAACAGCGCCAACCGCGCCACACCCGCCTTGGCCAAAGAGGCCGCGATGGCCGATCCGACGCCGCCACACCCCACGACCAGCGCCGAGCGGCCCAGCAACTCCTGTCCTTTGTTCAGGACACCGCGCACAAAGCCCTCGCCGTCGAACATATCGGCCTCTAGCAGCCCGTCCTCGGCCAGACGCAGCGCATTCGCCGAACCGGCGATACGCGCGGTGACAGAGACACGGTCGGCCAGATCGACGGTGGCGACCTTATGCGGCATGGTGATCAATGCGCCGTGGATGTTCGACATGCGGAACAACAGACGCAGAAATTCGGCGTAGTCGTCGGGCTTGACGCCCATCGGCACGACGACCGCGTCGATGCCGCGATGCTCGAACCAAGGGTTATAGATCATTGGCGCCTTGAAGGTGCTTGTGGGGTAGCCCAGATGCGCGATCAGTTTCGTGGTTCCGCGGATCATTTCTTGCCTCGATGCTGCTTGGCGGCAGCTTTTGCAGCAGAACGGAATTACGTCAAATATAAATGCCCGCCCGATATTAACATGATGTTAAGATAGCTCCCAGCAAGTACGGGCAGAAAATTGCATGAGCCAGCTTACAATTCGTCAGGTCGAGGTGATCCGCGCCGTCATGATGGCCGGTACGATTCAGGGCGCGGCCGCGCTGCTGAACGTCTCGGCGCCGGGCGTGTCACGATTGGTGAAATATTCCGAGGATTCGCTGGGAATCCGGCTATTTGACCGCAAGGGCGGGTTGTTCGTCCCGTCAGCCGAGGCCGCCTCGATTTTCGAGATGATCCATCAGGTCCATCACCAGATGGACAACCTGAATTACGCGGTACGCTCGTTGCGACAAGGCGAAGGCGTGCGGCTGTCCTTCGCTTCGGCACCCTCGATCGCGCAATTCATCGCCGCGCGGGTCATCCGTGGCATTCGGGGACGCTTTCCCGAACTGTTCATCGACCTGAACATCCTGAAGATTGAGGAAACGACCGACTATCTGCTGCTGGATCGCGGCGAGTTCGTCGTGATGAGTTCGGCCGTCACCAATCCCGCCCTCAGCAGCGAACCCTTGGCGACCGGTCGCCTGATGGTCATCGTACCGGACGGGCACCGTTTGGCGCAGCAAAGCGCGATCTCGATCCATGATCTTGAGGGAGAGGATCTGATCGGCGTCGATCCCGACGATCCCTATGGTGCGGCGCTCGCCCGTCCCTTTGCCGATGCGGGCGTCAAACCCAGCTACGCGATCCGGGGGAGGTTCGCGCAGACAGTGGTCAGCCTTGTGCGACACGGTCTGGGCGTGGCGCTGATCGACGAATTTTCGGTGGCCGAGGTCTATATGCCCGGCCTGACCCGCCGCCCCCTGATCGAGGAAGGCGGCCTGACCGCATGGGTCGTGACCCGCAAAGGGCGTCCGCTTTCCAGCTTTGCCGAATTGACCATCTCGCAGTTCCGCCGCGAATTCGCTGCGGCCATCGCGCGCCACGATTGGGATGAACGCTGAAAACAGAAAAGCCCTCAGCAGATACCGCGAGGCTTTTTCTGAAAAGTGGTGCCGATGAAGGGACTCGAACCCCCGACCCCATCATTACGAATGACGTGCTCTACCAGCTGAGCTACATCGGCACTTTCCTTATGCCGCGCCGGATAGCAGGTTCCGGCGCGGTCGAAAAGGGGGGGTTAGTAATTTTTCCCCATAACGCGCGGATCTTCCTCGGGCGGCTCGACATCGGGCCGCACCGGCAGCACGTCCACGACTTCGGCACTATGCGGTTTCGCAGGCGGAGGCGTCACTTCAACGGGACGCGGGTTGACCGGAACAACCTCGGGTTCGGGATCGGTCACGGTCATCGCCGGTTCCGTTTCGACGGGGCGGGCCGGTTCGACGGGACGGGTCGGCGCGCGGTAATCCGATTCGCGCGGTACCATTCCGGGTTGCACATCCGCGACCTCCTCGGCGGGCTCGGACTTGGACGCGGGCGCAGCACGATCGGCCTTCGCCGCCGATGAGGAAGTGCTGCCAGCCGGAGCGGCAGGCGCAGCAGAAGGAAGCGGTCCCACAAGCAACGGCAGCATCTCGACCCCGTTCGGGACGATTCCGGCAGTTGCGGCGGCACCCTCGGGCTCGCGCCATGTCAGCGTATCGAAGCCACCGCAGCTGTCACAGACCGGAGCCCAGTCACCCATGACGTTATGGCATTTGTCGCAGACCCATTGCGGACCACGGCTGGCTACCAGCGCACTGGCCAGAATGCCCCGCACGACGGCGTCGTCCGAGCCCTCGCCACGTTCGACCGCGGCAAGGATCGACAGCGACCGCACGGTGGGATGCTTCTGCGCGAGATCGCCCAAGGCGCGGCGTGCCCCCGGAAAATCCTCGGCCGCGAGCAGAAGTTCGGCTTTCAGCAGCTTGGTTTCCTCATGATCGGGGTTCTGTTTGATCAGATCCTCGAAACGACGCAGACGGGCGGCAGGAGTTTCGTCGGGAACGATCTCGGCGAAGGTGGCGGCAATCGAGGGATGCGGACGAACGCTCCAGGTCTTTTGCAGCACGCGGGCAGCATTGCGTCTGTCATTCTGCGCAATGTAGCTGCGCGCCGCCAGAACCGAGGCCGGAATCAGGTCGGGGCTGGCGCGGTTGGCCGAGATCGCCGCTTCGCGGGCGCTGATCGAGTTCCCCTCGGCCAACACCTCGGATGCCTGCTTCAGCGCCAGAACCGCATCGCGGCGGATATGGACCTCTTTCGGCAACTGACCCTGTTTGCGCTTGTCCTTCAGGACAGAACGCGCGCCTTTCCAATCGCCCTCACGCGTTTGAAGCTGCAGCAAGGTGTCCTGCACTTCGGCATGTTTCGGCTTCAGGGCATAGGCTTTTTCGGCCAGTTTCAACGCGGTTGTCGTGTCACCGGCTTCCAGTTTCTGGCGCATCAGGCCACGGATACCGACAAAGCGAGTGCGATCGTCGGCCAGCAGCTTGCGGTAGACCTCGCCAGCCTTGCGATTATCGCCAGCGACCTCGGCGGCCTGCGCGGCCAGCAGGTCGGTCAGGTGCGGTTTATCAAGGAACTTCGCGGCCTTGGCGGCCTTGTCCTGCGCCAGACGCCCCTCACCCGAGGCGACGGCCAGCATGCCTTCGGACAGCGCCTCATAGCCTTTGCGTTCCCGCGAACGCGCGAAATAGCGGTTGATCGCGGTTTCGTCGCCCATCAGGAAGCGAACAAACGCCAGAGCGACGCCGATCAGCTTGACCAGCAGCCAGCCGAACAGGAACAGGACCAGAAGCGCGATAAGGGCCTGAACCGGACCAAGCGTATATTCGACGCCGTCATAGACCATGCGCAAGGCATGTCCGGTTTCCGAAAGATGAACCGCGCCCAAAGTCACGGCCAGAATGACCGCGAAGAAAATCAGGATCTTCAAGGCAGATAGCAGCATGACCGACCCCTCAATTTCCGCTTGCGGCCAGATCGGCCAATGCGGCATTCGCCTCGACCCAGGTCGCGGCGCGGGCCGTCCAGACCTGCATCGCCAGCTGACCCGTTTCCGGCAATGTCGCAATTTCGGCCAATGCGCCTTTGATATCGCCAGCCTCGACATCGGCATTCGCACGCGACAGGATTGCGTCGGGATCGCTTCCCTCGCGCGGCTCGACCGAGCGGGCACCGGTTTGCACGCGCAGGAAATTCCCCAGCTTGCCCATCGTGCCCTCATCCGCCGCAACAGCGTCCATCGAGGCACGCAAGCCATCACGAGCAGCAGGGGCGAACTCGGCGCGCAGTTGGTCCAGACGCGGCACGTCGCCGGTCAGCACCACCGGAACCGAGGCACCGGCCGCCGAAAGCTCGGCCAGGGCCTGATCGCGCGGCGCGCCATTCTCGATCGCGGTTTTCAGGGCTGCAGCTGCGGTGACGCCCTGAGCGCGACGCGTCGCCTGCTCGGTCGATTGCTGCAGTTGCTCGGCCTGTTTTACCAGCGTTTGGACCTGCTCGGCGGTGGCCGGATCGACAGCCGGACGGGCCGCCAATTCGTCGATCACCGCCTGCTGGGCGCTGACACGGGCCGCCAGTTCGTCCAGCGCAGCCTTTGACACACCCGCCTCTTGCGGCTGGGCCAATGGCATTGCAGGGGCTGCACCATCGGCGACCGGACGATTGGCCAATTCGGCGATAGTGGTTTCAAGCGCCGCGATCTTGTCGGTCAAAGCGGCCGGAATTTCGGCAGGGGCCGCTGTCGAGGCGGGTTGGGCCGCATTGGCGTCGGCCAGCGTCTGGCGGGCAGCATCGGCCCCCGCCTCACTGGCGCGACCGACGATAGTATCGGCCTGCGCGGCAAATTCGGCGCGCGCGGCCTCGGTTGCGAGTTGACGTGCCGCGTCAAGCTGTGCCTCGGGCGAGACCGCCTCGACCGCACCGGGTCGCCATTCCTCGGGCAGTTGCGGGATCGCCCAATAGGTTGCCGCCGCGCCCAGACCCGCAGCGACGACACCACCCAGAAATGTCGGGAAGAAGCCCACTTTGCGAATTTCGGGCTTGGGTTCGGATTTCGGCGATGTCTTGGGCTCGGGCTTGCTTTCATTGCCCGAAGGAGTCGCGGTCGAGGCGGGCTCGGGGCGACTGACCGGAGGCACGGGGCTGGCGGCGGCCACGACTGCGGCTTCGGTCGGCGCAATCGTATCGCGTTTGGCGGCAGCCTTGGCTTCGCCTCCCACGCCAACCAGCGACGACTCAATCGCGGGCTTCGTCTCGGTTGCGGCGGGTTCGATGTCGGTGCCAGCGGCAACCGGGCGGTTTTCGACCACAGCGGCACTGGATGCCGCTTTTTTCTGGTCCTTTCGGGGGGTTGCGGCGGCTTCGCGCGTCTTGTTCTCTGGTTCTTTCACGATGCTTCCCCGTTCCTTTTCAACCTATTGCCCGCAACGCTGCCAGCGCGGGTTCCGCATCGGACCGGCGCAGCGCGACATGTGTTCATCGGCAGTCTAATCGCCGCCACTCGGCGCCTCAACCCGCCGTTGGCCCCCCGGTTCCTCTGCCGCAAGGCTTTCAACCGCAACTCGCATACCTGCCGCATCAGGCGTCAACGCGATCACCGAACGGGCGGGCTCATGGCGCCAGGCCGCCTGCGCCGCCGCACTGATCGTGGCAAGCCATAGCGGCGCACGAGCGGCACGGACCCAATCCGACACCAGCGCCGCCGAACGCGGAGAGAAAATCGGCACGATCACCGGAGCCGCGCCGGCCAGCAATTCCACGGCCTGCGGGCTGGGCAGCTCGGGCAACTGATCATAGACGACGATGCCGGAAACCGGCAAATCCTTAGCGATATGCCTGCCATGTGGGTGCAGCCAGCCCGGTCCCAGCCCCGCAAGCAAAGGCAGCATCCGCGCCGCGTCGCCCGGTCCCTCGGTGACGGAGAACCCGGCTTTGCGCGCTGCTTCCGCTGTCGCTGGACCGACGCAAATCGCGGGCCTTCCCCGCCCTGCTCCGGCCGCCGGAACCGCATTGACCGAGGTGAAAACCAACCCCGTCGCCGCCGCTATTCCGGCCTTGTCATGGGCCACCGGCACGATGCGCAGAACCGGCGAGATCACCACCGGCAGGTGCAGATGCGCCAGCCCTGCGGCAAAGCGTCGCGAGGCATCTTCGGGACGGGTCAGCAATAGGCTTGGCGGCATGGCAATCGGTCCGCTCAGGTGTTAGTTGAACATGCCTAGGCCCTTGGCCGCGCGGGAACAAGGAATAGCATGTCACTGACCTTTCTGGGCATCGAAAGCAGCTGCGACGACACGGCCGCCGCCGTCGTGCGCGAGGATGGGACCATCCTTGCCTCGGTCGTCGCCGGACAGACGGACCTGCATGCCGATTTCGGAGGCGTCGTTCCCGAAATCGCCGCCCGCGCCCATGCCGAAAAACTGGATCTTTGCGTCGAACAGGCCCTGTCCGAAGCAGGTGTCGCCCTGCGCGATCTGGACGGAATCGCTGTCACCGCGGGTCCGGGCCTGATCGGAGGCGTTCTGGCCGGCGTCATGCTGGCCAAGGGACTGGCCGTCGGAACGGGCCTGCCCTTGGTCGGGGTGAACCACCTTGCGGGCCATGCGCTGACGCCGCGCCTGACCGATCAAGTGGCCTATCCCTATCTGATGCTGCTGGTTTCGGGCGGACATTGCCAGTTCCTGTCGGTGAGCGGCCCCGAGGATTTCACCCGTCTGGGCGGCACCATCGACGATGCGCCGGGCGAGGCCTTCGACAAGGTCGCCAAGTTGCTGGGCATTCCCCAACCCGGTGGACCGATGGTCGAGGAAGCCGCACAGCGCGGCAATCCCAAGCGCTTCGCCTTCCCGCGTCCGCTGCTGGATCGCCCCGGCTGCGATATGAGCTTTTCCGGCCTCAAGACCGCCATCCTGCGCCAGCGGGACGAATTGGTCGCTGCTCAGGGCGGTCTGCATGAGCAGGACCGCGACGATATCTGCGCCGGTTTTCAGGCTGCCGTCGCCGATGTGCTGGCCGAAAAAACCCGCCGCGCCCTGGCCATCGCCCCTGCCCCGACGCTGGCCGTCGCAGGCGGTGTCGCGGCGAACCAGACTTTGCGCGCGGCCCTGCAAGCCGTGGCCGCCGAAGCAGGGGCGGCATTCGTTGCACCTCCGCTGCGGCTTTGCACCGACAATGCCGCCATGATCGCATGGGCCGGAATCGAGGCCTATAATGCGGGTCAGCGCGATGGCTTGGACCTGATGGCGCGCCCCCGCTGGCCGCTGGACCAAAAATCCGCCCCGATGCTTGGTGCCGGAAAGCGTGGAGCCAAGGCATGAGCATCGCCGTGATCGGAGCCGGAGCCTTCGGGACCGCGCTTGCCGTGACGCTCGCCACAAAGACCGACGTCACGCTTTGGGGACGCGATACCGATTGGGCGTCTACCGGCGAAAACCCCCGCCTTCCGGGCGTTGCCTTGCCTGAAAACCTGCGCGTCACCGATGACCTCGATGCGGTTCAGGCCAATACCGTGCTACTGGGTTTACCCGCGCAGGTGCTGGGCGGTTTCCTGACCGAAAATGCGGCAAGGCTGAATGGCCGCAATCTGATCAGCTGCGCCAAGGGCATCGACCTTTCGACGCTGACCGGCCCTTCGGCACTGATTGCGAAAGCCTGCCCCGCCTCGATCGTGGCTGTTCTGACCGGTCCCAGCTTTGCCGCCGATATCGCGCGCGGATTGCCGACAGCCCTGACGCTGGCTTGCGCCGATGCCCTTGCGGCGAAGCATCTGCAATCCGAGCTTTCGACCGCCACGCTGCGGCTATACCGCACCAGCGACATGACCGGCGCTGAACTGGGCGGGGCGTTGAAAAACGTCATCGCCATCGCTGCGGGCGCGGCCATCGGCGCGGGCTATGGCGACAGCGCGCGGGCCAGCGTCATCACGCGCGGTTTCGCCGAAATGACCCGTCTTGCCGCAGCGCTTGGCGCCAGACCCGAGACCCTGACCGGCCTGTCGGGTCTGGGCGATCTGGTCCTGACCTGCACCTCGGAACAATCCCGCAACTTCCGTTACGGCCTTGCACTTGGCGCGGGCCGCGATTTCGCCTCGGGCACCACGGTCGAAGGCGCGGCGACCGCCCGCGCCGTTGCCGCGCTTGCGCCGCGCCTTGGTGTCGAACTGCCGGTCTCGCAACTGGTCGCGGGTCTTGCCGAGGGGCGCATCGCCATGGAACATGCGCTCGATATTCTGCTGAACCGCCCATTAAAGGAAGAATGATGCCCCTTTTTGCCGTCATCTGCCGCGACAAGCCCGACCATTTGCAGACCCGTATGGAGACGCGCGAACGCCATCTCGCCTATCTGGCGGAACGTCCCGTCGTCCAATTCGCCGGCCCCTTCATCGAGGGCGGATCTCCCATCGGCTCGCTTCTGGTGGTCGAGGCCGAAAGCATTGCGGCCGCACAGGACTGGGCAGCGAACGATCCCTATGCGCAGGCCGGACTATTCGCCTCGGTCGAGGTGATCGAGTGGCGCAAGGTCATCGGCTGATGGCATATTGGCTGTTCAAATCCGAACCCGACGTCTTTAGCTTCGACGATCTGATCTCCAAGGGGGAAAAGGGCGAGGAATGGGACGGGGTCCGTAACTATCAGGCCCGCAATAACATGCGCGCCATGCAGATCGGCGAGCGCGGCTTCTTCTACCATTCGAATATCGGCAAGGAAGTCGTCGGCATCTGCGAGGTTGTCGCGCTGGCCCATCCCGATTCATCGACCGAAGATCCGCGCTGGGAATGCGTCGATATCAAGGCCGTGGCACGGGTTAAGTCTCCGGTCAGCCTTGACGATGCCAAGGCCGAGGAACGCCTGTCCAAGATGGTGCTGGTCAACAACTCGCGCCTTTCGGTACAGCCCGTCGCAGATGACGAATGGGACGTGATCCTTCAGCTGGCCGGCGGAACCGAGAAGCTTTGATCGAATAACGGACGCCCCTTAGGGTCGTCCGATGGGAGGAAATATGGCACGCGGCCCCAAGATCATCGCTGATCGTCCGACAACGAAACGCATCGGCGCACTTCGGGCGCTGTGGCCCTTTATCCGGCCCTATCAGGCTTTGCTGGTGGCGGCGATGCTGGCCTTGTCGCTGACGGCGGGGATCAGCCTGACGCTGCCTCTGGCCGTGCGCCGCGTCGTCGATGGCTTTGACGCCGGCGCGCATCTGCTGGACCAGTATTTCGGCGCGGCATTGGCCATCGTGGCCCTGCTCGCCATAGGTACGGGGCTGCGCTACTACCTTGTCACCCGACTGGGCGAACGCGTCGTGGCGGATATCCGCGAGGCGGTCTTTGCCCGCGTGATCACCCTGAGTCCCTCCTTCTACGAGCGCGTCCTGACCGGCGAGATCATCAGCCGCATCACCACCGACACCACATTGATCCAGTCGGTGATCGGGTCGTCCGTGTCGATCGCCCTGCGCAACTTCATGATCCTGATCGGCGGCATGATCATGCTGCTGCTGACCTCGACCAAACTTTCGGGGCTGGTCCTGCTGCTGGTGCCGGTCGTCGTCGTGCCGATCATCGTGCTGGGTCGCAAATTGCGGGCGCTGTCGCGCGAGAATCAGGACTGGATCGCGCAAAGCTCGGGCGCGGCCTCGGAGGCGCTGCTATCGGCCCAGACCGTGCAGGCCTTTACCCACGAAGCCCCGACGCAGGCCCGCTTCCGTGACGTGACCGAGAAATCCTATGCTTCGGCCATGCGGCGCGTCGGCACGCGCACGGTGATGACCGTCATCGTGATCTTCCTGATCTTCTCGGGCGTGTTGGGCATCTTGTGGATCGGCGCGCGCGACGTCCGGACCGAGGTCATGACCGTCGGCAGCCTCGTGCAGTTCGTCATCTACGCGGTCATGGTCGCAGGCGCTGTCGGCGCACTGTCGGAGATCTGGGGCGAATTGCAGCGTGCCGCAGGCGCAACCGAGCGACTGACCGAGTTGCTATCGGCGCAAGACAGCCTGACCGATCCATCCCAGCCTATCGCCCTGCCCCGCCCCGCCAAGGGCCGGATCAGCTTCAAGGATGTGACGTTCCATTACCCCTCGCGGCCGGATGTTTCGGCGCTGGACGGGATCGATCTGGACATCGGGTCCGGCGAGACGGTGGCGCTGGTCGGCCCGTCCGGTGCGGGCAAAACGACGATCATCCAGCTTCTGCTGCGTTTCTGGGACCCCGCCTCGGGTCAGGTCGCCATCGACGGCATCGACCTGCGCGACATGGCACGGGCCGATTTCCGTCGCGACATCGCGCTTGTCCCGCAAGAGCCGGTGATTTTCGCGACGACCGCACGCGAGAATATCCGCTTTGGCCGCCCTGACGCCTCGGATGCCGAGGTCGAGGCCGCCGCCCGCGCCGCCCATGCCCATGATTTCCTGACCGCGCTGCCCGATGGCTATAACTCGCAGGTGGGCGAACGCGGCGTCATGCTGTCGGGCGGCCAACGCCAGCGTATCGCCATTGCCCGCGCGATTTTGCGCGACGCGCCGATCCTGTTGCTGGACGAGGCGACCAGCGCGCTGGATGCCGAATCCGAGCGTCTGGTGCAGGCCGCCGTCGATGAACTGTCGCAAAACCGCACCACGATCATCGTGGCGCACCGGTTGGCGACGGTGAAAAAGGCGGACCGGATCGTGGTCTTCGATCATGGCCGGATCGTGGCGCAGGGGCGTCACGATGAATTGGTGGCACAAGGCGGGCTATACGCGCGCCTTGCGCGGCTGCAATTCACCGAAGGCACGACAGCCCTGCAAGAGGCCGGCTAGCGCGGAGCGGCATAGACGGCGGACCAGTAAACGGTCTTGCCGTCCGAACCGACAGCCTTGCCGATCCCGAAATCCCGAAGCTGCGGGATCATGATATTAGCGATATGGCCGGACGATGCCGCCCATTGCGCCAGAACCTGCGGCTGGTTGTAGGGACCGGCGGCGATGTTCTCGGCAACGATGGTCGGGGCATAACCGGCAGCCTTCGCGCGCGGCATCGGCCCCCTGGTGCTGCTGCCCTTATGCGACATCAACCCCCTTCGCGCCATGTCGCAGGCATGGGCCGCAGCCACGCGTGCCAGCCGCGGGTCTGGGGTCAAAGGCGCAAGGTCACGGGCGCTGCGTGTGGCATTTGTCGCGCGAACCGCCGCCGCATTCTCGGCCGCGCTGGCGGCCGGACAAGATGCCGCACCCGCCGTGCTGGCCTTTACGTCGGGATAGGCCCCATGCTGCGAAGATGGCGCACAAGCTGCCAAAACCCCAGCAAATGCTACAAATGCTGCAGCAGTCTTGATTGATAATCTCTCCATGCGGACCAAAATGGGGAATGTTCGCAGGGATGGAACCCGACGATGCGCGTCTATGCCCGTTTCCGGCAAGGAACCGCCGAAAAGCAAGCCGCGTTAAGTGCTGCAACAACGTGGAAAGGATGGACAATGGCTATCTGGGACTTCGTGAAAGACGCCGGAAAATCAATCTTCGGCTCCGAAGCACATGCCGAGGAAGCGCCCAAGACGGCGGCTGCCGCGGCTCCGGCCCCAAGCGACACCGACATCAAGGTCGCGGCCCTTAAAAAAGAGCTGACCGATCTGGGCCTGACCGCCAAGGACGTTCACCTGACGCTGCGCGGTGGCGACACTGTCGTTATCTCGGGCAAGGCCCGCGATCAGGCCACGATGGAGAAGCTGATCCTGGCGCTTGGCAACATCAAGGGCATCGCGCATGTCGAACTGGCCGAGGAGCCTGCCTTGGCCGGTTTCGGGGCCGCTAATGCCGCGCCGCCGCCATCGACCGCGCCGGGTGGTCCGAACGAGACGGCTCCTGCACCTGCGGCCCCAGCCGCCGAACAGTTCAAGGCTCCGGTGTTCCACACCGTCAAGAAAGGCGAGACCCTGTCCGCCATCGCCAAGGAATATCTGGGTAGCGCCAACCGCTATCCCGAGATCTTCGAGGCGAACAAACCGATGCTGACCGACCCCGACAAGATTTATCCGGGTCAAACCCTGCGCATCCCGCAATCCTGACGTGCGGCTGACGTAGCGTATCACCTCTGCCGGGCTTGGGCTGGCCCCTTGCCCGGTCAATGGGTTTCGGACCATTCTCCTGCTCCGGGGGAACACCCGTTGGACGACTGGGAGGAAAGTTCATGGCCAAATTCGCAACCGCCGCCGATCGCGACGCGATCGAGGCAGAAATGCCATATCAAGACAGGCCACTTCCCGGCTCGGTCTATCAGATGTTAAGCCATACGCGGGACCAGTATCCCGACCGCGCCGCGCTTAGCTTCCAACTGCTCTCGGACCCCAAATCGAAAGCCCGCACGCTTAGCTGGAGCGAGCTGCACGAACGCGTCACCGAAACCGCGAACCTGTTCCGCAGTCTGGGCATCGGCCCGACGGATGTCGTCGCCTATCTTCTGCCGAACTCGCTGGAGACCCCCATCGTCTTGCTGGCCGGAGCGACGGCGGGAATCGTCAACCCGATCAACCCGTTGCTGGAGCCCGAGCAGATCGCCTCGGTCCTTCGTGAAACGAACGCGAAAGTTCTGGTCACGCTGAAGCCGTTCCCGAAATCCGACGTGGCCCAACGCGCCGCCGAAGCCGTTGCCTTGGCGCCAAACGTCAAGACGGTGCTTCAGGTTGATCTGCGCGGTTATCTGTCGGGGCTCAAACGTCTTGCGATCCCGTTCATGCGTCCCAAGCTAACGGTGCAGAATCAGGCGAAGTATATGGACTTCGAAGGTTCGGCCAGCGCGCAGCGACATAACCGCCTGATCTTTGACGAGCCCGAGGGCGACCGCATCGCCGCCTATTTCCATACCGGCGGAACCACCGGCACGCCCAAGGTCGCACAGCACAAGCAATCGGGCATGATCTATAACGGCTGGCTTGGATCGACCCTGATTTTCGACGAAACCGACGTTCTGCTGTGCCCGCTGCCGATGTTCCACGTGCTTGCGGCCTATCCGGTGCTGATGTCCTGCGTCGCATCGGGTGCGCAACTGGTGATGCCCACCCCTGCGGGCTATCGGGGCGAAGGGGTGATCAAGAACTTCTGGAAGCTGATCGAACGCTGGGACGTGACCTTCATGATCACGGTCCCAACAGCGATCTCGGCCCTGATGTCGCGCCCGGTGGATGCGAATGTGTCCTCGCTCAAGACCGCCATTTCCGGTTCGGCCCCGCTGCCCGTCGAGCTTTACAACCGCTTCAAAGCCGCAACCGGTGTCGAGATCTCCGAGGGTTACGGCCTGACCGAGGCAACCTGCCTTGTGTCCTGCAACCCGATGGCGGGGATGAAGAAGATCGGCTCGGTCGGGTTGCCGTTGCCCTATTCGCATGTCCGCGTCCTGCGCCGCACGCCCGACGGATATCATGAATGCGCCACCGACGAGATCGGCGAGATCTGCGTCGCCAGTCCCGGTATTTTCGAGGGTTCGACCTATACCGAGCCCGACAAGAATCAGGATCTGTTCGCCGAGGGCCGTTTCCTGCGCACCGGCGATCTGGGCCGGATGGACGCGGACGGATATCTCTGGATCACGGGCCGCGCCAAGGATCTGATCATTCGCGGCGGCCACAATATCGACCCCGCCATGATCGAGGATGCGCTGCTGTCCCATCCCAAGGTCGCCTTTGTCGGCGCAATCGGCCAGCCCGACAGTTTCGCCGGCGAGTTGCCCTGCGCCTATGTCGAACTGGTTCCGGATGCCGAAGTCACCATAGCGGAGTTACTGGACCACGCCCGCGACCATATTCAGGAACGCGCCGCAATCCCCAAGCATATCGAGATCCTGTCGGAACTGCCCAAGACGGCTGTCGGCAAGATCTTCAAACCCGATCTGCGCAAACTGGCGATCAAGCGGGTGTATAACGCCGCCCTGACCAAGGCCGAGATTGCCGCCGAAGTGAGCGAAGTAATCGACGACAAGAAGCGCGGACTTGTCGCCCGTCTGTCGCGGCGCGGTCCGGTGGACGACCAGAAGCTGGGCGATTGCCTTGGCCAGTTCACTCGCCCGTGGGAATGGGTCTGATCACCACGAACCGGTAAGCAGGAACTGAAACGGGCCGGAGAATACTCCGGCCCGTCGCATTTCTGGTCGCCTGAATTAGCGGGTGAATTTCTTGTGCTTCACACGCTTGGGTTCGACCGAATCAGGGCCGAGGCGGCGGATCTTGTCTTTCTCGAAGTCCTCGAAGTTGCCCTCGAAATATTCGACATGGGCATCGCCCTCAAAGGCGAGGATGTGCGTGCACAGACGGTCGAGGAAGAAGCGGTCGTGCGAGATGATGATCGCGCAGCCGGCAAAGTTCTCGATCGCCGCTTCCAGCGCCTGCAGGGTTTCGACGTCGAGATCGTTGGTCGGTTCGTCGAGCAACAGCACGTTGCCGCCGGATTTCAGCAGTTTCGCCATGTGCACGCGATTGCGTTCACCGCCCGAGAGCAGGCCGACTTTCTTCTGCTGGTCGCCGCCCTTGAAGTTGAACGAGCCGACATAGTTGCGACTGCTAACCTGCGCATCGCCCAGTTCGATCATCTCGGCACCGCCCGAGATCTCTTCCCAGACGGTCTTGTTCGGATCGAGGCTGTCACGCGATTGGTCGACGAAGGACAGCTTGACGGTATCGCCGATGGTGACTGTGCCTTCATCGGGCTGCTCTTGCCCGACCAGCATCTTGAACAGCGTCGATTTGCCCGCGCCGTTCGGACCGATCACACCGATGATGCCGCCCGGCGGCAGGCTGAACGAGAGATTCTCGATCAGTTGCTTGTCGCCCATGTGCTTTTTCAGGCCCTCGACCTCGATGACCTTGTTGCCAAGGCGCGGGCCGTGCGGGATGACGATCTGGGCGGTGCCGACCAGTTCCTTGACGGATTCGTCAGCCATCTTGTTGTAGGCGGCGATACGGGCCTTGGATTTCGCCTGACGGGCCTTCGCGCCGGCGCGGATCCACTCAAGCTCTTTCTCCATGGCCTTCTGCTTGGACTTGTCCTCGCGCGCCTCTTGGGCAATGCGCTTGGCTTTCGCGTCCAGCCAGCTGGAATAGTTGCCCTCATGCGGGATGCCGCGGCCACGCTCCAGTTCCAGAATCCACGTCGTGATATCGTCGAGGAAGTAGCGGTCGTGGGTCACGGTCAGGATCGTGCCCTTATATTCGATCAGGTGCTTTTGCAGCCAGGCGATCGTTTCCGCGTCCAGGTGGTTGGTCGGTTCGTCCAGCAGCAGCATGTCCGGCGCTTCAAGGAGCAGCTTGCACAAAGCGACACGGCGGCGCTCACCGCCCGAGAGGGTCTCGACATCGGCATCATCGGGAGGGCAGCGCAGGGCTTCCATCGCGATATCGACCTGATTGTCCAGATCCCACAAGTTCTCGGCGTCGATCTCGTCCTGCAGACGCGCCATCTCGTCGGCGGTCTCGTCCGAATAGTTCATCGCCAGTTCGTTGTAACGGTCGAGCTTGGCTTGCTTGGCAGCGACGCCTTCCATGACGTTGGCGCGCACGTTCAGCGCGGGGTCAAGGTAGGGTTCCTGCGACAGGTAGCCGACTTTGGCACCCTTGGCGGCCCAAGCCTCGCCTTGGAAGTCCTTGTCCATACCTGCCATCACCTTGAGCAGGGTGGACTTACCGGCGCCGTTGACGCCAACGACGCCGATCTTGACGCCGGGCAGGAAGTTCAGGTGGATGTTCTCGAACACCTTCTTCCCGCCGGGATAGGTCTTGGACACTCCGTCCATGTGATAGACATACTGGTAGGAGGCCATGATCGTTCCTCGTTCATGAAATCTGTATGGGTTTGGCCGCTATTTAGTGCAGCGACGAACAAAGGGAAAGGCTCGGCGCAGAAGCTCAGCGAAACTGCGAGGTGAATTCCTTGCCGAAGGTCTCGTCCAGATAGGAAAACTGCGGCTCAAGCTTTTCACGCAGCTTGGCGCGGGCCTTGTCGGGCACGGAAAGCGAATTGTCCGAGGCGAACACCTTCTTGCCCACATCGCGATAATCGAACGGCTTCAGGTCAAGGAAAGTCTCGACCCGACGCAGCAGGCCAAGCGGATCGCGCGCGATCATGCCAAAGGGCAGGTACAGCATCCGGTCCGCGGCGAAGCGGCTGTTCCAGCGCGGCACATAGGTCTTGTAATCACCACGGTCGATCAGCACCGGATCTTCGACCTCGGTCAGCCAGGCCTCGACCGAATCCGGTTTGCGCCGCGCCCGCGTCAGGTTCATTTTCAGCTGCGAAATGGCGCGGTCGACCGGATGCCGGATGATGTAGATGAATTTCGCGTTCGGCAGAAAGTTCGAGATGAACTCGACCCCTTCCTCGGGCAGCGTCGAATATTCTGGCGTCACGTCCAGCGTGCGGGTGTTTTCCGGCGCGGGCGCGAACACGGTCTTGTACCAGTGATTGGTGAACATCGGTTCGCGGGTGACGCGGTGCAGGTATTTCTGGATATGTTCAGGGACGTCCTCGCCCTTTTCGTCCCAGCGCTTCTGGATGCTGATCTTGGCGCGTTTATAGTGCCAGGGCAGCCATTTGCGATGCTCCTCGACGAAGCGGTAGTTGAAAAACTGCACTTCCTTGAAGGGCGGCGTCCAGATTTCGGGATGCTGGGACAGCATCTGCGACAGCCAAGTGGTTCCCGCTTTCTGGGCGCCGATGCCCAGAAAATCGGGTTTGCGAGGTTTGCCGTTCGGGTCCCAGTTCATGCGCCTGCCTTTTTCCTGCGTTCGGGCATAGTGTTAGGACAGGCACATCATGGGGAAAAGACCTATCCGGTCCGATTGATCAGGGCGTGCCCCACAGATCGTATTCACCTGCCTCATCGACCGTCACGCTGACGATATCGCCGGGGCTCAGCGTTTCGAAGCCCTCGTCGATGAACAGGTTGCCGTCGATTTCGGGCGCATCGGCCTTGGTCCGGCAGGTCGCACCCTGCTCGTCCACACTATCGACGATCACGTCGATGCGGCTTCCGACCTTGGCGGCCAGCTTCGCCTCGGAGATCGCCTGCGACTTCTCCATGAAGCGGTTCCAGCGGTCCTGCTTGACCTCATCCGGCACGTGATCGGGCAGCATGTTCGCCCGTGCGCCTTTGACGTTCTCGTATTGGAAGCAGCCGACGCGATCCAGCTGCGCCTCGTCGAGCCAATCCAGCAACGTCTGGAATTCTTCTTCTGTTTCCCCGGGATAGCCGACGATGAAAGTCGAGCGCAGTGTGATGTCCGGACAGGCCGAGCGCCATGCGTTGATCTCGTCCAAGGTCTTCGCAGCCGCTGCCGGACGGGCCATGCGTCTAAGGACATCGGGATGCGCGTGCTGGAACGGGATGTCCAGATAAGGCAGCACCAGCCCCTCGGCCATCAGCGGAATCAGGTCGCGGACATGCGGATAGGGATAGACGTAATGCAGCCGGACCCATGCCCCCAAGCTGCCCAGATCACGCGCAAGATCGGTGATATGGGCGCGGTGACCACGCTCGGTCGCGTATTTGCGATCAAGGCCGTAAGCCGAGGTATCTTGCGAAATGACCAGCAACTCGCGCACGCCTGCTTCGACCAGCTTTTCGGCCTCGCGCATGACGGCATGGGCAGGGCGGCTGACCAGCTTCCCGCGCATATCGGGAATGATACAGAACTTGCAGGCGTGGTTGCAGCCCTCGGAAATCTTCAGATAGCTGTAATGGCGCGGGGTCAGGCTGACTCCGCTGGCCGGCAGCAGGTCGATGAACGGATCGGGCGAGGGCGGGACCGCGCCGTGGACGGCATCCAGCACCTGCTCATATTGCTGCGGGCCGGTTACGGCCAGAACCGACGGGTGCGCGCCGGTGATGTATTCGGGTTCCGCGCCCAGACAGCCGGTGACGATGACCTTGCCGTTTTCCGCCAGCGCCTCGCCGATGGCCGCCAAGCTTTCCGCCTTGGCGCTGTCGAGGAAGCCGCATGTGTTCACGATGACCGCGCCTGCGCCTTTGTATTCGGGGCTGATCGCGTAGCCCTCGGCGCGCAGGCGCGTCAGGATGCGTTCGCTGTCCACCAGCGCCTTGGGACAGCCAAGGCTGACCATGCCAATCGTCGGCTGCCCCTCCCGACGCGTGGTGTCGAAAATGGGGTTCGGGGCTAGATCGGGGCGCAACAGGGGCGGGTTCTGGCTCATGCGGGGCATATAATGTGCCATTCGGCCATTGTTAAGCGATAAGCGGAGGATTGCACGTACACCGGAACGTCATTTTGCCTGATGCGTTCCAATAGGCATATCGCAGGATATGACTGGACAGGATGGATGACGGAATGAAACGGATTTTTGCCTTGTTGGCCGTGTTGGTGACGCTCGTGGCTCTCGCGGCGCCTCAGGCGCAGGCCCGCGCGACCGGCAAGCCCATCGTCATCGCCAATGATCGTGGCGGCAATGTCGTCAGGACGATGCAGCGCCGTCAGGAACTCGAGGCGAGCGGTCGCCCCGTCGAGATCCGCGGCTACTGCCGTTCGGCCTGCACGATGTATATCACGATGAGGAACGCCTGCCTCGGGCCCGGGGCGACGGTCGGTTTTCACGCTCCGCGCATCCCGAACACCCATATTATTCCGCCGCTGGTCGATCAGTTGATGGCGCGCTATTACCGTAACGGCATTTTGCAAAAGTGGAACTCCGAGTGGAAACACTCGTTGAAAATGCATAAGATTAGCGCGAAGCAATATGTCAGACTGGACCCGCAGACCAGGCTTTGCAGCCGCTGAGGCTGCGGCTTTTTGTGCTTCGCCCAAGCTAGGACTTGTAATCCCAGCCTGATGCGCCCATTTTGGACCGGCTACGTTATTTCCTTTGCACCCTGTCTCCCCTGCGGCTTCAGCCTGTGTTTTGATCTGACTGAGCCGGGTCGCCACATGTTGTGGGCGGCAATTTTCTAAGGAGATCTCACGATGGCCAAGGGCACCGTGAAATGGTTCAACGCAACCAAAGGCTTCGGCTTCATCGCACCTGAAACCGGCGGCAAAGATGTGTTCGTTCACATCTCGGCTCTCGAGCGTGCAAACATCCGTCACCTCGAAGACGGTCAGGCTGTGACCTTCGAAGTCGAAGCAGGCCGTGACGGTCGTCAATCGGCTCGCGATCTGGCGCTGGCCTGATTCGCTGCGGATTATCCGTTAAGCCATTGGTCCTGGCCGTCGTCGGCCGGACCTTCCAGCCTCTGACCTCGCGCCATTCTTGAACGCACGGTAGCAGAGAAACTGGGCTGAGCCGCGCCTTCTGGCGCAGATCGCCCGCCTCCCCAGCCAGTCACGGTTACCTGACCCGCTCCGCAAGGATGCGGGGATAATCGCGTCTTCGCAAATTACATCGTCAACAACCGAAAGGATCAGGCAGACATGCCAGGAAAACGCAACAATCGTCGGGGAAGCGCCCGCAAGCAACAAGATCAGCGTCGCATCGCGGCCATGTTCCGCATCAAGAACGGATCGCAACCCCAAAACGACGCCAACACGAAAACTCAGGCCGCGACGCCGCGCGATGCGGCCTGAATCCGGTCCTTATTCGCGCAGCCGCCAGCCGGTCAGGAAGATCCAGCGGATCGCGGCCATGCAGACCACGATCATCAACGCGACCGCGACCAAGGACATGCCGACAGGAACATCGGCCAGATCGAAAAACGCCCAACGGAAACCCGAGATCAGGTAAAGCACCGGATTGAGCTTGGCAACGCCTTCCCAGAACGGGGGCAGCATGGAGGCCGAATAGAACGCCCCGCCAAGAAAGACCAAGGGCGTGATCACCATCATCGGAACGATCTGCAATTGCTCGAAGCTTTTCGCCCAAAGCCCGATGATGAACCCCAGCAGCGAAAACGCGATCGCGGTCAGGAACAGGAAGGCCATCATCCAGACCGGATGCGCGATGTGGACGCCATTGAACCAGAAGCTGGTCAGCAGGATCACCATGGCGATCAGAACGGCCTTGCTGGCAGCCGCCCCGACAAAGCCCAGAGTCACCTCGATCCAGCCGGTCGGCGCGACAAGGTATTCGTAGATCGTCCCCGAGAATTTCGGGAAGTAGATCCCGAAACTGGCGTTCGAAACCGATTGCTGCAACACGGTCAGCATCATCAGCCCCGGCACGATGAACGCGCCGTAAGCAACGCCCTCGACCGACTGGATGCGCCCGCCGATGGCCGCGCCGAAGACGACAAAATACAGGACAGTGGACAGAACGGGCGAGGCGAGCGACTGCCAGATGGTGCGGAAAAAGCGCGCCATCTCGTGATGATAGACCGCGCGGACGGAATGCCAGTTCATGCGGTGGCCTCCTCGGGTTTGTCCGCAACGAGGGACATGAAAATTTCTTCCAGATTGCTTTGCTTGGTCGCGACATCGCGCACCGCAATGCCGTGTTGGGTCAGATCACCCAAAAGCCGCGCAATTCCGGTACGGTCGGCGCGGGTATCGTAATCGTAGCCAAGCGTCAGGCCGTCTTTCGACAATGTAAGACCACGCTCGGCCAAGGAATGCGGCAATTCCGACAGTGGCTCGTACAAGTCGATGGTCAGGTGTTTCTTGCCGAACTCGCCCATCAACTCGGCCTTGGGTTTGACCAGAAGCAACTCGCCACGGTTGATGACGCCGATCCGGTCGGCCATGTCCTCGGCTTCTTCAAGGTAATGCGTGGTCAGGATGATCGTGACGCCATCGGCGCTCAGATCGCGGACAACGGACCACATCTCGCGACGCAGGGCCACGTCGACGCCCGCGGTCGGCTCGTCAAGGAACAGCACCTTGGGGCGATGCGACAATGCCTTGGCGATCAGAACGCGTCGTTTCATGCCGCCCGAAAGTTCGCGCGTGCGGGCATCCCGCTTGTCCCAAAGCGCGAGGCTACGCAGCAGTTTCTCGATATAGGCCTCGTCCGGCCCCGCACCATAAAGGCCACGGGTAAAACGCACACAGTCGATGACCTTTTCGAACGGCTCCAGAGCGATTTCCTGCGGCACCAGCCCGATCAGCTTGCGCGCAGCGCGCCAATCGGTGCGGATATCATGGCCACCGACCCGAACCGTGCCGCCAGTAGGGGTCACGAGCCCACAGATGATCGATATCATCGTCGTCTTTCCGGCGCCGTTCGGCCCTAGCAAGGCGAGGATCTCGCCTTCGTTGATTTTCAGCGAAACTCCGTTCAGGGCCGCCGTCCCGCTGCCATAGCGCTTGGAGAGATGGTCGATCTCGATAATGGCGCTCATTCCGCCCTCCTGAAACGTAACAAGGCCGAAGGACGGGGCACCAGCCCGGAAAGCGGGCGGCGCGGCGACGATCCGGCCTGAATGCAGATTCCGGTCACGGATGCGACCGGGTTTGACCGAGATAGTAAACGACTCGGTCCGGGACAATGCCCAGCCGGATCAGTTTTCGGCAAGAGCGGACTGACCGCCGGCTTCGTTGAAAAGGCGCATGCTGGTTCCTTCGATGCGCTCGGCCAGCAATGGCAGCACCCGCTCGCTTCTTTGCGGTGCCGAAATCGCGGGTAGGAACTCGACAATCGCCGTCCCTCGACGGATCGGGAATCCGCGCTTCGGCCAGAACATGCCGCAATTGACCGCGACCGGCATGATCGGCAGACCCGTTTCGCGCTGGATCACCGCGACGCCCTGTTTATAGGGCACGGTCGTCCCGGGCTTCGTCCGCGTTCCTTCGGGGTAGAAGATCAGATGGCCAAGCCCGCGCGGGCTTTCATGCGCCGTTTTCACCTCGGCAATGATCTGGCGCATCGCATCTTTGCCACGCGAGCGGTCGATCGGGATGCAACCGACCTTGCGGGCAAACCAGCCCATCACCGGAACATTCATCACCTCGCGCTTCATCACGAAGGCGCGGCGCGGACAGGCCTTGGCGATGGCCAGAATATCAAGAAAGCTTTGATGCTTGGCTGCGATCAGCATGTCCTCGACCGGCGGAGTGCCACGATACTCGACCTTGACGCCCGAAATGATGCGCGCGCCGCCCAGCATCAGCGACAGCCAGCGCTCTCCGACCCAATGGGCATGGGCGGGATTGATCAGCGTACCCGGCAGACCGATCAGACCGATCAGCGCCGTCACGATCACCGCGTAGATGTAGTAGATCCCCGTCCGCAGCCAATCCAGCATTGACGCCGGACGTGGTTCATAGGGCGACATCAGCGCACCTCCCTCAGCATCCGCAGCGCGGCCGAGCGGGTTGCCCAGAAGCCGATTGCTGCCGCGACCAGCGGGATCAACAGCGGCCACAGCCAGCCCCAGCCCTGAAAACCAAGCCCGGTCAGGAACCCGCCCGCCTCATCGACGGTCGGCAAAGCCCAAATTGCCACCATGCCCAGTACCGAGCCAAGCAACGCTCCCAGCGCCGCGCGTTGGGTGAAACGGCGCACGAAGGCGGTAGCGATGGTGATATCGCGCGAGCCGATCAGGCGCAGCACCCGGATCACCTGCCCGTTTGCCGCCAAAGCCGCCTTCGCCGCCAGCGTGATCATCGCAGCCGAGGCCGCAGCGATCAGCACCAGAGAGAACAGCCCGAGTAGCCGCAACCGGCTTGCCGCCCTGACCAGCGGCTCGCGCCAACGGGTGTGGTCATCCAGAATTGCCCCCGGAGCCTCGCCCTGCAATCGCAGACGCAACGCATCGGCATCAATGCCGTCACCGGTTTCGGTGACCTCGATCAAGCGGGGAATCGGCAAGACCTCGACCGGAACGTCGGGACCGAACCATGGCTCCAGCAACTTCTCGACATCGGCATCGGGAATCTGTCGGGATTCGGCGATTCCCGGAGTTGTCTGCAAGACCTGCATGACGGTCGCGACCTGCTGCTCGATCTGGTCCGGCGGAGCCGAAATACGAACGGTCACGGTTTGTGCCAATTCGCTGGACCAGCGCTCGGCCAGACGACCGGTCGCCAAGGCCAATGCCAGCGCGAAGACGGCAAGAAATGCCATCGCCGCCGCCGCAAAGACCGTCAGTTGCGCGGTGAAACCGGTCGGAGGCACCACGCGGTCAATTCCCGTCGGATCGGGGCGGCTGAGTCCGCGCCACAAAGCAGCAATATCAAGGGATCTCAATTCGCCTCGTTTCACAGATCTGCTCCTGCAAGTTGCAGCCGTTTGTTGGCAATGCGCAGCACGCGTGCCTGAATATGCTGTTTGGCCGCCCGGATCAGGTTCAGATCGTGCGTCGCGAACAGCACGGCCTTGCCCTCTTGGTTGAACTCGATCAGCAGGTCCAGAAGCCGCATCGACATATCCCAGTCGAGATTGCCGGTCGGCTCGTCCGCGATGACCAGATCCGGCGTCATGATCACGGCACGCGCCAAGGCAGCGCGTTGACGCTCGCCGCCCGACAGCGAAGGCGGAAATGCCGCGCCATGCTGTCTAAGCTGCACCCAGTCCAATAGATCGCTAATCAGATCGGTGTTCACCGGCTGCCCCGCCACGATCTGCGGCAGCGCGATATTGTCGGCGACCGGCAGGTGATCCAGGAATTGCGGGTCCTGATGCACCACGCCGACCTTGCGGCGCAGCGCCGCAATGCCATCGCGCGAAAGTTCGGTTACATCCCGTCCAAAGGCCATCATCCGGCCCGAGCTTGGCAGCAGATCGGCATAGCACAACCGCAAGAAGGTGGTTTTGCCCGATCCCGACGGTCCGGTCAGGAAATGAAACGATCCCGGCTGTACGGTCAGAGACATATCCGCCAATAGCGGCTCGCCTCCACTGTAGCCAAAGGAAAGGTTTTGCATCTCGATCACTTGGGGACCCCCTTTTGTCCGGGCTGCTTGGCGCGCGGTTCGCGGCTTGATAGAACAGTCCGGCGACGAATGCGAGACGCACGCCCGACCAAGACTGGCCTAGAAAGACGATTGAATGCGCCTGACCTGCCCACGCTGCGCGGCCCAATACGACATTCCTGACTCGGTGATTCCGGCCTCGGGCCGCGAGGTCGAGTGCTCGGCCTGCAGCCATGTCTGGCATCAGGATGCTCCGGGCAGACCGCAAGCCGTTTCCAACTTCGAAGACGCCAGCCTTTCGCCCCAGCAATATGACGCCTCGGCGCGGCCCGCCTTGAACCGCCCGCTGCACGAATCGGTCTTGGCGATCCTGCGCGAAGAAACCGCCCGTGAACTTGCCGCCCGTTCATCGAAGACCCAGACAAAGCGGACCGCCATGGACGCCGATGACGGTCCGGCTGCATCCACGCCGCTTCCCGGTGCGGCCCTGCCGCGCAGCGATGAAATCGATTGGCCGGTTTCGACGGTCATCCTGCCCGGCGAGCCGCTGCCCCCCGAGCCGGAGCACACCGAACCTGAGCCCATCGAGCCAGCGTTTCCCGAAACCGAAGCAGCGCCCGCATCCGAATCGTCGGTCGAGAAAACCGCGCCCGACGAACCGCAGCCGGAAACGATCGAATCCACCGTGGTCCAGCCAACCGTCGCGCCAAATCTGCCCGACGCTGAAAGCCTTGCCGCCACGCTGACCCGCCGTGTGCCGGTTCCTGAAATTCCTTTGCCGGTCGCCGAGGCGCAACTTCCCGACCCACCCGTCAAGCCGCCCGAGCCCGCAGCATCCGCGCCGGTGATCGCGCCCCGCCGCAATGGCGGCGGCTATCGTCTGGGCTTCGGGCTGGCCGTCCTGATCGCGCTTGCGGTCCTTGCGACCTATGCAATCGCCCCCCGGACCGCACCGGCCGAAAACGGCGGGATGATGTCGGAATGGCGCCAAAGCATGGATCGCGGCAGGATCTGGTTGCATGATCAGGCCATCGCTTTCAAAGGTCTGATCACCCGCGATTAAGGTTCAGAAATTGTCGAGCAGGCGATCCAGATAGTCGCGCTCGTCTTCCGGCCGCTCGCGCTCGCCGCTGCGCCGACGGATTTCGTCCTGTAGATCGCGTGCCCGACGGGACGGATCGCCGCCCTCGGCCAATTGGTCGCCCGTGGTGATCGAGCCGCCATTCCCCTCGGTCGAGCGCCCCAACGGATCAAGTTGCGGCTGGTCGCGATAGTTCTCGGCCAGACCTCGGGGGCCATTCCCCTCCGAGGATGGTCCGTCCGGCCCGCCATCCTGCTGGCCCTGCTGCGGTTGCCCGTCCTGACCCTGCTGCTGGTTGCGCGCCGTCATCTCTCCAAGCGCGCGCATCCCGTCCCGCATGTCCTGGATGGCCTGTGCCTGACGCTCCATCGCGCCCGAGGGATCGCCCTCGCGCAGGGCCTGTTCGGCTTCCTCCATGGCCCGACCCGCATCGTCCAGACTGCGCCGTGCCTGATCGCCTTCGGGTGTGCCCCGTCCGGGCATCAACCCGCGCTGACGGCCCAGATCCTCGCGCAATTCACGCTGGCGATCCGCAAGCCCCTGACTTTGCTCACTGCCCTGCCCGTTTTGACCGTCGGGCTGGAACTGCCCATATTGGTCCTGCATCTGCCGCATCGCCTCGTCGGCCAGCTTCTGTTGCTCGCGCAACGTGTCGGCCAACCGGTTCATCGGTCGCTGCCGCCCCTCGCCCGAGCCACCCTGCCCCTGCGTGACGCGCATGTTCTGCATCATGCGATTGAACTGATCCAGCAGCTCCTGCGCCTCGGCCATGCGGCCCTCGTTCATCAGGCGCTGGATCTCGTCCATCATTTTCTGGATCTGGTCGCCGGTGATCTGCTGGCCCTGTTGCGGAGAGCGGTCGAATTTCTCGGATGGGTCCTGTCCCTGCTGGGCCAACATGTCGGTATAGGCGTCCGTCGCCTCGCGCAGCTCGTCCATCAGCCGCTGGATCTCGTCCGGACTGGCACCATTGCGGATCGCTTCGGACAGCCGCTCTTGCGCCTGTTGCATCCGCTCGAGCGCGTCAGCCAAGCCGCCATCCTCAAGCGCGACGGCCGCGTCCCACAGCACCTGAGCCAGTTTGTTGCGCGCCTCTTCGGTCAAGGGACCGGCTTCCAGCGTGCCGATCGCACCCCGCAATCCCTCGGCCAAGGCAGGGTCCATGAATCCGTCTGGCTGCCAGCTGACCGCACGCAAAACCTGCGCGCTGCGGGATGCATTCTCGCGCGACCACAGCAGATCGCGCCGAACCTCGATCAGGGACGCGGCCAAGGGATCAAAGAAGCGCCGACCCGGCAACATCATCCGGACCGCAGGAGAACTACCCTTCTGATCGATCCCGTCCACAACCTCCAACGCGACAGTGACCGGCAAATTGGCCCAAGGATGCCGCGACAGATCACTGGCCAGTTGTCCGCGAATGTCCTTGCGGCTGCCCGTCGCGGGCAAAGGCAGTTCGATCCGCACCGGTTCGCGCGGCTCGGGGGCGACCGACAGGCCGAAGCGGCGGTCGATGGTCGACAGATCAAGGGCGATAACCGCGCTGCCCGAAACAACGCCATTATCGTCAGCCGCCGCAAAGGGCTGCACGAATCGTCCGTCCGCACGCCGATCCGCGGCGACGACCGGCTGAACGGTGGGTGCGGCATCTGGAACCACGGTGATAGGAAACTGCCGACCGCCGACCTCGACCAAGCCGTCACGTTCAGCGATGAACTCGGGCGCAGCTGGATCGCCGCCGCTGACCGCTGCGCCGATATCCTGCGTGACACCCGCCCCTTCGCCATAAAGCCGGAAACTGAGCTTGGAGCCTTTCGGCAACTCCAGCGCCTGAGCCTCGGGCAACGCATTCAGATAGATCGTCGGACGTCGGGTATAGGACGGAGGCTCGGCCCAGCCCTCCCATGAGGGCGCATTTTCCAAGGTCGAGGGCGCAACGGGCGCTGGCCGGAACGTCGCACCCAAAGCCGCGATCCCTTGCCCGAACCGCCCCGAAGGCGCGAATAGCAGCGTCATCACGATGGCGGCCAGTCCGACCAGCCGCAACGCGACGGGATCACGCCAGCGCAATTTCGCGTCGGGAATCACCATTCGCGCCGCGTTGGCCTCGTTGCGCATTCGCGTCAGATGCGCCTGCCACAGGGCAACGGTGCCGTCATCCTCGGCACCAATCGCCACATGATCGCGCAACGCCGACAATGGACGTCCGGGCAATGTCGCATCGACCCGTCCCAATGCGGCATCGCGCGACGGCTTGCGAAAACGCCGGAAACCCCGATATCCCGTCGCGAGCAGTGCCAGAACCACCAGCGCCATGAACCAGAGCAGCCCGCCCGAGGACAGGGCCTCTGCCCCGCCGAACGCGATGGCGGTCAGGCTTAGCGCCAGAACCACGCCCAATGGCCAGAAGGCGCGTGCCAATTCCTCCCACCACATGCCGACGCGGGTCAGTTCGACCGCTCGCCGCACACGAAGGGGATCAGGCCCGCCCATCAGCGATGCCTGAAGTCAGTTGGTTGGCAGATACCGAATCGGGTTCCGGAGGAATGCCCCCCTCCGGTAACGTTCATGCAGAATGGAATGCCTATAGCCATTCCGGAATGGTATCGCGTCCCAGCATTTCCTCAAGCGTCGGTCGCGCCCGAATGACGGCGAATTGATCCCCGTTCACCAGAACCTCGGGGACAAGCGGCCGGGAATTGTATTCCGAGGCCATCACAGCCCCATATGCGCCCGCCGAACGCAGCGCGACCAGATCCCCTGCCCCTAAAGCGGGCAGTTCGACGGCCTTTTCAAACGTGTCGCCAGTCTCACAGACCGGGCCAACCACGTCATAGGGCGCGACCGGGCTGCCCGGAGCCTGCTCGGTCACCGGGACGATGTCGTGATGGGCCGAATACATGGCGGGGCGAATCAGGTCGTTCATCGCGGCGTCGAGGATCAGGAAGTCGCGGCCTTCGCCCTCTTTCAGGTAGATCACCGAGGACAGCAGGATGCCCGCATTGCCCGAGATATTACGGCCCGGCTCGATCTCGATCTCGCAGCCCAGATCGCCGACCGCGTCACGGATCACCTGCCCATATTCGATGGGCAGAGGCGGCGCGCTATTGTCGCGGCGATAGGGGATGCCCAAGCCGCCGCCCATATCGAGACGGCGGATATTGTGCCCATCGGCGCGCAGCGCGCGGGTCAGTTCCGCCATCTTGGCATAGGCTTGGCGGTAAGGCTCCAGATCGGTCAACTGGCTGCCGATATGCATGTCGATGCCGACAACCTCGATCCCCGGCAAGCTGGCGGCACGGGCATAGACCTCGCGCGCCTTGGCGATGGGGATGCCGAACTTGTTTTCCGACTTCCCGGTCGCGATTTTCTCATGGGTCTTGGCGTCCACGTCGGGGTTCACCCGCACCGCAATCGGCGCGCGCAGACCCATGCTGCTGGCGACCTCGGACAGCAATTCCATCTCGGGTTCGGATTCGACGTTGAACTGGCGGATGCCGCCTTCCAGCACCATGCGCATCTCGGCTGCGGTCTTGCCCACGCCCGAGAAAACGATCCGCTCGCCCGGAACGCCTGCGGCCTTGGCCCGCGCATATTCGCCCGCCGAGACGATATCCATGCCCGCGCCCAGATCGCCCAGCACCTTCAGCACGGCGAGGTTCGAGTTCGACTTGACCGCAAAGCAGACCAGATGATCGGTCCAGTCCAGCGCCTGTTGGAACAGCTTGAAATGGCGGGTCAGGGTGGCGGTCGAATAGACATAGACCGGGGTGCCGACCTCGGCCGCGATGCGGGTCAGGGGCACGTCCTCGGCATGAAGCACGCCGTCCACGTAATTGAAGTGATCCATCAGGTGATCCTGCGAGAGCGGATGAAAAGATAAAGCGGCAGCGCGCAGCCAATGCCAAGCGCCAGCGCAGGAAATGTCAGCAAGGCCAGCCAGTTGCGGCGCACCATGGTTTCGACCATGCACCAGATGCCAAGGGAGATCTGGGCCACGATCTCGGTCCCCGATACGCCCTGCCACAGGCCCTCGCCCTGCCAAAGCGCCGTGCCCGCACCTACGGCCGCAAGCGCCAGCCAGACCAGCCGCAGGGGTGTCAGGTCAGAGCGACGAGACGACACCAACGCGCGCCTCTCCGCTGAAATGGACGCCCGGCTCGGTCGTGGGATCGGGGCGCGTCGGCGGGCCATCGACGCCGCAGGCGGCAAGCGTCGCCAGCATCAGCGCGAACAGCGCGAACAGCATCGTCTGGGTCATGCTTTCTCCCCAAGCATTTCGTTCCAGCGCGCGATTTGGGCGCGGACCTGCGCGGGCGCGGTCCCGCCATAAGACATGCGCGATGCGACCGAGTTATGCACGCCCAGCACGTTGAAGATATCCGCCGTGATCGCCGGATTGACCGATTGCATCTGTTCCAGCGTCAGCTCCGGCAGATCGACGCCCGATTTCTCGGCCATGGCGACCAGCGTGCCGGTGACATGATGGGCATCGCGGAAGGGAAGGCCTGCCTCGCGCACCAGCCAATCGGCCAGATCCGTCGCGGTCGAGAAGCCCGAGCCAGCGGCGGCTTCCAGCCGGTCGCGATTGGCGGTCAGGTCCGACAGCATCCCGGTCATCGCGGCCAGCGCGATCATCAGGTTGTCGGCGGCGTCAAAGACCTGTTCCTTGTCTTCCTGCATGTCCTTGGAATAGGCCAGCGGCAGGCCCTTCATCACCACGAACAGCGCAACCGCCGCGCCCAGAATCCGCCCGATCTTGGCGCGGATCAGTTCGGCGGCATCGGGGTTCTTCTTTTGCGGCATGATCGACGAGCCGGTCGAGAAGCGGTCCGACATGGTGACAAAGCGGAACTGGGCCGAGGACCAGATCACCAGTTCTTCGGCCAGACGCGACAGGTGGACGGCGCAGATCGCGGCGCTCGACAGGTATTCCAGCGCGAAATCGCGGTCGCTGACGGCATCAAGGCTGTTCGCCATGGGCCGGTCAAAGCCCAAGGCGGCGGCGGTCGCATGGCGGTCGATCGGGAAACCCGTGCCTGCCAAAGCCGCAGCGCCAAGCGGGGATTCATTCATCCGCTTGCGCGCATCGCGGAAGCGCGACAGATCGCGGCCAAACATCTCGACATAGGCCATCATGTGGTGGCCCCAAGTGACCGGCTGCGCGGTTTGCAGATGGGTAAAGCCCGGCATGACCCAATCCGCGCCCTTCTCGGCCTGACCCAAGGCCGCGCGGATCAGCGCGTCCAGACCGTCGATCGTCGCGTCACATTGGTCGCGCACCCAAAGGCGGAAATCGGTCGCCACCTGATCGTTGCGCGAACGCGCGGTGTGCAGCCGCCCCGCCGGTTCGCCGATGATCTCTTTCAGGCGGGATTCCACATTCATGTGAATATCTTCCAGCGCAGTCGAGAAGGGGAAACCGCCCTTCTCGATCTCTGACAACACCGTGAGAAGCCCTTCCCCGATGGCGTCTGCATCGCTAGTGCTGATGATGCCTTGTGCGGCAAGCATCGCCGCATGGGCGCGGCTGCCCCGGATGTCCTGGGCATAGAGCCGCTGGTCGAACCCGATCGAGGCATTGATCGCCTCCATGATCGCGTCCGGACCGGCGGCAAAACGTCCACCCCACATCTGGTTGGCGGTGCTGGCGGGCTGCTCGGTCATGGCTGGTCCTTCGGGGGGTGGAATGCTGCGTTCGCTGGTTCTTTATACGGCACTGCTGATTGGTGCAAACCCGGCCTTCGGCGGAGAAATCGACTGGCAGGCCGCGCATGACGGGGGCCTTGCGAAACTTGCCCAGACCGACGCGACCCCGGTGCCGGAAACCACCTTCACCGATCCCGATGGCGGCACCCATTCGCTGAAGGATTATCGCGGCAAGGTCGTACTTCTGAACTTCTGGGCCACCTGGTGCGCGCCCTGCCGCGAGGAGATGCCCTCGCTCGACGCGTTGCAGGCTGAACTGGGCGGCGAGGATTTTCAGGTCGTGGCCATTGCCGCGGGCCATAACCCGCCGCCCGCGATCAAGAAATTCCTGACCGAGGCCAAGGTGGAAAACCTGCCCGTCCTGCTGGACCCGCGCCAGACCTTGGCGCGGGAAATGGGCGTGATGGGGATGCCGGTGACCGTGCTGATCGACCGCGACGGCAATGAGATCGCCCGCCTGATCGGTGGCGCGGACTGGTCCTCCGACGCGGCCAAGGCGCTGATCAAACAGGCGACAGCGCCCTGACCCTTGCGTGGCTGGGGCAGGTCGCAATGTGGTCGTTGACCAGCCCGCAAGCCTGCATGAAGGCATAGGTGATGACCGGGCCACAAAACTTGAAACCGCGCTTTTTCAATTCCTTGGCCATGGCCTCGGATTCCGGGGATTTCGCGGGAACGTCGGCAAGGCTCGCGCGGGGCTGTTGCAGCGGCTTGCCGCCGACGAAGGACCAGATGAAGGGCGAGAAACCTTCCTTGGCCTCGATCTCCAGATAGGCGCGCGCACCCGTCACGGCGGCCTCGATCTTGCCGCGATGGCGGATGATGCCGGGGTTTTGCAGGGCGCGGGCGATCTCGGGTTCGCCCCAAGCCGCGACGCGTTCGGGATCAAACCCCTCGAAGCATTCGCGGAAACTATCGCGCTTGCGCAGGATGGTGATCCAGCTCAACCCCGCCTGAAATCCGTCCAGAACCAGCTTTTCCCACAGCGCACGCGAATCATATTCCGGCACCCCCCACTCGTCATCATGGTAGGCCACATATAGCGGATCGGTTCCGCACCATCCGCAGCGCTCGAATTGGGTCATGGTTCATTAACCTCAAGTTGAGAAAGCTCACCACCTTTACCCGATCTTAGGAGATGACAACCAGACTTCGGCCGAAGACAGGAGTCACCGCATGACAAATCCCATAGGCAATCGGCAGGAATTCGGCTCACCCCTGGATTTCATGGTCGATCAGAAACCACGCATGACAATGGCAATGGTCCGTCGGGCGGTTTCAGACCGCGAAGCCATGCTTGCCTTTCAGCGTGTGGTACAGTCCGACCGCTCCGATCAGGTCGTCTTCCACGAGGGATCGGTCCGGCTCATTGATGAAACCGGCCGAATCGTTCCTTTGCATGACTTCATGTGCGCCGCCGAGCTCACCGAGCTTGGCCGACAGATAGATTGCCTCGCGCTGGACCTTGCCCTGCATGCGCTAGCCGAGGACGCGTCGATCCGGCTCTCGGTCACCATGTCCGCCCGTTCGATCGGTTATCCGGCATGGATGCGTGCCTTGCGCGACGGCATTGGCCGGAACGCGAACATAGCCGAGCGGCTCATCCTTGAGATCGGCGAAAGCTCGGCGATGGCGCTGCCCGAGACTGTCGGTCCCTTCATGCGCGAGCTTCAATCACATGGCGTCAACTTCGCGCTGGACGATTTTGGTTCCGGTTTCATGTCCGTCCGCTATTTGCGCGATTTCTGCTTCGACATGATCAAGATAGACGGTCGTTTCATTCGCGACATTGCGCAGCAACGCGACAATCAGGTCCTTGCCCGCGCGCTACAGTCCATCGCGCATCATTTTGACATGTGTACTGTCGCAAAAGCGGTTGAGACCGCCGAGGATGCCGCCTTCCTGGCAGATCTGGGCATTGATTGCCTTCAGGGCGGTCATTTCGGCGGCCCGACAATCGTTCCGCCATGGCGTTCGTCGCGTTCGCTAGCACATCAAGGATAAGGCATTCCTGCCCATTTTTTGAACACCGCCCGACCCTACCGAACCATGGTATAACGCGCATTTTGCAAGCTTGACGTTGCGGCACGAATTGGAAACTGTTCCTCGACGCCGTCATAAATCGGCAAGCAGGTAAGGAGCCTGACATGACCAAAGCAGTGATCGTATCCGCTGCCCGCACTCCGGTCGGAAGTTTTCTGGGATCATTCGCCAACACACCCGCCCATGAATTAGGCGCTATCGTGCTGAAAGCGGTGATCGAGCGCGCGGGGATCGATGCGTCAGAGGTCTCCGAGACCATTTTCGGTCAAGTCCTTACCGCCGCGCAGGGTCAGAACCCCGCACGACAGGCCCATATCCATGCCGGGCTTCCAAAGGAATCTCCGGCATGGCTGATCAATCAGGTCTGCGGTTCGGGTCTGCGCACGGTCGCTCTGGCGGCACAGCAAGTCCTGCTTGGCGATGCCAAGATCGTCATCGCCGGCGGTCAGGAATCCATGTCTCTGGCGCCACATGCCGCCTACATTCGCGCTGGCCAGAAAATGGGCGACATGAAAATGCTCGACACCATGATCCGCGACGGTTTGTGGGACGCTTTCCACGATTATCACATGGGTCAAACGGCCGAGAACGTCGCTGCCAAGTGGGAAATCTCGCGGTCGGCACAGGACGAATTCGCCGTCGCCTCGCAAAACAAGGCCGAGGCCGCCCAGAAGGCCGGACGTTTCGTCGATGAAATTGTTCCGGTGACGATCAAATCGCGCAAAGGCGACACTGTCGTCGATAGCGACGAATATATCCGCCACGGCGCCACGCTAGAGGCCATGGAAAAGCTGCGTCCGGCCTTCACCAAGGATGGCTCGGTCACGGCAGCCAACGCTTCGGGCCTGAACGATGGCGCCGCGGCGGTCCTTGTCATGTCCGAGGATGAAGCCGCCGCACGCGGGCTGACGCCGCTCGCGAGGATCGCGTCCTACGCCTCGGTCGGGGTCGATCCTTCGATCATGGGGTCGGGCCCGATTCCGGCAAGCCGCCTTGCGCTGTCGAAGGCCGGTTGGTCGGTCAAGGATCTGGATCTGGTCGAAGCGAACGAGGCCTTCGCCGCGCAGGCCTGTGCCGTGAACAAAGACATGGGCTGGGATCCTGCCATCGTGAACGTGAACGGCGGGGCGATCGCCATCGGTCACCCGATCGGTGCGTCGGGCGCGCGCATTCTGAACACGCTGCTGTTCGAGATGAAACGACGCGACGCGAAAAAGGGGCTCGCGACCCTGTGTATCGGTGGCGGGATGGGCGTTGCCCTTTGCGTCGAGCGTCCCTGACCTGTTCGGGCGCGCCAAAGGCTGCGCGCCCCTTCCACAATTTCCGGCATAACTTTCGCATACACTCATCGGGGGGCAAACCATGGGAAAAGTCGCTCTGGTCACGGGCGGATCGCGCGGCATTGGCGCAGCGATTTCAAAGGCGCTCAAAGAGGCCGGATACGAGGTCGCGGCGAATTACGCAGGCAATGAGGATGCCGCGCGTGCCTTCACCGCCGAGACCGGCATCAAGACCTACAAATGGTCGGTCGCCGACTACGAATCCTGCGAAGCGGGAATCAAGCAGGTCGAAGCGGACCTCGGGCCTGTCGAAGTCCTCGTCAACAATGCCGGCATCACGCGGGACTCGATGTTCCACAAGATGACGCCGACGCAATGGAAAGAAGTAATCGACACGAACCTTTCGGGCCTGTTCAACATGACCCATCCGGTCTGGTCCGGCATGCGCGACCGCAAATATGGGCGCATCATCAATATCAGCTCGATCAACGGCCAGAAGGGGCAGGCTGGTCAGGCGAACTATTCGGCGGCGAAGGCTGGCGATCTGGGCTTCACCAAAGCACTGGCACAGGAAGGCGCGCGCGCGGGAATCACCGTCAACGCCATCTGTCCGGGCTATATCGGCACGGAAATGGTGCGCGCCATCGACGAAAAGGTACTGAACGAACGCATCATCCCGCAAATTCCGGTCGGACGTCTGGGCGAGCCCGAGGAAATCGCCCGCTGCGTCGTATTCCTCGCCTCCGAAGAGGCGGGTTTCATCACCGGTGCGACGCTGTCCGCGAATGGCGGTCAGTTCTTCGCCTGAGTGATTCCCCGAAAACGAAAACGGCCCGCCTTGGAGCGGGCCGTTTGCTAGCAGAAATCTGTTTCGACTCTCGCATCCGTATCAGTGCGACAGACGCGCGATCTCCTCCTTGAGGCGCAGTTTTTCCTTTTTCATCTTAGCGATGGAAAGATCGTCCATGCCAGGGCACCGGTTGGCTGCCTCAATCTGGGTGGAAAGTGACTGATGCTTGCGGCGAAGCTCCTGAACATGGGATTCTACCGACATTTCGTCCTCCTTTTGGATTGATCGAACCGGGTGATTGCAGCACAAATCTGTCACAATGTCATCGGAAATCACCGGTCCCGCAGGTTGAGTGCCGCACCGTCCCGCAGAACCGCGCGGGCCTCGGCGGAAAGGTCTTCGCCATCGGTCAAATGTGACGGTTTTTCATGCATGATAAAGGGGAACAGCAGGCGTGAAGGTGTCCGTGCGCCCTTGCGAGCCGTGACGATAACCCGCCCCGCTTCACGACCGGTCCGCGCGCTGACTGGCAGAATTGTGATCTCGCCCGCGCGGGCTCCAAGCGTGGCCAAAATCTCTCCCAGACGTTCTGCGCGATGAATCAGGGTCAGCCAACCGCCGGGGGCAAGCCGACGCAAACCGGCCTCGATCCAAAGCGACAGAGGAACATCCTCGTGGCGTGCAATGCCGCGTCCGGCGTCAGGCGCGACCGTGCCGCTGCCGAAATATGGCGGGTTGGTAATGACGTGATCGAAGCTTTGTGCCCGCAGCACCTCGGGCATGTGGCTCAGGTCGCCTTGAACGATATCCGCTGTCAGGCCATTCGCCCTCGCATTCTGTCGCGCAAGATCGGCATAGCCCGACTGAACCTCAAGTCCGGTCAGTTTCAGGTCAGAGACCCGCGCCGCAAGACAGAACAATGCGACCCCTGCCCCGCAACCCAGTTCAAGCACGGACTGGCCAGGACTTGCCGGACAAGCGGCGGCCAGCATGACCGCGTCCGCGCCCGCACGATAACCGGTTGCGGGCTGTTTTATCTGCAGGCGGCCGCCAAGGAAGCCGTCATTGCGCAAGGATTCACCGTCCATCGTCGATGTCATGGTCTCGCAAGATGGCGCGAGCCATAAAGTGGTCGCGATCGGCCACCATCAACCGGCGCGGCAGGATGCCCAAAGATCCCTCCAGCACACTCATATGCTGGTCCAGCGGAAATGCCGCGATTCCCTCGGCCTCGAGCAGATCGGTCACGCGGACGATGAGCAGCGGATTTGTGGTGCGCAATAGTTCCTTCATAGCCCCAAAGGGTAAGCTGCTGTTGCGAATGTGTCCATGCCGTGGCAATGGCTTGCGGGAAGAAGGGAATGGCACATGGGCATGAACGAAAACGTCTCGAAGCCGCTTGACCGGCTTTCCAATGAACTGGCAAGCGACATGGCCGCAGTCAACACGCTCATTCGCGAGCGGATGGCCAGCCGTCACGCGCCCCGCATTCCCGAGGTGACCGCACATCTGGTCGAGGCAGGTGGCAAACGCCTGCGCCCGATGCTGGTCCTCGCTGCTGCTCGGCTTTGCGGCTATCAGGGCGACAGTCACATCCTGTTGGCCGCTGCGGTCGAATTCATCCACACTGCGACATTGCTGCACGACGATGTGGTCGATGAAAGCGAACAGCGCCGTGGCCGCCCGACGGCGAACCTTTTGTGGGATAACAAATCCAGCGTCCTCGTTGGCGATTATCTTTTCGCGCGCAGCTTCCAGTTGATGGCCGACACCGACAGCATGGAAGTCATGCGCATCCTTGCCAATGCCAGCGCCACGATCGCCGAAGGCGAGGTACTGCAGCTGACCGCCGCACAGGACGTCACCACGTCAGAAGACACCTACATCCAGATCGTGCGCGGCAAGACGGCGGCGCTGTTCTCGGCCGCGACCGAGGTCGGAGCGGTCATCTCGGGCACGGACAAGGCGGTTCAGCAAGCGTTGTTCGATTATGGCGACGCGCTGGGAATTGCCTTCCAGATTGTCGATGACCTGCTGGATTACGGCGGGTCTACCACCGTAATCGGCAAGAACGTCGGCGACGATTTCCGCGAACGCAAGCTGACCCTGCCGGTCATCAAGGCCATCGCCGCAGCCGACGCCGAGGAGCTCGCCTTCTGGCAGCGCACCATCGGCAAGGGCCAGCAAGATGACAGCGATCTCGAAACCGCGCTGGCAACACTTCAACGCCGAGGTGCGCTGGACGCCGCGCGGGCCGATGCTATCGCCTGGGCCGAACGTGCCAAATCCGCTTTGAAGATCGCCCCTGACCACGAGTTGCGGATGATTCTCTCGGATCTGGCGGATTACGTGGTTTCCCGCCTGTCCTGACCTTTACCTGGACAGCGAAACGCAAAAAGCCCGGCTTTCGCCGGGCTTTTCATTTCAGACGACCGTCCCTCAGTTATTGTAGGCGTTCTCGCCATGGGTGGTGATGTCCATGCCCTGACGTTCGTCATTGGCTTGAACGCGCAGACCGATCACCGCTTTGACGATCATCAGCGCAACGAACGAGACGACTGCGGACCAGACCACGCAGACCACGACGCCAAGGGCTTGGGTAAAGACCTGCCCGCCGATGTCGTAGGTCGCGCCGACTGCTTCGACCGAGTAGTCGTAGATGCCCGAACCACCCAGCGACGGCGCGGCGAAGACGCCCGTCAGGATCGCGCCGATGATGCCGCCGACACCGTGGATACCGAAGACATCAAGGCTTTCGTCGATGCCCAGCTTGGATTTCAGGCTGATGACGAACCACATGCAGACGAAACCGGCAACCAGACCGATCACGATAGCGCCCATCGGGCCGACAAAGCCGGCAGCCGGAGTGACGCCGACAAGACCGGCGATCGCACCCGAAACACCGCCCAGCAGCGAGGGGTGACCACGGAACAGCCATTCGCCGAAGGTCCAGGCCAGAGCAGCGGCAGCGGTGGCAACAACGGTGTTCAGGATCGCCATGGCTGCAATTCCGGTCGCTTCCATGTTCGAGCCAGCGTTGAAACCGAACCAGCCGATCCACAGCAGGCAGCCGCCAAGGAAGGTGAAGGTCAGGTTATGCGGAGCCATCAGCTCTTTGCCGTAGCCAAGGCGCGGGCCGACGACAATCGCCGCGACCAGACCGGCGACACCGGCGTTGATGTGAATGACCGTACCGCCAGCGAAGTCCAGATCGCCATGGCCGAACAGGAAGCCAGCGGGCGCGTCATAGGCGCTCGGGCCGCCCCACCACCAGACCATGTGGGCCATCGGAAGGTACGAGAAGAAGAACCAGATCACGACGAACATCAGGATCGCCGAGAATTTCATGCGCTCGACCGTGGCACCAACGATCAGCGCGGGCGCGATGCAGGCGAAGGCCATCTGGAAGATCACGAAGACATATTCGGGCACGAAGACGTTCGTGGTGAAGGTCTCGGCCAGCGACGAGGTGTTCACGCCAGCAAGGAAGGCTTTCGAGAAGCCACCGATGAACGGGGTCAACCAGGTTGCATCCTCGGCCGAGCCGGCACCGGTGAAGGCCAGCGAATAACCGAAGCACACCCACAGCAGCGACATCACGCAGAACACCGTGAAGACCTGCATCAGGACCGACAGCATGTTCTTGGCGCGGACCAGACCGCCGTAGAACAGCGCAAGACCCGGAATCGACATCATCATGACGAGAATGGCCGAAACCATCATCCAGGTCGTGTCGCCTTTATCGACGATAGGGGCGACCGTTTCGGCAACCGCCGCAGCCGCGTCGGTTGCCTCCTGCGCCATCGCCGGCACAGCCAACCCGATCAGCGGGAGGGCAAGCGCCGGGATCAGTGGTTTGATCTCGGTTAGTCTTTTCATGTTTCCTGCACCTTTTATCTGCGTCGCAGCAGTTCCGTGTCGGCCCCAGAAAACGCGCGGCTTTCCGCTCAGCACAAGAGTTGAGCAGGGATTGAAAGGGGTTGAGATGAACAAGCACAAAAAATCATCAGCAACTGCCTCATTTGCAAGCTGCCGTGGCAGTTCACTGATAGGTCATCTCGGTTCTCAAACTGTTCCGGTTCCTGTATCTTGCCCGCCAATTGGCCGGGGACTCGGCCGGGCAGGAAAACAGGCATGACGAAACCCACCGGCAGGGGCCGGATTGTCGCTGACAAGCGCAATTTTGACCAAGCCCCTCAAAAAGTGCAGAAATCCACCGAGAAAAAGCGGCGGATCTACCGCCAGAAGCCACCACGGCGGGGGAATTTCCTGACGCGGGGAATCACCGGAATGATTACGCTTCTGTGGCGTGTGGTATGGGGTTCGGTCTGGCGGCTGACCGCCACCGTTGCTGCGCTGGTCGCGGCGGCGACCTTCTATTTCTACACGACGCTGCCCGAACCCTCCGCATTGTTCGATGCCCGTGCCCGCGGTTCGGTCACCATGCTCGACACCGAAGGCAGGGTCTTTGCATGGCGTGGCGAAACTTTCGGCACGGTCAGCGCCGATAAAATCGCCCCTGTCCTGAAAAACGCCGTCGTCGCGACCGAGGACAGGCGATTCTATCAGCACCTTGGCGTCGATCCGCGCGGCATCGCCGGTGCGATTAGGATCAACCTTGCCGAAGGTCGCGGACCGCTCGAAGGCAATGGTGGTTCGACGATCACCCAGCAGGTCGCGAAGCTGCTGTGCCTTGGCGAGAACTTCGATCCGATCAAATGGAAATCGGAAACCGAATACGAGGCCGAGTGCCGCAAGTCCTCGATCTGGCGCAAGGTCAAGGAAGTCCCTTATTCGCTGGCGATGGAATTCAAATACTCCAAGCAGGACATCCTGAACATCTACATGAACCGCTCGTATCTGGGGGCGGGAGCGCGCGGCTTCGAAGCTGCGTCAAAACGCTATTTCGACAAATCGGCCTCGCAGGTGAATGCCTCCGAGGCAGCGATGCTGGCCGGTCTGCTCAAGGCGCCCAGCTATTTCGCGCCGACCTCGAACCTGCAACGGGCGCAGGACCGCGCCAATGTCACGCTGGGGCTGATGCATGAGCAGGGCTATCTCGACGACGCCCAGTTCGCCGAGGCCAAGGCACATCCCGCCGTTCTGTCGAAAGCGGCTGCGGCCCGCGCGGGTGGCTATTTCGCCGATTGGGTGATGGAGGCCGGACCGGGCTTCCTGACCAGCGAAACCACCGAGGACGTCACGATCAAGACGACCTTCGACCAGCGCATCCAACGTGCCGCCGAACGCGCCCTGAAGCGGATCTTCGATGAAAAGGTCGCGCCCGGCTCGCAGGCTCAGGCGGCGGTCGTGGTGATGTCTCCCGATGGTGCGGTCCGCGCGATGATCGGTGGCCGTGACAATACCGTCAGCGGCACGTTCAACCGCGCGACGCAGGCGATGCGGCAGACCGGATCAAGCTTCAAACCCTTTGTCTATGCTGCCGCGCTGGATCAGGGTTACGGGCCGAACGACCGCGTGCTTGACGGGCCATTGACCATCAATGTGCGTGGATCTGGGCCCTGGTCGCCGCAGAACTACACGCGCAAATACATGGGCGAGGTCACGCTGACCCGCGCCCTGTCGCAATCGCTGAACACCGCCACCATCCGCTTGCAGGAAATCGCGGGCCGCGATGCGGTGCGCCGTGTCGCGCATGATTTCGGCTTTGCCAACGATCTCGCCAGCGGCCCCGCACTGGGGCTGGGCGCGTCGGAATCGACGCTTCTGAACATGACCGGCGCCTATGCGGGCATCCGTAACGGCGGCACTGCGGTGCGTCCTTATGGTCTGGTCGAATTGCGCATCAAAGGTGACGATCAGGCCCTGATCGGCCAGTCCGGCGGCATGGGCCAGCGCGTCATCTCGCAAAAGGCCGCAGGCGAGCTGATCGGCATGATGGAGCAGGTCATCCAGCACGGCACCGGTGGCCGCGCCAAGCTTGACCGTCCGGCAGCAGGCAAGACCGGCACGACCTCCAGCTATCGCGATGCGTGGTTCATCGGCTTCACCGGCCAGTATGTGACCGGCGTCTGGCTGGGCAATGATGACAACAAACCGCTGAAAGGCGTGACCGGCGGCGGCCTTCCCGCCGAGATCTGGCAGGCCGTCATGACCGAAATCCACGAGGGTCTGCCGGTCGAATCGCTGGGCAATTTCGTCTTCGATGCCAGCGGCGCTGTTCCGCAGGTCGTCAGCGACGGTGGCGGCGACGGTTCGGCCGACCCCTTGGCGGCAGCCCTGTCCGAGGCACTTGGCCAACCCCAACCGCAAGGTGGCGCGGCTCCTGCCCCTTCGGCCCAACCGCAAGCAGCCGATGCCGGTCGCGTCCTGCCCGATCCGGGCATTCAGAACGGGAACGCCCCGCCGCAATTCCCGGCGGAAACGTCATCGACCCAATCCCTGGGCGAGGACACCGAAATCACGCCCGACGATCCCTTGGCGCAAGCCCTTCGCGGCATCGAAGGCGTCTACAAGCAATAAGCAAAAAGGCCGGCCCCTATGGCCGGCCTTTTCGATTGGCGCCGTTAACGTCTCATCCCGCCTTTTGCAGGTCCGCCGTCAGTGCCGCCATATCGCCTTTGCGCTGGCTCAACATGGCGCTGACCTCGGCCCGCTCGGAAGCGAGCATATTCACGCCCTCGATGATGATATTGAAATAGCGTCCCTTTCCGGACTTGTCCGAGACATGCCACTCCATCTCCATCGGGCTGCGACCTTTCAGATAGGCCACGGTCGTCACCGCGTAGAAGGATTTGACCGGACGCGCGCCCGTCACCTCGATTTTCGAACCGATGAATTCGCGGAAGCGCTTGCCGTATTTGCGGCCGATATAGCCTTGGAAAGCCTGCTTGTAGGCCGCGAACTCGGCAGGACTCGCCTGCCGTGCCGCCGGTCCCAAAGCCGAACGGGCGATGATGTCCACATCGGCATAGCGCGCGAAAATCGCCTCGAAGGACTTGTACATCTGCGCCGGTGGCTGACCGGAGTTGATCACCCCATAGACCTCGTCCATCGACTTCTGGACCAGAGCGCCGGCCTGGGATTCATTCAATGCGTAAGCGGGCGTGACCGAAAAAGCCAATCCGGCCCCGATCAGTCCCAGAAATCCGCGACGGGTTTCATTCGGCATAAGGGTCAATCTCGTCTCCTTCCTCGCCAAGTTCATGGCGGCGATGCTGCAACCAGATCAGCCGCGTCTGAGCGTAACTATCAGCGCTTTCATAAAGGATGGAATCAACGGAATCACCAAATCGGGCCCGTTCACCGGCTTTTGAGACTGCCCGTGCGCCCAGCCCGATCAGCCATTCGTCCAGATTCAGCACCGCATGCATCGGATCGATGACCAGATCGACGACCCGCCCCACGGTATCGCGCTCGGTCGATGGTCCCAGCAGCGGCAGTTCCTGATAGGCCCCCTCGGGTACACCCCACACAGCGAGGGTTTGACCGAAATCGGTATCCTGCTCGGGCAACGCAAAGTCGGCCGCGGCCGGATCCAGAAAACCCGCCAGCCCCAAGGTCGAGTTCACCATGAAGCGGAACGTGGTCTTGACCGCAGGCTCCGGTTTTCCCTGCAGCAGATGGTTCACCGCCTTGCCGGGCTCGGCAAGGTTGGAGCCGAAATTTCCTATCCCCTGAAGGGCATAGCTACCAATTCCCGGCTTATCGTCCCCCGATGACATTCCTGATGTCAGCGGTTTGACCACGTTGGAATCCAACCCGCGATTGAAGGCGTGGACCTGACGGTTCGCCGATTCATAGGGGTCGTTGATGCCGTCCGCTCCGGGCTGTCCGCTACAGCCCGACAGACCGGCAACGACGATGGCGGTGAAGATTATCTTGCGCTTCAATATTCTGCTAACCTTCAGCTGTTAAAGGCAGGATGTGGAGCGGAATTTTACCGCCCGACCAGCGCCATCCACCTGTTCGACTTCTCCACTTTGGGATATGCGCTGAGACCAATCCGGGCAAGCCCGGTGCCAAGCAAAGGGAAGGAAACCGGCATGGCTTCGCCACCGATGCACCATGATGGCAAGGCCGAGTTGCGCAAGGCGCGCGGCAAGGCGCGATATCTTTACGCCTTTGTCGGATTGTTTTCCTTTGCCGTGAACCTTTTGATGCTGACCGGCCCGCTTTTCATGATGCAGGTCTATGACCGCGTTCTGGCAAGCCGCTCGGTCGAGACACTGACGGCCCTGTTCCTGCTGGTCGTGTTTCTTTTCCTGATGATGGGCGTGCTTGATCTTGTCCGCAGTCGGGTGATGTCCCGCGTGGCGGCACGCTTTCAGGAACGGATGGAGGGGCGGGTCTTTACCGCCGCCTTGCAGGACGGCAGCGCCTCGGGTTCGGACGCGGTGGTCAAGGGCGGCATGCGCGATCTTGAGGCCGTGCAGCGACTGATAGGATCTCCGGTCCTGATGGCTATGTTCGATCTGCCATGGGCCCCGTTCTTTTTGGCCGCAGTTTACATCTTCCATCCGCTGCTTGGCGCGGTGGCGACGGCAGGTCTGCTCATTCTTGTTGGCACGACCCTGCTGAACCAATGGCTCAGCCGCGAATCACTGCAAAAGGCTGCGGTGGCCTCGCAAACCTCGGATCGCATGTCCGATGTTTTCCGCGACGAAGGCGAGCTGATCGGCTCGCTCGGTATGCGGAACGCGACATTCCGGCGCTGGCAGGCCGCTCGCGACCGCGCTACCGAAGCCGCGATGGAGGGGCAGGACCGCGCTACAGGTTTCACCGTATTCTCGCGTAGTTTCCGCCTGTTCCTGCAAAGCGCCCTGCTGGCGGCGGGGGCCTATCTGGTCCTGAAGCAGCAGGTGACGCCGGGGGCGATGATCGCCTCGTCGATCCTGATGGGCCGCGCCTTGTCTCCGATCGAACAGATCGTCGGTGGCTGGCCGATGGTGCAACGCGCGCAGGACGGCTGGAACCGGCTCGCGGGCCTTTTGTCGCGCCGCCCGCCCCCCGTCGCGCGGACACCGCTGCCAAGGCCGCAGGCCCGCCTTGAAATCCGCAATCTCAGCGTCGTCCCGCCGGGACAGAACGTCGCCACCCTGCGCGGAGTCAGCTTCGATGTCGCACCCGGTCAGGCCTTGGGCGTCATCGGACCATCCGGAGCAGGCAAATCGACGCTAGCCCGCGCGCTGATTTCGGCTTGGCCGGTTGCCGGTGGTTCGATCCGGCTGGATGGCGCGACGCTGGATCAATACGACCCAGACGTTCTTGGCGCGTTGATCGGCTATTTGCCACAACAGGTGACGCTGTTTGACGGCACCATCGCCGAGAACATCGCCCGCCTTGCCACCAATCCCGACCCGCAACGCATCGTTGCGGCCGCCACGGCGGCGGCGGCGCACCAGATGATTCTGGACCTGCCGCTGGGTTATGACACGCCCGTGACCCAGACGGGCGGGCGCCTGTCAGGCGGCCAAATCCAACGGATCGGACTTGCCCGCGCGCTTTATGCCGATCCGGTCATCTTCGTCCTGGACGAGCCCAACTCGAATCTGGACAACGAAGGTTCGGCGGCATTGAACATCGCGATCCGCAATATCAAGGCGCGCGGCGGAGCGGTCATCATCATGGCTCACAGACCTGCCGCGATCAGCGAATGCGATCTGCTGCTGATGATGGATCAAGGCATGCGCCGCGCCTTCGGACCACGCGACGAGGTGCTGAAATCCATGGTACGCAACGCCGAACAAATCACCCGAACCCAAGGTCAGGGCGGAGGCGTATCGTGAACGATCCCCGCATCTCCACCCCGAATCCGCCGATTCCGGTCGCGCAAACCAGCGGTCCCGCAAGCGTGCCGCTTCCGCCCGCGCCTCCGGCGTCTCGTCCGGAATGGTCGGCACGCGGTTCGATTATCCTGGGTCTGGTCGCACTTGCCCTTCTGGTCGGAGGGTTCGGGATCTGGTCGATCACCGCCCGTATCGCAGGGGCCGTCGTGGCCTCGGGTCAGGTCGAGGTCGAACAGCGCCGGCAGGTCGTCCAGCATCCCGATGGCGGCGTCGTCGCCGAGATCCTCGCACACGAGGGTGAAACCGTCGTCGCAGGCCAACCCCTGATCCGGCTGGATGGCGCGTTGCTGGGCACCGAACTTGCCATCGTCGAGGGGCAGTATTTCGAAATCCTCGCCCGCCGCGGCCGCCTCGAGGCCGAACGCGCCGACCTGACCGAGATCACCTTCCCCGAGGAACTCGTCTCCGAGGCACGCAGCCGCCCCGATCTGGACAACCTCCTGAAAGGCCAGACAAGCCTGTTCCGCGCACGTCTCGACACGCTTGGCCAATCGCTGGGCCAGCTTTCGAAACAATCCGAACAGGTCACATCGCAGGTTCAGGGCATCGACGCCCAAAGCGCCGCCCTGCAACAGCAACGCGATTTCATCGCCGAAGAACTGCGCGACCAGCGCACCTTGCTGGACAAGGGCCTCGCTCAGGCGTCACGCGTCCTTGCGCTGGAACGCGAGGCAGCGCGGTTGGACGGCCTTCTGGGCGAGACGACCGCGAATCGCGCTCAGGCCGAAACCCAATTGGCCGAGATAGATCTATCGCGGCTGGAAAAATCCGCCGCCTATCGCGAACAGGCCGAAACCGAATTGCGCGACCTTGGCTACCGCGAGCTGGAACTGGCCGAGCGCCGTCGTTCATTGACCGAACAGGTCGCAAGACTCGAGATCCGCGCACCGGTATCGGGCATCGTGCAGGAATTGCAGATCACGACGCCACGCTCGGTCATTCGCGCGGCGGACCCGATCATGTATATCATTCCGCAGGATCGCCCGCTTGTCGTTGCCGCCCGCGTCGCGCCGATCAATGTCGACGAGGTCCATCCCGGCCAAGAGGTGGTATTGCGCTTCTCGTCCTTCTCGTCGCGCACGACACCCGAGATCGACGGAGTTCTCAGCCGCATTTCGGCGGATACGCTGGTGGATCAGGCGACCCACCTGCCCTATTACCGCGCCGAAGTGACCATTCCGGCCGAAGAACGCGCCAAGCTGAAAGATCTGGATCTGGTTCCCGGCATGCCGGTCGAGGTTTATGTCAAAACCGGCGAACGCAGTCCGTTCGCCTATCTCGTGAAACCGCTCAGCGATTACTTCACCCGAGCCTTCCGCGAAGACTGAAAAGGCGCGGCATTCCTGCCGCGCCCATTCCATTCGTACCCGACCTGCCGCGGAAATCGCGGCAGCGAAGTTTCGTCAGACGCCCAGACACCAGCGCATGACGGCCTTCTGGGCATGCAAACGGTTCTCTGCCTCGTCAAAGATGACCGAGTTCGGGCCATCCATCACCGCGCTCGTCACCTCGTCGTCGCGATGGGCAGGCAGGCAATGCATGAACAATGCGTCTGCTTTCGCCTGACCCATCAACGCCTCGTTGACCTGATAGCCCCGCAGCTGGTTATGCCGACGCTCACGGGCCGATTGCGGATCGTGCATCGACACCCAGGTATCCGTCACAACCAGATCGGCACCCTGCACGGCCTTCACGGGATCACGTTCGACAATCGCCTGAACGCCCTGCGCACGGGCGAACTCCAGCGCCTCGCTTTCGGGGTCCAAGGTCGACGGACCAGTGAATGTGAAATCATATCCGAACTGACCGGCCGCATGAATCATGCTGGCACAGACATTGTTGCCGTCACCCGACCAGACCACTTTCCTGCCTGCAATGGGGCCGCGATGTTCCTCGAAGGTCATGACGTCGGCCATCACCTGACAGGGATGGGTACGGTTGGTCAGACCGTTGATCACCGGAACGCTGGCGTATTCCGCCATTTCCAGCAAGGTCGCCTCTTCGAAGGTCCGGATCATGATCAGATCGACATAGCGCGACAGCACACGGGCCGTATCCGCGATGGTTTCGCCATGGCCCAGTTGCATTTCCTTGCCGGACAGAACCATGGTCTGCCCGCCCATCTGCCGGACGCCCAGATCGAAGCTGACGCGTGTGCGGGTCGAGGGTTTTTCGAAAATCAGCGCAACCATCCGGTTCTTCAGCGGCGCGTCCGCATCCGGAGTGCCTTTCGGTTGGCCATTGCGGGCATTCTTCATCCGACGCGCCGCATCGATCATGCCGCGCAGTTCCGCCTTGTCGGTGGTATGGATGTCGAGAAAACTATTCATTTGTTACTGTCTTTCGGATTGATCCGGCAAGGAAGCCGCGTTGCCGGCAATAGGTCAAGGCCAAAGCCCGTTTTCGCTGATCCGCGCTAAGCCCGACCTCATCGGAGTCGCGCCATTGCGCGCGACCTCGTGCAGTTCCGAAAGGGACGCGTAGACGCGCCATGGAAAATCTTGGGCAATCGGCCTGCCCGACCGGGCAGACCTCGACCTGTTTCAAAGCCCGAAGAACCGATCTCAGGCATCAAGCCTGCTGGCGGCACGGTCAAGCCGCGCCACCGCCTCGGCGATGTCTTCGTCACTGATGTTCAGCGGCGGCAACAGACGCAACGTGCTGTCGGCGGCCGGAACCGTCAGGATATGCTCGGCATAGCCGGCCTTCACCAGATCGGCGGGGGAAACGATGCATTTCAGCCCCAGCATCAGCCCTTGCCCGCGAATCCCTTCGAAGACATCGGGATGCGCAGCAACCAGCCCTTCGAGCTTCTGGCGCAGCAGACCTGCCTTGCGGTTCACCTCGGCCAGAAATTCCGGCGCGGCGATGATTTCCATGACTTTCGCGCCGACGGCACAAGCCAAGGGATTGCCGCCATAGGTCGAGCCATGCGTCCCCGCGACCATGCCGCTTGCCGCCGCCTCGGTGGCCAGAACCGCCCCAAGGGGGAAGCCGCCGCCGATGCCCTTGGCAACCATCATGATATCGGGCGTGATACCGGCATATTCATGGGCGAACAGCTTGCCCGTCCGGCCCATGCCGCACTGTACCTCGTCCAGCACCAGCAGCGCGCCGGTCTGGTCGCAAAGTTCGCGAATCAGGCGCAGGTCTGCGTCCGAAAGCGGACGAATCCCGCCTTCGCCCTGCAACGGCTCGACCATGACGGCGGCGGTCCGATCCGAGATCGCGGCCTTCAGCGCCTCCATTTCGCCCCAGGGCAACTGCCGGAAGCCGGGCATCAGCGGACCAAAACCCTTGACCATCTTCTCGGAGCCAGCAGCCGCAATGGCACCGGTCGAGCGGCCGTGGAAAGCCCCCTCGAAGGTCAGGATCTCGAACCGGTCGGAATCGCCTGATTCGGACCAGAACTTGCGGACCATCTTGATGGCCAGTTCGGCTGCTTCGGTGCCGGAATTGGTAATGAACGCCGTATCGGCAAAGGTGTGCTCGATCAGCAGATCGGCAAGCCGCTCTTGCTCGGGGATGTTGTACAGGTTCGAAACATGCCAGATCTTTCCGGCCTGCTCTGTCAGGGTCGCGACCAGTTCGGGATTGGCATGACCCAGCGAGTTCACCGCGATCCCGGCGCCAAGATCCAGATATCGGGTTCCATCGGTTGCGATGGCCCAGCTTCCCTCGCCACGTTCAAAGGCAAGGTTGGCGCGATTATAGGTCGGCAGGACGTGCGGAATCATGGAGTTGTCCTTTTGCAGACATTGGCCGCTATATCGGCGGCACCAGTAATGACGGTAAGGCAGGCAGGATCAGGCGTTGAAAAATCAACGTCGGGGACGGGCGATATATGCGGTCCGATTGATCATGTCGGTCGCATAGCGCGGAAAACAGACTTACGCAACGGAATTTACGCCTTCATCCGATAGCCCGAGCGCAGCCAGCGCCACGCCGTGAACAGCACCAATGCGACCGTCAGTCCGCAAACAATCAATCCCCGCATCGGCGGCGCATCCGACGCCCCCGAGAAGCCATATCTTGCGCCGTCAATCAGATAGAAGATCGGATTCCAGTGCGCGAGCGTGGCAAAGGGCTGGGGAAGCGCCTCGACCGAATAGAAAGTGCCCGACAGAAACGACAGCGGCGTGACGATGAAATTCGAGATCGCCGCCATCTGGTCGAATTTTTGCGCGATGATGCCGCCCAGCAGCCCAAGCCCACCCATCAGCAGCGCACCCAGAACCACAAAGCTCAGCGCCCATAGCGGATGCGCGACGCCCTGCCCGATCAGCAGGGCCAAACCAAGCGCGATGACGATAGCGACGATCAGCGCGCGTACCACGGCCCCCGACAGATAGCCGGTCAGGATTTCGGCCGCAGACAAAGGCGGCATCAGGGTGTCCACGATATTTCCCTGCATTTTCGACGAGATGATGCTGGACGAGGTATTGGCGAAGGCGTTCTGGATCACCGTCATCATCAGGATGCCCGGCCCGAGGAACTCCAGATACGGCATGCCCATGACCTCGCCGCGATCCCGCCCCAAGGCCAGCGCAAAGACGACAACGAACAATCCTGCCGTCATCAGCGGCGCGAAAATGGTCTGCTGCCAGACATTCATGAAGCGCATTATCTCGCGGCGACAAAGCGTTCCAAGGCCGATCCAGTTGACGCGACCGAAGCGGCGAATGCCCATCTGGCGAAAACCTGGGCTGGACGGACGAGGTTGCATCTGCGCTCCTTGAATTTATGGCGTCGGACGGGTAAATCTGGCTTTCGCCGGTTTAAGACCGGGTTCTGCGGAATTGAAGCCACTAGCACGAGAGAGCACCGGGAAGGCCCGGTGCAGGAAAGGCAAGCCATGTCCTGGACCGATGAGCGCGTCGAGACGCTGAAACGCATGTGGGCCGAAGGCCAGTCGGCCAGCCAGATTGCAAAAGAACTGGGTGGAGTCACCCGCAATGCCGTGATCGGCAAGGTTCACCGCCTTGGCCTGTCGAACCGTAACGAGGACGGCACCGAAATGCCTGTTGCACCTACCCCCGAGGCGAAGCCCGCGCCCCAGCCCTCTGCGGCTGCCGCACCTGCGCCCCAGCCGAAACCGGCCCCTGAGCCTGCGCCCAAGCCCGCAGCCGCGGCTCCGGCACCGCAGGCCGAGCCTACGGTTGCCCCCCAACCGGTCAACTTCAACCGGCGGCCCATCGTGCCCGCAGGACAGCCGTTGCCGCCGCAGCCCTCGGCCAACGAGATCAGCCCCGAGGCGCTTGCCTCGGTCCGCGAGGTCGAGAAGCGCGCCCGCAAGCTGTCGCTGATGGATCTGACCGAGCGCACCTGCAAATGGCCGATCGGCGATCCGGCGACCGACAAGTTCTGGTTCTGCGGTCTACCCTCTGTCGCGGGCAAACCCTATTGCGAGGCCCATGTCGGCGTCGCCTTCCAGCCGATGAGCTCGCGCCGCGACCGTCGGCGCTAAGTTGGCACATTTCCCCCGGCTCGCCGCCTTGGCCGTTCTGCTGGACGGCGACCGGGTCCTGTTGGTCCAGCGCAGGAATCCGCCCGATGCGGGCCTTTGGGGTTTCCCCGGCGGCCATGTCGAACCCGGCGAGACCGCGCTTGACGCCGCCGCCCGCGAACTCAGCGAGGAAACCGGCGTCATCGCCCGCCCCCGCGCCTATCTCGATAATATCGACATGATCGAGCGTGAGCCCGATGGCACGCTGCGCTTCCATTTCCTGCTGGCCGCGGTGCTGTGCGACTATGTCTCGGGCGATCCCCTCGCCGCCGATGACGCCCTGGACGCAGGCTGGTTCCCGATTGCGGACATCCTCGCGGGGACCAAGCCCCTAAGCGCCGGAGTGGCCGCGACGTTGCAACGCGCCGTGACAGCAAAGTCAGGCTCATACATCTAAATTCGACTGCACTTAGTTCGGGTTTCGCCCAGCAGCCTGTTTGGCATCGAACTGATCCCAGACCGCCATTCGCCCCTTTTGACGAGCATCCGCGAGCCAAAGTTTCTTCCGGGCATCCGAAGTCTCAAGCGACCGGTATTTTCCGCCCGAGAATTTGGCCCAGTCCAATGCCAAGCCCAGCTTGACCATTTCCGCAGACAAATCACGACCATCAGGCAGGAAACATTTGGCCACCCTGCGCCCATGAACATCCTGCGCGATCAACTCTGCCCGGATCGCTTGTCCCTTACAAAGAGAAACCAAAGCCCATTTGGCGTTCTTCCCATAAGGATGATTGAACTCCGCGGCATCAATTCCGAAAAGGCGAATCTGCGTTTTCTGGATGACGATCGTATCCCCATCAACCACACGAGCCGCACCTTCGAGGGTTCGTTTGCCGATAACCGGCTTAGCCCGTCCTGCGTCAAAGGGGATGACGTTGTCGCCCGATGCCGACGATCCGGCGCTTGGGGATCGCAGAGTTTTCCGTTTCTTGCCGCCAAACACAGCAACCAGAACAACTGCCACGATCAAGAAGAGTACGACGACTTCCATTTGCAGATGCCCTACGAGTGTTTCGGCAATTTCAGCCACGCCCACATCGTCGTCCGCCCTCAGGAATACAAGAGCAGCCAATTCAATCAGAGGAAAAGGACAGGTTTCGTACCGCAGCGTCATGGTTTTTATGAGTTTCCACGGATATCTCATGACTGACGAGCCACTCGCTGACGGCAAGGTTGCGCTGCACGATCTGTGTACGCGCGGTGTACAGCCTGTGTACGGCCCGTGTCCGACCAAACCCAGCATTTGCAGGCCTCTCCGCGATTTTCGCATGCCTGCGTTGCGCCCTGCGGTCATGCAACGCCCGCAGGACTTTCCATCTTGGCGCTTCGCGGCTAGACATGGCGCCGATCAAAAGGACGCATCCCATGGCCCGGCATCTCATCACCTCGGCGATCCCCTATATCAACGGGATCAAGCATCTTGGAAACCTCGTCGGCTCGCAGCTTCCGGCGGACCTTTACGCGCGCTATCTGCGGGAACGTGGGCATGAGGTCATGTTTATTTGCGCCACGGACGAACACGGCACACCCGCCGAACTCGCCGCTAAGAAAGCTGGCAAGCCGGTCGCGGATTACTGCGCCGAGATGCACGAGACCCAAGCCGTGATCGCCCGTAATTTCGGTCTGTCCTTTGACCATTTCGGCCGCTCCTCCAGCCCGCGCAACCACGTCCTGACCCAGCATTTTGCTGGGAAACTTGATGAAAACGGCTGGATCACCGAGGTCGAGGAAAAGCAAGTCTACTCCATCGACGACGGTCGCTTCCTGCCCGACCGCTATATCGAGGGCACCTGCCCGAATTGCGGCTATGACAAGGCGCGCGGCGATCAATGCGAGAACTGCACCAAGCAGCTTGACCCGACCGACCTGATCGAGCCGCGCTCGGCGATCAGCGGTAGCACCAATCTGGAAGTCCGCGCGACCAAGCACCTTTACCTGCGCCAGCGCGCGCTGAAGGACCAGATCGCCTCGTGGATCGACAGCAAGAAGGACTGGCCCATCCTGACCACCTCGATCGCCCGCAAATGGCTGAACGATGGTGACGGGTTGCAGGATCGCGGCATCACCCGTGACCTCGACTGGGGCATCCCGGTCCAGAAGGGCGACCAGCCTTGGCCGGGGATGGAGGGCAAGGTCTTCTATGTCTGGTTCGATGCGCCCATCGAATATATCGCCGGCACCGCCGAAGGCACCGACGCCAAGGGCCAGCCCGACAGCGAATGGCGCCGCTGGTGGCGTCTGGACGAGGGCGCCGAGGACGTCACCTACACCCAGTTCATGGGCAAGGATAACGTGCCTTTCCATACGCTTAGCTTCCCTGCGACGATCATCGGCTCGGGCGAGCCGTGGAAGCTGGTCGATTACATCAAGTCCTTCAACTACCTGACCTATGACGGCGGCCAGTTCAGCACCTCGCAAGGTCGCGGCGTGTTCATGGATCAGGCTTTGTCGATCCTGCCCGCCGATTACTGGCGCTGGTGGCTGCTGAGCCATGCCCCGGAATCCGGCGACAGCGAATTCACCTGGGACAATTTCCAGCAATCGGTGAACAAGGATCTGGCCGATGTGCTGGGCAACTTCGTCAGCCGCATCACCAAATTCTGCCGTAGCAAGTTCGGCGAGGTCATCCCCGAGGGCGGCAGCTATGGCCCCGAGGAAGAGGCCCTGCTTGACGCCCTGACCGCCCGCATCCGCGCCTATGAAGGCTTCATGGACGGGATGGAGATCCGCAAATCGGCTGGTGAACTGCGCGCGATCTGGGTGCTGGGCAACGAATATCTGCAAACGGCGGCGCCGTGGTCGACCTTCAAGACCGACCCCGAAAAGGCAGCGATGCAGGTCCGACTGGGCCTGAATCTGATCCGGCTTTACGCGGTGCTGTCCGCGCCTTTCATCCCCTTTGCGGCGGATGCGATGCTGGCCGCGATGCAGACCGACGACCGTGACTGGCCTGCGGATGCCCGCACGGCGCTGGCGACGCTGCCCGCAGGACACGCCTTCACCACACCCGAAGTTCTTTTCGCCAAGATCAGCGACGAGGACCGCGACGAATGGCAAGAGCGTTTCAAGGGGATCCGTAGCTGATCTCCTTGCGTTGTGACTGCGAAATCCAGCAGGAGGAACGATGACCCATTGCATCCTGATCGGTTGCCCCGTCGATGAAGGCCAGCGCCGCGCCGGGTGCCTAATGGGGCCGGCCGCCTATCGCGTCGCGGGCCTCGCCGACACCCTGTCCGAGCTTGGCCACACGGTCGAGGACCGCGGCGACGTCATCCCCGCTGAAGGGCGGGACCAGACCTGCGCCAACCCCGCCGTGCATCACCTGCCCGAGGTAATTGCATGGACCGAGGCCTTGTCCGCGGTTGCAACGACCGCCATGACGGATGGGATGCCGATCTTCATGGGTGGCGATCACTCGCTGTCCTTGGGCACGGTTTCAGGGGTCGCTTCGCATGCCAGGGCAGCGGGGCGGCCGCTATTCGTGATATGGCTGGATGCGCATAGCGACTTCCACACGATGCAAAGCACGACCTCTGGGAACCTGCATGGCACGCCGATGGCCTATGCCGCAGGGCGCGCAGGGTTCGAGCCCTTCCCTCCCTTCCCCGAGCCGGTTCCGGCCGAGAATATCTGCATGTTCGGTATCCGCTCGGTCGATCCGGCGGAACATGCCGCGCTGAAGGAAACCCGGATCACCGTGAACGACATGCGGGTGCTGGACGAACAGGGCATCGCGGCGCCCCTGCGCGCGTTTCTGGATCGGGTCCGCGCGCAAAACGGCCTGCTACATGTCAGCCTTGACGTCGACTTTCTTGACCCCTCGATCGCGCCCGCCGTCGGCACGACCGTTCCCGGAGGCACGACGTTCCGCGAGGCGCATCTCGTCTGCGAATTGCTGCACGAATCCGGTCTGATGACCTCGCTGGATCTGGTCGAGCTGAACCCATTTCTTGACGATCGCGGTCGCACCGCCAAGTTGATGGTCGATCTAGTCGGTTCGTTGATGGGCCGCAAGGTTTTCGACCGCCCGACACGCAGCTACTGACTTGCCAATTCCCGCTGCGCCCGCTAGCCAACAGGCTGGCGCGGGCGTGGCGGAATGGTAGACGCATGGGTCTTAAACACCCTGGGGCGCAAGCCTGTGCGGGTTCGAGTCCCGCCGCCCGCACCAATCATGGCAAACCTGATGACGACCGCTTGAAACGCCCGCATTCGCCCGTCATCGGGCCGATTGCCCTTGGTTCCGCCACGCCCCTCGGGTAGGGTCGCGCCGGATTGCGACAGCAGGAGAAACAAGATGGCGCAACGTCTTCACCTCGTCTTCGGAGGCGAACTCGTGGACCCGTCCCGCACGGAATTCCGCGACACAAACAATATCCATGTCGTCGGAATTTTCCCCGATTACAGTTCCGCGTTCGCGGCTTGGAAAGCCGAGGCGCAACGCACGGTGGACAGTGCCCATACCCGCTATTTCATCGCCCATCTTCACCGCCTGCGCGACGAAGAGCGCGAGATCAGCGCGACCGAAGAACTCGGCGGCTGAACTGCGCGCAAGGGCTGATCCATCATGCCCTCGCCGGGACAAATGACCTCCTCGATGGCGCTTTGGCTGCATTTGCGGCGACGCGCGGCATCAGGGCAAGGTCCGGTCGGGCCGGTTTCGGCTCCTCCCGGCGACGGGCCATTGGTTCTTGTCCACCTGTCGGAAAATGCCGACGATCCCTTGCCCGTCGGCGGTCTTGTCAAGGCGATGGTGTCGCGCCGCCCGCGACTGCGCTTTGTCTTTACTGGTGCCACCCCGACCGAAGGGCAGATTCCGCCGGACCTGCGCGAAACGCGTCTGGTTTTGCCTGACGATCCGGCTGCCGTCAGCGCTGCATTAGACGTTCTGAGCCCCGGCGGGTTGGTGCTGCTGGGCGACCGGATGCCCTCGTCACTGATTGCGGGAATGGCCGATCGTCGCTTGCCCATCGTTCTGGCCGAAGCACGGCTGCTCAATCAAGGCGGTCGGGGCAGCTGGCGCGGCATCGTCAACCGGGGTCTGATCCGCTGCATCAGCAACATCCTTGTCCCTGACGTTACGACAGGGGCGGCCGCCCGCCAACTTGGTGCCGATCCGGACCGTATCGAGATCGTCGGTCCGGTGACCGAGACCTTGCCGCCATTGCACGCGAACGAGGCCGAGCGGGCGGCATTGGCCCAGATCCTCCGCGGGCGGCACGTCTGGCTGGCCGCCGCTCCGACCATGCCCGAGATCCGCATCCTGCTGCAGGCACATCAGGCAGCGCTGCAGCACAATCACCGCGCGCTGCTGATCCTTGCCGGCCTGCCCGAGGAACTGGTCCCCCGGATCCGCGCCGAGACCGAGTCGCAGGGCCTTGCCGCGGTGCTTCGCTCGGAGGATGAAGATCCGATGGCGGATGATCACGTCCTGATCGCGGATGACCCCTATGAAATGGGATTGTGGTACAGGCTTTCGCCGGTCTGTTTCATGGGCGGGACACTGTTGCCGGGTCCGGGCCTTGCGCCACGTCATCCATTTGAGCCCGCAGCGCTTGGCTCGGCGATCATCCACGGGCCGATCTCTGCCCCGTTTGCCGCCGAATGGCTTCAGCTCACCGGTGCCTCGGCCGCGCGCTCCGTGACGGACGCCGAGACCCTTAGCCGTGCTGTTGCGGATCTGACGGCTCCGGATCAGGCGGCAATGCTGGCCGGAAACGCATGGTCGGTCAGTACCGGCGGTGCGGCCGTGATCCGACGGATAGCCGATGCGGTAATCGACGCGATGGAGAGCAGCCAATGAACCTGCGCGCACCCGATTTCTGGTTCCGCAGTCCGGGTCTGGCGGCGCGCGCGCTGTCCCCATTGGGGGCGCTTTACGCGGCAGGTACAGCCCGCCGCATCGCAAAAGGTGCGCGGAACAAGGTTGGAGTGCCGGTGATCTGCGTCGGCAATATCAATGCGGGCGGGACGGGCAAGACGCCGACAGCGATCATGCTGGCCCAACGCTTGCTGGAACGCGGTGTTGCATTGCACATCGTGTCGCGCGGCTTTGGCGGCTCGGAAAAAGGCCCGCTTCGGGTAGAGGAAGCCCGCCACCGCGCCGAGCAGGTTGGTGACGAGCCGTTGCTGATGGCAGCTTTCGCGCCGGTATGGGTTTCGGACCAGCGGATCGAAGGGGCAAAGGCCGCCGTTGCAGACGGCGCCCAGGCGATCCTGCTGGATGACGGCTTTCAGGATCCGTCACTTGCGCATGATCTATCTTTGGTGGTCGTCGATGCGGCCAAGGGCTTTGGGAACGGACTTTGCCTGCCCGCCGGTCCGTTGCGCGAGCCCGTCGATCGGGGCTTGGCTCGCGCTGACCTGCTGCTTTCGATCGGCGAGACCGCGCAGCAGAACGCATTCGCCACACAATGGGAGCGAAGCCTATCCTTGCCGCATCTCAAAGGCAGGCTCGCGCCGCTGCAGACCGGCATGGACTGGCAAGGCCAACGCGTTCTGGCCTTTGCGGGGATCGGCCATCCCGAAAAGTTCTTCGCGACATTGCGTGGCCTTGGCGCGGAAATCGTCCGTGCCGAGCCGCTCGAGGATCACCAGCCCTTCACTCCTGCCCTATTGACCCGATTGGAAACCGAATCGCGCCTTCTCGGGGCCCAGCTAGTCACGACGGAAAAGGACGCGGCGCGATTGCCGCGTCATTTCCGGTCGCAGGTTCTGGCACTGCCTGTCCGGCTTGAGCTGGACGATGCTGCGGCCTTAGACGACCGGCTTCAGACGCTCGGGCTGTGATCCGCCTCGCCCAGCCGCGGTGACGCGCGCTCAAGGCTTAGCTCACCTTCCGAGAAACGGATCGGCAGGCGCACGCCCGGAACCCCCTCGGGCGAAATCCGAAGCCCTCGCGCGATGATCTGCGGATCGGCAAAGACATCGGCCATGTCATTGATCGGTCCGGCAGGAACCCCCTGTTCCTCAAGTGCGGCAAGCAGATCGTCGCGTTTCCATGTCACTGTAACGGCTGACAGCGCCGCAGTCAGCGCCTCGCGATTTTCGACCCGTCCCGCATTGCTGGCATAGGCGGGCGCCTCGGCCAACGCGGGCAGACCAAGCACCGCGCACAGGCGTTTGAACTGGCCGTCATTGCCGGTCGCGATGATGATCCAGCCATCGGCGCAATCGAACACCGCATAGGGCACAAGGTTCGGATGGGCGTTCCCCAATCGGGAGGGCGGAGTTCCGGTCGCAAGGAAATTCATCGCCTGATTGGCCATCACGGCAGTCGCGACATCGAAAAGCGCCATATCAACATGCTGGCCGCGGCCGGTCGCGTTCCGCTGGTTGAGAGCAGCCAGAATGCCGACAACCGAATAGACACCGGTGAAGACGTCAACAACCGCAACCCCGACCTTTTGCGGTTGGGCCGAGGGCTCACCGGTGATGCTCATCATGCCGGACATGCCCTGGATGATGTAATCATAACCCGCGCGATGCGCATAAGGCCCCGTCTGTCCAAAGCCGGTCACGCTGCAATAAACCAGCTTCGGAAAATCAGCCGCCAACGAGGCGTAATCCAGCCCGTATTTTGCCAGCCCGCCGACCTTGAAATTCTCGATCACGATATCGGCGTCGGCAAGCAATTCGCGGACCTTTGCCTGCCCTTCGGGGGTCCGGAAATCGGCAACAACCGAGCGCTTACCGCGGTTGGTCGCGTGGAAATAGGCGGCAGATTGCTCGCCTTGATGTTCGATGAAGGGTGGTCCCCAGCGACGCGTGTCGTCGCCTTCGGGCGCTTCCACTTTGATGACGGTCGCGCCCAGATCGGCAAGAATCTGGCCGGCCCAAGGACCGGCCAGAATACGTGCCAGCTCGACGACCTTCAGGCCGGCAAGTGGAGTCATTACTTCTTCTCGGCCTCGGCAACTTTGGCGTCGATGATCTTTTTCATGTCATCCCAAGGCTGGTTCTGGACCGTCTCGCCATTGATGATGAAAGTCGGCGTACCTTCGATCTTGTCGGCGGTCGAGTTCTTCTGGAACGTCGCCACAAGATCCGAGACCATCTGCTTGTCGGCCCAGCACGCGTCCATCTGCTCGGGCGTCATGCCCGCTTTGGCCCCGACCTTGCGCAGATTGGCGGCGATCTCGTCGCCCGATTTACCGGCCAGCCAGACTTTCTGGTCATCGAACAGCAGATCCGAGACGGCGTAATATTTCGCATCACCACCGCAGCGTGCAAGGATGCCCGCCCACAGGCCGACAGCGTCGAAATACACGTCGCGCTGGATGAACTTGACCTTGCCGGTCTCAACATACTCGGCTTTCAGCTTCGGCCAGTTTTCTTCGTGGAAGGCCTGGCAATGGCTGCAGGTAAAGCTTGCATATTCGACGATGGTGACCGGTGCATCGGCCTTGCCCAGCACGATATCCTCAAGGATCTTGCCTTCGGGCATCTTCTCCTCGGCCTGTGCCGGAGCAGCTTCCTGCGCCAGAACCGGAGAGACCGCGGCGATGGTCAGCGCCGCAGTGGCGGCGGCGATCAGTGAGCGGCGATTGGGGTTCATGAGTTAGGCCTTTCGGTCGTTGGTGCCCTTGCGGGACAGGATATTCAAAGCCATCTGCCGCATCGCGGCGGAAAGGCGGGGATCGTCAAAGCCCTGCGCGATCTCGTCGGCACGGGCCGCCTGAACGGGACTGGTCGGGGCAGTGCTGCGGGGTCCGGAAAAGCCCGCCTGCTCCTCGGCAAAACCCGACGCATCCGCAAATCCGGTCGGCGCAGTCTGGGTCAGCGCAATCCGCGACACCGCGTTGAAGCCGTAACAGGCATTCACCCGCTGCCGGATCAGCTCAAGCTGCATATTGATCATCGGGGCGCGCGCGCCAGAGACCAGCAGGGTCAGCGTCGCGCCGAACCCCTTGCCGTGGCTGATCTTGACGGGGCGTGCATAGGCTGCGATTTCGGGGCCGACCACCTCGGCCCAGTTGGTCAGCAATCGCGCTACGGCGAAACCACGCGATTCACCTACCGAACGGACCCGATGCGCGACAAGCTGGGCTGCAGCCTCGAAACCGCGCATGCGGCGGCGTGGAGCACTGTCGGGTTTCTTCTGGGCCATGCGGTGACCATATGATTAATCTGGCGCGCAGTCTGGACCGAGCCGCGCCCGGACGCCAGAGTGGAGAAACTGAAAATTGCGTGACTCGAGGGTGATATCGGTGGAATTGCTCGACTGGTATGATCGCCATGCCCGTATTTTGCCATGGCGCAGTCTTCCGGGACAGGGCCAGACCGATCCCTACCGCGTCTGGCTGTCCGAAGTGATGCTGCAACAGACCACGGTGGCCGCGGTAAAGTCCTATTTCGAACGTTTCACCAGCCTTTGGCCCACGGTCCACGATCTTGCCGCTGCCGAAGATTCGCAGGTCATGGCCGAATGGGCCGGACTTGGTTACTATGCCCGCGCCCGCAACTTGGTCGCTTGCGCCCGAACCGTATCGGCCTTGGGCGCATTTCCCACGACCCGTGACGGGCTGGCAGCATTGCCCGGCATCGGCCCCTATACATCGGCGGCGATCAGCGCCATCGCATTCGACCTGCCCGAGACAGTGGTGGACGGGAACGTCGAGCGGGTCATCTCGCGCCTGTTCGCGCTCGAGACGCCCCTGCCCGCCTCGAAACCCGAGATCTACGAATTGGCCGGGCTACTGACTCCGGCGGCGCGTCCGGGGGACTATGCCCAAGCCATGATGGACCTTGGCGCGACGATCTGCACCCCCCGCAATCCGGCCTGCGGCATCTGTCCGGTCAATAACGGCTGTCAGGCAAGGATTCAGGGCATCGCCGCCGAACTGCCACGCAAAGCCCCGAAGAAAGCCAAGCCGCAGCGGGCTGGAACGGTCTGGATCGGCTTCACGCAGGATGCGGTTCTGGTCGAGACGCGGCCCGAAAAAGGCCTTCTGGGCGGCACATTGGCTTTCCCCTCGACCGGATGGGACGGCTCGGCGCTTGAGCCTCCGGCAATGGCAGATTGGCAGGATAGTGGACTGGTCCGGCACGTTTTCACCCATTTCGCGCTGGATCTGACGGTGATGACGGCCAAGTTGACCACGCCTCCGGTTCGGGGCAGGCTTGTGGCGATTGACAAGTTCAGTCCAAGCGCCCTGCCTGGCCTGATGCGTAAAGCCTGGTCGCTTGTCCAACCCATTCAAGCCCGCCAGCGATCCCCGATCGCGAAGGCCAGCCAGCATCCAACCCGTGATGATTGATCCATGCAGAATGCCTCCCGCAACCGTCTGATCGATGCCCTGCCGTTCTGGCTTTCACTGGGGATGGTTCCCCTTGCGATTATCGCGTTCCGCTTTGGCGGCTGGTGGTTCGCGTTGATGCCGCTTTACGCGTGGTATGTGATGACCATGCTCGACGCCGTACTGGGCCTGAACGAGGAAAACCCCGACACCGAAACCCCCGAGGCGCAGTTATTCTGGTATCGCGCCATCACCATCATCTGGTTCCCCGTTCAGGCGGTGATGATCTTTGGCGGGATCTGGTTCGCGACGCATTCCGCGTTTACCGGCTGGGAAAAACTGGGGCTGTTCTTTGGCATCGGCGTTGCCTCGGGGACCATCGGGATCGTCTACTCACACGAGTTGCTGCACCAGAAGAATCCGCTCGAGCGCTGGCTTGGCGACCTTCTGCTGGCCTCGACACTTTATTCGCATTTCCGGACGGAACATCTGCTGGTCCATCATAGCTGGGTCGCAACGTCTCGCGATGCCGTTTCGGCGCGCTATAACGAGGGTTTTTTCCGCTACTTTATCCGCGTGTTGTACGAATGTCCGGTCAGCGCCTGGCACGCCGAGACAAGGCGTCTGGTCCGCTCGGGGCGGTCAAAATTCGACCGTCGCAATCCGTTCTGGCGCTATGGCGCGTTGCAATTGGCAATGCTGGGGCTGGCCTTGCTTCTGGGCGGCTGGCAGGGGATCGCGCTATTCGTCTGGCAAGCTTTTATCGCGGTCTGGCAGCTCGAATTAACCAACTATGTCGAGCATTACGGCCTGACCCGCAAATATCTGGGCAATGGCCGTTATGAGCATGTCCTGCCGCGGCATAGCTGGAACTCGTCCCATACCGCGACGAACTGGCTGCTGATCAACCTCCAGCGCCACTCGGATCATCACTACAAACCCGACCGCCGCTTTCCCCTGCTGCAAACCTATGACGCCGAGGAAGCGCCGCAATTGCCATTTGGCTATCCCGCGATGACCTTTCTCGCGATGGTGCCTCCGCTATGGCGCCGCAGGATGAATCCGCGCGTCCGCGCATGGCGGCGCCAGTTCTATCCCGAAATCACGGATTGGAGCGAGTATAACCGCGGCTCCCTGCCCGAACCACGCGGAGCACTTTAGCTGGGGCGCGAACAAAAAGACCCCGCCCGGCGGAGTTCCGCAGGACGGGGTTAGGAAGTCCCGGCCGCGCCAGAGCTCGCGGATCTTCGGGACGCGGCGAAACCTTAGTTGGGACGCCCCTTGTCAGCCTCCATCTCGGCACGGATCTGCTGGCGCAGCGTATCGATAGGAACCATTTTCCCCTCGCGCCGGAAGTGCCAATAGGTCCAGCCGTTGCAGGTCGGTGCGCCCTCGAGCGCCGCGCCGACCTGATGGATCGAGCCCTTGACGTCGTTGCCGATCAGGCTGCCATCGGCGCGGACCTTGGCCTTGTGGCGACTGTCCATCGAGAAAAGTTCTTCGCCGGGGCGCAACATCCCACGCTCGACCACCTGACCAAAGGGCACGCGCGGCTCGGCACGCTTGGCCTTGGTGGTGACCAAAGCCTCGTTGTCGAATTTGCGCACGCGGGAGATACGCTTGGCCGCGACCTCGCGATAGGATTCTTCGCGCTCGATCCCAATAAAATCGCGGCCCAGCATCTTGGCGACCGCACCCGTGGTACCGGTGCCAAAGAACGGGTCCAGCACCACGTCTCCGGGATTGGTCGAACCGACCAGAAGACGGTGCAGCAATGCTTCGGGTTTTTGGGTCGGATGCGCCTTTGCGCCCCCTTTGTCCTTCAGCCGTTCGCCGCCCGTGCAGATGGGCAGCACCCAATCTGAGCGCATCTGCACACCTTCGTTCAACGACTTCAGCGCTTCGTAGTTGAAGGTGTATTTCGCGTTTTCGGTCTTCGAGGCCCAGATCATCGTCTCATGCGCGTTGGTCAGGCGCTTGCCACGGAAGTTGGGCATCGGATTGGTCTTGCGCCAGACGACATCGTTCAGAATCCAGAAACCCTGATTCTGAAGTTCGGCCCCGACGCGGAAGATGTTGTGATAGGAACCGATGACCCAGATCGCCCCGTCTGGTTTCAGGATACGGCGCGCCGCAGCCATCCAGTCGCGGGTGAAGCGGTCATAAGCTGCGAAACCGGCGAACTGGTCCCAGTGTTGGTCGACAGCATCGACGCGCGAATTATCCGGTCGGTGCAATTCACCTTTCAACTGTAAGTTGTACGGTGGATCAGCAAAGATGAGATCCACACTCTTCGCCGGCAGCGAATTCATGACTTCGACGCAATCGCCGGCCAGGATCTGGTTAAGCGGTAGCTTCCGCGCAATTGCACGGTTCTTGGTGTCATGTTTTGTCATCACTGCCTCGGGTTTCGGCTATTCGACTGCCGATCTTGTTGTGGCGATGATGATTCACTGCCGATTCGGCGTCAAATTCTTTTTTGAATCAAGAACTTGTCAACAGGCCTTTACACAAGATGTTGTGGATGGGTGCAAAGCTGCGCCTATGATGTGGGGTCACGCCCAGATCTAGCAGCGCCTGGCGGTGTGCTTTCGTCGGGTAACCGGCATTGCCTTCCCAGCCATATCCGGGGTGCTGTTGCGCCAAATCCACCATGATGCGATCGCGTGCAACTTTTGCGAGGATCGAGGCGGCAGCAATCGACAGGCTTCGCGCGTCACCCTTGACCACCGCCTGCCCCGGCTGTTCGAGATCCCGCGGCAACAGGTTGCCGTCCACCAGCACCATACATGGCCGCTGACGCAGGCCGGAAATCGCCCGACACATCGCCAGATGCGACGCGCGCAAGATGTTCAACTCATCAATCTCAGCGACGGTCGCATGGGCTACGGCCCAGTCGCATCCCGCCATGATTGCATCGGCCAACGCATCGCGCCGCTTCGCAGTCAGCTTTTTTGAATCGTTCAGGCCTTCGGGCAGGCAGGTCATATCCAGAATGACCGCCGCCGCTGTCACCGGTCCGGCCAACGGCCCCCGGCCCACTTCGTCGACCCCGGCGACAAAGCGCGCGCCGGAATCGATTGCCGCTTGCTCAAGGGCGTAGTCCGGCAAACTCATGCCTGCACGGTCACCGGAGCAATGGCGACTTCCTCAAGGTTTACGCCCTCGCCTGTGCGGTCGACGACAAGGAAGTCCGCCGCGCGGTCCAAGGGGGTCAGCACGCCATGCCACGTTCCGGCATGCAGGTTGATTCCGACACCCGCCGGAACAAGGAATGCAATTGGCGCACCCGGTTTGCCGTTATCGTCCGGCGCAACGATGGACAGCCACGCATCCGGCCCCATCGGATAGAAGGCCTGCGAACCCAGCGGATGACGTTCGAGCAGCGCAAAGCTGTAGGGCAGACTCGCCGGTTCCGAGCGAAGGATCGAAATGATCGCCTCGCCACCGAAGCGTTCGACCGTCGCCAGAGCATGGTGCCGTTCGCAGCGGCCCTCGTTGATCATGCGGGTCGGTACATCGCGGGGGATCAGCAGTTCGCCGAACGGAGCGAACTCCTCGGCCGAGATTGGGCGCGCCTTGATACTGGTCATAAAGCTTCCTTCAACTTCCTGTAGGTTCGGTAAGACCGAAGTGATGCACCTAGCCGCGATCCATCTTCGGCAAGAATATCGTCAGCAGCCCCATCAAGGGCAGGAACGAGCAGACCGAATAGACGAACTCGATTCCCTTGGCATCGGCCAGCACGCCCAGCACCGCAGCAGCGATGCCGCCCATGCCGAAAGCAAAGCCGAAGAAAATCCCCGCGATCAATCCGGTGCGGCCCGGAACCAGTTCCTGCGCGAAAACCACGATGGCCGGAAACGCCGAGGCAAGGATCAGCCCGATGATAACCGTCAGCACACCGGTCGTCGCCAACCCGACATGGGGCAGCGCCAGAGTGAAGGGCAGAATACCGAGAATCGAGAACCAGATCACCTTGAGCGGCCCGACCTTGTCGCCAAGAAGTCCGCCCAGCATCACCCCTCCGGCCATACCGCCAAGGAACAGGAACAGCATCAGTTGCGCCTGTTGCGTGGTCAGACCGAATTTCTCGATCAGGAAGAAGGTGTAATAGCTCGAGATACTGGCCGTGTAGATGTTCTTGGTGAAGGTCAGAAGCGCAAGGATGACGATGGCCATCACCACACGGTTGCGCGGCAGCGTCGCCTGTTTGGAAGCACGTCCGCCGCCAGCCTTGCGGCGACCTTCGGCCCATGCCCCGATCCGCCACAAAATCGCCGAGCCCAGCATTGCGGCAGCCGAAAAGATCGCAATCGATGGCCGCCCCAAAGGCACAACGACGAAAGCGGCCAGTAGCGGTCCCAATGCAGTGCCGAAGTTCCCGCCTAGCTGGAACAGCGATTGAGCTGTCCCGAACCGCCCGCCCGAAGCAATCCGCGCCACGCGCGAGCTTTCGGGATGGAAGATCGAAGAACCGACGCCGATCAGCATCGCACCGATCAGCAAGACCCAATATTCATGTGCCAAAGCCAGCAACAGCACACCCGCAACGGTCGAGCCCATGCCGACCGACAGCGACTTCGGCATCGGGTTCTTGTCGGTGATGGCTCCGACCACTGGCTGCAGCAGCGACGCCGTGACCTGAAAGGCAAAGGTCATCATGCCGATCTGCCAATAGGAGAGCGTGAATTCCTGCTGCAACAGCGGATAGATCGCCGCCAGCATCGACTGCATGACGTCGTTGATCATGTGACAGGCACTGATCGCGATTAGAACGGACCATGCCGTTGTGGCGGGAGCAGACCCCCGAAATGCCGTTGCTTCCGACACGTGCAGACCTCTTGCTGAATGCCGGGACATTCAGCCGCTGCCCAAGGAATGTCAACTCGTCGGAAGGTTCACGCGATTGGTGAACGAAACACTTGACCAACGCAGTCATATTGCGTCAAAAACTTTCACCATGAGTTAATTTCGTTCCCGACGGCTTTTGTTTTCCCGCGCATTTTGCGGATAAGTCATTCCCTGTCGACCGTATCGAGTCCCCGACACCCATACGGACTATTTATAATCTTATGACTCAACATTCCCAAAGCTTCACCCTCGCCTCGGCCGTAGTTCCCATCGGCTCCAAACGCAAAGGCATGACCTGGCAAACAGTCCAAGACATCGTACTCGAGCGCATCCAGAACGGCATTTGGCCAGAAGGTGAATTGATCCCCACCGAATGCGATCTGGCGGCCGAACTGGGCTGTGCGCGCGCCACGGTCAACCGTGCGATGCAGGCTCTTGCAGAAAACGGCGTCGTTGAACGCCGCCGCAAGGTCGGCACCCGCGTCGCAACCCATCCCCGCGTTCAACTGGTCCGCACGCTTTTGCGTCGCGAACTTGAGGCCGCCGGACATGAATACGGCTACAAGCTTGTTTCAGCTAAAGAAACAATGGCGCCGAACGATGTTGCGCAGGCCATGATGCTGCGCAATTCGGAAACGCTGCTGTACAGCCGCTCGGTCTATTTCGCCGACGGCGTTCCCTATTGCTGCGAAGAACGTTGGACCAACACCTTCGCCGCATCGGGCATCACGGCCAAAGTCCTTGAAGGCATCAGCGCCTGCGAATGGCTGCTTGGCAACGTTCCGCTGAATCGGGCCAGCATGTCGGTCGGCGTCGCCACCGCGGACAGCGAATTCATCGCCCCCGCACTCAATTTGCCGCAAAGCGATCCCGTGCTGCATCTGGAGCGGCTGGAATGGCTCAATAACATGCCGGTATCGCTTTCGCGGCGGTATTTCCCCCGGGATCATCGCTTCGAAGGGCAGATCTAGGCGCAAAAAGAGCAAAGCGGAAACGCTTTGCTTGCCCCAAGGCGGCAAACGGGCCAATGCTCGACATAACAGACAAGAAACGTAATACAAAAAACCGGAATTCGAGCATGCTTCCACGCGGTTCCTTTTGCGGCGCGATTCAGCGCCTGTCTTTGGCTTCGGTCGCGATGTTGGCCGGTTTCGCCTCTGCCTCGGCCGAGGCAAACCCGCATCCTCGCCCGCCCAGCCGCGCGGCAAGCGTCAGCGCCACGCTTCCGGCACAAACCGCAGCAGTGCCCGAGGCAACCGAAACCGCGATAGGAACCACCCCTTCCACATCATCGGGCAAAAAGGCGCTCAGGGCGGTCTCTCCCGCCGAGATCGAGACCGCGATCTATAACGGCGGCGATCTGCCGGCGGGCCAGTCGGCGCTGACGGCCAAGATCCAGATCCTTTTAGACCGGTCCGGAGTTTCGCCGGGCGTCGTCGACGGCTGGCGTGGCGGTATGAGCGAAAGCGCCCTGAAGGCCTTCCAGCGCCGCGAAGGCCTACCGATGACCGGACGAATGAGTTTGGAGGTCTGGGAACTTCTGCACGCCTACGCAAACGATCCACTGACTTCGGAATACACCATCACCGACGCCGATGCCTCGGGGCTGGTTGACGGAATTCCGGCCGACTATGCCGAGAAGGCCGCGATGGAATCGCAGGGTTATACCAGCGTCATCGAGCGTCTGGGCGAGCGTTTCCACATGGACGAAAAATTCCTCGCGCTGCTCAATCCGGGCATCCGGTTCGCTCCGGGTACGACGATCAGCGTCACGAAGCCCGCGAAGCCGATCCGTGCCACCGTGACCCGCATCATCATCGACAAGGAAACCCGTCGCGTCGCCGCGTATGACGTGCGCGGGAACATGGTCGCGGATTATCCCGCGACGGTCGGATCGTCGGATACGCCTTCGCCCCATGGCACCCATCTGGTCAGATCTGTCGCTCTGAACCCGACCTATACCTACAATCCCAAACGGAATTTCCAGCAGGGCAAGAATGATCGCGTGCTTATCGTGCCGCCGGGTCCGAACGGTCCGGTGGGCGATGTCTGGATCGACCTGAGCGAACCGACATATGGTATCCATGGAACCGCGACACCGTCCCGACTGTTCGTCAACCAGTCGCATGGCTGCGTGCGGCTGACGAACTGGGATGCGCGGGAGCTGGCCCATATGGTCAAGGCGAATGTCACGACCGTCGAGTTTCTGGACGCCGGCGTCCGGATCGAGGACGTCGCCCATTCGGCACCTTCGACCACATCCGCTCCGATTTCGATCCGTGCGAGCAGGCCTCCGACCCGTTCGACCAGCTTGACGACCCGCGTGACCGACACACCCGCTGTCGCTCCGGCCGAGCCTGTGAGATCGCCCGCAAATGCAGCGGCCATCACCGCCGCCGTGCAAGAGGCCGCAGCCACTGTCGCCTCCAAAGTCGTCGGCAGCGCGCGTCCGCTGGCCGCTCCGGCCAATCGCAGCGAACCATTGACCGAAGCGCTGGCACGCGCCGAAGCCATCGCCGATCAGATGCTGTCGCAACGGGCTCAGGACGCCCAGCAGGGCGGCCATGATGCGAAGGTCGGCAGCACCACTTTGCCGCCACCCACGCAGACGAAACCGCAGCTTTGACCGAATGAGGGCATGGGCAACTATCCTGCTGATTGCATTGTTGCCCATGCCGGTTTTGGCGCAAATGGAGCGTCCCGAACCGCGACCCACCCAAAACACCGGCGTGATCAACGGCCCATCCGCACCAGCACCAAAACCCGACGCCCCCGAGACCACCTCCAAAGCACCTGCTGAGCCCGCCGATGCGCCACCCATCCATACGACATTGCGCGAGGATGACTTCGGCTACTCGGCCTGCCTGCTGGAACTGACCTTTCTTGGCGCAGATTATGACGAAATCGCCCCTGTGACCGATCCGGAGCACCGCGATTGCGGAATTGATCGGCCGATCAGACTGCGATCTCCTCTGCCCGGAATCAAGATAGCGGGCGATGCCGTGATGCGCTGCGACACCGCGCGCCATCTGTCTCATTGGTTGCGCGATTTCGTGCGTCCCGCTGTTGCCCTGCTGCCCGACCAACCCCTGCTCACAGGGATCGAGCCCGGCTCTACCTATCAATGCCGACCGACCATCGGGAATGGCGATAGCAAGATTTCCGAGCATGCCTTCGGCAATGCCTTCGATATCGCGGCCTTCCGATTCCAGGATGGCAGCCGGATCGAAATCAAGCCCCGACAGGACGAAGGCGACATGGCCGAGGCTTTCCAGCGCGCTATTCGCGGCAGCGCATGCCTGCACTTCACCACGGTTCTTGGCCCCGGTGCGAATGCCGCGCATGAAAGCCACCTGCATCTGGACATCAAGGCACGCAAGGGCGGCTATCGACTTTGCCAGTAGCCCCTAGCGGGCGGCAGGCTGCCCCAATGCCTCGGCCAGCATTTGGAAGCTCTGCCTGACCGAAGAACCCTTGCGCGTAAAGAACTGGTCCAGCGCAGGATAGATGCGGACAGCCTCGTCCAGTTTCGGGTCCGAGCCTTGCGCGTATAGCCCCGCGCGAATCATCAACTCGGACTCGGAGTAAGCGCCCAACGCGGCGCGCGCGCGGGCGATCAACGCGTTCTCGGGCTCGCTCGCGGCATGAGGCAGCGAGCGCGAGACAGAGCGAAGCACATCCACAGCCGGAAAACGCCCGCGCTCGGCAATCGAGCGATCCAGAACGACGTGACCGTCCAGAACACCACGCAGAATGTCGGCGACCGGCTCGTCCATATCCGAACCTGCAACCAGCACACTGAATATCGCTGTAATGTCGCCTGCCCCCTCCGGTCCCGGTCCGGATCGTTCAGCCAGCGACATAATCATTTGCGAAACCGAGGGAGGAAAGCCGCGATAGCTCGGGCTTTCCCCCGCCGACAGCGCGATCTCGCGATGCGCTTCGGCAAAGCGGGTGATCGAATCGGCCAGAAACAGCACATGACGGCCTTGATCGCGAAAATGTTCGGCCACAGTCATCGCGGCCCAGGCACAGCGACGGCGCATCAATGGTGACTGATCCGATGTCGCAGCGATGACCACGGAACGGGCCATGCCTTCCTTGCCCAGAACTTCCTCGACGAACTCGCGCAGTTCCCGTCCCCGTTCACCGATCAGGGCTATCACGACGACATCGGCCTCAACCCCAAGCGCGAGGGCCGAAAGCAGGGTCGATTTGCCTACACCAGAACCTGCAAAAAGCCCCATCCGCTGCCCCCGAACCAAAGGAAGAATCGTGTCAAAGACCGCAAGTCCCGTTGCCAACCGCGCGCCCAACCGGTTGCGCGAGGCAGCCGGAGGCGGTGGCGGACGATAACCGCGATCATCAAACCCTTCATATAGGGGACGCCCGTCCAGAGGCTGGCCCAATGGATCAATGATTCGCCCGATCCAATCATCAGAAGGCGCAAGGCTGGGGGCGAAAAGAAGCTCCACCTCGAGCCCGATCGCCAGACCTTCCGTCGATCCCTCGGGCAGAACCGAGGCCGTTTCTCTGTCCAGCGCCACGATTTCACCGGTCAACTCGCGACCGGAACGCCTTGAAAAGGCGACACGATCACCCACCGATGCGTGGATGTTCAGCCCTGCGACCTTGATCAGTCCGCCATGGATCCCGATCACGGTCCCGAAATAACGGACTATTTTGATCTTTTTCAGTTTCGCCGCAATTTCCTGAAATTTTGTCATCCAAATTCCCCAAAAGGCTGAGCCGCGAAACCGTTTTTAAACCTATCAGGGTTAAGACGGGGTTATCGGAACTGAGGAGAAGCCTCGATGTTTAACCGGATCGAAACCCTGCGAATGGCAAGCGCGCTCACCGCACATGCCGAAAATCGTCAGAAACTGATCGCTCAGAACGTCGCCAACGCCGATACCCCCGGCTATCGCTCGCGGGATCTGGCGGGGTTTGCCGACACCTATAGATCGACACCCTCGACCGATCTGCGCACGACCCGACCGGGGCATGTGAGCGGATCGGGTTGGGGCGGCAGCAATCGGGCTGTGGATAGCGGCGGCGAGCTCGCACCGAACGGCAACAGCGTCTCGGTCGAAGATGAAATGATCCGCATCGCGCAGGCCAAAAAGGAATTCGACCTTTCGGTGGCCATTACCCGTGCTTCGCTGTCGCTGATCCGCACGAGCCTTGGCCGCGGCATGTAAGGAGAGAAAATGACTGATCCGCTTTCTGCCGTTGATGTGGCGGCCTCGGGGATGCGCGCACAGGCCGTCCGGCTGCGCCATGTCTCGGAAAACATCGCGAATGCCGACACGCCCGGTTACCGACGCAAGCTGGTTTCCTTCCGCGAAGAAATGGATTTCGGACGCTCGACGGGCAAGGTCGAAGCCTCTCCGACGCGGCTCGACAAGCGCGAGTTGCCACGAATCTACGAGCCTTCGCATCCGATGGCCGACGAGGATGGCTACTTCTCGGGTTCGAATGTGGACCTCGTCATCGAAGTGGCCGACGCACGCGAGGCCAGCCGCAGCTACGAGGCGAATCTTCGTGTCTTTGAACAATCACGCCAGATGGGTAGCGCGCTACTCGACCTGATCCGTCGCTAAGGAGAATACCATGATTTCGCCGACACTTGCTGCATCAGCCTATGACCGTGCCCGCCCTGCTGTTTCTCCGGCGTCGGGCATCGGGCAAAGCATTAGCGCCGCCGCGACCGATTTTGCCAAGGTGATGGAGCAGGTCGATATTTCGGCGACCGGCGCGATGACCGGTGCCACCGACACCCACCAGTTGGTTCAAAGCATCGCTCGGGCCGAGATCGCCCTAGAGACCGCCGTCGCCATTCGCGACAAGGTCGTCGAGGCCTATCAGGAAATTCTTCGGATGCCGGTCTGAGATGGATGAAAATCTGCTTTTCGACCTCATGCGTCAGGCGCTTTGGACTGCGGTACGCATGTCGGCCCCCCTGCTCGCAGTCGCCTTGGTGACTGGCGTGGTGATCGGCCTGTTTCAAGCCCTGACCTCGGTGCAGGAGATGACGCTGACCTTTGTGCCCAAAGCCGCACTGATGGTGGTCGTACTTTGGGTCAGCATGAGCTTCATGACCTCGCTTCTGACCGATTTTTTCACCGATCAGATCATTCCCCAGATCATCGGAAATTGAGCCATGGATAATGCGATCTATGCCTCGTTGACCCGCCAGTCCGGTCTGATGCGCGAGATGCGCGCAATCGCGAACAACATGGCCAACGCCAATACCACAGGGTTCCGTCGCGAAGGGGTGGTGTTCTCGGAATACATGGTTCCGATCGCCTCGAATGGAGAGACCCTTGCGATGGCCAATGTGCGTGGTCGCATGGTCGATCTGGGTCAGGGCGCAATGACCCAGACCGGAGGCAAATATGACCTTGCCATCGAAGGGGACGGTTTCTTCATGGTCCAGACCCCTGACGGAGGACGGCTGACCCGTGCGGGGGCCTTCATGGCGAATGCCGAAGGCGAGATCGTCAACCCCGACGGCTACCAACTGCTCGACGATGGTCAGGCGCCTATCGTCGTACCGGCTGGCACGCGCAGTCTGGGCATCGGTGGCGACGGCACCGTCTCGGCGGATGGCGAGCCGGTCGGGCGTATCGGTGTGTTCGCGCCTCCCGATCCCTCCGACCTGCGCCACGTCGCTGGCACATTGTTCGAAACCGGGCCCAATCCGACGCCCATGGAAGAACCCAAGGTGCGGCAAGGATTCCTTGAGGAATCCAACGTCGAACCGGTGAACGAGATCGCCCGCATGATCGAAGTCCAACGCGCTTATGAAATGGGGCAGTCGTTGCTTGAACAGGAAGACCAACGCATCCGCCAGACCATCACCTCGCTTACGCGATGAAAGGATAATGCATGAAGGCCCTTCAAATCGCAGCCACCGGCATGAGTGCCCAGCAAATGCGGGTCGAGGTCATCTCGAACAACCTCGCGAACATGTCGACGACCGGCTACAATACCCGCCGCGCCGAGTTCTCAGATCTGCAGTACCAGCAGGCGACACGCCCCGGCACGCTGACCTCGACAACCGGCGCCATGGTTCCCGCTGGCGTCCAGCTGGGGCTTGGCGTACGGGCATCGGCCGTCACCGTGATGCTGGGCCAAGGCAGCCTGACCCAGACAAATGGCGATCTGGACGTTGCTATCGACGGCAGCGGCTACCTTGAAGTGGTGATGCCCTCGGGAATTTCGGCCTATACGCGCGACGGTAGTCTGAAACGCTCGGCCGAGGGCCAGATCGTGACCTCTGACGGGTTCCCGATCGTTCCCGACATCACCATTCCGCAAGAAGCACGCAGCATTTCGATCAGCCCCTCGGGCGAGGTCATGGCCTATTTCAGCGACCGCGTCGAACCTGAGAGTTTGGGCCAGATCACACTTGCAAATTTCCTGAACGAAAAGGGTCTGGAAGCCATTGGTGGCAACACCTTCCTCGAGACCACAGCATCAGGAGCCCCCTTGATTGCATCTCCCGGCGAGGAAGGCTTAGGTACGCTGCGCGCCGGCTATCTCGAGGAAAGCTCGGTCGATCCGGTCCGCGAAATCACCGAACTGATCAAGGCGCAGCGCGGTTATGAATTGAACTCGAAGGTCATTACCGCAGCCGACCAGATGCTCGGCGCGACCGTACAGGTCAGGTAGATGATCCGATTTTTTCTGGCCGCGTCCCTTTTATGCCCCATATCCGTGCAAGCAGACGCCCTGGTGGCAGCACGTACATTGCGCAGTGGCATTGTGCTTTCCCCAGAGGATATCCGGATCGACCCACTAGCCAATGGTAACCTGTCCGATCCCGAAAGCATCGTCGGGATGGAGTTGCGGGTGATGATCTCGGCGGGGCGGCCCATCGAACGCTCATATCTTGCCGCACCGCGCATCATCGTGCGCAACCAGACCGTCACGATCGCTTTCGAGCGGGACGCGCTTCGGATCGAAACGGAAGGTCGCGCGCTAAGTGCGGGCAGCGTCGGAGAAGTCATCCGCGTCATGAACAACGCCTCGCGTACGACCTTGTCCGGCCACATCGCTGCGGACGGAACCGTCGTCGTATCCCCGAACTGAAGGAACACAGATTGAGCAGGAACAAACGGAACTTGCCGCGATTGCTCTTGGGCGGACTTGCAGTTGCGACAGGCCTGTCCGCCTGCGGGCGCGCCGATCACTTGGGTCGTCAGCCAAGCATGACCAACCCCGAACAAAGCGCCGAGTTTCAAGCGATGGTTGCACCCGACGCCATGCTGACCGGCCTTCCCGAGCAGAACGAAACCAGCGCTTCGCTCTGGACGACGTCGCAGAATTCTCTTGTCGCTGATCGCCGCGCCTCGACCCGCGGCGACATCCTGACCGTCGTCATTGAGATCGACGATCGAGCCGAGATCCAGAACAGCTCGGGACGCAGCCGCAGCGCCTCGGACAAGGTCAGCATTCCGGCACTTGCAGGGTTGCCACAACGGGCAGCGTCGGTTCTTCCTGAAGGTGCATCCATGGACGAACTTGTCGAAGCCGACAGTTCCTCGACCTTCAAGGGCAGCGGGAATATCTCGCGTCGGGACAAGATGACCCTGCGGGTCGCGGCCACGGTGGTCGAGAAAATGCCGAATGGCGTGCTGCGGATCGAAGGCAGCCAGGAAGTTCGCGTGAATTTCGAGGTTCGTGTTCTGACGGTCAGCGGGTTTGTTCGCCCCTCGGATATCGGTCGCAAGAACGAGGTGGCATATGACCGGATTGCCGGAGCACGCATTTCTTATGGCGGAAGGGGACATATCAACGATGTTCAGCAACCCCGTTATGGCCAGCAGGTCGCCGACATGATCCTGCCCTACTAAGGTAACGCAATATGAAGATGTTCATCTTTTTCGTGCTGGCGATCGTCGCCTTTCTTGGTGGAGCGGTTGGCGGCGACCTTGTTCATCGGAACCGCACGGACACGGCTGCGACGACCTCCGAAAACCACACCCCAGAAACGCCAGCCGACGAAGATGCCACGGCCACGCATGAAACTGCCGCAGTTCACGAGGCCTCTCACTCAGCCGAGGCAGATGCATCCCAAGATGTCGAGGCGGACTGGTTCCGTTTTCCCAACCAGTTTTTCGTGCCGATCATCAGGAACGGAACCACCGTGGCGGTCATGGTGATGACCTTGACCCTTGAAACATCGACCGAAGCTCTTCCGCAAATCGAAGCTCAAGAGCACCGCTTGCGTGACGCTTTGCTCGGCGCACTGATGATCAAGGCAAACACCGGTGCATTCGACGGGAACTTCACCTCCGAAGCGGCCATGGCCGGTCTACGCGAGGCACTCCTCAAGGCGACGCAGATGCCGTCAGATGCCAAAGTGACAAAGGTTCTGATCGGCGATATTGCCCGCCAAGAACAGTAGGCGGCTTGGTCTGAGCGGAGTTCCGCAGTAAAGCTCAGCGAAAACCAAGCGTAGGGACGACGAATGCAGCCGTTGATCACCATCCTGATGGCGACATATAACGGCGCGAAATATCTGCCGCAGCAACTCGACAGCATTCTGGCACAGACGCATTCGAACTGGCGGCTCATCGTTTCCGATGACGGCTCGACTGACCGGACCCGCGAAATCGTCAAGGCCTACACCGGAAACCAACCGTCCGGTCGGATCGAACTTGTTGAGGGCCCCCGACTGGGAGCCACCGCGAATTTCCTGAGCCTCATCGGTCAAGCAGATCCGCATGGCTATATCGCATTTTGCGATCAGGACGATGTCTGGCACCCCCACAAGCTTGCTCACGGCGCCAGTTTCCTGACGAGTTGTGACGGTCCAGCCGTGTATGCTGCCCGTACGACGATTTGCGACGAGAATTTGAACGAGCTCGCTCCTGCACCGCATTTCAAAGGACCATTCGGATTTCGCAACGCGTTGATACAGGCCTGTCTGCCAGGCAACACGACAATCGCCAACGCACAGGCGCTCGCCATTTTGCGGGCAGCCGCCCCGGCGGCATTTGCGGCCAACGTCATCTCGCATGACTGGTTTTGCTATCAGATACTTTCCGGCGCTGGTGCACAGATACATCGGGACAGCGAACAGGTTGTCCTATATCGCCAACACCCGCAGAACGTCATGGGCCGGAACGACACGAAAGCGGCACGGGCGGCACGGGCGGCGATGCTGTTCGACGGCAGTTTCGCCGATTGGCTTGCCCGCAATCAGATCGCTCTAGAGCAAGCAAGCCATCTACTGAGTCCGGAAAACCGCCTTCTGTTACAGGACTTCGGCAAACTGATCCGGGCAAACGGTCCCGCCGCTTTGGCCAAGATGATCTCGACTCGACTTTACCGGCAAAGTGCTATCGGCACTGCAGCAGTCATGCTTGCGGCGATGGCGGGACGTTTGCGCATCCCACCAGCTGCGAAACTCGATGCGAACGCCTAAGCCGAAAGCAAGCTCGCCAGATATTTGCCGTAATCGTTCTTGCCGAATTTTTTGGCCCGCTCTGCCAGATCGTCCCGGCTGATCCAGCCTTGGTTAAAGGCAATCTCGTCCGGACAGCCGGTTTGCAAGCCTTGGCGCTGCTCAA
>NZ_WMIE01000008.1 GCF_009711225.1 Paracoccus aestuariivivens | reverse complement strand
CGGTTCTCTCGGAAAAGCCGGACACCGCGTTCGCGAAGTTCGGCAGGATAGGCGGGGGTGAATTTCTGCTTCGTCATAGGGCTCATCCTTCGAGTGTTTTACTCTCCGGTAAACCCGGGGCGGTTCAAACGCCCGCACTCATCACACGGGTTGCTGACCCCGGCCGAGGCTTATGATACCTCCGACCAGAACCTGAAAGCCGCCGCCTGACATGAACCCCATGCTGAAGCTGAGCCGAGCGGCAAACCGGTCCAAATTCCCGGAACACCTCTTTGAACAGGCCGTCGATCGTCTTTGCCAGGGTACTTCATAACAGTCTCCCACGCTGCCCACGAGGGTACGATGCCAGGCTCGGCGAACCGTTCGCTATGGCGGAAGGAAAGATCCCGGCTGCCGCGATCGCCATGATGGACCAGCCCCATTCTTTTGGCCGGTTGACGATCACGAACCCCGCATGAGCCGCCGTGCTGACGCGCCAGCCGATGTTAGGCGTCGATGAAAATGCCAGATAGACGAACGCCCTCCAAGTGGCGACATAGGTGAAGTCGCTGACCCAGAGCATGTTCGACGCGGGTAGCTCTCGACTACTTCACTTCTCTCAGTCGGAAAGTATCTACACTCGACACTGATTGTGTGTAGATGAGATTGATGCGATGGCGCGGATGCCATAAATCGTATCAGTAGAAGCTTATGCCAACTCGACCGCCTCCTGCCGAGCTCAACTGGAACCTATTCCGCAGCTTCCACGCAATCGCCGAGGAAGGTGGAATTACCCGAGCGGCCAAACGACTGAACATGAGCCAGCCGTCTGTCAGCCTCGCACTGCAGAAGTTGGAGGAACAACTTGGCTGCCAACTGGTGTTTCGTGGCAGCCGTCACTTCGCGCTAACTTTGCGTGGAGAAAAAATCTATCAGGAATGCATCGAGATCCTTCGCGGGGTCGAACGTATCGGCCAACTTGCCGAAGATCAGAACGATGAAAAATTCGGTGAGTTGCGGCTGAATATCATCAGCCGCCTGCACTCGCCCCTGATCGACGAGGCGTTGCGCCTGTATCATCAGCGGCACCCATCGATCAGTTGGCGGATCAATGTGCAGAACTCTCTCGAGACTGTCAGGCAAATTGCGCAAGACCGCGCTGGTTTGGGAATTTGTCTGCTAAACAAGCCAATGTTCAACATCGAGTGCCGACACCTCTTCCGAGAAGAGTTCGGTGTTTACTGCGGCGCCGAACATCGTCTGTTCGGCCAGACCAGGGTTGAACTACGCGAGCTGGCACAAGAGCCGTTCGTGACCTTCAACTGCGCGACCGAAGGCCCTGGATTGGAACCGATGATCATGCTGCGCGACGGGCTTGGTCTGGGAAGGCGGATTAGCGGATCGAGCCACGATCTTGCCGAAATCCGGCGCATGATCATTGCCGGCTTGGGAATCGGCATCCTGCCCGCGCTTACTGCTTCGGATGCGGTCGAGACTGGCCAATTGTGGCCGGTGCGGTTGGCTGAAGAGCCGCTGGGAGCAGATGTCTTTCTGGTTTTCAGCGCACTGGATGACCTGACCGTCCCAGAGCGCAAATTCGTCGATCTGCTCGATGAACTACAACAACTATATCCCAGTATGATCTGATCTGCGCGGCCCTTCTAGGGCCGCGCAACCTGTTCGAACTCAGCGGTCCGCGCGACGTACCACAGCGTGAAGAAGCATGTTCAGCCCTGCACGGAAGTCCTCGGGGTCGCAGTTTTCTTCGCTATTATGGGTGATCCCACCTTTGCAGGGCGTAAAGATCATCGCCGTCGGACAATGCGTGGCCATGTGATACGCATCATGCCCAGCCTGCGACTGGATATCACGCCAGTTCCACCCCTGACGGACGGCCTCGTCGCGAACCAACCCGATCAGGTCCGCGTCAAAGATATCCCCGCCCCAAGTCCATTCATCCTCGACCTCGACCTCGCATCCGGCCATGGCCGCGGCAGATTGAGCGGCACGACGCATCTTCTCAGCCATGACCCGCGCGGTAATCGGATCAGGGTGGCGGACATCCGCCACGCATTGTGCAGATTCCGACAAGATGCCCGGCTTGTTAGGCCAAGCCGCCAAACGCGAACCGGTGGCCTTGCCATCATGCACGGCAAACTCCCAACCGATATCGTCCACCGCCGTCAGCCAGCGCGCACCTGCAATCAGGGCGTTGTGACGCAGGTCCATCGGGGTCGGACCGGTGTGAGCGGTTTTCCCCTTGAACATGACCCGCATGCCGTAGCTGGGATAGCCGCCGGTGACGACACCAACTTCGCGCCCTTCAGCATCAAGGATCGGGCCTTGCTCGATATGAAGTTCGAAGTAGGCGTCTATGTCACCTGCCTTGCAAGGCAGGTCGCCGCGATAGCCGATCCGTTCAAGCTCGGAACCGAACCGAGCACCATCATCTGCGATCAGGTCATGCGCCCAGTCGACCCCATAGCTTCCGACAAAAACGCCCGAGGCGACCATCGGCGGCGAGAAGCGTGCCCCCTCTTCGTTGGTCCAGTCCACGATGACGATCGGACGACGCGTGACATGGCCCGCGTCATTCAGGCTGCGCACCAGTTCGAGACCGGCAAGAACGCCCGCAATACCGTCGAAGCGTCCTCCATTGATCTGCGTGTCGAGATGGCTGCCGATCAGGATCGGGGCCAAACTGTCGTCCAGCCCCGACCGCCGGCCAAAGATGTTGCCCATCTCGTCGATCTCGACGCTCAACCCGGCGTCCTGGCACCATGCGACGAATTGATCGCGGATCTCCTTATCAGAATCCGTCAGTGTCAGACGTGCCAAGCCTCCAGGGCGGCCCTGCCCTATATCGGCCGAGCGTTCGATCGTGGACCAAAAGCGTGCAAGATCCACACGAGTCTCTGCAGAGAAACCCATTTCGTTACCTCTTAGTACTTTGTTTTCAGGTCAGATCAGGAGGTGCCGGTTACGGCGGTGATGATCTGGGGGAAGATGACCAACAGCACGAGAACCGCGACCATCGCGCCAAGGAAGGGCAGCAGGTAACGGAAGGATGCGGACATCGGGATGCCAGCAGTCCGACAGGCAGCCATCAGGTCAATGCCGAGCGGCGGCGTATTCGCCCCGATGGCAAGGTTGACGCAAAGCAGGATGCCGAAATAGACCGGATCGATATGATAGGCGCCGAGCACAGGCACGAAAACCGGGGCGAGGATCAGGATAATCGCAAGTGATTCCATGAAGGTGCCAAGTATCAGAACAATCAGCATGATCAGAAGAACGGCAATCGTCGCACTGTCCGTCATCGCAAGGATGCCATTGACGGCGAGTTGCGGGACCTGTTCGGCGGCAAGAATCCAGCCAAAGACCGATGCCGAGGCAATCACCAGCAGAATGGAGCCGGTCATCTCGGTCGTATCTCGCAACATGCTTTTGATCCCATCCCAGGTCAGGCTGCGATAGAACAGACCACCGACGATCAAGGCATAAACCACGCCTGCGCCCGCCGCTTCGGTCGGCGTGAAAATTCCAGCGCGAATGCCTCCAACGATGATCAACGGTGCGATTAGCGCAGGAATTGCTGCTACGAACGCCTGACCGATCGCGGCACCGGTCACGGGTTCGCCGCCACGCCAGCCATTGCGCCGCGAAATCCACCACGCCACGACCATAAGTGCCAGGCCCAACAACAAACCGGGAATGATGGCCCCGATGAAAAGTTGGCCGATCGAGGTGTTCGTTGCCGTGCCGTAGACGATCAGGACAATCGACGGCGGAATGACTGTCCCCAATGAGCCAGCACATCCCAAGGCGGCCGACGAAAAGCCAGGGTGATAGCCACGCTCGCGCATCGAAGGCAACATCATCGTTCCGATCGCGACAACGTCAGCCACACCCGACCCCGAGAGCGAACCGAACAGCATGCAGGCCGCAATCATCACGATGGCAAGACCGCCCGTACTGCGCCCAACCATAGCGGCAAACAGGTTCACGATCCGCGGAGCCAACCCGCCTTGGACCATCAGCATGCCTGCCAACAGGAAAAGCGGAATGGCAAGCAGGGTAAAGCTGTCAATTCCGGCGATCATCCTCTGCGCGACGATCATCATCGGCGCCAGATCGGCCACAAATAGATACAGCACCGAGGCCAGCCCCAACGCGACGGCGATGGGCGCATCAATCAGGACAAGGAACACAAAGGCCCCAAGCAAAAGCGCAAGTTCGAAGCTCACTTGCCGATCCTTCCAGAGAAAATCGCGATCAGCGACAGCGCCGCACCAACAGGAAGACACAGGTAGAAAAGCCCGCCGGGCAGGTTCAGGGCCGTTGTCGCATGGTGCCAAGTGAAGCCGGTAATCTGCCAGCCGGTCACCAACAGCACGATCAAAAAGATGACGCTCGCCAAAGTGGCCAGACGGCGAATGGCTTCGCGGAACCTGCCGGGTCGAACGATCAGGTCGGTGATCCCGGCCTCAAAATGCGAGCCGCGCGCGAATCCCGAGATGATGCCGATGAATGTCACCCAGACAAGAATAAGTCGTGGCAATTCTTCGGACCAACGGGGCGTCACACCCAGCGCATAACGCGAAAAGACAACCCATGCGACAATCACGGCCAATGCGGCGACGCCGATTCCGCCAAGACTGCGCGCGAACCAATCCAACCTTTCAGAAAGACGTTTCATTCTTTGCCCTTTCCCTTCAGCGGGACACAGAGCTGGCATTCGTCGCAATAAGCAGCAACGACGACCCACTCGTCCGACAGGACCTCGACCTCATGCACGACACCGGGGGGAAGGCGCAGCGCACTCCCCTCGGTCATGAAATACTCCTGCCCGCCTGCGCGCAGCACGGCCTCGCCTTTCAGCGTGAGTGTCACCTCGTCTCGGGGATGGGCATGGGGCACGCTGCGCGCGCCCTTTTTGCCCGTCGTTACCGATAGCTTGATGAACCCCTCGCCCCGTTCCTTTGGTGAGAACAGAACCTTCTGGCTGAAGTCGTATAGCTGGATAGGCTCGACTTGTTCGAGCTGACGAAGTTCGGGCAAGCGCTGACTCATTGGCGATATTTCTCCATCAGTGCCATCAGGTCTTCGCCGAACACGGCCGAGTTCGCGTCCCAGACGGGCTTAACGGCAGCCTCGAAGGCAGCCTTGTCGACATCGTTGAACTCCATGCCCTTTTCCTTGAGCTTGGCGATCATCTCTGCATCTGAATCCGCGACCATCTGGCGCTGCTTTTCGCCCCATTCGTGGGCAGCGGCTTCGACGATCTGCTGATCTTCGGGCGAGATCTTGTCCCAGACCGGTTTCGACAACACCAGCGAGGCTGCGCCCCAAACGTGCTGGGTGTTCGAGACGTATTTCTGAACCTCGAAGAAGGACGAGGACCAGATGATCGACAGCGGATTTTCCTGAGCATCGAAGACGCCCTGCTGAAGCGCCGAGTAAAGCTCACCGAATGCGAGCGGAGCGGGTTGTGCGCCCATCACCTCGAACGTCTCCAGACGAACTTTGTCTGGCGTAACGCGAATCTTGAGCCCTTCAAGGTCAGCCGGGACTACGACGGGCCGCTTCGAGTTGGTCACGTTGCGGTAGCCATTTTCCCACCATGCAAGTACCTTGATGTTTTTGTCTTCGAGCAGCCCCGCCAAAGCAGTGCCAAGTTCGCCATCCAGTGCCGCAAAGGCCTTCTCGCGCGACGCCCATGCATAGGGCATCTCAATGATGCCAAGCTTGGGCTCGATGTTCTGGAAGGACCCTGCCCCAATAATGCCGCCCTGCACTGCACCAAACTGCAACCCTTCGATCATGTCCTTTTCGTTGCCGAGCTGGCCACCGGGGAAGACTTCAATATTGACGCGGCCTGCGGTCTTTTCACCAACTTCCTTGGCAAAACCCTGAGCTGCGACGTTCCAACTATGCCCGTCAGCAAGAACGTGGCCAATGCGGATCGTTGTTTGTGCCGCCGCCGGTCCCGCAAGACAGATGGCGGTAGCGGACAGCATTGCCGCAACGCAACCGGCACGAAAGGCGCTCGAATCTGACATGATCTTCTCCCGTTGGTGTGTGGTTATTCGCCCGTTTCAACCATCACCGACGGCCGATATCAAATAGCCGCAAGCAATGTTTCAAATGCGATTTCACTATGGATCAATATTGATCGCTTAAAATTTAATCAGAATAATCTGCCGGATCTTAGGGCGCCACGCATGGGACTGTGGGAACCACAAAGTTCGTGCAGCCTTTCCTTTTGCGCAAGATGACTAGGCCATACACGTGATCAGTATCGTCCATCGCTCTGTTTGATTCCGTAGCCATAGCAAGAAGCACTCAGAATACTTCTGCAAATCGAATGCTTCCTTCGGTCCGGCGGTCATAACCCTGGCACGAATCCGCAAGGATCACGCTACAGGCAGTATAGTTGTTTTCAGATTTTGCCCGTCACCGCAGGATTGAAATGCTTGTCACCTAGACCCCGTCGCCCCCGCACGTATGGCTATAAAAATCACGCCAAAGCGGGTCTTTTCATGTTCCGGTCGAGATTGAAGATCGATTCTTGCTCCAAACTGTTCAGCAATCTGGCGAACGATAGCAAGACCTAAGCCAGTTCCACCCGCGCCCGCGTCCGCACCGCGCTGGAAGCGCCTGAAAATATTCAGCCGCTCCTGTGGGGGGATGCCTGGTCCGTCGTCTGTCACTGCCAGCTCGACCTCGGTCTCCCTCCGCACAACAGCTACATCAATTACAGTACCCACACCCCCATGACGCATGGCGTTGTCTACCAAATTTAGCACGATTTCACGGCACATGGATTCAGCACCCTGAACGAAGGCCGGTTCAGGTGGCAGAGAAAACCCAATGTCACACCGCTGCCGTTCGTTCATCATCAATAGCTCGGGCACCATACGCTCGACTAAAGCAACGAGATCGAAGCTGGCGAATTCAGCCCCAAACATATCGGCTTCGTTCCGACTGTAGATCAGGAGCTGTTCCGCAAGTCGGGCCAGAGATCGGGTATCCTCGACTAGCGCCGAAACTCGATTACGGATAGGACCGTCGGGCACATCGCGCTGTAGGAGCTGGGCGCGCAGTTGAAGTGAGGTCAGCGGCGAGCGAAGCTGGTGACTGGCATTGTCAATAAATTCGCGCTCATGCTCTATCGCCTGCCTGAGGCGGGAAACCAGCGTGTTCAAAGCCGTTCCGATTGAACGAAGGTCACTCGGCAGCATGGCACGGATAGGTGACAAGTCGGTCGCCGAGCGCATGTCGATCTGGTCTCGAAACTGCAAAAGCGAACGCAGACCGCGGCGCACCGCGATGAACGCTAATCCCGCCGCACCAACAAGCAACAAGCCCAGCCGCACAGCCGATGACGCAACCGTGGCAAGCATGGCTGCGTCGCGCTCGTTCCGGGTCATGCCCACATGAACAGTAATCCAGTCCGGCACCAGTGCATCCGCGCCGTAAAAGCGTAGCGATACCGCCCGCAGGCGCTGGCCGCGATACTCCATATCGCTAATGCGCGGCACGCCGGGCTCCAGCGCCGTCTCGTCGCCCGGAGGATGAAAATCTTCGTATCCGGTCAAGTAGGAGCGACTGGGTCCAATAATGCGGTAGTAGATCCTCTCTTGCGTAGTGTTGCGCAAGAGCGAGATGATCTCATCTTCGACCAAATCCCCATAGGTGCGGTCAACTGCTTCTGAAATGCTGATCGCCGAGGCCACAAGCATCTGGTCGTAGAGACGTTCAGTCGCGCGGCGGGCGTTCACCCAGGCTTCGGCCAGAAACGCCAGCACAACGAGGCTCAATGGCACAAGTAACCACAAAAGCACAGACCAGGTGACTGATAGCCGCCTGCCGTCTTTCATCCTGCATCCAGCATGTAGCCGAGACCGCGCGCGGTGCGCAGCTGACATCCGCTGCCCTCCAGCCGCTTGCGCAGACGGTGGACATAGATCTCTATGGCGTTGAGCGTCAACTCGTCATCAAAACCTGATAGTCTCACGGTGATGCGCTCCTTTGGCACTACACTGCCGGCATTCTCAACCAGCAACTGCAGCAACGCCCTCTCGCGAGCCGGCATATCCAAGACCACGCCATTTACTCGTGCGGCGCGGCTGACAGTGTCAAAGCTAAGCATACCAAGTTGGATTAGCGGCGCATCAACGCCGCCCACCCGACGAGAAAGAGCACGTATACGGGCCTCGAACTCAGCCAGCTCAAACGGCTTGGCCAAATAGTCATCGGCCCCAAGGTCGAGTCCACGCACCATATCCTGAACGCCGCCGCGAGCTGTCAAGATCAACACCCCCACGGCCTTACCTGAGCGACGAAGATGGCGCAAAAAATCCAGCCCGTCTTCATTCCCGAGGTTGAGGTCAAGCACGACTAAATCATAATCCGCGACCGCCGCCATATCGATGGCCTCCACCAAGGAAGCAGCCCAATCAACGCCGTGGCCCAGCCCTTCCAGAGAACGCTGGATGCCTGCAGCAATGCCGGAATTGTCCTCAACGATCAAACTGCGCATCGTTCTCCCTCTTCCGCGCGAGCTGCCTTGCGGCGGGCATTTCTTTATCAGTCATGAAAGCTGGATGAAAGAAACCTTGTGCTATCGAGGTGTCGGAGGAGGACGGCATCGCGATGACACCGCGACCGCCGGCCATGGAGGAACACCGTGGATCGTAGACAATTCATCGCTGCAATTGCTGCCGGACTAATGGCTCCGGCGTGCGCCCGTGCGAACGAGCCCATTGAATGGGTGGTACCCTTTCAGGAGGGCGGAGGCACCGATGTCTGGGCACGTTTTATGGCTGACTGGCTATCGGAAATCTTACCGCACAAGCCTGAAGTGCGGCTGCTTAATGTTTCGGGCGGAAACTCGACACGCGCCGCGAATTTTTTCGCAGCCGAGGCGCGGGATGATGGGCGAATGCTGCTGGGCACCACGGGGTCAACACAGTTTGCCGCACTTCTGGGCGACCGTCGTGTGCAATACGACTATGCCGATTGGCGCATCGTCGCAGCCTCGCCATCAGGCGGAGTAATCTATGTGCAGGCCGCGCTTGGGGTGAGCAGCATGGCCGAATTGGTGGCACTGGGGCGTGACGTGCATTTCGGCTCTATCGGTGCCGCGTCGCTAGATATTGTTCCATTGCTGGCGCTTGAGATGTTGGGTCTGAAGGTCAAAGTGCTATTTGGGTTGAACAGCCGCAATGCCGCCCGCGCCGGCCTTGTCGGCGGTGAGTTTGACTTGGATTACCAGACCACGCCCGGCTATCTGGCCCAGGTCCAGCCGCTTGTCGAGACGGGCCAAGTGGTGCCACTTATGTCTCTGGGTTCGTTTGACCGTCGTGGCCAACTGGCCCGCGATCCCGCTTTTCCGGACCTGCCAACATTTTCCGACGTCTACCGTCAGATCCACGGCAACGAACCCAAGGGAGCCGAATGGCAAGCGTGGCAGGCGTTGTTCCGCGCCGGCTTTACGAGCCAAAAGATGATTTTCCTGCCACGCAACGTGCCCGAGGCCCGTGCCTCGATGTTTCGCGATGCGTTTGCCCGCATGGGCGTCGACCCAAGGTTTCGTGCCGAGGCATCATCAGTACTTGGTCCCTATCCACTACTGACCGGGACTCAGGCGGATGAGGCATTGGAGTCGGCCATGACCATGGACCCTGAAATTCGCAACTGGACGCGCGAATGGCTTGAACGCCGGTTCCGCGTCACACCCTGAACATATCTAGGAGGACATAATGAAACTCAATCGCCGTGCCTTCGGCCTGATGGCCGCTGCCGTGATGACGGCGCTGCCCGCAATGGCAGCTGCGGAATTCCCTGAGCGCAACATTACTCTGGTTGTGCCCTTCCCGCCTGGCGGCGGAAACGACGCAATGGCGCGCATCATCGGCGATGCGATGACGCGCGTGATCGGCGCTAATGTCGTGGTGGAGAACAAGGCTGGCGCTGGCGGCGTGGTGGGAACCCAATCGGTCCAAAATGCCAAGCCGGACGGTTACACCCTGCTTTTGGGGCATTCCGGCACCATGGGCATAAACCCTCACGTCTATCCGGCGGCAACCTATCATCCCACCAAGGACTTCACGCCCGTCGGACTAATCTCGGAAATCCCGATGGCGCTCGTGGTGAACAAAGACCTGCCAGCGCAAGACGTAGCTGGGCTGATCGCACTCGCCAAGGAAAAGCCGGGCGAACTTTCTTATGCCTCTTCGGGCGTGGGCACCGGCTCGCATATGGCGGCCGAACTTTTCGCCCATGATGCGGGGATCGAGATCGCGCATATCCCGTATCGCGGCTCAGGTCCGGCGATGACCGATCTTCTGGGTGGACGAATTGACTTTCTGTTCGGAGTGATCCCGTCGTCCCATGCACAAGTCACGGCGGGCAAGGCGCGGGCGCTAGCCGTAACGGGCACGAAGCGTTCACCCACCATGCCCGAGGTGCCGACCATGCAGGAGGCCAGTGTTGAAGGCTATGAAGCTGCGCTGATTTATGGCCTGCTGGCCCCAGTCGGCACGCCTGATGAGGTGGTCACCAAGATCAATGGGGCGCTGAACATCGTATTGGCGGATCCGACTCTCCAGGAAAAGCTGGCTGTGGATGGTTCGGTTCCTCGCCCCGGCACACCCGAGGATCACAGCAAGGCACTCGACTCCGATCTTGAAAAATGGGGCGCGCTGATCCGCGACGCCAAGATCGAGATCAATTGAACTGACGCGCCCCGCTTTTAGCGGGGCCACCAATGGGAAATCACAATGACTGAGAAACCCTCTTCCGTCGCGGGACTGGGCAAGGTCCGCCTGTCGCAAGACCGCGTCGCCGGGCTGACCCTGATCGCGGTCTCGGCCTTCGCGCTATGGGCATCTTCCGACCTTGAAACCGGCACATTGCGCTTCATTGGACCCGGGATGATGCCGAAGCTTCTGGCCGCACTGGTAGGAGTGACCGGCACTATCCTGCTGGTGCAATCCTTTCTGATGTCTGGCGAAGCGATGCCCCGCATTCCGCTGCGTGGGCCACTCTGTGTGTTGGGTGGTATTCTTGCCTTTGCGCTCACGGTGCAATCGGTGGGCTTCGCGATAGCAGCACCGCTGCTGGCAGTTATCGCTGGGTTGGCCGACCGCGACATGCGCTGGATCGAGCTTTTGGGCTTCGCTGCTTTCATGACTATCGGCTGCATCCTAGTGTTTAAAGTCGGGCTGAGCTTGCCGATCCCAGTCCTGATCATCCCCGGCATCATCCAGTATTGAGGAGGAGCGCATGGATCTCTTGAGCAATCTCGCTCTGGGCTTTTCGACAGCAATGTCGTTACAAAATTTAGGACTTGCTTTCATCGGCTGCCTCGTTGGAACGCTGATCGGCATCCTGCCAGGGGTAGGTCCCATCGCCACCATTACCATGCTCTTGCCAATCACCTTTGGCATCGATCCGGTGGGCGCGCTGATCATGTTGGCCGGCATATACTACGGCGCGCAATATGGTGGCTCGACCTCGGCCATTCTGGTCAACATTCCTGGTGAGGCAGGATCAGTAGTGACCGCACTCGATGGCCACGCAATGGCGAAGAAGGGCCGAGCCGGTGCCGCGCTGGGGATATCAGCAATCGGCTCGTTCATCGCTGGCTGCGTCGCTACCGTCGTCATCGCCGCCCTTGCGTTGCCGCTGACTGACTTGGCACTTCGTTTTGGTCCAACCGATTATTTCGCATTGATGGTCATGGGATTGGTCTTTGCAGTGGTGCTGGCACATGGCTCGGTGTTGAAGGCCGTGGCAATGATCTGCCTGGGCATCCTTTTGTCCACAATCGGCTCGGATCTGGAGACCGGTCAGGCCCGGATGACGTTCGGTTCACTGCATTTGGCAGACGGGATCGATTTTGCGGTGCTGGCCATGGGAATCTTTGGCTTTGCCGAGGTACTTCGCAATCTTGAGGGTGGCGAGCAACGTGACGTGATCAAGGGCACCATGGGTCCCTTACTGCCGACGCGAGACGAGATACGGCGCTCTATCGCACCGATCCTGCGCGGCACTGGGCTTGGTTCGGTCTTGGGCATGCTTCCGGGCAATGGCGCAGTTCTGGCTCCGTTTGCATCCTACACACTGGAAAAAAAGCTTGCGAAACGTCCACAGGATTTTGGCAAAGGTGCCATTGAGGCGGTGGCTGGACCAGAAGCCGCAAACAATGCTGGCGCACAAACCAGCTTCATCCCTCTGTTGACGCTGGGTATTCCCCCAAACGCGGTGATGGCAATCATGGTCGGCGCGATGATGATCCAGGGCATCGTGCCCGGACCGCAGGTGATGACCGAAAGCCCCACCCTGTTTTGGGGCATGATCGCCAGTATGTGGATCGGCAACCTGATGTTGCTCGTCATCAACCTGCCCATGGTCGGCATGTGGGTGCGATTACTGAAGGTGCCCTATCGACTTCTCTTCCCTGCGATCCTGATTTTTTCCTGCATCGGTATCTATTCCATCGACAACAATCCAATGGATGTGGTCTTCACTGGTGCGTTCGCCTTCGCAGGCTACCTGCTGATCAAGATGGGCTTTGAACCGGCTCCACTGCTACTTGGTTTTGTGCTGGGCCACCTGATCGAAGAAAACCTGCGCCGCGCAATGCTGTTATCGCGGGGCGAGTTGTCGACCTTTGCCGAGAACCCAGTCAGCCTAATCCTCTTGATTGTATCGGTCGGACTTCTGGCCCTATCGGCACTGCCGTCGCTACGCGCCAAACGCGAAAAGGTCTTTGTCGAGGACTGAGCGATGGTTGCCAATCCCCACAGGCCATAATCAGCCAAATCGTCAAAATCCAGATCGTCGCGATTACGACTTGTTGGTGGGCCATAATCCAACCAGACAAGCGATCTGTCGCTGATACGCGGCCTGCCCTTTGGAGTCCTGCGGCTAAAGATAAACCCTCCCGGCAACCAAATCGGGCCGGTAGGGTCGCATTAAGACGCGTAATCTGCGGCTGACTTTGCTCCGCACGCGACATGTTATCAGAGCAGACTGATGGGTGCCTACTACTCGTCGTCAACTCCGGGAAACTGGGCATAGATCTTAATCGCGGCTCGACCAGTTCAACGAGAGATATGGGGTCGATTTTTTCGCCTATGATGCAGGGATTGGCCACGCGGTGCCAGTCGTTTAGGCGACCGAACTTCATCTCGATGTGGCTGCGCCGGCGAAATCGGCGTTTGGCATGTTTGACCGGTGCCTATCATAAACTGCATCCTCGGATGCAACACATAATCCGAAGCAACGCCGCCGGACAGGTGTAATCATTCGCCTGTCCGGCACTCAGAAGGAAGCGCTGTGGCATGGGTCTGTGTCGGAGTACCGTTTCGTATTCGGTCCGCCCGTTCTCAGGGAAACGGTCCCCTGGACTATCCTCTGTTCCTCCGAACTCACCCGCAGACTCCTCGCGGACCTATGAGTTCTCAGGTATGTTGCATCAATCATGAGTAATGTCGGATCGGCCGCGCCATCAGCTAAACCAAGCATCCTTCGGGCAAACATCTCAATCTCACTCCACCGTTTCCGGACGTTATAGAGTGTCTTCGCTGCGCCGAATTCCTTGGGGGCGTCATACCAAGGTAAAGCATTGAGCTTCATAAAGATTATCTCACCCAGCACTTTGTGGCCGTCGATGCAGGGCGTGCGGTAAGACTTTGGAAAGAACAAATCGAGCCGCGCCATCTGCTCATCACTGAGCCAGAACAGATCAATCATAATTCACCTCAAGAAGAAGGCGTCCGGAAAAGATGCGATCATTCAGTATTTGGCGCTAAATTCTGCGCCGCCACTCCAAGATCGATCTCCAGACCCATTTGATCCATCTAAGAGAATAGATCCGTTCCGCCAGTCCAATGAAATCGCACCAGTTATTTTTAAATAATCTGAATCCAAAACGGTGCATTCCCCTTTTATAACGCGATCTAGCTCCAACGGACGATTCATAATGACAAAAGAGCCGTTTTGGCAAAAGGAGTCCTCCTTTCCGTCAAACGACGCTTTGATGACATGGTAAATCTCGACACCACCTAATTCCTGCGGAAGCACGGCTTTTTTGTACCCACCATTGTCCACCCAATATGGAATGGCGGCAGAGGCGACCTGATTGTTTGACGATCCATCGGCGGCCAGCCACTCGGAAACCGCGAATGTTCCGCCTTTCGGTCGCGAGACGGCCCTGCCCTCGGGTGTCATTACTCCGACCGCTTGCCCGTCGGAGGAAATCAGAACGTCCGGTCGCTTGGAAACGTCCCACATGATCAAAGCAACAATGATGGCCATCCCGCCAACCATCCGTCGAGCGATTATTTGTCGCGCCCCATAAACCGGCGACAAAACCACCAGAATTGCGCCCACGCCCATCAATGGCAGAACCGAGTGTGGCGGAGCCTTGATAAGTGTGGTCGCACCGCCGGTGTTGGCTACGTATTCGGCGACGACCAGCATCCATTTTGCACCTAATCCCATGCACCACAAGGGAAGGTCCGACAAACCGAAAGGTGCGAGCACCGCTGCAATTGCGCCGCATGGCATCACCACCAGACCAATCACGGGAACGACAAGAAGATTGGCGAAGACTCCGTAATGGGAAACCCGTCCGAAATGAGCGGCGGCGATAGGAGATGTCGAAATACTTGCGACCAGTGACGAAACCAGAAGCAGGGTGACTGGCTTCAGCCACCATGGCAAACGGGGCGCGATTTTCTGCCATGGCTCTGCCGCGAGGATCAAAGCGACCGTTGCCGCGAAGCTCATCTGAAAGCCGGGGCTGACTAATGCCTCGGGCGTTATGACCAGAATAACGACGGCGGCGACGGCTACTGTCCTTAGCGAAATTGCCCTTCGATCGGACATGATGGCGATCAGCATCACGGCCACCATGATGAACGAGCGCGTCGTGGCGACATCGCCTCCGGACAACCAGAGATAGCTGGCGGCGGAAAGGAAAGCGGCAGCGGCGGCGTATTTGTGCAAACGACTGCTCGCAAGGCCAGCCAAACCAAGAACCATCGCGCCCAGATACCGGATTGCCGCGTAAACAAATCCGGTCAACATGCTCATGTGCAGGCCGGAAATCGAAATGATGTGAAAAAGATTGGAGGCCCGCATGACTTCGTTCGTGTGCTCGGCAATGCCCGAACGATCCCCCGTCATCATGGCGGATGACACGGCCCCTGCCTGCCCGCCGATAGCCTCTTTCATCGCTACCGACAGCCTCATCCGCAGTCGATGCAGCGCCAGCGCACCTCCGGCATCGGGCGGGGCGATCGTCATGACGGGTGTCCGAGAGTAGCCAATAGCGCCGAGGTGCTCGAACCAGGCCACGCGCCGGAAATCGAATCCACCCGGCTCGGCCGGTACTTGGGGTTTATCCAGATGGGCGGTCAGCATCACGCGCTCGCCCGGAACCGGCAAAGGATCATCGACGAACAACGACACACGGACGCGGCGCGGCACGCGTTCGGGGGCGACGTCATCCAGAACCAGTTGATCCAGCGTCAGCCGGATTCGATCACGTGACGAGCGATCAATTCCAACCACCCCCCCTCGACCGCGCCATAATAGCGAAAACCCAAAACCGGAGCGGAAACCAGATGGGACCGGAGTCCGATCATTTCCATGCCGAAGGCGACTGACGCAACCGCGAGCAGACAAATCCGCAACCGATCGGCTCGGGTCCATTCGATGCGCCCCGCATTCGCCAGCCCCGACACGATCCGGATCGCGACCAACGTGGCCACGATCAGCAGCAAGCCCCCGGCATAGGTCCGGAAACCCGGTTCGAAACGCAGCAGGAACCAACCGCCGATACCGAGCGACATCCAGAAAGGTATCCACGGCAGCATCCCCGCACGGATGGAAACCGAACTGCGCCAAGGCGTGAACGCATGGCGACGGACCGCGGCATCTTGTCGGGACCGCGTAGGCAATGCCGACCCTGTTTCAACGGTGATGTCCACCGAATCTTGTCCTTATCCGACAGCTTGCGTATCTCTGTCGGCAAGATTGGCGCGCCGTGCTTACCAAAGCCTTAACGGTGATCGCCAAAACCCATGTTTCTTGAATGACTGGCTCTGCTATGACCGATTCCCGTCCCGTTGTGACCCGCTTTGCCCCCTCTCCGACCGGCTACCTGCATATCGGGGGCGCGCGGACGGCCCTGTTCAACTGGCTTTATGCGCGTGGTCGTGGCGGTAAATTCCTGCTGCGTATCGAAGATACCGACCGCGCGCGTTCGACGCCCGAAGCGACCGAAGCCATCCTGAAGGGCCTTGAATGGCTTGGTCTCGACTGGGACGGTGAGCCGGTAAGCCAGTTCGAGGGCCGCGAACGTCACGCCGAAGTCGCGCGCGAAATGCTTGCCAATGGCACAGCCTACAAATGTTTCTCGACCCCCGAGGAAATCGAGGCTTTCCGAGAAGCCGCCCGTGCCGAGGGAAAGTCGACCCTGTTCCTGTCGCCGTGGCGGGACTCGGACCCGGCGACGCATCCCGATGCTCCGTTCGTGATCCGCTTGCGGGCCCCGCGCGAGGGGCAAACCGTCGTGCGCGATGCCGTTCAGGGCGACGTGACTTTCGGTAACGACCAGTTGGATGACATGATCCTGCTGCGCTCGGACGGGACGCCGACCTATATGCATGCGGTCGTGGTCGATGACCATGATATGGGCGTCACGCATATCATCCGCGGCGACGATCACCTGACCAATGCCGCGCGCCAGATCCAGATCTATCAGGCCATGGGCTGGGAGATTCCGACCTTCGCCCATATCCCGCTGATCCACGGCCCCGACGGCAAGAAACTGTCCAAACGTCATGGCGCCGTTGGTTTGCACGAATATGCGGCAAGTGGCTATCCTGCAGCGGCAATGCGCAATTATCTGGCGCGTCTGGGCTGGAGCCACGGCGACGATGAATTGTTCGGTGACGCGCAGGCGAAAGAGTGGTTTGACCTTTCTGGAATCGGCAAGGCTCCTGCCCGGCTTGATTTCAAGAAACTGGAACATGTCAGCGGTTATCATATCGCCGGGATGGATGACGGGCAGCTCATGCAGGAAATCACGGCCTATCTTAAAGAAACCGGCGCTCCGGCGCTGACCGAGCTGCAGGCTTCGCGGCTTGTTCCCGCGCTTTCCTCCCTGAAGGCGAAAGCCAAGACCCTGCCCGCGCTTCTGGATCAGGGCCATTTCGCATTGACCCAACGTCCAATGGAAATTGAAGAAAAGGCCGCAACGTCACTTGATACGGTATCCCGTGGTATACTGTTTGAATTGACTGCCGCACTGCAGAATGCTAGCTGGAGCCGCGACGACCTCGAGGCAACCGTCAAACAGATTGGCGAGTCGCACGGGCTGGGTCTTGGCAAGATTGCGGCGCCGCTTCGCGCCGTCCTTGCCGGTCGCAGTTCGACCCCGAGCGTATTCGATATGATGTTGGCACTTGGCCGGGAGGAAACCCTGGCCCGGATGCAAGATCACGCGGGCTGATTGCCCGCCCCATTTTCCGGTGCCAACCGGAGACAGGCGTAGAAGGAGAGAGGGATATGGCAGATAGCAAATCCGCGAAACTGCTGGTCGAGGGAAAAGAGATCGAGCTACCGATCCTCAGCCCGACCGCAGGCCCGGATGTCTTGGACATCCGCAAACTTTATGGTCAGGCGGATGTCTTCACCTATGACCCCGGCTTCACCTCGACCGCGTCCTGCGACTCGACCATCACCTATATTGACGGTGACAAAGGTGAATTGTGGTATCGCGGCTACCCGATCGAGCAACTGGCTGCTGAATCGCATTACCTCGAAGTCTGCTATCTGCTGCTTTACGGGGAACTGCCGACCGAAGCGCAGCTGGTCGATTTCGAGACCCGCGTCACGCGCCACACCATGGTGCATGAGCAGATGCACAACTTCTTCCGTGGTTTCCGCCGGGACGCGCACCCGATGGCGACGATGGTCGGTGTTGTGGGTGCGATGTCGGCCTTCTACCACGACTCGACCGATATCGCGGACCCGCTGCAGCGCGAGATCGCCTCGATCCGCCTGATCGCGAAGCTGCCGACGATTGCGGCCATGGCCTATAAATATTCGATCGGTCAGCCCTTTGTCTATCCGCGCAACGATCTGGATTACGCGTCGAACTTCCTGCATATGTGCTTCGCCGTTCCGGCCGAGCCGTACAATGTCGATCCGGCTCTGGCCCGCGCCATGGACCGCATCTTCACGCTGCATGCCGATCACGAGCAGAACGCCTCGACCTCGACCGTCCGTCTGGCCGGTTCGTCAGGCGCGAACCCCTTCGCGTGCATCGCCGCTGGCATCGCCTGCCTCTGGGGTCCGGCACATGGCGGCGCGAACCAGGCATGTCTGGAAATGCTGCGTGAAATCGGTTCGGTTGACCGCATTCCGGAATACATCGCCAAGGCCAAGGACAAGAACGATCCGTTCCGCCTGATGGGCTTCGGTCACCGCGTCTACAAGAACTTCGACCCGCGCGCGAAGGTCATGAAGGAATCGGCGGACGAAGTTCTGGAACTGCTGGGCGTCCACAACAACCCGACCCTGCAAGTCGCCAAAGAGCTTGAGCGCATCGCGCTTGAGGACGAATATTTCGTCTCGAAAAAGCTTTATCCGAACGTCGACTTCTATTCCGGCATCATCCTCGAGGCGATGGGCTTCCCGACCTCGATGTTCACGCCGATCTTCGCGCTATCGCGCACCGTCGGCTGGATCTCGCAGTGGAAGGAGATGATTGGCGATCCGCAAAACAAAATCGGTCGTCCGCGCCAGCTTTATGTCGGCGCTGACAAGCGCGACTATGTCGATCTCGACAAGCGCTGAGTTCAAAACAAACCTAATGACGGCCCCGGATATTTCCCGGGGCCGTTTTACATTCACCGGCGAATACAGGGCCTTGCGCGGGAACATCCTCAATGCGACACATCCGGCATGACTGACGCATCGAAAATCGCGCTGATCACCGGCGCTTCGCGCGGCATTGGTGCCGCAATGGCAGAACTTCTGGCCGTGCGTGGCTGGCACATCATCGCGGTGGCCCGAACATCCGGTGCGCTCGAGGAACTGGATGACCGCATCCGCAAGGTCGGTGGTTCGGCCACGCTCGTTCCCATGGATGTGGGCCAGCCCCAGGCAATGGTCCAGATGGCCGAGGCCATAGCCGGTCGCTGGGGCGGCATCGACCTTTGGGCGCATTGCGCGATCCATGCGGCACCGCTGGCGCCTGCGGGTCATATCGACGCCAAGGACTTCCAGAAATCCGTCGACCTGAATGTGGTTGCCACGCGGGGGTTGATCACCTTGTTCGAGCCCCTTCTGCGCGAACGCAAGGGAACGGCATTGTTCTTCGACGACCCGCGCGCAGGGCAGAAGTTCTTTGGCAGCTACGGCGCAACGAAGACCGCGCAGATCGCGCTTGCCCGTAGTTGGCAGGCCGAATCCGAGTCCGTCGGACCTCGCGTTGTGATCGCGAAGCCAGCCCCCATGCCTACGGCGACACGCGCGCGATTCTTCCCCGGCGAGGATCGCGCCCGACTGAGCCCCTGTCGGGTCGAGGCCGAACGCATCCTGGCCGAAACCCTGTAATCCCGTCTCCGGCTTGCGGCATATCGTCTGAAAAAACCGCAGGCCGATCACCAACAACCCGCGACCTGCCGCGCACGCTTGCCAATCTTGCGCGCGGTGACTAGATAGGCGCGTCGCAGAATGAAAGGCCCCGTGGTGGAAAACGTCGTCCTTACCGTGCATCTGATCCTTGCTGTCTTGCTGATCGGGGTCGTGCTGCTGCAACGGTCCGAAGGCGGCGGCCTTGGCATGGGCGGTGGCACCGGTGGTGTCATGACCGGCCGTCAGGCTGCAAACGCGCTGTCGCGCGCAACCTGGATCCTTGCCGGTGCATTCCTTGTCACCTCGCTGACTTTGACCATCATCGCGGCAAAGAACTCGTCGGGCGGCTCGATCGTCGATCAGCTGAACATTGGCGGTGAGCGTCAGGAACAACCGACAACCAACCTGCCGGGAATTGGCGATTATGCCCCGCCGCCGGCGGCTGGCCAGCCCATCATGCCGCCCGTTCCGGGTGGTGTTCCGGCTCCTGCCGAAAGTGGTGCGGCGACGACCGAACCGGTGACTCCGCCTGCCGCTCCGGCTGCGGAAACACCCGCCCAGCCCGCTCCGGCGGCAGAGGCTCCGGCAAAAGCCAACTAACACAATACATTGGGGTGCATCGCGCACCCCACCACGACAGCTAGCGGTCCGTTGCGGCCACAGGACTTTTCGGTTATAATTCGAGTCCCGTGATGCCGGCCAGATTCGGGCCGCGTTTTCTATTTTTTTACTCACGGGGGCCTCGATGGCGCGCTATATCTTCATCACCGGCGGTGTGGTTTCTTCCCTTGGAAAAGGGCTGGCATCGGCGGCGCTGGGGGCCCTGTTGCAGGCACGCGGTTACACGGTTCGCCTGCGCAAGCTTGATCCCTACCTGAACGTCGACCCCGGTACGATGTCGCCATTCGAACATGGCGAGGTTTTCGTCACCGATGACGGCGCGGAAACCGACCTTGATTTGGGCCATTACGAGCGTTTTACCGGCGTTTCGGCACGCAGGACGGATTCGGTTTCGTCGGGCCGGATCTATTCGAACGTGCTCGAAAAGGAACGCAAGGGTGCCTATCTGGGCAAGACCATTCAGGTCATCCCGCACGTCACCAACGAGATCAAAGACTTCCTGTCCGTCGGCGAGGACGAAGTTGATTTCATGCTGTGCGAGATCGGCGGCACGGTCGGCGATATCGAGGGCCTGCCTTTCTTCGAAGCCATCCGCCAGTTCTCGCAGGAACGTCCTCGCGGACAATGCATCTATATGCACCTGACGCTGCTGCCCTATCTGGCGGCCTCGGGCGAGTTGAAGACCAAGCCGACGCAGCACTCGGTCAAGGAACTGCGCTCGATCGGCCTGCAGCCTGACGTTCTGGTCTGCCGCAGCGAGCATCCGATCCCGGAAAAAGAACGCGCCAAGATCGCGCTATTCTGCAATGTCCGCCCCGATGCCGTCATTCCGGCTTACGACCTGAAGTCGATCTACGAAGCGCCGCTGGCCTATCACCGCGCCGGTCTGGATCAGGCGGTTCTGGACGCGTTCCAGATCAGCCCCGCTCCGCGCCCCGATCTGACCCGTTGGGAAGACGTGATGGATCGCCTGTCGCATGCCGAGGGCGTGGTCAAAGTGGCCATCGTCGGCAAATACACCCAGCTTGAAGACGCCTATAAGTCGATCTCGGAGGCCCTGACCCATGGCGGCATGGCCAACCGCGTCCGCGTCCGGACCGACTGGGTCGATAGCGAGAAGCTGGAAGGCGAAGGCGCGCATCTGCTGGACGGCTATAACGGCATCATCGTGCCGGGCGGCTTTGGCGAGCGTGGCACCGAAGGCATGGTCGCTGCAGCAAAATATGCCCGTGAGAAAAAAGTCCCCTATCTGGGGATCTGCCTTGGCATGCAGATGGCGGTGATCGAGGCAGCGCGCAACCTCGCCGACATGCCCGACGCTGGCTCTGAGGAGTTCGATCATGAAGCAGGCGAGACCCGCTTCACCCCCGTCGTTTATCACCTGAAAGAATGGGTGCAGGGCAACTACACCGTCCAGCGCAAGCTGACCGACGACAAGGGCGGCACCATGCGTCTAGGCGCCTATACCGCCGTTCTGAACCCCGGCTCGAAGATCTCGGAGATCTATGATGGCGCGCTGGAAATCGAGGATCGCCATCGTCACCGCTACGAAGTCGATGCGAAATACCGCAAGCAACTCGAAGATGCGGGTCTGAGCTTCTCGGGCATGTCCCCCGACGGTCGCCTGCCCGAAGTGGTCGAATATGCCGATCACCCGTGGTTCATCGGCGTCCAGTCGCACCCCGAACTGAAGTCGAAACCTTTCGAGCCCGCCCCTCTGTTCGCCGGTTTCGTCCGCGCGGCGATGGAAAACGAACGTCTGGTCTGACCAGCGCATCTGGGCCAGAATGTCGGGACCAAATTAAGGTCCCGACCATGCGCCTCGCCCTGATCCTTGCCCTTTGCGCCGGCCCAGCCTTGGCCGACGCGCCCTTGTTCCTGCTGGACCAATCCAGTCTGCCATTCGATCTTGGCCCCGGCGCGCCCCAAAATTCGCCGGCGCGGCAAAGCAATTCGCCCAACTCGGCAGCGAATTCCTCGGCCAATTCGGCGAACGCTTCCTCAAGCTACGCAAACTCTCCCCAAAACCCCGCCAATGAGAAGCGTGTGATCTTTACCGGCGACGGAGACGTTGTCGGCTATTACGCACCCAGTTCGCAGGGCACGCTGAACCTTTTCGACATCAACGGAAAGCGGGTTGCCTATCGTCCGCGCGGCAGCAAAAGCCTGTTCTCGAGCCAAGGCAAATGGTGTGGCACGGTCGCTGGATCGCAAGGCGGCGGCTTTGCCTTCGGAATTATACGTTCTTGCTCGAACCTGTTCTGATTACACGGTTTTGACACATGAATGTCACATCCTACCGATAGATCGCGCCTAACTGATCAGGAGAATGTAATGCAGGACGAAACCCCCACCGATTGGCTGCGTGCCGAACTGCAAGATACACTCGACGAAGACTACGAGATCGAACTCGAGGACGCCGCCCTGTCGCTCGAAATCTCGCGCATCTACCGCGAGAAGCATCCCAACCAGATGATCCGCGCCGATTACTTCCGTGAACTGCTGCGCCTGCAATCCGAACTGATCCGGCTGCAGGACTGGGTCAGCTATCACAAGGAAAAGGTCGTGGTGATTTTCGAGGGCCGCGACAGCGCAGGCAAAGGCGGCGCGATCAAACGCATCAGTCAGCGCCTGAACCCGCGCGTCTGCCGCGTCGTCGCATTGCCCGCGCCCTCGGATCGCGAAAAATCGCAATGGTATTTCCAGCGCTACGTCTCGCATTTGCCTGCGGGTGGTGAAATCGTGCTATTCGACCGCAGCTGGTATAACCGCGCCGGTGTCGAGCGTGTGATGGGCTTCGCCAGCGAAACCCAGGTTGACCAGTTCTTCGACGACGTTCCCGAATTTGAGCGGATGCTGGTCCGTTCGGGTATCCGGCTGGTGAAATACTGGTTCTCGATCACTGATGAAGAACAGCAGATGCGCTTCCTGATGCGTATCCACGACCCGTTGAAACAGTGGAAACTGTCTCCGATGGATCTGCAATCCCGCGTCCGCTGGGAGGATTATACCAAGGCCAAAGAGGAAATGTTGATGCAAACCAACATTCCCGAGGCGCCCTGGTATATTGTCCCCGGTAACGACAAGAAACGCGCTCGCCTGAATTGCATCAGCCACCTGCTGGATCAGTTCCCGTACGAGGACGTCCCCCACGAGGAAGTTGCCCTGCCGAACCGCGTCTTCAATCCGGACTATGAACGCGACGTTCTGCCGCCCGAGCTTTTCGTTCCCCAGCGTTACTGATCCCCTTGTCCTTGCCCGCCAGACTGGCATGCTGGCGGCAAGGATTAACGCAGGTTCACCATGCCCAAAGCCTATTGGATCGGCCACGTCACTGTAGATGACCCCGCCGCCTATCAAGCCTACCGACATGCCAATGCGGCCGCCTTTGCAAAATTCGGCGGTCGTTTTCTGGTTCGCGGCGGTGAACAGGAACCGCTCGAGGGTAAATTGCGCCCCAGAAGTGTCGTGATAGAATTTCCCGATCTGGTCTCGGCCCGCGCCTGTTATTCAAGCCCGGAATATCAAGCCGCATTGCGGTTGAGACAGAATTGCTCGATTGCCGATCTCGTCATCGTCGAAGGCTATGACGGTTGACCTTGGGTTATCCACAGATAAAGGCTAAATGGACTTTTATTGTCTTTAGCTCTGTAGCCTAGTCATCTAATATGAAGGCATGTTTCGAAATCTACTGAGCCGTCTTTTTTCAGATGCTTCCGATCGCGCCTCACTTCCGTCCGAGGATGCCGAGGTCGCCGTTGCGGCATTGCTTGTGCGTATCGCACGCTCGGATGATCGCTACTCCGAGAATGAAAAAGGCCGTATCGAAACTGTCCTTGCCCGTCGTCGCGGTCTGGATCACGCCGAAGCCGCCGAACGTCGCGCCGCAGCCGAGATGATCGAGGCCGAGGCCCCCGACACCGTCAGGTTCACCCGCTCGATCAAAGACCGCGTCGCCATTGACGACCGGCAGAACGTCATCGCCGCCCTGTGGGAAGTCGCCTATGCCGATGGCCGCCGCAGCGCCGAGGAAGAATCAATGATTCGCCTGATCGCCGGCTTGCTCGGGGTGAATGACCGCGATTCAGCCTTGGTCCGTCAGCGGGTGCTGGACGACTTGGGAATTTCAGGCCAATAGCAAGGCACGCTACGTCTTGGCCCGCTTTTTAAGCAGGTAATCGTTGCAAACCTTCTCCAGATCACGCCTCATCGAATATATGAGCCAAGACCAGACCCATCCCAAGAATATGAGCCAGAACCAAGATTCCGAAGTCCCGGTCATCGAGATCCGGAACCTGCACAAGGCCTACGCCCAGCTCGAAGTCATTCGCGGCGTGGACCTTGTCGCCAAACGCGGCCATGTCGTCAGCCTGATCGGATCGTCCGGTTCAGGAAAATCGACGCTTCTTCGCTGCTGCAACCTGCTCGAGGACAGCCAGCAGGGCGAGATCGTCTTTTCCGGCGAACCCGTGCGCTGGAAGGGTACGGGCGCGGCCCGTGTGCCAGCCGACCGCGCTCAGGTCACCCGCCTGCGCACCAATCTGTCGATGGTGTTCCAGCAGTTCAATCTTTGGTCACACCTGACCATTCTGCAAAACGTCATGGAAGCGCCGGTGCATGTGCTCAAGCGCGATCCGGCGCAGGTCGAAGAGCGTGCCCGCCAGTTGCTGGCGAAAGTCGGGATCGGCGACAAGGCCGATGCATGGCCTGCCCAGCTTTCGGGCGGTCAGCAGCAACGTGCAGCCATTGCCCGCGCCCTGTGCATGGAGCCCAAGGCCCTGCTACTGGACGAACCGACCAGTGCGCTTGACCCCGAATTGCAGCAGGAAGTCGTGCGCGTCATCAAGGATCTCGCCGCCGAACATCGTACCATGTTGCTTGTCACCCATGACATGCGCCTTGCCGCCGATGTCAGCGACCACGTTGTCTTCCTCCATCAAGGCCGGATCGAGGAAGAAGGACCGCCAGCGCAGCTGTTCAGTGCGCCGCGGTCCGAACGTCTGCGCCAGTTCCTTAGCGCGACCATGGCCAATTAAGAATCCAACAGGAGAATAAAGAGTGAAAAAACTGATGCTTGCAGCGGCTGCACTGGCCCTGACCGCCGGTATGGGCATGGCGCAGACCGTGCGTATGGCAACCGAGGGCGCCTACCCTCCCTACAACTTCGTCAATGACAAAGGCGAGTTGGACGGGCTGGAAATCGAGCTTGGCAACGAACTTTGCAAGCGCGCCCAACTGGAATGCACCTGGGTCAAGAACGACTGGGATTCGATCATCCCGAACCTTGTCAGCTCGAACTATGACACCATCATGGCGGGCATGAACATCAACGAAGAGCGCAAGAAAGCGATCGACTTCACCGATCCCTACACGCCCCCGATGCCCTCGGCCTATATGGCGCTGAAAGCCGATGCCGATATCGAAGGCGGCGTGGTCGCGGCGCAAACCAACACCATTCAGGCCAGCCATGTCGCCTCGACCGGCGCGACCCTCCTGGAATTCGCCACCGGCGAAGAAACCATCGCGGCTGTCCGCAACGGCGAAGCTGACGCGGTCTTCGCCGACAAGGACTTCCTTGCGCCGTCGGTTGCCGAATCGAATGGCGAGCTTGTCTGGGTCGAAGGTCAGGACAATGTCGAGCTGGGTGAGGGCATCGGTATGGGTGTGCGGAAATCCGACACCGAGCTGAAGGAAAAGTTCAACACCGCCATCAAGTCGATGAAAGAAGACGGTTCGTTGAACGCCATGTTGAAAAAATGGTTCGGCGAGAGCGCGCTGCAGTTCTAAGCTGAAGCGGAAACGAATAGGCCTGCGCGACCGACGCCGCGCGGGCCCGATTGGAGTGCCCGATGTTCGCCACATGCGCCGACCCTAAGACGCTCGAAGGGCTTGCATGGCTGTTGTGCTACCTGACCTCGGGTAAGCATATGCTTTTCTACCTTTCCTTCGGCACCGTGATCCTGCTTCTGGCGATCACTGCCCCCGTGGCCTTGCTGTTCGGCTTCGGCGGGGCCCTCGCTTCGCGCTCACGCATCGCGCCGCTGCGCTGGTTTGGTAAAACCTACACCTCGATGGTGCGGGGCGTTCCTGACATCATCTTCTTCCTGTTCGTGCCGATCGCACTCGATCAGGCATTCGAATGGATGAGGGCCAAGGTCTATTGCGACCCGAGCGTGCCGATCCGTCAGGGCAATGACTTCGTGGTCTGCCCTGCGGCCAAGCTGCCGCTATCAAGCTCGGCCGAATGGGTGCATCAATCCTACGGCGTATTTCTGGCCGTCATCGCCTTTGCCATTGTCTTCGGCGCATTCGCAGCGAATGTCCTTTACGGTGCCATGAATGCCGTACCCAAGGCGCAACTGGAAACGGCCGAAGCCTATGGCATGTCTCCGCGGCAGGTCAGCCGCCGCATCCTGATCCCGCAAATGTGGACTTACGCCCTGCCCGGCCTCGCGAACCTTTGGATGATCCTGATCAAGGCAACGCCATTGCTGTTCGTGCTGGGTGTCGAGGACATCGTCTACTGGGCCCGCGAGTTGGGCGGCGCCAAGACCAGCGCCTACAGCTATCCCCATCCGGACTGGCGGCTTTATTATTTCCTTGGAATTCTTGTGTTCTACCTGTTGATGACATGGGGCTCGGAGCGGTTCTTCGACCGGATCCGCGCACGACTATCCGCCGGACAGGCCACGATGGCTGGCGAGGCCATGCGAAAGGCCCCGCAATGAGCCAATGCCTTCAAACGCTGCACGATTACGGCCTGCGCGCCATCGGCATCGGCGAGCGACTGCTGCCACGCACCGATTTCACCCTGTGCGAACAGTTCGTGCTGATCGGCTCGGGGCTGATCTGGAACGTCTATTTCGGTGCATTGGCGCTGTTTATCGGGTTCTTTCTTGCCAATGCCTTGGCCGTCGCAAAGGCCAGTTCGCATCCGTGGCTGCGCAAACCCGCCGAGTGGTTCATTTTCCTGTTCCGCGGCAGTCCGCTGTTCATCCAGTTCTTCATCGCCTACGAGGCCTTGGTGCAACTGCCCCGTGCCGGCATCGATATCTTCGGCATCACCGTCCAGACCAGTTGGATGACACGTGCATGGGCTGGCGCGCTTCTGGTGTTGGTCCTGAACACCGCCGCCTATTCGGCCGAAATCTTCTACGGTGCATTGCGCAACCTGCCCAAAGGCGAACTTGAAGCAGCGGACGCCTATGGCATGACCGGTTGGACCCGCTATCGCCGCGTCGTTTGGCCGACCGCCATGCGGCTTGCTTGGCCCGCCTATACCAACGAGGCGATTTTCCTGTTCCACGCGACGACGCTGGTGTTCTTTTCCAGCTTCCCCGCGTTCCAGCAACAGGGCGACAGCCTATATTACGCAAGCTATTTCGCCGATAAGACCTTCAACCCGTTCGTGGCTTATCCCATCGTCGCCGGTTATTTCATCCTGCTGACCCTGTGTCTCATTTTGCTTTTCGGAATCGTCAATCGGCGGCTGAACCGCCATCTGCCCGGCGCGGTGCGGAAGATCCGTTACCGGCCAAATCTTATCAGGTGATCCATGGACTGGTTGCGTGACCATCCCGAAGTCAAGACAATCCGCGTTGCCGCCGCCGATCTGAACGGAGTCGCCCGCGGCAAACGCACCCCAGCAAGATTTGCCGACAAGCTATTGACCGAAGGAACAAAATTTCCGTTCTCGGTTCTGAACATGGACATCTGGGGCGAAGATGTCGAAGACAGCCCACTTGTCTTTCAGGCCGGAGATCCGGACGGGCTTCTTCTACCGACCGAGCGCGGCTTCATGCCGATGCCTTGGCTCGAAGCTCCGACCGGACTGCTGCCGCTCTGGATGTTCCACACGGATGGCACGCCCTATGACGGCGATCCGCGTCAGGCATTGGCCCGGGTCGTTGACCGCTACAAGGCCGCAGGCCTAACCCCCGTCGTCGCGACCGAGCTTGAATTCTTCCTGATCGACGATTCAGGCGGGCAATTGCGCGTCCCGCCAAGCCCGCGCTCTGGCAAACGCCGCACCGGAGCCGAGACGCTCAGCCTGCGCGCTCTGGACGCTTTCGACAGGTTCTTCACCTCGCTTTATGATGCCTGCGAGGCAATGGATATCCCTGCCGACACCGCGATCTCCGAGGCCGCTCCGGGCCAGTTCGAGATCAACATGATGCATCAGGCCGACCCGCTGAAAGCTGCCGACGATGCATGGCTGTTCAAACTGTTGGTCAAGGGGCTTGCCCGCCGTTACGGCTTCGCCGGTTCTTTCATGGCCAAACCCTATGAAAGCTGGAGCGGCTCGGGGATGCATATGCATTTCTCGATCCTTGATAAGGACGGAAAGAACATCTTCGACAACGGCGGCGACGAAGGCTCTGACCAGCTTCGCCATGCCGTTGCGGGCTGTCTGGCGGCAATGCCGGGTTCGACGCTGGTATTCGCTCCGCACGAGAACAGCTACGACCGGCTTGTGCCGAACGCCCATGCACCGACCGGCATCGGCTGGGCCTACGAGAACCGGACTTCGGCAATCCGCATTCCCTCCTCGGGTCCGAAAGCCCGCCGGATCGAGCATCGCGTCGCAGGCGGAGACGTAAACCCCTATCTTACGGTCGCCGCAATTCTCGGGGCCGCTCTGAACGGGTTGGAAGACAAGATCGACGCACCGCCCCCCATCAAAGGCAACGCCTATCAGCAGGGTCTGGCCCAATTGCCGACATCATGGGGCGAAGCCATCGACGCTTTCGATAACTGTCCACAGATCAAGCGTATATTCCCGGCACATCTGATCGAAAACTTCGTCATGACCAAACGGCAGGAACTGCATTACATGGCAGAACTCTCGGACGACGAGACCGTGGAACTTTATCTGGATACTGTCTGACAGTTCCGGCCAGTTCCGCGAAATTGGGATGGCGACCCCGCCAGGACTTGAACCCGGAACCATCCGCTTAGAAGGCGGATGCTCTATCCAGTTGAGCTACGGGGCCGTGCCGCCTTGATAGCGGGTCGGGGCGGGCTGTGCAACTCGGTTGCTGTTGCAATCCGAGTTACCATTATCCCGCCTTTACAACCGCTTGGCCAAACGTTTATGCGGCCCGCGAAAGCGAAAGGGTCATGTAGACGCTGTTCGGGTCCAGTCGGTAGCTACCGAAGGGGCCGCATTCGACAAAACCCACGCGCTCGTAAAGCTTTCGGGCAGGCAGGAACATCGGTTGCGATCCTGTCTCGAGGCTAAGGCGTGCAAAGCCCGAGCGACGCGCGTGATCGATCATCCGCTCGACGACAATGCGGGCAAGGCCGCGACCGCGTTCCTCGATCAGGACATGCATGGATTTGACCTCGCCGTGATCCGGACCCAGACGCTTGATCGCCCCCATGCCGACAGCGCGCCCACCATCGCGCAGGACGAAAAATGCGATGTCCGGATGCACCAGATCTTCGCGCGGCATCATGTGGATGGATTCAGGCGGGGTGTCCGCGTGCATATCCAAAGTATGCCGCTGGAACAGCAGTTCCAGATCGTCGGTCAGCGGACTCTCCAGCGCCAGAATCAACGCACCATCCTGTTCGATTTGCTCGCTCATCGTCATTCCCCGTTTCTCTCGAACTGCCATAGCAGAGGCCCATCCGCCGCAGAAGCCCGCTATGCGATGCCTTTGGCTAGTCCACCGAAAAATAAGGATATCCGCCGCGTAACAGACAAGTGAGGCCGAAGATTTTCCCCGTCTCATCCCCGACAAGGGAAATCCGGTTCACAAGCTGACCCAGCGCGGAAAATCCTTCGGGCCAAGACCGCCTCGCGCGACGGCGGTGAACTTGCCGGTTCGGCGGTCGAACGATACCTCTGGCCCGAACCGGGGAGATGCCATGTCGATCGCTATCGAAAACATGACCAAAAGCTTCGGCGGCACTTCGGTGTTGCGCGGGATCGACCTGACCGTCGAAACCGGCGAGCTGGTTGCGCTGCTTGGTCCTTCGGGGTCCGGTAAAACCACGCTGCTGAAAATCATCGCCGGTCTGGAATGGCCGAATTCGGGCGGATTGAACGTGAACGGTCAGGACTGGCTTGGCCTTGCCGCACAGGACCGCCGGATCGGTTTCGTCTTCCAGCATTACGCGTTGTTTCCGCATATGAGCGTGCGTGACAATATCGCCTTCGGCCTGACAGTTCGTCCGCGGGCCGAACGTCCGGGAAAATCCGTGATCGCGGCCAAGGTCGAAGAACTTCTGCACTTCCTGCAAATAGATCATCTGGGCGACCGCTATCCGGCACAACTCTCGGGCGGGCAACGCCAGCGGGTAGCGCTTGGACGTGCATTGGCGATCCAGCCGACCGTCCTGCTGCTGGACGAACCGTTCGGCGCTCTGGACGCCGCTGTTCGCCGCGACCTGCGCGCTTGGTTGCGCCGCGTCCACGAGGAAACCGGATCGACGACGATCTTTGTGACCCATGATCAGGAAGAGGCCTTTGAACTGGCCGACCGCGTCGTGGTCATGGGCGAAGGCCGGATCGAGCAGATCGGCAATGCCGATCAAATTCACGACCATCCCGCCTCGCCCTTTGTCGCCCGCTTCATGGGGGCAACAATCGAACTGCCGATCATGCTGAGCGCAGGTCGGGCCGAAGCCGTGGGCCTTGACGCGAGCCGCCTGCCCCGCCGCGCCTTGCCCGACGGACCGGCGACCTTGTTCATCCGTCCCGCCGACCTGACTCCGGTCAGCGATCCGTCGGGGCGTTGGCAAGTCAGCCGTTGCGCCAGCAATGGCGCGATCCTGCGGCTGGAACTGACCGACGGCGCTCAAACCATCCCCGTGGACCTGCCCCGCCGCGCACCCGAGGCCAAGGGGCTGGAGCGCGGCGTCCACGTCACGCTGCGACCCGAGGCGGCCGCTATTTTTTCCGGTCCCCGCCAGATGCAAACGCAGGCTCAAACAACCGAATTCGCCCGCAAGGAGAAGTCCCTATGATGATCACGAAACTCCGCGTTGCCGCGCTGGCGCTGATGGTCGGCGCGACGCCCGCATTGGCGCAGGACAAGATCCTGAACGTCAGCTACGATATTGCCCGCGAGTTGTTCGAGGCGCTGAATCCGGAATTCCAAGCCTATTGGAAAGAGAAAACCGGCAAGGACGTCACCATCGATCAAAGCCATGCCGGTTCGTCCAAGCAGGCGCGCGCAATCCTCGAAGGGCTTCCGGCCGATGTCGTGACCTTCAATCAGGAAACCGATGTGGACGTGCTGGCCAAGAACGGGCTGGTCGCCGAAAACTGGCGCGAGGCCCTGCCGAATGGCGCATCGCCCTATTACTCGCTGCCGGCATTCCTTGTCCGCAAGGGCAACCCCAAGGGCATCAAGGACTGGTCGGATCTGGCCCGCGACGATGTGCAGTCGATCTTCCCGAACCCCAAGACCAGCGGCAACGGGCGCTACACCTATCTGGCGGCCTATGCCTATGCGCTGCAAGAAAACGGCGGAGATCAGGCCAAGGCGCAGGAGTTCGTCGGCAAGATCTTTGCCAATGTGCCGGTCTTCGACACTGGCGGGCGCGCGGCGACCCAGACCTTTGCCGAGCGTAACATGGGTGACGTCCTAATCACCTTCGAGGCCGAGACCCGCGGCATCGCCAAGCAATATGCCGATCAGGGCTTCGAGGCCGTCACCCCCGCGACCAGCCTTTTCGCCGCTTTCCCGGTCGCCGTCGTGACCGAGAACGCCGAAAAGAATGGCTCGCTCGAGGTTTCCACCGAATACCTGAAATGGCTCTATTCGCCCGAGGCGCAGGAAACGCTGGCCGAGAATAACTTCCGCACCACCGACAAGGACGTCTCCGCCAAACATGCCGCCGACTTCCCCGAGGTCAAGCTTCTGACTGTCGATGACGTCTTCGGCGGCTGGGCCAAGATCAACTCCGAGCATCTGGCCGAGGGCGGGATTCTGGACAAGGTCTTCGTCAACAAATGACCGTCGCGGCCATCAAGCCGAAGCGCGTCCTGCCGGGGTTCACCTTGAGCCTCGGCACGACGCTGCTTTATGTGGCGCTGGTCATCCTTATACCGGTGATCGCGCTGATCCTGAAAGGCGCCCAGATCGGGCCTGCGCAATTCTGGGCCATCGTCACCTCGCCGCGCACATTTGCGGCGCTGCGCGTGACGGTGACAGCCGCAGCATTGGCCACGATCTTCAACGCCTTTTACGGTTTGCTGATGGCTTGGGTGCTGACCCGTTACGAGTTCCCCGGCAAGCGCATTCTGGATGCGCTGATGGATATTCCCTTCGCCCTGCCGACCGCTGTCGCGGGCATCTCGCTGACCGCGCTTTATTCCGCAAACGGCTGGTTCGGCACATATCTGGCCGGGACCGGTATCGAGGTCGTCTACACGCTGGCCGGGGTTACGCTGGCCATGGCTTTTACCTCGACGCCATTCGTCGTTCGCGCGATCCAACCCGTGCTGGAAGACCTTGATCCCGCCTTGGAACAGGCAGCGATGACGCTGGGCGCAAGCCCTTGGCAGATCTTCCGCCGCGTGGTGCTGCCTGCAATCTTTCCGGCATGGCTGGCGGGATCGACCGTCGCCTTTGCCCGCTCGCTTGGCGAATTCGGCGCGGTCGTCTTCATCGCGGGCAACCTGCCCTTCAAGACCGAGATCGCCGCGCTTCTCGCCTTCATCCGGCTCGAGGAATACGACTATCAGGGCGCGGCCGCCATCGCGCTGGTCCTGCTTGCGCTGGCCTTGGTGCTGCTGATCCTGTCGAACTGGCTGCAATTCCGGTCCGCGCGCCATCTGGAGGCCCGCTCATGAGCGTGACTGCCCTGACCCATGCCCCCGGCCAAAGTCGGACTGTCCCGCGCCTGTTGATCGGTCTGGCCTTTGTCCTGACCGCGATCTTTGTCGTGGCTCCCCTTGTTTTCATCTTCTGGCGCGCCTTCGCCGAGGGATGGGGCACTTATGTCGCCAATATCACCGATCCGACAACGCTTCACGCCATCGGTCTGACCACGTTGGTGGCGCTGATCGTCGTGCCGGTGAACATAGGCTTCGGCATCGCCGCCGCATGGGCCATCGCGCGCTTCCGCTTTCCCGGTCGCAAATTGCTGATGACGCTGATCGAGATCCCCTTCTCGATCTCTCCGATCATTGCGGGGATCTGCTACCTGCTGCTTTACGGTCGGCAAGGGTTGCTTGGCCCGTGGCTGGCCCATCACGACCTGAAGATCATGTTCGCCCTGCCCGGCATTGTTCTGGTCACCATGTTCGTCACGGCGCCCTTCGTCGCGCGCGAAGTTCTGCCCTTGATGCAGGCCCAAGGATCAGAACAGGAAGAGGCCGCCGTCACGCTGGGAGCCAAGGGCTGGCAGGTCTTTTCGCGCGTCACCTTGCCGAATATCCGCTGGGCCCTGCTTTACGGGGCTGTGCTTTGCACCGCACGCGCCGTGGGCGAATTCGGCGGCGTCTCGGTCGTGTCGGGGTCGATCCGCGGGCAGACCAATACCCTGCCCCTGCAGATCGAATTGATGTTCAACGACCTGAACACGACCGGAGCCTTCGCCGCCGCCTCGACCCTGACGGTGATCGCACTTGTCGTACTTGTGATCAAAGCGACGCTCGAGAGCCGCCGTTAAAGCAATATCTTGCGCCGCTTTGCCTGTGGACTTGAATCCCTCGCACGCCTAGGCTGTTTTCATGGACGCCGCGACCAAGGAACACCTCTCGGATTGCCCCGAACTGCCGAAGCCACGCAGCTTTTGGCAGCGGATAGCTGATCGTTTGGCGGCGATCGTGGGCGCGCGCCGCGCGGTCACGCCGCCGGAAAGGTCGGTGGCTTTCACCATCGCCGTCATCGCGCTTGGCGCAAAGCTCGCGAAAGCTGATGGTGCCGTCGCCCGATCAGAGGTTGCCGCCTTCCGGCGCGTCTTCATCATCCCCCGCGCCGAGGAAAAAAACGCCGCCCGCGTCTTTGATCTGGCGCGGCAGGACGTCGCAGGCTTCGATGCTTGGGCGCAGCGCATCGCAGCGATGTTCCCCGCGGGTGATCCGGTTCTGACCGACGTCATCGAAGGGCTCTTCGTCATCGCCGTCGCCGATGCCGACCTTCATGAAGCCGAAATCATCTTCATCGACGAGGTCGCCCGCATTTTCGGGCTAAGTCCCGCACAAGTCGCGACAATTCGCGCCCGCCATGATCGCAGCAACGGCTGCCCCCCTTGCGAGGTGCTGGGAATTTCGCCTGAAACGCCCCTGCCCGAGGCCCGCAAACGCTGGCGCGATCTGATCCGCGAGGCCCATCCCGACCGCGCCATTGCCCGTGGTTTACCCCCCGAAGCCATCCGCTTGGCCGAGGCCCGCACCCGCGCCCTGAACGAGGCATGGGACGCATTCCGCAATATGCACAGCCTGCGCACCGCCTGAGGCAGGGAACCGCGGCCACCGCTTTGCCGTTTCCAGATCACTCGATCGAGGAGACTACCCATGCAGAAACTCGCCGCGTACATTCTTGCTGGCACAATGGTTGCAGGTCTGGCCGTGGCCCAGACACCCTACGAGCCGCCGCCGTCGGATGAGCCGCAGAGCAATCTGGAAAGCGATATCGAAAGCGGCATTCAGGGCTTCATGGAGAAGTTGCTGAACGAAGTACAACCGCATCTTGACCAGCTTGGCCGCGATCTGAACGACACGGTCAACAGTTTCAGCCCGGTGCTGGATCAACTTGGCGGGCTGATGGATGATGTCGGGAATTATCAGGCCCCCGAGCGGCTGGCGAATGGTGATGTCCTGATCCGCCGCCGACCGGATGCCCCGCCTCCACCGCCGATCGGTAACACGCTGCGCGATCTGATGGCCCCGCATCATGGCGCGCCGCCGACCGAAGCCGCACCGTCCATCCCTGAACAGCCCCAACCCCAACAGGACGAGCCGAAAGAGCCGGATATCGAGCTTTAGGGCGTAAAGCTTTCAACCCATTCGACAAGTTTCGGAAGGCTATCAGATTTCTGGTCATAGCCGTCCAGAATTGTCTGCCGCGCCGCTGATCTGAGGCGCGCAGAATCTTGGGTCAAGGCTTCGATCAAGGCTGTCTCCAGCGCAGGCTGATCGAAGAACGGCACCAGCCGGCCGTTTTCTCCGTCGCGGATCAGTTCGCGCACAGGCTCGGTATCCGAGGCGACGATATTGCAGCCCGCAGCCATTGCCTCGGTCAGTGACCAGCTCAGGACGAAGGGATAAGTCAGATAGCAATGCGCGCGCGCGATCTGCAATAACGACAGATATTGCGGATAAGGCACGCGACCCAGAAAATGGATGCGCTCAAGATCCAGTTGGCCGTCGAGTTCGGCCAGCATCTTGGCTTTCCAGCTTTCGGCATCGCGCGGCAAGCCGCCATAGCTGACGCCGTCACCGCCGATCAGAACCACCTGCGCGTCGGGCCTCACGCGCATGACCTCGGGCAAGGCACGCATGAACCGGTGAAAGCCTCGATAGGGTTCCAGCGAGCGCGAAACATAGCTGAGCACCTCGTCCTGCGCGGACAGCACCCTGCCATTGGGCAGTTCCAACCGTGCCGAGGGATCGGGCCGCACCTTGTCCGTGTCGATCCCGTCATGGATCACGGTCAGTTTTTGACGCAATTCGGGCGGAAAGCTGTCGGCCTGATATCGCGTCGGTGACAGTCCGGCATCGGCCTGAACCAGCCCCTGAATCAAATGGGCCGAACGCGCCAAAGTGCTGACCCGACCTTCATCGCTATCGGGCGTGATCTCGGGATCGAAGCCGACATCCTGACCTCGGGTGCGGTACAACAGTTCAGCATAGACCAGAAGCTTCGCTTCGGGCCAGATCTCGCGCAGAAACAGGGTTTCGCCCCAGCCGGAGTGACCGAATATCAGGTCGGGAACGTAGCCGTGCCGATCCCGTAAGGCACGACACCCACGCGCCGCAAGCCAACCGCGTTCGGAATATTCCGCATAGGTTCTGGCCAGACCGCGTACCGGATTCTCCGCAGGCGGTGCCTTGTAGCGCACCGTCCGTACTGGCGAGGGCCGGTTGTTGCGCTCATCCGTCAGGGCAAGGACTTCGTGGCCGCGCGCAACAAGGGCCGGAGCGAGATGCAGGAATTGCCCCGGAAAATTCTGATGAACCAGTAGGATCTTCATCAGCCTTGCCCAAGAAACGCGGCTTCCATCAGATGACGGGTGTAATCGCTTTTGGGTGCGTCAAAGACCTCATCCGTGGTCCCCTGCTCGACAACCTCGCCCGCGCGCATGACCATGATCTGGTGCGACATGGCGCGAACCACGCGCAGGTCATGGCTGATGAACAGGAAGGCCAGACCGTGTTTACGCTGCAAACGGCGCAGTAATTCGACGATCTGGACCTGCACAGTCATGTCAAGCGCACTGGTCGGTTCGTCAAGGACAACCAGTTTCGGGTTCAGGATCATCGCCCGCGCGATGGCGATCCGTTGGCGCTGGCCGCCGCTGAACTCATGCGGATAGCGGTGCATGGTGCCGGGGTCCAACCCCACCTCGCGCATGATATGATCGACCATTTCGCGGCGGTCCCGCCCCTTTTCGACTCCGTGGACACCCAAACCTTCCGAGATGATCTGCTCAATGGTCATACGGGGCGATAGGCTGCCGTAAGGGTCTTGGAACACGATCTGCATGTCCCGCCGTAGCCCGCGCAACTCTCGTCCAGAAGTAGCCGAGATGTCACGACCCATATACAGGATCGGCCCGTCGCTTTCGATCAGACGCATGATCGCCAGCGCCAGCGTCGTCTTGCCCGAACCGGATTCCCCCACTACCCCCAATGTCTCGCCCGCACGGACAGACAATGTGGCCCCGTTCACCGCTTTTACATGTCCGACCGTCCGGCGCAGGAAACCGCGCTTGATCGGAAACCAGATTTTCAGATCGCGCGTCGCCACAACCTCGGCTGCATCGGGCGCAATGGGATCCGCGCGACCTTGCGGTTCGGCGGCCAACAGCATGCGGGTATACTCGTGCTGCGGATTGGCAAAGATCTGCTCGACCGGACCTTGCTCGACGATCTCGCCACCCTTCATAACGCAGACGCGGTCGGCTATCCGACGCACCAGACCAAGGTCATGGCTGATGAACAGCATCGACAACGCCTCGGCAGCCTTCAACTCGGCCAAAAGGTCCATGATCTGGGCCTGAATGGTCACGTCCAATGCCGTCGTCGGTTCATCCGCGATCAGCAGTTCGGGACCGTTTGCCAAGGCCATCGCGATCATCACGCGCTGGCGTTGCCCACCCGAAAGCTGATGCGGATAATCGGCCAGCCGCGTTTCGGGATCGCGGATACCGACCCGCGTCAGCAAGTCGATGATCCGCGCCCGCGATTTGTCGCCCCGCAGGTCCTGATGCAGCTCAAGGCTTTCGGCCAGTTGCTGTTCCAGCGTATGCAGCGGGTTCAGCGAGGTCATCGGCTCTTGGAAGATGAAGCTGATGTCGTTGCCGCGCACGTTGCGCAGGTCGGTTTCCGAGGCCCCGACCAGTTCGCGTCCGTCATAGCGGACCGAGCCGGAAAGCTGCGCCGCCTCTCCCAGCAGGCCCACCGTCGAAAGCGCGGTAACCGATTTGCCCGAGCCGGATTCACCGACCAGAGCCACCGTCTCGCCCTTGCCAACGGTAAAACTTACGCCTTTGACAGCCGGCACCACGTTTCCGTCCTGCCTGAAGCCGATCCGCAGGTCTGTTACGTCAAGAACCGGCGTCATCGGAAGGTCTTTCTTGGGTCAAAGGCGTCGCGGATACCTTCGAAGATGAAGACCAGAAGCGACAACATAATGGCGAATGAAAAGAACGCGGTGAAGCCAAGCCACGGCGCTTGCAGGTTCTGTTTCGCCTGCAACGCCAACTCGCCCAGAGACGGGGCCGAGGTCGGCAATCCGTAGCCAAGATAATCCAGCGCCGCCAAAGACGAGATCGTTCCGGTGACGACGAAAGGCAGCATCGTCAAGGTCGCGACCATCGCGTTCGGCAGGATGTGGCGGAACATGATCGTTCTGTCCGTCACGCCCAAGGCACGCGCCGCGCGGACATATTCGAAGTTGCGCGCGCGAAGGAACTCGGCCCGGACCACCCCGACCAATGCGGGCCAGCCGAACAGGATCGAGACAAAGACCAACAGCCAGAAGCTTCGGCCAAGGATCGCGAATAGGATGATAATCACGTAAAGCGAAGGGGTTGAGCCCCAGATCTCAAGCATTCTCTGGAAGATCAGGTCGGTGCGCCCGCCGAAATAGCCCTGCACCGCGCCCGCCGAAATCCCGATGACGGAACTGACAACAGTGACGATCAGCGTGAACAGGATCGACAACCGGAAGCCATAGATCACACGTGCCAGAACATCGCGCGACGTGTCATCCGTACCCAGCAGATGCGTGCTGTCCGGCGCACTTGGGGCAGTCCCGACATTGTTGATGGTGCGATAATGGAACGGGATCGGCGGCCATAACATCCAGCCTCTATCGACCTGCTCACCAGCGATCATGCCGGTTTCGCGGGCTTCTTTCTCGACCGCTTCGGGATCGTCCCAGCATTCCTGCCGTCCGCCCGTACGGATCAGGCATTGTACGCCGGGATCGGTATAAATCGCTTCTGTGCCGAAATCGCCGCCGAAGTTGGTCTCGGGGTAAAAGCGATAGGCCGGAAAATAGAAGCTTCCCTTGTAATTCACCACGATGGGTCGGTCGTTGGCGATCAACTCGGCGAAAAGCGAGGCGACGAAAAGGATCGAGAACAGGATCAGCGACCAGAACGCGCGCTTGTTCCGGCGGAAACTGCGCAGCCGACGCCGGTTGAGTTCGGACATCGCCATCAGCCTGCCCTCTTTTCGAAGTCAATTCGCGGATCGACCAGCACATACATCAGGTCGGACAGGATGCCGATCAGCAGCCCCAGCAGACCAAAGACGTAGAGCGTGCCGAAAATCACCGGATAGTCGCGTTGGACGGCGGCTTCGAAACCTAGGCGGCCCAGCCCGTCCAGCGAGAATATTGTCTCGATCAGGATGCTGGAGCCGAAGAAGACGCCCAGAAACAGCGCCGGAAAGCCCGCGATCACGATCAGCATGGCATTGCGGAAAACGTGACCGTACAGCACCTTCCGCTCGGTCAGGCCCTTGGCGCGGGCGGTCATGACATATTGCTTGTTGATCTCGTCAAGGAAGCTGTTCTTGGTCAACAGCGTCAGGGTCGCGAAGCTGGAAATCGAGGTCGCGATCACCGGCAGCGTGATGTGCCACAGATAGTCCTTTACCTTCCCGAACAGGGAAAGATCGGCAAAGTTGTCGCTGGTCAGGCCGCGTAACGGGAAAATCTGCCAATAACTTCCGCCGGCAAAGACCACCATCAGCAGCACCGCGAACAGGAAGGCGGGGATCGCGTAACCGATAATAATCGCGCCCGAGGTCCATGTGTCGAAGGGCGTGCCGTTCTTGACCGCCTTGCGAATACCCAGCGGGATCGAGATGATATAGGCGATCAGCGTGGACCACAGACCAAGCGTGATCGAGACGGGCATTTTCTCGATGACTAGATCCACCACCGAGATCGAGCGGAAGAAACTGGTTCCGAAATCGAAGCGCAGGTAATTGCCCAGCATGACCATGAAGCGTTGAGCCGCTCCGATCTTTTCCTTGGTGCAATCGGGTGATTTCAAGTCAGGCTCACCCTGATGGTCGGCCGTGCAGGTGATGCGGGCAAAACCCATCTGCACTTCCAGCTGATCCAGAAGTTCGGGCGGGATGCCGCGCGCGCCGGCATATTCGGTGGCCTGCGATTGCTGCGTGTCTCCGCCTGCCCCAGCGATGTTGCGAAAGGCATCGCCTTCGCCCTGCACACGGGCGATGACTTGCTCGATCGGGCCTCCGGGGACAAATTGAGTCAATGTGAAGTTGACCAGCATGATGCCGATCAGCGTTGGAATGATCAGCAGCAATCGCCGCAGGATATAGGCTGCCATGCGCCTTTCTCTTGTCTTATTCTGCCGGGCCGGATCAGCGCATCGCGCCGGATTGTTTCAGCTTTTCAGCCTTATCCGCGTCATACCACCAGAAATCAAGTTCACCCAGCGCATAGGCCGGCATGTTCTGGGGATGGCCGAAAATATCATAGTAAGCCAGCGTATAATCCGCTTTGTACCATTGCGGCACCCAGAAACGCAGCGCCCTGAGCGACCGGTCCAGCGCGTGGATGGTCGTATCCATCTGCTCCTGCGTCGTCGCTTCGATGCCTTTCCGGATCAGCGCGTCGATCGCGGGATTGGCCAACCCCATCGGGTTGAACACGTCGCCGGTATTCTCGGAACCAAAGACCTGCTCGGTCCCGCCGCTGATATAGAAGCTTTGGCCCAGACTATCGGTCACCATATCGAAATCATGGCTGCGGGTGCGGTTGGTCATCTCGGCGTCGTCGACACGCGCGTTGACGGCATCCACACCCAAGGCGCGCAGGTTCTGCACATAGGGGTTGATGATCCGGTCGAAACTTTGGTTGTCGTTCAGGATCTCGAGTTTGAGAATTTCACCCTTTGAATTGCGACGCAGCCCGTCAGGACCGACCTTCCAGCCGGCCTCATCCAGCAAAGCCGAGGCCTTGCGCAGGTTGCCGCGATCAAGCTGCGTCTTGCCCGCGACCGGCTGGAGCACCGCATCATCGGTCAGCACGCTAGGCGGCAGGTCTTTCGCCAAGGGCTTCAGCAGTTCCAACTCGGCTTCCGAGGGCTTGCCGGTCGCGGCCAGATCGCTGTTATCCCAGAACGAGTTGACGCGTGTGTTCAACCCGTAGAACAGGGTTTCATTCGACCATTCGAAGTTGAAGACCAGCCCGATAGCCTCGCGGACACGGACATCTTGAAACTTCTCGCGGCGCAGGTTGAACACCCACGCTTGCCCCGTCGCGATATCGCCGCGCGGCAGCATCTCCTGCTTGACTGTGCCGTTCTTCAGCGCTGGAAAGTCGTAGCGTGTCGCCCAATGGATCGAGGACACCTCGTTACGGAAGGTGTAGACGCCCGCCTTGAATGCTTCGAAGGCGCTGTCGTAGTCGCCGAAATATTCCAGCCGGATGCGGTCGAAATTATGCCGCCCGACATTGATCGAAAGATCCTTGCCCCAATAATCGGGGTTCCGCTTGACCGTCATCGAGCGGCCCATCTCGGCCGTGTCGAATACGTAAGGCCCCGATCCCAGATAGGGCTTGTCCGAGGACTGCTCGATGTCGCGCTTGTTCTTGCGGAAATCCTCGCGCGAGAAAACGATCTGGCTGCCGACCTGCTGGATCACGTCGCGGCGGGGATAGCCGGACTGGAACATGAACTTGATGGTGTGATCGTCGATCACTTCGGCCTTGGCGACCATCTTGGCTATGCCGGTGCGGTAGGATGACAGACCCTTGTCGCGCAGCAACTCGAACGAGAACAGCACGTCATGAGCCGTCAGCGGCGTCCCGTCCGAGAACTTCGCCTCGGGGCGCAGATGGAAGATCACCCAATCGCGGCTTTCGGGGTATTCGATGGTTTCGCAGAGCAGGCAATAGGACGAACCGCGCTCGTCCGATGCATCCTCCATCAGCCGTTCCAGCATGATCACGGACAGGGAACCGGCGCGGCCGCGATGGGTGAACGGGTTGTAGCTGTCAAAGCCGCCCATCGCCCATTCCGAAATCTCGCCGCCCTTCGGCGCGTCCGGATTCACATAACGCAGGTGCTTGTAATCAGCGGGCAGTTCGGGCGTGCCGAATGTGGCGATCCCGTGCGACACGATGGTTTTCGATTGGGCGGGCTGCGTGGTTGCTGCGGGGGTTACGGAAGGTTGCTGCTCCTGCCCCATCGCAAAGCCAGGCAATAGCGCCAGAAGCGCAACCATCGGGGCATGTCGCAGCATATGCATCGTCATCGGGTCTTGCTGATCCTCTTGTCTTGTCCGGCCCGGACCTTGGGCCGACTTGCCGACAGGCTATCAGTCGGCCCGCATGGTTCAACATGCAAATGCGTGATCCGCGTAGCAAATTCCGAGAATAGCAAAAGGGCGCCCATAAAGGACGCCCTGCAAATGCCCTGTCCTGATGCAGTTACGGCATGGATTGCAGATAGGCGATCAGATTTGCGCGATCTTCGACCTTGGGCAATCCGGCGAAGGCCATCTTGGTGCCTTTGACGACGGATTTGGGATTGGTCAAGAATTCTTGCAGCGCTTCGGGGGTCCAATCGCCGCCATGGGCTTTCATGCCATCCGAATAGCCGAAGCCGCCGATGCTGGCGACCGGACGACCGACGACGCCGTTCAGGTGCGGTCCGGTGCCGTCCGAGCTGTCAAGCTTGTGGCAGGCCTTGCATTTGCCAAAGACCTTCTCGCCCGCTGCAGCATCGGCCGAGGCCAGAACGGTCGCAAAATCCGGCCCCTCTTCCTTGGCTTCGCCTTCTCCGCCTGCCGCGGCCTCGACCGGAATGGTATAGGCCTGCGCGTGCTCTTCGCCCTCGACATGGTGGCCCGAGGGGCCGACATGGAAAATGCCCGATGCTGCCCAGTTCATCAGCAGAAGGAACAGAAGTGCCCCAATAAACGCTCCGGCTGTCTTCGTGATGGTCATCGTATCGAACATATCTGCGGATCCCTGTTGCGGTCTGTCCGTGGAACAGGGGTATCTAGGCGCTTTTGTTCTATCCGATCAAGGTATAGTTGTGCCTTCGCATGGAACGGCCGGAACTGTGTGCATTGCCCGCAACGGCCCGAATTGAGGCTTCGACATGACCAAAAACGTGATCGCATTCCAGGGTGAACCCGGCGCCTACAGCCATCAGGCCTGCCGATTCTATCGGCCCAATATGGAGGCAATGCCCTGCCGCACGTTCGAGGACACGATCGACGCCGTCCGTCAGGGCCGCGCCGAGCTTGCCATGCTGCCGGTCGAAAATTCGACCTATGGCCGCGTCGCGGACATCCACCACCTTCTGCCCGAAAGCGGGCTGCACATTGTCGATGAGGGCTTCGTGCGGGTCCGAATCGGACTGCTGGGCGTTCCCGGCACCCGAATCGAAGACGTGACCCAGGCCATGAGCCATCCGGTCCTGCTGGGGCAATGCCGCGGCTTCCTGCGCGAACATGACATCCAGGGCATCGTCGGTGCCGATACCGCCGGTTCTGCCATGGAGGTCGCGCGCCGTGGCGAGAAATCTCTGGCCGCACTTGCAGCGCCGCTGGCGGCCGAAATCTACGGACTGGACGTTCTGGCCTCGGGCATCGAGGACCGCCAGAACAACACGACCCGCTTCCTGATCATGGCGCGGGAGCCCGACTATTCGCGCCGCCAGAATGCTCAGGGCGGCGACGTCATGATGACGACCTTCGTGTTCCGCGTCCGCAACATTCCCGCCGCGCTTTACAAGGCGATGGGGGGCTTTGCGACGAATGGCATCAACATGACCAAGCTGGAAAGCTACATGGTGAACGGCATTTTCACCGCGACGCAGTTCTACGCCGATATCGAGGGTCACCCCGAGGATCCGCCAGTCGCCCGCGCGCTGGAGGAGTTGCGTTACTTCACCTCCAGCCTCGAGATTCTGGGCGTATATCCGTCCGACCCCTTGCGGGCCGAACAGCAGGCGCTTGGCGACTGATCTGCCCGAACCGACCGGTCAGCCCAGTTGGCCGGTCGCCGCGCGCCCGACGAAATCGCCGATGCGCTGCGCGAATTTCCGATCTATCTGGCCACGGCTCAGTTTCGCCGTCTGAAGCAGCAAACGCGCCTTCATCCCGCGCGGACGGACATCGACTTCGAAGATCAGCCGCGATTTGCTGAGCGACAGGGGAATGACCGTCATCACGATGCCCAAATCGAACATGTCCGATGTGCCGGAAAGCACCAGCTTTTCGGGAGGCGCGTTTTCGACCACCGACAAATCGACATCGCGTTGCTTGCCACGCCAATCAAAACCGATTGCCCATGATTCGGCTCCGGTTTTGCCTGTTCGGCGGACCATCGCACCGCGCCGCAGCAAGAGCCGTTCGAGCTTTGGGAAATCACTAACCGCCGCAAACAGATTCTCTGCGGAGATGTCGGTATCCTCGCGAGTAGAAAACTTCATTATTCACCAAGCCGGAAGGGGAGACGCCTTTGTTAAACGCAATGCGTCGATCCAATGCAAGGCTACGGGGCATGGTGAGGCGATATTCGCCGAAATACAATCTGGGATTGTTCAAAACGGTTCAATCCGGCAAGTACCGGCAACGCACTGCGCAGTTCTTAATCTTCTTTAATTTCCGGCTTAGCCGGTGCGTTTTATGCTAACCCGAGGCAACGACTGACATCTGATCGCCACAGAACGCTCTCGCAAGCCCGAGCGCCGGTACCATGCCAACGCGGAACGCAGGCGTCTTTAGGCGGTGGGGCAGATGGCATGTCTTTCGCGTCCTCGGCCACCTTTCAGCGCGACATTCCCGAGTTCGCCCGCGCGGTTTCCACCTCGATCCGTCAGGCCGATTTCGCCCTTAAGCGTCATGCCGTCCCCAACGCTCGACGTCGTTGCTGCATGTGCAAAGATGCGTCCCGCGACCTTGCCCGATTGATTTGTCACGAGAATGCGATTTTGGCGACGCGGAACCGCTTGCATCCCGCGCGCCACCCGCCTATCTAGGCCCCGAGAGGTTGGCGCGGGCGAGCGCCTCGCCAACTCGGTCAGGTCCGGAAGGAAGCAGCCGTAACGAGTCCCGTTTGGGTCGTTGTCCAGCCTCTCACCTAGATCCCCTTTGCGGATCTCAGCCACCAAGCGACCCAAATCCAGGTCAGAACGAGCGAATCCCATGCCCGATACGCCGCAGATCATTTGCCTCGGCGCAATGTTGTGGGACGTCATCGGCCATAGTCCGGTTTCATTGCGCCCTGGCGACGATGTGGCCGGACGCATCCATCAGCGACCGGGCGGGGTTGCCCTGAATGTCGCCGTTGCACTGGTCCGGCACGGGCTGTCGCCCTCGATCCTGTCGGCGGTCGGGCAAGATTCCCCTGGAGAGGCGCTGATCGCGGATACCCGACGGTTGGGCGTCGCGACCGACCTGCTGTGGCGGGGCGGACCGTTGCCGACCGATCTTTATATGGCAGTCGAAACTCCTGACGGGCTATTCGCCGCAATCGCCGATGCCCATGGCCTTGAGGCCGCCGGTCCTTCGATTCTCGCCCCCTTACAGGACGGACGGCTGGGAAGCGACGACAACCCGTGGCAGGGCACGGCTGTCATCGACGGCAACCTGACCAAGCAAACGCTGGCGATGATGGCAAAGGCCCCGTTTCTGGCACGCGCTTCGCTGCGCATCGTTCCCGCCAGCCCCGACAAGGCCGACCGGCTTGCGCCGCTTCTCGACCATCCCAATGCGGTCTTCTACATCAATCGCGCCGAGGCCGAGGCCATCGCCGGTCGCCCGTTCTCTGGCGCGGTCGACGCTGCCGAGGCAGTCGTGGCGATGGGCGCGGCCCGAGTCATCGTCACGGATGGCCCGCAACCTGCCGCCGATGCAGTGGCAGGGCAGCCAACCGTCAGCCATTGCCCGCCCCAAGTCACCACCCGACATGTCACCGGCGCGGGGGATGCATTCCTTGCAGCGCATCTTGCCGCCGAACTGAGCGGGTTTGACCGCAATGACGCGCTTGATCGGGCCATTCAAGCCGCTGCCGCACATATTACGGCGCCCCCCGAAACTGGAAAGGATACCGCATGAAGGACCTGCTGGTCTTCGCCCCGGAAGTCGCAAACGCCCTGTCTCAAGGCAAACCGGTCGTTGCACTGGAATCGACCATCATCACCCACGGCATGCCTTATCCGCAAAATCTTGAGGTTGCGCGGCAAGTCGAAGCAACTGTCCGCGAAGCAGGTGCAACCCCCGCGACCATCGCGATCATTGCCGGAAAAATCCATATCGGCCTTGATGACGCGACGCTCGAGACGCTGGCATCGACCCCTGGCAGCGAAGTCATGAAACTGTCTCGTGCCGATCTGGCCGCTTGTCTTGCATTGGGCAGAACGGGCGCGACCACCGTCGCCGCAACGATGATCTGCGCCAATCTGGCCGGCATCGGTGTCTTTGCCACCGGCGGTATCGGCGGCGTCCATCGCGGTGCGGAACTCAGCTTCGACATCTCGGCAGACCTGCACGAACTGGCCCGCACGCCGGTTACGGTCGTCGCGGCGGGCGCGAAAGCGATCCTCGACCTGCCCAAAACGCTGGAGGTTCTGGAAACTCTGGGTGTTCCGGTCATCGCCGTCGGGCAGGATCAGCTTCCCGCCTTCTGGTCGCGCGAATCCGGCCTTGCCGCGCCGCTGCGCATGGATGATCCCGCCCAGATCGCCGCCGCCGCGCGGTTGCGCAAGCAGATCGGGCTTGAGGGCGGCCAGCTGGTCGTGAACCCGATCCCTGAAGCCGCCGAAATTCCGCGCTCGGTCATGATCCCCGTGGTCGAACAGGCTTTGGCCGAGGCTGCCGCCCAAGGCATCGCCGCGAAGTCCGTGACGCCGTTCCTGCTGCAACGCATCTTCGAATTGACCGAGGGCCGTTCGCTGGATGCCAATATCGCGCTTGTTCTCAACAATGCTCGTGTAGCAGCACGGATCGCCGCCGCAATGGCCTGACCTTACGCAAACAGGGCTGGCAGATTCACCGAATCGCGCTGGCCCAGATTTGCGGCGTGATACTCCATGAAGCGTTCGGCAGCGCCGCGACCCGCCTCGCGCAGATCGTCCAGCATTCCGGGCTTCGGGATGACCTTGGTCTTGGCGCTTAGCGACGTCATCATGAAGTCGTCCATCACCATGTGAACCAGCACGTTCTTCATCGGTCGTCCGGTCAACCGCCCTTCATCATCCAGCCGCTTGACGAAACTGATCGCCCGCAACTCGCGCAGAAGCGAGGCGTTGAAGCTGATCTCGTTGATGCGGTCCTGTATCTCGACCGGACTTTGCGGAACATTGTCGCGCAGCATCGGATTGATCGTGACGATGACGATATCGCGCGGCAATTCCGGCGAGAATAGCGGAAACAGCGCCGGATTGCCGGAAAATCCGCCATCCCAATAGGATTCGCGCCGACCCGTCATCGGATCATCGATCTCGACGGCCTGAAACAACGTTGGCAAACAGGCCGAGGCGAGAATGGCCTCGACAGTCACCTCCTCGCCGCCAAACACCCGAATCCGGCCCGTGCGGACATTCGTGGCACTTACGAACAGCTTCGGACCCGTACCCCGCCCCAGTTCGGGATGAGGCATGGCGCGCAGGATTGCATCCAGCGGATTGCTGTAGAATGGCCCGCAATCATAGGGGCTGAAAACGCGGGTAAATCCTTCGAGCCACGCCATGGGCGAGATGATCTCGCTAAGACGCTGCATCGCGCGAGGGATGGGGAACAACCCGTCCATCCAGCGCGCCACCCGATTATCGCTGACCTGACCGATCTGCGACCAGACATAGTCCAGATTTTCCAGCGCGGCATCGCGCCCGATCCGTCCGGGTCCACATGCCAGCCCCGCAGCCAAGGCGGCCCCGTTCACCGCCCCTGCCGAGGTGCCGCTAATTCCCGCGATTTCGACGGTCTTTTCTTGCAGCAGACGCTCGATCACGCCCCAAGCGAAGGCGCCATGCGCTCCCCCACCCTGCAATGCCAGATTGATGCGCGTCGTCGCCATGTGACCCCCGCCATTATGCAGATGCAGCATACACCGCTGCATCGCAGCATCAAACGACAGGTTGCGACAATTGCGTGATCGCGCCGGAGATCGTCCGGCGCGACGGGAATAAAGTCAGTCTTCTGCGTTCGCCTCGGCGCGCGATTTACCGGCGACGTCCAGCGCCAGCGTCGCAGCCATGAACGCGTCAAGGTCACCGTCCAGCACGCCCTGCGTATCCGAGGTCTCGTGCGAGGTCCGCAGATCCTTCACCATCTGGTAGGGATGCAGGACGTAGGAGCGGATCTGGTTGCCCCAGCCCGCATCGCCCTTGGCGGCGTGCTGGGCGTTGATCTCGGCATTCCGCTTGTCCAGTTCCATCTGGTAAAGGCGCGATTTCAGCGCGGCCATGGCGTTGGCGCGGTTCTGGTGCTGCGATTTCTCGGACGAGGTCACCACGATTCCGGTCGGAAGGTGGGTGATCCGCACCGCCGAGTCGGTGGTGTTGACGTGCTGCCCGCCCGCGCCAGACGAACGATAGGTGTCGATACGGATTTCGTTATCCGGCACGACGATCTCGATATTGTCATCAACGACCGGATAAACCCAGATCGAGCTGAAGGACGTGTGCCGACGCGCTGCCGAATCGTAGGGCGAGATCCGCACCAGACGATGTACGCCCGATTCCGATTTCAGCCAGCCGTAGGCATTGGCGCCCGAGATCTTGTAGGCAGCGGAACGGATACCCGCTTCTTCGCCGGGAGTTTCGGACAGAAGTTCGACGTTATAGCCTTTCTTCTCGGCCCAACGAACATACATCCGCGCCAGCATGCTGGCCCAGTCTGCGCTTTCGGTACCGCCAGCGCCCGCGTTGATCTCGAGGAAGGTATCGTTGCCGTCGGCCTCACCGTTCAGCAGGGCCTCGAGCTCCTTCTGGGCCGACAATTCGGCCAAGGACTTCAATGAAGCCTCGGCATCGGTCACGATTTCCGCATCGCCCTCGGCCTCGCCAAGCTCGATCAGATCGACATTGTCGGACAGTTCGGTTTCGATGCGGCGATAGGTTTCGACCGCGTCGCTCAGTTTCTGGCGATCCCGCATCAGCTTTTGTGCGCGCGCCGGATCGGACCAGATATCGCCCGCCTCGATCATGGCGTTAAGCTCTTCCAGCCGATGCGGAGCGGTTTCCCAGTCCAAACGCTGGCCGAGCAGCTTCAGCGACTTACGGATCGCATCAATGGTGGCTTGGGTCTCGGCGCGCATGGGCACTTCTCTTTCGGAAACGGAACACGGATCAGGGCAAGACAGATAGCGCGAGGCCGGGCCACCCGCAAGCGCCCGGCCCCAAAAGCTACGCCTAGTAAAGCCCACCCGATGAAAGAGTGCCGAAATCGGCTTTCTTCGGAATGACCTTTTTCTTGCCGGTCGAGGTCGTGACCGCCCTGCCCTGATCTCTGCTCTTTTCGGTGTAAAGCGGCAGCGTTGCCGGATCGGCCCGCTCAAAGCCTCCGTCGACGACCATGCCCAGACCGCTCAGATCCTGACCATCGCGGAAATATTCGGCGATGACATTGTCGCCCTTGGCGTCAGGACCAAGAATCGCGCCGGTGAAACGGTCGATGTTGACGAAATGCCCACCTGGCGGAACGCGGAAGTCGGTACCGCCGAATTCCTTGATGGCTTCCTTCATGAACTCGTTGAAGACCGGCACGCACATCGTGCCGCCATAGGCGCTGTCACCCATCGAGCGCGGCTGGTCGTATCCCAGATAGCAACCCGCCACGATGTTCGAGGTAAAGCCGATGAACCAGACGTCCTTGGCGTCATTCGTGGTCCCGGTTTTGCCCGCAATCGGCACCGGAAGGCTAACGCCGCGACCCGAACCACGCTTGACCACGCCTTCCATCATCGAAGTCAGCTGATAGGCGGTGATCGCGTCCATCACCCGCTCGCGGTTCGACATGATCGAGGGTGCGGCCCCCGCAGGCAGATTGGCATGATCGCAGGTCAGGCAGTTCCGCTGGTCGTGGCGATAGATCGTCCGGCCCCGACGGTCCTGCACGCGGTCGACCAGCGTCGGCTCGACCCGCTCGCCGCCATTCGCGAACATCGCATAGGCCGCAACCATCTTGAACAGGGTTGTTTCCTGCGCGCCAAGACTATTGGCAAGGAACGGTGACAACCGGTCGTAAACTCCGAATTTCTCGGCATATTTGGCGACCGTGCTCATTCCGATATCCTGCGCGATCCGGATCGTCATCAGGTTTCGCGATTGCTCGATGCCGGTCCGCATCGGCGTTGGCCCATAGAAGCGCCCCGTCGAGTTTTTCGGTGTCCACAACCCTTCCGGCGTGTTCACGGTGATCGGTTCGTCGACAATGATCGTCGCGGGGGTAAAGCCGCTGTCCAGCGCCGCGGCATAGACGAAGGGCTTGAAGCTGGACCCCGGCTGCCGTTGCGCCTGCGTCGCGCGGTTGAAGACCGAGCTTTGATACGAGAACCCACCCTGCATAGAGATGACGCGACCGGTGTTCACGTCCATCGCCATGAAACCGCCTTCAATCTCGGGGACCTGACGCAGTGTCCAGCGGATGAAGCTGCCATCGTCATCCCCGACCATGCGCCGCACCAGAACGACATCCCCGACCGAGAGCAGATCCGACGCAACCTTGGCCTTTGGCCCAAGCCGACCATTAGCCTCACGTTTGCGGGCCCATTGCACGTCCTTCGCGGGGATTTCGGCGGTGCCCTCCTCGCCCTCGATCCCGATCTGAGCATCGCTTTTGCCCAGCGACAGGACCACGGCGGGATACCAGCCCTCGATGTCGCGCGGGACTTTGCTGCCCGCCAAGGCGGCGCGCCAGTCCTTTTCCGTGCCCAGTTTGTCTTCGGGAATGCGGACGCGCGTCCCCCTCCAGACACCGCGACCGCGGTCGAAACGCTCCAGCGCGCGTTGCAGCGCACGGGCGGCAATTTCTTGCAGTTTCGGTTCGATGGTCGAGCGGATAGCCAGACCACCGCCGAAGAACTCATCCTCGCCAAATTCGCGCGACAATTGCCGGCGGATTTCGTCGGTGAAGTAGCCACGTGGCGGAAGTTGCTTCTGGAAGGACGGGAAGTCGCCGTTCTGCACCGATTTCAGCGGCAACTCGGCTTCCGAGCGATAGGTCGCCTCGTCGATATAACCGTTCTGCCACATCTCGCGCAGAACGTAATTGCGCCGTTCCGTGACCCGCTGCTTGGCGCGCACCGGATGATACCGCCCCGGAGCCTGCGGCATCGAGGCCAGCGTCGCCGCCTCGTGCGGCGCAAGTTCGGCCAATGACTTGTTGAAATAGGTCTGTGCGGCGGCGGCCACACCGAAACTGTTCTGACCCAGAAAAATCTCGTTCAGGTAAAGCTCAAGGATCTGGTCCTTGGACAACGTCTCCTCGAGGCGGGTGGCAAGGATCAGTTCCTTGATCTTGCGTTCGATGCTGCGATCGGAACTGAGCAGGAAGTTCTTCATCACCTGCTGCGTGATCGTCGATGCCCCGCGCACGCTTGAGCCGCCGGACTTCACGGCCTCGACCATGGCACCCACCATCCCGCGCGGATCGAAACCGTGATGGTGGTAGAAATTCTTGTCTTCGGCGCTGACGAAGGCCTCTTTGACGAGTTCGGGAATTTCGTCGATCGGCACGAAAATCCGCCGCTCTTCGGCGAATTCGTCGATCAGGCGTCCTTCGCTGGAATAGACCCGGCTGATGGTCTTGGGCGAGTATTGCGCAAGCTGTTCGTGACTCGGCAAGTCACGGGAATACATCCACAACACCCCACCGACCGTGAGCGCAATGAACACCAAGCCGGTCACGATCCACGCGAAGATCGCACCGAAGAACGAGAGAACGAAGCGGATCAACGGGGTTATGCCTCTGGGAATTTCTGGAACATCTTAGTCCCGGTAAGCGTCGGCGTCAAAGCGACCTTGCCATTACTGGCGCGAAAGGCCCGCGCGGATGACGTCATCCTGAGCCCAGTCCGATATCGCGCGGGCGATGGATTGGGAAGTATGCCTGCGCCATTCGGGATCGAACAGGTTGGCGCGATCGTTCGGGTCGGTCAGAAAACCAAGTTCGATCAACACCGAAGGTATATCGGGCGATTTCAGGACCGAGAATGCCGCCCCTTGCATCGGACGACGATGAAGCGCCACTCCGGCCTGATTCAGCGCGGCGACCAGAAACTTGGCGAATGTTTCGGATCTGGGTTGGGTTTCAAGCCGCGCCAGATCCATCAGGACCACGGCAACCTCGTCATCCGTGCCGGACAAATCAAGCCCGCTGACAAGATCTGCGCGGTCATGTCGCAGAGCCAGTTCCCGCGCGGCACGTCCGTCGGCATCCTGATTCCAGTAATAGATCGACATGCCCGCCGCCTCTCCGGCAGGCAGGGCATCCGCGTGGAGCGAGATCAGCAGGTCCGCCGACGCTCCGCGCGCAATGGTCATGCGCTGCTCCAGCGGGATGAAGCTGTCATCCGTGCGGGTAGGATAGACCTCGAAACCCGCGCGGGTCAGGACATCCGATAATTCGCGGGCAAATCCCAGCATCACGGCCGCTTCACGGATCGCACCGACCTCGGCACCCGGATCGTGGCCGCCGTGACCGGGGTCAATCGCGATGCGCAAGGGCCGGTCTCCGGTCCGTCTTGCTTCCAGTTTCGCCACATTCGACGGCTGCGGCAGATCACGCAGCGCGGAAAGCGCATTGCCCCGGGTCACGAAATCCTTTTGTGGCACCGGTTCGATCCGCAAGCTGACCAGCGCCCCGCTTGCCCCGCCTTGAGCCGGCTTCTGGATCGCGGTGCGCAAGGCATAAGGTCCGGCCAGTTCGACCACCATCCGCGACCATCCGGTCCGGAAACGCCCCCAGCGCAATGCGCGCACCGCATCCCGCCCAGGAACGGCGTCAGGATCGGTTCCGGAAAAGTCGATTTCGCGGAAATCCACGATCAGACGTGGCGGGCCATCCAGAAAATAGACCCGATACGGCACCGGATGGCTGATCGCCAATTGCAGATCAAGCGGGCGTGGTTTGCCTCGATCCTTGCCCTCGGCGATGATCGCCGAATGGGCAAGGTCCAGCCGCGCAAGGGCCGAGCGTTCCTGCGCCAATGCGGGCAGCGCCAGCAGCAGCAGAAAGGCGGCCCAAAGCCATCTCATCTTGTAGCCATGAATGCTGCAAGGCGGTCCAGCCCCTCCTGAATTCCGGCAGTCGAGGCCGCATAGCTGAACCGCAAGGTCCGCGCGCCGCGTATGGGATCGAAGTCCAGACCCGGCGTCACCGCCACGCCCGCCCGATCAAGGATCTCGGCGGCGAATTTCAGGCTGTCATCCGTCAGATCGGAAACATCGGCGTAGATATAGAATGCCCCCTCGGGCGGAGCGATCCGCGTGAAACCGATCTGTGGCAGGCGCTCAAGCATCAAGCGCCTGTTTTCTGCGTAAACAGAAAGGTTTGCATTGGCTTCCTCTATACATTCCAATGCAGCCAGCGCGGCAAACTGGCTGGCATGCGGCGGGCAGATGAACATATTTTGCGCGATCCGCTCGACCGTGCGGATATGGCTTTCGGGGACGACCATCCAGCCGACGCGCCAACCGGTCATGCTGAAATATTTCGAGAAGCTGTTGATAACGAAAACGTCGTCCGTAACCTCAAGCGCGGAATGGAAGCCCGCGCCATAATCAAGCCCGTGATAGATCTCGTCCGAGATTACCGCCATGCCCAGTTCTGCAGCACGCGAGGTCAGGGCCGCCAACTCATCCTTGCGCAGAACCGTGCCCGACGGGTTTCCGGGCGAGGCAAGGATCAGCCCCTGCGCGTCTTTCGGCAGATCATGCGGACGCGGTTGATAGCGATCCTCGGGGCGGGTCTGGATACCGACCGGCCGTAACGACATGGCGCGCAGGATCTGGCGATAGCTGGGATAGCCCGGCTCGCCCAGTGCGACACGCTCTCCGGCATCGAAAAGCGCCGAGAATGCAAGAATGAACGCGCCGCTGGAACCGGGCGTCACCACGATCCGGGCGGGGTCCAGGTCAAGACCGTACCAACGCCGGTAGAGTCCCGCGATCCCTTGACGCAATTCTGGCAGGCCAAGCGCGACCGTATAGCCAAGCGGTTGATCCAGCGCGGCGGCAAGCGCCTTGCGCGCGCCCAGAGGCGCCGGAGTCGATGGTTGTCCGACTTCCATGTGGATAATGTGGCGACCGGCCGCTTCCGCGCTGCGAGCAGCCTCCATCACATCCATGACGATAAAGGGATCGACCTGCCCCCTGCGCGATTGTCTCATGCCTGCCTCGGTGTTTTTGGGGGTATCACAACTTGGGCGGGCGCGGTCAAGCATCAGCGGTCAACCCCGCGTGAATGCAACCAGCCGTGATGCAAGGATGCTTGCAACCCCTGCCCCAAAGAGACAAGCTTTTGCCGAAATGAAAGGACACCGGATGAAAGCCATTCTGACCGCGGCGGCCCTTGCCGCGACCACCCTGCCCGCCTTGGCATTCGACCCCGCCAGCATGACGGAGACCGAAAAAGCAGCCTTCGGCGAAGCGGTGCGCGAATACCTGATGGCGAACCCGAATGTGCTGGTCGAAGCGATCAACGTCCTTGAAGAGCGCCGCGTCGCTGACGAATCCAAGAATGACAAGCTTCTGGTCACGAACAACCGCGAAGCTATCTTCAACGACGGCCATAGCTGGATTGGCGGCAATCCGGATGGCGACATCACGATGGTCGAGTTTGTCGATTACCGCTGCGGCGTCTGCAAAAAAGTCCATCCCGAGCTTGAAGAGCTGATCGCGGCCGATGGCAATATCCGCTGGATCGTCAAGGAATTCCCGATCCTGACACAGGAAAGCGACCTCGCAGCGCGTTTCACCGTGGCCGTGCTGCAAGAGGCCGGAGCCGAGCCATACAAGAAGGCGCATGATGCGCTGATGGAGTCGCGCGGTCCGGTCAATCTGGAAACTCTGGGCAAGCTGGCCGACGAACTGTCTGTCGACCGAACCGCAGTCCTAAACCGGATGAACACCGAAGAAGTCTCGGCCGTTTTGCGCAAGAACCATCAACTGGCCGAGCAGATGCGCATCATGGGCACGCCGACCTTCATTATCGAAGGGGAAATGCTGCGCGGCGTTCCGGCCGATGGCCTCGACGGTGCGATCGCTCGCGCACGGACCGCAAAGAAGCAAGGCTGAGCCGAAATTTTCGTGCCGCGCCTTTTGCGGGCGCGGCACGGATCGTTCCAGTGGTGTGACGTCTTACTCGGCTGCCTGAGCAGCCTCGGCGGCGGCCAGTTCGGCGGCTCGTTTCTCGACCAGCTCGACGATGTGATCGACCATCTGATCGTTCGACATCTTATGGTCCTGTTTTCCGGTCAGATACACCATCCCCGATCCGGCCCCGCCGCCGGTGAAACCGATATCGGTCATCAGAGCCTCGCCGGGGCCATTCACCACGCAACCGATGATCGAAAGGCTCATCGGAGTCTTGATATGCTCGAGCCGCTTTTCGAGAACCTCGACGGTCTTGATGACGTCGAAACCCTGACGGGCGCAGCTGGGGCAGGAAATGATCTGAACGCCGCGCGTACGCAGGCCAAGTGACTTGAGGATCTCGAAGCCGACCTTGACCTCCTCGACCGGGTCCGCCGAAAGGCTGACGCGGATCGTGTCGCCGATCCCCATCCACAGCAGATTGCCAAGTCCGATGGCCGATTTCACCGTACCGGCGACAAGGCCACCTGCTTCGGTGATGCCAAGATGGATCGGGGCATCGGTCGCGTCGGCAAGTTGCTGGTAAGCTGCGGCGGCAAGGAAGACATCCGAGGCCTTTACGCTGATCTTGAATTCGTGGAAATCGTTGTCTTGCAGCAACTTGATGTGATCGAGGCCGGATTCGACCATCGCATCGGGGCACGGCTCTCCGTACTTCTCAAGCAGATGCTTTTCAAGGCTGCCCGCGTTCACGCCGATCCGGATCGAACAACCGTGGTCCCTTGCGGCCTTGATGACCTCACGCACGCGGTTGGCATCACCGATATTGCCGGGATTGATCCGGAGACAGGCAGCACCAGCCTCGGCCGCCTCGATCGCGCGGCGGTAGTGAAAGTGGATATCAGCGACGATGGGAACGGGGCTTTCGCGGCAGATCTCGCGTAGGGCGCGGGTCGAGGATTCGTCGGGTGTCGAGACGCGAACGATATCCGCTCCGACATCGGCGGCACGGATGATCTGGTCAAGCGTGCCGCGGACGTCGCTGGTGTCCGTGTTCGTCATGGTCTGGACACTGATCGGGGCGTCACCACCCACCGGCACGCGCCCGACCATGATCTGGCGGGATTTGCGCCGTTCGATATTGCGCCAAGGACGGATCGGGTTAAGCGACATGGCGAGGGCCTTTTGCAGCGCGAAATCTTGTTGCGTCAGACATAGGCTGATGCGCGCCGGGGAACAACCCGGCGCGTCGGTTTCACGGCAAGCAAATAAGTGTGCGCCTAGTCCTCGACCTCGGCGGTCGAGGCCGTCGGGGCGGCCGAAGCCACCGCGATCATCGAAGCAAGCTCGGGATCCTTGGCAGGGTCGGCCAATGCGAATTTGGCCGTCACCGCCTCAGGAGAAAGTTCGACATTCTTGACGATCTTAGGCCCCGGCGCAGCAGGACCATAGGTTTGACCGTTCACCGCAAAATAGACCGCGCCGGAATTGCCGGTGCGAAGGACGGGTGCGGCTTCCAGCTTGGGCAACGCGAAGCGTTCGCCCGCATCCATGGTTTTTTCCAGCAGCACCGTTCCGTCCGCCGAGGTAACACGCACCCAGGCCGGTCGGGCAGCCAGCAATTCGACGCCCGCGAGATCCGGAGCCACCGTCCGAACCGCCGCCAGTTTTTGCGGCATTTCCGGTCCAAAGACCTGATCCGCCACCGCCGATTGCGCAGGACTGGTCGCAGCGATCCGTGTTTCGGGCTGCATCGCCGGCGATTTCAGCCCCGGATCGATCGCCGAAATCGGACCGTCACGCGCGACCAGAACCGGCACCTCAAGCGCCTGCGGACGGTAAGTACGGTCGATCCCCTCGGGGCGCGGCAGATTCACCTGCGCCGAATCGACGGTTTCAGGCTCGGCCGCGTCTTGCACGGGATCAAGCGAAGCGATGACGCCGGGCGCTTGCTCACCGGGGGTCAGATTGACCTTCTGGACCTCTTGCAGGACCGACCATCCGCCGTAGCCCAGCCCGCAAGCCAGCACCGCCATGACCAGAAACGAGCCGATTGCGCGCGGCTCGATCGAGGACCACATGCTCTCGGGTTTGGGTAGGAAAATCGGATGCGGGTTGGCCAAAGCCTCGGCCGGATCGGAGGGACGGCGCTGGGGTTTGGGTCCGGACGCCGCCGGAGCCATGCCATGCGTCGGCTTGAAGCCCGATTCCTGACAAAAGCGCCGGAAGGTCCAGTCGGAATCCATGCCAAGATAGCGCGCATAAGAGCGCACGTACCCAGCGATAAAGCTGGGTGCGTCAAAAGCCGAGATGTCGCAATTTTCGATTGCGGCAACATAAGATGCCCGGATCCGCAACTCGCGCTGCACGTCCAATAGCGACTTGCCCATCGTGGCGCGTTCGCCCCGCATCAGGTCGCCGAGCCGAATTTCGGCTTCTTCCGAGCCTGGCGGGTTCACCGCCTGTTCATCATGCTGCATTGGGGAACTCCCCCTCAGCCCGATCATTCCGCCGCCCCATTGTTTTTCTTACTGCCCTAGCCTTCCGAATCGGAAGGTTGCCACAGCTTCATTAATAGAAGGTTATCACGGGCGCGAGAGGTTATCACCCCTCAACAACTCTCAGGCAACGTTCGATGAACGGTTGAGCTTGCACTGCGACCACAGCGCATCCATTGCCCGGACAAGAGCATCAATTTCATCCGGCGTGTGAACCGGCGACGGCGTGAAGCGCAAACGCTCGGTTCCGCGCGGCACGGTCGGGAAGTTGATCGGCTGCACATAAATACCGAAATCGGCAAGAAGCATATCGGACAATGCCTTACAGTGAACCGGATGACCGACATGCACCGGAACGATGTGGCTGCCATGATCCATGATCGGCATGCCCAGACCGCGCAGGCGCATCTTGAGAATGCGGGCGTGCAATTGCTGCTTGTCGCGCAGCGCCTGCCCCTCGGCGGTTTTCAGGAGCGCGATCGAGGCAGCCGCCCCCGCAGCCACCGCCGGCGGTATCGAAGTCGTGAAGATGAAGCCGGGTGCGTATGACCGGATCGCATCCACCATCTTCGCGGTTGCGGCGATATAACCGCCGAATACACCGAATGCCTTGCCCAACGTGCCGTTGAAAATATCGATACGGTCGGCCAGATTGTCGCGTTCAGCGACACCACCGCCACGCGGACCGTACATGCCCACGGCATGAACCTCGTCCAGATAGGTCAGCGCATTGAATTCGTCGGCCAGATCGCAGATCGCGGCGATGGGACCGAAATCACCGTCCATCGAGTAAATCGACTCGAACGCGATCAGTTTGGGGGCGTCCGGATCGTCGGCCTCAAGCAATTCACGCAGATGGGCCACGTCATTGTGACGGAAGATGCGCTTAGCGCCGTCGAAACGCTTGATCCCCTCGATCATCGAGGCATGGTTCAACGCATCAGAATAGATGATCAATCCGGGGAACAACTTGCGCAGCGTCGAAAGTGTCGCGTCGTTGGCGATGTAAGCACTTGAGAAGACAAGCGCGGCCTCTTTGCCGTGCAGATCCGCGATCTCGGCCTCAAGGCGCTTGTGGTAAACCGTAGTGCCGGAAATATTGCGCGTCCCGCCCGAGCCTGCGCCGGTCGCGTCCAACGCCTCGTGCATGGCGTTCAGGACTGCGGGATGTTGGCCCATGCCCAGATAGTCATTGCCACACCAAACGGTGATCTGTGTCTCGGTTCCGTCGGGACGGGTCCAGATCGCATGCGGAAACGCGCCCTTACGCCGCTCGATATCAATGAAAGTCCGGTAGCGGCCTTCCTCATGCAGCTTCCCGATTGCCTGATCGAGGGCGGCCGAATAGTCCATCTGCGTCCCTTGCCTTGCTAGAACGTGCTTGCTTGGGAGATCTTTGCATGATCCCGCGGGTGTTGACTTGATACGTGTCAAACCAACGGAAATATAGAGGCAAAATGTCGCATTACGACCATGGGACCACTGGATTTCTCTGAGAAATTCAATCGAGAAAGGCAAAATATGCAGGATAATACAAGAATCGGCGAAGTTCTTTCAACGCTCGACAAAGGTCTGCCACAGGCCTTGCAGCGGCTGTTGGAGTTCCTGCGCATCCCTTCGATCTCGACCGATCCGGCACATAAAGGCGACGTCCGGCGCGCCGCCGAATGGCTGCGCGACGAACTGGCTTCACTCGGGTTCGATGCCTCGGTCCGCGACACGACCGGCCATCCGATGGTCGTCGCGCATTCGCCAAAAGGTGACCGCAGAGCGCTGCTGTTCTACGGCCATTACGATGTCCAGCCGGTCGATCCGCTGAATCTTTGGGACCGCCCGCCATTCGAACCGGAAGTTCAGGACGCGCCCGCGGGCAAGGTCATCCGTGCGCGTGGCGCGGCAGATGACAAAGGGCAGCTGATGACTTTTGTTGAAGCCTTCCGTGCGTGGAAAGAGGTCCATGGCAGCCTGCCCACCGATCTGGTCCTGCTGTTCGAAGGCGAGGAAGAATCCGGCTCGCCCAGCCTTCGCCCCTTCCTGCACGAGAACGCCGACGAGTTGCGCGCAGGAATCGCGATGATCTGCGACACCAGCATGTATGCGGACGGACGCCCCGCCATCACCACGCAATTGCGCGGCTTGTACGGGGACGAGATCATCATTCGCGCCGCCGACCGCGACCTGCATTCGGGCAGCTTCGGAGGGCTGGCCGCAAACCCGATCCAGTTGCTGGTCAACGCGTTGGCAACGGTCAAGGACGCGAAGGGTCGCGTGACGCTGCCCGGTTTTTACGACGGCGTCGAAGATCTGTCCGACGAATTGCGCTCGGATTGGGATGATCTGGGCTTCGATCCCTCGGAATACCTGTCGCGGGTCGGTTTGAGACATCCCGTCGGCGAAACCGGCCGCACCGGACTCGAAATGGTCTGGAACCGGCCGACATTCGAGATCAACGGCATCACCGGCGGCTATACCGGAGACGGCTTCAAGACGGTCCTGCCCGCCGAGGCACGCGCCAAGGTCAGCTTCCGCCTGACCGGAACGCAAGATCCGCAAAAAATCCGCGAGGCCTTCCGCGCGCACATCCGCAACGCCCTGCCCGATGATTGCACGGTTGAATTCGAGGCTCATGGCGCAAGCCCTGCCAGCCGGATGGACATCTCGGACCCTGCCTTCGGCTTGGCCAAAGCAGCATTGTCGGACGAATGGAGCCGCGAGGCCGCCTATATTGGTGCGGGTGGATCAATCCCCATTGCCGGAGACTTCAAGGAAATCCTCGGTATGGATTCGATGTTGATCGGATTTGGACGCGACGACGACCGCATCCACTCTCCGAATGAGAAATACGACCTCGACAGCTTCGCCAAGGGCGCGCGCAGTTGGGCACGTATTCTGGCCGCGCTGACCTGAAGCAAGCGGCAAACGGTGCAAGACCTAGATCAGCGGCCCATTTCGGGCCGCTTTTCGCTGCAATCCCTACGGCTTTTCCCAAATTCCCGCAGGCATCTTGGGCAAACCTACGGATTGGTCACATTTTTTCTTGTGCAAATTATACAAATAACCAACCTGAGGGCATTGCATTCATGAAAGGAATCACCGCGATGAAATATGGTTTCCTCGCTCTGGGACTGCTTTCTTTCTCGGCATGCTCGAACGATCCGGCGGATTACGAAACGCCGGTCGTCACTGTCAAAACCGAGGCGGGTGACGTGACCTGCCAGCTTTATCGCCGTGACATGGTGCTATGGGATCGCGCATTGACCAAACCCGCCACGCTGAGCGACGAGGCCGCCAACGCAGCCTGCCGAAACGAAGGTGGGCGTGAACGAAATGCCGGAACTCCAGCCGAAGGACCGGCGACCGAGACGACCACGACGACAGCGCCGCTGTAACAGACCAAGATCCGGCTTGCGCGGGCTGATCATCTGAGCGTGTCGGTGACATAGATTTGCCGATTATAACGCTCAACTATGCAAAACACCTCTCGCCCCGTATCGCACCCCATCTATCCGTGGTAACGCCCGCTGGTTATCTAGCAGGCGTAAGGGCGCGGATTTATGAACAACTCGGACAGGACCACTCCGCGTCAGGCAAAGGAGTGGGTGCAGATATTGGCAAAGTACCGAGAGCCAAGCACGCGTCGCAGCATAATCGAGTTGGTGGTAACAATCGTCCCCTTCGTTGCACTTTGGGTGCTGGCCTGGGCCTCGCTGGGCATCAGCTATTGGCTGACCTTCGGCATTGCACTGATCAACGGGCTGTTTCTGGTTCGTCTGTTCTGCATCCAGCACGATTGTGGCCATGCCTCGTTTTTCAAGAACCGTAACGTTCAGGACTGGGTCGGCCGCTGCCTTGGAGTGCTGACGCTGACGCCCTATGACGTTTGGAAGCGCACCCATTCGCTGCATCACGCCCAGCACGGCAATCTTGACCAGCGCGGCATCGGCGATGTGATGACCCTGACGGTCGCAGAATATCACGGTCGCAACAGGCTCGGTCGTTTGATGTACCGGCTGTATCGTCATCCCTTTGTGCTGTTTGTACTGGGGCCAGCCTATCTATTCTTGCTGCAAAACCGCCTGCCCATCGGTCTGATGCAATCAGGACGCCAGTTCTGGATTTCTGCGCTTGGCACCAATGTCGTACTGGCGCTGATTCTGGGCCTGATGTTGTGGCTGGCTGGCCCGATGCCGGTTCTGCTGATCTTCCTGCCGACGACGATACTGGCCGGTACGATCGGTGTCTGGCTGTTCTACGTCCAGCACCAGTTCGAGGACACGCATTGGTCCAAGGGTGACGACTGGCAGTTGCACGAGGCTGCCTTGGCCGGTTCGTCGCATTACGTCCTGCCCCAGCCGCTGCGCTGGCTGTCGGCGAATATCGGCATCCACCATGTCCACCACTTGTATAGCCGCATCCCCTTCTACCGCCTGCCCGAGATCCTGCGCGACCATTCAGAACTTGAATCGGCGCAACGACTGACGCTGCTTGAAAGCCTGCGCTCGGTAAACCTGCACCTTTGGGACGAAAAGCTGTGCCGCCTGATGTCGTTCCGCGAGGCCCGTCAGCTATACGGAGCACGGTAACATATCGGGGCGGTGCCAACCACGCCGTCCGTGTGAACAGTAACGACGCTGCATCGACACCCGCATTCCGAATGCTCGATAAAAGCGGGTGTCGATCCTATGCCTAAGAAAAGTCATGAAGAGTACTGATCTGATCGAAGAGGCCATAACAAAGTGGTGGGGCGAGCGTTGCAAAGAACCGATCACTCCGGATCCAAACGACCCAAGCGACCCCGGATGTCCGACCTGCAATGCCTGGGTCCAGTTTGATGCGCTTTGCGAGGCCGCAGGAGGCAGCCTGCCCTCGAATTGTGAATAAAAAGACGAACCTGCCCTATACAAAGATCATGGTAGCTCGCCGTTCAACTCCTCCCTCAAGACGCCGCACGTCAAAGACGGGACATGCCGGCGACAGGTAAGCTCTTGCAGACGATTCCGTTCGCAAAACAGGCTATGCCCCGCACGTCGCCGGTCAGCGATCCGAAATACTTCTCCAGCCGAGCCATCATCAGCGACGTGACGTATCTGCCCATCAGCCTTGGGGGCCAACCAAGCATGTCCCTGTCCTGCCAGACCAGCAATGAACCACGCCGCTTCAGCGCGTCCGCCGTTGGGCCCGGACCAATGGCGCCTTGACGGCGCACCATTTGATTTCCGGTTTGTCGTCCGGTTGCGGGCAGGTGCGGGTTTCGTCATCCCGTGGCGATTAACCTACGGGGTTCATTTGAGAAATCCCGTAGGTCGGCGAATGTTAAGATAACACCTAGGAAATGAGCGTTCTTGTTGCGTGTAACAAATACGATTTCCAATCACCGCAGTAGTGGATCACATAACGATATGATCTTACGAGATTTAGTGGCGCACCCGAGAGGATTCGAACCTCTGGCCTCTGCCTTCGGAGGGCAGCGCTCTATCCAGCTGAGCTACGGGTGCATCGCCCTCGCTGCTTAGCCGCATTCGTGCGGCGCTGCAATGGGTGTCAGGCGAAAAGCTCGCGACAGAATGACAGTCCGTCCACCAAAGCGTCAACTTCGGCGCGGGTATTGTACATTGCGAAGCTGGCACGGGCGGTGGCGTTGACGCCGTAGAACTCCATCAGGGGCATTGCACAATGCGAACCGGCCCGGACGGCAATGCCGCGCTTGTCCAGAATCGTCGAGATGTCATGGGCATGCGCCCCTTCCATCGTCATCGAGAAGATCGCACCCTTGTCTGCCGCGTCGCCCTGCACGTTCAGCCAGTTGAGGCTGCGCAAACGTTCACGGGCATAGTCGCGCAAGACTTTCTCATGCGCAGCGATGTTCCCCATGCCAAGGTCCATCAGGTATTCCAGCGCGGCGCCAAGGCCGATCTGGTTGACGATGCCGGGGGTGCCTGCCTCGAACCGGAGGGGCGGATCGGCATAATCGACGCTATCGCGCGTGACAGTGCGGATCATGTCGCCGCCACCCATGAAGGGGCGCATCTCGGCCTGACGCGCGCGGCTGATCCAGATCGCCCCCGAACCCGAGGGGCCGTAAAGCTTATGACCGGTGATGCAGTAGAAATCGACACCAAGGCTGGCCACATCGACCGGCATATGGACCGAGGCCTGACTTCCATCGACCAGCACCGGCACATCGGTCCCGCGCGCAATCGCGGCCACATCGACCACGGTGCCGGTCACGTTCGACATATGGGTGACGGCGACCAGCTTGGTCTTGGGACCGACGGCGGCCAGCACCTTTTCGGGCGGCAGTGAGCCATCGGCTTCAGGCTCGACCCATTTCAGCACAACGCCCTGACGCTCGCGCAGGAAATGCCACGGCACGATATTGGCGTGATGCTCCAGCACCGAGACAATGATCTCGTCGCCAGCCTGCAGACGCGGCGCGGCCCAACCATAGGAGACAAGGTTGATCCCTTCGGTCGCGCCCGAGGTGAAGATCACCTCGTCTTCATGCGGAGCATGCAGGAAGCGCGCGATGATCGAGCGCACGCGTTCGTAATTCTCGGTCGCGAGGTTCGACAGGAAATGCAGCCCGCGATGGACATTGGCATATTCGTCGGAATAGGCGCGGGTTATGGCCTCGATGACCTGTCGGGGCTTCTGGGCCGAAGCGCCATTGTCCAGATAGACCAGCGGGCGGCCGTTCACCTGCCGCCCGAGGATCGGGAAATCGGCGCGGATTTTTTCAACATCGAAGCTCATGGCGCAACCTCCGGAAGGATGCCAAATGCGGCGGCGATCACCGACAGAACGGTCGCCACCAGAAAGACCCCGCCGATCAGCCCCAACGCCACCTTGGGCGTGCTGGTGAAGCCGTGCAGGGCCTTGGTCATTGCGATAGTCAGATAGATCGACAGGCCGAAAGCGACCAGCGACATCAACGTGGCGGTCGGCGGCACCAGCAGCATGAGAACCACTTGCATGGCTTGCAGACCGACAAGGATCAACTCGACCCAAGCGATGAGCAAAAGCGCGTCTTCGAACTCACCCTGACCGCCAAAGGCGCGGCCAATCACGGTCACCGCACCCGCCGAAATGGTCATCGCCGCGAATTGCAGGCCAGCCAAGGTCACAGGCGACGACAGAATCGCCGACAAAGCGTCATCCGCAGGAACGGGGAACATGACGCGGGCGAGTCCGGCCAGCAGGCTCGACAACGTCGCCGCCAGCATCAGCACCATCCATCGCTCACCCGAAGTCAGTTCCAATCCGCGCAAGACCTCGACGGCATGGGCGGGGTTCCTGAGCGTCAGGACCATCAGATCGCCAAGATCGGTGAATTTCATCTTGTCCTCGTCAAAGCGCTTATTCCGGCGCCCCATATCACGAGAAAACCAAGGCCCGCCAGCACTCGCGTCAGCATCAAGGCCGTACCCGGCCCGATCAGTCCCGCCACCAACCCCGAAAGCAGCATCGCGGGAGAAACCGCCAACAGCGCCCAGAACAGCGCAAGGCGGGATTGTTGGCCATCAAGCCCCCACGGTGTCAACCGCGACAGGCCCTGAACCAGCGCCGCCAACGCATAGGCCAGCAGCGGCAGCATGAACATCACTGCCAGAAGCGCCCCGCCCATCCGCGCCTGCAACGGAACCGAGGGGTCAAGCTGCGCATCCCGCGCGTGTTGCGGTGCCTGCGCGATCCAAAAGACCAGCATAGCAGTCATCAGGATCGCGATCAGCGCCCGGTCGGGCAGACCGCGCAAGGTGTTGACCACCCTGCCCGGCGCCCACCAGCTTTCGATGATCCGCGGCAGGATTCCTTCGCGGGTCATCGTCTGTCTCAGGCCGAAGCGCGGCTGGTCAGCCACTCGTCCAGACGGGTCAGGATATCGCCGCGCAGGCGGTCATCCTCGATTTCCTCAAGCGCATCGGCGAGGAAGGACAGGACCAGCAGAACCACCGCCTGTTCCTTCGGCACGCCGCGCGAGCGCAGGTAGAACATCGCGGTTTCGTCCAGCGCGCCGGTCGTGGAACCATGCGAGCATTTCACGTCATCGGCATAGATTTCCAGCTCGGGCTTGGCGAGGAACTGGCTGCCCTCATCCAGCAGAAGCCCTTGGCTGATCTGGTAGCCATCGGTTTTTTGCGCGCCGGGCTTCACTAGGATCTTGCCTTGGAAGATGCCGTCCGCGCCGTTCTTCAGCACCTTCTTGAACACCTGACGGCTTTCGCAACGCTCGGCGGCATGGGTGATGAAGACGGTGTCGTCGTGATGGAAGCGGCCTTCGGTGCCGTCGCCCAGAACGGCGGCGGCGATATGGGCCACGGCGTCATCGCCAAGGATCTCGATCACGCCTTCATTGCGCATCATGCTGCCATTGACGGACAGCGTGAAGGATTTGAACAGCGCGCCTTCGCCCACACGGGCGAAGATATGCGCGATACCGATCTTGGCGTCATCCGCGCGTTTGGAAGCGATGTGATGGAAGCGGGCTTCCTTATTCACCTCGACCTCGATCGCGACATTCGAGCGTGCGGCAATGCCACCGGTTTCCAGCAGCGTCAGTTCCGAACCTTCTTCAAGGCGGATGACGTGGCGGATGATGACATCGGCATCCTCGGCCTCGCGGCGATACAGGATATGAACCGGACGCGAGACCTTGCCGGTCACGCGGATCAGCACGCCATCGTTGGCGGCCAGCGTGTTCAGCACGGCGAAGGGACGCTTCACCGGGTTCTGACCCGCCGTTTCCAGCTTGCCGTACAGATCCGAGGCCCAGTGATCGCCCGATGCATCGGCAGCGGCCAGCGTCGAGACCTCAAGCCCCTCGCCTTCCAGCGCGTCCGAAGCAGCCGCGTCAAAACGGCCATCGACGAAGACCAGCTTCAGCTGCTCGATATCATCAAACAGCGTCGATTGGCGCGAGGTGAAGGCCAGCGGCTGCGCCACCGGGTCATTGAAAGCCGCCGGATCAGTATAGCGCCAGTATTCGTCGCGCTTGCCGGGCAGGCCCATCGCGTTCAGGCGTGCTGCCGCGTCAGTACGGGCCGCAGCGGTGAAGCCGCCTTTCGGCAGGTCGAGTTCCGCCAGACGGGCCTCGAGCGCCGTCCCGGCGGGACGGGCTTTGGCCGCGGGCGTCTGGGCGGCAAGAATAGCCGTATCCGCCATCAGCCAACCTCCGCCAGCAGGTCGCCATAGCCGTTCTTTTCGACTTCCAGCGCCAGTTCCGGGCCGCCGGTCTTGATGATGCGACCGTTCGACATGATGTGGACGACATCCGGTTTGATATGGTTCAGCAGGCGCTGGTAGTGGGTGATGACAAGGAAGCTGCGCTCGGGCGAACGCAGCGCGTTCACGCCTTCGGCCACCAGACGCATTGCATCGACGTCCAGACCCGAGTCCGTTTCGTCAAGGATGCACATCTTGGGTTCCAGCATCGCCATTTGCAGGATCTCGTTGCGCTTCTTTTCGCCGCCCGAGAAGCCGACATTGACCGGACGCTTCAGCATCTCGGCGTCGATCTGCAGGGCTTTGGCCTTTTCACGCACGACTTTCAGGAACTCGCCCGAGGACAGTTCTTCCTCGCCACGCGCCTTGCGCTGTGCGTTCACCGCGGTGCGCAGGAAGGTCAGGTTGCCGACGCCGGGGATCTCGACCGGGTATTGGAAAGCAAGGAACAGGCCCGCCGCGGCGCGCTCTTCCGGCTCCATGTCCAGCAGGTCGTGATCGTAAAGCGATGCCTCGCCCTCGGTCACTTCATAGCCGTCGCGGCCCGAAAGGACATAGGACAGCGTCGATTTTCCCGAGCCGTTCGGCCCCATGATCGCATGGACCTCGCCCGCCGGGACGGTCAGATCGACACCCTTGAGGATCTGCTTGTCCTCGTCCTCAAGTTTGACGTGCAGGTTCTTGATGTTCAGCATTATTCTTACCTCAGTCGATGGTGTGGCGGTGCCGGGCCCCGACACCATCAAAATGAATTTCCAGAACGGCCTTGCCGTCCTGCGAGTTGCCGCGTCCCTTGGGGACGCGGCACGGGATCACCCCACGGAACCTTCCAGCGAGATCGCGACCAGCGATTGCGCTTCCATGGCGAATTCCATCGGAAGCGCCTGAAGGACCTCGCGGCAGAAACCGTTCACGACCAGTGCGACGGCCTCTTCCTCGTCCATGCCACGGGCGCGGCAATAGAACAGCTGGTCATCATCGACCTTGCTGGTCGTCGCCTCGTGCTCGACGCGGGACGAGGTGTTCTTGACCTCGATATAGGGCACGGTATGCGCGCCGCATTGATCGCCGATCAGCAGGCTGTCGCATTGCGTGTAGTTGCGGCTGTTGGTGGCCTTGGGGTGCATGGACACGAGACCGCGATAGGTGTTCTGCGCCTTACCGGCAGAAATCCCTTTGGAAACAATGCGCGAGCGGGTGTTCTTGCCAAGATGGATCATCTTGGTCCCGGTATCGGCCTGCTGCATATTGTTGGCGATGGCGATCGAGTAGAACTCGCCTTGGCTTTCCTCGCCGCGCAGGATGCAGGACGGGTATTTCCAAGTGATCGCCGAGCCGGTCTCGACCTGCGTCCACATGACCTTCGCCCGCGCCTCGCGGCAATCCGCGCGCTTGGTGACGAAGTTGTAGATGCCGCCCTTGCCTTCCTCGTCGCCGGGGAACCAGTTCTGGACGGTCGAGTATTTCACCTCGGCGTCTTCCAGAATGACGATTTCAACTACAGCGGCATGCAATTGGGCCACGTCACGCTTGGGCGCGGTGCAGCCTTCGAGGTAGCTGACGTAGCTGCCTTTGTCGGCGATGATCAGCGTGCGCTCGAACTGGCCGGTGTTCTCCGCGTTGATGCGGAAATAGGTCGACAGTTCCATCGGGCAGCGCGTACCCGGCGGGATGTAGACGAAGGAACCATCCGAGAAGACCGCCGAGTTCAGCGTCGCGAAGAAGTTGTCCGATTGCGGCACGACCGAGCCAAGGTATTTCTTGACCAGTTCGGGATGCTCGCGGATGGCTTCCGAGATCGAGCAGAAGATGACGCCAGCTTTCGCCAGTTCATCCTTGAAGGTAGTGCCGACCGAGACCGAGTCGAAGACCGCATCCACGGCGACCTTGCGGGCCTCGGCCGGGGTTTCGTCCGCGCCTTCGACGCCAGCCAGTAGCATCTGCTCTTTCAGCGGAATGCCCAGCTTTTCGTAAGTCGCCAGCAGCTTGGGATCGACCTCGTCCAAGGACTTCGGCTTCACTTCCATGCTTTTCGGGCGGGCGTAGTAATACTGGTCCTGATAATCGATCTCAGGATAGTTCAGCATCGCCCATTTGGGTTCCGTCATGGTCTGCCAGCGGCGGAAAGCCTGTAGGCGCCATTCGGTCATCCATTCCGGCTCTTCGTTCTTGGCCGAGATCAGTCGGACGATATCCTCGTTCACGCCTTTCGGCGCGTATTCCATCTCGATCTCGGTGTCCCAGCCGTATTTGTAGGACCCCATGTTCTGGACGGTCTCGACGGTCTCGCGGTCTACGCCTTCGCGCACCTCGATTTCGTCGCTGATCTCAACAGCCATCTCAAACCCTTCCTGCGGTCGCCCGCGATTCATTCCTTTGCCGCCAGCGCTCATATGCCGCCAGCCAGGCTTCTGCAAAACGCATGACGTCCCGATCATCCGTCGTCGGACCGATCGAGACGCGGATTGCATCGCCCGCCCATTCCGTCGCGATCCCCATGGCCGTCAGCACTGAACTGGGCCGCACCTTGCCCGAGGAACAGGCCGAACCCGCCGAAACGGCAAAACCGGCAAGATCCATCTGCATCACCTGCGTCTCTCCGCGCCAGCCGGGCGTCAGGATCGACAATGTGTTTGGAAGGCGACGGGATTCGCGTCCCGGGAATGTAACCATTTTTGCGCCAGATTCCAGTGCGGCCATCAGCGAATCGCGGATGCCCGAAATTTTTTCTCCGATACCTTGATCCAGATCATGTTGTGCCGCTTTTGCGGCAGCCGCGAATCCCATGATGCCGATCAGGTTTTCGGTGCCAGCACGGCGGCCTTGCTCTTGCCCGCCGCCTTTCAGTTTGGCCTGAATGTCAGTGCCGCGCTTGACGATCAAAGCACCGATTCCACGTGGGCCGCCCAGCTTATGCGCGCTGACGATCCCCGCCTCGATCCCCAGCCAATTGAAGGCGAATGGGATCTTGCCAAAGGCCTGAGTCAGGTCGCTGACCGCCAGTCCCTGCGGCAGGTCCTGAATGACGCCGGTTTCGGGGTTCGCAAGTTGTAGCGCCGAGCGCGCCGGATCGGTCACGGTCACCTTGCCGTCATGGCCTACCGCCAGTTCCGATTTGCACCAAGCCAGAACGGCAGCATGTTCGACACCTGCACAGGCCAGTCCCCGCCCCTCCATCACCAACGCCGCGGATTCCGTCGCCCCCGAGGTAAAGATCACATCCGCCCCTTCGGCCCCCAAAGCCGAAGCGACATCCTCGCGCGCCTTTTCAAGTGCGGATTTCGCCGCGCGCCCCTCGGCATGAACCGAGGAAGGGTTGCCCACGATATTCGTCGCATCCAGCATCGCATCGCGCGCTTCTGGGCGCAGCGGAGCGGTTGCGTTCCAGTCCAGATATACTCGTTGTGTCATGCGTCCACCTCTGCACCGAACAGGACCGGCCCGATCAATGCGTCCGCGATGCGCTCGGCCAGACGCCGCGCCACATCAGCCTTGGCCATACGCGGCCACTCATCCGCGCCACTGTCAGAAATCAGCGTCACGGCGTTTTCGGTTCCCCCCATGATGCCGGTCGCCGGGCTGACATCATTGGCGACGATCCAATCCGCCCCCTTGCGAAGGCGTTTTGCCGTCGCATGGGCAATCACGTCATTCGTTTCCGCAGCGAAGCCCACGACAAGTTCCGGTCGGCCGCATTCAAGCTGGCTGATCCATGCCAGAATATCGGGATTCTCTGCGAATTCCAAAGTCGGAGCCTGCCCCGCCGCGTTTTTCTTGATCTTGCTGCCCTGCGCGTTCAGCACATGCCAATCCGCAACCGCTGCCGCCATGACCGCAGAATCCGCAGGCAAAGCAGCCTCGACAGCCGCACGCATTTCCTTTGCGGTTTCGACCCGGATCACATCGACCCCGTCAGGGGGAGGGATTTCCGCCGGACCGGTTACAAAACTGACCCGCGCCCCCATATCACGCAGCGCCTTTGCGATTGCCGTGCCCTGCGCCCCACTGGAACGGTTCGCGATGTAACGCACCGGATCGATCGGCTCATGCGTCGGCCCCGAGGTCACGATGATATGCTTGCCCGCCAAACGGTGATCTTCGGGCGAAGGGACGACTGCCTCAAGCGGCAAGCGCAGCGGCCTTTCCCGCCCCAGCATCCGCCGGATGGCGTCCATGATCACCTCGGGTTCGGCCATCCGGCCGGGGCCGTATTCGCCGCAGGCCATATCGCCTTCGTCCGGCCCGACGAAATGGATGCCGTCCTGTTGTAGCAGGTCGCGGTTCCGCTGCGTCGCCGGATGCAGCCACATCCGTACATTCATCGCCGGAGCGATCAGGACCGGCTTGTCCGTCGCCAACAGCAATGTCGAGGCCAGATCGTTTGCCATTCCGCCAGCCATCCGCGCTATCAGATCGGCCGTTGCAGGTGCAACCACGACCAGATCGGCGTTTCGCGACAGTTGGATATGTCCCATTTGGGATTCGCGGGTCAGGTCGAACAACTCGGTGTGACACGGAGCCTCGGCCAGACTGGACAGGGTCAATGGCGTCACGAATTGCGCTCCGGCGCTGGTCAGCACTGGTTCGACCGCGATACCCTCGCGCCGCAACAAGCGGATCAACTCGGGTATCTTGAAGGCGGCGATCCCGCCCGCGACGATCAGCAAGACGCGGCTGTCCGGCATGTGGCACCCCTGTGGTTTGGCATTGCCCTGCACATAGGCCGAATGCGCCTGTGCGGCAAGGAATTGCACCCATTGACGTTCCATCAAACGATGGCGCGGCCCAAAAATTCGAAAGCGATCCGTCAGTGTCTCAGCCCTCTGGTCAGCGCGTCTGGACCAAACCTGACAAACCACAGGTCTCGCCTGCACAAACCAAACGCCGACCCGATGGCATTAACCTTCCGTTAAATCCGCCGGACTACATCTTGCGAACGTGTCCGATGCCGGAGAAATCATGGCGGCAATCGCCTATACTGTGGCCTTCGAAGGGGTCGAAGCCCGTTTGGTCGAGGTGCAATGCTCGGTTTCGCCCGGATTGCCCGGATTCGGTATCGTTGGACTGCCCGACAAATCTGTCAGCGAAGCCCGAGAGCGTGTCCGCGCCGCCTTCGCTGCCATGTCGATTGCCCTACCCTCGCGTCGGCTGACCGTGAACATGTCCCCCGCTTCGCTTCCGAAAGAAGGCTCGCATTTCGACCTGCCCATCGCGCTGGCGATACTGGCTGCGCTCGAAATCATCCCCATCGAGGCGCTCGGCGACACTTTGTCGCTGGGTGAGCTGGCGCTGGACGGGCGTCTTTCTCCGGTTGCCGGTGCGCTGCCGGCGGCAATGGCCGCCGCTGAGCACGAACGCGCATTGATAGTTCCCCACGCCTGTGGCCCCGAAGCCGCATGGGTCGGGGCGGTTCCGGTGTTCGCTCCGCGCAGCCTGCGCGAGGCCGTCGATCACCTGAACGAACGCAGCCCGCTGCCCCGTGCCACTCCGGGAGAGGCACACGATCGCGACATTTTCGACGATCTCTCCGAGGTGAAAGGGCAAGAGCGGGCGCGACGTGCCGTCGAAATCGCCGCTGCTGGCCGTCATCACCTGCTGATGGTCGGGCCTCCGGGCGCGACGAAAACCATGTTGGCCCGTAGGATACCCGGCATCCTGCCGGACCTGACGCCACAAGAGGCGCTGGAAACCTCGGTCATCCACTCTGTCGCGGGGCTGCTGAAGAATGGCGGAATTTCGCGCGAAGCTCCGTTCTGCCAGCCTCACCACTCCGCGTCGATGGCAGCTATCGTCGGCGGAGGACGACAGGCCGGACCGGGACAGGTCAGCCTCGCCCATAATGGCGTCCTGTTCATGGACGAACTGCCCGAGTTCGAGCGGCGGGTCATCGACGCGCTGCGCGAACCGATCGAAACCGGAGAAATCCATGTCGCGCGCGCAAATGCCCATGTGCGCTATCCTGCCCGTTTTCTGCTTGTTGCGGCGGCCAATCCATGTCGCTGCGGCAATCTGGCCGACGCGGCGCAGGCGTGTTCGCGCGCGCCGGTGTGTGGCAGCGATTATCTGGGCCGGATTTCAGGACCGATGATGGATCGTTTCGACATGCGGATGGAGGTGCCGCAAGTCTCGCTAGAGGAAATCCAGATGCCCGGTCGCGGAGAAAGCACCGCCTGCGTCGCAAAACGTGTCGCTGCCGCGCGGGAACTGCAATCGCATCGGTTTGCCGAACACCCGCATGCCCGCGTCAATGCGGATGCGAGCGGCGCGGATCTCGAGAAAATCGCGCCGCTCGACGCGGATTGCCGTGAATTGCTGACACGCGCCGCCGCACGATTCGGGATGACGCCGCGCGGCTATCACCGCATTCTGCGCGTCGCTCGAACCATCGCGGATCTAGATGCCTCGCCCGAGGTGAAACAGCCTCATCTGGCCGAGGCATTGTCGTTCCGCCTTGTCTTCGGCAATCCCGACTGATCAGCCCCGCTCGGCCAGACGGCGCTCGATCGCATCCCAGATCAGGGCTGCCGCATTAATGCCGTCAAAGCGTTCGAGTTCCTGAATGCCCGTCGGAGAAGTGACGTTGATCTCGGTCAGCCAACCATCGATCACGTCGATACCGGTAAAGATCAGCCCTTTTTCGCGCAGGACCGGACCGATGATGGCGCAGATCTCATGTTCGCGCTCTGTCAGGCCGATTTTTTCCGGACGGCCCCCGACATGCATGTTCGAGCGCGCTTCGCCTTCGGCGGGCACACGGTTGATCGCACCGACCGGTTCGCCATCGACCAGAATGATCCGCTTGTCGCCCTTGACGACGGCTGGCAGGAACTTCTGCACGATGATCGGTTCGCGGTTGATACCTGCGAATGTCTCGAACAGCGAGGAAAGGTTGGGGTCATTGGGCCGGAGGTGGAAAATCCCTGCCCCGCCATTTCCGTAAAGAGGCTTGACGATAATATCGCCATGCTTGGCGCGGAACGCCCGCATCTGATCAAGATCGCGAGTGATCAGGGTCGGCGGCGTAAGGTCCGGAAAATCCAGCACAAGCAGTTTCTCGGGGCAGTTCCGGACCCAGAACGGATCATTCACCACCATCGGATTGGGATGGACCCGCTCAAGCAGATGGGTGTTGGTAATGTAACCCATGTCGAAGGGCGGGTCTTGCCGCAACCAGACCACGTCGAAATCGGTCAACTCGACCTCGGCCCAGTCACCGAATGTAACGTGGTTGCCTTCCTCGCGGCGAAGGGTGACGGGACGGCCCTTGGCGATGATCTTGCCTTCGACATAGCTCAGCCGGTCGGCAGTATACTGGAACAGCCTGTGCCCACGCGCTTCGGCCTCAAGCCCCAACCGGAAGGAACTGTCCGCATTGATCGAGACATTCTCGATCGGGTCCATCTGGAGGGCAACGTAAAGGGTCATGCTTTCTGCTCCGGCTCAGTTCAGCGCGAGTTGTCGCCTGATGCCGCCAGCTTTGCAAGCGTTCGCCCTCAGGTCAGGCCAAAGGCATTCTCGATAATCCGGACCCGCCCGATCTGGTCAACCGATGCGGCGTCGAAACGCATCGGTGTAAGCGTACCACTGGCTAGCCCCGCGCAAAACTCGGCAGCCGCAGACAGAATACGCTCGACCTGACGGTATTCTATCCGCTCGACGGCAACCGAATGCTGCGCCGATTTCTTGACCTCGACGAAAACATATTCATCGCCGCAACGCAGGATCAAATCGATTTCTCCAGATTTTCCCCGCCAACGCGTCTCGACAAGGGCGTAGCCGCGATCAAGGTAATCCCGACAAACCGCATCCTCTGCCATGCAGCCACTGGCGTGGGCGATCTGACCTTTTGCCTGTCGCGACGGCGATACAACGCGCGCTTTATCCATCCGCCTCCCGCTTCATTTCCAGTGCCAGTGCATAGACTTCGCGCCTTGGCTGACCAAAGCGCGCCGCGACCTGACCGGCAGCTTCCTTGACCGGCATATTGCCCAGCAACCCTGCGAGCGCAGAACGCAAGTCCGTTTCCTCGACCGGTTTTTCTTCAGGATGGCCGAACAGAACCACGACTTCACCCCGAAGCCCTTCTTCAGGGATACGTTCAAGCAATTCCGCCGCCATTCCGCGCATCACTTCCTCGAATTTCTTGGTCAACTCCCGGCAAATGACGGTATCCCGATTCGGCTCAACCTCGCAAATATTCTCCAATAATTGCTTAACCCGACGCGGGCTTTCGAAGGCGATGACCGTGGCCTCGACCGAGATCCAGCTTTCGACCCATTTCTTGCGTGCCGCTGCGGTCGAGGGGGGAAACCCGACGAACAGGAAGCGATCGCTGGGCAGACCCGATACCGAAAGCGCGGCCAGTGCCGCAGACGGACCGGGAAGCGCCCGAACGATAAACCCCGCTTCGGCCACGTCGCGCGCCAGCCGGTAGCCCGGATCAGCCACCAGCGGAGTCCCCGCATCCGACGAATATGCGACAACCTGTCCGGCCTCCAGCGCCTGCATGATTGCCGGACGTGCCCGATCCGCATTGTGGTCGTGATACGAGATCATGCGCCGCCCCCTGACCGCGACCCCATGGATGTCCAGAAGATGGCGCAGATTGCGGGTATCCTCGGCCGCCAGCACATCGGCAGTGTTCAACACATCCAGCGCACGCAGGGTTATATCGCGTGCCGAACCGATCGGCGTTGCCACCAGATACAGCCCCGCCTCGGGCGGCTTGTCCGAGATGCTCAGCGAAATCGCCCGAGGAGCAGCTCCCGTTCCATGTCCGCTTTCGCTCATCCGATCAGCCCTTTCCGATTGCCAGCTGCGCCACTCCGGCACGTTGCCAAGCCCCCGATATGACAATAACCTGCCAAGGTTAACACCCCCAGCCCGCAGCAACAGGGAATCATGCCATGACCGTCACGACTTCGAGCCACGGCAGCTTCGGTTTGCGCCGTCCACTCGCCTGTATCACAGCCTTCGCATCGGCCATGTTCCTGACCGCTTGCGAGCCGATCGCGACGGCCACCTCGGGCCCCTCGACGGGCCAGATGATCGACCCTTCGAAACCCGTTCCGGTTGCAATGCTGGTCCCCGGTGGCGCTGGAAGCGGCGATCTTGACTGGCTTGCGCGGTCGCTGACGAATTCCGCCAAGATGGCTGCTGCCGACGCGCAGGGCGCCACGATCGACCTGCGGATCTACGATTCCGGCCAGGATCCCGGCACGGCGGTCGCCAAGGCCAATCAGGCCGTCGACGAGGGAGCCAAGATTATCCTTGGACCGTTGTTTGCGGAATCCGCCAATGCCGTGGGACTTGCGATGGCCCCGCGCGGCGTGAACGTGATCTCGTTCTCGAACAACGCCGATATTGCTGGCGGCAACGTTTTCGTACTGGGCACGACCTTTGCCAACACGGCCGACCGGCTGGCGAAATACTCGGTCAAGAACGGCAAGCGCCGCATTCTGGTCGTGGCCGAGGATGACGCCGCGGGACAAATCGGCTCGCGCGCGATCCAGCAGGCCATCCAACGCAACCGCGGCACGGTTGCGGGCGTCGCGAACCACGCGCTGTCGCAACAGGGCATCGACGAAGTCGTCCCGAACATCCGCCAGGCAGCGCAATCAGGCAATGTCGATGCGATTTTCATGACCGCCAACCAAGGCGCTGTGCTGCCCTATCTGACGGATTCACTGGCCGATTCAGGGATTACCTCAGCCACGGTGCAGATGATGGGCCTGACCCGCTGGGATCAGCCCGCGTCGCGCCTGTCCCTGCGCGGCGTTCAGGGCGGCTGGTTCGCCCTGCCCGACCACCGCTTGAAACCGCAATTCGACCAACGCTATCGCGCCGCCTACGGCGAGGCTCCGCATGAACTGGGCTCGCTGGGATATGACGGCGTGGCAGCCATCGCCGCGCTTGCCCGCGCCGGTAAACGCAATGCTTTGACCACCGCAGGCCTGACCCAGAACGCAGGCTTCCAGGGCATCACCGGAGCGTTCCGCCTGCGGCGCGACGGCACCAATGAACGGGCGCTTTCCATTGCCACCGTGCGCAACAACAGGGTCGAAATCATTGATCCCGCGCCTAAAAGCTTTGGCGGAGTCGGGTTCTGATTTTGAACGACGCCACTGCTGAAAAGCTTCCGCAAAGTGCTCCGGCCCTGCCCGGAGCACATTCCCTTTTCTCTCCCGAGACGTTCCTGCCCTATCTGACGTCCGAACTGGGCCAGATTTCCGAGCCTCGCGCCATCCGCACTCGGACCGTCGCGATCCTTTCCGAGGCACGGACCAGCGCGATGGCCGATATCGTCGCGGGCTTCCAGTCCCATCCCCGTGCCGCGCGTGAAACAGTTCGCGCCATTGCCAGCCTGACGGACGCCACGGTAGTGGCAATCCACCATGTGGCGACGACGATCTTGCACCCGCAGACCAATCCGACCGATGCCGAGCGTCTGGCGGTTCTGGCTATCGGCGGTTACGGGCGAGCAGAAATGGCCCCGCAATCGGATGTCGATCTGCTGTTCCTGACACCGTGGAAGGTCAGCGGCTGGGCCGAAAGTGTCGTTGAATCGATGCTATACATGCTGTGGGATCTGAAGCTGAAGATCGGGCAGTCGACGCGCTCGGTCGATGATTGCCTGCGCCTTGGCGCGGGCGATATCACCATCCGCACCAGCCTGCTGGAGCATCGTCTGGTCTGTGGCTACGCGACCACGGCCGAAACCCTGCGCGAGCGTCTTTGGACCGAGCTTTTCGACAAATCCGTACCGGAATTCATCGAGGCAAAGCTGGCCGAACGCGCCGAGCGTCACCGCCGTCAGGGCGGTCAGCGCTACGTTCTCGAGCCCAATGTCAAAGAGGGCAAGGGCGGGCTTCGCGACCTGCAAACCCTTTACTGGATCGCGAAATACATCCACCGCGTCGACCGCGCCGTCGAACTTGTCGATCTGGGCTTTTTCACCAAAGAAGAGCACCTGACATTCTGGCAGGCCGAGGATTTTCTCTGGGCGGTTCGCTGCAACATGCACCTGATCGCCGGACGTCCCAGCGACCAGTTGACCTTCGACATGCAGGTCGAGGTCGCAAAGGCCATGGGGTATCGCGATCAAGGCGGACGTCGCGCGGTCGAGATCTTCATGCAGGAATATTTCACCCACGCGACCCGCGTCGGCGAGTTGACGCGGGTGTTCCTTGTCGCGCTCGAGGCGCGCCATCTTTACAAGGCTCCGCTGCTGAACGGCATCTTCAGCCGCCGCAAGCGCTTCAAACCCGGATTCAAGATGGATCGCGGGCGGCTGAACTATGTCGATGAAAAGCAGTTCCTGTCGGATCCGCTGAATATTCTGCGCCTGTTCGAAGAGGCTTTGCGCACCAGCATCCTGCTGCATCCCGACGCGATGCGGGCGGTTGCGGCCAACCTGAACCTGATCGACGACCGCGTCCGCCAAGACCCCGAGGCCGTGCGGATCTTTCTGGATCTGCTGCTGAAGCACGGCAATCCGGAACGATCATTGCGGCGCATGAACGAATTGGGCGTTCTGGCGGCCTTCATCCCCGAATTCGCGCCGGTCGTCGCGATGATGCAGTTCAACGTGTACCACCACTACACGGTGGACGAGCATCTGATCCAATGCGTCGCGGCCCTGTCCGCCATCGAGCGGGGCGAAGAGATCGACGATCTGCCCACGGTCAGCCGGATCATGAAGGGCAAGATCAACCGCCGCGTCATCTATCTGGCGGTGCTGCTGCACGATATCGGCAAGGGCCGGACCGAAGACCACTCGATCCTTGGCGCACGTCTCGCGCGCCGCATCTGCACCCGTTTCGGCCTTGAAGCGGACGAAATCGAAACCATCGAATGGCTGATCCGGAACCATCTTCTGATGTCCGACGTCGCGCAAAAGCGCGACATATCCGACCCCCGAACGCTGCGTGACTTTGCCAAGCTGGTCAAAACCAGCCGCCGTCTGGATCTGCTGACCGTTTTGACTGTCTGCGACATTCGCGGCGTCGGTCCGGGGACTTGGAACAACTGGAAAGCGGTACTGCTGCGCACCTTGCACGGCGAGACCGAACGCGCACTGAAGAACGGCCTAGAGGATCTGAACCGCGACCGCCGCATCGGCGAGGCCAAGCGCTCGCTCAGGCATCTTTTGACCGCCAAAGGCTGGGAACCGAAGGCAATCAAGGGCGAACTGGGTCGGCATTACGAGAATTACTGGCCCAGCCTTTCGACCGGCACCCAGTTCATATTTGCCGATCTGTTGCGCGATCTGGCCGATGATGAAATCCGTATCGACCTGCATCCGGATGTGGACCGCGACGCGACCAGCGCCGCCTTTGTGCTGGCGGACCATCCCGGCATCTTCTCGCGGCTTGCGGGGGCATTGGCACTGGTCGGCGCGAATATCGTCGATGCGCGGACCTATACCACCAAGGACGGATTCGCGACGGCCGTGTTCTGGCTGCAAGACAGCGACGGCCACCCCTATGACGCAGAACGTCTGCCCCGCCTGCGCAAGATGATCGAACGCACGCTGGGTGGCGAGGTCGTCCCGCGCGAGGCCTTGGCGGGACGCGACAAGCCGAAAAAGCGCGACAGCGCCTTCCGCTTCCCGACCCACATCACCTTCGACAACGAGGCATCCGATGTCTACACCGTCATCGAGGTGGACACCCGAGACCGTCCCGGACTGCTTTACGACCTGACCCGTACCTTGGCCGACAACCACATCCAGATTGCCAGCGCGGTGATCGCGACCTTCGGGGCGCAGGTGGTCGACACCTTCTACGTCAAGGACATGTTCGGGCTGAAGCTGCACCAACCGCAAAAGCGCGAGGCGCTCAGCAAGAAGCTGCAACAGGCGATCAAGGACGGAACCGAGCGCGCCGAGAAAGCCCAGCGGGTCCTTGGCGGCTCGTTCTGAGATCACGGAAAGTACAGAATGCAACCGATCAGACTAATCCGGGGCTTCCTCTCGGTCGGAGCCTGGACGCTGGCAAGCCGCGTTGTCGGCTTTATCCGCGATGTGATGATTGCAGCCTATCTGGGCACTGGCCCGGTGGCGCAGGCCTATATCGTGGCCTTCACCCTGCCAAACATGTTCCGCCGCTTCTTCGCCGAGGGTGCGTTCAACACCGCTTTCGTTCCGATGTTTGCCAAACGGCTCGAAGCAAATGACAATCCGAAAGGCTTCGCCGAAGAAGCGTTTTCGGGACTGTTCACGGTCGTTCTGGTCGTCTCGCTGATTGCGCATCTGCTGATGCCATGGCTGGTCCTTGCGATGGCGGCAGGCTTTGAGGGAGACGAGCGCTTCGGTCTGGCGGTGATCTATGGCCGGATCTGCTTCCCCTATATCCTGTTCATCTCGTTGACGGCACTGCTGTCGGGATTGCTGAATGCAGGCGGCCGGTTCATCGCCGCGGCGGCAGCGCCGGTCCTGATGAACTTCATCCTGATTGCGGCGATGCTGCTGGCCGACCGGAACGGTTGGGATATGGGCAAGGCGATGGCCTGGTCCACGCCGATCTCGGGTCTGGCGCAACTGGCAACGGTGTGGTGGGCCGCAAAGCGCATGGGATTTCCCTTGCGGCTTCGCCGCCCACGGCTTTCGCCTGACATGAGGCGTCTTCTTGCCGTGGCCGCGCCTGCCGTTCTGGCCGGCGGCGTTGTCCAGATCAACCTGCTGGTCGGGCGTCAGGTCGGTTCGTTCTATGACGGGGCCATCGCATGGTTGACCAATGCCGACCGGCTATACCAGCTTCCGCTGGGCGTTGTCGGCATCGCCATCGGGATCGTGCTGCTGCCTGATATCTCGCGCCGCCTGAAAGCCGGAGACACCGACGGTGGCCGCCACGCCTATAATCGCGCAACCGAGTTCGCTCTGTTCCTGACCATCCCCGCCGCTGTCGCGCTGGTGATGGCAAGCTATCCCCTGATTTCGGTCCTGTTCAAACGCGGCGCCTTCCTTGAGGCTGATGTCGGCCCGACCGCTCTGGCATTGGCGATCTATGGTCTAGGGCTTCCGGCATTCGTTCTGCAGAAGGTCCTGCAACCGCTCTACTTCGCCCGCGAGGACACCCGCAGCCCGTTCCGCTTTGCGGTCTGGTCGATGGTGGTGAACGCGGCTCTGGCTTTGGGGCTGGCTCCGTTCATCGGCTTCTCGGCAGCAGCTTGGGGAACAACGATTGCGGGTTGGACCATGGCAGCGCAGCTATGGCGCGGCACGCGCGCCTTTGGCGAGGCCGCCCGTCTGGACGAGAGGCTGCGCCACCGCCTGCCCCGCATCGTCCTTGCCTCGGCCATCATGGGGGTTGGGATCTGGGCCACGACGACTGTGCTGAGCGATATGCTTTACCAATCCGGCACACGTTATCTTGCGCTGATCATTCTGGTGGTGGCGGGAATGGCAACCTATGCGATCTCGGCCATCGTCCTTGGGGCTGTGCGCCCCTCGGACCTGAGGGCAGGCTTCAAGCGTCAGCGTTGACGGATCTGTTGCATGACCCGGGCGATCCCGCCCGGGACCAGCACGAACGACATCAGAAAACCGGTACAGAAACCGGCGATTTCGGCGATCCATGTCGTATTGCCGTCCTGAAAGATCACACCAAAGACCAGCTGGAACGCCAGCAGCATCCCGATCAGCGTGAAAGCCCGTAGCCGGTTGGCATTTTCCTGACCAAGCCGCGTCCACAGCAGAAAAGTAAAAGCGCCGACAAACCCGTAGACCGCAGGGTATCCGCCGATCAGCGGTTGAAACCGGAACTGCGGGAAAAGCCCTGCGAACAGGGTGTAGATCAGCGCCGCTCCGACTGACGAACCGAAGAACAAGGCAAGCACAGCCCAGGTCCGGAACTGGTTCGCGATCAGGTTTCCAAGTGCCAAACAAAAGACAATGACAAAAACCGCATGCATCAGCGACAGATGCACGAAGGAATAGGTCAGGATACGCCAGCTTTGGTCGAAGATGATCGTCCGCATCTGCCATAGCTGCAGGACCATCTCGGGGATGAAGGCGGTGCGCTCGGCGGCGACCTGACGCATGGCCAACCCCGCCCCCGGTGCATTTCCACCGACAAAGCCGATCTGCGCCAGACCGAAGACCGCCTCGCAGGCGATCATGGGCAGAACCAATGCCCATACCACGGCAGGAACGGGATTGAGCGGGGATTCGTCGTAACCGGGGCGCATCGTCTTCCTCATCCTTAGCTTGGGCGGTTGCGCCCGGACGGGTCAACGGGTAAGCCAGCCTCCGGGATTTTCCAAGCAGGTAGTGCCATGACCACGAGCTTCGCTCCGCGCATTTTCTCCGGCATCCAGCCCTCGGGCGGCTTGACGCTGGGGAATTATCTGGGCGCGCTGAAACGTTTCGCCGAATATCAGGGCAAAGGCTCTGAGACGATTTACTGCGTTGTCGACCTGCATGCCATCACTGTCTGGCAAGACCCCGAGAAGCTGCGTCACAATACACGCGAAGTCGCAGCCGCTTTCCTGGCCTCGGGCGTGGACCCCGAGGTTTCGATCCTGTTCAACCAAAGTCAGGTTGCCCAGCATGCCGAACTGGCATGGCTGTTCAATACCGTTGCACGGGTCGGCTGGATGTACCGGATGACCCAGTTCAAGGACAAGGCGGGCAAGAACAGCGAGAACTCCAGTCTTGGATTGCTGGCCTACCCCTCGTTGATGGCAGCCGACATTCTCGCCTATCACGCCACCGCCGTTCCGGTCGGCGAGGACCAGAAGCAGCATCTGGAATTGACCCGCGACATCGCGACGAAGTTCAACCATGACTATAACACCGAGTTCTTCCCGATCACGCAGCCGCTGATCGAAGGGACGGCGACCCGCGTCATGTCTCTGCGTGACGGCAGCAAGAAGATGTCGAAATCCGACCCCTCGGACGCGGCACGGATCAACCTGACCGACGATGCCGACGCCATCGCGCAAAAGATCCGCAAGGCGCGCACCGATGCCGAGCCGCTGCCGGGAACGATGGACGGCCTGAAAGACCGTCCCGAAGCCCGCAACCTTGTGAACATCTTTGCCGCACTGACCGGCGAAACCGCCGATCAGGTTCTGGCCCGCTTCGAAGGGCAAGGTTTCGGTGCGTTCAAGCCCGCTTTGGCCGAGGTTGCCGTGGAAACGATGGCCCCGATCACCGCGAAGATGACCCAGTTCATGGCCGACCCTGCCGAGATCGACCGAATCATGGGACGCGGTGCGGATCAGGCCGCAGCGATCGCACAGCCTATCGTCGAGCGCACCAAAGAAATCATGGGCATGATCCGTTCGCGCTAAGCGGTAAGAAAATCAGGCTTTTCCGCGCGGGATGTGCTAGCATCATCCCGTGCGAGAACGGATAGGACAATGACGGACCCCTTGTCCCGGTTGCTCGGCGACCGCCCTTGGCTATTGGCCGATGGCGCGACCGGGACCAATCTTTACAATATGGGCCTTGCCCCCGGCGACGCCCCCGATCTGTGGTGCGAAAGCCATCCTGACCGCGTGCGCGAATTGCATCGCCAGATGATCGCCGCAGGCGCGGACATGATCTTGACCAACAGCTTCGGGGCAAATGCCAGCCGATTGCGCCTGTCCGGCGCCGAGGGACGTGTCGCCAGCATCAATCACGCCGCTGCCCGCCTTGCCCGCGAGACGGTGGCCGAGGCAGATCGTCCGGTCATCGTCGCAGGCTCGATCGGGCCGACCGGCGAGATCATGGCTCCCGTTGGTCGTCTGACCGAAGCCGAGGCGACCCGACTGTTCACCGAGCAAGCCGAAGCGCTGAAAGAAGGCGGCGTCGACATCCTGTGGATCGAGACGGTCAGCGCAGTCGAGGAACTACGTGCCGCCGCCCGCGCTGCGCAAGCGGTTGGCCTGCCCTGGTGCGGCATGATGAGTTTCGAACCCGGTGGCCGCAGCATCATGGGCGTCAGTCCTCCGCAACTCGCCACGCTGGTCGAACGCCTGCCCCATCCCCCGATCGCTTACGGCGCGAATTGCGGTACCGGTCCGGCCGAATTGCTGCTGGCGATCTCGGGTTTTTCCGCGGCGGGTTCCGAGCGTCCGTTGATCGCCAAACCGAATGCCGGTGTGCCGCGTTTTCAGGATGGCGGGCTGATCTATGATGGCACGCCCGAAGTAATGGCCGAATTCGCTGTTCTGGCCCGCGATATGGGCGTCCGCATTATCGGTGGTTGCTGTGGAACAACGCCCGTACATCTGGCGGCAATGCATGAAGCACTCATCAATCGCGTATCCGGCGGGCGCCCGTCGACCGAGACGATCTCATCGCGGATTGCCGGCGCGATGGCCGACCGCTAAGTCATCGAGAAAGTGGTTCGACCACAGCCCGACGACGCGCGTGACCGGACTGTCCTGTGGTATGCGCTTTTCGGCCCGCCTTGGCGGCAGCGCGTCAGGGAACGGCCAATTTCGGTTCCCGACGGCTAGAACAGCGACAGTTGATCTCCGGCACGGGGCGGCGGGCCGAACAGGCTGCAATCCAGAACCGGAGGCTCGCGCTCAAGGCCCAGACGGCGGCGAGCCAGTCGGAACCGCTGGTGTAACAGATCGGCCTCGACCCCCTCGCCGCGCATCCGTGCACCGAATCGCGGATCGTTATCCCGCCCGCCCCGCATCGCCCTGATCCGCGACATCACATGTTCGGCCTTGCCGGGATGGTGACGTTCAAGCCAATCCCTGAACAATGGCGCGACCTCGAGCGGCAGTCGGATCGGAATCATGCTGGCCGAATTAGCGCCCGCATCACGCGCGGCCTGCAAGATCCGCTCCATCTCGTATTCGTTCAGAACGGGGATCATCGGCGCGGCGATCACGCGGACAGGTACTCTGGCTTTTGCCAATGCTTCGACCATCCGCAATCGTGTCGCCGGAGCAGGCGCGCGCGGTTCAAGTTTGCGGGCCAGATCGGCGTCCAATGTGGTGATCGAAACTCCGGTACTGACCAGACGACGGGCCGCCATCTCGGACAGCAGCGCGACATCGCGCAGGACCGTCGCCCCTCGCGTCACCAGACTCAGCGGATGGTTCCACGCCGACAGAACCTCAAGACAGCCGCGCATGATGCCCATCTTGGCTTCAAGTGGCTGATAGGGATCGGTATTTGTTCCAAAGGCAATCGGAGCAACCGCATAGCTGGGGCGACCGATCTCGGCCGCGAGAAGCTCGGGGGCGTTCGGTTTGGCGGTCAGTTTGGTTTCGAAATCCAGCCCCGGCGATAGCCCCAGATAGGCATGGCTAGGACGCGCGAAGCAGTAAATGCAACCATGCTCACAGCCCCGATATGGGTTGACCGACCGGTCAAACGGAATATCGGGCGAGTTGTTGCGGGCGATGATGGATCGCGCCCGCTCGTTTGCGACCTCGGTCCGCAGAATACCCTGATCCTCGGGGATGTCCCAGCCATCATGCTCGCGACTGCTCTGGTAAGGCTCGAACCTTCCTGCGGGGCGGGTATCAGCGCCACGGGCACGCAGGATCTGATCCGGGTTTCTGGGCGGCAGGGTCATGCGTCCAGAATACCGAACCAATGAGAACATTTCAAGAACAAAGATCCTCACCTTATCGTCAGGTCATTGCCCCTTCCGATTTGGCCGGTTCGGTCACATAATCAGGGTATTGGAGGGTGCCATGCCGCTTCCGCATTTCCTGATCCTGATCGTCGCGGTGATCCTGACCGGAGCACTGACCATCTGGATTGCAGCGTCCATCGGAATACCGCTGTATGTTCTGGGCGTTGTCGCCCTGACCGCAGCCGCCATCGTACATTTCGCAACGCGCGTGGATCACTAGCCTTTACGCGCCGCCGCGCGACCATGCCACGACCTGCAGCCATCCGGCTAAACTTGCGATGGCAAAAAAGACAGGTTCACAGTTTCACGCCAGTCTTCACAATGAGCCTAATTCCGCTCGTCCGCAGGTCGCGCCCGAAGCGCCCTGTACACTTGGCACAACTCTTTCGAACCCAAAGAAAGTTAAGTTCAGGTCATGTCTCAACCGCTGAACCTCGTCTCGATCGTCTGCCCTTGCTACAACGAAGAAGATGGCCTGAACGAGTTTGTCTCGAAGATCGGTCAGGTGATGAAGCCGACCGGCCAGCCTTACGAGATCGTTTTCGTCAATGATGGCAGCACGGACGGCACTCTGGGCGTCATGCGCGCGCTTGCTGCAGCCGAGCGCAACATCACCATCGTCAATTTCTCGCGCAATTTCGGCAAAGAGATCGCGCTGACCGCAGGTCTTTGCCACGCGACAGGCGATGCGATCATCGCCATCGACGCCGACCTTCAGGATCCACCGAACCTGATCCCCAAGTTCATCGAGAAATACCTTGACGGTTATGACGTGGTCTATGGCCGCCGGATCGAGCGTCAGGGCGATAGCTGGCTCAAGAAAGCGACCGCGCACGGTTTCTATCGCGTCATGCGCCGTCTTGGTCCGGTCCCCCTGCCCGAGAATGTCGGCGATTTCCGTCTGATGAGCCGCCGCACCGTTGATGCGCTGATGCGTCTTCCCGAAGCGCACCGTTTCATGAAAGGGCTTTTCGCATGGGTCGGTTACCGCTCGTGCGCGGTAGATTATGTTCGCGAACCCCGTTTCAGCGGCTCGACCAAATGGAGATACGGCCAGCTTCTGAACCTCTCGATCGAGGGGATCACGTCCTTCACCACCGTGCCCTTGCGGCTGACGACCTATCTTGGTTTCTTCATCGCGCTGTTTGCCTTCGCGGGCGGTGCCTTTTACCTGATCCGCACCTTACTGTTCGGCGACGAGGTTCAGGGTTTCCCGACCCTGTTCCTGACAATCCTGCTGTTGGGCGGCGTGCAATTGATCGCATTGGGGGTCATTGGCGAATATCTGGGTCGCGTCTTCAACGAAACCAAACGACGCCCGCTGTTCCTGATCGACGAAATCAGCTGGTCCGAGGCGGGTGCGACACGCCGCAAGGATCGGGATGCGTTCCTGTTCGGAATCCCCAGCGTCCTACCGGAAACCACCGTGCCCAACCCCGCACTTATGGGCGAGACCGTGTTACCCCTTCTGAGTGCGGAAAATCGCACGCGATGACAGGATGTAATTGACCACCGAGGCGAGGCCGATGGACAAGGCAAGCGCAATGGACAGCGGCAAGCCAACCATCCCGAATCCTACAAGAAGCACGGCTCGCAATAGATAAACCAGCACGCTCCACAGCATGAAGGCCAGATATTTTCGCGCCAAGCGAGATTGGCCGGCGGATTTGAAGGTGATGTGGTCGTGCCAAAAGAATACCGCCGTCGCGCTGAACAGCATCGCCAATCCCAAGGCGAGTTCAGGCGACATGCCAAGAAACTTGGCAGCCAGCATGGTGATTGCATAATCAACCACCGCCCCCATGGCCGAGCCGCTGGCGAATATTCCGTATTTTTTCAGATGGCTGCTCATTCCGGCCGGTATTTCATTCTTATCGGTTTTCCAACTCGGCATCCCAATAAAGGAAGTCCATCCAAGTCTGATGCAACTGGTCCGCAGCACCAGGTAAACGCATGGCTGCGGCATCAAGCTGATAGGCGGTCGGGACAAAAGGTTCGCGCAACAATTTCAGTCCGGCCTGAGACGGCGTTTTGCTGCCCTTGCGCAAGTTATCCTTGCTGCAGCACGACACGATATTCAGCCAGTTCGACTGCCCGCCTTTGCTGCGCGGCACGATATGGTCAAAAGTCAGGTCGCGGGCCGGAAAGCGTTTGCCGCAATACTGGCAGCGAAATTCGTCACGCAGAAAGACATTATAGCGCGTAAAGGCGACGTGCTTGCGCTTGCGATAGGTCTTCAACGCAATGACTGATGGCACCTCGTAATCGCGTGCAGCCGTGCGGATCTGGACGTTGTCATAGGCTTTCACCTGCACAACCCGATCCTGAAACACCGAGACAATCGCCTGCTGCCAAGTGCAAACCGACAGCGGCGCATAGCTGAGCGGTTGCATGTCGGCATTCAGGATCAAGGTCCGCAGGTTCTGCAAGGGGACGTTCATGCGTCACCTCCTGCGGCTTGCCTGCAGCAATTAAAAAGGCGCGTGAGGAACACGCGCCCGATGGAATCTTCCGGATTTGCAAACGAACTGGATACCCTGATGCGTACACAGATCTCGGCCCATTCGAAGCCAAAGATCGCCTGCCTGCGTAAGCCTAACCGCTCACGCGTTGTGGGAGTTCGGAAATAACCAAGGTCGTCCAGCATGGGCCCTCTGCATTATCTGCCCGGAAACTTGTCGGAACGTCTTGAGGCCGACTATATATCGTGACCGCAAGCTGACAAGCCCCTGAATATATGTCCTGCCGGATGATTAATCCGATTGCGTGACATCGCCGTGACAGGTGTGCAATCGCAAGATCCTAATCTCGCGACGGAAGTCGCAACAGAAACGATCCATTCGCAACGACTTGGCCAAATCAGCCAGCAGCAGATTAGCGTTGATGGGCGTATTCGGCACAAGGCAAGCTGGCACAATCCCCGTTCTGGTGGCAGGATTAATCGCATGAGGCAGCCACCCCCCATCATTGGTACGCTGGAAACCGCACTTTATGCCCGCGATCTGGTTGCCGCTTCAGATTTCTGGGTCAAAATCATGGGATTGCAGCAAATCGCCTACCAACCCGGAAGGCACGTCTTCTTCCGCTGCGGTGCGCAGATCCTGCTTGTGTTTGACCCCGACGCAACCCGCAAGCCGCCTGCGGCTGACAGCCGTCTGCCCGTACCGTCACACGGAACCGACGGCGAAGGGCATTTCTGCATCGCGATAGACGGAGGAACCATCCTGCATTGGCGCGACCACCTGACCGCGAATGGCGTGGCAATCGAGGCCGATTTCGAATGGCCTCAGGGTGGGCGGTCAATCTATTTCCGAGATCCGGCGGGCAATTCGATCGAATTGGCCGAGCCCCGGATCTGGAACAAGGAATGAAGGGGGATCAGCGGCGAGCGCGCACCACGACCTTCTGAGCTTTTGGCTGACGCATCGCTACCACCAGCAAGCTGACGGGAATGAAAGCGGTCAGGGCCACAAAGATCAGATCCATCGCAACATCTCCTCACTACGTAAGGATAAGTTAATCCCCAACTTCCATACTTCAAGGTCAAACTGACCCAAGCGGAAGTTACCCTGCGGAAAGTCGCTCGTTCAGGAATTGCAGCGCCGCCGACAACCCGTCCTGCGAGATGCCATGCGGGGTGTTCTTCATGACATGGGTATAGACGGTGAACCCGTTTGCGACCAACGCATCCGCAGCCAAGCCCATGCTTTCGAACGGCACGACAGGATCCTGATCGCCATGCGCCAGAAGAACCGGCGGGCGGGTCTTGACGTCGCGGGCCAAAGCCTCGGGGTCGAGCAGACGGCCCGAGAAACCGACGACGCCGGCGATTTCCTGTGCGCGACGGGGGGCGACCTCCAGCGACATCATCGTCCCCTGCGAGAAACCGACCAGCGCCAACCGTGCCGGAGCGATGCCCTCGTCGGAGATCACCTTGTCCAAGAACGCATTGATATCGGCAAAGGACTGTTCCGCCGACGAACGCGCCTGCTCGGCGGTCGAGCCGTCCATCCACGGGATCGGAAACCACTGGAAGCCCATCGGATTGTTAATGCAGCGTTCGGGCGCGTCCGGTGCGTAAAAGGCCGTGCGCGGCAGATGCGGCTGAAGCGGATCGGCTAGCCCCAACAGATCGGCCCCGTCGGCACCGTAGCCGTGCAGGAATACCACGACGGAATCCGCCTTGGCAGGCCCTTTGCGTTTCGACTTCAATTCGCGTGTCATCTGACCCCCTCGCGTCCTTTTGCTAAGCGGTAATAGGCCCACAGGGCCCTTGCCGCAACCGCGCGCCAAGGCCGCCACGGCTCGGCCAAGGCGACCAACGCGGCCGGAGCGGGACGTTCGGGCAGGTCGTATAGCAATCGGGCAGATTCCGCCAAGGCAAGGTCGCCAGCCGCAAACACATCCGCCCGACCCAACGCGAATTTCAGATAGATTTCAGCGGTCCAGCGCCCGATCCCCGGCAAGGCGGTCAGCGCAGTGATGGCATCTTCGTCGGGAAGTTCGCGCAAGCTGTTCCAATCCATCCGCGCCTCGGCAATGCCGCGCAGATATCGGATCTTGGGACGGGACAGGCCGACGGCCCGCAATGCATCATCGTCTGCCGCGGCGATCCCCGCCTCGTCCGCAAGTCCGGCTGCCGCCATGCGCGCAACTATCGCATTGGCCGCGTGGGTCGAAATCTGTTGCGAAACGACCGCGTCCCTGATCGAGACAAACCCCTCGTCCCAGCGGCGCAGCGGCAACGGCCCGATTTCCGGCAAGGCACGCGCCCAGACCGGACAGACACGCGCAAGATGCGCCGCGCCTTCCTCAAGATCCGAGGCGGCGCGAATCACGCGCATCACTCGTCGTTGCCAATCTCGCTGGCCAAGCGTGCTTCTTCTTTCAGGCGGGTCTCATAGGCCATCGAGATGTGGCGGCGCAGCGCCGCCTCGGCCCGCTCGCCGTCATGCGCGGCAATCGCATCGACGATTTCCTGATGCTCGCACAAGGTGACGGTATCACGCCCCTTGGCCGCCAGAGTCGTGCGCGCCATCAGCGCCATGCTGCGATGCACAAGGTCAAGCTGCTGAACCAGATAGCGGTTATGCGACGCCAGATGGATCTGATGGTGAAAGCGCCGATTTGCCCGCGACAAAGCCTGCGGATCGCCCAGAATGGCGCGGTCTTCCTCGACCATGCCAGCCAGAACGCGCACCTCCTCGGGGGTGGCGTGGCGGGCAGCCAGACGCGCCGCCAGTGCCTCCAGCTCGGTCCGGACGGTGTAAAGCTCGGCCAGCTGGTTATGATCCAGCGTCGCCACGATCAGGCTGCGCCCGTCGCGCTTGAGCATGGACTGGGTTTCCAGCCGCTGCAAAGCCTCGCGGACCGGCGTGCGCGACACGCCAAAGCGCTCGGCCAACTCGGATTCGACCAGCCGGTCACCGGGACGGTAAGTGCCACTGTCGATGGCGGAAAGGATCAGGGAATAGGCGTCTTTCATACGCGCACGATCTGTTGTCCCGCATGGGATTGCAAGCGTCCTGCCGCAGGCTTAGGCAGCTATCATGGAATTTAATCACGTCACGACCTGGATCTTCGATCTGGACAACACGCTCTACGCGCCCGAGATGCGGCTTTTCGACCAGATCGAGAAGCGCATGAATGCCTATGTCATGCGCGAATTGCACATGTCCGAGCCCGAGGCCAGTAATCTGCGGCAGGCTTACTGGCGTCTGCATGGCACGACATTGTCGGGTCTGATGGCGGAACACAGCATTGATCCAATGCCTTACCTGCGCGAAGTCCACGACATCGACCTGACCCATCTGACGCCCTCGCCCGATCTGGCCGCGCTGATCACCGACCTGCCGGGGCGCAAGATCATCCATACCAATGGCGATACCGAATATGCCGCTCGCGTGCTCGCCGCCCGGGGGCTAAATATCTTCGACGAGATCCACGGCATCGATACCACGGAATTCCACCCCAAGCCCGACCCGCGCGCTTATGCCGCAGTCATGCAGCGCTCGGGTTTTGATCCGGCTACAGCTGCAATGTTCGAGGATGACCCTAGAAACCTAGAAGTCCCGCATTCGCTGGGAATGCGTACGGTTCTGGTCGGGGCCGGCCGACACGGGCCCGACCAGTTGATCCCCGAATTTGATCATGGCGCACATGTCCATCACCGCACCATGGACCTGACCGCCTTTCTGCACTCTCTTGCCCAGACGCGGCAACAGCGCCAGAATTGACCTGTCGCACCCGCAAAGGAACGCAGCATGGCCGCCACTCAACTCGACCCAGCCGAAGCCCGCTCTGAGGCGCGCATTGCCGCAGGGCTATTCCTTGCCGTTCTGGTCCTGATCGTGATCGCGGCGCTTGCGACCGCGATCTGGGGTCTGGCCGCGCTGACCCTGATCGCTCTGGCGGGTACTGTCACGATGTTCGGCATCCTGATCGCTTACGCTGCGGGCTTCTGACCGGACCATGGAAAATACCGAGATTTTCGTCTCAGGCGGCGGCATTGCCGGCCTGATTGCAGCCGCCGCATTCGGCACGGCTGGCCATCAGGTAACCTGTGTCGACCCCGCCCCTCCGGTCACCGAGGAAGCCGCCGCAGGTTCGGATCTGCGCAGCACGGCATTCCTGCATCCCTCGATTGCAGTGCTGACCGCTGCTGGCCTGTGGGAACGGCTCGCGCCACATGCAACGCCGCTGCAAATCATGCGGATCATCGACGCGGGCGGAAAGCTGTCGCAGGCCCGTCTGACGCGCGACTTCGACGCCTCGGAGATTTCGGACCAACCCTTTGGCTGGAACCTGCCCAACTGGCTTCTCAAGCGCGAGATTTCGGCCCGCCTCGCCTCGCTGCAAAATGTCCGCTTCCTGCCCGGAACCGGAACCGCCAGCATTGTCGCCCGCGACACCGAAGCGCTGGTGACACTGACGGACGGCACGCGCCTGCGCAGCAAGCTGGTGATCGGGGCCGATGGTCGCAACTCGCCGGTGCGACAGGCGCTTGGCATTGGCGCCCGCACGCTGCGCTACGGCCAGAAGGCGTTGGCCTTTGCCGTCACGCATGAACGACCGCATGGCAATGTCTCGACCGAGATCCACCGCTCGGGCGGACCGTTTACCTTGGTCCCCCTCCCCGATCGCGACGGAAAGCCGTCCTCGGCAGTCGTCTGGATGGAGCGCGGACCCGAAGTCGCCCGCCTCGCCGCACTCTCGCCGGACGATTTCTCGACCGAACTCAATATCCGCTCGGCAGGAGTGCTGGGCCGGCTGACGCAAGCGACACGTCTGACCGAATGGCCGATCATCAGCCAGATCGCCGACAGCTTCACCGGTCCGCGCACCGCCTTGATCGCCGAGGCCGCCCATGTCGTCCCACCGATCGGAGCGCAGGGCCTGAATATGAGCCTTGCCGATCTCGCGTCGCTGATCGACCTGTCGGCAGGCAATCCCGGCAGCCAGACTTCGCTTGACGCCTACAACCGTCGCCGCCGCCCCGAGGCGATGGCCCGCCTGCTTGGCATCGACGCGCTGAATCGTACCAGCATGATCTCGTCCCGCCCCTTGCGCGATCTGCGGGCCGCGGCCCTGGGCAGCCTCTATGCCGTTGCACCGGTCCGTCGGGTACTGATGCGCGCGGGGCTGGGCGTCAGCTGAGCGCTGGTGGCTACATCTCGTAAAAACCCGCGCAACTGCACGGTAAAGCACACCATTCCCTGTGGCATGCCGCCGCGCAATCTGCCATTCAGATAGAATGGCAAGATCCATCACCGCCTTCACCTGCACGGCCTGCGGCGCCAGCCACCGGAAATGGTCCGGTCGCTGCGAGACCTGCAACGAATGGAACAGCATCATCGAGGAAGCGCCCCTGTCGCAAGGGCCGGGTCGCGGCCTTGGATCGCTCAAGGGTAAGCCGGTCCCGCTATCGGGCCTCGCGACGCAGGAAGCCCCCCCTGCCCGCGCCCATTCCGGCATCGCGGAATTTGACCGCGTCCTTGGCGGCGGTCTTGTTCCCGGCTCGGCCATCCTTGTCGGCGGTGATCCGGGCATCGGGAAATCCACGCTTCTGCTACAGGCCGCCGCTGCCTTCGCCCGCAACGGCCAGCAAGCCATCTATTTCTCTGGCGAGGAAGCCAGCGCACAGGTCCGTCTACGCGCCCAACGGCTGGGCCTTGGCGACGCGCCTGTTCGCCTTGGCGCAGAAACCGCCTTGCGCGATATCCTGACCACGCTGGATGTCGAACGCCCTGACGTCGCGATCATAGACTCGATCCAGACCCTTTGGTCGGACCAGATCGAGGCCGCTCCCGGCTCGGTCGGGCAGGTCCGCGCCAGCGCGCATGAGCTGACCACCTTCGCCAAGCGGCGCGGAACATCGGTCATTCTGGTCGGGCATGTCACAAAGGAGGGCCAGATCGCCGGCCCCCGCGTCGTCGAGCACATGGTCGACACCGTCCTTTACTTCGAGGGTGAGCGCGGCCACCAATTCCGCATCCTTCGCGCCCACAAGAACCGTTTCGGTCCGGCCGACGAGATCGGCGTTTTCGAAATGACCGGCGGCGGACTGTCCGAAGTCGCGAACCCTTCGGCCCTTTTCCTGTCCGAGCGGGGCCAGCCAAGCGCCGGATCGGCGGTCTATGCCGGGATCGAAGGCACTCGTCCTGTCCTTACCGAAGTCCAGGCGCTTGTTGCACCTTCGACACTGGCCAGCCCGCGCCGGACCGTTGTCGGTCTGGACTCCGGCAGGGTCTCGACCATCCTTGCAGTGCTTGAGGCACGCTGCGCCGTCCCGTTCGCGGGTCTCGACGTTTTTCTCAATGTTGCCGGAGGGATGCGCGTCAACGAGCCCGCAGCGGATCTGGCCATCGCGGCCGCGCTTCTTAGCGCGCGCGAGGACATCGCTCTGCCAGCTGAGGCGGTCATTTTCGGCGAAATCAGTCTTTCGGGGGCGCTACGTCCTGTCGCACAAACCGAAAACAGGTTGAAAGAAGCGCAAAAACTTGGTTTTTCACGTGCAATCCTGCCCGCGTCCACCAAGGTCGAGGGCGTATCCGGTATGCGGGTCGACCGTGTTTCGGATCTGACAAGTTTCGTGGGCGAGACATTCGGTGCCGGATGATCTTGTCCCTCAATCGCGGGGCACACCGCAAAAGGGCGTGACATGGACGGTTTCACCATAATCGACGGCATCGTGGCGGCCGTGATCATCCTCTCGGCGATCCTTGCCTACGCGCGGGGCTTCGTTCGCGAATCGCTGGCCATCCTCGGCTGGATCGGCGCGGCGGTGCTCGCGTTCATCTTCGCTCCGGCGGCAAGGCCGATGATCGCGCAAATCCCCGGCCTGAACAAGTTTCTCGCCGACAGTTGCGAGCTTTCGACCATCGCGGGCTTTGCGGCCGTCTTCGCGCTGGCACTGGTGCTGTTCTCGATCATCACGCCGCTTTTCTCGTCGGTCGTGCAGCGCTCGGCGCTTGGCGGCATCGATCAGGGCATGGGCTTCCTGTTCGGGGTAGCGCGCGGCATCCTTCTCGTGGCGATCGCGTTCATCGTCTATGACCGCGTGATGTCCGAACAGGATCTGGCCATCGTCGACAACTCGCGCTCGGCGCAGGTTTTCGAACGGATGACCGGCCAGATGGACGAGCAGATCCCGCATAACGCGCCGGAATGGGTCGTTTCGCGCTACGAGCAACTGGTGCGTGGCTGCATGTCGACCCAGCCAGTCGATGCGAACACCACGACGCCTGCGCCTGCCAACGGCACAACCCCAGCGAATTAAGGCGACAAAGCGTCGCATGACCCATTCGTGACATTAAATGCGCCCCGTCGGTCCGGCGGGGCGTGACTTCACCCGCACGAGTCCCTATGTTAGCGGCACTCGCGCCACATATTTAGCCCTCCCCTAGCCCAAGAGCCGGTGATGATGCAGCCATTCCTTGCCCATCCCTTCGATTCCGACCGCCTGCATGAAGAATGCGGTGTTTTCGGCGTAATCGGTGTCACGGATGCGGCCAACTTCGTCGCCCTCGGCCTGCACGCGTTGCAGCATCGCGGACAAGAAGCTGGCGGCATTATCTCGCATGACGCGGAACAGGGCTTTAACAGCGCCCACCGTTTCGGCTACGTCCGCGACAATTTTACCAAACAAAGCCTGATGGAGACCCTGCCGGGTTCCCTCGCCATCGGTCACGTCCGCTATTCGACTGCCGGCACCAAGGCCGCGACCGCGATCCGCGACGTGCAGCCCTTTTTCGGCGATTTCTCGATGGGTGGCTGCGCCGTTGCCCATAACGGCAACATCACCAACGCCATGGCGCTGCGCAAGGAACTGATCGAGCGTGGCTCGATCTTCCAGTCCAGTTCGGATTCCGAATGCATCATCCACCTGATGGCGCGTTCCATTCAGCGCAACATCCCCGAACGGATGAAAGACGCGCTGCGCCGCGTCGAAGGCGCGTTCTCGGTCATCGCCATGACCCGCACCAAGTTGATCGGCGTGCGCGACCCGTTGGGCGTGCGCCCCCTGGTTCTGGGCAAGATCGGCGACGAGGGATATGTCCTCGCCTCGGAAACCTGCGCGCTGGATATTATTGGAGCCGAATTCCTGCGCGAGATCGAGCCCGGTGAAATGGTCGTCATCTCGAAGGGCGAGGTCGAAAGCTCGCGCCCCTTCGGTCCCTCGACCGGCCGTTTCTGCATCTTCGAGCATGTCTATTTCTCGCGCCCGGACTCGATCATCGGCGGTCGTTCCGTCTATGAGACCCGCCGCCAGATCGGCGTCGAACTGGCCCGTGAATCCCCGATCGAAGCCGACCTCGTCTGCGCCGTTCCCGATAGCGGCACGCCTGCCGCAATCGGCTTCGCGCATGAAAGCGGCATTCCGTTCGGCATGGGGATCATCCGCAACCAGTATATGGGCCGGACCTTCATCGAGCCGACCGAACAGATCCGCAACATGGGCGTACGTCTCAAGCTTAACGTCAACCGCGCGCTGGTCAAAGGCAAGCGCGTCATTCTGGTGGATGACTCGGTCGTGCGCGGGACCACCTCTCGCAAGATCAAGGACATGATCCTTGACGCTGGCGCGGCCGAGGTCCACTTCCGCATCGCCTCGCCGCCGACCGCATGGCCCTGCTTCTACGGCGTGGACACGCCCGACCGCGGCAAGCTTCTGGCAGCCCAGATGTCGGTCGAGGAAATGCGCGAATGGATCGGCGTCGACAGCCTCGCATTCGTTTCGCTAGACGGACTTTACCGCGCTGTTGGCGAAGCGCGCGGACGCAACGCGGCCAACCCGCAATATTGCGACGCCTGCTTCTCGGGTGACTATCCGGTTGCACCATTCGACCAGTTGGAACGCGGCTTCCGGATGAAGCCCAACTCCGAAACCTCGGGCGTTGAAATCACCGGCCACGCTGCCGAGTAAGGCGGCGTTCGGCCAAAGGCCGGACAAAAAAGGCGGAGGCTCGATGCCTCCGCCTTTTTTATTCCCTAAACCCGTCCGGCAGATTCGGGCAGGATTACCATGAACTGGCTGCCCTTGCCTTTCTGGCTCTCGATCTTCAGCCGCCCGCGATGACGGTTGATGATGTGTTTGACGATTGCCAGACCCAACCCCGTTCCGCCCTGCTCCCGCGAGCGGTGTGTATCGACACGGTAAAAACGCTCGGTCAGGCGCGGCAAATGCAGCGCCTCGATCCCCTCGCCCTCATCCGCGATCGTCACCATCCATGCCGGCCCGCGCAGGACCGGCTCGTGTTGCAGCCGCTCCAGCACGACCCGCACCACTCCACCGCTGGCCCCGTATTTCACGGCGTTCTCGATCAGATTGTGAAAAACCTGCACCAACTGGTCGGTATCGCCCGGAAGCATGACCTGTCCCGACGTACCGACCTGCTCAAGCGACACGGATGCGCTTGTTGCCGATGGGGAAAGCGTCGTCACGACCGAACGCAGCAACGCCGCCAGATCGACACTTTCGACGGGGCGACGGCGTTCGTCCTGCTCGACACGGCTCAGTGACAACAGCTCACCGATCAGCCGGTTCATCCTGCCCGCCTCGCGCCCCATGATCTCTAGGAAACGGTCATGCGCCGCCAGATCGTTCCGGGCTGGTCCACGCAATGTTTCGATAAAACCCATCAACGCAGTGAGGGGCGTACGCAGTTCATGGCTGACATTGGCCACGAAATCGCGTCGCATCTGTTCGGTTTCTTCATCGCGCGAACGGTCCTCGATGGTCACGCTCGCCGCGCGGTTTCCCGAAATTTGCAGCGGAGAAACCAGAACCTGACACAGCATCTTGCCGTTACGCGTCTGCATCGTCGCATTCAGCCGTGCCTGCTCGCCACCGGCAAGCACCGAATCCAGCGCAGTATTCACCTCGGGATGCCGCAACAGCGTCACGAATGGCCGATTGGCAGGGACCGGCCCTAGCAATGCCTCCATGGCGTCATTGCCGCCGATCAGCCGCGCCTCCTCGTCGACGACAACCATCGGCACCGGAACGGCGGATAGAAGCTGATCCAGCAAATCAGGCATTTCGAGCCGCCGTCATGCCCGCACGAAAGCGGGCGGCATTGGCGCGGTAGCCTTCCGCCGATTTCAGCAGCTTGGCCCGCGCCTCGTCGTCAAGCTCGCGCACGACCTTTCCCGGAGCCCCCATGACCAGAGAACCCGGAGGGATTTCCTTTCCTTCGGTGATCAAAGCGCCTGCGCCAATCAACGAACCCGCCCCGATCCGCGCACCATTCAGAATGATCGCGCCCATGCCGATCAAAGCCCCATCCCCGATGGTGCAACCATGCAGGATCGCGCGATGACCGATGGTGCAGTTCGCGCCGATGGTCAGGGGGCAACCGATATCGGTGTGGCAGACGGTCAGTTCCTGAACGTTCGAATTGCGGCCGACACGGATTTCCTCGTTATCGCCGCGCAAGACCGATCCGAACCAGACGCTCGCGCCTTCCTCCAGAACGACCTTGCCGATCAACTGCGCATCAGGCGCAACCCATGCATCATCCGCCATTTGCGGGGCAATTCCGTCCAAGTCCCAGATCATCTACCATCTTCCTCCATCAGGCGGCGTACAAACGGGCCAAGCCCGACCTGACGCGGACGGCGCAGCCGCTCGGCGGTCAGGATCGACTTGAGCGCCTCGGCGCTTTGATCAATATCTTCGTTGACGATGACATAATCATATTCGGCCCAATGACTGATCTCGTCGCGGCTTTTCTGCATCCGTCCGGCGATCACTTCGGGGGCGTCCTGCCCGCGCGAGATCAGGCGGCGCTCAAGCTCGGCAAGGCTTGGCGGCAGCACGAAGATCGAGATGACATGGTTTCCCAAAGCCGAGGCGCGGATCTGTTGCCCGCCCTGCCAATCGACATCGAACAAGGTATCGCGGCCCGCGCGCATCGCGTCTTCAACCGGTTCGCGCGGCGTGCCGTAAAGATTGCCGAACACCTCGGCATGCTCCAGCATATTTCCGGCAGCAACCATGGCGCGGAATGTGTCGGGGTCGCGGAAATAATAATGGTCGCCTTCGACCTCACCCGGTCGCGGCTTGCGCGTGGTCGCGGAAACGGAAAAGCGCAGGCTGGAATCCCATTCCATCAAACGCCGTGCCAATGTGGATTTTCCTGCCCCCGAAGGCGATGAAAGAATGATCAGAAGCCCGCTGCGATCCATGGTCCCGATCTCCTTTGTCGTGCTCGGTCGGTCTTAATTCGCGGCCTGAATGGCGCAGCGCGGGCATCATGGTCAACCCCCGCTCCGCAACGGCAAATCATATTAACCTTCTGTCAAGAATTCTCTCTGCGAACGGGCTTGAATGCGTTAGGTTGGTGACGTCGTATCTGTTTGTTTCGGTTTGTTGGTTAGGTGGGTAAACACGATGTCAGATAATCACGGCCCGGATGGGATCCGGGGCGAAGTTGTGCCGAGACGCGATGTCCGGCGCAACGATAAACTTTTTCGCATCGCGGATTACGAACCTGTCCAACCCGAGCGCATCGTCAGCGATCTTCGGAGCTATTGGGACGGCCTGCGCGGCAACCGCTCCGTACCGACCCGTGACGAGATCGACCCCCGCGCCTTCCGACCCGCGCTTGATTTCGCTTTCATTCTGGAACGCATCGCCCCCGGAGCGGCCCGATTCCGTCTGGCGGGACGGCACCTGATCGACGTGATGGGCGTAGAAGTCCGCGGCATGCCGATCTGTGCGCTGTTGAATCCGGACTCGCGCGGACGTCTGTCGGACGTGTTGGAAAGTGTCTTCCGCGGCCCGCAGATCGCCGAGTTACACCTTGAATCGGCCGTCGGCTACGGCCGACCCCATCTTCGCGGAACGATGCTATTTCTGCCGCTGCGTTCGGATCTGGGCGATGTGAGCCGCGTGCTTGGCTGCCTTGTCACCAAAGGTGAGATCGGCCAGACATCGCGGCGCTTTGATCTGGTTCGTGACCGGGTCTTTCCCGTCGTTCACGGTGCAAAAACCATCGAACCGTCCCCCTCGCCCACCCGATTTGCCGAACTTGCTCCGGCTCGTGGCCGCATCTTCGAAACAGCAACCCCCGAGGAACGGCGAGCGAAATTCCGTGTCATCACTGACGGGATCGAAACGTCGATCAACGCTCACAGGATGTAAAAAAGGGCGGTGATGACCTCGCCGCCCTTTCCAATAATGTTACTGAGTTCAGCTCGCCTTTGCTTGCTGCGCGGTGTCGACACGACGACGGCGAAGTTCCTCAGCAACGAGGAAAGCCAATTCCAATGATTGGCTTGCATTCAGGCGCGGATCGCAGGCGGTATGGTAGCGATCCGACAGATCTTCGTCGGTAACGGCGCGGACACCGCCGGTGCATTCCGTCACGTCCTTGCCGGTCATCTCGAAATGCACGCCACCCGGGATCGAGCCTTCGGCGCGGTGGACTTCGAAGAACTCGCGGACTTCGCGTAGGACCGATTCGAAGGGCCGCGTCTTGTAACCAGAGGCCGACTTGATCGTGTTCCCGTGCATCGGATCGCAGGACCAGACGACATTGGCCCCCTCGGATTGCACGGCCTCGATCAGGCGCGGCAGGTGATCGCCAACCGAGCCCGCCCCGAAGCGCGCAATCAGCGTCAGACGCCCCGGCTCGTTTTCGGGGTTCAGTTTCGCGATCAGCGTTTTCAGGTCGCTATCCGAGATCGACGGACCGCATTTCAGACCGATCGGGTTCTGGACGCCACGGGCGAATTCGACATGCGCGCCGTCGATCTGACGGGTGCGGTCGCCGATCCAGATCATGTGGCCCGATCCGGCGACCGGCAGGCCCGTGGTCGAGTCGATCCTTGCCAGCGATTCCTCGTATTCCAGCAGCAAGGCCTCGTGGCTGGTGTAGAAATCGACTGAATTCAGCACATGCGCCGTGGCCGAGGTCACGCCAGCAGCCGCCATGAAGGCCATCGCATCGCTGATGCGGTCGGCGATGTCGCGGTACCGCGCGGCCTCATCGCCACCGGTAAAGTCGCTGATCCAGCTTTGAACGCGGTGGATATCGGCATAACCCCCCGTCGAGAATGCGCGCAAAAGGTTCAGCGATGCGGCGGCCTGCGTATAGGCCGACAGCATCCGTTGCGGATCGGGGATGCGGGCCTCGGGGGTGAAGTCGAAGCCGTTGATGATATCGCCGCGGTAGCTGGGCAGTTCGGCGTCACCCACCTTCTCCATCGCAGCCGAACGCGGCTTGGCGAATTGACCGGCCATACGGCCCACCTTGACCACGGGCAGTTGCGCGCCCCAGGTCAGCACGATCGCCATCTGCAGCATCACCTTGAAGGTGTCGCGGATGTTGTCGGCCGAGAATTCCGAGAAGCTTTCGGCGCAATCGCCGCCCTGCAACAGGAACGAGCGACCAGCGGCCACCTCCGCCAAGGAAGCTTTCAAGCGGCGCGCCTCGCCAGCAAAAACCAGCGGCGGGAATTTCGCAAGCTGCGATTCGACCGCCTCAAGTGCAGCCATATCCGGATAATCAGGCATCTGGACGCGGGGATAGGCGCGCCAGCTACGCTTGTCCCATGTTTGGGTTGCGGAACCGGTTTTCTGCTGTGCCATTATCCTGTCCTCCTGACAAACGGTCATTGGGGTATAATGCGTCGTCGAACCGAGGAAAAGCCTTGCGCGCGCCCGCGCGGACTGCTGATCTGCGCTGATTTCGAGACACAGCCGCATATGCCAGACATGGATCCAGCCTCTTTCCCTGCCCAAGGTCCGGTGCAGCCGCGACCAAATCGATACTATTTCCTTTTACTTGAACGCTTTACGATGATCTCCTTCGCTGCCGCGATTGAACCGCTGCGTCTGGCGAACCGGATTGCGGGGCGGACACTTTATGAATGGCGGGTGATCGGGGAAAATGCCAAATTCGCCACCTGTTCGAACGGCACCCGCGTCATGCTGGATAGCGGCCTGACCGAAACCCGCCGCGAGGATACGATTCTGTTATGTGGCGGCATCGACATTACCCGCGCCGCGACACGTCCGGTACTGGCATGGCTGCGCCGTGAGGCCCGTCGCGGCCCACGCATGGGGGCACTTTGCACCGGTTCATGGGTTCTGGCCGAGGCCGGACTTCTGCAAGGCAAACGCGCGACAATCCATTGGGAAAACCAGGACGGCTTTTCCGAGGAATTTCCCGATGTCAGCCTGATCCGCACGGTCTTTGTCGACGACGGCAGCCGTCTGACTGCGGCGGGTGGCACGGCAGCCATCGACCTGATGCTGCACCAGATCGGCCGCGACCATGGCAGCGATCTGGCGAACCGTGTTGCCGACCAGATGATCCATACCTCGATCCGATCCGAAGGCGACCACCAGCGCCTGTCTATCCCGACCCGCATCGGGGCGCGCCATCCCCGTCTGGCGCAGGTCGTGGCGCGCATGGAAGCCAATATCGAGGAACCGATCAGCCCCGCGCGTCTGGCGCTTGACGCGGACATGTCGCCCCGACAGCTAGAGCGGCTGTTCGCGCGGTATCTCGGCCGCTCGCCCAAGCGCTATTACATCGAAATCCGTCTGGAGCGCGCCCGCAACCTGCTGATGCAGACCGAAATGAGCGTGATCGAGATCGCGCTGGCCTGCGGCTTTGGTTCGGCAGGGCATTTCTCGAAATGTTACCGCGCGACCTTTGGCAGTTCACCCTACCATCAGCGCAGCGGATCCGGTTCTGCTACAAATTAGGCATTTCCTTTCACGGAATTGCATCAATTCGTCGGTTTCAACCGACATTCTGCCGCTGTTGCGCACTTTTCTTTTCCTCGAGGCCCTTATAGCTTGCCGAACAGGACTAAAGTTCTACTCAGGGAGACTAAAAATGAAAAAACTTCTTCTGGCCAGCGTAGCCGGTGCGATGTTCGCCGGTGCCGCGGGCGCCGAGGATATCAAGCTGGGCATTTCGCTGGGCCTGACCGGCCCGCTGGAATCCATTGCCCCGGCCATCCAGAAAGGCGCCGAACTGGCAATGAAAGAAGTTACCGACAGCGGCAAACTTCTGGACGGCTCGAAGATCGCTCCTGTGGCCGCCGACAACACCTGTGTCGATGCCGCCGCGTCCGTTGCTGCTGTCGAACGCCTTGTGACCTCGGAAGGTGTCAAGGGCATCATGGGCGGCATGTGCTCGGGCGAGACCATCGCCTCGCTGGAAAAAGTCGGCGTGCCGAATGGTGTCGTGATGATCTCGCCCTCGGCGACCTCGCCGGCGCTTTCGACCATCGACGACAAAGGCTTCTTCTTCCGCACCGCACCCTCGGACGCGCGGCAGGGTGAAGTCATGGCCGACATCGCGCTAAGCCGCGGCGTCAAAAGCGTTGCTGTGACCTACACGAACAACGACTACGGCAAAGGTCTGGCCGATAGCTTCGCCAATGCCTACAAGGCAAAAGGCGGCACGGTCACCATCGTTGCGGGCCATGACGACGGCAAAGCCGACTACTCGGCCGAAGTCGCGGCGCTGGCTGCTGCCGGTGGCGATGCGCTGGTCGTGGCTGGCTACGCCGACCAGGGCGGCTCGGGCGTGATCCAGGGTTCGCTGGATACCGGCGCGTTCGAAACCTTCGTGCTGCCCGATGGCATGGTGAACGACGTTCTGGTGACGAAATTCGGCACCGCGCTGGAAACCTCGTTCGGTCAGAACCCCTCGGCTGAAGGCGACGGCCACGACAAATTTGCCGAACTGGCAAAAGCTGCCGGATTTGACGGCACTTCGGCCTATTCGGGCGAAGCTTACGATGCGGCCGCGCTGATCATGCTGGCAATGCAGGCTGCCAAGACTTCGGACCCCAAGGTCTATAAAGACAAGGTCATGGAAGTTGCGATCGCTCCGGGTGAAAAGATCTATCCGGGCGAGTTGGCGAAAGCTCTGGAACTGATTGCCGCAGGTCAAGATGTCGATTATGTCGGCGCAACCGCGGTCGAACTGGTCGAGCCGGGCGAAAGCGCCGGTGTCTACCGCGAAGTCGATTTCAAGGGCGGCAAGCTGAACGTTATCGGGTTCCGCTGATCGACCCCACATGTTGCGGGAGGCCCGGATTCAATCCGGGCCTTTTGCCTGTTATAACTACCCCTCATGGGGCAATAATCTTCGCGGAAACAGCGAAGTCTGGGGAGACTACATGATCCAGGTCCATGACCTGCACCGCCATTTCGGAGGGTTCCGCGCCGTGGACGGTGCCAGCCTGACGATCGAGACCGGTTCGATAACCGGCCTGATCGGCCCGAACGGTGCAGGGAAATCCACGCTTTTCAACGTCATCGCGGGCGTCCTGCCGCCGACCTCTGGTCGCGTCATCATGGATGGCGAAGACATTACCGGCCTTCAGCCGCATCAACTGTTCCACAAGGGCCTGCTGCGCACGTTCCAGCTGGCCCATGAATTTTCGTCGATGACCGTACGCGAGAACCTGATGATGGTTCCCGGCGCGCAGACCGGCGAAGGTCTGATGAACACATGGTTCCGCCGAGGCCGCATCCGCGAGGAAGAGCGCGCCCTTCGCAAGAAGGCGGACGAAGTCCTTGAATTTCTGACGATCACCCATGTCGCGGATGAGAAGGCGGGCAATCTCTCGGGCGGCCAGAAGAAGCTTCTGGAGCTGGGCCGCACGATGATGGTCGATGCCAAGATCGTCTTCCTCGATGAGGTCGGCGCGGGTGTGAACCGCACGCTTCTGGGCACGATCGGCGACGCCATCGTGCGTCTGAACAAGGAACGCGGCTATACTTTCTGCGTCATCGAACATGACATGGACTTCATCGGCCGCCTTTGCGATCCAGTGATCGTCATGGCGCAGGGCAAGGTTCTGGCACAGGGTTCAGCCTCCAGCATCATGCAGAACGAGGCGGTGATCGAGGCCTATCTGGGCACCGGCCTGAAGAACAAAGTGGCGGCGGAAGTCGCCGAGGAAGCCAATTTCGGCGAAAGCCATGGTGCGCAGCCCGGCCTTGGGGCCGAGGCCGGTCAAGGCGGCGACGGCAAGCCTGCGGGGGATCTGTAATGGCTGAACCCTATCTAAGCGCTAGCGCGATGCGCGGCGGCTATGGCAAGGCCGACATCCTGAACGGCTGCACGCTGACCGTGGATCAGGGCCAGATCGCCGTGATCGTCGGCCCGAACGGCGCTGGCAAATCCACCGCGATGAAGGCCGTTTTCGGGATGCTGAACCTGCGCGAAGGCGCGGTGAAACTGGGCGGCGAAGATATCACCCGCCTGACCCCGCAGGAACGCGTCCACAAGGGCATGGGCTTCGTGCCGCAGACCCACAATATCTTCCCGACCATGACGGTCGAGGAAAACCTTGAGATGGGTGCTTTCATCCGCACGGATGATTACCGCGAAACCATCGAACAGGTCTATCACCTCTTCCCCGCCGTCGCCGACAAGCGCAAGCAGAACGCGGGCGAGTTGTCCGGCGGTCAGCGCCAGCAGGTCGCCGTTGGCCGTGCACTGATGACCAAGCCCCGTCTTCTCATGCTGGACGAGCCCACCGCGGGCGTCAGCCCCATCGTCATGGACGAGCTTTTCGACCGCATTATCGAGGTCGCCCGCACCGGCATCTCGATCCTGATGGTCGAACAGAACGCCCGCCAAGCGCTTGAGATTGCCGATATCGGCTATGTCCTTGTGCAGGGCGCGAACCGCTACACCGACTCTGGTAAGGCCCTGATGGCCGATCCCGAGGTCCGACGCACGTTCCTTGGGGGCTGACATGGACTTTCTTAACGCCCTTGTGGCCATCCTCAACTTCGTGGTGATCCCCGCCGCCGCCTATGGCGCGCAGCTTGCGCTTGGCGCGCTTGGCGTCACACTGATCTATGGCATCCTGCGTTTCTCGAACTTCGCGCATGGCGACACCATGGCTTTCGGCACGGGTCTGGTGATCCTTGTCACTTGGGGCCTGCAGGCGCTCGGCATCAGCCTTGGCCCACTGCCGGTCGCCCTGCTTGCGCTGCCCATCGGCATCGCCCTGTGTTCGGCCTTCGTGCTGGGCACGGATCGCGTCGTCTATCGCTTCTATCGCAAGAAGAAATCCGACTCGATCATCATGGTCATGGCCTCGGTCGGCGTGATGTTCGTGATGAACGGCCTGACCCGCCTGCTGATCGGCGTAGACGAAATCCGCTTCGACGACGGCGCGCGGTTCCTGATCAGTGTGCAAGATTTCAAAGCTTGGACCGGTCTGACCGAAGGTCTGGCCCTGCGCCTCAGCCAAGCGCTGACGCTGGTCGTGACCGCTTTGTGCTGCTGGGCGCTGTTCCGCTTCCTGAACAAATCGCGCTCGGGCAAGGCCATGCGTGCCTATGCCGACAATGAGGATCTGGCGCTGCTGTCGGGCATCGACCCGGAACGCATCGTGCGCCTGACATGGATCATCGCGACCGCTCTCGCGGTGACGGCTGGCACGCTTTACGGCCTCGACAAAAGCTTCAAGGCTTTCAACTACTTCCAGATTCTGCTGCCGATCTTTGCCGCAGCCATCGTGGGCGGCCTTGGCAGCCCGATCGGCGCCGTCGCGGGCGGTTTCATCGTCGCCTTCTCCGAAGTGGCCGTGACCTATCCGTGGAAAAAGATCGCGACGTATCTGGGCTTCCAGCCCGAGGGTCTGCTGCAACTGCTGTCCACCGAATATAAATTCGCGGTCAGCTTCGTCATCCTTATCGTCGTCCTGCTGTTCCGGCCCACAGGCCTGTTCCGCGGCAAAGCCTATTAAGGGAGGGGCTGACACATGTCGAATACTCGTCAAGCTGACGCCCATGGCCGCTGGCGCGCGCCGATTGTCTTCCTGCTGATCGCGGCGCTGTTCATGCTGGAAGGCACGACGCGCAACGCGCTGTTCTCGGGCAGCTGGAACTCAGCGCTGGCTATCCTAAACATGGGCCTGATCTCGGCTGTCATGGCTTTGGGCGTGAACATGCAATGGGGCTATGCGGGCCTGTTCAACACCGGCGTTGTGGGCTTCCTTGCCCTTGGCGCATTGGGTCCGGTTCTGGTCTCAACCGCGCCGGTCCAAGGTGCTTGGTCCGCTGGCGGGCTGCGCGTTCTGCTGGCACTGGCCGTTGGTCTGGGCACGCTGGCGCTGGCCACGCAGGTCTGGAAACGCGTAAAGGCTCCGCTGAGCTTCATCCTGATACCGCTGGTGCTGCTGGTCGGCTGCGTCCTTTACCGCTTCCTCTTCGATCCCGCCGTCATGGCGATCGAGGCGAACAACTCCGCCTCGGCCGGCAACATCGGCGGCCTCGGCCTGCCGGTCCTACTGTCATGGCCCGTCGGCGCGCTTTTCGCCGCCGCTGCCGCTTGGGGTGTGGGCAAGGTCGCTCTGGGCCTGCGCTCGGACTATCTCGCCATCGCCACACTCGGCATCGGCGAGATCATCGTGGCCGTCCTGCGCAACGAGGAATGGCTCGCGCGCGGCGTCAAGAACATGTCAGGCATCCCGCGCCCCGTCCCCTATGAGCTGGATCTGCAAAACAATGCCGGTTTCGTCGCCAAGGCGGCAGCATGGGGCATGGACCCGGCGACCGCCTCGGCGATCTGGGTCAAGCTGCTCTATGCGGGCCTGTTCGGAACCGTGCTGCTGGGCCTGATCCTGCTGGCCGAACTTGCGCTGAAATCGCCTTGGGGCCGGATGATGCGCGCGATCCGCGACAACGAAACCGCCGCCGCCGCGATGGGCAAGAACATCAAGGGCCGCCATCTGCAGATCTTCGTCATCGGCTCGGCCGTGATCGGTCTGGCGGGCGCGATGATGGTGACGCTGGACGGGCTGCTGTCTCCGGGCGGCTTCAACCCGCTGCGCTACACCTTCCTCGTCTGGGTCATGGTGATCGTCGGCGGTTCGGGCAACAACTGGGGTTCGGTCCTTGGCGCGGTGCTGATCTGGTTCCTCTGGATCAAGGCCGAGGTCTGGGGTCCGGAACTGATGAACCTTGTCACCATGCCCCTGCCCGAGGGCGCGCTGCGCCAGCACCTGCTGGATAGCGCCCCGCATATGCGCTTCGTCGCGATGGGCCTGACACTACTGCTGGTGCTGCGCTTCGCCCCGCGCGGTCTGGTTCCCGAAAAGTGAGGTGGTCGGGGGCAACGCCCCCGCGCCGGTTTTGCCCCTCGACGGGGCGAAACCGGCGACCTTTCCGATCAAGAGCCGCATAAGAGAGCAGCTTTTCGCGGCTTACACTTCTACCCTCAGGCGATGCTCCGGCCCGATGGTCTGCCACCGCGCCGGCTCGATATTCGTGCCGACCGGATAAATCGGGGCAGCAGTCGGCACCGAAAGCGAAGCACGCTCGAACCGTTCGGCGGGATGGGAAACCGGAACTGCCTCAAGCAGGCGTCTGGTATAGGGATGTGCGGGACATGACAGCACCGACAGCGCCGGACCTTGCTCGACGATCGTGCCGCGATACATGACTAGAATACGGTCCGCGACACGTTCGACCACGGCCATGTCATGCGAAATGAACAGCAACGCCAGATCCTCGTCGCGTTTCAGTTCCTCCAGTAAGGTAAGGATCTGGGCCTGAATCGCGACGTCCAGCGCCGAGACCGGTTCATCCGCAATCAGCACCTTGGGGCGAAGGATCAATGCCCTTGCGATGCAGATACGCTGGCGTTGCCCGCCCGAGAACTGGTGCGGATAACGATCCAGACTGTCCTCGGGCAATCCGACACGTTCGACCAGCGCCGACAAACCCTCCTCCTCGACGGCGAGCCCACGGATCCGCAGCGGTTCAGACAGGATTTGGCGGATCGACATGCGCGGGTCCAGCGCCGCATAGGGATCCTGAAAGATCATCTGGATATCGTCTCGCGCTGCCCGCAACGCCTGACCGCCAAGAGAAAGCAGATCGCGACCGGCCAGCACCGCCCGCCCCTCATCCGTCGGGATCAGGCGCAGCAGCGACTTGGCAAGCGAAGATTTTCCGCAACCGCTTTCACCGATGATGGCCACGGTTTCGCGGGGGTGAAGATCGAAACTCACGTCCTCGACCGCATGCAGATTCGCGACATGGCGGCGAAGAATGCGCGAGCGGACCGGAAAGCGTGTCGTCAGGTGACTGACAGACAACACCGGAGGCACTGCGGCAGATGCGTCGTTCAATGTCGCAGTCGCTGCGTGGCGGAACTTTGGTGCCGCATCCAGCAACTTGCGGGTATATTCATGCGCGGGCGCATCGAAGACCCGACCGACCGGACCTTCCTCGACGATGCGGCCGTAGCGCATGACCGCAACCCGGTCCGCGATCTCAGCCACCACGCCCATATCATGCGTAATAAACAGCACGCCCATGCCGGTCTGCTGTTGCAGGTTGCGGATCAGGGCCAGAATCTCGGCCTGCACGGTCACATCAAGCGCGGTCGTCGGCTCGTCCGCGATCAGGATGTCAGGCTCGCATATCAGCGCCATGGCGATCATCACGCGTTGGCGCATCCCGCCTGAAAGCTCGTGCGGGTATTGGTCGAAACGGCGCAGCGGATCGGTCATCCGCACCTTTTCCAGCATCGCAACCGCACGCGCCTTGGCCGAGCCGTCGTCAAACGGCTGGTGTTGGCGAACCGCCTCGACCAGTTGCGCCCCGACCGTCAGAACCGGATTCAGCGAGGTCATCGGGTCCTGAAAGATCATCGCGATCCTCGCCCCCCTGATCCGCCGCATCTGGCGTTCGTCCAGCAGGGCAAGATCGACCGATGGCTGGCGCGCCGTGGTCAGCAGGATGCGCCCGGCCGTGACATGACCGCCCTGCTGGTCGATCAACCGCATGACGGATTTAACCGTCACCGACTTGCCCGAGCCGGACTCTCCGACCAAGGCCAGAATCTCGCCCCGATCAAGCCGCAGCGAAAGATCATGGACAACTGCTGTGCGATCCGCCCCGAAGGCGATGTCGAGATTCTGGATCGACAGCAAAGGCTCATGCATGGTCATGGCGGCGCATCCTTTCGGTTCAGGCGTCGGGCCGGTCGGCCCAGACACGGATTTCCAACAACGAATCCCGACGCGACGCCGACATTTCGACCACCGACAAGCCCGGGGGCATGCCCTCACCCACCCATTCGTTCCAGATCGGGACGAAATCCGGCCATTGCGCGATATCCGCGATCCAAAGTTGCGCATAGATCAGGCCGCTCCGCCCGCTGCCCATCTGCGTCAACAGATCGTCGATCACGCCAAGGATCGCGCGGGTCTGACCCTCGAAAGGTAGCGACTTGTCGGGTGCCGTCAGGCAGGCCGAGGCGATATCGCCCGCAGCCGAACCAAGGAATATCTTCGGCCCCCAGCTATCGATGCGTCCGGTTTTCTGGATCGTCATGCTGCGGCTTCCTCGCGATAGGCGACGGCGACGATTTCCAGCAGCAGGTCGGGCCGGTAAAGCTCGCCCGAAACGCAGGTGCGGGCGGGCGGGTTCGCCGCATCGACCCAACCGTTCCAGACCGAATTCAGCGCCGCGAAATAACGCATGTCCTTGAGCCAGATGGTGACGGTGAACAGGTCGGACTGCCCGATGCCGGCCTCGGCCATCAACTCGTCCAGACGGGCGATCACGTCGCGCGCCTGTTCCTTGATATCACCATCCAGATTGCGCGGCTGGAGCCCGATGAAATGGGTCCAGTTTCCGGTCTTGCAGACAAGCGAGCGGCGTGCGCCATCCATGGTTTCGGTGTGGGTGCGGGTGGTCAACGTCGTTCTCCTTGTCAGTGGGATTTCAGCTTGGGGTCGAATTGGTTACGCAAGGCATCGCCAAGCAGGTTCAGGCCCAGAACCGTCAGAAAGATCGCAAGGCCGGGGAACAGCGCCATCCACCACGCGCTAGAGATGTAGGCGCGGGAATCGGACAGCATCCCTCCCCATGTCGGGATCGACGGCGGCACGCCCAGCCCGAGAAAACTCAGCGAGGATTCCGCGATGATCGCATTGGCCATAGCAAAGCTGGTCATCACGATGATCGACAGCGTGACATTGGGCAGGACGTGATGACGGATGATGAACCCGTCCGAGGCGCCCAAGGTGCGCGCCGCCATGATGAATTCGCGGTCGCGCAGCGCCATGGCCTCGGCACGGGTCACGCGGCAATAGGGAATCCAGCGTTGCGCGGTCAGCGCGATGATGACGATCGCAAGGCCCTGACCGACGAAGGCGACGATCGCGATGGCCAGCATCAAGGGAGGGAAAGACCAGAAGATCTCGACGACCTTCTGGATCGCGCTGTCAATGCGCCCACCGAAATAGCCCGCGACGACACCAAGCGCCACGCCTACGACGCTGGCGAAAAGCGCCACCGAAAGCGCGATGATCAGCGACACGCGCGAGCCGTAGATGATCCGGCTCAGGATATCGCGCCCGACATGATCGGTTCCCAGAACATTAGGACCGGTCCAGTCAGGCGGCATCATGGCGACCATCAGATCCTGCGCGTTGGGTGGATGCGGGGCAAGCCAGGGGCTGAACAGCCCCATGACCAGCAGCGCCGCGACCGTGGTCAGGCCGAAGCCCGCCTTGAAGCCCGACAGGTGGCGATAGCTGCGGCGAAAACGCTGCCACTGGCTCGGACCCGCGGGAATGGAATTGCCTGTTGTCATCGTCATCTCAGTTGATCCGGATACGGGGGTCGATGAGGGTGTAGAGCAGGTCGATCAGCAGGTTCACGAGGATAAAGATGGCGGTGTAGATCAGCACCAATCCGATGATCAGCGGATAGTCCCGCGAGGAAATGCCCTGGATCAGCAGGCTGCCGATGCCGGGCCATGCAAAGACCGTCTCGACGATCATCGCCCCCGACAAAAGCGCCCCGAACTCCAACCCGATGATGGTGACCACGCCGACCAGCGCATTGCGAAAGGCGTGGCGCCACAGGATACGCATCCCGCCCAGGCCCTTAGCGCGGGCGGTCATCACATAGTCCTCGCGCAGGGCCTCCTGCACCGACGCGCGGGTCAATTGCGTGATGATCCCCGTCATGTTCGTGCCAAGCACCAACGCGGGCAGCGCCAGATGCTTCAGCGCGCCCCAGAACGCATCCATCCGACCTTGCAGCAGCGCATCCAGCAGCAGGAAGCCCGTCATCGTCTCGAGCCCCATGCCCCAAGGCGCGCGGCCACCGGACGGTAGCAAGTGCCAATGTCCGGCAAAAAGCAGGATCAATAGGATACCGATCCAGAAATTCGGCATCGAGATTCCGGCGAAGCTGAAGGTCGAGGTGAAACTGTCCCAGAACGAGCCGGGCCGTGCGGCCGCCAGAACCCCCAGCGGAATGCCGATCACGACCGCAACCAGCGTGGCGGCAAGCGCAAGTTCAATTGTTGCGGGCAAGCGCTCAAGCACCAGTTCCATGACCGGCATCTTGTATTTGAACGACGTTCCGAAATCGCCTGTCACCGCATTCCCGAGGAAGTTCAGGAACTGCGTCAGCGGCGGATCATCAAGTCCCCATGCCTCGCGGATACGGGCCTTGTCCGCATCGGATGCCTCGTCCGAGATCAGCATGCTGACCGCGTCTCCGGGCGCGAACTGCATCAGGGTAAAGACCACGGCCGCGACCACGACCAGCACGGGAACGGCACCGGCAAGGCGGCGTATGGCAAATAGCAGCATCGGCTGTCCTTTGGTTCAGGGACGGGCCGCCCATAGGCGACCCGGATGCGGCGATCAGTTGACGAAGACTTCCCAGCCATTCACCTGATCGGCCGGACGAGGCTTGAAGCTGATTTCCTTCGAGACACCCCAGGCCATCTTGTGCTGCCACATGAAGGCCGCAGGCGCCGCATCGACAAGGTGACGTACCGCAGCCTGCATCTTCTGGTCGCGTGCCGCCGGATCGAATTCGGAACGCTCGGCCGCCAGCAGGGCGTCAAGCTCGGGGTCCGAGAAACCGATGCGCGGCGAGCCTCCGGTCGCGAAATACTGGTGCAACGCCCGCGAAGGGTCGATCATCGAACCGCGGCCCATGTAATAGAACGGCACCTTGCCCTGCTGGACATTGGCCCAGAGCGTCGCCCATTCTGGCGTATCCAGCGTCACCTTGAAGCCTGCGGCCTCAAGCATCGGGACCATCGCCTCGGTGATCTGCCGGTCGGCGGTGTAGCGTCCGACGGGGGTGGACAGCGTCACCTCGACGCCCTCCAATCCGGCCGATTGCAGCAATGCGCGAGCCTTTTCGGGGTTGTAGTCATAGGCGCTTGTGAATCCGGCATCGTGACCGATCTGACCGGCGCTGACGGGACCGTTCAGCAGATCCGCCTGCCCTTGCAGGATCGCGCGGACGATGGCCTCGCGGTTGATCGCATGGGCGACGGCCTGCCGCGCTTCCTTGCGATCCCATGGATGTGTCTTGGGCGACATTGCCAGAAACATCATCTCGACCGAGTTGGTCGTGGCGATCTGGGCATTGGGCATGTCTGCCACTCGCGCCATCAGCTGGGGCGGCACGGATTGCGCAATCTGGACCTCGCCATTGGCAAGCGCGGTCACGCGCTGCTCGGGCTCGGGCATGATGCGGTACATGATCTGCGCCGGATTTTTGGGCGACAGCATCGGATGCCCGTCATTGCGCGAGATCACGATATGCTCGCCGATGCTGACCTCATCCAGCTTGTATGGCCCCGCACCGAACGGCGCGTCCTTGAACATCGCCTCGCCCAACTGATCGTAAAGCGCCTTCGAGGTCACGGCGACTCCGGCCAGATTGTCAGGCACGGTCGCGTCGGGGGTGGCCGTGGTGATGCGAACGGTGCGGTCGTCCAGCGCCTCAACCTTGCTCCAACCCGCGACGAGATAGGATTTCCCCGAAGACGGATTCTTGCCCAGATAGTCGATCGAATGAACGATATCCTGTGCCAGTACCGGCTCGCCATTATGGCGCTTGGCCCCCTCGGGCAGACGGATTTCCCATGTCAGCGGATCGACCGACAGCACCGACTCGGCCAGATAGGGCACGAAGGCATTCTTGTCGAAATCATAGCGCGTCACGCAGCCATAGACCTGACACCAGACATTCGACAGCAGGACGACCGGATCGGCATAGGGGTTATGTCCCGAGATCGTCTCGGTGATCGCGACTGCAATCCGTGCGTCCGTCGGCGTCTGGGCCAAGGCCCCCGTGGCAGCGGCGGAAACCGCCACGCTTGCAAGCAAAGAGAGAAGCGTTTTCTTCATCATCGTCAATCCATAAGGGCCATGTCTGTTGACAGGTCTTTGATTTCATTTTGAACTTGCTTCGCGCAGCGGTTTGCGTGAATGTGTAAGTGAACGCTTACTTACTTGTGGTAAAGAAAAAATGCCGTCCCGAAACCGTTTCGTCGGATCAATGCACGTCTCGCGCACAGAGATTGGTCAAACCGCTTATCTTTTGCGCAAATGAATGAGGTTTCGATGCAGAACGTCACTGAACAACACGCCAAAGACGCATCAGGCGGGGTCGCGCAGCGTCTGCTTGCCGCAGCGACGACCGAATTCCAGCTGCACGGCTATCAGGGCGCCAGCGTCTCGCGCATCATCGAGGCGGCCGATTGCAATGTCCGGATGATCTACCACTATTTCGGGAACAAGCTGGGGTTGTACCGCGCTTGCATCGAACGGGTTTACGAAGGCCTTCGTCAGGCCGAGGCCGAAGCCAGTTTCTGGGATCTACCACCCGAACAGGCGATAGCCGAACTGACGCGCTTCACCTTCGACTATATGGAAGCGCATCCCGAATTTCAGGGCATGATGCGAATCGAGAACATGTCGGACGGCGTACATGTGCGCGAACTAGTCGCCGTGAACAAACGTGCCGAGACACTTTTCCACGCCATCGACAACGTTCTGGATCGGGGCGCGAACGAGCGCGTCTTCACCCATCGACCCGATCCCGGCCAGCTTTACCTTTCGATCCTTGGGCTGGCGACGATCCATATCGCCAACCGCCATACGATGGGTGTCGTCTTGGGACGCGACCTGTCCGACCCCGAATTTCTGTCCGCAAGGCGCGACGAGGTTGTGCGGACGATCCTCGCTTCATTGACAGGTTCCCCCCAATGACCGGTGCCGTCACCACCCCGCATCCGCTGGCAACCGAAGCCGGCATGGCCGTATTGCGCAACGGAGGAACCGCGCCAGAGGCATTGATCGCCGCGGGCGCTGTCCTTGCCGTCGTTACGCCACATTTCTGCGGCCTTGGCGGGGACGCTGTCTGGCTGGTCACTGATCGGAACGGAGACCGCCGAACCTTTCTGGCCATCGGTCAGGGGATCGAGCGGGAGATACCGCAAGCCGAGCCGCCCCTGCGCGGTCCCGGCGCGATCCTGACGACAGCAGCTGTCGTCGACGGGTGGCGACACGCGCTTGATTACGCAAGGGAAAACCTCGGGGGCAATTGCCGGTGGGAGGATCTGCTTTCGCCTGCCGTCGATCTTGCACGAAACGGTTACGCCGTGACCAAGTCGCAAGAATTCTGGACCCGCCATCGCGCGAACGAAGCACCGAACTGGCATGGCTTCGGAAGGATATTCCTTGACGCAGGCGAACCGCTTGCCGCCGGAACCATGCTGCGGCAACCGGAACTCGCGCATAGCCTCGGCCTGCTGGCAGAACGTGGTGCGCAGGAATTCTACTCCGGTTCGCTTGCAGGCCGTATCGTAGAGGGATTGAGGGAATCGGGTGCCATTATCGGTCGCGAGGATCTGCGCCGTACCCGAACGCGCGAAACAAAGCCGCTTTCGCTGCGCTACCGCGATGTCACCCTGCTGGCCCCCCCGCCCCCGACCCAAGGGCTTACGACATTGCAGATCATGGGCATTCTTGCGCATTTCGATCTGTCATCGCTATCAGCCGGAAGCCCCGAGCATCTGCATCTTTGCGTCGAAGCCGTGAAGCGCGCGTTTCGCGACCGGAGCGCAATTGCGGATCCCGCCTTCATGCGCGTTACGCCTGACCACCTGCTTTCTCCAGAGCATCTGCAAGCGAAGGCAGCCGAGATTTCACCGGAACGGGCGCTTGTCTGGCCGGAGCGCTGGCAGCATGGCGATACGGTCTTTCTTGGCGCGATGGACGAGCAAGGCAATGCTGCGAGCGTGCTGCAAAGCACCTATTTCGACTGGGGCAGCGGTGTGGTGGCGGGCGATACCGGTATTCTGTGGCAGAACCGAGGCGCAGCCTTTTCGGTCGATCCAAGCCATTGCAATGCCTTTGCGCCCGGCAAGCTGCCGTTCTACACGCTCAATCCCGGCATCGCATTGCGCGACGGCAAGCCTGCTTTCGTATATGGCACCCAAGGAGCGGATGGCCAACCACAGACATTGTCCGTCCTGTTGACGCATCTCATCGACTTTGCCGAGCCACCCGCCAAGGCATTGGCAGCGCCCAGATTCCTGTTGGGCCGGACCTTCTCGGATAGCCGCGACAGCCTGAAGATTGAGGAAAATGTCGGAACCGGGACGATCTCCGCGCTGCGTCGCCTTGGCCACGAGATCGTCACCATCCCTGAGCTTAGCCCCCTCGCCGGACAAGCGGGTGTGGTGTTGGGCGGGACTGCCGCACATGACCCGCGCGAATGATCGCGAATCGAAAGGGACCCGAAAGGGTCCCCTTTTTTACGCCGCCGTCAGGCTGACGGGTGTCTGGTCGCCAAGCGCAAAGCGCCGCAGCACCTCGGGGTAAAGCCGGTGTTCTTGCACCAGTACCCGCGCCGCAAGCTGATCCGGCGTGTCGTCCGGCAGGACCGGCACCACTGCCTGACCAAGAATCGGACCCGCGTCCAGTTCCGGCGTGACCAGATGGACCGAGGCTCCTGCCTCGGCATCCCCCGCCTCGATGGCGCGCTGATGGGTGTGCAGGCCGGGGTATTTCGGCAAAAGCGAGGGATGGATGTTCAGCATCCGCCCCTCAAACCGCTGCACGAAGTCCGGCGTCAGAATGCGCATGAAGCCTGCAAGGCACAGGATATCCGGCTGCGCGGCAAGAATCGGCTCGATTAGCGCGGCCTCGAAAGCTGCGCGATCGCCTTTGTAGGCACGATGATCGACCGCGAAGGTCGGGACGCCCATCGCGGCGGCCTTGGCGAGGCCACCGGCATGGGGATCGTTCGAACCGACGATGACGGCGCGGGCGGGATGGTCACCGGTCATCGATTCGACCAGCTTCACCATATTCGATCCGCCGCCCGAGATCAGAATCGCGACGCGTTTCACCGCAGCTTGCCGTTGTAGCGCACACCCTCGCCCGGGACGACCTGCCCAAGGCGGACAACCGTCTCGCCCTCGGCTTTCAGCAGGGCTTCCAGCGCCTCGGCCCGATCAGCCGCAACCGCAAGGATCATGCCGATGCCGGAGTTGAAGGTCTTCAGCATCTCGGCCTCGGCGATGTCGCCGGCCTCGGCCAGCCAGTCGAAGACCGGCGGCAGGCTGAAGCTGTCCAGATCGACCTCGGCACCCAGACCTTTCGGCAACACGCGCGGCAGGTTCTCGGTGATGCCACCGCCGGTGATATGGGCTGCGGCATGAACACCGCCCGCGCGGATCGCGGCCAGAACCGGCTTGACGTAAAGCCGCGTCGGGACCAGCAGGGCCTGACCCAAAGTGCCTGTGCCGAAGGGCGAATCCGAATTCCAGTCCAGCCCCGCATGTTCCGCGACCTTGCGCACCAGCGAGAAGCCGTTGGAATGGACGCCATCCGAGGCAAGGCCCAGCAGCACGTCGCCATCCTGAACGTTTGCGGGCAGCGCGGTGCCACGCTCCATCGCGCCGACGGCGAAACCGGCCAGATCGAAATCGCCTTTGGCATACATGCCCGGCATCTCGGCGGTCTCGCCACCGATCAGGGCCGCGCCGGAGCGACGGCAGCCTTCGGCAATGCCGTTGATGACGCGCGTGGCCTCATCGACCGACAACTTGCCGGTGGCGAAGTAATCAAGGAAGAACAGGGGTTCGGCGCCTTGGCAGACCAGATCGTTCACGCACATGGCGACAAGGTCGATGCCCAGACCGTCCAACTCACCGGTGTCAATGCCGATGCGCAGCTTGGTGCCCACGCCATCGGTCGCGGCGACAAGGACCGGGTCCTGATAGCCCGCAGCGCGCGGATCGAACAGCGCGCCGAAGCCGCCCAGACCATCCATCACGCCGGGACGCTTGGTCGCGGCTGCGGCGGGCTTGATACGCTCGACAAGAGCGTTCCCTGCATCGATATCCACGCCTGCTTCGGCATAGGAAAGGCCAGTTTTACGCTCGGTCATGAGAGGGTCCCCTTTGGCTTTGCGCCCCGATAACGCAGGCCGCCCGCGCAGGCAATCATCCACAGCACCTAGCGGCGCTTTTCAGGCGATCCCGGTCGACAATTCCCGCCCCGCCGCGATGACTGCCCGCGCAATCGCGTCCAGACGCCCGTCGCTCATCCGATGGATGGGCCCCGAGACCGAGATCCCCGCCGCCGCCTCGCCGTTCAGATCGAAGATCGGCGCGGCGATGCAGCGCATCCCCGGAGCGCGTTCCTCATTGTCCAGCGCATAGCCGCGCTCACGGGTCAGGATCAGGTCGGCGGTCAGGTCCTCGGGCGTGGCCAGCGTCGTCGGCGTGAAGCGCTCCAGCCGCAGGCCCCGGATCATTTGCCGCAACTCCTCAGGCCCGGCATGGGCCAGCAGCGCCTTCCCGATCCCCGATGCATGCAGAGCCGAGCGCGTGCCGGGCGGAAAGAATGCGCGGATCGTCTCATGCGTCTCGGCCTGACTTATGAACAGGACCGCGTCGCCATTCAGGATGCCCAGATTGGCGGTCTCTCCGGTTTCCTCCATCAACCGGCGCAGCACGGGACGGGCGCGATCGACCAGCCCTGCCCTGCGCATGAAGGCCGAGCCCAGCCGGAACGCCGTCGGCCCGATCTGCCATTGCTGGTTTTGCCGATCCGTCTCGGCCATGCCGCGCGCGGCCAGCGTCACAAGAACGCGATGCACGGTCGAGGGCGCCTGATCCAGCCGCTGCGCGATCTCGCTCAGCGTCAGGCCATTGCCCGCCGCGATCACGTCGAGAACGTCGAGCGCACGCTCCAAAGCACGCACGCCTCCGCTATCCTCGCTGCCCTCTGCGCGACCTTTCGGGCGTCCCCTTTTTCGTGGCTCGGTCAACATTCAAGAAAACCTTTCGACAGCATTTTCATTTCGTTGAAAACGACAATTCCAGTCTGGAAAACAGCAAACACCTGATGGTTAACGGAAATCAATGCATTTTCCGCCATTGCGAAATCATTTTCAGAAAAATTGCCGGAATGGACAGCGCGGCCTAGCCTGAGAGACAAGTGCAGGAGGAAGCACCATGACCAGTCAGAACCCCATCTTCATCCCCGGCCCCACCAATATCCCCGAGGAATTGCGCAAGGCCGTGGACATGCCCACGATCGACCACCGCTCGCCGGTGTTCGGGCGCATGCTGCACCCCGCGCTGGAAGGCGTGAAAAAGGTGCTCAAGACCAGCCGCGCGCAGGTCTTCCTGTTCCCCTCGACCGGGACCGGGGGCTGGGAAACCGCGATCACCAACACGCTCTCGCCCGGCGACAAAGTGCTGGCTGCGCGCAACGGCATGTTCAGCCATCGCTGGATCGACATGTGCCAGCGCCACCGCCTCGAAGTCGCTACCGTCGAAACGCCTTGGGGTGAAGGCATCCCTGCCGCCCGCTTCGAGGAAATTCTGACCGCCGACAAGGGCCACGAAATCCGCGTCGTCCTCGCCACCCATAACGAGACGGCGACGGGCGTCAAATCCGACATCGCCGCGATCCGCCGCGCGCTGGATGCGGCGCGCCACCCGGCGCTGCTGTTCGTCGATGGGGTCAGCTCGATCGGCTCGATGGATTTCCACATGGATGAATGGGGCGTCGATATCGCCGTCACCGGCAGCCAAAAGGGCTTCATGCTGCCCCCCGGTCTGGCGATTGTCGCCTTCTCGCCGAAAGCCATGGCGGCAGTGGAAACCGCCAAGCTGCCGCGCACCTTCTTTGACATTCGCGACATGGCCACGGGCTATGCCCGCAACGGCTATCCCTATACGCCGCCGGTCGGGCTGATCAACGGGCTGAACGCGGCCTGCGAGCGTATCCTGTCCGAGGGGCTGGAGAACGTCTTTGCCCGTCACCACCGCATTGCGGGCGGCATTCGCGCCGCCGTCGATGCCTGGGGGCTGAAGCTTTGTGCCGCGCGGCCCGAGCTTTATTCCGACACGGTCAGCGCGATCCGTGTGCCCGAGGGGTTTGACGCTAACCGCATCGTCAGCCACGCACTCGAAACCTACGACATGGCCTTTGGCACCGGTCTGGGCGAGGTCGCGGGCAAGGTCTTCCGCATCGGCCATCTGGGCAGCCTGACCGACGCCATGGCGCTGTCGGGCCTTGCTGTCGCGGAAATGGTCATGGTCGATCTGGGACTGCCGATCCGCCTTGGCGCAGGTGTCGCCGCCGCGCAGGAGCATTACCGCCAATCGACGGTTTCGGCGCTTCGGAAGGCGGCCTGAGGATGCGTGACGCCATGTATATCCCGACGCTTTCGGACATGCTGATCGCGCGCAAGCGGATTGCGCCGCATGTGCATGTGACACCGGTACTGACCTCGCGGTTCCTCAATGACCTGACCGGGGCCGAGCTGTTCTTCAAATGCGAGAACCTGCAAAAAGCCGGGGCCTTCAAGGCGCGCGGCGCGAGCAACGCGGTCTTTGGGCTGACCGACGAACAGGCCGCGCGCGGCGTCGCTACCCATTCCAGCGGCAATCACGGCACCTGTCTGAGCTATGCCGCTGGCCGGCGGGGCATTCCCTGCACCGTGGTCATGCCCCGCACCGCGCCGCAGGCCAAGAAGGACGCCGTGCGCGGCTATGGCGGGCGGGTCGTGGAATGCGAGCCCTCGACCAGTTCCCGCGAGGCGGTCTTTGCCGAGGTCGTCGCCGAAACCGGGGCCGAGTTCGTCCATCCCTACAACGACTGGCGGGTGATCGCCGGACAGGCCACCTGCTCGGCGGAACTGGTCGAACAGGTCGAGCGCCTTGATGCGGTCGTGGCCCCGATCGGCGGGGGTGGCATGGTCTCGGGGACCTGCCTGACGCTCTCGAACCTTGCGCCAAAGACCCGGATCTTTGCCGCCGAGCCGCTGAATGCCGATGATGCCGCCCGCAGCTTCCGCGCCGGTCACATCATCGCCGATGACGCCCCCGAGACCGTGGCCGACGGGCTGAAAGTGCCGCTCAAGGAACTGACTTGGCATTTCGTCCAGAACCACGTCTCCGACATCCTGACCGCGACCGAGGATGAGATCGTGGACGCCATGAAGCTGATCTGGAAGCGCATGAAGATCGTGATGGAGCCCAGTAGCGCCGTGCCGCTGGCCACCATCATCAAGAACCGCGACATTTTCGCCGGCCAGCGCGTCGGCATCATCATCACCGGCGGCAATGTCGATCTCGACCGCCTGCCCTGGAACTGAGGACCTGCCATGAACGCCAAGACAGATTTCGCCGGTTTCGAAGTCGGCTATGACATCCCCGCTCTGCCCGGCATGGCCGAGGCCGATATCCAGACGCCCTGCCTGATCCTCGATCTGGACGCGCTGGAGCGTAACATCAGGAAAATGGGCGATTACGCCAAGGCGCACGGCATGCGCCACCGCAGCCACGGCAAGATGCACAAATCGGTCGATGTGCAGAAATTGCAGCAGGAACTGGGTGGTGCCGCAGGTGTCTGCTGCCAGAAGGTCTCGGAAGCCGAGGTCTTTGCCCGAGGCGGCATCAAGGACATTCTGGTGTCGAACCAGGTCCGCGATCCGGCCAAGATCGACCGCCTCGCCCGCCTGCCGAAACTCGGCGCGCGGATCATCACCTGCGTCGATGATCTGGCCAATGTCGCCGATCTGTCGGCGGCGGCGCAGCGCCACGGCACCGAGATCGAATGTTTCGTCGAAATCGACTGCGGCGCGGGGCGTTGCGGCGTGACCACTGCGGCCGCCGTGGTTCAGATCGCGAAGGCCATCGACGCGGCACCGGGCCTGAAATTCACCGGCATCCAAGCCTATCAGGGCGCGATGCAGCACATGGAAAGCTTCGTCGACCGCAAGGCCAAGCTCGACGCCGCCATCGCGCAGGTCAAAGAAGCCGTGGCGGCGCTGGAGGAAGTCGGCCTGTCGCCCGAACTCGTCTCGGGCGGCGGCACCGGCAGCTATTATTTCGAGAGCAATTCCGGCGTCTATAATGAGCTGCAATGCGGTTCCTATGCCTTCATGGATGCCGATTACGGCCGCATCAAGAACAGCGAAGGCACCCGCATCGACAAGGGCGAATGGGAAAACGCGCTGTTCATCCTGACCTCGGTCATGTCCCACGCCAAGGCGGATAAGGCGGTCTGTGATGCGGGGCTGAAGGCGCAATCGGTCGATAGCGGGCTGCCCTTCATCTATGGCCGCGACGATGTCGAATATATCAAATGCAGCGACGAGCATGGCGTGATCGCGGACCCCAAGGGCGTCCTTCAGGTCAATGAGAAGCTGCGCCTTGTCCCGGGCCATTGCGACCCGACCTGCAACGTTCACGATTGGTATGTCGGCGTGCGGAACGGCAAGGTGGAATGCGTCTGGCCGGTCTCGGCGCGCGGAAAGGGCTATTGATGCTGGTCGTCGCGGAACGCGAAATCGCGGGGCTGATGACCCCCGAGGCCGCCTATGACGCCATTGAGGCGGTCTTTGCCGCCATGGCCAAGGATCAAGCCTATAACTTCCCCGTGGTGCGCGAGGCCATCGGCCATGAGGACGCGCTTTACGGCTTCAAGGGCGGTTTCGACGGTGCCGCGCTGACGCTTGGCCTCAAGGCCGGGGGCTATTGGCCGCAAAACCAAAAGCACGGGCTGATCAATCACCAATCGACGGTCTTTCTGTTCGACGCCGATACCGGACGGGTCGCGGCGGCGGTCGGGGGGAACCTGCTGACGGCGCTTCGGACGGCGGCGGCCTCGGCGGTGTCGATCCGCTATCTGGCACCGAAAGGGGCGAAGGTTCTGGGCATGATCGGCGCGGGGCATCAATCCGCCTTCCAGATGCACGCCGCCGCCCGCGTCCATGGCTTTGAGAAGGTCATCGGCTGGAACCCCCATCCCGAGATGCTGACCCGCCTTGCCGACACCGCCACCGAGCTGGGCCTGCCCTTCGAGGCAGTGGACCTGCCGACGCTTGGCGCGGAAGCTGACGTGATCATCTCGATCACCTCGGCCTTCTCGCCGCTGCTTCTGGACGCACATGTCACGGGCACGACCCATATCGCCGCCATGGGCACGGACACCAAGGGCAAGCAGGAGCTTGACCCGGCGCTGGTCGCCCGCGCGCGTCTGTTCACCGATGAGGTCGCGCAATCCGTGGCCATCGGAGAATTCCAGCACGCCGTTGCGCAAGGGCTGATTGCAGAGGAGGCAATCACCCAGATCGGCGCCGTGGTGAACGGCATCCACCCCGGACGCGGGGATGCGGCACTGACGATTTTCGACGGCACCGGCGTGGGTCTGCAAGACCTCGCCGTTGCCCAGGCCGTCGTGAAACTGGCCCAAGCAAAGGGCCTCGCCCAGAAGGTCGAAATCTGACCAGGGGCTAGACGCAAGACAAGGGAGGAGAACCATGTCACACGAAACCGCCGGCCGGGGCATAGACCCGGTCGAGGAAATCCTGCCGGCTCCACGCCTGTTCACGCTGGGTTTCCAGCATGTGCTGGTCATGTATGCCGGAGCCATCGCCGTTCCCCTGATCGTGGGCCGCGCCCTGCAGCTATCGCCGCAGGACGTGGCCTTTCTGATTTCGGCGGACCTGTTCGTCTGCGGTCTGGTCTCGATCATTCAGTCGCTGGGCGCGACGCAATGGTTCGGGATCAAGCTGCCCGTGATGATGGGCGTGACCTTTGCCGCTGTCGGGCCGATGGTCTCGATCGCCAGTGCCCAGCCGGGGGCCGAGGGCGCGCGGATGCTGTTCGGCGCGATCATCGCCGCCGGCGTCATCTCGATCTTTCTGGCGCCCTATGTCAGCCGGTTGCTGCGGTTTTTCCCCAGCGTGGTGACGGGCACGGTTATTCTGGCCATCGGCGTCAGCCTGATGCCCATTGGCATCAACTGGATCTTTGGCCTGCCCTTTGGCCCGACCGCGCCGAAGCTGGTCGATCCCGCGCAGCAGGACTGGCTGAACGCCGCCATCGCCGCAGGCTCGGCCCCCGAGGGTGTCAAGCTGCTGCCGACGGTCCCGAACCCGGCCTATGCCTCAAGCCAGAACATCATCATCGGTCTGGTGGTGCTGGGCGCGATCCTGTTGCTCTCGCGCTTTGGTCGCGGCTTCGTCTCGAATATCGCGGTGCTTCTGGGCATTATCGGCGGCGGCGTGCTGGCTGCCAGCATGGGGATGATGCATTTCGATGCGGTCTCGCAGGCGGCATGGTTCGCGCCGATCCGGCCCTTCCATTTCGGAATGCCGATCTTTGACCCGGTGATGATCGCCACCATGCTGCTGGTCATGTTCGTGACCATGGTGGAATCGACCGGCATGTTTTTGGCGCTTGGCGAGATCTGCAACCGCAAGATCACGCCGAAAACCCTGTCCGCCGGACTGCGCGTCGACGGTCTGGGCACGGCGCTTGGCGGGCTTTTCAACACCTTCCCCTATACGTCCTTCAGCCAGAATGTCGGGCTTGTCGGGGTGACCGGCATCCGCTCGCGCTTTGTCTGCGTTGCGGGCGGCATCATCATGATCGTGCTGGGGCTGATCCCGAAAATGGGCGCGCTGGTCGAAAGCCTGCCGACCACGGTTCTGGGCGGCGCGGGTCTGGTCATGTTCGGCATGGTCGCGGCAACCGGCATCCGCATCCTTGCGAATGTCGATTTCGCGGGCAATCGGCACAACCTGTTCGTGGTCGCGATCTCGCTGGGGATGGCGATGATCCCGATGGTGGCGCCCGATTTCAACCAGTGGATGCCGCACGCTTTGCACCCGCTGATCCATTCTGGCATCTTGCTCGCGACGCTTTCGGCGGTGGCGCTGAACTGGTATTTCAACGGCGCGCCCCATGCGACCGAGGATGATATCCGCGCCGCTGGCCACGCCGCCGAAGCCCACTGAAAGGACCCAATATGACCCGAACCCTGATCCGCAAGGCCGAGGTGGTCGTCACCATGGACGGAACCCGGCGCGAGATCGCGGGCGGAGACGTGTTGATCGATGGCGGGGTCATCCTCGCCATCGGCACGAACCTTCCCGGTGAAGGTGCAGACGTGGTCGAGGCCAAAGGCTGCGTCGTCACCCCCGGCCTGATCAACACCCATCACCACCTGTTCCAGACCCTGACCCGCGCCGTGCCCGCCGCCCAAGACGCGGCGCTGTTTGGCTGGCTACGCACTCTTTACCCGATCTGGGCGCGGATGACGCCAGGCGACATCAAGCTTTCGGCCAAGGTCGGTCTGGCCGAACTGGCGCTGTCGGGCTGCACCTGCTCGTCCGACCATTTGTATCTTTTCCCGAACGGTTCGCGGCTGGATGACAGCATCGAGGCGGCCTCCGAGATCGGCATCCGCTTCCACGCCACGCGCGGCGCCATGTCTATCGGCGAAAGCAAGGGCGGGTTGCCGCCGGATTCACTGGTCGAGAACGAGGCCGCGATCCTGAAGGACAGCGAGCGCCTTGTTTCCGCCTTCCACGATCCCAATCCCGGCGCGATGGTGCAGGTGGGCCTTGCGCCCTGCTCGCCCTTTTCGGTCAGCCGCGAGTTGATGCGCGACGCCGCGATCCTCGCCCGCGAGAAAGGCGTGCGCCTGCACACCCACCTTGCCGAGAATGACGAGGACATCGCCTATTCGCTGCAGAATTTCGGCATGCTGCCGGGCGATTACGCCGAAAGCCTTGGCTGGACCGGCGACGATGTCTGGCACGCGCATTGCGTGAAGCTTTCGGACAAGGAAATCGACCTATTCGCCCGCACGGGCACCGGCGTCGCCCATTGCCCCTGCTCGAACGCGCGGCTGGCCTCGGGCATCGCGCCGATCCGGCAGATGCGGGATGCGGGCGTGCCGGTGGGGCTGGGGGTCGATGGCTCGGCCTCGAATGATTGCAGCCATTTGGGTCTTGAGGCCCGGCAAGCCATGCTGATGGCGCGGCTGAAAAACGGCCCTGCCGCGATGGGCGCGCGCGAGGCTTTGGAGATCGCCACACTTGGCGGTGCCCGCGTGCTTGGCCGCAGCGATCTGGGCAGCCTTGCCCCCGGCAAGCGCGCCGATTTGGTGCTGTGGGATATCACGGAACTCGCGGCGGCGGGCGAATGGGACCCGGTCGCGGCGCTGGTCTTCTGTGCGCCGATGCGCGCAAAATCCGTCTATGTCGAGGGCCTCGCGGTCGTCCGTGACCATCAACTGCTGACCGCCGACACCCGCAAACTGAACGATGAGGCCCGCACGGCCACCATCCGTCTCGCCAATTGAAAGGACCCATGATGGCCGGATTTCTGACCACCCATGTTCTCGACACCGCCAATGGCGCGCCTGCCCAAGGCATGCGGATCGAGCTTTACCGCCTTGATCCCGACCGCCGCTTGCTGAAGGAAACCGTCACCAACCATGACGGCCGCACCGATGCGCAAATCCTGCCTGCAGCCGAATTCGAGACCGGAGAATACGAGTTGCTGTTCCATGTCGGCGATTGGCTTGACGCGCAGGGGCATGAGGCGGCGAAGCCGCGCTTCCTTGACGTGATCCCGCTGCGTTTCGGCATGTCCGAGCAGGACCACTACCATGTGCCGCTGCTGATCTCGCCCTATGGCTATTCGACCTATCGCGGCAGTTGAGCCGCCGTCGCCGCGACGCTTTCCGAGGGGGCCATGCCCCCTCTTTTCATTTATCTTTGGCCCAACGCCTCGCTGATACTGGCGGTAACGAAGTCAGCCCGCGCGGCGATATCGGTCAACGGCAGATCGACGATCCGGTAGCCCAATGCCCGGTAGGTTTCAGCCATGACCTTGCCGGTCGCCTTGGCCTCGGCGCGGTCCTGCTTCCGTTCGGCATCATTGGTGAAAATCCGCTCCCAATAAGGCGCAAGGAAGACACAGGTGTTATAGCGGCGCATCCGACTCGCCTCGACGATATGCCGAGGCACTGGCAGACCGCAAAGCGTCAGATAGCCCATGACGTCGGGTATGCCGCGATCCATCACCACAACATCTGAAAGTGCTGAAGCCTCGCGATGGGACCGCAATTCCCAGCACAGCATCACCTCGGCGAACATGGCGCGATTGGCCCAAGGCAGGGCCGTGCCGCCGATGGCGACCTGATCCTGAATGATGGCCCTGCCTGCCTCGGGCATGGTGCGCAAGCCGCGTCGGGCCAAAGCCTCGATCAGGCTGGTCTTGCCCGAACCGGGGCCGCCGGTGACGATGAACAGATGATCAGTCACGACGCAATCCACCGGAAATCTGAAAATAAAGCGAATTGTTCGTTTCCGGTGGAAACATGGGTGGTCTCCTGCTTGATCTGGATATGAAGGAATGACGGGAATTGCAGCAGGAAGATCCTGCCCGATCACGGCAGACCGGATAAATTGCGCGAAAGATTTTCAATACAAGCTTAAGACAGCCACGGCACTCAAGCCGATTTCCCGGCAGGCCCTTGATGAGTTAGGATTTCCCCAGCAAGACAGGAGCACTGCATGTCCGATTTCGCCGTGATCTGGGACTGGCTGGCCTTTGCGATACGCTGGACGCATGTCGTCACGGCGATGGCATGGATCGGCTCGTCCTTTTACTTCGTCGCCCTCGACCTAGGCCTTCAAAAAAGCCCCAGCCTGCCCAAAGGCGCGCATGGCGAGGAATGGCAGGTTCATGGCGGCGGCTTTTACCATATCCAGAAGTATCTGGTCGCCCCCGAAAAGATGCCCGAGCACCTGACTTGGTTCAAATGGGAAAGCTACATGACCTGGATCTCGGGAGCGGCGCTTCTGATGGTCACCTATTGGGTCGGCTCCGAGTTGTTCCTGATCGATCCCGCCAAGATGGAGCTGGCCCCTTGGCAGGCGATCCTGATCTCGGCCGCGTCACTGTCGGTCGGCTGGCTGGTCTATGACTTCCTTTGCAAATCCAAGCTTGGCGAAACGCCGACGCTGCTGATGGTGTTGCTATTCGCGATGCTGATCGCGATGGGTTGGGGCTATAACCAGATCTTCACCGGCCGCGCGACCATGCTGCATCTGGGCGCCTTCACCGCGACGATCATGACCGCCAACGTGTTCCTGATCATCATGCCGAACCAGCGCATCGTGGTGGCCGACCTGAAAGCCGGACGTGCGCCCGATCCGAAATACGGCAAGATCGCCAAGCTGCGTTCGACCCATAACAACTACCTGACGCTTCCGGTCGTGTTCCTGATGCTGTCGAACCACTACCCGCTGGCTTTCGCATCGCATTACAACTGGGTGATCGCGGGCCTGATCTTCCTGATGGGCGTGACCATCCGCCACTTCTTCAACACCATGCATGCCCGCAAGGGGAAACAATGGTGGTGCTGGGCAATCACGGCGATCCTGTTCATCCTCGTGATGTGGCTCTCGACCGCGCCGATGTTCCGCGAGACACTTGAGCAATCCGAAGCCCGCATCCTGACCCCCACCCAGCAGGCGATGATCGATGCCCCCGGCTGGGACGATGCCCAAAACGCCGTCATGGGCCGCTGTTCAATGTGCCACTCACGCGAGCCCAGCTATGAGGGCATCCATACCGCGCCCAAGGGGGTCCTGCTGGAAACCCCCGACGACATCACCCGCGCCGCGCGCGAGATCTTCATCCAGGCGGGCGTGACCAATGCCATGCCCCCGGCCAATGTCAGCTTCATGGAGCCTGCCGAGCGGCAGGCGATCACCGACTGGTATCGCGGCCTGCCCAAAGCCCTTGCCGCGAACTGAGTCTTTCCCCGCGTCCCGATCCGGGCTAGTCGTTCCCGTCACTTGAGGAAGCGGGATCATGGACAGCGGCAACGGATGGGACGAAAGCGCCGAAGCCTGGATCGCCGATATGGGCGAGACCGGCGATTTCTCGCGCCGCAACGTGCTGGACGCCCCGATGCTGGACCGCATCCGGGGGCGCGGCTTTGAAAATGCGCTGGATGTCGGCTGCGGCGAAGGGCGCTTTTGCCGGATGATGGCCGAGCTGGGCCTTGCCACCACCGGCATCGACCCGACCGCCCGCCTGATCGAGACCGCCCGTGCCCGCCACCCGCAGGGCGAATATCTGGAAGCCCAGGCCGAGGCCCTGCCCTTTGCCGATGCCAGCTTCGATCTGGTGCTCAGCTACCTGACCCTGATCGATATTGACGACAGCAACGCCGCGATTGCCGAGATGGCCCGCGTGCTGCGCCCCGGCGGCACGCTGCTGATCTCGAACCTGAACTCGTTCAGCACCGCCGGCTCATGGCAGGGCGAGGGCGACAGCGCGCGGGGCTACCTGATCGACAATTACCTCGAGCCGCGCGCCGAATGGGTCAGCTGGCGCGGCATCCTGATCCGCAACTGGCACCGCCCCTTCCACGCCTATATGCAGCCGTTGCTGGCGCAGGGGTTGCGACTGGTGCATTTCGATGAGCCTGCGGCCAAGGGTGGCGAGCAAGGACGGATCGCACGCTATAACCGCGCGCCCTACCACCACGTCATGGAGTGGACGAAGCCCTAGGCGCCCAGATAGCGCTTGCTCTCTCGCGCGATGAAGTCTGCGAATAGCCGGACCTTGGGGTCCTGCAAACGGCGATGTGGAGTCAGCACGCCGAATTGCGCGGGCGACGGCGGGCATTCCGGCAGGACCATAACCAGCCGTCCGGCCTCGATGTGCTCCGATACCTCGTAGAAGGGACGGTTCGCGATCCCGCAGCCGTCCAGCGCCCATTCGGTCAGTACATCGCCGTCATCGGCGTCGAAATGGCCGTTGACCAGCAGCTTCTGCGGGCCTTCGGGCGTCTTCAGCACCCAGTAATATTCCGGGCTACGCGGATAGCGCAGCAGCAGGCAGTTGTGCTTGACCAGATCCTCGGGCTTCTCGGGCGTGCCGTGTTTGGCCAGATATTCGGGGGTCGCGACCAGCACACGTTTGCATTCCGCGATCCGCCGCCACTTCAGAGCAGAATCCTGCGGCTCGCCGAGGAAAAAGGCCAGATCGATACCGTCCGCGATGATGTCGACGTTGCGGTCGGAAAGGCGCAGCCGGATCTCGACGCCGGGATATTCCTCGCAGAACTTCGGCACCAAGGGCGAGATGAGTCGCCGCCCCAATCCTAACGGCGCAGTCACCCGAAGCGCCCCATGCGGCATGCCGGAAAAGCCCGAAACCACCGCCTCGGCCTCGTCCAAGGTCTCGATCACGCGGCGAGCGCTTTCGTAGAAGGCACGACCCACCTCGGTCGGGACCAGCTTGCGAGTCGTGCGATTGAGCAGCCGCACACCGAAGCGCGTCTCTAAGTCTTTGATGCGATTTGAGGCAACTGCCGGAGACATACGCAGATCGCGCCCCCCCGCCGTGATGGACCCAAGTTCGATGACGCGGACAAAAACCCGCAGACTTTCAAGGTATGGCAACGAACCGACCCGCTTCTTTCAATGAACGGCTGAAAGTCTTATGCTCATTCTGTGATTTCGCAAAGGTCAATTCGCATCTAGATTTTTCTATGAGCGACCCGAGCGAGGACTAGATGGGCAGCGAGCTGCGCTTTCTTCTGAACGATACCGAGATCCGCCTGACCGAGGCGGGGTCCCGAGACACATTGCTGGATTTCCTTCGGCTGAACCGCCGCCTGACCGGCACCAAGGAAGGCTGCGCCGAGGGCGATTGCGGCGCCTGCACGGTGCTGGTGGGCCGCTTGCATCACGGTCATCTGCACTATGAGCCGATCAACGCCTGCATCCGTTTCGTCGCCTCCTGCCACGGCTGCCATATCGTCACCATCGAGCATCTGCGCGGTCCCCAAGGTGGCTTGCATCCGGTTCAAGCGGCCATGGTCGAGCATCACGGCAGCCAATGCGGCTTCTGCACGCCGGGCTTCGTCATGGCGCTTTACGGCCTTTGGATGCAGAACCCCCGCCCCGATATGGGCGCGATCGAAACGGCGCTTCAGGGCAACCTCTGCCGCTGCACCGGCTATGAGCCGATCGTGAAAGCGGCCTTCGCCGCAGGCGAGGCCGGCGGCCAGCATATGGACGCCCTCGCCGTCGAGCGCGACCGCGTGACCGCATGGCTGAGCGCCCTCCCCCACGAACGGGTCGAAATCGCCCGTGGCGAAGACCGCGCCATCCTGCCGAAAGACGCCGCCGATCTGGCGCAAGTTCTGGCGGAAAACCCCAAAGCCACCATCGTTGCGGGTGCGACCGATGTGGGTCTGTGGGTCACGAAATTCCTGAAAGACATCTCGCCTGCCGTCTTCATCGGGCATCTGGCCGACCTGAAACGCATCGAGATCACGCCGGGCCAGATCACCATCGGCGCAGGTGTGACCTATACCGAGTTTGAGCCCTTCATACTGGCCCATTTCCCCGAGGCGCTGGATTACTGGCGGCGCATTGGCGGCTGGCAGGTGCGCAACGCCGGGACCATCGGCGGAAACGTGGCGAATGGCTCGCCCATTGGGGAAACACCGCCTTTGCTGATCGCTTTGGGCGCGACGATGACGCTGCGCAGCGCGACAGGCACGCGCGATCTGCCGGTCGAGGATTACTTCGTGGCTTACGGCAAACAGGACCGCCTTCCCGGCGAATTCGTGGAAGCGATCCATGTGCCGCTGAAGGGCGAGGCCCTGATTGCCGCCTATAAGGTCAGCAAGCGCCTGCACGCCGACATCACTGCCTCGGCTGCGGCCTTCCGCGTCGAAACCGATGGCGCGACCATCATCGACGCCCGCGTGGCCTTTGGCGGCATGGCGGCGACCCCCAAACGCGCCGCCCATGCCGAGGCCGCCCTTCGCGGAAAACCCTTCGCCGCCGAGACCTTTGAGGCCGCCGCAAAAGCCGTCGCGAATGACTTCCAACCGCTCAGCGACTGGCGCGCAAGCGCCGAATATCGCCAGCAACTTGCCGCCAATTTCTTCCGCCGCTTCTGGCTGGAACAGTCGGGCGCGGAACACCGTCTGAGGAGGGTCGAATGAAACAGGACGTGCAAGTCAAGGGCGCGGCCCATAGCTCGATCATTCACGATTCCGCCGTCAAGCACGTCACCGGGCGCGCGGATTATACCGATGATATCGCCGAACCCGTCGGCACGCTGCATGCCTATCTGGGGCTGTCGACCGTGGCCCATGGCCGTATCACGGAAATGGACCTGTCGGCGGTGCGCGCGGCCCCGGGCGTGCATCTGGTCCTGACCGCCGATGACATTCCCGGCGTCAACGACATCAGCCCGAACGGGCTGCATGACGATCCGGTCTTTGCCTTCCCCGAGGTGCAGTTCCACGGCCAGCCGATCTTTGCCGTGATCGCCGAAACCCGCGACCAAGCCCGCCGTGCCTGCCAACTGGCCCGCGTCAGCTACGCCGAACTGCCCTTCGCGCTGGACGCAATCAGCGCCCGCGACGCCGGGATGGGCTATGTGACGAAGCCCTTGAAGCTCGCGCGCGGCGATATGGCCGAACTGGCCCGCGCGCCCCGCCGCCTGTCGGGTCGGCTGACCGTCGGCGGACAGGAACATTTCTACCTTGAAAGCCAGATCGCCTTCGCCATTCCCGGCGAGGATGAGGATGTGATCATCCACACCTCGACCCAGCACCCGTCCGAGGTCCAGCACATGGTCGCCCATGTTCTTGGCACGGCGGCGCATTCGGTGGTGGTCAATGTGCGCCGCATGGGCGGAGGGTTCGGCGGCAAAGAAACGCAGATGAACATCTTCTCGGTCATCGCCGCTTTGGGGGCCAAGAAGCTGCACCGCGCGGTCAAGCTGCGCCCCGACCGCGACGACGATTTCCAGATCACCGGCAAGCGCCATGACTTCGTCATCGACTATGACGTGGGCTATGACGACACCGGCAAGATCCACGCGGTCGAGGGAGATTTCTACGCCCGCTGCGGTTTCTCGGCGGATCTCTCCGGCCCGGTGACGGACCGCGCGCTGTTCCATGCCGACAACGCCTATTATTACCCGGCGGTGGAACTGCGCAGCCATCCGATCAAGACCAATACTTGCTCGAACACCGCCTTCCGCGGCTTTGGCGGCCCGCAAGGCGTGATCATGGCCGAACGCGTGGTCGAGGATATCGCCTATGCCCTTGGCCGCGATCCCTTGGAGATCCGCAAGCTGAACCTTTACCAGAACGGCCAGCTGACCCCCTATCACCAAGAGGTCGAGGACCAGATCCTGCCGCGCATCTTCGAGGAGCTCGAAACCAGCAGCGATTACCATGCCCGCCGTCAGGCCGTGCTGGACTGGAACGCACGCGGCGGCACCATCCGCAAGGGCATCGCGATCACCCCGGTCAAGTTCGGCATCAGCTTCACCGCGACTTGGTTCAACCAAGCGGGCGCGCTGATCCACCTCTATTCCGACGGCTCGATCCATCTGAACCATGGCGGGACCGAGATGGGTCAGGGCCTGAACACCAAGGTCGCCCAAGTCGTGGCCGAGGCGCTTGGCGTCGATATCATCCGCATCAAGATCACCAAGACCACGACCGAGAAGGTGCCGAACACCTCGGCCACGGCAGCCAGTTCAGGCTCGGACCTGAACGGCATGGCGGCGCTGGATGCGTGTAACCAGCTCATCGCCCGCCTGACGGCTTTCGCGGCTGAAGCCAAGGGCGTGCCCCCGGAACTGGTGACAATCGGAGAAACCACCCGCATTGGCGATCAGGAATTCCCCTTCGAGGACTTCATCAAAACCGCCTATATGGCGCGGATTCAGCTTTCGGCGGCGGGCTTCTACAAGACGCCCAAGATCCACTGGAACCGCGATACCGGCCAAGGCCGCCCCTTCTATTACTACGCCTATGGTGCCGCCTGCGCCGAGGTCTCGGTGGACACGCTGACCGGCGAATATGTGATCGAGCGCGCGGATGTGCTCCATGACGTGGGCCGCAGCCTGAACCCGGCACTGGACAAGGGACAGGTCGAGGGTGCCTTTGTGCAGGGCACCGGCTGGCTGACCAGCGAGGAGTTGTGGTGGGACGCCAAGGGGCAGCTCAAGACCCATGCGCCGTCGACCTATAAAATCCCTCTGGCCTCGGATCGGCCCAAGGTCTTCAACGTCGCGCTGGCCGATTGGTCGGTGAACCGCGAGAACACCATCAAGCGGTCGAAAGCCGTGGGCGAGCCGCCCTTCATGCTGGGCATCTCGGTCTTTCAGGCGCTGAACATGGCGGTGGCCAGCTTCAACGACTACCGCGAAAACCCCCGCATCGACGCGCCCGCCACGCCCGAGCGCGTGCTGATGGCGATCGAGAGGCTCAGATGATCCGGGTCACCATCACCCGCACGCGCGGCTCGGCCCCGCGCGAAGCCGGCGCCACAATGATCGTGACGACCGACCAGACCAGAGGCACGATCGGCGGAGGGCAGTTGGAATATATGGCGATCGACCGCGCAAGGCAGATGCTGGCGCGCGGCGAGACCGACGCGACAATGGACGTGCCCCTCGGCCCCGAAATCGGCCAATGCTGCGGCGGTCGGGTGGAACTCTCTTTGACCCGCATCACCGAAATGCCCGCCCCGCCCGAGCATCCCCAAGTCCTGATCTTTGGCGCGGGCCATGTCGGGCGCGCTTTGTCCCGCGCTTTGGCCCTGTTGCCTTTACGCCCGATCCTGATCGACCAGCGCGCCGAGGAACTGGGCCTTGCGCGCGGCGAAACCGTCCTGACCCCCTTGCCCGAGGCCGAGATCCGCTCGGCCCCCCTCGGCACCTCCTATGTGATCCTGACCCATGATCACGCGCTGGATTTCCTGCTGACCTCCGAGGCGCTGCGCCGCAAAGACGCGCCCTATATCGGCATGATCGGCAGTAAGACCAAGCTTACACAATTCCGCCGCTTTGCCGGGGCACAGGACCTGACCACTGAGCGCCTGACTTGCCCCATCGGCGCCGGTTTCTCGAAGGACAAACGTCCCGAGATCATCGCCGCCTTCACCGCCGCCGAGATCATCGGCCGGCTTACCCAAACCATTTCGGCAGCCCAACTCACATGCGACAACTGATCCGAGGGCGGACGCTCTCTTTCCACGCGGACCCGGTGGAGTCCGAGGATTCCTTCACCTATCTCGAAGACGGCGCGATCTTGGTCGAGAATGGCAAGATCGCTGCCATCGGCGATTATGACTCGTTGCGTGCCGATGGCCTGTCCGAGATCGACCACCGCCCGAACCTGATCCTACCCGGCTTCATCGACCCGCATCTGCATTTCCCGCAGGTGCAGGTGATCGCCAGCTGGGGCGCGCAGCTTCTTGACTGGCTCAACACCTATACCTTCCCCAGCGAGGCTCAGTTCAGCGACGAGGCCCACGCCACCCGCATGGCCGACGCTTTCCTGAAGCTGCTCTTGTCGCATGGCACCACCTCGGCCGTGGCCTTCTGCTCGAGTCATGCCCAATCGGCCGAGGCGCTTTTCTCTGCCGCCGAGGCGCGCAATATGGCGATGATTGCGGGCAAGGTAATGATGGACCGCAACGCCCCGGCGGGCGTGCTGGACACCCCCCAGACCAGCTATGACGACAGCAAGGCGCTGATCCAGAAATGGCATGGCCGTGGCCGCCAGCGCTACGCCATCAGCCCCCGCTTCGCCATCACCTCGACACCTCAGCAGATGGAGTCCGCAGGTGCCTTGGTCCGCGAACACCCCGATTGCCACATCCAGACCCATCTGAGCGAGAACCTCGCCGAGATAGAATTTACCTTAAGCCTTTATCCCAAGGCACGGGATTATCTTGATATCTACGAGACATATGGTCTGCTCGGTCCGAAAATTCTGCTCGGCCATTGCATCCACCTACGCGAACGCGAAATCGCCCGCATGGCCGAAACCGGCAGCCGCGCGATTTTCTGCCCGACCTCGAACCTGTTCCTTGGCTCGGGTCTGTTCGACGAAGCGGGCCTGCGCGCCGCGGGCGTCCCCACCGGCATCGCGACCGACATTGGCGGCGGCACCAGCTACTCGATGCTGCAAACCCTGAACGAGGGCTACAAGATCCTGCAACTGCGCGGCCAGAAGCTGCACCCCTACGCCGCCTTCCACTGGGCGACCCGTGGCAACGCGCTGGCGCTTGGGATGGAGGACCGCATCGGCACCCTCGCCCCCGACACCGACGCCGACTTCGTCGTCTTGGATAGCCGTGCCACCCCCGCGATGGCACTGCGCATGGAAAAGGCCGGAACGCTGGCCGAAGAACTGTTCGTGCTGCAAATCATGGGCGATGATCGCGCAGTGACCCAGACCTATATCGCGGGTCAGGCAATGCTGTGATCCTAGCCGCCCCAGGAGCAGACTAATCAAAGGAATGCGCAACACCCATCAAGCCCTGATCTCAGCACACAAAAAATTGCCTTGTGGAGATCAGGGTTGAAAGGTCGCTGCGACGGCAAATCCGTCTTCTTCTGGCCACGGATGCGATGGCACCTCCAAGAAGGAGAACGTCAGGCTCCGCCCAAGTGAGGTCGGCGTCAGAGGTCAGGTTGCGGAAACTGATGAAGTCGCGATGTATCCCCCGACATCATCCTAGGTTGGCACGCGCCGCTCGCCTGCATTGCGAGACGACGCCGCGAGCCTCGATGTCGCCATCTCGCGATACAGGAAACCCAACATCTCGCTTTTCGAAATGCCCTGAGACACCGCGAAGAGTTCGGCAGATCGACGAGGATCGCGGCGTTCGACCGTCCCGGATCATTCTGATGATTTCGACCGCTATCGCCTCGGCCACCAGCCTATCGGCCAGCAGTCCGGCGCGGATCCATTCATGCAATTTGCCTACCGTAACTTCTGCAAAGGTTACGGAAGATATGATGGCGCAATCCCCTAGCGGATGTGAACTGCGCCACTGCCTCCGATGGCTGCGCCAGCAACCGCGCCGACCGGTCCGGCAACGAGCGCACCTGCGGCGGCCCCCGTCGTAGCGCGCGTTGCTGTGTTCGGCCCGCAGGCGCTGACGGCAAGCGTCAAGGCACAAACAGCAATGACAGTCAATTTTGGCATAGGCCCATCTCCCATCCCCACCGATTGCCGCTGGGGTTCCGTTCATCTCGATCGGACGGCTTAGATGGTGATCGGAGGACCAAGGCAAGCCCCCGAGCCAGCAGATCAGCCAAACTTGATGCATCATCCGACAGGCATGGCGGACACCCGCCGATGGACCTTCGTCAAAAAAGGCCCGCCGATCAGGCGGGCCTTTCTAGCTTTATGGCGGGCGCCTCTATTCCATGAAAAAGGCGAAGCGGATGACAAACAGACCCGCCACGATCCAGGTCGCGAGATGCACCTCTCGCGCGCGACCGGTCATCAGTTTGATCAGCGCATAGCTGACAAAGCCAAAGGCAAGGCCATTCGCGATGGAATAGGTAAAGGGCATCATCACAGCCGTCAGGACCGCCGGGGCGGCCTCGGTGACGTCGGCCCATTCGATCTCCGCGAATTCGCGCAGCATCAGACAGGCCACATATAGCAGCGCCGGTGCCGTCGCATAGGCGGGAACCGAACCAGCCAGCGGCGCGAAGAAGATGGCCAGCAGGAACAGCACCGCGACGACCAGCGCGGTCAGCCCCGTCCGTCCACCCGCCTGCACGCCCGAGGCGCTTTCGACATAGGCGGTCGTCGAACTGGTTCCCAGAAGCGAGCCGGCAAGGATCGCCGTCGAGTCCGCCATCAGCGCACGACCAAGACCCTTGTTCGTATGGGTCGGGCCCTCGGTCAGCAGACCGGCGCGCTTGGCAACGCCGATCAGCGTACCGGTGGCGTCGAAGACCTCGACCAGCACCATGACAAGGATGACGTGGAAGATGCCGACCGTCAGCGCGCCCGCGATATCAAGCTGCATGAAGGTCGGCAGGATCGAAGGGGGCATCGAGACCACGCCGCCGAACGGGCTTGCGCCAATCGCGATCGAGATCACGGTGACGGCAAGAATGCCGATCAGGATCGCGCCTTTGACCTTCAGCGCGTCCAGCGCCGCGATCAGGAAGAAACCGAAGGCGGCCAACAGGACCGGAATCTGGGTCAGGTCACCCAGGCCGACCAATGTGACCTCGTTCGGGACGACGAAGCCAGAGGTTTTCAACGCAATCAGCCCAAGGAACATGCCGATACCGGCGGCAATTGCGCTGCGCATCGAATGGGGGATGCCCGCGATCAGCCAGCGACGGATGCCCGTGACCGAGAGGAACAGGAAGACGAGGCCCGAGATGAACACTGCCCCCAGCGCCTGCTGCCAAGTGAAGCCCAGCCCCGCCACGACGGTAAAGGCGAAAAAGGCGTTCAGCCCCATGCCAGGAGCCATGCCGATGGGCCAGTTCGCCCAAAGCGCCATGATGGCCGAACCAAGCGCCGCAGCCAGACAGGTCGCGACAAACACCGCATTGCGGTCCATGCCGGTCGTTGACAGGATGTCGGGGTTCACGAAAATAATATAGGCCATGGTCAGGAAGGTGGTGATACCAGCGATCACCTCGGTCCTGACATTGGTGCCCTTGGCCTCAAGGCCGAACTGTTTTTCTAGCATCAATCCTCCCACTGGCGGTTTGCCCGCCACGCCGGCCAGATTAGGATTAGCGGTCTTCTACGGGAATGCAGGCTCTGACGACAGAGTTTCAACGCAATATTTACAAAGACCGTATTTTCAACCGAACCTCGGTTTTGTTTCTACGAATTCACGGCTTGCCGTTACCCATCTACAGATGATGACTGCACATAGGCCGGAACACCAGAAGGACGCAAGTGATGCGATATAGCCGCGACATGATCGGATATGGCGAAAACGCCCCTGACCCCCGTTGGCCGGGTGGCGCAAAGATCGCGGTCCAGATCGTCGTGAACTACGAAGAAGGCGGCGAGAACAGCATCGAACATGGCGATGCCGCCTCGGAAGCGTTCCTGTCCGAAATCATCGGCGCGCAACCATGGCCGGGCAAACGCCATTGGAACATGGAGTCGATCTACGACTATGGCGCGCGGGCGGGCTTCTGGCGGCTGTACCGGATGCTGAAAGATATCCCCGTCACCGTCTACGGCGTCGCCACCTCGCTTGAGCGCAACCCCGAACAGGTCGCTGCCATGCAACGCGCCGGATGGGAAATCGCGACCCACGGGTTGAAATGGATCGACTACCGCGACATCCCCCGCGAGGTCGAGGCCGAGCACATCGCCAAGGCCATCGAACTGCACACCCTTGTCACCGGCGAGCGGCCGCGCGGCTTCTATCAGGGCCGGACCTCGATGAACACGGTCGAACTGGGCTGCGAGGAAGGCGGCTTCGAATATCTCGCCGACACCATCGCCGACGACCTGCCCTATTGGCACGTCCACAAGAACAAGCCGCAACTGATGGTGCCCTATACGATGGACGCCAATGACATGCGGTTTTCGTCGGGTCAGGGCTTCGGAACGGGCGTCGAGTTCTTCGACTATCTGCGCGACAGCTTCGACGTGCTTTATGCCGAAGGTCAGGCCGGTGCGCCCAAGATGATGTCCATCGGTCTGCATTGCCGTCTGGCCGGACGTCCGGGGCGGGCCATCGCAATCCAGAAGTTCCTCGACCACTGCCGCGCGCATGAGGGTGTCTGGTTCGCCTCGCGTCTGGATATCGCGCGCCACTGGGCCAAGGAACATCCTTATCAGCCGCGCCATCGCCCCTCGGGAATGGACCGCGACGCCTTTGTGCAAAAATTCGGCGGCATCTACGAACATTCCCCCTTCATCGCCGAGCGCGTCTGGGACGGCGAAATGGGCGCGGTTCATGATACAGCATCGGGGCTTGCCGCACGCATGGCGCAGATCTTCCGCGCTGCCAGCGATCAGGAGCGTCTTGGCGTTCTGATCGCCCACCCCGACCTAGCGGGCAAGCTGGCGCAAGCCAAACGGCTGACCGCGGAAAGCACCTCCGAGCAGGCCTCCGCCGGTCTCGACGCCCTGACCGACGGAGAACGCGCCGAGTTCCAGCGCGTGAACTCCGAATATGTGGCCAAGCACGGCTTCCCCTTCATCATCGCGGTCAGGGACCACGACAAGGCAGGGATCATGGCGGCCATGCAGGCGCGCCTTGCCAATGACACCAGAACCGAGCGCAGCACCGCAGAACGTCAGGTGATGCGGATTGCCGAATTGCGGCTGCAAGACGCGCTGAAAGGATGAGCGACATGAACCATCACGCCCCGAAACCGAAGCCGCATTATGCCGGCCCCTTCGCCGGTCTGCCGCCGCAAAGCGATCTCTCGACCGACACCGCCGTCTTCACCGAGGCCTATGCCGTCATCCCTGCCAGCACCATGCGCGACATCGTGACCAGCTTTCTGCCGGGCTGGAGCGGAATGCGGATGTGGGTGATCGCGCGGCCTTTGTCAGGCTTTGCCGAGACCTTCAGCCAATATGTCGTCGAGTTGCAGCCGGGCGGCGGATCGGGCAAGCCCGAGACCGACGAGGGCGCGCAGGCCGCGATCTTTGTCACCGATGGCAGCGTGACGGTGACCATCGACGGCCAAGCGCATGAGCTGAGCCCCGGCGGCTTCGCCTATGTTCCTGCGGGCATGGAATGGTCGGTAAGGAACGGCGAGCAGACCTCGCGCTTCCATTGGTGGCGCAAGCGCTGGCAGCCAGTCGAGGGCGTCGCGAAACCCGATGTCATCATTGCCAATGAACGCGACATCGCGCCGATCCCGATGCCCGACACGGGCGGCAGCTGGGCCACTACCCGCTTCATGGACCCGAACGATATGCGCCATGACATGCATATCACCATCGTGACGCTGACGCCCGGTGGCTCGATCCCCTTCGCCGAAACCCATGTCATGGAACACGGGCTGTTCGTCATCGAGGGTAAGGCCGTCTACCGCTTGAACCGCGACTGGGTCGAGGTCGGGCCGGGAGATTTCATGTGGCTGCGCGCCTTCTGCCCGCAATGCTGCTACGCGGGCGGGCCCGGCAATTTCCGCTATCTGCTTTACAAGGACGTCAACCGTCACGCGCCGCTCTGGCGCTGAGATCGGGGCCTTCGGGCCCCTTTTTCATTTCCCGCGCCAAGGCTAGATTGCCCGCATCAACAAGAAGGTGACACATGGCCAAGGCAATCCATTCGATGATCCGCGTGCTGGACGAGGCGCGCTCGGTGGCATTCTACCAAACCGCCTTTGGCCTGAAGGTCGCCGAGCGGCTGGATTACGAGACATTCACGCTGATCTATCTGTCTAACGCGGAAACCGAATTCGAGCTTGAACTGACCGTAAACAAGGGCCGTACCGAGCCTTACGATCTGGGCGATGGCTACGGCCACCTTGCCGTGTCGGTCGCGGATGTATCAGCGGAACATGCCCGCCTGTCCGAAGCCGGACTCGCACCGCGCAAACTGGTCGATTTCGCGCCGGGTGGCGAAGTCATCGCTCGGTTCTTCTTCATCGCCGATCCGGACGGCTACCAGATCGAGGTACTTCAGCGCGGCGGCCGCTACCTGTAACCCGCCAGCCGGAAGGTCAGATTGATCCGCGAGCGTCCCGTCTCGGGGTGCTCGCCCTGTTTCAGGGTCAGGATGCCATGCCATGCCAGACGCGCAGGCCCGCCCCAGACCACGACATCACCGTGCCGTAATTCGTGTCGCCGCACGGGATCACTGCGTTCGATCCCCCCGAACTGGAACGTCGCGGGCAATCCCAGCGAAACCGAAACAATCGGCGCGTCGAACCCCGCCTCGTCCTTGTCCTGGTGCAGCCCCATCTTCACCCCCGGCGCGTAGCGGTTGATCAGGCAGGCATCGGGTCGAAAGCTGCCAAACCCCGCCGCCCCAGCGGCCGCATTCGCCAGATCGCCGAACCCTTCAGGCATCGACGGCCAAGGCTTGCCGGTCAGCGGATCAGTCGCCTCGTAGCGGTAGCCGCGCTGGTCGCTGACCCATCCGAGCGAGCCGCAATTCGTCATCTCGACCCCGATCTGTCGCCCGCCCCGCGTCTGCATATGACGGAACGGTGCAGCCTTGGCGATGGTCGAAACCACATCGACCAATCCCCTGTCCAACGCAAAGCCGCGCAGGATCACCGCACCTTCGGCAAGCGGCTCCTTACACCGGTCTCCGAACAGATCCGTCATCATCGCCTTCTCCCACGCAAATGTCATATCGCCACGCTTGACCTGAGGCCACCGGACAGGCTTTCAGAATAGGACAAGTCCAAGGAGCTTCCCATGCGCCGCAGCCTCGCCACAATCGCCACCGCGCTACTTTTTGCCCTGCCCGTCGGGGCACAGGCGCAGGGCTTCACCGAAGCCGAGGTCGCCGCAATCAAGCAGGGTGTGTTCAACGACCCCGCCGCGCCTGTCATGGGCAATCTGCAAGGCGATGTGACGCTGGTCGAGTTCTCGGACTACAATTGTGGTTTTTGCCGCAAGGCGATGCCCACGGTGTCCCAATTGTTGAAAACCGACCCCAAGATCAAACTTGTGGTCCACGAGATCCCGATCTTTGGCGAAGGCTCGCGCTACGCGGCAATGGCGGCGCTGGCAGCGCAGAAACAGGGGAAATATGCCGAGTTTCACCGCGCATTGATGGCCATGCGGGGCGAGGCCGAAAAAGCCTCGGTGCTGCGGGTCGCGCGGGATGTGGGGTTGGACGTGGCGCGGCTCGAGCGTGACATGCAAGCCCCCGAAATCACCGCCCAGATCGAGAAATCCCTGACGCTTGCCGATCAGATCGGTCTGGCGGGAACGCCCAGCTTTGTCGCTGGCGATCGCGCCGTTTTCGGCGCATTGCCGATCGAGGATCTGGCCGAACTCGTGGCCGAGGCCCGCGCGGCCAAAAAATAGGACAGGGTGGGAATGCCGCCCTGCCCCCAGTCATTGATGCGTCAATTATCGTTCAGGAATTGCCAATCCGGCATTCCCTTGACGCCGACCAGCTTTCCGCTCGCGGCGTTATAGGTCAGGGTCACCCTTTCGAAATTCTCGCTGCCCGACGCGCTGATCACACCCTCACCGCGCAAGACCTTCACCCGCCCAAAGCCCTGATCGGCCAATTGCTCTGACAGCAGTTGATCGGTCGTCTGCGGGCTTTCCTGCGGCGGAAACTGGCGGACCGCCATAATCGTCTGGGCATGGGCGATCCCGCTCGTAAGACACGGAGCGGCGGCGAGTAGCGAGACTTGAAGCGCTTTCATGAACATTGCGGCCTCCTGTGCCTGTCATGGTCACGCGCGAAAAACGCAAAGGCGCGACAGGCAGTTTCGGCCAGTCGCGCCTTCGTAAATGTAATTGTCGGCCCGTGAGCACGCGCCTCAGGTGCGGATGTCAAAGCCCAGATGTTTGGCGACCGCGAAGATGTCTTTGTCGCCACGCCCTGACAGGTTCACGACCATGATATGGTCCTTGGGCAGTTCAGGCGCGATCTTGATGACATGGGCCAAGGCATGGCTAGGCTCAAGCGCGGGAATGATGCCTTCAAGACGGCACAGCGTCTGGAAAGCGCCCAACGCCTCGGTATCGGTCACGCTGACATATTCGGCGCGACCACGTTCCTTCAGCCAGGCGTGTTCCGGACCGATGCCCGGATAATCAAGTCCGGCGCTGATCGAATGGCCTTCAAGGATCTGGCCCTCGTCATCCATCAGCAGATAGGTCCGGTTGCCATGCAAGACGCCCGGACGACCACCGGTCAGGCTGGCGCAATGCTGCATGCGTTCGTCAACGCCCTTGCCACCGGCCTCGACCCCGATGATGCGGACCGAGGGGTCGTCAAGGAACGGATGGAACAGACCCATCGCGTTCGAACCGCCGCCAATGGCCGCGACGACGCTATCGGGCAGACGGCCCTCGCCCTCTTGCTCTTCAAGCTGCCAGCGGGTTTCGCGCCCGATGATGCATTGGAAATCGCGCACCATGGCCGGATAGGGATGCGGACCCGCCACCGTACCGATGCAATAGAAGGTGTCGCGCACATTGGTCACCCAATCGCGTAGCGCGTCGTTCATCGCGTCCTTGAGCGTGCCACGCCCAGAAGTGACCGGCACGACCTCGGCGCCCAGCAGACGCATGCGGAAGACGTTCGGCGCCTGACGCTCGACGTCATGCGCACCCATATAGACGATGCATTTAAGACCGAAACGCGCACAAACCGTCGCCGTCGCCACACCATGCTGGCCCGCGCCGGTTTCCGCGATGATTCGGGTCTTGCCCATGCGGCGCGCTAGCAGGATCTGGCCCAGCACGTTGTTGATCTTGTGGCTGCCGGTGTGGTTCAGCTCTTCACGCTTGAGATAGATCTTTGCGCCGCCAAGTTCCTCGGTTAGGCGGGGCGCAAAATACAAGGGGCTCGGACGACCGACATAGTGTTTCCACAGGTCTTCCATCTCGGCCCAGAAAGACGGATCGACCTTGGCACGCTCGTATTCCGCTTCAAGATCAAGGATCAGCGGCATCAGCGTTTCACTGACAAAACGGCCACCGAAAATTCCGAAGCGGCCCTGCTCGTCCGGGCCGGTCAAGAAACTATTGATAAGATCTTCGGCCATGGCTCTCCTCGCGCGGTCGGGATGGGGTGTCTATGGAACGGCGAAAGCCCGTCAGAGGGATTTCTTATAACCGATATGGGAAGCGGTAAAGCCGAGCCTGTCATAGAAACGATGGGCATCGGCGCGGGATTTGTTGGTGGTGAACTGCAACAGCGTGCAACCTGCCGCACGGGCGCGGGTTTCCGCGTCATGGATCAACGCCTGCCCGATGCGTTGTCTGCGATGGGCTGCGGCGACACGGACGCCCTCGATCTGTGCACGGCGGGCCGCAGAAAGCGACAGCCCCGAGATAAAGGTGATCTGGTAGCAGGCAACGATCTCGGCCCCGAACGTACCGACCACAAGATGATTGTTTCCCTCGGCCTGCATGGCGTCGAAGGCTGCGCTATAGCCCGCAAGTTCGCCCTGCTCGCGCTTTCTACCCAGCCTGTCATCGGCAAGAAGCGTGACGACGCTGGCCACATCCGCAGCCGTCGCTGGGCGGAAGACAACTTCGGTCACAGAATCGGAGCCGTGGCGCGCGCGATGAATTTGCGGATCTTGTCGGGGTCTTTGACGCCCGGTGCGCTTTCCACCCCCGACGACACATCGACCCCCTGCGTGCGGGTCAACCGGATCGCCTCGTTGACGTTTTCAGGGGTCAACCCGCCGGCCAGCAACCACGGCTTCAGGATCTGGCGTCCCGCCAGCAACCGCCAGTCGAAGGCCAGACCGTTACCGCCCGGAAGCACCGCATCTTTCGGGGCCTTGGCGTCGATCAGCAGCATGTCGGCAACGAGGCCGTAATCCCAGATCGCATCCAGATCGGTCGGCTCGGACACCCCGACAGCCTTCATCACCGGCAAGCCGGTCAGCGCCTTGACCTCGGCCACGCGGGCCGGAGTTTCGCCGCCATGCAGCTGGATGATGTCCAGAGGAACCTGCGCCAGCGTCGTTTCCAGCGCCGCATCGTCGGGGTTCACGAACAGCCCGACACGGGCAATGCCCAGCGGTACTGCCGAAACCAGACCTGCGGCCGTTTGCGGCGTCACATGTCGCGGCGATTTCGGAAAGAACACAAAGCCTAGATAGCGCGCGCCAGCCTTGATGGCGGCATCCACTCCGTCGGGCTCGTTCAGCCCGCAAATCTTGACGGAAACGGCCATGGTTTACCGCAATGCCGGAACGCTTGCACCGTTGGTCGTGCTGGCGGCAGGGGTGTCGAGGATGGCCAGAACTTCGTCTTTCGGTTTGGCGTGGCTGCGGCGCAGATCGCCAACCTCACGCTCGAGCCGGGCAAGCTCGCGGGCACGGGCCTTGGCTTCCGAACGCTGCGACGCCTCGCGCAGCCATTCCCAGACAAGTCCGACGATCAGGCCAAAGACCATCGCGACGAACAGCGCCAGAAACGCCGGCATCGTCATCGACCACTGCCCCTGCGTGAAACGGGACAGCCCTTCGGGGACAAGGTTGACCGTGATCGGATCGCGGTTCGCCACCGCCACAAGGATCAGCACAACGGCCAGAACAAAAAGAAGGAACAGCCGGAACACGCGCATGATTCACCTCGCAGCAGAAATTTCGCCGCTAATCTGGCCTATTCGTCCAGCCCGTTCAACCGCTCACGCAGCAGCTTTCCGGTCTTGAAGAAGGGGACATGCTTCTGATCGACGCTCACGGACTCGCCTGTGCGCGGGTTACGTCCTTGACGCGCATCCCTTTCCTTGACCGAGAATGCGCCAAATCCGCGCAGCTCGACCCTGTCGCCGCGCGACATCGCGTCAATGATCTCCTCGAAGACCGTGTTGACGATCCGCTCCACGTCACGCTGGAACAGATGCGGATTTTCTTCTGAAATCTTCTGGATCAGTTCGGATCGGATCATCTTGGTTCCCGGATTTGGCAAGTTCCAACAACGACCTGCTTCGATGATCTTAAATCAGCGAAACAAGCTTTCAATGGCTGAACGTGCCTAGAGGGAAAAGGTTGCCGTTTTTTTTGAAGAAGATCACGCGGTTCGGCGGTTTTTCGCAAAGAAAAATGCCCCCGACCTTGCGATCGGGGGCACCTGTTCACCTGAAATCAGGATCAGTTCTTGCTCTTCAGAGCGGCGCCGAGGATATCGCCCAGCGAAGCGCCCGAGTCGGACGAACCGAACTGCTCGACGGCTTCACGCTCTTCGGCGATTTCGCGTGCCTTGATCGACAGACCCAGACGGCGGGTCTTGGAGTCGATGTTGGTGACGCGGACGTCCACGTTGTCGCCAACCTGGAAGCGCTCGGGGCGCTGGTCCTGACGGTCGCGAGCCAGGTCCGAACGACGGATGAAGGATTTCATGCCGTTGTACTCGACCTCGACACCACCTTCTTCGATCGCGGTGACCGTGACAGTGATGACCGAACCACGCTTCACGCCTTCGACGGCTTCAGCCATGGCTTCGTTTTCCAGAGCCTTGATCGAGAGCGAGATGCGCTCTTTCTCGACGTCGACTTCCTGGACAACGGCTTTCACCACATCGCCCTTGCGGAAGTCCTGGATGGCGTCTTCGCCACGGGCATCCCATGAGATATCCGACAGGTGGACCATGCCGTCGATATCGCCTTCGAGGCCAACGAACAGGCCGAATTCGGTGATGTTCTTGACTTCGCCTTCGATGACGGTGCCGACCGGATGGGTCTCGGCGAAGACTTCCCACGGGTTGCGCATGGTCTGCTTGAGACCCAGCGACACGCGGCGTTTGGCTTCGTCGATTTCCAGGACCATGACGTCGACTTCCTGCGAGGTCGAGACGATCTTGCCGGGATGGACGTTTTTCTTGGTCCAGGACATTTCCGAAACGTGGACCAGACCTTCGACGCCGGCTTCGAGTTCAACGAACGCGCCGTAATCGGTGATGTTGGTCACGCGGCCGGCGTGAACCGAACCGATCGGGAACTTGTTGCCAACCGTATCCCACGGATCCTGCTGGAGCTGTTTCATGCCCAGGCTGATACGGTGGGTGTCTTTGTTGATCTTGACGACCTGAACCTTGACGGTTTCGCCGATCGACAGGATCTCGGACGGGTGGTTGACGCGGCGCCAGGCCATGTCGGTGACGTGCAGCAGGCCGTCAACACCGCCGAGGTCAACGAACGCACCGTATTCGGTGATGTTCTTGACAACGCCCTCGACCGTCTGACCTTCGGTCAGGTTGGCGATGACTTCGGCGCGCTGTTCGGCGCGGCTTTCTTCCAGGATGGCGCGGCGCGACACGACGATGTTGCCACGGCGGCGGTCCATCTTCAGGATCTGGAACGGCTGTTTCAGACCCATCAGCGGGCCAGCATCGCGCACGGGGCGCACGTCGACTTGGCTGCCCGGCAGGAACGCAACAGCGCCGCCCAGATCGACAGTGAAGCCGCCCTTGACGCGACCGAAGATGGCGCCTTCGACGCGCTCTTCAGCGGCATAGGCTTTTTCCAGACGGTCCCAGGCCTCTTCGCGGCGAGCTTTCTCGCGCGAGATCGAGGCTTCGCCGCGGGCGTTTTCGACGCGGTCGAGGTAAACCTCGACTTCGTCGCCAACCGCGATCGAGGGAGCTTCGCCGGGGTTAGCGAATTCTTTCAGATCAACGCGGCCTTCCATTTTGTAGCCGACGTCGATGATGGCCTGACCCGCCTCGATGGCGATGACACGGCCTTTGACAACCGAACCTTCATCCGGGGTGTCAATCGCGAGGCTTTCGTTAAGGAGGGCCTCGAATTCCTCCATGGTCGCTTTAGCGCACATATGTATTACAGTTTCCTTTGCGTGGTTTTCTGGCCTTGCGGTTGGCTCCGCCGGTCTTTTGTAGGACATCGTTCCAAGCACAAAGGGTCGCGGCAAAGCCCGACCCCTGACTGATTTGGCCTGTTATGGCCGTATCTCTTGTACCGACGGGGGCGATATAGCGATTAATCCACAGGCTGGCAAGCATTTCCGGCCTCTTCGCGCAGCAATTGCTGGCTGGACGGCCCGTTAACTGTCGCGAAATAACGTCGGAGCCAGAAACAGAAAAACGCCGCGTCGGCAGCGATCAGGCCCCTGCCCGCTTCGCGTGCTCGATAGCCAGTGCGATGGCCTGTTCGATCGAAAGCGTCGAGGTATCCAGAAGCACCGCGTCAGCCGCGGGCCGCATCGGCGCGACGTCACGGGCCGCGTCGCGGGCATCGCGTTCGCGCAGTTCGGTCAGGATCCGGTCCACATCCGCGTCGAGTTCGATCGCACGGCGCTTGGCACGAACTTCGTCCGAGGCGGTGACGTAAAGCTTCACCTCGGCCTGTGGACAGATCACCGTCCCGATGTCGCGACCGTCAAGCACCGCACCAGGTTCGCTGCGGGCAAAGCGTCGCTGGAATTCGGTCAGGGCCGCACGCACCTCGGGGATGGCGGCAACACGGCTTGCCGCCTGCCCCGCCTCGGCGGTGCGCAGGTCATCGCGGGTCAGGTCGTCAGGACCAAGATTTTGCGCAGCGGCCACCGGATCCCCCCCCTTCGCGCCGACTGCACGGTACAACAGGCCGGTGTCGAGGTGGCGAAATCCGAAATGACTGGCAAGCGCGCGGGCAATCGTCCCCTTGCCGGAGGCTGCCGGTCCGTCGATGGCGATGGTAAAGGGCATGTCATAATCCTGAATTCGGCCGCAGGCATTCTCATTGCCACGAGGCAAGGGGCCAGGTCCAGCCCTGCAGGTCTTGCAATCCCCGCCACAATATAGGTTGCTGGTATGGAACAGAAAAGGGACGGACATGGACCTGCGCCGAGACATCGACGCCATACTCTCCGCAAGATGCACCGAGGACGCCTGGCAACCCTATATCAGCGCGCTTCGGAAGGCCGGATTTGCGCAGGTGATCTATTTCAGTCACCGCATCATCCGCGCCGCGAACAAGGAGGTGGTGGACGAGGCGCTGGAACTGTCCACGCTGCCTGACGCCCTGATCGAGCAGATCGTGGCGGAAGATCTGATGTTCCACCTTCCGATGCTGCGCTGGATCATCCGCTCGCATGGAAGCAGCGGATGGAACTGGATGATCGAGCGGCAACGCAATGGAAGCCTCAGCGGTCCAGAACTGCGCTGCCTCACCTTGTTCAAGCGTTACGGAATGACGGCAGGGATCGCGCTAAGCCTGTCGGATCGGGTTCCACGGACGCGCGGCGGAATCTTGTTGGTCGGCAGAACCGGCACCACGCAGGACGCCATCGACGCATTGTGGCAGGAACATTATGCCGATATCGAGTTGCTCAGCGTGGTCCTGCACCAGCGGCTGGCCAGCCTGCCCTATCGCGATCCGCCGCAAAGGCTGACCAGCCGCCAGCGCGAGGCGCTGGAATTGACAGGAATCGGGTTCAGCACCGCCGAGATAGCCGAACGGCTGGAAGTGTCGGCTCCGACGGTCGAGAAGCATTTGCGGCTCGCCCGTCAAAACCTTGGCGCGCGGACGACGACGCAGGCGGTGCTGATGGCGACCCGTCGGCGGCAAATCTATGTCGATCACGGCGAACCCTGCCGGATTCCGAAAGCCGCAGGGGCAGCACGCGATACTTGGGCCTATCGGGGGTTTCCGGGCGCAGCCGGCAATCGCTCCAAAGCATGAGCGGAACGAAAAACGCCGACCCGAAGGGGCCGGCGTTTCGAATGTCGTCAGGAAAGAGCGAACTCAGTTGCCGCCAAGGGTCTTGGCGACCTCGGCTGCGAAATCCTCTTCTTTCTTCTCGATGCCTTCGCCGACCATCACGCGGGCATAGCCGGTGATTTCGACGCCTGCATCTTTCGCGGCCTGCTCGACGGTCAGGTCGGGGTTCATGACGAACGCTTGGCCCAGCAGGGTGTTCTCGGCGACGAATTTCTTCATCCGGCCCGGAATGATGTTGTTCTGGATGACGGCGTCGGGTTTCGGCTTGGCCGAAGCGGCGTTCTCTTCCAGAGCTTTCGCGGTCTGGACTTCCAGCTCACGCGCCAGCAGGGTCGGGTCCAGAGTGGCTTCCGACAGCGAAACCGGAGCGGTTGCAGCGATGTGCATCGCGAACTGCTTGCCGATGACTTGCGCTTTGTCCGCATCGCCGTTCAGGGCTACCAGAACGCCGATTTTGCCCATGCCGTCAGCCGCAGCGTTGTGCACATAAGAAACAACGGTGCTGCCATCCAGCACATGCATGCGGCGCAGGGTCAGGTTCTCGCCGATACGGGCAATGGCGTCGGTCAGGACTTCCGAAACCGGCTTACCGTTCAGCTCGGTGGCGCGCAGGACTTCGACATCGGTCGCCGATTGCACGGCAACTTCGGTGATCTCGCGGACCAGTTGCTGGAAGTCGGCGTTCTTGGCGACGAAGTCGGTTTCCGAGTTGATCTCGATGGCGACACCGCGACCGTCGACAACCTGAACGCCGATCAGGCCTTCAGCTGCAACGCGGTCGGCTTTCTTGGCGGCTTTCGCCAGACCTTTGGTGCGCAGCCAGTCGATGGCAGCTTCCATGTTGCCGTCGTTTTCGGTCAGCGCCTTTTTGGCGTCCATCATGCCTGCGCCGGTCGTCTCGCGCAGCTCTTTCACCATAGCAGCGGTGATAGCCATCCGATGTCTCCTTGTTCTATCAATGCGTCAGGCGGGGCTTATCCCCGCCTGATGAATATTCCGTGAAGCCCCCGCAAAGCGGGGCTACCCGCCCGGCACATGGGCCGGGCAGTGACCGATCAGGCTTCGGCGGTCGCTTCTTCGGCGGTGGCGTCCAGTTCTTCGTCGAGGCTGGCTTCCAGAGCACCGAGGTCGACACCGGCAGCACCCATCTGGGCGGTCATGCCGTCCAGAGCAGCGCGCGAAGCCAGGTCGCAATACAGCGAGATGGCGCGTGCAGCGTCGTCGTTGCCCGGGATGATGTAATCAACGCCTTTGGGCGAGCAGTTGGTGTCGACGACTGCGACGACCGGGATGCCAAGTTTCTTGGCTTCCAGGATGGCCAGGTCTTCTTTGTTCACGTCGATGACGACCAGCAGATCCGGCAGACCGCCCATTTCGCGGATGCCGCCCAGCGAGGCCTGCAGTTTGGCCTGCTCGCGTTCCATCTGGAGACGCTCTTTCTTGGTCAGGCCTTCGGCGCCGCCAGCCATGGTTTCATCGATGGCTTTCAGACGCTGGATCGACTGGGAAACGGTTTTCCAGTTGGTCAGCGTGCCACCCAGCCAGCGGTGGTTCATGTAATACTGAGCCGATTTTTCGGCGGCTTCGGCGACGGCTTTCTGGGCCTGACGCTTGGTGCCGACGAACAGAACGCGGCCGCCTTTGGCGACGGTGTCGCGGATCGCCTGCAGAGCGGCGTCCAGCATCGGGACGGTCTGGGTCAGGTCGAAAATGTGGATGCCGTTACGTTCACCATAGATGAACTCGGCCATACGGGGGTTCCAGCGTTGGGTCTGGTGGCCGTAGTGAACGCCAGCTTCAAGCAGCTGACGCATGGAGAATTCAGGAAGCGCCATATCAAGGTCCTTTCCGGTTTGAGCCTAAGCGGGGTATTCAGGACGGATGTCCCAACCGGTGGACCTGCGAAGGATTTCTCCCCTCGTCGGCCCGACCCCACCTGTGAAGTGCGCGCGATCTAGTCCGTTTTTTGCGTGATTGCAAGCCCCCGTGCCAGTTTCCCACCAATAACCCTACACGCGGCACTTGCACGCCACGCCGACAGTCGCTAATCGGATGTCAGTGCCGGTTTAGCTCAGCAGGTAGAGCAGCTGATTTGTAATCATTTCGAAACCGTATGATTACACCGACATAGGCCAAAAAAATCCCACAGACATATCGTGTACAAAGGTAGAACGTGGGAACTGCATCCGCTCCCCTAGTGAGCGGCTCGCCCATCAAAAAGCCGACAAAATCAAGTACCCTTTTAGCCGGAAGACGGGGTCTCCGCCTCGATCGCAGAAACCCAGCCATCGCTTCCTAGGGTGTGCACAACACGAGTGATCAGCCATTCTCCGGCGACACCAGTTCTGAACCCCGCCAGCATGAGACGCCCTTCGGCTATCAAGTCGGCTCGCCCTGGCAGTTGCATCTGGATTGTTCGCGCGGCGCGTTGACCACGTTTCGCCTCGGCGTCAGCGGCTGCTCTCGCTGCCGCCTCACTGGGATAGATCGACTTTAGCCGTTTGATCTGTGCGACACCCGTGACCCCCTCGGGCTTGGCCTCGACCTCGACATCGACCGGTTCGGACTGAGCGAAATCTCGATACGCGGCGACTACTTTCGCGTAGGCGACGCGTCGTGCCATCCTCATTGACCAGCGAGAGACATGCTTGGGGGTCAGCGCAATGATCGGCAAGGGCTGCCCACTCACTGCGGTGCTTTCCCCCGTCTTGCATACGACCAGTGTGCCGCCGGCCGGTTTGAAGATCAGTCCTTGGTCACGCGCGATACGGGTCAGGACATTGATGTCACTTTCATCGATCTGATCGATATGCGGCAGAACAACCTTCCCAGCCTCGTCTGAGACTGCCGTCTTGAAACCGCTATCGGCCGCTATTTTCGCGACCATATCGGCAACGGACGTTTCTTCGGGCCAGCTCCGGCTTCGGGCCTCGGTAATCGGCCCCTTGCCACCATCACTCTTGCCATGAGCCGTTGCATAGGCCGTGATCCGCATCTGGCCCGGCGGTCCCGACACCTCGACTTCATCCGCAATATAGATGCCGACCACCTGTGCCAAAAACATGTAGCCTAGCGAGATCTCGATCTCAGCCCCAGCGGGTGGAATTTCGAGCGGCGCGATCGGCAGATGGTCGGTCAAAACGATCTCGCAGGTATCCGCCTGAATGCCAGCCGTGTCGTTGATCATGATTGAGGAAACACGCGGCAGGAATACTGACGTCATATCCCGTCCGTTGACCCGCACTTTGAACGTCGGCTTCCAGTCGGTCAGCCCCATAGCCGCACGCCCTGAACTGGTGTCGGGTCCAGCGCATCCGGGATGCTGATGAGCAACCCTGCAGGCAGGACCGGGCCGCGATGCGCAAGACCGGGATTGGCTTCAAGAATGCCCTCGACCAGCCCCGCATCCTGACGCTCATAAACTTCCCATGCGATGCTGTCGGCGGTATCTCCGGCTTTAGAACGGTAGGAGCGCACGCAACCCTCCATCATAGCGCGACAGGCGCATATCGAATTCTATCCGCTTGGCCGCGCCGCGCTCCATGAACACGCTCTGTCGCTCGCTAATCTGCTCGACCACCCACAGCCCCCAGACCTTTCCCAATCCATCGATCATTGGTAGCGGCAGGCCAATGCTCGCTTGCAAGCGCATCTTGTTGACCTGATCCAAACCGCCGCGGAACAGCGGGAACACGACGCCGCGCAGGTCGACCGTCTCGGGACCGATGCCGGTGAACTGTAGCGCATCGTTGCTGCCGATCCGCTCTTGCCTTGCCCAGCGGTAGGATGCCGATCTCTGCAATTCCTGATAAGCGGCTGTATCCAGCGAAAACTTGTAAATGCCCAAGCGCATCATCACACGCGCCATCAGAAGCCCCCAACATCGTAAAGTGCCCCGCGAGCGCGGCGATCCAACTCGCGCAACACCTCATCGGCAATTTGGCGAGGGGACTGTCCCGGGCTGGATATGATTGTAATGCCCCCGACGCTGATTTGCGGTTGCGTCGGGATGGCCGGTGCGGTCGCAATGGCGGCACCGCGTTGGTTCCCGGGGAGGATGTCATCCAGCGGCAAGGCAGCAGCCGGAGTTGCGCCCAGCGCCGCGCCCAGTGCGCCGATCTGTGCTACAGCACCGGCCATGCGATTCAACTGACGGTTCGTGGCGATGAAGCCACCACGGTTCGCAAAGAGCGCCTCCGCACCGCGCTCGCCAACGACTAGTGGACCTGGACGGAACGACCCGCCAACTGCGCGTGCCTGCGGGGCCCCATGAACGCGGCGCTGCCATTCTTCTTCGGCGGTCTCGCCTTCTCGCCGGCCGGTGAAAAATCCGGACGCCCGGTCTCCGAACCGCCCCACGGCTTCCTCGACCTTGGCACCGTTATTGACCACCCATGTCAGCCCGTCGATGATGGGCTTGATCACTCTCCAAGCAGCAGTGAACTTATCCGAGATAAAGGTCAGTGTTGGGGCAAAGAAAGACTTCAGCCCTTCCCACGCCGTCTTGATAGGATCAAGCAGGCCGAACTGATCTAGGATAGGAGCGATTATATCCGTCCATGTCGCGGTGAAAATACCACCGATGCCCTCAAGGACCGTCTTAAAGAAGCCAATTGCTCCGTCCCACATGTCCTTGATACCGCCCAGCGCGCGGCCAAGATCAAGTGTGAACACGCCAGCAACGAAATTGCCAAAGCCGGTGAAGTAGGTTTTCACGCTACCCCATAAACGCCCGAACCATTCTTTGAAGCCCGCCCAATTTCGATAGAGCAGGTAGACTGCAGCACCTATCGCAGCCACCGAAGCGCCGATCGGGTTCATGGCAAAAGCCATACCTACCCCCCTGATCGCCAGAGACACCAGCCTTAGCGGATTCAGAAGTCCGAGTGCCGCTCGACCGATCATGCTCAGGGCAGCCCCCGGCCCGCCAATGGCGGTCACAGCCGAAAATGCCATCATACTGGCTCGTATCTTACCGAGACCAGCGACGACGGGACTAACTGACAGGCTGACAGCCTTGAGCCCGAAGGAAATGGAAGAAAGCGCCCCTCCCTTTCCCAACAAACCCACAAAGCGCAGTGCTGCTAGAGCACCACGGAATGCGATCAGGCCGCCAACAACAGTTGCCAATCCGGCAGCGAGCTTGGGGTTGGCTGCCGTCCATTCGCCAACGGCACCGATAACCGGCACAATTCCATCCAGCAGATCATTCAATACCGGCAATAGCGCGGTGCCGAAGGTAATGTTCAGATCCTGCACGCTCGCATTCCAACGGTCCTGCGCCCCCTGTGCCGTGCGGATGCGTCGCTCGTAATCGGCGTCCAGCACACCCTCCGCCGACATGGCCTTTGCACGGATGTCGCGGTATTCCTCCATCCCCTGGATCAGCGACCGCAAACCGGCCTGCACTTGCGCGTCCTCGAACAGGTTGCCCATCTTAGACAAGTCGCCATTCAGCGTTCTGTCGGTGATTTCGGCAATCGCCTCAATCGGAGTCAGGCCTCGCTTGGCGGCGGCATCCATCTCCTTGAAGATATCTACGCCTGCGTCTCCGAATTTCTTCACCGTCGCGGGTGCGTAGATCTTCTGCAGCACGTTCTGCAGGTTCGTCGCAGCAGTTGAGGCGTCGCCAGTGCCCTTGCGTACCACCTGCAAGGCCGATGCGAGGTCCGCGACTGCGCCCACGCCCTGTTGCCCGAGTCCCTGATAGGCCGCTCCGAGCGATGGGAAATAGGTCGCCATATCGCGCAACTCGAAAGCGCCGTCTTTCCCTGCCTGCGCCATAGCGTCCAGCGCAATTTCGATCTGGCTTGCCGGTACCTTCAGATTGTCCACCGCAGCCCAAGATGCGGCGGCCAGATCATCGGTAGCGGCGCGATAGGCTACAGCCGCGCGACCGATAGGATCGGCGGCGGTGAGCGCCACATCAAGATCGGCCCCACGCCCGGCCAATGCATCAACTGCAGCGCCGATTTGCATCGCGCCTTGGTTGGTATCGCGTGCAACCTGCTTGATCTTATCACCCAGCTCACCGAGCTTCTCGACGGGCACGTCTGATTTCTGCCCGATATCCTCGAGGACGGTCTCGAACTCGGCCGCCGCACGCACCGGCGCACCAATGGCCGCCTTGAGTGAGTAATAGGCCCCGATGCTATCTATGATGCCCGTGCGGGCCTTTTCCAACGCAGCATCATTACGACGAATAGCCGTACCGATCTGGTTATGGGCTGAGTTTAGTCCGGCCCCCACGCGGCCCAACCTGGCGTTTGCCTCTTCAACGGCACGGCCCAGTGTGGCCGCGACGGTCCCGCCAATGGTGATGGTCGCGTTAAGCCTTTGGTTTCCGGCCACGGGGCAGTCCTTCTATCCACCAGACAAACCGGCTCACTGGCATCGCGCCGATTTCAGCCGCCCCCCAGCCGGTATGGCTCGCCAGGGCCAGCGCGCCCCGGCGAACATCATTGGGCGTCAGTCGAAAAAATGCTTCAGCCCGGACTGAATGCGCAAATAGTTGCGCGAGGTCATCTTCTTGATCTCGTCCGGCGCAAGCCCGCACAAGTTGCTGATCAGGCCAAATTCAGCCTGTTGGCTGTTGCCCTTCACTGCCAGCTGATCCTCGACGATAGGCTCGCGCATGGCGATGACCCCGCCGTCGCGCAAGGTGATGGACAGACTGCCATCAGCGTTCTCAGTGATGTAGTCGGGAAGTTTGGCAGGTTCCGAAAGTTCGGTCATCTTATCTACCTAATATAGTGATCAAATGCCCAGCGCCGCGCGCTGCTGGGCCAGACGGTCGACACCACCCACAATGCGGATCATGTTCACCACGTCGATCTCATGGGTCACGACGCTGTTATGCGTCTCTTTGTAATAGTCGAGCCTCATGGTGATGGTCAGGGTCGGCTTTTGTCCGGGGGTCCACGTCCCGCGGGCAATGGTCGTGATGCGGCCCCGCATCGAATGCTCGAGCGGCTTAACGGTGCCGTCATAGCTTTCCAACGCAGCGCGGGCGGTAAACGCCACCGTTTGACCTTCAGCCACCCCCCACAAAGCGAGCACGTCCGCGTCATAGGAAATCAGCGCGAAGCTGGTTTCCAGCGCCTCTTGGCCCATATCCAGTGCCACCGGAGCATCCATGCCGCCCCCACGGTAATCCTCCGTCTGGATCGTCAGGTCCGGGGGATTGTATTCGTCAATCTGACCGGCATAGCCGCGGCCATCAACGAACAGATTGAGGTTTTTGACAACGTCACGGGCAGCCATCAGATCAGCTCCTCAAGATAGTCCAGCGTCAGGATCGACCGGAAGGTGATGTGTTCGGCCGGATAGGGCGCGGAGAAGTCGAAGTTGAAGAACACCTTGCCGTCGGCAATGTTCGCTGCGCTGTTCAGATCCGGATCGGCCCAGCAGCGGCCACCGATCAGCGCACCTTGCGCGACCAGCGAGCGGATGTAGGCGTTCACGCCTTCCTCGACATCGCGCAGATAGGTCTTGGTGATATTGCGATCCACGGCCCAAAGATGCGCGCGCTGCAGGCTGTCGTTCAGCATGTCAGCGGTGCGGCGCACCGAAAGGAAGGCCCATTTCGGATCGGAGGACAGGGTGCGGTTGCCCCAAAGACGATAGCCGTCCTGCCGGATGATCGTCGCGACGTCCTGCTCATTCAGCAGGTTCGCTCGGCTGTTGGCATCGCCCATCTTGAAATCGACGGCGCGGGCCGTACCTACAATGCCGTTGATCGTCTGGTTCGACGGCGACCACCAGAAGCCGCGGTCATTGTCGATCTTAGCGATCAGGCCCGCGACACGGGCCGAGGCGGGCTCTGCCACCAGTGCGCCGGCGCTATTTGCGACCAGCACCCAAGGATCAACCACATAGACCCGGGGCGATCCGAAATCGCCAGCATAGGCGATGACCGCAGCATCCGTCGTATTGGGCCCATCGGAAATGATGACGGCGCGCAGCCGCTCGGCGATCCCGACCAACTCAGCGACGACGGCATTGCCAACGGTCCCTCGCGTGACAGTGAAAGTCGCACCGGTCCCCGCACCAGCGCTGCCAGGCATGGCAATGGTCGGATCGGTCGTATAGCCGGAGCCGGGATTGACGATGGTAACGGTAGTAACCACTCCCCCTACGACGGTCGCATCGATCTGCGCGCCGGTGCCAGTGCCGCCTGTGACGGTCAGCCGGTGCACGCCGTTGGTATAGCCGGACCCGCCTGCAGTGCGCGTTACATTGACGATACCGTTCTGGGCCCGCTGATGCGTAAAGCCGGGGGCGCACAGCACGCGGGGTGAATATCCCACAACGCTTTCTGCAGCGAGCAGCGCGTGGACGCCCTCATATTGACCATCCAGCGCGTTCACGCCCCCCAGTATATTTGCCAGCGTCTCGGCCTCGGTCGCACCCTCTTCGACGCGGACTACCACGACGACGGCCCCAATCTGGTCTAGAATGCCATCCAGCGCGGCGGGCAGCGTACCTTCGCCGGTCTGTGCTTCGGACATGTCCAGCTTTGCTGCTTCGGCGCGGCTGCCAGCGATCAAGACCGGGGTGTTCAGCGGAAACGCGGTAGGGTCAGCCTCGGGAGCCGTGCCGACGATGCCGATCACGGACGAGCGCACCGTGCGGATCGGGCGCGGGCCGGTGTCGATCTCGATCACCTCGACGCCGTGGAGGAAAATCTCGGCCATGGTGCCTCACATGCGGGTTTGAATTTCTTCCCGCAGGATGGCGTCGCCGCGCCCTCGTTTCCTCTGGCGCAATTTCATCCGCGCGCTACGCGGTGATTTGCATGGCGCTACGGAAGAGGTCGTCAATTTGCTCGTCGGACAGGCCAAGGCGCGCGCCCAGCGCAGCAATGGTCGGGCTGTGACGCCGGAATTCGCCCGCGTCGGCCCAAGCCAGCTGCACCAAGGCGTCTGCTTCTGCAACCGCCACCTCGGCCGCCTGCAGAAGGCCGGCCTGAAGAAGCGATGCCCGCGCCTGAAACCGGCTACACACCATCCGCGCACGCTCGGCAGTCAGCAGTTGTTCGGCTGTCAGAGGATCCTTTTCGCGCAACATCGGCAACCCATCGGAGCTGACTACAATCTGCATTCCGTCGGACTGGCCAAGAAGAAGTTCGGCATGGCGTTCAGCCGAAATTTCCTGAGCATCGTCAGGTATCACTTCATGGATATCGCTATCGAAGAACGAAAGTATTTCGCCAGAGAAGAACAGCGGCATCACGACCCCACGGCAAAGTATTTGAATTGGGTTGGTCCGATCGAACCGTCAAATGTGGTTCCCAAAGCGGTGAACCCCGTCCGCGTCTCTCCATGCGTCGAGATGATGTGCGCGTTGCCAGCTGTGAGTGCTACAGCAACGTCGCTGACGACGACGGTGTGAACAGCGGTCGGGAAGGCAATCGGGAAAACGACGGCAGTCGAGCCGCCGCTTTCGGTTGCGCCGCCTCCCCACTGAAGAATTAATCCCGAGGGCAGTCTTTGATAGCCATTCGTGGTGGCGGAGTAATCTGCGGAAACACCGTCCCATACTCGCCGCCACGGCGTCCAAGCTGCTGTGGTAAACCTACGCTCCCAAACGGCGTCGCTGAAAATCTGTCGCCATGATTGCAACAGGCTGCCACCATCCAGCCTGTGCACTTGTAGAACGCCGGTCCGTCCGTCTCCGGTCACCCCGCTCGGAAAGGCCCCTGAAACGGTATCCGCAAGTGTGGTGCGATACATTCCGCTGACGAGGGAACTGTCGTTGATGTTGCTGATCACCGGCGAAACTGTCGCGCCAACTCCGAACGCGCCGACACTCAGCAGCCGCCCCGCGGTGGCGTCAGTAGCGGAGGTCTGCACATTAGATCCGGTCATGACCTCCACCCAAGCGGCCCACGCGCCAGCCTGTTTGCGCCGCATCCACAGGCGGTTAATGGTGCCGATCCGGCCGGCGATCTGGAACGCGGCATTGGCATTATTCGATGGGATATGCAGCACCACGGCGTTTGCCGCACTGTCGGGCGATCCGGCAGCGGTCCCAGCGCCAACATAAAGGCCACCTGCCGTGATCGCGTCGAAGCTCGTGACCGACACCAGCGTCTGGACACCGATGCCGGCATTCTCGACAAGCTGCTTGAGCCACAGCGTTCGCTTTGCGAGCTGCAACGCCGGAATATTCGTCAGGCCGGCACCGGTCGTTTCGTTGGGCGCGCCGCCCAGCACCGGGTCGGTCTGCTCGATCTGGTAAATCCCGGCGATCCATTCAGCGAGTTCAGGTAGATCTGCCATCATGCGGCTCCATGGCTGGCGGCGCCGTCATAGCGCAGCGTCGCGTCGTAAAGATAGGTGACCTGCTGGAAGTCCAGCTGCTTCAGGTGGCAGCGCAGCGGCGCGATGGCATCAAGTATGGCGCGCACTTTCTGGGCCTGTGAGAGAGTGATCGGGCGGGCCATTTTTACCCGGTATTCGGCCCAGTGATCGGCCGAGGCATAGGTCTCGGACCCATCATGCAACAACGAGCCGTCATAAGTCCGCTCGGCCCACCGCTCTATGATCTCAGCATCGCCATAGCCGGCATTGATCAGGACGCGGCGGATCGCGCCGACCGTGCCCTTGCGGCGATGGACGCTGACGCTTTCGCGGATCGTGTCGCGCTTCGCCTCCTCCGACCATTCAGCATCCCACTCGTCGACGCCCAGCGCCCAGGCCAGCCATGGCAGCATCTCGACCGGGCAGCTGTCCGGATTCCAGATCGACCGCAGCGGCGCACCATGCTCGACGATCCGCGCGGTCGTCAGGTCCAACGCGATCTCTGCGGCCGTTGCGTTTGAGGGAAGCAGCGTCTCCGTCATGGTCAGGCCATCGTGACGCTGATGGCGGTGCACCAGCTCGCCTGAGTCTCACTGATGGTTATGTTCGCGGTCGGGCTGGTCAGGTTCACTTGTGCGACGCCCGGACGGTGCAGCGCGGCGTGAATGCCCGAGATCGCAATATCCAGCCCCATCCGGTGCTGTGCAGCGGCATAGGTAGCAACTGCCACCTGAGCCTCAGCCAGTACGACGCTGGGATCCGGCCCCGGCAGCATCTGCAGCGTGGCGGAGATAGCATAGCTCACGATCCCGGCCGCCTGCACGGTCACGGTGTCGCAAAGCGGACGCACGGATTCGTCATTCAGCGCGGCCTCGACGACGTTCAGGACGTCTGTTCCGGGCACGCCGCTACCGCTGCGGGACAGAATGCTGATCAGCACATCGCCCGGCGTGGGGCTGGTGGCGCTGACATCAAGCACGTCGCCATGCGCCGACAGGGCGTGATAAATATAAGCCCCCGACGGTCCCGCAGTGCTGAAGCCTTCCAGCGAAAGCTGTGTGCGCCGGCGCAGGTCCGTATCGGTCTCATATGTGGCGGGTACTGGCGGCAGCGCGTCAGGATCGCCGGGATCGATCACCAGTCGGGTCACCCCGAACAGCGCGGCCAGATTCTCAAGATCCGTGCCGGTGGCATAGGACAACATGACTGCCCTCGCGGCCTCGTTCACCCGTTGTCGCAGGATCACCTCGCGATAGGCGCACACTTCAAGGATCTTGTAGGCCGGATCGCTTTCGACCAGCGCGGTGAATGCGGGCATGCGCAGCCGCAAATCCTCGATCATCTGGGCCAGTATGATTTCATAATCGATCGTCTCGACCACGGACGGCGCCGGAACCTGCGACAGGTCGATTGCGGTATAAGTGCCGGCCATCAGGTCACCTCGATCCCGTCAATCGTCACCGGCTCGCCCGTCGGCGTGTAAACCCCCACCAGCGACAGCTCCACCCGGCCCGGGGCGGGTAGCGATGCCGTAACCTGTTCAACGTCAATGCGTGGCTCCCATGTGACCAATGCGGTGACCGTCTCGGCGTAGAGATCGACCAGCGTCTCGTCATTCAGCGGCGCGTCGACCAGATCGGGCAGCCGCGATCCATAGGCGCGCCGCATCACCCGCGTTCCGACGCGCGTGGTCAGTATGTCGCGAATGCTCTGCCGCAGATGGTCGATCCCCGACAGAGCCGCGCCGGTGCTGGCATTGGTCCCGATCATGACGGCATGATGCAAAGAGAGGCCGCCTCGTTCCTCTGGCGTAATTTCAGCCGGACGGCTCGCTCGTATTCGATCCGCCGGACTGGACGCCGCCATGCACGTGTGTCGTCAGACTGATGCCATCGGCAATCACATCGCCATTAACGACGACATTTCCGGGCGCAGTGATGCTGATCGATCCGCCCGCCACGCTGATCGAGACCCCGCCGGGCATGTCGATGCGATAGGTTCCACCGTCTCCGGACGGGGCGGGGAATGCATTGCTCGGCAGACTCCCCATGATGATGCCCTGTCCGGTATCACCCATCGGACTCAGCACCACCACCTGCTCGCCGGTTACGGGCGGCGACCAGACTCGTGCGCCGCCGGCGCGGGCAGTGCTGAAATGCAACCAGGCGCTGGCGGTCTCGCGACCGAATGTCACCCTTGCTCGCGCATTGCCGGGATCGACCTCGGTAATCGTGGCAAAGCGCACCACATTCGCCAGCCGCCGCTCAAGTTCGGCGATGGTCCATCCATCCTGCGTCACGGGGCGCCCCCGACGATGTCGCTGTAATCGCTCTCATAGTCTGCGCCGATTTCGGGCGACCAACTGGCCAGCACCTGTCGCGGAACCGGACCGTCGCTTTGCCACACACTTTCGCCGATATGGATTGTTTGATGCCATTCGACCGCCCAGATCTCGAACTGGTCAAGCTCCGGTTCAAAGTCGCTAGGTGCAATGGCCGCAATCGTCGCGGGTTCGACCGGCAAACCCCAACGCTCGCCTTGAACGTGGTGGGCAACGGCTGCAGCTAGCTTTGCCACCTGAACCTTTGCATCAAGCTCCCGAAATGCGACCAGTATATATGCCTCGAACCGCGCGAGCACCGCCAATTGCTCGGTACCGGGATTGTCCACTGGCTCAAGCTCGATCAGCTCAACCAGGCAAGCTGGTGTCGGAAGATTGAGCCGAATTTCCGGATAGGCTTCGACCATCTGCAGTCGCGGGACCGCGGCAGAGATTGAGGCGGTTATAGAGGAGATCATTGTCGCGAGATCGATGGCGGTGTCCGGTTGCGTCATCTATTTCTCCTGCCGTTCCATTCTTTGCCGACGCCATAGAGCGTGCGGGCCCGAAGATCAGCGACGAAGTGCTTCATGAAGATATCGACAGCGTCAGGCAGCACCTCGTCCTCCAAGATCACATCGGCGCGGTCCTTGATCGGCAGCGTCTGCTCGACGAGTGGGAAACGAGATTCATGTTTGCGACGGAATATGGATCGGCGGCCTTCCTGGCTCTTTGCCACGAACGCACCAGGGAACTCATGATCCCGAAATTTTGCTCCGCCAGCATATTCACTAGCGCGGCCCTTGAACTTCGACACGCCCATGTCGTTCAAGCCCACCCAGATTCCGACCTCACCATGGTTGCGCTTTATCCGGGTACGCATTTGCTTGAGCCGTTTCCGAAAATCACCAGCCTTCCGCAACTGTAACTCTGGCACAACGCGCTTCGAAGACATCACCCTCAAAGTCGTGGCCGTACGGCGCAAGGCACGGGACATGGCCTTGCGCACATCATCCTCGTCGGCTTTCAGCTCTTTGATGACGCGATCGAAATCTGCTTCCAGATCCAGTGTCACATCAGCGCCGCGAATACGCCTGCTCCAGGGACGGCTCATCTGCCGGCCTGTCTATGGCGCGGGGCCAAACGCAATGTCGCCATGCCAGTGCCGTCGATCTGTGGTGACCCCATGATGTCGAACTCGCGCCCGTCGATGGTGATCAGGTTGCCCTTGATCACCCCGTCAAAATCTGCGGCTCTGCCTAGTAGCCGGGGCTGTGATGTCTCAAAGCGATACTCGCCTAGTTCCGCATCGAGAAAGGGTTCATCGAAAATGCCCCGCACCTCACGAACAATGCCGCCTGCAAGCCGAAGCTCGCAGGCGTGAGCAAATTCATCAACCTGAAGGAACTGACTCAGGTCCTCTTTGAAAGGCATGTCGCCCTCCGTCAGATGCCGTATTGCTTTTGACCGATCACGGCTGCTGCGAGCGTGGCGGTCGCGCCCGAGGAAACAGTGCAATGCAGGCGCACGTCATCCTTGAAGCCGTCGGCGTCCACCTCAATCACTTGGGTTCCACCCGAGGCGTTGGTGATCGCAGCGAATGCGGCACCGTCGATATCCTCCCACGCGTCGGTGCCATTGCGATGCTGCAGTTTCGCGGTCACGGTCTGGCCCGCCCCACCGCTTGCGCCATGCATCAAGATCACCTTGGCGCGGCCGTGGAACTCAGCCATCGAGACGCCGGTCAGACCTGCGGTCGCGCTGATCGCGGCAAGTGCCGCAAGCTGTTTGATCGACGCTTTCATTTGCCACCTTCCTTGGGTTTCGTTTTCGCCGCCTCTACTGCGGCTTTGGCCTCAGCTTCAGCCTTCGCGGCTTCCGCCTCTGCTGCGGCTTCGTCCTCGTCGCCCAGTTCGACATCGTCGATAGTCGCCAGATCGGCCTTGCCAGCGTCAAGCAGGCGGCGGGCCATACGGTCGTCGACCTCGACCACGCTGCCCGCACGAGCTGGAGCGCCATTCACAACGACAGCCGAGGTCAGTTTCAGCTTATAGGTTTTCGACATTGCTTCCTCGCTATGCTGTCGGGGCCGGTTGCCCAGCCCCGCTATTGCTCAAGGATCAGGGGATCAGGGGATCAGGCGGCCCAGGCACAGGGACTGGACGCGGCGTACAGCGATATCAACGTCCTGCATCATGACGATGCGGATGCGGCCACGTGCCGAGTGGGTAAAGGGGTCAACCGTCACGTCAAGACCACCCCACATGCCGATCAGCACATCACCGAAATTGCCGTGGAACACGTCGCCATTGGCGATCTGGTTGGTGACTTCGGTACGGTAGCCGTTCACGGTGGCACCGGGCTCCCAGATCACGCCCTGATCGGTACCCGAGGTGAATTTCGGCGTGGTCTTCAGATGGCCGCGCATGCGGGCATTGAAGACATAGGCCATGTTGTTCACATCGGCATTGTCGGCCGAGATCTCCGTCTCCATCCCGACCAGTTCGGCATAGGTCGGGTTGGTGGCAGCGAAATCGACCGCGTTCAGACCCGGCGTCATGGCGATGCCGCGCGGCGTGTGATCCGTGCCTTTGCCATAATAGCCGGCATAGTCGACCGCCTGCGCCAGCGCGGCCGACAGATCACGGCGCATCATGGCTTCGACATCGAGGCTGGATTGCATGATCAGCTTACGCGTGACCTCGGTCATGCCGGCGACAGTCTTCGGGCGCAGGCCGAATTGATCGAAGGACATGGTCGACAGCGTCGCCTCGTCATCCTCGCCCAGCCAGTAGCCGCTTGCGCCACCAGCTTGGGTGGGAACGTCGATATTGCCGACCAGACCACCGATCGGCGTGGCGAGCTGTAGTAGCGTCGTGCGATTGCGAAGCATGTCGACAAAGGACTGCGACAGCAATTCGGTTGTGACGAGCACACCACCAGTGTCTCCAGAACCGGTATTTCCGGTGCCGGTGTTCAGGGCTCGGGTCAGCACGTCGACAGGAATCAACGTCCCTTTCGGGCTTCGTTCCGCACGCTCGGCAGCAGCTGTCGCACATTCGAATTCGAAGGCGGCAGCCTCGCGCAGACTGCGGTCATTGGGATTCGTCAGTGCCTGGAATAGGCGCATAAATGAATAGCGCTGCACTTCACGCTCGGTCAGGCCAAGCTGATCCCCGCCTTCTGTCACCGCCCGGCCGCGATTTGCAGCCATCTGCTCCAACAGCGCTGCGCGGAATTGATCGACGTTGCGACCATCGCGGACTGCGGTTGCAGCTAGTTCTGCGGCACCGTACTGACGGCCCATCTCGAGGATTGAGGCAGTCCGGGCGCGTTCGGCAGCTTCACCCGCACCGCGTTCAGCCCCGGCTTCCTCGACCACTTCCAGTTCACGGACAACTGCGCCGGCTTCATCGACCTCAGCCCACACGAGCTGGCCCGAGGCGTTGCGAACGAGTTTCTTTTTCATCGAGCCATTTCCATTCTCGGGTTTCGGATCGGGCGCTGCCCGCGTGAGGGCAGACTGCGCCGGGTGCTTGCCCGGTTCCTCTGGCGCAATTTCATGTGCTCGACCGACGCCGACGGTTGGATCGGCAGGTACGCTGACCAGCGAAATCTCATAGGGTTCCCAATCGGTGACGCGGATCAGATCGGGCTGTCCTGCCCGTTTTTCGACCTCGATGGCATGGACGGCATAGCCAAAGGAAACATGCCTCTTCACGCCATCGACCACGTCCTGCAAAATGTCGGATGCACGGGGACCGCGACCAAAACGTACCTTGGCGCGACCGATCCGGTCCTCGCCGATTTCGACGTTTTCCACCACGCCGATGTGATCATTCCAATCATGGTTGACCAGCAGCGCCGCGCCACCGCGCAGACGGTCAAGCCTGATCGCGGCGGCGGAATGGTCCAGCACCTCATCCCCGAACCAGCGCTGCACGGGCGTCTCGCTGGAAAAAGCGAGCTCGACCGTTCTGCTTTCGAAATCGATCTGCCGCACTTCGCCGATGTGTCGAAATTCGCCGCCATCGCGAGTGCGCGCGTTGATCTGTTCAGGAGTGATGGATCGGGTCAGAAATGCCCCGACTATGCTCGGAAGGTTCATGCCGCCCTCATAAGGTTTGGGGGCATTAGGCTGCGCAACTGCGCCGTGTTCCTCTGGCGAGATTTCACGGCGAATCGCGTTTGCGAGCTAAGAATGCGTAAGGGCGGTGCACGGCTGCGCCGCCCTCCAGGCAGCTTCGCCATTGGGTTCGCCGTTGCAATTGAGGGGTTGTCAAGCCTCCGTTTAGCTCGTCGGTCGCCGCAGTCTGGCTTTCCAGCACAATATGGCGGCGACCAACGTTGAGACAGTCTGCGCGCACTTGAACGGCGGCTTAGGAGACGGCACCCACGCCGAATGATGACAAGTGCCGGGCAATTCGAGGCTAAATCTGCATCATGTCAAGAGCGGCACGCCCATTAAGTCCATATGGATTGCCCAAGGATTCCCATGTTTCCTGATGGTGAAGCGTGCCGCCGATAAGAGCGACCGGCTTGCCAGTGGCCTGCACCGCCGCCGTGAAATCTTTGGCCTGACGCTGGAACTCGGGCGTCTCGTAGCTGCCGTAGGTGATAGTCAGAGACGCAGCGATACGGTCGATATGGCGCTGCGGGCTCATGGCGGCCTCCATCTCGTCAGTGAAGGCAAGGTAGCTGCTCCGCCAAGAGAGGCGCACGGGCTCGAGGTCATACATCCCGCTCATGCATAACCCGCCCTTAATGACGTCGCGGGGCAGGCCGAATTCTGCCACCCAGTCCGTGGTGAGCGCCACCGCGCAGAGATGCCCGCCCGAGGAATGGCCGCCGATGTAGATGCGCTCCGGATCGGCACCGAGGCTGGCCGCATTTCGTGCGATCCACGCGATGCCTCGCCGGACCTGTGCCGCCTGTGCGGCCAGATCGCCGCCAAGTTCTGTGACAGGCGCAAAGTCGAGCGCGGCGAAATGCGCGCCGTGATCCATAAACATTTCTGCCGCGAACCCGCTTGTCGCCGCATCCAGATGAATCCAGATGCCGCCGTGGATGAAAATGAAAATCGGCGCGGGCGTCACCGCGGTTCGGTAAAGATCCAGCTTCTCGTCCGGATGCTCACCATACGTCAGTCGATCTGGATAGCCGCGCCGGAACCGCAGATCGAAGCTTTGCGCGCCGAGGCGGTCATTCACCCGATCCAGATGTGCCTGATAAAAGGTCTGATTATAGGCCGCATCCAGTTCCGCCTGATCGTAATCACGCCAGACCGCGGAGCCCTTCACATGGCCGGGAAGGCCAAGCTCACAACTGGGCTGGGCGAGTACTGGGCTGCACAACATTCCCACGCCCGCGCCAAGCGCTGAGCGGCGCGTCAAGGATACGGATTTTGCGTGGGTCACAATTTCCCCCGTCTGCGGAGTCACCGAGCAGATCATACCATAAAAAGGGTCGAAGTTCCCCTTCCGATGCACCGTGGACCGCATTCGACTGGCGGTAGCTCGTCGAGCTCCATTGACATACGCACGTTGTGTCCGGGATGCCCTCCAGTTAACCTGCTTTTCACGGGAATTTTCATTGGCTGGCTTGATGGTACACAAGGTTTACGAAGACGCAGAAACGTCCGTCTACTTCAAAGGCAACAACCAGAAGGTAGCGGCAATTTCCTATAGCTCGATGGGCTACAACTTCAAAGAGAAAGGCATCCCGGGCGGCGAGATATTGACGAGCTTTGGCTACGACGTCTTTGGAGTCGTCGCTAAGCGAAACAATTGGTTTCCAGTTTCATCAATGCAGAGAGTCGCTGCGGCTCTAGCGCCGCGGCTCATTGGCTATGACAATAGATTGTCTTATGGGAGTAGCATGGGCGCCTATGGGGCAATTAAACACAGCGCTAGGATGAATAGCGATGTGACACTGGCACTCGCACCGCAGTATTCTATCGATCCGGCTTTGGTCTCCGGTTGGGATAGAAGATACCTCAGATTTTTCGATTCTTCTCTGAATTCGGGTATGGAGATCAACAAACTGGATCTTGGGGGTCGTGTAGTTGTAGTTGCGGACCCCATGTTTGAAAAAGACATTCGTCACGCCAGGTTGATTGCAGAAAATGGCGAGGTAGAAATTGTCCCAGGATTCGGTTGCGGGCATCTGGTCATTCAGCCTTTAGCCTCCAAATTGGTTTTAGCGAAATTCCTGTCCGCGATCCTGTCGGGCGATATGAATGAAGCAAAGATAATCTACCGAAAATCCCGGAAAGCATCATCTTATTATCGCGGCAATTTGCTGCGGGTTCTCGCGGATAGACAATTTGCCCGGGGCGATATCACTTCGGCTGCTCGCACCATCGAGCTATCTCTCTTGGCCCACACAAAAACTTCGGCGCCATTCGTTACTGCGAGTAGAATTCATCAAAAGCTAGGGGAGTACGACAAAGCCATTGATGCGGCACTTGAAGCTCAGCAGCGAGCCCCAAAAAGCCAATGGATCGCGAATATCGTGCAAGAACTGCGCTCACTAGAATCTGCATGACGACATCTCACGGTGGTTAAAGAGCAGCCCTCAGACATGCCAAACCGTCCCTCCCTCGTGCGGGGCTTCTCTATTGGGGGAGTGTCTGTCAAGGATTTCTGATGCGCCAGAGTGCAGTGTAGGGCCTGCTAGTTTCTCAGTTCATCGAGTCACATTGAGCCAAGCAACCAGCGCATCAACGATCCTGTTTACCGCTGTTCCACTGGCATCCCGGTCCGGGTGCAGGCCGTCAGGCATCCAGACCTCATTCATTTCCAGCGTCTGGATCGAGCCACCGGACGGCATCCATATCCCAGTATTGCCGGTCATCTGCCAGTATCCTTCGGTCGTAACTGACCGGACCCTAGACCAGCCCAGCGTCTCATAGAGCGGGCAGATCGGGCGCCCCCACAGATCTGCGACCCGCTTTTGGCCCGGCACCATGCTGGCCCTGACAAAGTCATCATCGGTATAATGGCCGATGAAGAAGATCCGTGCGCGGGGGTTATCGTTGAGAATAAGGTCGATCAGATAGTTAGACGCTCCGAGGAACGTGCCACGATCCCGAGTATCGTCTTCTCCTTCCAGCAGATCATCTGCCGTACCAGCATCGTTGACGCCGTGATCGAACACCCATAGATCGCGCCCCTGCCCGAGATGCGGGGCGATCCTTACCTCCCAACTGCTGTTCAGCGTATCAGCCTGTTGCGCCGCCGACAGGTTGACCGGAGGACTAGACGACGCGCGGAATCTGGTCCGCCAAGTCGCCCAGTTGTCAATGATGGCCTGTTTTTCGGCCGTGGTCATGGACAGGCTTCGGGTGATGATACCCCAATTGGCATTGGCCCATCCGAATTCATCATCCGGCACGACATTGCGGGCAGAGGCGACGCCGTTACGCAGGCACGATCCTGCCCGCGCAATATTGTGGACAGTTGCACCCAATGCGGCCCCGACCTGATCAGGATATTTCAGACCAGTGGTTTCGCCCGCAGGGATTGAGGTTCCCATCCAGACGATGTCTTTCCCTGACCAGAAACCACCCGCACCCGATCCGAGAATACGGCTGTCAATCAGCGCGGTCAGACTCGGCGCAATCGTCGAGACCTCAGCATGCGGCACCAGATTGGCGCCGTCGGCATTGCGGTAAGTCATCCCATACCTGATCGCGCCAGCCGGAACGGTCAGCACCACGTCACGATATTCGACTGGCGCTGTATTCGATCCCTGCCCTTCAACGCTAAGATAGGTGTCACCAACGCCATACCAGACGACCAGCCCGACGCCAGTTCCATAAAGATTGGCCGAGAACCGCATAGTCGATCCGGGAATGCACTCGCCGAAAGCGTGGCTGTAGTTTTCATTGACCAGAACAACGCCATCGGAACGCCGGATATTACCGGAGGCCCAGACTAACGTTTCCGCCGTCCAGAATTGTCGTTCCTGCTCAACGGCCGCTTGCACCATCGCCGGAACAGCATCGAGATTTTCCCGCACATAATCGGGGACGCTTCCTATCCGACCCGTTCGGCGCTCGATCGAGAAAGGCGAGACCGCATTGATGTTCCGTCCTAAGGTCATGGTCGCTGCGCCCGGAGGCACGACCACGACTTGACCAGAAAACGCGATGGCAGGCGTTGCGCCCCGTTTGTAGGGATAAAGCACCGCATCGCCTGCGTCCCTGAACAGAGCCAGCGACAGATTTACGCCATTCAGTTCGTTGGATAGTCGATAGACCTCGCCCGGAGTTACCGAGACAACCGCATATTGGTAGTTGGGATTTGAAGAGAACGCGCCTGTATCGAGCCGATAGAAGCCGCCGCTTGTCCATGTGATGGAAACGTTTTCCCATTCGCTTAGCGGTTCCACCTCGCGAGCCCGCGCCTGGCTGTTAACGAGACGCTCGGCTAGCGGAAATATGGCGGCGACGTTCTCTGTCGTCATCCAAAGCCCGGATGCTCCGACCGGCGCTGCCAAGATTACCTTTTCGTAAACAGTCTCGGTATTGGACCCGATGTTGAGGCGATCGATGACGCGACCACTGCTATCCACAAATGTGGCAAGCGCCGTGCTCGTCCCGCGCACCCCCGCCGAGAGGCGAAGCACATCACCCTCTGAAACAGCGACAAACATCGCACGATAAGAGGAGTTTGAAAGAACCTGCCCGAGTGCAGAGTTATAAATATAGCCTACCTGTGGCACGGTATTGATAACCGAAAAATCCGCATCAGGCCTGATCGCTGCCTCGAGTTCGGTGCGGCGCTGCGCCTCAGTCGCAACTTCGGTCGCTGCGATAATCTGCACGATCATCGACTGGGTCGTCTCACTATCTCGCCTGAAAACTGTCGAGCGCGTCAGCCCGTCAGCACCACCGGCACGCACGCCGAATTGTGCTCCGTCCGAGACGGTTGCCCGGCCGATCGCGATGGTATCGTAAAAATGGGCGGCAGTTGCGCCAGCGGCTGCAAATGCCTCGGCCTCGGACCGGGCACGTTCAGCTGCAATCTGATCCGCGGCCACCTGTGCACGGTCCGCTGCAACCTGCGCACGGTCTACAGCGGTGGCGCTCCGGTCACTCCCCGTCGCCAAGCGGTCCTCCGCCACCCGCCCAGCCGCCGATACGGTTTCAGTGTGCGCCGTCTGCATTTCAGCACGCACGGCAGTCAGGTTGTTATTGACGTCGATGGCCGCGTCGATCCGGGTGCGATCTTCCTCGGGAATTTCGCCAGGCTCACCCTGATCACCCTTGTCGCCCTTGATGGTCGGGATGCCCAGGATGGGCAAAGCCAGAACAGTAGCTTGCGTATTAGCGCCCCAGATCGTGATCTGCATCAGCGCGTCGCTCCCTCGATGATCTTCAGCGGAATATTGTTAGATCCCGGAAAGGGCAGCAGCTCGCCGTCCTTGGTGATCCAGTAATCAAAGCTGGCGTGCTCGGTGCCGGTAAGCGGCCACGCCGAGGTGTCTGCAGCCGTGGCAGTGATTTTAAAGTTCACGGGGTCCACCGTAACCACAAGAGGATAGCGCCGATGTCCGAACTTCACGGCCGCCGACACGCTGTCATGCGGATAGACAAACGCCCATTCCGTAGCGTCGTCGAATTTCAAATCGGCCTTAAAGGTAGCGCCGCGTTTGAATTCAGCCGGTTGCATTGCCACCATCCTCTTCTTTTTCTTCCTGGGGTTTCGGGTTCAACTTCCGGCCCATGGCCTGCAGGATGTATTCATCCGGGATGCCGGCCTCGCGCATCTGGGCGATATCCTCGGCCACCTCGCGCCAGACGGTTTGCGGATCGCGGCCCTGATCGCGGATAAACTGGCCGAAGCTGCCCATCAGATTGTTTTTCATCTCAACGGCCGATGCGACATCGGCGCGCGGATCGATCCACGCCCAGCGGCGCGGTTGCCAAGTCACGACCTGGTAGCGTTCCAACCTGTCAGCGCGTAACGGTCGGCCAGAGACGACGATCCGTTGCGACAGCAACGCCACCTTGAGCCAGCTTCGGAAGATACGATCGACAAGTAACTCGATCATCCACTCCTGAAGATCCTTCCAGTGCTCGCGCTCATCCAGTGCGCCTTGCCGGATACTGGAGAAGTTCACGCCCTCAAGGTCATTCGCCAGGTTGTTATAGGCCACACCAAGTCCGGTCGCGATCGCACGCAAAGAAGACTTCATGAAGGGTGCGAACTCACCGCTCGGATATTGCGGCGCCCATTCCTTGAATTCGACCCCGGCCGGAAGCTCCTGGAACGAGCCAGGCTCTGCTTCCATCGTAAGCTCTTCGCCCTCTTCCTGCTCGGGGCCATAGCCTTCTTTCCACTGGAAGAAGCCCCCTTTGCTGGCCGAAACTCGGGCGTTGACCAGTGCGGCCTTTTCGAACCCGTCCAGCATTTTCATGCGCCATAGCGCGGTAGCCCCCGATGTCAGGAGAGTTGTCACCCGTTCTCGATCTGAAATGATAGATTTGGCGGGCGGGATAGGACGACGACTTGGGTTACTCACCGGAACGAAAGGCAGCGGTTCTGACGAAGATGCTGCCGC
>NZ_WMIE01000077.1 GCF_009711225.1 Paracoccus aestuariivivens | reverse complement strand
GCGCGAGAACAGTTTTCCACCACGTTGGCTGTTAGCCTCAGGTCTCAGCCCGCCCCTGCTCGCTGTTGCAATCGGCCTTCCATGGTGATGCCGGCTCTCGCACCGCCAACAACCGGGGCAGTCGGGCGAGATTTCCGGTCGCCAGGGTAAAGATGAAGCGGGCATGCACCCGTTCGAGGCCGCGATAGACGGTCTGGACCATTCCACCGACGGTCTTGCTCCGGCCGAAGGTTTCCTCGATCCGTTTCCGGTACCCTTGGGACAGGACGTAGCCCTTGTGCCGGATGGTGCGTCGGTCGATGGCCGAATAGAGGGACTTCCGGGCGACATGCGGTGTGACGCAGGCCTGCCGACAAGCGGCAACGAAGCCCGCCGTGTCATAGGCCTTGTCGGCCCCCAGCGTCAGCCGCCTGGTCGAGCCGGGTGAATGGCGATGCATCGAGCCATGGTGCCGCCACTGGTCCGAGGCCCATGGCGAGGATCCAGCGCAGACTTGCGCTCGGCTAGGCCATCGGCC
>NZ_WMIE01000076.1 GCF_009711225.1 Paracoccus aestuariivivens | reverse complement strand
TCGCTGTTCAGCCATGTCGACCTTGAAGACCGCATCCCTGCACGGCATCCGCTGCGCAAGATCCGGCAGATCGTCAACGACGCCCTTGCCAGCCTCGGTGGCGATTTCGACCGGCTTTACGCCGATCTTGGGCGTCCCTCGATCGCGCCGGAACGGCTGATCCGGGCCAGCCTGATCCAGATCCTGTTCTCGATCCGCTCCGAGCGGCAGTTGATGGAACAGATGCAGTATAACCTGCTGTTCCGCTGGTTTGTGGGTCCCGGGATAGATGACCCGGTCTGGGGTGAAGGGCGCCCGGAAATCGGTCCACTGGACAGATTTCAGCCCTGAACGCGCGAAGCGCCGGGCCGGAGGCCAACGGTTTTCACGAAGAACCGGGACCGGCTGCTCACCACGGCCATGTCGCGCAGGATCATGGCTGCGATTTTGGCGCATGCCGAGGTCGCGCCACTGCTGTCGGACGATCATTTCGCTGACGCGGACCTTCGGTTCTCGGTCGATGGCACCTTGGTCAAGGC
>NZ_WMIE01000075.1 GCF_009711225.1 Paracoccus aestuariivivens | reverse complement strand
TAGAGCAGCCCGGTAGCTCGTCAGGCTCATAACCTGAAGGTCGTAGGTTCAAATCCTACCCCCGCAACCAAATCACAAAAAATATCAAACCAAAAAACCGCCAAAATGGCGGTCGTTCGCGTTCAAAACCAAAAAATAGAAGCAGAAGCAAACGGAGCAGTGGGCATAAGTGGATTTTCCGCGCGAACGCAGCATGATGCTGCCAGCGAGGGAAAGACCATGACAAAGCGATCACGCCGATATCTCAGTCCGGCGTTCAAAGCGAAAGTTGCGATTGCCGAGACCAAGGGCGAGAAAACGATGATCGAAAGCGCCCTATTTAGACCTTATACGATCTGAATGAGTTCCCGGGCGGCATCCTTGCCGAATACGGCCGAGATCCCCTTGTCTGTTGATTTCCACCCAGAACTTAGCCGGGATTTTCACCGAGAAGTGAGCCATCGCTGACTATGGAATTCGGGTCATGCTTTGGTCAATGTGTGTGTGGTCTCCTTCTTTTTCGTCGCCAATGCAGCTGAGCTGGCCTTAAAGCGGAAGC
>NZ_WMIE01000074.1 GCF_009711225.1 Paracoccus aestuariivivens | reverse complement strand
AAATGGCGCAAACTCGATGGCCAGAACCGCCTGCCGGAAATCATCCAAGGGGTTGAGTTCCGCGACGGTCTCCGCCAACTTCAAGCCGCCGCCTGATCAGGCATCACCAACTTTCGCCCATATCTCATGGTTGCGCCTGAGTTCGCGAAAGATCGTTGAGCGATCGCGGCCGAGCATCGTCGCAATTCTCGTCTTCGGCACCTTGGCCCGAAGCATGTTGGCAATGACGCGGCGCTCGTCCAGCGTCAGGTTCGTGAACGAGCGCCTCATGACATCCTCCTGAATAGCATCAGTAATCTATCCAGTGATGCATTCCAGAATGGAATGTGCCCCAGCTATAACCACTTCCAGTCATAATATGATTTATGTAAATTACCTTCGCCTCGCCACCGATTGGAGGGTCTGCGAGCGCACGTAGACCCCCCGATGTCAGGAGAGTTGTCACCCGTTCTCGATCTGAAATGATAGATTTGGCGGGCGGGATAGGACGACGACTTGGGTTACTCACCGGAACGAAAGGCAGCGGTTCTGACGAAGATGCTGCCG
>NZ_WMIE01000073.1 GCF_009711225.1 Paracoccus aestuariivivens | reverse complement strand
ACCGGCTGGAACTGGTTGACCATCGCGGTCCGCGTCGTCGGCTCATGGACCTGCGCCATCGCCATCCTTCTTGGGGCTGCTGCGATCCGGGGTTAGTTTTAGCTCGAACGGGCCAATCCAATTGCCCACTCGGCGCAGCCGATATCTACGGTCGCCGGTCCAGCTTTGCCGAGGTTACAATGCTGCGCTTCCCTCAATCTGCTTTTGGCACAATAGCATTGCCGGGATGCATCAGCGGTGCCACATTTTGCAGGTGCAGCGAATGGCAGCTTCGTTCGCACTGCGCCTCGTCATGGCGTGGTCGGGCATAAGGATTGATTTGAGCCCTTGGCCGACATTCGAATAAAGCAAACCTGCCGGCTCATCCGCCACTATTCAGCTCTCTCTCGCTCGCTTGGGCAAGCTGCACTGGATTGAAGGCGATCTGGCCGTAGACCTCGCGCGAGATCAGCGCTGCCCGTTCCAGGCTTCTCAGCGCCGGTCCAGCACTGTTACGCGATAGGCCTGCCATCTCGCCCAACTCCTGCTGCGAGCACGGGACCGAGATC
>NZ_WMIE01000072.1 GCF_009711225.1 Paracoccus aestuariivivens | reverse complement strand
ACACCGCGTTCGCGAAGTTCGGCAGGATAGGCGGGGGTGAATTTCTGCTTCGTCATAGGGCTCATCCTTCGAGTGTTTTACTCTCCGGTAAACCCGGGGCGGTTCAGGTTGCCGTCGCTCATGGGAACGTCCGGTTAAGCCGAGGAGCCGCAGTCTCATATTCGGGCTATCAAGGCTTTCGCAGCCTTCCTGCGACATTCGCCGGACACGGCCAGGCCCGAAGCCGCCCTCGGCCGAGGCGCCGTTGTCGCCGACGATATAGATGATCATCGCGTTGTCGGCGTCCGGCAGCATCTTGACGTAGTCGAGCACGGGCCCCACCTCGTAATCGACCTGCTCGCCATAGGCCGCGAAGACCTCCATCATGCGCGCGGAAAGCCGCTTCTCGCCGTCGGTCAGGCTGTCCCAGGCAGACAGGCTGGCCGGGCAGGGCGTCAGCTCAGCATTCTCGAGGATGATCCCGCGTTCCTTCGGGCGCTCGAAGGTCTCTTCGCCGCGATAGACATTCCAGCCCATGTCGAACACGCCCTAGAACTTGTCGATCAGCTCCTTCGGGGCCTGATGCGAGGCATAGGTCGCGGCGGGGGGGAGATAGGCAATC
>NZ_WMIE01000071.1 GCF_009711225.1 Paracoccus aestuariivivens | reverse complement strand
GTTCTCTCGGAAAAGCCGGACACCGCGTTCGCGAAGTTCGGCAGGATAGGCGGGGGTGAATTTCTGCTTCGTCATAGGGCTCATCCTTCGAGTGTTTTACTCTCCGGTAAACCCGGGGCGGTTCAAAACGGTTGTTCAGAGCGGACTCAGCTAAGTTGTTTTGAAAGGCTTTTCGGATAGCCACGAAATGAGCCGTTTTGGAGTTGAACGGTCACGTTGGTGATCTACCCGATCGAGATCCAGGCCTTTCTTACCCATCGAAAACGCGGCGCGCCACTAGAAGCCCTGCACGGCCCTCTGAGTGACGTCTGACCCAACCAGTTACCTCTCTCCTGCCATAAGAGGTAGTTGTTGACTTCTGGAGCCTCTCTGCGCGTCTCTACGCTGTATTTAAAAATGCCTTCTAGACGGCTCGTGTCACGCACATGCGCCAATCTGCTCTTCTTGGTTGGGTGGAGGAGGATTTTAGCTCACGGCCCGATCATGGAGCTAAGACAACATAATCGATTTGAGATATTTGCCGTAATCGTTCTTGCCGAATTTTTTGGCCCGCTCTGCCAGATCGTCCCGGCTGATCCAGCCTTGGTTAAAGGCAATCTCGTCCGGACAGCCGGTTTGCAAGCCTTGGCGCTGCTCAA
>NZ_WMIE01000070.1 GCF_009711225.1 Paracoccus aestuariivivens | reverse complement strand
AGTGGGCAGCGCGCCGGACTGACCAGCGCCGAGAAGGACCGGATCAGAGAACTGGAGCGGGAGGTCCGTGAACTTCGAGCCGCCAATGAGATACTGAAGAAGGCGAGTGCATATTTCGCGGCGGCGGAGCTCGACCGCCCGTTCAGGCGATGATCGCGTTCCTTGACGAACAGCGGGGCATGTTTGGTGTCGGGCCGATCTGCAGGGTTCTGGGGATCGCACCATCGCGCTTCTATGCCATCAAGGCGATCGAGCGCGATCCCTCTCTGGCATCGGATCGAGCCAGGCAGGATCGCCTGGATATGGCCGCCATCAAGAAGGTCTTCGATGCCAGTCGAGACCGCTATGGCGCCCGCAAGGTCTGGCATCAGTTGCGCCGTGAAGGGCGCGACATTGCTCGTTGCACGGTGGAGCGGCTGATGAAGGTCATGGGATTACAGGGCGTTGTCCGTGGCAAGAAGGCCATCACCACCAACCCGGATGCGGCGCAGCCCTGCCCGGATGACAAGGTGAACCGGGCCTTCGTCGCGGAGATGCCGAACCAGCTCTGGGTTTCGGATTTCACTTATGTCTCGAGCTGGCAGGGCATGGTTTACGTTGCTTTCGTGATCGATGTCTTCGCCCGGAAGATCGTCGGCTGGCGTGTCTCGACCTCGATGACCACCGGCTTCG
>NZ_WMIE01000007.1 GCF_009711225.1 Paracoccus aestuariivivens | reverse complement strand
TGGCGAAAAGTCCCATGCGGATCACTCCGTTGCCCCGTCGCTCACCGCTATGGGGGAAGGTTCACATGGCTCAATTCTCAGTGAAAATTAGGCGACTTTCCGGCTCAGTTCTGGGTGGAAATCAACAGGCTGACGAAGAATGAGGCGGGGCCTATATCGCGGGGGATCTGGCCGACTGGCTTGAAGAAAGGGGCGTCGAACAGGTCCATGGCGCGCCCGGACATCCTCAGACCCAAGGCAAGACCGAGCGCTGGCACCAAACCCTGAAGAACCGGATCCTGCTGGAGAACTATTACCTTCCGGGTCAGCTCGAAAAGACGATCGCCGCCTTTGTCGAGTATTACAACAACCACCGCTATCACGAGAGCCTCGGCAACTTGACCCCGGCAGATGTCTATTTCGGGCGTGGCCCCGAAATCATGGCAGAAAGGGAGAAGATCAGAAAAGCGACCATCCAGAACCGTCGCTTGAACCATCAGCGTCAGGCGGCATAATCACAAACCGGTGCGCCAGAACTCTCTTGTTCAAAATCAGGCCACCTGTTCCAAATCTTTCGATGACAGACACCATAGAAGTTGTATGGACTTCACCGGATTAGGTAATCGACAGCGTCGCCCTGGAACACGTCGACGACCTGAACTTGCCAAATACTGGTCTAGCAATCTGCGCCAGTATGCTCGCCAGCAAACTACTGCACATGAAAGCCTGCCAACGGTTCGGGTCAGACCGCGCCAGCAAAACCGTTAATCTAGATGCCCATTGGCAGGCGCAGAACGCTGGCACAGGTAGCGCGGGATGTATCTGATGAGATTTCAAGGTTTGTGCAGAACCGCGACTAGCAACTAGGCGGCTTGGAACTAAATCTCGCCTCGGCGTTGCCATGCCAAGTTCCCATGCCTTGACCTGACGGTTCCCTGCATGCGACCTCTGCCTGATCATACGCGAGGTAGCATGACCCTGACACCAAACCTGATAGCCGGTGTGCCGGTCCTTTTCGTGATGGCTGTCGAGGCTGAGTATGGGCCGTCGTTGCGCGCCCGTATTACGCCGCTCGTCACCGGAGTGGGGCCGGTTGAAAGCGCGGTCACGCTTGCCGCCGCCTTGGCGGCGATGCAGCAGCGACCACGGCTGATTGTCTCGTTGGGATCGGCCGGATCGCGCTTGCTCGAGCAGACGCAGGTCTATCAGGTCTCGGCGGTGGCTTATCGTGACATGGACGCGTCGGCGTTGGGATTCGATCGAGGCTGCACCCCGTTTCTTGAACTGCCCGCCCTGATCCAGCTGCCGCATTGCATCCCCGGCCTGCCGACGGCAAGCCTCTCGACCGGAGCGAATATCGTCAGCGGAGCAGCTTACGACCAGATCGCCGAAGACATGGTCGATATGGAAACCTTCGCGCACCTTCGCGCGGCTCAGCGTTTTGGTATTCCATTGATCGGATTGCGCGGAATCTCGGATGGAGCCGAGGAACTGCAGCACCTTTCCGATTGGACGCAATACCTGCATGTGATCGATGAACGGTTGGCAGCGGCAGTCGATGCATTGGGGAATGCGATCAGGGGCGAAAAACTGACATTCTGACGTTACGACTTGGCACGAGGCTGAACGATGCACAGCGCGGGGTTTTGGGATCGCGCCCCGATGTCGCCCGGAGTGATGCGGATCGCACCACTTTTTACAGCCGTGCTTTCGTTCTCGATTACTTAGCCATAGCCAAGCTGAATGACCGACCGAAATGAATGGCCTGAGGTTTGTTCCAACTGCTTTAGTTGCTGGTTGATAGGAAGTAAGAATCCGGTCCAAGCCGAATTAGCAAACCACCTTGCCCAAGCCAAGTGGCGGAGAGGGTGGGATTCGAACCCACGGAACCCTTGCAGGCTCAACGGTTTTCGAGACCGCCCCGTTCGACCACTCCGGCACCTCTCCGCGCTTCTTGGGTGGTGGCGCGGATTTAGACGGAGCGGGGTTGAAGCGCAAGTGCCTTCGGGCGAAAAAATGCGAAAGTTTAACTTTTTTCTGACAGGTGGCTGATGACATTGGATTTTCGACTGTTTCACATCCTTGGAGCGATTCCCGAATGCCGCTTCTGATCGGGGCGCTGGCCCATCCGCTGCTGCGTATGCGGCTGGCTCCGGAAGCGGTTAAGGCTGCGCCGTTGAACGGCAAGTTACAAGGCGGCGCGATGGCCGGTCTTAAACTGGCCGGTTTTCCGGGTCTTATCCCGGGCGAGGGGCATATCCCCGCATGGGACAGCCCTTGGACCGACGAACTTCGACGTTACGCGCGTATTTTTGGCCTGACGCCTCGCGATATTGACGGGCGCGATGTGCTGGGTCTGGACGATGACCTTGGTCACGGCGCCTGGCAGCCGGAATTGGCGGCAGCCATGGCGGATTGGGTTCTGGACCGGTTGAGGGACAAGCCCCCCGAGGCCATCCGACCCAGACTGCCGATGATCGCGGGCTGGATCGCCTCGCGGATGCGGGCCGAGGCCGAGACTCGCCATTTGCCGAAACTTGGGCCTTCGGGAGACGATCGCGTGCGCCATGCCGCGTGGGACGAGCCCTATGGCGATTATTTCTCGGTCGAATCGCATGTGCTGCACCAGCGCCGGCATCGCGGTGACTGGTCGCCTGATATGCGGCGGGCGGTATTCGTCTCGGGCGATGCGACCGTGGTACTGCCCTGGGATCCGGTGCGCGATAGGGTCATGCTGATCGACCAGTTCCGCGCCGGACCGGTCGCGCGGGGCGATGCACAGCCGTGGCTTTATGAAACCGTCGCGGGACGGGTCGATGCTGGTGAAACGCCCGAACAGGCAGCGTTGCGCGAGGGGATCGAAGAGGCCGGATTGGCGATCTCGCGCCTGATACCGGGACCACAGAACTACCCGAGTCCGGGTATGCTGGCGGAATATCTGTATCTTTTTATCGGAATTGCCGATCTGCCGGACGACGCGGCGGGGTTTGGTGGCCTTGAGATCGAGGACGAGGATATCCGCTCGCATGTGGTCGCGCGTTCAGAACTGACCCGCATTGCACTGGCCGGAGAGTTGCGGAACGGACCTTTGCTGACCTTGGCGCTATGGTTCGAACTGAATATCGACCGGATCCGCGCGGAACTGGACGACAGTCCGACGGCTTGATCACACACGCCGCACGCCCTCGCGGGGTTGCCGCCATCCGGTGGCCCCGTGTAGACCAAAGGCGATCATTTCGCGAAAGGCCCGCCATGCGCATCTGCCCCGACCTTGCCTCTGCCATCGGCAATACCCCCTTGATCCGCTTGAATCGTGCGTCTGAAGAAACCGGCTGCGAGATTCTGGGCAAGGCAGAGTTCATGAACCCCGGCCAGTCGGTCAAGGATCGCGCGGCGCTGTATATCATCAAGGACGCGGTGGCGCGTGGCGAACTCAAGCCCGGCGGCACCATTGTCGAGGGGACCGCGGGCAATACCGGCATCGGGCTGGCACTGGTCGGCTCGTCGATGGGCTTCCGCTCGGTCATCGTGATTCCGGAAACCCAGAGCCAAGAGAAAAAGGACATGCTGCGCTTGGCAGGTGCCGAACTGGTCGAGGTTCCTGCCGCGCCATACAAGAACCCCAACAACTATGTCCGTTATTCGGGCCGTCTGGCCGAACAATTGGCCAAGACCGAACCCAATGGCGCGATCTGGGCGAACCAGTTCGACAACGTGGCGAACCGTCAGGCCCATGTCGAAACCACCGGCCCCGAGATCTGGGAGCAGACTGGCGGCAAGGTTGATGGCTTTGTCTGCGCTGTCGGCTCGGGCGGAACCCTGGCTGGCGTGGCGATGGCCCTGCAGCCCAAGGGCGTGAAGATCGCCTTGGCCGACCCCGAGGGCGCCGCGCTGCACAGTTTCTACACCGAAGGCGTGTTCGAAAGCCCCGGTTCCTCGATTACCGAAGGCATCGGTCAGGGCCGCATCACCGCGAACCTCGAAGGTTTCACGCCGGATTTCTCGTACCGCATTCCGGATTCCGAGGCGCTGCCGGTGGTGTTCGACCTGCTGGAATACGAAGGGCTGTGCCTTGGCGGCTCGTCGGGCATCAATATTGCGGGAGCGATCCGCATGGCCAAGGACATGGGGCCGGGCCACACGATCGTGACGGTGCTGTGTGACTACGGCACGCGTTACCAGACCAAATTGTTCAACCCCGAGTTCCTGCGCGCCAAGGGCCTGCCCGTGCCGAAATGGCTGGTACGCAAGCCCCTTGGCCTGCCGGAAGTGTTCGAGGACTGACTGACCGTATGCTACGACTGACCTCATTGATCGCGACTCTACTTGTCTCGATTTCGCTGCTGCTTTCGGCTCCTGCTTTTGCGCAGGAACCGGATCAGCCGAACTATGAAACATGGGCCAAGATCGCCGAGCAGACCGAGCAGGTTCTGGAATCGGGTGACGCGAACGACGCGCGCTTGCAGGCGATCCGGGAAGATGTCGTCAAATGGCGCGACAGCTTCAAGGCGGCGCAGGGCACGAACTCGACCCGCATCGCGACGCTGAAGGACCAGATTTCGGCGCTGGGACAGCCTCCGGCCGAGGGGCAGTCCGAAAGCGATGACGTTGCCGCGCGCCGCAAGGAGCTGAACGACCAACTGTCCGAATTGCAGGCGCCGGGGCTGAAGGCGGTCGAGGCTTACGGCCGTGCCGACGGCATCATCCAGCAACTCGATCAGGAGGTGCGCCAGCGCCAGACCTACGCCTTGATCCGCAGGACTCCGACACCGCTGAATCCGGCGAATTGGGGGCCTGCGCTGACCGAGGCGGGGCAGGTCGGCGTCCACATCTATAACGAGGTCAGAAGCCGCTGGAGCGAACTTGGCACGGGCGTCGACCGTGTCCAGCGCGTGGCCGTTACAATCGGCTTCCTTCTGGCTGCGGTGTTGCTGCTGTGGCGCGGCCGGCAATGGGTCGATTCCCTGCCGTCGCGCCTGTCGGCCCGCGCCAGCCAACGCTCGCGTGCCGCATTGATCTTTGCGGTGTCGCTGCTGCAGATCGCCATTCCCTATATCGGGCTGGTTCTGGGAATCGCGGCGCTGATCGCGACTGATCTGTTCGGGCAATGGGGCGGTCCGATGCTGCGCTCGTTGCTGGGCGCCAGCATGGTGTTCTTTGTCGGCTTCTGGCTGGTCCGCCGCATTTTCCCTGCGACGGGCACTGCCGCCTCGATGCCCTTGCCGATGCAAGAGGAACAGCGGCGCAAGGCCGAGTTCCGCGCGACCATGCTGACACTGGCGACGGCGATCCACCAGATGTTCTCGCGCACGGTCCTACCGCTTTCGGGGTTCCATTCGCAAAGCGACGTCTCGACCGTGCCCGAACGCCTGACCGAGGCTTCCGCCGGCGTCTGGCATTTCCTGATCATCCTGCTGGGCGCGTTTTTCCTGTTCCAGCTTTGCAACGTGCTGCGCCGCATCCGTCCGGACGAGACCAGCGGCCAGCCGGATTACCGCACGCGGGTCGTCTCGTTTCTGGCCACGCTTGGTCGGCTGATCGCGCTGGCGTCGCCGGTTCTGGCAGCATTGGGCTATGTCACGGCGGGCAACGCGATCCTTTGGGCGACGGTGCTGACTCTGGCTTTGGTCGGGCTGTTGATCGTCCTGCAGGACTTCATCACCGACCTGTACACGATGGCGAAGGGCGGCGAGGAATTCGCCCGCGACGATCTGATGCCGGTGATCGTCAGCTTTGGCCTGATCCTTCTGTCCTTGCCGGTATTCGCGCTGATCTGGGGCGCACGCACCAGCGATCTGGCCGAGGCGTGGACGCGGATCGAACACGGCTTCAGCTTCGGCGGTGTCAGCCTGTCGCCGATGGGCATCCTGACCTTCATCATCACCTTTGCGGTCGGCTATTCGCTGACCCGCTTCGTGCAGGGCGCGTTCCGGACCTCGATCCTGCCCAAGACCAAACTGGACACGGGCGGGCAGACGGCTGTTGTTTCGATGATGGGCTATGCGGGGATGGCACTGGCGACGGTGCTGGCGATCACCTCGGCGGGGATCGACCTGTCATCGCTGGCCTTCGTCGCCGGTGCGCTGTCGGTCGGTATCGGTTTCGGCATGCAGCAGGTGGTGTCGAACTTCGTGTCGGGCATCATCCTGCTGGTCGAGCGCCCCATTGCCGTCGGCGACTGGATCGAGGTCGGGACCAAGCAGGGCGTCGTCAAGAAGATGTCGGTGCGTTCGACCCAGATCCAGACCTTCGACCGCACGGATGTGATCGTGCCGAACTCGGATCTGATCACACAGCAGGTGACGAACTGGACCCGCAGCAGTTTGCAGGGCCGCATTATCGTGCCGATCGGCGTGTCCTATGGCACCGATACCCGTCTGGTCACCCGCATCCTGATGGAAATCGCCGAGGACCAGCCGACCGTTCTGGTCAACCCGCCTCCGGCGGTGCTGTTCCGCGGCTTTGGTCCCGACGCCATGAATTTCGAAATCCGCGCCGTGTTGTCCGACATCAATGGCGGGATCGGAGTGACATCCGAAATCAACCACCAGATCGCGCAGCGTTTTGCCGAGGCAGGGATCGAGATTCCCTTCGCGCAGCGCGATATCCGTTTGCGCAACCCCGAGGCGATCAGCCGGATCGCCGGACATTTGCGGGACGGAGATCTGGCCAGACCCGAGCATTCCGGTGCGGCAATTGCCCGACAGGACGATGCACTGGTGCCGAAGCGGCTGCATCGGGACGAAGCGCCCGAATATGACAACGACGCGGATGGCGACGGAGACGGGGACGGCAACGGCCGCGGTTGACGGAAATCAGCCGCGCGGTTTCAGGCCGTGCGGCTCTTCTTCGGGCAGGCCCTCATGGGATAGCATGATCGCGACGGGCCTGAGCCAAGGGATGTGATTACAGACGATCATCACGGCGACCATGATCGGCACGGCCAGGAATGTCCCTGCGATACCCCAGATCGCGCCCCAGAATGCCAGCGACAGCACGATGCCAAAGGATGACAGTCGCAGCGTCTGTCCCAGCAGGACCGGATCGAAAATATTGCCGATCAGGAAATGGACCGCCGTGCAGGCTCCGCCGATCACGATGGTGATGGTCGGGTCTCCGGTCTGGGCCAGAACCACGACGATGGCGATGACCGTCGCGATGATCGAGCCGATGGTTGGGATGAAATTCAGGATGAAGGTCAGTGTCGCCATCGCTCCGGCCAGTTCCAGCGATGTGGCGCGGAAGATCACCCAGATCAGCGCCGCCGTCACTGCGCTGATCGCCGCCTTGACGACCAGATAGCGGTTCACCCGCCGCATGATGCTGTAGATGATGCGCAAGACATTGTCGGCGCGTGCCTGATTGCCCGTCAACCGCTCGATCTTGATCGGAAACCAGATCCGTTCGCTGAACATGAAGCCGACAAAGGTCAGGATCAGCACCGATCCCGAAATCAGGTTCGAGGCCTGACTAGCAGCCGTTCGCAGCCATCCGGCAAAGTCCATGCTGCCAAGGAAGGTCGAGATGGATTCCTGGACCTTGGGCCCCCAGCGCTGGCTCAGGCTGGATAACGCGGCCTGCGCCCTGTCGGCATAAAGGATCGAGGTCGAGACGACCTCGTTTACCTGCGAGACAACTGTAGTCGCGGCCCAAAGCAACCCCACGGCAATCGCGATCAGCGCCAGCGTGGTTGCCAGCCAATTGGGCACTTTCAGTCTTGCGAAGGCGGAAATGGCGTCGCTGGTCAGCGAGAAAATGATGATGGCGAAGGCAAGGCAGATCAGCATGAACCGCGCTTGCGTCAGCAGGAACAAGATCAGCCCGAAGGCGATGACGCCCAGAAACCCCGTTTGCAGCCTTTCGCTCAGCTGCGATTCTCGTGAATTCAATGCGTCACCCCGGCTTCACTTGCTTCGTGCGCCCTGATGTGAGCGCCGGGGCGCGAGTTATGCCCCGGCATTTTGCTCAGGCGTCTGCCTCATCCTCGCCGCTCTCGGCGATACGGGCAACAGAAACAACGGATTCGCCGGTTGCCGTGTTGAAGACCCGTACACCGCCAGCCGAACGCGACCGGAAGCTGATGCCATCGACAGGCACGCGGATCGATTGCCCGGTCGAGGTCGCCAGCATGATCTGGTCGTCGCCTTCGACGGGGAAGCTCGCGACCAGTTCGCCGCCGCGCATCGCCTTGTCCATCGCCATGACGCCCTGACCGCCGCGCCCGCGCACCGGATAGTCGTGGCTCGAGCTGATCTTGCCCGCACCATTGGCGGTGATGGTCAGGATCAGATCCTCGGCCGCCGACATCTCGGCATAGCGTTCCTGCGTGATGCTGCCTTCGACGACGTTTTCCTCGTCCTCGTCTGCCTCGGCGCCGTCATCCAGCGCACCGGCCACGGCGCGGCGCATTTTCAGATAGGCGGCGCGCTCGGCGGGATCGGCCTCGAAATGGCGGATCACCGACATGCTGACGACGCGGCTGCCCTCGGCCAGACGGATGCCGCGCACGCCGGTGGAGTCGCGCCCCTTGAAGACGCGCACATCGGTGGTCGGGAAGCGGATCGCGCGGCCCGAGGCCGTGACCAGCATCACATCGTCATTCTCGGTCGCCATGCGCACGCCGATCAGTTCCACCCCTTCGGGCAGTTTCATGGCGATCTTGCCGTTCGATTTCACATTGGTGAAATCGGACAGGGCATTGCGGCGCACGTCACCTTCCGAGGTGGCGAAGACGACCTGATAATCGTCCCAATCCTTCTCGGGCGCATCGACCGGCATCAGCGCCGCGATGGAGACGCCCTGCTGGATCGGCAGGATATTGACCATGGCCTTGCCCTTGGCCGTGCGTCCGCCCAAAGGCAGACGCCATGTTTTCAGCCGGTAGACCATGCCGTCGGTGGTGAAGAACAGCAGTTCCGTATGGGTATTGGCGACAAACAGCGTGGTGACCACGTCGTCTTCCTTGGTCGCCATGCTGGCGAGACCCTTGCCGCCACGGCGCTGGCTGCGGAATTCGGCCAGAGCCGTGCGCTTGATATAGCCGCCCGAGGTGATGGTCACGACCATGTCCTCGCGCTCGATCAGGTCTTCATCGTCCATGTCACCGGCCCAGTCGGTGATTTCGGTGCGACGCGGCACGGCGAATTGGTCGCGAACTTCGCGCAATTCACCCGAGATGATCTCCATGATCCGATCGCGCGAGGCGAGGATGGTCAGGAATTCGCGGATCGAGTCGGCAAGCTTCTTCAGTTCGTCAGTGACTTCCTGCACGCCCAGTTGGGTCAGGCGCTGCAGGCGCAGTTCAAGAATGGCGCGGGCCTGCGTCTCGGACAGGTTGTAGGTGCCGTCCTCATTGACCGGATGCAGCGGATCGTCGATCAGCTTCAGATATTCGACAATGTCATGGGCGGGCCAACGGCGCGACATCAGGCGTTCGCGCGCCTCGGCAGCGTCAGCCGAGGACCGGATGGTCGCCACGACCTCATCGACATTCGACACTGCCACGGCCAGACCGCACAGCACATGGGCGCGCTCACGCGCTTTGCGTAGCTCAAACGCCGTGCGGCGGGCGACCACTTCTTCGCGGAAGCTGATGAAGTAGGTCAGGAAATCGCGCAAAGCCAATTGCTCGGGGCGACCGCCGTTCAGCGCCAGCATGTTGCAGCCGAAGCTGGTCTGCATCTGGGTGAAGCGGAACAGTTGGTTCAGCACCACCTCGGCGGTGGCGTCGCGCTTGAGTTCGACCACCACGCGGACGCCGATGCGGTCGGATTCGTCCTGCACATGGGCAATGCCCTCGATGCGCTTTTCCTTGGCAAGCTCGGCGATTTTCTCGATCAGGGTGGCCTTGTTCACCTGATAGGGGATCTCGTCCAGCACGATCAGCTGGCGACCGTTGCGGCCTTCCTCGATCCGGGTCTTGGCGCGCAGGATGACGCTGCCGCGACCTTCCAGATAGGCTTTACGCGCCCCCGAGCGGCCCAAGATGATGCCGCCGGTCGGGAAGTCCGGGCCGGGGATGATTTCCAGCAGACGCTCGGTCGGAAGGTCCGGGTTCGCGATCAGCTCAAGCGTGGCGTCGATCACCTCGCCAAGGTTATGCGGCGGGATGTTCGTGGCCATGCCGACGGCGATGCCGCCCGCGCCATTGACCAGCATGTTCGGATAGCGCGCCGGAAGAACGGTCGGCTCGCGGTCCTTGCCATCATAGTTGTCCTGAAACTCGACTGTTTCCTTGTCGATATCCATGAGCAGATAGGCCGAGGGCTTATCCATCCGCACTTCGGTGTAACGCATGGCAGCGGCGCTATCGCCGTCCATCGAGCCGAAGTTGCCCTGACCGTCCAGCAGCGGCAGGGACATGGAAAAGTCCTGCGCCATTCGCACCAGCGCGTCATAGATCGCGGCGTCGCCATGCGGGTGGTACTTACCCATGACATCGCCGACCGGACGGGCCGATTTGCGATAGGGCTTGTCATGCGTGTTGCCGGTCTCGTGCATCGCAAACAGGATGCGCCGGTGCACCGGCTTCAGTCCGTCGCGCAGATCGGGGATCGCGCGGCTGACGATGACCGACATGGCATAGTCGAGGTAGGACGAGCGCATCTCGCTCGCGATGTCGATCACCGGGCCGTCGTGATGCATCACGGCGCGTTCGGGGGCGCCGTTTTCGTTGGTGTCGTCATCGTCGTGATCTGGGGTATCGGACACTGGATCGCCTCAACATTTTGTTGATGACGGGTCTATCCGATACCAGCCAAGGGTGCAATCTTTCGCTGGGGAAAAGGCCGGATCAGGCGGTGCCCACGACCCTTCTGCGCCCACGCGCGCAGGCGGCCCAGAATGCCGTCAGCACGGCCGAACAGATCGCGTTCCAACCGGCCATGGAAATGCCGAACAGCTTCCAGCTAACCTCGTCGCAACGAACGACCGGAGCCTTTTCCAGCGCAGACAGCAGATCCTGCGTAGACATGGAAGCCAGACCGCTGACCCCGCCCGAGCAATGTTGCGGACCCAGCCACAGCTTCATCTCGACACCCGCGTGATAGGTGGCAAGACCCAAGGCGGTGGCCGCGGCAACCAGCCCCAGCAGCGCCAGCCAACGCTTCCAGCCAAGAACCGCCATCAACCCACCGATCACCGCAGCGGCCAGATGCGGCCAGCGTTGCATGATGCACAGCTCGCAAGGCGCGTAGCCGATGCTCTGGAAGACGAAAGCGGCAGCCAGCAGCGCGGCCGATCCGGCCCCTGCCAGCATTCCGATCTGTTTATGCGTGAACTCGAACATGTCGCCCCGTTAGGCCCGCATCAGGTGGCGGGCAAGTGCCAATTGCGTGAACTCAATGCGGTTTCCAGCGGATGACGCGGTACAGATAGACCACGACCACGACCAGAATGACCAGCTTGGACAGGGGGTCGACCCATTCCGCGACCAGCTCGTAATTTTCGTGCAGGACCAGCCCCGCCACGGCCAAAGCGCCGATCCAGATCACGCTGCCCAGCGTCGTATAGATCAGGAACTTCCACATCGGCATCCGCGACAGACCGGCCGGAACCGAGATCAGCGTCCGGATCGTCGGCAGCATCCGTCCGGCAAAAACGGCGGCCCCGCCATGCCGGTCGAACCATTCCCGCGCCATGTCCACATCCGAAGGCGACAGCGTCAGAAGCCGCCCGTGCTTGGCTGCGAAACGCTTCAGGCGGGCCTCGCCGATCCACATGCCGACATAGTACCACATCGTCGTTCCGATCACCGATCCGACGGTTCCGAACAGAATTACGCTGCCAAGCGACATTTCGCCGCGGCCGGCCAGAAATCCGGCCAAAGGCATAATGATTTCAGAGGGGATAGGCGGGAAGACGTTTTCGGCCACCATCAAAAGAAACACGCCCAGGTTGCCCCAGCCGTTGATCGTCGAAACCACCCAGTCGAACATGCGTTACTCCAGCCTATATACGGGGTTTGCTGAAGGGCGCATGCAATTCTGTCAACCCTTCACAACTATTGCGGAATGACACGTTTCGGTTAGCCTGATCGTGTCTTGCTTCGGTCAGGAGGGAATACTCATGCTTTGGCGTGGCAGACGGGAAAGCCAGAATGTCGACGATCGCAGGGGAATGGGTGCTAGCGCGGGCGGCATCGGCATCATCGGGGTGCTCTGTGTTCTGGCGGTCGGATATTTCTTCGGCATCGACATCTCACCGATCATGAGCTCGTTTCAGGGTCAGCAATCCACCGAGCAGCGCGAGTTGACCGCCGAAGAACAGGAACTGGGCCAGTTCGCCTCGGTCGTGCTGGCCGATACCGAAGAGGTCTGGGGCCGCGTCCTGTCCGAGCAGACGGGCATTCAGTACACCAACCCGCAGATGGTGCTGTTCTCGGGGGCGGTGCAATCGGCCTGCGGCGGGGCCTCGGCGGCGATGGGGCCGTTCTATTGCCCCAACGACCAGAAGCTTTATCTGGACACCGATTTCTTCAAGATCATGCAGCAGAAGATGGGCGCGGGCGGCGATTTCGCCTTTGCCTATGTCATCGCGCATGAGGTCGGCCACCATGTCCAGAACCTGACCGGCATCCTTGGCGAGACGATGAAACTGCGCCAGCAAACCGACGAAGTGACTGCCAACCGCATCTCGGTCCTGACCGAGTTGCAGGCCGATTGCTTCGCCGGAATCTGGGGCCGTCAGGCCAGCGACCAGTTCGGCACCATCGAGGACGGCGATATCGAGGAAGCTATCAACGCCGCTGCCGCCGTGGGCGATGACACGCTGATGAAGGATGCCGGACGCGCCGTGCGGCCTGAATCCTTCACCCATGGCTCGGCGCAGGACCGCATGGCGTGGTTCAAGCGCGGCTTCTCGACCGGTCAGCTGGCCGAGTGCAACACCTTCAAGGAAGTCGGGATGTAATCCGGATCAGGGCCTTTGCAGATGGATACCGCGCGGGCGGTCCATCTGCGCCCAGTCCGGCCACCAGCCCATCCACTCGATGCCGACGATGACAAGGCAGATGGCGATGATGCCGAAAATCAGCCTGACCCGTTTGGCGCTGGGGGGATTGCGCGCCCAACGTGACGCACGGATCAGCCAGACAAGGTTGTTCATTCGTCTATTCCCCTGCTAAGTGCTGCCCGAAACGGAACAGTCTCCGGGACAATCTCTTGCCTCATCACAGCGACAGCCGCATCCTGCCCTATACCGCCGACCAGATGTACGCACTGGTTGCCGATGTTGAAAGCTACCCGCAATTCCTGCCTTGGAACAGCGCGGCCCGCATCCGGTCGCGCAAATCCGGTCCGGACGGCAGCGAAGTCATCGAGGCCGATCTGGTCATCAGCTTCAAGGTCTTCCGCGAGCGTTTCGGCAGTCGGGTCACGCTTTGGCCGGAACGGCGTCATATCGATACCGAATATCTGGACGGCCCGTTCAAATATCTCAAAAGCGGCTGGAACTTTGCCGATCTGCCCGAAGGCGGCTGCAAGGTCGAGTTCTTCGTCGATTTCGAATTCCGCAACGCGATCCTTGGCAAGGTGATCGGCGTCGTCTTCCACGAGGCGATGGTCCGCATTGTCCGTGCCTTCGAGGAACGTGCCAAGGTGCTTTACGGCGCGGCCTGAAGCGCGCTTTCCCAGATTGCGTATTCCTCGGCCAGCGCCTCGCGGGCCATGGCCTCGACCTCGGGCGACAATTCGGTCACGGCATCGGGCGACACGTTGCTGCGTGGCAGTTCGATGGGCATTTTCAGCCGCGCCGACAGGAACGCGACCAGCGCGGGCATCGCTTCGTAACGGAAGACATAATCGACCGCGGGCTTGCCGTCGTTATCCAGCAGGAAGTTCGACTGGCGACCCACCTGCGCGTAAGGCTGGCGTCTGCCGCTGGACAGGTATTCGTGCAAGAAGCGGTCGAAGCTGACCATGACAGTGCTGTTCGGGCGGCCGATGATCTCTGCCCTCGTGCGGAAACGGTACCAGCTGCGCAGCCAGTCCAGCGGCTCGCGGATCACCGCGACGCTTTCGAACGGCGCGCCGCCGATGGGGGTCAGAAGCGGCTTAATACGGTTCAGATATTGCCGGTGGTTCAGGTGCTTGATCTCGGGGCGCGACCGGAACGAGATCTCGGCCTGCTCCGACAGGACGGCTTCAAGCGCGGTGGTGCCGGTCTTGGGAATCGAATGCAGGACGATGCGAGGTTCGATGAAAATCAGCATGAAAATCCGTTGGTAACCCGAACCGATGCATAGCCACCGCCAGACGGGGCCGCAAGCGTTGGGGGTGCTGGCACCGGAGGGGCCTAAATGGCCATCCGCAAGGCCGGATCAGCCATCCGCCTTGATGCGTAAATTTCGGGCAAGGAACGCGGCCAGATCGCCCAGAACCTTGTCGCCGCCGAAAGCTGCGGTTCCGTGCCCCTCGTCGGGCAGCAGGGCGAAGTCGATTTCGGAATGGGGATCGACGTTCTGCCACGCCGTGCGCAGGTGTTCGGCCTGCTGGGCGGCAACGATATTGTCGACCATGCCGTGGCGGATCATCAAGGGTGGCAGTCTGACGCCTTGAGCCATGACGTTCAATCGCCCGACCGGCCCCATGGCGGTCGCTTCTTGCCGGCGGTCGCCGACGGCGTAACCGACCAGCAGCGATTCGACGCTTTCGGGGGAATCCGCGGGCGGGCGGCGCGTGGTCAGGCCCAGCTTCGCCATGTCCTGATCCATGCTGCCGAAATCCATCGGGCCGTAAAAGTTCACGACGGCGGCAGGCGGAGTGCCTTGCTGCACCATGCTCAATGCTGCGGAAACCGCCAGAAACGCCCCCGCCGAGCGTCCGCTCAACGCGATCTGGTCTGGGCGAAGCTCAAGCTCCGCGCCGTGTTTCTGCAAAAAAGCCGCCGCAGCAAGTACATCCTCATGCGGAGCGGGCCAGCGGGCCTGATTCGACAGCCGGTAATTCATCCGGACGATTGCGATTCCGCGATCAAGAACCTGCTGGGGCAGGGACAGGTCACGCTTGTCGCCGGTCAGAAAGCCTCCGCCGTGAATATCCAGCAGGACCGGAAACGGTCCGCGCCCCGCAGGTAGGTGGATGTCCATCTTGTTGCGGGGCGAGTTCGACGAATAGGCCATCTCCACGAATTGCGGAGACTTACCGGGGCTTGCCAACGCGGGTGCGGCGATCGCTCCGGCCAGAAAGGCCAATGCGCTGCGGCGGGTGAACATGGTCTTCGCTGTCCCTCAGTTTCTTTGGATAACCAAGGCTAGCATTGTTTTCCCGATGCTCAAATGTCCCAGCGTGTCGCACCCTGCAATGGCCGTACCATGCCGTTCAATGTGACAATCCTGCCGCGCGAAGGGCACGGGTTCAGTGACGCTGGTCCTGCAGCAGTAGCAGCAGCGCGACGATGGTCACGGCAAATCCGGGCAGCATGATCGGGGCGGGGGCCTGTCCGGTCAGCGCGGATTCCAGCAGCAGCACCCATGCCGGTGTAAGGTAGGTATAGGCCATCACCTTGGCGGACGGCAGGCGCATCGTGGCGTATTGCACCAGCAGGGTGGTGATCGCGCTCGCGCAGATCGCAACATAGATCAGCGTGATCCAGACCAGCGCGGGCAGATGCGCCCAGTCGGTCTCGATGATCGCGCGCCAGCCCCATATGCCCAGAATTACCGAGCCAGCGATCAACGTCCCCAAAGTCGAGATCAACGGGGTTTCGCCTCGGTTCAGGCGGCGCACCAAAGGCGTGTAAAGCGCATGGGCGACGCAGCCCAGCAGATAGATCGCCTCGCCGCGCCCGAAATCCAGCCGCGACAGGGCGGCAAGATCGCCGCGAAAGATCACCCAAAGCGATCCTGCCGCGCCAAGCGCCAGCGCCACGGCCAATCGTCCGGTCAGGTGTTGGCGCAACAGCAACCAGCCGAATCCGGCCGACATGACCGGCGTCAGGGTGAAAACAGCGGCAGCCGAGACGGGCAGGGCGGTCTTGAGCCCCTCGAACATCAGCACAAAATAGGCCGCGAACAGCCCGCCCAGCAGCAGGTAGCGCCACGGTGCGCGCAACAATGCATCGCGCTGGATTCCCGGCCCTGCCATGGCCAGACCCGCGATGGCTCCGGCGGCAATGGCAAAGCGCGCCGCGGAAATGGCCGTCGGATCGATCAGGTTCGCGGCACGCGCCCCCAACGAGAACGAGCCCGCGATCAGCACCGAAAACAACAGCATCGCGGCATGGCCGCGCAGTGACTCGATCCGCTCCATCGGTCCCCCTTCCGAACGAAGCGCGAGCATCCGCAAAAGCCGGGGGGATACAAGGCCCTCTAGCTGCCCCGAAGCGCCTTCAGCACGGCCTGCACCTTCGGAGTGCGGTGCAGATCGACATGGCTGACCAGCCATAGCTGCGAATCCCATTCCGGCAGGGACATGACCTCGATCAGATCGCCGACCTCGCCGGGCAGCATCCAGCCCAGCCCCAGTCCGGCCTGTACCGCCGCGACCCTTGCTGCGCTGTCATTGCTGACCATGACGATGCAGGCGGCGGGCAGGCGCTCGGCCAGCCAGCGCATATGCGGAGCGGGGCGCGATTCCGATCCGGCAAGGACGAATCGATGCGCCGAAAGCTCGGTGACAGGCCCGTGCCGCGACAGATATTCGGCGGAAGCATATAGCTTGGCCGGTAGCTTCAACCACGGGCTGACGACATAATCGGCTTCGGTAGGGCGGGTGCCTGCGCGGATCGCGACATGGGCCTCTCCCGCGTCCAGCCGGAACAGGCGCGGGTCGGTGGTATAGCCCAGCCGCAGCCCCGGATGCTGGCGCATCAGCCCGATCAGCCGCGGCATGACCAGATCGGCCAGACCCAGCAGCGATGTGACCGTCACCTCGCCCTCGATCCGGTCGCCGGTTCCGGCGATGCGGGCCGCCATCTGGGCAAAGCGCGCCTCGGCGGCAGATGCCGCATCCAGCAGCAATCGCCCCGCTTCGGTCAGGGTGTAGCCGCGGGCATGGCGCTGGAACAGCCTGGCACCCAGCCTTGCCTCCAGCGCGTCGATACGGCGAATGACCGTCGCATGATGCACATCCAGTTCCTGCGCCGCGCCGCTGACCGTGCCGCTGCGTGCGACGGCCAATGCGGCGCGGATATCGTCCCAGCTTTGATTTTCCATTGTGCGCCTATGCACAGTTGCTGCGCGAATATCTGTCTTTTGTTCATTTGAGCAAAGACCTAATTCCTTTCTGCAACTAGATTTCAGGAGACCGACATGAACATCCTCCATATCGATAGCGCGATTACCGGCGATGCCTCGGTCTCGCGTCAACTGACCGCCAAGATCGTCGCGAAACTGACCGCCGATCAACCTGACGCCGCTGTCACCTATCGCGACCTCGCCAAAGGCGTGCCCGCGATCGACAATGACTGGTTCCACGCCGTCCGCCTGTCGCCGGAGAACCCGACGGCCGAGCAGCAGGCCCTGATCGACATCTCGAACGCCTACCTCAACGAGGTGCAGGCCGCAGACGTGCTGGTGATCGGCCTGCCGATCTACAACTTCACCCTGACCGCGCAGCTGAAGAACTGGTTCGACCAGATCGCCCGCGCTGGGCTGAGTTTCCGCTACACCGCCGAAGGCCCCGAGGGTCTGCTGAAAGGCAAGCGCGCCATCATCGCCTATACCGCCGCTGGCACGCCCTTCGGTTCGGAACTCGACTTTGCTTCAGGCTATCTGCGCCACATTCTGGGCTTCCTCGGTATCACCGATGTCGAATTCGTTCCGGCTGACGGCCTTGCCTTCGACCGTGACGCCGGTCTGGCCCGCGCCGATGAAGCGCTGGACAGGATCGCCGCCTGATCGCGGCATTTGCTGATGGAAACGGCCTTCGTTGACTCGGGGGCCGTTTTTTCGTATCTGGACACCCAACTCCCGGAAGGACTGCCCTTCCGGTCCCCGCAAGGCGCGGGGATCGCCCCCCGTCAGCGCGTTGCGCCCACGGGGGCGTTACTGCTTATCATGCCCCTGTTTTCGGGGCGAACGGAAACCGATCTACGGAGGGCCGCCGATGTTTGAAAATCTGTCCGACCGTCTTGGCGGCGTATTCGACCGGCTGACCAAGCAGGGTGCGCTAAGCGAGGATGACGTCGCCGCCGCCATGCGCGAAGTGCGCGTGGCCCTGCTCGAAGCCGACGTTTCGCTGCCCGTCGCCCGCAGCTTTGTGAAAGCCGTCACCACCAAGGCCACCGGCGCGGCGGTCACAAAGTCGATCACCCCCGGCCAGCAGGTCGTCAAGATCGTCCATGACGAGCTGATCAAGGTCCTTCAGGGCGAGGATGCGCCCGACGCGCTGCGCATCGACAACCCGCCCGCGCCGATCCTGATGGTCGGTCTGCAGGGCTCGGGTAAGACGACGACGACCGCCAAGCTGGCGAAACGTTTGGCCGATCGCGAGAAAAAGCGCGTGTTGATGGCCTCGCTGGACACCCAGCGTCCGGCCGCAATGCAGCAGCTGGCGATTCTTGGCCAGCAGATCGGCGTCGATACCCTGCCGATCGTGCCGGGCGAGAATGCCGTGCAGATCGCCAAGCGCGCCAAGCAACAGGCGACGCTGGGCGGCTACGATGTCTATATGCTGGACACCGCCGGTCGTCTGCATATCGACCAGGTCCTGATGGACGAGGTTCAGGCCGTCCGTGACGTCGCCCAACCGCGCGAGACGCTGCTGGTCGTCGATGGTCTGACCGGTCAGGACGCGGTGAACGTCGCGACCGAGTTCGACGGCAAGGTCGGCATCTCGGGCGTCGTTCTGACCCGTATGGACGGCGATGGCCGTGGCGGCGCGGCGCTGTCGATGCGCGCTGTCACCGGCAAACCGATCCGCTTCGTCGGCCTTGGCGAAAAGATGGACGCGATCGAGGTCTTTGACGCGCATCGCGTCGCGGGCCGCATCCTTGGCATGGGCGACATCGTCGCGCTGGTCGAGAAAGCGCAGGAAGTGCTCGAGGTCGAACAGGCCGAGCGCATGATGAAGCGCTTCCAGAAGGGCATGTTCAACATGAACGACCTTCGCAACCAGCTTGAGCAGATGATGAAGATGGGCGGCATGCAGTCCATCATGGGCATGATGCCGGGCATGGGCAAAATGGCCAAGCAGGCAGAGGCCGCTGGTTTCGACGACAAGGCGATCAAGCGCCAGATTGCGCTGATCAACTCGATGACCAAGAAAGAGCGCGCCAATCCCGACATCCTGCAAGCGAGCCGCAAGAAGCGCATCGCCGTCGGTGCGGGCATGGAAGTGTCGGAACTGAACAAGCTGCTGAAGATGCAGAAGCAGATGGCCGACACGATGAAGAAGCTGGGCAAGATGGGCAAGGGCGGCATGCTCAAGCAAGCCATGCGCGCGATGGGCGGCAAAGGCGGCGGGCTTCCCGACATGGCCAATGTCGATCCGGCGCAAATGGCGGAAGCCACCAAGATGCTGCAGGACCCCAAGGGTCTGGGCGGCCAGCTTGGCGGTCTGAACCTGCCCGGCGGGTTGTCGGGGCTGTTCGGTAAGAAGTGATGAGCCACAAGGTCCAGACCCTCAGCGTGGATGTTCCGGTGATCGAGACCGATCGCCTGATCCTGCGCGCGCCGAGGTTCTCGGATCTCGAAGCCATCACGGCCTTTGGCCTGTCCGAGCGCTCGCGCCATGTCGGCGGACCGATGCCGGAATGGAAAAGCTGGACCTCGCTCAACTCGATGATCGGGCACTGGATCATCCGTGGCTATGGCTGGTGGATGATCGAGGACAAGGCCACCGGCATCGTTGCCGGTCGCACCGGAATCGGCCATCACATCGACTGGCCCGAGCCGGAACTGGGCTGGCATCTGTATGAGGGTTTCGAGGGGCGGGGCATCGCCTATGAGGCCGCCTTGGCCGCGCGTGCCCATGCCCATGGCGTGATGGGTCTTGGCCCGCTGATCTCGCTTGTCGCGCCCGAAAATCTGCGCTCGCGCCGTCTGGCCGAGCGTCTGGGTGCGGTCGCGGAACGCGAAACGGTCATCCGCGGCACGACCTGCACCATCTTCCGCCACCCGATGGGGACGGCGTGATGATGATGGACGACCTTCTGTGCACGCTCTGTGTACGCCCGGTGTACAGCCTGTGCACCCAGCCCGGAGATCTGAATGAGTGAAGCCACGGCCCGCGCCGCGACCCTGTTGAAAGAACACCGCTCCAGCATCGACCGGCTGGACGCGATCTTGGTCTATACGCTGGCCGAGCGCTTCAAGCACACCCAATCCGTCGGCCGCCTCAAGGCCGAACACGAACTTCCTCCGTCCGATCCCGCCCGCGAGGCGCAGCAGATCGAGCGGTTGGAACGCCTCGCGCGCGAGGCCGATCTCGACCCGGAATTCGCGCGCAAATTCCTGAATTTCGTGATCTCGGAAGTCATCCGGCATCACGAGAACTTCCAGAAGTAAAGGCGGGTTAACCCCCGCCAACCCCGCCATTTCAAAGGAGAAAACGCAATGGCTATGAAAATCCGCCTCGCCCGTGGTGGCTCGAAGAAACGCCCGCACTACGCAATCGTCGCGACCGACTCGCGCATGCCGCGCGATGGCCGTTTCCTTGAGAAACTGGGCACCTACAACCCGCTGCTGGCCAAAGATTCCGAAGACCGCATCAAGATGGACGTCGAGCGCGTCCAGTACTGGATCGGCCAAGGCGCCCAGCCGACCGACCGCGTTGCCCGCTTCCTGGAAGCTGCTGGCGTGACCCCGAAAACCGAGCGCAAGAACCTGAAAAAAGGTGAGCCGGGCAAAGCCGCCAAAGAGCGCGCCGAGAAAAAAGCCGCTCGCGCCGCCGCTGCAACCGAAGCCGCTTCGGAATAATCCCCCATGGCCGAGCGGATCTGTGTCGGCGCTATCGCGGGCGCCTTTGGTGTCCGGGGCGAGGTGCGGCTGAAAAGCTTCACCTCCGAACCCAATGATATCGCCAATTACGGTCCGCTCTGGTCCGAGGATGGCAAACGCTCGTTCACCGTCCGCCTGACGCGGCCGGTGACGGGCGGACTTGGCGCCCGGCTTTCGGGCGTCGGGACACGCGAGGATGCCGAGGCGCTCAAAGGCGTGACGCTTTGGGCCGACCGCGACAAGCTTCCTTCGCTGCCGGATGACGAATTCTACCACACCGATCTGATCGGCCTGTCCGTCTATGATGCGGGCGGCGTGCTGATCGGCAAGGTCCGCGCGGTCTATGACCATGGCGCGGGCGATATTCTTGAGATTTTCGGGCCGGGTCGCAAGCAGACGCTGATGCTTCCCTTTACCCGCGCCTTTGTTCCGACCGTGGACATCGCGGCAGGTCGCATCATTGCCGACCCGCCCGACGAGGATGACGACGACGGAGAACCGCTGGAATGATCCGTATCGCCCTTTTGATCGCCGGTTTCGCGCTGATGCTCGTCGGCCCGCTGCTGCAGGGCCTGAGCGGCAGTGACAACCCGAACGCATATCTGTTCGCGCCGGTCCTGCTGGCGGGGTCGATCCCGATGCTGGCGGGGCGCAATATCTCGCCCAATCCGCGCATCATGGCGCAGGGCATCCTGCTTTGTGGCCTGATCGTGCTGGGAATGTGGTATCTGGGCGGGCTTGCTGCGCCCATGGCGATCGCCCCTGCCGCTCCGGTCGGCTGTGCGATTGCCGGAGCCTTGATCGCCGCCGCCGCGAACCTTCTGAAATTCCGCGACGCATGACCGACGAATCCAAAGCAGGCGGTTCGAAATCGCATGGTCGCCTGTCGATCAAACCCAGCATGCAGCCGCGTGACCTGATGGCTGAGCCGCAGGTGCGCGGTGCGTGGACCGCGCAGATCGTGACCCTATTCCCCGAGGCGTTCCCCGGCATTCTGGGCCTGTCGCTGACCGGTCGCGCGCTGGCCGAAGGGCTGTGGAACCTGCGCACCACCGATCTGCGCCCCTTCGGAATCGGCAAGCACCGCAATGTCGACGATACGCCCGCAGGTGGCGGTGCTGGCATGGTGATCCGTGCCGATGTCATGGACGCTGCTTTGCGCGAAGCGGGCAGCGACCTGCCGGTGATCTATCTTTCGCCGCGCGGAAAGCCCTTTACGCAGGAACGCGCCCGAGAATTGGCGAACGGCCCCGGCATGACCCTGATCTGCGGCCGTTTCGAGGGCGTCGACCAGCGCGTTCTGGACGCCCATAACGTAGAAGAGATCAGTATTGGCGATTATGTCCTGACCGGCGGCGAACTTGCCGCACAGGTCTTGATCGACGCGACGGTTCGCCTTATACCGCGCGTGCTGGGGAATCAGGACTCACTGGCCGAGGAATCCTTTTCCGACGGTCTTCTTGAGCACCCTCAGTACACGAAGCCCGCCCAATGGGAAGGCCGCGCGATCCCGGAAGTTCTACTGTCCGGCAATCACGCGGCTATTGCCAGTTGGAGAAGGGACATGGCCGAAAGGCTGACAAAGGAACGCCGCCCCGACCTGTGGCGGGCATATGAGGACACTCATATGGACCCGACAAAGGACCGACAGCTCTCGGGCGCATCAGACCAATCGCGGGCTTACCGTGAGCAACCAGAGGATCAAAAGCGATGAACCTGATCGCCCAACTCGAAGCCGAGCAGATCGCTGCGCTCGGCAAAGAAATCCCGGATTTCAAATCCGGCGACACCATCCGTGTCGGCTACAAAGTTACCGAAGGCACGCGTTCGCGCGTCCAGATGTATGAAGGCGTTGTGATCTCGCGCAAGGGCGGCGGCATTGGCGCTTCCTTCACCGTGCGCAAGATCTCGTTCGGCGAAGGCGTCGAGCGCGTTTTCCCGCTGTATTCGACCAACATCGACTCGATCACCGTCGTGCGTCGTGGCCGCGTCCGTCGCGCCAAGCTGTACTACCTGCGTGATCGTCGCGGTAAATCGGCACGTATCGCCGAGGTCACCAACTACAAGCCCAAAGCCGACGCTCAGGCCTGAGGAGACGCGCCATGAAAGCAGAAATTCACCCCGACTACCACGTCATCGACGTCAAGATGACCGACGGTACGGTCTATCAGGTTCGTTCGACCTGGGGCAAAGAAGGCGACACCATGTCGCTGGATATCGACCCGACCTCGCACCCGGCATGGACCGGCGGCTCGGCCAAACTGATGGACGCTGGCGGCCGCGTGTCGAAGTTCAAAAACAAATACGCTGGTCTGGGCTTCTAAGTCCTACGCTAAGCGCAGAAACGGAAACGCCGCCCCTAGGGGCGGCGTTTCTTGTTTCCGGGCGGATTTTCCGGCGGTGGGCGGGCCAGAAAAGGTGACGTCCGGTTTGGCTTGGGGGAAATGTCAGGCCCCCGGGTGATCTAGATCATGCCGACGAAAAGCGGTGACCAGATCGCGGACGTGGATTGCGCCGCACCCAAGGGCCTGCCGGTCATATGCCCTCGACCGGTATCGATCACCACGCGCCCATCGCGATATGTCCGCAGGACCGGACCTTGCGCGCTTTGATACGCCGACAGTGCAATCGTGGCGAAACCACGCAACGGGGCAGGGGAGGGAAGATTCACGGGCAGGCTGAAACGGATCATTGGTACGCTCCCTTGCTGTTCATGCGTTCGATAAAGGTGTCCCAGCGTCGGGGATCGCGGTTGCGCATCAGATCGACCGATGTTTCATGCGGCGTCGTGGTCAGCACGACCAGCGGAACGCCCGAGATCATGTGGGGTTTGCCCGAACAGCGGTCGATCAGCGAAACCGCATAGCGGGATTGGCCGGGCACGGCGGCCCGGAAGGCGTTTTCGGCGAAAGCCGACAGATGGTTCAGCATCGACATCTTTGGCTCCTGTTGCGATGGCCTGACGCCTGTTCTGGCACCTTTATTACGACATGCTCTGTCGTGTTTTGCAAGATAAATATCTATCAAATTAATCGTGATAAAATAATCGGTGACATCATCGCCTTATAGGAGTCTGCCTGCGCGTCAGGGTTGTTCCTCTTATGCCGCAGTCGCGGTGATTCGTGGCAGCACGGCGCTTTTCAAGACCTGCGGCGCTGCCTATTGTCCTGATCCGGAAACATGGTTTCTGAGGGGGCTAAATGGCGCATATCATCGTCGTCGGAAATGAGAAGGGTGGCTCGGGTAAATCCACCACCTCGATGCATGTAGCGACGGCGTTGGCCCGGATGGGGCACCGCGTTGGGGCGTTGGATCTGGACGTCCGCCAGCGCAGTTTTGGCCGTTATCTGGAAAATCGCGCATATTTTGTCAGAAGCGAAGGGCTGGACCTGCCGACGCCTTTACTTGGTCATCTGAGTGCCGAAAGCGACGGGATCGACCCATTGTCCCGCGCGGTCTCGGAACTTGAGCCGGATTGCGACTTCATCCTACTGGACTGCCCCGGATCGCATACCCGGCTAAGCCAGCTGGCCCATAGTCTGGCCGACACGCTGATCACGCCGATGAATGACAGTTTCATCGACTTCGACCTGCTCGCGCGGCTGTCTCCGGACGGAAAAATCCTTGGCCCCTCAATCTACGCCGAAATGGTCTGGAGTGCGCGGCAATTGCGCGGCCAGGCCGGAGCGGGCGCGATCGACTGGCTGGTGCTGCGCAATCGCCTTGGAACGCAGCAGATGCATAACAAACGCAAAGTCGGCGGAGCATTGGATACCTTGTCTAAGCGCATCGGCTTCCGCGTCGCGCCCGGTTTTTCGGAAAGGGTGATATTCCGCGAATTGTTCCCGCGTGGCCTGACCTTGCTGGACCTCAAGGATATCGGAACCGAACAGCTGAGCATGTCGAATATCGCAGCCCGACAGGAACTGCGCGACCTGATCGCGGAATTGCGCCTACCCGGAGTTTCCGTAACGTTCTAGGCGGGAGCCTGCGGGAACCTATATTATACCTGAGGCGTAATCCCTCACCAGGCGCAGAAGCTGGAGGACAGGCAAGATGACAGCACCCGGCAGGCTATTCGCCGCCGTGATGATCGGTTTCGGCATGAGCAGCTTGCCCATGCCCTCGGTTTCCCGCGCCAATGAGGCAGATGCGGCGATCGTGACCAAGGAAGTGGCTGTTGTCACAACTGCAAAAGCCGAACAGATTCCGGTCGAGGCCCGCGTGCCGGTGACAGGTTCGTTGGTCGCGCGCGAGCCGGTCCAGATCCACGCCAATGTCACGGGCTACGAGATCCGTGAAATTCGCGCCGATGTCGGGGAGAGCGTCAAGGCAGGCGATGTTCTGGTCGTGCTGGATGACGAGGCCTTGGTCGCCCAGCTTGCGCAGGCCGAGGCCGAGTATCAGCGCGCCGAAGCCAGCGTCAGCCAGGCCCGAAGCCAGATCGCAAGTGCCGCGGCCACTTTGACCCAAGCGGCCTCGCAGCTTGAGCGGACGCGCAGGCTGCGCCAAAGCGGCAGTGCGGCGCAATCCGTTCTGGACGAGGTCATCGCGACCGAAGCCTCGGCGCGGGCCGCGGCTGCATCGGCGTCGGACGGGTTGGGGGTTGCCAATGCCCAGCTTGCGCAGGCCGACGCGGCGCGGAAAATCGCCAGGCTGAACCTGCGCCACGCGCGAATTACGGCTCCGGTCGATGGGGTTATCGTGACGCGCAAGGCGGAAATCGGGGCGCTGGCCGGAACTGACGGCGAGCCGATGTTCACGATGATCGCGCGTGGCGAGATCGAGCTGGCCGCCGATGTCATCGAAACCGCCTTGGCCCAGATCCGGACGGGTGACATGGTCGAGGTGCAATTGTCGGGCATGGGAACAATCAATGGCAAAGTCCGCCTGATTCCTGCAGCGATTGATCCGGTCACGCGGCTTGGTCAGGCCCGCATCTCGCTGGACGCCGATCCTCGCCTGCGGATCGGATTGTTTGCCAGCGGTTGGGTCATCACCGACCGGCGTGATGCGGTCACCGTTCCGGCCAGCGCCGTATTGGCCGATGACGAAGGCGAGCGGGTGCAGATCGTCAAGGATGGCGTTGTCGAAACCCGTCCGGTCAAGGCTGGTCTGACCTGGCAGGGCCAGCGCGAGGTGCTGGAAGGTCTGCAACCGGGCGAGGAGGTCATCGCGCGGGCGGGGGCATTTTTCCGCACCGGTGACGAGGTCAGGGTCGTTAGCCCTGCTGCGATCGCGGATGTCCAGCCGGATCGCACACCATGAATTTTTCGACATGGTCCATCCGCCAGCCGGTTCCCTCGATTGCGGTATTTCTGGTGCTGCTGCTGGTTGGGCTTTACAGCTTCAGCCGCCTGCCGGTCACGGCGATGCCGAATATCGACCTGCCTTTGGTCAGCGTCACCGTCTCGCAACCGGGGGCTGCTCCGTCCGAGTTGACCCGGCAGGTGGTGCAGCCGATCGAGGATTCGATCTCTTCGATTAACGGCGTTCGCCATATCCGCTCGACCGCGACGGACAGTTCTGCCGTGATCACCGTCGAGTTCGAGCTTGAGACCGATACCGATCGCGCTGTGAACGACGTCAAGGACGCGGTCGCCAATGTCCGCGCTGATCTGCCCGAATCCATTGTCGAGCCGCTGATCCAACGCATCGACGTCAGCGGCATGGCGATCCTGACCTATGCCGTGACTGATCCGACCAAATCTATGGAGGAGTTGTCGAATTTCGTCGATGACGTCATCGCTCGCGACTTGTCCACGGTGCGGGGCGTGGCCAGCATCACGCGTATTGGCGGTGCGGACCGCCAGATCAATGTCGATCTGGACGCGGACCGGATGCATGCATTCGGCCTGACGGCAGCCGAGATCTCGGAACAGTTGCGGGCCAAGAACATCGACATGGGCGGTGGTCGCGGCGATTTGGCGGGCACCGAATATTCCATCCGTGCGCTCGGTTCGGCGACGGATGTGCAGCAGCTGGCGGCGACGCCGATCCTGATCGCGCAAGGGCGGACAATCCGTCTGGACCAGCTTGGCACGGTGACTGATGGCCCCAGCGAAGAACGCCAGTTCGCGTTGCTGGGCGGCAGCCCCGTAGTCGCCTTCGGTGTCTTTCGCGCCAGCGGTCAGTCCGATCTGGTGGCGGGTGACGGCACCAAAGCGCGTATCGCCGAAATTCTGGCGCGCCATCCCGGCGTCCGGATCGAACTGATCGACGACGCAACCACGCATACCGCAGCCAGCTATCATTCGGCGATGGATACGCTATACGAGGGCGCCGCGCTGGCGGTGATCGTGGTCTTCCTGTTCCTGCGCAATTGGCGCGCGACATTGATTGCCGCGGTGGCGCTGCCTTTGTCGATCATCCCGACCTTCTTCGTGATGCAGCAGCTTGGCTTCACCCTGAACGGGATCAGTCTGCTGGCGATCACGCTGGTGACCGGCATTCTGGTTGATGACGCAATTGTCGAGATCGAGAACATCGTCCGGCATATCAATATGGGCGTGCCCGCCTATGAGGCGAGCATGGAGGCGGCAAACGAAATTGGTCTGACCGTGATCGCGATCAGTTTCTCGATTGTGGCCGTTTTCGCTCCGGTCAGCTTTATGGGCGGCATTCCGGGTCAGTATTTCAAGCAATTCGGGCTGACGGTCGCGGTCTCGGTGCTGTTTTCGCTGCTGGTGGCGCGGTTGATCACGCCGATGATGGCGGCCTATTTCCTGCGCGACAACACCCATATCGCCGAGGGGCGCGACGGGCTGTTGCTGCGCGGGCTGATGTCGATCCTTGGCTGGACCCTGAAGCACCGTGCCCTTACCTTGCTGTTGGGCTTGGGGGTGTTTGCCGGCTCGATCTATTCCGCTACTTTGCTGCCGACCGAGTTTGTTCCCGAGCAGGATGTCGGCCGCAGCCAGATTTCGATCGAGTTGCCGCCCGGCTCGACCATCGCCGAAACCGAAACAGCCGCCCGCGTGATCTCCGAGCGGATCGCACGCGAGCCCGAGGTGCGCTCGGTTTTTGTGAACGGAGGCGATGGTCGGGTTACCGACGCGACGATCATGGTCAATTACGGCTCGAAAATGGATCGCGACAGGTCGAGCTTCGAGATCGAAAAGGCGATGAAGCACGATCTGTCTCAAATGCCCGACATGCGGATGAACTTCCTGAACGAAGCGGGCACGAACGATTTTGAGATCTCGGTTCTGGGCGATACCGAAGAAGCCGCGACCGAGGCCGCCGAGCGGCTGATGGCCGCAATGAAAACGCTGCCAAGTCTTGAGGGCGTCACCTCGTCAGCCGCGTTGCAACGTCCCGAAATGCAGATCCATCCACGCGACGCGGTTGCGGCCGAGTTGGGCGTGACGGCCAGCGCCCTAGCGACGACGCTGCGTGTGGCAACGCTGGGCGATACCGAATCCAACCTTGCCAAGTTCAATACCGGCGATGAGCAGATCCCGATCATGGTCCGCCTGAACGAGGACGCGCGGCGCGACCTGATGACGGTGCGCAACCTGCGCGTGCCAAGTTCTGCGGGGCAAGTGCCACTCGAGGCGGTGGCCGATGTCTCGATCTCGGCGGGTGCGACCGAAATCGGTCGCTATGACCGGCGCTACCGCACCGCCGTCTCGGCCAATCTGGCGGAAGGGGCTTTGCTCGGGCCGGTGAACCAGCAAGTGACCGAACTGCAAAGCGAGGTCGAATTGCCTACCGGAACCGAAATCCAGCCCTCTGGCGATGCCGAGATCATGGGCGAGGTATTTCAGGCCTTCGCGGTCGCGATGGTTTCGGGGGTGATGCTGACCTATGTCGTACTGGTGCTGCTGTTCCACAATTTCATCACGCCGGTTTCGATTCTGATGTCATTGCCGCTGGCGATTGGCGGTGCGATCCTTGCACTGTACCTGACCGGAAATTCGATCAGTATGGCCGTGGTGATCGGCTTCCTGATGCTCATGGGGATCGTGACCAAGAACGCGATCATGCTGGTCGAGTTCGCGCTGTCCTCGATTGATCGCGGCACACCGAAGCGCGAGGCGATCCTTGATGCGGTGCACAAGCGCGCGCGACCGATTGTGATGACCACGATCGCGATGACGGCGGGGATGGTCCCCTCGGCGATTGGGACGGGCGAAGGGGCCGAGTTCAGCGCACCCATGGCCATCGCGGTGATCGGGGGCCTGCTGCTGTCGACGCTGCTATCGCTGCTGTTCGTGCCTTCGCTGTTTTCTCTGATCCATGGCGGGCAGGTCCGCGCAGGCAGTTGGTTGCGCCGGAATATCGGCTTGAACTCGGCCCCCGAACTACCCGGTGAGTAAGGCCGGACAGGGCGTCATCGTTAACCAAAAAGAAAGGGGGCCGCAGCGGCCCCCTTTTTGTTATCGCGTCGGGTTCTGATCAGGCCAGCATGCCCATCGGGTTTTCCAGATGATGGACGATCTTGGCCAACAGTTGCGCGCCAAGCGCCCCGTCGATTACGCGGTGATCGACCGACAGCGTCATCGACATGACATTGCGCACCACGACTTCGCCATTTTCCACGACCGGAGTCTGGATGCCCGCGCCGACGGCAAGGATCGCGCCATGCGGCGGGTTGATGACCGCGTCGAAGTTCTCGATCCCGAACATGCCGAGGTTCGAGATCGCGAAGCTGCCGCCCTGATATTCATGCGGCGCAAGTTTCTTCGACTTGGCGCGTGCGGCCAGATCTTTCATCTCGGTCGACAGGGCCGACAGCGTCTTTTGCTGCGCGTCCTTCAGGACCGGAGTGAACAGACCGCCTTCGATCGCGACGGCAACCGCCACGTCCGAGGGCTTCAGCTTCAGGATGCGGTCACCCGCCCAGACGGCATTCGCGTCCGGCACTTCCTGCAGGGCCAAAGCGCAGGCCTTGATGATGAAGTCGTTGACCGACAGCTTCACGCCACGGGCTTCCAGCTGCTTGTTCAGCATGCCGCGGAACTCCATCAGCGCATCCAGTTTGGCCGAACGGCGCAGGTAGAAATGCGGGATGGTCTGCTTGGCCTCGGTCAGACGGGCCGCGATGGTGCGGCGCATGCCGTCCAGAGCGACTTCGGTCGTCTCGCGGTCGGCATACATCTTGAGGACGGTCTCGGTCGAGGGACCGGCGGCAACCGCTGCCGGGGCAGGGGCGGCTTTCGGGGCCTCGGCGACTGCAGCCACGGCTGCGGGTTTCGCAGCACCCTGCTTCGCGCCTTCGACATCCGCCTTGACGATGCGGCCATAGGGACCGGAGCCGGTCACCGAGGCCAGATCGATGCCCTTGTCAGCCGCGATCCGGCGCGCCAGAGGCGAGGCGAAGATGCGGTTGCCATCGGCGGCCTTGGGCGCAGCCGGGGCAGGGGCCGCTGCCGCTACGGGGGCGGGGGCAGTAGCTTCGGCTTTCGGGGCGGCGGCTTTAGGCGCAGGGGCCGCGCCGATATCGGCGGCGGATTCACCCTCCTCCAGCAGGATGGCGATGGCGGTGTTCACCTTCACGCCTGCGGTGCCTTCGGCGATCAGGATCTTGCCGATCTTGCCTTCGTCCACGGCCTCGAATTCCATCGTGGCCTTGTCGGTCTCGATCTCGGCGATCACGTCGCCGGATTTGACCTCGTCGCCTTCCTTCACCAGCCATTTGGCCAGCGTGCCTTCCTCCATTGTGGGGGAGAGCGCGGGCATCAGGATTTCTGTCGGCATCTCGCGTTCCCCTTACTTGTAGGTGACTTTTTTCACCGCCGCGACGACCTCGTCCGAGGTGATCAGGGCCAGCTTCTCAAGGTTGGCGGCATAGGGCATGGGCACGTCCTTGCCGGTGCAGTTGATCACCGGCGCGTCGAGGTAATCGAACGCGTTTTCCATGACATAGGCCGAGATGTGGTTGCCGATCGAGGCGACCGGGAAACCTTCCTCGACGGTGACGAGGCGGTTGGTTTTCTGCACCGAGGCGATGATGCTGTCATAGTCCAGCGGACGCAGGGTGCGCAGGTCGATGACTTCGGCGTCGATGCCCTCGGCGGCCAGCTTGTCGGCGGCTTCCAGCGCGTGGCTCATGCCGATGCCGAAGCTGACGATGGTCACGTCATTGCCCTCGCGGGCGATGCGGGCCTTGCCGAAGGGGATGGTGAAGTCTTCAAGGTCGGGGACCTCGAAGCTGCGACCATACATGATCTCGTTTTCAAGGAAAATCACCGGGTTCGGGTCGCGGATCGCCTGTTTCAGCAGACCTTTCGCATCGGCTGCCGAATAGGGCATGACGACTTTCAGGCCGGGGATCTGGGCATACCAAGCGGCATAATCTTGGCTGTGCTGCGCGCCGACGCGGGCGGCGGCACCGTTCGGACCGCGGAAGACCATCGGCGCACCCATCTGGCCGCCCGACATGTAAAGCGTCTTGGCTGCCGAGTTGATGATGTGGTCGATCGCCTGCATGGCGAAGTTGAAGGTCATGAACTCGACGATCGGGCGCAGACCACCCATCGCGGCGCCCGTGCCGATACCGGCAAAGCCGATTTCGCTGATGGGCGTGTCGACGACGCGGCGCGGGCCGAACTTGTCGAGCAGGCCTTGGCTGATCTTGTAGGCGCCCTGATACTCGCCGACTTCCTCACCCATGAGGAAGACGGTCTCGTCGCGGAGCATTTCCTCTTCCATGGCTTCGCGCAGGGCTTCCCGCACGGTCATGGTCTTCATCTTGGTGCCTTCCGGCCAGTCGGGCGAGCGGCTCACCTTAACGGCGACCGGCGCGGCGGCGACGGCAGCGGCGGGGGCTTCGGCTTTCGCTTCGACCGGGGCAGCGGCGGTAGCGGCGGGCTTGATGTCGTCGGCGCTTTCGCCCTCTTCGACCAGAACGGCGATGGGGGTGTTCACTTTGACGCCCTGCGCGCCTTCGGCGATCAGGATCTTGCCAAGGATGCCTTCATCGACGGCCTCGAACTCCATCGTGGCCTTGTCGGTCTCGATCTCGGCGATGATGTCGCCTGACTTGACCGTGTCGCCTTCTTTTTTCAGCCATTTCGCAAGGGTGCCTTCCTCCATGGTCGGCGACAAAGCGGGCATCAGAATCTCGGTTGCCATGTCTTGTTTCCCCTTACGCGTTGGCCGGCAGTTCGGCGTAGATATCGGTCCAAAGCTCCGAAAGCGCGGGTTCCGGGCTTTCCTTGGCGAACTCGGCGGATTCGTTCACGATATCCTTGATTTCCTTGTCGATGGCCTTGAGGTCATCTTCGCTGGCATGGTTGCCGGTCAGCAGCAGCTCGCGGACGTTCTCGATCGGGTCACGCTCGTCGCGCATCTTCTGCACTTCCTCGCGCGAGCGGTATTTCGCGGGGTCGGACATCGAGTGGCCGCGATAGCGATAGGTCATCACTTCGAGGATATAGGGGCCTTTGCCCGCGCGGCAGTGCGCCACCGCCTTTTCGCCCGCCGCTTTCACGGCCAGAACGTCCATGCCGTCGACCTGCTCGCCTTGGATGCCGAAGGCCGCGCCGCGACCGAAGAAGCTGGTCGATTTGGTCGAGCGTTTGACCGAGGTGCCCATGGCATATTGGTTGTTCTCGATCACGAAAACCACCGGCAACGACCACAGTTCGGCCATGTTGTAGGTCTCGTAGACCTGACCTTGGTTCGCCGCGCCGTCACCGAAATAGGTGAAGGTCACGTTGTCATTGCCAAGGTATTTGTCGGCGAAGGCCAGACCCGCGCCCAGCGGAACCTGCGCCGCAACGATGCCGTGGCCGCCGTAGAAATGCTTCTCGCGGCTGAACATGTGCATCGAGCCGCCCTTGCCCTTGGAGTAGCCCCCCTCGCGCCCGGTCAGCTCGGCCATCACGCCGTTTGCCTCCATGCCGCAGGCCAGCATATGGCCGTGGTCGCGATACGAGGTGATGCGCTTGTCGCCCTCTTTCGAGCAGGCCTCGAGGCCGACGACGACGGCTTCCTGGCCGATATAGAGGTGGCAGAACCCACCGATCAGACCCATGCCATAAAGCTGGCCGGCCTTTTCCTCGAATCGGCGGATCAGCAGCATGTCACGATAGTATTTGAGAAGCTCGTCCTTGGATACGTTGGACGGGACTTCCTTGGCGGCGGGCTTTCTGACCATGGGTGGTCCTCCTCCTAGGCGCAGGATAGTTCAGCGTTAAACTACTTCTAAGGCGGAGTTCCGGGAAAAGTAAACCTGCGATCTGCGGGCCATGCATAAAATGGCCGCATCCCGATAAACGCTGCCTGAATGGCGCTCAGCGTATGATGATTTCGTCGGGCCGCAAATAGCCCAGGACGTCGCGGGTGCGTTCGTCCAGCAGATCCAGATCCAGATAATCGTCTGACAGACGGCGCGTCAGGTTGCGCATCCGGTCGACCTCGGCTTGCAGTTTGTCTCGCTGGGTGACCAGTTCGCGGGTGTCGGCTTTCAGCTGCTCGCGCCTGAGCACACCCGATGGACCCTGCACGGCGGCAAAGGCGAAATAGATCCCCAGCAGGATCATGATCACGAAAAAGACCAGAGCGCTGATCGACAGGCGTTCGGACATCGGGCGTTTCCCCTTGGTTTTGGGGGATCATGCCACAGCATTGCCAATCGGGGAATCCCAATCGCAAGCGATTGACACTTGCCGTCCCAACGCCTTCCATGGCGCGATGAGCCATATCCTGTCCTTGCGGAAAAGAACCTGACCATGCTGGCGTTGTTGCGACTGATCGGGCTGGTGCTGGTGGTCGAGCTGATTTTCTATTTCCTGCTCACGGTCTATATCCGCAGCACGAGGCGCGAGGCCTTGGAAAACGAATGGGATAGACGTCATCCTGAAAAAACGGGGCCTTCGCCGGAACGACGCGAGTTCGTGCGGCGTTCGATGATCGGATTCAGCAAGACCCTACGGGCGCGGCTTGTCGGTCTGGTGCTGGTCCTGCCGGTGGTCGCAATCGTCGTGATCGTCATATTGGTGAACTACAATTGAGAGGGCGCCGATGCGCTGGTTTCTGACTGTTCTTGGTGTGCTGTTCGGCATCACTGTTTTTCTGTTTCTGGATTACGCTCTGCCCTCGAAGCAGACCGTTCGGATTACCAACACCTACAACAGGTTGACCGATATCGGGGCGAACGCGATTTTCTACGCGTCGCCCGATACCGGAACGGTGCAGAACGCGCAGGGCCAGCGCGACGTGCGGTTCATTGACACGCTGCGTCCGAACGGCAAGCCCTATGTCTATCGCAACGAGGACACCGGCTGGATCTGGCCGCCCTATTTCAAATATGACAGCTCGAACCTGCACGCTCAGGCGACCGATATGAAATCGACCTCGGCCAGTCCGGAATGGGTCAGCGTCACGTCCTATGGCTGGCGGGTGTCGTGGCTGTCGATCTATCCTAACGCCATTTCGGTCAGGCCGGTGGCCGGTCCCGATGTGAAGCCCTTGAACTGGCCCGCGATGGTCATCCTGCTGATCCTCGGGCTGCTGCTGTTCCTGATCTGGCGGATGTGGAACCAGTTCCACGAGCGCAGCATCGAACCAGCGATCCGCTCGGCTGACGAGGCGTGGGACCGCATCGATGCCAGCGCCGACGCAGCAAGGGACCGGGCCAGCGGTCGGATTCGCCGCTGGTGGAACGGGCTGTGGGGGCGCTAGACCGCGAAGGGGGACAACATGGACAAGCCAAGCCGCCGCAATGCAGGTACTCCGCTTCGTACCGAATGGTTCGAAAGCATCCGCATCAACACTCCGGCCAGTGAGCGGCGCGCGGCAAGTCTGCCTGCGCGGCGCAGTCTGAAAAAGGAATGGCAGGCGGCGTGGCTGTTGAATGCGGTGCGCTGCATCGATCTGACCACCTTGTCCGGCGACGATACGGCCGACCGCGTCGCGCGTCTTTGCGCCAAGGCCCGCCAGCCGATCGAGGCCGATCTGTTGGAGGCGATGGGTATCGATCGCCTGACGACCGGAGCGGTTTGCGTCTATCCGACGATGGTTTCCGCAGCAAAGCGGGTGCTCGAAGGCTCGGGCGTTCCGGTGGCTTCGGTTGCGACGGGTTTTCCTGCAGGGCTGATGCCGCTGGATCTGCGGCTGGCCGAGATCCGCTATGCTTTGGATCAGGGCGCGGATGAAATCGACATCGTCATTTCCCGTGCGCTTGTCCTGCAGGCAAACTGGTCCGCCCTATATGACGAATTATGCGCGATGCGCGAAGCGTGCGGCCCGGCGTTGATGAAATCCATTCTGGCGACAGGCGAGCTGAAAACTCTGGAGAACGTCGCCAAGGCCAGCCATGTCGCGATGCAGGCGGGTTCGGATTTCATCAAGACCTCGACTGGAAAAGAGCCCGTCAACGCCACCCTGCCGGTCAGCCTGACCATGTTGCGCACGATACGCGACTATCGCGATCACACGGGTTTCGATGTCGGGTTCAAGCCTGCGGGCGGGCTTCGGACGGCCAAGGATGCGCTGAACTGGCAGGTTCTGATGCTTGAGGAACTGGGCCGAGACTGGTTGCGTCCGGACCTGTTCCGCATTGGCGCATCATCGCTGCTTGGCGATATCGAGCGGCAGATTTCCCATCACGTGACGGGGCGCTATGCCGCCTCGCACCGGCTGGCAGCAGGATAAGACGATTATGCCAAGCGTAGGCGAGATCATGGAAAGCATGGAATACGGGCCCGCGACCGAGGATCCCTCGGCTGTGCGCGATTGGCTGACCGCGCGGGGCAGCTTCGGTCATTTCATCGCGGGACGCTTTACGAAGCCTGTCGAGACATTCGTGACCAGTGATCCCTCGACCGGTCAGCCCTTGGCACAGATCTCGCAAGGAACGGCGCGGGATGTGGCCAAGGCCGTACGCGCAGCACGGCGAGCAGCGCGGGGCTGGGGCGCAATGGCGGGGCATGACCGTGCGCGGTTTCTTTACGCAATCGCCCGCACCATCCAGAAACGCGAGCGGTTTCTGTCCGTGCTCGAGACGCTGGATAACGGTAAGCCCATTCGCGAAAGCCGCGATATCGATATTCCGCTCGTCGTCCGCCATTTCTATCATCATGCCGGTTGGGCAGAGATTGCCGCGACCGAGTTTCCGGGCCACACGCCCTTGGGTGTTGTGGGGCAGATCATTCCGTGGAACTTCCCGCTTCTGATGCTGGCGTGGAAGGTTGCGCCTGCTTTGGCCGCCGGAAACACGGTCGTGCTGAAGCCTGCGGAATATACCTCGCTGACGGCTTTGGCCTTTGCCGAGATTTGCGCCCATGTCGGATTGCCCGCGGGCGTTTTGAACATTGTCACAGGGGATGGCGCGACAGGGGCGGCGCTGGTCGAGGCTCCTATCCACAAGATCGCCTTTACCGGCTCGACCGAAGTGGGCCGCGAGATTGCGCGGAATCTGGCAGGGTCGGGCAAGAAGCTGACATTGGAACTGGGCGGGAAGTCACCCTTCGTCGTCATGGCCGATGCCGATCTGGACGCAGCGGTCGAAGGCGTGGTCGATTCGATCTGGTTCAATCAGGGGCAGGTCTGCTGCGCGGGGTCGCGCATTCTGGTGGCCGAGGCGATTTCCGAGCGGTTCGAAACGCTGTTGCGCCGCCGGATGCAGAAGCTGCGCCTTGGCTCGCCGCTGGATAAATCAACCGATATCGGTGCGATCGTCGATCCGGTGCAAAAGACCCGCATCACCGGCATTCTGGACCGAGCGACCGCTGCTGGGGCCGAATTGATCGGTGGCCAAGCGCAACAGGGCTGTTTCATCGCGCCGGGATATCTTCGGAACATCGCTCCGGCCAATCCCGCCATGCGCGAAGAGATTTTCGGCCCGATTGCCACGCTTTCGACATTCCGCACGGTGGATGAGGCTGTCGATCTGGCCAATAACACCGCCTATGGACTAGCGGCCTCGGTCTGGTCGGAAAGCGCCACGGTGGCGACGGATCTGGCATCGCGAATCAAGGCGGGTGTGGTCTGGGTGAACTGCGCCAATATTTTCGATGCGAGCGCCCCGTTTGGCGGTGTGCGCGACAGCGGCTATGGCCGTGAAGGCGGGCGCGAGGGGATGCTGGATTACCTTTCGGCCCCGACGCTGACTGGCGTCAAAGACCCTCAGCCTGCCGCAATTTCGGCGGTACCTGACGGGCTGACCAAAGATCCCGACGGGATCGACCGGACCGTGAAGCTGTATATCGGCGGCGCGCAAAAGCGTCCCGATGGTGGGGCGAGCTATCTGGCGCAAGACGAGTTGATCCCGATCGGCAGTCGCAAGGACATACGCAACGCGGTCGAGGCGGCACAGGGGGCTGTGGGCAAGTGGCAGGGTCTGGGTGGCCATGGCCGCGCGCAGGTGCTGTATTTTCTGGCCGAGAACCTTGCCTTGCGTCGCTCGGAATTCGCGGGCTTTGCCAGTTCAGACGAGGTCGAGGCCGCGATCCGGCGTTGCTTCTTCTATGCGGGTTTTGCCGACAAATACGATGGCGCGACCGTCTCGGCCAAACCCGGTCATCTGACTCATGTCCAACCCGAGGCACATGGCGTGATGGGCATAATCGCTCCGAACGGATCACCGCTTGCGGGGCTGCTGTCGCTGGTTCTGCCGGCGATTGCGATGGGCAATACGGTCGTTACGATACCATCGCAGGATCGACCGATGGCGGCGCTGACGCTGGCACAAGTGCTGGCTTGCTCGGATGTGCCGGGGGGTGTCGTCAACCTTGTGACCGGCCCACGCGATCCATTGGGCGAAGCGCTGGCCAGCCATGACGGCGTCAACGCGATCTGGCATGCGGGGCAGGGCGAAGGATTGACCGTCGCAGAACGCGCGGCGGCGAGCACCCTGATTCCGGTCTGGACGCCACCTGCCTGTGAATGGACCGCGCCCGAAGCGCAGGGTCGCAGTTTCTTGCGCGCCGCCAGCCGGACGAAAACGATCTGGCTGCCTTATGGCGCACTGCCAGCCGGAACCGGAGGCTCGGCCTATTAGGCCGAGCGCAACCAGCCGATGCCCGCGTTGGTGGATGTGCTCGGCAGGTATTCCGCGCCAATCCAGCCGTCGTAATTGCTGGCTTCGAGCGCGCGCAGGAATTGCGTGAACTCGAAATTTCCCGAGCTTGGCTCGTGCCTGCCGGGGCAGCCCGCGATCTGGACGTGGCGCGTCAGATGCGACAACTGTTCCCATAGCGGCAGGACATGGCCGTGGATCATCTGTGCCTGATAGGCGTCGAATTGCAGCCCCACATTGGCTGCCCCGACTTCGGTCACCACCTCGGCGGCCAAATCGAAGCTGTTCAGGAAATAGCCCGGATTGTCACGGGTGTTGATCGGCTCGATGGTCAGACTGATACGGGGCGCGCGGGCTGCGGCCCATTTCAGGTTATCGACCAAGGTCTGACGTGCCGCTGCGCCCTTTGCGCGTCCGGCCATCACGTGCAGATGCTTGACCTTCAACGCTGCGGCAAAGCGCAAGGCGCGGTCGAAATCGCTGCGGAACCGGCCCTCGTTTCCGGGTTTTGCAGCAAAGCCGCGCGGGCCACCCGCCCAGTTCGGCGGGGGTGTGTTCATCAAGATGAATTCCAGTCCCTCGGCCTCGGCGGCACGCTGCAAATCTTTCACCGGCAGGTCATAGGGGAACAGGATCTCGACCCCGTCAAATCCGGCCCGACGGGCAGCGGCGAATCGCTGCAGCATGGGCAGCTCGGTGAACAGGTAGGTCAGGTTGGCTGCAAAACGCGCCATATCAAGGCTCCAGCGGAAAGTTCGTCCCGCCCGAGCGCAGGATCATGCGGCCATCAATATCGGGCGCGGCTGCCTCGGCAAGTCGATAGAAGGTCTTTCTGTCGATCAGCGCAAAAAGACCGCGCCGCACATGCACATAAGGCCGTGGCGCGTCAGAAGTTCCGCGTAAGACGATCGCATTGTCAGGTCCGGCCGTGACCACGTCGCCGACATTGGTCGTAAAGACGATGTCCTGCCCGATTTCGGCATCGACCGCGATGAAAGGCGCGTCCTGAACCCGGATGCCCACCTTTTCAACTGGCGTCACAAGAAAATAGGCATCATCCTCGAGCTTTAGGATCGAGGCGAACAGGCGCACCAGTTCGGGCCTGCCAATAGGAGTGCCAAGGTAGAACCAACTGCCATCCTTGCGGATTTCGATATCAAGATCACCGCAAAAGGGTGGATTCCATAGATGAACCGGCGGCGGGCCTTTTTTTGAGGCACGCGCGGCAGCGGCAGCCAGTCCGGCGGTATCCCTCACGGGATTGTCAGTGTTTCCACCCATTACCAGTGGAGCCTCGTCATTCCTCATCCTATGCTGTCCTAGATCAGAAAAGAGGCATTGTCATGACCGTGGATGATAAACTTGTCTCCGACATCCAGACACTGACCGCCCGGCTTGCCGAGGCGCGCAGCAGTGTCGAGCGGCGCTTCGTCGGCCAACACGCAGTAGTTGAACAGGTTCTATCGGCGATCCTGTCCGGCGGGCATGCCCTTTTGGTGGGGCAACCGGGTCTGGGCAAGACGATGCTGGTCGATACGCTTTCGACGGTTCTGGGTCTGGACAGTGCCCGCGTGCAGTTCACGCCAGACCTGATGCCTGCGGATATTCTTGGCTCTGAGGTGCTGGATGTCCTTGCCGATGGTAGTCGTGCGTTCCGCTTTATCGAGGGGCCGGTTTTCACCCAGCTTCTGATGGCCGATGAAATCAACCGTGCCAGCCCGCGCACCCAATCGGCCTTGTTGCAGGCCATGCAGGAAGGTGAAGTCACCATAGGAGGAGAGCATCGCCCGCTGGGTCGCCCGTTCCACGTTCTGGCGACCCAGAACCCCATCGAGCAAGAGGGAACCTATCCCTTGCCCGAGGCACAGCTGGACCGCTTCCTTTTGCAGATCGACGTGGATTACCCGGATCGCGAAACCGAACGCGCGATTTTGCTGGCCACAACCGGCACCGAGCACGGCGCGGCGCATCCGGTCTTTGACGCCGCTGGGCTTATCGCCGCGCAGGGTCTGATCCGCCGGATGCCGGTGGGCGAAAGCGTTCTGAACACGATTCTGGATCTGGTCCGTGCTGCCCGCCCCGGAGCGCCCGAAGCACCGGCATGGATGTCCGAAACGCTGGTCTGGGGCCCCGGACCGCGTGCCGCGCAAGCCCTGACTCTGGTCACCCGCGCCCGCGCCGCGCTGAACGGCCGCTTCGCGCCGACGCTTGAGGATGTCGAGGTCATGGCCGCGCCGGTCTTGCGCCACCGCATGGCGCTGAGCTTTGCCGCCCGCGCGCGTGGCGAGACCGTCGAGGGGGTCATCTCACGCCTGCTTGGCGACCGGATGCAGGCTGCGGCGTGACACCTTCGCCCGCCGAGCTTCGCGCACGCGCCGAGGAGGCCTCGGCAGGGCTTCCGGCCCTGATGCTTTCTGCCGAACGGTTGGCGGCCAGCGTGACCGCTGGTGTTCACGGGAAGCGTCGCGCCGGCATGGGCGAGGATTTCTGGCAGTATCGCCCTGCAACCTCCGGCGATAGCGCGCGCAGCATAGACTGGCGGCGGTCTGCGCGCTCGGACGGCCAGTTCGTACGCGACCGCGAGGCCGAGATGGCACAGTCGGCGGTGATCTGGGTCTCGGCTGCAGCTGGCATGGATTTCGCCGGAGGGCCGGACCGACCGACCAAACGCGACAGGGCGGATCTATTGGCGCTGGCGCTGGGTATGGCGCTGCTGAACGGAGGCGAGCGTGTCGCCATCGCCGGACACTTGCCGCGGGCGGGGCGTATGCAGGCCGAGCGCATGGCCGACGATCTGGTTCGCCGCCTGTCGATATCCGGAGATGATGACACTCCCGCGCCGGAATTGCTGCGCAGCGGACAGCGGTTGATCCTGATCGACGATTTTCTGGGCGATCCTGCCCCGATGCTTGCCTATCTGGATCGGGCGGCTGGCTCGGGCATACGCGGCGCGATGTTGCAGATCCTTGATCCCGACGAAGAGGCGTTTCCCTATGGCGGGGCAGTTCTGTTTCGCTCGGCTGGCGGGGCGCTGAGCCATGATACCCGCGATGCGGGCGGCTTGCGTGATGCCTACCTGGCGCGGCTGGCCGAACGTCGCGAGGTTCTGGGCCGCGCTGCGCTGAATGCGGGATGGAACTTCGGAACACATGATACGGCATCGGCGCCCGCGCAGGCGCTGCTCTGGCTTTGGTCCGTGCTGGAGGGGTGATGCTGGTACTGGGTCCACTTGGCTTCATGATACCTTGGCTGCTGGCCGGCCTAGCCCTGTTGCCAGCCATCTGGCTGATTTTGCGGGTGATGCCGCCTTCGCCCAAACTGGTCCGGTTTCCGGGAACGCGGCTTTTGCTGGGGTTGCGCGATCCGAAGCCCGTCGCGCGGCACACGCCATGGTGGCTGCTGCTTTTGCGGATTCTGGCGCTTGCCGCGTTGATCCTTGGCTTTGCCGGTCCGATCTGGAAGCCCGCGCCCGAACAGGCGGGACAGGGGCCGCTTATGGTCGTGATGGATGCGGGCTGGGCGGCTGCGCCCGACTGGCCGCAGCGGCAGGCGCGTGCTTTGCGCGCGCTGGATCGCGCCGCGGCCAATGGCCAGCCTGCCGCGCTTCTGGTGGCGGATGGGCAGACCGAAGGCGCACTACCCTTTGTCCCTGCGACCGAGCTTGCGGCGCAATTGCGTGCGATCCGTCCGGCGGCATGGGAAACGCGGTATCCGCAGGATCTTGACACGTTGCTGGCCGAAACACCGGAATCCGGTCTGTCGGTCTTGTGGCTGACCGACGGGATCGATCATCCCGGCCGGACGGCGCTGCTTTCGGCGCTGGACGCGCGCGGAATGGTGACGGTTGTCGCTCCGGTCGGGCCGCGCCAATCCCTTGAATTGGTCGCGGGTGATCAGCCCGCATTGCGACTGCGGACCACGAACCGGACCGACCCACCCGAGATTCTGGCCATAGGTACCGATCCGCAAGGCGCACCAAGGGAACTGGCAAGATTGACCGCTGGCGAGGCGCAGGACGAGAACGGCGTTACCAGCCGCCTCGTGCCGATTGATCTGCCTTCGGAATTGCGCAACCGCATTTCGCGCTTCCAGATCGAGGGTCAGGACTCGGCGGGTGCGATTGTTCTGGCCGATGACAGTCTTCGCCGCCGCAAGGTGGCGCTGGTCGGTGATGACCGTGCCAGCGAAGGCCAACGGCTGCTGTCTCCGATGCATTATCTGCGCAGGGCATTGGCCGCACGCACCGATCTGATCGAGGGGGGCTTGGGCGATGTGCTGCAAGCCTCGCCTGACGTCATCGTGCTGGCCGACCAGATCGCGCTGCCCGAGGACCAGGAGTTGCAGAATTGGGTCGATGAAGGCGGTTTGCTGATCCGCTTTGGTGGTCCGCGCATGGCGGGTTATGAAATGCTGACCGATGAACCCCTGTTGCCGGTGCGTTTGCGTCCGGGGGGGCGCGATATCGGCGGCGCGCTAAGTTGGGGCGAGCCGCGCACGATTGCGCCATTCCCGACCGACGGGCCGTTCTCGGGGCTTTCGGTGCCGCCAGATACGACGATCCGCGCCCAGCTTTTGGCCGAGCCCTCGCCGGAACTGGCGGGACGCATTCTGGCCCAATTGAGCGATGGCACGCCTTTGGTGACGCGACAGGCGCTGGGGCAGGGGCAGATCGTGCTGTTCCATACGACCGCCAATGCGGAGTGGTCGAACCTTGCGATCTCGGGTTTATTCGTCGAGATGCTTGACCGGCTGGTTCTGACCGCCCGCGCCAGCGCCACGCAGCCCGAGGTGGAGACAACGGATGAGTTGTTCTGGACTCCGGTTCAGGTGCTGGACGGTTTCGGACGCTTGTCCGAACCGCAAGATCCTGTGCCGGTCCCGGCGACGGAGTTTGGCAAAGGGCCGGCTCCGGGGGCTCCGGCGGGGCTGTATCGGGCGGCTGAACGGACCGCAGCGTTGAATGCGGGCGGGCCGATGATGCCCGCAACATGGCCCGGAGCCTCGATCGAAGCGGCCTCGCAGGCCCCCGGTGTCGAGCTGGCGGGCTGGCTGATCCTGCTTGCCGCGGCCCTTTTCGGATTGGACGCAGTGGGCAGCGCGTGGCTGGCGCGTGGCACGCGCGGCCGACACCGGAATCGGGGGGCCACGGCATGAGGTGGCTTTTGCTGGTTGCGGGTCTGTTGGTTGCCACGGTCGCGCAAGCGCAGGTCGATCCCGATCCGCGTCTGATTCAGGCGGCTGACGAGGTCGCGCTGGCCTATGTCGTTACCGGCGAGGGTGACGTGGATTCGGCCTCCGAAGCCGGATTGCGGGGGCTGTCACAGGTTCTGACCGACCGTACGACCGTCGAGCCGGGTGAGCCGATCGGTATCGACCTGAACCGCGATGATCTGTCGCTTCTGACATTCCTGTATTGGCCCGTGACCGAGACGCAAGCGCCACCGACCCCGCAGGCTTATGTCCGGCTGAACCATTTCCTGCGTTCGGGCGGGATGATCCTGTTCGATACCCGCGACGGAGATATCGCGGGACTTGGTGGCCCCGAAGGTGCTGGTGTGCTAAGGCAGTTGGCGGCTCCGCTGGACATTCCTCCGCTTGCGCCGATCCCTGTCGATCACGTTCTGACCCGCAGCTTTTATCTTCTGCACGATTTTCCGGGCCGCTATCAGGGCCGCGAGGTCTGGGCCGAAGCCCCGCCCGCCGGCGCCGAAGCGGCCGAGGGCGTGCCGTTCCGCAATCTCAACGATGGTGTCTCGCCGGTGATCATCGGTGGCAATTCATGGTCCGAGGCATGGGCCATCGGCGAGAACGGCCTTCCGATCTATAGCGTCGGCTCGGGGCTGGACGGCGAGCGCCAGCGCGAGATGGCCTACCGCTTTGGCATCAACCTGATCATGTATGTCCTGACCGGCAATTATAAGTCCGATCAGGTGCATGTACCCGCGTTGCTGGACCGCTTGCGGCGCGAAGAGGTGATGCAATGACCGGCTTGTCCTTTGATCCGCTGCTGCCGTGGCCATTGATCATAAGCGCCGCAATCCTCGCGCTGCTGGTGACCGTCTGGTCCTTGTGGCGGGGTCTGCGCGGATGGCCGTTGCGTGGTCTCGCGGGGCTTGCGGCAGCGGCGGCACTCGCCGGACCCGCGTTGGAGTCCGGCATCCGCAACAAGTTGTCGGATATTGTCGTGCTGCTTGATGACCGCAGTGCCAGCCAGTCCTTGCCGGGGCGCGCGGCGCAAACAGATGCCGCGTTGGATGATCTGACCCGCCAGATCGGGGCACTGCCCGATACCGAGATCCGGCGCGTCACCGTGACCGACGATTCCGATGGAACCTTGATCGGCTCGGCGCTGACCCGTGCGTTGGCGGCTGAACCGCAGACGCGGGTCGCGGGTGTCGTGCTGCTGACCGATGGTCAAAGCCATGATCCCGCGATGCTGCCTTCCGGCGCGCCTGCTCCCGTTCACGTCCTGCTGACCGGAGAGCAGACGGATTGGGATCGCCGTCTGGTGATCGAGGAGGCGCCGGCCTATGGCCTGATAGACCAACCCGTCATCATCCGCCTGCGCATCGAGGATCAGGGCGCGGTTCCCGCCGAGATCGCGCAAAGTCCCGCCCGCCTGCGTATCCTTGTCGATGGCGAGGAAACCCGCACTCTGGACCTGCCTCCCGGCGTTCCCCTTGATCTGCCGGTCGTGCCGCAACATGCCGGACAGAACGTGATCTCGATCGGGTTCGATGCGCCGCAGACATCGACGCCGGAACTGACCGACCGCAACAATTCGGCAGCGATCCAGATCACTGGTGTACGGGACCGGTTGCGGGTGTTGTTGGTTTCTGGCGAGCCCCATGCCGGTGAGCGGACATGGCGCAATCTGCTGAAATCGGATGCGAATGTCGATCTGATCCATTTCACCATCCTGCGTCCGCCAGACAAGATGGACGCCGTTCCGGTGGACGAGATGTCGCTGATTGCCTTTCCGACGCAGGAACTGTTCCTTGACCGGATCCGCGATTTCGACCTGATCATTTTCGACCGCTACCGCGTGCGCGGTATCCTCATGCCGCAATATTTCGACAATATCCGCCGCTATGTCGAAGAGGGCGGGGCGGTGCTGGTCTCGGCTGGACCCGAGATGTCGACGGTAGAAAGCCTGAACTTGTCACCCTTGGGCTCGATCCTGCCGGGTCGTCCGACGGGGCGTATCTATGAACAACCTTTCCTGCCCGAACTGACCGACGAAGGTCAGCGTCATCCGGTCACGGCGGGATTGCCCGGTGCGCCGGTCGAGGGGCAGGAAAAACATTGGGGCCGTTGGCTGCGCATGTCGCAGGTCATTCCCGATCCGAATGCGCAAGTCGTGATGACCGGAGCCGAAGACCAGCCGCTTCTGATCATGAACCGCGTCGGCAAGGGGCGGGTGGCGATGCTGAACTCGGATCAGGTCTGGCTTTGGGGGCGCGGGTTCGAGGGCGGCGGTCCTCAGCTGGAATTGCTGCGCCGCATCGCGCATTGGTCGATGAAGGAACCCGAGCTTGAGGAAGAGGCCCTGCTGGCCGATGTCGCGGGCGATCTATCGGTGACCATCACGCGCCGCACCATGGCTGCCGAAGCCAAACCGATCCGCATCACCCGACCGGATGGTGAAACCGAAACCGTCAATCTGGCGCAGACCGGTCCGGGGCGGTTCTCGGAGCGTTGGACGCCACCGGGGCCGGGGCTGTATCGCATGACCGATGGCGAGATCACGCGGGTGATGGCGCTTGGCCCCTCGGCCCCGCGCGAATTCGAGGAAACAGTGGCTTCGGGTGACAAGCTGGGACCGCTGGCCCAGGCGACACAAGGCGCGGTGCTGCGGCTGTCCGATGGCATCCCGGCCGTTCGTACTGTCCGTGAGGGGCGGCCCGCGCATGGGCAGGGTGTTTCGCGTGATTGGATCGCGATCACGCCGCGCCACGCCACTTCGACTTCAGGCGTGACGCATCGCCCGTTGCTGCCCGGTTGGGCGTGGCTTCTGCTGGTCGCGGGGTTGGCCTTGACCGGTTGGTTGGCCGAAGGACGGGGTTGGAAGCTGCGGCGGGCGTGACCTCGGCCAAACTTGCCAAGCCCGTCGAGCGTTGCTAGGCAAATCAAAACTACTCATGAGGACCTTCCGATGGCCGCCGACGTGACAGCCTATATCCCGCCGACCGAAGTCGATCTGGCCATGATCAAGCGCATCTTGCCGCATCGTTACCCGTTTTTGCTGGTCGACAAAGTCCGTGACATCGTGCCCAGCAAAAGCTGCGTCGGCATCAAGAACGTGACCTCGAACGAGCCGCATTTCGAAGGTCACTTCCCGCAGGAGCCCGTCATGCCGGGCGTGCTGATCATCGAGGCCATGGCGCAATCTGCTGCGGTTCTGGTCGGCGTCAGCCTTGATCTGGCAGGCAAAGGCATGGGAACCTATTTCATGTCGATCGACAAATGCCGTTTCCGCAGCAAGGTCGTTCCGGGCGATGTGCTGGAATTGCACATGACGACCCTGCGAGGTGGCGGCAAGGTCTGGAAATTCGAAGGTCGTGCCATGGTCAACGGCGTGCTGGCCGCCGAAGCCGAGGTCATGGCCATGTTGACCCGTGGCGAAAATGGCTGATCCCGTGATCCATCCCTCGGCCGTCATCGACCCTGCCGCGACAATCGGCGAGGGCTGCGAGATCGGGCCGTTCTGTGTCGTCGGACCCGATGTGACATTGGGCCGCAGCGTTGTGCTCAGGTCGCATGTCGTGGTGACGGGCAAGACCTCGATCGGCGACGAAACGATGGTATTTCCCTTCGCTTCCATCGGCGAGGTGCCGCAGGATCTGAAGTTCCGGGGCGAAAGCACGCGGCTCGAAATCGGCGCGCGCAACCGCATCCGCGAATATGTGACGATGAACCCGGGCACCGAGGGCGGCGGCGGCGTCACCCGCATCGGTGACGACGGGCTGTTCATGGCAGGCAGCCATGTCGCGCATGATTGCCAGATCGGCAATCACGTCATTCTGGTCAATAACGCATCGGTCGCGGGTCACTGCGTTCTGGAAGACGATGTCATCGTGGGCGGCCTGTCCGGCGTGCACCAGTTCGTCCGCATCGGTCGTGGTGCGATGATCGGCGCGGTGACGATGGTCACGGCCGATGTGATCCCTTTTGGTCTGGTGCAGGGGCCGCGCGGCCATCTGGACGGGTTGAACCTTGTCGGTCTCAAGCGTCGCGGTGCGTCGCGCGAGGAAATTTTCGCGCTGCGTGACATGCTGGGCAAGCTGGGGCAGGGCAGCTTCCGTGACACAGCGCGCCAGATGACCAGTGACCAGACCGGTCCGATGGTGCGCGAAGTGCTTGATTTCATCCTTGGTCCCTCGGACCGCAGCTTTTTGGCCCCCCATTCATGAGCCGTATTGCATTGATTGCTGGCGAGGGGCGTCTCGCCTCGGCCATTGCCGCCGCGCTGGACGAACCCTTGGTCTACGCGCTGGACCATCTTTCCCCTGAGGTTGACGCCAAGCCGTTTCGTCTGGAGCGCCTTGTTCCCTTCCTTGACGAACTGACCGATCAAGGGGTGACGCAAGCGGTTTTCGCCGGAGCTATCCGTCGCCCACGCATCGAGCCTGACCTGTTCGACCAGCGCACGATGGCCATCGTTCCCCGCATCCTGATGGGAATGCAGTCCGGTGACGACGCGGCCCTGCGCGCGGTGCTGGATGTCTTCGAAGAGGCGGGGATCAGCATCACCTCGGTTGACAAGATCCTGCCCGAACTCGTTCCGGGTGAAGGCTATCTTGCGGGCGAACCGTCTGCCCGCGATCAGAAAGACGCGGCCCGCGCCGCCGAGATCGTCCACGGGCTTGGCCCGTTGGATGTGGGGCAAGGGGCGGTCGTGGCACAGGGCCTTTGCCTTGCCATCGAGGCCCTGCCCGGTACGCAGGCGATGCTGGAATTCGCAAAGCTGCATTCCGGTCTCAAGCCAGACCCGAACGGGGCGAAAGGCGTACTGTTCAAAGCGCCCAAACCGGGTCAGGACCGGCGTATCGACCTACCGACCATCGGTCCCGATACCGTTCTTCAGGCTGCAGATGCGGGGCTGGGCGGCATTGTCTGGGAAGCCGGTAGCGTCATCCTGCTCGAGCGCGATACGGCCGTGCGCCATGCCAATGACGCGGGCTTGTTCCTGTGGGCGAGGGCGTGAGGTGCGCGGGGGGCAAACCGGAAGCACGCAAGCCTATGTTGCCATTTCACGAATACCCGTTCGGTAGCGTTCCAACCGGAGATGCCTTGTGAAATACTTCCTGATCGCGGGCGAACCCTCGGGGGATAATCTGGGCGGGCCGTTGATGGCCGGCCTGAAAAGCCTCGATCAGGAGGCCGGTTTTATCGGGGTCGGGGGGCCGTCCATGGCCGCGCAGGGACTGGACAGCCTGTTCCCCATGGAAGAACTGTCGGTCATGGGTCTGGTCGAGGTGCTGCCGAAATACCGTCAGCTCAATGCCCGTATTTCCCAGACCGCATTGGCAATCGCGGAAGCGCAACCCGATGTGTTGATCACCATCGACAGTCCGGATTTCTGCTTGCGTGTCGCGCGCGAGGCGCGGGCCTTGATGTCTAGCCTGCGGACCATCCACTATGTCGCGCCCTCGGTCTGGGCATGGAGGTCGGGGCGCGCGCAGAAGATGGCCAAGGTCATTGACCACGTCCTTGCGATTCTGCCGTTCGAGCCGCCCTATATGCAGGCCGCGGGCATGACCTGCGATTTCGTCGGACACCCCATCGCCGCCGAACCCGTGGCCTCTGCCGCCGATGGAAGGGCTTTCCGCGAAGCGCATGAGATCGCGCCGGACGCGCCGTTGATCCTTTGCCTGCCGGGCTCCCGTCGGGGCGAGGTGGCCCGTCTGGGACCGCGTTTCGACGAGGCCTTGATGCAGTTGCGCGACCGTGTGCCCGAGATTCGCGTCGTCATTCCGACTGTGCGCGGGGTGGCAAATCTGGTGCGGGATATGACCAAGCGTTGGCCGACGGCTCCGGTCGTGGTGGAAAGTCCAGAAGAACGCAGCGCCGCCTTTGCCGCTGCGAATCTGGCGCTGGCGGCTTCAGGGACGGTCAGTCTGGATCTGGCGGCGAATGATGTGCCGATGGTGATCGGCTATGATGTCGCTCCGATCAGTCGGGCCATCATAGGTTTCCTGCTCAAGACCGATACGGTGACATTGGTGAACCTTGTCAGCGAGACCCGTGTCGTGCCGGAATTTCTGGGGCGCAAATGTCAGGCCGGACCAATGTCCAAGGCGCTGTACGAACTGATCGAAAACCAGGCCGCCCAAGCCGCCCAGCACGAGGCGATGGCGCTGACTATGCAGCGATTGGGGCGCGGCGGCGAGGCTCCGGGCCTGCGCGCCGCGCGCTCCGTCATGAATGTGCTCAGTTCTGAGCGGCAACCACGATGATCTCGACCTTGTAGTCGGGGGTCGCAAGCGCGGATTCGCCGGTTGCACGGGCGGGCGCGTGGCCAGCCGGGACCCATGCGTCCCAGACGGCGTTCATCTCGGCGAAGTTCGCCATGTCGGCCATCCAGATCTGCGCGGACAGGATGCGGGTCTTGTCCGAACCGCATTCGGCCAGAAGGCGGTCGATCTGGGCCAGAACCTCTTTGGTCTGATCGGTCACGCTTTCACCCGGCTTGCCGACCTGACCGGCAAGATAGACGATGCCGTTATGGACGACGGCCTGGCTCATGCGGGCACCGGTCTCGACGCGTTTGATCTCGGACATTGGAGTTCCTTTCGGTTTGGTCTGGCGTCAGAGGAGCCGCCAGAAGAACAGCGCCGTCATGCCAAAGCCGACGGCCGCGATCAATGCCCGCATCACCCTTATCGGGATCCGGCGGGCCAGATGTGGGCCAATCAGGCCGCCAAGGATCGTGCCGATGCTCATAATCGCGGCGGGCACCCATGCGATCTGGCCGCCGACCGCGAAAATCCATAGCGCGATTAACGATAGCGCAAAGGACAGCCAGCTTTTCAGCCCGTTCATGCTGTTGAGATCGGTCATCCCCCAAAGCGCGAAAAGCGCCAGCAAGATGATTCCCAACCCACCGTTGAAGTAGCCGCCATAGATCGCCACCGGAATCATCGTGCCTGCGCCGAAGGGCACGACCGCGTTGCGATGCTCGCCGGCCCATTGCCGGACCTTGCCGCCCCACAGGAAAATTGCCGTGGCTGCCAGCAGCAGAAAGGGCACCAGAACCGCGAAGGCCTGATTGGACGAAACCAGAAGCAGGGCAGATCCGATTACCCCTCCCAGAAGCGTCTGGAGCGTGAGGCGCAGGATCAACCGGCGATCGACCTGCGCGATCTCGTGCCGGAAGCCGATGGCTGCTGAAAGATAACCGGGCAGGGCGGCGACCGTACTGGTGGCGTTGGCGGTAACGACCGGAATGCCGCTTGCAACAAGGGCGGGGAAGGTGATGAAGGTTCCGCCGCCCGCGACGGCATTCAGCACGCCGCCGAGAAATCCGGCGCCAAGGATAATCAGTGAATCGGTCATGGCCTCCCCCGAAGCGATGGTGTGGGAAACAGCCGAGCCCCCTCCTCAAAGGGTCGCTGTTGCGGGATGCTTAGGCAGTTGGTGCGGGAAGGTCCATCCCGAACGAAGTGCGCCCGACAGGGGGCTGTCGGGCGCGGCCGTCTTGATTGGGGGACTGCGGCTTGGAATATGCCCGCCACATACAACAGCTTGATGACGGAGAGCGGGATCGCGGCCGCTGGATGCATGAAGATTTTGGCCGCCAGCGACAACCGCCGTGCTGGCAATGCCGAGCGCGGGCGGCAAATTGCGCTCATCCACTGCCGAACTTGCTGGCGATGCGGTTAGCAAGTCGGGCGATTGCCCATAGCCTTCGGATACCGGACCCGACCGCTTGAACTTCATTGCATTCGTAGACTGCTATGTGCAGTGCGAATGACGCTAATCACCGAAAATCGTAGAATTTTTTGATCAAGGGGGAAGGTGGTGCTGCGAGAGAGGATTGAACTCTCGACCTCACCCTTACCAAGGGTGTGCTCTACCACTGAGCTACCGCAGCGCCGTTGGAGGGGCGTTTAGACCGACTGTTCGGGGGGCGCAAGAGGGGAAATCGAAAAAAATCAAAAACAGCTCTCACTTCGCGATTGCGCGCCGCGCTGGACGCAAGCCTGCGCAAAGGTTAACAGATGCCCATGACGAAGGGACCTCGAAAACCGCAAGCCGAAACTGGCCGCGAGGCAAGGCTTAAAGCTGCCTTGCGCGCGAATCTGGCCCGTAGAAAGGCTCAGGGTCGTGCGCGTGCCGTGCCTGAGGATCTTCCCGATGACGAGCAGCAAGGGCAAGGTGCACCGCAAGCCGGTCAAAGCCCCGAGAACGAGGAATAGATGGATCAGATCATCGTAAGGGGGAACGGGCCGCTCAAAGGCGAGATCCCGATCGCAGGTGCCAAGAACGCCTGTCTGACGCTTATGCCGGCGACGCTATTGACCGACCAGCCATTGACGCTGACCAATGCGCCGCGGCTGTCGGACATCCGCACCATGACCGCGCTGCTGCAATCGCTGGGGGCCGAGGTCGCCAGTCTGCAGGAAGGTCAGGTTCTCGCGTTGTCCAGCCATGACGTGAACAACCACACCGCCGATTACGATATCGTTCGCAAGATGCGCGCATCGATTCTGGTGCTGGGGCCGATGCTGGCGCGCGACGGACATGCGATCGTCTCGCTTCCCGGCGGCTGCGCGATCGGCGCGCGTCCGGTCGACCTGCACCTGACCGCGCTCGAGGCCATGGGCGCTTCGCTGGATCTGCGCGATGGCTACGTTCACGCCAAGGCTCCGGCGGGCGGTCTGAAGGGCGCTGTCATCGACTTCCCCATCGTTTCCGTCGGTGCTACTGAGAACGCATTGATGGCCGCGACGCTTGCGCGCGGAACCACCGTGATCAAGAACGCCGCCCGCGAACCCGAGATCGTCGATCTTGCCCAGTGCTTGCGCCGCATGGGTGCCCATATCGAGGGCGAGGGCACTTCGACGATCACCGTCGAGGGTGTGCAGTCGCTGGGTGGCGCGACCCATCCGGTCGTCACCGACCGCATCGAGCTTGGGACCTATATGCTTGCGCCCGCGATTTGCGGTGGCGAGGTCGAATGCCTCGGCGGGCGGATCGATCTGGTCGCGGCTTTTTGCGAAAAGCTGGATGCCGCCGGAATCGAAGTCACCGAGACCGACCGCGGCCTTAAGGTCGCCCGCAAGAACGGTCGGGTCCGCGCCGTCGATGTGGTCACCGAGCCTTTCCCCGGCTTCCCGACCGATCTGCAGGCGCAGATGATGGCGCTGCTTTGCACGGCCGAGGGAACTTCGGTGCTGGAAGAAAAAATCTTCGAGAATCGTTTCATGCATGCGCCGGAACTTATCCGCATGGGTGCGCGTATCGATGTACATGGCGGTCATGCCACGGTTCACGGCGTGAGCAAGCTGCGTGGTGCGCGGGTCATGGCGACCGACCTGCGGGCCTCGGTCAGTCTGATACTTGCCGGTCTTGCTGCGGAAGGGGAAACCGTGGTCAGCCGCGTTTATCATCTCGATCGTGGCTATGAAAAAGTCGTGCGCAAGCTACGCGGCGTTGGTGCCGATATCGAACGCATCAAAGGGGATGCCTCTGATGAATGACGCAAGCTTCAGCGATGCCGATCCGGCGCCATTGGCGCTGATCGCACAAGACGCGGATGATCTGACGGTGATTTCGACGTTGGTGCAGGATTCGGTCCTGCCGGTCACCGAAATCTCCTATGACATGCGGCACCGCCAGCTTGCGCTGCTGCTGAACCGTTTCCGCTGGGAGGATGCGGATCAGGCCCGCCGCGACGAGCGTCCATATGAACGGGTACGCTCGGTTCTGCTGATCTCGGATGTCCAGCGCGTGCAAAGCGATGGCATCGATCGCGCGGACACCGATCTGATTCTCGAACTTCTGGCCGTGCGTTGGGAGGCGGGTGCCGATGGCACCGGCCGCCTGATGCTGGAATTTGCCGGAGACGGAACCCTCGCGATCGAGGCCGAATGCCTCAATCTGGAACTTCGTGATGTGACGCGCCCTTATATCGCGCCGTCGCGCCGCGCACCCGAACACCCCGAGGACTGATTGCCGCGCTGCAGACAGTCGTGTCCTTGTTCTACAGATAGCCATCACGGCGGCGCGGTCCGGTACTGCGCTTGCCGATTTCCCTTGTGATCACTGCTTGAGAGACGTTCGGGCAGCGGCTAACAAGGTTCAACATTGCGAGTGTGCCATGACCCTTCACCTGTCGACCGCCCAACCCGATTTCGAGCAGCGTTTCATCCAGATGCTGTCCATGAAGCGCGAGGATGCGGTCGATGTGAATGACGCGGTCACGGCCATCATTGCCGATGTGCGCGAACGCGGTAACGAGGCGCTGGTCGATCTGACCGGGCGTTTCGACCGTCTGGCATTGACGCCTGATACCCTTGCCTTCTCGAAAGCCGAGATCGCAACAGAGACGGCAAAAGTCTCGCCCGAGGATCGCGCGGCGCTGACGCTGGCCGCCGAACGCATCCGCGCCTATCACACCAGACAGATGCCCGCAGATGCCGAATGGACCGATCCCGAAGGGGCAACCTTGGGCTGGCGCTGGAGCTCGGTTTCGGCGGCGGGTCTTTATGTGCCGGGCGGGCAGGCAAGCTATCCGTCCTCGGTCCTGATGAATGCCATTCCCGCCCGCGTGGCAGGGGTCGAGCGGCTGGTGATCTGCGTGCCGACGCCCGATGGTGTGGTCAATCCGCTGGTCCTGCTGGCCGCCGAACTTGCCGGAGTGGACGAGATCTATCGCATCGGTGGCGCGCAGGCGATTGCGGCAATGGCCTATGGCACCGAAACCATTCGTCCGGTGGATAAAATCACCGGCCCCGGAAACGCCTATGTGGCCGCTGCCAAGCGGCAGGTTTTCGGACGTGTCGGCATCGACATGATCGCGGGTCCGTCCGAGGTCCTGATCATTGCCGAAGGCGCGCAGAACCCCGAATGGCTGGCGCTGGATCTGCTGGCGCAGGCCGAACATGATGCCGATGCCCAATCCATCCTGATCTCTCCCGACGAATCGCTGGCCCGCGCCGTCGTGGCCGAGGTCGAGCGGATCTTGCCGACGCTGCCGCGCGCTGCCGTCGCCGGTGCCAGCTGGCGTGATTACGGCACGGTCATCGTGACAAAAGATCTGGACGAAGCGGCTGCCTTGTCCGACCGCATCGCGCCCGAACATCTTGAGCTTTGCGTGGATGATCCCGAGGCGTTGTCGCGCAAGACCCACCACGCCGGCGCGATCTTCCTTGGCGGCTGGACCCCCGAGGCGGTCGGTGACTATGTGAGCGGCCCGAACCACGTCCTGCCGACCGCGCGCTCGGCGCGGTTCTCGTCGGGGCTGTCGGTGATGGATTTCCTCAAGCGGACGACGCTTGCGCGCCTGACGCCTGACGCTTTGGTGGCAATCGGTCCCGCTGCCGTGCGCTTGGCCGCATCCGAAGGGCTTTCGGCACACGGGCTTTCCGTTGCGGCCCGTATCAAATCCCTGAACAGGGGAAGCGAATGAAGCAACCTCCTCCGGGGCGGTTGATCCGTATCGCCATTGATGACAGCGCGCTGCCGCCGCCCTCGCCCGAGATGGAGCAGGACCGCCGCGTTGCCGTTTTCGACCTGCTGGAGGAAAACAGCTTCCGTCTGCCCGGTCGGGAAGGGCAGGCGGCACCCGTGGGGCCATATGCGCTGATCCTTGCCTTGCGCGAGCGCCGCCTTGTGTTCGACATCTCGACCGAAGGCGGTGAACGGGTCGCCGAATTCCATCTGGCGCTTGGTCCGTTCCGCCAGACGGTCAAAGATTATTTCCAGATCTGCACCAGTTATTTCGACGCGGTCAAACGCCTGCCGCCCGCCCAGATCGAGGCAATCGACATGGCGCGGCGCGGCATTCATAATGAAGGGGCGCGCACCCTTCAGGAGCGGCTTGAAGGGAAGGCCATCATCGACATCGACACATCCAGACGCCTGTTCACCCTGATCTGCGCCCTGATCCCGGAGTAATTCGTGGCAGGGCAGATTCCAGGCTCGGTGCTGTTCTGCTGCGATCACAACGCGATCCGTTCGCCGATGGCCGAGGGGATGATGAAGCACTATTACGGCCGCGTCGCCTATGTGCAATCGGCGGGCGTCAAGAACGACATGGAGGTGGACGGCTTTGCCATCGCGGTCTGTAACGAAATCGGGGTCGAGATCTCGCAGCACCGTTCGCGATCCTTCGACGAGATGAAAGAATGGGGCGATGATCTGGGTAGTTTCGATCTGGTCGTCGCGCTGTCCCCCGCCAGCCAGCGTCAGGCGCTGGAACTGACCCGAATCTCGCATCTCGATGTCGAGTACTGGCCCATCATGGACCCGACCGGTCTGGCTGAGGAGCGCGAGGCCAAGCTGGCGCTTTACCGGCAGATCCGCGACCAGATCCGTGACCGGATGATCGACCGTTTCGGGCCTCCGAAGACCGGATAATCGGAATGCCGCGCGCGCTAACCGAATATTAGGGGCTGTGGTCTATGTCTTGGTGAACCCGAACGGAGTTTGCCCATGACCGAAGACAAGTCGCTGGACTGCGGGATGGACGCCATATTGCCCGCCGTCGACACGCATCGTGCCATCCTCGCACTGGACGGAGTTGGCCGGATTGTCGCGATCAATCAAAGCTATCTTCGTCTGACCGGATATGATCGGCATGAGTTGATCAATCGTCCGGTCTGGAAATTGCTGGACCTCGCCGAACGCTGTGCGGGTCGTCTGAGCCACTTGCTCGATCTGCCCGAGGGAAGAGACAACCACTTGCCCGAACTGGCCCATGTCTCGAAATGCGGTCGGCGCTATCGGGTCGATGCCCGCGTTTTCGTGATCGCGGGCAGTGATGGACGGGCGAATCTGCGTATGGTTTTCGCCCGACCGGAAGAAACCGGCGGCGTGATCAGCCTTGGCAATTTTATCCAGCAGCGCGATTGGCCAGCGGCCAAGGCCGCATCGACACCGGCCCGCAAGCCGATTCCCTTGCACGTTGCTGCGGGACGCTTGCAACCGGTCCGGCACTGAAGCGAGGAACGGGCCGGATCAAACGACCAGCGCGGCCCCTTCGGTCGCAGGGCTGACATGGGCACGGAATGCGCGAAACAATTCGCGCCCCATGCCTTCCGACGATGTCTCGGGATCGAAGCTCGCCGGAACCCGCGTGGCAAAGTCGTTGGCCAGACATTCCAATGTGCCATTGGTTGCGTCCAGCCGGATCACGTCGCCGTCCTGAACCCGCGCCAGCGGCCCGCCATGCGCCGCCTCGGGCGAGATGTGGATCGCTGCCGGAACCTTACCCGAGGCTCCAGACATTCGGCCATCCGTCACCAGCGCGACGCGCAAGCCGCGATCTTGCAGGACCGCCAGTGTCGGGGTCAGCGAGTGAAGCTCGGGCATTCCATTTGCGCTTGGCCCTTGGAATCGGACGACGACCACGGTGTCTTCGGTAAACTCACCGCGCTTGAACGCGGCCTTGACCTCTTCCTGATCCGAGAAGACGCGGGCAGGGGCCTCGATGATGTGGCGGTCCGCCGCGACGGCCGATACCTTGATGACCCCACGGCCAAGATTGCCTACCAGCTGTTTCAGCCCGCCGATCGGCGCGAAGGCATCGGCAACGGGACGCAGGATCTTGTCATTGAGCGATTCGCGCGCGCCCTCGACCCAGTGAACCTGTCCGTCGCGCAGTTTCGGTTCCTGTGCGTATTGGTCCAGACCTCCGCCTGCTATCGTGCGGGCATCGGCGTGCAGCAGACCGGACTCGATCAACTGGCCGATCATGAAGCCAAGGCCACCTGCGGCGTGGAAATGGTTCACATCGGCCAGACCGTTGGGATAGACCCGCGCCATCAGAGGCACGCATTCGGAAAGATCGTGGAAGTCCTCGAGATCCAGCAGGACACCTGCGGCACGCGCCATGGCGGGCAGGTGCAGGATCAGGTTGGTCGAACCGCCCGTCGCCATCAGCCCGACAATGCCGTTCACAAAGGCGCGTTCATCCAGAACCTCGCCTGCGGGCAGGTAATCGTTGCCAAGGCGGGTGATGCTGGCCGCACGTTGAACAGCTGCCGAAGTCAGCGCCTCGCGCAATGGCGTGTTGGGATTGACGAAGCTCGAACCCGGCAGATGCAGGCCCATGAACTCCATCAGCATCTGGTTCGAATTCGCGGTTCCGTAGAATGTACAGGTGCCGGGGCTGTGATAGCTGGCCATTTCCGCGGCCATCAGGGCCTCGCGCCCGACCTCGCCTGTCGCGAATTGCTGGCGGACCTTGGACTTCTCGTCATTGGGCAGGCCCGAGGGCATTGGCCCCGCAGGCACGAATACCGCCGGAATATGGCCAAAGGTCGCCGCCGCGATGATCAGCCCCGGAACGATCTTGTCGCAAACACCCAGATACAGCGCCGAGTCGAACGTGTCATGTGAAAGCGCCACACCTGCCGCCAAGGCAATGACGTCACGAGAGAACAGCGACAACTCCATGCCGGGGCGACCCTGCGTCACTCCGTCACACATTGCGGGCACGCCCCCTGCAACCTGCGCGGTGGCACCTGCGGCATGCGCGGCGCGGCGAATGATATCGGGATAATGCTCATAGGGCTGGTGCGCCGACAGCATGTCATTATAGGCTGTCACGATACCGATATTGGGTTTGCGCGTTGTCGCGAGATCCGCCTTGTCGGGCATGGCCGCATAGGCATGTGCCTGATTACCGCAGGACAAATGCGCGCGACGGGGGCCATCCTCGGCTGCGCGGGCGATCTTGGCCTCGTAGGCGGTTCGACTTTTGGTCGAGCGTTCGCGGATGCGATCTGTAACGCGGTCGACGGTGGCGTGCAGGGTCATGGCTGGCGTCCTCCTGACAGCTGTATAGTCCGTTAGCGGTAACGACACAACCGTAGCACTCTTGCCCCGCAGGCAGTTGCGTGCCAATCCTGCCTCCGTTCTAATGAGGCCCCGTATGACCACTGATTTGCCCATCATCCGCTTGCGCCCGAAATCGAAACCGCAGGCCATTCGCCATGGATTTCCATGGGTCTTCGCGGATGAACTGGTGGTGGACCGCCGCACCCGCGCCATTCCCGCCGGCAGCTTCGCATTGCTCGAGGATGCCGAGCGCAAGCCGCTTGGCCTTGCCACGGTGAATCCGAACTCCAAGATCATCGCCCGCATCATGGACCCCGATCCCGAGGCCCTGATCACCCGCGATTGGATCGTCACCAAGATCGCCCGCGCCCACGAGATGCGCTCGCGCCTGTTCGATCAGCCGTTTTACCGCCTGATCCATGCCGAGGCCGATGGCCTTCCCGGCACGATCATCGATCGTTTCGGAGACGCCGCCGTGATCCAGCCGAACGCCGCTTGGGCGGACCGGATGATTGCCGATATCGCGGATGCGCTGCGTGAGGTGACGGGCGTGACGACCGTGATCCTGAACGGGCAGGGGCGTTCGCGCTCGCTCGAAGGGTTGGAGGAGCGCACGGATGTTCTGTCCGGCGAGGTCTCGGGGCCGGTTCAGGTCCAGATGAACGGTGCGATCTATCTGGCCGATCTGACCCAAGGCCAAAAGACCGGCTTGTTCTATGACCAGCGCCCGAACCATGCCTTCGGACAGCGTCTGGCCAAAGGTGCGCGGGTTCTGGATGTGTTTTCCCATGTTGGCGGCTTCGGGCTGGCGGCTTTGGCTGCCGGTGCTGCCCATGCGACTTGCGTTGACGGCTCGGCTGCGGCGCTGGAACTGGCGCACGGCGGGGCCAAGGCCATGGGCTGCGATGACCGCCTCACGACGCGGCAAGGGGATGCCTTTGCCCAGATGGAGGAATTGCTGGCCGAAGGTGCGCAATTCGACGTGGTGATCTGCGATCCGCCCGCCTTTGCGCCGTCGAAGCCCGCGCTTGAAGCCGGTCTGCGTGCCTATGAGCGGGTCGCCAAGCTTGCCGCACCGCTGGTTGCGCCGGGGGGCTATCTGGGGCTTTGCTCGTGCAGCCATGCCGCCGATCTGTCGGCCTTCCGCAATGCCAGCGCGCGCGGCATCGGTCGAGGCGGCCGCCGGATGCAATTGTTGCATACGGGGCAGGCCGGACCTGACCACCCGACGCTGCCGCAACTGGCCGAGACGGGCTATTTGAAGGCTCTGTTCTTCCGGCTCGACGGATGAAATCCGTTCTGGATGCCTGCGTCCTTTATCCGACAGTGCTGAGAGAGATTCTGGCAGATGTCGCGGACGCAGGTCTGTTCCAGCCAATCTGGTCGGAGCGTATCCTGGAAGAATGGCGGCGCGCCGCTGACCGGCATGGGGTTTCCGCCGGAGTCGAGATCGCCTTGCTTCAGGCCCGCTTCCCGCAGGCCATGACGCAAGGCTCGGGCGGGGCCGAAGGGCTGGATCTTCCCGATCCCGCGGACCGTCACGTCCTTGAAACCGCGCTTGCCGCCAACGCCACGCAGATCGTGACCGCGAATCTGCGTGACTTCCCGCGCGGGACATTGGCCGCTGTCGGTTTGCAGGCGATCCATCCCGACGAGTTTCTGCGCGACATCTATCTGGCATCTCCGGAACCGGTCATCGCCGCGATCGAGGCCACCGAAATCCGCGCCCAGCAAGCGGGCAGTCGGATGTCTCGCAAGGAGTTGATGCGCCGCGCAAGACTGCCTCGACTTGCCAAGGCGATGGATCGGCTGGCAGGGTCCGGTAGCGCACCGAGGACCGGGGCGTAGAAGGCATGGACTGTGAGAAGGTCAGGGTTGATGTTATCGCTAACAAACGATAATCCCGAGCCGAAAGATGAGGAGGGCCTGATGGTTTCGCGCATCATTCCGGTGGACGAGTTTGATCTTGTGGTCTTTGGCGCGACGGGCGATCTGGCCCATCGCAAGATTTTTCCCGGCTTGTATCGCCGTTATGTGGCGGAACAGATACCGCCATCTGCCCAAATTATCGGCGCGGCGCGGACGAAACAGGACGATACCGCCTTTCGTGACGAGGCGCGCAAGGCGATCCGCGAATTTGCCGGTCCCAGCGATGACCTGTCCCATCTTGAGGAATTCCTGAACCATCTGCGTTATGTCCCCATCGACGCGCGTGGGACTGATGGCTGGACCGAACTCAAGGCGCTGATCCGGCCCGATGTCGTCAACGCGTTCTACTTCTCGGTTGCTCCGGCATTGTTTGGCGATATAGCGCATCGCTTGTCGGAATACGGCATCGCGAACGCAAACAGCCGGATCGTGGTCGAAAAGCCGTTCGGTCGTGATCTGGCGACTGCTCGTGAATTGAACGCGACGCTGGCGCAGCACTTCACCGAAAACCAGATCTACCGCATCGACCATTATCTGGGGAAAGAAACCGTCCAGAACCTGATGGCGGTGCGTTTTGCCAATATGCTGTTTGAGCCGCTCTGGAACGCGCAATATGTCGATCACGTCCAGATCACCGTGGCCGAGACGGTGGGTGTCGGCGGTCGCGGCGAATATTACGACCATTCCGGCGCGATCCGCGACATGGTCCAGAACCACATGATGCAGCTTCTGTGCCTGATCGCGATGGAGCCGCCCTATCACTTCGATCCGAATGCCGTGCGCGACGAAAAGCTGAAGGTGATCCGCGCATTGGAGCCGCTTTCTCCGGGCGATATCGTGCGCGGCCAGTATCGCGACGGGCCCGACGGATCGGACTATCTGAAAGACGTCGAAAATCCGGATTCGCGCACGGAAAGCTATGTTGCGCTCAAGGTGAATATCGCGAATTGGCGTTGGACCGGTACGCCGTTCTATCTGCGCACCGGAAAGAAGTTGCGCGCCCGCACCAGCGAGATCGTGGTGACCTTCAAGGCACCGCCGCATTCGATCTTCGACGAGACGGACGGGCCCCGTTCGAACCAGCTTGTCATCAAGCTGCAACCGAACGAGGGCATGGACCTGACGGTGATGATCAAGGAACCCGGCCCCGGCGGTATGCGTCTGGTGCAGGTTCCCTTGGACATGAGCTTTGCCGATGCGCTGGGGGCCAATGGAACCGACATGCCCGACGCTTACGAACGCCTGATCATGGACGTGATCCGTGGCAACCAGACCCTGTTCATGCGCGGCGACGAAGTCGAGGCGGCTTGGGCGTGGACCGATCCCATCATTGCCGAATGGGAGGCTGGCTCGAAACGTCCCGAACCCTATGATGCAGGCTCGAGCGGACCCGAAGAGGCCTTGCGCCTGCTTCACCGCGACAATCGTCGCTGGAGGGAGATCAGGGCATGACGCTGGAGTTCATCGAATATCCCGACCGCGAGATGCTTGGCCTGTCCTTGGCCAACAAGATCGCGGGCCAGCTTGCCCAGCAGTTGCGTACCGCCGAACACGCCAGCCTGTGCGTTCCGGGGGGCACGACCCCCGCTCCGGTGTTCGACACCTTGTCGGGCAGTGATTTGGACTGGTCAAAGGTCACCGTTTTTCTGAACGATGAACGCTGGGTGGACGGCGAACATACCCGCTCGAACAGCCGCCTACTGCGCCGGCATTTGCTGACAGGCAAGGCCGCTGCTGCCAGTTATATCGACCTTTATACCGGCGACGCCCGCCCCGAGGATGCGGTCCCCGCGCTGTCCGCCGCGATCGAGCCGCTCTTGCCGATCACCGTGCTGTTTCTGGGCATGGGCGTCGATATGCATACCGCCAGCCTGTTCCCCCAAGCGCCCGAGACGGTTGCCGCGCTGGCCCCCGATGCGCCCGCCGTCATAGCTGTGAACAACCTCAAGGATGAGCCGCGCATCACCTTGACCGCTCCGGTTTTGCAAAAGGCTATCCACACGCATCTGATGATTACCGGGGCGGACAAGCGCGACGCGTTGGAACGCGCCCAGACGCTGGATCCCAAAGCCGCCCCGATCCGAGCATTTCTTGGCGATATTACCGTCCATTGGGCAGAGTGACCTCATATGACCGAAATTTTTAGTGGCCTGACCGCTCATCGTCGCGCACAGGGCGATCTGCATATTATGGATCTCTTCGGGGCTGATCCGAACCGCGCCACCGACTTTTGTACTTCGGCGGATGGTCTGGTGCTGGACTGGTCCAAGACCACAATCGACGCGGAAGCGGTCAAGCTGCTGCTGGACCTTGCCGTGCCGGTCGCCGCCCGTCGCGACGCCATGTTTGCAGGTGCGCGGATCAACGAAACCGAGGATCGGGCCGTTCTTCATACCGCGCTGCGCAACCTGCAAGGCAGCGTCCTTGTCGATGGCCGCGATGTCATGCCCGACGTGCGCGAAACCCATCGCCGCATGTCCGGCTTTGCCCGTACCGTCCGCGATGGAAGCTTTGCGGGGCAAGGCGGTAAATTCACCGATGTCGTGAATATCGGGATCGGCGGATCGGATCTTGGGCCTGCCATGGCGACCCGTGCGCTTGCGCCTTGGCATGACGGGCCGCGTGTTCACTTCGTCTCGAACGTCGATGGCGCGGATATCGCGGATACGCTTAAAAATCTGGATCCGACCACGACTTTGGTCATTGTCGCCTCAAAAACCTTCACCACAATCGAGACGATGACCAATGCCGCGACTGCGCGGGACTGGATGGCGGGCTCGGTCAAGGAACCTGCCGCGCAATTCGTCGCCCTGAGTTCGGCACCCGCCCGAACCAGCGAATGGAACATCTCGCCCGACCGCGTCTTCGGGTTCGAGGACTGGGTTGGCGGTCGCTACTCGATGTGGGGGCCGATCGGTCTGTCCCTGATGATCGCCATCGGTCCCGAGGCGTTCGATGACTTCCTCGCCGGTGGGCTGGCGATGGACAACCACTTCCGCACCGCTCCGATGCAGGCGAACCTTCCGGTAATGCTGGCGCTGATCGGGATCTGGCACCACCAGATCTGCGGCTACGGCACCCGCGCCGTGCTGCCCTATGACAATCGCCTCGCGCGGTTGCCGGCCTATCTCCAGCAGCTTGAAATGGAATCCAACGGCAAACGTGTTGCGATGGATGGCAGCGATCTGCCCTATCCGACGGGTCCGGTGATCTGGGGCGAGCCGGGAACGAACGGGCAGCACGCCTTCTATCAGCTGATCCATCAGGGCACGGCCGTGATCCCCTGCGAGTTCATGCTGGCGGCCCAAGGCCACGAGCCCGAGCTCGCCCATCACCACCTGCTTCTCGCGGCGAACTGCCTTGCTCAGTCCGAGGCGCTGATGCGAGGTCGATCGCTGGACGAGGCCCGCGACCTGATGCGGGCCAAGGGATTGGAAGGGGCTGAACTGGACCGTCAGGCCCGCCATCGGGTCTTTCCGGGCAACCGCCCTTCGACCACGCTGCTTATCCCAAAGCTTTCGCCGCGCAGTCTTGGCCAGATCATCGCGCTTTACGAGCACCGCGTCTTTGTCGAAGGCGTCATCCTTGGCATCAATAGCTTCGATCAATGGGGTGTCGAACTGGGCAAGGAACTTGCGCTCAAGGTCGCGCCGCTGCTCTCGGATCAGCCCGCACCCGGCCATGACCCGTCAACCGAACATCTGGCGGCGCTGATCCGTGAACTCCGCGCCTGATCCGGCGTTCTTGCCCTGAAATGACCCGCTCGCCGCCGGACCATTGTTTCGGCGGCGAAGTTTTCTCTTTCCCGTGGTCATCCGCCCGCTAGTCTCCGTTCAGGAAAAACGGAGGATGCCATGTCCGATACCGATCCCGCAAACTGGGGCTTTGACACGCTTGCCATCCATGCGGGGGCAGCCCCCGATCCGGCCACTGGCGCGCGTCAGGTTCCGATCTACCAAACGACAGCCTATGTCTTCAAAGACGCTGCCCATGCCGCGCGGCTGTTCGGCCTGCAAGAAGTGGGCTACATCTATTCCCGCCTGACCAATCCGACGGTCTCGGCCCTGCAAACGCGTCTGGCGCAACTCGAGAGCGGGGCGGGGGCGATCTGTTGCTCGTCTGGACATGCGGCGCAGATCCTCGCGCTGTTTCCGCTGATGGGACCGGGCAAGAATATCGTCGCCTCGACAAGGCTTTACGGCGGAACCATCACGCAGTTCAGCCAAACCATCAAACGTTTCGGCTGGGGCGCGAAATTCGTCGATCTGGACGATCTGGAGGCGCTTCGCGCCGCTGTAGATGGCGACACCCGCGCGATTTTTTGCGAATCGATCAGCAATCCCGGTGGCTATGTCACCGATATTCCGGCGGTGGCGAAAATCGCGACCGAACTGGGCCTGCCGCTGATTGTCGACAACACCCTTGCAACGCCATGGCTGTGCAAGCCGATCGAGATGGGAGCCACGCTCGTTGTCCATAGCCTGACGAAGTACATCACCGGCAACGGCACGGTGACAGGAGGCGTCGTGATCGATAGCGGGACGTTCGACTGGTCGGCTTCGGACAAATTTCTCAGTCTGTCCCAGCCCGAGCCCGCCTATCACGGCCTGAACTTCCATCAGGCATTCGGCAATCTCGCCTACACATTCCATGGCATCGCCGTCAGCATGCGCGATCTGGGCATGACGATGAACCCGCAGGGCGCGCATTACACCCTGATGGGGATCGAAACCCTTGGCCTGCGGATGGAGAAGCATGTCGCCAATGCCGGCAAGGTCGCGGAGTGGTTGCAGAACGATCCGCGCGTGACTTCGGTGACCTATGCCGGACTGGCCTCATCGCCATGGAACGCGACGGCGAAACGGGTCTATCCGAAAGGGGCGGGGGCGCTGTTCACGTTCTCGATCAAGGGTGGTTATGACGCGGCGGTGAAGCTGGTCGATAGCCTCAAGCTGTTCAGCCACGTCGCCAATCTGGGCGATGCGCGGTCGCTGGTGATCCATTCGGCCTCGACCACGCACAGCCAGTTGAGCGATGCGCAGAAAATTGCCGCCGGAGCGGGGCCGGACGTGGTTCGGCTGTCGATCGGGATCGAGGATGCGGATGATCTGATCGCGGATCTTGATCAGGCGCTGGCGGCGGCTTCGGGATAAAGAATGAAGCCGGCGGAAAGGGTTCCGCCGGCTTCTTCAAAATCAGTTGGCGGGTGCAGGCGCGTCCGGTGCGTCCAGCGGCAGCAGATCGAAGACTGCCGACACGCGGGCGTTGACCTCGACCTCGCCTGCCGCGATCGGAACGGCGCTATCTGATTTCGCCTCGGCGCGCATCGCCATCATGGGGCGAGGCCCTTCCGAGATAGGGCTGTCGCTCAGCGCACGGATATTTCCCAGTTTAAGCCCAGCGGCCTCGGCCATCAGTTCGGCGCGGCGGCGCGCGTCCTTGACCGCATCGGCACGGGCCTTGTCCTGCGCCTCGGCCATGTCCTCGCGGGCAAAGCTGATGCCGCTGATTTCGTTCGCGCCGGTGGCGACCAGCTTGTCCAATACCCCGCCCAGACCGGCGATGTCGCGCACGCGGACCGTCACGGTGTTTTGCGCCTGATAGCCGACCATCTTCGGCGCCTGCCCGTTATTGTACTCCATCTTCGGAGACAGGTTCAGCCCCGAGGTCTGGATGTCGCGTGCCTCGACTCCCTCGGCTTGCAGGGCGTCGATGACGGCCTTCTGGCGGGTCGAATTCTCGGACATCGCGGCGGCGGCGGTTTCGGCTTCAGTGCTGACGCCAAGGGTGATGATGGCCAGATCCGGCTCGGCGCTCGAACTGGCCTCTCCGGTGACGGTCAGCTTCGCGGCATGGGGATGCATCCCGTGATGACCCATCATGGCCGGAGGCGGCGGAGCATCCGGTGCGGGGGCCGGAGATTGGGCCAGCGCGGGAAGACCGGCCATCAGGGCAATCGAGGCCGCCGTCAGGGTCGGACGTAGTCGGATCATCATCAAATTCTCCTTGGCGCATCGGCGTTAACGGTGCGGTAGATTCCAGTCGAACCCATCTAACGCGATTTCCGCCGATCAGATCCCTCACATTGAGGTGTTTGGCTTTTCACACGTCGCGTTCTGCGGTAGTCCATAGGGATAATATAAACACGCGCGAACGCGCCCGGGACTGCAAGGCAAAGCCGCCAAATGTCGCTTGATTCCGCAACTGAATATGCCCTGTCATTTGGCGGGGATGCCGTGCACCTGCAAAAGCGGGACCGCCCCTCGACCAGCGAGGCGCGGGGGCGTCAACCGGCATGGCGGCATCTGGGCTCCGTCGATTTCGACGAGCCCGATTTCCGTGAAGTTCTGATCAACCTGCGGACGATGGCGACCGGCGAGCCGGCCGATGTTCCCTTGACCGTTTCGCTGGTCATTCCCGACGACCAGATCCTTTACACGACGCTGACCGTTGTGCCCTCGGGTGACCGCGACCGCATGGTGGCCCGCGCCCTTGACGGGCTGACGCCCTATGCCATCGAGGAACTTGCTTTCGACTGGCGCGGCGAGGGCGATAGCGTTCGCGTCGCGGCCGTGGCCCGCCAGACCCTGCGTGAAGCCCGCGATTTTGCAGCCCAGTACGGGTTCGAGGGCGATGGGTTTTGCGCGGACCCCGAGGAAGGTTTGTTCTCGGGCGAGCCGGTCTTCGTACTGGAGGCGCAACCACGTCTGCGTCCGGTGGTGAATTTGGGCTCGGCGGGTGTCACTCTGGGCGGCTTGATGATCGAGGAAGAACCGGTCGCAGCGCCTGTGGAGACTCCGGTTGAAACCGCTCCCGAAGCCGTCCCTGCTTCCGAGCCTGCCGAGATCGCATCCGACGTGCCCACCGACGCGCCACCTGACGTTGCGGCATCTGTGGAACCCGCCCCTGAGCAGGTGCCGGACGAAGTGACAGGCGCAGGTGTGCAAACGCCTGCAGCCGCTTCCGTCGCTCCGGTGACCGAGGTTGCGGCTCCGGTCGCGCCGCAGCCGACATCCCCGCCGGTGGTGCGTCATGCGCCAGCCCGACCGGCGGCTGTGGCCCATTCCGCGCCTGAAGCACCGCAAGCCCCCTCGCCGCTGCTGAGCCAGCGCGCCCGCGCGGTTCACAAACGCGCGGCAGAGGCCCGATTGGCCAAGTCGCACGGTACCGCCGCACCGGCGGCGCCATCCGCTCCGGCCCGCGCGGCCGCGCCGCATCGCAGGGGGCTTAGCAATCTTGCCGCGATGATGGTGACGCTGGTCGTGGGTCTGGTACTTATCTGGGCCTTCCTTGGTCCGCAGGGAAAACCCACCCAGATCGCTGCCGCTCCAGCGGTCGTCGAGAAAACGGACTCGCCCCCCGTGCCGGTCGAGGCTGATCCGGTTGTGGTCGAGGAGATCACGACAACCTCTGAGGCTTCGGCTTTGACGGCACCCGATGTCGAAAGTCCCTCGCGCGAAGCGGATGCCGCTGTGGCGGCCCCCGTCGCTCCGGTCACCACACCTGCGCCCGAGACCGCCAGCCCCGAAAAACCCGCGCCCGCGCCCGCTGCACAGCAGGTGATGGTGTCGGATCTGCCGCCCGAACATGCCCGTCGGGTTCTGGTCGCGGCCTCGGCCACCGCTGCCGCCGTTGTGCTGTCTGGCGATCCGGGCCAGCCCAAGCCAGCGCCAGTCGCCGATGCTGCGCCCGCGCCAGCCGTTGTGCCGGTGCCCCCCGAAGCGGCGAAACCCGCCGCAGTCGCCGTAAGTCCGGCCCCCAAGTCCAAGCCTGCGGTTGCCGAGACTCCGGCCCGTGCCCAGCCGAAAGCCCCCGCTGTCGTCCAGACCCGCCTGACGAATTCGGTGCGGCCGCAGCTTTCTCCGCGTCGCAGCACACCCCAGACCTCGGAGCCGCGTGCCGATACCGCTCCGCGCGTGCCGGAAAGCCCGCTTCCCTATACCGCCAGCCAGAAATCCGGTCAGCCCGCGAATAGTGCCCGTCCGCCCCAGCGCAAACGCGTCGACCGGTCGGGCGCGACCAAGCGTCCGCTGCCCGAGCGCGAGAGCGCGAGCGCGCCCGAAAGCGCACGCCCCATCGCGGCCTCGGGCAGCCGCCCGCCACAGCGTCCCGAGGGATCGGCCCCCGAAATCGACGAGGAAGCCGCCCTTGATGTTTCCGAACAGCGCCAGCTCGAGGCCCTGATCCTTGATCTTCGCGGGCATGGGCTGATCACGACCAAGGCATCGGTTCCGGATGGTTTCGGTCCGCGTTATGCCGAGGTCCGCCCCAAGCGTAAGCCAACCGGTGCCAAGACGGTCAGCGATGCGGTCTCGCCCTCGGCCGTGGATGCGGCCTTGAAGTCGGCAACCGAAGCTCCGCCCGCCCGCAATTCCGGCGGGCTTTTGAATGGATCGTCGCGACCTTCGGCCCGTCCGGGCAACCGTGCCTCGACGGCCAGAATTTCGGATGAGGCGGTCGAAAAGGCGATTGCGGCCGCGGTCGATGCCTCGCCTGCGATACCGAATTCGGTCAAGCTGGCTTCGTCGCCGCTGCCTCCGCGCCGCTCGGGCTCGGTGGCTTCGGCTGCATCCGAAGCGGCAGGGGCCGTCGAGGCAGCCGCGCCTGCGGCAACTGCGGCTGCCCCTGCCGCTGCTGCCGTCGTTGCCGCCGCCGTTCCCGGTCCCAGCGAGGCCGAGATGGCGGCCCGTCGCGCCCTTGACGAGCAGTTGCAATCGCAGGCCGAAGCCCGCATCCGTGCCCGTGCTCAGGCCGATGCCGCCGCCGAGGCTCAGGCCCGCGCTCAGGCCGAAGCCCGCGCCCGCGCCCAAGCCGCCGCCGAGGAACGCGCCGCCCGCGCAAGGAAGCAGGAATACAAGCCGCCAGAGATCGACGACGAGCCGGAAGTTGCCTCGAACGCTGCACGTGGTGGCACGACCTCGGCCACCGTCGCCGGAAACGCGACGCAGAAACGCGGCATGGATACCGGTCGTACGACGATCATCGGCATCATCGGAGCGGGGAATGCCAGCAGGGCGCTGATCCGTCTGCGCAGCGGCAAGGTCGTGACCGTGCGTTTGGGCGACAAGATCGACGGCGGCACGATCAACTCCATCGGCAACGGACGGCTTACCTATGTCAAAGCGGGCAGGACGCGCGAGTTGCGGCTGCTGGACGGCCGGTAGATGGAATCCTTTCTCCCGGCAGCCACGGTCTATCTGCTGACCATGGTGATCGCCGTGCCCTTATCGGCACGGCTGGGGCTGGGATCGGTTCTGGGCTATCTAATCTCGGGGATCCTGATCGGGCCGGTTCTGGGACTGGCAGGCAGCGCCACCGAGATGGCCGACCTGCAGCATTTCGCCGAATTCGGCGTTGTGATGATGCTGTTCCTGATCGGGCTCGAACTTGATCCTCGGACCCTTTGGCAAATGCGCCACAAGCTGCTGGGACTGGCCGGTATGCAGATCCTTGGCACGGTTGCCCTGCTGGCGGGCGTTGCGCTGCTGATGGGGCAGACATGGCAGGTCTCGCTGACATTGGGCATGATCCTGTCGCTGAGTTCGACCGCCATCGTGCTGCAAACCCTGTCCGAGAAATCGCTGATGCAGACGGCAGGCGGGCGCAGCGCGTTCGCCGTGTTGCTGACGCAGGACATCGCGGTGATCCCGATGATCGCGCTGATGCCGCTTTTGGCGGTGCACGGCGCCACAGGCGGCGAAGAAGGTCACGCCAGTGCCTCGCTTCTGCATGGGCTACCGGGCTGGGCGCTGGCCTTGGTGACGCTGGGCGCGGTCGCCATCGTCGTGCTGATCGGCCAGTATCTGGTCCGTCCCGCGTTTCGCTATGTCAACTCGTCGCGCGTCGGCGAGTTGGACACCGCACTTGCGCTGCTGATCGTCGTGGGCATTGCCTCGCTGATGGAGATGGTGGGGCTTTCCCCTGCGCTTGGTACTTTCCTTGCCGGAGTGGTGCTGGCCGGTTCCGAATTCCGCCACGACCTCGAAGCCCAGATCGCCCCGTTCAAAGGGCTGCTTTTGGGGCTGTTCTTTATCACTGTCGGGGCGGGGATGAACTTCCAGACGCTGTTTGACCGGCCCGTCACCATCATCGGCATGACCGTGGTGCTGATGGCGATCAAATCGCTGGTGCTTTACGTCATCACCCGTGTCACGGGCCTGAAGGGACGCGACCGCACCCTGTTCACCCTATCGCTGGCGCAGGCGGGCGAGTTCGGGTTTGTGCTGATTTCATTCGCGGTCACGCTGGCGATCCTGCCGCGCGAACTGGCGCAGGCGATGCTGCTGGTCATTGCGCTGTCCATGTTGGCGACGCCGCTTCTGTTCATCCTGTCGGATTACATCTCACGCCGGATCGCCGAGGACCGCGCCTCTGAGCCACCGGACGAGATTGCGGAACAGCAGCCGATCATCGTCGCGGGGATCGGGCGCTTCGGGCAGGTGGTGAACCGTCTGGTCACCATGTCGGGCTTTCAGACCACGGTGCTTGATCACGATCTTGAGGTGATCCAGGTGATGCGCCGCTTTGGCTTCAAGGGTTACTTCGGCGATCCGACCCGACCCGAGATCCTGCGCGCGGCAGGTATCGACAAGGCACAGATCCTCGTCGCGGCCCTCGATGATCCCGCGGCGAACCTGCGTCTGATCCACATCGCCCGCGAAATCCGGCCCGATATCGTCATCGTCGCCCGCGCCTATGATCGGGTGAATGTCTACCAGCTTTACGACGCCAAGGTGGATCACATCGTCCGCGAGGTTTTTGACAGTTCGCTGCGGGCAGGGCGCTATGTGCTGGAACGCGCGGGTCTGACCGAATACGAGGCGGCCGAGCTTGAGCGGGTCTACTACCAGATGGACCGAGCGGGTCTGCGCCAATTGGCCGAGGTCTGGAAACCGGGCGTGCCGCTGGAATCCAACGCCGAATACATCGCCCGCTCTCGCGAGTTGAACCGCCAGCTGGAAAACGCCCTGATGGAGCGTTTTGCCCACGGTCCCAGCGCCGGTCCGATCGCAGTCAACGAAGACGACATCCCGCATTACGTCGAGCGCGGCCGCCCCGGCGGGCGCTGAGACACGCCCCTAACCCTTGCGACCCGCGTCCCAAGCGCCTAGAAGCGCAGCAACCTTGCCAAAGGAAATGCCATGCTTGACCATCTGACCTATACCTCCCCCGAACCCAAAGTCATTCAGGGTGCGAAACAGGACTGGGAACTGGTCATCGGCCTTGAGGTCCACGCTCAGGTTGCCTCGAACGCCAAGCTGTTTTCCGGTGCCTCGACCGGCTTCGGCGCCGAGCCGAACAGCCATGTCGCCTTCGTCGACGCGGCTATGCCGGGAATGCTGCCCGTCATCAACGAATTCTGCGTGGCGCAAGCCGTCCGCACCGGTCTGGGCCTGAAGGCCGGGATTAACCTGCGCTCGGCCTTCGACCGCAAGAACTATTTCTACCCGGACCTGCCGCAGGGCTACCAGATCAGCCAGCTTTATCACCCCATCGTGGGCGAGGGCGAAGTGATCGTGGACATGGCCCCCGGCGTCGCCCGCCGCGTCCGGATCGAGCGCATCCACCTTGAACAGGATGCCGGTAAGTCGATCCACGACATGGACCCGAACATGTCCTTCGTCGACCTGAACCGCACCGGCGTCGCGCTGATGGAGATTGTCAGCCGTCCCGACATCCGTGGCCCCGAAGAGGCCGCCGCCTATGTCGCCAAGCTGCGCCAGATCATGCGCTATCTGGGCACCTGCGACGGCAACATGCAGAACGGTAACCTGCGCGCCGACGTAAACGTCTCGGTCTGTGCGCCGGGCGCCTATGAGCGCTATCAGGAAACGCAGGATTTCAGCCATCTGGGCACCCGCTGCGAGATCAAGAACATGAACTCGCTGCGCTTCATCCAAGCGGCCATCGAATATGAGGCCCGCCGCCAGATCGCCATCATCGAGGATGGCGGCAAAATCGTGCAGGAGACCCGCCTTTACGATCCGGACAAGGGCGAGACGCGTTCCATGCGGTCGAAGGAAGAAGCCCACGATTACCGCTACTTCCCCGATCCCGACCTGCTGCCCTTGGAAATCGAACAGGCTTGGGTCGACGGCATCGCCGCTGACATGCCCGAACTGCCCGATGAAAAGAAGGCGCGCTTCGTTCAGGAACTAAGCCTGTCGGAATATGACGCGGGCGTGCTGACCGCCGAGGTCGAGAATGCGAATTTCTTCGAGGCCGTGGCGCAGGGTCGCGACGGCAAGATGGCCGCGAACTGGGTCATCAACGAGCTGTTCGGCCGCCTCAACAAAGAGGGGCTCAGCGTCGAGACCTCGCCGGTTTCCTCGGCGCAGCTTGGCGGCGTGATCGACCTGATCGCGGATGGCTCGATCTCGGGCAAAATCGCCAAGGACCTGTTCGAGATCCTCTGGACCGAGGGCGGTGAGCCCGCCGCCATTGTCGAGGCGCGCGGCATGAAGCAGGTCACCGACCTTGGCGCGATCGAAAAGGCCGTCGACGAGATCATCGCCGCGAACCCGGCTCAGGTCGAAAAGGCCAAGGCCAACCCGAAACTTGCGGGCTGGTTCGTCGGTCAGGTGCTGAAAGCCACCGGCGGCAAGGCGAACCCCGCCGCCGTGCAGGATCTGGTCAGCCAGAAACTGGGCCAGTAAGCCCTTAGACACGCATTCAAACCGCCCGCGAAGTTTTGCTTCGGGGGTGGTTTTCTTTGGGCGACAAGTCACGAGGCGGAAATCATTTGATTTGTCTGCCACTCCGGAGACAATGCGGTAGGCCGTTCCACCCTTTGAGGTTTGTTCATGTCGATACGGACTGTCCTGACCCTTGCCGCCCTACCTTTTGCCGCATTTGCCGAGCCGATCCATGTCTCAACCGACAATTTCGTTCGGGCCGAGTCGGATGTTTACATGGCCGGGCTGCTCAAAGGCGGGAAGATCGGCGAGTTTACGCATTTCCGCGAACTCAGCCCGATCGATCACCAGACAGTCATCCGCCAGAATCGCGACACGCTCTATTCCTCGGCCGTGATCGATCTTGAGGCTGGTCCTGCCAAGATCACGCTGCCTGAAACGGGGGGACGCTTCGTCTCGTTGCAGGTCATCACCGAGGACCACTATGCCCCGCAGGTCCATTACCTGCCGGGGACATTCGAACTGACCAAGGAGGATACCGGAACGCGCTATGCGACCATCGCAGCCCGCGTTCTGGCCAATCCGAATGATCCCGAGGATATGAAACAGGCCCATGCCGTTCAGGACGGAATCACCATCGAACAGGCATCGAAGGGGGAGTTTGTGATCCCCGAATGGGACAAGGTCAGTCAGGATAAAACCCGTGCGGCGCTGCTTTCGCTTTCGGCGCTTCTACCCGATACGCGCGGCATGTTCGGGGCCAAGGACCAAGTCGATCCGATCCGCCACTTGATCGGAGCCGCCTATGGCTGGGGGGGCAATCCAGAAAAAGACGCGCTGTATCTGAGTTTCTTTCCCGAGAAAAACGACGGCAAGACTGTCTATCGCTTGAAAGTGGGTGAGGTTCCGGTGGATGGCTTCTGGTCGGTTTCGGCCTATGGCGCGGACGGTTACTACCACCCGAACGATCTGAACGCCTACACGCTCAACAATCTGACCGCCAAGCAGGCCGGGGATGGCAGCACCACGATCCAGTTTGGCGGCTGCGCGGTGGATGTGGTGAACTGCCTGCCGGTGACCGAGGGTTGGAACTATCTGGTGCGCCTTTACCGTCCAAAGCCTGAAGTTCTGGATGGCAAATGGACCTTCCCTGCGCCCGAGCCGGTCGAATAGCCGAAACGCGTCACGCGGTCACAGGAAACCGCCGACACACGCAAACCTTGGCCGTCGCGCTTTTCTTGCGGGCGCTTCTGGCGTAACTCTTTGGTTACAGAACAGTCAGGACGTTCCAATGGTTTACGAATACACCGTCATTCCCGCCCCATCGCGCGGTGAAAAGGCCAAGGGCGCAAAGACCGGAATCGAGCGTTTCTCGGTCGCCCTGGCCGGAGCGCTGAACGAAATGGCCGCCGATGGCTGGGAATATGTCCGTGCCGAGACGCTTCCTGCCGAGGAGCGTTCCGGCCTGACCAGCCGCACCACGGTCTATCACAATGTTCTGGTGTTCCGCCGCTCGCTCGAGCCCGAGCAGGCTGCCGAGCCTGCCGTCGTGGCGGAATATGTCGCACCCGCAGCGCCTGCGAATCTGTCCGTGGCCGAGGACGAATTGCCCGAGGACAGTCCGCTCGAGGCGCCCGATGATGCCCCCGTTCGTGCGCCTTTCAGCCAGCCGATGCGCGCCATGCCGCGTCCGGCCCAACAGGCCCGTAGCAGCGAACCTCCGCTGACCGCGCCCGAACCCGCGCCGCAGACCGGCCCGCGTCTGGGACCGGCCCGCTAAGCGGTCTTACCAATGCGGCGGGCGCTGGTCGGCAAGGGGAATCGTTCCGCTTTCCGTCTCGCGCTCGGCTTCGCGCTCCATCAGCATGCCGATACGGCGGGCTAGTCGGGCGATTTCGGCCTCTTGCCGGGCAACGACAGACGATAAATCATCCGCAATCCGCGTCAGATGGGCGACAGCCTCTTCCAGCCGCTCGGTTCTTTCCAGCGTCTGCTTGTCCATGCATCCTCCATCCGTTAGACCCCCGCATGGAAAAGCCCGAGGCATACCATGGCGAAAGATCAGAAAAAGCAACCACGCCCCAAGGCAGAGACGCCGAAGGGGTTTCGTGACTATTTCGGCGCAGACGTGACCGAGCGCAAGCAGATGCTCGACCGTATCGCCGAAGTATACCATCGACATGGATTCGAGCCTCTGGAAACCAGTGCCGTTGAGACCGTCGAGGCGCTGGGAAAGTTCCTGCCCGACGTGGACCGCCCGAATGCGGGCGTCTTCGCATGGCAAGAGGCCGAGGTGCCCGGCGGCGGTGCGGGCGATTGGCTGGCGCTGCGCTATGACCTGACCGCGCCCTTGGCGCGGGTCGCTGCGCAGTTCAGGAACGATCTGCCCAGCCCCTATCGCCGCTATGCGATGGGCCCGGTTTGGCGCAATGAAAAGCCGGGGCCGGGTCGTTTCCGCCAGTTCTACCAATGCGATGCCGATACGGTCGGCAGCGCCTCGGTCGCGGCGGATGCGGAAATCTGCGGCATGTTGGCCGGTGCGCTTGAGCATGCAGGGATCCAGCGCGGCGATTACCTGATCCGCATCAACAACCGCAAAGTGCTGAACGGCATTCTGGAAGCCATGGGCGTCGAGGGCGGCAAGCCCGCCGATGACGTTCTGCGCACCATCGACAAGTTCGACAAGGTCGGCGAAGAGGGCGTGCGTCAGCTTCTGACCACCGGCCGCAAGGACGAATCCGGGGCCGAGATCGAGGGGGTGGGCCTGCGCCCCGAACAGGCCGATCCGGTCATCGCCTTCCTGACCTCGAAGGGCGCGGACAATGCCGCGACGCTGGCCAACCTGCGCGCCGCCGTCGGGGCATCAGTCACCGGCGCCGAGGGGGTCGAGGAACTGGCCCAGATCAGCGACATGCTGGCGGCGATGGGTGTGGGCGAGGATCGCGCGGTGATCGACCCCTCGATCGTGCGCGGGCTTGGCTATTACACCGGCCCGGTCTTCGAGGCCGAACTGACCTTTGAAATCCTTGACGAAAAAGGCCGCAAGCGGCAATTCGGCTCGGTCGCGGGCGGTGGGCGCTATGACGGGTTGGTCGAGCGTTTCACCGGACAGAAGGTCCCGGCGACGGGCGTATCCATCGGCGTTGACCGCCTGCTGGCCGCGCTGCGCGCCAAGGGCTTGATGGGCGGGACCGAGCAGGGCCCAGTCGTCGTCACGGTCATGGATCGCGACCGCATGGCGGATTATTACGCCATGGCATCCGAACTGCGCGCTGCGGGCATCCGCGCCGAGGTCTATCTGGGCAACCCGAAGAACTTCGGCAACCAGTTGAAATATGCCGATAAGCGCAACTCGCCCGTCGCCATTATCCAAGGCGGAAATGAGGCTTTGCGCGGCGTCGTGCAGGTCAAGGACCTGATCCTTGGCGCGAAAATCGCAGCCGAAGCCAGCCATGAGGAATGGAAGGCTCAGCCTGCTCAGACCGAGGTGGCGCGCGGCGATCTGGTCGCCGAAGTCCGGCGCATCTTGGGATGAGCAAGCGCGAGAAACAGGCGATCGGCCAGCAGATCCTGACGGCGTTTCGCGCCGCCGGGGCCGAGGAGGTCGCGCCCGATCTTCTCCTGCCCGCCGAGACGCTGCTGGATCTGTATGGCGAGGACATTCGCGCCCGCGCCTATGTCACGCAGGACCCGATCCGGGGCGAGGTCATGCTGCGCCCGGATTTCACCGTTCCCGTCGTCCAGATGCATATGGAAAACGGCGCAGAGCCGGCGCGCTATTGCTATCTGGGTGAGGTCTTCCGCAAGCAGGACCACGGCGAAAACCAGCCCGAGCATCCGCGCGACAATGAATATTTGCAGGCCGGTTTCGAGCTTTTCGCCCGCGATCCGGATGCCGATGCCGAGGTCTTCGCGCTTTTCCACGGCATCCTCGCGCCGCTGAACTTACAGGCGAGCATGGGCGATATGGACCTGCTGATGGATGCCGTCCGCGCGCTGCCTTTGTCCGGCGCCCGCCGCGCGGCGCTGCTGCATCACATCTGGCGGCCCAGACGTTTCGCCCGTCTGCTCGCGCGCTTCAGCGCGCCTGCCGAGGGGCGGAATTTCTCGGAATCGCCGACCACATGGACCGGTCTGCGCTCGCCTGACGAGATGCAGGAACGCATCGACCGGCTGCAAGCGGATGCGGGTGAGCAGCCCTTGTCCTCGCAATGGGTCGAGCGGCTGGAGCGGCTTTTCGCCGTCCAAGCCCCGGCCCCGCAGGCACTGGCACAGCTTCGCCAACTGGCGACTGAGATCCCCGATATCCATGAGGCGGTGGACCGGCTGGAACGCAACCTTGCGGACCTCGCGCGCCGTGGCATCGACACGGATGCGATCCATTTCGACGCCAGCCACGGTCGCCATACGATGGAATATTACGACGGCATGACCTTCAGCTTTGCCGCTGCCGGTCGCGCCGATTGGCCGCCGGTCGCCTCGGGCGGGCGCTATGACGCGCTGGCCGCGGTGCTGGGGCAGGCCAAGGGACGTTCCATCCCGGCGGTGGGCGGGATCATCCGTCCAGGCCTTGTCTACGAACTCGGGGGGCTCGCATGATCCGGCTGGGCGTGCCGTCCAAGGGGCGGCTGATGGAGCAGGCCTTTGACTGGTTTGCCGAGCGCGGCGTGAAGCTATCGCGCGCAGGCTCGGAACGGGAATATGCCGGGCGGGTCGAGGGGGCGGAAAACGTCTCTCTGGTGCTGCTTTCGGCGGGCGAAATCCCGCGCGAGTTGAAAGCGGGCCGTATCCATATGGGCGTGACCGGCACCGACCTGATCCGTGAGAAGCTGGCGGGCTGGCGCAGCCATGTCGAGGAATTGGCCCCGATGGGCTTCGGCCATGCCGATCTGATTTTGGCGGTGCCCTCCTGTTGGGCCGATTGCGACGATCTGGACGATTTCGCCACCATCGCCCGCGATTTCCGCGCCGAGCATGGCTTCCGCCTGCGGATCGCGACCAAGTATCACCGGCTGGTGCGGGCATGGCTCTCGGATCACGAGGTGGCCGATTACCAATTGGTGGACAGCCAAGGCGCGACCGAAGGCACGGTCGCGAACCTGACCGCAGAGGCGATTGCCGATATCACCTCCTCGGGTGAGACGCTGCGCGCGAACCACCTGAAGATCCTCGCCGAGGAACCGATCCTGCGCAGTCAGGCAACGCTTCTGCGCTCGATCGCCGCCGGGGATGAGGATGAAGTGCGGGTTTTCGCCACCCGGCTGGGGCTTTAGCAACCCTTCACGGGGCAGGGGCGTTGGGTCGGACCTTTCGAAGGAGACCGACAATGCGCCTGCCCCTTCTGCTTCTTGCTTTTGCCGCGACACCTGCGCTGGCCTCGACCGACGAGGCATGGAAGGAATTCCAAGCCGATGTCGAAAAGGCCTGCACCGCCCTTGCGCCCGCCGAGGGCGAAACCGGGATCGAGGTGAACCCTTTCGGCTCAGAGCATTTTGGCGCGGCGCTGCTGATCACGACGCTGCCCGATGGCGGGGCGGATCGCTATGTCTGCATCTATGACAAGCAGACGAAAAAGGCCGAACTCACCGCGCCCTTCGTGCCGCCGAAAGATGTCTCGATGCCGGCAGCCGATGCGGCAGGGAATGTCGAGATCGAAGAGACGACCAAGTCTGAGTCGCATATCGTGAAGCCATGAAAAAAGGCCGTGGCGCAGCGCGTCACGGCCTTTCCCTTGTCGAAAGGGATTATTCCCCCAAGCCGACAAGCGCGCGGGCGAAATCGCGCGCGTCGAACGCGTCCAGATCGTCGATCTGCTCGCCCACACCGATGGCATGGATCGGCAGGCCGAAGCGGTCTGCCAGCGCGACCAGCACGCCGCCCCGCGCCGTGCCGTCGAGCTTGGTCATCACCAGACCCGAGACATCGGCGAGCTTCTGGAAGGTTTCGACCTGGCTCAGCGCGTTCTGGCCGGTGGTCGCGTCCAGCACCAGCAGGGTATTATGCGGGGCCGAGGGGTCTTTTTTGCGGATCACGCGGACGATCTTGGCCAGTTCTTCCATCAGGTCCTGACGGTTCTGCAGCCGCCCGGCGGTGTCGATCATCAGCAGGTCGGCGCCCTCGGCCTCGGCGCGCGCCATGGCGTCAAAGGCAAGGCTCGCGGGGTCGGAACCCTCGGGCGCGGTCATCACCGGCACACCGGCGCGCTTGCCCCAGACCTGAAGCTGCTCGACCGCAGCAGCGCGGAAGGTATCGCCCGCCGCGATCACGACATTCTTGCCCGCCGCCTTGAACTGGCTCGCGAGCTTGCCGATGGTCGTGGTTTTGCCCGAGCCGTTCACGCCGACTACCAGCACCACCTGCGGGCGCTTGGGATAGATCGGCAGCGGCTTGGCCACGGGGGTCATGATGCGGGTGACTTCACCGGCCAGAAGTTCCTTCAACTCGGTCGAGGAAACCTTCCGGCCCATCCGGCCCTCGGCGATATTGGCAGTGACCCGAAGCGAGGTTTCGACGCCCATGTCGGACTGGATCAGCATCTCCTCCAGATCTTCGAGCATCGCGTCGTCCAACTCGCGGCGAGGCTCGGAACTATCGCCACTGCGCCCGAACATCCGTCCGATGATACCGGAGCGCGCTGGCGCTTCCGGCACCGGCGCGGGGACGACGTCGGGGATCTGGATCGGAGCAGGCGGTGTCGCTGGCGGCGTGACTGGTGGTGTCTCGGGCGTCGCAGCAGGGGCGATTTCGCTATGGCTGACGGGCGTCGCGGCCTCGACCGCCCCATCCGATACGATATCGTCCAACCCCGCGCCGATCTTCGACGAGGACCGCGTCAGCCGGTCGCGCAGCTTCGAGAAAAACGACATGCACCCATCCTTCATTCTTTGGCGGGGAAACTAGGCTTTATTGCCCAAAAGGAAAAGGGCGCCCCTGCGGACGCCCTCCTTGTTTCTTGGCGTGTTCCCTTGCGGGAAAAGCGATCAGGCTTTGCCCAGATAGATGTCGACCAGCTTGTTCAGCATTTCCAGCGCGTCTTCGCGCGAACGCTGGAAGCTGTTGCGGCCGATGATCGAGCCGTTGCCGCCGCCGTCGCGGATCGCGCGGGCGTCGTCATAGACGGCATCGGCACCTTTTGCGGCACCGCCCGAGAAGACGACGATGCGACGGCCGTTGAACGAGGACTGCATGCAGTGCTCGACGCGCTTGGCTTGGGTCGCGATGTCGATCTGTTTGTCCTCGTAGACCTTTTTCGCTTCCGGCAACATCAGGTGATCGGTCGAGAGCTTGATCTTGATGATGTGCGCGCCGATCAGGGCAGCGATCTGTGCGGCATAGGCAGCCACGTCGATGGCGGTCTCGCCGTCTTTGGTGATCGCTTCGCCGCGCGGGTAGGACCAGATCACGGTCGCGACGCCTTTCGCGGCGGCTTCCTTGCGCATCTCGACGATCTCTTCGAACATGTCGAGCGCCATGTCCGAACCCGGATAGATGGTGAAGCCGATGGCCGAGCAGCCCAGACGCAGCGCGTCATCGACCGATGCGGTGACAGCCTGGTTCTTGCCGGCAGTGTCCGACATCAGCGAGTTCGCCGAGTTCACTTTCAGGATGGTCGGGATCTGACCGGCGAAGGTGTCGGCGCCAGCCTCGATCATGCCCAGCGGTGCGGCATAGGCGTTCAGGCCCGCGTCGATCGCCAGCTGGTAGTGGTAATGGGGGTCGTAAGCCGCCGGGTTCGCAGCGAAGGTCCGCGCCGGGCCGTGCTCGAAGCCTTGGTCCACGGGCAGGATGATCATCTTGCCGGTGCCCGCAAGCTTGCCGGTCATCAGCATGCGGGCCAGTTGGGCCTTTACGCCGGGGTTCTCGCCTTCGTAGTTGGCGAGGATCTTGCGGACGGTATCGGTCATTGTCATCTGAAACTCCAATCCAGTTTGGGCGTGACTTAGCAAAACCACCGCCAAGGGCAATTCGGGTTGCGCTAACAGAGAGCCCGTCTTTTCAGTGCCTAACCCGAAATCTTGTCATTCTGGTTAAAACACAGCGTCACGGTGCGACCCTAGGCATGGCTGCCGCGCCGTCAAGCAGGTCAGGAACCGCAAATCGCGACGCGCGTTATGTGCATGCCATCCATATGGGGGAAATTCCCATGGCCAACGAAGACCCAGACAGCATTCCCGAACAGTTCCGCCAGAACCGGCCGTTCTTCATGGTGTTCGCGCTGGCTTTCGTGATCGCGCTTGGCACATTCCTGTACATCCTCTCGCGGGACACCGAGTCTCGCGACATCGAACGGAACCTGCCGCCTGCCGCCGCGACGGCTCCGGTTGAAGCGCCCGCGAAGTAGGGACGCATTGGACGGGATGACTGACCTGCAATGTGTCGCCGCATGAAAGTCATGGCGGCGCGGGTGGTGGCTTCCGGGCAGACGGGATCTTTGCGGAGAAAAAAGAATAGACGCCCGAAAAGCGGCGGCGTAGCGTTTCATGCGAAAGTAGAACCTGCGCATGTTGTTCGACCTTCCTGACCATCACACCCTATATGCCGCCTTGCTTGCCCGCGATGATCGCTTCGACGGACAGGCCTTTGTTTGCGTTTCCTCGACAGGGGTGTTCTGCCGCCTGACCTGTCCGGCGCGTAAGCCAAAGCCCGAGAATTGCACCTTCTACCCGACCATCGGCGAATGCATCGAAGCGGGCTTTCGGGCCTGCAAGCGTTGTCATCCGCTTCAGGCGGCGGCGTTGGCAGATCCGGTCATTGCGGCGCTTTTGCAGGCTTTGGACGAACGCCCCGATCAGCGCTGGACCGAAGGCGATGTCGAGCAGCTCGGCTATGACCTTTCCACCGTGCGGCGCAGCTTCAAAAGGCAGTTCGGGATGACGTTTCTGGAAATGGCCCGCCAACGCCGCCTGCGCGAAGGCTTCGAAACCTTGGCTGCGGGCGGCAAGGTCATCACCGCGCAACACGAAGCCAGCTTTGAATCGGCCAGCGCGTTTCGGGCCGCCTTTGCCCGTTTGCTGGGTTGTGCGCCTGCCGAGCTTCGCTCCGAAGGGCTGTTGCGGGCGATGTGGATACCTACTCCATTGGGGGACATGATCGCGGTCAGCAGCCGCCATCACCTGCATTTGCTGGAGTTTCTGGACCGCAAGGCTTTGCCCGCCGAATTGAAGCGGCTGCAGGAGGGCAACCGGCAGGGGATCGGGATTGGCCCGATGCCGCCGTCCGAACAGGCGGCGGCGGAACTGGGCGACTATTTCGCGGCGCGCTCGGCCCGTTTCACGACCCCGCTTGCAGTGGCCGGAAGTGCCTTCACCCAGCATGTCTGGGAAGCCCTGCGCGAGATTCCGGCTGGCGAGACGCGAAGCTATTCCGATATCGCGCGCCGGATCGGCCGACCCACGGCAACACGGGCTGTGGCGCGTGCCAATGGCGCGAACCAGATCGCGCTGATGATTCCCTGCCATCGTGTCATCGGGGCGGATGGATCATTGACCGGATATGGCGGCGGACTTTGGCGCAAGCAACGCCTGATCGAGATCGAGCGGCAACTTAAATCAACAGCATTGGAACAAATCGCATGACCTCCCAAATCGAGAAGGTGCGGTTGTTCCGCAGCCTGCATGTCCCGCGTGACCCGCTTGTGCTTTACAATATCTGGGATGCCGGCAGCGCCCTGTCTGTGGCCCGCGGCGGGGCAAAGGCGATTGCGACGGGTAGTTGGGCGATGGCCGCGGCTCAGGGCTATTCTGACGGCGAGAAACTGCCTTTGGACGATGCGTTAAGGGCAGTCGCGCGGATCGTGAACAGCGTCGATATGCCGGTCGGCGTGGATTTCGAGGGTGGCTATGCATCCGATCTGCATGAGCTGCGCCAGAACGTCAGCGATCTTCTGGCGCTTGGCGTCGCGGGGCTGAATTTCGAGGATCAAGTCGTCGACGGTCCCGGCCTTTACAGCATCGAGGATCAGGTGGCGCGGTTGCGCGCGGTTCGCGAAGCGACGGACGCCTCGGGCGTTCCCGCATTTATCAACGCCCGTACGGATGTCTTCCTGAAGGCAGCACCCACGGTGGATCACGCCGGTTTGCTGGACGAGGCATTGGCCCGCGAAGCGGCCTATGCGGCGGCTGGTGCGGACGGGTTCTTCGTTCCGGGGCTGACCGACAAGGCCTTGATCCGAAGGATTTGCGAGGCAGCGACGCTGCCCGTCAATGTGATGATACGGGGAACGGTTCAGGATGTGCGCGATATGACGACACTCGGGGTCGCGCGGGTCAGTTTCGGGCCAGCGCCCTATATCGGCCTGATGTCGGCGCTGGAGCAAGAGGCAAGGGCGCTCGTTCCGGTTGCCTGAAACGGAAAGGGCCCCGGTTTCGGGGCCCTTCCTTTGGCTCGTTCAGCGTTTTTGCAGTGCCGCGACGCCGGGCAATTCTTTGCCCTCCATCCATTCAAGGAAAGCGCCACCGGCGGTCGAGATGAAGGTGAAGTCATCCGAGGCGCCAGCCTTGTTCAACGCTGCGACGGTGTCGCCACCGCCTGCGACCGAGATCAGCTTACCCTCGCGGGTCAGGCGCGCGGCGATCTGGGCGGCTGCGTTGGTGGCCATGTCGAAGGGCTGGATCTCGAATGCGCCCAGCGGACCGTTCCAGATCAGGGTGCGCGATTGCTCGAACACCGACTGGATGCGGGTAACGGTTTCGGGACCGGCATCAAGGATCATCGCGTCGGCGGGGCAGGCATCGGCGGCAACGGTCTCGTTCTCGGCTCCGGCCTTGAACTCGCGTGCGACGACGACATCGACCGGCAGATGGATGGTGCAGCCTGCGCCCGTCGCATCCGCAAGGATCTTGCTCGCGGTGTCGGCCATGTCGCGTTCTGCCAGCGATTTGCCGACCTCGATGCCTTGCGCAACAAGGAAGGTATTCGCCATGCCGCCACCGATCACCAGATGGTCGACCTTGGTGATCAGGTTCGACAGCAGTTCCAGTTTGGTCGATACCTTGGCCCCGCCGACGACGGCCACGACCGGACGCTGCGGAGCGCCAAGGGCCGCGTCCAGCGCCTTCAATTCGGCTTCCATCAGGCGGCCCGCAGCGGCGGGCAGCAGACGGGCGATTCCCTCGGTCGAGGCATGGGCGCGATGCGCGGCCGAGAATGCGTCATTGACATAGGCCTGACCCAAAGCGGCGATCGAAGCCGCGAAAGTCGGGTCATTGGTTTCTTCGCCCGGATAGAAGCGGGTGTTTTCCAGAAGCAGGACATCGCCTGCCTTCAGATCGGCAACGGCCCGTTTGGCCGGACCGCCGATGGCTTCGTCCGCGAATTTCACCGGTTGGCCCAAGGCCTTTTCCAGCGCGGGGATGACGATCTTCAGGCTCATGCTGTCGACGCGCTTGCCTTTGGGGCGGTCGAAATGCGCCAATAGCACTGGAATGCCGCCTTTGGCCTGGATATCCTTGACCGTCGGCACGATCTTTTCGATCCGCGTGGCGTCGGTCACCTGACCGTTCTCGACGGGAACGTTCACGTCCACGCGGGTCAGCACGACCTTGCCGTCTAGGTCAAGGTCATCGATCGTGTTGAAATCCGCCATGTATGATCCTTTCCTGATCCGTTCACGCTGTCGTGCGGGGTTGTCACGCAAGTTGATATTTTCGTCAACCTGCACCGGCGGTGAACCGCGCGGCAATGGCGGCGTTGTGTGCAGCACACGAAATGCGTATGCCTGTGCCCCGAGCCATTAGAAGGAGACCCGCCATGGCCGAGATCAAAGATCCCGAAAACACGGTCATCATCGAGCTGAAAGACGGTCCGGTCGTGATCGAGCTGCTGCCCGACGTTGCCCCCAAGCACGCCGAGCGGATGAAGGAACTGGCCCGCGCCGGGAAATACGACAATGTGGCCTTCCACCGCGTGATCGACGGCTTCATGGCCCAGACCGGCGATGTGGAACACGCCAACATGGAAAACAATTACAATCCGGGCCGCGCCGGCACGGGCGGTTCGGACCTGCCGGACCTGCCGGCCGAATTCTCGCGCCTGCCACATGATCGTGGCACGCTGGGTGCGGCACGCTCGATGAACCCGAACTCGGCCAACAGCCAGTTCTTCATCAACTTCAGCGATAACAGCTTCCTGAATGGTCAATACACGGTCTATGGCCGCGTTCTGTCCGGCATGGAATTCGTCGACAAGATTGTCCGTGGCGAGCCGCCAGCAAACCCCGACCGCATGATCTCGGTCAAGGTGGCTGCGGATGTTGAATAAGGCGCTGGTCCCGGCCTTGCTGCTGGCAGCGGGCGCAGCCCATGCCGAGGGTTTGCCGGGTGTCACCGACGGCGCGGGTCCGAACCTTGTGATCGAGGTTGCCGACACCGCAGGTACGGCCAAAGGCAGGATCGTTCTGGACCTGTATTCGGACAAAGCGCCCAAGCATGTCGAGCGTCTGCTGTCGCTGGCAAAATCGGGGGCCTATGACGGCGTGGTGTTCCACCGTGTCATCGACGGGTTCATGGCCCAGACCGGTGATGTCGAGTTCGGCAAGCACGGCGCGGATACCGCGCGTGCGGGGATGGGCGGCTCGTCGATGCCGGATCTTCCGGCCGAGTTCAACGATGTCAGCTTCCAGCGCGGCACTGTCGGCATGGCCCGCTCGCAGGACCCGAACAGCGCCAACAGTCAGTTCTTCATCGATCTGGCTCCGGCCGAGTTTCTTGACGGCCAGTACACTGTCGTCGGCCAGTTGGTCGATGGCTGGGACGTGCTGAACGCCATCAAGAAGGGCGATCCCGCAGCCAATGGTTCGGTGGTCGAGCCGGACTACATGGTCAAAGTCACCGTTACCGAGTGATCCCGACCCGACGGAAAAATCAATGGCCCCGCGTTCAAGCGGGGCCATTTTTGTTTGGTGCAACGGCTTCGGCTTAGCTGGACGTATAGCGCAGCACGCCTGCAAGGCCCGAGCCGGTTCGTCCATCCGAGGGATGCCGGACACCTTCGAGCACTGGCACTTCGGTAAAGTCGAAGGGGCTGACGCCCTCGAGGCAGGCGACGTTGACCCCGAACTGGGTCGGGTCCGACCGGCGCTGGTGATGGGTATAGATGCCGCAGATCTTGCAAAAGTAATGCTTCGCCGTGCCGGTGTTGAATTGATACAGCGTCAGGTTTTCCTCGCCCTCGACGATCTGCATATCGTCCAGATGGGCCGAGACGGCAATCGCGCCCCGCATCCGGCAATACGAGCAGTTGCAGCGGCGGGCGGTCTTGAACCCGTCGCTCAATCGCACCTGAAACCGGACGGCTCCGCAATGGCAGGCGGCACTCAGCAGGTCGGTATCATCTGGCATTTCATCTGGTCCTGTTAGCTTTGCGGAAATGAAAAAGGCCGGATTTCCCCGGCCTTTCGTTTAACCAATCTGCACCATGCGATGCTTTTTCTTCCCGACCGACACTTTCAGCCCGTCTCCGATCAGGGCGGTGTCGACAACGAGCTGGGGGTCCGTCACCGCCTCGTTGTTCAGGCGCAGGCCGCCTTCGGTGATCAGGCGCTTGGCCTCTTTGCCCGAGCCGGTGATTCCGGTCTGGACTAGAAGCTGCGTCACGGTCAGCCCGCTGGTCAGCGCATCGGCTGCGATGGTCGCGATTTCCAGATCGCCACCTGCACCGCCCTGTTCAAAGACCTGACGGGCCGTCGCTTCGGCGCTGGCGGCGGCTTCTGCGCCGTGTAGAAGGGTGGTGACCTCGTTGGCCAGAATGATCTTGGCCGCGTTGATTTCCGAACCCGACAGCGCGCCAAGGCGGTTGCATTCGTCAACCGGCAGCTCGGTATAAAGCTTCAGGAAGCGTCCGACATCGGCGTCGGTGGTGTTGCGCCAGAACTGCCAGAACTCGTAGGGCGACAGCATCGCGCCGTTCAGCCAGACCGCTCCGCCCGCCGACTTGCCCATTTTGCGCCCGTCCGAGGTGGTCAGTAGCGGCGAGGTCAGGCCGAAGATCTCTCCATCCAGGACACGGCGGGTCAGGTCGATCCCGTTAATGATGTTGCCCCACTGGTCCGAGCCGCCCATTTGCAGGCGGCAATCGTAACGCCGGTACAGTTCGAGGAAGTCGTAGGCCTGCAGGATCATGTAGTTGAACTCAAGGAAGGACAGCGACTGCTCGCGATCCAGCCGCGACTTCACCGATTCAAACGACAGCATCCGGTTGACACTGAAATGCCGCCCGATGTCGCGCAGGAATTCAAGGTAGTTCAGGTTGTCCAGCCACTCGGCGTTGTTCAGCATCTTGGCCTTGCCCTCGCCGTAATCGAGGTAGCGGGCAAAGACCTGACCCATGCCGTCGATATTCGACTGGATGGCGTCGGGGGTCAGCAGCGGGCGTTCCTCGCTGCGGAAGCTGGGATCGCCGACCTTGGTCGTGCCGCCGCCCATCAGGGTGATCGGGCGATTGCCGGTCTTCTGGAACCAGCGCAGCATCATGATGTTCAGCAGGTGGCCGACATGCAGGCTGGCCGCAGTCGCGTCATAACCGATATATGCCGTCACCGGGCCTTCGATGAGCGCGTCGTCCAGCGACTGCAGATCGGTGCAGTCCGCCAGATAGCCGCGTTCCATCATCACGTGGAGGAATTCGGATTTGGCATGGTAGGTCATGAGCTTTTCCTTTCGAATGGCGCGGATATACCGGTCAATGCGGCAAAGGGAAAGCGATGAGGCATAAAGTGACAGCCGGAATGGTCCACGCATTGGGCATGATGTCGGGAACGTCTCTGGACGGCGTCGATGCGGCTCTGGTTCTGACCGACGGCACGCGGATCGGCAATTTCGGTCGCAGCGGCTACCGCGCTTATAGTGGCAACGAATCCGCCATGCTGCATTCGGCCCTTGGGCAATGGCCCGAAGGTAGCGCTGTTCCCGAGGCAGCCGCGCTTTCGGTCGCCGCCCATGCCGCTTTGGCCGAGACTTTCCCCGAGGCCGAGTTGGTCGGCTATCACGGCCAGACCTTGGCGCATGATCCCCAAGGACGGGGAACCCATCAGGCGGGCAATGGCGCGGCCTTGGCCCGCAAGCTGGACCGCCCCGTTGTCTGGGATTTCCGCTCCGAGGATGTGCGTCGGGGAGGAGAGGGCGCGCCGCTCGCACCTTTCTTCCATTGGGCCTGCGCGGAATGGTCGATGGGGCAGGGGCTTTTGCCACGCGCTCCGGTCGCGTTTCTGAATCTTGGCGGGGTCGGCAATCTGACTTTCGTCGATCCGGCTGCCGGATCGCCTGATGCGGCTGGGGCCTGCATTGCCTTTGACACCGGCCCTGCCAATGCGCCGATCAATGATCTGATGCGCGCTCGGCGTGGGGTGTTGCGAGACGAGGGCGGCATATTGGCAGGGCAGGGTATGCCCGATGAATCCGTGATCGCCGATTTCCTGACCCATCCGCATTTTGCCCGCGCCTTGCCGAAGTCTCTGGATCGCGACGCCTTTCCGGACCTGCTAGCGGGGGTTGCCGGATTGCCCGATGCGGATGCGGCGGCGACATTGACCCATGCGGCGGCGGCTGCGGTTGCGGCAGGGGTCGCGATGCTGCCCGAGGCGCCCGAACTGGTGCTGGTTTGCGGCGGAGGACGCCATAACGCGGCGATGATGGCTGCGCTGGCGGCGCGATTGCCGTGCAAGGTCGCTCCGGTCGAAGTGGCGGGACTCGACGGCGATATGCTGGAAGCGCAGGCTTTTGCATGGTTGGCCGTGCGGGTGCTGCGGGGCCTGCCGACATCGGGGCCGGAAACGACCGGAGCACCCGAGCCGGTTTGCGGTGGCAGGATCAGCTATCCCGCATCGCGCGGATAAATCATGCGAACGCTTACGGTAATTGCGCAATTGCTTGTTGCGTCTACGTTTTCGTGAACAAAAAACCCGAGTCCGGGACGGAACGATGACGGATTCTGTGACGTTTGGAACGCATAATGACGGCAACCGCCGTCGCCAGTGACACAAACGACAACCGGAAAGGACAATGTCCATGAAACCTCTTGTCATTGCCGCTACCGCATTGGCTTTGGTAGCTCCGGCATATGCCCAGACCACCGCGCCTGTTGCGCCGGCCGAGCAGGCAGCCGAGTCGGCTGCGGCAACCGCCGAGACGGCCGCCGAGAATGCCGAAGCTGCGGCGGATGCCGCTGCCGAACAGGCCGGAGCCGCGGCCGAGCAAGCCGTGGACGAAGCTGCAACCGCGGCGGATGCCGCAGCGGACGCCGCAGCCAAGGCTGCCGACAATGCAGCGACTGCCGCGCAAGACATGGGGAATGACGCAGCCGACGACGCAGCCGATGCCGCCGAAAATGCCGAGGCGGCAGCCTCTGACGCCGCAGATTCGGCAGTCGAGGCCGCAGCCGAGGCTCCGGTCAAAGCCCCTGATGTGAACCCGCCGGCGATCTCCGAGGCTGATCCGGGGCTGCTGGGCTCATGGGTGACCAGCCGCCGGATCTGGACCACGAACCAGCCGTCATCGACCGATTGGAGTCAGCCCGAGACGCTGGATGAACGTCCCGCCGATTGGCAGGACATCGCCAAGGTCAATGATGTCGTGCTGAACGATTCGGCGCAGGTCGTGGGCTATATTGCCGATATCGGGGGCTTCCTTGGAATCGGTGCCAAGAAGGTGCTTCTGGGCGAGGACGCGATTCACCTTGTCACGGTGGGCAACGACACGTTCTTTGCGACCAACTATACCAAGGAAGAATTGAAGGCCCTGCCGGACTTCGACGAAAAGACCGTCCGCAAGTAATATATAGGCCAGGTCAGGCTTTCGCGGGCGTCCTTCGGGGCGCCCGTTTCTGTCTGGAAGAAAAGAATTTCATCGCGATGCATTTTTCCTTGAACAGTGCCTTGACGCCACCTGCTGGCATACGTAAACAGCGCGCACTCCAGAGGCGATCTGGAGAAAGTAGTAGCGAGCGGTTGTAGCTCAGTTGGTTAGAGTACCGGCCTGTCACGCCGGGGGTCGCGGGTTCGAGCCCCGTCAACCGCGCCACTACTTTCGGATATCGCCAAAACGATGCGCGGTTGTAGCTCAGTTGGTTAGAGTACCGGCCTGTCACGCCGGGGGTCGCGGGTTCGAGCCCCGTCAACCGCGCCATCGCTTCCTTTCAGCACTGAAAGTCATAAGCGCCCTTGGGCGCCTTTGGCTTTTGGGCGGCTGTTTGCACGGATATTCAAGAAACTAGGACGTCACGGGCGCGGCCGATTGGCTTCCGTCCGTTCGGGGTGCTAAGGGCTTTTCATCGGGGTGCAATCCCCTATGCTGGCCGACAGGAAGAAGGGGGACGCCGATGGCGCGAGGAATCGATTACGGCGGGATGATGCACCGGGCCATGCAGCGGTTGATCGCGGATGTCCTGATTGCCGTGGCGGATGAAGGCCTGCCGGGCGAGCATCATTTCTTCATCACCTTCGATACCCATGATCCGGATGTCGAGATGGCCGACTGGCTGCGCGAGCGTTATCCCGACGAGATGACCATCGTGATCCAGCATTGGTTCGACAATCTGGAAGTGACCCCGGACGGGTTCAACATCACCCTGAATTTCGGCAACTCGCCCGAGCCGCTTTACATCCCCTTCGATGCGGTCCGTACCTTTGTCGATCCGTCGGTCGAATTCGGTCTGCGCTTCGAGAATCAGCCTGACAGCGACGACGAGGACGAGGAAGAGGACGAAGAAGACCTTGACGAAACCGACAATGATGATGGCGGCGACGATTCCCCCAAGGGCGGCGCCGAGGTTGTCAGTCTGGACAAGTGGCGCAAATAACGCGTCATACCTTTGTCACCGGAAGAAAATAGAGGCGGTCTCGGCATGATAGCTGGAGGCCGCCTTGTCCGATCTGTCGCTGTTTCTGAGCCAGTTCCTGCGTCGACCTTCCGAGATTCGCGCGATTGCTCCGACCGGACGGGCAACGGCTCGCGAAATGGCGCGGTTGATTACGCCGGATATGGAAGCCGTGGCCGAAATCGGTTCCGGAACGGGAACGATCACACAGGCCATTCTGGGACGAGGACTGCCACCCGAGCGGCTTGAACTGTACGAACTGAACGCCGCGTTCTGCGACCGTTTGCGTCAAAGGTTCCCGATGGTGCAGATCCATAACCTTCCTGCGCAGGAAATGGTGAATGTCGGGCGGCGCGATCTGGATGCGGTGATCTCGGGTGTGCCGACATTGCCGATGCCGGACGAGTTGCAGACCGCGATTGTCGGGGCAGCCCTGTCGGCGATGAAGCCCGGTGCGCCATTCGTGCAAATAACTTACGGACCGGTCGTACCGTTGTCGGAGGCAGTTCGCGCGCGCTTTGGTCTGAGCCATGAGAAAAGCCGCCGGATCTGGGCGAATCTGCCGCCCGCGCGGGTCTATGTCTTTCGCCAGAAACTGTGAACGCTAACGGCATACATTCGTATACCATTTGCGAATCCGGCGCGTCGGCGGTAGAACGCCGGCAAAACCGCGAGGGAACCTGACATGACCAATACCCGCACCGAGACCGACAGCTTCGGCCCCTTGGAAGTACCCGCCGACAAATATTGGGGCGCGCAAACGCAGCGTTCGATCATGAACTTCCCGATCGGCTGGGAAAAGCAGCCGGTCCCGATGATCCGCGCGCTTGGCATCATCAAGCAGGCCGCCGCCCAAGTGAACATGGCCACCGGCAATCTGGACGCGTCGCTGGGCAATGCCATGGTTCAGGCGGCATCCGAAGTCGCGGCGGGCAAGTTCGACGACAACTTCCCGCTGGTCGTCTGGCAGACCGGCTCGGGCACCCAGTCGAACATGAACGCGAACGAGGTCATCTCGAACCGCGCGATCGAGATTATGGGCGGCGTGATGGGCTCGAAAAAGCCGGTTCACCCGAATGACCATGTGAACATGGGTCAATCGTCGAACGACACCTTCCCGACCGCGATGCACGTCGCCATCGCCATGCAGGCGCGCGACGTCCTGATCCCGGGTCTGGAAAAGCTGCACGCCGCGCTGGTCGCCAAGTCCGAGGAATTCAAGGACATCATCAAGATCGGTCGCACCCATACGCAAGATGCGACCCCTCTGACCCTTGGTCAGGAATTCGGCGGTTACGCGCATCAGGTCGCCAAGGGCATCGAGCGCGTGAAACTGGCGCTGGGTGACATCTACGAACTGGCGCAGGGCGGCACCGCCGTTGGCACCGGCCTGAACACCAAAAAAGGCTGGGACACGGCGATCGCGGCGGAAATCGCCAAGATCTCGGGCCTGCCCTTCGTCACCGCTCCGAACAAGTTCGAGGCTTTGGCCGCGCATGACGCGATGGTCTTCTTCTCGGGCGCGCTGAAAACCGTTGCGGCGTCGCTGTTCAAGATCGCCAACGACATGCGTCTGCTGGGTTCGGGCCCGCGCTCGGGTCTGGGCGAACTGATCCTGCCGGAAAACGAGCCGGGCTCGTCGATCATGCCGGGCAAGGTCAACCCGACCCAGGCCGAGGCTCTGACCATGGTCTGCGCCCATGTCATGGGCAATGACGCGGCCATTGGCTTCGCCGGTTCGCAAGGCCATTTCGAGCTGAACGTCTACAATCCGATGATGTCCTATAACGTGCTGCAGTCGATGCAGCTGCTGGGCGATGCCGCTGGCTCGTTCACGGACAACATGGTTGTCGGTACGCAAGCGAACCTGCCGCGCATCGACAAGCTGATGAAAGAATCGCTGATGCTGGTGACGGCGCTGGCCCCGACCATCGGCTATGACAACGCGACCAAGGTCGCCAAGACCGCCCATAAGAACGGCACCACGCTGCGCGAGGAAGCCATTGCACTGGGTCTGGTCGATGGCGAGACCTTCGACCGTGTGGTTCGTCCCGAACAAATGATCGGGCCGGAGGATTGATTTGACCGGTAACGGCAAAATCATCAACCTGCGGGCGGCGCGTAAAAGCGCCGCCCGTGACGCCGCCCGTAAACAGGGCGATGAAAACGCAGCGAAATTCGGCCGCACCAAGGCGCAACGCGAGGTCGAGGATGCCGACCGCAGCCGCGTCAGCCATATTCTGGACCGGCACAAGCGCGAGGATGGCGATGACTGATCTGCCCGCGATGTCGCCGCCCGTGAAACGCTCGGTCACCATTGGCGGACACCGCACTTCGGTCAGTCTGGAAGATGCCTTCTGGCGTGAATTGCGCGAAATCGCGCGCGCGCGCGAAGAAACTGCAGCCAGCCTGATCGCCGAGATCGACAGCAAGCGCCCGCCAGAAGTCGGACTGGCCACCGCATTGCGACTTTATATCCTGTCAGAAGTCCTGAAGCGCCCCTCTCAGCCGTAGTGCTTGCGGCGCGGGCGCTTGGTGACTACAAGCGCCCACAACAATCCGCAGCAGATATTGGGTAGAACCATGGCAGGCCATTCCAAGTGGGCCAACATCCAGCACCGGAAGGGCAAGCAGGACAAGCTCCGTTCCAAGCTGTTTTCGAAACTGGCCAAAGAAATCACCGTCGCCGCGAAGATGGGCGATCCCGATCCCGACAAGAACCCGCGTCTGCGTCTGGCGGTCAAGGAAGCCAAGTCGAGCTCGGTCCCGAAGGACGTGATCGACCGCGCGATCAAGAAATCGCAGGGCGGCGACGCCGAGAACTATGACGAGATCCGCTATGAGGGCTACGGCCCGAACGGCATCGCGATCATCGTCGAGGCGATGACTGACAACCGCAACCGCACGGCATCGAACGTGCGCAGCTATTTCACCAAGCATGGCGGCGATCTGGGCCAGACCGGCTCGGTGAACTTCATGTTCGACCGCAAAGGCGAGATCATGTATCCGGCCACTGCCGGTGACGCCGACACGGTGATGATGGCCGCGCTGGAAGCCGGTGCCGAGGATGTCGAAAGCGACGAGGACGGCCACTGGATCTACACCTCGGATACCGATCTGGCCGAGGTCTCGAACGCGCTGGAAGCGGCGTTGGGCGAATCCGAGCATTCCAAGCTGATCTGGAAGCCGCAGGCCCCGACCGAGATCGATCTGGAAACCGCGCAGAAGCTGATGAAGTTGCTGGACGCGCTTGAGGAAGACGATGATGTGCAGAACGTCACCGGCAACTTCGACATTCCGGAAGAAGTTGCGGCGCAACTGTAAGTCCCGCGACAACTGACGCACTCAAGGGTCGCAGTTTTGCTGCGGCCCTTTTTCTTGTCCGCCAGACGCTGCGGGCTTGTGCAAGCCGGGGCAACCCGTCATGGCTTGGCGCATGAGCGATATGAGTGCTGCCACCCGCCGGGATTTGATCGGCATCGTCTGGATGTTGACCGCAGGTCTGAGCTTCGTTGCGGTGAACGGGACCGTGCGATGGTTGGGGCAGGCCCTACCTGCCGCCGAGGGCGCGTTCATCCGGTTCGCCTTTGGGCTGGTGTTCCTGATTCCGATGCTGGTTCCTGCTTTGCAGCGCGGATTTACCCCGAAGGTCTGGGGATTGTTCGTTCTGCGCGGCGGCCTGCACACCGTCGCCGTGATCCTGTGGTTCTTTGCCATGGCGCGGATCACGGTCGCCGAGGTGACTGCGATCGGCTTTCTCAACCCGATTGTCGTGACTGTCGGAGCGGCGCTGCTGATGGGCGAAAAGATCTCGTGGCGGCGGGCGCTGGCGATTGCGGTGGCATTGGCGGGGGCGATGATCGTGCTTCGTCCGGGCCTGCGTGTGCTTGAGCCGGGACATATTGCGCAACTCGGCGCTTCGGTCACGTTCGGGGCGTCCTATCTGGTGGCAAAGCGCCTGTCCGAGCAGGTTCCCGCCTCGGTCGTGGTGGCGATGATGTCGCTGACGGTATGCGTCGGGCTTGCCCCGTTTGCGGCGATGAACTGGGTCGCGCCGACCGCCCTGCAATGCGCCGTTTTGGCATGTACCGCATTCTTCGCCACTGCGGGGCATTACGCGATGACGCGGGCCTTCGCTGCTGCGCCTTTGACGGTGACGCAGCCGGTCGTGTTCCTGCAGCTGATCTGGGCCAGCCTGTTGGGTGCGGTCATTTTTGCCGAGCCGGTCGATGTCTGGGTGCTTGTCGGAGGCGCGACCATGATAGGTTCGATCTGCTACATCACCTTGCGCGAGGCGCGGTTGCGGCGGGGAGTGACCCCGCCGCCCGATGCCGACAAAGAGCTTTAGCGCAGATCCCAGTAATTGGTCGGGCCTCTGCGATCCGGCTCGAGGCCGATGTCGCGTTTGAGATGCGGCGACAGACCGTCCAGTGGTGGAGCGCGGTTTTTACCACGTCCCAGCACGGCACGCATCAGGGCAAGACTGACGCGGATCAGCCCGTGATCGTCGATCAGGTCGTTCAAAGGCGCACGCAGGTCGCGTGCGGGACGAGGCACAGTCACACTCATTCTATTTATGCCAGCTGATTGCTCAGATTGGCCCTTGTGTTGAAGTGGTTTGGAGGTGACGCATCGTTCCGCGCGGATACGCGGTCGGTCAGCGTCGATTATGATCTTGGGAATACCCTAAACGGGCAGCTTGGATCGGGTTCCGTCAGCCGCGTCGCTGATAGCTGATCAGCCATCGACGAACATTGGAAAGGGCGGCCGGAACGGCGAACATATCAGTCATGCCAGTGCCCTTTCTGCTTGGGGTTACGAAACAGTGATAATTAGGCACAGCCCGCGATTCGGATCAACCCGCCCGATGAAGCTCGGGCGGGAAATGGCCGGAGGTGTTTTTTCCGCTACAGTCCGGATGGATCAGCGCTCCGCCCACCCGGCGAGATCAGCTTTTGCATGACGCCATTCTGCGTGATCCGACCGCCGCCCGACAGTGGCAGGGTGTCGAGGCCGGTTTCGTTCATGATCCTGATGGCTTCGCGGATCGGGGTGTCACGTGGGATCGGTGTGCCGGACGCGTCCTGGCGTTCGGCGATATCCTCGGCGGTCAGGACGCCCAAGGGGTTCATATGGGCCACGAAATCCTCGACATAGGCGTTGACGGGTTTGGCGATGATTTCTCGCGCGGTGCCGATCTGCACGATACGGCCACCTTCCATCAATGCGATGCGGTTTCCGATGCGGAACGCCTCGTCCAGATCGTGGCTGACGAAAATGATCGTGCGTCTGGCCTGCTTCTGCAGTTCCAGAAGCTCGCCCTGAAGCCGGTTCCGGATCAGGGGATCAAGCGCCGAAAAGGGCTCGTCCATCAGCAGGATCGGTGCTTCGGTCGCGAATGCGCGGGCAAGACCGACCCGCTGCTGCATTCCTCCGGAAAGATCGCCGACCTTGCGGTCGGCCCAGTCGGTCAGGCCGACGGTGGCCAATTGCGCCTCGACGCGACGTTGACGTTCGGCACCGGGAACGCCGGACAGTTCCAGCCCCAAACCGACATTCTCGCGGACCGAGCGCCATGGCAGCAGGCCGAATTGCTGGAAGACCATGGCGACGCGTTTGCGGCGCAACCGGCGCAACTCGGCGTCGCTGGCCTTGGTGACGGAAGCCATGCGGTCGCCGTCCCAGATCCGCACCTCGCCGCGGCAGACGGTATTCAAGCCGTTGACCGCGCGCAGCAGGGTCGATTTGCCCGAACCCGACAGCCCCATCAGGACAAGGATCTCGCCCTCGCGGACCGTCAACGAACAGTTATGGACGCCAAGGACCTGACCGGTTTCGGATTTGATCGGCCCCCGTTCGAGCCCCTCGTCCATCAGGGGCAGCGCGGCTTCCGGTTTGTCCCCGAAGACGATGTTTACGTTGTCGAATTCGACGGCGTTGTGATCAGTCATGGCCTTTGCCCACCCGTAGCATCCGGTCCAGCATGATCGCGACGACCACGATGATGAATCCGCTTTCGAAACCCAGTGCGGTGTTCACGCTGTTGAGCGCCCGCACCACCGGCACGCCCAGCCCCGAAGCGCCGACCAGTGCCGCGATCACCACCATGGATAGCGACAGCATGATCGTCTGGTTCAATCCTGCCATGATTTGCGGCATGGCCGAGGGCAGTTCGACCTTCCAGAGAAGCTGGCGCGGTGTGGCGCCAAAGGCGGTGGCGGCCTCGACCAAAGCGGGCGGGGCCGAACTGATGCCCAGATGCGTCAGCCGGATCGGAGCGGGCAGGACGAAGATCACGGTGGCGATCAGTCCGGGGACCATGCCGATGCCGAAAAAGACGATGGCCGGGATCAGATAGACAAAGGTCGGCAGGGTTTGCATCAGATCAAGCACCGGCCGCATCCACGCGTAAAGTCTGGGCCTGTGGGCGGCGGCGATGCCAAGGGGAACACCGATGGCCATGCAGACGACGCAGGCCGCTAGCACCAGCGTCAGCGATTGCATCGTCTCGTCCCAGTACCCCTGATTAAGGATGAACAGGAAACCCGCGCCGATCAGAAGGCAGGTCTTCCAGTTGCGTTGCAACATCCAGGTCAGGGCGACCATGATGGCGGTGAAGATAAGAGGGGGTGGAAACTCCAGCGTGGCCAGAATGCCGTTGATCAGCCATTCCATACCGGCCGAAATCGCGTTGAAGATGAACGCGGCATGGGCGTTCAGCCAGTCGAACACGGCCTTGGCTGTCTTGCCGACAGGAATCTTGGTTCCGGTCAGAAGCGCGGTCAGTTGGTCCATGCGTCTTTTTCTTTCTGCCGTGCGGGGCTGTCAGTCTCGGGCTTGTCCCGATACCTGAATCCGCCCGCCGACCCTGCGGACAGGGCGGTCCGGCACGGGGGAAAGCCACCCTGCAATCCGTGTGGCGCGGGCAGAGCGATTTCCGTCTGCCCGCTGGTTCTCATTCGGAAAGCGCTTTTTCGAGCGCGGCCGCCGCATCGCCGCCGTCTGCCGTGGTCACTCCGGCCAGCCACGGTTTCGCGGCATCTGGATTGGCGACCAGCCAGTCTTTGGCGGCCTTGGCGGGTTCCTCGCCATCGTTCAGAATCTTGCCCATGACCTCGTTTTCCATCGGCAGGCTGAACTCCAGATTCGCAAGGAACTTCCCGACATTCGGGCATTCCGTCGCAAGACCGGCGCGGGTGTTGGTATCGACGCGCGCACCGCCGAAATCCGGTCCGAAAATGTCATCGCCGCCAGCAAGATAGGTCATCTTGAACTGCTCGTTCATCGGGTGGGGGGCCCAGCCAAGGAAGACGATCGGCTCGCCTGCGCCATCGGCGCGCGCGACCTGCGCTAACATGCCCTGTTCCGAACTTTCGACAACCGCGAAAGTCCCCAGACCGAACCTATCCTCGGCGACCATCTCCAGCATCAGGCGGTTGCCGTCATTTCCCGGCTCGATGGCATAGATCTTGCCGTCAAGGGCGTCCTGTTGCGCCGCAATCTTCGAGAAATCGTCGATGCCCAGCTTTGCTCCGGCTTCGTTGGTCGCCAGCGTGTACTTGGCGCCGGTCAGGTTGGTGCGGACAATCTCGACCGTGCCGGAATCGCGATAGGGGCGGATGTCGGCTTCCTGCGTCGGCATCCAGTTGCCAAGGAACACGTCGATATCGCCCTGCGCCATGGCGGTATAGGTCACGGGCACCGACAGGATCTTGATCTCGGTTTCGTAGCCCAATGCCTGAAGCACCGTCGTCGTCAGCGCCGTGGTTGCGGTGATGTCGGTCCAGCCCACATCCGAGAACACGACCTTGTTGCACGAGGCCGGATCTGCGGCCAGTGCGGGGCCGATTGCGGTCAGGCTAAGGATAAATCCGGTGGTGATAGCTGCAGTTCTGCTGCGTCTGGTCATGGTGTTCTCCCGGTTTTCGGTATCAGTAAGTTTTTTATTGATTGACGAGTCAATCAAAACGCGGCTATCTCCGCTTGCGTTCAAGTTGCAGACATTGCGGGGGTACCCAAATGCCCAAGCTTGGTGCAGAGCCTATCCGAAAGGCGGCGTTAATCAACGCCACCATATCGACAGTCGGCCGTGCAGGTTCGCTGGATGTCACCGTCGCGCAAATCGCGCGCGAAGCAGGTATGTCCACTGCTCTTGCCCATCATTATTTTGGCTCCAAGGAGCGGATGTTTCTTGCCGCCATGCGGCATATCCTGAGCCAATACAGACTGACAACCTCTATCGCGCTGAAATCAGCGCAAAATCCGCGCGCGCGTTTGGAAGCGATCCTGCGGGCAAGCTTCGACCGTATCCATTTCGAGCATGAAACCGTGGCCGCATGGCTTAGTTTCTACGCGCTTGCGCTGGTCGATGCCGACGCGGCGCGATTGCTGACGGTCTATCACCGGCGCCTGCATTCGAACTTGATGGTCGCGCTGCGGCCTTTGGTGGGGGGAAGGGCCGAAACGATTGCTCGCACCTTGGGGGCGCTGATCGATGGCGTCTATTTGCGGGCGGCGATTGTCGAGGAATACGACGGTGCCGCCGCCGAACGACTGACACTGGATTATCTGGAGAACGTCCTGCCATGACCCATTCCGTCCAACCTGCCGCCAGCCTTTACATCAACGGCGAGCCGGTCGAGGGGCGGGGGACGGAACTGGCAGTGCTTTATCCCTATACCGGCGAAGTGATCGCGCGCCTGCACGAGGCGAGCGTCGATCAGGTGGCCGAAGCGACCAAGGTTGCCGCCGCTGCCCAGCCGGCATGGGCGGGTTTACGCCCCATTGAGCGCGGTCGGGTATTGCTTCGCGCTGCTGCGATCATCCGCGAACGGTCCGAGGAACTGGCGCGTCTGGAAACGCTGGATACCGGCAAGCCCATTCAGGAAACGCGAGTCGCGGATTGGCCGTCTGGCGCGGATGCGCTGGAATATTTTGGCGGTCTTGCGTCGACGGTCACTGGCCAGATGATCCCCTTGGGCGGCGATTTCGTCTATACGATCCGCGAAGCTTTAGGTGTCTGCGCCGGAATCGGAGCGTGGAACTACCCTAGCCAGATCGCCTGCTGGAAGGCGGCTCCGGCCTTGGCGATGGGGAACGCCATGGTCTTCAAGCCCAGCGAGGAAACTCCGCTCGGCGCGCTCAAACTGGCCGAGATCCTGACCGAGGCGGGATTGCCCGCAGGGATTTTCAACGTGGTGCAGGGACGTGGCGCAGTGGGTGCGGCGCTAGTCAGCGATCCGCGCGTGGCCAAGGTCTCGCTGACGGGGTCGGTTGCGACGGGGCAAAAGGTCTATGCTGCCGCTGCTGCGGGGATGCGTCACGTCACGATGGAATTGGGCGGCAAGTCTCCGCTGATTGTTTTCGACGATGCCTCGCATGAGGATGCGGTCGGAGCGGCGATGCTGGCGAATTTCTATTCCTCGGGACAAATCTGTTCCAATGGAACGCGCGTTTATGTGCAGGCCGGCATCCTGCCTGCTTTCCTTGATCGTTTGGCAACGCGGGCCAGCAAGGCACGCCTAGGCGATCCTTTGGACGATCAGACCCAGCACGGCCCCATCGTCAGCGCGGCGCAGGCCGCCAAGATCCGCGACGCGATTCGGACCGGTTTGGCCGAGGGCGCGCGGCTGGTCTGTGGCGGACCGGGCGAGGGAGCATTCGTGCCGCCGACCGTGTTTGCCGATGCGACCGACGAGATGTGGATCGCACGCGAGGAAATCTTTGGCCCTGTGATGACGGTCCTGACTTTCGCGACCGAGGCCGAGGTGATCGAGCGGGCCAATGCGTCGGACTACGGCTTGGCCGCTGGTGTGTTTACCCGCGATCTGTCCCGCGGTCATCGCGTTGCGGCGGCACTTCGGGCGGGGACGACATGGATCAACACCTATAATCTGACTCCGGTCGAGGCACCTTTCGGCGGCGTGAAGCTTTCCGGCTTGGGGCGTGAGAACTCGGCGGCGGCGATCGAGCATTATTCGCAGTTGAAATCGGTCTATGTCGGGATGGGGGGCGTCGATGCGCCTTACTGAGCGAAAAAGTGAACGCCGTACCGCAAAGTCAGGCAGGGCGCTCGCATGACACCGGATTATATCATTGTCGGTGCGGGGTCGGCGGGGTGCGCGCTGGCCTATCGGCTGGTCATGGCGGGCAAGCGAGTCGATCTGATCGAATATGGCGGGTCCGATGTCGGGCCGTTCATCCAGATGCCTGCCGCCCTTAGCTATCCGATGAATATGCGGCGCTACGATTGGGGGTTCTCCTCCGAGCCGGAGCCATTTCTGGGCGGACGGCGGCTGGTCACGCCCCGCGGCAAGGTGATCGGCGGATCGTCGTCGATCAACGGGATGGTTTTCGTCCGTGGCCATGCCAAGGATTTCGATTTCTGGGCGGAATCCGGCGCTGATGGCTGGGGCTATGCCGATGTCCTGCCATATTTCAAACGGATGGAAAGCTCGCATAACGCGGTCAGCGACTATCGCGGGACGGAAGGCCCGCTGCATGTCACACGGGGATCGCGCAAGAATCCGTTGTTCAATGCCTTTATCAGGGCAGGGCGCGAGGCGGGTTATCCTGTCACCGACGATTATAACGGCGCGTCTCAGGAAGGTTTCGGCGCAATGGAGGCCACCATCTGGGAGGGGCGCCGCTGGTCCGCCGCCAATGCCTATCTGCGCCCCGCGCAGGAAACCGGACGGCTGCGCCTGCGCCGTGGCCTTGCCCAGCGGGTCGTGTTCGAGGATAGACGCGCGGTCGGGGTTGAGGTCCGCAATTCGCGCGGGGTCAACGTGTTTCGCGCCACGCGCGAGGTGATCCTGTCGGCAAGTTCGATCAATACGCCGAAGCTTCTGATGCTGTCCGGTATCGGTCCGGCTGGTCATCTGGCCGAACACGGGATCGGCGTACTGGCGGATCGGCAGGGGGTCGGGTCGAACCTGCAGGATCACCTTGAAATCTACATGCAATATAGCGCTACCCAACCGGTGACATTGTACAAGCATTGGAACCTGTGGGGCAAAGGCTCGATCGGTGCGCAATGGATGGCGACCGGAACGGGGCTGGGGGCCTCGAATCAATTCGAAAGCTGCGGCTTCATCCGTTCGCGCGCGGGGGTCGAATATCCCGATATCCAGTATCACTTCTTGCCGCTCGCGGTCCGCTATGACGGGAAGGCGGCGGCCGAGGGGCATGGTTTTCAGGTCCATGTCGGGCCGATGCGGTCAAAATCGCGCGGATCGGTGCGGCTGAATTCGGCTGACCCAAAGGATGCACCCGAGATTCGTTTCAACTACATGTCGCACCCTGATGACTGGGCCGAGTTCCGTGCCTGTGTGCGGCTGACCCGCGAGATCTTCGAGCAGCCCGCCATGGCGGAATACAAGGGGTCCGAGATCCAGCCGGGTGACGGCGTCAGGGGCGACGAGCAGATCGACGCCTTCATTCGTGAACACGCCGAATCGGCCTTCCATCCCTGCGGAACGGCGCGGATCGGGCGCGCGGATGATCCGCTTGCCGTGGTCGATCCGGAATTGCGTGTGATCGGCGTTGAAGGGCTGCGCGTTGCCGATAGCTCGGTTTTTCCACGGATCACGAACGGGAACCTGAACGCGCCCTCGATCATGGTGGGCGAAAAGGCCGCCGACCATATTCTTGGAGAAGGGATGCTGGCCCCGCTGAATCTTGGTCCCGAAGTCGCGGCCAATTGGCAGGAAAGCCAGCGTTCCCGGTGAGTTACTTGTCCGAGCCCTTCAAAAGATCGGCCAGCCCTGCAAAGGGTTTGCGGGTTTCTTCTTCGGCCTCGTCTTCGGGGGTATCGAGTTCGGCCCCCTCGGCGCGCGGATAAAGCGGCAGCGCAAGGCTCAGAGTCTCGATCATCATGGCTTCGACATCAATGAACTGGCCAAGCAGTTCGGTTTCATCGTCGCCCATCTCGACCTCGTCGCCTTCGGGCGCGGTGACATGTGGCGAGAAGATACGATGTACGTTCTCGGTCAGTGAGGTCTTGACCGGAGCCAGTGTGACCACGCAGGGTTGCACGACCTTGGCGGTAAGGCGGCCTGTCACCTCCCATGCGTCGCTTTGGACGGGGCGGATCTCGCCCTTGAAGCGCAGGGCGGACAGGGCGCTGAGTTGTAACTCGGTGGCGATGGCGGCGCGCGTGTCGGCATCGGGGGCGAGTTCGAAGGATGTGGGCTGTCGGGGGTTCAACTGAGCCACCCGGTAGCGGTTATGAGAGCGGGCGGATTGCGTCATGGTGGCCTTTCCGGCGCTGGTGCAGCCGTTATTTGGATATTCTTGAGCGCGGGGCATGAGTTTGCTAAGTCAGTCGCGCAGCGTCAACAGGCGCGTAAGGGACAGGTGCAAGATGAAGATTTCCCGGAGACAGATCATGGCCTTTGTGCTGACTGTTCCCGTTATAGTTTCCGCTTGCGCTCCGACCTATCGCAACCACGGCTATGTGCCACCTGACGACGAGCTTATGCAAGTCGTCGTTGGTCGCACCAACCAGTCCGAACTGGAAGGCTTGATCGGTCGCCCCAGCTCGCAAGGGCTGTTGACCGGGTCGGCATGGTATTACGTCGGCTCGCGCTGGGAATATTACGGGGCGCGAGAGCCAGCCGAGATCAATCGCGAAGTCGTCGCGATCAGCTTTGCGGAAAGCGGAACCGTCACCAATGTCGAACGCTTCGGCCTCGAGCGTGGTCAGGTCGTGGTGTTGTCGCGGCGCGTGACCGACAGCGGAATCTCAAGCCTCGGGCTTGTGCGCCAGCTGATGGGTAACGTTGGTCGCGTACAGGCCAGCGACATCATTCAGCAATAACAGGAAAGGGCGTCGCGGAGACGCCCTTTCCGTCACACGGCGTCGGGAACGAAGCTAAGCGCGACACCGTTGATGCAGTAACGCAGGCCCGTCGGCGGTGGACCGTCGGGGAAAACATGACCCAGATGGGCGTCGCAGCGGTGGCAGCGGACCTCGGTCCGGATCATGCCGTGGCTGCTATCGCGAAGCTCGTCGATAGCGCCCCCTGCGCGCGAGAAGCTTGGCCAGCCGCAATAGCTTTCGAACTTGGCATCGCCGTCGAACAGCCTTGCGCCGCAGCAAACGCATTCGTAACGACCCGGACCTTTGGGGAAACCCGGATGCGAGAACGGGCGTTCGGTTCCGGCCTGCCGCGTCACGCGATAGGTTTCGGGGTCAAGTTCGGCCTGCCACTCTGCGTCTGATTTGATCACGTGATCGGTCATCTTTGCCCTTCAATATGTAGCGCCGCTGTTACAAGATAGGTGCAGGGAGGACAGGAACAAGACGGTTGCGGTCAGGCCCGCCGTCGTCTTCTGGGAATTGGGCAGGAGTGCCATGATGGCATTGCGTAAAGGCCGTTACGAAGTTCGGACTGCCGAAGGGCCCGATGATGTCCGCGAGGCGCAAAGGCTGCGCTGGCTGTGTTTTGTCGGCCGTCGCGGCGACCTTGAACCAGCAGGTGATCAGCTGGACGCCGATGATTACGACAGCCGCTGCACCCATGTCCTGATTCGCGAGCAAGGCTCGGGTCAATTGGTGGCCTGCTTCCGGATGCTGACGCTGTCGGGCGGCTCGCAGATCGGCGAAAGCTATTCGGCGCGCTATTACAACCTGTCCCGATTGCAGGATTTCCACGGCAAGATGGTCGAGATCGGGCGTTTCTGCATCCATCCCGAACGTCAGGACCCCGATATCCTGCGACTGGCTTGGGGGGCTTTGGCACGACATGTCGATGAGCAGGGCGTCGAAATGCTGTTCGGCTGTTCAAGTTTCATCGGGACCGATACGCATGGTTACGAAGACGCGTTCGCCATGTTGCGCGAACGTCACCTTGCCCCGAAGCGCTGGCTGCCGCGGGTGAAGGCGCCTAATGTTTTCCGCTTTGCGCGTGCCTTGCGCCTGCGCAAACCCGACCCGCGACGGGCCATGGCGGCAATGCCGCCGCTGCTGCGTTCCTATCTGGCCATGGGGGGCTGGGTCAGCGATCACGCGGTGGTCGATCAGCAGTTGAACACGCTGCATGTCTTCACCGGACTCGAGATCCGCGCCATTCCTCCGGCAAGGGCAAGGCTGCTTCGCGCTGCCGGCGCATAACCGCCCCTTTGCAAAGCCGCACCAAAACCCCTAATAGCCCCCGCATGAGCGACAAATTCCAGTTTTCCGTCTCGGCCACCGATGGCCGTGCCCGTACCGGTGTGATCCAGACCCCGCGTGGCGAGATCCGCACTCCGGCCTTCATGCCCGTCGGCACCGCCGCGACGGTCAAGGCGATGATGCCCGAATCGGTCCGCGCGACCGGAGCGGATATCCTGCTGGGCAATACCTATCACCTGATGCTGCGCCCCGGCGCGGAACGGGTGGCCCGCTTGGGCGGCCTTCACAAGTTCATGAACTGGGAACGCCCCATCCTGACTGATTCGGGCGGCTTCCAGGTGATGTCGCTGTCCAGCCTGCGCAAGCTCACCGAAGAAGGCGTGACCTTCGCCAGCCATATCGATGGCAGCAAGCACTTCCTGTCGCCGGAAACCAGCATGGAGATCCAGCGCCAGCTTGGCTCGGATATTGTGATGGCGTTCGACGAATGCCCCGCTCTGCCCGCGACCGATGATGAGGTCGCGAAATCCATGCGCATGTCGATGCGCTGGGCGCAGCGTAGCCGCGACGCATTCGGCGACCGTCCGGGTCATGCGCTGTTCGGCATCATGCAGGGCGGCGTCACGCGGGAACTGCGCGAGGAATCCGCCGAGGCGCTGAAGTCCATCGGCTTTGAGGGCTATGCCATTGGCGGCCTTGCCGTGGGCGAGGGCCAGGAGGCCATGTTCGGCGTTCTCGACTATGCCCCCGGCTTCCTGCCCGAGGACAAGCCGCGCTACCTGATGGGCGTCGGCAAGCCCGATGATATCGTCGGCGCGGTGGTGCGCGGCGTCGATATGATGGATTGCGTGCTGCCCTCGCGATCGGGGCGCACGGGACAGGCCTGGACCCGTCGCGGGCAGGTCAATATCAAGAATGCGCGGCATGCCGACGACCCGCGTCCCTTGGATGCGGAATGCACATGTCCGGCATGCACGGGCTATAGCCGCGCCTATCTGCATCACGTCATGCGCTCGGGCGAGATGATCTCGGGGATGTTGCTGACCTGGCATAACCTACATTACTTCCAAGAGTTAATGGCAGGACTTCGTGCGGCGATCGCTGCTGGCCGTTTGTCCGATTTCGTCGCGCAATTCGAGGCGCAGCGGGCACAGGGTGACATAGAACCGTTATGATCTGTCACATCGCGCCTTGATTTTCCGTCGCGGCTGATGGAAGGCCGGTACTGAGATTCGGCGGATGCCCCGCCCATGCCTGAAAGAAATCGATGTCCGCCAGCCCAAAGACCGCCCGCCAGGAAGAGATTCGCACCATCACGACGACGGCCGAACTGGCCGAGTTCTGCGAACTGGCCAAGACGCAGCCCTATGTGACGCTCGACACGGAATTCCTGCGCGAGCGCACCTATTACTCCAAGCTTTGCCTGATTCAGGCGGCCTTGCCTCCGTCCTCTGCCAAAGGGGGCGAGGGCGGCCCCGCCGTGCTGATCGACCCGCTGGTCGAAGGGCTGTCGCTGGAGCCGCTTTATGACCTGTTCCGCCACAAGGCGACGGTCAAGGTGTTCCACGCCGCGCGGCAGGATCTGGAAATCTTCTTCCATGATGCGGGCGTTCTGCCCGATCCGCTGTTCGACACGCAGATCGCCGCGATGGTCTGTGGTTTCGGCGAACAGGTCGGCTACGAGACGCTGGTCAAAAAGATCGCGCGCCAGCCGTTGGACAAATCCTCGCGTTTCACTGATTGGTCGATCCGCCCGCTTTCGGATGCTCAGGCATCCTATGCGCTGGCCGATGTGACGCATTTGCGTTCGATCTACGAGTTCCTGTCCGAGCAGTTGACCAAGACCGGTCGCGCCCCGTGGCTTCAGGAAGAAGCGGCTGTTCTGCTGAATCCGGAAACCTATATCACCCGCCCCGAAGAGGCATGGCAGCGCATCCGCACCCGTTCGGGCTCGCCGCGGTTTCTTGCCGTGGTGCGTGAACTGGCGCGTTTCCGCGAGACATTCGCGCAAGAGCGCGACATCCCGCGCGCCCGCGTGTTCAAGGACGACGCGCTGATCGAACTGGCATCGACCAAGCCGCAATCGGAAAATGATCTCGGCAAATCGCGGCTGCTGCTGCGCGATGCGCGTCGTGGCGAGATCGCGAACGGAATCCTTGCTGCGGTAAAAGCCGGACTTGAAACCAAAGACCTGCCCAAGCCCGCACCGGAAGAGCCGGGGCGTCCGGGTAACGCCGCTTTGGCCGAGTTGCTGCGTGTCCTGCTCAAAGCCAAGTCGGACGAGGCTGGCGTCGCGCCGCGCTTGATCGCTTCGGCCTCGGATCTGGATGCCATCGCTTCGGGCGCGCGCGATCTGCCTGCGCTGCATGGTTGGCGCGCCGAGGTCTTTGGTCAGGATGCGCTGCGTCTGGCGGGTGGCGAAATCGCCCTTTCCGCCAAGAACGGAGCGGTCAAGGTCGTGTTGGTCGCAAGCTGATCGTCGCGGTTCGACCCAAACGATGACGCCCGACCGCAAGGCCGGGCGTTCTTCATTTCCGCGAGGCTTTTTCCTCGATGCCCGAGCGGCCCTCTCGCCGGTCCAGTTCGGCCTCGACATCGGACAGCGTCACATCGCGCGCGGCCAACATCACCAGCAGGTGATAAAGCGAATCGGCGGCCTCGCTGATCAGCTTCTCGCGGTCGCCCTTGACGGCCTCGATGATCGCCTCGACGGCTTCCTCGCCGAACTTCTCGGCGCATTTCTCGGGGCCTTTGGACAGCAGCTTGGCGGTCCAGCTGGTTTCGGGGTCCGCGCCCTTGCGGGCCTCGATTGTCGCGGCCAGTCGATCGATCGCGCTCATGTCAGCCTCATCGGAATGCCTGCGGCGGCCATGTGTTCTTTGGCCTCGCGCACGGTGAAGGTGCCGAAATGGAAGATTGAGGCCGCCAGAACCGCCGAGGCGTGCCCCTCAAGGACACCCTCGGCCAGATGCTCCAACGCGCCGACGCCGCCCGAGGCGATGACGGGGATATTGACCGCGTCCGCGACCGCGCGGGTCAGCGGGATGTTGAAGCCCGATTTCGTGCCGTCGCGGTCCATACTGGTCAGCAGGATTTCCCCCGCGCCTTTGGCGGCGACGGTGCGTGCAAATTCGACCGCGTCGATGCCGGTGGGCTTGCGCCCGCCATGGGTGAAAATTTCCCATTTGCCGGGCGCGACGGTCTTGGCGTCGATGGCGCAGACGATGCATTGGCTGCCGAAGCGATCAGCTGCCTCGGCAATGACATTCGGGTCAGCCACGGCGGCCGAGTTGAAGCTGACCTTGTCAGCGCCTGCCAGCAGCAGCGCGCGCACGTCATTGTGGCTGCGCACGCCGCCACCCACGGTCAGGGGCACGAAACAGGCCTCGGCGGTGCGGGTGACCAGATCGAACATCGTGCCGCGATTTTCATGCGTGGCATGGATGTCGAGGAAGCAGATCTCGTCCGCGCCCGCCGCGTCATAGGCGCGAGCGGCCTCGACCGGATCGCCCGCATCCACCAGATCGACGAAATTCACGCCCTTGACGACACGGCCATCGGCCACGTCGAGGCAAGGGATCACCCGCGTCTTGAGCATCTCGCCCCCTTATGCCAGCGCGCGCAGCGCCTCGCCTAGATTGATCGCGCCATCGTAAAGCGCGCGACCCGAGATCGCACCCGCAATCACGCGCGTATCACGCAAAGACAGCAGATCCTGCATCGAACTGACCCCGCCCGAGGCGATGACCGGAATGTTCACGGCGCGCGCCAAGGCCTCGGTCGCGGCGATATTCGGGCCTTGCATCGCACCGTCGCGGTCAATGTCGGTATAGATGATCGCGGCAACGCCCGCGTCTTCGAACTGACGCGCCAGATCGGTTGCGTTGACGTCGGTTTCCTCGGCCCAGCCACGGGTCGCGACCTTGCCTGCACGCGCGTCGATCCCGACCGCGATCTTGCCGGGGAAGGCCAGCGCGGCCTCACGGACCAATGCGGGGTTTTCCACAGCAACCGTGCCCAGAATGACGCGGGACAGGCCACGCTCGAGCCAGCTTTCGATGGTCGCCATATCGCGAATGCCACCGCCCAGTTGCGCGGGAATGCCGATACCGGCCAGAATTGCCTCGACGGCTTCGGCATTGACAGGATGACCGGCAAAGGCCCCATTCAGATCGACCAGATGCACCCATTCAGCCCCTGCATCTTCAAAGGCCTTGGCCTGCGCTGCGGGATCGGTGCCGAAGACTGTCGCCGCGTCCATGTCACCACGCAGAAGGCGCACGCAATTACCGTCTTTGAGGTCAATGGCGGGGTATAGGATCATCGCGTCTCTCCTGTATTTCGCGCTCCTTTGCCACAGAGCGGCGCGGACGGAAAGAGGCAGGGCGAGCCTTGCCCCCTGTGGCGCAACGCCACGTCATGCTTGATCGGAAGCGGTGCCGCCTTGCAATCATTTCCGCAGGGCCATGCCCAATGGGAGGAAATCACAATGAAACTACCGGCCATTGCAGCCGCTATCGTCCTATACGCGGCTACAGTGCAGGCTGACGGGATCGACGGAACCTATCAGACCGAGCCCAATGATTACGGACAGGTGGGCCATGTCCAGTTTTTGGATTGTGGCGGCAAGCTGTGCGGCAAGCTGGTGCGCTCGTTCGACAAGGCCGGCAAGCCGATCTCCTCGCCGAATACTGGCCGCAATATCGTCGCGGATATGTCGGATCAGGGTGGCGGCAAGTTCTCGGGCGGTACGATCTGGGACCCCGGATCGGGGAAGACCTACAAATCGAAGATGCAACTTGAGGGGGATAAGCTAAATGTTTCCGGCTGCGTCGCGGTCTTCTGCAAAACCCAGACTTGGACGCGACTAAAATAGGTTAGCTCATCAAGCATTAATGGTCCGGGGGCAGCGCCCCCGGCTCCGATGCCGCTTATGGCCGCCAGCGCAGAAAGTTCGCGATGATCCGCAACCCGACATCCTGAGATTTTTCGGGATGGAATTGTGTGCCGACGATATTGTCGCGTCCGACAACCGCCGTGACCGGCCCGCCATAATCGACGGTAGCCAGCAAATGCGCGGGATCGCGGACCTGAAACTGCCAGCCATGGACGAAATAGGCGTGATCGCCGGACGAGATCCCTTCCAGAACCGGATGTGGTTGCAGGACGGTCAGGTCATTCCAGCCCATATGTGGCACTTTCAGACCGGGAGCGTCGATCGCATCGATCTCGCCACCGATCCAGCCCAGACCATCTGTGTCGCGGTATTCGTGGCCGATTTCGGCCAGCATCTGCATGCCGACGCAGATGCCCATGAAGGGCACGCCGCGTTCCAGCACGGCGGCGCGCAGAACCTCGACCATGCCGGGCACGGCATCCAACGCGGTGCGGCAGGCCGGAAAGGCACCGTCGCCGGGCAGGACGATCCGGTCGGCGGCCGCGACCTGTTCAGGGTCGCTGGTGACAAAAACCTCGGCTCCTGCCTCGCGGCCCATCAGGGCAAAGGCCTTTTCAGCCGAATGCAGGTTTCCGCTGTCGTAATCGACCAGTGCGACGCGCATCACAACGCCCCCTTGGTCGAGGGCAGCACGCCCGCCATGCGCGGATCGGGCTCGACCGCTTCGCGCAATGCACGGGCGACGGCCTTGAAGGCGGCCTCGGCGATGTGGTGCGAGTTGAACCCGTGTAGCCGGTCGACATGCAGCGTGATGCCGCCATGGGTCGAAAGGGCCTGAAAGAACTCGCGCACCAGTTCGGTGTCGAATGTCCCGATCTTCTGGGTCGGGAAATCGACGTTCCAGATCAGGAAGGGCCGCGCCGACAGGTCCAGCGCCGCGCGGATCAGGCTGTCGTCCATCGCCAGATGGAAGCTGCCATAGCGGCGGATGCCCTTTTTGTCCCCCAATGCTTTGGTCAAGGCCTGACCGATGGCGATGCCCACATCCTCGACAGTGTGGTGATCGTCGATATGCAGATCGCCCTTGGCGCGGACGGTCAGATCGATCAGCGAATGGCGGGAAAGCTGGTCCAGCATGTGATCGAAAAAGCCGACGCCCGTCCGGTTGTCGTATGTGCCGGTGCCGTCAAGGTCCAGCTCGACCACGATCTGGGTTTCGGCCGTGTCGCGGGTGATGGTTGCGCGGCGCATCTGGTTTCTCCGTTCTGGACCCCAAGCCTTATAGGCAAGCATCCTTTGACTGAAAAGTCGCAGCAGGACTAGGATGCAATGATAACCTGTCGAAAAGCCGACCCTTTCGATGCCGGGACCGCATTCGTTCCTTGGCTGCTACGACCCAAAGAGGAAAGCGCATGACTGATCCGACCGACGGCACGTTCAAGGATTCCTCCGCAGACGCAACCTCCCCCGAGGAGGAAGCACTTCCCGCTCCCGAAGGGCCGACGGCAGTCATCGACACCGATTACGAGATCGGGCAGGACAATATCCAGGGCGAGGGCGTGATCCCCTTTGACGTCCATCATATGGTCTTCACCGTTTCTGCCGTGGCCATCGTGACCTTCACCGTGCTGACGCTTGCGCTGCAATATTTCACCGCTCACGCCCCGATCAACGGCGAGATCCAGCCCAGTGGTTCGGAGGTGTTCTTTACCGGCCTCAGGAACTGGCTGACGAACAGCCTTGACTGGTTCTTCATGCTGGCTGGCAACGTCTTTGTTGTGCTGTGCCTTGCGCTGATCGTTTCGCCCTTGGGAAGCGTGCGTTTGGGCGGGCCGCACGCGACGCCGGATTTCAGCCGCATGGGTTGGTTCGCCATGCTGTTTGCAGCGGGCATGGGCATCGGCCTGATGTTCTACGGCGTCTCCGAGCCGTTAAGCCATTACAGCGCCGCCTTTACCGGCCCTGTCATCGAGAACGGGGTCCGCATCGATTCCGCCCCTCTGAACGGCGCGCCGGGCGATGCGCTGGAAGCGCGGCGCCTTGCGATGGCCGCGACGATCTTCCACTGGGGGCTGCACCCTTGGGCAATCTACGCGGTGGTCGCACTGTCGCTGGCGCTGTTCAGCTTCAACAAGGGCCTGCCGCTGACCATGCGTTCCGTTTTCTATCCGATCTTCGGAGAGAAGGTCTGGGGCTGGCCTGGTCATGTCATCGACATCCTTGCCGTCTTCGCCACGGTGTTCGGCCTTGCGACCTCGCTGGGTTTCGGGGCCGAGCAGGCGACGGCCGGATTGCATTTCCTGTTCGGGATCGGTGACGGTACCAGCACCAAGATCATTCTGATCCTGATCATCATTGCGATTGCGACGATCAGCGTGATCTCGGGGGTCGACAAGGGCGTGCAATTGCTGTCGCAGGCCAACATGATGCTGGCGCTGCTGCTGTTGCTGTTCGTCATCCTGACCGGACCGACTGTGCAGATCCTCAAGGGCTTTTTCGGCAATCTTGGCGCCTATACCCGCGACTTTGTTCCCTTGGCCAACCCCTTCGGGCGCACGGACGATGCCTTCCGCGAGGGCTGGACGGCCTTCTACTGGGCGTGGTGGATCAGTTGGTCGCCCTTTGTCGGCATGTTCATCGCGCGGGTCTCGCGCGGTCGCACGGTCCGCGAATTCCTGCTGGCGGTGCTGATCGTGCCCTCGTTCATCTCGGTCCTGTGGATGACAGCGCTGGGCGGGACCGCGATCTCGCAGTTTCAGGCCGGCATAGATCAGGTCGCGAATGCGGCGCTGGAGTTGCAATTGTTCGAGATGCTCAGCCATCTCCCGATGCACGCCATCAGCAGTTTTGTCGGGATCGTGCTGGTGGTCGTCTTTTTCATCACCTCATGCGATTCCGGTTCGCTGGTGATCGACACCATCTGCTCGGGTGGCAAAGTCCAGTCGCCGACGCCGCAACGGATCTTCTGGTGCGGATTCGAGGGGCTGGTCGCCATCGCGCTGCTTCTGGGCGGTGGTCTGACCGCTTTGCAGGCCATGGCGGTTTCGACCGGATTGCCGTTTACGATCGTGCTTTTGGGTGCGGTTTGGGCGATAATCCGCGGATTGATCGAGGAAAGGCGCGAAATCGTAAATGCCTGAGCCCAATGCGGCGGCACAAAAACGCGAAGGAACAATGCAAATCCTTGCCTGTTCTTGTCATAAAGGCCAAGCGATGCGAAAAAGTCACAAGCGCGTGCCCTTGACCAGCTACCCCGAAAGGAATTCCGGCCGATGAAAGACGACCTGAATGCCAGCGAAAAGCGATTGATCGCGGCTTTGGACCGGATCGACAGCTTCATCGACCGGACGGCCGAACTCCGGATGGCAGTGCCGACGATCCTGCCCGACAGCGCATCGCAAAGCGCGTCTCCGGCCGAGCTTCTCGAAAGTCAGGCGCTGAACCAGCGCCTGTCCGACGAGCTTGCCGCCTTGCGGGCCAGCCACAGTTCAACGGTTGCCGGCTTCGAGGCCCGCTTGAAGGTGATGAACGAACGGCTGGCCGAAGCCGAAGATCGCGCCGTTGATCTTGTCGCCGCGAATGAGGCGCTGTCAGCGGCGAACCGCGGCCTGTTCGATACCGATCCCGCGACCTTGAGCGGCGCGACCTATCGCGCTCTCGAAGCCGAGATCGAATCGCTTCGCTCGGCGCGCAATGCCGAGCGCGGCAAGCTGGGCGAGATAGTCGATACATTGGATCGCCTGCTGGGAGTGACCGGCAGCGATGCGCCCGATCTTGCGCCGCCGCCCGAACCGGTCCGGCCCGCCGTGGTTGAAACGCCGATGCCGCTTGATACCGGCATGACGGCGGAAAGCGAGCCCGCCGAGATGAGTGACGCGACTGACGAGCAAAGGGGCTAAGACGATGGCCGAGGTCGAATTCTCGATTGGACACAAATCCTACACCCTGAGCTGCCAAGAGGGCGAAGAACGTCTGCTGAAACGTGCGGCGGGTATGCTGGATACCGAAGCGCAGGCGATTTTGTCGCAGGCGGGGCGGATGCCCGAGCCGCGGTTGCTGTTGCTTGCGGGGCTGATGCTGGCGGATCGCACCACCGCGCTCGAGGATCGCTTGGCCTCGGCGGAACGGGAAATCCACCGTCTCAAGAACAATCCACAGCGGGTCGAAGTCCCCGTGGTTCCGGCCAGCCTGTCAGAAGGCATGGCCGAACTGGCGGCCCGCGCCGAGGCGCTGGCCCAGAAGGCCGAAGACCAGCTCGTCGGGTAAGTGTCGGCTAAGCCGGATTATCGCCGCGCCTCCGTCAGGATGCGCGGCTTTTTCATGCCTGAAAGAGAAATTGATTCTCCGCAAATTCCGCTCCGGTCTGGCATTCCATTGCGCCGGGATCCTTCAAATACGACTCATCCGCTGGATATTTTCGAATTAAGCCTTTGAAAATAAGACGCAATAAAAACGATTGGTTTATTCGTCTTTTATCTTGAAATAAACGACTAACCCTGTCGTAATTGTGGCGATGAGGCTTGGACCTCGCCGGGAGAAGGAAGATCGCCATGATCCGCACGATTCGCGTGAATGACACCCAACTGGCCCATGGCCGCGTCGTCCGCCGCCATCTGGATGGCCGCGTGACAATTCAGGACGGCACCAAATCGATGACGGGTGTGCCGCTGCGTCCCAGCCTTCTGAATCGCTGCTTCGGTTTTGCTGCCCGTCGTGCAATGGCCGTGATGCTGACCGTGGGCGGGCTGACGCTGGCAGGTGGTCAGGCGCAGGCAGAAAACACGCTTCTGAACGTCAGCTACGATCCGACGCGAGAGCTTTACCGCGACGTGAACGCCGCCTTCGCCGCCAAATGGGAAGCGGACGGACATAAGGCCCCGACGATCGAAACCTCGCATGGCGGCTCGGGTGCGCAGGCCCGCTCGGTGATCGACGGGCTCAAGGCGCAAGTGGTGACGCTGGCCTTGGCCTCGGATATCGACAAGGTTGCCGAAAAGGGCCTTCTGCCCGAGGATTGGCAGTCCCGCCTGCCGCATAACTCGTCGCCCTATACCTCGACCATCGTCTTCCTTGTCCGTGAAGGGAACCCCAAGGGCATCAAGGATTGGGACGATCTGGTGAAAGAGGGCATCGAGGTCATTACCCCGAACCCGAAGACCTCGGGCGGGGCGCGCTGGAACTATCTGGCCGCTTGGGCTTGGGCCGAAAAGAACGGCAAGGACCCGAAGCAATTCGTGGCTGATATCTACAAGCATGTGCCGGTGCTGGACAGCGGTGCGCGCGGCTCGACCACGACCTTTACCCAGCGCGAGATCGGCGATGTGCTGCTGGCATGGGAAAACGAGGCCTATCTGGCGCTGAACGAACTTGGCGATGACCAGTTCGATATCGTGGTGCCCTCGGTTTCGATCCTTGCCGAACCGCCGGTCGCCGTGGTGGACAAGAACATTGCGGATGATGAGCAAAAGGCGCTGGCCGATGCTTATCTGGCTTTCCTCTATTCGCCGGAAGGGCAAGCGCTGGCCTTCAAGCACTACTACCGCGCATGGGATGAAAGCGCCGCGAACCCCGAGGACGTCAAGCGCTTCCCGAAACTGGATCTGGTGACCATCGCCGATTTCGGCGGCTGGAAGAAAGCGCAGCCCGAGCATTTCGGTGACGGCGGCGTGTTCGACCAAATCTACACGGGGATGTAATCCATGGCGCTTGCGATGTTCCGCGCGCAGAAATCCCCCATGCCGGGCTTCGGGCTCGGCATGGGGATTACCCTGACCATGCTGTCGCTGATCGTGATCCTGCCGGTCGGAGCGCTGCTGGCCCAAGGGGCAAGCTATGGTCCGGCAGGGGTCTGGTCCACGGTGAACACGCCACGGGTCTGGGCTGCGCTGTATCTTTCGTTCCGGTTGGCCTTCATTGCGGCGGTCTTCAACCTGATCTTCGGAACCCTGCTGGCATGGGTTCTGGCACGTTACGAGTTTCCCGGTCGCCGTATGGTCGATGCGGTCGTCGATCTGCCCTTTGCCTTGCCGACGGCGGTGGCGGGGATCGCGCTGACGGCTCTTTATGCGCCGAACGGCGTCTTCGGCGGGCTTGCCAAGTCGATGGGCCAGAAGATCGCCTATACCGAATGGGGTATCCTGATCGCGCTGATCTTTGTCGGCCTGCCGTTCGTCACCCGCACGGTGCAGCCGGTCATTGCCGAGATCGAGAAAGAGGTCGAAGAGGCCTCGGCCACCTTGGGGGCAGGGCGGTACTACACCCTGCGTCGGGTGATCCTGCCGATGCTTCTGCCTGCCGCGCTGACCGGTTTCGCCCTGTCGCTGGCGCGGGCGGTTGGCGAATACGGCTCGGTCATCTTCATCGCGGGCAACCTGCCGATGAAAACCGAGATCGCGCCCCTGCTGATCGTGATCAAGCTGGAAGAGTTCGACTATGACGGCGCGGCGGCCATCGGCATCGCCATGCTGCTGATCTCGTTCACGATGCTTCTGGTGATCAACCTCATCCAGATCTGGAGCCGCCGGAGGATTGGCCATGTATGACAGCACGCTCAACGAGCCTTTGCTCAGCCCCGCCGAACATGCCGCGCCGAAATGGCGTCCGGTGACCGATGAAAGCCCGCTGACCAAGCTGGTCCTGATCGCCATCGCGCTAGGCGGACTTGCGGTGCTGGTTCTGGCCCCGCTAGCCGTCGTCTTTGCCGAGGCGCTGGCCAAGGGGGCCGCTGCGGCAGTCACCTCGCTGACCAAGCCCGAGGCATGGTCGGCGATCAAGCTGACGCTGATCGTCGCGGCGGTGTCGGTTCCGGTGAACGCGGTGTTCGGCATCGCTGCCGCATGGACGATCACCAAGTTCGATTTCCGTGGCAAAGCCTTCTTGATCACGCTGATCGACCTACCGTTCTCGGTCTCGCCGGTCGTTGCGGGCCTTGCGCTGGTGCTGCTGTTCGGTGCGAACAGCGTACTTGGCGGCTGGCTGGTGGCCTCGGGCTTTCCGATTGTCTTCGCGTTGCCGGGGATCGTGCTGGCCTCGGTCTTTGTGACCTTCCCCTTTGTCGCCCGCGAACTCATCCCCGTGATGATCGAACAGGGCCGCACCGAGGAAGAAGCCGCGCTGACCCTTGGTGCCTCGGGCTGGCGGGTCTTTCTGACGGTGACCCTTCCGAATATCAAATGGGCACTGCTTTACGGCGTGCTTCTGTGCAACGCCCGCGCCATGGGCGAATTCGGCGCGGTCGCCGTCGTCTCGGGCAAGATCCGCGGCCAGACCGCGACCATGCCGATCACCATCGAGATGCTCTATAACGAATATCTCTCGGTCGCGGCCTTCAGCCTTGCCGCCCTGCTTGCGGCGCTGGCGCTGCTGACCCTTGCCCTGAAAACCATGCTGGAATGGCGCCATGCCGACCAGCTTGCCGCCACCCGCCGCCATTAATTCCGGAGCCTGATCATGCATATCGAGATCGACGAAATCGCCAAGACCTTCGGCGCGACGACCGCGTTGCATCCGGTCAGCCTGCCCATCCCTTCGGGGGCGCTGGTGGCGCTGCTGGGTCCGTCCGGCTCGGGCAAGACGACGCTGCTGCGTATCCTTGGCGGGCTGGAGTTCCCGACCTCGGGGCGGGTGCTGTTTGACGGGCAGGACGCAACCGGCCTGTCGGTGCAGGACCGCCGCGCGGGCTTCGTGTTCCAAAGCTATGCCCTGTTCAAGCACATGACCGTATTCGAGAACATCGCCTACGGTCTGCGCGCCCGCCCGCGCCGCAGCCGTCCGCCCGAGGCCGAGATCGAACGCCGCGTGACCAAGCTGCTGGAACTGATCCAGTTGCCGCAGATCGCCGGTCGCTTCCCGAACCAGTTGTCGGGCGGTCAGCGCCAACGGGTCGCTCTGGCCCGTGCCCTTGCCATCGAGCCGCGGATGCTGTTGCTCGATGAACCCTTCGGCGCGCTGGATGCCCGCGTCCGCAAGGAATTGCGCCACGGGTTGCGCGAGATCCATGACACCACCGGTCTGACCACAGTCTTCGTGACCCACGATCAGGACGAGGCGATGGAACTGGCCGATCTGGTCGTCGTCATGTCCATGGGCAAGATCGAGCAAGTTGGTCGCCCGCAGGACATCCGCGCCCGTCCTGCCACGCCTTTCGTGCGCGAGTTCATTGCGGCCTGAACCATTTCCTTGACCCCGATCCGTCCCGGCTCTATCCGGGTCGGGTCGAAAAGATTTCAGGTCGGTCAGGTTATTCCGGCCCCCGCTTGGCGGGATCTAGTCGCGCCTTGGCGCGAACCCACGGCACCAACCTTTGATGCTGGTGCTGCCGTGGTGAAGTTCTGATCGCTCGGCCACCCCTATGAGAACGAGCTATACATGGACCGGAAAACCCTTTTGATTGCCCAAGCCCTGATGACCGGCATGATGGCCTTGCTGATGTCGGGCATCATGTCACTGATCGTGCTGGGACCAACGGCCGAATGGCTGCACGGCTGGCCCCATCAGTTTCTGATCGCATGGCCCATCGCCTTTGCCCTGACACTCGGCGTCAGCCGTATCGCGTTTCCGCTTGCGGCACGACTGAGTCGTTTGCTCGGCTGATTTCGTTTCGGCGGGTTCACCTGATCGCATAGGCTGCTTTTCAAACGATGCGGAGCAGCCCGTGGACGCCTTTCCCCATCTCAAGATCCTGATCAGCCTGGTTCTGGGCCTTGCGATCACCCGTGTCCTGTCGGGCCTGTCGCGCCGCCTTCAACAACCTGTCCGAACCGAAGGGATGTTCGCCCAGATTGTCTGGTCCGTTGTCCTGCTGCTGGGCGCGGTGCATTTCTGGTGGTGGGAGTTCGCCCTGCGCAATGTCGGGGCATGGCATTTCGGGGTCTATGTCTTCGTTCTGTCCTACGCCTCGCTGCATTTCCTGATGGCGACGCTGCTTTATCCCGATGCCGTGCCGGACCATGCCGAAAGCGAACAGTTCTTCATGCGGCGCAGGGCAGGGTTCTTCGGTCTCTTCGCACTGTCCTTTGCCTTCGACCTGATCGACACATTGATGAAGGGCAGTGATCACCTGTGGGCATTGGGGCCGGAATACCCGTTGCGGCTGGCGCTGGGCGTGCTGGCCGCCTTGCTGGCATGGCGTGCGCGCGACATGCGGCGGGTCGGGATGATCGGGCTTCTGTGGCTGGTCTATGACCTCGTCTGGATCATCCGCCGCTATGACGGATTGGATTGATCCCGCGCGGCAACCTTTCCGCTTGCAGTTCCCACACTCTCGACTCTAGGGTCTTGATTCTGCGCGAAGGGGGGCACTCCGCCATGACGCAGCCGATAACTTCCGTCCCCGACAGGAAGGCGATTTTTGGCACGAGGACGTTTGCGACCCTTGCGCCTTGGCTTGCCATGGCTATAACCCCGATCGATTTATCAGCCGCCAGCCCGAGGATGCCGTCATGCCGAAAAGAACCGATATCAAATCCATCCTGATCATCGGCGCCGGACCCATCGTCATCGGTCAGGCCTGCGAGTTCGACTATTCCGGCGCACAGGCCTGCAAGGCGCTCCGCGAAGAAGGCTATCGGGTCATTCTGGTCAACTCGAACCCCGCGACAATCATGACCGATCCGGAAATGGCCGACGCGACCTATATCGAGCCGATCACCCCCGAGATCGTTGAAAAGATCATCGCCAAGGAACGCCCCGACGCGCTGCTGCCGACCATGGGCGGCCAGACTGGTCTGAACACCGCGCTGGCTCTGGCCGATATGGGCGTCTTGAACCGCTATGGCGTCGAGCTGATCGGCGCGCAGCGCGCCGCCATCGAAATGGCCGAAGACCGCAAGCTGTTCCGCGAGGCCATGGACCGCATCGGGCTGGAAAACCCGCGCGCGACCATCGTTTCCGCGCCGAAGCTCGCCAACGGCAAATATGACATCAAGGCCGGCATCGCGCAGGCCCTGACCGATCTGGAAGAGATCGGCCTGCCCGCGATCATCCGCCCCGCCTTTACCCTTGGCGGCACCGGCGGCGGCGTCGCCTATAACCGTGACGACTATGAGCGCATCGTGCGCTCGGGTCTGGAAGCCTCGCCCGTCGCGCAGGTTCTGGTCGATGAATCGCTGCTCGGCTGGAAGGAATACGAATTCGAGGTCGTCCGCGACCGTGCCGACAACGCCATCATCGTCTGCTCGATCGAGAACGTCGATCCGATGGGCGTGCATACCGGCGACTCGATCACCGTCGCGCCCGCGCTGACCCTGACCGACCGCGAATATCAGGACATGCGGAACGGCTCGATCGCCGTGCTGCGCGAAATCGGCGTCGAAACCGGCGGCTCGAACGTGCAATGGGCGGTGAACCCGAAGGACGGCCGCATGGTCGTCATCGAGATGAACCCGCGCGTCTCGCGCTCTTCGGCGCTGGCTTCGAAAGCGACCGGCTTCCCGATCGCCAAGATCGCCGCGAAACTGGCCGTCGGCTACACTCTGGACGAACTCGACAACGACATCACCAAAGTCACCCCGGCGTCCTTCGAGCCCTCGATCGACTATGTCGTGACCAAGATCCCGCGCTTCGCCTTCGAGAAATTCCCGGGCTCGAAGCCGGAACTGACCACCGCGATGAAATCCGTGGGCGAGGTCATGGCCATTGGCCGCACCTTCCACGAATCGCTGCAAAAAGCCCTGACCTCGATGGAGAACGGCCTGACCGGCCTCGACGAGATCGAGATCCCCGGCGCGCCCGAGAAATCCGCCGTCATCAAGGCGATCAGCGCTCAGACTCCCGACCGCCTGCGCCTGATCGCGCAAGCCATGCGCGAGGGGCTGACCGACGACGAGATCCAGCACGCCACGGCGTTTGATCCGTGGTTCCTGTCGCGCCTGCGCGAGATCGTGGATGCCGAGAACGAGGTTCGCGCGAACGGCCTGCCCAAGGATCTGGACGCGCTGCGCAAGCTCAAGATGATGGGCTTCACCGATGCGCGTCTGGCGACCCTTTCGGCCCAGTCGGAAGCCGCCGTGCGCAAATCGCGCCGCGCCCATGACCTGCATCCGGTCTTCAAGCGCATCGACACCTGCGCCGCCGAGTTCGAGGCCCAGACCCCCTATATGTACTCGACCTACGAAGCCCCCGCGATGGGCGACGTGGAAAACGAAGCCCGCCCCTCCGACCGCAAAAAGGTCGTGATCCTTGGCGGCGGCCCGAACCGCATCGGTCAGGGCATCGAGTTCGACTATTGCTGCTGCCACGCCTGTTTCTCGCTGACGAAAGCCGGCTACGAAACGATCATGATCAACTGCAACCCCGAGACCGTGTCGACCGATTACGACACCTCGGACCGCCTGTATTTCGAGCCGCTGACCCTTGAGCATGTCCTTGAAATCCTGCGTATCGAGCAGGAAAATGGCACGCTGCACGGCGTCATCGTCCAGTTCGGCGGCCAGACCCCGCTGAAACTGGCCAATGCGCTGGAAGAGGAAGGCATCCCGATCCTCGGCACCACGCCGGACGCGATCGACTTGGCCGAAGACCGCGAGCGTTTCCAGAAGCTGCTGAACGATCTCGGCCTGAAGCAGCCGATCAACGGCATCGCCTCGACCGACGCGCAAGCGATCGAGATCGCGGGCCGCATCGGCTTCCCGCTGGTCATCCGCCCCTCCTATGTTCTGGGCGGCCGCGCGATGGAGATCGTGCGCGACATGGACCAGCTGCACCGCTACATCCGCGAGGCAGTGAAGGTCTCGGGCGACAGCCCCGTCCTGCTCGACAGCTACCTCTCGGGCGCGATCGAGGTTGACGTCGACGCCCTCTCGGACGGCAAGAACGTCCATGTCGCGGGCATCATGGAGCATATCGAGGAAGCTGGCGTCCACTCGGGCGACTCGGCCTGCTCGTTGCCGCCCCACACGCTGGACCCGGCCATCATCGCCGAGATCAAGGTGCAGACCGTGGCCATGGCCAAGGCGCTGAACGTCGTCGGCCTGATGAACGTGCAATTCGCGATCAAGGACGGCGTGATCTACGTCCTCGAGGTGAACCCGCGCGCCTCGCGCACCGTGCCCTTCGTCGCCAAAGCCACCGACAGCGCCATCGCCTCGATCGCCGCACGCCTGATGGCGGGCGAGCCGATGTCGAACTTCCCCGCGCGTGAGGCCTATCCGGCCAATGTCGGCCCGGAAACCGCGCTGCCCTTCGCCGACCCGCTGACGCTGGCCGATCCGAACACGCCCTGGTACTCGGTCAAAGAGGCCGTTCTGCCCTTCGCCCGCTTCCCCGGCGTCGACACGATCCTCGGCCCGGAAATGCGCTCGACCGGCGAAGTCATGGGCTGGGACCGCACCTTCGCCCGCGCCTTCCTCAAGTCGCAAATGGGTGCCGGCACGCAACTGCCGGAAAGCGGTCTGGTCTTCGTTTCGGTCAAGGATGCCGACAAGTCCGAGGCCTTCGCCACCGCCGCCCGTGACCTGACCGAGATGGGCTTCCGCCTGCTCTCGACCCGTGGCACGGCCGAGTTCCTGAAAGCGGCAGGCGTCGAGACCGAGACCGTGAACAAGGTCTTCGAGGGCCGCCCGAACATCGTCGACCGCCTGAAGGACGGCGAGATCGTGATGGTCCTGAACACGACCGAAGGTGCGCAAGCCATCGCCGACTCGCGCGAAATCCGCGCCGTCGCCCTGAACGACAAGATTCCCTATTACACCACCGCCGCAGGCAGCATCGCGGCAGTGGCGGCGATCAAGTCGCGTGGCGAAGGTGAGGTCGGGGTGCGTTCGCTGCAGGCGTGATGCCCGTAGACCGATCCTAGGAACAACTGAAGGGGCCTCTCGCTTGAGAGGCCCTTTATCTTTCAGTGTGCTGATGAAGGTTTTTTGTCTTCGAGTTCTGACGCTCGATTTGTCGAAAAGGCGAGCATCCCTGTATTTACCTGCATTCCGGATTTCTATTCTTGGTCACGTTGCATGATCCCGGAAACGGCGGCAGCGAATACCAGAACGATCATCCAGCCGAGTGCTTGAAGCACCCACCGTCCCCACCATAATCCCCGTCCCCATGGACCGCGGTCTTTCGACGGTGCCCACGCAGACGTTTGCCCAAGGTCAAGTACCGGCACAACCAGATCGAGAGCGTAACCCAATGACGAGAATGACTCCCAGTCCATGCCCGGTTTCCCCACGCGCGACCACGTATCCGCTGGATTGGCGACGCACTCCGATTTGGCTGCTTCCCCAATCTCAGGAATACAGTCCTCCAGAAGCAGATTTTGCCAAGCGGACGATGTGAGGACCACGTCGGAATTCGGAGCAAAAGAGCCCTCGCTCCAAGTAAATTGTGCAACGCAAGAAGCGACCAACCACAGGATAAATGCGCTGATTAGTGTTTGAAATGGACGGTAGCCGAAGGCTGCGATCCCATCGAACAGCTTGTCGCCGATCCAATGAATGCCCGCATTGAGAATTTGCCATTGCCTGTGTGCCGCTGGCCAACGTGTGTCATCACGTGCAATTAACAGGTCTTGCCGTGCTTGTGAACGCAACCTTCGCTCACGCCAAATCAGCACTTTACGTGCTTCGGTATCATGACCCATTGCGCGTAAGACCTTTGCAAGCTGCGTATACGGTTGCGGGAAAAACCTATCATCCTGCGTTGAACCCGTCTCTAACCATGACCTGCGTGCAGTGGCGGTTGTTGGAGCCGCCTTGCCAGCAATGCGTTCGTAGTGTAGCCCGTTCAGAACAAGTGAATGCCTTTCAAGCGGCCACTGCCCATCATCGGTGAGAATTTCGAAACGCGCGCCGTTGAGCGTTAACTTACCCTCAAGAATCGACAGCTTGCGGATGTACAAGATCCTAGCTTGTGTGGACTGCAAGTTTAGTGCGACTTTCTCATAATCTTTTTCGGCGTGAAATTCGGCTTCAGTTATTCCCAACATCCCACCGATTTTTGCGGCTGACAACGTGACCCTACCTTTGGCCGTGATGTTCCTAAGAAATACGGATTGGCGGACTTTCATCGAGTCGGCGTTTAACGCGGCGTTCGCGTCGCTGCTTGCAGAGTTGAAACTCGCGCCCGTGCACTCGAGTTGGCCCCCGATCTCAGCTCCGTTAAGTCTGACCACTCCGGTAATTCTGACGCGGCTTAGGAACAGGGATGCTCCGATACTGGCGTTTGAAAAATTCAGGGCTTCGCGGCCTACGCAAGTAATTTTTGCATCGGAGCAAGCAAGCCTCCCTCTGACTGTGGCGCCGCGCAGATCAACCGTTCTCGCTGACACAATTTTAGAAAGGTGGAAGCTGCCTTCGACACACATATGAGTTGCAAGCAGGCCTGCTCTCAAATCGCTGCCGATCAAATCAAACTGGGCGAGCCTTGCATTGCTGAAATTCGGACGCTCCGCAAAAGTGCAATTTTGGAGCAATACCTGTCCTCGAACGGTACAAAACGATAGGTCAAGCTTCCCGTCCACCCACGCGCCTGCAAGTTGAACGCCGCTCTCGTGCAGTCCGCACGCCGGCGTCGCGCCCAGGATCAGCATGCGTAAGAAATTAGCGCGGATACGGTTGTCGGGTGTTTTCTCGGTGGGGGCCTTTATGCCAATTGCGCAAGGCCGTCCTTTGCGTACGGCTTCGATTAGTCGAACTTCTGCCGCAGTTAATTTGTCAGCGCCCGTCAGGGCTTCCCACTCCACGATACTGCGCATTCCGTAATGTCCCCAATCGCACGTTTCGGGCTGTGGCGTAATGCGCTGCCGATTGGCTGGTCAATTAAATTTATTAAATAAATACAAACTGTTGCGCGTTTGCTCTTTGTTGGTTTGTCTACCGGATTGTGAAGGCATGATCCAGTTGGCGATAGGTCAAGGGCCACTATAGTTTGCCCTAAACCTCACCCCTTCCGCCCATCCAACTCCACCCGCCGCACGACCGAGGCCACACGTTCCTCGCCCAGCGGCACACCCGGCTCGTCCCAGTTCATGGCCTCATCACCCAGAACCTCGTCCTCCAGCCGTTGCAAATCGCCCCAGCGCGGGCGGGGGCCGTCCAGCCCTTCCTCGACCCGGTGCTTCATGTAATCCATCGTCTCGGCCCCCCGGATCAACCCCGCCAGCCGCGCATGGACCCAGACCGACAGCACCCGGTTCATCCGAGGCTGCCAATCCGCCCCGGTCGAGCGAAAGAACCGCACGATCTCGTCATCCAACCGGATTGTCACACGGGTCTTTTTCCGCTCACCCTTGTCACGTGCAATCTCGTGCCATTCCTCGGGGATACGCAGATCGGCCATCAGCCGCTGATGCAGATCCCATTCCAGCATCCGCATGGCATCCGCCATGTAGTGGTAATTCACCCGCCGCTGTACTTCCGCCTTGCTAACCATCACACACATCCGCCCCAAACCCGTCGACATCATCCGACAATCTTGGTTAACCACCCCTGAACGCGGAGTGCGTTGCCGGTGTACGCGCGGTGTACAGGTTGTGTACGCGCGGGGGACGGGCTGTGCGGGCAAAGGGAAAGGGCGCGGGTGTCTCCGGCCCGCGCCCTCCCTCACCACCCTGACGCACCCCACCACAAGCACGAAAGAGCGGGTGTCTCTCAACCGCAATACGGCGGTTGTCGCGCGGCGCATATTCGCACAAAAGCATGCGCCGCGCTTCAGATTTTAGCAAATACATGATGTAAAATGGAATAATTCGGACCTGCCAGAATCGTCAGGTCGGAATTCGGCATGGGGTTTGCGGTATTTCCCGTTGCCTGATCTTCCGGACCCGTTTATCGCAGCCAAAAAAGGGGCAGAACCATGAGCTTCAACACCTTCGGCCGCGTTTTCACCTTCACCACCTGGGGCGAAAGCCACGGCCCCGCCTTGGGTGCTACGGTTGATGGCTGCCCCCCTGGAATCCCGCTAGAGGCGAGTTTTATCCAGCAATTTCTGGACCGGCGTCGTCCGGGAACCTCGAAATTCACCACCCAACGGCAAGAGCCAGATCAGGTCCGAATCCTCTCAGGTGTATTCGAGGGCAAGACCACAGGCACGCCGATCCAGCTGATGATCGAGAATACCGACCAGCGCAGCAAGGATTATGGCGACATTGCCCAAGCGTTCCGGCCGGGTCATGCCGATATTGCCTATCACCTGAAATACGGCATTCGCGACTATCGCGGCGGTGGGCGCTCCAGCGCGAGAGAGACTGCGGCGCGGGTCGCGGCGGGCGGTGTCGCGCAGGCGGTTCTGCGGGAATTGGTCCCCGATCTGAAAATCACCGGTTACATGGTCCAGATGGGGGCGTTGCATCTGGACCGCACGAAATTCGATGCGGCCGAGATCCCGAACAATCCGTTTTTCCTGCCCGACGCCTCGGCGGTTCCGGCATGGGAGGACTATCTGAACGCAATCCGTAAGGACCAGAACAGCGTCGGTGCGGCGCTTGAGGTGTTGATTCAGGGCTGTCCTGCGGGACTGGGCGCCCCGATCTATGCCAAGCTTGATACCGACCTTGCCGCCGCGATGATGTCGATCAATGCCGTGAAGGGCGTCGAGATCGGCGAGGGGATGGCTGCGGCTGCTTTGACGGGCACCGAGAACGCCGATGAAATCCGTATGGGGAATGAGGGGCCACGGTTCCTGTCAAACCATGCTGGCGGAATTCTGGGCGGAATTTCAACGGGTCAGGATATTTCCGTGCGCTTCTCGGTCAAGCCGACCAGTTCGATCCTGACGCCGCGCCAGACGATCAACCAGAAGGGCGAAGAGATCGAACTGATTACCAAGGGCCGCCATGATCCCTGCGTCGGCATCCGCGCCGTTCCGATCGCCGAGGCGATGGCGGCTTGCGTCATACTGGACCACCTTTTGCTGGATCGCGCCCAGACGGGTGGTCAACGCGGCCGGATCGGATAAGGGTTCTCCACAGGAATCTTGCTGTCCGGCCCGACTCCGTGGCATTGTCATCATACTGTTACACTTCCTTCGCATAAGCGTCGCATCACGACACTAAGGGATCGGGCAGGCCGATCCCGGCCATCAGGAAATGTTCAGGAGTGATCCTATGAAATCCGCGAAACTCGCCGTGTCGGCCCTTGCGATGATCGCCGCTTCGGCGACCGTCGCCTCTGCCCGTGACCAGATCCAGGTTTCTGGTTCGTCGACCGTGCTGCCCTATGCCACCATCGTTGCCGAGGCCTTTGGTGAGAACACGGACTTCCCTACTCCGGTCGTGGAATCGGGCGGTTCCTCGGCTGGTCTGAAGAAATTCTGTGAAGGCGTCGGCGAGAACACCATCGACATCGCCAACTCGTCGCGTCCGATCAAATCGTCGGAAGTCGAGGCCTGTAAAACCGCTGGCGTGGCCGACATCATGGAAGTCCGCATCGGTTATGACGGGATCGTTTTCGCCAGCGACATCGCAGGCAATGACTTCCAGTACACCGCTGCCGACTGGTTCAACGCTCTGGCCGCCAAGGTCGTGAAAGACGGCAAGGTCGTCGACAACACCGCGACCAAGTGGAACGAGATCCGCGCCGATCTGCCGGATCAAGAAATCCTGGCCTTCGTTCCCGGCACAAAGCACGGCACCCGCGAAGTTTTCGAAGAGAAAGTGATCGCAGCCGGTTGCGAGGAATCGGGCGCTGCCGAAGCCTTCAAGGCCGAACTGGGCGAAGAAGCCGCCGAGGAAGCCTGCATGGCGCTGCGCACCGATGGCAAATCTGTCGATATTGACGGCGACTACACCGAAACCCTGGCCCGCATCCAGTCGGCCAAGAACGGTATCGGCGTCTTCGGTCTGTCCTTCTATGAAAACAACACCGACAAGCTGAAAGTCGGCACCTTTGCTGGCGTCACGCCCTCGACCGAAACCATCGCCAAAGGCGAATATCCGGTTTCGCGCCCGCTGTTCTTCTATGTGAAGAAAGCCCATATCGGCGAAATCCAGGGCCTGAAAGAATTCGTCGAATTCTTCGTCTCGGATGAGCTGGCCGGTCCGGAAGGCCCGCTGGCAGCTTACGGTCTGGTTTCGGACCCCGAGCTTGCAGCGACCCAAGCGGCTGTCGCAAGCGAAACGACCCTGACCAACTAAGTTCCGATCGGCGCGGAGGTAGTCCTCCGCGCCGCTTTCCTCATCCCGTAATCCGAGGCTCACATGCCTGTCTCCTGGACCTTGCTGCTCGTCCTGGCCATGGCAGTCGCCGGCTTCGTCATCGGTCGCTCCCGCGTACTTGCGGCAGCGGGTGGCGATTCCCGTCTGCTACATTCGCGCACTAATTATTACGGCTGGAACATCGCACTTTATACTGCGGTGCCTGCCTTGTTTCTGATCGCCATCTGGCTATTTGCGCAGCCCGGCGCGAACCGCATTCTGGTCGCAGGCGTGGCATTGGCCGTTGCCGCAGTTGGTCTGATCTGGTCGTTGCAGCGGACCGCCCCCGATTTTCGCGCCCGCAATGCGGTCGAAAGCTTTGTGCGCGGATTGCTGATCATGTGCTCCAGCATTGCCATCCTGACCACGGCCGGGATTGTCTTTTCGATGCTGTTCGAGACGGGGAACTTCTTCAGCCAGTATCCGTGGCAGGACTTCTTCTTCGGAACCACATGGTCGCCGCGCTTTGGCGGCGGCTCGCAGCTTGGCATCCTGCCGCTGGTCTGGGGTACGCTTTACATCTCGTTTATCGCGCTGGCCGTCTCGATCCCGATCGGTCTTTTTGCGGCGATCTACATGTCCGAATACGCCTCGCCCCGGATGCGCGGCTTTGCGAAACCAATGATTGAGATCCTGGCCGGTATCCCGACCATTGTTTACGGTCTTTTCGCGCTGATCACCGTCGGACCCATGCTGCGGGACTACTTCGCCCAACCGCTGGGTCTGGGCAATTCGGGCTCGTCAGTCATGACGGCAGGGTTGGTCATGGGCATCATGCTGATCCCCTTTGTCAGTTCGCTGTCCGACGACATCATCAACGCCGTACCGCAGTCGCTGCGGGATGCGGCGCTGGGGCTTGGCTCGACCCAGTCCGAAACGGTGCGCAATGTCGTGCTGCCAGCCGCGCTTCCGGGCATCGTCGGGGCGATCCTGCTGGCCGCGTCGCGTGCCATCGGCGAGACGATGATCGTGGTGCTGGGGGCAGGGGCCGCCGCACGCATGGACCTGAACCCTTTCGAGGCGATGACGACAATAACCGTCAAAATCGTCAGCCAGTTGACCGGTGACACCGACTTTGCCGCACCAGAGACGCTTGTCGCATTTGCCCTTGGCCTCACGCTGTTCGTGGTCACGTTGGGCCTGAACATCGTTGCCCTTTACGTCGTGCGCAAATACCGGGAGCAGTACGAATGACCGACGCAACCTTCCCGGCTTCTGCCGCAGCACCGCAATCGAAATCTTCGTTGCTGGTCGTCGATGAGCGGACCCGCAAGCGCAACGCCGCCGAGAAACGCTTCCGCGCCTACGGCCTCAGCGCCATTGCGATCGCGCTGATCGCGCTGGTCGTCCTGATGTACTCGATCTTCAGCGATGGCATCGGAGCGTTCCGCCAGACCTATCTGGAAATTCCGGTCACGCTAGATGCGGCGCAGCTCGACAAGAACGGCAACCGGAACCCCGAGGACATCAAGAAAGTCCTGACCACGACTTACGGCAAGCTGCTGGACCAGTCGCTTCAGGCAGTCATGACCCAGAACGGGATCACCATCGAAGGCATCGCTGCGAAGGACGTGTCGGACCTGATCTCGAAAGAGGCGTCGGCCCAGCTTCGCAATCGGGTGCTGGCCAACCCCGATCTGGTCGGCCAGACCATCGACGCCCGCGTTCTGGTGAACGGTCGGGTTGACGGCTATTACAAAGGCCGCGTTTCGATGGAGAGCGCGGCGCGTGACAGCAATACCTCGCCCGCCCAGTTGCAGCTTGCCGATGCGCTGAAGGGCAAGGGAATGCTCTCGACCGAGTGGAACTGGTCCTTCCTGACCAATCCCGATGCCTCGGACCAACGTCCCGAAGCGGCCGGTGTCGGTGTCGCGATCCTCGGCTCGCTTTACATGATGTTGGTTGTCCTGTTTTTGGCCGTGCCGATTGGCGTCGCCGCCTCGATCTATCTCGAGGAGTTCGCCCCCAAGAACCGCCTGACCGACATTATCGAGGTGAACATCTCGAACCTCGCCGCCGTGCCGTCGATCGTGTTCGGTATCCTTGGCCTTGCCGCCTTCATCAACTTCGCGGGACTGCCCCAATCGGCACCTATCGTCGGAGGTCTGGTCCTGACGCTGATGACCCTGCCGACGATCATTATTGCGACGCGGGCCGCGCTGAAAGCCGTTCCGCCCTCGATCCGAGATGCTGCACTGGGGGTCGGAGCATCCAAGATGCAGTCGGTCTTCCATCACGTCCTGCCGCTGGCCATGCCGGGCATCCTGACGGGAACCATCATCGGTCTGGCGCAGGCATTGGGCGAAACCGCACCGCTGCTGCTGATCGGCATGGTTGCCTTCGTCAAGAACTTCCCGGCCGCACCGATGGAAGGGCTGTTCGATCCTGCCTCTGCCTTGCCGGTACAGGTCTATAACTGGACCCAGCGTGCCGACCCCGCTTTCATGGAACGCGCCTCGGGAGCCATCATCGTGTTGCTGGTCTTCCTGCTGTGCATGAACCTAATCGCCATCTTCCTGCGTCGCAAATTCGAGCGGCGGTGGTAAATCCAGAAGAGAGTTACCAATATGAACGACATGAGAATTCTGGAGCGTGCCGTGGAGCAGACCGATATCAAGATCTCTGCCCGCAAGGTGCAGGTCCATTACGGCGAGAAACACGCCCTGAAGGATGTCGATGTCGACATTCTGGACAAGACCGTGACAGCCTTTATCGGCCCGTCGGGTTGCGGCAAGTCGACCTTCCTGCGCTGCCTGAACCGGATGAATGACACGATCGACAGCTGCCGCGTCGACGGACGGATCGCGCTGGACGGCGAGGATATCTACGACAAGCGCGTCGATCCCGTCCAGCTTCGCGCCCGCGTCGGCATGGTGTTCCAGAAGCCGAACCCCTTCCCGAAGTCGATCTATGACAACGTTGCTTATGGTCCGCGCATCCACGGCCTTGCCCGCAATCGCGCTGAGCTTGACGAGATTGTCGAAAAGTCGCTGCGTGGGGCCGCGCTTTGGAACGAGGTCAAGGACCGCCTGTCCGAGCCGGGAACCGGCCTTTCGGGTGGCCAGCAGCAGCGTCTGTGCATTGCCCGCGCCGTCGCCACCCAGCCCGAGGTGTTGCTGATGGACGAGCCTTGCTCGGCGCTTGATCCGATTGCGACCAGTCAGGTCGAGGATCTGATCGACCACCTGCGCGAGCAGTTCTCGGTCGTGATCGTGACCCACTCGATGCAGCAAGCCGCCCGTGTCAGCCAGAAGACCGCCTTCTTCCACCTTGGCAATCTGGTGGAATATGCCGACACCGACGACATTTTCACCCGACCGCGCGATCCGCGCACGGAAAGCTATATCTCTGGCCGCATCGGTTGAGCCGGTCCTGAAAGGAATTTCGATGACTACCGAACGTCATATCATGTCGGCTTTCGACCGCGATCTGGAGACCGTCCAGGCGCTGGTCGTCAAAATGGGCGGTATGGTCGAAACCGCGATCCACGACGCTGCCATCGCTTTGGAAACCCGCGACGAGGAACTGGCCGAGGACGTGCGTCGCCGCGACAAGGCCGTTGACGAACTCGAGTTGCAGATCAACGAAGAGGCGGCCCGCCTGATCGCATTGCGCGCGCCGCGCGCGACCGATCTGAGGACCGCGCTGACGGTGATCAAGATCTCGACCATTCTGGAGCGTGTCGGCGATTACGCCAAGAACATCGCCAAGCGCAGCCATGTGCTTGTGCATATGCCCGCCGTCGAAAGCTCGGGCATGGCGCTGCGCCGCATGTCCCAGACCGTCGAGGGCATGATGAAGGATGCGCTTGACGCCTATATCCAGCGCGATGCGGCGCTGGCCGCCGATGTGCGCAAGCGCGATCTGGAAGTCGACCAGATGTATAACGCGCTGTTCCGCGAATTCCTGACCTACATGATGGAAGATCCGCGCAACATCACCGCCTGCATGCATCTGCACTTCATCGCGAAGAACATCGAACGCATGGGCGACCACGCCACTGGCATCGCCGAGCAGGTCATCTATCTGGCGACCGGCGAGTTGCCCGAAGACGCCCGCCCGAAAAGCGACAGCGTCACCCGTGCGACCCTGAACGAGGGCGAGGATTGATCCATGGCTCAGACGCAACCTTGTGTGCTGGTCGTCGAGGACGAGGGCGCGCAGCGTGAAGTCCTGAAGTACAATCTCGAGGCCGAGGGTTTTACGGTCGTTATGGCGGAAAACGGCGACGAGGCCATGCTGCTTGTCGCCGAGGAACAGCCCGATCTGATCGTGCTGGACTGGATGCTGCCGAATGTCAGCGGCATCGAGGTCTGCCGTCGCGTCAAGGCCGATCCCGCCACCCGCCAGATCCCGATCATCATGCTGTCGGCGCGCTCCGAGGAGGTGGATCGGGTGCGCGGACTGGAAACCGGTGCTGACGACTACGTCGTGAAGCCCTATTCGGTTGTGGAATTGATGGCCCGTTTGCGCACGCAATTGCGCCGCACCCGTCCGGCCACCATGGGCGAGCGTCTTTCCTTCGAGGACATCATCCTTGACGCCGGAGAGCATCGCGTCTTTCGCAGCGGACAGACGCTGCATCTTGGCCCGACCGAGTTCCGGCTGCTGTCAACATTGATGGAGAAGCCGGGTCGGGTCTGGACGCGTGAACAGTTGCTGGATCGGGTCTGGGGCCGCGACATCTATGTCGATACCCGCACAATCGACGTCCATGTCGGTCGTCTGCGCAAGGCGCTGATGGTGAACGGCGGCGACAATCCGGTGCGGACCGTGCGTGGCACGGGTTATTCTTTGGGTTGAGCCTAAAAAACCGGAACGCAGCAGACTGCGTTCCGGAAACTGGCTGCGGCTTTCGGTTCTACGAACCGCTTTGCTCCAGCAGGTCGGTGATGCGGCGCACCGCAACGCGACGGTTTTCGCGTTGTGGCCCGTCGCTCGGGACTAACAGGAACTGCTCACCATAGCCTTGAACGACCATGTTTTCCGGCGGAACCTGAAAATACTCGGTCAAAGCCAGCGCCAGCGATTCCGCGCGACGATCCGATAGCGCGAGGTTCGCTGCAGTCGATCCTACGGCATCGGTATAGCCTTCGATCATGAACACCTCGTTCGGGTTCTGATCGACGGCGTCACGGATCACCTTGCCCAAAGTCGAAAGCTGCTCGGCCTGATCCGAGCTCATTGCTGCCGAACCTGTATCGAAAGTGATTTGCGGCACGTTCACCGGAGCAACAAGCGAGCGGACTTCGGGAATGTCGCGGACCTGACCCAAGGTGAACCGGCGATCTGCCGCGGACTCCCGCAGCAGGGCCGTGCGCAACTCGTCCTCTTGTAGGGGACGGTTGTAATATTCGACCGGTTGTGGGGCTGGCAGGGTCGAGACGCGCACCGGCTGCGCAACCGTGTCGTTGATCAGCGGCACTTGCGAACCATCCGGACGCACTAATGTGCGGCGCAGGATATTCGCGTTCGCGTCGCGGATCGTGACGACACGGCTACCATCGGCGCGCAGCACGGTCGTGCGGGTCGAGCCGTCCTGGAAGGTCTCGGTCTGGACGTCCGAACCGGGGCGGTACAGCAGCGCGTTGTCGTCGCGCACGACCTGTTGGCTGCCGTCGGGAAGGGTCGTCACCAGACGGTCTCCGGTGTTCAGCGCCACCTGCCGGTTTCCGTCCAGAAGTTTGCCGACAGCCATGCCGGCAGCGCCTGCCAGCAGCAAAGCGCCGACGGTTTTCAGCGTATCGTTATCGTCGTCATCATCGTCGCGTGCCTCGTCGCGACGGTCTTCACGGGCACGTTCGCGGGCGCGCTCGAGTTCTTCGTCGCGGCGATCAAGCTGACGGTCGCGACGGTCGGCCCGCTGCTCGTCTTCGCGCAATTCGCGTTCGCGGCGATCAAGATCACGGCGCAACTCTTCGTCGCTCAGGCGGCGATTGCGATTATCCAAGCCGTCGCGGATCGGAGTCCGGAAGTCCTGATCCGAACGGCGGGCGTTCTGTTCGGTGATCTTGCGTTCGGTGACCTTGCCTCCACCCACAGCGGCAAGCGCCGCTGCGGCTTTTGCCTGTGACGTATCCTCGGCGGCGCGTTTGGCCACTTCGTTCTGGGGGCGATGGCGGGCTTCCGGCGGGGCGATCTTGGCCTCGCCATTTCCGCGATCCAGACGACGGCGCAACTCGTCCGAAGTCAGGTTTTCGCGCGGTTGCTGGATGTCCCGCGTGGCCTGCTCGGGCTCGGGGCGACGGTTGCCTTCGTGTGGGCGACCGTCATTCTCTGCTCGCGGGGGCTGGTTTTGGTTGTCGGGCTTGCGCTGGCCGCCTTGCTCTTTCTGCTGCATGGCTCGACGCAATTCGTCCGCGTCGCGGGGCGGGGCGGCGTCGTCATTCGCTGGGCGCGGACGCGCGTCGCCATTCGCCCGAGGCGTTTCAGGTGTGCCGTCACGCTGGATTTCCCGCTGTGGTGCGGGCGCGTTGTCGGGCTGCGGTTTGCGCGGACGCGCGGCTTCGTTTGCCGCAGCGGCGGCCGTCGCAGCGGCGGCAGCTTTGCCGGCATTTCCGTTCTGCTCGGCATCGCGACGTTCTGGAGGGTTATGTTTTGGGGCGTTGCGCTGATCCGCCTCGCGCTGATCTTGGCGGCGCGGTTCGGGTTGCTCCTGCCGCTGAGGCTTCGGGGGGGTGTCGGCCTGTTTCTCGCGTTGAGGGGCAGGCTTTTCATGCGCTTGCGCGGGCTGCGCCTCACGCTGCGCCTTCGGTTTCTGGTGCTGAGCCTCGGGTTGCGGCTGCTGTTTGTGCTGCGGCTTTTTTTGCGCCTGTTCGGGCTGGGCTTCTCGCTGGGGCTTGGGTTTCTGGTTCTGCTGCGCCTCGTTGCGGGGCTGCTCACGATTCGGCTTCGGCTGTGCGTTTTGTTGGCGCGGCTTTTCGTTGTGGTTGTCAGCCTGTTGTTCTTTCTTCCGTTCTTGCTGACGCTGCTGCTTTTCCTGCTGCTCTTTTTGCTGTTGCTGCTTCTTCTGCTGCAGAATTATCTGCTGCTGCTGCGGATCTGCCTGTGCAACAACGATTTGCGGGATGATCAGCGAGATGCTGGTCACAATGGCCGTTGTGGTCTTCAATATGCGACGCATGTCGGTTCCTTTTCCGATGGACGCGTAAAGTCGGTCGCACCATAAACCGACCCACGGATGCCCGGTTCCTGAACAAGCTTGTGACCAAGCTGCGAACAAGCCGCATTCCGCTCAGGAAAGGGAAACCGGCGAAGACCCGCCTAGCAGGAGGACGTTATGGCGTTGAAACCTAAGGATAGCCCCGATCTGGGATCTTTCGATTGGGAGGATCCGTTCCGGTTGGATCAGCAACTATCCGAGGAAGAGCGGATGCTGCGGGATGCGGCGCGCGCCTATGCGCAGGACCGGTTGCAGCCTCGCGCCATTGCAGCTTACCGCGATGAAGTCACCGACCCTGAAATCTTTCGCGAAATGGGCGAGATGGGGCTTCTGGGGGTCACCGTTCCCGAAGAATTTGGCGGCCTTGGTGCATCTTACGTCGCTTACGGTCTAGTCGCCCGCGAGGTCGAGCGGGTCGATTCAGGCTATCGCAGCATGATGTCCGTGCAGTCGTCGCTGGTGATGTATCCGATCTATGCCTACGGTTCCGACGACCAAAGGCGCAAATATCTGCCGAAGCTCGCGTCGGGCGAATGGATCGGCTGCTTTGGCCTGACCGAGCCCGATGCCGGATCCGATCCCGCCGGAATGAAGACTGTCGCGAAGAAGACGGCGGATGGGTATACGATCTCGGGTTCCAAGATGTGGATCTCGAATTCGCCGATTGCCGATGTTTTCGTTGTCTGGGCCAAGTCCGAGGCACATGGCGGCAAGATCCGCGGCTTCGTGCTGGAAAAGGGCATGAAGGGCCTGTCCGCCCCCAAGATCGGCGGCAAACTGTCGTTGCGTGCCTCGATCACCGGCGAGATCGTCATGGATAGAGTCGAGGTCGGCGAGGACGCGCTTCTGCCGAATGTCGAGGGGCTGAAAGGTCCGTTCGGTTGCCTTAACCGCGCGCGCTACGGCATTAGTTGGGGGGTTCTGGGTGCGGCCGAATTCTGCATGCAGGCTGCGCGGCAATACGGTCTTGACCGTAAGCAATTCGGGCGTCCCTTAGCGAATACGCAGCTGTTCCAGTTGAAGCTCGCGAATATGATGACCGAGATTTCGTTGGGGCTACAGGCTAGCCTGCGGGTAGGCCGCTTGATGGACGAGGCTTTGGCCGCGCCCGAGATGATCTCGATCGTCAAGCGCAACAATTGCGGCAAGGCGCTGGATATCGCTCGTATCGCGCGCGACATGCATGGTGGCAACGGTATCCAGGAGGATTACCAGATCATGCGCCACGCCGCGAATCTCGAGACGGTGAACACCTATGAGGGTACGCATGATGTTCACGCGCTGATCCTTGGTCGGGCGATCACCGGTTTGCAGGCGTTCTTCTAGGCAACAGGTCGGACGGATCGTCAGTCTTGCACCAGCGCGATGCGCCCGCCGGCAAGGCGCTGGACCCGTCCGGCAAGCTCAAGCGACAGGATCGCGGGGGCTAGCGCCGCCGCTGGCAGGCCAAGATCGCGGATCACGTGGTTTTCGTCCGTTGGGCTGGGGCCGAGGCGGGCAAGGATACGCGCCTCAAGCTGGGCGGGACCGCCGCGATCACTGCTGGTGATCGCTTTTAGGCCCGCGACCGTCCCCTGCGGAAACTGCGCCAGTCTGCGGGCGTTATTATTACTGTCTGGCCCTGTCGCGCGGATAGGTTCCGGCAACGGGGTTTCTACCAGTGCCAGCGACTTCTGCGGGAATGGCTCTGGCAAGTCCACCGAGAGCGCGGTCAGCACGTCCTGCGCATTGCGCACCAGCGTGGCACCATCGCGGATCAGCGCATTGCAGCCCGAGGCGCGGGCATCCATCGGATGGCCGGGGACTGCCATCACCTCGCGGCCTTGATCCAATGCGGCTTTCGCGGTGATCAGGCTGCCTGATCTTTGCGCGGCCTCGATCACCACGACGGCGCGCGAAAGTCCCGAGATGATCCGGTTGCGGGCGGGAAAATGGCGGGCGACAGGTTCCGTGCCGGGTGGCTGTTCGGTGACCAGAAAGCCGGTTTCGCAAATGGCTTCGGCAAGAGCAGCGTTTTCGGATGGGTAGATCTGGTCTATCCCTCCGGCCATGACCGCCACGGTGCCGCTGCCCAGCGATGCTTCATGCGCAGTGGTGTCGATGCCGCGCGCAAGTCCCGCAATGATTGCCGCGCCCGCTTCGCTTAGCCCGATGGCCAGCCCCCGCGCCATGCGCAACCCTAGGGACGAGGCGTTTCGCGCCCCGATCACTGCGACGGGCAGGTTTTCAAGGACCGACAGTTTTCCCCGAACCCATAGAACCGGAGGTGCGTCGGTGATCTCGCGCAATCGCTCGGGATAGTCAGGGTCGTCCCAGATGATCATACGGGCACCCGCGCGTCGTCCTGCATCCATCTCGGCCAAAGCGGCCTCGATGGGGCAGGGTTCGTAGTCGTCAAGTCCGGCCGCACGGGCAAGGGCGGGCAGGGCATCAAGCGCCGCCTCGGCATTGCCGTGTTCGGCAAGAAGGCGGTGAAAGGTGGCTGGCCCGACCCTGCGCGACCGGATCAGCCGCAGATTGGCCAGGCACTTGTCCGGATTGGCCGAGGGCGGACCATAAACCTGTCTGTCCTGAAGCAGTCTTGCCATGATCCATGCCCTTGCCTCACCCGTCAGGCGGGTGATGGCATGGATCTGGTTAAAAATGGGTTAGCCGCCCGAAGACACCGGCCACAATAACTGGCGGATTGCCTATGCCGCCGATCCGCCGATGGTCAGTCCGCCGATCATCAGGCTGGGCAGGCCAACGCCGACCGGAACCCATTGACCCTGCTTGCCGCAATTGCCGATGCCGGGGTCCAGCGCCAGATCGTTGCCGATGGCGCGGATCTTTTGCAGCGCGGTCGCGCCGTCGCCGATAATGGTTGCTCCACGGATCGGATCACCCACGACGCCATTTTTCACGCGATAGGCCTCGGTGCAGGAGAAGACGAATTTCCCGTTGGTGATGTCGACCTGACCGCCCCCGAAGCCGACCGCGTAGATTCCGTCGTCAAGTCCGGACAGGATCGAGGCCGGATCTTCCGATCCTGCCAGCATGAAGGTGTTGGTCATGCGCGGCATGGGCGCATGGGCATAGCTTTGACGGCGACCGTTGCCGGTCGGCTCGACCCCCATGAGACGGGCGTTCTGGCGGTCCTGCATATAGCCGACAAGGATGCCGTCCTCGATCAGGACATTGCGGGCGGGGGCATTCCCTTCGTCATCGACCGAAATCGAGCCGCGACGATCCGGAATGGTCCCGTCATCGATGACCGTGACGCCAGAGGCCGCGACGCGCTGGCCCATCAGCCCTGCGAAGGCCGAGTGGCCTTTCCGGTTGAAATCCCCCTCGAGCCCATGGCCGACAGCCTCGTGCAGAAGGATGCCGGGCCAGCCAGGACCAAGCACGACATCCATCACTCCGGCAGGCGCGGGAACCGAACGCAGGTTGACCAGCGCGATCCGCAATGCCTCGCGGACCTGAGCCTGCCAATGGTCCGGCGCGATCAGCCCGTCCAGCGGAATCCGCCCGCCGCCACCGGCGCTGCCTGATTCGCGGCGGCTGTTCGATTCCACGATGACCGAGACATTGATCCGCGCCATCGGGCGGATGTCGGTGGCAAGCCCGCCCTCGGGACGCAGAATTGCAACCTCCTGAACCGAGGTCGAGATGCTGGCCGAAACCTGCACCACGCGCGGGTCCAGATCGCGGGCAAAGGCGTCGATCTCGCGCAGGATAGCCACGCGGGACGCAAAGCTGATCCCCTCGGCCGGATCTATGGCGGGGTAAAGCGGATTGATCTTGCCGGCAGGGGGCAGAGCCAAAGTCCCGCCGCCATCACCGACGGCAAGCCGGACCGTCTCGGCCGCTTTTGTTAATGCAGTTTCGTTGATTTCGGTGGAATGGGCGTAGCCGGTGACTTCGCCGCGCACGGCGCGCAATCCGAAACCTTGCTCGGCATCATAATTGGCGGTGCGCAAGCGGCCATCGTCAAAGACCAGCGTTTCGGCGCGCGAGCGTTCCAGAAACAGCTCGCCATCATCGGCCCCGGCCAGTGCGTTCTTGAGTGTTTGCAACGCCCGGTTGCGGTCCAGATGCGTTTCAAAGGGCGAAAACGTCGAGTCGGTCATCCCAAAGTCCTTTGCCAGAAGGCCTCGCCTACGGGTTTTTTGGTCGTAAGTCGATAGGTATGACTTGCCCGACAATGGAAGATATGGTTGTCAACCTATACCGATGTCGGCTGGGCAGGAGGACCGAGACCCGCCGACGGGATTGTAGGCAACGGGATGGGATAATGGCATTTGCGACGATGCGCCGCGTTCTGGCGGCGGGAACGGGCCTTGGACTTGCGGCAGTTGCGGGGCTTCCCTCGGCTGCACAAGAAGTGCTGGGCGATCTGCCCGTGATCGGCAAGCCGCATAACGGGGGAATGGGATTTCAGCCCGCGTCCAGCCCGCTGGCCCATGACCAGCAATGGCTGGATCATTTCGTGCTGTATATCATTACCGCGGTCACGATTTTTGTCTGCTTGCTGCTGCTGATCTGCATCCTGCGCTACAATCAGCGGGCGAATCCCGTCCCGGCGCGTTTCACCCATAACACCCCAATCGAGATTGCATGGACGCTGGTTCCGGTCCTGATCCTTGTCGGTATCGGCGTCTTCTCGCTTCCGGCGCTGTTTCGCAGCCAGGAAATGCCGAACAATCCCGACCTGGTGATCAAGGCGATCGGTCACCAGTGGTACTGGTCCTACGAGTACCCCAATGACGGCGTTGCATTCGACGCGCTGATGCTGGAAAAGGACGCGCTGGCCGATGCCGGTTACTCCGAAGACGAATATCTGCTGGCCGCCGACAATCCGGTTGTCGTGCCGATCGGCAAAAAAGTTCTGGTGCAGGTCACCGCGACCGACGTGATCCACAGCTGGACCATTCCCGCCTTTGCCGTGAAGCAGGACGCCGTGCCGGGCCGTATCGCGCAGTTGTGGTTCGAAGTGGACAAGGAAGGCGTCTATTTCGGCCAGTGCTCCGAGCTTTGTGGTATCAACCACGCCTACATGCCGATCGTCGTCAAAGCGGTCAGCCAAGAGAAATACGATGCATGGCTTGCGGGTGCCAAAGAAGAGTTCGCGGCTGATGCATCCGATTACCTGCCTGCGCAGCCGGTGAAGCTGGCGCTGGTCGAATAAGGACCGAATGTGACCGACATCAACGCATATCAGGGGCCAGCAGAGGCCGGATTCGGGGACTATGTCGCGCTGCTCAAGCCGCGTGTCATGTCGCTGGTAGTGTTCACGGCCTTTGTCGGGTTGTGGATCGCACCCGTGCCGATGAATCCTTTCGTGGCCTTCTGCTCGATCCTGTTCATTGCCCTTGGAGGCGGCGCGTCGGGCGCGCTGAACATGTGGTATGACGCTGATATCGACGCGGTGATGAAGCGCACGGCGGGACGCCCCGTTCCGTCCGGGCTGGTGCCCAAGGGCGATGCTCTGGCGCTTGGTATCGCCTTGTCGGGCCTGTCGGTCATGATGCTGGGGCTGGCCGCGAATTGGTTTGCAGCCGGCTTCCTCGCGTTCACCATCTTCTTTTACGCGGTGGTCTATACGATCTGGCTGAAACGCTCGACACCGCAGAACATCGTCATCGGCGGCGCTGCCGGGGCCTTCCCTCCGATGATCGGCTGGGCCTGTGCGACCGGCGGTATCGGGATCGAGTCGCTTCTGATGTTCGCGCTGATCTTCTTCTGGACGCCGCCGCATTTCTGGGCCTTGGCCCTGTTCATGAACAACGACTACACGAATGCCGGTGTGCCGATGCTGCCGGTCACGCATGGTCGCAAGGTCACGCGCCGTCATATCTTCGGTTACACGCTTGTGCTTACGCCCTTCGCGATCTGGCTTGGATTCACCTCGGTCGGTGGCGGGGTCTATCTGGCGGTATCAGCGGTGCTGAACGCGCTGTTCATCGCGGGAGGCTGGCAGATCCTGCGCCGTTCGGACGAACAATCCCGCGCCGACAATCACAAGGTCGAAAAGCGCTATTTCCGCTTGTCGCTGTACTATCTGTTCCTGCATTTCCTTGCGCTTCTGGTTCAGCACTGGGTGGGGGCATGGTGATGCTGCCGCAGGTCGAGCATGAACTTCACAAGCGCCGCCGCAGCCGGAATCTGGGCCTTCTGGTCGTGTTGCTGGCCTTCGTTGCCTTGGTCTTTGGCTTGTCCATCGCCAAGATCACCAGCGGCGACATGATGGAGGGGTATGACCACCAGCCCCGCGCCTCGATTCTGCCGAAGGATCCGAACCCTCCGGCACGCACGGCGCCGGTCGCAGCACCCGGAACACCTGCAGCCGAGGCCATGAGCCAGCAGCCAGGGGCTAGCCAGTGAACCAGTCGCGCTCGAACACAAAGACGGTCGGAATGCTGATCGGCGTTGTGGTCGTGATGGGGGCATTGTCCTGGGCCGCGGTGCCTTTCTACAACTGGTTCTGCAAGGTCACGGGATATGGCGGCACCACAAACGTCGCCGAGCGTGCGTCAGACGTGGTGCTGGACGAAAAGATCCGGGTGCGTTTCGATTCGAATGTCGATCCCGATATGGGCTGGACCTTCCGACCGATGCAGCGCGAGATGGAACTGCGTATAGGCGAGAACGCCATCGCCTTTTATGAGGCCGTGAACACCACGGACCAGCCGATCACCGGAACTGCCAGCTACAACGTCGCGCCCGATATTTCCGGATATTATTTCAACAAGATCGAATGCTTCTGCTTCACCGAGCAGACCCTGCAACCCGGCGAGCGGGTCGAGATGCCGGTCAGCTTCTTTGTCGATGCGGGGCTGGTCGATGATCGCGACGCGGGGCGAATCCGCGATATTACCCTGTCCTATACTTTCCACCGGACCGAGCCTGCAGCGCCGAAACAGGCGGCGCTGGAAGTGAAAACGGACCGTCCCGTCAACTAAAGCAACAAGACGCAGCAACAGCGGAACGCAGCCATGGCCCATGTAAAGAACCACGACTACCAGATCCTTCCGCCTTCGATCTGGCCGTTCCTCGGCGCTATAGGTGCCTTTGTCATGCTGACCGGCGCGGTCGCATGGATGAAGGGCATCACCTTCTTCGGCGCGCCGATCGAGGGGCCGTGGATGTTCCTGATCGGCTTCGTGGCTGTGCTTTACGTGATGTTCGGCTGGTGGGCGGACGTCATCACTGAAGGTGAATCGGGCGAACACACTCCGGTCGTGCGGATCGGCCTGCAATACGGCTTCATCCTGTTCATCATGTCCGAGGTGATGTTCTTCGTCGCCTGGTTCTGGGCCTTTATCAAGAACGCCATGTATCCGATGGGGCCAGATAGCCCGATCAAGGACGGCGTCTGGCCGCCCGAAGGAATCGTGACCTTCGATCCGTGGCACCTGCCATTGATCAACACGTTGATCCTGCTGCTGTCGGGCGTGGCCGTCACTTGGGCGCACCATGCCTTTGTCCATGAAGGTGACCGCAAGACCACGATCAACGGGCTGATCGTCGCCGTCATCCTAGGCCTGTGCTTCACCGCGCTGCAGGCCTACGAATACAGCCACGCCGCTTTCGGGTTGGCCGATACGGTCTATGCCGGCGCCTTCTACATGGCGACCGGCTTCCACGGTGTCCACGTCATCATCGGCACGATTTTCCTGTTCGTCTGCCTCATCCGCCTGATGCGCGGCCAGATGACCCAGAAACAACATATCGGCTTCGAGGCCGCTGCCTGGTACTGGCACTTCGTGGACGTGGTCTGGCTGTTCCTGTTCGTCGTCGTCTACATCTGGGGTCGCTGATCCCACGATTTTCCGAATGACGCGCGGGACATCCCCGCGCGTTTTCTATCTAGGGGACCCGTTCCCTAAGTGACGCGGCAATTCCGCAAGAACGCGACTGATGAAACGCTACATATTTCCTTTGCTCATCGGAATTCTCGGATGCGGCATCCTGATTTTTCTGGGGTTCTGGCAGCTTGACCGACTCGCATGGAAAGAGGCGATGCTGGCGCAGATCCAAACCCAGATCACGGGCGTGGCGGTGCCATTGCCCGCGATCGAGGATGTTTCGATGAAATACATGCCCGTAACGGTTTCGGGCGTGACCACGGGCGAGGAAATCGACGTTTTGTCCGGCACGAAAGAGCGTGGCGGCGGCTATCAGATCGTCTCGGGCTTTGTGACAGATGACGGGCGGCGCATCCTGCTGGATCGGGGGTTCGTCGATCAGGACCACAGGCACGCCCCGCGTCCTGCCACGCGGCTTGACGTGATCGGAAATCTGCACTGGCCCGACGAAAAGGGCTCGGCTACGCCCGAACCTAATCTGGCCGAGAACATCTGGTTCGCCCGCGACGTGCCCGCCATGGCGCAACAATTGGGAACCGAGCCGGTGCTGGTCGTTGCGGCCGAAGTTCGGGGTGATGCTCAGGGTGTCGATCCCATTCCGGTGGCGATTCAGGGCATCCCGAACAACCACCTGAGTTACGCGATGCAATGGTTCATGATCGCGGCGGTCTGGGCAGGGATGACAGTTGCGCTGATCTGGCGTATCAGGCAGCGACAATTCTAGAGGATCACGATGCGCTACGTTTCGACCCGCGGCCGGGCAGAGGTTCTGGATTTCGAGCAGGCCATGATGACAGGGCTTGCCCGCGACGGGGGGCTGTACCTGCCAGAGCAGATCCCGACCTTCACCGCCGAGGAAATCGCCGCACTGGAAGGTCTGTCCTACGAAGAAGTCGCCTTGCGTGTCATCACGCCTTTTGTTGGCGATTGCTTCTCGCAGGATGAACTCAAGGGTGCCATCGCCCGGGCCTATCAGGGTTTTGACCACGTTGCCCGCGCGCCGATGGTCCAGCTTGCCCCCGGACATCATCTGCTGGAGCTGTTCCACGGCCCGACCTTGGCCTTCAAGGACTTCGCCATGCAGCTGATCGGTCAGCTGTTCCAGCTGGCCTTGGCGAAGTCCGGCGACCGCGTGACCATCCTTGGCGCGACCTCGGGCGATACCGGCTCGGCCGCGATCGAGGCGTTCCGTGGTCTTTCCAACGTTGACGTCTTCATCATGTATCCGCATGGTCGCGTCAGCGAAGTGCAGCGTCGTCAGATGTCGACGCCCTCGGATGCCAATGTGCATGCGCTGGCCGTCGATGGCACTTTCGACGATTGTCAGGCCCGTCTGAAGGATCTGTTCAACGACCACGAATTCCGCGATGCGGTGGGATTGGCCGGTGTGAACTCGATCAACTGGGCGCGTGTTCTGGCGCAGATCGTCTATTATTTCACCGCTGCAGTCAGTCTGGGTGCTCCGGCTCGCGAGGTCGATTTCACCGTCCCGACAGGCAATTTCGGCGATATCTTTGCCGGCTCCATTGCCAAGGCCATGGGGCTGCCCATTGGTAAGCTGATCGTCGCGACGAACCAGAACGACATCCTGCACCGCGCGCTAAGCACGGGCGAATACCGCGTCGGAACGGTCGAACCCTCGATCAGCCCGTCGATGGACATTCAGGTCAGCTCGAATTTCGAACGCGCATTGTGGCTGGCTTACGGTCAGGACGGTGCTGCGGTCACGCAACTTATGGACGAGTTGAAATCCGGCGGCTTCTCGATCAGTCAGGGCGCGCTTGAGCATCTGCGCGAGACCTTCGTCTCGGGCCGTGCGTCCGAAGCCGAAACGACGGTGATGATCGCAACCATCCGGAGCGAAACCGCCGAGGTGATCTGTCCGCATACGGCCGTTGCCGTGAAGGTCGCGCGCGAACACCTGCGCGAGGGCGTCCCGATGATCACGCTCTCGACCGCCCATCCGGCCAAATTCCCCGATGCGGTCGAGGCCGCAATCGGCTTGCGCCCGCCATTGCCTCAGCACATGGCTGATCTGTTCGCGCGGGACGAGCGGATCACGCGGGTTGCAAACGACGCCGAGAAGCTTAAATCGCTGATCCTTGAACGGAGAACAGCTTGAACAACACCCGCATCAGCACATTGCCCAATGGCCTGCGCGTCATTACCCGCGACATGCCCGGTCTGCATTCGGCCTCGATCGGGGTCTGGGTCAGCGCTGGCTGTCGCGACGAACGCGCCGACCAGAACGGTATCGCCCATTTCCTTGAGCATATGGCCTTCAAGGGCACGCCGACGCGCAGCGCCCTGCAGATTGCCGAGGCGATCGAGAATGTGGGTGGCTATATCAACGCCTATACCTCGCGCGATGTGACGTCGTATTACGCGCGGGTACTGGCGGGTGACGTGTCGCTGGCGTTGGACGTGATCTCGGACATCGTGCTGAACCCGATCTTCGACCAGCGCGAAATCGAGGTCGAACGCGGCGTGATCCTGCAAGAGATCGGGCAGTCCTTGGATACGCCCGACGACGTGATCTTCGACTGGCTGCAAGAAGCTGCATATCCCGATCAACCCATGGGCCGCACCATTCTAGGTCCGGCGTCGCGGGTCAGCAATTTCGGCCGCGAGGATCTGGCTGGCTTTATCGGCGAGCATTACGGTCCGGAGCGGATGATCCTTGCCGCCGCCGGTGCCGTCGATCACGACCGTATCCTGCGTCAGGCAGAACAGATCTTCTCGCATCTGCCAGCGCGCCCGTTGACCCAGCGGGAACCCGCGCGTTGGCAAGGTGCCGAAACGCGGCGCGTCAAGAAGCTTGAGCAGGCGCATTTCGCTTTGGCTTTCGAAGGTCCGGGCTATCAGGCTCCTGATTTCTATGCGGCGCAGATCTGGACATCGGCGCTTGGGGGCGGAATGTCGTCCCGGTTGTTCCAGAAACTGCGCGAAGAAAAAGGGCTGTGCTATTCGATCTTCGCCCAGTCCGGTTTTCACGACGATACCGGCATGGTCACGATCTATGCCGGAACTTCGGGCGAACAGATCGCCGATCTGGCGACCCTGACCATCGACGAGTTGAAGCGCGCTGCCGAGGACATGACCGAGGTCGAGATCGCCCGCGCCCGTGCCCAGTTGAAAGCGGGTCTGCTGATGGGACTGGAAAGTCCGACCGGACAGGCAGAGCGGATGGCGCGTTCCCTGGCGATCTGGGACAGGGTCTCGGAGCCAGCCGAAGTCGCGGAACGCATCGACGCGGTGACTGTTGCAGATGTTCGCGCCCATGCCGAACAACTGATCCGGAACGCCCGACCGGCCCTTGCACTTTATGGTCCGGTGCGTTCTGCTCCGAGCCGAGAGAAACTCGCTGAAAGGCTTGCCGCCTGATGTTCAACCGCCGCCGTCCGCCTCGTTTGGAAACCGAGCGGATGGTGCTGCGTTTGCCCGCCCATGGCGATTTCGAGGCATGGGCGGGGCTTCGGGCGAGAAGCCGTGATTTTCTGTCGCCATGGGAGCCGGTCTGGGCTGTCGACCACCTGTCGAAGAAAAGTTTCACAAATCGGGTCTATTGGGCGCAGCGCGCCAACCGGAACGGGACGGCGTTGCCGCTTTTCCTTGTCCGGCATGACGGGACCCTGCTGGGGGCGATCACGCTGGACAATATCCGGCGCGGCCCCGCCCAATCCGCCACCATCGGCTATTGGATCGGCGAGCCATACGCGCGGCAGGGCTTCATGCGCGAGGCAATCGACGCGCTGGTCAACCACGCCTTCGGTCTGATGGATCTCAGCCGGATCGAGGCCGCATGCCTTCCCGAAAACGTCGCCTCTCGCGGTGCGCTGGAACGGGCGGGATTCAAATACGAAGGCGTCGCGCAAAGCTATCTGCAGATTAATGGGCGGTGGCGGAACCACGTTCTTTACTCGAACCTGCGCAGCGATCGCCGCGGAAAGACCGAGGTCCGTTGAATGCTGAACCCCGCCGATGAGCAACTGGCCGCCATGTTGCCGGACGGCGTGCTGCGCCCTGTCACCCCCGCCTATCTGGAAGAACCGCGGGGCCGTTATCATGGGCAGGCGGGTCTGATCGCTGCTCCTCGGACGACCGACGAGGTTGCGCAGATCGTGCGGGCCTGCGCTGCGGCGCGTGTCGGGATTGTCACGCGTGGCGGTGGCACGGGGCTGGTGGGCGGGCAGGTCATGCCGGACGGACCCGCGCCACTGGTTCTGTCGCTCGAGCGGATGACAGCTTTGCGCGGTATATGGCCCGAGGAAAACGTCCTTGTCGCCGAGGCGGGTATGACGTTGCAGGCGGTGCGCGACGCGGCGGAAAACCACGGGCGGCTGTTCCCGCTGTCTTTGGCCAGTCAGGGTACGGCGGCGATTGGCGGCTGCTTGTCCACCAATGCGGGTGGCGTGACGGCTTTGCGATACGGAACCGCCCGCGCATTGTGTCTGGGGATCGAGGCCGTTTTGCCCGATGGCAGCATCGTCAACGACCTCAAGCGTCTGCGCAAGGACAATACCGGCTACGACCTGCGCGACCTGTTGATCGGGGCCGAGGGTTCGCTTGGGGTCATAACTGCCGCCAGCCTGAAGCTGGTCGTGCCGCCGCCGAATATCGGAACCGCCATGCTGGAGGTTCCCGGCCCCGAAGCTGCGCTTACCCTGCTGGCCTTGGCCGAGGGGCATATGGCGGGCGGCGTCACCGCGTTCGAGCTGATCGGCGGGCAGGGGCTTGCCTTCTTGGCCGAAACATTGCCCGAGATCCGCCAGCCCTTGCCCAAGGCGCATTGGTCGGTGCTGATCGAAGTCGGCCTGCCGGTAGGAATGGCGCCTGACGCCGCGCTTGAGGGGTTGCTGTCCGACGCGATGGAGCGCGGTCTTGTGACCGACGGGGTCATTGCGCAGTCGGGGCAACAGGCTGCCGGATTCTGGCATCTCCGCGAGCATATCCCCGAGGCGAACCGTCGGATCGGCGCTATCTCCAGCCATGACGTCAGCTTACCTTTGTCCGAGATCGCGGCTTTTATCCTTGATGCAGGCGCGGCCTTGGCGGCGCGCTCGGATCTGCGGGTGAATTGCTTCGGCCATCTGGGCGACGGAAACCTGCATTTCAACCTGTTCCCTGCCGCTGGCCGCCATCGCGCTGAATATGACGATCAGCGCAAAGACCTTTCGCTACTGGTCCACGAGATGGTTGTCGCTCGGGGCGGTTCGTTTTCGGCCGAACATGGCGTCGGACGGTTGAAGGTCGCCGAACTCGAACGGTGGGGCGATCCGGCGCGCTTGGCTGCGATGCGGGCGATCAAGTCGGCGCTGGACCCGCTGGGAATCATGAATCCGGGGGCGGTACTTTCCCAAGCGTCGGACTAAGGTTCTTGCGCAGATGCTCAAGATAGGCGGTCAATCGGGGTGGAATGAAGGGCTGCGGCAGGTACAGTGCCTGAATGTCCAGCTGCGGGCCGGGGAAGCCCTCTAGCAATCGTTCAAGCCGTCCTTCGGCGATATCGCGATCGACCACGAAGCGCGGAATGATGGCGATGCCGCTGCCCTCCAGCGCAAGGCGGCGGACGGCTTGCGGGCTGTTGACGGTGATGCGGCCGGGCAGGGGAACGCTGACGGCCTTGCCCTCGATCACAAAAGTCGCGCGATGGGCCGAGGCGGCATTGCTGTCGCGGATGTTCACATGCTCGCGCAGATCGTCGGGGTGACGCGGTCGTCCCCGTGCCGCAAGATAGGCGGGACTTCCGACCACCAGCGATTCCGTCCGTCCGATCCGGCGCCCGATCAGACTTGAATCGGCCAGAACCCCGATGCGCAATGCCAGATCGAAGCCCTCGGCGGCCAGATCGACATAGCGGTCGGTCAGGCGCAGGTCGATGCTGATGCCGGAATTCGCCTCGATGAAGTCGCGGGTCAGGATAGGGGCAAACATCTCGCCGAAGCTGACAGGCGCGGTGATCAGCATCCGGCCGGTCAGCATGCCTTCGTCGGCGCGGGCCTGGGCGTCAAGCTCCTCGACGGCGGAAAGCACACGGCGGGCTGCCAACAGAAAACGCTCGCCCGCCGGTGTCAGCGACAGGGAACGCGTGGTCCGGTTCAGAAGCGTTATGCCCTGCTGCCGTTCAAGCGCGGCGACATATTTGCTGATCAGCTTGTTCGAGATGCCAAGCCGTTTTCCGGCCCGGGTGAACGAGCCTGAATCGACCACGGCGACGAATGATCTGATCCCGTCCAGACGATCCATCTTATTCCCCAAATTGGCGGCAATGTTTCGCCAACTATGTCCATTTTTGCGATAGTGGCAATCCGCTACATTCGTTGCATCAACCAATCATCCTGATGGGAACATCGAAATGTCTGATCTTTCTTTTGCCGGACCGGCGACTGCAGAAAACCGGGCAGATATCGCCGCCTTCATCCTCCGCGCTTCGACCGGCCTGTTCTTTTTGGTCCATGGCCTGATCAAGCTGTTCATCTTCACCCCCGCCGGAACCGCGGGCTATTTTGAATCGATCGGTTTGCCGGGTGCACTTGGCTACCTGACCATCCTGATCGAGGTTCTTGGCGGTATCGCTCTGATCGTCGGTTACCAGACCCGTCTGGTGGCGCTGGTCACGGTTCCGGTTCTGCTGGGTGCGGCCGTTTTCGGTCACGGTGGAAACGGATTTACCTTCAGCAGCCAAGGCGGTGGCTGGGAGTATCCGGTGCTTTGGGCGGCCGTAATGCTGGCGCTGTCGTTCCTTGGTGACGGTGCCTGGTCGATCCAGCGCCGCAAGTGACGGAACGTCGCATCTCGGAAAGCCGGCCTCAGGGCCGGCTTTTCGCTATTTGCATGGCAGCCTTGATTTGTCAGTAAACCGGTTCCTGCCTAATCAGGCCGGATCGAGGAGAATTGAGGACACCATGACCGACGATATTCTGAGCCGCATCCGCCATCGCGGGTTGCGCGACCGTGTCGTGAGCGCCGAACAGGCCGCCAGTCTGATCAAGGACGGAATGGTTCTGGGGATGAGCGGCTTTACCCGCTCGGGAGAGGCCAAGGCCGTGCCGCTTGCACTGGCCGAACGTGCCCGCAGCCAACCGCTGAAGGTCACGTTGATGACCGGTGCGTCTCTGGGCAACGATCTGGACAAGATACTGGCCGAAGCGCATGTCACGGCACGCCGCCTTCCGTTCATGTCGGACCCGTCGCTACGGCGCGAGATCAATGCGGGCGAGGTCATGTATATCGACCAGCACCTATCCGAGACGGTCGAACAGTTGCGCACCAAGCAACTGCCATCGGTCGATGTCGCTATCGTCGAGGCCGTCGCGATCACCGAAACCGGCGGCATCGTGCCCACGACCTCGGTCGGAAACTCGGCCAGTTTCGCGATTCTGGCCGATAAGGTCATTGTCGAGATCAACCTGAACCAGTCCGCAGAACTCGAAGGGCTGCACGACATCTACATCCCGACCTATTGGCCTGTACGGACCCCGATCCCGGTCGTGACGCCGGAAAGCCGCGCGGGCTTCCCCTATATCCCGATCCCGCCGGAGAAAATCGCGGCCATCGTGATCTCGAACAAGCTTGACTCGGCCTCGAATGTGACCGAGCCGGATGCCGAGACGCGCCAGATCGCGGGCCACCTGACCGAGTTCTTCACGCAGGAGGTCGCCAAGGGCCGCATGCCCGCCTCGCTGCACCCGCTGCAGGCGGGGATCGGCAGCATTGCGAACGCCGTGATGCATGGCCTGATCGACAGCCCGTTCGAGGGCCTGACGATGTATAGCGAGGTCCTGCAGGATTCGACTTTCGACCTGATGGATGCTGGCAAGATGGTTTTTGCCTCGGGGTCGTCCATCACGCTGTCCGAGGCGAAGTATACCGAGGTGATGGCGCGGTTTCAGGACTACAAGCGCAAACTGGTCCTGCGCCCGCAAGAGATCTCGAACCATCCCGAGGTCGTCCGCCGCCTTGGCCTTATCGCCATCAACACAGCGCTGGAATTCGACATCTATGGCAACGTCAACTCGACCCATGTCATGGGCACGAACATGATGAACGGGATCGGCGGCTCGGGCGATTTCGCGCGCAACGCATATCTGTCGGTGTTTGTGACGAAATCCATCGCCAAAGGTGGTCGCATTTCGTCCGTCGTGCCGATGGTCAGCCATGTCGATCATACCGAGCATGACGTGGACATCCTTGTGACCGAGCAGGGTCTGGCCGATCTGCGTGGCCTTGCGCCGCGAGAGCGTGCGCAGCTGATCATCGACAATTGCGTCTCGCCGGAATGGCGCGATGGCTTGCAGGACTATTTCGACCGGGCTGTCCAGAGGGGCGGGCATACCCCACATGTTCTGGAAGAGGCGCTGAGCTGGCATGACCGGCTGCGCCGCACCGGAACGATGAAACCGGAATAAAAAACGCCCCGCGAAAGCGGGGCGTTTCCTTTTGATCCGAGAGGGAATTACCAGGCGGGGATGACCGCGCCGGTGTATTTCTCGGTGATGTATTTTTTCACGGCGTCCGAGTTATAGGACTCGACCAGCGTCTTGGCCCATTCGGCATCCTTGTCGGCGGTACGCACGACGATGATGTTGGCATAGGGGCTGTCGGCTTTCTCGATGGCGATCGCGTCTTTTTCCGGATTCAGACCGGCTTCCAGCGCGTAGTTGGTGTTGATGACCGCGACATCGGCGTCAGCCAGCGCGCGCGGCAGTTGGGCGGCGTCGAGTTCCAGAAACTTCAGGTTCTTGGGGTTCTCGGTCACGTCCAGCGGGGTCGGGATCAGGCCGGTGCCTTCGGCCAGCTTGATCACGCCCTTGTCCTGCAGCAGCAGCAGCGCGCGACCGCCATTGGTCGGGTCGTTCGGCAGCGCGACCTTGCCACCCTCGGGCAGTTCGTCCAGCGATTTCAGCTTTTCGGAATAGATGCCCATGGGCGTGGTGATGGTCTTGCCGATGGCGACCAGATCGAAGCCGCGGTCCTTGATCTGGTTATCCAGATAGGGCTGGTGCTGGAAGCTGTTCGCCTGCAGGTCGCCGTCGTTCAGCGCCTGGTTCGGCACGACGTAATCGGTGAACTCGACGATGTCGATGTTCAGGCCCTTTTCCTTGGCGACGGCGGCCACCTGCTCCATGATTTCGGCGTGTTCACCGACCGAAACACCGACCTTGATGTCTTCGGCGGAAGCCATGCCCGCGACCAGCGCGAGGGCCGAGGTCAGAGCGGCGATGCGAAGTTTACGCATGGATTGTCCTTTCGGGTTGGAAGTTACCGGCCCCGGTTGCGGGGGGCGCGTTTGTCAAAGCGGGCTGCGATCCATTCGCCAAGCGACTGGACCAGTTGCACAAGCACGATCAGGATGATGACGACAGCCAGCATCACCTCGGGCATGAAACGCTGATAGCCGTAGCGGATGCCCAGATCGCCCAGACCCTCGCCGCCGACCGCGCCGACCATGGCCGAATAGCCGATCAGGCTGACCACGGCGAGCGTCAGGCCGAGGATGATGCCGGGCTTGGCCTCGGGGATCAGGACCTTGCGGACGATCTGCCAAGGGGTTGCGCCCATGGCGCGGGCGGCCTCGATCAGACCGGCATCGACCTCGCGGATGGCGGTCTCGATCAGGCGGGCGATGAAGGGGGCGGCGGCGATGGTCAGGGGCACGATGGCGGCCGTGGTGCCGATCGAGGTTCCGGCGATCAGGCGCGTCAGCGGGATGATCGCCACGACCAGAATGATGAAGGGCGTCGAACGCGCCGCGTTCACGATCAGGCCCAGCATCTTGTTGAGCCAAGGGGCCGACAGCAATTCGCCCTTGCGTGAGGTCGCAAGGAAGATCCCCAGCGGCGCGCCGATCAGCGTGCCCAGCAGGGTCGACATGGCGACCATGTAAAGCGTCTGCAGGGTCGATTCCAAAAGGATCGGGATGAGGTTAGCCGACATAGCCAAGCACCTCCGTCAGAAGGCCGTGTTGTTCAAGGAAGCGGCGGGATTCATCAAGACGGCCCATGGGCAGGCCGACGATCAGGCTGCCGAAGGGCTTGTCGCCGATTTCCTCGATGGCACCGGCAAGGATATTGACGCTGACGCCGCGCTCCGAGGTCAGGCGCGCCAGCATCGGATCGGTCGCATGCTGCCCGGTGAAGGTGATCTGCACGACCGCCTCGGATTGCAGGCTTTCGGGTTCGTCGCGCAACTGGCCCGCGACGAATTGCGGAACCGCGACGCCGGTCACGCCCTGCAAGAAGCTGCGGGTGGTGGCATGGGTCGGGCGCGAGAAGACGGAATAGGTCTCTCCGGCCTCGACGATCTGACCAGCCTCGATCACGGCGACATGGCTGCAGATATCGCGCACGACGGCCATTTCATGGGTGATCAGCAGGATCGTCAGACCCAGATCGCGGTTGATGTCCTTGAGCAGGTCCAGCACTTGCCGCGTGGTGTCGGGGTCAAGGGCCGAGGTCGCCTCGTCCGACAGCAGCACGCGCGGGCCGGTCGCCAAGGCGCGGGCGATGCCGACGCGCTGCTTTTGCCCGCCCGACAGTTCCGCCGGATAGCGGTTCGCCTGCGCGGTCAGCCCGACGCGGGTGATCAGTTCCTGCACGCGGCCCGAGATTTTCAGCGGATCGACGCCCGCGATCTCCAGCGGCAGCGCGATGTTTTCGGCGACGGTGCGCGAGGCCAGCAGGTTGAAATGCTGGAAGATCATCCCGACCTCGCGGCGGATGCCGCGCAGCGCCGCATCGGATGCCGCGCCAACATCGTGACCGTTCACGATGACCTTGCCTTCCGAGGGGCGCTCAAGCCCGTTCACCATGCGCAGCAATGTGGACTTGCCCGCGCCAGAGCGCCCGATGATACCGGTGATCGCGCCCTGCGGCACGTCGAGGGAGATGTCCTGCAAGGCCACGACATCAGCTGCTCCGCGCTTCTGCGGATAGCGGCGCGTCACGCCCTGAAATGAGATTGCTGGCTCTGCCATGGGTCCTTCCTGAATGTCAGGCGTGACCTATGCGCGGGAATGTGGTCTTTGCAAGGGGCACTTGGCCTGCAAATTGCTCATATTGTTCCATCCGGGGCATGCCGGATGGAACTTCTTTCCTGATCGCCGGATTACGCGGCGGAAAGGGCCGTGATGATCGGCCCGAAATCGGCCGCCTTGAGGCTTGCGCCACCGACCAGCGCGCCGTTTACATGGGGCGTCGCGAAGATCTCGGCGGCGTTCGAGGGCTTCACCGAGCCGCCGTAAAGCAGCGACATGTCGGCCCCGTCAGGAAAGCGGGCGCTCAGACGCTCGCGCATCAGGGCATGGACCTCGGCGATTTGCTCATTGGTCGGGGTGCGGCCCGTGCCGATGGCCCAGACTGGTTCATATGCGATGACGGTATTGGCGGCGGTCGCGCCCTCGGGAATGGAACCGGCCAGTTGGGCCGAGATCACGTCCAGCGTCTCGCCGGCGTCGCGCTGCGCCTCGGTCTCGCCGACGCAGATGACGGCGACCAGACCGGTTTCATAGGCGGCCAGCGATTTCGCGGCGACTTGGGCGTCGGTCTCGGCATGGTCGGTGCGGCGTTCCGAGTGACCAAGGATAACATGGGTGGCACCGGCATCCTTCAGCTGCTCCGCCGCGATGTCGCCGGTATGTGCGCCCGAGGTCTTGGCGTGGCAGTCCTGACCGCCAACCGCCAGCTTGCCGGCTGCGCGTGCGGACATCGCGTGAACCAGCGTCGCGGGCGGACAGATCAGGACATCGCAACCAGAGGTCGGCAGGTCGGCCGCCAGCCGGTCGATCTGATCCAGCGCTGCGAAAGTTCCGTTCATTTTCCAGTTGCCGGCAGCAAGTTTGCGCGGGGCCATCAGCCTCTCCCTTTTCATCATGTTTGAAAGGGGATTAGGCTGCAGTCCTCGCGCGATCAAGCCAGCCTTAGGGATGTGTGCGCTAACGGAGGGAAGAAAGTTCAGAGTTTGGCGCGGGAGCCTTCGAGTGCGCCAAAGCTGATCGACTCGCCGCAACCGCAACTGTCGGTTACGTTCGGATTGCGGAATTTGAAGCCGGATTCCAGCACTCCGCTTTCATAGTCGATTTCGGTCCCGAACAGATACATCTGCGCCATCGGGGCGATCAGCACGCGGGCCTTGCCTTGTTCAACGACTTCATCGCCGGGGGCGGGGGTCTCGGCCAGTTCCATCGTATATTCCATGCCCGCGCAGCCGCCCTTCTTCAGGCCGATACGCAGCCCGCTGGCGGATTTCGCGGCCATCAGGCGCGCAATCTGGCGCTCGGCGGCTTCGGTGATGGTGACGGGGCTTTTGCCGGGGATCGAAAACATCGGGTCTTCCTTGTTCGCTTGCTTTCACATAAGGGCAGGCACTCGCCGTCTCAAGGGGTGCTTGACTTTGCCCCTGTCGCGGCTATAAGCGCCGCTTCATTGGTGTTGGTGGACCCCGCAAGGGGAACCCTGTCGGGCCGATCCATTGGGTCGAGGCCAAAGGACAACGCCCTTCGAGAAGATAACACAAGAAGGAGATCAGCGATGACCAAACGCACCGCTGCCAAGTATAAAATCGACCGCCGCATGGGCGAGAACATCTGGGGCCGCGCCAAGTCGCCGCTGAACAAGCGCGAATACGGCCCGGGCCAGCACGGTCAGCGCCGCAAGGGCAAGCTGTCGGACTTCGGTACCCAGCTGCGCGCCAAGCAAAAACTCAAAGGCTACTACGGCGACCTGACCGAGAAGCAATTCCGCCGCATCTACGCGGAAGCCGAGCGCGTTAAAGGCGACACCGGTGAGAACCTGGTTGGCCTGCTCGAGCGCCGCCTGGACGCTATCATCTATCGCGCCAAGTTCGTTCCGACGATCTTCGCCGCCCGCCAGTTCGTGAACCACGGCCACGTCGAAGTGAACGGTAAGAAAGTGAACATCGCTTCCTACCGCGTCAAAGAAGGCGACGTTGTCTCGATCCGCGAGCGCTCGCGTCAGCTGGCCATTGTGCTGGAAGCCGTCTCTCTGACCGAGCGTGACGTTCCGGACTACCTGGAAGTCGACCACAACAAGATGACCGCGAACTTCGTCCGCACCCCGGCTCTGGGCGACGTGCCCTATCCGGTCGTGATGGAACCGAACCTGGTCGTCGAATTCTACGCGAAAAACTGATCCTTTTCGGATTTCGGTTTTCAGGGCCGTCCCTTCGGGGGCGGCCTTTTTTATTTGTCGCGAATAAATTTACATCCAGTAGTTGTTTAAATATCGTCACGTTGCATTCTTAAGGAGATAGATGTGGCAAGGGTAATTCTTCACAAATCATTCAATCTTGCGGCCCCGACCAGTTTCACTGGGTTTTGGGATCATAACGAGGAGATCGACGGCGACGATTTTATCTACGACGATAACGTGCGGATATCTTCTGAGGATCATACGCATGGTGATGACCGTCTGAATGGTTTTTCCCTTTCGCAGGATGACCGACCCGTATTCAGCATCACGCAGGCAAATTTTTTCACTCCGGAATCACTAGAATACAGCATCGAGAATGGAGACCTTCTGCCCATGGTGCGCCTTGCCTTGGCCACGGCAGATCAAATTACGGGATCATCCGGCTCGGATACCGTGAACGGCTTTGGCGGACATGATTTTATTAGCGGAATGGGAGGGAATGACAGGCTGCTGGGTGATACCGGCAATGACACCCTGAGCGGCGGGTTGGGCAACGATACCCTCCTGGGCGGCTGGGGCAATGATGTCATTCATGTCGGACAGAACGCGGATGTGGTGAACGGCGAAGCCGGAATCGACACTTTGGTCATCGCAAACGCTGCGAATGTTACGTTTAACCTCGGGATTGCCGGAGTTCAGCGGTTCGGCGCGGCCTCGGTCGCGGCCCAGAATGTCGAGAATATTACTACAGGTGCAGGCGCTGATCGCCTCACCGGATCGGCGGTCGGGAATGTGATGAATGGCGGTGCCGGAGCCGATATTTTGAGCGGCGTTGCGGGCAACGACCAACTGATCGGCGGATTGGGCAATGATACCCTGATTGGTGGTGAGGGAAATGACCGGTTGTCGGGGAATGACGGCAACGATCTGCTGATCGTCGGTCTCGGCGCAGATATCGTGGATGGCGGCGCTGGCTCCGACACGCTTAGCATCGCATCCCGCCACGTGGCGGTTACGATCAATCTGGGGGTGACGGCGGCGCAAAGATGTGTAGGTGGCAGCGTTGCGATCAGCAATATCGAAAACCTGACTACGGGATGGGGGGCGGATCGCCTGATCGGCTCGGCCCATGCGAACACCCTGAACGCTGGTGCCGGCAATGACGTGATCAATGGCGGCGCAGGTGCGGACCGTCTGTTTGGCAGTTATGGCAACGATCGCCTGATCGGGGGCGTGGGCAACGATACCCTCTCGAGCGGGTTCGGCGTGGACACTTTTGTTTTCTCCAGCGGCGCGCAGAATGATCAGATCACCGACTTCAAGGACGGGCGTGACCGGATCGAATTCGTGTCAGGAGCCGAGCGTTTCGCGGACTTGCGGATTGTTGATCTGGGAGCGGATGTCCGGATCACATACGGTGCCGACAGCATTGTGCTGAAAAACGTGGATCACAATCTGATCGAGGCCTCGGACTTCGTGTTCACTTAAGCGTGGCGGCATGGTCCGGATTTGCGCCCGATGCAAGTTCCCGCACCCGGTTGGTGGGGAAGTTTGTTCGATCACATTGGCCGGAAATCCGGGCATTGCTCATTGCAACCTGTCAGGCATTGGGTCATGCGAGTGGCGATATTCGTGGATGTCGGGGAGTGAGATGCGTCTTGTGATCGGCCTGATGGCCCTTGGGTTGGCCAACCCTGTGTTTGCCGAGGACGGCCCATCCGCAGAGGAACGCCTCTGGACCTGCGAGACCTCAATTGCGGGCGAGAAGACCGAGATCAACTACGTCCGCGACGCCGAATTCCGCGAGAATGTCGGCAAGCTGGAGAAGAACCTGTCGGGCTGGGGCAAGATCACCTGTCCGGGCTATGTTTCGTTGCGCGAGATATTGCGCCGCAATGCGATGACCGATGACGGTTCCTATTGCCTGCTGTGGGACAAGGCGGGCGACACCTATGTCGGCGCGCAGATCGGAGAGCGCAAGGGCAATGCAGTCTGCCGCAAGACCTTCTGCGAGAAGGTAAACGGCGCGCGTTCGGCGACGATGAGAAGCGCGAATGACCTTGCGGTCGCCGGATATGATGCTGTCACGCAGCGGCCGGGGGCGACAATTCTGGCGGCGACCTCAAGCGGGGTTGTTGGCATGGCGCAGGCGGCGGGAACGGCTGCGGCGACGGCGGCGGCAGGAGTCGCTGCCTCTCCGGTGGCGGTTGGCTCGCTGGTGGTCGGGACGGCGGCTGCGGGCGGCACCATGTGGTATTGCGCCGAAGAATAAGTCGAAAATGCCGCCGCGAGTGTTCGCGGCGGCATCTGTCGGTTCAGCGCAGGACGGTTTTTGCGGCCTCGACCAGCTTGGCGCGGGCTTCCGGCGTGTCGGAGGGCTCGCTTTCGCCAAAGACCGCTGCCATCCAGTGACCGTCTGTCGGGTTCGGCAGGATGATGAAGCGGCGGCCGAATTCCTCTCGGTCCTCCTCCATCGCCTTGATGCGCGCGGCGACGTCGCCCTTGATGTAATATTTGCGCTGGAAGTCGTTCAGGTTGTCGCCCAGATAGACGACCGGCGTGAACTTCTCGGCCAGTTCCTTCTGCTTCGGCTCTTTGTTCGAGCTGTTGGTCAGGACGGTCAGATGCGCCTCGTCGGCAAAGGGCAGGCCGAGCGTCTTGAGATGCCCAAGCGCGTATTCATAGGTCTTTTCGCCCTGATCGCGGCTGGTGATATAAAAGACCTCGACGCCTTTTTCCTTGCAATATTCGAAGAACTCCTTGGCGCCCGGCGCGATGACCAGATCGTTCTGCGGCACCCACGCGTCCCAGATCGGATCGTCGAAGAAGGCTTTGCCCTCGCCCGTCAGTTTCGACCAATAGGGCAGCGGCAGCAGCACGGTGTCGTCCATGTCGGTGAAGACGGCCAGCGGCTTGTCGCCCTCCTTGCGGGCGGCCAAAGCGGCATCCACGCGGTCGCGGGCGATATTGTAGCCTTGATGGTAGAGCGCGCGGTATTCGGCGGCAGTCTGTTTCCAAGCGACCGCGTAAAGCAGCGCATTGGCCGAGGCATCGGTGGCTTCATCCGCATATCCGGGCGCGGCTGCGGCAAGCGCGAGCGTCGCGGCGATGACGGAAAAACCCTTTTTGAGCATTTGTTTGCGTCCCTGTTGTCACGAAGCTGTCACAATTGACGGGACGTATCAGGAACGCAAGCGGGCAATACGGAAGGCCCCGGATTTCTCCGGGGCCTTCGGATTCAGGCTTTCGCCAGATTGCGCAGCACGTAATGCAGCACGCCGCCGTTTTCGAGATATTCGATCTCTACCTCGGTATCGACGCGGGCTTTCAGCTGGATCACTTTCTCGGTGCCATCGGCATAGCGGATCGTGGCCGGGACCAGCGAGAGCGGTTTGAAATCACCCTCAAGCCCGTCGATCGACACCGTTTCGGTGCCCTTCAGGCCCAGCGTCTTGCGATTGTCGCCGCCGGTGAACTCGAAGGGGATGACGCCCATGCCGACGAGGTTCGAGCGGTGGATGCGCTCGAAGGATTCCGCGATCACGGCTTTCACGCCCAGCAGGTTCGTGCCCTTGGCTGCCCAGTCGCGCGACGAACCTGCGCCGTATTCGATGCCGCCAAAGATCACCAGCGGAACGCCGGCATCCTTGTAGGCCATCGCCGCGTCATAGATCGAGGTCTGCGCGCCATCGGGACCGGTCGTGTAGCCACCTTCGACGCCGTCCAGCATCTCGTTCTTGATGCGGATATTGGCGAAGGTGCCGCGCATCATGACTTCATGGTTGCCGCGGCGCGAGCCGTAGCTGTTGAAGTCCTTCGGCGCGACCTGACGCTCGGTCAGGTAGACACCTGCGGGCGTCGTCGGCTTGAACGAACCGGCGGGCGAGATGTGGTCGGTCGTGATCATGTCGCCCAGCAGCGCCAGGACGCGCGCGCCGCTGATATTGTGGATCGCGCCCTTTTCCTTGCCCATGCCCTGGAAATAGGGCGGGTTCTGGATATAGGTCGAACTGGCCGGCCAGTCATAGGTCTCGCTATCGGTGACCTTCACGGCCTGCCAGCGCGCGTCGCCCTTGAAGACATCGGCATATTTCGACCGGAACATCTCACGCGTGACGATGGTGTCGACCAGCTCGGCGACTTCCTTTGAGGTCGGCCAGATGTCTTTCAGGAACACAGGCTTGCCGTCGGCAGTATGGGCCAGCGGCTGGGTCGTCAGGTCGATGTTCATGTCGCCCGCGATGGCATAGGCCACGACCAGCGGCGGGGATGCCAGATAGTTCGCGCGCACGTCGGGCGAGATGCGGCCCTCGAAGTTGCGGTTGCCCGACAGGACCGAAACCGCGACCAGATCGTTCTCGTTGATCGATTTCGAGATTTCGGGTTGTAGCGGACCCGAGTTGCCGATGCAGGTGGTGCAACCGAAACCGACAAGGTTGAAGCCAAGCGCGTCCAGATCTTCCTGCAGGTTCGCAGCCTTCAGGTATTCCTCGACCACCTGCGAGCCGGGGGCCAGCGAGGTTTTCACCCAAGGCTTGCGGGTCAGGCCAAGGGCGCGCGCCTTGCGGGCGACCAGACCCGCAGCCATCAGCACATAGGGGTTCGAGGTATTGGTGCAGGAGGTGATCGAGGCGATCACGACCGAGCCGTCATGCAGCTTGTAATCCTGACCGTCGACGGTGCCTTCGTTATAGCCCTCGTGGTGGCCCGCCAGATCGGACGGGGCAGGGGCGCCGCCTTCCGAGTTCCAGCGCCTTTCGCCATTCGCGGTGGGTTCCGGCAACTTGCGGGTGTCGCAGATGTATTTGCGGAATTCCAAAGCCGAGTCGGTCAGCGCGACGTGATCCTGCGGACGTTTCGGACCCGAGATGGCCGGGACGACCGATCCCTGGTCCAGTTCCAGCGTCGAGGAATAGACCGGGGCGTAATCCGCCGTGCGCCAGAAGCCGTTCGACTTGGCATAGGCCTCGACCAAAGCGATGCGCGATTCCTCGCGGCCGGTCTGGCGCAGGTAGCGCAGTGTCTCATCGTCGATCGGGAAGAAGCCGCAGGTCGCGCCATATTCCGGGGCCATGTTGGCGATGGTGGCGCGGTCCGCCAGCGGCATGTTGTCGAGGCCTTCGCCGTAGAATTCGACGAATTTGCCGACCACGCCATGCTTGCGCAGCATTTGGACGACCTTCAGAACGAGGTCGGTCGCGGTCACGCCTTCGGACAGCGCGCCGGTGATCTTGAAGCCCACGACTTCCGGGATCAGCATCGAGATCGGCTGGCCCAGCATCGCAGCCTCGGCCTCGATCCCGCCAACGCCCCAGCCCAGAACGGCAAGGCCGTTGACCATGGTGGTGTGGCTGTCGGTGCCGACCAGCGTGTCGGGATAGGCGACCTCGGTGCCGTTCTGGTCCTTGTCGGTCCAGACGGTCTGGGCCAGATATTCAAGGTTTACCTGATGGCAGATTCCGGTGCCCGGCGGCACGACGCGGAAGTTGTTGAACGCGTTCTGGCCCCATTTCAGGAAGGTGTAACGCTCCATGTTGCGCTCGTATTCCAGCTCGACGTTCTTCTGGAAGGCGCGGGGGGTGCCGAATTCGTCGATCATCACCGAGTGGTCGATGACCAGATCGACCGGGTTCAGCGGGTTGATCTTCTGGGCGTCGCCGCCAAGTGCCTTGATGCCGTCGCGCATGGCGGCAAGGTCAACCACCGCCGGAACGCCGGTGAAGTCCTGCATCAACACGCGGGCCGGGCGATAGGCGATCTCGCGCGGGTTCTGGCCGCCAAGCTTGGCCCATTCGGCGAAGGCCTTGATGTCATCGACGCTGACGGTGCGGCCGCCATCCTCGAAACGCAGCAGGTTCTCCAGCACGACCTTGAGCGAGGCGGGCAGTTTCGAGAAGTCGCCTAGCCCTGCCTCGGTGGCAGCGTCAATCGAGTAATAGGCGATTGTCGATCCGCCGACTTCAATCTGGCGGCGGGTTCTGGCGGTGTCGCTTCCGGTTTCGATGGTCATGGCTCGGCTCCCAATCCTTCAAAAGGTGGCTGAATGACGGTATCGCCCCGATATGTGCCCATTTTATGGCAATGGATCAAGGTCGGGGACCGCGTTGTATACCACTGCATGCTGAGATGATGCTGCGGATGCATAATGTGGGTTTCGCGCAACGATCACATGATACGCGCACCCCGCTAACAAAGCATTGATTTGTAGTGAGTGCTAGCGCGGCGTTAGGTGATGCAAGACGAAAATATCGGGATTAATCGGGAATATGGCTTCTGGCTTGGCAACTGCCTGTGTGCGAGCAATGCACGGGCTGCACAGCAAACGGGCGGCCGACACACGACGCCAATTGGCGGTGCTGGTCGTGGCTGCGGTGGCGTTGCTGGGGCAACCGGTATTGGCACAGGAAGGTGCTGGAACCGGCTCGTCACATGGCGGATTTTCCGGTGGCGGTCATGCAAGCGTAGGCGGTTTCACCCAGACCACGGAGCCGGTGGATGATGCGGTCGGGACCATGACGCTGGACGCACCGACCGGTTCGACCTTGTCCGACGGGGGGCGGCAGGCCGGAGCGGAAGATGGAATCGGGTTGATCGAGGCCCCCGAAGCCGGAACGGGCATCGACGGGTCGCTCTTGTCCGGAGTGGCTACCGGAACGATTGACGAAACGACCGGTGTTTCAAGTTTTGCCGAGCGGCGCACCGCGCAGGCCCGCGCCCGCATGGCTGGTCCGATTGGCCATCCTCCGGTCGTGGTCGAGCTTTTCACCTCGCAGGGGTGTTCGTCCTGCCCGCCTGCGGACGAGATGCTCAACGATCTGGCCGACCGCGATGATATCCTCGCGCTGTCATGGCATGTCGATTACTGGGACTATCTGGGCTGGGCAGACGATTTCGCCCGTCCCGAGTTCACCCGCCGCCAGCAGTCCTATGCCCGTGCTTGGGGCGAGCGCGGCATTTATACCCCGCAAATGGTGGTCGCAGGCTCGGATACCCTGATCGCGGTGCGGCCCGCCGATCTGATGGCGCTGGTCGAAAACCAGATGGCCCGTCCCGCGCCGGTTCTGGTCACCTCGCGCGAGCAGGATGACGGCTACCAGCTTGAACTGACCCCGCGCGAGCCGATCCCGAATGGCGTCGCCATTCTGCTTGTGCGCTACGCGCCCCAGAAGCAGGTGGTCATTCGCGCAGGCGAAAATCGCGGCATGCAGGTCACCTATCGCAACGTGGTTCTGGCGGCCGAACGCATCGGCGAATGGGACGGGCGCGCACCCCTGCGGATGACGGTCAGGGCGCAGGCCGAACCGGGCAGCGCTTTCCCGCCAGATACCCGCCATGCCATTCTGGCCCAGATGACAGGACGCGACCGTGAGCGGCGCGCCACGGGGCCGATCCTTGCCGCAATCAAGCTGGACTGATCCTGTCGGCTTGTCCGCGACGACTTTGTGGGCCAGAACACGGCTATTACGATTGAATTCCGAGGCCCAAATGACCGAACCCCGCAAGATCAATCCCTGGCTGAAATCCGCGCTGGAGTTCGGGCCATTGGTCCTGTTTTTCGTCACCTTCATGCGGATGCGCGATAAAACCGTGACGTTGGGCGGGACCGAATATTCGGGCTTCATCTTCGCCACACTGGTCTTCATCCCCGTATTGGTGCTGACCACGCTGGCACTGTGGCGGCTGACCGGAAAGCTGTCTCCGATGCAGATCGCGACGCTGGTACTGGTCATTGTCTTTGGCGGCCTGTCGGTCTGGTTGAACGATCCCAGGTTCTTCAAGATGAAGCCGACGATCATCTATCTGATTTTTGCCGGCTTGCTTGGTCTTAGTCTTGTGCTGCGCAAGAACTGGTTGGGGCTGGTCATGTCCGAGGCGCTGCCCATGTCCGCGCAGGGCTGGCACATCCTGACCCAGCGTATGGCTGTGCTGTTCCTTGGACTTGCCGTCGCCAACGAAATCGTCTGGCGCAGCATGTCGGAAACCGCTTGGGTCAATTTCAAGACTTTCGGCCTGCCGTTGTTGATGGTGGTGTTCTTTGTGCTGAACTCGAAGTTGTTCGAGCGCCACGCCCTGCCGAAGGACGGCGAATAAGGCTCTGGCGCCTCTTGCGCGAATGACCGGTCGGGGGTAACCGAAGCCCCCTACGCACAGGAGTCTGACCATGACCGATAAGCCTCTGCATCCGCGCACGCGCGCCGTCCATCACGGCATTCGCCGCAGCCAATATGGCGAGATGGCCGAGGCATTGTTCATGACGCAGGGCTTTGCCTATGACAGCGCCGAGCAAGCCGAAGCCCGCTTTATCAAAAGCGGTCCGGACGAGTTCATCTATGCCCGCTACGGCAATCCGACCTCGCGCATGTTCGAGGACCGCATCGCGAATCTCGAAGGGGCCGAGGATGCATTCGCGACCGCCAGCGGCATGGCGGCGGTCAACGGCGCGTTGATGAGCTTCGCCAAACCGGGCGACCACATCGTCTCGGCCAAGGCGCTGTTCGGCTCGTGTCTATATGTTCTGGACGTGCTGGCCCGCTTCGGGGTCGAGATCAGCTATGTCGATGGCACCGATCTTGAACAATGGCGCGCGGCGATCCGGCCCGGCACCAAGGCGGTGTTCTTTGAATCCATGTCGAACCCGACGCTGGAAATCGTGGATATCGCCGCCGTTTCCGAACTGGCCCATGCCGTCGGCGCGCTGGTGATCGTCGATAACGTCTTCACGACTCCGGTCTATTCGCGCGCAATCGAGCAGGGCGCGGATGTCGTGGTCTATTCCGCGACCAAGCATATCGACGGCTCGGGACGCTGCCTTGGCGGACTGATCTGCGGCAGCAGACATTTCGTGCGCGAGGTTGCCGAACCTTATCTGAAGCATACCGGCGGCGCGATCAGTCCGTTCAATGCATGGATGATGCTGAACGGAATCGGCACGATGGAACTGCGGGTCCACGCCCAGACGGCGACCGCGCTGAAATTTGCGACCGCAATCGAGTCCGATCCAAAACTGGGCAAGGTGATCTATCCGGGTCTGGCCAGCCATCCGCAATACGATCTGGTTCAGCGCCAGATGGGCGGGGCAGGCGGCACCATGATCGCGGTCGATGTGGGCAGCAAGGAAGCCGCATTTGCCGCGATGAACCGGATGGAGATCTTCCAGATCTCGAACAATCTGGGCGATGCGAAATCCATCGTAACACATCCCGCGACGACGACCCACCAGCGCCTGTCTGCCGAGGTTCAGGCCGGACTGGGGATCACGCCGGGTCTGCTGCGTCTTTCGATCGGGCTTGAGGACGCCGATGACCTGATCGGGGACTTTTGCCACGCTCGCGGATAAATCACGTTAAGATTGTCATGGGGCGGTCGAAACAACCCTTTAATTTCTGTACGCAGACCCTAGATTGTGCCCGTCCTGCCAAGGGAGACGACCGTGACTGAGGCCCGCCCTATAGCTACCGACCGTGCTTACCCCGCGCTATCGCGCGAATATCCTTTGGATTTTCGCGTCGATGACACCTATAAAGCCAGCCTGCCGGATCTGCAAAACGGTCCGGCCAGCCTGATCGTGGGTGCGCGCGCCCCGATCCAGCATGTTGGTATTTCGAATTTCCGCCTACCGATCCACTATCTGACCCGCGAAGGCGGCGAGGTCCTGCTCGAGACTTCGGTCACCGGCACCGTCAGCCTCGAGGCCGATCGCAAGGGCATCAATATGAGCCGCATCATGCGCTCGTTCTATGCCCATGCCGAAAAGCGTTTCTCGATGGATGTGCTCGAAGCGGCTCTGGACGATTACAAGTCCGATCTGGATAGTTTGGACGCTCGCATCCAGATGCGCTTCAGCTTTCCGATGCGGGTCGAATCGCTGCGCTCGGGTCTGACGGGCTGGCAGTATTACGATATTGCGCTGGAACTAGTCGAACGTAACGGCCAGCGGCTGCGCATCGTGCATGTCGATTATGTCTATAGCTCGACCTGCCCTTGCTCGCTCGAACTGTCCGAACATGCCCGCCAGATGCGCGGTCAGCTGGCGACGCCGCATTCGCAGCGTTCGATCGCGCGGATTTCTGTCGCGCTGACGGGCGAAGGACGCCTGTGGTTCGAGGATATGGTCGATCTGTGCCGTTTGGCCGTGCCGACCGAAACGCAGGTCATGGTCAAACGCGAAGACGAGCAGGCCTTTGCCGAGCTGAACGCCGCGAATCCGATCTTCGTCGAGGATGCGGTGCGGGCATTTGCCGGGGCGATGATGTCCGATCCGCGAATTGGCGACTTCCGCGTTGTGGCAAGCCATCAGGAATCGCTGCACTCGCATGACGCGGTCAGCGTGCTGACGCAAGGCGAAACCTTCGCCCAGTCCAGCCTTGATCCGGCGATATTTGCAAGCCTGCGGGCCTGACGCGAACAGGGCGTGAACATGGGCTTCCCCCATGCGCCGGCAGGGGCTATGTTTACGCTATGAACGAATTCGACGATTCCGACGCATTCGAGGCTGCGGTCTCGGTCACTGTTCCCCTGTCGCAGCGCGCGATGGGGGCACGGCCCATGCCTTATCTGGACGGCCTGAACCCCGCGCAACGCGAGGCGGTCGAGGTGCTGGACGGGCCGGTCCTGCTTCTGGCGGGGGCGGGAACGGGAAAGACCCGCGCCCTGACCACGCGCATTGCACATTTGTTGACACTGGGCAAAGCCCGCCCCGGCCAGATTCTGGCGGTGACCTTCACCAACAAGGCCGCGCGCGAGATGAAGGACCGTATCGGCCGCCTTCTTGGCGAAATGGTCGAGGGCATGCCGTGGCTTGGCACCTTCCACAGCATCAGCGTCAAGATCCTGCGCCGCCATGCCGAACTGGTGGGCGACGCCACGCTTCAACTGAAGCCAAGCTTTACCATCCTTGATACGGACGACCAGATCCGGCTGCTGAAGCAGTTGATCGCGGCCGAGAATATTGACGAAAAGCGTTGGCCCGCGCGGCAATTGGCCGGATTGATCGATGGCTGGAAGAACCGCTGCCTGACGCCTCCGAACCTGCCGAAAGGCGAGGGGCAGGCATTCGATGGGCATGGTGGTAAGCTTTACGCAGCCTATCAGCGCCGGCTGCTGGAATTGAACGCCGTCGATTTCGGCGATCTGCTGATGCATTGCGTCACGGTTTTTCAGGCCCATCCGGACGTGCTGCACCAATGGCAGGACCGTTTCCGCTATATTCTGGTGGACGAGTATCAGGACACCAACGTCGCGCAATATATGTGGCTGCGCCTGCTGGCGAAGGCGCATCGCAATATCTGCTGCGTCGGCGATGACGACCAGTCGATCTATGGCTGGCGCGGGGCCGAGGTCGGCAACATCCTGCGCTTCGAGACCGATTTCCCCGGCGCCAAGGTGATCCGGCTCGAGCAGAACTACCGCTCGACCGCGCATATCCTTGCTGCTGCCTCGGGGCTGATCGAGGCGAACAAGGGCCGGCTTGGCAAGACCCTTTGGACCGAGGCCGAGGGCGGTGAACCGGTCCGCCTGATCGGCCACTGGGACAGCGAAGCCGAAGCGCGCTGGATCGGCGAAGAGATCGAAGCGTTTCAGGGGGGGCATCGCCACTCGGTCGGTCGCCGCAGTTTGAACGACATCGCGATCCTTGTGCGGGCCAGCCATCAGATGCGGGCCTTCGAGGACCGCTTCATGACCATTGGCCTGCCATATCGCGTGATCGGTGGTCCCCGTTTTTACGAGCGGCAGGAAATCCGCGACGCCATGGCCTATTTCCGGCTGGCGGTCAGCCCGACCGACGATCTGGCCTTCGAGCGGGTGGTGAACCTGCCCAAGCGGGGCCTTGGCGACAAGGCCGTGCAGACTATCCAGCGCGAGGCGCGCGAGCGTGGATTGTCGTTGTTGGAAGGCGCGGCCTCGGCGGTGGCCGTCGGCGCGCTTGGTGGCAAGGGCGCTGCGGCGCTGCGCGTCTTTGTTGAAGGGATGGGGCGTTGGCATGCCGACGCCATCGACACGAATGTGCGGCATGTCGAACTGGCCGAGCGGATTTTGGACGAATCCGGCTATACGGCGATGTGGCAGAACGACAAATCCCCGGACGCGCCGGGGCGGCTCGACAACCTGAAAGAACTGATCAAGGCTCTGGAAGAGTTCGACAACCTGCAAGGGTTCCTTGAACACGTTGCATTGGTCATGGACACCCAGAAGGACGAGCAGGCCGAGGAAGTGTCGATCATGACGCTGCACGCGGCAAAGGGTCTGGAATATCCCGTTGTCTTTCTGCCGGGGTGGGAAGACGGTCTGTTCCCCAGCCAGCGCAGCATGGATGAATCCGGAATGAAGGGCCTCGAAGAAGAGCGCCGCTTGGCCTATGTCGGCATCACGCGGGGTGAGGCGCTGGTCACGATCAGTTTTGCCGGAAACCGCCGGATGTACGGGCAGTGGCAGTCGAGCCTGCCGTCGCGCTTTATCGACGAATTGCCCGAGAAACATGTCGAGGTTCTGACGCCTCCGGGTCTGTATGGCGGCGGATATGGGGCGGCGGCGCAGACCTTTGCACAATCCAGCATGCATGAACGCGCGGCCCATGCCGATGTCTACAACTCTCCGGGATGGCGGCGGATGCAAGAGCGTAGCGCGACGCGGGTGCAGGCCACGCCTCGCGTACCGGTGACGATAGATGCGCGCGCGACTGTCAGCTATTCGGTCGGTGATCGGGTGTTTCACCAGAAATTCGGCAATGGCACCGTCAGGGGCATTGCCGAGGATACGCTGACCGTCGAGTTTCCAACCGGCTTCAAGACCATCAAGGCAGGTTATGTGCAGCCGTCAGGTCAGGCCGGTAATCTGGATGACGTACCGTTCTAAGAACCTCGTGGCGTCGACGCGCGTTTGATTTCCTCATGGAAGGAGATCTTGCGATGTTGAATATCGAGATCGACGAAACGACGAATGTCATAGAGGCGCGGCCCGAAGGAACGCTGGCCGCATCGGAATTCGAAGCGTTGGGCAAGGCAATCGACGACTATGCGAGCAAGCGTGGTCGCATGCCGGGATTGGTGGTTTTCCTGAAGGGCGTGCCGCATTGGGACGGGCTGTCGGCGTTGCGCGCCCATTTCGAGATGGTTCGGAAACATGCCTCGGTTCTGCCGCGTGTGGCGGTGGTGACCGATGTCATGGGGCTGTCGTTTGTGCCGGGACTGGCCGATATCTTTGTGCGCGCCAGATTGCGGCATTTCGACGTGAAGGATCAGTCCGAGGCAATCGCTTGGGCCGGATCACCCGAGAACGAGCCGGAAGGCTACCAGTTGATCGAGGGGTTCCCTGATAATGTCATCGCAATCCGGGCTTTGGGTGAAGTCACCTCGCGCGATTACGAGGATCAGCTGATTCCCTTGGTTCGCGAGAAAGCCGCGCGATTGGGCAAGGTTCGGTTGCTTATGCAACTTGGACCGGAATTCGAGGGCTATTCGGCAGGTGCGATATGGGACGATGCCCGTCTTGGCCTGACCCATTGGCGCAGCTTCGAACGTGTGGCAGTGGTCAGCGATATCGGCTGGATCACCCGGTCGGTGAAGCTTTTCGCGCCGCTCATGCCCAGCGAGGTCGCAGTCTTTCCCAATGCTGCCATGGACGCCGCGAAGCTGTGGATTACCGATGCCAAGCCCGCTTAGTGAACGGGTTGCTTGACCATCCCTGCGCATGGCCCTATCTGGCCCATGCGCGGATGGCCGGATGACCGCGGCGAGCAATCGTCGAGGAAAGTCCGGACTCCATGAAGGCACGGTGCCGGGTAACGCCCGGCGGGGGTAACCCTAGGGAAAGCGCCACAGAGAACAGACCGCCCATGCATGCATGGGTAAGGGTGAAACGGTGGGGTAAGAGCCCACCGCGGGACTGGCAACAGGACCGGCAAGGCAAGCCCCACCGGGAGCAATGCCGAATAGGGACCTCGCGCCGCAAGGCAGGGCTGCTTTCGCCCCAGAAGGTCCGGGTTGGCAGCTAGATCCCGTCAGCAATGGCGGGGCCAGAGGAATGGTCATCGAAGGGGGCAACCCCGGAACAAAATCCGGCTTATAGGCCATCCGCGCGTTCTTTCCGACATTTGCTGTTCCGGCATGGCCGGGAAACTTGCGGCGACAGGCCGCAAAAGCACGGTTGTTCGGGTGATTCCCGGTTGACTTTGGCGTTCCGGAAGCTAAAAGGCGGCTTCCAAGAGATTTCACGGGGTTTGCTATACGCGTTTTGCCCCGCAGCAGGAGCGAAGCAAATGGCGAAGCCGACGACGATCAAGATCCGTCTGAACTCCTCGGCCGGGACCGGGCACTTCTACGTCACCAAGAAGAACGCCCGCACGATGACCGAGAAAATGACGGTCAACAAGTACGACCCGGTTGTGCGCAAGCACGTTGAGTACAAAGAAGGCAAGATCAAGTAAGATCTGCCGGATCAGTTACGATCATGCAGGACCGCGCCCCGCAAAGGGCGCGGTCCTTGCTATTTCGGCTAATGGAAATCGCGGGAGGCGGGCAGAATCCTCTGCTGACGCGGATGGCCTGCGCGCGGCGCTGGCAGTCCGGTCGCGCGCGGCGCATCGCCGGTCAGCCGCAACAGTGCGTCCGAGCGGTCGCCAAGCCATTCCGCGACGACATGGGTCACGCCCTCGCCACGCTGGATATGGCCATGCACCTCAAGTAGCCGCGCCGTCATCACGACCTTGCGGAACTGGGCGAAGGTTTTGGGCCAGACGACAAGATTGGCGCTGCCGGTCTCATCCTCGATGGTGATGAAGCAGACGCCTTTGGCGCTGCCGGGCCGCTGGCGGATCAGAACGATTCCGGCCATGCGTAGGCGCGTCCTGTTCGGCAATGCGTCCAGACCCCGCGCCGAGACATAGCCCTGTTTCGCCATGCTGCTGCGCAAGAAGGCGATGGGATGGGCTTTGAGCGACAGGCGCAGCGTCTGGTAATCTGCCGCCACATGCTCGCAAAGCGGCATGGCGGGCAGGGTGATCGGGGGTTCTTCCCCTTCGTCGTCATGTTCGCGAAACAGCGGTAGGTCGGGCGCGTCGCGTAGCGCACGGGCCTGCCAAAGTCCGCCGCGACGGTCCAGCCCCATCGAGCGCAACGCATCTGCCGCAGCGATCTGGCGGATCGTACGGGCGTCCAGACGCGCCCGCCGGTGTAAATCGGCAAGATCGGCAAAGGGACTGTCACGGGCAGAAATCAACCGTGCCGCCTGAGACCGTACCAGCCCGTCGATCTGACGCAGGCCAAGACGCAGCGCGAATCCTTGCCCGCAGGGTTCGAGCAGATTGTCCCAATCGCTGAAATTCACATCGACCGGCAGAACCGGCACGCCATGTTCGCGGGCGTCGCGCACGATCTGGGCGGGCGCATAAAAGCCCATGGGTTGGCTGTTGAGCAGGGCTGCCGCGAAGGCGTCCGGGTAATGGCAGCGCAGCCATGCCGAAACATAGACCAGATGCGCAAAAGCCGCGGCATGGCTTTCGGGAAAACCGTATTCGCCAAAGCCTTTGATCTGATCGAAACAGCGTCGGGCGAAGACCGGATCATAGCCGCGTTCGATCATGCGACCGACCATTTTGTCCTGCAACTCTCCGATCGTGCCCCGAGAGCGGAACGTGGCCATTGCCTTGCGAAGCTGGTTCAATTCGGGCGCGTCGAAATTGGCGGCGATCATGGCGATCTTCATCGCCTGCTCCTGAAAGATCGGCACGCCCAAGGTGCGGTGCAGGATCTTTTTCAGCTCATCCGGATCGCCGTCGCGTGGCGAGGGGTACTCGACGGCCTCGCCATTGCGGCGGCGCAGATAGGGATGCACCATGTCGCCCTGAATCGGTCCGGGGCGGACAATGGCGACCTCGATCACCAGATCGTAGAATTCCTGCGGGCGCAGGCGGGGCAGCATGTTCATCTGCGCCCGACTTTCGACCTGAAAGACGCCGACGCTGTCGCCCCGACACAGCATGTCATAGGTTTTTTCGCAATCCGGAGGAATCGTCGCCAGCGTCAGGTCGTGGCCGTGATGCGCGCGGACCAGATCGAAGCATTTCCGGATGCAGGTCAGCATGCCTAGCGCCAGCACATCGACCTTCAGGATCTTCAACTCGTCGATGTCATCCTTGTCCCATTCGATAAAGCTGCGATCCGGCATGGCTCCGTTGCCGATAGGAACGGTCTCGGACAGCGCGCCTTCGGTCAGGATAAAGCCGCCGACATGCTGGGACAGATGGCGCGGCATGCCGATCATCTCTTCGGCCAGCTTGACGGTTCGCGACATCAGTGGATCGGTCAGCCTGATGCCCGCCTGATCGGGATGGGCCGAGGACATGTCCTCGCCCCAACTGCCCCAGACCGTATTGGCCAGCGCCGAGGTGACGTCTTCGGACAGGCCCATGACCTTGCCGACTTCGCGGATGGCACTGCGCGGGCGGTAATGGATCACGGTGGCGCAAAGGCCCGCACGGTGACGGCCATATTTCGCATAGATGTGCTGGATGACCTCCTCGCGGCGTTCATGTTCGAAGTCGACGTCGATATCCGGAGGCTCCTCGCGGTCCTCGCTGATGAAGCGTTCAAACAACAAGTCATGGATGGCGGGATCGACCGGCGTGATACCCAGCACGAAACACACCGCCGAGTTCGCCGCCGAGCCACGTCCCTGACACAGGATGCCCTGCGCGCGGGCATAGGTGACGATCTCGTGGATGGTCAGGAAGTACTGCGCGATGTTCTTTTTCCCGATCATCGCCAGTTCCTTCAGGATGGCTTCGCGTACTTTCGACGGCACTCCATCCGGATAGCGTCCCTCGGCTCCCTGCCAGGTCAGCGTGGCCAGATGGTCCTGAGCGGTGCTGCCCGAGGGCACGCTTTCGTGCGGGTATTCATATTGCAGTTCGTCCAGCGAGAAACGGCAGCTATCGGCGATCTCGCGCGTGGCGTGGATGGCATGGGGCCAGTCCGCGAACAGGCGCATCATTTCGGTCGGGGACTTCAGGTGGCGTTCGGCGTTTTGGGCAAGGATCAGTCCCGCACGTGTGATGGTCGTCCCCTCGCGGATACAGGTCATCACGTCCTGCAAAGGCCGACGCTCGGGAGTGTGGTAATGCACGTCATTGGTGGCCACGATCGCCAGCCCCAGATCCCGTGCTGTGCGGTCCAGACGGTTGATTCTGGCCCGATCATCGCCACGATAAAGCCAGGTTGCCGCGATATGCGACAGTTGCGGCAGGCGGCGGGCAAGGGTGGGTAAAGGGCCAAGATCATCGTCCGGCAGCCAGATCAGCCGCATTCCTTCGGCATGGTCGGCCAGATCGTCCAGTGAAATGTCGCAGACGCCCTTTTTCTGCCAGCCGCCCGACAGATCCTGCCGTCGTCCCTTCGAGATCAGCGATGACAGCCGCCCATATGCCGCCCGATCCGTCGGATAGGCCAGAAAGCCCGTACCATCCTGAAGCACCAGTCGCGCGCCGATGACCGGTCGCAGGCCAAGCTGCTTGGCTGCGGCATGCAGGCGCACGACACCCGCCAGACTGTTCAGATCCGCGATTCCCAATGCATCATGGCTTTGCATGTAAGCGGTAGAAGCCAGATCATGCGGATGCGAGGCCCCGCGCAGGAAACTGAAGGCGCTGGTGACGGCCAGTTCAACATAGGCGCTGCGCGGATTGGCGCCGTGGGGCAGGGGCAGACTACGGCGCTGGCGTGGCGGGTGTTCAGGCATCAAGCAAAAATCCCGTGCAGGAACCAGCGCGGCGCGGCACCGCGCCCGTCATGGATCAGCCCCTCGCGGTAGATCCACAGACGCAGGCCGGTGGGGTCCTCGATCCGGAAGTAATCGCGCAGGCGTGTGCCAGAGCGGTCGTGCCACCATTCCGGTGCGATCCTCTCTGGTCCGGCGTGCTTTGCGACACGCAAGGTCTGATGACGCCAGATGAACGCCCCCGGAGGACCCTCGGGGATGGCGTAAAGCACACGGATCTCCTCGGGAGGGGTCAGCAGGCGCAGGGGGCGGTCGGCACGGGCCAAAGGTGCGGGTGCGTCCGAAACGGGCGCGCCAAGGATCTGGGAGCGTTCCGGTATATGGCTTTCATAGGAAAGCGGACGGCTGATGGCATCGGCACCGAAACGCGCGGTCAGCCGGTCGATCAGACGGGCCAAGGCCAAACCTTCGGTGTCTTCGCCATCAAGGCCGGGTTGGGCCGCGTTCAGGGGTTCGACCGCCTCTGCGGTCAGGCGGAACACATCGAAGCCAAAGCCGGGGTCGATGTTTTCCAGCTTGCCGTCGAACAGCCGCAACAAATGCCCTGCCTCTCGCGTGGGGGCTGCGGTGCGGGCAGTGACGTCGCATCCCACACCATCGACGCGGAAGATCGACAGTCGCAGTTGGCGGCAACCCTGCGCCTGCGCGGCAAGCTGGTCACAAAGGTCCTTGATCATGCCGGGTAGCCAGTCGCTTGGGTCCATGACCGGATCGGCCAGTCGCGTCTCGACCAGATAGCGGGGCGGAGGTTCGGGCGAGGCCATTGGCTCGGGTCGGCGACCCAGCATCTGGTCCAGACGAAGCAGCGGGTTTTCGGCCAGATTGGCGCGGCCAAAGCGGCGCATCAGCGCCAGACGAGGCACGGCGACCAGATCGGAAATGGTCCTGATGCCCAGTCTCCGCAGCAAGAGAAGAGTTTGCGGATCAAGCCGCAGCGCGGCAACGGGCAGGGGGGCGACATAGGGCAAGGGATCGGTCTTGCTGATGGCACGTTCGCTGCCAAAGCGAGCCAAGCCCCAGGCCGCGCCGCGTGTGGGGGCAATGGCCAGCCTCGTGCTGCAACCAGCCGATGCGAACCGGTCCTGGATGTCGATCAGCATGGCCGGTTCGCCCCCGAACAAATGGTCCGCTCCGCTCGTGTCGATCAGCAGGCCATCCGTTCCGTCCGGCGTGCTCCATGGCCCCCAGCGCCGCGCCCATAGCGCCAGACGAGCGAGCCATTTTGTATCACCGATGTGATCCGCATCAGATATCTTCAATGCGGGACATATTGTTTTCATATCAACAATTCTTGACATTTTTGAAACCCCGGACTCCATCGCCGCGCGGTTCAGATCATGGACAATCTGGCCATGCGTTCCGGCTGTCGCCAATGCGAGTGGCAGGTCTTCAGGCCAGTCGGCGTTCCGGCGCTGCCAGTTCTCGATCGCGAGACGTGGCAACCAGATCGAGACGATTCGCCGCTCGGTCATGGCGTGCCTCCCATAGCGAAGGGGGTGCGCCACGGGCGCGAAACAACTCGGCCAGCCAACGCGGGTCTCCGGGAGCCTGCGGGTCGTCCTGATCCGGTGCCGAGGGCAGGGCCGAGATGCGCCAGCGCATCCGCGCGGCACTGGCCTCGGGCGAGGGGGCCGCGTGGCGGATCAGCCAGCAGGGCACGCGTGACGCTTCTGCACGGAGGGCAAGCCTGCGGCTGGCCGTGAAACTGAGGGCACGGGGCGTGCCATGGATCTCGCCGACGACGGCGGCAAGGGCGCGGCTTTGCAACCCGTCCTCCATTGCGCTGAGCACATCTGTCGGGCGGGTCAGGTCGATCCGTAGCAGGCTGCGTCCCATGCCGGGCAGGAAGGGTGCCCCGAACTCGATCCGGCTGAGTCGGTCTTGTACCCATAGCACGCGTCCTTGAGGCAGGGCCGCGCGAACGAATCCACTTGCCGCCCCGTCCAGAGGGCGGGTTCCGAAGGTTTCGGACAGGACGGGCGTCTGCCACTTCGGAGGGGCAGGCACCAATGGGCCGGACGCCCGCCCGAAAGGCGCGACCCCGAAGAGGAAAGGGTTTGCGGTCATGGATCAGGCTTTATGTTCTCTTTTTGTTCTTACGCGCACCGAGATGATTCGTCAATTCGCGCCCGCTGGAGTTGAACGATGGCAAGCATCAAGCCGTAAGAAGGAGGGTGACGCAGCCCAACGGGACCGCGCGCGGGGGCAAAAACCGCCCGAGGGTCGATTGACACACATCCCTTTCAAATCAACTCTGGGGGCACTGACACAAGATTACGTTCCGCGCGGCATTCCTGATCTAGGTCAAAGGAAGAGAAGCAAGCATGAACAGCCCATGGAAAATCGCCTTCACATTCAGCGCATTGCTGTCGATGCCCAACATCGCACCCGAGGCCAACGCGCAGGCCTCGCCCGAGACCTTGTTCAAGGATGTGCGGATATATGATGGAAAAGGAGAGACGCTTTCGGCTGCCACCTCTGTATTGGTCCGTGGAAATCTGATTGCTGCCATTGGCGATTCGATCAGCCCCGCCTCAGATGCGGTTACGATAAATGGCGGCGGCCGCACCTTGATGCCGGGCCTGATCGACGCGCATTGGCACACCATGCTGATCCGGCAGACACCCGAACAGATGTTGTTCGGCGATGTCGGCTTTGCCAATCTGCAAGCCGGAGCCGAGGCAACCGCAACACTGATGCGCGGCTTTACAACGGTGCGCGACATGGGCGGGCCGTCGTTCGGACTCAAGCAGGCCATAGATGCGGGTGTCGTCGCCGGTCCACGGATCTGGCCGTCCGGTGCGATGATTACCGTGACCAGCGGGCATGGTGATTTCCGCCCGATCTCGGACCTGCCACGCGATGGCTCGAAGCCCCTGTCGCGGGTCGAGGAACTGGGAGGTGCGATGATCGCGGACGGTCCCGATATGGTGCGCCAGCGCGTGCGCGAGCAATTGATGCAGGGCGCCAGCCAGATCAAGCTGACAGCCGGAGGTGGGGTGGCCTCGCCCCACAGCCCGCTGGATGTCTCGACCTTCACCGCCGAGGAACTGACCGCTGCGGTCGAGGCGGCCTCGAACTGGGGGACCTATGTGACGGTCCACGCCTATACTCCGGCTGCGGTCCGAAGGGCGATCGATGCGGGCGTCAAGGTGATCGAACATGCCCATCTGGTCGATGACGACACCGCGCGATATATGGTCGACAAGGACATCTGGCTTTCGACCCAGCCTATCGTTCCCGAGTTCTTCGCGGGCATGTTCCCGCCCGGCTCGGATCAGGCGGCCAAGGCAGACGAGGTCATGGAAGGAACGGAACAGCTTTACCAGATGGTGAAGAAATACAATATCAAGACGGCCTTCGGAACCGACGTCTTGTTTTCAGAGGCCATGGCGCGCCAGCAGGGCCGAATGCTGACCTCTCTGACAAAATGGTTCACTCCGGCCGAGATTCTGCGTCAGGCCACCTCGACAAATAGCGAGTTTCTCGCACTTTCCGGACCGCGTAGTCCTTATAAGGGCAAGCTGGGCGTGATCGAGCAGGGCGCGCTTGCCGATCTGCTGCTGGTCGATGGCGATCCCCTGAGCGATATCGACCTGCTGGCCGCTCCAGATCAGAACTTTCTGCTGATTATGAAGGACGGGAAAATCTATAAGGATACATTGCCGGACTAGGGCGTGATGTCGGAAAGGTCACGGGTTTTTCTCCCCGACCGCAATTTGCGTTCGGTCGGGGAGTGCAGTCAAAATCCACATGGACACGGTCAGCAGGCTGCCTGATAGGTCTGTCCGGTTTGCGTATTGCGGTAATTACACATGCGTGTGGTTGGTTGCATCGCTCCGACCTGAGCGCCAACAGCGGCCCCGGCCAATGTCGCGGCTGTTTTCCCGCTGCCACTGCCAACCTGGTTTCCGACGGCGGCACCAACCAGTGCTCCGGTTCCGGCATTGACGCCCTGATTGTCTGTGCAACCGGCCAAGCCGCTCAGGCTGGCGAGCAAGACAACTGCAATACCTGCGCTTCTGATCATGATTTAACTTCCTCTCGAAACTATACGTTCAGGATTGATATCGAGGTCGAGTCATCAAACAGCGAAACTCGGAATGGTCCGGGCATCGACGAGAGATCCGGCACGGATCTCGAAACGTCGAGAAGCCGCAATTCCGAGTGCTGTAGCCTTAAATCTACCCCGCATCTCTCTAGGAACCAAACAAGTTCTTAAAACTATCTCATCGGGTCAGGGTCGCGAAGTCGGTTGAACGGCGACGAGCGAAACGCTTGCACCGGCGCGGGTGTCGAATCTGAAGCTGGGCCGTGTTGGGATTCACTGTGCTGTCGATCAAAAAAGCGCTGTAAAACAGCGCTTTGATTGAATTCTAGCAATGTAAGCCGGATTTCGGAAATCAAAACGGGATTTCGTCGTCGAAATCGGGCCGTCCGCCCGAGGATTGGCCACCCGAAGACGAGCCGCCGCGGCCGGACGAATATCCACCACCCGAGGACGGGCCGCTGTCGTAACCGCCGCCATAACTGTCATCGCGACCACCGCCGCCGCCGCCCGCGCGGCCGTCCAGCATGGTCAGTTCGCTACGGAAAGGACGCAGGGCGACTTCGGTCGAGTAGCGGTCATTGCCTTGCTGGTCCTGCCATTTGCGGGTTTCCAATTGACCCTCGACGTAAATTTTCGAGCCCTTTTTCAGGAACTGCTCGGCCACGCGAACCAGCGGCTCGGAATAGATCGCGACGGTGTGCCATTCGGTGCGTTCTTTGCGCTCACCCGAGTTGCGGTCTTTCCATGTCTCGGATGTGGCGATGCGCAGGTTCGCCACCTTGCCACCATTCGGGAAGGTGCGGATTTCGGGGTCTTGACCCAGATTGCCGATCAAGATCACCTTATTCACACTGCCTGCCATGCAAATGGTCCTTCGTCTTTGCGTGTCGCTTTGCGCTTGATCTAACGCTTCTGGCCCTATCGCGGCAAGAGGCTTGGGCGTCGCATCTCGTGTTGCCTTTCGCGCCACGATTTCGGCGGAAATTTGCCGATTGTGGTCGAGATCACTCGTTCCGAGAAACGGGGTTGCAGCGGATTGGCGGGTTTGCGTTATGATGCACGCAAAAAACGAATGTCGGCATGAGGGACGAAAGATGCTTTCACCTGCACGCGCCCGGCTGCGTATTCTGGGCCATGCGGCGCTGATCTTGACCTTGGGTTGCAGCATTGCGCTTCCGGCCTCGGCCGATGGTTTGCGGTTGCAAAAAAGTGGCAAGTCACGGATCGCCCAATTCGAGCGCCAGACCCGTTTGATGGATTCCCGTCTGTCTGGTCAGTACCAGCAATCTGCACGGTTGCGACCGACGGGAACGTCGTCGAAAAGCGTTGTGGACATTGCTTTGCCCTCGGCGATACCGGCCTACAAGGGCAGCCGCCGCAGCCAATACCTGCCTCATGCCAAGGCAATGGCCCGCAAGCATGGTGTGCCCGAGGATCTTTTCCTGCGTCTCGTGCAGCAGGAATCGGGTTGGAACCCTTCGGCGCGGTCGCATAAGGGCGCGCAAGGCTTGGCGCAGCTTATGCCGGGGACTGCCGCGAAGATGGGCGTTAACCCGAATGATCCTCTGCAAAATCTGGAAGGCGGAGCCCGCTATCTGCGCCAGATGTACAATACCTTCGGCAGTTGGAAGCTTGCGCTGGCAGCATACAACGCCGGACCCGGGGCGGTCGCGAAATATGGCGGCGTTCCACCGTTCCGCGAGACAACGAACTACGTCCGGATCATTCACGGCAGCTGAATGCTTCCCGAAACGAAAAAAGGTCGCAGTTCAACTGCGGCCCTTTCGTTTTGTCCATTCAGAAGGTCGAAGGGATAACGCGGCTGTATTTTGTTCCGGCGATCGACGCTCCGGCCATCAGGCCCGACTGGCCAAAGATCATCGCGACAACCGGTTGCTGTGCGGTAATGGTGTCCGCGCCCAAGGCCAATCCGCGGGCGGGCAGGGCGTAATAGGCATCGGCTTCGGCAACCCAGCCGGGCGCACTACGGAAATCGGCCAGCGCGGCATCGGTCTGGAAAATCAGGACATGGGCATATTGCTGCGCGCCGATCTGGAAACCAACGCTAGCTTGCGTAGCCGAGTAGTAATCGACCGTAACATTGTTGATCCGCAACGCACCCTGGCCATACGCGCCGCCGACTCCGAAGCCGGCCTCAGTCATCAAGGGCATATACAGCACACCCTTGGCATTCTGGATCAAGGGGCCCGCGCCCGGATAGGTCTGTAGCAGGAAGTTATGGGTCGCATCGACCCGCGCGTCCAGCCGTGCAGAAGCATCCTGCCCGACCGCATTCGAACAGGCCGCAAGTCCCAGTGCGGCACCGCCAAGAAGCAGGTTCCGTCTGCTCAAGCCATTGATTGATTTCATGCTCGCCTCATCCCTTTGACCGGCGGTTGCCCCGCCCGTTTGTGGTGCGAATAATAGGGGGGTTCAGTTTATCACGCCAGCTTTTCGGCGATCTGCGGGGCGTAATAGGTCAGAACGCCGTCACAGCCCGCCCGCCGGAATGCGAGCAGGCTTTCCAGCACCACATCGCGCGACAACCAACCGTTGCGGATTGCCCCTTCCAGCATCGCGTATTCGCCGCTGACCTGATAGGCGTAGGTCGGAGCGGCGAAGCGGTCTTTCACTTCGCGGCAGATATCCAGATAGGGCATCCCCGGTTTGACCATGACCATATCGGCGCCCTCGGACAGGTCACGCGCGACACAACGCACGGCTTCCTCGCGATTGGCAGGGTTGATCTGGTAGGTCTTCTTGTCGCCGACCAGACGACCCGAGGCTCCGACCGCGTCACGGAAGGGACCATAGAAACCGCTGGCATATTTCGCGGCATAGGACAGGATCGCTACATCCTTGTGGCTGTTCGTTTCAAGCGCCGCGCGCAATGCGCCGATGCGGCCGTCCATCATATCCGAGGGGCCAAGGATGTCGGCTCCGGACTCGGCCTGCACCAGAGCCATGCGGACCAAGGCCTCGACGGTTTCATCGTTCAGGATGACCCCGTCCCTGACCAGCCCGTCATGCCCGTTGGCGTTATAGGGGTCGAGCGCGATATCGGTCATCACTGCCAGATCCGGCGCGACTTCCTTTATGGCGCGGATCGCCTTGTTGCCGATATTCTCGGGGTCCCAGGCGCGTTCGCAACCTTCGGTCTTCAGGTCGGGATCGGAATGCGGGAAAATGCAGATCGCCGGAATGTTCAGGCGCATGGCCGTTTCGGCCGCCCGCTTCGCCCCGTCCAGCGTCAGCCGGTCGACACCGGGCATCGAGGGGATTTCTCCTTCGCCGCCTGCGATCTCGGTGACAAAGATCGGCCAGATCAGGTTGTCGGCGCTCAGGCTGGTTTCGGTCGTCAACGCCCTGAGCGCGGGAGTGCGGCGCAGGCGGCGCAGGCGGGTGGCCGGATAAGGGGCGACGATGGGGGCGCTGGACATTGCGGTACCTTCCTGACTTGCGCCGGGCATTGCAAAGACGGCGCGAATACCGGCCAGACCCTGCACCCTCAGTTGCAGAGGCGCAACCCCTTGGCGGTCTTGCGACCACTTCCGGTTTTCCTTTGCGCGGGGCAGGGTTAGGGTCCGGCCATATCGCAGGAGATGACTTACCCTTGATCGAAGGTATTCTGGCCCTTCTCGACAGCCGATCCTTTGGATCCATCTGGTTCTGGCTGGTGCTGGCGCTGGTCTGGTCGCTGGCCGGTCGTCGGGTTGCGGGCGTGCCCTATGACATTGTGCAGGGCGCACGCAAACAGCCCGACAGCGACGAGGATCATCCCGCAGCGTTCCTGCTGCTGGACTGGCTGTCGCTGACGCTGCCGCGTCGGCATCTTGGCCGTACCGAGGGGCTGGTCATGCTGTTTGTCGCGACCTTTGCGATGAGCGCGCTGTTTCTGCTGGGGTTCGTCTACGGTCTCGAGATGGCGCAGGCGCTGGTGCTGCTGGTGCTGCCTTTCCTGATTCTGGTTCCCGTCGAGCTGCGCCTGACCCGCAAGCTTCTGCATCTGGTCGAGGCCGCTGGCGCAGAGCAACTCGCGGTGAACGAGGCCGCACGGCAGGCCGCCCACCTGATGCGCTGGCATCGGGCGTTTGTAACCCTGATCTCGATCATCGTCGTCGCGGTCACGGCCTATCGCGGCGCGCTTTGGTTCATTGCCCATCCGTTCGGCTTCTAGGAGTCGCGCCTTGACTTCGCCCGCGACGGCTTTACCTCAGCATTCATGTCCGACCATCTGATCCTGTCCGGTGCCCCCGAGGGGCTTGATGCTGCGCTGATCCTGCGCGAGCTTTCCCGTGGCCAGCCGGTGATCCATATCGCCCGCGATGACCGGCGAATGGCCGCCATGCGCGCGTCGCTGGCGTTCTTCGATCCCGCAGCCGTCGTGCTGGAATTTCCGGCTTGGGATACCACGCCCTATGATCGCGTTTCGCCTGCACCGGCGGTAATGGCTGCGCGCATGGCCGTGCTGACCGCGCTGGCGCATCAGGCGATCAAGGGGCCGTTCATCCTGCTGACGACCCTTGGTGCCGCGATGCAGCGCGTCCCCCCGCGCGAGGCTCTGCGCGAGGCGAGTTTCTCGGCCGCTGTGGGCAGTCGGATGGACGAGGGCGCCTTGCGGGCCTTTCTGACACGCATGGGTTTTTCGCAATCCGCCACTGTGACCGAACCCGGCGATTTCGCGGTCAGGGGCGGGATCATCGACATATATCCGCCCGGAGACGCGGGGCCGATCCGGCTGGATATGTTCGGTGACGTGCTGGAAAGCGCGCGGCGCTTCGATCCCGATACGCAGCGCTCGACCGAAAAGCTGGATTGGGTCGAACTCGCGCCCATGTCCGAGGTCATTCTGGACGAGGCGGCGATCACCCGTTTTCGACAGAACTACCGCTCGGAATATGGCGGTGGCGCGAATGATCCGTTGTACGAGGGAATCAGCGCGGGCCGTAAAATGGCCGGCATGGAACATTGGCTGCCGTGGTTCCATGAGCGGCTGGAAAGCCTGTTCAATTATCTGCCCGAGGCCTCGATTGTCACCGACGACCATCTGGATCAGGTGCGCGACGTGCGCTGGCACACGATTGGCGAGCAGTTCGACGCCCGCCGCGAGGCGCTGAGCCGCAAGGGTGGCACGGATACGGTTTATCGGCCCGTGCCTCCGTCGCAGATGTTCCCCGACGAGGTCGAGTGGAAAGCGTGGCTGGCCCCGCATCGCATGTTGCGCTTGTCGGTTCTGCACCAGCCACCGGGGCCGGGGGTGCTGGATGCGGGCGGTCGGGTCGGGCGCAGTTTCGCACCCGAGCGTCAGGCCGAAAAAGGAAACTTGTTCAAGGCTCTGGCCGATCATGTCCGTGATCTGCTGGCCACGCGCCGTGTTGTCATCGCCAGTTTCTCGGAGGGCGCGCGCGAGCGTCTGGCCGGGCTGATCGCGGACGAAGGTGTAAGCGGCGCGAAGCCCATTGCCACTATGCGCGATCTGCCGGATCAACCGGGCGCATTGGGTCTGGCGGTCTGGCCCTTGGATGAAGGTTTCATTTCCGACGGGCAGGCGACGGGGCCGCTGGCGGTCATCTCGGAGCAGGACGTTCTGGGTGACCGCCTGATCCGTGGCGCGAAAAAGCGCCGCAAGGCCGAGAATTTCCTGCGCGATACCCAGACGCTGTCCCCCGGTGATCTGGTCGTTCATGTCGAACATGGCATCGGGCGTTATATCGGCATCGAAACCGTCATGGCGTTGAAAGTGCCACATGATTGCGTGGCGCTGGAATATGCCGGTGGCGACCGGCTGTATCTGCCGGTCGAGAATATCGAACTGCTCAGCCGTTATGGCCACGAAGAAGGCATGCTCGACAAGCTGGGCGGCGGCGCATGGCAGGCCCGCAAGGCGCGGCTGAAAGAGCGCATCAAGATGATCGCCGACAAACTGATGCGTGTCGCCGCCGAACGTCTTTTGCGCCCTGCGCCCGTGCTGGAACCCGAGCATCACGAGATCGAGGGCTTCGCCGCCCGCTTCCCCTATGCCGAGACCGAGGATCAGGCCAGCGCCATCGCCGACGTGGCCGAGGATATGGCCGCCGGTCGTCCGATGGACCGGCTGGTCGTGGGCGATGTGGGCTTCGGCAAGACCGAGGTCGCCATGCGCGCGGCCTTTATCGCCGCCAGCCAAGGACGGCAGGTGGCGGTCGTCGCGCCGACGACGCTGCTTGCACGGCAGCATTATCGAACCTTCGCGGATCGTTTCCGTGGCACAGCGATCAATGTGCGTCCGCTCTCGCGCTTCGTCAGCGCCAAAGAGGCCAGTCTGACCCGTGCGGGGCTGGCGGATGGTACGGTCGATATCGTCGTCGGCACCCATGCCGTGTTGGCGAAGCAGGTCCGGTTCAAGAATCTCGGCCTGCTGATCGTCGATGAAGAGCAGCATTTCGGTGTCGGCCATAAAGAACGTCTGAAAGAGTTGCGCAGCGACATCCACGTTCTGACGCTGACCGCAACGCCGATTCCGCGTACGCTGCAACTGTCGCTGACCGGCGTGCGGGATCTGTCGATCATCGGCACGCCTCCGGTCGATCGCCTTGCGATCCGCACCTATGTCAGCGAATTCGACAGCGTCACGACGCGCGAGGCCTTGCTGCGCGAGAAATATCGCGGCGGGCAAAGCTTTTTCGTTGTGCCTCGCCTTTCCGATCTGCCCGAGGTCGAGGAGTGGCTGAAGGAGCATGTCCCCGAGATCAGCTATATCGTCGCGCATGGGCAGCTGGCTGCGGGCGATTTGGATCAACGCATGAACGCATTCTACGACGGTAGTCACGACGTGCTGTTGGCGACGACCATCGTGGAATCGGGTCTGGATATTCCGACGGCTAACACCATGGTGGTCTGGCGGGCGGATATGTTCGGTCTGTCGCAGCTTTACCAGATCCGCGGCAGGGTCGGGCGTTCGAAGACACGGGCCTATTGCTATCTGACCACCAAACCCCGTGTGCCGCTGACGCCTCAGGCGATGCGGCGGTTGAAATTCCTCGGGGCCATCGACAGCCTTGGAGCGGGCTTCAACCTAGCCTCGCAGGATCTGGACTTGCGTGGGGCAGGCAATCTGCTCGGCGAAGAGCAGTCCGGCCATATCAAGGAGGTCGGCTTCGAACTTTACCAGCAGATGCTGGAGGAAACGATCGCCAAGTTGAAGTCAGGCGAGATCGAGGGCACGCCCGAGGACGAATGGGCGCCGCAACTGAATCTTGGCGTGCCGGTGACGATCCCCGAAAGTTACGTCCCCGATCTGGATGTGCGGCTGGGACTTTACCGGCGTTTGGCCGAACTGACGACCAAGGTCGAGTTGGAGGGCTTCGCTGCCGAGTTGATCGACCGCTTCGGAGCGCTGCCGCGCGAGGTGAACACGCTTCTGCTGGTCATCCGCATCAAGGCGATGGCGAAGCGGGCGAATATCTCGAAGCTGGATGCCGGTCCCAAGGGCATCACCATCCAGTTCCACAACGACAAGTTCCCGAACCCCGCAGGTCTGGTCGAGTTCATCCATGACCAGAAGGGGCAGGCCAAGGTCACCGACAACAAGATCGTGGTGCTGCAGGACTGGAGTTCGGATGCCGACCGGATCAAGGGATCCTTCGCGATTGCCAAGGAACTGGCGGCGAAAATCAAGGAAGGCCGCGCCAAGCGGTAAACGGGAAGGGCGGGTAATGCAGGCGCTGTTGATCATCGACATGCAGATGGAAATGCAGCACCGCATTGCGGGCGGAGCGGATCACGTCAACGCTGCCGCTCCGGCTCGTATTGCCTCGCTTGTGGCAACCTTCCGTGCCGCAGGGCTACCCGTTATCCATATCCATCATCAGGAATCGGATAGGGCGTCGGCCTTTCATCCCGATGCGGCGGGTTATCCCGTCATGGCCTGCGCTGAACCTGCAAGCGGTGAGACAGTCTTCGTCAAGCGCACCTCGTCCGCCTTCGCCTCGACCAGACTTGCGGAACATCTGGCCTTGCAGGGCATCACCGATCTGGTCGTTGTCGGCGCGGTCGCGGGGTTCTGCGTCAACTCGACCATTCGCGCGGGTGCGGATCTGGGCTTTCACATGACGGTCGCAACGGATGCCGTCATCGGGTTTGGCCTACCTGCCGCCAACCTTTCGGCCCGGACGATCTTTGACGTGACCATGGCCCATCTCGAGGCAGATTTTGCGCGGCTTGCGGATACACCGACTATCTTGGCCGAGCTTAAAGCCACGACCACCAATCACCCATAGTAAAAGGGCGGCCCCGAAGCGCCGCCCCTCACACTTATGGCTTGCCGTTCAGTCCGCCGTCAGTAGCGGAGGCTTTGACTTGCTGATGCGCGGGGTGTCGGGGCCGGTGATGTCGAAGACCGGTTTGTCGTCCTCGATATGCACACGGACCACGCCGCCTTTGGTCAGGCGACCGAACAGCAGTTCCTCGGCCAGCGGTTTCTTGATCGTCTCCTGAATGACCCGACCCAGAGGACGCGCGCCCATCTTGTCGTCATAGCCCTTTTCAGCCAGCCAATGGGCAGCTTCCGAGGACAGTTCGATATGGACGCCACGGTCGATAAGTTGGGCTTCCAGTTGCAGGACGAACTTCTCGACCACCTGCACGATGATCTCGCGCGAGAGGGGCGCGAAACTGATTACCGCATCCAGACGGTTGCGGAATTCCGGCGTGAAGGTGCGCTCGATGGCGGCGGTATCCTCGCCCTCGCGGCGGTCGCGACCGAAGCCGAAGGCGGCCTTGGCTTGATCGGCGGCGCCCGCGTTCGAGGTCATGATCAGGATCACGTTGCGGAAATCGACCTGCCGTCCGTTATGGTCGGTCAGTTTCCCGTTATCCATCACCTGCAACAGGATGTTGTAGACATCCGGGTGCGCCTTTTCGATCTCATCGAGCAGCAGCACGCAATGCGGGTGCTGGTCCACGCCATCGGTCAGAAGCCCGCCCTGATCGAAGCCGACATAGCCCGGAGGGGCGCCGATCAGTCGGCTAACTGCATGTTTCTCCATGTATTCCGACATATCGAACCGCAGCAACTCCACGCCAAGGGTCGAGGCGAGTTGCTTGGCGACCTCGGTCTTACCGACGCCGGTCGGACCCGCGAACAGGTAATTGCCGATGGGTTTTTCCGGTTCGCGCAGACCCGCACGAGCCAGCTTGATCGAGGAGGACAGCGCCGAGATCGCGGCATCCTGACCAAAGACCAGCCGTTTCAGCGTCGCTTCCAGATCCTTCAGCACCGCAGCGTCGTCTTTGGAGACGCTTTTCGGGGGGATGCGGGCGATCTTGGCTACGACCGCCTCGATCTCTTTCGGGCCGATGGTCTTGCGGCGTTTGCTTTCCGAAACCAGATGCTGCGCCGCTCCGGCTTCGTCGATCACGTCGATGGCCTTGTCGGGCAGCTTGCGGTCGTGGATGTAGCGCGCCGACAGTTCCACGGCCATGCGGATCGCGTCATTGGTGTAGCGCAGGTCGTGGTGCTTCTCGAAGCTGGGTTTCAGGCCCATCAGGATCTTGATCGTGTCGGGCACGGTCGGCTCGTTCACGTCGATCTTTTGGAAGCGACGGGAAAGCGCGCGGTCCTTTTCGAAATGCTGGCGGAACTCTTTGTAGGTCGTCGAGCCCATGCAGCGCAGCTTGCCGCCCGACAGTGCCGGTTTCAGCAGGTTCGAGGCATCCATCGCCCCGCCCGAGGTCGCGCCCGCGCCGATGACGGTGTGGATTTCGTCGATGAACAGGATCGCGTCAGGGTGATCCTCAAGCTCTTTGACGACAGCTTTCAGCCGTTCCTCGAAATCGCCGCGATAGCGGGTGCCTGCCAGCAGCGCGCCCATATCCAGCGAGAAGATGGTAGAGCCGGCCAGCACGTCCGGCGTCTCACCACGGGTGATCTTCAACGCCAGCCCCTCTGCGATGGCGGTCTTGCCGACGCCGGGATCGCCCACCAGCAGCGGGTTGTTCTTGCGCCGACGACACAGAACCTGAATGCAGCGCTCGACCTCGTCGGCGCGACCGATCAGCGGATCGACATCGCCTTTGGAGGCCTTTTTGTTCAGATCGACGCAATACTTTGCCAATGCCGATTCATCCTTGGCCGCGGGCGCTTCGGACTGAGTTTCCTCATTGGGCTGGTCGGCGCCCTGAACCGGCCGGCTTTCCGAGAAGGACGGATTCTTGGCAACGCCATGCGCGATGAAATTCACCGCGTCATAGCGGGTCATGTCCAATTCCTGAAGGAAGAAGGCGGCGTTCGATTCCCGTTCGGCGAAGATCGCGACAAGAACGTTCGCGCCGGTCACTTCGGTGCGACCCGAGGATTGGACGTGGATGGCGGCGCGCTGGATCACGCGCTGGAAAGCGGCGGTGGGGACGGCCTCGGAGCCCTCGACATCGGTGATCAGGGTCGAGAGGTCATCCTCGATGAATTCCACAAGCATGCGGCGCAATTCGTCCAGATCGACATTGCAGGCCCGCATCACCTTTACGGCGTCGGGTTCCTCCGTCAGCGCGAGCAAAAGATGCTCAAGCGTGGCCAGTTCATGGCGATGTTCATTGGCCAAAGCCAGCGCGGAATGGATTGCCTGTTCCAAGGTGTTCGAAAAGGACGGCACGATTCAGCTCCTGTCAGTCGGCTGGCGGTATGGGCCGCAAATGGGGCGGTCCACCTGTCCAGACTGTCACGATACAATTAAGAATTTGGGGGAATTTCGCGCAATTCAAGCGGTAATTGACTTGTCTCGTACTGAAACTCCGGCGGTTTAACGAGATGTGATCTCGGGCTGCCGTATTTTCAAGCACCCCGAGGAATGGCCGATCAGTTCGGGCACCAACGCAGACGCTTGGCAGAAAGCTCTTGCTGCGGCGCAGAAACCGGCTCAAAAGCGATCCTTTCTCGCGCGAAGTTCAGCAAAAACAGCGGCATCGCTGGCATCGCTCATCTCAAGCGGGCTTCGCAATTCCGCCACACGCAGAAAGGGGTTCGTCGCGCGTTCGTCATCAAGGGTGGCGGGGGCGCAGGGACGGCGGCCAGAGGCAGTGTCATCCAAGCGTTGCCTCAATGCATCATTTCCGGAATCGACGGAAAGGGCGAATGCGCCATTGCCGAGGCAGTAGTCGTGACCCGAGCAGATCAGCGTTTCGCCCGGCAAAGCATTCAGCCGTGACAAGCTGTCCCACATCATCTGCGGGTTGCCCTCGAACAGGCGTCCACAACCCAAAGCCATCAAGCTGTCGGCGGTGAACGCCATGTCTGAATCGGGCAGGTAAAAGGCGACATGGCCGATGGTGTGGCCGGAAACGTCGATGACTTCGGCAGGCTCGCCGCAGATCTCGATCCGTTCGCCGGGGCGGGTCGCGATATCCAGCGGCGGCAGGCGGGCGGCGTCCTGCGCGTTGCCCAGCACCTTGGCAAAGGTCATTGCCACAAGTTCGGGAACGGCCTGAATATGGTCGGCGTGGTGATGGGTTAGCGCGATCAGGTCCAGCGTCCAGCCGCGCGCGGCCAGTTCGGCAAGGATGGGCGCGGCTTCGGGGGCGTCAATCAGCGTGGTCTGACCATTGCCATGCAACAACCATGCGTAGTTGTCTGTCAGGCAGCGAACGGGGACAAGTTCCAGCGGCATTGGCAAATCCTTTGCTTTGCCCCAGTCTGGCGCGGTCGAACGAGAGGCGCAATGCATCACGATGTGATCGAGTTACGGAAATTCTACTATAATCGCGCGCTTGGTCGGGTGGTTCAAAAGGTGTTGCGTGACCGGCTGACCCTGCTGTGGCCGCCGGAAAAGACCGCGGGAATGACGCTGGCAGGCTACGGTTTTGCGGCTCCGATGCAGCGCCCTTATCTGGGACGGGCGCGGCGTGTCATCAGCCTGATGCCCAGCCCGCAAGGGGTGATGGCATGGCCTCCGGGGCTGCCCAATTGCGCCGCCTTGTGCGAGGAAACCGCTTGGCCGCTGGATACGGGCAGCGTGGACCGGCTGATCCTGCTGCACGCGCTTGAGACGGCGGACCACACGCAGGCCGTGCTGGCCGAAGCGTGGCGCGTGCTGGGGCCGGGCGGACGGATGCTGGTCATGGCGACGAACCGCGCCGGACTATGGGCGAGGTCCGATGCGACCCCCTTCGGCTTTGGCCGCAGCTATACCGCTGGCCAGCTCGAGGCATTGGCGCGGACCGCCGGTTTCGCGGTCGAGAACACGGGTGCAGCACTTTATATCCCGCCCTCGGACCGCCGCTTCTGGTTGCGCAGCGCGCAGATGTGGGAACGGGTCGGCAGCAAGGTCAGCCAGGTGCTGGTCGCGGGCGTCGTGCTGGGTGAATTCAGCAAGCAGGTTCCGGCGCCGATCGGCAAGGTGCGACGCGTGACCGTCCCCAGCCCGCTGGACATTCTGGAGGGGATCGCGCGTCCCAAACCGGCCGGAAGCGGCAAGACGGCGCGCGAGAAAAGCGAACCTTCGCATCTGCTGTGACGGGGTGGTTTGGCGGCGCGAATTCCGGTCTTGCGCCACCGTTAGCGCCATCTTTAGGGCTTTCGTCGCGGCGTCATACCACTAAGGGCGCAAAGCCTCTCATTTCCGTGTGCAATGCGGTTGCGGCACGGGAAATCACCTGCTAATGACGCCGCAGATTTCGGGATACTTTTGGCCTGGCACGGCCTAAGGAGCCCTTTGACCCGCGCTCCGTGACAGACCGGTTGGAAAACCGGCCCGCCAGCGGAGCTTGCGCAAACCGGAAGGATGACCGTGGCCAATTCCGCTTCGATTTCCGCTGATATCGCCGGGCGTTATGCACAGGCCCTTTTCGATCTGGTGAAGGATTCGGGTCTTGACGCCCTGTCCACGCAAATCGACGACCTGGCTGCCGCCTTTGGTGAAAGCGCCGATCTTCGCGACCTGACTGTCTCGCCGCTATATGGCCGCAATGCGCAGGAGGCCGCCATTTCCGCGCTGGCCTCGCGCATGGGTTTCTCGGTCGAGCTGACCAACACGTTGCGTTTGCTGGCACAGAATCGCCGGCTGTTCACGTTGCCCCAATTCATCGCCAAGCTGCGCGGCCTGATCGCCGATGCGCGCGGAGAGATGACCGCGGATGTTGTCAGCGCACAGGCGCTGACCGAAGACCAGAAGACCCGTCTGGCCGATACGCTGGCCAGCAAATCGGGCAAGAAAATCAAACTGAACGCGCGCGTCGATGAGACCCTCATCGGTGGCATGATTGTAAAACTGGGCTCGCAGATGATCGACAGCTCGATCCGCTCCAAGCTCGCCTCCCTCCAGAATGCTATGAAAGAGGTCGGATAATGGGAATCCAGGCAGCCGAAATTTCGGCCATCCTCAAGGATCAGATCAAGAATTTCGGTCAGGATGCCGAGGTGGCCGAAGTCGGGCAGGTGCTGTCCGTCGGTGACGGTATCGCCCGCATCTATGGTCTGGACAAAGTTCAGGCCGGTGAGATGGTCGAATTCCCGGGCGGCATCCGCGGCATGGTGCTGAACCTTGAAACCGACAACGTCGGCGTCGTTATTTTCGGCGACGACCGTTCGATCAAGGAAGGCGACACCGTCAAGCGTACCGGTGCCATCGTGGAAGTTCCCGCTGGCAAAGGTCTGCTGGGTCGCGTCGTTGACGCCCTTGGTAACCCGATCGACGGCAAAGGCCCGATCGAGAATGTCGAGCGCCGCATCGCCGACGTCAAAGCTCCGGGCATCATGCCGCGTAAATCGGTGCACGAACCGATGGCGACCGGCCTGAAATCCGTCGACGCCATGATCCCCGTTGGCCGTGGCCAGCGCGAGCTGATCATCGGTGACCGTCAGACCGGCAAGACCGCAATCGCGCTCGACACCATTCTGAACCAGCAGAACTACAACGGCCGCGAAGCCGATGGCATGAAGACGCTGCACTGCATCTACGTCGCCGTGGGTCAGAAGCGCTCGACCGTCGCTCAGCTGGTGAAGAAGCTCGAAGAAACCGGTGCGATGGCCTACACGACCGTCGTTGCGGCAACTGCTTCGGACCCGGCTCCGATGCAGTATATCGCGCCCTATTCGGCAACCGCGATGGGCGAGTATTTCCGCGACAACGGCATGGACGCCCTGATCATCTATGATGACCTGTCCAAGCAAGCTGTTGCCTACCGCCAGATGTCGCTGCTGCTGCGCCGTCCGCCGGGACGTGAAGCCTATCCGGGCGACGTTTTCTATCTGCACTCGCGCCTGCTCGAGCGTTCGGCCAAGCTGAACGACGCGAATGGCAATGGCTCGCTGACGGCTCTGCCGATCATCGAAACCCAAGCTGGCGACGTTTCCGCATACATCCCGACCAACGTGATCTCGATCACCGACGGTCAGATCTTCCTGGAAACGGAACTGTTCTTCCAGGGCATCCGCCCGGCCGTGAACACCGGTCTGTCGGTGTCGCGCGTTGGCTCGGCCGCTCAGACCAAGGCGATGAAATCGGTCGCAGGTCCGGTCAAGCTGGAACTGGCTCAGTATCGCGAAATGGCTGCCTTCGCGCAGTTCGGTTCGGATCTTGATGCCGCGACCCAGAAGCTGCTGAACCGCGGTGCGCGCCTGACCGAGCTGATGAAGCAGCCGCAATACTCGCCGCTGACCAACGCCGAGATCGTGATCGTCATCTATGCCGGCACCAAAGGCTATATCGATGCCGTTCCGGTCAAGGACGTGACGAAGTGGGAGCAGGGCCTGATCCAGTTCCTGCGTAACCAGAAAGCCGATCTGCTTGACGACATGACCCGGAACGACCGCAAAATCGCGGGCGATCTGGAAGCATCGATCAAGGCAGCGCTGGACGGTTACGCCAAGACCTACGCCTGAGGGGAGGGATAGATGCCCAGCCTCAAGGACCTAAAGAACCGGATCGGCAGCGTTAAAAACACGCGCAAGATCACCAAGGCGATGCAAATGGTCGCCGCCGCTAAACTGCGCCGTGCGCAGGAAGCGGCGGAAGCCGCGCGTCCCTATGCTGACCGGATGGCCGCTGTCATGGCCGGGTTGACTGCTTCGGCAGCCGGCTCGGACATGGCGCCGCGCCTGCTGGCGGGAACCGGCGAAGATCGCCGACACCTGCTGGTGGTGCTGACCTCGGAGCGCGGGCTTGCGGGCGGGTTCAACTCGTCCATCGTCAAGCTTGCGCGTCTGCGCCTGGCCGAGCTGCGCTCGCAGGGCAAAGAGGTGACCATCCTGACCGTGGGCAAGAAGGGCCGCGAACAGCTGAAACGCGATTTCGGCGATCTGTTCGTGCATCACGTCGATCTCAGCGAGGTCAAGCGCATCGGTTACGACAATGCGCGCGGCATCGCGGATGAGATCCTCGAGCGTTTCGAGGCAGGCAGCTTCGACGTGGCCACGCTGTTCTACAACCGGTTCGAATCCGTCATCAGCCAGATTCCGACCGCCCGGCAGATCATCCCCGCCGTGATCGATGAGCCGACCGAGGCCGGTGCCTCGTCGCTTTACGATTACGAACCGGATGAGAACGCGATCCTGAACGACCTGCTGCCCCGTTCGGTGGCGACGCAGGTTTTCGCAGCGCTGCTGGAAAATGCGGCCTCCGAGCAGGGCGCACGGATGAGCGCCATGGATAACGCCACGCGCAATGCCGGCGACATGATCGACCGCCTGACCACTGAGTATAACCGCTCGCGTCAGGCTGCGATCACCAAGGAACTGATTGAAATCATCTCGGGCGCCGAGGCGCTCTGACACCTAGGGGTATAACATGGCAGAGGCCAAAGGAAAAATCACGCAGGTGATCGGCGCCGTCGTGGACGTACAGTTCGACGGCCAACTTCCCGCGATTCTGAACGCGCTTGAAACCGAGAACAACGGCAAGCGTCTGGTTCTGGAAGTTGCACAGCATCTGGGCGAAAACACTGTCCGCACCATCGCCATGGACGCGACCGAAGGTCTGGTCCGTGGTCTGCCGGTCACCGATCTCGGCGAGCCGATCATGGTTCCCGTGGGCGACGTGACGCTGGGCCGCATCCTGAACGTCGTCGGCGAGCCGGTTGACGAGGGCGCTGCCCTGACCGTCACCGACAAGCGCGCGATCCACCAGCCGGCTCCGGAATTCGCCGCGCAGGCGACCGCTTCGGAAATCCTGGTCACCGGCATCAAGGTCATCGACCTGCTGGCGCCCTACTCCAAGGGCGGCAAGATCGGTCTGTTCGGCGGCGCAGGCGTCGGCAAGACCGTTCTGATCATGGAACTGATCAACAACATCGCGAAAGTGCACTCGGGTTACTCGGTGTTCGCGGGCGTTGGTGAACGGACCCGTGAGGGCAACGACCTGTATCACGAGATGGTTGAATCGGGCGTTATCGTTCCCGACAACCTGTCGGAATCGAAAGTGGCGCTGGTCTATGGCCAGATGAACGAGCCGCCGGGAGCCCGTATGCGCGTCGCGCTGACCGGTCTGACGCTGGCCGAACAGTTCCGCGATGCCTCGGGCACCGACGTTCTGTTCTTCGTCGACAACATCTTCCGGTTCACCCAAGCTGGTTCGGAAGTGTCGGCGCTGCTGGGTCGTATCCCGTCCGCCGTGGGTTACCAGCCGACGCTGGCCACCGACATGGGCGCGATGCAGGAACGCATCACCTCGACCAAGAACGGCTCGATCACCTCGATCCAAGCCGTCTACGTCCCGGCCGATGACCTTACCGACCCGGCTCCGGCCACGACCTTCGCCCACCTCGACGCCACGACCGTTCTGTCGCGTGCGATCTCGGAACTGGGCATCTACCCGGCCGTGGACCCGCTGGACTCGAACTCGCGTATTCTCGACCCGGCAGTTGTTGGTGAAGATCACTACAACGTCGCCCGTTCGGTCCAGGGTATCCTGCAGAAATACAAGTCGCTGCAGGACATCATCGCCATTCTCGGCATGGACGAACTGTCGGAAGAAGACAAACTGACGGTGACGCGCGCTCGTAAGATCCAGCGCTTCCTGTCGCAGCCTTTCGACGTTGCCAAAGTCTTCACCGGCTCGGACGGCGTTCAGGTTCCGCTGGAAGACACGATCAAGTCGTTCAAAGCGGTTGTGGCCGGCGAGTACGACCATCTTCCGGAAGCGGCCTTCTACATGGTTGGCGGCATCGAAGAAGTGAAAGCCAAGGCGCAGCGTCTCGCCGCTGACGCGGCGTAAGGGGGCAACATGGCCGACACGATGCAGTTCGACCTCGTCTCGCCGGAACGGAACCTTGTTTCCGTCCCGGTGCGCGAGGTGCGCCTGCCCGGCGCCGAGGGCGATCTGACGGCGATGCCCGGCCATGCGCCGGCCATCGTCAACCTGCGCCCCGGTCTGGTGACCGTGGTCAAGGCTGACGGGTCGGAAACGGAATTCGCGGTGACCGGCGGCTTCGCCGAGATCAACGGGGAATCCGTCACCCTGCTGGCCGAGCGTGGCCATCCGCGCGCAGAGATGACGCAGGCGATTTTCAATGACATGATGGCTCAGGCCCAGCGTCAGGTGAAGGTTGCCCAAGAGCGTGGCTCGGTGGGTGAAGAGGTCGTCGCGGCAGCCGTCAAGTTGCTGGCCGACATGGAGGCCCTTGGCACCCATATCGGTCTGGACCCGAACCAGTCGAACTTCCCGCACTAAGGCAAAAACCTGTCTGGAAGTCCAATTGAAGCCCCGGGATTCCGGGGCTTTATTGTTTCACGGAGGACGCCGATCGCGGCGTGAGGAGCATGAAAGTTTGAGACGTTTCGACAATTATGCTGTTGGTGTCACTAACGGCACCGCTGATATGTTTTCGGCCTTCGAGGATTCCGGTCCGATGTGGACGGGGGAAGGCCCGCGGCTTGAGATCAAAGAAATTCATTTCGACCAGCCCTTTGCCGAAGCACCGACCGTTCAGGTGGGACTGGCGATGTGGGATATCGGTGTCAACGCCAACCAGCGCGTCGATATCAAGGCGACGCAGATCACGACCGAAGGATTCCGTGTCGAATTCCGGACTTGGGGAGATACTCGGGTGGCGCGGGTCCGCGTTAATTGGCTGGCCATCGGACCATTGCGCCACCACGATGATTTCGACGACGATTAAGCCTTAGCTTTGCTCAAGATTCATCCGGATCAGGCCGGCTACCTGATTCGGATGCGTGATTGGCAGCATGTGGCCAGCGCCCGGTACGCTTGCGCGTGCGACATCCTGCATCCGCGCGGCCAAGGCTTCGGCAATCGCCGCGATCACAGGCGGAGATTCTTCGCCCATGACCAACATCACCGGAGCGTCGATGGCCTCCAATCCGCCGTCGCGCAGGATCTTTGCACTGTCGTGCACAAGGGTATCATTGCCCGATACCACCATGCGGATCTGGCGAATCAGCCGTGAGCGGCTGGTCGGGGACTGGTTGTCCAGATCGACCTCTCCCCAGATCGACAGGAATTGCCGCGCGGCTTCTTCGTCTTTGCCATCAACCGAAAGCTGGCGGATGGCTTCGAGTTGATCCACAGCCGTTGGATCTGGGGCGGCTGCGAACAGCACCGGTTCGATCAGCGTCAGGCTGCGCACGGCCTCGGGAGCAGCGACCGCGATGCGCAGGGCGACGGTTGCTCCGATACTATGCCCGATCAGATCAAGCGGGCGCTGGATCAGCGGCGCGGTTTCTCGGGTGGTATGGGTGTGGTAATCGGGATCGCCCGGCCAATCGGGACTCTGCCCGTGGCCCGGCAGATCGGGTGCGGTGATTTCGACCAGATCGGCAAGTTGCGTCGCGATGGGGGCCCAATAACTGGCATTCCCCATCATGCAATGCAGGGCCAACGCCGGACGATCAGAGTTTCCGGACCAGTTTCGAATATGCATCGGGCTCATAGTGTGGACAGGTGCCGATCCAGAAAGTCCAGCCGATCCTGACCCCAGAACCGTTCACCGCTTTCGCGCACGATGTAGAAGGGGGCACCGAAGGCTCCTGCCTCGACGGCTTCTTCCAGATTGCGCTCGTAAGCCTGTGCGCCAACGAACAACCCGCTATCGGCAAGACTCGGATCAAATCCGGCGGCACTCAGCTTGGCGCGGATCACGTCGTCATCGGCAATGTTCAGATCCTCGGCCCAGACCGCACGGACAAAGCTGCTGATCAGCGCGGGTAGGTCGCCGCCACCAGCCTTCTGGGCTGCGATGATCGCGTATGACGAGGGAGCCGGATTGACGGGCCAGAAAGCGGGTTTCAGGTTCAGCGACATGCCCAGATATTCGGACCAGCGGCGCAATTCCTGCGCGCGGTACTCCATACGCGAGGGATGCCGATTGGCCGGACGGATCCCGCCGGTCCGGTCGAAGAGCTGGAGCAGGTCGAGAGGCTTGTAAGTGATACCAGTGCCGTGTCTGGCCGCGATTTCCTCAAGCCGGGTGCCTGCGAGATAGGTCCAGGGACTCGGTGTCCCAAAGTAATAGTCGATATGCGCCATAAGAGGGGCCTCCGGGGTTTGCGGGCACGCTAGCCCGGTGATAAGCGGTGTGCAATCACGCGAATCCAGCCATTCAAGATAGACGGAGCAAGCCATGCCGGCGATGACCGAACCCAAGCTGATTGCAGGCAACGCCAACCGGCCCTTGGCCAACGCGATTGCCCGCCGCATGTCCATGCATCGTGGCATGAATGTCGCCCCGATCGAAGCCCGTGTCGAGCGCTTCAACGATCAGGAGATCTTTGTCGAGGTCTACGAGAACGTGCGCGGCGAGGACATGTTCATCGTCCAGTCGACCTCGAATCCGGCTAACGACAACCTGATGGAACTGCTGATCATGACCGACGCGCTGAAGCGCTCGTCGGCGCAGCGCATCACAGCAGTGATCCCCTACTTCGGCTATGCCCGTCAGGACCGCCGTTCCAAGGCCCGCACGCCGATCAGCGCCAAGCTGGTCGCCAACCTGCTGACCGAAGCAGGCGTGGACCGCGTGCTGACGCTGGATCTGCACGCCGCGCAGATCCAGGGCTTCTTCGACATACCGGTGGATAACCTTTATGCCGCACCTGTCTTTGCCTTGGACATCATGCACCATTTCAAGGACCGCCTGTCGGACCTGATGATCATTTCCCCCGACGTCGGCGGGGTGGCCCGTGCGCGCGATCTGGCGCAGCGTATCGGTGCGCCGCTGGCCATCGTCGACAAGCGTCGCGAAAAACCCGGCGAGATCGCAGAGATGACCGTGATCGGTGACGTGACCGGCAAGACCTGTATCATTGTCGACGACATCTGTGATACCGCTGGCACGCTGTGCAAAGCCGCTCAGGTCCTGACCGAGCACGGCGCTGTGGAAGTCCACGCCTATATCACCCATGGTGTGCTGTCCGGTCCCGCCGTTGATCGCGTGCAGAAGTCGGTGATGAAATCGCTGGTCATCACCGATTCGATCGAAGCCACCGATCAGGTGAAAGCCGCAAGCAACATTCGCATCGTGCCGACCGCGCCGATGTTTGCTCAAGCCATCCTGAACATCTGGAACGGCACCTCGGTCAGTTCGCTGTTCGAAGTCGATTCACTGGGCCCGATCTACGAAGGTCTGTACACCAACGTCTGAGCGGATATCGAATGCGGCGTGGCCCATCCACGCCGCGAGGGGCCCCGGATGCTGCCGCGTCCGGGGCCCTTTCCGTTTACAGGAAGCGCGGGAATTCGATTTTCGGGCAGCGGTCCTCGATCACCGTCAGCCCCTGCCTGCGCGACCAGATGGCTGTTTGCGCGTGCCGGACGCCAAGCTGCAACCAGACCGTCCGCAGCCGCGGAAGATGGGCTATCGCGTCATTGACAATCGTCGGAACAGCTTCGGGTTTGCGAAAGATATCAACCATATCCACCGGAATATCGACGGGAACCGAAGCAAGGTCGGGATAGACCAGCTCATCCAGAATATGGTTTCCGGCATGGCCGGGATTGATCGGGATGACGCGGTAACCCTGGGACTTCAGAAAGCGTGCCACGCCCCAGGCGGGACGATGCTCGTTTGGCGAAAGGCCGACCATTGCGATGCAACGAGTCTCGCGGGCGATTCGCGCAATATCGGCGTCCATCGGCGAACTGCCGACGTCGCGCAGTATGGCAAATTCCATCTGATCCTCCCCCAGATCTCAACCTAAGGTCGCACATAAAAAGCGCCCGGTCCAGAGTGTGGCCGGGCGCAAGTCGCGGAACGAGGGACAGTGATCTGACATAAGCGTTCCGTGCCTATGTCCACTAAATAAATGACAACTGTGGCGCTAAAGTTCCACTCCTCTCTCGAAAAAGTGAGAATCTAGGGGTGGAGACGCAACCATGTGGCTTTTGCCCTCATCAGGATCCGCTGCGGATCAGCCAGCAAACGTTCGCGTGCGGCCTCGGTCCGAAGCAGGTAGGTGCGCTGGCCGATGATCGCGAAGTAGCGGGGATTGCCGGGCTCGGAGCGGCCTTCCGACAGTGCGACGACGCATAACCCGCCAAGACCCGGCGCAAACGCCCGGGGGTTGGCTTCGAATCTGTCGCGATTGTTTTCGGAAACAAAGTGCCAAGTCTTGCCACGCCACATCGTCACGATATCGCTCCGGCCCGGAATGGCCGCGCCTTCTTGACCGTAGGCGACCGGATCGATTCCGTTCAGCGCCCAGTCCTGTGCCGATGCGAGCTGGGGCCCGACGGCTATCGACAGGACAATGAGGGCGCGACGGAACATGGATGCCAAATTTGGGGGTGCGGTGCGGTTACCCCTTCATTTGGCAAAAAGCCCCGCGATTCTCAACCATCGGGGGGCTAGGCTATCCGCGTTGTGAAGGCTGCACTCAGATCCGTGATGCGGCGTAAAGCGCAATCGCTGCGGCATTGGACACGTTTAACGAGCCGAAATCCGCAGCGAAGGGGATTTTCAGTATTTTGTCGCATGTCTCGCGCGTACGTTCGCGTAGGCCCGGGCCCTCGGCGCCCAGAACGATGCAGATTGCACGACCGGGCAGGGCGCCAAGCGCGTCTGGCAAGGCTTCATCGCCAGTGCCGTCAAGGCCAAGGACGATATAGCCCATTTCCTTCAGTTCGATCAGCGTGTCGGCAAGGTTACCCACGCGCAGATAGGGTTGACGCTCAAGCGCCCCCGAGGCGGTTTTGGCCAATGCACCGGTTTCGGGGGCGCTGTGGCGTGACGGGGCAATGACGGCCCGCGCACCGAACACTTCGGCCGAGCGCAGAATCGCGCCGACATTGTGGGGGTCGGTGACGCGATCCAATGCGACGATCAGGGGTTTCCCCGCGCCGGAAAGCGCCACATCGATCAGGCTGCCCCATTTCAGCGGCTTGACCTCGAGCGCGGCCCCTTGGTGGACGCTGTCGGGTTGCAGCGGCACGGCGCGGTCGAAGGTCCGTGCATCGGTGATTTCGGGCTCGATGCCTTCGGGGGGGGCGCCAAGCCGGTCCAGCGCATTTTGCGTGACGACCAGCCGCAGCTTTTCGCGGGCAGGGTTTGCCAATGCATCGCGGACCGCATGAAGGCCGAACAGCCAGACAGTCTCGGCTGCGGCGGCGCGCTTGGCACGTTCCTTGTCGATGACCCATGTGGGCTTCTTGGATTTATGCGGTTTCTCGGCCATGACGCTTCCTCAATTTCGGATTTGGTTGCGCAGAAATCGATGAAAAATGCAACCTTTCCCAGGGTCGCAGGACTTTTTGCAGAAGTCGCGTTTTTTCGTTGTTTCAGCGCTTGACGCTCCCGCCAGCTATGGGTAATCACCGCCCCACGCCGAGAGTGATCCGGCGGGCGACGTGCTGCAAGGTGCGGCAGCGGACTGTAACTCCGCCGGGGAGACCCATGCCTGGTTCGATTCCAGGGTCGCCCACCACTCATCCACATAAGGTATTGTTTTGCCTGTTCTGTCTGAGCCGGTGGTTCCATTTACCAACAATGAGCAAAGTTGCGGTCGGCCGCAGTCGGGTTCGTTGTGTTTGGACAATTTGCAATTTCCGGACCATGCCAAGTAATTGTGCGGCAAGAGGTTAGCAGACGTCGCAGCCCCTCCATCCAATCGGCAGATGGTTGGGGCGTTAAGGACTTTCGAGTCACTGACTGCCGGGTGGGACGCGATGACAGTTTCCTGGACTGTGTCCCTGAGCCTAATGTACGAGCGCCGACCTTCGGCCAAGCCTAAGCCCGCTCCGGCGGCCAAAGCGGGCAGCCTGAGGTTTCGATTGTCGGTGACGCGGGCGATGGTTTCAAGCGACATGTAGTGCCGCGCGACAGCCCATTCGTCATTAAACTTCAGCATCGGCGCGCCGGCGCGGCGAATGATGACATCTGCCAGCCGCTTGATCTCCCGTTTCGCCCGTTCGACTGGGTTTGTCGATGCAAGCCGGGTCCAATGCTCGCGCGGTGGCTCGCGTCAGTCCGCTGGAAGCAGCAAACTATTCAGTAGACTGTTCGAGGCAAGAACGGGCGTCGCCGTTGTCGGCGAGGACATCGTCGCGGGAATTGTCCATGAAGGTGCCGAGCTTTGCGATCTTCTTGCGTAACGCGGCACCGCTGATGGCTGGCATTGCAGATCCGTCTGGCGGCGGCCCGTAGGCCCTTGTGATCATCGGCGATCACCAGTTTCGCGCCGCGCAACCCCCGATCAGCCAGGAGGCGCGGGAACCCGGTACAGAACGTTCCGGCTTCCGAGGGGCCCATCCGCATTGACCGCCACCGCCACTTTGGCCGCACGGCCGACGATGCGTCCTCCCGCACGCACCTTCAGAAAGGTGGCGCCGGGCCACGCGCCCTTCAGCGGGCGGTTCGGAAAAGTGTTCACCTGCGCCTCGACCACGGGGCAGAGTAGATTGACTTGGCTTCTGGACATGCCTCCCGCGCCCATGGCCTTGATAGGATCGTTGACCAAGCGCGCGGGAATGCCTGACACATGGGTATCCAGGATCAACGCCACGAGGGCTTTCCTGGCCCTGCGACGGCGTCGAGAAGTGAGAACCCGGTGCCGCAGGCGTCCATCGATCGGGAGATCGATCGAAGGGCAGAACGGGCAGGTAGCTGTCCTTGCGCAGCTTCGGGATCTCCAGCGCGATCTAACCGGCGCGGGCAGCCCGGTCGCGCTCGCGACAGCCGTGACGCTGGACCTTGCGCAGGGCCGACCGCGCGCTCTCGACCGCGCCGGTGCCCATTCTCATTAAGATCGATCCACCTGATCGGCTTCCTGACGTTCGCATTCCGCGGTCCGTTCGGCCGCAAAGGTCAGCATCTCGCGCAGCAGATTGCCATCAGCCTGCATTTCAACGAGATCAAGCAGCGCCATCCTTTCATCGGTCATAGTTCTCCATGGTCGCTCGGACCGGTGGCGCGACATGGCACATTCCTCGTTCAGGTTACCGGCCCCGCAACCCGAACCGGCTTCGAAGATCGACGATGTCCGCCGGCGTCACGCCGGGGCCATGCGCTGTGC
>NZ_WMIE01000069.1 GCF_009711225.1 Paracoccus aestuariivivens | reverse complement strand
TCATTACCGCGCAACAACTTGCCGTAGTGGCACATTCCATTCTGGAAAGCATCACTGGATAGATTCCTGATGCACTTCAGGAGGATGTCATGAGGCGCCCGCTCACCAACCTGACGCTGGACGAGCGCCGCGTCATCGCAAGCCTGCTTCAGGCCAAGGTGCCGAAGACGAGAATCGCGGCGATGCTCGGCCGCGATCGCTCGACGATCACCCGCGAGATCAAGCGCAATTGGTGGCACGACAAGGAAGTGCCGCAGGCAGATGGCTATTGGCACATGAACGCCCAGTCACAGGCCGGGCGCAGGCGTTCACGCCGACGCAAGCTCGAACGGCTTGCGGATCTGCGTGCCGAGGTGATCCACCGCCTTCGTGAGGGTTGGTCGCCCGAGCAGATCGCCGGTCGGCTCAGGATCGAGCCCACCGCACCGCACCGGCTCTGCCATGAGACGATCTATCAGTATGTCTACTCCGCCGACGGCCAAACTGCGCAACTGGCCCGCCTCCTCCCCGAGCGACGCCGCAAGCGCAAGCCGCGCTATGCCCGCCAGCCCAGGAACCGCGTTTTCCCCTTGGAAACCAGCATTCACAACCGCCCTGCGGAGATCAATGACCGCAGCCAGTTTGGCAATTGGGAGTGAGGCGGGACCGTCGCGCCAGATGGCGCGGCGTAAGCCCGCCGAACGATCTGATGATCTTTGAGCGCGCTCAGGGCGACGCGAATGTGGCCACGCTGATCGAGAGGAAGACCCGTTAC
>NZ_WMIE01000068.1 GCF_009711225.1 Paracoccus aestuariivivens | reverse complement strand
GGAATCGCGGACCAGCTTGCGTCGACGGGTCCGGCGCGCATCGCAGCGGCTCTGCGCCACGACGCACCAGTAGCCGCTGAGCTTCGGGCTCTCGCTGTCGTGGAAATGGTTGCGCTTGAGTTCGCGCAAGATCGTCGAGCGATGCCGGCTGAGCCGACGGGCCATCTCGTCAGGGCTTAGCTTCGCATGCCGCCAGCGCAGGGTCTTGCGCCGGTCAGAGAGCGAAAGGTGAGAAAACCGAACCTTCATTCCTCGATCCTTTCATGGCTCAACCCTTTGTCGAGCATAAAAAGTCGCGTTCAGAAATAGCGCGTCCCCACTTGCAGGCTCCATTCCGAATGCACCAGTGCCGCGGGGCAGGCCTCATCATGGCGTCTCCAGTCTTAAAAGCTCTTCGCGGAAGGCTTCGGCAGGTGTTCGGTAGCCGGGGCATTTACGGGCCGTGGCGTTGAGGCGCTGACAAATCAACCTCATTGATTGATTTGTCATCTGCAGCAAGGGGGTGTCCCGGGGCAGGTAACGGCGTAGTCTCCTATTCATGTTCTCGACCGAGCCCTTCTGCCAAGGGGCTTGCGGGTCGCAGAACCGGGCCTTGGTGCCCATGCCGCTTTTCAACTCGCGCCAGGAGACGAACTCGAGGCCTCGGTCGAAGGTGATCGATCGTCGGGCCTCTGCCGGCAGAGGTGACATTTCATGGATCAACCGGCTCATAATGGCACGGGATTTGCGGCCATTATTGCGCGTCAGAAACATGTAA
>NZ_WMIE01000067.1 GCF_009711225.1 Paracoccus aestuariivivens | reverse complement strand
CCATGGGCGCGGGAGGCATGTCCAGAAGCCAAGTCAATCTACTCTGCCCCGTGGTCGAGGCGCAGGTGAACACTTTTCCGAACCGCCCGCTGAAGGGCGCGTGGCCCGGCGCCACCTTTCTGAAGGTACGTGCGGGAGGACGCATCGTCAGCCGTGCGGTCATGGTGGCCGTGGCGGTCAATGTAGTTGGCAAGCGGGAAATTCTGGGCGTCACCACCGCCCCCCGGGAAGCCCGACGTTCTGGACCAGGTTCCCGCGACGATGTCCTCGCCGATAAGGGCGTCGCCCGTTCTTGCCTCGATCGCCCACCGGACAGTTCACCCCTTCCAGCAGACAGGCACGAACCTCCGCGCAAGCATTGGACCCGGATCTCATCGACAAACCCACTCAAGCGGGTGAGCCGGAAGATCAAGCGGCGGGCAGATGTCACAGATGTTCGTCGAGGAAACCTTCCACTGGAAGCTTTCCCGATCCTCCTCACTTCCCGATGACACGGCCATCATTCGCCGCGCCGGAGCGCCGATGCAGGAGATCAATGAAATCTAGCCGTCACGCGGCACTACATGTCGCTTAAAGCGCTCGCCCGCGTCACCGACAATCCAAACCTCAGGCTGCCCGCTTTGGCCGCCGGAGCGGGGTTACACCTCGCCGAAGGGCGGCGCTCCCACACCAGGCCTGGGTACAGGATCAAATCAATGGGTCCTTCGCTATTCAAGGTCCTTAGGTCAAGCGGCATCGAGCAGTGCACCGCCGTGGTTTCTCGGTCGTTCGCGGGCTTTCGCTTCTGTTCGGGATCAGAAAAGCGAGGCGGTCCAA
>NZ_WMIE01000066.1 GCF_009711225.1 Paracoccus aestuariivivens | reverse complement strand
GCGGTCACAACATCCGCAAGATACGGGCTCATCTCCGGGCGCTTTGCTCTCTATTCCTTAAGCTGGGTGCGACGACCATCCGGGATGCAAACAGACGTCAGGGTGCATTGGCACTCGCCTGAAACGGCTGTTCAGAGCGGACTACTTAACCGGATCACAGCAGTTCTGATAGCAGCGGTCACCTGCTAGAAACTCATCCTGACTGATGCAACTTACTAGAATACGCTTCGTCCGGCGTCGAACCTGCGGGTCGAAACGTATTGCCGCCCCGTTACGGGCGCCGATTAGATTATGACGTGAGCAGTCGGCACGAAGGTGTCAGGCAAGTCGACGAGGTGAACTCTGCCAAGATGAAAATCCGCTTGTCCCGAATCTCATTAAGTAGACAGTCGTGGAAGGCTGTTTTTGACTGGAAATTATCGGAACACCGGGTCGCGCCCCGGAAGTGGTGGAAACTTGAGGGCGGCATAATCTCCGGGTGAACTCACGGCCACCCAAACGGCGGCTGCAACCACCAAGGCGAGTGAGGGCCAAAGCCGCCATCGCTCCAAGGCGCGGCCCGAACGCCATGAACGGGATTACCGGCCGCTCGCGCCCCGCACCACTGCTTGAGGCCTCGGCTCATGATCCGACCGAAGACCGTCTGCGGGGGGATGTCCGCGCGACGATTGAGGCGTTGCTTGAAGAAGAACTGGCCGAATTTCTCGGCCGCCTGCGTTAAGAGGTGGTCGCACGAATTCGGACCGGGGGCTAAGCTTTAGCGCCTGAGGAAGAATGACCCGAAATGCCGAAACGCAGACGCTATTCTGCAGAGTTCAGGGCGAAGGTGGCTCTTGAGGCCATCCGCGGGGAACTGACGACGGCCGGGTTG
>NZ_WMIE01000065.1 GCF_009711225.1 Paracoccus aestuariivivens | reverse complement strand
ATTCGGTCTCTCCCCCATTCTTGAGGCTCGGCACCAGCCGACCTGGTGCAACCCTCGAACGGAGAATGCCGCGGGAGAGGCCGCCAACCCAGTCAGCTCACCTCCCGATCATCGGGTCTAAGGGACCCTCCGGCCAATCCGCTCGACGTCCGTCAGGAATACAAGAAGCAGCTGGGCGACCTGCAGGAAGCCTATTGCGAGGCCATTCTGGAACGGCGCGCTAGAAAAACGTCGGCGGCCCTCATGGTGAGGCATCGAGCTGCCATCGGTCCGAGGCTGATGGCAAAGGGGGGGATCGAGCCATGGTCGCGCCACTGGTGCGAACGACCGTGGCGGGGAAATGATCCGGACGTTCCATGAGAGTCTGCTAGTGGATGGCTTCAAGGTGCCGGTGGTGAAGCTCTGCGTCTGGTTCGACCTGTTGCGGCGGAAGGTCTATTGCAAACCTACCAAATCCGTGCCGAAGATCGATCCGCGCTTCGGCAAGCCGATCAAGGCCATGATCAAAGATAACCCTTTGTTCGGCTATTGCACGTTGGCGTTCCTGCTGGGGCTCAACAAGATCGCCGTGCAGTGGATATTCCGGCTGAAGAACTGGCCAATCATCGGAAAAACGGTCCACCGGACTGTTTTCTTATCCCGCGAACCCATCGATTGCCCCGCCCGCGAGCTTCCTGGCTGACACCTGCTTTCGCATTGGCAGGGCGACAACTGCCGCTCGCACCTTGCACTTGCCATGCCCATGCCAGCAGAGGCATTCGGATTAGCGGCTTGACCCGAACAGATTCTAAGTCCTGCCGCGACACGTGCGGCAGGACAGATCTCAGTTGTCCGCTCTGAACACCCCCCGACGCATTGATTTTGGGTGATCAACCTTAGGCTTCATTCGCTTTGAATTGCAGGGTTTCGTATGCTTTGGCGAGAAACCCTGCAATTTCCGGTCGCCGATGAAGCCCCGTTCCCGCAGCCCTGA
>NZ_WMIE01000064.1 GCF_009711225.1 Paracoccus aestuariivivens | reverse complement strand
CCGGCAGCATCTTGACGTAGTCGAGCACGGGCCCCACCTCGTAATCGACCTGCTCGCCATAGGCCGCGAAGACCTCCATCATGCGCGCGGAAAGCCGCTTCTCGCCGTCGGTCAGGCTGTCCCAGGCAGACAGGCTGGCCGGGCAGGGCGTCAGCTCAGCATTCTCGAGGATGATCCCGCGTTCCTTCGGGCGCTCGAAGGTCTCTTCGCCGCGATAGACATTCCAGCCCATGTCGAACACGCCCTAGAACTTGTCGATCAGCTCCTTCGGGGCCTGATGCGAGGCATAGGTCGCGGCGGGGGGGAGATAGGCAATCCAAGGAGCTGCTCATTATTAGAACGCTGCTCTGGTATTGATTTTCTACCGGGTCATTCCCAAATGCAAAAGTGCAACGTTATTTCCCTGTGCATCCTGTCTCCCCCTCGGCTTCAGTCTGCGTTTTGATCTGACTGTGCCCGGTCGCCGCATGTTGCGGGTGACACACCAGACAGGAGATCTCACGATGGCCAAAGGCACCGTGAAATGGTTCAACGCCGAAAAAGGGTTCGGCTTCATTGCCCCGGAAAGCGGCGGCAAGGACATCTTCGTTCACATATCGGCGCTTGAGCGCGCCGGAATTGGCCGTCTCAATGACGGTCAGGCCGTGACGTTCGAGGTCGAGACTTCGCGTGATGGCCGCGAATCCGCGCGCGACCTCGCCCTCGCCTAAGTGGCTCGCCCCCAAGGCGCTTCGGTTCGGCCGCTCATGGCCGGGCCAAACCTGTGGAGGCTTTGAATGCCACCCAAGGACAAATCGCAGAGTCTGTTCCTCGCAACAACACCCATGACTGCGATGGAGCGAACCACTTCTCAGGCCCGGCTCATCGTCGACGAGCAGAACACGAGGCGGGCCGAATTGACGGCCAGTCTACGGGCCCAACGTCTTGCCAAGGAAGCTGACAACGCGGTCCCAAACGCGTCAAAGCCGCAAAGAAGCAGACCTGCCAAAAAGAA
>NZ_WMIE01000063.1 GCF_009711225.1 Paracoccus aestuariivivens | reverse complement strand
GTCGTGCAAATGAGCCTTGGCCCTGTCCTGCAGCGACTTGGGCAGCGCGTTCAACACGTTCATCGTCTTATGCACCCAGCAGCGCCGCTCGTGGCTGGAGGCAAAGACCTCGCGCAGTGCGGTCCAAAGTGAGCGGGTGAACGCGATCCGTCCGAGAGAACCCGCGAACGAGCGCGCCGTCGCCAATGGCCAGTTTGGGATCCTGCTTCAGGCCCCGGCGCTTCAGATCGAGCAGCAGTTCGGGCCAGCTTTCGGTGCTTTCGCGGAAACCGTCGGTCATCGCCAGCAGTTCCTTACCGCCATATTGATCGGCCCCGACGATCACCAGAACGCATTGCTTTTCTTCGGCCATGCGAGGTTTGAAATAGACCCCGTCGGCCCAGATGTAGAGGAAGCGCCGGTTGCTCAGGTCGCGTTTTCGCCAGGCCTCGTCGTCGCTCCACCAGTCTGCCTTCAGCCGCGTGATCGTCTTGGCAGAAAGGCCCGAAGCTTTAGGACCAAGAAGCGCCGCCAGCGCCTCACTGAAATCGCCGGTGCTGACGCCCTTGGGGTAAAGCCAGGGCATCAGCTCCTCGACCGATTTTGCCTTGCGCAGATATCGCGGCAGGATGCTGGGCGTGAAACTGATCTTGTCCTCACCGTGCTTGCGATCCCGCACCCGAGGAACCCTCACGGGCACGGGTCCGATACCGGTCATCACCTCGCGCTCGGGCAGGTGAGCGTGCCGCACCAAACGGGATGTCCCGTTCTCAAGCTTCTCGTCCGCAAACGCGGCCATCAACGCCGCCAGTTCCGCGTGGATTGCCTGCTCGATCAGCTTGCGCGCGCCGTCACGGATGATGTCGGTGAACGGGTCGGCGCTGAATCCGGATGGATCGGGCAGCTGCGTGATGGTAGTCAATGACATGTGGCGTATGCTTTCTCTGCTGAGAATTGACGGCGTCTTGAACACCGCCTTGATATGCCACCCTTCAGACCATCACCAACTTTCGCCCATTA
>NZ_WMIE01000062.1 GCF_009711225.1 Paracoccus aestuariivivens | reverse complement strand
GGGCAATTGGATTGGCCCGTTCGAGCTAAAACTAACCCCGGATCGCAGCAGCCCCAAGAAGGATGGCGATGGCGCAGGTCCATGAGCCGACGACGCGGACCGCGATGGTCAACCAGTTCCAGCCGGTTTCGATGCGCAGCGCGGCGATGCCGCCTGCCACCATCGTCAGGATGATCACCGAACCAAGCAGCGCCCCCAGACCGGACAGCAGCATCGCATTCCACGGGCCGGGATCAGGCCATGAGACATAGCCACAGGTCAGTCCGGCGATGGCCGCGATGGCGGCAAGGACTTTGGCGTTCAACTGGACATCAAGCGCGACGTGTAAGCCGATCAGCACGGCCAGTCCGATCAAGAATGTCGAGGCAGGCCATTGCTGCCCCGCGATCGCGGACAGCGCCGCACCAACAGGGATCGCAATCACGAAGGCCCAGAAAGCGATCTGACCTTCTGGCAGGCGCTGCTGGATCAGCAGCCCCAGCGCGAACAGGGTCAAGATGGCCCCCGGCACCGAGAACGCGTGCAGCAGCCCCCAGTAGAAGCCCGCAACGCCGGGAATCGCACTATGCGCGGCGGCCTGCATCGGCAGGCAGGTGGCGAGTGCCGTCAGCAGAAATCCGCGCTGCATGTGGCTCAGGCGATGCCGGTCAGGAAAGCGACGCCCGCCAGCGCGATGATCGCGCCGCAGCTGCGAACCAGAACCTGCCCTGCGGGCCAGCGGGTCAGCAGCCCAAAGGCAATGCCAATGACGTGCAGGCAGCCGGTCGCGACGACGAAGCCAAGCGCATAGGCGAAGGGATTGGCGGCTCCGGGCAGTTCGGTGCCGTGCGCATGGTCGTGGAAGATCGCGAAGATGGCGACGATCGCCGCCGCGATCCACAAGGGCGCGCGCAGGGCCACGGCGACCGCCAGCCCCAGCACGATGGCCGAGAGCGCAATGCCGGTCTCGACATGGGGGATGGGAATGCCCAGCACCCCGAGCGCGCCGCCATAAGCCATGACCAGCGGGAAGAC
>NZ_WMIE01000061.1 GCF_009711225.1 Paracoccus aestuariivivens | reverse complement strand
TGACCTGCCCCCCGGAAGGTCCCTGGGTTTAATGTAGAGTTTGCTTCGCCGCGAAGGAGCAGACGACATGAGGAAAAGCCGCTTCACCGATGAGGAGGGAACCGTGGCGCCTGATGGCACCGCGTAAGTCCCGACGAACAGATCATCGGAATGATCAAGGAGCAGGAAGCCGGGATGGCGACGGCGGAGGTGTGCCGCCGTCATTCGCTCAGCCCGGCGACATTTTACAAGCTCAAGGCCAAGTATGGCGGTATGGACGTGTCCGACGCCCAGCGGTTGAAAGCGCTCGAGGACGAGAACGGCAAGCTGAAGCGCCTGCCGGCGAATGCGATGCTGGACAACATCGTGCTGAAGGATCTGCTGGGAAAGCCCTGACGACACCGAAGCTGCGGCGGGGGCAGTGCTACCGGCGGATCGGTCTGATGCTGGAGCGCAGGGGCATGCTGATGAACCCGAAGAAGCTGTATCGGCTCTACCGTGAAGAAGGGCTTTCGGTCCGGCGCAGGCGCGGCCGCAAGCGGGCCCGTGGAACACGCACGCCGATGCCTCTGGCCCTGATACCGAACCAGCGCCGGTCGCTGGACTTTGTCGCAGACACGTTCGGGGCGTCACGCAAGTTCCACATTCTGGCAGTCATCGACGATTGCTGTCGCGAGAACCTGTGCCTGATTGCCGACACCAGCATCTCGGGCGCCAGGGTAGCGCGTGAACTGGATGCGTTGGTGCGGATCTACGGCAAGCCCGATGGCATCGTCAGCGATCGGCGAGGATCAGAAAACGATCCGGGGGATCGTTTTCCCGAGGAGGGGAACTGAGTTCACCAGTCGGGTCATCTTGAAATGGACCGACCAGAATGACGTCGCCCGGCATTACATCGACCCCGGCAAGCCGCAGCAGAATGCCTTCATCGAAAGCTTCAACGGCAGCCTGCGCGATGAGCTGCTGAATGAGGACATCTTCGACGCCCTGGATGATGCTCGCCGCAAGATCGCTCTATGGCGCTACGACTATAACGCAGTCAGGCCGCACTCATCGCTCGGCAATCTGAAGCCCCTCGAATAACAATCTCGAACCGGCAGACTCTCGTTATGAACGAGGGACGAAAGGGGGGCAGGTCAAGTCCCCTAGACGATCAGGTCGGGCAAGTTTGGGACGCTTAACTCTCTCGGTGTTGATTTCCACCCAGAACTGAGCCGGGATTTTCACCGAGAAGTGAGCCATCGCTGACTATGGAATTCGGGTCATGCTTTGGTCAATGTGTGTGTGGTCTCCT
>NZ_WMIE01000060.1 GCF_009711225.1 Paracoccus aestuariivivens | reverse complement strand
AAATCAATGGGTCCTTCGCTATTCAAGGTCCTTAGGTCAAGCGGCATCGAGCAGTGCACCGCCGTGGTTTCTCGGTCGTTCGCGGGCTTTCGCTTCTGTTCGGGATCAGAAAAGCGAGGCGGTCCAATCTGACTCGCGGCCTGACGACATGTGCTGTCGGAACTGGACCCATTGCGAACCCGTCTCGCCCGTGGTCCCGCGAAGGACACCCTCCATCGGCGGTGGAGCTCTTGCTTCTTTCTTACATGATCATGCTGCCGTGGCTTTCTCGCGCGACCAGTGGAAATCGCTGCCATCGACCCACATCCTGTGCATGATCACGGCAAGGCGTCCGGCCAGGGCCACAACCGCGCTCTTGAGGTCGGATCGCGTTGCCGACCTCGTGGCCTGCGCCGCCTCGTAGAGCAATCCCCGCATCATGCCGTCACCGCACAGGGACAACCGTCCGATCCGATAGCTTTCGCCCGATTGTTTGTGCATCGGTGCCAGTCCCGGGGTTGACCCGACGGCCCGAGAGCTTCGAAAGCCTGTCGGGATGTCAATCGTGCTGAGAAAGAAAAGTGAGGTCACTGGCCCAACACCAGAGATCGACATCAGGCCTAGGCAGACGGGGTTGCGCCTTGTGGTGCAGATGGGAAAAGGCCTCCCGGACCTTCCGTCTTGCCGCGAACAAGACGCTGAACACCTCGTCCAAGTCCGGCAAGGCCTCGATGAGATTCGTTACTCGCGCTTCAAACCGTCCCGCACCAACAGTTTCCACCTTGAGGCCAGAGTTGTGCAACAAACCACGCATGTCGCTTTCGATTGACCGAGCCTTTTCCTGCAAAAGCTTGCAGTTGCGCAGCAGGGCGCGGTGCTTCTGGCTGGCCAGGATCTTCACATGCACCGGGGGATTCAGATTGACACGCATCATCCGGGCGATCCCGCACGCATCATTGCGGTCGGTCTTGCTTGACAGCGCCTTGAGGAAAGCCTTGACGTGGCCTGTCTCGATGCAGATCACCGGCAGTCCGGCTTGGCTGGGTCCTCGAACAGTCGCTGAGACAATGGACCGGATTCCAACCCGATCCGCTCAAACCGGACATCCACGCCATTCAAGGCGCGAGAGATGTCCTCGGGGCGGCTAAGAACCTTTGCGCCCCCAACAGATCCGGCTGTCCTCATCTACGATACAGATCGCGGTCACTTTTACCGACACATCCAAGTCGGCACCATACTGCATGCTGCGCTTCCTACCTGATGCGTGTGGCTGCTTCTCACAGACCACGTTCTACCATCAGCCCGAAGCGCAGCACCTCATGACACCCGGAA
>NZ_WMIE01000006.1 GCF_009711225.1 Paracoccus aestuariivivens | reverse complement strand
CGCTCGTCCAGCGTCAGGTTGGTGAGCGGGCGCCTCATGACATCCTCCTGAAGTGCATCAGGAATCTATCCAGTGATGCTTTCCAGAATGGAATGTGCCACTACGGCAAGTTGTTGCGCGGTAATGAGAATTATGTATTCCGAAGCACCGCGCCATCGGCCCTAATCGGCTGACGCGGCGCGGACGGGTTTCCACTGGCCCCTCGAGGTTTAGGCCGTCACCGCCGTGGCGGAATCCTGATGCGGGATCAGATCATCTGATGCTCGACTTCGCCGTTTCCGGACAATATGCCGACGTCGAACCACTTGCGACCCTGCCATGCTTGGTATACATCGGCATACAATTAGCTTACCCTCGCTCGCAAGTTGTTCTTACGGCCTGGTTCTAGCTTAATACGGCACTAACTCGTAGGGATCGTCATGAGCTTGTACACCGACTACCTAACCGAAATCGAAACCCGCAAAGGCGAAGGACTGCACCCCAAGCCCATCGACGACGGCGCGCTTGTGGAAGAGCTTATCGTCCAGATCGAAGATGCCGGAAGCCCGCATCGTGACGCATCGCTGCAATTCTTCGTCTACAACACTTTGCCCGGCACGACCAGCGCCGCAGGCGTCAAGGCGCAGTTCCTGAAACGGATCATTCTGGGCGATGCCATCGTTGCCGAGATCACGCCGGCTTTCGCGTTTGAGCTGCTGTCGCACATGAAGGGCGGCCCCTCGGTCGAGGTTCTGCTGGACCTCGCGCTGGGTGACGATGCCGCTATCGCCGCGCAAGCCGGTGACGTGCTGAAGACGCAGGTCTTCCTTTACGACGCCGACATGGCCCGTCTGGGCGATGCCTATAAGGCTGGCAATGCCGTCGCCAAGGACGTGCTGGAAAGCTATGCCAAAGCCGAGTTCTTCACCAAGCTTCCGGCAGTCGAGGACGAGATCAAGGTCGTGACCTATATCGCCGCCGAAGGCGATATCTCGACCGACCTGCTGTCGCCCGGCAACCAAGCCCACTCGCGCTCGGACCGCGAGCTGCACGGCAAATGCATGATCACCCCCGAGGCTCAGGCCGAAATTCAGGCGCTGCAAGCCAAACATCCGGGCAAGCGCGTCATGCTGATCGCCGAAAAAGGCACGATGGGCGTGGGCTCCTCGCGCATGTCGGGCGTGAACAACGTGGCACTTTGGGCCGGCAAGCAGGCCAGCCCCTATGTGCCCTTCGTCAATATCGCACCGGTTGTTGCAGGCACCAACGGCATTTCGCCGATCTTCGCCACCACGGTCGACGTGACCGGCGGCATCGGCCTGAACCTGAAAAACTGGGTCAAGAAGACCGATGAGGACGGCAAGCCGATCCTGAACAACGACGGCAACCCGATCCTCGAACAGACCTATTCGGTCGAGACTGGCACCGTCCTGACCATCGACGCCAAAAACAAGAAGCTTTGCGACGAATCCGGCAAGGAACTGGTCGATATCGCCTCGGCCTTCACCCCCCAGAAGGTCGAGTTCATGAAGGCTGGTGGCTCCTATGCCATCGTCTTCGGCAAGAAGTTGCAGACCTTTGCCGCCGAAACGCTGGGCGTCGAGCCGACCCCCGTCTTCGCCCCGAACAAAGAGCTTTCGGTCGAGGGTCAAGGCCTGACCGCCGTCGAGAAGATTTTCAACCGTAACGCCGTGGGCGTTCTGGGTGGCAAAACCCTACATGCCGGTTCGGACGTGCGCGTTCGCGTCAACATCGTCGGCTCGCAGGACACCACCGGTCTGATGACCGCGCAGGAACTTGAGGCGATGGCCGCAACCGTCATCTCGCCGATCGTCGATGGCGCTTACCAGTCGGGCTGCCACACCGCCTCGGTCTGGGACAAGAAGGCGCAGGCGAACATTCCGAAACTCATGAAATTCATGAATAATTTCGGTGTGATCACGGCGCGCGACCCGAAGGGCGTCTATCACTCGATGACCGACGTGATCCATAAGGTGCTGAACGATATCACCGTGGATGACTGGGCGATCATCGTCGGCGGCGACAGCCACACCCGCATGTCGAAAGGCGTGGCCTTCGGTGCGGATTCTGGCACCGTCGCACTGGCTCTGGCCACGGGCGAGGCGACCATGCCGATCCCGCAATCGGTGAAAGTGACCTTCAAGGGCACGATGCAGCCGCATATGGACTTCCGCGACGTGGTCCATGCGACACAGGCGCAGATGCTGAAGCAATGCGGCGACAACGTCTTCCAAGGCCGCGTGATCGAGGTCCATATCGGCACGCTGCTGGCCGACCAAGCCTTCACCTTCACCGACTGGACCGCCGAGATGAAGGCCAAGGCGTCGATCTGCATTTCGCAGGATGACACCCTGATCGAGTCGCTGGAAATCGCCAAGTCGCGCATCCAGATCATGATCGACAAGGGCATGGACAATGCTGCGCGCACGCTGGCCGGTCTGATCGCCAAGGCGGACGCCCGCATCGCCGAGATCCGCTCGGGCGAGAAACCCGCGCTGGCCCCCGACGCCAATGCGAAATACTTCGCCGAGGTCGTCGTGGATCTGGACCTGATCGACGAGCCGATGATCGCCGACCCCGACGTGAACAACGCCGACGTCTCCAAGCGCTACACCCATGACACGATCCGCCCGGTTTCCTACTACGGCGGCACGAAAAAGGTCGATCTGGGCTTTGTCGGTTCCTGCATGGTCCACAAGGGCGACATGAAAATCGTCGCGCAGATGCTGAAAAACGTCGAAAAGGCCCAAGGCAAGGTCGAGTTCAAGGCCCCTCTGGTCGTCGCGGCCCCGACCTATAACATCATCGACGAGCTGAAAGCCGAGGGTGACTGGGAAATCCTGCAGAAATATTCGGGCTTCGAGTTCGACGATCTGCTGCCCAAAAGCGCTGCCCGCACCGAATACGAGAACATCCTGTATCTCGAACGTCCCGGCTGCAACCTGTGCATGGGCAACCAGGAAAAGGCCGCGAAAGGCGACACCGTTCTGGCGACCTCGACCCGCCTGTTCCAGGGCCGCGTCGTGGAAGACACCGCCGAGAAGAAGGGTGAATCGCTGCTCGCCTCGACCCCGGTTGTCGTGCTGTCGGCGATCCTTGGCCGCACCCCCAGCGCGGATGAATACAAGGCTGCCGTCGAAGGCATCGAGCTGACCAAATTCGCCCCGCCGCTGGAAAACCCCGGCATGGCGCGTTCGATCCAGTTCTAATGCCCTGACAGCCGTGCCGAAGCGGCGCGGCTGACGCATGGCGATGAAAAAAACAAGGGCAGATCAGTGATGATCTGCCCTTGGTCATTTTGATCAAAGCGGTCGGCCGGTTATGGCCGGACCGCCGGTTTCAAAGTGGGATCAGCCCTGCGCCAAGGCGTGACGGATGAAGGGCTCGATGTCATGCGCGCCTTCCCAGATCATTTTCAGCGCGACGTAGAAGATGACCGCAAGGCCGACATAGGCGATCCAGCGATGCCGGTTCAGCAGCCGTGCGATGAATGTCGCGGCCAGCCCCATCAGGGCGATGGACAGGACCAGCCCGATGACCAGAACCGTCATATGCTCGCGCGCGGCCCCCGCGACGGCCAGCACGTTGTCCAGACTCATCGAGACATCGGCGATGATGATCTGGGTCACGGCCTGACGCAGCGTCTTTTGCGGAGCGCCTTTGCCGATCGCGCCGTCGCCGTCGATGTCATGATCGGCCAAGGCTTCCTCGGCGGCGTGTTCCTCGGCGGCGCTGGTGCGCAACTCGCGCCACATTTTCCAGCACACCCATAGCAGCAGGATGCCGCCCGCCAGCAACAGGCCGACGATCTGCAAAAGCTGCGTCGCCATGACCGCGAACACGATGCGCAGGACGGTTGCCGCGATGATCCCGATGAAGATGGCACGCGGGCGCATTTCCTTGGGCAAGCCCGCAGCCGCAAGCCCGATCACGATCGCATTGTCGCCAGCCAGCACGAGGTCGATCCCGATGACGGCAAGAAGGGCGCTCAGCCCCTCTGTGGTAAATATTTCCATGATGTGTGTTGGTCTTTCAGTTCATGCTGGTCGCAAACGACAAATTGATGGATGCATGCCGGACCCGTTCTTTCCACGATAGGAATCCGGACCAGTTCTTGTAACGCCGGATTTTCCGGTGTCGAGCGGGCACGCGATGATTTATCGGCGCGCGGGTTTCCCCGCATCGGAAACGCGCCCATGCCGTGAAATCCGGTGAATTCTTCGAATGGATCGGCCTTTCGGGCATAGAATCGGCAAGATTTTCCCCGCTTGCGGTGTCACAGTCGGATTCATGGATCATCGCTGTGTGAAGGGATGAAGGCTCATGAAGATCGGCTGCCCCAAAGAGATCAAACCTCAGGAATTCCGCGTCGGACTGACCCCCGCCGCCGCCTCCGAGGCAATCGCCCATGGCCATGACGTGCTGATCGAAACCGGCGCGGGGCTTGGCTCGGGGTTCACGGACGCGGATTACATCACCGCCGGAGCCCGGATCGCGCCGGATGCGGTCTCGGTCTTTGACGATGCCGATATGATCGTGAAGGTCAAGGAGCCGCAGGCCCGTGAGCGCGCCATGCTGCGGCGCGGGCAATTGCTGTTCACCTATCTGCACCTTGCCCCCGATCCCGACCAGACCCGCGATCTGCTGGTGTCGGGCGTGACCGCGATTGCCTATGAAACCGTAACGGATGCGCGGGGCGGCCTGCCCTTGCTGGCCCCGATGTCCGAGGTGGCGGGACGGCTGGCGCCTCAGGTCGGCGCATGGGCGCTGCAAAAGGCGAATGGCGGGCGCGGCGTGCTGATGGGCGGCGTACCCGGTGTACGTCCGGCCAATGTCCTGATCATTGGCGGTGGCGTGGTCGGAGCGGCAGCGGCGCGCGTCGCGGTCGGCATGGGGGCCAATGTCACGGTGATGGACCGCTCGGTGCCGCGCCTGTCCTATCTGGACGATATCTTCATGGGCAAGCTGACCACGCAATATGCCAGCGCGGCCGCCACAGCTGCGCTGCTGACCGATGCCGATATGGTCATCGGCGCGGTGCTGGTTCCGGGGGCCGCCGCGCCCAAGCTGGTCAGCCGCGCGCAGCTTTCGACCATGCTGCCCGGTGCCGTGCTGGTCGATGTCGCGATAGATCAGGGCGGCTGTTTCGAGACCTCGCGCCCGACCACCCATCAGGACCCGATCTACGAGGTGGACGGCGTGATCCATTACTGCGTCGCGAACATGCCGGGCGCAGCGGCGCGGACCTCGACGCAGGCGCTGGGGAACGCGACTCTGCCTTTCGTGCTGGCGTTGGCGGGCAAGGGCTGGCGCCGCGCCATCGAATCCGACCCCCATCTGCGGGCGGGGCTGGCCACGCATGAGGGGCAGTTGACCTCGTTGCCGGTGGGCGAGGCCGTGGGATTGCCCGCGATCACGCCCGACCAGTTGCTCGCGGGCTGAACCGGCGGGTCGCCGCCGAAAGCCGCCAATCGCGCAATTCCGGACCGTTACGCCGATGGCCCGCCATTCCGGCGGGCCTGTTCGCGTCAGGTCATGCGGTAATTGGCCCATCAGCCCTTGACGCGACGGCCATCTATGGAAAGAAAACGGCCTCAGACCTCGAACTAATACGGTGCAATGCAGGAGGACCGGCCGTGACATGCTTTGTCTTCACGGATGACTGCGCACCCGGCAGGAGTGCCCCATGAAATTTCGCTTCCCCATCGTCATTATCGACGAGGATTTCCGCTCCGAAAACTCCTCGGGCCTTGGCATCCGCGCCATGGCCGAGGCGATCGAGAAGGAAGGCTTCGAGGTTCTGGGCGTCACGAGTTACGGCGATCTGTCGCAATTCGCGCAGCAGCAGTCGCGTGCCAGCGCCTTCGTCCTGTCCATCGACGACGAGGAATTCAGCTCTGGTCCCGATGACGATCCGGTCATCGTGAACCTGCGCAACTTCATCGAGGAAGTGCGCTGGAAGAACCCCGACGTGCCGATCTATGTCTATGGCGAGACCAAGACCAGCCGCCACCTGCCGAACGACATCCTGCGCGAGTTGCACGGCTTCATCCACATGTTCGAGGACACCCCCGAATTCGTGGCGCGCCACATCATCCGCGAGGCCAAGACCTATCTTGAGGGCATCCAGCCGCCCTTCTTCAAGGCGCTTCTGGATTACGCCGAGGACGGGTCGTACTCGTGGCACTGCCCCGGCCATTCCGGCGGCGTGGCCTTCCTGAAAAGCCCGATCGGGCAGATGTATCACCAGTTCTACGGCGAGAACATGCTGCGCTCGGACGTGTGCAACGCGGTCGAGGAACTGGGCCAGCTTCTGGATCATAACGGCGCCATCGGCGCATCCGAGCGCAACGCCGCCCGGATCTTCAACGCCGACCATTGCTTCTTCGTGACGAACGGCACCTCGACCTCGAACAAGATGGTCTGGCACCACACGGTCGCTCCGGGCGATGTCGTGGTCGTGGACCGCAACTGCCACAAGTCGATCCTGCATTCGATCATCATGACGGGGGCGGTTCCGGTCTTCCTGCGCCCGACGCGCAACCATTTCGGCATCATCGGCCCGATCCCGCATAGCGAGTTCGAGCCGGAAACGATCAAGGCCAAGATCCGCGCCAACCCGCTACTGGAAGGCGTCGATGCCGATGCGGTCAAGCCGCGCATCATGACGCTGACCCAATCGACCTATGACGGCGTTCTGTATAACACCGAAACGATCAAGGGCATGCTCGACGGCTATGTCGAGAACCTGCATTTCGACGAGGCATGGCTACCCCACGCCGCCTTCCACCCCTTCTATGGCCATTTCCACGCCATGGGCCGCAAGCGTCCGCGCACCCAGCATTCGGTGACCTACGCCACGCAGTCGATCCACAAGCTGCTGGCGGGGATCAGTCAGGCCAGCCACGTGCTGGTGCAGGATTCGCAGGACACCAAGCTGGACAGGCACCTGTTCAACGAAGCCTATCTGATGCACACCTCGACCAGCCCGCAATATTCGATCATCGCCAGCTGCGACGTCGCCGCCGCGATGATGGAGCCTCCGGGCGGCACGGCGCTGGTCGAGGAAAGCATCGCCGAGGCGATGGATTTCCGCCGCGCCATGAGCAAGGTCGATGCCGAATTCGGCGAAAGCGAATGGTGGTTCCAGGTCTGGGGCCCCGACGCCCCCGAGGGCGAGGGCATCGGCCGCGCCAAGGACTGGATCCTGCGCCGCACCGATGCCGAGGGCGTCCAGCGCGACGGCGAGGATTCATGGCACGGCTTTGGCGACATGGCGCCGGGCTTCAACATGCTCGACCCGATCAAGACCACGATCGTCACCCCCGGCCTGAACATCGACGGCCGCTTCGAGGAAACCGGCATTCCGGCCTCGATCGTGACCAAATATCTGGCCGAGCACGGCATCGTCGTTGAGAAGACCGGCCTCTACAGCTTCTTCATCCTGTTCACCATCGGCATCACCAAGGGCCGCTGGAACACGCTGCTGGCAGCACTCCAGCAGTTCAAGGACGATTACGACCGCAACCAACCGATGTGGCGCACCATGCCGGAATTCTGCGCAAAATTCCCGCGCTACGAGAAGATGGGCCTGCGCGACCTGTGCCAGCACGTCCACGCGCTTTACGCCAAATACGATGTCGCGGTCCTCTCGACCGAAATGTATCTGAGCGAGCTGACCCCCGCGATGAAGCCCAGCGACGCCTATGCCCATATCGCGCATCGCACCACCCAGCGCGTGCCGATCGACGAGTTGGAAGGCCGGATCACCACCAGCCTTGTCACCCCCTACCCGCCCGGAATCCCGCTGCTGATCCCCGGCGAGGTCTTCAACCGCAAGATCGTGGAATATCTGAAGTTCAACCGCGAATTCGCCCGCAAATGCCCGGGGTTTGAGACCGATATCCACGGCCTCGTGCAGGAAATGGATGAGGACGGCCATACCCACTATTTCGCGGATTGCGTCGCGATCTGACAGGGTTTCGGCAGGAAAGGGACGCCCCCGGCATCATGTCGGGGGCGTTCGCATTTGGCCCACTGCAACGGTATTTCGCGCGATTGTCATCTGTCCGCCATATCCGCGCATTAGGCGCTTCTGGACCGAAGCCTTCCGGCTTTCTTCGAAACTGTCAGGAGCCCGCCCATGTCCCGCCACGTTCTCGCGCTTGCCTGCTGCCTTGCGATGCCTTTTGCAGCCAGCGCGGAAACCCTGAAGCTGTATACCTCGCAGCCCAACGAGGATGCCCGCAAGACCGTCGAGGCATTCGAGGCCGCACATCCCGGCACCAAGGTGGACTGGGTGCGCGACGGCACGACCCAGTTGATGGCGCGCATGGCCGCCGAGATCGCTGCGGGGGCGGGTCAGCCCGACGTCCTGCTGATCGCCGATACCGTCACGCTGGAAGGCATGGCCCACGAGGGCAAGCTTGCCGCCTACAAATCCCCCGAGGCCGCCGCCTATGATCCCGCGCTGTACAGCCCCGAAGGCTATTACCACTCGACGAAACTGATCACGACCGGCATCGCGTATAACACCGGCGCGACCGCCGTTCCGACCGCTTGGGCCGATCTGGTGAAACCCGATTACAAGGGAATGGTCGCCATGCCCTCGCCGCTCTACTCGGGCGCGGCGCTGATCCATCTGGCAACGCTGACAGCCGCACCCGCGCTTGGCTGGTCCTATTACGAGGCCCTTGCCGCGAATGACACGCTGGCCGATGGCGGCAATGGCGGCGTGTTCAAGGCCGTGGCTGCGGGCGAAAAGCCCTATGGCGTGCTGGTCGATTACATGGCGCTGCGCGCCAAGGCCGAGGGTTCGCCCATCGACTTCGTGTTCCCGACCGAAGGCGTGACCTATGTGACCGAACCCGTCGCGATCATGGCCGGAGCCGCGAACAAGGCCGATGCCGAGAAATTCGTGGATTTCGTCCTCAGCGAAGCGGGCCAGAATCTGGTGGTCGAGATGGGCTACATTCCCGCCCGCAACGGCATCGCCAGCCCCGAGGGCTTTCCCGCGCGCGGCGACATCAAGCTGATGGCCTTCGATCCGGCCAAGACGCTGGCCGATACCGAAGCCAACAAATCGAAATTCGCCGAGGTGTTCGGCGTCAAATGACCGCCCTGTCCGTAAATTCCCGCAGCAGCCGGTCTTCGGACCGGCTGCTTCCGCTTTTACTGATCCCGGTCCTGCTGGTCGCTTTCGGTCCGATCCTGCGCTTGCTGGCCGAGGGGTTCGGCTTCGGCACGGGCGCTACACTGGCACATGCCGCCGAAGTGCTGGGCCGCGACAGCACATGGACCGCCCTGCAGCATTCGCTTGTGACGGCTGGCGCGGGTACGGCGATTTCCGTCCTGATCGGCTCGGCCTTTGCCTTTGTCGTAGCGCTGACCGATATCAGGGCCAAGGCCGTGCTGGTGTTCTGCCTGATGATCCCGATGATGATCCCGCCCCAGATCACGGCGCTGGCGTGGATGCAGGTGACCGGACCTTCCTCGGTCCTGCTCAGGACGCTGGGGCTCGCGCCGCCTTTGGGCAGCCCGCAGCCGCTGCACTCGGCATGGGGAATTTCCCTGCTGCTGGGGATTCAGCACGCCTCGATCGTGTTCCTGACCCTGCGCGCGGCGCTGCGAATGATCCCCGCGAACCTGATCGAGGCCGCGCGCATGTCCGGCGCGCGCGGCTGGCGGGTCTGGGCGCGGATCGTCCTGCCGCTGTCGCTGCCGGGTCTGGCGGCGGGGGCCGCCATGACCTTCGTCACCGCGCTAGGGAATTTCGGCATTCCGGCCATGCTGGGGATTCCGGCGCGTTATTCGACCCTGCCGACGCTGATCTACCAGCGCCTTGTCGGCATGGGCCCCTCGGTCCTGCCCGAGGTCGCCATTCTGGCCCTGCTGATCGGCTCGGTCGCGATCTGCGGCGTGCTGCTGAACCGCCTTTTGCTGTCGAAAAGCCATTACGGACTGGTCGGCATGGCCGGATCGCCCCTTGCCCTTAGACTTGGCCCTGCCCGCCCGCTGGTCGAAACGATCATGTGGGCCTTCATCGCAGCGATCCTGATTCTGCCCTTGGCGGCGCTGGTCGCGACCTCGCTGGTTCCGGCTTACGGCGTGCCCCTGACCTTCGAGAACCTGACACTGAAGGCATGGGCCGAGGTTCTGCTGCACCAGCCCGTGACGCGCCGCGCCTATGCGAATTCGGTCCTGCTGGCCGCATCCGCTGCCGCGATCCTGATGCTGGTCTGCGTCCCGCTGGCTTGGCTTCTGGACCGCAGGCGCAACTGGGCGACACGCACGACCGATATCCTGATCGACCTGCCCTATGCCCTGCCCGGAGTCGTTCTGGCCATCGCCTGCATCCTGTCATTCATGCGCGTCCCCTTCACGCAAATCACGCTTTACGGCACGCTGGGCATCATCCTGCTGGCCTATCTCTCGCGTTTTCTGGTCGTCATGCTGCGTCCTGTCCAAGCGGCCATCGGCCAGCTTGACCCCGCGATGGAAGAAGCCGCCGCGAGCGTAGGGGCGCGGCTTGGCCGCAGGCTGCGCACGATCGTCCTGCCCCTGACCGCGCCGGCGGCCGCGGCGGGCGCAATCCTTGTATTCCTGACCGCCGTCAACGAACTGACCGTGTCGGCCCTGCTCTGGGCGGCCGGAACCGAGACTTTGGGCGTCCTGATCTTCAATCTCGAAGACAGCGGCGAAACCGTGATGGCATCGGCGCTGGCCGCGTCCATCGTGCTGGTCGTCATCGCGCTGATGGGGCTGGTCCAGCTTGCCGCGTCGCGACTGCCGAAAGGATGCGTGCCATGGCAGAACTGACCTGTTCCGCCCTCCGCAAGGCTTTTGACGGCCAATCCGCGCTGGACGGCGTCACCGCGACCATCGCCTCGGGCGAGTTTGTGGCGCTGCTGGGTCCGTCCGGCTGCGGCAAGACCACGCTTCTGCGCCTTGTCGCCGGATTCGAGACCCCCGACGCGGGCAGCATCCGGCTGGGCGAGCGCATCCTTGCCGGCGAAGGCCGGTTCGTTGCGCCCGAGGACCGCAATATCGGCATGGTGTTCCAGTCCTATGCCCTGTGGCCGCATATGACCGTGGCCGGCAATATCTCGTATCCGCTCGAAATGCGGCGGATGTCGGCGCAGGAACGACGGCAACGGGTCCGGCAGGCGCTGGAGCTGACCGGTCTGGAACGTTTCGCGGACCGGATGCCCGCGCAGCTTTCGGGCGGGCAAAGGCAGCGCGTGGCGCTGGCGCGCTGTCTGGTCGCCGAGCCTCAGGCGGTCCTGCTGGACGAACCGCTGGCCAATCTGGACCTGTCGCTGCGCGCAGCGATGCAGCAGGCCTTCGCCGATTTCCATACCCGCACCAAGGCGACCATGCTGTATGTGACCCATGACCAGACCGAGGCGCTGGCCCTTGCAGATCGCGTCGCGGTCATGCGCAATGGCCGGATCTGCCAGTTCGCCGCGCCCGAGGAACTGTATGACCGCCCCGCAAACCGCTTCGTCGCGGGATTTGTCGGCGATGGCGCGGTGATCCCCGTACAGGCGGCGGGTCCGTTGACGGCCCTTGGCATCGCGGTGAACGCATCGGGCCAACAGATCATGGCCCGCGCGACCAGCGCCGCACCCACCCATATCTGCATCCGCCCCGAGGATCTGGCAATAGATCCTGACGGCCCGATCCCTGCGCAGGTTGTCGCCTGCACCTATCAGGGCGGACGATTCCGGCTGGAACTGGAAACCGCCTTGGGCGGCATGATCGCCCATGCCCGCGGCCGCGCGCGAAGCAAAGAACATATCCGCCTGCGCATCGGCCAGCCATGGGCTTTCAGCGATAACGGCTGATCCGCTTGGCCGTTATCGTTCGAGGCGGGACAGGACGGCTTCCCAGCCGATCATCTCTTGCGCGCTGCGGCTGTGATTGCGGAACCACTTGGCGTTCTTCTTGCGCAGGGCGTGGATTTCCTCGCGGTTGTTCTTCACGAAATGCACAAAGACCATCGCGCGGATATCCAGCGCCCTGATCGCGCCGAAAACCCTGTCCAGATCGGACTGGACGGCGCCATCCAGAAATTTCACGCCCGCGCGGGTCGAAACCGGACAGGGCTTAAGCTGCTTGCCCTTGCCGCTATATTCGATCGGCAGGAACTCGAACCGCTCGACGACAAGCCCGCGAAAATCGACGGTCTGCGACAGGCGCTCGGCCTCTTCCATGATGTAGTTGTAGCAATCCTTCGCGGTCACCAGACGTTCGCTGAGTTCCTCGGTCAGATCGCGGATCAGACGGGTGATGACCGTGCTGTCATTCGGCGCACCGGTCAGGGCAACCGGACCGATCAGGATCGGCTTGGGTCCGCTTTTCGGCACCTCTGAAACCGGATGTGCCGCAGCGTCCAGACTTTCGTCGAGGTTGTCATCGTCCTGCGTCGCGCCGGACGGAGCCGCAGCCGCTGTGCTGCTCAGGAACGGAGAGATATTTCCATCGAACTCAACACCCTGACCTTTCGATCGCGACGGAAAAAGACCCCCGAACATGAGCAACTCCTACGGTACAAAAACAGTTAAAGGTTGATTAAGTACTGAATTACCGCCCTCGTAGATTGCTTGACCTGTCCAGTCGACCCGTCTTTCTGGACAGGTTTCAAGATTCTTCCTCTACGGCGTTCAAATGGCGCGGTTTCCCCACCCCTATGGCCGGAAAACCGGCCTAATCGTCACAGCCACTTACGCCATTTGAACAGGAAGAAGGTACCGACCGCCGACAGCATCATCAGGATCAGCGCCATCGGATAGCCAAAGGACCAGTCAAGCTCGGGGATATCGACGAAATTCATCCCGTAGGCCGAGGCGATCATGGTCGGCGGCAGGAACAGGACGGACACGACCGACAGGATCTTGATCGTCTTGTTCTGCGCCAGATTGACCATGCCAAGCGTCACGTCGATCGCCATCGCGACACGGCTGGACAGGAAATCGCAATGCACTTCCAGCGCGTTGATATCGCGCATCAGCCCCTTGACCACGGGTTTGAGCGCCCGCCCGTCCGACCCGCCGTCCAGCGTCAGGCTGAAATAGCTCAGCGCGCGTTCCACGGTCAAAAGCGACAAGCGCACCCTGCTAATCAGATCGGATTCATGCGCCACCTCTTGCAGCGCGTTCTGCAGGGCGCGGTCATCTGCCGATGCGCCATCGTGAAAGACCTTGCCGGTGACCGTATCCAGCACCCGCCCCGCCCCTTCCAGCAGATCGGCGAGACGGCCGACCACCTCTTCGAGCAGGGACATGAAAACCCTGCGCGGACCGCCGCAACCGGGACCGACCTTGTCGGCGCGCAGGGGATAGGTCTCGAACGGTCGGGGGGCGTGGTGGCGCACGGTGATCAGGCGATCCGGTTGCAGGATGAAACAGACCGGCCCCGAAACCGGCGCCTTGGTCTCGCTCAGACCCGGCAGGACGACGGTGTAATAATCGACGCCGTTCTCGCGATAGATCCGGTTCGAGATCTCTATCTCTTCCATATCGGCCAGCGTGGGGATCTGGACGCCCAGCTTCTCGACATCCGCGATCTGCGGCGGCATGGGACGGTACAGGTCGATCCACACCGCCTGCGAAAGATCGCCGCCCTGCTCGATCTTTTGCAGTTTTGTCCCGTCGGGGGCATAGGCGAACAGCATGGCGGACCTCGAAGCGCGGTTGCGACCCCCAACGACTAGCCCGCAGGTCGGCGGCATTCCATAGGAAAGGCGGTCCGCCTAGTCCCAGTCGGGCGCGAATGTGGTCACAAGGCGGGCGATCTGGTCCTTGGTCAAATGGCGCGGCGACATGCCCCGCGTCAGGATCGCAAGGCGGGCGGTGTCCTCCAGTTCCTCGATGGCGTTGCAGGCGGATTCCAGATCCTTGCCGGCCACGACGGGCCCGTGATTGGCCAGCATCACCGCCGAGCGCCGCCCCGCCAATCCGCGCACCGCCTGCCCCATCTCGGGATCTCCGGGCATGAAATAGGGCAGCAACTGCACCTTCCCCAGCCGCATGATCGCATAGGGTGTCAGCGGCGGCAGGAAATTGTCCGGATCGACATCGGGCAGCAGCGACAGCGCGACGGAATGGCAGGAATGCAGGTGAACCACGGCTCCGGTCTGGTTGCGCGTGTCGTAGAACGACTGATGCAGCGGCATTTCCTTGGTCGGCTTGTCACCCTCGATCAACCGGCCAGACGGATCGAAACGGCTAAGCCGCGCGGGATCAAGGCGGCCAAAGCTGGTGCCGGTCGGACTGACCAGCAGCCCCCCGTCCGGTGTCCGCGCCGAGATATTGCCGGTCGATCCGCCGGTCAGCCCGCGATCGAACAGCGATTTCGCCAGCATGCAAAGCTGCTCGCGCAGTCTGGTTTCGTCGCTCATGCCGCCTCCAGCACGTCCAGCGCGTCCGAGAAGAAACTCTCGCGGCCGAAATTGCCCGATTTCAGCGTCAAGGCAAGCTCGGTCCCCTGCGAGACGCAGTAGCACCACGGCACACCGGGGGCGATTTCCGGCCCGATCTCCATATGGTTCACCCCCAGCGCCTGCGTCACCGCCCCCGAGGTCTCTCCCCCCGCGACCACGATGCGTTGCGCGCCCAGATCGCGGGCGCGGATGGCACAGGCGGCCAGAGCGGCCTCGACGATCTCGCCCGCGCGGGCGACACCCAGACGCTGCTGCGCGGCGCGAACCTCGTCGGGGGTGGCGGTGGCATAGACCAGCGGGGCGCGGTCCAGATCCTGCGCCGACAGCCAGTCCAGCGCCGCCTGATGCCCGCTTTCGGCCAGCGCGACCGGATCAAGCCGATAGGCCGCCGCGCCGCGCGCGAGGTAATCCGCCACCTGCCGGTTCGTCATCGCCGAGGCGCTGCCCGATAGCACCACCGCCGCAGATCCCAGCGCCGGAGCCACAGGTTTTGCGGCATCGCGCGACAGGGTGCCGTCTTCAAGGTAAAGCCCCGGCAAGGGCATCGCCACCGCCGAGCCGCCCGTCATCAGAACCATGTCACGACAGGCCCGCGCCACAACCGCCAGATCGGCATCGTCGATCGCATCGACCACGACATGCGCGCCCGCTTGCGCGATCCGCTCGCGCAGGGCCGCCGCGCCTTTTGCGACAAAGGTCCGGTCGGCCAGCCCGACGCTGCCGCTGACCTGAGGCGCAAGCAACCGCATCAGATTGCTGTCGCGCATCGGGGTCAGCGGGTGGTCCTTCATCGGGCTTTCGGCCAAGGGCAGATCGTTGACGAACAGGTTGCCCATGAACACGCGGCGACCGTTTTCGGGGAAAGCCGGACAATAGATCGTCTGCGACAGGCCCAGCCGCTGCATCAACGCCTGAGCCACGGTGCCGATATTGCCCGAGGCCGTGCTGTCGAAAGTCGAGCAGTATTTCCAGAAAAACCGCTTGGCCCCTGCCCGCTGCAACCAGTCCAGCGCGGCGCCGGCCTCGGCGATGGCGGTCTGGCGGGGCGCGGTGCGGATCTTCAGCGCGATGATCTCGAAGGCGGCGGTATCGTCGCCCGGAGGCGCGACCGGCACGCCCGTATGCAGCCGCACCCGCACCCCCGACCGCGCCAGCAAGCCCGCCAGATCGGTCGCTCCGGTAAAGTCATCGGCAATCGCGCCCAACACAGTCATTTATTCCCCATCCCTTCATTCCTTCCGCCAAGATCGCGAACGACCGGCGGTGTGTTCCCCGACATCATCCTGCGACCCGCGCCAGCATCTCTGCAACCGCGGATTCCGGCGCGGACAGGACCGGAGCCGAAATCGCCGCCTGAATATCGGCCAATGCACGCGAGGTCGAAAAATGCGCCAGCATGATCGCATCGAAACCGCGCAATTCCGCAACCGCCCCGACCAGCAGCCGGTTATGCGTCACCGCGTCACCCGCCCGCAAAGCCTCGATCGCGCCCGAAACAAGGACCGTCGTCAAGCGGGCATCCGACCCGACCGAAGCGGCAAGTTCGTGGAACTCCTGCTCCATGCTGGCAATCGCGGGGGCAAAGGTCGCCAGCATCGCGATCCTTGTCCCCATGCCGATAGCCGCGCGGAACATCGGCTCGTTCGGCTTGACGACCGGAACCGGCAGGCTCCGGTCCAGTTGCGCCAGCGCCGGACCGAAGGCCGAGCAGGTAGCCAGAATTCCCCGCGCACCCAACCCGAGCCCGTATCGGCCAAGCGCGTCGAAGCGGGCGAATATCTGCGGGGATAGCGGCCCCTCGCCATCCCGTTCGCGGTCGATCCCCAGAGAATCGTCCAGCAGGTTGATCGCCTCGGCCTCGGGCCAAAGCCGCGCCATCGCCTGCGCAACCGGTTCCATCGCGACGGGCGTTGCGTGCAGCAGAACTATCCTTGGCCGGTTCATTCGGTCGTCCCTATCGGCAAGATCATGCGGGCGTCACAGCAGGAACGTCTGGTCCTGTTCGCGGCGCAAGGCCCATATCGTCGAATGGGCGGGCTCCTCGACCATGTCATAGGTGATCGCGGTGCCTGCGGGGATATCGACAGCGGCGCGGTTTCCGGTCAACAGATGCGCCGTCGCCAGATTGCCCTGCGCCACCGGTCGGGCCGGAACGATGCGGGCGGTCATCATCGGATCATGGTCATTGCCGAAGACCTCGCCCGCCTTGATGTCGCGCGCGGCGACCTTGACCAGATCGAAGCGCGGACGGTAATCCGCCGTTCCGGTATCAATGCCCAGCAGACCCGCCATCAGCAGCGAGGTCGCGGTCTCCACCCCGCACAGATGGTAGGGGCGATAGATCACGACCACGGATTCATCATGGTTCGCGATCTGGCCCTTGGTGGCAAGGATGTGCTGCGAATAGGCATTGTCGGCGCGGACCACCAGCCACACACCGCCGCCCAGACCGGATTCGTCGGGCGTGCGCAGACAGGTCGCCAGATCGATCGCGCCGGGCTTTTCGAACATCCCGCCGCTGGCGGTTTCGGCATAGGCCTCGGGGATCTCGGTGATGCGCAGGGGGGCGTGATACAGCGTGTCCACCTGCGGAGCCAGACCGGTATAATTCGCCGCCACGGTGATTTCACACAGATCGTAGGAACCGGGCTGGGGCAGTTCGGCCAGAATACGCGCGCGTGCGGCCAGATATTCCGCGACCTGACCGGCAGGGATCGCGGCCAGATATTTGCGGTCCTCGGGCGCGACGGTGATCTGTTCCTTATAGGGCGCGTGGATCTTTTTGTCGGTCCTGATGGTGACGGTTCCGGCGGCGGGATCGTAGACGAACTCGCCATCGGTCGCCTTCCCGCCCGAGATCACCGTCAGCCCGATGGATTTGGCCCATTCGTAGAACGCGATCAGCAAGCCGTGCTGGTCGCCATCGACCGGCGTGTAGACGACGCCCGCCTGTTGGGCTTTCCGCTTGAGGATCGGCCCCACCGAGACATCGCAATCCTTGGTGATCATCGCGACATGCTTGCCATTGGCGAAGGCCTCAAGGGCGAATTTCGCGCTGGCCTCGGGGACGCCGGTGCTTTCGGCGACGATATCGACGGCGGGAACCTCGGTGACGATCTCGGGATGGTCGGTATAGACGCGCAGCCCACGATCGATCAGGGCCTGAGCCTCGGCGGCGGTGGCGGCATAGGCCAGCGTTTCGGCCGCAAAGCCTGCCTTTTCATAGGCCCCCTTGGCCGCCTCGACCGAGATATCGGCGACCAGCACCACCGACAGGCGCGGCGTATGGGGGTCTTGGGTCACGATGGCCGTGCCGTAATTGCCGGCCCCGATGATGCCGACGCGAACCTGATCGGTCTTGGCGAAATGCTCGTAAAGGTAGTGGTAAACCATGTCTCGATCCCATGCGGTTCGGAGGCCCGTGCGGAAGAACACGGGGGATGGATACGGGCGGGTGGAACGCCGCCCGATAGGGTTTCACGTCATGCCCGTCCGGCGACGGGTCACGGTCAGTTGGTCGCGGGTCGTGCGCGCTGGTTGCGGATCTGCTTGCGGATCAGCGGCCAGAACAGCATCACCGCGCTGGCAAGGAACAGGACGACCGCGATGGGGCTTTGGAAGAAGACCGAAGGATCGCCATTCGTGCCGACCAGAGTGCGGCGGATGCCCCGTTCAAGGATGGGACCAAGGATCAGGCCAAGGATCAGCGGCACCGGCGGATAGCCCAGTTTCATCATCACATAGCCGATCACGCCAAAGGCCATGGCCAGCATCACGTCGAACATCGAATAGTTGATCGAATAGATCCCGAAGGCCACGATGGCGATCACGGCGGGGAACAGGTATCCCGGCTTGACGAAGGCGCAGCTGGCCAGAAGCGGCGTCAGCAGGATGGTGATCGCGACAAGGGCGAGGTTGCCGATGTAGAAGCTGCCGAAGATCGTCCAGACGAAATCGGGCTGGGTCTGGAACAGCATCGGTCCCGGTTGCAACCCGATCATCAGCAGCCCGCCCAGCAGCACCGCAGTCGTACCCGAGCCGGGGATACCCAATGCGAACATAGGGATCATCGAGCCATAGGACGCGGCGTTATTGGCGGCTTCCGGCGCGGCGACGCCCTCGTAGGCGCCATTGCCGAAGCGCTCGGGGTCTTTGGCCATCCGCTTGGCGACGGCATAGGTGATCATCGTGGCGGCGGTGGCCCCTGCCCCCGGCAGAACCCCGACGATGAAGCCGATGACCGAACCCGTGCCCAGCTCGCGCCAGCAGCGGATGATCTTGCGCGGCTGCGGCAGCAGATCGCGCATACGGAAGCGGATCTGGTTCTCGCCCTCGGCCTCGCCCAGATGGGTGTTGTACATCTCGGCCAGCCCGAACAGCCCGACGGCAAGGATCGAGAACTCGATCCCGTCGAACAGATGCGCCGAGCCCAGATCGAAGCGCGGAATGCCGACGATGGGATCAAGCCCGACCGTGCCCAGCCACAGGCCCAGACACAGGCCAAGCAGGCCCTTGATCGGGTCCTTGCCGCCCAGCACGCTGACCAGCGACAGGGCAAAGACCATCACGGCCGTCATCTCGACCGGACCAAAGGCGATTGCGGCGCTGGCGATGGTGGTGGCGAAGGTGGTCAGCAGGATCAGCCCGACCAGACCGCCGATGAACGAGGCCGCGATCGAGATGCCAAGCGCCGCCCCCGCCTCGCCGCGCTTGGCCAGCGCGTAGCCGTCGATGACGGTCATGGTTGCGGCTGAATCGCCCGGTATCCCCAGCAGGATCGCGGTGACCCCGCCGCCATATTGCGAACCGTAATAGACCCCGCCAAGTGCGGCGACGGCAGCCGTGCCGTCAAAGCCGATCACCAGCGGCAACAGGATCGCGACCCCCGCCGTCGGGCCAAGGCCCGGCAGGGCGCCGATGAACAGGCCGACCACGGCGCCGAAGGCCACGGCAATCAGGATCGTTGGCGACGACGCCGCGGCGATCCCGTTCAGTAGAAGACCCCATGTCTCAAGCATGATAGATTCCCCGGATGGCCATCACGGCAAGGCGACGGCCAGAAACTTGACGAAGATGAGATAAAGCACGCCCGACATCACCGCGGCGGCCAAGGCGGCCCGACCGATCATGTCCGGTGTACGCGCACCGAAGATGATCGCGATGGTGACCATCAGCCCGAAGCCCGAAACCAGCATCCCCAAGGGCGAGGCCAGCCCGCAAAAGGCGATCAGGGCAATGCTGGTCAGGACGACCCGCATGATCTCGGTCGTGCCGATGATTTCGGACAGCATCGCGTTCTGCCGCAGGACCTTGAGGCAGTTGATGCCGGAAAACAGCACGATCCCCGCGCCGACGATCACCGGAAAGAAGCCCGCGCCCGGCGTTCCGCTGTCGATGACGCCAAAGCCGATGCCGCTGGCGATGATGTAGAAGCCCAACAGAAACAGCATCGCCGAAACCGCAAGGTCCAGTGTACGCACTCGAAGCATTGTTATTCCCTTTCCTGAGGGGAAGGCGGATGAGCGCGGCGGCCCCGCAGGGCGCGCCGCAAACGGGTCACTTCAGCAGACCCAGTTCCTTCATCATCGCCTCGTAACGGCTCGAGGTCGCCTCCATTTCCTTGGCAAGGCTCGCGCTGTCCAGATACAGCGGGATCTCGTTGAAACGGTCGAGATAGGCCTCGCGCCATTCGTCGCTTTCTGCCACCGATTTCAGCACACCCTCCCAATAGGCGACGGCCTCGGCCGGAACGCCCGCGGGCATGACGATGGCGCGCAACTGGGTGTGGTTGATGTCATAGCCCAGTTCGGGGAAGGTCGGGACTTCGGGCAGTTCCTTGATCCGCTCGGGGGCGGAAACCGCCAGCGGGCGCATCTTGCCGGCGCGGACCTGTTCCAGCATCTCGTTGGGATTGCCCCACATCAGATCCAGATGGCCGCCCAGCACCGCGCCGATCACCTCGCCGCCGCCGTCATAGGGCACGACACGGATCTGCGTGCCCATTTCCTTGTTCAGCAGATGCGACAGCAGCGCCTCGTCCGCGACCGCGCCGACCGAGCCGACCCGCAACGAGGACGCGGACTTGAGGTCATCCAGCGACTTGATGTCCGACCCGCTGTTGACGACCAGAATATAGGGCGAGCGTGCCAGCGCCCCGAGCGGGGTGAAACTTTTGTAATTGTAGCGCATCTTGCCCAGAAGCGGCGTCGTGAAGAAGCTGACGCCCACCCCGCCCAGATAGCTGGCATCGCCCTCGTGCGAGTTCAGGTAGTTGTAGCCGATCGCCCCCGAACCGCCGGGACGGTTCTCGACGATCATGGTGACGGGCAGAAGCTTCTTGTCCTCGATCACCCGCGCCACGGTGCGGGCAAGGATGTCGCTACCGCCGCCGACACCGGCCGCGACGACATAGGTGATGTTCTTGTCGGGATAGGTCGCGGCGCGGGCAAGGCGCGGCACCAATGGCGCGATCCCAAGCGCGGCAAGGCCCGCTCCGAATGACCGGCGGCTGATTTTGAACTCGTTGACCATGTTTCTCCTCCGTTTCGTTCGCGACCGCTCCGGCGTCACGAATAGCCGCGGCATCCATGATGATGCGTCAGGCCACGGCCCGTGTGATGGGAAAAATGCTCCCAAGACGACCGGCGTTCAGGCGCGGTCGGCACGACCCATTCGAAACTGTAAGAGCGATTTCCTCCGCTGACAGGCAATCTGGACCCTGCCGATAGGATAGACAAGTTTGATTTTCCCCATGATTATGCAATCTGGCAGACCAATCAAAAGGCCCCCGGATGGAACTGGACGGACATGTCAACCTGAAGCTGCTTCAGACGTTCATCATTGTCGCAACCGAGGGCAGCTTTCGTGTCGCCGCCGAGAAGCTGCACCGTTCGCATTCCGCGATCAGCAGCCAGATCAAAACGTTAGAGGATCAGTTAGGCGTCACCCTGTTCGAGCGCACAACCCGCAGCGTGTCCTTTACCCCCGAGGGAAAGCAGCTTTTCGACAGCGCCAGACGCGCGCTCTACGAGGTGCAGCTGGGTCTGCGGCAGGTGCGCGAGGCCGTCGATTTCAAGCGCGGCCATCTGTCGGTGGCGAGTTCGTCGAATATCGCGTCGATCCATCTGCCGCCGGTCCTGACCTCGTTCGTGCGGGCCTATCCGCAGATCAAGGTGACGATCCGCGAACTGACCTCGCGCGAGCTATACGAGGCCTTGCACCGCCGCGAGGTCGATTTCGCGCTTGGCCCGATGCTGGAAGACGAGGCACTGGAATTCACCGCGATCCTGAACGATCCGGTGCAGGCGCTGGTCCCCGCCGATCTGGTCGCGCCGGGGACGACCCGCATCACATGGCAGGAACTGGCCGGATTGCCGCTGCTGGTCCAAAGCCGCCAGACCGCGATGCGCCGCCTGCTGGACCGGATGATGGATCAGGTCGGCGTCACCGTCGAAACCCGCTACGAGTTCATTCAGGGCGAGACGATTATCGCCATGGTCGAGGCCGGTCTGGGCGCCGCCATCCAACCCGCCTCGCGGCTGAAGCGGCTGAAGGACACGGAATCGGTCGCCATTCTGGATCTGGTCGAACCCTCGGTTGACCGGACCATGGCGCTGATCACGCGCCGCAATCAGGTCCTGTCCCCCGCCGCCAACCGCTTTGCCGAAACCATCCTGCACAGCCTGCGCCAGTGACCCCGCCGCTTAGCCCGTTCCCAGTATTTCGGGGGGCAGATCGCGCAAGACGGCTGCAATCTGCTGCCTGACCCCGTCGCTGACCGGCAGAACCGGACGCGGCGGGGCGAGGTGGCACAGGTCCAGTTGCGCCACGATCTCGTGCAGGACGCGGTAACTCGAATGAGCGCGGAACAGATCCCAGACCGGTCGCAAGGCGGCGTCCAGACGGCGGGCCTCGGGCAGATCGCCGTTCCGCACCGCCCGCACGATCCCCAGACAACCCGCGGGCAAGGTGCCGCTAAGCGCCGAATGCCACAGATCCGCTCCGGCGATCATCGCCTCGGCGCAGTTCCCGTCGCCGCTATAGCCGATCGAGAACCCCTTGGTGACCGCAGTTCGCTGCGACGCAAGATGCGAGGGGATTTCCTCGGGGGTGCAGGTCGGGTTCTTGACCGCGACGATGCCCGGAACCCGCGACAGCCGCGCCACCAGATCGGTCGAAAAGCGGAAATGCGTCGTGGCCGGATTGTCATAGATGCAGATCGGCAGGCCGCCCTGATCCGCCACCGCCGCGAAATGTTCAAAGACCTCGGCCTCGTTCAACGGCAGATAGGACATGGCGGATAAAAGGCCAGCCGATGCTCCGGCGGCCTTCGCGTCCTGCGCCAGACGGATCGCCTCATCGGTCCTAAGCGCGCCGGTCCCGACAATGACCGGAACGGTTCCGCCGACCTCGTCCAGCGCGGCATCCACGGCGCGACGCCGTTCGGACCGGTCGAGATAGGGGTAACTGCCCGTGCTGCCGAGCAACCCGACCGAATCCACCCCCGCATCGGCCAGCCGCCGGACCAGCCTGCGCAGCGCGGCGGTATCGACCCGACCTCCCGCATCGGCCGGCGTGACGGGATAGGCGGACAGGCCTTTGAAGATGGTCATCGGAACCTCCGTTTGCATCGGATTAGCGTCACGCACCAAGCACCAGTTTCAGGGCGATCGTCCACATCACGATGGCGATCACGCCTTCAAGGATGCGCCAAGCCGAGGGACGGGCAAAGATCGGGCGCAACCGCATCGCACCATAACCCAGCGTGAAAAAGAACAGGAACGATGCGGCAATCGCCCCGACCGCAAAGGAAAGCTTGTGGCCCTCGAAGCGGGTCGCGATGGTTCCCAGCAGGACGACGGTATCCAGATAGACATGCGGATTGAGCCATGTCAGCGCCAGACACATCGCAAGGGTCGCTGCCAGTCCTGACCGCGCGGGCGCGTCAGAAGCCATCAGCGCGTCTTGCGACCGGAAGGCCGAGCGCAGGCTTTTCAGCCCGTACCAGAACAGGAACCCCGCGCCGCCGAAGCGCATCACCGGATCGAGCCAAGGCAGCCACGCCGCAATCCGGCCAAAGCCGGTCACGCCGACCGCGATCAGGAGCGCGTCCGACACCGCGCAGGTCAGGCAGACGGGAAAGACATGCTCTCCTTTCAGGCCCTGCCGCAGGACAAACGCGTTCTGGGCTCCGATCGCAAGGATCAGGCTTAGCCCCATCGCCATTCCCGTGAAGAAGACCGTGATATCCATTTGCGCTCTCTGCCCTTGACTTGGCCACGGGTTAGACCGCTTCCTGACATTAGCCAAATTAAAACGTCTAATCCCAGATTAGGAAAACTCATGTTCGACTACCCCGCCGCGCGCGCCGTCTTTCTGGTGGTCCAGACCGGCAGCTTCGACGGCGCGGCACAGGCTTTGGGGGTCACGCCATCGGCGGTTTCCCAGCGGGTGCGCGGGCTCGAGGAACGGATGGGCGTCGTTCTGGTCGAACGTGGCACACCCTGCACCGCCACCGATGAAGGAGCGTGGCTCTGCCGCCATATGGAGCAGGTGGGCATGCTGGAACGCGGCCTGATGGATCACTTCCCGCGCATGCAGGACCAAGGCGCGGCGACCCCCGTCACGCTGCATCTGGCGACCAATGCCGACAGTCTGGAGACATGGTTCCTGTCAGCCGTCGCGCGGGTCGCCAGGGAAAGCGGCTATCTTCTGCATATCTCGGTCGATGACGAACAGCACACGGCGGACTGGCTGCGGCGGGGCCGCGTCATCGCGGCGGTGACGGCCTTGGGGAAACCGGTGCAGGGCTGCCAGATGAAGGCGCTGGGTCGGCTGCGCTATCATGCCGTGGCCAGCCCCGATTTCATCCGGCGCCATTTCCCCGACGGCGTCACCCCTGCGGCGCTAAAAGCGGCCCCTGCCCTGACCTTCAACCAGAAGGACCGCCTGCAACAGAACTGGGTCCAGCAACAATTCGGGCGCAGCATCGCTTTTCCCACCCATTGGCTGCCCTCGACCAATGGCTTCGTCACGGCCGCGCTGGCCGGAATGGGCTGGTGCCTGAACCCGCCGCAGTTGATCGCGGGACATCTCGCCTCGGGTCAGCTGGTCGAACTCATTCCCGATGCAGTTCTGGATGTGCCGCTGTTCTGGCAGACCAATCGCCTTGCCGCAGACAGCCTTGCGCCCCTGACCCGCGCGATCCTGAGCCGTTCAAAAGAGGTCCTGCACTGACCCGGATCCGTGTCGCGGCTGGTGCCAGAGCGCGCGGTATCCGGCGGGAGTCCTGCCGGTATGCGCGCGCAGCACGCGGGTCAGATGGCTTTGGCTGGAAAACCCGCAGGCATCAGCGATCTGGGCAATCGGCATCGGCCCGCGCAAAAGATCCTGCGCCCGCCGTACCCGCCTTGCCGTCAGCCACGCATGGGGCGGCATTCCGCGCGACAGCTGGAACATGCGGTGGAAATGATAGCCCGACAGTCCGGCCAGTCCGGCAAGATCGTCAAGATGGATCACCGCGTCCAGATTGGCCTCGATCCAGTCATCGATCCGGCGCAGCAGATGCGGCGCAAGTCCGCCGCGCAAATGCGGGCTGTGCCGCGACAGACCCGCGATCAGATCGGCCAGACCGGCCTCGGCAAGCAGCACATCTTTGGCGACGGCGGCGACCGCCATGCGTCGCAGCGCCGAGGCCAGCACGGGATCGTCGGCGAAAGTGGCCTCGCGCATGTCCAGATAGCGCACGTCGCAATCATGCGCCTGGGCAAAGCTGGCCCGCAGCCGCGCATCCGACAGGTACAGATGCACGAACCGGAACGGCGAAGTGATTTCCCATTCCGAGCCGCAGCCCTCGGGCATGACGCAGATCGCGCCGGGATGGCCCGAGATCCCGCCCGCATCAAGACGGCGCGTTCCGGTCCCGCCCTCCAGATAAAGACTGAAGGTGTGGTTCTGCGGCGCGTCGTAAAGGATGCGGTCATGCTGGTTCTGCCAGACCGCCACCGAGCATCCCGCCCCCAGATCAAGGTGCGCGGCGCGATGCGCGACGGGCGAGCCCGCCAGAAAGTCGTGAACGGTGTGACGCATATCGCATCGGTAGCGCCACTTGCGCCGCGGAAAAAGCCCCCTGCCGGATTTCACCGCAAGAACGTGCAAAACCCGTACCGCCAAGCGCGCTACATCGCGGCGATGAACACATTTTTCCTTTTTGCCGCCACCGTCCTGATCTGGGGCACGACATGGATCGCCATCGCCGCGCAGGTCGGAGACGTTCCCCTGTTGCAGTCGATCTTCCTGCGTTTCGCGCTGGCGGGGCTGATCATGCTGGCCGGACTGGTCGCGATGGGCCGCCTGCACCGACCGGCACAATGGCGCTTTGTCATCGCTCAGGCGCTGTGCCTGTTCTGCTTCAACTTCATCGGCCTTTATAACGCGGCGGCGCTGATCCCCTCGGGGCTGGTCTCGGTGGTGTTCTCGCTGGCGTCGATCTTCAACGCGGTGAACGCGCGGATCTTCTTCGGCGACCGGATCACCCAGCGCACGATCTGGGCCGGAGCGATCGGCGCGACAGGTCTGGTCCTGCTGTTCCGTGACGATCTGACCGACGGCGCAAGCCTGCAGACCCTGCGCGGCATCGGTTGGGCGGTGTTCGGCACGATGATGTTCTCGCTGGGCAATATGGCCTCGCGGCGCAATTCCCGGCTCGGGGTCACGCCAGTCACCGCGAATGCATGGGGTATGGGGATCGGAGCCCTGACGCTGCTGGCCCTGACCTTGCTCACGGGGCAGCCCATGGTCTGGCCACAAGGAACCGCCTATTGGAGCGCGCTTCTGTATCTGGCGCTGATCGGATCGGTCGTCGGTTTCACCACCTATCTGCTGCTGGTGGCTCGGATCGGCTCGGCGCGGGCCGGTTACGCGACAGTGGTCTTTCCGGTCGTCGCGCTGATGCTGTCCACCCTATACGAGGGGTTTTTATGGACCCCTGCCGCCGTCGCGGGGCTTGGGCTGACCTTGCTAGGCAATATCGTGATGTTCAGCCCTCGGCTATGGCCGCCAGCCGCGCCGGCAGGTCCATCCGGACATGCAGGAAATCGATGACGATCAGGCGGTCAGGCGCGTCAATGAAGACGATGTAATGCTGGCCCGACCGCGCATAGCGCAGGTCCTCGGGCAGCTTGGCATCGACCAGACGGCGACACCCCTGCGAGGGGGCCTGACCAGCCGCCAGCATCCGGCATGTCCCGATCAGATCCTCGGCATAGATCTCGGCCTGACGCTGGCCGAAAGTCTCGACCGTCCATGCGGCAATATCGGTCAGCGCGGCTTCCGCCTGCCGCGTCAGAACCCAAGGTCTGGTCATCAGCTGGCGGCGTTCCGCGCCACGGAAAACGCCCGCCGCACCGCATCCTCGCCCGAGCCTTGCGCAAAGGTTCCGTCCCGTGCCTCAAGCACGCCGCGGGTCAGTCGGGCCCGCAGGTCCTGCAACTCGGCCTCTTCGCGCTCGAGCAGGCGCAGGCCCGCCCGCAACGCCTCGGAGGCATTCTGGTAGCGCCCCGAGGACACCAGATCGTCGATCAGCTTCGATTGCGGTTCGGTCAGAACGACATTGCGCGTCACCATCGCCACTCTCCTTGTTGTTGGCAATATATGCCAACAACCAGAGCCTGTCTATCGAACCGCCCCTAGCGGCGCCTGAACACCGCCGCCCGCTTGGCCTTGAAGGCGGCGCGGCCTTCGTTCGCGTCTTCGGTGGCAAAGCAGATGGTTTGCAGGTCGCGCTCATACGCTATCGCCTGTTCCAGCGGCATATTATAAACCGCAGCCAGATTGGCTTTTGCGGTTTCGGCAGCGATCGGCGCGCGCTCGGCAATCGTCGCGGCGATCTGGACAGCACGGGCGCGCAGCGCGTCCTGCGGGTGGATCTCGCTGACAAGGCCCCATGACAGCGCCTTTTGCGCGTCCACCGCCTCGCCGGTCATCACCATCATCGCCGCGTTCGAGGGGCCGATGGAATGCGCCAGAAGCGCGGTCATGCCGCCGCCTCCGATCCAGCCCAGCTTGATTTCGGGCGCCGCCAACATGGCGGATTCAGCGGCGATGCGGATGTCGCAGGACAGCGCCATCTCAAGCCCGCCGCCAAAGGCATAACCGTTGATCGCGGCGATGACGGGCTTTTTCAGCCCGCGCAGGGCATCGCAATATTCGGTCCGGTTGCGGAAGTCCCAAGGCGTGGCATAGCTGTCGAGCAGCGCGATATCGGACCCCGCGCAGAACGCCTTGCCGGTGCCGGTCAGGACCACGGCACGGATATCGTCGTCGCTGTTGCAACGTGCCACCGCCTCGACCATCAGGACCGCCATTTCAGGCGTCATGGCGTTCAGCTTGGCGGGGCGGTTATAGGTGATGATGCCGACGCGGCCCTCGACCTCGAAAAGCAGTTCTGCGGTCATGGCTGCGGCTCCTTGATCGGGTGGCGTAAGGTCTGGAACATCGCTTCAAGCTCGTCCGCCAGATTGGCGGGATCGGTTCCGGCGGCAAAGCCCGCGCGGATCGCGGCCGAGGCCGCCGTCTGATAGGCAATGCCGCCATCGTGGCGCGGCCTGATCGAGGCGGCTTCAAGCGTCTCGGCAGTGTCGCTGAAGAAATTGCCGCAAGCCGCATTCACCGCCGGATCGTGCCATGCCGCGCGGGTTCCCGGTTGGCCGTCATGGGCGGGGATGAAGCCCTGCTGCGCCTCGGGGCCAAGCAGCCACAGCAGATGCGCGCGCAAGGCCTCGTCCACCTGCGCACGGCGCGACACGGCAATGCCCGTGCCGCCAAGGATCGAACCGGGCGGCTGTCCGGCCGCGATCCGTGGCGCATTGGCGAAACGCAGCGGCACGGAACGGGAAGGCGCGGCGTAATTCACATAGCCATAGACCAGCGGGCACAGCGCCACGTCGTCATGCCCGCCCGACATATGTTCCAGAATGCCGATGGGGTTCTTGCCCAGCACCGAGGCAGGGCTGCGTTGCGCCAGATCGGCAAGGATCGTCAGCGCCCTGATCGCAACCGCGCGCGGAACCGAGGTGTCGCCCTCGCGCAGGTCCAGATCGGGCCGGATCGCATGGCAGACCGACAGGAAGGACAGCCATGCATGCGGACCGGCAAGGGACAGGGCCACCCTGCCCGTCCGGCGCGACAATGTGGCGACCTCGTCCCATGTGACCGGCGCTTGTTCCAGCAGATCGGGCCGCCACGCCATGACCTGCGTGGCGGCGTCCAGAGGCAGGGCCCAGACGCGGCCCGCCATGACATAGCTTTCCATGCTGGGACCGATGGCGCGGTCCGCGATGGCGCGCAGTTCGTCGGGCGAAAAAATCTCGTCCAGCGGGCGCAGGCAATCGGCGGCCAAGGCCTCGCCCAGATGGGGATGATCCAGCACGACCAGATCGTAGCGGGCGCAGTTTTCCGCGATGGGGGCGCTTTCGAACCCTTCGAGCGGCTGGACCTCCCAGCGGACGGGACCGCCCTGCCGCGCGGCCGCCTCAAGCGCGTGGCGGCCGCGCGGATGGTCCCATGTCAGGCCAAGATAGCTCATGCCTCACCCCGACCGATTGCGCCGGAACGCGCCAGTTCCTCGATCTGCGCGGCGTCATAGCCCGCCGCGCGCAGCACCTCGTCGGTATGCTGGCCGGTCAGAGGCGCGCCAAAGCGCAACTCGGACGGCGTTTTCGAGAAGCGGATCGGGAAGCCCGGAGTTTTCACCCGCCCCTCGGTCGGGTGGTCATATTCGATGAACGTACCGTTGTGGCGGATCTGCGGATCATCGACCAGATCGGCATAGCCATAGACCGGCGCGACCCAGATCCCCTCGGTTTCGAGACGGGCCAGAACGTCGTCGCGGGTGAATTTCGCGATCGCCTCGCGCACAAGGGCGAAGGTTTCGTCGCGGTCTTCCCATCCGGCTGTCATCTCGTCCAGAGCGGCAAAGCGCGGCTCGTCCAGGGCACGCGCCAGACCGGGGAAATTCGGCATCGCCAGCGCCATGTATTTGCCGTCGCTGGTCCCGAAGATGCCATAGGGCGAGCGGATATAGACATGGGCATGTGGCTCGGCCGAGCGTTCCTGCGGCTTCTGCCCGACGGTAAAGACCGACAGTTCCTGCATCTGGATCGTGGTGATCGCGTCCAGCATATTGACCTCGACCTTCTGGCCCTCGCCGGTGCGTTCGCGGTGGAACAGCGCGGCCAGCGCGCCCTCGAAGGCGTTATAGGCGGCGATGGAATCGACCAGATATTGTCCGGCGGGGGTCGGTGGCTCGCCCGCCCGCCCCGAGGACATCATCGCCCCCGACATCGCCTGCAACAGCAGATCCTGACCGGGGCGTCTGGCGCTGGGGCCATCCTCGCCATAGCCCGACATCGAGACATAGATCAGGCGCGGATTGATCGCCGACAGCGTGCCGTAATCGACGCCCAACCGGTCCGCGACGCCGGGGCGGTAGTTCTGGATGAAGACATCCGCCGAGGCGACCAGCTTGCGCAGGACCTCGCGCCCACCTTCGGATTTCAGATCGACCGCCAGCGAACGCTTGTTGCGGTTCAGCGACAGGAACGAGACATTGATCCTGTTCCCCGTGATCCCGCCCGCAGGCGCGTGGCGCTGCCATTCGCCGGTCAGGGGTTCGATCTTGATGACATCGGCCCCCAGATCGCCCAGACGCTGCGCCGCAAAGGGGCCCGCCATCGCGATCGAGCAGTCCAGCACCGTGATCCCGTCGAGAATTCCCATGATTTCAGATCTTCCTTACTGCATCGTCCAGCCGCCATTGACGGCGAGTGACTGGCCCGTGATGAATCCCGCGTCCTCGGACAGGAAAAATTTGATCGCCGCCGCGATGTCTCCGGCATGGCCGCGCCGCTTGATCGACTGGCTGGCCAGAACCTTGGCGTTGTAGCCTTCGGGGTCGGGGTGGATCTTTTCGGCATCGGTCGGAAACGCCCCCGGCGCGATGGCGTTGACCGTGATGCCCCATTTGCCGAATTCCCGCGCCCATGCCCGCGTCAGGCCCAGAAGCGCGCCCTTGGATTGGACATAGGGCGACAGGTCCTCCCATCCGCCTGACAGCGTGATCGAGGTGATGTTGATCACCCTGCCCCAGCCCTGCCCGCGCATTCCGGGCAATGCGGCTTTCGTGCAGATCAGCGCGGCCTCGACATTCACGGCATGGATCATGGCGTGTTCGTCAAGGCTGTAGGCCTCGAACGGTTTCGAGGGATAGATCGCGGCATTGTTGATCACCGCATCCAGAGGCCCCGCCGCGACGATCCCGTCCAGCACCGATTGCAGCGCGGGCCTGTCGGCCAGATCGACCTCGACCGGATGCAGGCGCGCGGCCAGATCGGCGGGCGTGTCCGCGATCAGCGCAGCGTTCTTGGCATGGTCGCGGTCAAGGGCAAAGACCTCGGCCCCCGCCGCCAGCAGGTCCAGCGTGGTCTGGTGGCCAAGCCCGCCTGCGGCTCCGGTGTAAAGGATGCGGCGTCCGGTCAGGCTCATGCCCTGCCCTCCAGCTTGCGGAAATGGCCCGTGGGGGTCGGGTAATCGGTGTCGGGCTGGCCGTGGACGGCACGGATGCGGGCCTCGGCGGCACTCACGGCGGCAGCGTCGGGCAGGATGACGAAGCGGCTGTCATAGCGGCGCTCGTCGCCGTGGTTCAGCCAGATCATCTCGTCACGATCCCGCGCGGCCAGATTGCCCAGCACATGATGCGAGGACGGCTCGATCCCCAGCGCATATTGTCCCGCCTGAAGGTTCTGCCATTCATACTGGCAGGGAAACTGGTCCTTGCGCGTGACCACCATGAAGCCAAGCCCCAGACGGTCGTTTACCAGAGCGACGGGAACCTCGCCCGAGGCATCGGCGACCAGTTCGTGCTGCCAGACCTGTTCGTGGAAATCCATCTGCGGGCTAGGCAGGCTGCGATAGCCGACGCCCTGCTTGTCATAGGCCTCGGCATGGGCGGCCCAGACGGTTTCGGCGATGGGGGCCAGATAGCGCGCGCCTTCCTCAAGCACGGGATGGCCTACATTGATATGATAGCAATACATATGCGGCGTACGGTAGAACCCGCGATTGACCACGCGGTCGGACAGGCGGATTTCATTGCAGCCGACCTCGATCTCGATGCGGCGATGCAGTTCCAGATGCTCGCCGAAGACGGCGGATTGGGTGACGACCCCTTCGGCCCAAAGGGTGCAATTGTCCCCGTCCCAACGCTCGCCGTAACCGGTCAGATGCGCCGGGATCGTGCCCGCGCGACCGTGCAGGGAATGCGATGCCGTCTTGCGCGGGCCGTAGACATAGCTGTCGGTCGGAACGTCGTTCATGAACAGGATATGGTCCAGCCCGCAGGTCACCATCAGCCCCGAGAAGCTGCGCATCCAACCCAAGCCGCCCTCGCCCTCATACTCGGTCAGCGAAGGGTGGCGGAAGCCAGAGGGCGAGTGCCAGCCGATGGCGCGGCCGTTATGTTCGCAATCGGCGATATCCATGCAGCGATCGACCAGCACGGTAAAGCGCAGGCCAGAGCCGCTGCGGAATTCCAGCATGCGGTTGCCGCGCTCCAGCCCGTTCGACAACTCCATCAGGCGGACGCCCGCGACATGGGACAAGCCGCCGCTGGCGGCCTCGATCTCGCGGCGGGTGAAGGTCTTGCCGTAAAGTTCTACCATCTTGCCTAGTCCTGGGTCTGGTGGTGCAGACGGGGCGACGAAAGGGAAAACATCGCCCCGCCCCTGCTGGCTTCAGCAGCCGTTGGCGCGGAACTTGCCGTCAAGGAAGGCCTTCGCGCGGCCGACATCGGATTCGTCCAGATGCTCGATGATCATCGGGATGTTCGGGTGCTTCTGCGCCAGACGCTGCAGGTACAGGTCATAGTTCAGCTCTCCCAGACCGGGGGCGGGCAACTCGATCTCGCCGACGCCGCGGAAGGTGTGGCTTTCCGCCGCCGAGGCATCGCCGATGTCCGAATGTTTTTCCGACTTGTCATCGCCCGAGCGTTTCACGTCTTTGGCATGGGCAATCTTGATCTTGTCGGACAGCGCGTCGAAGACGAAGTTCAGCGTCTTGTCCATCTGGCCGATATTATGGGCCTCGAAATAGTTGGTCGGGTCCATCAGCAGTCCAAGGCCGGGATGATCCACCTCGGCGAACATGCGCAGGGTTTCCTCGACCGAACCGACAACGTTGTTCACATAGGTCTCCAGCAGGAAGACCGCGCCGTGATCCCATGCGAATTTCGCAAGATCGGTGATGACCGTGCGGCAATCGTCCCAGCCTTCCTCGGTCTTGTTCTTGGGGTGATGCACCCAGTCGCTGCCGGTGTCGAAAGTCCCCGTCTCCGAGATCACATAGGGCGAGCCCAGATATTGCGCATGGGCGAGGATCTCTTTCAGCCGGTCCAGACGCTGCTTGCGGGTGGCCGCGTCGGGATGGACGATGTTGGTATAGGCCGAGATACAGCTGACCGGCAGGTGATGGTCGCGGAACGTGTCGCGGATGGTGCGGCACTTGTCGGCTGTTACCTGCCCGTCCGAGACGTCGATATCCGAAAAATGCAGGTCCAGCTGGACCGTGTTGAAATCATGGGCGCGGATCTTTTGCGCCGTGGTCTTGAGGTCATAGGGGAAATACCCCGTGAAAATACCGGCTTGCATCATGACTGGTTTCCTCCCGATTCAGTCCTGAGAAATGTCGTGGGCGACGGTCCGGCCCTCGTCGATCGAGCGGTAGGCCGCCTCGACCAGCGCCATGGTCCGCACATTGTCGGCGACCGACAAAGCGGGGGCCTCGCCGCTGTGGATGGCCCATTGCAACTGCTCCATCACGCCGATGAAGGCATGCGGGAACCACATCGTGTCCCATTGCGGGGTGACCCATGCGCCGCCGGTTTCCTTGCGCGAGGCATAGGTCAGCGTCGAGGCAGCGCCTGTCGGCCAGCCGATCGTGCCCTTGGCCACGCCCTCGGTCCCCTCGACGCGCCAGTTGATATGCTGGTCGTCGGCATAGCCTTCCGCACGCGGACCGGACCAGACATCTTCCAGCGACAACGCGAGCAGCCCCGAGGGGAAGCGCAGCGTCGTCGCCACGATCCCGTCCTGATGGTCGAATTCGGTGCGCGGGTCGGTGCGGGTGACGGTCGTGACCTCGGTCGGGTCGCCGAACAGGAAACGCAGGGCATCCAGATGATGCACGCTCATGTTCGACAGGGTCAGACGGTCGTAATCGCGCAGGAACCCCTGCCAATGCGGGATGGCATGCATGTCGATCTGGGCGAAGACCGGCTCGCCCAGTGCGCCGCGGTCCAGCAACTGCTTGAGGACGCGGATCGACTGGTCAAAGCGCATGTTCTGGTTGACGGACAGGATCTTGCCTGCTGCCTTGGCCTCGTCGCGCAAGGCCCTCGCTTCCTCGAGCGACAAAGCCAACGGCTTTTGCGCGAGGACGCCTTTGACATGGGGCTGACGCAGCGCGTGCCGGATCAGCGCGGGCTGCAGATGCGGCGGATAGGCGATGTCCACGATCTGCACCTCGGGGTCCTCGATCAGGGCTTCGGGCGTGTCGTGGGTTTTCGGGATGCCGTGACGCGCGGCGACCTCGGCCGCCTTCGATCTGGTCCGCGAGGCAATGGCCACGACCGGAAAACCGGCCATCCGGTAGGCCTCGAGATGACATTCCGCCATGATCATCCCCGAGCCGATGGCCCCGATGCGGAAGTCACGGAACCGGATCTGCGGATCCGGCGTAAAGCTCGTCTCGGTCATCTACCCTCCCCTTCTGGCCTCCTCCAAGGCCTTGCTGATGGGAAACTCGCCACTCAGCGCGGCACGGGCAATCATCATATTCCATCATAACCCATCATTTTGGATCATTCTGACGATTTAACCGCGCAAATGACGGGGAGTTGACAATCAGAATGAGGTATTATGATGTGAATCGCAGAATTCCGGCCAATTTCTCGCAACAGATCACTTCAGGTGACATTATGCGGACGACCATTTCGGAGATTGCGGCCCGCGCGGGCGTCTCGACTGCCACGGTGGATCGGGTCCTGAACCAACGTCCGGGTGTTCGAAACCGCACACGTGAGATAATTTTGCGGATTGCCGGAGAGTTGGGTTATTTCGGCCCCCCTACCCTGTCGCATTCATCGGCGCTGCGTCTGGATTTCGTCCTGCCCGCCGGAACGAACAGCTTCATGCGCAATCTGCGCAATTGGCTGATCGAGGAATCCACGACCCGCTCGGACCTGTCCTTGCGCATCCATGATGTCGAGGAATGGAACGCGGGCAATGTCGCGCGCCGCCTGTCGGAACTGCGCGGCCAGACCGATGCGGTCGGCGTCGTTGCCCCTGATCGTCCCGAGGTGCGCGAGGAACTGAATGCCTTGGTCCAGTCCGGCGTCAAGGTCGCCACGCTGGTCTCGGACGTCGCCTCGGTGGACAAGGTCGGCTATGTCGGCGTCGACAATCGCGCCGCCGGTCGGCTTGCCGGTCTGCTGATGGGACGCTTCCTTGGCGAAGGTGTCGCCCGCGACATCGTGCTGTTTGTCGGCTCGCGGACCTATCGCGGACATGAGGAACGCGAGATGGGCTTCCGGTCGATCCTTGCCGAGGACTTCCCCGAATTGCGCATCAGGGCATGGGCCGAACTGGGCGATGATCGGGACCGCGCCTTTGACGAGATGCGCCGGATTCTGGCCGAGGGTCCGGTCGCCGGAGTTTACAATATCGGCTCGGGGAATCAGGGGATCGCCCGTGCCTTGCGCGACGCGCATCTGGGTCGCAAGACCGTCTTCATCGGGCACGACCTGACCGACGCCACGCGCCTGATGCTGATCGACCGCACGATGGACGCCGTGATCGATCAGAACCCACGGGTCGAGGCGCGCGAGGTCGTTCGCTTGCTGGTCTCGGCGGTTCGGGGCACGACGGAAAGCGAATATCCGCCGCGTCTGCAAGTCGTTTTCCGCGAGAATATTCCTGTCAGTTGACGGGAACGGCCTAAGTTGACAGCTGTCAACTCTCATGCGGAATGTGTCTTGCCATTCAACAATGCCATCACCATCGGGCCGGTCGAAAATTCCCCCAGTCGGGCTTTCTCGGTAAGCCGCCGCAAATAGGCCCCCGGTGATCTGATTGTCTGCACACGCTCCAGAATGCAGGCCAGCGCGATTGCCGCCGAAGATTGTCCCATTCGGCTGCAGGCTTCGGACCACAATCTTTGGTCGATCCCCAGCATGGGTCTTAGGACGCAAGCGGTTTGCCAAAGATCCCGCCATGATTGGATCGGTGACGGGGCGTAGATATTGATTTCTGATGCGGCTTTCAGAACAAGTTCAAGCGGGGGTTCCTGAACCTTTGTTCGTGAGCTTTCCGTTTGTGGATCTGTTTCATGGCAAGATTCAGATTCTTGGATATCAGGGTTTGAATTCTGATAGTGCCGCTCATTCTGGCTGTCATCGCCGCTCATTAATTCCGGATTGACGGGCAAAAGGCGGGATAGTTCCCGCAGGATTTCTTCGGTGTCGGCGATCAGACGATGCAGTTCCGCCATGTCCAGTTTGCGGCGCAAGCGGCGCTGCAATCCGGCAAGTCGCTCGGCAACCGGAATATCGCGAGGGGTTCCGGTCTCGATCAACCATAGAACCAGCTTCGAGGCATCACGCAGGCGCAGTACCGCAAGTTGACGCAGGTTGCGCAACTGCTGCGCGGTCTGGCGCGCAGCATGGGCTGCGTCGGTGATTTCGTCCGCGCGGATCAATAGGGGGCGCAGGTCGAACCCGAAGGCGTGGTCGATCTGGCCGTCCTGATCCCGCATCGCATAGCGTTTGCCGTTAGGGCTGTCATGCCGCAGGACCAGTCCCGCGCGAACCAAAGCGGCCATATGGCGGCGAAGGGTGCTTTCGGGCATCCCGTGGGCGCGCGCGGACAAGGACTGGTTCGAAGGGAAAACGATCAGGGCAGGGCCGTCATCCAGAGATTTGCCGGGATGGAACGTCAGCAGGGCCGACAGCACGGCCAGATCACGATCCGAAACCGCGAAATGGGCGCGGGCCTCGGTCAGGTCGCGGAGCAACGCCCATTTATCCGCTACGGGCGCGGGGGCAGGGGCCTCGGCCATGGTTTGATGTGCAAGATGGACAGCCGAAATCATCCGCCGCCCGAAAGGCGTCGTGGAAATATGCCTCATTCTGATATTCACGCAGCAATAGTTAGCCGCCCGCCTGAAAGACGCTGTTGACAGATGTCAACTTTTGCCGTTATCTGCGAGTGCTACATCGAGAAAACGGCCCTTCGGGATCTTCAGTCCTGGGGGGCTTTTCTTTTGCCTGTTCGTGCCTCCTTGTTGATTCTGCTTAGTTTTCCTTATGTCCGCGTGCTGGCTGTTTGCTAAGCCAGTCACGGTGAACCTCATGAATGTTCTGGATCAGCCACTCGCCAAAGGCGTTTCCTTCGCCGGTAAGCTCGATCATTGACTTGTTTTTACCGCGTTTCGCCTGACCCAACCGCTCGCCGCCATTGCCGCGAAGCACCTGCTGTGCGGATTTCGGGCGCGGGACGGCCAAGGCTTCGAGAACCGCCGCGAAACGGCTGTCGGAATCCTTGCCGACGGCTGCCTCGACCATATCCTGAACCGAACGGCCCTGAATTTTCTGGGACAATCCAAGCCAGCGGTCGCGCCCTGCGGAGGGGGCCGCGCCGATTGCCTGAATCAGTTCCTCGGGGACTGCATCGGTGACGGTCAGCATCCGAGAGATCACGGTCTTGTCGATCGACAGCGCATCGCAGATCACCTTGCGCTCGAATCCGGCCTTGACCATCTGGGCGGCGAAATTCGCCTTTTCGATAAAGCTCAGATCCTTGCGCGCCGAGTTTTCCTGACCCTGCGCGACGACCAGTTCCTGATCGTTCAGCGTCCGGACCATCGCCTTGACCGGCATGTTCAATTCGCGCATCGCCATGACGCGGCGACGTCCGAAAACGATGTCGTAGCGGCCCTCGAAATTCGGGGAATGGCGCAGAAGGACCGGAACCTGCTGGCCATATTCGCGCAGCGAATCCTTGAGCGATTCAATGCCCGAAGGATCGTCATCCAACCGGTCACGGATACCGGCATGGTCGATCAGTTCGGGCTGGACCTCGATGATCGCGCGGCTGCGCAACTCGCTGATCGACTTCGAGACCGCGCCGATCGCGCCCCGATCCGAGCGGGGCAGGGGCCTTGACTCGTCGCTGGTCGATGGTCCGCTCATCAGATCCTTCAAAAGGTCCTTGCGTGCCATCATACCCCCTTGCTGCGGCCCCAGGCCGCTTGGATCAATCCCTCGATCTCGCCATTCACGGCGTTCAGGCTTTCGATCGCGCGCTCATAGGTGGCGCGGGTAAACTGTGATTTTTCAACCTCGTACAAGGTCTGTTTGGTGATGCCCGCATCCGAGATCGCCGTAGATTTCAAGACCGGATGGTTCAGGACGTTTTCGCCGAACATCGAGCGCATGAAGCTGACCATCTGGTTTTGCGGCCCGTCGCCCGGCTCGTAGCGGGTGATGACGTAGCGCATCCAGTCATAGTCCATGCTGCCGCCCGCTTCGGCCACGACCCCCAGCAGGTTCGAGGTCATCAGCAGGAACTGGCACATCGACATGACGTCCAGCATTTGCGGATGCACGGTCACCAGAATTGCCGTTGCAGCGGACAGGGCGGACATGGTCAGGAATCCAAGCTGCGGCGGGCAGTCGATCACCACGATGTCGTAGTCTTTCTCGACTTCGGCCAGAGCATCGCCAATTCTGGTAAAGAAATAGCTACCCGAGCGTTCGCGCAACGCCATCGGTGTTGCGTGTTCGAACTCCATCAGGTCCAGATTGCCCGGAATCAGGTCCAGATTGGTGAAATAGGTCTGCTGGATCACCGAGCGCAGCGGTACGGGATCTTCGTAGCGGATGGCGTCGTAAAGCGTACCGCCATCGGGCAGGTCGAATTCGGGCTGGACCCCGTGCAGCGCCGAGAAACTGGCCTGCGGGTCAAGGTCGATCCCCAGAACGCGGTAGCCATCCAGCGCCAGTTTCTGTGCCAGATGTGCGGCGGTCGTCGTCTTGCCCGAGCCGCCTTTGAAGTTGATGACGGTGATGACCTGTAGATGGTCGCCCTCGCGCCGTCCGGGCAGGTAGGTTCCCGGCGACTTTGCGCCTTTCTCCAGCATTTCGCGCAGGGCCAGAATGTCGGCGGGGCTGTAATAGCGGCGTCCGCCGGCCCGCGTCTCGGGCGAGGGGCCCTTGCCGTCAAGATCGAGCTTGCGCAGATAGGCGTCCTTTACGCCAAGCAATTCAGCGACTTCGCCCGAGGTGAACTTGCGCAACTCGCGTTTCGCATCGGGCGGGAACAGTTGCTCGCGATGGGCTTGCAGCCGTTCGGAGAGGGCAGCGGCATGTCCGCCCACCAGCTTGTCGATTCGTGTCCGTGGCCGCATATTGTTCACTGTGCCTGCCCTCAATATCCGGCCAATTGTCGCTTTTCAGGATGCGTTGTTACGCTTTTGGCCGTCTTATTCTGTTTCTTGCGTAAATGAATGATGGGTTTCCGCGATTCTGGCAAGCAATTTTCCATGAGCGGACAAGATATTGCGCGGGATAGCTGATGCGATGGCGGGGTCACCGCTCGTTCACGACGTGACGCCCCCTGACGACCCGCTCTTGATTCGACCCGCTGGCAGGAAGCGCGCCGATACCATTCCTTCATCTTTTGGCGACCGGTTTTGGAAGATGCGCCTCTTTCGGGGTGGCTCTTTGGAATGGTTTCACCTGCGGCCCCGAATTAAAACGATCATATCAGTCGTGTTTTATCAGGACACGATCCAAAACCGATGATCGGGGCATGGAATGGGTGTAATAGGACGATACGGCTGGATGGTGGCGCTGTTGTTTGCAGCGACGCAACCGGCCTTGGGCGGGATCAAGGTCGGGGTGACTCCGGGAGCCTTGGCGGATTCGATCGAGGTCGCCGCGCGCGAGGCCCGCGACAGCGGCCTGCAGGTCGAGGTGGTCGAGTTCGGCGACTGGACCACGCCAAATCTGGCGCTGGAGAATGGCGATCTGGATCTGAACTACTTCCAGCATCAGGCATTCCTTGAAAACGCGGTCGGCGAAACCGGCTATGATCTGCGCGATGTCGCATTGGGGATCCTGCCGAATATCGGACTGTATTCCGAGCGGTTCCAGTCCCTTGACGATATACCCAAGGGCGCGCGGGTCGCGGTTGCCAGCGATCCGGTCAATCAGGGCAGGGGGCTGTCCTTGCTGCAAGCGGCGGGGCTGATCGGGTTGGACCCGAATGCCGGATGGAAGGCCGGACTGGACGACGTGACCGACAATCCCCGCGATCTGGAATTCGTCGAGATCGAGGGGCCGCAACTTGTCCGCGCCATTGCCGATGTCGATCTGGCACAGGGCTATCCCGCGCATTTCGTGAATGCCGGACGCGCCGATTTTGCCGGCAAGGCGCTGATCTATTCGGGACTGGCGGATCGGCAATTCGCCATCAGGTTCGTCACCCGCGACGACAACGCGACCGATCCCGAGGTCGCGCGCTTTATCGGGATCTACCAGAACTCGGCCAATGTCCGTTCGCAGATCGACACATCGAACGCGCATGATCCTCGGCTTTATTCGCTGCCCTGGCTCGACTGAGCGGGCAGGGGTCAACTTATGGAGAAGACAATGAAACTTGCTGCTGTGGCGCTTGCCGCCACCCTGTCACTGGCCGGTTTCGCCGTGGCGGACCCGTTGAAGATCGGCGTCGTTCCCGGCGCTTATGGCGATGCCGTCGAGGTCGCCGCGACCGAGGCCAAGGCCAAGGGCCTTGACGTCGAGGTGGTCGAGTTCAGCGACTGGACCACGCCAAATGTCGCGCTTGAAGCGGGCGATATCGACCTGAACTTCTTCCAGCACCGGCCCTTCCTTGAAAACGCCGAAAAGGAACGCGGCTATGATTTCGAGGTCGTCGGTCAGGGCATTCTGGCCAATCTGGGTCTTTATTCGCTGAAGCACTCAAGCCTTGACCAGATCCCGCAAGGCGGCAGCGTCGCTATCGCCAACGATCCGGTCAATCAGGGTCGCGGTCTGCTGCTGCTCGAGCGTGCCGGTCTGGTCAAGCTGCGCGAGGGCGTCGGATTCCTTGGGACGCTGGACGACATCACCGAGAACCCCAAACAACTGACCTTCACCGAGGTCGAGGGGCCGCAACTGGTCCGCATCACCGGCGATGTCGATCTGGCGCAGGGCTATCCGCATTTCATCGTAGCGTCGGGGGCCTTCGATCCGGCCTCGGGCCTGATCTATTCCGGTATCGAGGACAAGCAATTCGCGGTCAGCTTTGTCGCGCGCGCCAAGGACAAGGACGATCCGCGCATCGCGCAGTTCATCGACCTGTTCCATGCCTCGCAAGCCGTCAAGGATCAGGTCCACAAATCCTTCGCCGACAGCGACAAGCTGTATATCCTCGCGTGGCAAAGCTGATGGCGGGCGCGTCGGCGATCCTGCACAGGGGGGCGGCGGTTGACGCCGCTGCCCCAGCCGCAGCCATCCGCAAGGCGGGAACCGTCCGGCTTGAAGGGCTGGGCAAGACCTATGTCTCGGCCGCCGGAAAGGTCGTAGCGCTCAACGCCATCGACCTCGATATCTGCGCGGGCGAGATCTTCGGCATTATCGGGCGCTCGGGCGCGGGCAAGTCCAGCCTGCTGCGCACGATCAACCGGCTGGAACAGCCCAGTTCGGGCCGCGTTCTGATCGACGGGCAGGACATTTCGGGTCTGGACGAGACGGGGCTGGTCGCGTTGCGCCGCCGCGTCGGCATGATCTTCCAGCACTTCAACCTGCTTTCGGCCAAGACCGTGCGCGAGAACGTGGCCCTGCCGCTGCGCGTGGCGGGCCTGCCCGCGGCCGAGATCGCGCGGCGGGTCGAGCAGGCGTTGGGGCTTGTCGGTCTGTCCGGCAAGGGCGAGAGCTATCCCTCTCGCTTGTCGGGCGGCCAGAAGCAGCGCGTCGGCATTGCCCGCGCCCTTGTCAGCCGCCCCGAGATCCTGCTTTGCGACGAGGCGACCTCGGCGTTGGACCCCGAGACGACCGGCGCGATCTTGCGGCTTTTGCGCGACATCAACCAGCGGCTCGGGCTGACCATCGTGCTGATCACCCATGAAATGAGCGTGATACGCGAAATCTGCGACCGCGTTCTGGTCCTCGAACGCGGCGAACTGGCCGAGGAAGGCCCCGTCTGGCAAGTCTTCGGGGCGCCGCAGCATGACGCGACGCGGGCGCTGCTTCAGCCGCTGCAGCACGCATTGCCCGAAGATCTGGCCTGCCGCCTGCGCAAGGACCGCCGCGATCCGCAGGATCACGCCATCGTCGAACTCGGCTTTGCCGGATTGGCCGTGCCCGATCTGGCGCGGCTGGCCCGCTTGGCGGGGGATGGTCCGCTACGGCTGGTCCTGTCGCAGATTGACCGCATTCAGGGACGCGCCATCGGCAAGATCGTTCTGGCGCTGGGGCCAATGACGCAGCCCGACGCGTTTGCGGGTGTCTCGGACAGCATGAGGGTACTGGGTTATGTTGACAGCACAGATGGTTGACCGCCTGCAGCAGGCATTCTGGGATACGCTGGTCATGGTTTCGGTCTCGGCCGGAGTCGCGGTGGCATTGGGCATTCCGCTGGCCGTTTTTCTGGTCGTCTCGGGTCCGGGCGGCTTTCTGGCCGCGCCGCGCCTGAACCGCGCCGTCGGCTGGCTGGTGAACGGGTTCCGTGCCGTGCCCTTCATCGTGCTGCTGGTGGCGTTGATCCCGTTTACCCGACTGGTTGCCGGCACGACCATCGGGGTCTGGGCGGCCATTGTGCCGCTGGCGGTCTCGGCCACGCCCTTTTTCGCCCGCATCGCCGAGGTATCGCTGCGCGAGGTCGATCCGGGTCTGGTCGAGGCCGCCCAATCCATCGGCTGCCGCCGCTGGGATATCGTCCGCCACGTGCTTCTGCCCGAAGCGCTGCCCGGCATCGTCGGAGGGTTCACCATCACGGTGGTCTCGATGATCGGCGCATCCGCCATGGCGGGCGCGGTCGGGGCGGGGGGCTTGGGCGATGTGGCGATCCGTTACGGATACCAGCGCTTCGATACCACGGTGATGCTGGTGGTGATCGCGATCCTGATCCTTCTGGTCTCGGCGGTGCAATTTACGGGCGATCTAGCGGTGCGTCGTCTGAAAGTGCGCTAAGGCGGTCGGACGGACCGCAAAAGCCCCGGCGGGTCGATCCCGCCGGGGCTTTTCGCTTTCCGGTCCGTGCCGCTACTCGGCTGCGGCCAGCGTGCTGCCGGGCCGGAACTCATGCGCCGCGTGGCTTGCGGGCAGACGGTCGCCATTGCCGAACAGCTTCCGGCGCAGGGTTCCGGCGCCATAGGCGGTCTTGAAGCTGCCCCGCGATTGCAGTTCCGGCACGACCAGATCCGCGAAATCCTCGTAGGTTTCGGGCGTGGCCAGCCGCGTCAGGTTGAAGCCGTCGATCTCGCCCTCGCGCATCCAGCTTTCCAGCTCGTCGGCGACTTCGGCGGGCGTGCCTACTGCCAAAGGATAACGGCCTCCCAGCGCGAGTTGCCCCAGAAGGTCGCGCTTGGTCCAGCCGCGGCTTTCGGCAAGCTGGGTGGCCGACTGGATCGCGTTTGTCGGACCATAGGGGATGCGCTCGTCCAGACCGTAGCGCGCGAAATCGATGCCGGTCGAAGCCGCGAAATGCACCAGGCCGGCCTCGGGACTGGAATGGAGGCGGTATTCCTCAAGCTTCTCGCGCGCGGCTTTCGCGCTGCGGTCGGTGACGACATTGATCCCGATGATGATGCGGATATCGGCGGGATCTCGGCCCGCATCCCGCACCGCCTCGCGGATGCTGCGGGCGGCCTTGCGCGCCAGTTCCTTTTCGGGGGCCGAGATGAAGACGCATTCCGCATGGCGCGCGGCGAACAGCTTGCCGCGACCCGAGGTACCGGCCTGAAACAGCACCGGAACCCGCTGCGGCGAGGGCTCGGACAAATGCCAGCCCTCGACATCGTAGAAGCGGCCATGATGGGTGATCTTCCGGACCTTCGCCGGATCTGCATAGATGCGGGCGGCGGGATCGCGGATCACCGCGTCATCATCCCACGATCCTTCCATCAGCTTGTAAAGCACATCGAGATATTCGTCGGCCTGATCGTAGCGTTGATCGTGTCCCGACTGGCCGTCGCGCCCGACCGCGCGGGCCGCGCTGTCCAGATAGCCGGTCACGATGTTCCAGCCGATCCGGCCCCCGGTCAGGTGATCCAGCGTCGAAAGCCTGCGGGCAAAGGTGTATGGCGCTTCCTGATTGACGTTCACCGTGACGCCGAAACCCAGATTCTGCGTCACCGCCGCCATGGCCGAGACCAGCAGCACCGGATCATTGACCGGCAGTTGCACGGATTCGCGCAGCGTCAGATCGACGCCACCGCCATAGATGTCGTAGGTGCCAAGGATATCGGCCAGAAACAGCCCGTCGAACAGGCCGCGCTCCAGCGTTTTCGCCAGATCGGTCCAGTAATCCAGACGCGTGTAATCCTGCGAGCGGTCGCGCGGATGGGTCCATTGGCCGTGATTGATATGGCCGACCGAGTTCATGTTGAAGGCGTTGACGATGATGTGCCGGCCCAGTTTCTCATATGCCATCAGATTGCTCCGTGTCGCGGCGGATTGATGCCGTTCAGGCTGTGATTGCCGATCGCGTGGTATTTCCAGCGCACCGGATCGTGCAGGCTGTGGGTGCGGACATTGCGCCAGTGCCGGTCCAGATTGTCCTCGGTCAGGGTGGCCGAGGTTCCGGTCAGCTCGAACAGTTTCGATGCGGCCAGAAGGCCCGCCGTCGTCGTCAGCGCCCGCGCCGCCGCGACCGCAAGCGAGGCCTGCGCCACGGTGAAATCCGTCGTGTCGGCGATGGCCTCGTCCACGGCGCGTCCGGCGCGGTGCAGCAATGCCTCGGCGGCGCGCAGGCGCAGCGCGACATCACCGACGCCCGCGACCAGCAAGGGATCGTCGGCGGCGCGGTCCACCCCCGAATCCAGCCACGGCCTTGCGCGTTCATGGATGAAGGGCAGCGTGTCCTGAAACGCCCCCTTGCCGATGCCAAGGTCGATTGCCGCATGCAGGATCTGCGCCAGAGGGCCGATCGGGGTCGGGTTCTCGAAACTCGACTGGAACGGCACGACCCAGTCCGGCTGCACCTCGACCCTGTCGAACGCGACCGAGCCAGATCCGGTCACGCGCTGCCCGAACCCGTCCCAGTCATCCGTGACCGAGACGCCGTCCGCCGCGCGCGGGATGAAGACGATCTGCTGGCGCTCGTCCTCGTCCACGACAAGGGTCGGGATCCAATGGGCAAAGATCGCTCCGGTGCAGTAGAATTTCTGTCCGGTGACGAACAGCCTGTCGCCATCGCGGCTTAGTCGGGTGCGGCGGTTGAAATCCCTTGCGCCGATCTCGGCCAGCGCGTTGCCGAAGCGGTGGCCCGCCAGCGCCAGCGCGTTGAAGCGGGCCTGTTGGTCGGGGCTGCCGCCGCTGCGCAGGACTTCCAGCGCGTAGAAATGGTTCTGCGGAATCTGGGCCAGCGAGCCATCCGCCGCGCCGATGATGGCGATGACCCGCGCCAGCGTCACGACCGAGACTCCGGCCCCGCCATGTTCGCGGGGCACGCTGATCCCCCATAGTCCCGAGGCGCTGAAACGTTCCAGCTGTTGCCATGGCAGGATGCGGTCACGGTCGCGCACCGAGGCATAGGCCGCGAATTCGGCGGCAAGGCTGTGGGCGGTCTCGATGGCTTCCGCGTCACTCGCGATCAGGTGGACCTCGGCGGGGGGCGGGGCGGGCTGGGGGGCGGTCTTGGTCATGTCAGTTCCATTGATGACGTGCGGGCAGGGCGTCGTTCAGGTGCCAGTTGCCCAGCAGGTGGTATTTCCAGCGCAGCGGGTCATGCAGCGTATGGACGCGGGCGTTGCGCCAGATCCGGCCCAGATTCGGCGCGGCGCGGGTGGCGGATGAACCGGCCAGTTCGAAAAGCTTCTCGGCGGTGTTCAGCGCGGCTTCCGAGGTCAGGATCTTGGCCTCGGCTACCGCGACCGAGGCGCGGGCGCTGGATTCCTCGGTGATCTCGCTGGCGGCGATCTGGTTCAGCAGGCGCGCGGCGTCATGCAGGACCGCGCGGGCCGCCCATATGTCGATCTGCAACCGGCCGATCTCGGCGATGATATATGGATCGTCCTGAGCACGGGCGACGCCGGAATCGACCCAGGGCCGCGACTTGTCGCGGACAAAGGCGATGGCTTCGTCCAAGGCCCCGATGGCGATGCCGCTGTCGATGGCGGCTTGCACCAGTTGCGAGACCGGTCCCGCCAGCCCCGGAACCTGCGCCCGCTGCCAGACCGGAATGATCTGGTCAGGGGGTATCCGCACATTGTCGAAAACCACCGTCCCCGAGGCGGTCGTCCGCTGGCCGAAGCTTGACCAGTCGTCGATGACCTCGACTCCTGCCGCGTCATGGGGAACGCAGACCTGTACGGGGCGGCCCTGTTCGTCATTGGCGCGGGTCGGAATCCAATGGGCAAAGATCGCGCCCGTCGAATAGAAGCGCCGACCGTTCAGCCGCAGATCGCCATCCGTGCCGCGCGATAGTCCGGTCGTGTTATGGGTCAGGGCCTTGCGACCCTTTTCCGGCCCTGCATTTCCGATCCGCGCACCGGCCAGCACCTCGGCATACCAGCGCGCTTTCTGCTGGGGGCTGCCCGCTTCGGACAGAAGCTGGAGGACGCCGAAATGGTTCTGCGGGATCTGGCCGACCGAACTGTCCGCCGCACATAGGATCTCGAACACCTCGGCCAGCGTCAGATAATCCAGCCCCGGCCCGCCATGGGCCTTTGGCACGGTCAGCGCCCCCAACCCCGAGGCGGTGAAGGCGGCGATCTCGTCAAAGGGCAGGATGCGGTGCCGGTCGCGCTCGGCGGCCTTCGGGGCCCAGTCGGCGGCGAGATGACGCGCGGCCTCAAGCGCCTGGGCGCGGGTCTCGATCCGGTCCGGCGCGACCGGAGGGCTGGTCAGGGGTTGCGATCTGGGGTCATGGATGGTCATGGGGAAATCCTTGCGACTGGGGGTCAGTTCTTTCCGATCCACGGCACGAAGCGCCGCTCGATCAGGCGCAGCCCGATCTCGGAAATCGTGGCGAGCGCCGAGATCACCAGAATCCCCGCGATCACCATGTCGGTGACCAGAAATTGCGCGGCGAACTGGATCATGTAGCCAAGGCCACGGGTGGCCGCGACCAGCTCGGCCGCGACCAGCGTTGTCCAGCCCGCGCCAAGCGCGATGCGGATTCCGGTCAGGATCGAGGGCAGCGCGGCAGGCAGCAGGACGTAGCGGACCACCTGCCAGCGGGTCGCGCCAAAGGCCCGCGCGGCGCGGATCTGGCTTTCGCCCGCTGCGCGCAGCCCCGCTGCGGTCGAGATGACGATGGGCGCCAGCATGGCGATGCCGATGACAAGGATCTTGGAAGGCTCGCCGATGCCGCACCAGATGATGATGAGCGGCAGATAGGCCAAGGGCGGTAGTGGGCGGACGAACTCGACCAGGGGGTCCAGAATGCCGCGCCCGACGCGCGAGGTCGCGATCAGCACGCCGACCGGAATTCCGACCGCCATGGTCGCGACCAGCGCCGCCAGCACCCGCCACAGGCTGGCCGCGACATGCTGCCATAGCAGGGCATTGGCATAGCCTTCGGTCGCAGCGCGGTGGATGGCCTGCGCGACCCGCAAGGGCGAGGGCAGGAAGACCGGCGACACCCAGCCCCGCGCCGAGGCGATGCTCCAGACCAGCAGAACCGCTGCCATCGTGGCCAGTGCAAGGGCCGGCCCGACCGGAATGGAACGCGGCGGGCGTGGTTTCGGGGACAGGGGCATAGCGGGGCCGTCGATGGCGCTATCGGTCATCACGCGGCCTCGCGGGCATGGATGGCGTCCACCAGCCGCTCGCGGGCGGCGATGAATTCCGGTTCGGACCTGAGCGCGCGGGGATCTTCTCCGGCAAGGAAGCGGCGGCCCCAAAGGGTCTTTTCCTCATGGGTGATGCGTCCGGGCGAGGGGGTCAGAACGACGACGCGGGTCGATAGAAACAGTGCTTCCTCGATGCTATGGGTGATCAGCAGGGCTCCGGCATGACTGTCGCGCCAAAGCTTCAGGATCAGCCCGTGCATCCGTTCCCGCGTCATCGCGTCCAGCGCGCCAAGGGGTTCGTCCATCAGCAGGAATTCGGGGCGGGCCGCCAAGGCGCGGGCCAGACCGATGCGCTGGCGCTGTCCGCCCGACATCTGCCAGATAGGCTTGTCGCCCTGATCTGCCAACCCGACCGAGCCCAGCAGGTCCAGCGCGACCCTGCGTCTTGCCTCGGCACCGATGCCCGCCAGTTTCAGCGGCAAAGCGACATTTGCCGCGACGTTGAGCCATGGCAGCAACCCGTCATCCTGAAAGATCACGGCCCGCTCCGGCCCCGGTCCGCGCACGGATCGACCGTCGATCAGCACCTGCCCCGAAGACGGGCCCAGAAAGCCCGCCGCAAGGTTCAGCACCGTGGTTTTCCCCGAACCCGAGCGCCCGATCAGGCTGACGAACTCGCCGCGCCGGATCGCCAGAGAGACACCGGCAAGCACGGGCGCTGCGGCGCCGTAGCGCAAGGTCACGTCGCCGAGCGACAGGACCGCATCGGGGCGCTGCGGCGCGGTCATTTCAGCGCCGCGCTGGCGTAGCTGGCGTTCACATAGGGGGCGTAATCGGCCAAGGCCTTGGCCGAGCCCTGCGCTTCCAGAAAACCCGCCGTCGCCTTCAGCGCCTTGGCCGTCGCTCCGCCCAGAAAACTGTCAGAGGTCTGGTCGGCCAATCCGGCGAACGCATAGCCCCGAAGCAGCGCGGGCACGTCGGCGGCGGGCGCTCCGGTCAGTCGGGCGATCTCGGCCACCTCGGGGCTGTCGGGTCCCCATGCCGCCGGATCGGCCAGATAGGCGTCGGTCGCCGCGCCCGTGGTCTTGACGAAGGCGGTGACGATTGCGGGGTTCTTTTCGGCATAATCCTTGCGGACGATCCATGCGTCAAAGGTCGGTCCGCCCCAATCCGCGACCTGTTTGCTGTCGGCCAGAACCGTTCCACCGCTGGCCTTGATCTGGTTCAGCACCGGATCCCAGACATAGGCCCCGTCGATATCGCCGCGTTCCCATGCCGCGCCGATCTCTTGCGGGCGCAGGTTCAGTAGGCTGACTTCGGCGGGATCGACGCCCCAATGGCCAAGCGCCGTCAGCAGCGAATAATGTGCGGTCGAGACAAAGGGTGTCGCGATCTTTTTCCCCTTGATGTCGGCCGGATCAGTGATGCCCTTGACCGCCAGCGCCTCGGCCTCGGCGATATTGCCGACGACATAGACCGTCTCGACCGGCAATTGCTGCGAGGCCGCCGCGGTCAGGGGCGAGGAGCCGACATAGCCGATATCGATCGCCCCCGAGGCGATGGCCGCGATCACATCTGCGCCGCCTCCGAACAGCTTCCATTCGATCTCCGCGCCGGTCGCGGTTTCGTATAGGCCCTGCGCCTGCGCGACGCGGGCGGGCTCGACGATCTGTTGCCATCCGATGCGCAGGTTCTCGGCCCATGCGGGCAGCCCGAGCGCCGTGAAAATGGCGGTGGACAGGATAAGGCGGTTGGGTGTCATGGCGCTCTCGATTGGCCGGAATGGCCGTGCGGGATTATTCACGACTTAATTTACCGTGATTTCTCGGGCGCTCCATTCCAAAGAGTCCCCGCCAAAGAGAAGCGGGGTCATCGCGGCGACCGCGCGAAAGGAAAGAATTGTTCTGTGACGGGCGCGAACCCGACGCGCGGCGAGGGCGCGGTCGGGTGAGGCTAGGCGATCATGCCCAGCGAAAGCGCGGCGATGCCCAGACCGGCCAGCACTTCGAACAGCGGCAGAACCTGACGGGAATATCCCGCCTGACCCGCCGAAAGGACCGTGGTCTCGCGGGCAAAGACGCTGAGGCCCGCGACGACGATCGTCAGGGTGGCCGTGCCCATCGACATGGCGATGACGCCCAACAGTCCGGCGGTCAGGATGCCCATATGCCATGTCAGCACCAGCAGCAGGATCGCTCCGGAACACGGCCGGATCGCGATGCCAAGGATCAGGGCCAGCATCTCGCGCAGGCTACCCGATTGGCGCAACTGTTCCGGCGTCGGGCCGTGGCTGTGACCGCAGCCGCAATGGTCGTCGTGGTGATGGTGATCGGAATGGGTTGCGGCTTGGCGCTGCCGCAGCAGCTTGGCCGCCCCACGGAACGCCAGCCACAGCCCGACAAGTCCGGTCGCAACCGCGCTGGCCGAGATCAGATGCCCCTCGGCCAGCGTTGTCAGTTGCGTGCGGGTCAGGCCAAGGGTCAGCATCCCCAGCCAGACCAGCAGGATCGCCGTAGTCGCCTGACCCAGCGCGGCAAGAACCGAGATCAGCGACAGGCGCAGCAGGGGAACGTTCCGGCCCAGACCGTAGCCGCCGATGATGACCTTGCCATGACCCGGCCCCAGCGCATGGAAGAAGCCATAGCCGAAACACAGGGTCAGCAGGACGCCTGACGCGCCGGTTTCATGCGCGCGGAGCGACCGCAGGATGCCCGCAAGCTGGTTCTGGAAATCGCGCTGCCAGCCCGCCGCCCATCTGGCAAGCTGCAGGTCCATTCCGGCCGCCAGCCACCACAGCAGCGCCGCGAACAGGACCAGCGGGACGATCAGGATGGCGCGTCGCATGACACCACAAAACTGTCGGCGAAAAGGATGCCGATATCGGGAATCTCGATTTCCTGAAACGGGTCGTCGGTGACGTCAAGCGCGGCCAGCTTCTCGCCATATTTGGCCTGTGCCGCAGCTTCATCGGCCTTGTCGCGCCGCACCCGACAATCGTCGCGCCCGTCGATGCGCGGCTCTTTCGGGACATCATAGGCCACGAAATAGCTGGGATCATAGGACCGCGCCACGATATCCGCCCCCGCGACAGCGACCGCCGAGGCCAGAGGCCGGATATGCGAGGTGATGACCCGTCCGTTCTCGAAGCGGACCTTGTGCTGTTCGGGGCCGCGCAGAGTGACCGGCTGACTCGCGATCTCGACCGAGAAATCTCCGGGAAAGCCCGCCGCCCAATCGACATCCTGACCGGCAAAGGCGTCCAGCCGCTCCTGTTCGGGGGTGCCGTCGCCATCGCTGTCCAGACCGTTTTCCTCGATCATCAGCAGCGAATAGAACTCGTCATAGGCCCAATCGACGCGGATCGCCTGAAGCTCGCCCGAGGGCGAGAAGACCAGACTGAAATCCGTGTCGATGAAGACATGCGGATGCGCGTTTGCCGGTGTCGAAAGCGGCAAAAGCAGGAGAAGGGCTGCGAGATGTGATCCGGAACGCATCGTCCGGACCTATTCGCTGGGCGGCATTTTCGCAACGACGCATGTGGTCGGGGGCGGTTTTTCGCCCAGAAACCTGCGCTGGCCGCGCCCGACAGCCCCTTGCAAGGCCCGTTCGCGCCCGCTAATAATGTTACGATATAACATATCAAATTGGAAATACCGATGCCCGTCACAGCCGAACCCCGCGATCACCGCCTGCCCGTCACGGTCCTGTCGGGCTTTCTCGGGGCGGGCAAGACGACGCTTCTGAACCATGTCCTGAACAACCGCGCCGGACGCAGGGTCGCGGTGATCGTCAATGACATGTCCGAGGTGAATATCGACGCCGACCTGATCCGCGCCGGAGCCGAATTGTCGAGATCGCAGGAAAAGCTGGTCGAACTGACCAATGGCTGCATCTGCTGCACCCTGCGTGACGACCTGCTGCAAGAGGTGCGCCGTCTGGCGCATGAGGGGCGTTTCGACTACCTGCTGATCGAATCCACCGGCATCGCCGAGCCGCTTCCGGTGGCCGCGACCTTTGACTTCCGTGATGAAGATGGCGAAAGCCTGTCGGACCTCGCGCGGTTGGACACGATGGTGACGGTCGTCGATGCCGCAAACCTGACGGCCGATTTCTCCAGCCATGATTTCCTGTCGGCACGCGGCGAAAGTCTGGGCGAGGGTGACAACCGGACGCTGGTCGATCTGCTGACCGACCAGATCGAATTCGCCGATGTGATCGTGCTGAACAAGATCAGCGCCGCCGGTCCGCAGAAGCTGGAACAGGCAAGACAGATCATCCGCGCGCTCAATCCCGATGCGCATGTCGTCGAGGCCGACCATGCGCGGGTCGATATGGGCGTGATCCTTGACACGGGACGATTCGATTTCGACAAGGCGCATGAACATCCGCTTTGGGCCAAAGAGCTTTACGGTTTCGCCCATCATGTTCCCGAAACCGAGGAATATGGTGTCTCCTCGTTTGTCTACCGCGCCCGCAGGCCTTTCGATCCCGTTCGTATCCACACGGTCCTGAAGGGCGAACTTTCCGGCGTGATCAGGGCCAAGGGGCATTTCTGGATCGCCACGCGCCCCGACTGGGTCGCTGAATTCAGTCTGGCAGGGGCGGCCGCCACGGTCAGCCCGCTGGGTCGCTGGTGGGCCGGAGTCCCGCGTGATCGTTGGCCGACGCTGACCGACAGTCTGGATGCCGTCGCCGGACATTGGCAGGAGCCGTGGGGCGATCGCAGGCAGGAGCTGGTCTTTATCGGCGCGGGCATGGATCAGGCCGCCATCAGTCAGGCGCTAGATGCGGCGCTGGTCCCGGCCCCGTCCTTCGAACCGGAAAAATGGCAGGGTCTTGACGATCCGTTCCCGAATTGGGGCGCGGATCGGGCGTGACGCGACCGACCACGCCCCTTGCCGACCGGACGCGCGCCATGCCGCCCGCGAACAACCTCGCCTCGTCGCTGCGAAAGCGCCGGAACGCGGCCCCGATGGACAGTTTCGACCGGCTGCCGAAAGAGTTGCGGCAATGGTTGGCGCAAGCCGCATTGCCGTGGAGCCCGCGCTCGGTCAGGCGGATCTGGCACGAGGCCACCCGTTGCGGCGGGGCGGGCTTTGCCGATGCGCTGGCGCGATTGGCCGCCGCCGAGCGTCGGGCGTTGCGTCGGGACAGTCGGGATATCTGGGGACAGGATTATCCCTGCGACTGATGGCGCGGGTCTTCCGCCTCTCGCGATCCTGCTTCAGGTCGGGTATCGTGACGCCAGTTCAGTCAGGATATCGCTTTGCTTGCCCCCCAGACGCCAGCCGACGGCCAGCCGCAATTCGGCGATGGAAATCCCAGAACCGCCTATAACCGCGTGTTCTTCGGGCTGATGCGGGTGCAGCGCAGCCTGATGCCCGAGATCGAGAAAAGCCTGCGCGAACTGGGTATCCGTGATCCGGTCTGGTACGAGATCCTTTACGCGGTCGAACAGGCGGGCGAGGGCGGCGTGCAGATGCTGTCGCTGCAGGAACGCCTGTGCATTCCGCAATATGCCCTGTCGCGCCATGTCGCCCGGATGGAGGATGCGGGCCTGATCCGGCGTGAGGCCGTGGCGGGGGCGGGCAGGGGCCAGAACCTTTACCTGACCGAGGCATCGCGCGGCCTGCAGGACCGCGTGTGGCAGGTCTATGTCGAGCGCATTCAGGCCGCCATCGGCCCGCATATGACAACGGACGAGGCCTATGACCTCGTCCGCTACCTGAACAGATTGTATAGCTGAACCTAGAAGCGCATCGTCGCGACGACCGAAACCGTCCGCCCCGGTTCGTAAAGCGGGGTCACGCTGGAATAGTCCTGACCATAGGTGGCGCGGTCGGCATATTCCTTGTCGAACAGGTTGTCGATCTGGCCGCGGATCACCAGCCCCTCGACCGAAGCCGAGGCATATTCGGTGAACAGGTTCAGCACGCCATATCCGGGAATGCCCTGATCGGCATCGACCTCCTGATCGTCATAGGCCTGCGCGGCCTCGATGCTGCCGCCAAAGGTGAACGCGCTGCCCGAGGGGGTGTGCTGCACTTCTAGCGCCAGAATTCCGCCCAAAGGCGCGCCCAGATCGACGGCGGCATAGCTGTCCGTGCCGGTCCCGTTCACCTCGAACGTGCTGTAGGAATAGCTGGCCCGCAGGAAGCCGTCGCCCCAGCCATAGCCCAGACCAAGGTTGAAGCCACGGCTTTCGGCATCGGCGTTCCCGTTCTCGCGGAAGCTGCTGACGCGGGCATCGTCGATCCTGGTCAGGAACAACTCGCCGTCCACGGTCAGATCGCCTGACTCGTAATCGAAGCCCAGCGTGTAGTTTTCGGCGCGGGCGGCTTTCAGGCCGGAATAGTCCCAATCCGGATTGAAGATGAAGTTGTCCTCGAGCGTGACGCCACCGAAGACCGACGATATCCCGCCGCGCAGTTTCAGGGTCTCGGTCACGGCATAGGACAACGAGGCATTGCCGCTGAAGCCCGAATAGCTGTCCTGCCAGCCGCTCGTGCCGGTGAAGTCCTGACGGTCCCAGCGCGCGCCGAACGAGACCGAAAGCCGGTCGCTGGGCTCAAGCCGCGCCTGCGCGTAGATGCCGATGTTTTCCGCGCTTTCCGTGACATCGCCCGAGGCGTCGTCGCGGTAGCGGCTATCGCGGTCGTAATAGTCCAGACCGGCCGTGACGCTGTCGGTCGCCGAAAGGTGGAAGCGGTTCTCGATCGTCACCGAGGTCGTCTTGTTCAGGCCCCGACTGGTGCCAAGTTCCGGTTCAAGCGGCTGGGCAACGCCGATATCGACTTCGGAATAGCCGATGACGACACGGGGGTCCCAGATCCCCTCGGCCTGCGTGTTCTGGTAGGATAGCGCATAGGTGCGGCGGTCGGTGTCGTAGTTGCGCAGCGGAAAGGGCCTGCCGTCGCTGACGAAATTCGCGCGATAGGGGCGCAGCGCATTGTCCTGCATCCGCTGGCCCGAAAGCTCGAAACGGTGGCCGTCCTCGGTTTCGTAGGCGAATTTCAGCAGCCCGCTTTGCAGGTCGGCGGCCGATCCCTCGACCGTGTCGCCCGCGCCGGTTTCATAGTCGTCGCCCGTGGCGGATTTCAGATAACCCAGCCATTCGAAACCGCCGTAACGTCCGGCAAGCGTCCCCGAGCGACCAAAGGTCTGGCCGTTATCGGCATAGGACAGGCGGATATTGCCGCCGATATTCCGGCCCTCGGCAAGGATGTCGCCCGCATCGACGGTTTCCATCACCACCGCGCCCGCCATGGCATTCGGGCCGGCATCGGCGGCGGCGACACCGGCATCGACGCGGACGAATTTCATCAGCCCCGGATCGAAGGCATTGGCCGAGACATGGTGGAAGATGCGGTTGTTCTGCATGACCCCATCAACCGTGACCGACAGGTTCAGCATATCGACGCCGTTGACGAATATCTTCTGCGCGACCGGAATCGCGCCTCCGACCGAAACCGAGGCGATGCCCGCGAACAGATCCTTCAGATCCCCCATCCGCGCACGGTCGAGTTCCGCATCGGCGACATATTCGCTGGTACCGCGATCCGCAGCGTTTCCGTCATCGTCGCGGGCGCGCATGACCAGCGGGTCCAGCATCACGGATTGTCCGCTGGGTGGCACAGTGTCGGGCGAGGTGCTTTGGGCCAAGGCAGGCAGCGGAGCCGCTGCCATCAGGATTGTCGTTGCCAGAATTCGTTCGCGCGCCATTCTCGTCTCCTGAGGGTGGATTGGCTTGGAACGACGGTTCTTGGCTATTTCCCCGCGCCTAGCATGGCGAATGCAAACATGCAAATGCATGTTTTTGGCGGATGCAAGGAATCGCGGCTTGAACGGCTGGGCGTGCCCCGATCTAGCCGGATGACGCGCGGAAGCTCCGGCTGATCGCCTCTAGTCCGCCGATGGCGTAGCTGTGCAGATGCGCGACCAGTTCCTCGAACGGGGCTTCGAAGATCTTCTCGCCGATGGGGGTGGCGCTGCGCCCGAGCAGAACGAAAGCGGCGCAGGGCGCGGCGATGCAGGGCAGGCAGCGCAGCAGCGCCGGATGGTCCAGCGGGATCGCGGTGATTTCGCTGATCACAGGCAGGATGACCTGAAGCTTCGGCAGGACTTCCTGAGTTTGCAGGACGTGCAGATGCGACGAGGGCGAGATGATCTCGCGTCCCAGAACCACCATCGGCCATTGCACCTGTCCGGAACGACCGCCCAGAAGAAACCGGATCAGGTTCTTCAGCTTGTCCTGCGCCGGACCATCGCTGGCAACGAGTTGCTCAAGATCGTGCAGATCGGCGATCCGGCGGTGGGCCTCGGTCAGAACGGCCTGATACAGGCCCGAGCGGTCCCGGAAATGGTAGTTGATCGAGGCCAGATCGACCTCGGCCTCGGCGGCGATATCCTTGCTGGTGGTGTCGGCAAAGCCCGAGGCCGCGAAGCGCTCGCCCGCAACGGCAAGGATGCGGGCGCGGGTGGCCTCGCCATCGGTGCGGGTCGCGCGTCGTTTCCGTGTCGTGGTCTTGCTCATCTCAATCCGGTCTTCGCAGCATGGGAGAACGCCTTCTACGCGCAGGGGGGCCGTCGGAACAAGGCGATGTGCCAGAACGACAGGCTAGACTTTAATCCGAATTTAATCTAAAAGCAATTTAGACTAAGTGCAGATCCGCATCCTTGGACCTTCAGGGGCATCCCCATGAAAAAAATCCTGCCCATCCTTGTTGTCGCCGCTCTGGCTGTCGGCGGCTGGTTCTGGTGGCAGCAGCGCAACGCGGGCGAAGCGGACGGGCTGACGCTTTACGGCAATGTCGATATCCGGCAGGTCGCGCTGGCCTTTGACGGCAGCGGCCGCATCACGGAACTTGCCGCGCAGGAAGGCGACAGGGTCAGGGCCGGAGAGGTGATCGCGCGGCTGGACATGCAGGCGCTGCAACTTCAGGCCAAGGCGCAAGAGGCCGTGGTCGAGGCCCAGCGACAGGCCCTGCTGCAATTGCAGGCCGGTTCGCGCCCCGAGGAAATCGCGCAGGCCCGCGCCAAGGTCGCCTCGGCCAAGGCTTCGGCGGAACTGGCCAATCTGCAACGCGACCGCGCCGCGCGTCTGGTGACTTCGCGGACCGCCAGCCAGCAGGATCTGGACCGCACCGAATCCGAGGCCAAGGCCGCGAACGCCGCCGTCGATCAGGATTCCGCCGCGCTGGATCTGATCCTTGCAGGCGCGCGCCCCGAAGAAATCGCTGCCGCAGAAGCGAAGCTGCGCGAGGCCGAGGCCCAGCTCGAGCTTTTGCGACACAATATCGCCTTGGGCGAATTACGCGCGCCCGCTGATGCGGTGATCCGTTCGCGCCTGCGCGAACCCGGCGATATGGCAAGCGCGCAATCTCCGGTCTATGCGCTGGCCTTGACTGATCCGAAATGGATCCGCGTCTATGTCCGCGAGGCCGATCTGGGCCGCATCCGCCCCGGCATGGCAGCGCAGATCGTGACCGACAGCTTTCCCGATCAGCCGGTCGCGGGCGTGGTCGGCTATATCTCGTCGGTGGCCGAGTTCACCCCGAAATCCGTCCAGACCGAGGAATTGCGCACCAGCCTTGTCTACGAGGTCCATATCAACGTCGCGGACAAGGAAGACCGGCTGCGCCTTGGCCAGCCGGTGACGGTCCGGCTGGATGACGGGGCCGCCCCATGACCGCCGCGCCTGTCGAGGCCACGGCCCTGCGCAAAAGCTTTCGCGACAAGGATCTTGGCGAGATCACCGCGATAGACGGTTTGTCTTTGTCGGTCAGGCAGGGCGAGTTGACCGCGCTGGTCGGTCCCGATGGCGCGGGCAAGACCACATTGATGCGGATGTTCGCGGGCCTGCTGAAGCCCGATCAGGGCAGTCTGCACGTCCTTGGCATCGACGTCGCGCGCGACCCGCAGCAGGTGCAGGACCGGATCAGTTACATGCCGCAGCGCTTCGGTCTGTACGAGGATCTGAGCGTTCAGGAAAATCTGGACCTTTACGCCGATCTGCATGGCGTGCCGCAGGACCAGCGCCGCGACCGTTTCGCGCGGATGCTGGAAATGACCGACATGGCGCGCTTTACCGCGCGTCCGGCGGGCAAGCTTTCGGGCGGGATGAAGCAGAAGCTGGGCCTTGCCTGCACGCTGGTGCGCTCTCCCGATCTGCTGCTGCTGGATGAGCCCAGCGTCGGCGTCGATCCCCTGTCGCGCCGCGACCTGTGGAAGATCGTGCTGCAGCTTGTCGATGACGAGGGGCTAAGCGTCATCGTCAGCACCTCGTATATGGACGAGGCCGAGCGTTGCGCGCAGGTCCATGTCATGCATCGGGGGCGGCTTCTGGCCACGGGTACGCCAGCGGAGCTGCGCGAAAAGGCGCGTGGCCTGACCTTCGTCGCGACCCCGATTGCGGGCATGCCGGCGCGGGATTTGCAGGCACGGCTGATCGACGTGCCCGATCTGGTCATCGACGCGGTTCCGCAGGGTGGCAATGTCCGCTTCATCCGCAGGCCCGAGGCCGACGCGGCGCGACTGGCCGGATTGCTTGATGGCGCCTCGAGCGCGTCGCGCCCCGAGGAATTGGAGGACAGTTTCATGATCCTCTTGCGCGAGCAGGATCAGGGCGCGTCACCCGTCGCGACCGACATGCCGCCCTCGGGCGCGGCAGATAACGGCCAGCCGGTGATTGTCGTGCGTGATCTGGTCCGCAAGTTCGGCGATTTCACCGCCGTCGCCAGCACCTCGTTTCAGGTCGGGCGGGGCGAGATTTTCGGCCTGCTCGGCCCGAATGGCGCAGGCAAGACGACGACGTTCAGGATGCTGTGCGGGCTTTTGCCCGCGACCAGTGGCCAGCTTGAGGTGGCGGGGCGCAACCTGCGCGTCGCGCGGGCGCAGGCACGGGCGCGGATCGGCTATGTGGCGCAGAAATTCGCGCTTTACGGCAATCTTTCGGTGCGCCAGAACCTTGAATTCTTCGGCGGCGCCTATGGGCTGGGGGGCAGATTGCTGCGCGACCGCATCGCCCAGACCGTCCGTCAGTTCGACCTTGATCCCGCCGCGCAAAGCGGTCTGCTGCCCGCTGGCTACAAGCAGCGGCTTGCCATGGCGACCGGACTGCTGCACCGCCCCGAGATCCTGTTTCTGGACGAGCCGACCAGCGGTATCGACCCGCTGGCCCGACGCGCCTTCTGGCGGAGGATCACGTCGCTGGCCAAGGGCGGCGTCACCATCATCGTCACCACCCATTTCATGGAAGAGGCCGAATATTGCGACCGCATCGCCATTCAGGACGCGGGCGAGATGCTGGCCATCGGCACGCCGCAGCAGGTCCGTGAACTGGCGGGCGATGCGGGGGCGCGGGACATGAACAGCGCCTTCATCGCCATCGTCGAGACCGCCCGCGCCCGACGCGAGGCGGCATGAGCGGCGCGCGCACCCGCCTGATCGCGCTGACCCGCAAAGAGGTCCGCCAGATGCTGCGCGACCGCAGCAACCTGATCGTCGGACTGGCCCTGCCGGTCGTGCTGATCCTGCTGTTCGGCTACGGGCTGTCCTTTGACGTGACGGATGCCCGCATTGCCGTGGTGATGGAGGACAGTTCCGCCGCCACGATGAATGCCGTGGCAGGGCTGGCGGGCTCGGATTATCTCAGCCCGATCTGGACCCATTCCATGCCCGAGGCCGAGGCCCTGATCCGCGCGGGTCAGGCCGACGCGATCCTGCGCGTGCCCGCCGAGTTCACCCGCGATCTGTTGCACGGGCAGGGCCATCTGCAACTGATCCTGAACGGTGTCGATTCCAACACCGCGCAATCCATCGAAAGCTACGCCACCGGCGCGATCCAGACGGCGCTGGCCCATATCTCGGACCGGCAGGGCGGGCCTGCGGCCTCGGCCAGCGTCGCGATTGTCCAGCGGACATGGTTCAACGAGGCGGGAAACAGCACATGGTTCCTTGTCCCCGGCCTGATCGTGCTGGTGATGACCCTGATCGGAGCCTTCCTGACCTCGCTTCTGATCGCGCGGGAATGGGAGCGCGGGACGCTGGAATCCCTGTTCGTCACCCCCGCCCGCCCGATCGAGATGGTGCTGGCAAAGCTTGCCCCCTATCTGGTGATCGGGGTGATCGACCTTACCATGTGCCTGATCGCCGCGAAATTCGTCTTCGGCGTACCGATACGCGGATCGCTTTGGATTATCATCCTGTCCTCGCTTCTGTATCTGCTGGTGTCGCTGGCCTTGGGGCTGGTGATCTCGGGCGTGACAAGGAACCAGTTCGCTGCCAGCCAGATGGCGCTGTTGGCCAGTTTCATGCCCGCGCTGATGCTGTCGGGCTTTGTGTTCGACCTGCGCAACGTGCCCGTCGCCATGCAGGTGATCAGCAACCTGTTGCCCGCCACGCATTTCATGGGGTTGATCAAGACCCTGTTCATGGCGGGGGATTACTGGCCGCAGATCCTGCGCGCCAACCTGACACTTGCCGCCTATGCGGTGGTGCTGGTCGTGATCGCGACCCGCACGCTTGCGAAGAAACTGGACTGAGCCATGCAGGCCTTGCTGTTGTATATCGCCCAGACCTTCGCGCTGATCCGCAAGGAAATGCTGGCGCTGCTGAAAGACCCGTCGAGCCGCGCCCTGCTATTCGCGCCCGCGCTGATGCAGACGCTGCTATTCGGCTATGGCGCGACCTATGACCTGACCCATGCGCCCTTTGCCGTGCTGGACCAAAGCCGCAGCGCGGCCTCGGTCGAGATCACGGCGCGGATCGAGGGAACCGGCGTGTTCTCGCGCGTGGCCACTCTGGACAACGCATCCCAGATCGCCCAGCAGATCGACAGCGGCAAGGCCCTGCTGGTCGTGGTCTTTCCCGCCGATTTCGAATCCCGTCTAGCCGCCGGAACGGAATCCCCGATGCAGGTGATCCTGGACGGGCGCAACTCCGCGACTTCGGGCGCGGCGGCAGGGCAGGTCGCTGCCATCGTCGCGGCCTATAACCAGTCGCTGGGCGCGGGTCCGCCCGTGACCATCACGCGGAGGGCGTGGTTCAACCCGAATTTCGAATCCCGCTGGAACCTGATGCCCGCGATGATCGCCTCGCTCAGCATGTTGCAGACCCTGATGATCGCGGCGCTATCGGTGGCGCGCGAACGCGAGCAGGGGACGTTCGACCAGTTGCTGGTGACGCCGCTGACGCCCTCACAGATCCTGATCGGCAAGGCGCTGCCCGCGATTTTCGTCGGGCTGGCACAATCGACGATCATCTTCCTGATCATCCTGTTCTGGTTCCGCATCCCGATGGCCGGATCGGTCTGGCTGCTTTATGGCGGGCTTTTGACCTTCACGGTGGCGGCTGTTGGCATCGGGTTGTCGATCTCGGCGGTGTCGTTGAGCATGCAGCAGGCGATGCTTTACACCTTCATGCTGGTCATGCCGCTGATGCTGTTATCGGGGCTGCTCACTCCGGTGCGGAACATGCCGCATGTGCTGCAGGTCGTGACCTATCTGAACCCGCTGCGTTTCGGCATCGACATCGTCCGCCGCGTCTATCTGGAGGGCGCGGGTTTTGCCGATGTCGCGCCGAATTTCCTGCCGCTTGTCGCGGTTGCGGCCGTGACCCTGCCGCTGGCGGCATGGCTGTTCCGCAACCGGCTTGGCTAGGCCCGAAGGTCCCTGTCAGGCTCCCACGGACGGAAGCCACAGCACGATCTGGGGAAAGGCACAGATCGCGGCCACCAGCAGCAGGATGCAGCCGATAAAGGGGATGACTCCGGCGATGACGGTGGCGACCGATCCCTTGCCGCGCACGCTTTGCACCACATAAAGGTTCATCCCGACCGGAGGCGTGACCAGCGCCAGTTCGCACATCATCACAAGGAAGATGCCGAACCAGATGCTGTCATATCCCAGCGAGATCATCACCGGCAGCACGATGGGAATGGTGGCGATCATCATCGCCAGCGCATCCAGAAAGCAGCCCAGCACCAGATAGATCGCGACAAGGATCACCAGCATCAGCCACGGCGCGACATCCAGTTCGGCGACAAAGGCCGAGACCTGCGACGGAACACCCAGCACGCCAAGGATGAAGTTCAGGTAGAAGGCCGCGACCAGTATCAGCAGCGTCATCGCGGTGGTGGTGACGGTGGACAGCATCGACTCGCGCAGCATGGGCAGGTTCAGATCCCCGCTGCATCCGACAAGGACCAGCGCCGCGACGACGCCGACGGCGGCGGCCTCGGTCGGGGTGGCAAAGCCGGTATAGATCGAGCCCATGACCAGCACGAACACGAATAGCGGCGGCAACAGGTCCATCAGGGTGGCGCGGCGCTCGGACCAGGGGGCCAGATTTTGCCGGCCTCCGGCGATCGCGGGATTGATCATCGCCGCGATGATGATGGTGATGGCAAACAGCGCGGCCAGCAGCAGACCCGGCAGCACCCCCGCCGTGAACAGCGCCCCGATCGAGGTATTGGTGATCGCGCCATAGATGATGAGGTTGATCGAGGGCGGGATCAGAATCCCCAGTGTCGCGCCCGAGGCGATGGTCCCCGCCACCCATGTTTCCTTGTAGCCCTCGGAGCGGAAGGTCGGGAAGGCAACCGTTCCGATTGTCGCCGCTGTCGCTACAGACGAGCCCGAGATCGCCGCAAAGACCGTCGAGGCCGCGATATTCGTGTGCAAAAGACCGCCCGGCAGCGGGCGCAGCCAGCCCGACAGCGCGCGGTACATCCGCTCGGTCACGCCGCCACGGACAAGGATCTCGCCCATGAAGACGAACAGCGGGATCGCGACGAGCAGGAAATTGTTCAGCGTGCCCCACATCATCGTCCCGAACGGACGCAGCATGGTATCGCCGAAGAACCAGACCGCGCTGAGAAGGGCGACGCCGAACAGCGCGGTGGCGATATGCTGTCCGATGAACAGCAACCCCAGAAGCAGCACGAAGCCGAATGCGATATCACCGATGCCAAGCATTCCCGTCACCCCTCCTGCGCGACATATTCGCCGACTTCGTCCTGAACCGTCGGAGGTCCGTAGATCCGCGACACCGCGTCGAGGTCCAGCGACATCAGCCACGCGCCATGCAGCGCCATGGCCAAGGCGGTGATCGCAAATTGCACCAGCCCGACCAGCCACAACCCTTGCGGAACCCAAAGCGGCGTTTGCAGGGGCGTGTTGGTCACCGCGCCGAAACGCAATGTCGCGGCCAGTTCGCCATAGGCATGCCACGCCATGAACAGCGCAAAGCCCGCAAGGCTGGCATGGGCCAGCACATGCAGCGCCGCGCGAAGCCGGATGCCGAAAAAGCGGAAGCCCAGATCGATCCGCGGGTGGGCGCGCTTGACCAGCGCCCATGACAGTCCCAGCGATCCGCATAGTGCAAGGACATAGCCACCCAATTCGTCGGTGCCTTGCAGCGAATAGCCGAACAGGCTGCGCCCAAGGACATCGACGACAATCAGGACCGCAAGGATGGCAACCGCCGCTCCCGCCACAAGGGCGCAGACCATGGCCAGTTGGTTGAGAATGCGCAAAGCAAGCGGCGGATGCGGCATGATCATCTTAGCGGATTTCCAGCCCGCGCGCCTTGCCTACCGTCGCGTTCCAGATGCTGGTGCATTCGGGATAGCTGGCGGTGCAGCGCTCGGCCCATTCCGGCAGGATCTTCTCTGAGGCGATGGATGCGACCTTGGCCTTGTCCGCATCGCTGACTGGCACCAGCGTCATGTCGTATTTGGTGTAGATCCCGCCCTCGGGGCAGGTTCCGCCGGTCGAGCAGGTCTCGGCGGTGTCGTTGGTCGCGACAGCAAGCGCCCAGAGTTCGTCCTCCATCTGTTTCAGATCGGTCTCAAGCGCGGTGCGCTCGGCCTCGGGCAGCGCGTTCAGCCATTCCAGATTGACCAGATGGGCTTGGACCGAACCTGAAACCGACAGCGGATACAGGTATTTGGTCACTTCGGGCCATTTGCCGGTGTTCGACGACGTCGGCGAGGTCACCCCGCAGGAGGCCACGCCACGTTGCAGGGCCGGATAGACCTCGGGGAAGCTCAGCGTGACCGGAGTCGCACCCAGATTTTCCAGCAGCGTCGACATCGAGGCCGTGAACGAGCGCACCTTCAACCCGTTCAGGCCGGACAGATCGTCAAGCTTCTGGTTGCACAGAAAGACCTGCGGCCCGAAAGGCCAGATCGCCAGAGCCTTGACGCCGAATTTCTCGCCCAGCCGGTCGTTGAACGCCTCACGATAGGCGTCAACCGCCGGTTTCAATTCGTCCATGCTGGTCGAGACGCCGATCAGATCCAGCCCCTCAAGGAAGGGATCGTCCTTGGCCACGCTGCCGACCTGCGTCGTCGCCAACTGGAACGCTCCCGAGCCGACCAGCCGCAAGGCGTCGGCAAGGTTCAGGCCAAGCACCTGAAACTCGTTGCGCTCGACAGTGAATCCGGCGGCGGTGGCGCGTTCGATCGCGGCAGCTTCGATGGGAAACTGGGCGTTCTTTTCCTGCGTCTGGGTCAGCCAGCGCAAGGTTTCGGAATGGGCGGGTACGGCAAGAAGGCCAGCGGCGGCAAGCGCGATGACCGGAAGCGACGTCTTCATGCAGTTTCTCCGGTGGTGATGGGGCGGGATATGGCTTGGCTTATGCGACATGTCGGATCTTGAATATTCGGATTGGCAAATACCGACTATTTGCAAATTGCTAATATGGCGCGTTGATCTTTCCTATTTATCTGATGCAACAATATAATCCTGCCGTATTTGTGGCGCGGCGGGCGCGAATACCGAAACTGCCTTCCGGACAATTGGCCGGATAATTTCCGGCATCTGCAATAATAACAGACAGAGTGTCGTGAATATGGGCGGTTGATATATCGCATAACCCATGTCGCCAGCGGCCAGGCTTATTTCGCGCGACCGATCCGGCATTCCCTTGGGATCATCGGACCCGCGCGGCAACAGGAGAGCGGCTGACAGGAATGAACGGTCTTGGACAAAACCCGCTGAACTATCATCTGCTCAACGCTCTCAAGGTGCTGCTGGACGAACAATCCGTCACCCGCGCCGCCAATCGTCTGCAGATGTCGCAACCTGCGGCCAGTCTGATCCTACGGCAACTGCGCGAGATCTTCGGCGATCCCCTGCTGGTTCGGGCAGGCGGCGGCATGGTCCGCACCGAGCGGGGCGAGCAGTTGCGCGGGGCCGCGCGGCAATTGCTGGCCGAAATGGACAGCCTGCTGGTCAGTCCCGATGACTTCACCCCTGCCGAGAGCCGCGCGACCTTCACCATCGCGATGCCCGACCACATCCTGCCGCAGATGTTCAATGGCGTCATGCGCGAGTTCCGCAGGCAGGCCCCCTTGGCGCGCCTGTCGATCCGCGCGCTGGGACCGGACAATGACTTCGAGGGGGCGCTGGCCTCGGGGGCGACCGATCTGGTCATCTCGAACTGGCCGACCCCGCCGGATTATCTGCGCATCGCCCCCCTGTTCGAGGACGAGTTCGTCTGCGTCGTGGACAAGGACCATCCTTTCGCGAAATCTCCGCCGACATTGCAGGACTATTTCGCCGCAAGCCATGTCGCGCCCGGAGATTACGCCATCGCGCATCGTGGCGTGGTCGAAACCTTTCTGACCGAAAACAAGCTGGCCCGGGAAAGGCGGGTGGTCGTCGGTTATTTCTCGATGGCGCCCTATCTGGTTCCGGGCACGGATCTGGTATTTACCGTGACGCGAAGGTTCGCGGAACATTTCGCCGGTTTTCTGCCTCTGGCGATCGTGCCCTCTCCGGTCGTTTATCCGCCGGTGGCGTTCTATCAACTCTGGCACGAACGGATGCAGCATTCGCCGATGCATCGCTGGTTCCGCCATCTGGTCGGCTCGATGAAGCGGCTCAGCGCCGATCAGCCTTACAGGAATTAGGCTCCGGCCCGCAGGAAGGGGCCGGAGCCGGTCCGGTTGCGACCGGCGTCACATCGTGGCGATATCCATGACGAAGCGGTATTTCACGTCGCCCTTCAGCATCCGCTCATAGGCGGTTTCGATCTGGTCGGCGCGGATCATCTCGATATCGGCGGTGATGCCGTGCTCGGCGCAGAAATCCAGCATTTCCTGCGTTTCGGGAATGCCGCCGATCATCGAGCCGGCAAGGCCGCGCCGCTTCATGATCAGGTTGAAGACATTCGGGCTGGGATGGGGCGTGGCGGGCGCGCCCACCAGCGTCATCGTGCCGTCGCGTTTCAGCAGCGTCAGGAACGCGTCCAGATCATGCGGGGCGGCGACGGTGTTCAGGATGAAATCGAAGCTTTTCGCATGATCCGCCATTTCCCCGGGATTGCGCGAGACCACCACCTCGTCGGCACCAAGGGCCTTGGCGTCGTTGCGTTTGCTCTCGGATGTCGTGAAGGCCACCACATGCGCCCCCATGGCATGGGCAAGCTTGATCCCCATATGGCCAAGCCCGCCGATGCCGACGACGCCGACCTTCTTGCCCGGACCCGCGCCCCAGTGCCTCAGCGGCGAATAGGTGGTGATGCCCGCGCAAAGCAGCGGAGCCACGGCGGCAAGCTGGTCCTCGGGATGGGTGATCTTCAGGACATAGCGTTCATGCACGACGAGTTGCTGCGAGTAGCCGCCAAGCGTATGGCCGGGCGCGTCCGGTGTTGGCGCGTTATATGTGCCGATCATGCCGTCGCAGTAATTTTCCAGCCCATCGTCGCATTCGGCGCAATGCTGGCAGCTATCGACGATGCAGCCGACGCCGACCAGATCGCCCTCCTTGTGATGCGTGACATGGTTGCCGACGGCGGCGACGCGACCGACGATCTCGTGCCCCGGAACGCAGGGATAGACGGTTCCGGCCCATTCGCTGCGGGCCTGATGCAGGTCGGAATGGCAGATGCCGCAATAAAGGATCTCGATCTGCACATCATGCGCCCCGACGGCGCGGCGGGAGATGTTCAAAGGGGCAAGCGGCTGGTCCGCTGCCGGAGTGCCATAGGCTTTGACGTCCATGCGGAGTCTCCTTGCTGGAAATGGTCAGGTGTCGCGACCCTGCCGCGACACCCGTTGAAAGGTCTTCTATCCGGTCCATGCCGGAATCTCGTGACGCCCGCCCGATCAGGCGAGGTGCTGGTCAAAGAACGCCTGCAGCCTGTCGAAGGGGATGACATCCGTGCGGTCATAAAGATCGACGTGGTCGGCACCCGCGATGATCAACAACTCTTTCGGTTCGGCGGCAGTGGCAAAGGCATCCTCGCTGAAATAGCGCGAATGCGCGTTCTCGCCCGCGATCAGCAGCATGGGGCGCGGCGAGACCTCGGCGATATAGGTCAGCAGCGGCATGTTCATGAAGGAAAGCGCATTGGTCACCGTCCAGCCCGTGGTCGAGTTGACCGAGCGTTCGTGGAAGCCGCGGGGTGTCTTGTAATAGGCATGGTACATGCGGATGACCGGATCGTCGATGCCGTCCAGCGTCTCGGGCAGACCACCCGCCAGCGCAGGAGCGCCCGTTTCGGCATCGGTCCAACGCTGGGCACTCATTTGTTCCAGTGCGGCGCGGCGCTGATCCGGAGTCATCGCATCGTAATAGCCCCGCGCCATGACACGCGACATGTCGTACATGCTGGCCACCGCGACGGCCTTGACCCGCTTGTCGACCGCGACGGCATTCAGTGCCATGCCGCCAAATCCGCAGATGCCGATGATCCCGAGGCGGGCACGATCGACCTGCGGCAGCAGGCCCAGAAAATCGATCGCGGCGCCAAAGTCCTCGGTATTGATGTCGGGCGAGGCGACGGGCCAGCCCACGGCCTGACTTTCGCCGGTATAGGACGGATCGAAGGCCATCGTTGCAAAGCCGCGCTCGGCCATGGTCTGGGCATAGAGGCCCGAGGACTGTTCCTTGACCGCGCCAAAGGGGCCTGCGACGGCAAGGGCGGGTAGCGGGCCGGTCGCGTCCTTGGGCAGGTAAAGATCGCCCGTCAGCGCGATGCCGTAACGGTTGGTGAAATTGACCTTCCGGTGATCGACCTTGTCGCTTTTCGGAAAGGTCTTGTCCCAGTCGCTGGCGCTTTGGGCGGCAGCAGGTCCGGCAGCAAATGCCGACGCGGCCAGAACGCCTGCTCCCGCGCCGGTCAGTTGCAGCAGACTGCGGCGGTCGATGCGGGATGCGGGCCGTTCATCATGGGTCGGGGCGTGTTCGGTCATGGGGTCTCTCCGGTCGGGGGCAAAGCTGGGGTGTCGGGCGCCAAGGGGCTGGCGTCCGCGAAATGCCGGATAGGGTCGGTCAGGCTAGGTCAGGCGCCGTATTGCGCGTCGCTGACATGCTCCATCCAGTCGACGACCTTGCCGTTCTGGACTTCCTGAATGGCGATATGGGTCATGGCGTTCTGCGGAGCCGCGCCATGCCAGTGCTTCTCACCGGGGGCGAAAAACACCACGTCGCCGGGGCGGATTTCCTCGATGGGGCCGCCCTCGCGCTGGCAGCGGCCAAGACCGGCGGTGACGTAGATCGTCTGTCCCAGCGGATGGGTGTGCCATGCGGTGCGTGCGCCCGGCTCGAATGTGACGCTTGCGCCCTGAACGCGCCCGGGTGCGGCGGGGTTGAACAGCGCGTCGATCCGGACCGTTCCGGTGAACCATTCGGCGGGCCCGACACGAGAGGGCGTGCTGCCGGCGCGGAATATCTCCATCTTTCTTCTCCTTTGTGTCGGGCTGTCGGGGCGGATCAGGTCCCGCCCGCAGTTCCGGCTATTGTGACGGGGCCAAGATAGCATCGCCTGATCCCAAGGATTACCCTTGCCAATCCGCTTGCATTCATCGACCACAGCCATAAATCCATGATGCAGGCACGGCAGAGGCATCAGGTGGCACGCGAACAGTTCAACGACCTGCTATGGTTCCTTGCCGTGGCCGAGGAACGCAGCTTCACCCGTGCCGCCGCGCGGATCGGGATCTCGCAATCCACGCTCAGCCATACGATCAAGCGGCTGGAGACCCGCATGGGCGTGCTGCTGCTGAACCGGACCACGCGCAATGTCGCGCCGACCGAGGCGGGCGAGCGGTTGCAGCAGTCGCTGACCCCGCGCATCGCCGAGATCGAGGCGGAAATGGCCTCGATCATGGAATATCGCGACAAGCCCGCAGGACGCGTCCGTCTGACCATGTCCGATCACGCGCTGCATACCGTAGTCTGGCCCAAACTGCGCGACGTGCTGGCGGAATATCCCGATATCAAGGTCGAATTCAGCGTGGACAGCGCCTTCCGCAATATCGTGGACAGCGGCTTCGATGCCGGTATCCGCTTGGGCGAAAGCGTCGAGAACGACATGATCGCGGTCAAGATCGGTCCCGACTGGCGTCTGGTTGCGGTCGCCTCGCCTGCCTATCTGGCGGCACGCGGCACGCCCCTGCACCCCAAGGATCTGATCGGCCATAATTGCATCGGTATCCGCCAGATCTCGGCAGGGGGGATGTATGCATGGGAATTCGGGAAGGACGGAACCGAGCTGCGCGTCCGCGTCGATGGGCAACTGACCTTCAGTGGCTCCTATGAAATGGTCGACGCCGCAGCGAAAGGCTACGGCATCGCCTATGTCCCCGAGGATATCGTAGCCGATCGTGTCGCGGCGGGCGATCTGGTCGTGGTGCTGGATGACTGGTCGCAGCCGTTTCCGGGCTATTATCTGTATTACCCCAGCCGCCGTCAGAGCCTTCCCGCCTTTCGCGTCGTGGTCGAGGCGCTGCGCCAGCGTTGATAGCGCCCCAGACGCCTTTCATTCCGGCAGATAACGGCTGCGCAGATAGGCTAGGGGCTTGCGGTCCTGGGTCGTCAGCACGCAATCGACATGCGCGCCATGATGCAGCGTGGCGCGGATCGTCTCGCCCGGTTCTACATTGCCCAGATAGACGACATCGCGCGCCGTGATGCGCCGCCTTGCGCTGGCGCCTAGCGCGAAATCGGCGCGCTCGGACAGGGTCGCGAAGCTTGGAAAATACAGCAGACCCGCCGCGTTGAAATCGGCATAGGGGCAGGGCAGCACGGGGATATGCCGCCCCGCTGCACCGGTCAGGTCGCGCCGCGCGACCAGCGCCGCCCGATCCGCGATGCGCCGCGCCAGTTTCGGGGCCTCGGGGGGCAGGGCCAAGGCGCGGGGCGCGCGCCGCACGATCGAGCGGTTGCTGGCCGGATCGCCGCGCCCGACAAAGGCCGAGACCAGCACGATCCGTCCGGCCGCCTGCCCTTCGATCATGATCCGCTGGACCGAGGCCAGCCGCCCGTGCCCCAGCCGCCCGAGATGCGCCTCAAGTGTCAGTTCACGCCCGAGGTCGGGAATTTCCGGCGCGGAGATGCGCAGGCTTGTGGCGCAGAACGCAGCATAAAGCGGCTGGCCTTGCGCACAGTGAAAGACCGCCTCGCGCTGGCCCATCGCCCGCGCGATCAGCCGCCAGTGCAGATCGCCCGCCCGCCGCATCAGCCATGGCTCGGACAGGCCCAGATAGCCCATCTCGGCCATGCCAAGGATGTGCTGCTCGGCCAGTGGTCCGGCGTCCTGCGCGATCACCTGCGTCGGGGCGGTCTGGCGGGCGGCCGTCATGCGGCCAGACCTGCGCGGTGACGGGTCAGGATCTGTGCGGCAAGGTGGCGACTGTCCTCGTCGATGCCAAGGAACCGGCCCGAGCCCCAGGTGTTCAGCCATCCCAGACCGATGAAATACAGCCCCGGCACCTTGGTCACGCCGCGGTCGAAACTGGGCCTGCCGCGCGTATCCAGACATCCGGCGGGCAGCCAAGTGTAATCGGGGCGAAAGCCGATGGCCCAGATGATCGAGGTGATGCCCTGTTCATGCAGGTCGATTGCCGTGATCTCGGTCTCGGGACGCCACAGCTTTTCGAAGGGGGCCTCATGGGGGGCGTCGATCCCCTGACGGTCGATCCATGCGTCGATCTGGGTGCGGATGCCGATATAGCTGCGATCCGCATCGTCGAGGTTCTTTTCCAGATCCGGCAGGAATTCCAGCCGCGTGCCGCCCCCGCCCGAGACCGAGCCGTAAAGCCTGACGCCTTCCAGCGCGTAGCGGCGCAGGTCGATCTCTTTGCCGCCATCGCGGCCCGACATGTAATGGTTGGTCTGGGTCAGGGCCTTGTGCGGGTCGGGATGGCGGTCGATGGTGATGTCGTAATGGCCCGCGTCATACAGCCAGTCCGTCGCGTCGCGGCCGCGATATTTGCGCGGGCTGCGGGGGGCGGGGCCGACCGCAAGATGGACCTCGCGTCCCTCAAGGTGAAAATCGTCCATCAGTTGCACGCCGGACTGGCCGGTGCCGACGATCAGGGTCGCGCCGTCCGGCAATTGTTCGGGACGGCGGTAGTCACGCGAATGCATCTGCACGACCGCCGGATCAAGTTCCGCGGCATAGGGCGGCGTGATCGGCGTGTCATAGCCGCCGGTCGCGATCACCACCTGATCCGCCGTCAACCTGCCGATGGTGGTGTCGATCACATAGCCATCGTCCTGCTGCCGGACGCCGGTCACATTGACGCCCTCGCGCAGGGGCGGGTCGAAGCTTGCGGCGAAGCCGTCCAGATATTCGACGATCTCGTCCTTGCCCATGAAACCGTCGGGCGCTGACCCGCGATAGGGCCAGCCGGGCAGGCGGCATTGCCAGTTGGGGGTGACAAGGCAGAAGCTGTCCCAGCGGTTGTTGCGCCAGCTTTCGAAACGGGCGTGGCGTTCCAGGACGAGATGCTCGACCCCTTCGGCGCAGAGATACCAGCTGACCGACAGGCCGGCCTGTCCGCCGCCGATGATGATGACGGGGTAATGGGATGGGGAACTGGTGGTCATGGCGAACCCTTTGTTCTGGTTCAGGACTGTTCTGGTTCAGGACATGGACAGGCAGGTGACTTTGCCGTCCCGATGCAGGCTTGCGGCGCGGTGTTCGATCCGCGCCAGCTGATCCATCGCCGCCGAGCAGGCGAAGCCGTATTTCGCGGCTACCCGATCCGAGGCCTCGTTCAATCCCGTCCGCGCCCGTTGCAGAAACTCGCCCAGCGGGTAGGTCGTGCCTGCTTGCAGATGGGCGTGGATCGCGGTCGAGGGCGAGTAGCAGCTTTCTTCGACCCCGTCGGGCCAGCGGATGGTGAATCTGACCTCAGGCATCCGAATGCTCCGGTTTCAGGGACAGGTAGGGTCGGGCGGCATGGTCCCAGAACGGCGCGACCAGCCCGCCCGACGCGAATTCCACCCGAGATCCGGCAATCGCCTCGCCGATGACGGCGGCGGGGATGTCGCGGGCGGCGAAACGGCGGCAGATGTCATCCACATGCGCGGGGCGGGCGGTCAACAGGAAGCCGAAGCTCGGAAAGCTGCGCAGCCAGCGGTCCAGTCCGGCCCCGTCAGGCAGCGGGATGTCGTCCAGCGCGATGCGCAGCCCGCAGCCTGATGCCTCGGCCAGCATCAGCGCGGTTCCGGCAATTCCGCCCTGGCTGATATCCTTGCCGCCGGTGACCAGCCCCGCTTCGGCCAGTTCCGGCAGCAGGGCCAGATCGCCGCGCAGGCGCGCAGGGGGCGCATCCAGTGCCGCGCAGAAATTGTCGAAATTGCGATAGCTGCCGCGATGGTCGATGGCCGCGATCAGCACGTCTCCTGCCCGCGCCCCCGAGCCACGGATCAGCGCCTGCGCCTTTCCCGTGACCGAGACCGCCAGATTCAGCGCCGTACTGTGCAGATTGGTGTGCCCGCCGACGATGGGCACGCCGTAAGCCGCTGACGCATCGCGCATGCCTTGCAGCAGCGGCGCGGCCGTCGTGGCGTCGGGCGCCCAGACCGCGTCCAGAAGTGCGGTGGCGCGGCCGCCCATGGCCGCGATGTCCGACAGGTTGACCATGACGCCGCACCAGCCCGCGAACCACGGGTCATGTGCGACGAATGCGGGCATGAACCCTTCGCCCGCGAACAGATCCCAGCCCCCCGCGCCATCGGGCATCGCCGCGGCATCGTCCCCCGGCGCGCCCTGCGATCCGGTGCTCAACCCCAGTCCCTTGGTGGCCAGCGCGATGTCAAGCTTGCCACGGATGGAGGGATGCGCCGCCAATCCGGCGGCAAGGGCAAAGGGGTCCGGTCGGAGGTCCGCAGCGCCGGAAATCGCGGTCCTGTCCATCCTCACCTCCGCGCCCTTGCGGTCCAGCCGATGGCCGGTTCGGGGAAGGCGGGGTAATGCGGCAACGAGGCCTGCATATGGACATGGGCGACCCCGTGCAGATCCAGCGCACCCTGCCTTTGCCAGTGCAGACGGCGGAACAGCGCCTCGTTCTGCTCTTGGACATGGGCGTTGAATTCGACGCAGCCGCGCCCGTTCGCCGTCGATACCGCCAGCCGGATCAACTCGGCCCCGAGGCGACCGACGCGACGGTATTCCGCCGCGACCGCCAGCCGCGAACCCCACCAGATCCCCTGCGCGGACTCATGGATACGGACCGTGCCGACAACCTCGGCCTCTTCGCCCGCAAGCGTCGAGATCGCGACCAGCGTCAATGCCTGCTGGTCGATGGCATCGCGGTCATGGCCGGTGAAAATGCGCTGTTCCTCGACAAAGACGCGCTGGCGCAATCGCGCGGCTCCGGTCATTTCCCAGACCCGCGTCGCGGCGCGGATCAGGAATTCGGGGCTGATGAATGCGGAATGGTCAAGCGCGCTCATCCCTGCACCCTTAGCTTTTCATAGCTCGAAAGCGCCGAGCAGGCCCCGCATTTGCCGCAACCCGCCTTGATATCGCTGGCTTTCATACCGGCATCGATCACGATGCGCGACAGGGGCTCCAGCACGCTGGCCATGAATTCCGGTCGCGGGGCGGGATGGCTTTCCAGCGGCGTCCCCGAGATCGGCACGAAAGGCACGACAAAGGGATAGACCCCGATATCGACCAGCCTTTGCGACATCGCAAGGATCGCCTCGGCGCTGTCACCCAGACCCGCAAGGATATAGGTCGAGACCTGACCGCGCCCGAAGACCTTTACCGCCGCGGCGAAGCTGGCAAAGTATTTCTCCAGCGGCACGCTGGCCTTGCCGGGCATGATGCGGGCGCGGACCTCGGGGGTGACGGCTTCCAGATGCATGCCAAGGGCATCGACGCCCGCATCCTTCATGCGCTGGTGCCATGCGTCATCCTCGGGAGGCTCGCATTGCGCCTGCAGCGGCAAATCGACGGCGGCCTTGATGGCGCGGGCGCTGTCGGCCATGACCGAAGCGCCGCGATCCTTGCCCGCTGGCGTGCCGGTGGTCAGCACCATATGTTTGACCCCGTCCAGCGCGACGGCGGCGGCGGCCACCTCGGCCAGTTGTTCCGGCGTCTTGTGTGCGATGGTGCGGCCCGCCGCCAGACTTTGGCCGATCGAACAGAACTGGCAGGTTTTCTTGCGGCTTTCATAGCGGATGCAGGTTTGCAGGACCGTGCTGGCCAGAACGTCGCGCGAATGCAGCACGGCGATCTGGTTATAGGCAATCCCGTCCGCTGTTTTCAGGTCGTAGAATCTGGGCCGGTTGGGAAAGCGCACCCGCGCCAGTTCCGCGCCGTCGCGCAGGATGCGCGACTGCCCCGAGGCATCGGGGGCCTCGACCAGATAGGGGCTGTCGAAGGCGGGCGCGGTATGGACGGGGATCATCACCGTCCGGTCGCCGAAGCTGACCGCCTTGTGATCCGAGGGTCCGGCCCCGCCGCGACGGCTTTCATGGCCCGCTCGGGGATCGACCAGCCGCATCCCACGCGTCTGCAATTCGTTGATCAGCGCCGGATCGGCATCCGAGGGCAGGTTCAGGTCACGCATCATTCGCCTCGCATTCGTTCGAGGTGGCAGGGCCTGCCGCTGGAGCGGCCGCTGGCTGGGGCAGGATCTGGTGCAGCGCCTGCACGGGGCGGGCATCCTGCACCAGATGCAGCAATTCGGGGCGGGCGTAATGCCCGACGCTGTCCATCATGCGCTTGCGCTTGGTGACCAGCCGCATGTCCAGATCCGCGATCAGGATGCCCTCGCCCGAGGTCAGCGGCGGGACGACATGGCGACCCTCGGGGGTGATGATGCAGGTCATGCAGCCGTCGCGCAGGCCCTTTTGCAGCTTGGGATCGGGATGGATCGAGGCGATCTGCTCCTCGGTCAGCCAGCCGGTGGCATTGACGACGAAACAGCCCGATTCCAGCGCGTGATGGCGCATGGTGACCTCGATCTGCTCGCCAAAGACCGGCCCGACAAGGCTGCCGGGGAAATGGCTGGCATGGATTTCCTCGTGCTGGGCCATCAGGGCGTAGCGGGCCAGCGGATTGTAATGTTCCCAGCAGGCCAGCGCCCCCATCCGGCCCACGGCGGTTTCGACCACCTGCAGACCCGAGCCATCGCCTTGACCCCAGATCATGCGCTCGTGATAGGTCGGGGTGATCTTGCGCCGCTTCAGCTTCAGGCTGCCATCGGCGTCGAAGATCAGTTGCGTGTTGTAAAGCGAGCCGTGGTCGCGTTCGTTCACGCCCAGCACGACGACCGCGCCACGCTTGCGGGCGGCCTCGGCGACCGCGCGGGTTTCGGCCGAGGGGACGGTGACGGCCTCGTCATACAGCCGCAGATGTTCCGGCCCCTGCAACATCGGCGGCAGCACGAAACTGAAATAGGGATACCAAGGCACGAAGGTCTCGGGGAAGACGATCAGTTCCGCCCCCTTGTCGGCGGCCTCGGCGATGGCATTCAGCACGCGCTCGACCGTCCCGCCGCGCGAGACGAGGTCGGGAGAGATCTGGACGGCGGCGGCACGGACGCTGGTCTTGGACATGGCGGGCTCCGGTTTGCTGGCAAAGGGGCGGATGGGCGCGCTGTCACGCGCGCCCGAGGACGTCAGACCGTCCAGGTGTCAAGGATCAGGGCGTTCGATTTCTTGTGCAGCAGGATGCAATCCAGCACGTCCTGCGGCGCGATCGGGGTGATGCCGGGGATCAGCGAGGGCTCGCCATGGCCGTAAAGCGCCTGCAGGGCGAAGCGGCAGGCATAGACCTTGCCGCCTTCGGACATGAAGCGTTCGAGATTCTTGTTGAAGTTCAGATGGCCGGGGAAAGCCTCGTCGCCGATTTTCGGGAAGCCGCGCTGGATGCCAAGGGTGACGCCCGGCCCGTAAAGCAGGATCGAGGTCTCGTAGCCTTTGCGTTGCAGGCGGATCGCGTTCAGGATGTTGACCAGCCCGATCGAGCCCTCGAAGGCGACGGTGTGAAAGGTGACCAGCGCCTTGTCGCCGGGATCGGCTTTGACGTCCTCGAATACCTTGCTTTCGTAATCGACGAAGTAATCGCCGTCCTTATGGGCCTCATGGGTGACTTGCGGCATTCCGGTCGCTCCTGTTGGGGTTGCTTTGTTCAGGATGCGCTGCGGCGGCGTTGAATCAATTCTAATAACAATATCCATACAATAAACCGGCATTGCATGCAGTGGCTGCCTATGGGCGGATCAACTGCCCGCATCTACCGCTTATCGCGCGATCAGTTCAAAAACATCGCGCTGCGCCAGCCCTCGGTTCGGGATTGAGCAATGCCGGACGGACGCATACAATCCGCATCAATTTGACAAAGCCCGCGGTTCCGGCCGAATCAATCATCGGGCCAAGGAGAGACGATGAAGGACTGGGTTCCTGCCCTGAGCGACAACGGCAAGCCGCGCTATCTGCAGATCGCGGACGCCATCGCGGACGCGATCCGGACGGGCGATCTGGCGGCGGGCGACCGGCTGCCGCCGCAAAGGCGTCTTGCCGATCTGCTGGATATCGACTTCACCACGGTCAGCCGCGCCTATACCGAGGCACGGGCGCGCAAGCTGGTCGATAGCCATGTCGGGCGCGGCACCTTCATCCGCACGGCCCATCGCGCGGTCGAGGAAGCCGATCCGCGTCGCCAGCGCGACGAAGACCTGTCGATGAACATGCCGCCCGAGGTGACCGACCCCGAATTGCTGGCCCATATGCGCGAAGGGCTGGCCTCGGTCTCGGCCAATCTGGTCTCGCTTTTGCGCTACCAGTCCACGACCGGCAGCGATCAGGACAAGATCGCGGCCTCGACCTGGCTGTCCAAGCGCGGGATGGTCCCCAGTCTTGAACGCATCGCGGTGACACCGGGCGCACATGCGACGATGATGGCGATCCTGTCGACGATCGCGCGGCCGGGGGATGCGATCCTGTGCGAGCGCATCACCTATCCGGGCCTGCGTGCCATCGCGGCGCGCTTGCAGTTGCGACTGGTCGGTATCGCCATGGACGAGGCGGGCGTGATCCCCGAATTGCTGGAAGTCGCCATCGAGCGCGAACGTCCCAAGGCGCTTTACCTCAACCCGACGCTGCACAATCCCACGACCCTGACGATCCCCGAATGGCGGCGTCTGGAAATCGCCGAGATCATCACCCGTCGCCGCCTGCCCGCGATCGAGGACGATGCCTACGGCTTCATTCCGGCCTCGGCTCCGGCGCCGTTCGCGGCCTTGGCGCCGGGGCTGTCATGGCATATCGGCGGGCTGGCGAAATGCATCGGGGCGGGGTTGCGGCTGGCCTATGTCGTTGCGCCGGATGCCCGCGCTGCCTATGCCTTGGCCGAGGGGCTGCGGGCAGTGGCGGTGATGCCCTCGCCGATTTGCACCGCGCTGATGACCCGCTGGGTCGAGGACGGGACCGCGGACCGCATCCGGCATTTCCTGCGCGCCGAAAGCGCGGCCCGCCAGCAGATCGCCGCCTCGGTTCTCAGCGGGTTCGAGTTCCGCGCCGATCCGAACGCCTTCAACATCTGGCTCAAGCTGCCCGAGGGGGCCGGTCGGGCCGAATTGATGGGCCGGATGGCGGGGCGTCATATCGGATTGATGCCCGCCGACGCCTTTACCGTCGGTGCCGAACCCGAGGAGCATCTGCGCATCTGTCTGGGCGGCGCGATCAACCGCGAGGAATTGCGTGCGGGCCTGCTGTTTCTGGCCAACAGCCTGTCGGGCGGCGGGTGGATGGGCTAACGGGTCAGCCTTTGGCTTCGGCTCGCGCGGGGTCGAAGCCATGCATGCCCTTGACCCATTGCAAGGCGACGAACGCGCCCTTGACCGGAGGCAATAGCCCCAGCGACGCCAGAATGGTGGCAAGGCCAAGCACGGTTCCGATCAGGATCGGGCGGTCCCCGAACAGGCTGAACATCGGCATCAGCGAAAATCCGATCAGATGCGCGACGACAAGAACGACGATATAGGCCGGACCATCGTCGGCGCGCTGCGGTGTCAGGTCCAGCCCGCATGAATCGCAGCAATCCGCCACTTTCAGATAGCCGCGGAACAGCTTTCCCTGACCGCAACGCGGACATTTCAGACGCACCCCGCGCCGTAATGCGGGCCTTAGGTCTTCGGGTGTCTGTGTAAGCGTGGGGGTAACCATCCGGCCCTCGGGAAGCGGTGCTGAAACAATGATGCCTATAGGTTGATAGCATAATGACCGGCTGATCGCAACGAATGATTGCAATCAATTGATCCATACAATTATGCTACCAATAAGCTTCACCGAGGCAGGCATGGGGTAAGCACCAATTCCACCGCCGCCAAAACTCGGCGTGATGTGGGGGCAGCGTCATGCTCCGGGCAAGCCAAGGCCCGCCCGAAGATCTGAAGGGATGTAGACGGATTGTCAGGCGGTCCCGCGCGCCGCCCATAGCAGACCGCGCCGCAGGATCTCTTTCATCTGCGGATGCTCGAATTCGGCCGATTTATGGCCAAGCGCCGAATAGAAGACGCGCCCCAGTCCGTAGCGGTGTTTCCAGACCACGGGCATCCGCGTGTCCTTGACCCATGCGGCGTGTTCGCCCGAGAAGGTCGTTTCCGCAAGCACCTCGATGCGGGGATCGACATGCATGTAATATTGCTCGGAATGGTAATCGAAATCGCCGATCCCTTCGAGCAGGGTGTCGCCATTCGCGGCAATCTCGACGCGGTAGTCGATGACATTGCCCGGATGCGCGACGAACTGGCCGCCGACCATGAACTGGTAATCGGTGTTCTTGCGGAACGTGTCGGCCATGCCGCCATGGAAACCGGCCAGTCCGGTTCCGGCCTCGACTGCGGCGGTCAGGCGTTTCACCTCTTCGGCCTCGACCTCGGCCATGGTCATCACCGGCACGATCAGATCGAATCCGGACAGATCGGCCTCGGCCAGAATTGCCGTGCCTTCGCGGCGGGTGACTTCGAACCCTTCGGCCTCCAGCATGCCGCTGACGATTTCCGAGGACGGTCCGGGCTCGTGCCCGTCCCATCCGCCAAAGAATACCAATGCTTTACGGGTCATTCTGCCATCTCTGCCATGTTGATCTGTCCGGTTGCGGTTCCCGTCGGCAAGGGCGCGGGACGGTCGCATGTGGTGGCAAGCGCCTCGGCCCGACCGGTCGAGGCCGCGCGCAGCAGGGACTCGATCACATCTAGCGCATGCAGGGCCAATGCCCCCGAGGCGCGGTGATCCCGTTTGGTCACGATCGCGTCCGCCATATCGGCAAGGCCAAGGCCGCGATAGTTGCCGTCGCCATGCGCGTGGCGCATCACCTGCGGTTCCCAGTCGGCGGCGTGCAGCATCACCTCGCCGTCGAAATGGTTCGGGTCGGGGATCAGCATCGCGCCGTCGGTGCCGTAAAGCTCCAGCGGGGTGTGGCGATGCGCCTTGACGTCGAAGCTGGTGACGATCTGCACTACCGCGCCCGAGGCGAATTCCATCACGCCCGTCACATGCGTCGGCACTTCGACGGGGATGTCCTGTCCGGCGCGGGGACCGGTGGCGATGATGCGGCGGTCGCGTCCGCGCGCGGCCATGCCGACGACCCGCGACACCGGACCAAGCAGATTGACCAGCGCGGTGATGTAATAGGGGCCCATATCCATCAGCGGCCCCGCGCCCTCTCCGGCATAGTAGAAGTCGGGATTGGGATGCCAGCGCTCGTGCCCTGCCACCATCATCACCGCCGTTCCGGCGGTCGGTCGCCCGATCCGCCCCGTATCCAGCAAGGCGCGGGCGGTCTGATGCGAGCCGCCAAGGAACGTATCGGGGGCCGAGCCGACGCGCAGCCCTTTGGCCGCCGCCGCCTGCAACAGACGACGCCCCTCGGCGACCGAGCCAGCCAGCGGTTTTTCCGCATAAAGATGCTTGCCCGCATCCAGCACCATCAGCCCGACCTCGACATGGGCCTTGGGGATGGTCAGGTTCAGGACGATATCAATATCGTCGCGTTTCAGCAGTTCGGCCGGCGTGACGGCTGGAACGCCATATTGTACGGCCTTCGCTTCGGCCGCCTCGGGGCGCAGGTCGGCCACGGCGCGCAGCGCGATGCCGGGGAAGATCGCGCAATTCTTCATATAGATGTCGCTGATGACACCACAGCCGATGACACCGATTCCCAAGGGTTTCATGCGCGGGCCTCCATGCGCTGACCACGTTCGTCGTAAAGATGCAGATTGGCGGGCTCGGGCGTCAGGAACAGCTTGTCGCCCACTTGCAGCCGCATATGTCCGGGCAGCCGGACGGTGATGCTGTCGATACCTTCGGCGCTCATATAGGCGATGGTGTCCGCGCCAAGGGTTTCGACGACCTCGGTGCGGGCCTGCCATGTGCCGCTGGTGCCATCGACGCGGATATGTTCGGGACGGATACCTGCGGTGTGGACGTCCTGACGCCCGATCGCGCGGCCCGGCAGCAGGTTCATCTTGGGCGAGCCGATGAAGGCCGCGACGAATTCGGTCGCGGGGTTGTCGTAAAGCTCCATCGGCGCGCCGACCTGTTCGATCCTGCCGCCATTCATCACCACGATCTGGTCTGCCAGCGTCATCGCCTCGACCTGATCATGCGTCACATAGATCATCGTCGATCCCAGCGAGCGGTGCAGTTGCGCCAGTTCGACCCGCATCTGGCCACGCAGCGCCGCGTCAAGGTTCGACAGCGGCTCGTCCAGCAGGAAAACCTTGGGATTGCGCACGATCGAGCGCCCGATGGCGACCCGCTGGCGCTGGCCGCCCGACAATTGCGAGGGCTTGCGTTCCAGATAATTTTCCAGCGCAAGGATCTTCGCGGCACGGGCCACGCGCTCGTCGCGCTCGGGTTTCGGCATCTTCTGCAAGCGCAGGCCGAAGTCGATATTCTGCGCGACCGTCATATGCGGGAACAGCGCATAGGACTGGAACACCATCGAGATCTCGCGCTGCGAGGGTTCCTCGTTGGTGACATTGCGCCCGCCGATCAGGACGCGGCCATCGGTCGGGGTTTCCAGCCCCGCGATCAGGCGCAGCAGCGTGGATTTTCCGCAGCCCGAGGGGCCGACCAGAACGGTGAACGAGCCGTCGGGGATCAGCAGGTTCAGCTTCGGGATGACCGTCAGGGCTCCGAAGCTTTTGGAAATGTCGTCAAGTCTGACTTCTGCCATGCTGGCCTCCTGTCAAGCCGGTCGCGGCGTGTAGCGGAAATGGGAAAAATCGGCCGGAGTCGCGGTTCCGGCGATGTCATGCGCGCACATGCCGACAAATGCGCCGGTATGGCTGCCGCAGGCATTGCCCGCCGCCTCGTCGGCCAGCAGCGAGGCGTCAAGGACCAGCCCCACATCCTGCCAATCGCCGTCCGGCAGCGCATAGCGGAAGCGCAGCGCGTCGCGTTCGACGGAAACGCCCAGCCGGATCGCGCCCGTCGCGGGCAGCGGGATCGGTCGGGTCAGGGGATAATCGACGGCCCCAATAGGATAATCGCCCTTGACCGACATCACGATCAATTCGCGCGCGCCGTCCTCGGTCGCGGTGATCGCCAGATAGTGGAACAGATAGGCGTTATAGTAGCACAGCAGGCCCGCCATCTGCAGATAGCCCTGCGGCGCGAACTCGACCTCGGTTTCGGCGTCATAGGACCATTCGGTCTGGCGGTGCATCACCACGGCATGTTCGAAACGGTTGCCGGGGGATTCACGGCCAAAGATCCGCAGCCAGCCGGGACGCGCATCGAGCGAGAAGATGCGCTCGGCCTCGGGGGTGCGCAGCCATTGCAGCGGCTGGGGCAGGGGGCCGGGCGCGAAGTCGAAGCTGCGCTGCGGCTCGTTCCAGACCTGCGCGGGCAGATCGGGGGCGGCGACTTCGGCGGCGGGGACATTGCCGCCATGGGCCAGACGCGGGAACTCGCCCGTTTCCCAGATGATCTTCTGGATCGCCGTTTCGCGTCCGCAGACCGAGCGTTTCAATCCGGTCAGCGGCCGCGAGCACAGATGCACCATGTAGAATTCGCCGTTCTGGGTCTCGACGATATCGGCATGGCCGGCGCGTTGCAGGGGTGCGTCCGGCGCGTCCTTCGAGGTCAGCATGTGCTTCATCGGGTCGGTTTCGTACGGACCCAGCAGATCGCGCGACCGCGCCATGGTGACGGCGTGGTTGTATTCGGTGCCGCCCTCGGCGGTCAGCAGCCAGTACCAGCCGTCGCGCTTGTAAAGATGCGGCCCCTCGGTCAGCTTCAGGTCGGTACCGCGATAGATATTGGTGACCGGCCCGACCAGACGCTGTTCCTCGACCGAATATTCCTGCAACAGGATGCCGCCGAACTTGCCGCCCTTTTCCTGATTGCGGTGGTTCCAGACCATGTTCAGCAGGTATTTGCGCCCGTCATCGTCATGGAACAGCGACGGATCAAAACCCGAGGAATTCAGATAGATCGGGTCCGACCACGGGCCTTCGATATTGTCGGCCGTGACCAGATAGTTGCGGCTGTCCTTGAACCCGCCCGTGCGGCGCTTGAGGTCCGAGAAGATCAGCCAGAACTTGCCGTCCGCATGGGTCAGGCAGGGCGCCCAGACCCCGCCGGATTCTTCGGCCCCGCGCATGTCCAGTTGCGACGCGCGGTTCAGCGGGCGGTTCAGCAGCCGCCAGTTCTGCAGATCGCGCGAGTGGTGGATCTGCACGCCGGGGAACCATTCGAAGGTCGAGGTGGCGATGTAATAGTCGTCGCCCACGCGGATGATCGAGGGGTCAGGATTGAAGCCCCGAAGGATCGGGTTCTGGATCATGGCATTCATGAGGGATCAGCCTTTGACTGCGCCACCGGTCAGGCCGGCGACGATGTATTTCTGCGCGGCGATGAAAAAGACCACGGCCGGCAGGATGGTGAGGGTGACGAAGGCAAGGGTGCGGTTCCATTCGACCGCAAACTCGCCGCGATATTGCATCATGCCCAAGGGCCAGGTGAACGCCTCGCGCGAGTTCAGCATGACCAGCGGCAGCAGGAAGTTGTTCCAGCTTTGCACGAAGACGAAGACCCCGACGGTCGCCAAGATCGGCGTCGAGAGCGGCAGGGTGAATTGCCAGAAAAAGCGGATATAGCCGCAGCCCTCGACATAGGCCGCCTCGAACAGTTCTTTGGGCAATTCGCTGAAGAAGGTGCGGAACAGCAGGATCGCCAGCGACAGGCCGAAGGCGGTCTGCGGCAGGATGACGCCCCAATAGGTATCGAGCAGTCCCAGATCGCGCACCTGCACGAAAAGCGGCAGGATCGCGGTGGCAAAGGGGAACATCAGCCCCAGCGACAGATATGAGAACAGCATCTTCGACCCAAGGAAGCGGATCTGGGCAAAGACATAGGCGGCGGCTGCTCCGACCAGCAATGTCAGGGCTACGGTCGTAATCGAGATGACCAGAGAATTGCCCAGATAGCGCCAGAAACCCGGATCGCTCAGGATGTCGGCATAGATGTCCAGCCGCCATGTCTGGGGCAGGCTCAGCGCGCTGGTCTGGACCTCCGCGTTCGACTTGAACCCGCCAAGCACGGTTGCCAGCAGCGGACCCAGAACAAAGGTCGCCACGATGCACAGCAGGCCGATGCGGAAGATCTCGCGGATGAGGTTGGAGCGGGTCATGCGGGCTTCCTCATGAACAGGCGCTGATAGAAGACCGCGACCAGCACAGCGGTGATGAACAGCACCACGCCGATGGCCGAGCCGTAGCCGATTTTCAGTCGCGCCAGACCGAAGGTGTAAAGATAGGTGACGATGGTGTGGCTGGAGTTTGCCGGACCGCCATTCGTCAGCGGGATGACCACGTCGAACACCTGCAACGCGCCGATCACCGAGAAGAAGACCGAGACGACGATGGCGGGTTTGATCATCGGGATCTGGACATAGCGCACCACGCCAAGGCGGCTGGCCCCTTCGATCCGCGCGGCCTCGATCATGTCCTTGGGGACGCCCTGAAGTGCGGCGATATAGATCATCATGTGGAAGCCGAAATATTTCCAGACGATGACGACCAGCACGGCGGTGAAGGCCCAGCTGCGGTCCGAGGTGATGAAATACGGATCAATGCCAAGGGCGCGCGTGATGTCGGCGACCACCCCGAAGTTTCCATCCATGATGAAGCTCCAGATCAGACCGGCGGCGATCTCGGCAAGGATGTAGGGCAGGAAGAAGACCAGACGGAAAATCGTGTTCTCGGGGGTGCGGCGATAGATCATCAGCGCCAGAACCAGTGCCAGAGGCAGCTGCACCAGAAGCGAGACCGCGATCACCTTGAGCGAGTTCATGACCGCTTGCTGGAACACCGCATGGCCCATCATGCGCTCGAAATTCTGCAGGCCGACAAAGTCGGTCGGAGTGCCGTAGCCGTTCCAGTCATAGAAGGCGTAGATGCCGGAACCGGCCAGCGGATAGATGACGAACAGCGTGAACAGCACCAATGCCGGAGGCAGCAGCACAAGCGCCGCGGCAACCCGCCCGTTCATGGATTTTCGACGTGGCTTGTCGATTGCGGAGGAGCTCTCCGCATGGGTGTTTACGGCAGCCATGGTGGCACGTGCCTCTTTTTTCTGGAAACGACAGGTCGGGTTGCGCCACCCTGACGGTGGCGCGACCGTGTTTCGCGGGAACCTAGCGGAACTCCCAGGCTTCCTGGATGCGCTCGGCGGCCTCGGTCGGGGTCACGTCGCCCGAGACCAGATCGGCCGAGATGTCGTTGATCGTGCCGCCAACCGATGCGCCAAGGAACTGGTCAAGGAAAATCTGGTGGCTGGGCGAGGCTTCTAGCATCGCGTTGATTTCCTGCGTGAAGGGAACCTCGATCGCATCCCCCGTGCCCGCGATGACCGGCACGAACAGGGCGCGGCGGGCGCCTTCGCGCTGGTGCTCGGCATTGACAAGGAATTTCAGGAAATCGAGCGCCTCGGGCGGGGCACCGGTGGTCACGGCGAAACCGTTCACGCCGCCCAGCGTTGCCGCATCGTCGCCACCGCTTGCCCCCAGCGCGGGGAAGGGCAGGATTTTCAGGCTGCCATCCAGCAGGTTGCCCTGCTCGACCCCGATGGTCTGGGTATAGGCCCAGTCGCCCATCAGCATGAACGCGCCCTTGCCCTCGGCGAACATGGTATTGCCCTGATCGGCCGCGGTGCTCAGCACGCCCGGCTGGAACGGGTCCAGATCGACCAGTTGCTTGAAGCGTTCGCCCGCACCGACAAACGCCGCAGAGTTGAACCCGTCGCCATCGTCATCCATCGCCGCGCGGATGCCTTGGGGGCCGCCTTCACGCAGCGCCAGATAGCTGTAGTAGAAATGCAGCGGCCATTTGTCCTTGCCGCCCGACACCAGCGGCGTGATGCCCGCACCCTTGAGCTTGCCGACCGCAGCCAGGAAGTCGTCCCATGTCTTGATCGCGGCCAGATCGAGACCGGCCTTGTCCGTCAGTTCCTGATTGGCGAAGAAAACCACAAGGCGGGCTTCCATGGGCAGGCCGTAGACGGCATCGCCGTTGCTGAAAGCTGCCCTTGCGCCGGGGGTGAAGCTGTCGAGATATTCCTTGTCGAGCGATCCCGAGATGTCCTGCACCAGACCGGCCTTGACCTGATCGGCAAGGGTCAGGCCCGCCCAGCTGTAGATCAGGTCGGGCCGCGCATCCGATTGCAGCATGGTCGGCAGCTTGGTCTTGTAGGCTTCCGAGGCGAAGAATTCGATCTCGACATCGACGTCGGGATGGGCGGCTTCATATTCCGCGATCACATCCGCATAGAACTGCTTCAGGCCGGGGCTGTTCGATTCCGGACGCAGAAGTTTCACTGAAGTTTCGGCATGCGCCGCCACTGCGGCAAATGCGCAAAGCGCCGCCGCACCAAGAATGGCTTTCATTTTTTCCTCCCATCAAGCGTCGGTCTGACCGGGCTTGCTCCATTCTGATGAACGTACATCAGATTTTGATTCGGACAATCCCCATTTTGGGAGGCGGGAATTACGGCAGGTTGTCGCGCATGAAGATGTCGATGCTGATCTTTTCCTGCGCATCGAATGTCGGGCGACCGTCGATCAGGGATTTCAGGATCCGGACGGCACTGCGCACCTCGTGGCCGGCGTCCTGATTGATGACCGCATCAAAGGTGCCGTCGATCAATGCCGTTCTGGCCGAGCGGGTCAGCTCGTGGACGACGACCGAAATGCGCCGTTGCCCCTGTCTTTGCCGGAGCGCCTGAACGATGCCGCCGTTTCCGGCACCAAGGCTGTAGATGCCGACGATTTCGGGATCGGCGGCCAGTCGGGCGGACAGAAGCCGCGCCACGGTTTCGGAATCGTCGCGGCCCTCGATGGGCGAGAGGCAGGTCAGATGGGGATATTCGCGGGCGATGACGGTCTCGAATCCCAGCCTGCGTTCGACATGGTCACGCAGCAGCGACGAGCCCATGACGATCGCGATCCGGCCCGGAAGCGGGCAGCACCTGCCCAGCAGACCGGCGGCGGTCCGGCCAGCTACCACGTTGTCAACGCCAACAAATTTGGCGCGCTTCGATGTTGGCGCATCCGATACCAGCGTCAGCACATGGATGCCCTTGGCTACCAGTCGGGCGATGGCGTCGCGCACTTCCGGCGCGTCGGTCGCCACCATGGCCACGCCCTCGATACGGCTGGTGTCCAGCCGGTCAAGCGCCGCGGCCAGCGCGGGCCCGTCAAAGGGCGGCACAAGGATCGTCTCCAGTTCGATCCGGTCCGCGCTGGTGAACGAGGCCGTTCCCGACACCGCATCGCGCAGCATATGCATGAAGCTGTTCGTTCCGGCGGCCAGAATGAAGACCAGCCGGTAATGGCGGCGTTTAGACAGGTTGGCCGCCGCCATGTCGCGCTGGTAGCCAAGCCGCTCCATCGCGTCGGCGACCCGCTGGGCGGTCACCTTGCGCACCCCCGGACGTTCGTTCAGGACGCGGTCCACGGTCGCCAGACTGACCCCTGCCTCGCGCGCGACGTCATGCACGGTCGGTCGCCCGACCACACCACTCGCTGTCCGGCCGCCGCCCAACTCTCGCGTCACTTCGAACCTCCGCAATTTTTTGAGCACCGTAACTCAAACTCTTGTCACATCAAACCGTTTTGCCGGAACAGATCGGCGGATGCGCGGGATGGCGGTCAATCGGCGACCACCTTGACCCAGCCGTCGGTGACTTCGCTTTCGCGCAGCGCATCCAGCACCCGCATCGAGCGGATCGCGTCCTCGACGCCCCAAGGCAAAGCGTCCTGCCCCAAAGCCGCAAGCGCGAAGGCTTCGGCCATGTCGGCATATTGATCCGAGGGCGGCATGATCTCGCGACGGGAAAGCGATCCGTCGGGCGCTTCGCCATGATCGACAAGGATCGCGGTCGAGGCATCTGCGGCGGGGTTGAAGGGGATCAGGATCTCGACCCGACCCTTGGTGCCGACGATTTCCAGCGACTGGGCGCGGACAAGCTGGGTCGAGACGCTGAAGACCAGCTGACGGGCCTGACCGAAATCGGCGATGGCGCTGGCCATACGGTCGGTGCCGAAATCGGGATCGCGTTCGACCATTGCCACGACGCGCACCGGCTCGGCATCGAAGAAATAGCGCCCCGCCGTGACCGGATAGCAGCCGATATCCAGAATGCCGCCACCGCCGATACCGGCCTGATTGCGCACATTGGCGGGATCGGCGTTGAAATAGGTGAACAGCGCGCGGATCAGACGGACCTCGCCCAACTCGCCCGAGGCGACGATTTCGGACGCCCGCTGCCATTGGCGGTGGAAGCGCACCATGAACGCTTCAAGGATCAGACGGTCCTTGCGCGCCGCGCGCAGTTGCGCGGCCTCGTCCGCGGTGATTGCGATGGGCTTTTCGCACAGGACATGCTTGCCCGCCGCATTGGCCGCCAAGGTCAGCGGCACATGCAGATGGTTCGGCAGGGGGTTGTAGATCGCGTCGATTTCCGGGTCGTCGATCAGGGCCTCGTACGAGCCGTAGGCGCGGGGAATGCCCAAGCGGTCCGCCGCCGCGCGGGCCGTGGCCTCGCTTCTGGAGGCAATCGCCACCACCTCGGAATGAGGCGATTTCATGATGGCGGGGATCACCTTGGTCAGGCCGATATTGGCGGTGGACAGCACGCCCCAGCGGATCTTGCGGTCGTTCATGGACTTCCTCTCATTGATGTGCGCCGCCCATCGGGTATCCGCCCGGCTCTGATCTGCAAGAGAAATTTATCGCGGCAAGGGCAAAAGCATCATTCGGCCGGACGGGTTTCCGCAGCGGTCGGCAGCGCGGGATTGCGCGGGCTGTTCGGTGGCCCTGCCTCGGTCGTGACCGAGATCAGGGGCGCTATTTCGGCGGTATCGCTTGCGTCCAGATGCGCCAGATCCGAACTGCGCCGCCAGCCGCCCCGAAGGTACAGCACACTCGCCATCAGCAAGGTGGACAGCATCGCGATCGGGAAGCTCAGCCAAAGCGCATCGACGCCCAGCAGATCGCGCAGCCCCAGAGCCACGCCAAGCCGGACCGGATAAAGCGAGATCGCCAGAATGATCAGCGGCCAGATCACCTGACCATTGGCCCGCATCGTGCCGAACAGGACCATGGTGATGCCAAAGGCGATGAAGCCCCAGCTGGCAAGGCGCGCGATGTGCTGCCCGATGGCGATGGCGGGGCTATCCGCGCCCAGAAACAGCGCCAGCGCGGGACGGTCCATGATCATGAGAACCAGAACCAGTCCTCCGGTCAGCAGGAAATTCAGGGCGATGCCCGCGCGCGTGACCTTGGACACGCGGTCCCAGCGGCCCGCTCCGATATTCTGGGCGGCCATGGCGCTGACTGCCGCGCCAAGGGCCATCGCGGGCATCTGCACATAGGTCCAAAGCTGCTGGGTCGCGCCGAATGCGGCGGTGGTATCGACGCCCTCGCGGTTCACCAGCGTCATCATCGCCAGCATCGCGCTGGAGACGACGACCATCTGCAAACCGATGGGCAATCCTTTCGCGAACATCATCCGCAGGATATGCGGCGCGGGGCGCAGCATGGCCAGATCGGCCCCCGCCAGCCGCAACGGGTGCCTGCGCCGGTAGATGTAAAGCACCATCGCGACAAGGCTGACATAGTTCGCCACCGCCATGGCAAAGGCCGAGCCTCCGATCCCCATGGCCGGAAACGGACCGGTGCCAAGGATGAAGACCGGATTCAGCACGATATCCAGCATCACGGCCAAGGCCATGAAAATCAACGGCGTCAGGGAATCCCCCGCGCCGCGCAAGGCCATCATCAGCATCGTCTGCATCAGGATCGCGGGCATGGCCAGAAAGGTCACTTTCAGGAAGGCCCGCGCCAAGGGTGTGATCTCGGGGCCGGTTCCAAGCAACGCCAGCAGGTTCGGCGCAAGGAACCAGCCGATAATGGCGACCAGAACGGCCACGGGGGCGAAGGTGCCGATGGCGGTGCCGACGACCTCTTTCGCGCCGTGCAGATCGCCGCGACCGATGGCCTGACCGATCAGGATGGTCGAGGCCATGCCGAAGCCGAAGACAAAGGCGGTCAGCAGGAACATCACCAGATTGCCGTTGGTCGTCGCGGCCAAGGCATTCTCACCCAGCAGGTTGCCGACCCAGACCGCGTCGATCGAGCCATTGGCCGATTGCAGGACAGACGAGCCCAAAGTGGGCAGGGCAAACAGCAAGAGCGTCGGATAGATCGGGCCACTCGTCAGGTCGACGCGTTGCTTCATACTATGCCCTTTTCCATGGTGGATGCAGCGGACAACGCTTCGGACCCGCACAAGTTCAGGCCGCTTGCGCCGAAATCGCCTATGGATGCATCTGCGCAGGCAGCCCGAAGTCAGATCGCCAGATTCAGCCTTTGCAGGTGCCGGTCAAGGATCGCCGCCGCCGCTTTCGCATCCCTGCGCCGGATCGAGGCCATGATGCCGTGATGGTCCGCGTCGATCCTCGGGCGCCACCGGTTGCGGTAATGGATCAGGATATAACGCGCGGCCACGTCTTGCAGATTGTCCACGATCTCGGCCAGTCGGGGCATGTTGCAGCCCTCGTAGATCTTGGCGTGGAAGGCGCGGTTATATTCCTCCCAGTCGAAGATATTGTCGGCGCGGTCACAGGCGTGGCGCAATTCGTCGGCCTCGCGGATCTGGTCGGGTGTCAGGTTCGGGACCGAATGCAGCAGGGTCATCGGCTCTAGCGCCAGCCGCATCAGCTTGAGTTCCTTTTGCGCCAAGGGATCAAGCGGCGCGACCTGCACGCCGCGATGGGGCTGCGAGACGGCCAGCCCCTTGGCGACCAGACGCAACAGCGCCTCGCGCACGGGGACATGGCTGACGCCGAATTCCGCCGCGATATAGTCCTGACGCAGTTTCTCACCGGCCAGCAATTCGCCGCGCACGATCCGGCGCGTCAGTTCACGCGCGATCACGTCAGGGGACAGAATATGCGCCATGACCCAAGACTTACCTTTCGTCCTGCAAGCGGGAAACGTCATCGCGCCCCGATTTGCGGGCCAAGCAATAGGAGGGGCGGTAGGTCAAAGTCAAATCGCCGCTGCCATCCATCCGCGCCATCAAGGACCTTAGCGCGGCGGGCGACATCCGTCCGCCCAGCAGCCCGTTGACCCCCGTCGCGCGCAGATGCGTGAAAAGGGCATGCGCCGAGGGGAAATGCAGCCGGATCGCCTCGTCGCGGGCGACCAGAAGTTCCATTCCGGCGGGCAGTGCCTTGGCCAGCGCGGCGCTGTCGCGATAGGACGGCGCGCCCGGCGGCAGGCCCAAAGCCGCAAGCTCGGGGAAATTTTCGGGGCCGAAGCCCGACACGGCCAGCACCCCGCCCGTGTCCAGCACGGCGCAAAAGCGGCGGATCAGCGCCTCGGGATCGGCGATCCATTGCAGCATCGAGGCGCTGGCGACCAGATCGAGCCCTTGGGGTAACGCCAGCCGCGTGATCTCGCCCGCCAGCCGTGCCGGAGGGGTTTCCCACGCCAGATCGGGCAGCGGCGCGGAAAGATCGTTGAGCCAAAGCGCGCGCGGCTCCAGCGCGACAAGCGCGCGGGTCAGGAAGCCCGAGCCATGTCCGGCCTCGAAGATGCGGGGCTGGCGCGGCACATAGGGCCGCATGTCCCGCGCCAGCGTCAGCGCGATCCGGCGTTGCGCATGGGCGTTGGTCGCATAGCTTTGCAGATGGCGCGAGAAGGCCGCGCCGACGCGGGCAGGGGTCACGCGAAGATCTCCTGCCAGTCCTGCCAGATCGGAAAGGGGTTATGGCCGGTTTCCAGCCAGCGGATGCGATGGCCTGCCCACGCGGATTGCAAGGCGCTTGCGGGAAATATCCGGTCGTTCCGGCTGGCGATAACATGGTCGAAGCGGGGGTTTTCCGCAGCGGGCCGCTGGGCCAGCATGCCCAGTTCCTGCCCCAGCGCCGCCAGATCGGGGTCAGGCGGCAATGCCGCGCCCGCGCGTCGGGCAAAGCGAGCAAGGTTTGCGGGCGTCAGTTCCGTCATGGTGCGGGCGAAGATTTCGGACGGGATGCCCAAGCGGTCATTCGCCACAAAGGGCGATCCGCACACCGCCACCGCGAAATCGGGTTGCAGCGCGGCAAGCTGTCGTGCCGCCACCGCCACGCCCAGCGAATAGGCCAGAACGCGGATGCGGGCATAGGGCACGAGAAGCGGGGCGGGCAGGTTTTCGTCGCGGTAATCGTCCAGAACCAGCACGTCGCTTGCTCCGGCAAGGTGCAGGAACGGCATCGCGCCGACCGCCCAGCCCGAATAGATCAGAACGAGGTCGCTGGAGCCTTGCCGCCGCAGCCATGTCTGGCGCATCACAGCCCCCTTGCAATGGCGCGCATCGTTGCCGTGATCCGCGAGATTTCCTCGGGCGCGGTGACAAAGGGCGGCATCGTGTAAAGCAGCCTGCCAAAGGGCCGCAGCCAGACACCTTGCCGCGCGCAGAAGGCATGGACCTTGGCCATGGGCAGGGGCGCGCGCATCTCGATCACGCCGATTGCGCCCAGAACGCGCAGGTCCGAGACATCGGGATGCTCCGCCACGGGGCCGAGTTCGGCGCGAAGCTGCGTCCCGATCCGGCGCGCGTCAGCCGACCAGTCGCGCGATTGCCAAAGATCGACCGCCGCCCCCGCCACCGCGCAGGCCAGAGGGTTCGCCATGAAGGTCGGACCATGCATCAGGGCCGAAGGACTGCCTTGCCCGATCATCGCGGCCACATTGCCGGTGGCGATGGTGGCGGCAAAGCTCATCATGCCGCCGGTCAGCGCCTTGCCCAGACACAGGATATCGGGCCGTATCTGCGCGTGATCCATCGCGAAGGCCTTGCCGGTCCGCCCGAAGCCCGTCGCGATCTCGTCGAAAATCAGCAGGATCCCGTAGTGATCGCACAGAGCGCGCAAGCCTTGCAGATAGGCGGGGTGATAAAAGCGCATGCCGCCCGCGCCCTGCACCACCGGCTCGATCACGAATGCCGCGATGCGGTCGCCGTGGCGGGAAAACAGCGCCTCGACCTCGGCCAGACCGTTCTGCGCCAAGGCTTCGGGCCAATCCGCGTCGAAGGCGATGGGCGGTCTGGCGACGAAATGCTGGGCGCTGACCGCCAAGCCGAAATGGCTGTGCATGCCGGTATCGGGGTCGCACAGGCTCATCGCTTTCCATGTGTCGCCGTGATAGCCGCCGCGCACCGTGGCAAGCGCGGTTCTTGCGGGATGGCCCGCCGCGATCTGCGCCTGCACCGCCATCTTGACCGCGACCTCGACCGCGACGGACCCGCTGTCGGAATAGAACACGCGGTCCAGCCCGTCCGGCAGCACCGCCACCAGCTTGCGCGCCAGCGAGATCGCGGGCGCGTGCGTCAACCCGCCGAACATCACATGTGGCATCAGATCCGCCTGCGATTTGAGCGCCTGAACCAAAGCATCGGGCGCGTGGCCGTAAGCGGCGCACCACCAGGACGACATCGCGTCGATCATCCTGCTGCCATCCGCCAGATGCAGCCAGACCCCCTTGGCGCGTTCGACATGATGCACGGGCTGGGGCGCGTCCATCGCGCTATAGGGATGCCAGATGTGTCGGCGCTCGAAACCCGCGTCGTCCATCACAGCGCCCCGCGGATGGCGGATAGGTCGATGTTGTGGAATGCGGCCTGCAATGTGGCGGGCGTCAGTTCCGTCAGGCGGGGCAGGCGGCCCAGATCGTGGACGTTCCCGATGCGGCAGATGATGGCGCGGCTGTCGGCCATGTCATCACCGACAAAGGCGATGCCAAGGATGTCCACCTTGCGCGCGCGCAGGGCCTCGATGGTCATCAGGCTGTGGTTGATCGTGCCCAATCCGGTGCGGGCGACGATGATCGCAGGGGCGCGCCAAACCGCCATGAGATCCGCGAGCAGCAGATTTTCATGCAGCGGAACCAGAACGCCCCCCGCGCCTTCGATCACCAAAGGTTCCGCGCAATCGGGCAATCGCAGGTGCGCGGGGGCGATCTCGATCCCTTCCTCGGCTGCCGATAGATGCGGCGAGGCGGGGCGTTTCAGCGCATAACCCTCGGGCAGAACGGGGCGACCGCTCAGGCGGGCGACGGTCTGGCTGTCGGTTTCATCCTCAATGCCCGATTGCACCGGTTTCCAGTAGGTCGCGCCAAGCGCGCGGGTCAGGCCCGCTGCAAAGACGGTTTTGCCGATGCCGGTATCGGTGCCGGTGACGATCAAGGCCGAACTCATTGGAAATCCTTTTGCTTCAGGTCGCCGATCGCGGTGAAAAGCGCGGAAATATCGTCCGGACCAAGATTGCCGGTAATCGATACACGCAGCCGCGCGGTGCCCTTGGGGACGGTCGGAGGCCGGATCGCACGCACATCGAAGTCCTGCCGTTGCAGCTTCCGCGCCGCTGCCAGCGCGGCATGATCCGATCGGATCAGGATGGGCAGGATCTGGCCGGGGGGCAGGTCATAGCCGATCCTGCGGGCGCAGGCATGGGCATGGGCGCGCAGTCGGGCGGCTGTCGCGATGCAGTCGGGACCGCGTTGCAGATGTTCCAGCGCGGCCCGCGCTGCGACGGCCATCAGCGGCGAGGGCGCCGTCGCGAAAATGAAGGGCCGCGCGCGATTGACCAAGGTGTCGATCACCGCCCTATCAGCGCAGACCAGCGCCCCGCTTGCCGCCAAAGCCTTGCCGCAAGTGTGAAGGGCGATCACGGGGCAGTCGGTGATTTCGGCGGCAAAACCGCGACCAAGGGGGCCGTAAACTCCGGTGGCATGAGCCTCGTCAAGGACCAGAACGGCGTCATGGCGCGCGGCAAGGGCCGCAAAATCGGCCAAAGGCGCGAAATCGCCCTGCATCGAATAGATTGTCTCAAGCGCGATCCAGACCCGTCCGCGCCCGCCCGAATTACGCCAGCCCCGCAGAACCCGTTCGGCATCGGCCACGTCGTTATGGCGAAAGCTTTCCGTCCGCGCCGCGCCAAGGCGAAAGCCTTCATGTGCGCTGGCATGGATCAGCGCGTCATGCAGGACCAGATCATCCGCCATCGGCAGGGCCGAGAAAATCGCCTGATTGGCCTGAAAGCCTCCGCCCATATAAAGCGCCGCCTCGGAGCCGAAGAACTGCGCCGCCATGGTCTCCAGGGCGACATGCTCGGGGTGGTTGCCCCGCAAAAGCCGCGAGCCCGTCGCCCCGACCGGAACCCCGCGCCGGATTGCGTCCGTGACGGCATCGCGCAGCGCGGGTGACGTCGCCAGCCCCAGATAGTCGTTCGAGGCGAAATCCAGACCGGCAGCAGGTGCAAGTTCGCGCAAGCGCCCGCGCGTTCCCAGCACCGACAGGCGTTCGGCATGGCGGGGATACGCCGTCATGGCTGCGCTTCTTCGGCCATCAGGCCAAGCTTTGCGAAAAGCTGCGCGTCCTTGGTTGCCGTGGGGTTGTCCGCCGTCAGCAGGGTGTCGCCCACGAAGATCGAATTGGCTCCGGCGAAAAAGCACATGGCCTGCAATTCGTCCGACATTTCGCTGCGGCCCGCGGACAGGCGGACATATGAGGCGGGCGCAAGGATGCGGGTGGTGGCGACGGTGCGGACCATCTCGATCGGGTCAAGCGGCGCGACATCGGCCAAGGGCGTGTCGGGCATCCGCATCAGCATGTTGATCGGGATGGATTTCGGAGGCTCGGGCATATCGGCAAGGGTCTGGATCATGGCGATCCGGTCCTCGGCGGTCTCGCCCATGCCGATGATCCCGCCCGAGCAGACATTGATCCCCGCATTGCGCACGCGGTCGATGGTCTCGATGCGTTCGGCGAAGCTGCGGGTGGTGATGATCGTGGGGTAGAAGCGTTCGGAGGTGTCGATATTGTGGTTGTAGTAATCCAGCCCCGCCGTCTTGAGTTGCAGAACCTGATGGTCGTCCAGCATCCCCAGTGTCATGCAGGTTTCCAGACCCATGGCCTTGACGCCCTGAACCATCGCGATCACGGCGGGCATGTCGCGTTCCTTGGGCGAGCGCCATGCCGCGCCCATGCAGTAACGTGTCGCACCCGCCTGCTTGGCCTTGCGGGCCTCGGACAGGACCCTTTCCACCTCGAGCAGCTTGGACGCGCTCAGCTGCGCGCCGTTGCGGGCCGATTGCGAGCAATAGGCGCAATCCTCGGGGCATCCGCCGGTTTTGATCGACAGAAGCTTGGCACATTGGATGCGGTTCGGATCGAAATGCGCCCGATGCGTGCTTTGGGCGCGATAGAGCAGATCCATGAGGGGGAGATTATAGATAATGCTGGCTGTGTCTTGCATGGCGGCCTCGGTTGCTTTGTCCGAAGCAGACATGCAGCCGCCGTAAGGCGCAATTTCGACAATTATCTATTATTCGATCCCAAGGATTCATGCTGGAAACAGGCGAATTTCGGGGTATGTCCGCCATTCGCCATGCCGCGGCGGCGCTTTGGATTATCTATAATCTAAAAATTCGATCTTGGCGCAGGTGTCCCGTATCTCTGGTAACGCGGTCATAAAGTCTGTGTGAGATGCGGCAACCTGCCGCAAGCCGTCGCGTTCCTTTCCCGTAACCGCAACGCAACTCGATTGGAGGGTAGTGCGATGAACTGGGATATTGTCGAAGGCAAATGGAACCAGATCAAGGGCTCGGTCAAAGAGCAATGGGGTGATCTGACCGACGATGAATTGACCGAGATTGCCGGTAAAAAGGACAAGCTGGCCGGCAAGCTTCAGGAGAAATACGGCTGGACCAAGGAAGAGGCCGAAAAACGCATGGATGATTTCGTCCGCGAGCGTGCCTGAGGATTTCCGCCAGAGATCAAGCCCCCGCTTATGCGGGGGCTTTTGCTTTGCGGTCGGTCAGCGCGGATCGTCCACCGCGATATAGACAAGCTGATGCCCGCTATAGGCCGCTTGCAGCCATGTATTGCCGCAATGCTTGTACAGGTGGTTTCTCACCTGCACCTCGGAACAGTTCTTCGGGGCATTGTGGATGATCGTGCCGATGGCCAGCGCCGCGACTGCACCCCATAGCAGGTCGTTGTCGTGGTCGTCATGCCAGTAGCCGGGCCAGTACGGACCACGGGACGGGTGATGGTGGTCGTGGTGATCGTGGCGGTTGTGGTCGTTATGATGGTTCGGCGGCGGAGGCGGTGGTGGCCGGTGTCCGGCGGGGGGCTTGGGATGCGGATGCTGCCCGCCATGCGCGGGCGGTTTGTGATGGGCGGGGGCAGGGTGGTTGCCCTTGGCCTTCTGGTGGATAACCAGCTTGTGTCCACCCGTGCCCAGATGCATTCCACCGGTCCGCCCGCCGTGGAAGCCGCCCCGGGCTTCGGCTGCCGGCGCGAAGGCCAGCGCGGAAAGGCTGATGATCGACAGCGTGGCAATGCCGCTTTTCGCCATGGTCAGGATACGCATTACTGTGCCTCCGTTTCGCCGACGGTGCTCAGTTCGGTTTCAAGGAAATCAATCCGTTTGGCGCCTTCGGGTGGCTGATAGATGAATGCGGACGCATCGGGAGTCGCCCCTTCGTCCCAACTGTAATCCGCGACAAATCGGGGCAGGGCCGTGTCCTCGCGGTCCACAATCGAGATCCGCTCCGGCAGCGATGTTCCGTCCGTGCGCAGCCAGATTTCCCAATCCTGCGTCTCGGTGCGGAAGGCCCAGTGATCGGTCACGGTGCCGTCAATCGTCGCGGTCCCGACCTTGAACGCTTCCTTGACCAGATCGACCGGCTCGTCCTCGGTGCCCCATTCGAAAAGATCCGCAGCAGGGAAATCCAGCGCGTAAGTTTCTGATGTGTAATCCAGAACGCTCTTGATGTCGGTGGGGGCGTTCTCGATCAGCGCGTAATATCCGTCGGCAGGAGAGACATAGCTGACGGATTTGCCGTCGTAATACAGCTGGCGTTCGGCGACGTCGGTCTTCAGGTCGATCCGCAGCCGATCCGGGCGCTGGACCTGATATTCGACGGTTCCGCCGACCAGCAGCTTCTGTTCGTCATCCAGCACGACCTCCATCTGGGTCTGCGAGGTCAGTGCGAAGGTCTGGAGCTTGGCCAGATGTGCGCCCATCGCTTGCAGCGCCTGTATGGCCGCCGGATCGACAAGATCTTCGGCGCAAGCGGGCTGCGACAGGGCGCCCGCCATAAGGGTAGCCGCGATCCATTTCCTGTGCCGCATACAACCACTCCTTGAACGATTACCGGGATGGCCCGTCAGATCGAACCAATGCGGCAAAACCCCGCCGTCGTGCCAAGGGTTCCGCAGCGCATGTGTGGCGAAACCGCGCGGGCAAGGGGTCATCAAGGGATCAGCCCCAGCACCCCGACCGCGATCAGGCTGAGCGCCCAGACGGTTTCCAGATTGAACCAACTTCGCGAGACAAAGCGCAGTCCCAGCCAGCCATGCACCGCCAGCGCGATTGCGCCTCCGGTCGTGACCATGGCGACGGTATGCAGCAAGGCCACCGCCAGCGCGGTTTGCAGATTCCCCGCCGCCACGCCCTGAGCAAGGAATGCGCCGTGACCGTCCGCGCGACACAGGCCCAGATAGACCGGCAGGATCATCAGCCCGGCGCCGTGGACCAGTGCGATGGCAAAGGACCACAGCACCAGTTGCGTCGGCCTGATCCGCGCCAGCCTGCGGGGGTGGCGGCGCTGGACCAGCCGGTAGGCCCCGAACAGGATCACCAGAAGACTTGCCGCGATCCTGATCCGGTCCTGATAGGTGACCAGCCACAGGACCAGCGCAAAGGGCAGCAGCACCGCAAGGACCGAGACAAGATGCCCGACCGCCAATTGTCCCATGCCCGCAAGCAGATCGCGCCGCCCGCGCCCCATCAGCCCCGCCGACACTGCCAAGGGCCAGCCCATGGCGGGGCTTGCGCCGTGATAGGCTCCGCTCAACAGGACCGTCAGCCACAGGCCGGTCTGCGTCCAGCCCTCCACCTCAGACCGAGGGGTAGCAGAAGGACTCGGTCGAGCAATCCCCCCCTTCCAGCCGGATCTGGTGCGCGCGGAAGCCCGAAGGAAAGTCGGGCCAGAAATCCTTGTCCAGCGTCAGCCCGCCCTGCGGCCCCACATCGGCCTTGACCATGGCCGAGGGCACGCCCGCCGGATAGAACTGGTCGTCCCATGTCGAATAAAGCGAATTCGTCCAGTAGACCCGCTTGCCGTCGCGGCTGATCTCGACCATCTGCGGGCCTCCGGCATAGGGTTTGCCATTCGGATGCGCGGTCCGGCGTGCGATGCCGCCGATATGGACCGAACCCGCCAGTTTCGGGGCCATCGGGTCGCTGACATCATATTGCCGCATTTCGCCCGTGCCCCAGCACGAGACGTAAAGAAAGCGGTCGTCCAGCGACAGGTCGATATCGGTGATCAGGGGCGGCACGGCCCCGAAGCCCTGCAAAAGCGGCGGCAGGTCGGCGGGATCGGCAGGTTCGGGCGGGATCGTCGCGGTCTTGCGGCAATGGAATTGCCCGCCCTCGCGCCACCATGTCCAGATCGAGCCCTCGAGGTTGGTCGTATCGACCACCACGCCGACGAAACCATATTGCTTCACCGGATCATGGGCGGGCCGCACCTCGAGCGCCATCTGGTGGTTCTCGCCAAGGTCAATCACCTGCACATGTTTTCGCGCCCGCAGATCCCAGAAATGCAGCCGGTGGCCGTATTTATTGGCCAGAAGCTGCTCGGGGACGATGCCGTTCTCGAATTGCGGTGGCAGCGCCCATTCGCTGGATACCATGTAGTCGCGCGGCAGGTTCCACCAGAAATCGTAATGCTTGTCCTGCGGGCCGCGCTCGATCTCCCAGCGGCCGATGACGTCGAAGGTCTGGCAATCCATGATGAAAATGCCCGGAGGGCCGTCGGTCCCGTCCGGACCGGCCCCGCCAAGGGTCGAGACATAGATCCCCTCGGGTCCGCAATGGATCGTGTGGGGGCGCGAATAGCCGGTCTTGCGGAACACCTCCTCGGGTTCGATGACCTTATGCAGCTTGGGATGGCGCGGGTCGGGCTTGGTATCGACGATATAGATGCGCGAGGACCGCAGCCCCGGAATGATCAGGTAGCGTCGTTCAAGAAAGGCGTGCCCTGTCAGCGGCGACAGCGACGAGGAACAGGCGTTCCAGCCGAAATGGTGGAACTCGTCGCGTGCCTTCGGCATGGCAAGCGTGCTGACGACCTGCCCGAAACCTTGCGATTGCGGGTCAAGATCGACCACCGCCAAGGCATCTGGCTGCGAGAAATCCGGACTGAGCAGAAGGGTATAAGCCAGTTTCTCGGGCTCGGCCTGCATGGCCAGTCGGGGTGTTGCGTGGAATGTGGGATCGGGACGGATCGTCATGCACTTCCCCCTTTCATGAAGCCGCGTGACGCGGACAGTGCAGGATCGAAGCAGCAATGGCGGACGATGCGCCCGCCTGTCCCGAAGGCTGGACCCGCAGCACAGCACGGGCAATGATTCGTTATCGCCTGGTCGCACCGCCCGCGCGGGCAGGACAGGTCACAGCACGTTGTCACCGAGTTCGGGGATCTCCAGCGCGGGAAACATCCGCCTGACCTCGGCATAGTCCGAGCGCAGCTCGGTGATGATCCAGTCCCTGACCTGTTCGACCACGGGACGCAGCGGCTTACCCTCGGTCTGCACGAAACAGCATTGGCGCGGCGTGATCTGGCGGCGCATGTTCGCGGGCACAAGATCGCCATGCCGCATCCAGTGTCCGACGACGCTGAGCCAGCCCCATGCGATGCCCTGTCCCAGCAATGCCGCCTGAACCACGATGGCGTAATCGGCAAAGATCAGGGGATTGGCCGCAATCAGATCCGAGCCGGAAACCAGATCGTGGGGCGAATAGGGCTCTCCTTCAGATAGCTTGATCAGGGTTTCGCCATCGCCGACCTTGCCGTCGCGCATCTTCCGGTAGGCGGGACTGCAGATCGGGATCAGCACTTCGGGCATGATCGGAAAAACCCGCAGACGCGGTTCGCGCGCGCGCAGGAACCGCATGCCGAAATCGACATCATCGACCGACCCGCTGAGCGGACCCATCAGCAACTGGAACCGCAGATCGACGCTGGGAAAGGCCGCCTTGAATTTCATCATCCGCGGCATCAGCCAATGCGTGGTGAATGCCGTCGAAACCGAGATGGTGACGGTATCGACGCCAAGGCTGCGATCCTCGATCTCGATCAGGGCGGCCTCGATCTGGGTCACGGCGCGGCTGGTCGCGTCAAACAGCAGACGCCCGCTTTCGCTAAGGGTCACGCCCGCGCCCGCGCGGTGGAACAGGGCCGTACCCAAATTCTCCTCAAGCCGCTGCATCATCCGGCTGACGGCGGCGGGCGTGACGTTCAATTCCTCGGAGGCGCGCGAGAAATTGCGTAAGCGCCCCGCGGCCTCGAAGGCGAAAAGCGCGTTCATCGACGGAATCTGGCGGCGGATTTTTCTCATTACATGATGTAACAACGCGCGCGATTTTTTTTCAATTGCCGTGACGTTATTTTTTCGTCACCTTGGTTTCAACAGGCAGCAAAAAGCCTGAAATCGTCAACAGGAAGACAGCGATCAGAACAGTCGCAGGGTCGTAAGCGCAGGATGTTTTTACATTTCTGCAAACGATACCGGCATGGCCGAACGCTTGGAACAGGAGACCGTTGCCGCATGAAATCCACCTTGCATCCGCAAAAAGTCGGCGTGTCGATCCGCAATGCCGTCAAGCGCTACGGGACGTTCAAAGCGCTGGACGATGTCAGTCTGGACGTGGCCCCCGGCGAGTTCCTGTCGATCCTTGGCCCCTCGGGATCGGGTAAGACGACGCTGCTGGGACTGCTGGGCGGTTTTGTGCAGCCGACCTCGGGCAGCATCCATCTGGGCGATACGGAAATCACCCATACGCCGCCGCATCTGCGCGATATCGGCATCGTGTTCCAGAACTACGCGCTGTTCCCGCATATGACGGTTGGCGAGAACATCACCTTCCCGCTGCGGGCGCGGCGGATGCCGAAATCCGAATGGCCCGCCAAGCTGCAGGCCGCATTGGAGATGGTCGAACTGTCGGGTTACGGCGATCGCGCGATCTCGGCTTTGTCGGGTGGCCAGCGCCAGCGCGTCGCCCTTGCCCGCGCGATGATCTTCGAGCCGCGGCTGATCCTGATGGACGAACCGCTTTCGGCGCTGGACAAGCAGTTGCGCGAGAACATGCAGCTGGAACTGAAGCAGCTTCACGCCAAGCTGGGTGCGACGATCATCTATGTCACCCATGACCAGCGCGAGGCGCTGACCATGTCCGACCGCATCGCGGTGATGAAAAACGGCCGTCTGGTGCAGGTGGACACACCGAAGCAACTGCATGACCGCCCGCGGGATTCCTTTGTCGCCAGCTTCATCGGTGAAGCCATGCTGCTGCCGGTCCGGCGACTTGACGCGGGAAACCTGTCGCTTGCGGGCAATACGCTGCGCTCGGCCCATCCGGTTCCCGCGTCGGAGGATCTGTTCCTGACCGTGCATTCCGAAAAGCTGGCCTTTGCCGGACCGCAGACCGCGCCCGAAAGCAACCTGCTGCCGGGGACGGTGGATTCCTGCCTGTATCAGGGGGAAAGCGTCCGGATCTTCGTCACCCTTGCGGGCGGCGAACAGGTCAGCCTGCGCCTGCCCTCGAACCATTCCGGCTGGCAGATGATGCCCGAAACCGGCCAGCCGGTCACCCTTGCCCTGCATCCCGAGGACACAATCGTCGTGCCACGGGCTGCCTGAACCCTTCCCCACTGCAACAACAAGGATCTGGGAAATGAAACTCACCGATTTCAAGGTGATGACCTTTGACGTGGTCGGAACGCTGATCGATTTCGAAACCGGCGTGCTCGAGGCGATCCGCAGCCTTGGCGGACCGAAAGCCGCCGCCGCCACGGATTACGAGATTTTCGAGCCCTATCTGCGCGGACGGGACAAGTTCTATGGCCGCTCGTCCTTTGCCTTCCGCGATGTCTATATGTCCATCGCCGAGGAAACGGGCTTTGACTCGTCGGAAGCCGTCGCCAATGCCTTCCAGCTTTCGGTCCTGCGCTGGCCCGCCTTCGCGGACTCGGCCGCGGCGCTGGCCAGATTGCGCAAGAATTTCCGGCTGGTCGCGATGACCAATGCCGACCGCACCGCCTTTACCGCCTATGAGCATACTTTGGGGCGTCCGTTCCACGATGCCGTCACCTGCGACGAAACCGGCTACGCCAAGCCCGCGCCCGAGTTCTTCGCCTTCAACAAGGGCCGCCAATCGGCTTTCGGCTACAAGCAGTCGGAAATCCTGCATGTCGCGCAAAGCCAGCACCACGATATCGGCGTCGCGCGGGATCTGGGTTACACGACCTGCTGGATCCAGCGTCGGGCAGGGCAGGACGGCTTTGGCGCCTCGCCCATTCCGAAGGTCGTGACCACGCCGGACTTCCACTTCACCACGCTCAAGGAACTGGCCGATGCGGTGGATGCCGAACTGGCCGAACAGCGTTACGGCGCCGCAGCCTGAGGTCCGACCGTGAACCAGCCCCCGCTTCCCGAAATCGACTCGCTCTGGAGGGACACCGCGCCCGCCGCGCCCGAGGCCATGCCATTCTCGGGTGAATTGCAGACCGATGTCGCCATCGTCGGCGGGGGCTATACCGGATTATCGACCGCCCGCGCGCTGGCGGCGCAGGGGGTCGATGTCGTCGTGCTTGAAGCGAACCGGCTGGGCTGGGGCGCCTCGGGGCGGAACGGCGGCGTCGTATCCGGCAAGTTCCGGCTGGGATTTGCCGAGATGGCGCGGCGCTGGGACATCGCGACCGCACGGCGGATGCATGATATCGGCATCGAGGCCATAGAGAATGTCGGCGCCGTGCTGGAGGAATTCGGCATTGACGCCGATTACCGGCCCAGCGGCTCGTTGCGTTGCGCCCATCGTCCCGAGGCGCTGGAGGCCTTGCGTGCCGAATGCGACTGGCTGCGCGGGACTTTGGGCGATGACGCGGTCTCGATCCTTGACGCAGAGGAGATGGCCGCGGAAACCGGCTCGCGCGATTTCTGCGGCGGGATGCTGAACCGGCATGGGGGCGTGATCCATCCGTTGAAGTTCCATCGCGGTCTGGCTGCGGGATTGCGGGGGCGGGGCCTGCGCATTCATGACGAAAGTCCGGTTACCGGCATCGCGCCCCGTGCAGATGGCGGCGTCGATCTGCATCTGGCCAGCGGCCGGGTGCGGGCGCGACAGGTGGTTCTGGCGACCAATGCCTATTCCGGCCTGACCCCTGCGGCCTCGGTCATCGAGCGTCGGGTCGTGCCCTTCCGTTCGGCGATGGTGGCGACCCAGCCCCTGACCGGCACCGCTGCCGAGGCCCTTCTGGCGCATGGCCGCAGCTATACCGAGACCCGCCGCATGATGCGCTGGTTCCGCAAATCCGGCGACCGGCTGCTGTATGGCGGGCGCGGCGCGTTCGGCAAATCGGACAGCCCCGCCGCCTTCGCCGCTTTGGAAAAGGCCATGCTGACGCAGTTTCCCCAGCTTGCGGGCCTGCAAGTGACGCATCGCTGGTCGGGGCTGGTGGCGATGACGATGGACAGCCTGCCCCATCTGGGTCGCATCGACGGCCGGATCGTTTACGCCATGGGCTATAACGGCACGGGCGTCGCTCTGGCCAGCTATATAGGTCCGCATGTGGCGGATCTGGTTCTGGGCCGCAAACCGGATGCGGGACTGCTGGGCCAACTGCCCCTGCCGCAGGTTCCGCTTTATCCCGTCCGCGAGGTCGGCGTCCGCATCGTCGCGGGTTGGTACCAGTTCCTTGATGCGGTCGGCAAATGAGACGCACCCCACCCCGGACGTAACAGAACATAATCAAACAACAGGAAGGTAAGACTATGACAAGCATGCCCAAGATCGCGACCGTGTCCGGCCTGGCCCTGTGCCTTGGCGTCGGCTGGCTCAATGCCGCCGAGATTACCTTCGTGTCGCAGGGCGGCGCCTATCAGGAGGCCCAGACCAAGGCCATTCTTGATCCGGTGACCGAAAAAACCGGCATTGTCATCAAGCAGGACACCAGTCCCGACGCATGGCCCGTGATCCGTACCCAGACCGCCACTGGCAAACCGATCTGGGACGTGATCGACACGCCGACCAAGGACTGTCTGCGCGGCGGCGAGCAGGGCATGATCGAGAAGCTGGACCTTGCCGCCATGCCCTCGGTCGCGGCGATGCCCGCCGAACTGCGCAACGATTATTCGGTGGCATACGAGTTCTATTCCTCGGTTCTGGCCTATAGCACCGATGCCTATGGCGAGAACGGCCCGCAGAGCTGGGCCGATTTCTGGGACGTCGAGAAATTCCCCGGCACGCGCGCGCTGCGCAACCACCCGCTGGCCACGCTTGAAGCCGCGCTGATGGCCGACGGGGTCGCGCCCGCCGATATCTATCCGATGGATGTCGACCGCGCCTTCAAGAAGCTCGAGGAAATCAAGCCCCATATCACCGTCTGGTGGACCTCGGGCGCGCAATCCGCCCAGCTTCTGGCCGATGGCGAGGCCGATATGGTCATGGCGTGGAACGGGCGGGTTTCGGCGGTCATGGCCGAAGGCGCTCCGGTCGGGTTCACCTATAATCAGGGCATCCTGCAATATACCTCGCTATGTGTACTCAAGGGCGCGCCGAACCTTGAAACCGCGATGAAATTCATCGACGCCGCCATGTCGCCCGAGATCCAGGCGAATTTCCCGGAATATATCGACTATGGCCCGGGCAACCCTGCCGCCTATGACACCGGCAAGATCTCGGCGGAACGCGCGGCCCAAATGCCGAACTCGCCCGAGAACGCGGCCAAGCAGGTGCTGAACTCGGCTGCTTGGTGGAGCTCGCCCGAGGGCGAAAAGGCGCAGGAACGCTGGGCGGCGTTCGTTCAGCAATGAGCAGCGCACCCGACACACGGACGGAAGGGGATGCGGCTTGGCCGCGTCCTTCGCTCGGTCCGCAATCGCACCGGTCGCCGCCGGTCCCGAGCCTTAGGGGGAACGCGATGGCCCAAGACGCGAATACCGGCCTTACTTCCGAGGAACGGCGCGAGCGGCGCATGATCCTGATCCTGCTGGCTCCGGCGGTGACGGTGGTGGGCCTTCTGCTGATCGGCCCGCTGTTGTGGATGTGCTGGCAGTCGTTCCAGGGGCCGGACGGCTTCACGCTGGTCCATTACCAGCGGTTCCTGACCGATACGGTCTATCTGTCCTCCTTTGTCCAGACCTTCCGCATCGCCTTTCTGGTCACGATCGCCGCTTTGCTGCTGGGCTATCCGCTGGCCTATGTCGCGGCGAAATCGCAGGGGATCTGGCCGCCGATCATCCTTGGCATGGTGCTGCTGCCCTTCTGGACCAGCGTTCTGGTGCGGGCCTATGCATGGCTGATCCTGCTGCAAAGGCGCGGGCTGGTGAACACCGTGCTGGTCGAATCCGGCGTGATCGACAAGCCGTTGATTCTGGTCAACAACGAATTCGGAACCGTCATGGCGACGCTGCATATCCTGCTGCCCTTCATGGTTCTGCCGCTTTACGCCACGATGAAGAAGATCCCCGCGGAACTGGAGATGGCGGGCGCGAGCCTTGGCGGTGGCGGCTGGCTGGTGTTCCGGTCGGTATTTCTGCCCCTGTCGCTGCCCGGAGTCATCGCCGGATCGGTGCTGGTCTTTGTCCTGACGCTGGGCTTCTACATCACGCCCGAACTGCTGGGCGGTGGCCGGACCTTCCTTGTGTCGATGCTCGTGTCGCGCAACATCGAACTATACAATGAATGGGGCGCGGCTTCGTCGATCTCGATGGTCCTGTTGCTGCTGGTCTTCCTGATCTTCCGTCTGGCCAGCACGCTGATCCCCTTCGAACGCATCATGGGCACGAGGTAATCCGATGGAACGTGTTTCCCTGTCGCCAAGCCAGATCCTGTTGCGGGTGTTCGTCGGCATCACCCTGCTATGGCTGATCATTCCTGTCCTGATCATCGTGCCCATGTCCTTCTCGGGCGCGCGGTTTCTAAGCTTTCCGCCGCCAAGCTGGTCGCTGCGCTGGTACGAGGCCTATCTGACCAACCCCGCATGGATGCAGGCGACCAAGACCAGCCTGATCCTTGCCACCTCCAGTTCGGTTCTGGCGACGGTCATCGGCACGGCGGCGGCCTATGCCCTGAACATGACCCAGTCGCGCTGGATCAGGAACCTTCAGGTCGTGCTTCTGCTGCCGCTGGTTGTCCCGATCGTGATCACGGCGGTCGGCGTGTTTCTGGTCTATGCGCAGGTCGGGCTGATCGCGACGATGTCGGGGCTGATCCTTGCCAATGTCATGCTGGGGATGCCCTATGTCATCACATCGGTGCTGGTCGGGTTGCGCAAATTCGATCCGACGCAGGAAATGGTCGCCCGCAGCCTTGGCATGAACCGCTGGCGCGCCTTTTTCGCGGTGGTTCTGCCGCAGATCCGGCCCTCGGTCATCACCGGTATGCTGTTCGCGTTCATCTCGGCGCTGGACGAGACGGTGGTGTCGCTGTTCATCTCGGGCGGGGATTACCAGACGCTGACCAAGCGCATGTTCACCGCGCTGCGCGACGAGATCGACCCGACCATCGCCGCGATCTCGACGTTGCTGACCGGCATCTCGTTCATCATGGTTCTTCTGATGGCGATGAACGGTCGCGCCTCGGCGGCGCGGGGCAGGGCCTAGGAACCGATGCAGACCGACATCCTGATCCTTGGCGGCGGCTCGGCGGGCTGCGTGCTGGCCGCCCGCCTGTCCGAAATCCCCGCCTTGCAGGTGGTGCTGGTCGAGGCGGGGCGCGACATCCTGCCCCCCGCGCTTCCGTCCGAGATCGCCTCGCGCTATCCGGGGCGGGCCTATCTGGACCCGCGCAACATCTGGCAGGGGCTGCGCGCGACCTATGGCAAAGGCCCCGCGCGGCGCTACGAGCAGGCCCGCGTCATGGGCGGGGGCTCGGCGATCAACGCGCTGATGTCGAACCGCGGCGCCCCAGCCGATTACGACGAATGGGCCGCGCTGGGGGCCGAAGGGTGGGATTGGGACCATGTCCTGCCCTATTTCCGCAAGCTGGAACATGATCGCGATTTCGCGGGGCCGCTGCATGGCGATGACGGTCCACTGAAAATCCGGCGTCCCGACCATGCGGCGCTATCGCCGTTCGTGGCGCAGGTCATGGCATCGCTGGACGCGCAGGGCCATCCGGTCCGCCCCGACCAGAACGGAGCGTGGCAGGACGGCGTCTTTCGCGGGGCGGTCGGCCAGTCCGATATCGGCCAACGCCAGCCGACCTCGTTGACATGGCTGACACCCGAGGTCCGCGCCCGCCCGAACCTGCGCATCCTGAGTGACCATCAGGCCATGCGTCTGCTGATCGAAAACCGTCAGGTCAGCGGGGCGGAAGTAGCGTCGGCCTCGGGCGCGGTCCTGCGCATTCAGGCCCGCCGCACGGTCCTGAGTCTGGGGGCGATCCACAGTCCGGCGATGCTGTTGCGCTCGGGCATCGGTCCGGCGGCCGAGTTGCGCGGATTGGGGATCAGTCCGGTCGCCGATCTGCGTGGTGTCGGGGCGAACCTGATGGAGCATCCCTCGATCGCGCTTGGCACCTACCTGCCCCCCGCCATGCGCGTCCGCGACCCTGACGAACACCATGAACAGGGGGTATGGCGTTATTCCTCGGGGGTTGCGGGCACACCGCCCGGCGACATGCACGGCGCGATCCTGTCCCGTTCGGGCTGGCATTCGGTCGGGGCGCGGATCGGCTCGATCTTTTTCTGGGTGAACAAATCCTATTCGCGCGGGCGGGTCCGGCTGGTTTCGGCCGATACGGCGACCGGCCCCGAGGTGGACTTCAACATGCTGTCGGACCCGCGCGATCTGGAGCGCCTGAAGGGCGCCGTCCGCATGGGGGCATGGGCCCTGGCCGCGCCCGGAGTGACCGCGACTTGCGGGCCGGTTTTCCCGACCAGCTACACGCCCCGCGTCGCGCGCATTGCCGCCCTTGGTCGCTGGAACGCGGTCCAGCGCGGGGTGTTCTCGGCCTTGCTCGACTGTGCCGGACCGCTGCGGCAGGCGCTGATCCACGGGCTGGTCACGCAAGGCGTTACCCTGAAAGCCTTGTTATCGGATGAAAAAATGCTGGAAGATTTCGTACGCGCGAATGTCGGCGGCACATGGCATGCCTCGGGCACCTGCAGGATGGGTGCTGCGGGCGATCCGGACGCGGTGACCGGCAGCGACGGGGCGGTTCACGGTATGCGCGGGCTGCATGTGGTCGATGCCTCGCTGATGCCCTCGATCCCCTGCGCCAACACAAATATCCCGACCATCATGCTGGCCGAACGGATCGCGGACAAGCTCAAGGCCGCAATGCGCTGATCTTTCGTGTCGTGGACCCGCAGGCGAGTGGGCTGAAGTGCCTACTTTGCCAGAGGGGTGATTTAGCAGGAAATTCTGTTTGACGCTCGGTTTTTGTTTCGATGCGCTTCCGTATCCGCTTTACCATGGCGCTACGGCAGCCACGGGCAGGAGCGCAGCTTGGAACTTGCAGAGACACTCGACATCGGCGGCTATGAGCTGAGCATAGATCCGATGACCCCTGCCGATATCCCGCGGCTGCACGAATTGTCGGTCTCGGTCAGCTGGCCGCATCGTGCCGACGACTGGGCCATGGCGATCGGGCTTGGTCATGGCTGGGTCGCCCGTGACCAGATCGGCCGGATTTTCGGCTCGGCGATGTGGTTTCCGTTTTCGCAGAACGTCGCCTCGATCGGGATGGTGATCACCTCGCCGCGCCTGCAGGATCAGGGGGCAGGGCGCTGGCTGATGCGCCGCGTTCTGGACGAGACCCATGGCCGCGCGCGGGTGCTGAACGCCACCAAAGAGGCCTACCGGCTTTACGTCTCGCTGGGGTTCCAGACGCTTGCCCGCGTCGCGCAGATGAACGGCATCGTCACGGATTGTCCCGAATATCCGCTTGGGGCGCGGGCAATGCAACCCGCCGACCGCGCGCAGATCCTGCAACTGGACACCGACGCGATGGGCGTCGCCCGCCCCGAGGTGATGGCCGCCGTTCTGGCCGTGTCCGAGGGTCTGGTGATCGAACGCGCGGGCCGCATCACGGGATTTTCGCTGATGCGCCATTTCGGGCGGGGTCGGGTGATCGGTCCCATCGTGGCCGAGAACGAAGCCGATGCGATGGCGCTGTGCGGCCCCTTCATCGCCGCGCATCGGGGCGAGTTCCTGCGGGTCGATACCCGCGAGCCTCAGGGGGTGTTCTTCGATTTTCTCGAGGCTGCGGGCATCGTCGATTTCGACAGCGTGCAACGCATGTCGCTGGAGCGCCTGCCCGATCCGGTCGGCGCGGCCAGAACCTTTGGGCTGGTCAATCAGGCGCTTGGCTAAGGCGGACGGGGGCGGCATCGCCCCCGACACGACGTTTCAGAAATCCGCGACCTTGCCCCAGACCGATTGGTCCAGACGGGCGGGGTGATAAGGCTCGGGATCGACGATCGGAGCCGTTCCCGTCACCAGATCCGCGATCAGATGCCCCGCGCCCGGCCCGATCCCAAAGCCATGGCCGCTGAATCCGGCGGCCAGCATCAGGCCGGGAATGCGGGTTTCGCCGATGGCGGGCACACCGTCGGGCGTGCTGTCGATGAACCCTGCCCAGCCCGAGGTGACCGCAGCCTGCTTGAGCGCGGGAAATATCTCTCGCGCGCGGGCCAGCGTCAGGTCGATCTGCGCTTGGTCGGGGCGGGGATCAAGGATCCGCATCCGCTCCATCGGCGTGACGCGGTCCAGCTTCCAGCGGCCCAGCGTCTCATGCCCCGAGGTCCAGCCCTGCAACCCGCCCGGCGCCAGCGATTTCCGCCGCTTGAAGAACATCGGCAGGAATTTGCTCCAGTAGCGCATCTGTTGCGGCGTCACATCGACCCGCGCCGCACCAGAAACGGCCAGCGTGTAGCCACCGTCGCCGCGCCGCGTGACCGAGATATAGCTGGTATGCACCGCATCCGGCAGTTCCGCGCCCGCGCCGACTGCCAGAATCGAGGACCGCACGCTGGCCTGCGGAAAGCGCAGTCCAAGCTGGTTCACGAATGACGAGGCCCAAGCCCCGCCCGCCATGACGACGGCGCGCGTCTTGATGACGCCCTTTTCGGTGATGACGCCGGATACCGCGCCCGCCTCAAGTTCAAGTCCGCGCGCGGCGCAGCCCTGAATGACCCGTCCGCCATGTTTCACGACGCCACGCGCGATCACCGGCGCGGCGCGTGACGGATCGGCGGTTCCGTCGGTGGGGGAAAAGACGCCGCCAGCCCATGATTTCCCCGAGGCCTTGCCGCGGGCCGTGGCCTCGGACGCGGACAGCATATGCGTGACCACGCCCTCGCCCCGGGCGAAGTCGCGCCAGCGCGCCCAACCCGCGATCTCGGCCTCGTCATTGGACAGGTACAGCAGCCCGCAACGGCGGAATCCGGTATCCTCGCCGATCTCGGCGGCGAAACGGTCCCAAAGATCAAGGCTGCGGGTCGAGATCGGCAATTCCCGCGCGTCGCGGTTCTGCTGGCGGCACCAGCCCCAGTTGCGGCTGGACTGCTCGGCGCCGATCCGGCCCTTTTCCAGCAGGACGACCGACATGCCGCGCTGCGCAAGATAATAGGCCGCGCATGTGCCGACGATCCCGCCACCGATGACGACAATATCCGCGCGTGCCGGAATTGCGGCTTCCGTCTCGATCTGCATCAGGGGGGCGGGCATGGCGGACTCCTTGGTTCGTTGCCCGCCAGACTAGCCGATAGGGGCCAAAGCATGTGCCGCATCTGCTGCGGTGATGAAATATTATGCCGAACTGGCGGTCTGTGACAGCGGCCTAGTTTTCCGAGAAATGTGACAGGGACGATGCGTTTTTGACGGTAGATCGGGTTGAGGTCGCAGAATTTTATGCGTAGCGTCCTTGCACGCATTCACGAGGCCACCATGTTGAAACTGGACCGTATCGACATCCGCATCCTGCACGAGTTGCAACGCAATGGCCGTATCACCAATGTCGAGTTGGCCGAACTGGTCCATCTGTCGCCCAGCCCCTGCCTGATGCGGGTCAAGAAATTGCAGCAGGCGGGTTTCATCACGGGCTATTCGGCCCAGATCGACCTTGCCAGACTGGGGCCGACCCTGACCGTCTTTACCGAGGTCACGCTGAAGAACCACCGCCAGATCGATTTCGCCCGCTTCCAGGAGGCGATGATGAAGGTCGAGGAATGCATCGAATGCCACCTGATCTCGGGCGGTTATGACTATCTGCTGAAATTCGTCACCGGCGGCATCACGGATTATCAGGCCATCATGGAGGGGCTGATCGACCGCGAGATCGGCATCGACAAATACTTCAGCTTTGTCGTGATGAAATCGCCCTTTGTGAAGAACCACCTTCCGCTGAAGAATATCTTCAAGCTTTAGGTGGTTCGGGGGCGGGATCAGGCGACGCGGGCAGGGATGCGATCCAGCCAGCCGGTGTCCAGTTGCGGGATGGAATCGAACAGCAGCCGCGAATAGGGATGGCGCGCGCCGTCCGGCAGGTCGCGGGCGCGCAGCGTTTCGACCGTCTCGCCGCCATTCATTACCATCACCTCGTCGCAGATGGCCTGCACGGTGGACAGATCGTGGCTGATGAAGACATAGGACAGGTCCAGTTCGCGCTGCAGTTCCTTGAGCAGGTCGATCACCGCCGCCGCAACCACGGTGTCCAGCGCCGAGGTGATCTCGTCGCACAGGATGACCTCGGGGTTTGCCGCCAAGGCACGGGCCAGATTGACGCGCTGTTTCTGGCCGCCCGACAGTTCGGCGGGCAGACGGTGCATCATGGTGCGGGGCAGGCGGACCATTTCCAGCAGTTCCGCGATCCGCGCCTGACGGGCCGCGCCTTTCAGGCCGTGATAGAAGGTCAGCGGACGGCCAAGGATATCGCCGATGGAGCGCGCCGGATTCAGCGCCGTATCGGCCAGTTGGAACACGATCTGGAGCCGCCGCAGATCCTCTTTCGAGCGCTGCGCCGAGGCGGGTTCCAACAATTCGCCATTCAGCAGCACCTTGCCCTTGGCGGGGGGAAGCAGGCCCGCAATCGCCCGCGCCAGCGTCGATTTCCCCGAGCCGCTTTCGCCGATCACGCCAAGGTTGCAGCCCTTTTCCAGACGGCAGCCGACATCCTTCAGGACCAGCTTGTGCGGCAGCCTGTCCGCGCCCAAGGGACCGTATCCGGCAAAGACATGCGAGACTTCCAGAACGGGAACCTGCGCGTTGGCTGCGACCGGATCTGCTGCGCGCGCGAATGTCCGCGGTTCGAAGGCGGATAGAAGTTCGTTCGTATAGGGATGCGCGGGGTGGTGCAGAATCTGCGCGGTCGCGCCGATCTCTTGCACCTCGCCGCCCTTCAGGACCACGATCCGGTCGGCGATCTGGGCGACGACCGCCAGATCGTGGCTGACATATACCCCCGCCATGCCGCGTTCCTTCATCACCGATTTGAAGGCGCGCAGCACCTCGATCTGGGTGGTGACGTCCAGCGCCGTGGTGGGTTCGTCGAAGATGACCAGCTTCGGCCCGCCGATCAGGGCCATCGCCGCCGAAAGCCGTTGCAACTGTCCGCCCGAGACCTGATGCGGATAGCGGTTGCCGATGGTTTCGGGGTCGGGCAGCGCGAGGGCGCGGAACAGATCGATTGCCTTGGCGCGGGCCTCGGCCATCGGCATGGTGCCGTGGATCTTGGCGACCTCGACGACCTGATCGATCAGTCGCAGGGCGGGGTTGAAGGCGGCGGCGGCGCTTTGCGGGACATAGGCGACCTCGGTCCCGCGCATGGCCTGCCTTTGGGCTTCGGTCATGCGGACGACATCCTGACCCGAGAGCAGGATCTCGCCGCCGGTGATCTCGCAGCCTTTGCGGGTATGGCCCATCAGGGTCAGCGCGATGGTGGTCTTGCCCGAGCCGCTTTCCCCGATCAGCGCAACGATCTCGCCCGGCGCGATGTCGAAGCTGACGCCCTTGATGATGGGAAGAACATTGCCGGCATCGGTGGTGGCCTTGACCCGAAGATCGCGGATTTCGACAAGGTTTTGCATCATTCGCTCCGGTCGCGGATCTTGGTGGGCAGGTTGTCGATCAGCAGGTTGACGCTGATGGTCAGGGTGGCGATGGCAAGGCTGGGCATGATCACTGCCGGAGCGGCAAAGGGCAGACCGCCGATATTCTCGCGCACAAGGCTGCCCCAGTCCGCATACGGCGGCTGCACGCCCAGCCCCAGAAACGACAGACCCGACAGCAACAGCACGATGAAGACAAAGCGCAGCCCGACATCGGCCAGCACCGGTCCGGTCATGTTGGGCAGGATCTCGTTCATGATCAGATAGGGGGTGCGCTCGCCACGGGCACGGGCAACGGTGACGTAATCCATCGTGTTGATGTTGACGGCCAGCGCACGGGCAAAGCGGAAGGCTCCGGGCAGGTAGATGACCGCAAGCACAAGGATCAGGACGGGAATCGACGATCCTACCGCCGCGACCATGACCAGCCCGAACAGTTTCGACGGGATCGAGTTCAGCGCGTCGAACAGACGGCTCAGGACCGTGTCGAACCAGCCGCCGCTGACCGCCGCCGTCATGCCAAGGATCACCCCCGAGGCGCAGGCCAGCACGACCGCCGCAAGCGAGATCCCGACCGTATAGCGCGCGCCCATCAGGATGCGCGAGAACATATCGCGGCCCAGATAGTCCGAGCCCAGCCACAGTTGATCCGTGATCGGGCCGAAGAAATCGAAATCGACGATCTCGCCGGGGTCATGGGGCATGAACCACGGGCCGATGATCGCGGTCAGCGCCCAGAACAGCACGACCAGCGCGGCAAGGGCTCCGGTCCAGTTCAGGCGGTAGCCAAGGCGGCGGGGGGTGGGAAAGGAAACGGCCATGACTAGCGAAGCCTCGGGTTCGAGAGAATGGCGATCAGGTCGGCAACCGTGATCAGGATCAGGTATCCGATACAGAAGATCATGGCGCAGCCCTGGATCAGCGGCAGGTCGCGCGTGGCGACCGAATCCACCATCAACCGCGCGATTCCGGGGTAGTTGAAGACTGTCTCGACAATGATGACGCCGCCGACCAAATAGGACAGCGACAGGGCCACGGCATTGACGATCGGGCCGACCGCGTTGGGCAGGGCGTGACGCAGCACCATGCGCGAGCGCGATGCGCCCTTGAGCAGGGCCATCTCGACATAGGGGCTGTCCAGCACGCTGATCATCGCCGCGCGGGTCATGCGGATCATCTGGGCGCAGATCACGCATAGCAGGGTGATGACCGGCATGGCAAAGACCCGCAGCATCTGGGTGATGCTGTCGATGTCGCTGTTGACCGACAGGGCGGGCAGCCATTTCAGCCATACCGCGAAGACCAGAACGGCCAATGTCGCGATCATGAATTCCGGAACCGAGATCACCGCGATGATGCAGGCGTTCACCGCCCGGTCAAAAGCCGTGCCGCGATACATCGCCGTGGCGATCCCCAGCGACAGCGCCAGAGGCACCGCGATCGCGGCCGTGACCGCACCCAGCCGCAGCGTGTTCACCAGCCGACCGCCGATCAGGTCCGCCACCGGCATGCTGTTGGCATAGGACGTCCCCAGATCGCCCCGCAGCAATCCCCAGAGCCAGCTGCCATATTGCATGATCGCGGGCTGATCCAGATTCATGGCCTTGCGCAGTCCGGCCACGGCCTCGGGGGTCGCGGATTGGCCCAGCAGGATCTCGGCGACGTCTCCGGGCAGCATCTGCGTCGCGCCGAAAACCACGACCGAGACGATCAGCAGCGTGATGGCGGCAATGCCGAGGCGGCCTAGCACCAGTCTGGGGATGGGTGAACTCATTCAGGAACCTTTCAGGGAAGGGCGGGGGCGGCAGCAACCGCCCCCGAAGCAGCGATCAGGCTTCCAGCCAGACGTATTCGGCCATGGCGTAGCCCATCTGGCCGCCCAGCGGGTTGGTTTCCAGCCCCTGAAGCTTGTTGGTCTTGGCCTCCATGTCCGACAGCCAGACGGGGATCGCGGTCGCGGCCTCGTTCGAGACGATCACCTGACATTCGTCATAGATTTCCTTGCGGCGCGTCTCGTTCAGTTCGCCGCGGGCCTCATGCACCAGCTTGTCGAATTTCTCGGATTTGAACTGGCTTTCGTTCCACGGCGCATCCGAGGTGTAGAGCAGCGAGAACAGGATGTCGGGCGTCGGACGCGGGTTGATATTGCCGAAATGCGCCGGAGCCTGAAGCCAGTATTTCGACCAGTAGCCATCCGACGGCACGCGCTGGATGTCGAATTTCATGCCGATCTGCGAACCGGCCTGCTGCAACAGCGTGGCCATCTCGACCGAGGACGTGGCGGCGTCCGAGGCGACGATCGGGATCGTCTGGCCCAGCAGTCCCGCCTTCTGGAACAGCGCCTTGGCGCGTTCGGGGTCGTGCTCGCGGGCCTTCAGCTCGGCATTGTGGTATTTGTTCGAGGGCGATACCGGCTGGTCATTGGCGATCACCGCGCGGCCACGGGCGATGGATTTCGTGATCAATTCGCGGTCGAACAGGTATTTCATGCCCTCGGCGAAACCGGCCTTGTCGCCCGGCGACATATCCAGCCGCATGTTGAAATTGGTGTAGTTTCCGGCGGTGTTCTGCACCACGTCGATATTGCCTGCGGCCTCGATCAGGCGCAGCGCTTGCGGCTTGATGGACGCCGCCAGATGGATATCCCCCGAGATCAGCGCGTTCACCCGCGCGGTGTCGTCGGGAATGGCGAAATATTCGAAGCTGTCGACATGCGCGCCGCCCGGCTTGAAGTAGTTCTCGTTGCGCTTCATCAGCGATTTCACGCCCGGCTCGAAGCTTTCCAGCGCGAAGGAACCCGTGCCGTTGCCCTTGGAGAAATCGGTCGTGCCATCGGCCACGATCATGAAATGGTGCATGGCAAGGATGGCGGGCAGGTCGGCATTCGGCGCGGACAGGGTGATCTGGACCGTCGCCGGATCGACCGCCTTCACCTCGGACAATTGCTTGGCCATCGCGTTGACCTTGGAGCCGACGCTTTCGTCAAGGTGACGCATCAGCGAGAAGACGACGTCATCGGCGGTCAGGGTCTTGCCGTCATGGAAGGTCACGCCCGTCTTCAGCTTCACCGTCCAGACTTTCGCATCCGAGGATTCGACGCTGTCGGCCAGTTCCATCTGCACCTCGCCCTGACCGTTCAGGAAGGTCAGGCGGTTGTACAGCGCGCAGCAGCGGACGTAATCCGTCGCCTGCGATGCCTTGGCGGGATCAAGCGTGTCCGCGGTCGAGGAGGCCCAGCTTGCGCCGATCAGATGCCCGCCCTTGACCGGAGTCGCGGCCAGCGCGGCTCCGGCGCGGCCCAGAATGGTGCTGCCTGCGGCAAGGCTGATGCCTCCGGCAAGAAACATGCGCAGCAGATCGCGACGGCTGGCGCCTCGGCGCATGGCATGTTCGACCATCGCGTCATCCGAGCGGGTCCAGTTGGTGATGCCGGTATTGCTCATCCTAATTCCCTGTTCTTGCGCGCTTGCGCACTGATGGTTCGCCCTTGCGGGCAATGCTTGGACCCGCAAAGGCGGGCGGGTCCGCTCGGACCGCGACAGGGTATGCTGGTTCACAGAGCGTATCTTGCATTCGGGCCGGCATTGGCCGGATGCATTCTTCCCTGTTGGCAGCACGATCTGCCGGAATATTCTGATCCGATCTTTCGCCGGATCTTGTAGTCGAGCCCTTGCAGACCTGACCATTCGGGACAGAATGGCCGGAAATCGCGGGGCGGATGCGTCGATTTTGTGAATGTCACGGCATATTATGCTGAATTGCCGTGACGCCGTGGCATCGCGTCAGTACCCCCGTGTCCGGTCGATCAGGCCGGGGATGTCCTGTCCGGACAGGTCGGCGCGGACCCCTGCCACGACATGCGCAGCACCTTCGATCGCGCTGGTCTGGCTGGCGATATGGGGAGTAACGATCACGCGGGGATGGTGCCAAAGCGGGTCATCCGCAGGCAAAGGCTCGGGGTCGGTCACGTCCAGCATGGCGCTGGCCAGCCGACCGGATTCGAGCGCATCAAGCAGATCCTGCGCCACCAGTTGCTTGCCGCGTCCCAGATGGACCAGTCGCGCACCTTGCGGAAGCTGCGCGAACAGGTCGGCATTCAGGATGCCCTGCGTTTCTCCGGTCAGCGGCAGAAGGCACAGCAGGATATCGCTGCGGGCCAGAAACGCGGACAGGTCGGTAAAGCACTCGACCCCCTCGATCCGGCGCGGCGAGCGGCTGTAACCCGCCAGATCGAAGCCGAAGGGCTTCAGCCGTTCGATCACCAGCGACCCGAGCTGGCCCAGCCCCATGACACCGACACGCCGTTGCGCGGCGGGCAGGTTGTCGCCCGCCCGCCATTCGCCCTTGCGCTGTTGCGCCAGATACAGGGGCAGGTCGCGATGCATGGCCAAGGTCGCCATGGTCGCATATTCCCCCATCTGCGCCGCGATGCCCGGATCGAGCATCCTGACAATGCTGACATGCGCGGGAATGCGGCTCATGTCGAACTGGTCGACTCCGGCTCCGATCGAGAAGACCAGCCGCAGATTCGGATAGCGCGTCGCCAGATCCTCGGGCGCGGTCCAGGTGACGATCCAGCGGATGTCCTGCGGGTCCGGCGCTTCGCCGAAGTGAAAGGCGATGTCCGGCAGGGCGCGGGCAAAGGCCTGACGAAAGACCTCGGCCCGTGCAGGAGTCGACAGGAACAGGACCGCCATCAGCGCATCGCCGCGCGGACGTCGGGATCTTCCAGCGTCTGGTCAAGGGTCAGGCGGGTGCGCTCGACAATGGCGTCGATCTCGGCCTCGGTGCAGCAAAGGGGCGGGGCATAGCCGATCACCCCTTGGGCAAAGGCGCGCACGATCAAGCCGTTCTGCCAAGCCCGCTCGAACACGCGGGTCGCGGGGGCGGCAGCGGCGGGCAGCGGGGTCTTGTTCTGCTTGTCGATGACCAGTTCGATCGCCGCCAGCATCCCGCGCCCCCTGACATCGCCGACCAAGGGGTGATCGGACAGCCCGTGTAGACCCGCCATCAGGCGCGCGCCCATTTTAGTGCCATTCGCCAGCAACCCGTCTTCGTACAGATCCAGAACCGCAAGCCCCACGGCCGCGCTGACCGGATGGGCGGAATAGGTGTAGCCGTGACCCACCGCGGCCGCGCCCGCACCATCGGCGATGGTCTGGTAGATCCGGTCGGACAGGAAGACCGCGCCCATCGGGACATAGCCCGACGTCAGCCCCTTGGCCGTCGTCATCATGTCGGGCACGATGCCGTCCTCTTCGCAGGCGAAAAGCGGGCCGGTGCGCCCGAAGCCGGTGATGACCTCGTCCGCGATGAACAGGATGTCCAGCTCGGTGCAGACCGCACGCATCGCGGCCATCCAGCCTTTCGGCGGCACCAGCACCCCACCCGAGCCCTGGATCGGCTCGACATAGAAGGCGGCGACGCGACCGGCTCCGCCGATCTGTTCGATCTTGGCGCGCAGTTCCGCGACCGAGGCGTCGATGATCGCCTGCGGATCGTTACCGACCGGATTGCGATAGGCGTAATGCGAGGTGATCTTGTGCTGCCAGTCGAAAGGCAGTCCGAATCCGGCATGGAAGGCTGGCAGCGCGGTCAGGCCCGCACCCACGGTCGACGAGCCATGATAGCCCTGCTGGACCGAGATGAACTGGTCCTTTTCCGGCATCCCGCGCGCGTTCCAGTAGTAGCGGGCAAAGCGCACGGTGCTGTCCACCGCATCCGATCCGCCCAAGGTGAAATAGACATGATCCAGATCACCGGGGGCGCGCTCGGCCAGCCGCGCGGCAAGGCGGGCGGCGGGTTCGGACCCGAGGCTGAAATAGCCGGTGGCATAGGGCAGTTCGCGCAGCTGCTTTGTCGCGGCCTCGATGACGCTTTCCTGCCCGTAACCGGCATTGACGCACCAGAGGCCCGCGAACCCGTCCAGAAGCTGATGCCCCTGCGCGTCGGTCACGGTCGCGCCCTTGGCCGATTTCAGCAGGCGGACCCCGCTTTGTTCATGCCCGCGCCATGAAGCCACGGGATGGACCAGATGTGCCCGGTCCTGCTCGATCAGCGAATTGCTCAGCATGTTCTCTCCTATGGTCAGCCAAGGGCCTGTGCGGCCAGAGCGAAGCGCATGAAGCGCCCCTTGTTTTCGGGAAGCCCGCCGCGCCGCATCGCGATACCGCGATCCACCTCGACCAGCCCCAGACCGGCAAGCCAGTCCTCGAGTCCGGTAAGGTCGGCGGTATCGACACGCAAGAACGCGCCACGGCGACCGGCGAAAAGCTGCGACAGCAGATCGCGCGCGGTTTCCGCATCATCCGCGATCACCGGACCGACGACATGGCCACGGCCAAAGGGGCGGATCGCGGCGTAACCCTTGCCCTCGATGATCGCCAGTTGACCCCGCGCGGCCAGAAGGTCGATCAGACCCGAGCGATCCGCCTGCGTCGCCTCGCGGTCCATCTGCCGGATCGCGTCAAGGTCTGCGGCAAGGGCGGGGCGGGCCTGTGTCGCAACGCAATCGGCCAGCAGATGGCCCTGACGCTGATGCACCATGCCGCAGGCCGAGAAACCGAGCTTCTCGTAAAGCGGCAGCCCCGATTGCGTCGCAACCAGCCGCCATTGGCCCGGTGTGGCGCAATCCATCGCCCGCAGCATGATCTCGCGGCCAAGGCCCCGTCCGCGCATGGATTCATCGACGATGATCATGTTCGCCATCGCGGCGTCACCGAAAGGCGTGGCAAGGGCCGTCGCGACGATCCGGTCGTCCTCAAGGGCCACGACGCCCTTGCTGATGGCCGCGACCAACGCCCAGTCGTCGCGTCGATGCGGCCAGCGCGCCTGTTCGGACAGGCGCAACGCGCCGTCCAGATGTTCGGGGCCGAAAGGCTGGAAGGTCAGGGTCTGGGTCATGCTTGCCTCGGGTCTATTCCGGCATATCATGCCGCCCTGATCGACTGCCGCGTAACGGGATTGGTCGGTCTTGCGGATATTTCACACCGTTCAGCCCTGATGTGGCGGCATATTCTGCCGCCGATCCGCTGCTGCGTCGGGGTCGCGACGGGGTGGCGTGGCGGGCGGTCCGAAACTCTGTGCCGCGACCGGCCCGACTTTCGGCGTTTCCTGCCGGTCAAGGGCAGCAATGCGGGCAGACTGGTCTGCCGCTGCGCCTAAAATCGGGACAACGATGACCGCATGAGGACAATATGGCCCCGTTTCGCCCGAAATACGTAACCTTCGACTGCTATGGCACGCTGACCAATTTCGACATGGCCGGTGCCGCGCGCCGCATCTATGGCGCGACGCTGGATGAGGCCGCCATGACGCAGTTCATCAAGAACTTTGCGGCCTACCGTCTTGACGAGGTTCTGGGCGCCTGGAAGCCTTATGCCGAGATCGTTCACAACTCGCTCGAGCGGACCTGCAAAGCCAATGGCGTGACTTTCCGCGACGAGGACGCGCAGCGCGTCTATGACGAAGTCCCGACCTGGGGTCCGCATGCGGATGTTCCGGCGGGTCTGGCCAAGCTGGCCAAAGAAATCCCGCTGGTGATCCTGTCGAACGCGATGAAATCGCAGATCCCCTCGAATGTCGAGAAACTGGGCGCGCCCTTCTACAAGGTCATCACCGCCGAGGAGACCGGTGCCTACAAGCCGCAGATGCGCGGTTTCGAATATATGCTGGACGTGCTGCGTTGCGGCCCCGCGGACATCACCCATGTCTCGTCCTCGTTCCGCTATGACCTGATGACCGCGCATGATCTGGGCATTACGTCCAAGGTCTGGGTCAATCGCCGCCACGAACCGGCCAATCCCTATTACGGCTATACCGAAATCGCCGATATCGGTGGCCTGCCGGGCGTCTTCGGGATCTGAGGGCGATGAAGTTCGTCTCATATTGGCACGATACCGCCGCCCCCTTTTCGGGGGGCGCGACGGAGCCGGTGGCGGGGCATTACGATGTCGCGGTCATCGGTGCGGGCTTCACCGGACTTGGTGCGGCGCGCAAGCTGGCGCTGGAGGGGCGTTCGGTCGTGGTCCTCGAGGCGCAGACCGTGGGATTCGGGGCCTCCGGCCGCAATGGCGGGCATCTGAACAACGGGATCGCCCATAGCTATCTGGCCGCCCGCGCCGAATTCGGTGCCGAGAAGGCCCGCGCGCTGTATCGCGCCTTCGACGCCGGAATCGACACCATCGAACGTCTGGTGGCCGAAGAGGGCATCGACTGCGACTTCCACAGGTCGGGCAAGCTGAAGCTGGCCTCGAAACCCCAGCATCTGGAAGGGATTGCCCGCAATTTCGAGGCCATCCATGCCGAAGTCGATCCCGACACCGAATTGCTGACGCGGGCGGATCTGCAGGCCGAGGTCGGCTCGGACCAGTTCCACGGCGCGATGCTGCAGAAGAAAAGCGCCATGATGCATATGGGGCGCTTTGTCTCGGGTCTGGCCGAGGCGGCGGTGCGGCACGGCGCGGTGATCCATGAACATGCGCCGGTGACGGCGCGGCGCGAGCAGGGGCGCGGCTGGGCGCTGGACACGCCGCGCGGCACGGTCACCGCAGATCGGGTCCTGCTGGCGACGGGGGCCTATACGACCGAGGCTTTCGGGTATTTCCGGCGCCGGATCGTTCCGGTCGGCAGCTTCCTGATCGCGACCCGCCCGCTAACCGCGGGCGAGGCCGCAGCCATCATGCCGGGGAACCGGACCTGCGTCACCTCGATGAATATCGGAAACTACTTCCGCCTTGCGCCGGACAACCGGCTGATCTTTGGCGGGCGGGCGCGTTTTTCGGCGACATCGGACCAGAAGTCGGATGTGAAAAGCGGCGAGATCCTGCGTCAGGCACTGGCCGGAATCTTTCCCGATCTGGCCGATGTGCAGATCGACTACTGCTGGGGCGGGATGGTCGATATGACCCGCGACCGCTATCCCCGCGCCGGTCTGGCGGACGGAACCTATTTCGCGATGGGCTATTCCGGCCATGGCGCGCAGATCGCGACCCATATGGGCGAGATCATGGCCGACCTGATCGTCGGCCGCATCAACCGCAATCCCTTCAATGACCTGCCATGGAACGCCGTTCCCCTGCATACGGGGAAACCGTGGTTCCTGCCGCTGGTCGGTCTCTATTACAAAGCCAAGGACATGGTGCAATGACTGAACTTCTGATCAAGATCGACCCGGAAAACCTGCCGGAACCGAAATTTGCGAAACCGGGACCGGAGCGGCTGATCGCGGGCGACCCCTCTTTCACGACCTGGGCCTTTGACGAGGGCAAGAGCGGCCGCGTCAAGACCGGTATCTGGGAGGCGACGCCCGGCGAGACCCATTCGATCAAGGGCGAGATCTACGAGTTCTGCCACATCCTCGAAGGCGTGGTCGAATTGTCGGAAGTGGGCAAGGGCACGGTGACCTATCGCAAGGGCGACAGCTTCGTGATGAAGCCGGGCTTCGTCGGCGTCTGGAAGACCATCGAGACGATCCGCAAGATCTATGTCGTGATCGAGTAAGCCAGCGGTTCGCGTAAAGTGCAGGGGGCGCCGGATCGACCGGCGCCCCCTGTTGTTTTTCGGCCTGCGGCAAATACGCCCTGCCACCCCCATCGAGGGGGCGGCAGGGCGACGGGGTTCCCCCGTTCCTGCCGCGCGGAACCTAGAGCCCCGCCATGTGGAAGGCCTTGGTTTCCAGATATTCGTCGATTCCGACCCGTGCGCCTTCGCGGCCAAGACCGGATTGCTTGACGCCTCCGAAGGGCGAGACGGTCGTCGAAACCGAGCCGGTATTCAACCCGACCATCCCGAATTCCAGCGCCTGCCCGACCCGCCACGCCCGCTTGTGGCTTTCCGTGTAGAAATAGGCGGCCAGACCATAGGGCGTCCCGTTCGCCAATGCGACGGCCTCGTCCTCGGTTTCGAAGCGGAACAGCGGCGCGACGGGACCGAAGGTTTCCTCGCTCGCCAGTTCCATCTCGGTGGTGGCGCCGCCCAGCAGGACGGGGGCCGCATATTGATCGCCCGAGGGTGCCGTCGCCTCGGCCAGAATCGTCGCACCTTTGGACAGGGCGTCGGCGACATGGCGGCGGATCTTGTCGATTGCGGGGGCGTTGATCATCGGGCCGATCTCGACGCCGGCTTCGGTGCCGGGGCCGACCCGCATGGCCTTGACCCGCGCACCCAGCTTTTGCGCGAAGGCGTCATAGACCCCCGCCTGCACCAGAATCCGGTTCGAACAGACGCAGGTCTGCCCGCCATTGCGGAATTTCGAGGCAATAGCGCCCTCGACCGCGGCGTCCAGATCGGCATCGTCGAAGACGATGAAAGGCGCATTGCCGCCCAGTTCCAGCGACAGGCGCTTCACGCTTGGCGCGCATTGCGCCATCAGGATCGAGCCCACTCGCGTCGAGCCGGTGAAGCTGAGCTTGCGCACCGTCGGGTTCGCGGTCAGTTCGGCCCCGATGGCGGCGGGCATACCGGTCACGATGTTCACCACGCCTTCGGGGATACCCGCACGTTCGGCCAGAACCCCTAGCGCAAGGGCCGAGAACGGCGTGAATTCGGACGGTTTGATGACCACCGTGCAGCCCGCCGCCAGCGCCGGAGCCACCTTGCGGGTGATCATGGCGTTCGGGAAGTTCCAAGGCGTGATGATGGCCGAAACCCCGACCGGTTCTTTCATCACGACGATCTGGCGGTCGCCTGCGGGTGCGGGAATGACCGAACCGTCGATGCGGCGGGCCTCTTCGGCGAACCATTTCACGAAGGACGCGCCATAGGCGATCTCGCCCTTGGCCTCGGCCAGCGGTTTGCCCTGTTCGCGGGTCAGGATCAGGGCAAGATCGTCGGCGTGGTCCTCCATCAGGGCGAACCAGCGTTCGAGCAGGGCGGCGCGTTCGGCATGGGGCCGCTTGCGCCAGCTTTGGAAGGCACGGTCGGCGGCGTCGATCGCGGCGCGGGTCTGCTCGGCGCCGATATCGGGCACGCGGCCCAGCACCTTGCCCGTAGCCGGATCGGTCACCTCGACCGAGGCGCCGGACGTGGCCTGTACCCATTGCCCGCCGATCAGCGCGGCTTCGCGGAACAGGTCGGGATCGGCAAGTCCGGTGGGTTTCGTCATCACGTTCATCGCTTAATCCTCCAATGCGGACAGGATCGCCGCAGTAATGTCATCGGTCTTGTCGCGGCCCGGCACGGTGCCGATCCCGCGTGCGGTGGTCGCCTCGACGGAGCGCATGATGCGCGCGGCGACCGCCCCTTCGCCCAGATGTTGCAGCATCATCACCAACGACCAGATCGCGGCGATCGGATTGGCGATCCCCAGATGCGCGATATCGGGGGCCGAGCCATGCACCGGTTCGAACATCGACGGCCCCTTGCGGGTCGGGTCGATATTGGCCGAGGCCGCAAAGCCCAAGCCCCCCTGGATCGCTGCACCCAGATCGGTCAGGATGTCGCCGAACAAGTTCGAGGCCACGATGACGTCAAGCGTCTCGGGGGCCATCACCATGCGGGCCGCGATGGCATCGACATGGTAATGACTGACCTCGACCTCGGGGAATTCGACCGAAAGTTCGCGCGTCACCTCGTCCCAGAACACCATCGAGTATTTCTGCGCGTTCGACTTGGTGACCGAGGCAAGCCGCTTGCTTCGGGCCATCGCCTGTTCGAAACCGAAGCGCAGGATGCGCTCGACTCCGGCGCGGGTGAAGATCGCCGTCTCGACCGCGACTTCGTCGGCAGTGCCCTGATGCACGCGGCCACCGGCGCCGGAATATTCGCCCTCAGTGTTCTCGCGGATGCAAAGAATGTCGAATTCCTGCTTGCGCAAGGGGCCCTCGACGCCCGGCAAAAGGCGATGGGGACGGATATTGGCATATTGCACGAAGGCCTTGCGGATCGGCAGCAGCAGGCCATGCAGCGACACGGCATCGGGCACCTTCGCGGGCCAGCCGACCGCGCCTAGGAAAATCGCGTCGAAGCCGCGCAGGGTCTCGATCCCGTCTTCGGGCATCATACGGCCGGTTTTCAGGTAATGGTCGCAGGACCATGGAAAGGTTTCGCCCGACAGCAGGCCGGGGGCCGCCTTTTCCGCGACCTTCATCGCGGCGTCCAGAACAGATGTACCGATCCCGTCGCCGGGGATCAAAGCAATGCGGTGCGTCATGGGATGGTCCTCAGAGGTCGATCAGAACGGATTTCGAACGGCGGTTGGCGTGATAGGCCGCGCGGCCCAGATCCTTGCCGATGCCGGAGGATTTGTAACCACCTGTCGGCAGGATATGATCGCGCGAGCGGCCATAGCGGTTGACCCAGACCGTCCCCGCCTGAAGCTGGCGCGTCACCCGCAGGCTGCGCGACAGGTCGCGGGTAAAGACCCCCGCCGCCAGCCCGTAGGTCGGATGATCGGCCAGTTCCAGCGCCTCGCTTTCATCGGCAAAGCTTTGCAGGGTCAGGACGGGCCCGAAGATTTCCTCGGTCACGGCGGGGTTGCGCGCCCCGACTCCGAACAGCAGGGTCGGCTGGTAGAAATAGCCCGGCAGATCCATGGGGGCGGCGCCGCACAGGACCTCGGCTCCGTTCACGATGGCGGCCTGAACGATGTGGTCGATCCGGTCGCGCTGACGCGCCGAGATCGCCGGAGAATAGCCCGTTTCGGCCAGCCAGCTCGGGCCGGGATTCTGCGGCTGCATCAGGGCCACCAGCTTTGCGGCAAGCGCATCCGCGACCTTGGCCTCGACGATCACGCGGCTTCCGGCGACGCAGGCCTGCCCCGCGTTGAACATGATGCTGCCCGCGATACAGCGCGCGGCCAAGTCCAGATCCGCATCGGCAAAGACGATCTGCGGGCTTTTGCCGCCCAGTTCCAGCGTCATCGGCTTGACGCCGGTCCGCGCCACGTTCTCCATGATCGCCCGTCCGGCCAGCGTCGAGCCGGTGAAGCTGACCTTGCCGATATCGGGATGACCGGTCAGCGCCGTGCCGGTCACAAACCCGTCGCCCTGGACGACATTGACCAGCCCTGCGGGAATACCGGCCTGAACCGACAGTTCGGCCATGCGCAACGTGGCGAAGGGGGTCATCTCGGATGGCTTCAGCACCACGGCATTTCCTGCCGCCAGGGCCGGACCGAGCTTCCATCCCGCCATCGAGATCGGAAAATTCCACGGCGTGATCGCGCCGACGACTCCATAGGGCTCGTCCATGATCAGGCCAAGCTGGTCGTCGCGGGTCGGGACCAGATCGCCGCCCTCCTTGTCGGCCATCTCGGCGAAGAAGCGGATCTGCTCGGCGGTGACGGCCACGTCGATTGCGGGCAATTGGCTGATCAGCCGCGTCGAGGCGACCGCTTCAAGCTGCGACAGCTCGGTGGCATGGGATTCGATCAGATCGGCCCAGCGATGCAGGGCCCTTGTCCTGTCGCGGGGCTGGCACGCGCCCCAGCCCGAAACTCGTTGTGCTTTGGCCGCGACCTCGACCGCGCGATCCACCAGATCGGCATTCGCGACCGGAACCGTACCCAGGGGCTGCGCGTCGGAAGGGCGCGACAGATCAAGCGCGCCCTCGTCCTTGACATAGGTACCGCCGATGAAATGCGCGCGGGGCAGGTCCAGACTATCTGGGTCGAATGACAGGCTCATTGAATTTTCCGCTGGTTCTTTCGGCAAGGCTAGCCCCGTCAGAGCCGCATTTGTCTTTGGCTCGGCATGGTCCGCAGCGGATTGTGCCGTAGGGGGCGGGTCCGGCGGCAGATGATGCCGCCGCAATGCGCCCCCTTATGCCGCAGGAAATTGCGCGGACGGGTCGGCATTCGGCAGCAAGACATGCCGCATCGGGTGCAGGATTGCCGTGATCCGTGACCACCCGAGACCGACATGACCCCCGAAGACATCCTTTCCGACCTTGTTTCCTGCGCCGACCTGCCGGGGAAACCCAATGATACCGTCGCGGATTGCGTCACCGGCCACCTGCGCCGCATGGGCGTAGAGCCGGTCATCCTGCCCGGCCCCGAAGGTGACCGCGTCAACATCCTTGCGACGATAGGGCCTCGTGACCGGTCGGGCCTGATCCTGTCGGGCCATATGGATGTGGTTCCCGTCGCGGGCCAGCAATGGTCGTCCGATCCGTTCCGGCTGACCCGCCGCGAGGGCAGGCTGTTCGGGCGCGGTGCCTCGGACATGAAGGGGTTTCTGGCCTGCATGCTGACCATGGTCCCCGAATTCAAGGCAGCAAATTTGAGCCGCCCGATCCATCTGGCCTTTTCCTATGACGAAGAAATCGGCTGCCGTGGCGTCGGTCACCTGATCGGGGCATTGCCGCAACTGATCGCCGCCCCGTCCGGCTGCATCGTGGGCGAGCCGACGGGAATGCGGCCGGTGCTGTCACACAAGGGCAAGCAATCGACCCTGCTGCGGATCGAGGGTCGGGCGGCGCATTCCTCGCAACCCGATGCGGGTCTGAATGCGATCTATGCCGGAGCCGAGATCCTGCTGGCCATCCGCGCCCTGAACCAGCGCCTGTCCCGCTCCGGTCCGTTCGACGCGCGGTTCACCCCATCGCATTCGACGGTCGTGGCGGGCGTCGTGCGTGGCGGAACTGCCGTCAACATCATCCCCGACCTGTGCGAGATCGAGATGGAGGTCCGCTCGGTCCCCGGTTCGGACCCCGCCTCGATCACGGCCGAAGTCATCGCCCTTGCGCGGGCGCTGGTGCCGGAATCGGCCCTGTCGATGCAGGACCACGAACTCAGCGCCTATCCCGCGCTGCCGCCGTCGGACGATCCTGCACTTCCGGACCTGCTGTCCCGCCTGACCGGCCACGCCCCGCTGCAATCGGTCAGCTACGGCACCGAGGCGGGACTGTATCAGGCTGCGGGAATCCCCTCGATCGTCTGCGGTCCGGGCGAGATCGCGCGCGCGCACCGTCCTGACGAGTTCATCACCCCCGAGGAACTGGCGGCCTGCTGTCACATGCTGCGCGGGCTGATCGCGGCTTAGATCGGCGCATCAGCGGGCGGCCTTGGCGAAAACCTTGCTCAGGGCCTCGATCATCTGTTCGTCCGAGTAAAGCAGGGGGTCGCCCTGCGACTCGACCAGCCCTTTCATCGTCAGCACCCCCAATGCCGAGACGAAGGCAAGAAAACTCAGCAGGCGGGGTTCGACCCCGTCCTGCCGACTGTCTTGCGCAAGCATCCGGCTAGCCCGGCCAAGCATCATGTCATTGATCGGCCGGATGCGCTGGAATTCTTCCTCGGACAGTTGCAATCCCGATGTGTTCGACACCTGCCCCAGCAGATAGGCGACACGGAAATCGTCCAGTTGCGGGGCGTAGCCATCGACGGTCGCGCGAATGATGGCACCAAGGGCCGCTTCGCCCGTGTCCGCGCCTTCGACCGCATCGCGGACACGCTCGGCCTGACCGTGCCAGATCGCGAAGACCAGTTCGAAGACCAGCACCTCTTTGGAGGCAAAGTAGTAATACAGGCCCGTCCGCGACATTCCGGCCTCGCGCGCGACCGCATCGAGCGTCACCGCCGCGATGCCGTCACGCAGCAGCACGGTACGGGCGGCGGCAAGGATTTCGTCGCGCGAGCGGTCGCGGCGGCGCTGGTGGCGGGCGCGGCGCGCTTCGGTCAGGTCAGGTGTCATCTTCGTCATGGCAGGCCCTTGCGACTTCGGTCCGAACATACCCGCGCAAGCGATTAAAGTCTATTTGTTGACTTTTTCGACGCCATGTCGAAATATTGGAATCGCCGTCTGGTGATGGTGCGCCAGCCCGCATGTTCAGGGGTGATCGAATGGACCAGTTGCACCTAGCAAATCCGGTATTCGCGACTTTCGCCATCGCTGCGGCCATCATGGTGCTGAAAGGTGTCGCGATGTCGTGGCTGACCGTCGCGCGGCTGATTTCGACCAATGCGGGCCTGCTCAACCCCGAGGATCTGCGAAAGACGCCGTTCAACCCCGATCCGCATCCCGAGCAGCTGGGCCCGAACGAGCGGGTGGACCGGATCAGGCGCATCCAGCAGAACGATCTGGAAAACCTGCCCTATTTCTTCATTGCCGGCCTGCTTTACGTCACCACGGCGCCGCCGCTATGGCTGGCGCAGATGTTGTTCTACGGCTTCGTCGTGACGCGGCTTGCGCATTTCGTGGCCTATTACACCGCGCAGAACCACGAGGTCCGGGCGGCCTTGTGGACGCCCGGTTCGCTGATCATCCTTTTACTTGCCGGAGCCACGCTGGTCGCGGCGTTCTGACGGGCGCAGCGTTCAGGATGCTTCAAGGATCATGTTCAGGGGAGTGCTGGCAGCGCGGCGGACGCGGGTGAAGCCTCCGGCGCGGATCACCTCGGAGAGCCTCGCCTCACCTGCCTGTGCGCCAAGCGCCGCCCCGGTTTCCTGCGCGAGCGAGGTCGGTACGCAGATCATCGTCGAGGCGGAATAGTAAAGTCGGCCCACGGGGTTCAGATTGTCATCTAGCCGGTCGGCAGCATTCGGTTCGACCACCATCCATGTGCCTCCGGGTTTGAGCTTCTGCCGGATATGGCTTGCCGCCGCGACCGGATCGCCCATGTCATGCAGGCAATCGAAGCAGGTGACGAAATCATAATCTCCGGGGAAGTCCTGCGCACGGGCGACGTCGAAACGCACATTCGAGATGTCATGGGCCAGCGCATGGGCGCTTGCGGCGGCAATCGAGCCGGGATGGAAATCGTAGCCGACAAACTGGCTGGCGGGGAATGCCTGCGCCATCAGCATGGTCGAGACGCCATGCCCGCAGCCGATATCGGCAACCACCGCTCCGTCCTGCAAGGTCTCGACCACGCCGTCCAGCGCGGGCAGCCATTCCTGCACGAGGGCGTTGACATAGCCGGGCCGGAACATGCGCGCGACGGCACAGAACAGGCAGCCCGCCTGATCGCCCCAGGCGACGCCCTTGCCGGTCCTGAACGCCACCTGCACCTTGGTCTGGTTCTCGACCATGGCGGCTGCGGTATCGAATGCACCGATCAGATTGGCCGGACTGTCGGGCGTGGCAAAGACAAAGGCCTGCTCGGGCGACAGCGAGAAGCGGCCTTCCGCATGGGTGACATAGCCCGAGGCCGCCTGCGCCGACAGCCATTCGCGGATATAGCGCGGCGCGCAACCCGTGGCCAAGGCCAGCGCCTCGGGGGTGGCGGGGCCGATCCGGTCCAGTGCTGTGTAAAGCCCCAACGCATCGCCGATCCGTACCAAGGGCACGCTGACGGCTCCGCCCAGATCGCCAAGCACCTTGCCGATGAATTCGTTCAATCGGGTTTCGTCCAGTGGCATTTCATCCTCCTGTCGCGGCGCGGTTGCCGCATGTGGGCAGGATCGCGGATCGGCACGCCCCGCGCATGAGGCGCGCGACCCAAGCGGCCCCGAAATGCCGTGGGACGAATGTCCCGGATCCGGCATTATCCGCCCAGCACCCTGACGATGGCCTGCGCACGGCTGCTGACATCGAGCTTTGACAGGATCACCGAGACCTGATTACGCACCGTCTTTTCGCTTTTGCCAAGGCGAAGGGCGATCGAGCGGTTATCGAGCCCCGCGACGATCAGGTGCAGGACTTCGGATTCGGCGGTGGTCAGGCCCGAACCGGCCAGAACCGGATGCGGGGCCGGTTCATCCAGAAACGCGGCAAGCTCGGTATGGAAAACCGCCCATGCCGGTTCCGTCGGCAAAAGCACATGGTTGGCGCTGGCAAGCGGCACGAAACGCGCGTCGGGGATCGTGGCCGCGATCAGCGCGCCCTGCTCGAACGGCACCCGCATATCCCCGCGGCATGAGGCCACCAGCGTCGGAACCCTGATCCGTGCGCAATCCCCAAGCACATCCAGCCCCTGCATCTGGCGCAGTGTTTCGGCGGCGACTTCGGGCGAGGCCGTCTCGCGTTCCAGATCGCCCCACCAGCGATGCTGCTCGGGTGTGCCGTCTGGAATGAACAGATTGGTGAAGAACTGGCAGAAAGCCGGATTGCTGCGGCCCCAGCCGATGCGGACAAGATTGAACAGGGTTTCGGCCTCGAGCAACTCGGCATCGGTTCGGGCCCGCGTGCGGCTGCCCTGCGCATAGGCATTCACTAGAACCAGATGAGACACCCGTTCGGGATGACGGGCGGCGTAGTGGATCGCCAGCGCGCCGCCCTGCGAGCCGCCCAGAAGCGCAAATCGATCCACGGGGACGGTCGCGATGACGGCCTCGAGGTCCTGATGCCATGTCGCGAGCGACAGATCGGCGCAGAACCGCTCGGACATGCCGCAACCGCGCGGGTCGTAGCGGATGTAGCGGTGATGGCGGGACAGGGCCTCGACCCAGGGCTGCCAGACGGGGCTGTCCAGATCGTAGGTGACATGGCTTAGCCAATGCGCCGCGCGCAGCAGGACCGGACCCGCGCCACATGCCGCCACCGCGATGCGCGTGCCGTCCTGCGAATGGCAAAACGAGATGTCCTGATGCAATCTCATCATAGCTCCTGCGAGCCGGAATCCGCGCCTGCGAGACGCGGGCAATACTACATCGGATCGCGGATAGGTACGGCGCTTTTCTAGCTCATCCCCGCGCTTTTCAGGGCCAGAATGACACGTTCGCGCAGTTCCGGCGTGACTCCGGCGCTTAGCGGACGGATCCCCAGCAGTGAAACGTCGGACAGGTCGCGTTTCGCCGCCGCGATAACGTCGCGCGCGTCCCCCAGCCGGTCCTGCTCGACCAAGGCGCAGGTCAGGGCCAGATGCGACCAGATCTCGCGCGGCAGCATCAGGACGGCGCGGCGGGCAAGTGCCTCGGCGATATCGGGCGATTCCAGCAGAAGATGGGCAAAGGACTGCACGGTCAGGAACATCGCCGCCAGCGGATCGCGCGGGCTGAAGCGCAAGGCCCGCTCGGCATGGAACAGCGCCGGTTCCGGCTCGTTGGCCCAAAGATGCGCGGTGCCCAGACCGTAATAGGTCGAGGCGTAGCTGGGATTCAGATCGCGGGCCAGACGCAGGTGTTCGAAAGCGGAACGCAACTGGCCCGCATAGGTCAGAAGCCGTCCCAGAACCACCTGCGCAAAGGGGCTTGTCGCGTCCAGATCGACCGCGGCGCGACCATGCGCGATGGCCTGCGCCATCGTGGCTTGCGGGTCGGGAACCATCCGCCATGTGATCCCCACAAGCCCCAGATAGGCCAGCCCCGCCTGCGGCAGGGCAAAATCGGGCGCGAGTTCGGCGGCGCGGGCAAAGATCGCGCGCGCCCGTTCGGCCTCGTCGGGGTGGAAGCGATAGGTGTGCCACAACCCGCGATGGAACAACTCCCATGCGTTCAGATCCGAGGGCGGTTTGCGCAGGGCGCGTTCGCGTTCGGACTGGCGCATCTCGGCATCGACGCCCGCAAGGATCTGGGCCACGACCGCGTCCTGCATGGCGAATAGTTCGGACTGGGGCCGCTCGTAGCGTTCGGCCCAGAAATTTCGACCGGTCGCAGCATCGAGCAGGCGGACCGAAAGGCTGACTCGCTCGGCGCGGCGGCGCACGACGCCGGTCAGCACATAGCGCGCGCCAAGGTCCTGCGCCGCAGCATCGGGACGCGATGCCTTGAACTGGAAGCTGGATTGGCGGGCAATCACAAGAATGTCGCGATGCCGCGTCAATTCGGTGGTGATGTCATCGGCCAGCCCTTCGGCAAAGAAATCGCCGTCGCCATCCGCATCGGCATCCGCAAAGGGCAGGACCGCGATGGAAAGCTGCGGATCGTCGGGCCTTTCGAGCGGACGGGCGGGCTCTGCCGCTGCATCGTCGGCCAGTTCCTCGGCCAAGGCGCGGGTCTGGGGCGAGGGCAGGATGCCCAGCTCGTCCCGCAGCAGGTCGCGGCAGCTGCGGAACTGCGCCAAGGCCATCGCGCGGTCGCCCGACTCGGCCAGCAGGCGGATCAGCAGGCGCTGGCTTGGCTCGCGGAAGGGATCAAGCGCGACCAGATCGCGGGCCAGCCCTATCGCCACCGGAAGATCGCGCGCCGCCGTCTCGAGAGCGGTTGTTTCCAGCAGCTTCTGCGCCAATGTGCGGCAGCGGCTGCGTTCGAAATCCATCCAGTCGCCAAGCGACTGGCCATCGGCCTCGATCCCGTCAAGGAAAGTGCCCGTCAGGGTGGAAACCTCGCGCGGGCCGGCGCCGCCGGTTCCGCACAGGGCCTCAAGGCGCGACAGGTCGCTTGCCACCGAGTCCGCCTGCAGGCCCACGGCCTCGCGATTGCCGATCACTGCCGCCTCGCCCAGTGCCTGACGCAGATGCGACAGGGCATTGCGCAGACTGCCGCGCGCCTGTTCCTCGGCGCGGTCTTCCCACAGCAGGCCGCAAAGCCGCCCGCGCGGATGCAGCCGCCCCGGAGAGCAGCCCAGATAAGCCAGCAGCAGGCGCGACTTGGCCGTTGGCAGCGTCACCTCGCGCCCGTCCACGCGGGCCGAAAACCCGCCAAGCAGCGTCAGACCGATCTGCGCGGGGTTGCTGCCGTGAAGGACCGGTCCGGGCATGGAACACATCCGCAAAGGGCCAATAGCGGGATTATGCCGCGCGACCCGAGGTCATGCCAGCGCGGATCAGCGCCGCACGCCTGTCGATTTAACGATGTTTTCACGCGGATATGCCCGATCTTTACCGGAGCGATCACGCATGCCTGCGACAAAAGGCCATGGAAACCGCTGACGCGAAGGATGCCCGAAATGGCCAAACCGACATTTCGCCCGTTCACGACCCTGTTCTACCGCCGACCGATCCGGCGGGGGATCGGCAATCTCTCTGACCATCTGCTGCGCGACATCGGGTTCGGTCCCGGTTCGATCCGCCAGCGTTGACATGTCCCATCGCCCGCCACCGCGCGGACCCTTTCAAGGAACAAGACGATGACCCTTCACGATATGCACGGTCTGACCCTGACCGGAGCCAGCGAAACCGGTCGCGCCGCCTATGAGCAGGCCCTGACCGAGTTGCAATGCTACCGCGCCGATCCGGTCGCGACCATCGACCTTGCCATCGCCGCCGATCCGGGCTTTGCCATGGCCCATGCCATGCGGGCGTGGCTGCATCTTCTGGGAACCGAACCGGCGGGCTTTGCCATCGCCGAGGCCAGCTACCGCGAGGCCACGGCCCATGCCCGCACCCCGCGCGAGAAAGGCCATGCCGCCGCCATCGCCGCGTTGCTGTCGGGCAGTTGGCACGAGGCGGGCCGCATTCTGGAGGATGTGACGCTGGCCGATCCGCATGACGGGCTGGCCCTGCTCGCCGGACACCAGATCGACTTTTTCAGCGGCGACGCGCGGATGCTGCGCGACCGCATCGCCCGCGCAATGCCCGCTTGGGATGTGGGGCGTCCGGGCTATCACTCGCTGCTGGGAATGCGCGCCTTCGGGCTTGAAGAAACCGGCCAGTTCGATCTGGCCGAGCGCTACGGCCGTCAGGGCGTCGAACTGGAACCGCGCGATGGCTGGTCGCAACATGCCGTCGCCCATGTGCTGGAGATGCAGAACCGCTCGACCGAGGGCATCGCATGGATGGGCGATGGCGGCGCATGGGCCGAGGGCAGTTTCTTCGCTGTCCATAACTGGTGGCATCTGGCGCTGTACCATCTTGAACTGGGCCAGACCGACGCGGTGTTCGACCTGTTGGACAGCCGCATTCTGGGTTCCGGCCTTGTCACGGTCATCGACCTGATCGACGCCTCGGCGATGCTGTGGCGGCTGCATCTGCGCGGCATCGACGTTCAGGGGCGTTGGGACGGCGTCGCGGATCGCTGGCAGCAATCCGGCCAGCCGGGGCTATATGCCTTCAACGACGTGCATATGGTCATGGCGCTGATCGGGGCGGGACGCATCGCCGCCGCCCAAGAGGTCGCCTGCGCCCTGTCAGAGGCCGCGCATGGCTCGGGCGACAACGCCCGATTCAGCGCCATGATCGGGCTTCCCGTCGCGCAGGGCCTTCTGGCCTTCGCGCGGAGGGATTACGCGACCTGCGCCCGCCATCTGCGCGATATCCGTGGCATGTCGCGGCACTTCGGAGGCAGCGACGCACAGCGGGACGTGCTTGACCTGACGCTGATCGAGGCGGCGCTGCGCGGTGGAAACGGTGCCTTGGCGCGGGGCCTTGTGGCCGAACGCGCAGTCAGTCGCCATGACAGCCCGCTGACCGGACTGTTCCAGCGCCGCGCCCAGTCGCTGCCGGTCTGAGGGAAATCCGATGTTCGGGATTCTCGCGAAAGGCACGCTCAAGCCGGTCCCGTCGCGTTGCCCGATGGCAGGGGACATGCCCTGCCGCGCGGGGGCGACCTGCCAGCGCCTTGTCTGCATCCGTGCCTTCACGGCGGAAGTCACAGCCACCGGTCCCGCGCCCGATCTGGACAGGCGCAGCGGACCAGCCCGATAACCCTCCGCCCCGCAAGCGATAGCGCCGCAGCCTTCACGGGCTGCGGCGTTTCCGATGCGGTGGTTCAGGTGGCCAGACGCTCGACCACCAGATGCGGCACGCCGTCCGAGGTCTTGCGCGGCGAACGACCGGTTTCGTCGATCGTGCCCCGTATCTGGTGCCGCTTGTTCGAGAAGCTTTCGAACCTGACGGTATCGACCGGTTCATCCAGCCGGATCTCGATCTGGCGGTGCGAGAGCGGACCCGAAACCGCGACGACCGTTCCGGTAAAGATCTGGCCCAGATAGGCCCCCTTCACCCGTTCGCCGCAATTCGGCGCGGGCGGATCATTGCGCTGGCCCAAACGGGAATGCAGCGTGTTCCAGTCCCGCGCGCCGTGCTGACGGGCCACAAGCTCTAGCGCGGCGGCATGGTTGACGGTGTGGCCCTGCGCCTGCAGCGCGATCCTTAACGCCTTGGCCTGGGCCTTGGCCTCGTCAATGGCAGGGTTGTTCCGGTGTTGGGTTGCGTGGCGATCAGACATCCATCACTCCTGTAGCGACGCATTCCGATTGGGAAGGGAGCCTGCATTGCCCACCGGCGAAATGCTTCGAGGGTGAGATGTCGTCTTGCTTTCGGGCTTCACCGTGACTTTCGTCCGCAGGCGGCAGGTGCCCGACACCTTGCAGCCCAGATAGGGCAGGACCGGTTGCAGGTCAATCCGCCGCGACGAACCGGCTGCGGCGCGCGGCGGGATCAGGCAAAGCTGGACAATACCGTGCCAACCGCGTCCCATGGCGTCAGGATCGACTCCCCAGTTTGCGAGGACATCATGTCACGAACCAGTCTTGAGCTCAGATCGACCATCACGCCTGACGGGATTTTGCGGATCAATCTGGAACGCGTGCCGGTTCCAGAACCCGCGGCGGGCGAGTTGCTGGTCCGCGTCGAGGCCGCCCCGATCAACCCCTCGGATCTGGGCCTGTTGCTTGGTCCCGCCGATATGGCATCGTTGAAAGCCGAAGGCACCGCTGCCGATCCGGTCCTGACCGCCAAGGTCTCCGAACAGGGCCTTGCCGCGGTGCGGGCGCGTGTGGGGCAATCCATGCCGGTCGGAAACGAAGGGGCGGGGACGGTGATCGCCGCCGGTCCCGATCTGGCCCATCTGGTCGGCAAGCGCGTATCGATGATCGGCGGGGCGATGTATGCCGAACTGCGCCTGATCCCGCTGCAGGCCTGCATCGTGCTGCCCGATGGCGCCAGCGCGGCCGAGGGCGCCTCGATGTTCGTCAACCCGCTGACGGCACTGGGTTTTATCGAGACCATGCGCGCCGAGGGGCATCAGGCGATCATCCATGTTCCAGCCGCGTCGAACCTTGGCCAGATGCTGGTGCGGATCTGCAAGGATGACGGGATCGGGCTGGTCAATATCGTGCGCAGCCCGCAGCAGGCGGCCATGCTGCGCGATCTCGGCGCGACCCATGTCGTCGATAGCAGCGCCCCCGATTTCCGCGAGAAACTGGAACATGCCATTGCCGAGAAGGGGGCCACACTGGCTTTCGACGCCATCGGCGGCGGCGAGATGACCGGCACGATCCTGAACGCGATGGAGGCCGTCGCCCTGCGCAGCATGCCCGCTTACGACCGCTACGGCTCTGCGACCAAGAAGCAGGTCTATATCTATGGCGCGCTTGACACCGGCCCCACGACGCTGCGGCGCGGTTTCGGCTTTAGCTGGGGTATCGGCGGCTGGCTGCTGTTCCACTTCCTGCAACGCACCGATCCCGCCATCGTCCAGCGCATGCGCGAGCGTGTCGCGGCCGAGATGACCACCACCTTCGCCAGCCATTACACCGCGACCATCAGCCTGACCGAGGCACTGAAACCCGAAATCGTGGCCGCCTATCAAAAGAAAACCACGGGCGAAAAATACCTGATCGTGCCGTGATGACCGCCGGTTCCCGCGATCCCGACGCGCTGGCGCGGTTCACCGCCGCGCAGCGCGATTGCTATGACGTGGCGCTGGCGGAGTTGCGGGCAGGGCGCAAGCAAAGCCACTGGATGTGGTTCATCTTCCCGCAGCTGCGCGGACTGGGTATGTCGGAACGGTCGCATTTCTACGGCATCGCCGATCTGGACGAGGCACGGCGCTATCTGGACGACCCTGTTCTGGGGCCAAGGCTGATTGCCTGCTGCAAGGCTGTCCTTGCCCATGCCGACCGCCCGCCCGAGGCGATCTTGGGTTCGGTCGATGCCGGAAAACTGCGATCCTCGGCCACGCTTTTCGCGGCGGTCCCCGGGGCGGACGGCGTTTTCGGCGACATTCTGGAAACCTTTTTCGGCAGTATCCGCTGCCGCCTCACCCTGAACCGCCTCGGGGACGGGAAAGGGTCCGGTCACATCCCCTGAAACAGAAGTCCGCGATACCTGTTATGGACCCGCGAAAGATGGGCGCGCATCGCCTCGCGGGCGGATTCCGCGTTGCCGCCGCTGATCTCGTGGCAGATCGCGCGATGCTCCTGCACGGTGTGTTCGATATAGGCATCGGTCACCAGAGTCGGATGTTCCTGACGCGACAGCGTGGCGGTCGGCAGGATCCGCGCGCCCATCAGCGAGAAAAACTCCAGAAACGCGGTGTTGTTCGTGGCCTGAATGATCGCCTGATGGAAGGCGAAGTCCTTTTCGTCCAACGCGCGGTCAGCCGCGACGGCGGCTTCGAAATCCCGCGCCGCTGACCAGATCGCGCCCTCTTGAGCCAATGACTTGCGCTGCGCGGCCAGTCCGGCGGCGTGGACCTCGAAGGCCATGCGCAGTTCCAGCATGTCCATGAAAGAGCCGCTGAACTGGCTCATGGTCTGCAGGACGGCAGAATCCCTGCGTCGCGATGTCTCGGCCATGTCTTCGGCGACGAAAACCCCGACTCCGTGCCGCGATTCCAGAATGCCGTCGGCGGCGAGCGCGGCAATCGCCTCGCGGATGACGGTGCGGCTGACACCGAACTGGTCGCAAAGCTCGGCCAGCGTTCCCAGACGATCGCCCGCGCCCAGTCCCGCCTCGTCTATTTGGGACTGGATCATTCTGGCGGTTCGTGCGGTCAGGGATTCCAAGGCTTTCCTCCGGAGCAGTTTGACGGGGTGGTCACATGATCTTGATAACGCAGATGACGTTCCGCGGAAAGAGATAATATCACCTGACGTAGCGGCAGGAATCATCAAATAAGTCGCTTATTTGACGGTCGAATGACGGGCCTCCATCACGAAATATGACGCTTCGGCATACGTTTTTTGCCCGATTTCATGCGGCTTTCCGGATCATGTGCCCAAAACTACCGCATCAAAGTGGTGATACGACGCTTGACAGGTGATCGTACTTCAATGCAACTTATCGGAAAGATATGACATCAAGGGCGACAAGATCACATGTCGTCAACAGATGCGGATCCAACCGGGAGAAAAGCGCATGGGATCAACCCGCTTACGCCTTGAACGACTGGGAATCACCCTTCCGAAACTCGCAGCCCCCAGCGGAAACTACGTGCCGTGCCGGATCAGCGGGAACACGCTTTATGTTTCCGGACAGGTGCCGCGCATCGACGGCGTCGATGCCTATCAGGGCATCGTCGGACAGACGATCAGCCGCGACGAGGCGCATGAAGCCGCAAGGGTCGCCGCGATCAACATGCTGGCGCAGGTGGCACGGGCCCTAGACGGCGATCTGGACCGCGTGACGGGCTGCCTGCAATTGCGCGGCTTCGTCAATGCCGCACCCGGCTTCACCGACCATCCGGCGGTGATCGACGGCGCGTCCGACCTGATCGTGGCGGTTCTGGGCGATTGCGGTCGCCACGCCAGAACCGCACTGGGGGCAGGAACCCTGCCGCGCGCTTTCGCTGTCGAAATCGACGCCATTTTCGAGATCCGCCCATGAGCGCCGTGGCAGCCCGCATCAGGCCCGACCAGAATCCGCAGGCCGTGACGGACCATCCGGCTCAGGCGACCATCACGATGTCTGCCGTGAACAAGTGGTACGGCAAGATGCACGTCCTGCGCGACATCGACCTGCGCGTCAACAAGGGCGAGCATCTGGTCCTGTGCGGTCCCTCGGGCTCGGGCAAATCGACGCTGATCCGCTGTATCAACGCGCTCGAGGAAATCCAGAGCGGCACGATCGAGGTGAACGGCAATGTGCTGGGCCGCAAGGGCGCAAAAGTCGATCACATCCGCCGCGATGTCGGCATGGTGTTCCAGCAGTTCAACCTGTTCCCGCATCTGACGGTCCTGCAGAACTGCATGCTGGCGCCGCGGCGCATCCATCGCGCGACCGAGGCCGAGGCCCGCGACAAGGCGATGCATTTCCTCGAACAGGTCCATATCGCCGAACATGGCCACAAATATCCGGCCCAGCTTTCCGGTGGCCAGCAGCAGCGCGTGGCCATCGCGCGGGCGCTGTGCATGGGGCCGCAAGTCATGCTGTTCGACGAGCCGACCTCGGCCCTGGACCCCGAGATGGTCAAGGAGGTTCTGGATACCATGATCGGTCTGGCCGATCAGGGCATCACCATGATCTGCGTGACACACGAGATGGGTTTTGCCCGCGCCGTGGCGCATCGCGTCATCTTCATGGATCGCGGCGAGATCATCGAAAGCGCGCCTCCGTCCGAGTTCTTCGGCGCGCCGAAACATGAACGGACCCGCGCCTTCCTTGGCCAGATCCTGAACCACTGACGCGCGAAAGGGGCGGGGAACATGGACTATAGTTTCGACTTTGCTCCGGTCTTTCAGGCGTGGCGCCTGCTGGCCGAAGGGGCTTGGGCCACGACATGGATCTCGGCCATTTCGATGGCGGCGGGTCTGGTTCTTGGAACGATCCTGACCGCGATGCGCATGGCTCCGGTCGGCGTGCTGCGGGCGCTGGCGATCGGCTATATCGAGATCATCCGCAACACACCGTTTCTGGTGCAGGTCTTTTTCATCTTCTTCGGCCTGCCCGCTCTGGGCCTGCGACTGGATGCGATGCAGGCCGCGATCCTGACCATGACGCTGAATTGTTCGGCCTATATCGCGGAAATCGTGCGTAGCGGCGTCCAATCCATCCGGCCCGGCCAGATCGAGGCGGGCAAGGCTTTGGGGCTACCCAGCTTCGACGTCTACCGCTTCATCGTGTTCCGGCCCGCGATCCGTGCGGTTTATCCGTCGCTTTGCAGCCAGTTCATCCTGATGATGCTGAATACGAGCCTTGTGGCTTCGATCTCGGCGCAGGAACTGACCTATGCGGCGCAGATGATCGACAACCGGACCTTCCGCAGCTTCGAGGTCTATTTCGTTCTTGGAGCGATCTATCTGGCCCTGTCGCAGCTGTTCTCGCTGGGGCTGCAGCTGATCGGCCGGTCCTATTTCTCTTATCCGACGAAGTGAGGCTGACATGATCCGCACATTCGGTCTGCCCGAGATCCAGTTCATCCTTGAGGGTGCGAAATGGACCATCCTGATGTCGCTAGCGGCCTTCATCTTCGGAGGGGCACTGGGATTGCTGGTGGCGCTGGCGCGCACCTCGGCGATCCGGCCGCTTAGGGTCGCCGCCGCCTGCTATATCCAGATCTTTCAGGGCACGCCCCTGCTGGTGCAGCTGTTCGCCGTCTACTTCGGCCTGCCGCTGCTGGGGGTGAATGTCGAACTATGGCTGGCGGTCGTCACCGGTCTGGCGCTGCATGCCAGCGGGTTTCTGGGCGAGATCTGGCGTGGCTCGATAGAGGCCGTGCCGCGCGGCCAGACCGAGGCCGCCCGCGCGCTGGGGCTTGGCTATTTCGCCCGCATCCGCGACGTCGTGCTGCCGCAGGCGCTGCGCATCAGCCTGCCCGCGACTGTCGGTTTCATGGTCAATCTGGTCAAGGGCACGGCGGTCGCGGCGCTTCTGGGACTGACGGAGATGACGCGCTCGGCGCAGTTGATGTCGAACATCACCTTCGAGCCGCTCAAGGTCTATGCAAGCGTCGGGCTGTTCTACTTCATCATCTGCCTGCCGCTGACCCTGTGCAGCGCAAGGCTTGAAAAACGCCTGAATGCCCAAGGCTGAAGCCCGGCACCGGCGCATCGGAACTACCCCCAATGGCAAGCCGCAAGGCACAAAACAGGAGGTTTCAACATGCATATCAACGTAAACGTCTGGAAGGCGCTGACCGGAGCCATCGCGGCCACCACGCTTCTGGCATCCACCGCAATGGCCGTCACCCCCGACGAATTGCGCGCCAAGGGCAAAGCCGTGATCGGCGTCCAGATGGACCAGTTCCCTTGGGGCTTCATCGACGAGAAGGGCCAGAACGAGGGCTTCGATATCGAAGTGGCCAAGCTCATCACCGAAGAACTGGGGGTCGAGGCCGAGTTCTTCCGCATCACCGGCCAGAACCGGATTCCCTCGTTGACGACGGGTCAGGTGGATTTCCTTGTCCCCTCGATGACGGTGACCGAGGAACGGGCGCAGGTTATCCAGTATGTTCTGCCCTATTCCTCGAATGACATCACCGTCTGGGCCCGCAAGGACGCCAAGATCACCGGCAACGACGATCTGGCGGATTATGTGATCGGCGTGAACCGTGGCAGCGCCTTCGAGCCGATCCTTTCCGAAGTCGCGCCCAAAGGCACGCAGATCCGTGGCTTCGAGGATGACGCCTCGACGGTGCAAGCGATGCTCTCGGGGCAGGTTGATGCCATCGTCGGTTCGAAAACCTACGGGATCGTGATCGATACCACCGGACGCGGCGAGGCCTATGAGGCAAAATACAAGGTCGCCGACAACATCCAGGCCATGGCCGTGCGCAAGGGCGATCAGGAAATGTTGGCTTTCCTGAACGATTTCGTCCAGCGCAACACTGAAAACGGCAAGCTGGACGCGCTTTACAAGAAGTGGATCGGCTCGGACCGCGCCCAGCTTCCGACCCAGTTGCAGGGCGTCGATTTCACCGGAAAAGCCGCCGACTGACCCTGCCCGAGCGGCAACCCCTTTCCCCAGCATGAACCACCCCCTCTCCGACCCGTTGCGGGCCGGAGGGATCAGAACACACGACCCCGGATCATGGTCCCGGCCCGAAGCCGCCCTGTTCCGCAACCGGAGTTAGAGAGATTATGACGACAGATGGTCAACAGGTCAGGGTCGGCGTCGATATCGGCGGCACCTTTACCGACATCGCCATGGAGATCGGCGCCCAGTTGCACTCGACCAAGGTGCTGACCGATTATGCCTTTCCCGAAAACGCCATTGTCAAAGGCATCGGGCAGGTCTGCGAAGCCGCAGGAATCCCCTTGTCGCAGATCGACCTGATCATCCATGGCACCACGCTGGCGACCAATGCGCTGATCGAACGGCGCGGCGCGCGCACGGCACTGATCACCACCAAGGGCTTCCGCGATGTCATCGAGATGCGGACCGAAAGCCGGTTCGAGCAATATGATCTGAACATCGTCCTGCCCGCGCCTCTGGTGCCGCGCGACAGCCGTTTCGTTCTGGACGAGCGCATCGGTCCGGATGGCACGGTCCTGAAACCGCTCGATGATGCCGAGGTCGATGCCCTGTGCGACCGCATCATCGCGGCGGGCTATGAAAGCGTCGCCATCGGGCTGATCCATTCCTATCTGAACGCCGGTCACGAACGCCGCGTGCGCGATGCGCTGCTGCGCAAGGCTCCCGATCTGGCGGTGTCGATCTCGGCCGAGGTCTCGCCGCAGATGCGCGAGTTCCAGCGTTTCAACACGGTCTGCGCCAATGCCTTCGTCAAGCCGCTGATGGCGTCCTATCTGAACCGGCTGGTCGGCAGGCTCAAGGAAGCGGGCACGGATTGCCCCGTCTTCATGATCCATTCCGGCGGTGGCATCATTAGCGTCGAAAGCGCCATCGAATTTCCGGTCCGGCTGCTGGAATCCGGTCCGGCGGGCGGCGCGATCTTTGCGGCCGATGTGGCGACGTCCTATGGCATCGATCAGGTCGTCTCCTATGACATGGGCGGAACCACCGCCAAGATCTGCCTGATCGAGGGACAGGTGCCGAAGACCTCGAAAACCTTCGAAGTGGCGCGGACATGGCGCTTTAAGAAGGGCAGCGGCATGCCGATCTCGATTCCGGTGATCGAGATGGTCGAAATCGGCGCGGGCGGCGGCTCGATCGCCACGGTGGACAATATGCGCCAAATCCGTGTCGGACCCCATAGCGCGGGATCCGAGCCCGGACCCGCCTGCTATGGACGTGGCGGCGACAAGCCCACCGTGACGGATGCCGATCTGGTGCTGGGCCGGCTTGATCCGGACGCCTTCGCGGGCGGCAAGATGAAGCTGGACGCGGCGGCCTCGGCCAAGGCGCTGGATGGCGAACTTGCCCAGCGTCTGGGGATCGACAACGCGACCGCCGCTTACGGCATCGGCGAGATGGTCGATGAGAACATGTCGAACGCCGCCCGCATGCACGCGGTCGAGAACGGCAAGGAACTGGGCGATTTCACCATGATCGCCTTTGGCGGGGCGGCCCCGCTTCATGCCTCGCGCCTGTGCGAGAAGCTGGCCATCGACACGCTGCTGATCCCGCCGGGGGCAGGCGTCGGTTCGGCCATCGGCTTCCTGCGCGCGCCGTTCGGGTTCGAAAGCGTGCGGTCGGCCTATAGCCGCCTGAGCGCCTTCGATGCCGATGCGATCAACGCGGTGATCCGCGACCTGTCGGACGAGGCGACGACCTTCGCGCGCCGCGGCACGGGCGGGGGCGAGCTGGATCTCGAATGCACGGCCTATATGCGCTATGTCGGTCAGGGCTGGGAGGTTCCGGTCCCGATCGAGGTCCGCGCCTATGCCGCAGAAGACGGCGCGGGCTTCCGTGCGCTGTTCGACGAATGCTACGAGCGATTCTTCGGACGGGTCATCGACGGGCTCGATGTCGAAATCGTCAGCTGGTCGCTACGGGCCACCTCGCAAGTGCCGCCGCCAAAGCGGGTGACGCGGACAAGCAGGGCCCAACCCGCGCCGGTGGCGGGCAAGCGCCGCCTGTTCGACGCCCATCAGGGCCGCTTCAACGAAGCCTCGGTGGTCGAGCGCATGGCGATGAAGCCCGGCGACTGGGTGGCCGGACCTGCCGTCATCACCGAACGCGAAACCTCAACCATCGTCACCGCCAGCCGCGACGCGATCCTTCAGGCCGACGGTTGCCTGTTGCTCGCCGCCAAGGCCGCTGTGTGAAGGGGAAACAAAATGACCTCCATTCTGTCCGATGTGCATAAGCAGATCATGTGGAACCGCCTGATTTCCGTGGTCGAGGAACAGGCCGTGACGCTGATCCGGACTGCCTTCTCGACCAGTGTGCGCGAATCCGGCGATCTGTCGGCGGGCGTGTTCAACCGCGCCGGCCTGATGATCGCGCAGGCCGTGACCGGCACCCCCGGCCACGTCAACGCCATGGCCGAGGCCGTCGGCCATTTCATCCGCGATATCGGCCGCGACAATATCTTCGAGGGCGATGTCTTCATCACCAACGACCCGTGGAAGGGGACCGGCCACCTGCACGACTTCACCGTCGTCTCGCCCAGTTTCCGCGACGGGCAGCTGATCGGGTTCTTCGCCTGCACCGCCCATGTCGTCGATGTCGGCGGACGCGGCTTCGGCCCCGATGCGAACGAGGTCTACGAAGAGGGCCTGTTCGTCCCGATCATGAAGTTTGCCAAACGCGGCGAGGTGAACGCCGATCTGGTGAACATCCTGCGCAACAATGTCCGCGAGGCGCATCAGGTCGTCGGCGACGTCTATTCGCTGGCCGCCTGCAACGAGATCGGCCACCGTCGCCTGATGGATATGATGGACGAATTCGGGCTGTCCGATCTGGAGGATCTGGCCGATTTCATCTTCCAGCGCAGCCATGACGCCACCATCGAGGCCATCGCCACGCTGCCGCAGGGAACCTATGACAATGTGATGCGGGTCGATGGCTATGGCCAGCCCATCGACATCGCGGTGCGGCTGGATGTCATGGCCGATCATATCGTGTGCGATTTCGACGGCACGTCTCCGCCCAGCCCGAAAGGCATCAACTGCCCGCTGATCTATTCCGCGGCCTATGCCTGCTACGCGCTGAAATGCTCGATCGCGCCAGAAATCCCGAACAACCACTACTCGCTACTGCCGTTCAAGGTGAAAGCCCCCGAGGATTGCATCCTGAACGTCAAGCGTCCGGCCCCGGTCTCGGTTCGGCACGTTCTGGGCCATCTGGTGCCCGATGCCGTGCTGGGCGCGGTCCACAAGATGCTGCCCGGTCAGGTTCCGGCCGAAGGCTCGGGCGCGCTGTGGAACCTGCATGTCTCGGTCCGGCCGCTGCGCGGGACCGATGCGCCCGCCGATGGCGGCCAACGCGCCGAGGTTCTGCTGTTCAACAGCGGCGGGGCAGGGGCGCGACCCGCTCTGGACGGGCTAAGCGCAACCGCCTTCCCCAGCGGCGTGCATTCCATGTCGATCGAGGCGACCGAGCATGTCGGCCCCGTCATCTTCTGGCGCAAGGAGCTACGCAACGGATCGGGCGGCGCGGGGAAATATCGCGGCGGTCTGGGTCAGGTCGTCGAGATCTCGCCGACCTCGGGTCACGAGATCTATTTCAACGCGATGTTCGACCGCGTGGCCCATCCCCCGCGTGGACGCGAGGGCGGCATGGATGGCGCGCCGGGCGTCGTGCGGCTGGATGACGGCACGATCCTTGCGACCAAGGGCCGCCAGCACGTTCCGGCGGGGCGGCGTCTGGTGCTGGAACTGCCCGGAGGCGGCGGCTATGGCGCGCCCGACGACCGCGATGCCGAAGCGGATGCGCGCGACCGGTCGTTCGAATATGTGCTTGCCGATTAAGGCGACGCGGCGGGCTATCCGCCTGCCGCATTGACCACGACCCGAAGTGCCCTTGCGCGCTTCGGGCTTAATCCCGTGTCAAGCCCATTGCCGCGATGCCCGCCCTGTCGCTAGACGTGGCGGCATGAACCAAGATGCAAAACCATCGCGCATCGCGAACAAGGCCCTGCTGGCGAAACTGTGCGACAGCCTGCGCGACGATATCCTGTCCGGCCGCTATCCGGTGGCGTCGAAGCTGCCCTCGGAAGCGGTGCTGATCGAAAGTTTCGGGATGTCGCGCCACATTGTCCGCGATGCCATCTCTGCCCTGCGCGCGGAAGGTCTGGTCCAGTCGCGCCAAGGGGCCGGAGTCTTTGTCGCCGACCGCTCGGGTCCGGCCCGCCCCGAGGTCGCGGGCAACGCGGACCCCACCTCGGTTCTTGAACTGTTCGAGTTCCGTGTCGCGGTCGAAACCGAGGCCGCGGCGCTGGCCGCCGTGCGCCGCTCACCCGCGCAAGAGGAAGAAATCTACCGCCGCCATAGCCGGTTCGGCGAGATGCTGAAATCGGGTCGACACGAGCCCGGCGCCGATCTGGCACTTCACACCGCAATCGCCATCGCCGCGAACAACCGGCGCTTCTTCGACTTCATTTCCGGTTCTGGCAGTCCGATCATTTCCGAAACCGACACAACGGACGACGCCCTGCGCCACCTGACGGATGTGCATGAGGAACATGGCCGCATCGTCGCCGCGATCAGCGCATCCGATCCGGTCGCGGCGCGCGAGCAGATGCGCCAGCACCTTGTCGCCAGCCTGTCGCGCTACCGGTTGCTGCAACAACGGGCCTGACGCACCGGTTCAGGCCAGACTGCCATCCTTGGACAGCAGGACCGCGATTGGTCGCGTCGAGTCGATCTCGCTGAAGATGATAACCAGAATCGCCATGATCGGCACGGCAAGGATCGCGCCGACGATGCCCCAAAGCGAGGTCCAGATCACCAGACTGACAAGGATCACGAAGGGGCTGACATTCAGCGAATTCCCCATCAGCCAAGGCTCGATGAAATTGCCAAGCGCGACCTGCGGGATGCACATCACCAGAACAAAGACAACGACCGGCCAGATTTCCCCGACATTCAGCAGGACCAGCAGGCTGGGCAGGGCGACCCCGATCACGCCGCCGACATAGGGGATATAATTGAGCAGCCCGATCAGCATCGCCCAGAAACCGGCGAACTCGATGCCGTAAAGCAGCATGATCGCGTAGCTTGCCACGCCAAGGACGATGTTAATCAGCGTCTTGATGACCAGATACGTGCCGATCCGGCTGTTGACGTCCCGTATCACCTGCTGGATCTGGTTCACCTTGGAGGGCTGGTCCGACATGCACACGATCTTGTTCGCAAAGGCTTTCTGTTCAAGCAGGATGAAGCCCGCATAGATCAGGATCACTGTGAACGTGCCGATGATCGACATGACTGAGATCACCGAGCCAAGTATCACCCTGTGCAGGTTGAGATATCCGACCAGATCGCGTCTCAGGCTTTGCCAGCTTGGTTCGTCATCAAGGCCCAAAGCGACCGCGCCGCGCTGGATCAGGGCCAGCACCTGATCCTGATAGCCCGGAACCAGCGCCGCGACCTGCGTGACGTTCTGGACGATCAGCCAGACGATCAGCGCCATCGCTCCGAAACTGACGATGACAGCAGCCGTATAACGCAGCGAGGCCGGAATTCCGCCCAATCCCGGCACGCGCCCGATCAGTTCGGCCAGACCAAGGACGACATAGGCGACGATGACGCTCATGACGACCGGCTGGATGATGACCCGCCCGATGACAAGAACCCAACCGATCATGAGCGCGAGGCCCACACCGAAGAAAAGCCGTGCCAAGCCGTCGTTCATGGTCACCTCGGGTGCGCCGGGACGCCCCCATTGAACCGATGGCCTGCCGTTACGTCTACTGCTATTCGTCGCGGGCCACTGAATCAGGCCCTAGCCGTTCCCGAGGGCTGCTTTTTCGCCAGCCTTGGCCGGATCAGCGCCGGACCATAGATCGCGGCGAATCCGGCAAAGGCCATGATCCACAACCCGCCCGACAGATGCATCAGTCCCGTGGCATTCCCCGCGAGTCCCGCCACCACCCGCGCCGTGACCGAGACGAGCATCGCGACGAAAATCGCCAGCGTCGCGGGTCCGGCATGCAGCTCTCGGCCGGTATGGCCCAAGGTCGCGCGGCACATCACCGCCAGCGTCATCAGCCCGATGGCACCCTCTAGCCAGATATGGCGCGCGGTCGGAACCGGCATCAGGCCAAAGCCCGCAACGCCTTCGGCCAGAAACCCCAGCGCCAGCAGTCCGTAGGCCTTGTGCAGGACCCAAAGCAGCGGCTCGGACCGCACCTGCCAGCCGCACCAGCGCAGGACGCGCCACAGATGCAGGACGCCCGCCAGCAGCATCAGAAGATGGGTCGCGGTGGCCTCGGGCCAACCGACAAAGCCCGCAAGGGTCAGGCCGGTCACGCCAAGGATCGCCGCATCGGCGCGCCCGAACGGCGCTGGTAGCACCCGAGATTGCCGCGAGGCCAGCCAGTTCCGCGTGAAGCTGGGGATGATCCTGCCGCCGATCAGCGCGATCAGCAGCAGGGCGGCGGCCAGTCCAAGGCGCATCGCCCAGCTTTCATAGGCGGGCGAGGCGATATGTTCCTGCACATGGAAACCGGCATTGGCCAAGCCGTAAAGCGCGATCAGCCCGACCACAGGCAGGTTGCGCCAATTCTTGCCGCGCCAGATCTCGCGCGCGATGAAACAGACCAGCGCCACGGTCAGTGAAAGATCGACCAGCGCAGTGACCAGCCAAGGCAGATGCGCCGAACAGGCCATGGCCAACCGTCCGGCCAGCCACAACCCGACCAGACCGGCCAAGGGCCAGCCCATCACCGGCAGCCTTCCGGTCCAGTTCGGCACGGCGGTCAACACGAAGCCCGCGATGACCGCGCCAAGATAGCCGAACAGGAATTCATGCGCGTGCCAGCTGAACAGATCGAAACCGATCGCCAGCGGCTCGTGCCCCATCATCATCGGAATCCACAGCAACATCGCGCCGACGGCCCAAAGGGCCGCCAGCAGGAAGAAGGGCCGGAAACCATGGCTGAACAGCGCCGGTCCGGTGAAGTTGCGCATCTTTTCCGCCATGCCAGCCATGATATTCCCCTTAGCCGAGTTGCGCCGCAGCGGGGCCAAAATGCTCGTAATGGATGCGGTCATCGGGCACATTCGCCGCGCGCAGGCCGCGGATCATCGCATCCATGAAGCCGGTCGGGCCGCAGATGAAATAATCCGCGATCTTCGGATCGCTGATCCTGACCAGCCATTCCGGCGAGATCCGACCGGCATGGAAGATGCCCTCGGCTCCGACCTCGGGGGCCTCGTAGAAGACATGGCTTTCATCGGCCAGATCCAGATGGCGGTTGCGCATGGCGTGATGGCGCGCATCGCGGGTGGCGTGGACATGGATCATCCGCAGATCTCCGCCGCCGCAGCTTTCCAGCATCGAAATCATCGGCGTCATGCCGACCCCGCCCGACAGCAGCACGACCTCGCGCTTGCCGGTCGGGTCAAGGAAGAACTCGCCCGCCGGGGCCGCGACGTCGATCACGCTGCCGGGTTCGACCGCGTCATGCAGCCAGTTCGAGATCCGCCCGCCCGCCTCGCGCTTGACGGTGATGCGGTAGTCGCGCCCGTTCGGCGCAGACGAGATCGAGTAGTTGCGGCGGAATTCCTCGCCCTCGGCGGGGGTGAAACGGAAGCTCAGATATTGACCGGGGCGATGGGCCAGCACCGGACCGCCATCGACGGGCTCCAGCAGGAACGAGGTGATCTCGTGCGTCTCGGGCGTTTTCGAGGCGATGCGGAACTGACGCCAGCCGCGCCAGCCGCCATCGGCCTGCTCGGATGCCGAATAGATCTGTTCTTCGCGCCCGATCAGCGTGTCAGCGAGGAACCAATAGGCCTCGCCCCATGCGGCAAGGATCTCGGGCTTCGCGGCCTCGCCCAGAACTTCGCTGACCGCACCCAGCAGGGCGGTAGCGACATGGGGGTAATGCTCGGGCAGGATCTGCAGGCCGACATGCTTCTGCGCGATGCGTTCCAGCGCCCCGCCCAGCACGGCGGGATTGCGGATATGGGTCGCATAGGCCACCAGCGCCCCCGCCAGCGCCTTGTGCTGGGGCGATTGGCCATTCTGGTGCGACATGTTGAACAACGCGCGGATTTCGGGATCGGCCAGAAGGCGGCGATACATGCAGGGCACGATCTGGTCGACATGGGCGGCGACGACCGGCGCCGTGGCCTCGATAATCGACAGGGTTTCCTCGGAAAGCGGCTTGGGCATGATGTCCTCCTGACGCTGGCTCATGTTTCCGTCGAAATCGAGATAATGCCAGCTTCAAAAAGATTCCAATAAAAGGTATCTTAAATAGCTGCGACATTCCGTCTCAGCCCGAAAGGAGAGCCCGATGCGGTTGAACGACAGCACAGACATGGCATTGCGGGTGATGATCTATGCCACCACGCAAGGCGAGCGGCTGTTCACCATCGACCAGCTTGTCGCCATCTACGGCCTGCCGCGCAGCACGATGATGAAGGTGGTGAATGCCCTGACGCGGGGCGGGTTCCTTGCCGCGCAGCGCGGGCGCGCGGGGGGATTGCGGCTGGCGCGGCCAGCCGACCGGATCAGCGTCGGCGCGGTGGTCCGCCATCTCGAGACCGATTTCGGGCTGGTCGAGTGCTTTCGGACCGGCAACCAATGCATCATCACCAGCCAATGCCGCCTGATCGCGCCCCTGCAGCGCGCGATGGAGGCGTTCCTTGCGGTGCTGGACGGATGCTCGATTGCCGATATCGCCCTGACGCCCGCAGATTTCCCCGTGATCGGCAGGGAAAGCGTAGCCTGACGACAGAATACCCAAGCCAATCGGCTTCGGACGGTCCGGTTAAATCGTTAAAAAGCAAGCAAATACAACAAAATTCTGTCGCTTTGTTGTTTTCTGTGTCGTTTTTTGATAGTCACCGCTTCGATTTGCAAGTTCTTCACTTCATATCCGACCGCCTCGCCTGCGAGCCGGTCCGCTGGTTCCGGAGACCGCTCGCGGCAAGGAACCACCCCCTGCGAGACGGTCGCAGGCCCGTTTCGCGGAACCGGAATGCCACGGGCGGCGCCTTTTAGGCGACCGCTGCAACCATCAGAATCAAATCCCGTCAGCAACAACACGAGGTCCATCCGGACAGACATATGAGCGATATACCGGCACCATTCACTGATATCGATATCAACACATCCGAGCGAGGTTTCTACGAGGGCTATTCCCTGCCCATCACGCTCACCTCAAAAATTGCCGTCGCCCTTCTGACGGCATGGGCACTTCTGCGTCCCGGCAGCGCCGAGGCCATCCTTTCGCTGGTCAACGGCGAGGTTCTGGACAGTTTCAACCTGTTCTACGTCATCTCGGTCGGGCTTTTCGCATGGTTTCTTCTTTTCGTAGCACTGGTTCCCTCCTCGGGGCGCCGGAGGCTGGGGAAACCGGACGAAAAGCCCGAATTCTCCACGTTCTCGTGGTTCGCGATGATGTTCGGGGCGGGTCTGGGCGTCGGGCTGATGGTCTATGCCACCGCCGAGCCGCTGGGCCTGTGGAACAGCAATCCCGAGATCGTCCGCGGGAATGTCGCGCCGCATTCGGCCGAGGCGCTGCAATCGACCTTCCGCTACACCTTCCTGCATTACGGCATCCACGCATGGGGCATCTATGTCGTGACGGGGCTGTGTCTGGCCTATTACGCCTATACGCGTGACATGCCGCTGACGATCCGCAGCGCGCTGACCCCGATCCTTGGCCGCCATGTCAACGGCCCCATCGGTCACGCCGTGGACGTTCTGGGCGTCGTGGCGACCATCCTTGGCGTCGCGGTCACCATCGGCTTCGGCGTCAGCCAGCTGGTCGAGGGCGTCTATTCCGTCACCGGCATGGAGTGGCTGCTGCAACCGGGTGAAAACGGTGCCGCCCCCACCCCTTCGGCCGTCGGGCTGATCGCGGCGCTGGTCGTCGTCATGGGCCTGTCGATCATGTCGGCGGTCTCGGGTGTCGGGCGCGGCGTGAAGTACCTGTCGAACCTGAACCTGATCCTTTCGACGGCGCTGCTGCTGATCTTTGTCGTTTTCGGCTCGTTCGGCTTTGCCCTGACCAGCTATGGCAGCGCGCTGGTGGACTATGCCGAGCACTTTCCGGCCCTTTCCTTCGAGGCATGGTCAACCGATACCGAACTGGGCAAATGGCAATCGGGCTGGACGACGTTCTACTGGGCGTGGTGGATCGCGTTCTCGCCCTTCGTGGGGCTGTTTCTGGCCCGCATCTCGCGCGGGCGCACGGTCAGGGAATTCGTTCTGGGTGCGGTCATCATGCCGGCGCTGGTCTGCTTCGCATGGATGACCATTCTGGGCGGAACCTCGATTGATCTGGAAATGTCGGGCATCGCGCAGGGCAGCATCATCGACGCATCCCAGACCAACAAGCTGTTCGCTACGCTGCATTACATCATCAGCGACCGGCTTTACGGCATTGTCGCGGTGATGTGCGTGGTTCTGGTCCTGACCTTTCTGGTCACCTCGGCGGATTCGGGACTGCTGGTGATCAACACCATCATGGCCGGCGGAGAGGAAGAAACCAGCACCGTGCATCGCATCGTCTGGGGCGTGCTTCTGACGCTGGTCATCGCCGCGCTGATCCTTGCCGGAGGCGGCGGGCTGGCCGTGCTTCAGAACGCCATGATCATCGGCGCGCTGCCCTTTGCCTTTGTCATGGTGGCAATGTGCGTGTCGCTGGCCAAGGCGCTGTATCGCGACCATCTGCGCGACCAGCAGGCAACCGAGATGGCGACGACATGACGCCCGCCTGATTGCCCCGACGACAGCAATACCTTAACGAAAGCCCCGAGAAATTCGGGGCTTTCCCTTATTCCGGCGCGCGGTCACGCCCCGATCCTTGCCACGCGCATATCCCTACCGGGGGATTCGTCGAACAGGCGGCTGTATTCGCGCGTGAACTGGGACACGCTGGCATAGCCAACCGCATAGGCCGCCTTCGCGATCCCCGCGCCTTCCGCCAGCATCATGCGTCTGGCCTCGATCAGGCGAAGCTGTTTCTGGAATTGCAGCGGCGACAGGGTGGTGATCGTCCGGAAATGCCGGTGAAAGGCGGCCTCGCTCATGCCTGCGCGATCGGCCAACTCGTCCACGCGGATCGTCCGCGTATATTCCCTGCGCAAGATATCCACTGCCCGACCGATCCGCTCGGAATGGCTGTCCGGCGCGCGCAAGGACCGGATCTCGGGCCCGTGTACCCCCATGAGCAGCCAGTAATGCAACTCCCGCAACAACCCGTCACCGACCGCCTTCAGGGCCAAAGGCTGGTCAAGCAGGCGCACCAATCGCAGCGCCGCATCCGCGACATCGCCGCCGACCGGCTCGACCCGAACGGTGCGGAGCGCGCCCTGATGCTGCGGCGCCAGATCCGACAATTCACGCAGGATCGCAGGGTCGAATTCCAGCACGAGCGAGTAATAGGGCGCGGCAAGGCTTGCCCGCGTGATCTGGCTGACCGTCGGGATATCGGCCGAAACCACCATCGCCTCGCCCGCGCAATATTCGAAGCTGCCGTCATGGGTCGCGACCCGCTTTCGTCCTTGCAGCAGCATGGCGATCAACGGCCTGTGTATGGCCACCTGCAACCCGCCCGGAGTGAAGGCGCGCACGATCGACAGGCCGGGAACCGGCGTGGGTATCGGCCCTTCCGCGCCACCGTGACGCTCGGCCCAGCGGCGGCAGTGATCCAGAAGCGCGGCGAAGCTGCGATGGTTTTGGGCATGATCCATGCCGTGAATATGGCGCTTTTCACGATGCTGCGGAAGTACCGGGCGGGAATAGGCAAGAACTGGCGGGGAACGGGCAACCTGTCGGCGCGGGGCTGCGCTAGACATCGGTCCTGCAATAAAACCCGAAAGGACCTCCCGATGAGCAAGATCGCCCTGATCACCGGAGCCAATCGCGGCCTAGGCCGCAACACCGCCATTTCCATCGCCCGCGCCGGAGCGGATGTCATCGTCGCCTATCGCGGGAACGAAGCGCAGGCCGCCGAGGTCGTTGCCGAAATCCGCGCGATGGGTCGCCGCGCCATGGCGCTGCGGTTGGACATGGCCGACAATGCCAGCTTTCCGGCCTTCGCCGACAACCTTCGCGACCAGCTTCGTCAGGTCTGGGGGCGCGATAGTTTCGACCATCTGGTGAACAATGCCGGCCACGGAGAGTTCACGCCGTTCGAAAACACCACCGAAGCCCAGTTCGACGGGCTGTTTCAGGTGCATGTGAAGGGTGTGTTCTTTCTGGTTCAGGCCCTGCTGCCCCTGATCGCCGATGGCGGGCGCATCGTGAATTTCTCGTCCGGCCTGACGCGCATGTCCCTGCCCGGATATGCGGCCTATGCCTCGGCCAAGGCGGCGATCGAGATGCTGACGGTCTACCTGGCCCGAGAGCTTGGTCCGCGCGGCATTCTGGTCAACACCGTCGCGCCCGGAGCCATCGAGACCGATTTCGGCGGCGGACGGGTGCGCGACAATGCCGAGATCAATGCGCAATTGGCGGCAAGAACGGCGCTGGGTCGGGTCGGCCTGCCCGATGACATCGGCCCGATGGTCGCAAGCCTTCTGCGCGACGACAACCGCTGGGTCACGGCGCAGCGCATCGAGGCCTCGGGCGGCCAGAATATCTGATCCGCTGACGTCGGGTGGCCGGCGCTTGTCCCGAAACGCAAGAGGCAGCCGGATGGCTGCCAATCGTGGGGTTTCGGAACCCGTGCGGTGATCCGGTTACTCGGCCGCGAAAACGGTCGCGAACTTGCCGCACCAGTCGTTCGATTTGACGACCGGCCAGAAGCCACGGGTATCGGCGTCCTTCTGGTTCACCGGCGGATTGACGCGGCAAAGACCGGCATCGGACAGCGTATGGGCCGAATTCGCGACGTGATCTTCGTAAAAGGCGCAGGCGTTGCAGGCTGCATGGGACATGACGTTCTCCTGTTCGGGCTTCGGTTTACAGGAGACGGCTGGCTGGCAAATCGCTGGCTGGCCGTCTTGAGGAACAGATAGCCGCGCGGGGAAGGAACGTCAATATAAAATCTTTATATTTCAAATAGTTGAGTGAAACAATCGGACGTGCTCCGGCTAGTTTTTTACTCGGATTTGACCTTCGGGGCGGGGACGGGCGCAGGCCGGAGCCCCGTCCGGCAGGAAAATCAAGGGGATGCTATTCACTTTGCGCCCCGTCTGGGCGAAAGGTGCGCAGGGGTCCATACTCATGCCAGCCATCCGTCGCGGATCGCCAGCCCAAGACAAGCCGCCCCGCCTTGCCTTTGTCCTGAAAGAGCGAACAGACAGATGACCAAGAAACTCGACCCCATCCGCCCCACCGATGACGAGGCCCGCGCGCTTGCCCGCCGCTTGCTGGCCGAGATGCGCCATGCCGTTCTGGGCACGCTCGATCCCGAGACCGGCACGCCGTTGGTCACCCGCATCGCCGTCCAGATTGACGGGACCGGAACGCCTGTCGCCCTGCTGTCGGGTCTGGCCGCGCATACCCGCGCGTTGATCGCGGACCCGCGCGCCGGACTGCTGGTCTCGGATGACAGTGTGGCCAAGGGCGATGTCATGGCCCATGCCCGCCTGTCGGTTCTGGCGCAGGCCGAACAGATCGAGGCCACCCCCGAAATGCGCGATGCGTGGGTAGGGCAGGACCCCAAATCCAAGGTCTATATCGGCCTGCCGGATTTCCGGTTCTGGCGTCTCGTGCCGCAATCTGGCCTGCTGAACGGCGGTTTCGGCCGCGCCTTCAAGCTTTCACCCGATGACATGCTGAAATCGAAGGACGCGCGACAGCAACAGCTGTCGCCATCCGGACTTGCCCCACAGCAAATGTGACAAAGCGTTGTTGTAAATTTCCCAATGATTCATTTTGTTGCCGTTTATTGCCGTGTTAATCTTGACAAAATAAGTGCGGTAACTGATTGAGACTGCGATTTATCGCCGCGCCCGCCTTTGCCAGCTAGCGGCAGCTCGCAAAGGCTCACAAAATGAAACGATCCAGACTTCCGGATGCTCTCCGGACAACGACCGCGCTTGCCCTGATGACGATCTGCGCGCCCGCTATGGCGCAGCAGATCGAGACCCAGACGCCTGAGCCGGAAACCATGTCGTTGGCGCCCGTCACGCTGCTGGCCGACCGTCAGGGCACCAGCACACGCGAAGTGCCGGCCTCGGTGACGGTCATCGATGGCGAGGAAATCCGCGCCCGTGGGTTGGACGACATGCAGGAACTGGTCCGCTATACCCCCGGTGTGACGGTGCAGCGCCAGACGACCGCGACGGACCCCTTCAACACCTTTGGTGGTTTCACCATTCGCGGCGTCGGCGGCAACCGCGTGCAGATGCTGATCGACGGCTCGCGCGTGCCCGAACGCATCACCGACGGAACGCGCGACTATCTGGACTTTGCCTTTACCAAGCAGGTCGAGATCGCCAAGGGGCCGTCCTCGGTCCTGTGGGGCGCGGATGCCTTGGGCGGCGTGGTCGCCGTCGAGACCATCGACCCCGAGGATCTGCTGCAAGGCCGTGACAGCGGCGGCATGGCGCGGATGGCTTACGATTCACTTAATGACGGTAGCTCGATTTCGGGCGCTTTCGCGCAGAGATTCGGGAATGACTGGTCGATCATGGCCGGTCTGTCGCGATCCGCCGCGCATGAGGCCGAACTGTCGAACGCCCGCAACGATGGCGGCATCTATGGCTGCCCGCGCAATGTCGAATATGGCGCGACCCCCTGCGGAGAGTTGAACCCGACCGATACCGACGCGACCCATGCCATTGCCAAGGCGGTCTGGAAGCCCAGCGACGAACACCGTCTGGAACTGTCCTTCGACTGGCTCGATCGCAAAACCGAAGTCCAATACGACAATACCCTCGGTCCGGTCTATTCGACGATGACCGGATTGCCGACGGGCGAGGTCAACCACAATTACGACCGCGATCTGGACATGACCCGCAAGCGCTTCGGGCTGGAATATGTCTGGACCCCCGAGAACCGGCTGGTCGACGAGGTCCGCACCACGCTGGCCTATACCCCCAGCGGCTATGACCGCTCGGGCAAGAAATGGAGCACATCCTCGGCTGGCGACCAGATGATCACCCGCGATTATCTGGGCTATGACGAGGATTTCGTCGAACTCGACATTCAGGCCACCTCGCGCTTCGAAACCGGATCGGCCAAGCATACCGTGACCTGGGGCTTTGACGGCGATCACACCAAGACGGATTATTCGCGTCTTGATGTCGCCAGCAACCTGACCACCGGCGACGTGACGGAAACGCCTGCGGGCGGCTTCAACTTCGCCAATGCCGATACGCGCCGCGCCGATATCTATGTGCAGGACCAGATCTCGCTGCTGGGCGGGGCGCTGGAAATCACGCCGGGTCTTCGTTATGCGACCTACAAGATCGACCCGCGCCCGAATGGCGACTATCAGGTCATCGATGGTGCCGAACCCCGCATCCGCGAGGACGAGAAGCTGCTGAAAAGCCTTGGCGCGCTATATCGTTTTGGCGACGGCTGGCAGGTCTGGGGCCATTACGGCGAAGGCTTCAAGATGCCGACGGCGCAGCAGCTTTACACCTCGGTTCCGGGGGCCTTCTTCGACATGACGCCCGCGCCCGACCTGAAACCCGAGGAAGTCAAAAGCATCGAATTCGGCCTGCGTCGCGAAACGGCGCGCGGCTATTTCGGCCTGACCGCCTTCAATGCCGATTACGACAACTTCATCCAGAGCTTCTACAACCCGCCGGGAACCAGCGACTATACCTATCGCAACCTGTCCGAGATGCGGGTCTGGGGGCTGGAGTTCGAAGCCGCCTACGAGATCAGCGACACGCTGCGCCTGACTGGCGCGGCCTCGTGGCAGAAGGGCGACCAACGCGTCGATCCCGATGCCGAGGAGACGCCCACCACGCTGCCGCCGCTTAGCGGGAATGTCGCGCTGAGCTGGGATACCCCGCAAGACGGCCTGACCGTCGATGTCGTCGGCGTCTTTGCCTCGTCGGTGAAATATGTCGAATCCGAGGATAACTTCAAACCGGCGGGCTACGGGCTGATCGACACCTATGCCCGCTGGCAGGTGGCCGAAAACGCGGTGCTGAACATGGGCGTCAGGAACCTGTTCGACAAACGCTATTTCGAGGCCTCGGCGGCGACCTATTCCAGCGCCGCCTCGACCTCGGTTGCGGCGTCGAACCCGATCGAGTTGCAGACCGGAGCGGGCCGCGCCTTCACCGCCTCGCTTGACTTCACCTTCTGACGCAAGTGGCGGGGAAACTGCAGGAAACGCTGGGACGGGCTGGCAGGTTGGCAAGGATTGCCACCTCTGGCCCGGACCGGTGGTCGGGACTGGCGCTGTTCGCGCTGGTCCTGATGCTTGGTTTTGGCGGCGTCTGGCTTTCGGTGCGGATGATTGCATGGAACAAGGCCTTCTACGACGCGCTGGAAAACTTGGATGCCGCCGCCGCGCTGCGCCAGATCGGGGTGTTCTTTGCCATCGTCGCGGCCATGGCGGCATCGTGGCTGGCGGCGGACTGGCTGCGTAAACTGCTTCTGATCCGCTGGCGTGCCCGGCTGACCCATGTCGCGCTGGAGCAATGGGTCGGCAACCGCGCCTTTTGGTCGCTGCGTCCGGGCTATAGCGATCAGCCGATCGAGAATCCCGACCAGCGCATCGCCGAGGACTGCCGCAAATATGTCGAGCAGTTTCTGGAATTCACCATCGACCTGATCACCAGCGTCGTGGCGCTGTTTTCCTATGTCGCCGTGCTGTGGACGGCAGCATCGTTCGCGCTGAACCTGACGGTCTGGGGCAACGAGATCTCGGTCCCGCGCTATATGGTGTGGCTGGCTCCGCTTTACGTCGCGGCTTCTACCCTGATCACGCATCTTCTGGGCCGCCCGCTGAAGCGGCGCTATTTCCAGCAGGAAAAGGTCGAGGCCGATTTCCGCCACGCCCTGATGCGCCTGCGCGACAATGCCGACCAGATCGCCCAATCCGAAGGCGAGGCCGCCGAGCGTCGCCGCCTTGCCGAGCGTTTCGGCGCCGTCGCCCGCAACTGGCGCGGCGTGATGCGGGCGGAACTGGTCCTTGGCCTGTTCACGCGACCCTATCAGCAGACCGTGCTGCGGATTCCGACCTTCTTCGCGCTGCCCGCCTATTTCGCGGGGGCGGTGACGCTGGGCGGGCTGATGCAACTGGCCAGCGCGTTCTCGAATGTGACCACGACGCTCAGCTGGTTCGTCTTCGAATATTCCAAGCTCGCCCAATTCGTCGCGGTCTGTGAGCGGCTGGACCGGATGATGCAGCAGACCGCGATCGCAAGGCCCGAGCCGCAGGGCATCACGCGCGATGTCTCGCCCGATGGCGTGCTGCGGGTCCGCGGCCTGCATCTGGCGACTCCCGACGGGAAAACGCTGCAACCGATGCCCGACGTGAACCTGCCGCGCGGAGCGACGCTGCTGATCGACGGAGCCTCGGGCCGTGGCAAGACGACGATGCTATGCGCCATCACCGGCCTGTGGCGCTGGGGTCGCGGCCATATCCAGCGCCCCGCCGGTCGCTTCCTGCTGCTACCCGCGGGGGCTCCGGTCATGGATGACGACCTGCTGGCTGCGATCAGCTATCCCCATCCCGCCGAAACGCTGGGCCTGCCGCGCGTCCATGCCGTTCTGCACCGCGTCTGCCTGTCGCATCGGCTGGTCGGGGAAAACGGTGTCAGCGGCCTGTCGATGGGCGAGCGTCAGCGCGTGGGACTGGCCCGCGCGGTGCTGAACCGCCCCGACTGGCTGATCCTTGACGAGGCGACAGCGGCGCTTGACCCCGCCTCCGAGGCCGATCTGCTGCAATGGCTGCGTCAGGAACTGCCGGAAACCAGCATCATCATCACTGCCCACCGCAAGCCGTCGGGTCTGGTCGCCGACCAGATCCTGCGGCTGGACGACGACATAAACCAGAAGGATTCCGCATGAACGAGAATATCGAACCCCTGCGCGTCAGGCTGCTTATCACCCCGACAGAAATCCTGAAGCTTTTGCCCGGAATGGGAAAAGTCATGGTCATCGGCCAGCAGGGCGGCGTCACGCATGAACGCATCGGTCCGGTCGGAACGGTCGGCCAATCGGGACGGGACATGCATCTGGGTGGGGCCTGCCACGATGCCGTGATCGCGGTCGATGCCGTGGCCGAGGTCATTCTGGATACAAGCTCGGTCATGCGCGACAAGGTTTATCCGCGATTGGAGTTCCGGCTTGCGGATGGCGAGACGGGCTTTGCCATCGTCGGCATGGACGGGCTAGAGCCGTTCGCGGCCCCCTTGGTCGATCTCGACCGCGAAACGCTGCCCCCGCGCGAGAAACCGGAAGTGGGCGAGCGTACGGAACTCGACCCCGCCGATCCGCTGCATCCGCCCCTGCAACAGGCGGTGGACCGGCAGGACATGGTCCGCATCCGGTTCGACAATGGCGTGCTGCGGCAGGACTGGACCGGCCGGATCGAGGCGCTGAAACCCGCGATGGGCTACCTGAACGTGATGACCGCCGATTTCCACCTGCATCTGCAGGGCGGGGCGTTTTCGGGTTGGGATGCCCGCGCGGGCCATCAGGCCGCGCTTGACGCTGACGGCGCGGCGACCACGCTGACCTTGGAAACCATGGTGACGGCATGACCGGCGGGTTCTGGGTCGATCATCGGGGCGAGCGGCAGGATCATCCTGCCGTCATCGCCCGCGCGGCCCGCAGCCAGGTCGTGCTGCTGGGCGAGCGTCACGACCGCGCCGATCACCACCGCTGGCAATTGCATGTCGCAGTCGCCCTTGCCGGTCATCGCCCCGTCACGCTGGGCTTCGAGATGTTTCCCGCACGGGTCGATCCGGTGCTTGCCGACTGGGTCGCGGGTAAGCTGTCCGAAGACGCCTTCCTTGAAACGGTCGGCTGGAGCGAGGTCTGGGGCTTTCCCGCCGAGCTTTACCTGCCGCTTTTCCGCTTCTGCCGCGAGATGGGCATCCCGATGGTCGGGCTGAACGTGCGCCGCGAACTGGTCCGCAACACCCGCCTGTCGGGCTGGGACAATGTAGCGGATGACCTGAAAGAGGGGCTGACCCGACCGCGCCCCTCGCCTGACGCCTATCGAAACTTCATCTTTGACCTGACCCGCGGTGCAAGATCCGACGCGGCCCCACAATCCGCGCATGATCCCGCCTTCGACGGCTTCCTTGCCGCGCAAGAGGTCTGGGACCGCGCCTTCGCCACAAGGCTGGCCAGAATCGTGCAGGCCGATCCGGCGCGGCTGGGGATCGGAATCATCGGCATGGGCCATCTGCAATTCGGCGGCGGGGTTTCGTGGCAGTTGAAAGACCTCGGCATCGCGGACAGTTTCGTCATGGTGCCACGGGATGTCGGGGACGCCGTCGATCCGGCAGCCGCCACCGCGACTTGGCTGACGGCTTCACGATTGGACTAGCGCCGCCAATTCCCGTTGCAATCCGCGCTGCTTTCTTGTTTATGCACGTTTATGCGCGATTCATCACGATTTCCGACCCAGCGGAAGCAAACGATCCGGAACCGGCTGCTGGCGGGCGTTCCGGTGCTGTCGAATGATCTGGCAGCCGAATTCGGCGTCTCCGAAGACGCCATCCGCCGCGATCTGCGCAGTCTTTCCGCCGAAGGGGTCTGCGAGCGGGTCTATGGCGGTGCCTTGCCGCTTTCGACGGCCTCGGGGCCGCTCACGTCACGCCTGAATGACAGTCCGGCCGAGAAATCCCGCCTTGCCGCCCGCGCGCTTGACCTGATCTGCGCCGGAGAGACAGTGTTTCTGGACTCCTCCTCAACCAATCTTTCGCTGGCGCGGCAAATGCCGCAGGTCCTCGGGGTCAATATCGTGACGAACTCGGTCCTGATCGCGGCGGCGCTGATCGAACGGCCCGGGATCGAGGTGAATATCCTTGGCGGGCGCGTGAACCACCATGTCGGTGGCCGCGTGGATGCCAAGGCGCTGGACGCTTTGGCCGAATACAGCATCGACCGGTGCTTTCTGGGTGCCTGTGCCTTTGACCCGTCCGAGGGGCTGGCGGGTTTCGACCGCGACGATGTGATCTTCAAGCGTGGCCTGCTGGAGATGGCGCGGTCCACCGCCGTCATGCTGACAACCGAAAAGCTGGGCACATTCGCCCCCTATCGCATTTGCAAGCCGACCGGAATCGGCACCTACATCCTGTCACCCGATGCAGGACAAACGCTGCGCGACGGCCTGTCGGGCGCGGGATGCAGGGTGCTGCTTGCCGAACCGGACCCCCTGAAAGAGCCAATATGATGAACAACAATCGCCCCGAGACGCGACTGGCCACGCGCCTGTCCTTTGTGGCTGCGGGTTTTGCCATGGCCTGCTGGGCACCGCTGGTGCCCTATGCCAAGCAGGCCGTCGGCGTAGACGAGGCGGGGCTGGGCCTGTTGCTGCTATGCCTTGGCGGCGGGTCGATCATGGCCATGCCGCTGACCGGCTGGCTGGCCGCGAAGGTCGGAAGCAAGCCCCTGATCCTTGGCGGCGGACTGGGATTGGTCCTGCTGCTGCCGTTCCTTGTTCTGGCGCATAGCGCCCCGCTGCTGGCTTTGGCCTTGCTGGCATTCGGCGCGTCGCTGGGCACGCTCGACGTCGCGATGAACATCCACGCGGTCGAGGTCGAGCGCGATTCGAGCAAGCCGATGATGTCGGGCTTTCACGCCATGTTCAGCATCGGCGGCTTTGCGGGCGCGGGCAGCGTCACCCTGCTTCTGGCCGCAGGCGTGACTCCGGTCGCCGCCGCGCTGTTCGGCAGCGCCCTGACACTGGCCGCTTTGCTGGTCGCCTGGCCGCGCCTTTTGCTGGCCCGTGCCGGAGAGGCGATGCCCTTTGCCCTGCCGCGTGGTATCGTGCTGCTGCTGGCGGTCCTTGCCGGGCTTACCTTTCTGGTCGAGGGCGCGGTGCTTGACTGGGGCGCGCTTCTGGTCACGGCGCGCGGTCTGCTGGACCCCGCCCAAGGGGGCGTCGGCTACATGCTATTTGCCGGAGCAATGACGCTGGGCAGGCTGACCGGCGACCGGATCGTCGCCAGATTCGGCGGCCGCCCCGTCCTGACCGCCAGCGGCATCGTCGCGATCCTTGGCATCGCATTGCTGTTGGTCTCGCCCGTGACGGCGATCGCGCTGTCGGGTTTCGTGCTGATCGGGCTGGGAGCCGCGAATATCGTGCCGGTCCTGTTCAGCCTTGCCGGTCGGCAAACGGCCATGCCTCCGGCCCTGGCCATCGCTGCCGTGACGACCATCGGCTATGCTGGCATATTGCTTGGCCCCGCCGTGCTGGGCTTTGTCGCGCACCGGTTCGATCTGGTTGTCGCCTTCACGCTTCTGGCGCTGCTGCTAGCGGCAATCCCGCTTTCGGCAGGTATCGTGACAAGGGCGAAATCCTGACAGCGCGACCATCCGCCCTTCGGTCCTTAGACAGGTGTGCGGAACCTGCGTCCATGGTGCAACACCCGCGCGATGCCGTGGCGTGGAACCGGCATAGCGGTTTGTACCGCCGGTTTCGCGCAACTAACGAGGCGCCACCCCTTAGGAGAGCGCCATGTCCCGTCACACCGTCACTGCCCGCACCTATGTCACGCTGAACGGTCCTGCCCAAGGCAATGCCGGTTGGGGTCTGGAATTGAAGACCAGCGGGGCAGGGGCCGGCAACATGCGGGTCATGGATGTCTATTCGCAAGGCACGGGCAGCAACTGGACATTCCTTGGCGGGATCAGCTTCTTTCCCGACTACTCGGGCGTTACGACGCTGGGCGGAAGCGAGCTGATCGGGCGCGGCTATGCGCTGGCAACCGTCCCGCGCGGTACACCTCTGGCGCAGCTGGCGGTCAGCGACCGCGTCACGCTGGGGCAGGGCAATTTCCTGATCGAGGGCAGCGCCCGCGGCGATACATGGAACGGCGCGCGTGGCGGCCATGACGAGATCTACGGGCTGGGTGGCAATGACACCCTGTCTGGCGGTGCCGGTAACGATTCGATCAGCGGCGGCACGGGCAGCGACCGGCTGGAAGGCGGTGCGGGCAACGATCTGTTGATCGGCAATGGCGGACGCGACACCCTGATCGGCGGCGCAGGCAATGACCGCTACCACGTCGATCCGCAGGATGTGGTGATCGAGGCAGCCGGACAGGGCCGCGACCACGTCTTCGCCGATTTCGATTATGCACTGACCGCCAATATCGAGGACCTGACCCTGACCGGCACTTTTGGCGGCGGCGGGACGGGCAATGACCTTGCAAACCGCATTCAGGGCAATTCCTACTGGAACCTGCTGCGCGGCCATGACGGCAATGACAGCCTGTTCGGAGGCGGGCACGATGACACGCTGATCGGCGGCAACGGAAACGATTTACTGCAAGGTGACGCAGGTTCGGACGTATTGCGCGGCAGCGAGGGGATCGACACGGCTTCCTATGCCGGAAATATCTCGGTTCGGGTCGATCTGTCGAACAAAAGCTGGCAGGACACCGGACATGGAATCGACATGCTGGCCGGTATCGAGAACCTCGTCTCGGGCGCGGGCCGCGACACCCTGACCGGAGACGCGGGGGCCAATGTCCTGAATGGCGGCGCGGGCTACGACCTTTTGACCGGAGGGGCGGGCAACGACACGCTGATCGGTGGTCTTGGGGCCGATACCATGGTCGGGGACGCGGGCAATGACGTCTATTGGGTCGATCATGCCAGTGATCGGGTGATCGAAGCGATTGTGGGCGGCATTGACCGTATCAATTCGAGCATCGGTATCGATCTGGCGCGGCCCGGCAATGTCTATGCCAATGTCGAGAACGTCGTTCTGACCGGAAGCGCCTCGGTCTCGGTCCTTGGCACCGCCGCCAATAATGCCCTGACCGGAAACGCAGCGGCGAATGGCATCTCCGGACGCGCGGGCAATGACATCCTGACCGGAGGTGCCGGAGCGGATACCTTCGTTTTCGGTGCGAATTTCGATCAGGACCGGATCGTCGATTTTCAGGACGGGATCGACCGCATCCGCCTGCAGGGGTTCGGCGATGTGACGAACATGGCGCAGGCCCGCGCCCATGCGTCCCAGGTCGGCGCAAACGTGGTGTTCGATTTCGGAGATGGCGACGTGCTGACCGTCCAGAATGCCCGCATCAATGCCGTGCTGGATGACCTGATTTTCGCCTGAGACCCCGATACCGGCCCCTGCTGCACGGCGATCTGCCGGATTGTCGTGCAGCGGGACCACCGGACCGGCGAATGCCAGCGCACTGGTCCTTCTGGTCCGGCCTGTCCGCGATAGATTTTGCGGCAAATCACGCGACATGCTAGATTGATCCGCGAATGACGGACCGCCCCTGATGGGCGGCACGATTCCCTTCTCCCACCACGCTACACGAGCGCAACCGATCCCCGCAGAGCGTTCTGCAGGATCGTTTTGAGGAGGAAATTCCATGGCTGTGATCAAACTTTCCGGCAGTAACCGCTATCTGTTGCCGGACATCTATACCGTGGACGACACGGTCATCTTCCGCGGCACCCAAGGCGACGACACGCTGTTCGGCGGCGGCGGCGAGGGTATCACTATTTTCCGCGCCACGGCCGGCGACGATCTGTATGGCACCACTGGGAACAGCGTTTCCTGGGTCATCGCCGATTACAGCAAAGCGCCGGACGCGATTTTCGTCAATCTTGACGCGAAAGGCGAACGAACCTTTGTCGACGAACACGGGACCACGCGGACCGTGTCGCTGTTCGGCATGGTCAAGGACGGTTTTGGCGGCACCGACTGGTTCGCGGCCGATCCCGCATATGACAGCAGTTCCGTTACGACGATCTACGGCTCGCGCTTTGACGACACGATGATCAGTTCCGGCTTCGCGGATTTCAACGGCGGCGCAGGCGACGACCGGCTGGTCGGATCATGGCTGCGGGGCGATGCCGGAGACGACGTCCTGATCGCGTCGCAGGATTGGGATCCCGAAAAATACTGGCCGGCGAGTTCCCTTGGGGGCGGGGAAGGCGACGATTTCATATGGGCCACGGATTTCGAGGACCTCATTAGCGGCGGCAACGGAAATGACAGGATTTTTGCCCGTGGCGGCGATGATGGCTATGTGATCGGGCAAAGAGGCAACGACTATGTCGACGGAGGCTCGGGCGACGATTTCATCGACGGCGGGAAAGGTCGCGACACCATGGTCAGCGGCTCGGGCAGCGACATCATCAATCCCGATATCGCCTACTTCCAGTTGGACCCCAACCAGAAGCGCGACCAGAATGCCGATGTGATCTTCGTGAGCCGCCAAGATCTGGGCGACGATACCGATTACGTCCTGTCGCGCTCGTTCGAGGCCGAACGCGATCAGGTTAGGTTCGGCGCGGCGGTGTCGCACGGCAACGACTTCCGGATCTTCTACGAGAAACTTTCGATCAACCCCGACACCGGAGAGCCCTATGCCCCTCCGTCCGATACCGATCTGAAAAACAAGCTGAACACCGTCCTGCAGATCGATGTGGACGGGGACGGCTTCGGCAAGGGCGCGGCGGATGAGGACGATTATTTCCTGATCGTCGCCGACGTCAAACTATCCCTTTACGACGATTACATCCTGACCTGAATGCACGGCCGGATGGCATTCGCCTGATGGCGGTCGGGCTGCGGCTCAAGCTCCCCGCAGCTTGAAGCGCATGATTGCGCGCAACCAGCCGGAAGGCGGCACTGCAGCCGATTGCGTCGCTGGCGAGGCGGGTGTTCCGGTGCCCCTTCGCCAGCACCATCGGCCGAAACCGTATTGCGATCAGGCAGGAGTTCTTCAAGCCCTCGACACGCTGCGGGCGCAACTGGCCACGCGCCGGAACTGCAAGCAATCCAAGGGCGACAGCCCGCTCGATCTGGGGCAATATTCGGGAAATGCGCGGCTGGTCCTGCTGGTCCGCGGCGCGAGAGCAGCAGTCTTGCCCGAAAGCGCGGCCCCAACCCACGAAGGAACAATATGGCCCGACCCCATGCCTTATCCGGCGAGATCGTCAGCCTTGCCCCGCCCGAAGCCGGTCTGTCCGAGGTCAAGACCCACGCACTGGTCAAGACACCGGAATTCGAGGCGATCCGCCTGTTTCTGGCCGCGGGCAAGGAGCTGAAAGACCACAAGGTCGATGGCAGCATCACCCTGCAATGTCTGGACGGGGTGGTCGATTTCCGCTTCGGCCAACAGGTCCGCCGGATGCAGGCGGGAGACTGGCTTTATCTCGACGGCGGAGTGATCCATTCCCTTTGGGCACATGAGGACGCGGCGCTGCTTCTGACGATCATGCTGCGACCGCCGACCTGACCTAAGCGGTACCTTTGCCCGAGGGGATGATCACCACCTCGCCGTTCTGGATATTGCGCTGCGCGACCAAGTGATCAGCAAAATGGCGGACCTCGCCAACGCTGCCTTTCAGGATCGAAACCTCCAGACACTGGTCATGGTCCAGATGGATATGCAGCGAGGACACCGTCAACTGGTGATGGTCGTGATGCGCCGCCGTCAGCTTGCGCGACACCTCGCGGGAATGGTGGTCGTAGGTATAGACCATCGCGGCCACGCAAGGCGCATCCGGAGCCGCCTCGACCCGCGCCCGCGCCAGTCCGGCCCGCGCCAGATCGCGGATCGCCTCCGAGCGGTTGGCATAGCCGCGTTCGGCCATGATCTGGTCCAGATCCGCCATTAGCTCGTCATCAAGAGTGACAGTGACACGCTGCATGTGCCGATCCTCATGTCTAAAAATCGGGCAGATTCAATCAGAAATCGTCCCTTTCCGCAAGAAATGCCCGTCCGGCGCCCCAAGTGCAAGCCGGTGCGGTTGCGCATGGTCGCCGTCTGAAAGTATGCGGATTTTAAGGATTCGTCATACTTGCAAGGTCCAGACCCCCATGCCCGTCATCCGCAACGCTGTGACCGCCCTGTTCATCTCTGCCATCGCGGCACAGGCCGATGCGCCGAATCTGGTTCTGGCCATCGGCGGCGAGCCGGAAACCGGTTTCGACCCCCTGCTGGGTTGGGGCGGCTATGGCAACCCGCTGTTTCAATCGACATTGCTGAAGCGCGATGTCGATCTGGCGACCGAAGCCGATCTGGCGACCGATTGGACGCTGTCCGAAGACCGGCGGGTCTGGACCGTGACGATCCGGAGCGACGCCAAGTTCTCGGACGGAACGCCACTGACCGCGCGGGATGTCGCGTTTACCTTTACCAAGGCCAAAACCTCGGCCGGTGCGCTTGACCTGCATGTGATGGTATCGGCCGAGGCGCTGGACGATCACACGGTCAGGATCACACTGGACCGGCCTTGGATCACCTTTGTCGAGGCATTCTACACTTTGGGCATCGTTCCGGCGGCATCATACGGGCCGGATTACGGGCGGAATCCTGTCGGCTCGGGCCCTTACAAGCTGGTGTCATGGGCCGAGGGCGAGCAACTGATCGTCGCCCGCAACGAGAATTATTACGGCACCTCCGCGCCTTTCCCGCAGATCACATTCCTCTTCACCGGAGAGGATGCCGGACTGGCTGCGGCCAATGCGGGGGTGGTGCATCTGGCATCGGCTCCGGCGCAATTGGCCGATGCCGTGCCCGCGAATTTCCACGCTGTTGCGGTCAGGACGGTGGACAATCGCGGCCTGAGCCTGCCCTTTGCCCCCCCGCGCGAGCAGGACGGGCGCAGGATCGGCAATGCGGTGACGTCCGACCCCGCCATCCGCCGCGCGATCAATCTGGGGATCGACCGCGATCTGGTCGTGGATGTGGCGCTGCACGGTCACGGCACGCCCGCCTTCGGTCCCGCGGACGGGCTGCCTTGGTCGGGCAAGAACGAAACCACGACCCATGACCTGCAAGCTGTCAAGGCCCTGCTGGATCAGGCGGGCTGGAACCCTGCCGCCGACGGCATCCGCGAAAAGAACGGCGTCCGCGCCGCATTTCCGATCAACTATCCGGCCTCGGACGCCACGCGGCAGGCCTTGGCCGAAACTGCCGCCGAGTTGCTGCGCCCGCTGGGAATCCACGCGACGCCCGTCGGTGGCAGTTGGGATTCGATCGGCCGTGTCATGCATTCCGAGCCGGTGGTCTTCGGCTTCGGCAGCCATTCGCCCTATCAGCTTTACAGCCTTTTCGCCCAGCGGTTGGGCGGGGTCGAATATGCGAACCCCTCGTATTACGCGAACGCGAAAGTGGACGCGCTGTTCGAACAGGCGCAGGCCGCCGAAAGCCTTCAGGCGTCCTATCCCTATTGGTCCGAAGCCGCCGGAAGCTACGGCCTGAACGGCGACAATGGCTGGGCATGGCTGGTCAATCTGGATCATGTCTATTTCGTCAGCGATTGTCTGGACCTTGGCCGCACCCAGATCGAGCCGCATGGCCATGGCTGGCCGGTCACCGCCACCATCGCCACCTGGCGCTGGACCTGCGAATAGATGCCGGTCCTGGCTCGCCTGCTGCTGCGGCAGATATTGCTGCTGGTCGTGGTGGCACTGGCGGTTTTCCTGCTGATGAAGGCGTCTCCGGTCGATCCGGTCGATGCCTATCTTGGACCCGCAATCGCCCATGCCAGCCCCGAGCAGAAAGCCCAGATCGCCGCCGCTTGGGGTCTGGATCGTCCGGCGAAGGAACAGTTTCTGGCTTGGGCCGGACATGTCCTGACCGGAGATCTGGGCTTCAGCACGACCTATAACGCGCCCGTCGCGCAGGTCATGGCCGACCGGATAGGGGCCTCGCTGGCGCTGACGGGGCTGGCATGGCTGCTGTCGGGGATCATGGGTTTCGGCCTTGGGCTGGTGGCAGCGGCGGTGCAGGGGTCGTGGCTGGATCGCGGCATCCGGATCTATTGCTATGTGCTGGCCTCGACGCCGACCTTCTGGCTGGCGATGCTGATGCTCATGCTGTTTTCGGTGCGGCTGGGCTGGACGCCCGTCTGCTGCGCCGGTCCCGTCGGCGTTCCGCAGGACGAGGTCGACTTTCTCGCGCGGCTGCACCATCTGGTCCTGCCGCTGGCCGCGCTGACCCTGTTCGGCGTCGCGCAAATCGCCTTGCACACGCGGGTAAAGCTGATCGAGGTGCTGCAATCGGATTATGTCCTTCTGGCCCGCGCCCAAGGTGCGGGTCGGGTGGATATCGTGCTGCGCCACGGCATCCGGAACGCGGCGCTTCCGGCGCTGACCGCGCTGATGGCCGCCAGCGGCGAGATTTTCGGCGGCTCGATCCTGGCCGAGCAGGTCTTCGCATGGCCCGGTCTGGGTCGCGCCACCGTCGAGGCGGGCATGAAGGGCGACGTGCCCCTGCTGCTGGCCATCGCGATGCTCAGCGCGGTGATCGTCTCAAGCGCGAACATGATCGCCGACCGGCTGTCGCGGCGCATCGATCCGCGCATGGGCGTAGCATGAACGGGCGGGTCGGGGCCTTGCTGGCCGCCTTGCTGGCAGCCATGCTGATCGTCGCGATTGCCTTGGCCCCTGCGGGATTGGGCGAAACCGGCATCCGCGCCGACTTTGCCGCCCGCAACCTCGCCCCGCAATCGGGGCATCTTTTCGGCACCGACCAGATGGGGCGGGACATGCTGGCGCGCAGCCTGCACGGTCTGGCGCTCAGCCTTGAAATTGGCTTGATCGCGGCGGGGCTGTCGGTCGCGATTGCCATTCTGATGGCGACGCTCTCGGGGCTGGGGCGGGGTACCGACCGGATTGCGGGATTTGTCACCGATGCCATGCTGGCCATGCCGCATCTGATGCTGCTGATCCTGATCTCTTTCGCCTTGGGCGGAGGAACGGCGGCGGTCGTCATCGCTGTGGCGATCAGCCATTGGCCAAGGCTTGCCCGCATCCTGCGCGCCGAATTGCTGCAAGTCGCCGCCGCGCCCTATATCGAAACCTCGCGAGCGCTTGGCCGCTCGCGGGTGTTCATCATCCGGCATCACATCCTGCCGCATCTTCTGCCGCAAGCCTTGGTCGGGTTTCTGCTGATGTTCCCGCACGCCATCCTGCACGAGGCCGGACTGACCTTTCTGGGCTTCGGGCTAGAACCCTCGCGTCCCGCCATCGGTGTCATGCTGACCGAGGCGATGCGCCATATCAGCGCCGGACGCTGGTGGCTGGCGTTGTTCCCCGGTGCCATGCTGCTGGCCTTGGTGCTGGCCTTCGAAACCCTCGGCAGCGCCCTGCGCCGCCTGATCACCCCGCGCGAGGCGCAATGCTGACGATCCGCGATCTCTCGGTCGGGTTCCGGCGCTATCGCGGGCTGTTCCGTCACGAGGAAACCAGCCGTCTCTCTGGTCTGAACCTGACGCTTGACGCCGGAGAGGTTCTGGCCGTGATCGGCGGGTCCGGCGCGGGGAAAAGCCTGCTTGCCCATGCCATTCTTGGCCTTTTGCCGCCGAACGCGGTGTTGCGCGGAAAGCTGGCATTTCGCGGGCAAGCCTTGAACCCCGTCTATCCGCCAGCCCTGCGCGGCCGGAAAATCGCGCTGATCCCGCAGCAGGTTTCCCACCTTGACCCGCTGGCCCGCACCGGCGCGCAAATGTCATGGGCCGCGCGTCGCAGCGGTAGTGCCGCCGATACCACGGCGCGGCTTGCCGCACTTGGTCTGCCCCCGCAAGTGGCGCAGCTATTCCCTGACCAGCTTTCGGGCGGGATGGCGCGGCGCGTGCTGCTGGCCATGGCAGAAGCCGGAGCGCCTGACCTGCTGATCGCCGACGAGCCGACCGCCGGTCTGGACCCCGAAAACCGTGACGCCGTATTGCGGATGCTTGGGGAACATGCGCGGCGCGGCGCCGGTATCCTGCTGATCACCCATGACCTGAAATCCGTGCTGCCAATCGCCGATCGCGTCGCCATTCTGGACGAAGGTCGGATGCGTGGCATCGAATTTCCGCGCAATTTCACGGGGAGGGGGGCGGAACTGACCTCGTCCTATGCCCGCGACCTGTGGCGGGCCTTACCCGAGAACGGATTCCTGACCGATGCTTGAGGCGCATGACCTTGCGGCGGGGTTCGATGGCCGGACGCTGTTCGACGGCGTGACATTCGCGCTGGAATCCGGCCGAATCATGGGCCTTTGCGGGGCCTCGGGCGCGGGGAAAACCACGCTGGGACGTGTGATCGCGGGGCTGCACCGACCAAGCGCGGGGGTGGTGCGGATCGACGGCCAGCAGCCCGCGTCCGGCAAGGCGCAACCGGTCCAGTACCTGCATCAAAGCCCGCTGGCAGCCATGAACCCGCGCTGGAAAATACGCTGTATTCTGGCCGAGGCGGGCCAGCCCGAGGCAGGGCTTCTGACCGCCTTCGGCGTCGATGCCGAATGGATGGGGCGCTTTCCGCACGAGCTTTCGGGTGGCCAGTTGCAGCGGATCTCGATCCTGCGCGCACTGACCGCCAATCCGCGCTACCTGATCGCCGACGAGATCACCGCCCCGCTTGATCCGGTCTCGCAGGCCCGCATCTGGCATCTGCTGGGCCAGATCGCGCGCAGCAAACAAATCGGCATTCTGGCCATCAGCCATGACCGGGCGCTGCTCGACCGCATCTGCTGTCAGGGCCGGTTCGAACTGGGGCAAAGGGGGCTGATACGGCACGAGGCCGCCGGCCCTGTCGGGGTTATCGATCCTGATCCGGCTGGAAGATCTGCTCGATCGGCAGGCCGAACAGCCGTGCGATGCTGAAGGCAAGCGGCAGGCTGGGATCGTAGCGCCCGCGTTCCAGCGCGTTGACCGTCTGCCGCGAGACTTGCAGATGCGCGGCCAGATCGGCCTGCGACCAGTTCCGCAGCTGGCGCAATTCCTGAATGCGGTTGTTCAATTGAAACGCAGCCGCCCGACCATGACCCCGATAAACCAGATCGTCGCCATCAACGGCCAGACCGCGAACATGGACAGTTTCGGGTAGCCCACGCCCTCAAGGAAGCCATAGGCGAAGGTGATCAGGGCGGTTCCGGCAAAGGCGGCGGCAAGGGCCTCGAATTGCAGCTTGCGCTGCATCTCGTCAAGGCAGCGGATGCTGCGGACGACGACGACACAGACAAAGATCGCGGGCAGCATCGGAGCAAGGGCGATCAGAGTGCGGGGTAGGCTGGCCTCGATCCCGAACCCCAGCAGCTTTTGCGACAGGATCAACGCCGCCACATAAGCAGCCAATCCGGCCAGAAGGGAAAGCAATCCGCGCATCGTCACTCCTCGTTTTGTAAAGCGACCTTTACATATGGCCATCAAGGGTGCGTGTCAAGTTTGCTTTACACCACCAGTCCTGAAGGACTGCTTTCCTGAAAAATTCTTTTCAGTTACAAAACGGCATGAGCAGAGAGCCAAGATTCCTGTCCCGCGTCCGCGCCGCATTGCCGACCCTGGGACCAGCCGAGCGAAAACTGGGAGAACTGGTCGCCGATTTCCCCGGCGAACTGGCCAGCTACAATGCCTCGGAACTGGCCCTGCTGGCCTCGGTTTCGAATGCCACCGTGACGCGTTTTGTCCGACGGCTGGGCTATGCCTCATACGAGGAAGCGCGCGTGGATGCCCGTCGCGAGCGGGTCTCGGGCTCTCGTCTATACGCCGATACGGACACGCCCGATGTGACGGATGTTTCGGGCCACGCCTTGCGCGACGGCGAGAATATCCGCGACACGCTGGCCCGCATCGACCTGCCCGCAATCGACGGGCTGACCGAAAAACTGCTTTCGGCGCGCAAGGTCTGGGTCATCGGCTTTCGCGCGTCGGCGGCCTTCGCATCCTATATGCAGTGGCAACTGACGCAGGTTATCGAAAATATTGTGGCCATTCCGGGTCCAGGGCAAACCATGGGCGAACATATCGCCAGCGTGCAGCAGGGTGATCTTGTCATCCTGTTCGCCTTGCGGCGACGGGTTGCCCAGACCGATCTGCTGATCGAGCGGATTGCCGCCAGCAAGGCGGCATTCGCGCTGATCTCGGACGAATCCATGCAGATCGAGCCCCGCGCCGACTGGCATCTGCACTGCGAGACGCGCTCCTCGGGGCCGCTGTTCAGTCATGCCGCCGTCATGTCGCTATGCGGCCTGATCGCGAATCGCGCCATCGTGCAGGCCGGAACCACGGGCCGCAGGCGGCTGGCCAGCATCGAACTGCTCAACGATTCTCTGGACGAGCTTTAAACTCTGCCGTCATTGCGGGCAAACTTAGCCGGATTCCGCTCTTATATCCGGCGATCCTGACCAGATAAGTGAAAATTCATTACCAGAAATGCAGGAATCCGTGACCGATCGTGAAAAATTGTTTTCATAAATGTATTCCGAAGCCATGCTGAGAAAAACAAATCCACAGGAGGTTCCATGTTCCGCTCGCTGTTGCTGTCTGCCTGTCTGCTTGTCCCCTTCACCGCATCTGCGGAAACCGTCACCCTGCGCGTTCTGGGCCAACCCTCGGGTTCGGGCCTGATCGCCCAGCAAAAGGAAGAGCCCTTCTTCAAGGCGCTGGCCGAGACGACCGGCCTTGACATCAAGGTCGAATACCTGCCGATCGACGTGGCGGGCATTCCCGACACCGACGGGTTGCGGGTGCTGAAATCGGGGCTTTTCGACATTGTCTCGATCCGCGGCCCGCAGGTCAGCCGCGACGAGCCCTCGGTTCTGGGCCTTGACCTTGTCGGGTTGAACACCGGCTTTGCCGTCGGGCGCGAGCATGTCGACGCGTTCATGCCCTATGTCGACAGCCGCATGCAAAGCGCGTTCAACGCCAAGCTGGCCGGCATGTGGCCCGCCGGTCCGCAGGTCCTGTTCTGCAAGCCTGAGGTTGCCGGCCTTGCCGATCTGAAGGGGCTGAAGGTGCGGGTAGGCGACCAGTCGGCCGCGAATTTCGTCGGGCAGCTCGGCGCTACCGGAGTTTCGATGCCCTTCGGCGAGGTGCAGCAATCCCTCGCGCGCGGGGTGGTCGATTGCGCGATCACCGGACCGGCATCGGCCAATACCGGCGGCTGGCCCGAGGCAACGACCACTGTCCTGCCCATCGCGCTGCAACTCGCGATGAACGGCTATGCGATCAACCTGAAATCTCTGGAGAAATTCAGCGCAGATGACCAGAAGAAACTTGAGACTGCCCTGACGCAGCTATCCTCGGACATCTGGTCCTTCTCGGAAGAACTCTATGTCGATGCGATGAACTGCAACACCGGCAAGGAACCCTGCGAACGCGGGAAACCCTATAAGCTGACCGAAGCGCCGGTGTCGGACGCAGATCTGAAAGCCGTGTCGGCCGCCGTGACCGAGATCTCGTTGCCGATCTGGGCCAAGCAATGCGATGCCGTCGCGACCGATTGCGCCGAAACATGGCGGCAGACGGTCGGCGCTAAAATGGGCCTGTAAGGCGATGCAGCAATATACCCGCGTTCTGGGCATCGTCTTCGGCATGATGATGCTGGCGCTTTCGGCCGCGATCACCGCCGAGACCCTGATGCGCAAATTGCTGTCGATCTCGCTTGGCGGGATCGACGAACTGGGCGGCTATGCCATCGCCATCGCCGCGCCTTTAGCGTTCACCGTGGCATTGGCGGATCGGGCGCATATCCGCATCAGCCAGCTGACCAATCTGCTTCCGATGCGGGTTCAGGCGGTGCTTGATGTGGTGTCCGTCGTCAGCCTTGCCGCCTTGTCGGTCTTTTTCCTGCATTTCGCCATCCAGACCGTGCTGGACACATGGACCTACAAATCCATCGCCCAGACCCCTTGGGCGACGCCCCTGATCGTGCCGCAGGGCATCTGGCTGGTGGCGATGGCGACCTTTCCGCTGGCCGCCATCTGGCTTGGCCTGCGGGCGCTGCACCTGCTGGCGCGGCGCGACTGGCGGCAGATCCGCAAGGAATTCGGCACGCCCTCTGCCAATGAGGAACTTCAGGCCGAGTTGGAGGACCTGAAGCGCCGCGAAGCCGAGACCGGTCTGCAGGAGGTACGGACATGAGCATAGCCATTGTCGGCATCGGCTTCGGCGCGATGCTGGTCCTGATGTTCCTGTCGATCCCGATCGCGGTGACGATCATCGCGGTCGGCGGTTTCGGCGGCTGGATGATGTACGGGATGCCGCTGGTCGACATGATGGGCGGCGTGATCTGGTCCAGCCTGAACAGCCCGACCATGCTGGCGATCCCCTTGTTCATGCTGCTCGGCGAACTGCTGCTGCGCGGCGGGATCGCGGACCGGATGTATGACGCCATGGCGGTCTGGCTGGGCCGCTTACCCGGAGGGCTGCTGCATTCGAACATCGCCACCTGCACGCTGTTTTCGGCTACGTCGGGTTCGTCTGTGGCCACGGCGGCGACGGTCGGAACCATGGCCTTGCCCGCCTTGCAGCAGTACAAATACCCGATGGCGCCTTCGCTTGGTTCGCTGGCGGCGGGAGGGACGCTGGGCATCCTGATCCCGCCATCGGTCAACCTGCTGGTCTTCGGTTCGATCGCGAATACCTCGGTCGGGCAATTGTTCGCGGCGGGCGTCGTGCCGGGGCTGCTGCTGGCTTTCAGTTTCTCGGCCTATATCTTCCTGTTCCACGGCAAGGCCGGAGCCGAAGGATCGGCGATGCGGCAGATCCCCCTGCGCGAGAAACTGGTGCTGGCGCGGCATCTGATCCCGCCGGTGGTCATCTTCGGCGTGGTCATGGGCTCGATCTATGGCGGTCTAGCCACACCCACCGAATCCGCCGCACTCGGGGTGATGCTGGCCGTCGGCTTCGTGGCGGGGGCGGGCCGGTTGAACTGGGATCTGCTGGCGAACTGCTCGATTCAGGCGGCGCGGACCTCGGGCATGGTGATGATCGTTCTGGTGGTGTCGCTGCTGTTGAACGTCACCATCTCGATGACCGGAGCGGCGCAGGCCATGACCAGTTGGATCGCCGGATTCGAGCTGGGCAGGATGCAGTTGCTGATCGTGCTGTTGCTGTTCTACGTCGTCCTTGGCACGTTCATGGATGCGATGTCGATGCTGGTGCTGACGGTGCCGATCCTGCTGCCGGTGATCCTGCATGCGGGCATTGATCCGATCTGGTTCGGCATTTTCGTCGTCATCATGTGCGAGATCGCGCTGATCACGCCTCCGGTCGGGATGAACCTGTTCGTCGTGCATGGCGTCCGCAAGGATGGCGGCGATTATGGCGACGTCATCCGCGGGGCCGTGCCTTACGTCGCCGTGATGATGGCTTTTGCCGTGGTCCTGATGGTCTGGCCCGGGCTGGTCACGTGGCTGCCCGACATGCTGGCGGGACGCGGATGAGCCTGATGACTCCGTCTATTGCCGGTCGGGAGTTTTCCGGCCGGTCCGACCTGCGCGGCCGTATCCTTGTCGTTAACCCCAACAGCAATCCGGCAGTCAATATCCTGTTGCAGGGTTTGGCCGAACGGGTGCTGCCGTCGGGCGTGACGGCGCGTGTGATCCAGCCCGATAGCGGGCCGCCCGCGATCCAGACACCCGCAGACCGGCTCATCGCCGAGCCGCTGGCGCTGGATCTACTGGCCAGACACAGGGGCTATGATGCCTATGTGATGGCCTGTTTCGACGATATCGCGCTGGTGCAGGCCCGCCGCTTCCTGCGCGCGCCGGTCGTGGGCGCGGTCGAGGCCTCGGTCGCGATGGCGCGGTTGGTGGCCAGCCGTTTCGCGGTCGTGACCACAGTCGAAACGGCGGTTCCGGGCATCCGAACGGTCCTTGAGGGTCTGGGTGCGACGCAGCAATGCAGCGTCCGTGCCGCAGGGGTGGGCGTTTCCGAGGCTGCGGGCGCGGGCGGCGACGCACGCATCGACGCGACGATCGAAAGCGCCCGCGATCTTGACGGCGCGGGCGCGATCATTCTGGGCTCTGCCGGACTTAGCGGTCGTGCCCGCGCGTTGGGCGAACGCCATGGCATCGTGGTCATCGACGCGATCGAGGCCGCGCTGCTGCTGGCCTTGACCGGACTGGCGCTGACGCCTTAGGCCACCTACGCGGACTGCCGGGCGCGGGCATTGGCCAACACCCGGCTTAAAGTCGAATGCGCCTCTGCTCAGGCCAGGGCCGGTTTCGCGCGGTTGCGCACGAAGCTCGCGATCAGATCGGCAGCGAGTTCGGGAACCTCGTGCTGCGGGCCGTGGCCCATCTGCGGCAGGACCACCAGGTGCAGGCTTTTCCAGCGACGCGACTGCGCGAACCAGTTCGGCGCGGGAAAGACGATCTCGTGATCACCGCTGATGACAAGGATCGGGATGCCGCAACCGGCAAGGAAATCGGCATAGCCGCCGGTATCGGCGAAGATTTCCTCTCCCGCGCGCTCCTGTAGCAGGCGCAGGTAGGTTTCGGGCGGGATCGGAGGACTGCGGTCCCCGCTACGCGAAGCGATGCGCTCATGCGAGCGGGCGGCGGCTTCGCGGCTGGCGGGGGACTCCGGCTCGAAGAACAGGATGGTTTCATCGGAAAGGTCGTTTTCGGGTTTCAGCGCGGTCTGCAGGAAGATCGGCTCCGACGGCGGGTCCAGCGGGCCGGGGGGCGAGGTTCCGATCAGCACGAGATGGCTGACGCGACGGGGAATGCGCGTGGTGGCGACCTGCGCCGCAAGCCCGCCCAGCGACCAGCCGCCAAGCGCGAACGTGTCGATCCCCAGCGCATCGGCCAGATCGATCACGTCATCGGCCAGCCGCTCGGGGCGGTAGCTTGCGGTGCCTGTCGATTGGCCTAGGCCGGTATAGTCAAAGGTGATGACGCGGAAATCCTGCGTCAGCGCGTCCAGAAAGGCGGGGTCCCAGCTGTCAAGGATGCCGCGGAACCGGACGCAAAGGATCAGCGGCGGACCGGCGCCGATCTCGCGATAGGCCAGTGTCCGGCCTTTGGACTGGACAAAGCGGGTGGCGGTGGTTCGGGCGGATTCAAGAGCTGCGGGGGCGTCCATGGCATCCTCGTTGTTTGGGTCGGGGCTTTGGCAAATCAGTCATGGCGGTTCAGGTGGCAAGATCGTCCAACCATTGCGCGAACATCCGTCGCGCCGCATCGGTCAAGGCGCCACCATGGCGCGTCGCATCAGCGCGCAACGCCGCAGGGTCGATCCCCGCCGAGGCGATCTCGTGGGCATGACCGACCAGCCAGCGTTCGAAACTCTGGCCGGTTTCGGCCTCGGGGTGGAATTGCAGGCCCAGTATGCGCGGGCCAAGCGCGAAGGCTTGCTGGCGGACCTGCACCGTCGAGGCCAGATTCACCGCCCCATCCGGCAGATCATAGGTATCGCCGTGCCAATGAAGCACGGGCACGTCTTCGAGATGGCAGAGCGGGCCGGCGCGCCCCGCCTCGGTCAGGCGGACGGGCGCAAAGCCGATCTCGCGCAGACCGGCTGGAAAGACGCGGCTGCCCAAGGCGGCCGCGATCAGTTGCGCGCCAAGGCAGATCCCCAGCGTGGGCAGGTCTTGCGCAAGTCGGGCCGCGATCCGGTCGCGCTCGTCTATCAGAAAGGGATAGGCCGAGGTTTCATAGACCCCGACCGGTCCGCCAAGGACGATCAGCAGGTCAGGACCGAGCGGGTCGAAATCGGGGAAACCGGCATCGCCAACGGTGGTGTATCGCAAGTTGTAGCCATGCTCGGCCAGCGGGGCGGCGAAGCTGCCCAGATCCTCGAAATGGACGTGCCGGATGGCCAATGCGGTTTTCATCTGCGTCCCTTTCGTGACGGTTGCGGCAAGTCACGCGGCGGTCGGGCACCAGCCCCCCGCCGCGTGTGTTCGCATCGCGTTATTTCGCGGCCACGACCTGCTGCGCCTTGGCATAGCTTTCGGCCACAGCGGCGTAATTCGGGGCGGCAAGTCCGTAAAGCACCGCCAGATCGGCGGCTTCGGGGCGCGCCCATGTCCGATGGGTTTCCGACAACACGGCATTCGTCGTGGTCGGAATGACCCCGCCCTGAACAAATCTGGCCAGACTGGTGCGCGAGGCCATTTCGCTGGGGTCGCCCGAGGCGTCGATGACCGCATAGACGTTGTAGCCGGCCAGTTTCGCGTCAAGGGCGGGGAACATCACGCAGACGCTGGTCCAGACACCGGCCATGACCAGCGTCTTGCGGCCGGTCGCGCGGACGGCCTCGACAAAATCGGCGTTGTCCCAAGCGTTCACCTCGCCCTTTCGCGGCACATAGACAGCATGGGGCGCGAATTCGTGGATCTCGGGCATCAGCGGACCATTCGGCCCGTTGGGCTCCGAGGCCGTGGTGATGACCGGAATATCAAGCAGCGTGGCCAGTTTCGCCATGGTCGCGGCATTCGCACGCAGATCCGAGATGCCGATATCCTTGACGGTCTGGAACAGGCCGGTCTGGTGGTCCAGCATCAGGAATACCGTATCCGCCGGATCAAGCAGAGCGGCACCGCCTCCGGTCGGAAGGACGCTGGGTCTGGTTTCCTGAGCCTGCGCTTGGAAGCCGTAGGGGACCGGCGCAAGGGCAAGCATCAGAAGCGACAGTGACAGGGTGAATTTACGCAGGCTGACCATTTCCAATCCTTTCCGACTGGGGGAGGGCTGAAGAGAGGCTGTGGCTGGTGTGGCGGGATCAGCTTCGGAAGAAGGCAAGCAGATCCGCGTTGATCACGTCGGCATGCGTGGTGCACATGCCGTGATCGAAACCGGCATAGGTCTTGAGCGTGCCGTTTTTCAGCAATTTCGCGGAGAGCGGGCCGGAATCCGCATAGGGCACGATCTGGTCGTCATCGCCATGCATCACCAGAACGGGGACAGTGATCGTTTTCAGATCCTCGGTGAAATCGGTCTCGGAAAAGGCCTTGATGCAGTCGTAATGCGCCTTGGCGCCGCCCATCATGCCCTGCCGCCACCAGTTCTCGATCACACCGGGGCTGGGCGTAGCACCGGGGCGGTTGTAGCCATAGAACGGCCCCGAGGGCACGTCCCTGAAGAATTGCGCCCGATTGGCGAGGAAAGCGGCGCGAAACCCGTCGAAAACCTCGATCGGCAGGCCGCCCGGATTGGCCTCGGTCCTGACCATGATCGGAGGGACCGCGCCGATCAGCACCGCCTTGCCGACGCGACCGGGCTTCGCCCTTGCGACATAGCGCGCGACCTCGCCGCCACCGGTCGAATGGCCGACATGGATCGCGCCCTTCAGGTCAAGCGCATCGGTCAGCGTCTCGACGTCGGCGGCATAGGTGTCCATCTCGTTGCCGGTAAAGGTCTGGGTCGAGCGGCCATGCCCGCGCCGGTCATGCGCGATGACGCGGAAGCCCTTGTCCAGAAAGAACACCATCTGGCTGTCCCAGTCATCCGAGGACAGCGGCCAGCCGTGGTGAAAGACGATGGCCTGCGCGTCACGCGGGCCCCAGTCCTTGTAGAAAATCTCGGTTCCGTCGGCGGTCTTGACGTAGGACATGATGAAATCTCCCTGTTTGGCGGTTTGCTCGGTGGCGAAGGTTTCAAAGGGCAGCATGGCAGCCGCGACAGCGGTTCCGGCTGCGATCAGGGTGTCGCGGCGCGTGATGCCGCCACGTGTCGGGATGGGATTGTCGGGCATGGTCATCTCCGTGTTGGAGGACTGCGGGGAAGCGACACCGGAATGCTGGCAGTAAGCGGAAGCAACAGCGAGTAAATCGTCGCAAATATCTGCAAAACCCGAGCCAGAGGCCGCCTTACGCGGGAACGAACCTGTAGCCCGGACCCCGACGCTCGGCATAGCCCACGCCGGGATAGGTCCAGTGATAGCCAAGCAGCTTCAGCTTTTCGGACGCAGCCCGATCCAGCAGCCGCTGGCGGCTGGCAAGCGCTGCCTCGGCGTCGGTGTCGAAGCCGAAATGCCAGTCCGGCCGTTCGAAAAAGATCGTGTCGCTGGTGCAGGCATCGCCGGTAATCAGCAGGTTGTCGCGGCCCGCAAGCTCGACCGAGACATGGCCGGGCGTGTGGCCGGGCGTGTCGATCAGGGCCATGCCGGAAAGGATCTCGTCACCCGGCTGCAATCGGGTAATGCGGTCCTTGACGGCGAACAGGTCGCGCTGCGCCCCTTTGGCAAAGCCGTGCAATGCCGCTGGCCACCGCGTTTCGAACTGTTTGTCGGTCCAGAAGTCCCATTCCCTCCGGCTGACGTAATATCGCGCATTGGGATATAGCAGCGTGCCATCGCCATTGGTGGTCGCGCCCGAATGGTCGGGGTGGACATGGGTAAAGACGACTGCCGTGATCTGTTCGGGAAGCACGCCGATGGAGCGTAGGTTTTCGGCCAGTTTCCCCGCCGTGGCCTGAAATCTGGTCCCCGAGCCGTTGTCGATCAGGACCAATTCGCTGCCATAGCGGATCAGGGGGATATTGGCCTGAACCGCCGCGCCCTCGACCCCGCCGCCAAGGCGCTTGAGGTATCGAAGCCTTTCCTCGGGACCGGCATCGGGCAACAGGATCTCGGGCGACAGGGTGATCGCGCCATCGCTGAGCACGGTGATATCGAAGGCGCCATGCGTGAAGGTATGGAACGGGGCGGCACGAAGGCCGCGCGGCAGTGCCAGCGCGGCAGCCGCCGTGGCCGAGCCAAGCAGCAATTGCCGTCTGGTCGTGCCGCGCGAAGTGACTGGATCAGGCATGTCCTTTCTCCTCTGGATTGGCCCGCCGGTTGGCGGGGCTGGGCTTTCCAAGCCTATGCCCCCGTTTCGCGGCAGGGCAGTTAAGCGTCGTAAATTGGTGAAAACGCACGGCCAAGGCGGCGCAGATCCGCGACGATATCGATCAAGGCGCGGGCCGCGCAAAGCGGCGAACATGCACTGTCGCCAAGGATCAGCAAACCCTGACCGGCACCTTCGGGGGCAATCTGCAAATGCCTGCCGGGAACAAGGGCCACCGGTTTCGCCGCCCGCAGGAACGTCTGGACGACGGACGCGATGCCATGGTCGTCCTGTGCCCAGAGTTGCCCCGACAGACCGACGCAATAGGCGGCGACGAAATCCTCGACGGCGACGGCATCCATGGCCACGGTATCGGCCAGATCGTCCCGCGCATCGCGGTCCGCCCTGAACCGCCGGACGGCGGCGTCGCCCTGCGCGGGGGTCCGCATGCCCTCGACGCCCTGCGGCGGCCCGCCCGACAGCGTCGCCATGACGACTTCGGCACCGGAATCCTTGAACGCGTAATAGGGGGCCGCAATTCTGGCCAGATCGGTCTCGGAGGGACTGTTGCTTGTCCGGCTTTCGGCGATCAGGACCAGAAAGCGGATGGCTGCGTCTTCATTCATTCTCGTCTCCTGCTCTGGGCCGATTTTCGCGCGCGCGGGCAGGAAGGACGAGTTCAGAGTTGTAAATCCGCGTTAATCCGGCAGCGGTTCAGGGCAGGGGCGTGCCAGCCCTTGTCGCATGGTCAGGGCCGGAGCCGGACAATGACAGCGCCGACAAATCCCGTTCGATCCGCCGCTGCCACGCCATTGCGCGGGTCTCGCAGGCGATGTTCAGCGCCGTGTCGAGTTCACGCGCCGCACGTCCTGCCGCCTGATCGTCCTGACCCGACAGGATAATTCCGGCCCTGACCCGATGAAGCTCGGGCAGGCACCATTTTTCGCCCGTCCGTGCGCAATGGCCGATCGCGGTGTCGATTTCGCCCAGGGCTTCCGGCCGGCGCGAAAGCCGCAGCATCGCCCGCGCCGCGACCGAGCGGAAATAGGTCTCGAACAGGGTAAAGCCGGCCGAGGAAAGTGTCCGCATCGCCGGACCAAGCTTGCTCAGGCATTTTTGGGGATCGCCGTCGAGCAGATCCAGCTCGGCCTCGAACCCGTCCGCATAGGTATGCCAGACGTCGAGCGACAGCGCCTTGGTGTGTTCGCGAAGTTGCGAGATGTATTGGGCCGCAAGGTCGTTCCGGCCCGCAAGAAGGGCGATGGGGCAAGCCGCCTCGGCCAGTGCATTCGATAGTGACAGGCCGTGGCCGATTTCCGTGGCGTAATCGACCGTCTCTCGCATCTCGCGCAGCGCGTCATCCTGATCGCCAAGCACCCACAGCGCCCGCGCCAGAATGATGCGGGCGGTCACGCGCTGGTCGAACTGGAACCGGATCGAATGCTGGCCCCCGCGCAGGGCGGAATATTCGTCCAGCATCTGGCGCAGCTCGTCGCAGGCCTCATGGTGACGTCCCTGCCAATGCAATGTCGCGCCGCGCATCCGCCTGCCGATGATCGCGTCGGTCGGATCTCCCGATCCGGGGGCGCGCGCGCGAAACCTTTCAGCGAAACCCATTCCCGCATCCGGCTCGGCGCGGTTGATGGCATCGACCCACAAGGCCCAGATCGCGCGCAACTGGTGGTCAACATCCCCGATCTGCTCGGCGATCTTCAGGGTCGTGCTCCATGCGCGGATACCATGTTCCGGCGCGTCGGTCGCCCGCATCTGCGGCCATCCCAGCGCGGCGTAAAGCTTCATGCGGCTGCGTTCGTCCAGACCCGGTCGGGCGTCCAGAAATCCGATGGCGCGACTGACCGCCACCAGACATTCGTCCAGCAGCGACAGACGGAAGAACAGGGGCAGGGCAGCGACGGTCAGCCTGACGCCCAGCAGGTGGTCGCCCTGTTCGCGGAACGACCAGTCCAGCGCCGCCCGCAAATTCGTCACCAGCGCCGCGTAATCGTCAGAGCCGTCACGTTCCGGGCGGGCGTAAAGTTCCTGCTCGGCCTGGGCCAGACGGGCTTCGACATATTGCGCCAGACGTGCCATCGTCAGGTCCATGTCGCTGCTTTGCGCCAGTTTTTCGGCCGCGTAGATCCGCGTCGTATCCAACAGCCTGTATCTGGTTCCCGAGGGTTGCTTATCCGCGCCGACCAGCGATTTCGCCACCAGCGAGGCCAGATCGTTCTCGGGGAAATCGGCCGACAATATACGGGCCGCAGCATCGGCCGCGAACCAACCGCGCAGCACCGAGAGTTCCTGCAACGCCTTGCGGTCGTCATCGGTCAGCGCGTCATAGCTCCAGTCCAGCGTGGCACGCAGCGTCTGGTGCCGTGGCAGGGCCGTCCGCCGCCCCCGCGTCAGCAGCCGGAAGCAATCCGAAAGCGAGGCAGCCAGTTCCTGGACGCTGATCGCCTCGAGCCTGCCCGCCGCAAGTTCGATGGCCAGCGCGATGCCGTCCAGTTGCGCGCAGATCGCGACGACGAACGGAACGTCCCGATCGGTCAGTTCGTAGGTTCCCAGACAGGCATCGGCCCGCTCGACGAACAGCTGCACCGCCGGAGAGGTCAAGGCCTCGGCCGCGCCAGCGGGCGCGACGGGCAGTTCCAGTGGCGGAAGGCGATGGACACGTTCGCCCTCGGCCCGCAATGGCTCGCGGCTGGTCGCCAGAATGTGCGCGCTTGGCGACAGGTCCATGATCGCCTCGACCGCCGAGGCGACGCCATCGACCGATTGCTCGCAACTGTCCAGCACCAGCATCACACCTTGGGCGCCAAGATGGTCGGCAATGTCGCGGATGATGTCGTCGCTTCGGCTCAGGATGCCAAGCGCGGACGCAATCGCGGTCGGCACAAGCGTTGGTTGCATGACATCGGACAGATCGACCCAGACGGCTTCAGGCATGGCATCACCCCCGACGACCGCGCGGGCGACCGTGGATTTGCCGATCCCGCCGGGCCCGACGATGGTCAGCAACCGCGAGCGAAGAAGCTGGGCGGAGATCTGGCCGATCGAGTCATCGCGCCCGAAGATACTGGCCCCGCGCGGACGGGCGGCGGACGCCTTGGATGCGGCGCTTCGGCCCGTCTGCGGGGTCAGTTGCGCAATGAAAGCGTAGCCGCGCCCCGGAACATTCGCGATGATCGCGGATTCGCGTTGGGTATCGTCCAGCGCCTTGCGCAAGGCGGAAATATGCACGCGCAGATTTGCTTCCTCGACGAAGGTGTCCGGCCAGACATGCTTGACGATCTCGGCGTTGGTTTTCAGTTCGCCCGGATGCGAGGCAAGGAAAGACAGGATGTCGATGGCTCTGCTGCCCAGGGGCAGGGTTTCACCGTCGCGCAACAGGGCGCGGCGATTCAGGCTGATCGTGAACGGCCCAAATTCGATGTCGCTCACCGCATTTCGCTCGCATAGAACCGAGGGTTTTTTCAGGCCGGTATCCGCATCGTCAGATCGCGGCTATCATCGCAAGGTGAGAAGCGAAATAGCAACGGAAAATCGGGGCGGAGACAGGCATCAAGGGATTTTGCCCGCTTTTGTCCAATTATTGGTCAGGGCATTCAGGATACGGATGCCTGGATGCGCTAGCCCAGATGCGACTTTGGTTGGCGGGAAAGTTTTGCGCGCCGGTGGCCGCGTCCGAGAAGGTTGGCCTTAAACACCTCGGCGGGGGTGCGGAAGCCGAGACATTTGCGCGGAGTTGAGTTTAGTCCGGCACACAGCTGTCTGAGCTCGTCCTGCGACAGGCTGTTCGGATCGGTGTCGCGACAGAGCCAACGCCGCAACCGTTTGTTGGCATTTTCCACCGCTCCCTTCTGCCAGGGTGATTGGGCCTCGCAGAACCATGTCTGCGCACCGACCTCGGCCTGTAAATGCGGCCAGTCGACGAATTCGGAGCCGCGATCGAAGGTCACTGAGCGGCAGGCGTGTCGGGGCAGGGGCATCAGCGCTTGAGCGATCTGGGTCATAATCGGCTTGGTGCGCTTTTCCTCGTTCTTCAGCACCAGGAGGAACCGGCTGGTGCGTTCGATCATCGTGGTGATATTGGCCGGTCCGTATTTCTGCCGGAACAGAACCAAGTCGTTCGACGGGCTTACGCCGCGCCATCGGGCGCGACGGTCCCGTCTCACTCCCAGTGGCCGAACTCCTTGCGATGTGAGATCACGTCGGGGCGGAGTAAGATGCTGAGTTCATAGACAAATTTCTGTGACGGGCGCTTGCGCAGCAGGTCAGCCGCGCCGTCGTCTGCGGCCCGAGGGCAGGTGAGGCCAGAGTTGGGCCCGGCGGCCTTCCTCGGAATAGACATGGCGGTAGATGGTCTCATGGCAGACCGAGGCGGGCGCGCGCTCATAGCGCATGCGCCCGGCGATTTGCTCGGGCGTCCAGCCGGCACGCAAGCAGCGCTCGATCTGGTCGCGCAAGCCGGGATCGCGGACGAGCTTGCGTCGACGTGTCCGGCGCGCATCGCAGCGACTCTGCGCCACGATGCACCAGTAGCCGCTGAGCTTCGGGCTCTCGCTGTCGTGGAAATGGTTGCACTTGAGTTCGCGCAAGATCGTCGAGCGATGCCGGCCGAGCCGACGGGCCATCTCGTCGAGGCTCAGCTTCGCATGCCGTCAGCGCAGGGTCTTGCGCCGGTCAGAGAGCGACAGGTGAGAAAACCGAACCTTCATTCCGCGATCCTTTCATGGCTCAACCCTTTGTCGATCATAAAAAGTCGCGTTCAGAAATAGCACGTCCCGCATCCTTCTGGAAACCGGCGATAATGGTCTTGAGGGTCGCATCGATTTTCGGCGCGGGCCGCGGGGCTTGCGGCCATCCGCTGCGCGACGGCGCAGACTTACTGCTGCATTGCTGCGGCATGGGGCGAGACATCGAAGGCACTTCCCAGGAGCCCTCGGCATGATCGAAAACTTCGACCCCGGTCAGCGTCTTGTTGTCGAATTCTGGTATCGGTGCCGGGTCCGAGATGACTGGCTGTTCTGACGCCGCCAACGTGATTTGCTTCTACAGGGCGACAGCGCTGTCCGGATCTCCCGTGAGTTCGATCACGCCAAGAAGTTTGGCCTTGGCCAAGTGGAATTCGATCCGCCCTATGTCAGCGGGCGGATCGAATTCCACTCCCGGCAAGACAAGGGCAAATTTACCGAAAGGTTTTCTGGGCATAATCCTTTCGCTGATATTGGCAAAGCCCTCCGTCTTGAGATCGAGCATCTATTGTCGGACGACCAGAGCGCGTGCAATCAGGTAGAGCCACGCTTCCCGGATCGCATCAGCCTCGGGCGCAGTGGCCATGGCATATCAGGGCATGCCCGACAGGAGACACAGCGTTGTTCGCAATTGCAGAAACGTCCTGCGGAGAGCGTCCCGCGTCATTCGACATTCAAGCCTTCGGGCGAATGCCGCAGCAATTGGGCCAGCATTCGGGCAGCATGGTTCAACGCCCTGTCCTTTGTCCGACGTCGATGCCAGGCGAGGTGCAACGGAAAGCCGGTGACAGGGACCGGCGGGGGAAGGCTGATCAGATCGGGTGCGGTGGACATCACGCGCGAGGGCAACATGGCGATCATGTCCGAACCGCGCAGCAGGTCCGGTACCATTCCGAAACTCGGAACGACGACTCCGACACGCCGCTGGCGGCCCAGCAGTGCGAGTTCGGCATCGAGCGGGCTTTTCTTCATGCCCCGACCGGAGACCATAATATGCCCGTAGGCCAGCCACCGGTCGATGCCGAAGTCAGGAATGGCCGGATGGCCGGAGCGGAGGGCGATGACATAATGTTCGAGCAGAAGTTCCTCGCGGTGGATGTCGTCATCCTCGCCCGGAAACACCGAGACGGCGATATCGGTGGTGCCGTCGATCAGCGCCGCCCGTGCCGCCTCTGCTCCGAGCCAGGGCTGGATCACCAGATCTATGCCCGGCGCGGTTTCGGCAAGGGCGCGCTGCAATGAGCCGATGACGAAAATTGCGGGATAATCAGCCATGGCGATGCGGATGGTCTGGCGTATCTCGGTCAGCTCTGTTTCGACCGGATCGACGAGATCTCCCACGCCGGCCAGCAAGGATTTCAGCGGTCCGCGAAGCGCCTCGGCCTTTGCTGTCAGCCGCATCGTACCTCGGCCCCGCTCAAGTAATTCGTCGCGGAAAAGATGGCGGCAGCGTTGCAGGGCCGCCGAGGCGGCCGGTTGCGACAGGCCAAGCCGGTCAGCGGCGCGGCTGACATGGGCCTCGTCCAGCAGCGCGTCGAGGATGACGAGAAGGTTAAGGTCGAATGATCTTAAATTCATGTGACGGATAATAGACTATATCGCATATCGATTGGATTAATTTTCAAGGCCCCGGCAACGTCAACTTATCCGAACCAAGGAGATGACGATGTCCAAGACCCTGATCCTGATGTTCCACCCCGATCCGAGCCGGTCGAATGCCAATGTGGCGATGGCCCGTGCAGCTGCGGCCCTGCCGGACGTGGAGGTGGTGGACATGATGGCCGCTTGCCCAGAGGGGCTTCATCTTTTCCGCGATGGCGAACGCGAGGCGGCGCGGCTGCTCGCTGTCGACAGGATCGTACTGCAATTTCCCGTCCAGTGGTACTCGACGCCGCCACTATTGAAGTCGTGGCAGGATGCCGTGCTGACGCGAATGTTCTACATCACCTACGAGACCGAGGGCCGCCATCTGGAAGGGACGCCCCTGATGATCGCCGCCACCGCTGGCAACACGCGCGAGGCCTATTCGGCGGGCGGGCAAAATCTGTTTCCCATGACCGAACTTATCGCGCCGCTTCGCGCCACCGCACATCGCTGCAGGCTTGACTGGGCCGAGCCGTTTTTCCTCTATCGGGCCGACAAGCTTTCGCCGGACGAGATCGAGGCGGCTGCGCAAGATTATGCCGCACACCTCGCCCGATGGATTGATGCACGGGCGGAACAGGTGGCCTGACGCATGGGGCAGGCGGAAAAGGGCGGGGTTTGGAGGATCGAACACTGTTCTGTCGACTCGTGCCAGCCGTTCTATCTTTGGCCTGATTAACCAATCTGCCGCGCAACGAATTCGTCGTGGTAGTCCCCGAATTCGGCTTGGAAACAGTCGATCAGATCGGATTGCGGCTGATTTGCCGAATGGATCGTCAGAAAACCCGCCTCGATGAAAGGTCCGAAGGGCCGGATGGCCACGCCACGACCGGAAAACTCGGCCGCAGAACTCGGGTCGATGATCGCGATGCCCGTGCCCTCGCTGACCAGTGACAGCGCCGTATGCGACAGGCGCGTCTCGATCGAGGTCAGGCGCGGGATACCTGCCAGGGCGACCTCGACGCGCATTGCGAAGATCGTACCCGGTTCGAGCGTGATCATCCTCTCTCCGGCCAGATCATGGGGGTGGATGACTTGCCGCGCGGTCAGGGGATGGCCCTCGGGCATCGCCACGATGGCGGCAAGTGAACGTGGCGTGACGATGAATCCGGGTAGGCCCAGCGTGCCATCCGCATAGCCGATTTCGGCCTGACCGCTGGCGACGGCCTCGATCACCGTGGTCGAGGGCATGCCATTCAACGAAACCCGAAGGTTCGGCTTGTCGCGTAGGAACCGTCCGAGAAAGCGCGGCAAGATCCCGCTGGCAAGTGCAGGCATGGCTGCGATCCGAAGGGTGCCAGCGGCGTGGCGCGAGATTTCGTCTGCGACGCCGGCAATCCGGTTCAGACCCACGAAGGAACGCTCGACCTCGCGCCACAAGGACAATGCTTCGGGGGTGGGGGTGATCTGGTTACCGCGCCGTTCGAACAGGCGCAGGCGGGTCGCGTGTTCAAAATCGCGGATGAGCCTGCTGACGGCTGGTTGGGTGATCGAAAGCAGTTCCGCGGCAGCGGTGATCTGGCCCGCCATCATGACGGCGCGGAACGCCTCGACCTGCCGCAGGTTTAACCGATTGGATAACATTTGGTTATGCTCTCCGTCTTGGATTGAATTTGACCGCACGGTTTCGAATGTGGTTCCTGAAGTCAATCAACAAACATCCGAGGCTGCCGTAGGGCGAATGGGTGCGGGGTCAATTATGACGGGCACGTCCCGTCGAAGCTTGGCCGCTGACGACAGGGAACTGAAAACTTGGATTACCTGACACTGATGGGCTTCGGGCCGGATGGCTGGGGCTGGAGCATGCTGCGCGCCGCAGCGATGACATTATCGGTCGCGATCGGCGGCTACGTGATTGGCGTGGTGCTGGGTTGCATCGCCGCCGCCGCGAGCTTTTCCGGCCTTGTTCCTGTCCGGTCCGTGGCGGGCGCCTATAGCACCGTTATGCGGGGAGTGCCGGATATTCTGGTGATCTACCTGTTCTATTTCGGATCGGGCCAGTTTCTGGCCGCATTGGCCGATCTGGCAGGGCATGATGGTTTCATCACCATTCCCGCATTTGTGGTCGGCATCCTCGCCATTGGCGTGGTGTCGGGGGCCTATCAGATGCAGGTGTTTCGCGGTGCGGTCCTTGCCCTGAACAAGGGCGAGATCGAGGCGGGTCGGGCCTGCGGTATGGGTCCCGCGTTGTTGTTTCGCAGGGTTGTCATGCCTCAGGCCCTGCGTTTCGCGGTCCCCGGCGCGGGGAATGTCTGGCAGTTGGTGCTGAAGGAATCGGCGCTGATCTCGGTGATCGGGCTGGTCGAACTGATGCGGCAGGCACAGATCGGCGCGGGTTCGACACGGCAGCCCTTCAGCTTTTTCCTGACGGCGGCGGCGCTTTATCTGCTGATCACTGCTGCGTCTGGTCGGATTTTCGCCTGGCTTGAACTGCGCGCCATGCGCGGTGTCCGGAGGGCGGCGTGATGGGCGATTTCCTGACCTTCATGGCCGTAAGCCTGACGACTTTGCTGCGCGGCGTACCGCTGACACTGCAACTGGCGCTGTTGTCGGTCGTGACAGGGGGCATCCTTGCATTCGCGCTGGCCTTTATGCGTCTGTCGAACCGTGTCTGGTTGGATTACCCGGCGCGCGCCTATATCTTTGTCTTTCGCGGCACACCTTTGCTGGTCCAGATCTACCTGATCTATTACGGGCTCGGGCAATTCACCGGATTGCGCGCGAGCTTCCTTTGGCCGTTTCTTCGCGAGGCCTATTGGTGCGCGATGCTGGCCTTGGCGTTGAACACCGCGGCCTATAGCGCCGAGGTGGTGCGCGGTGGGCTCCTCTCGGTCCCGTCCGGCCAAATCGAGGCAGCGCGTTCCTGCGGCATGTCGCACTGGCTCACCTTCCGCCGGATCACGCTGCCGCTGGCCCTGCGCCAAATGCTACCCGGCTATAGCAATGAAATCATCCTGATGGTGAAATCGACGGCCTTGGCCTCGACCATCACGGTGATGGAGGTCACGGGGCTCGCCGCCAAACTGATCTCACAAAGCTACCGCCCGGTCGAGGTCTTTGTCTGCGCCGGTGCGATCTACCTTGTCATCAATTTTGCGGTCGCGCGTGGCTTCACGCTGCTTGAGCGCCGCTTTTCCCCCGAACGCCAGCGGCCCCATGTCCAGCCCAATCAGATCGAGGAATCCCGTGTCTGAACGCAATGCCATCCCCGCCGTCGAGATGAACGGCATTCGCAAATGCTATGGCAATCACGAAGTCCTGCATGGCGTCTCGCTGACTGCCTGCGAGGGCGAGGTGATCTCTATCCTTGGCTCGTCGGGTTCTGGAAAATCGACCTTTCTGCGCTGCATGAACCTGCTCGAGGTGCCGAATGCGGGCAGCGTGTCGATCTGCGGCGAAAGTATCGCGTTCGATCAGCGGCCCGGAAAGCCCCCGCGACCGCAGAACCCCAAACAGGTCGAGCGACTGCGCTAGAAAGCCGCGATGGTGTTCCAGTCCTTCAATCTGTGGTCCCACAAGACCGTGCTGGAAAACCTGATCGAGGCTCCGATCCACGTCCAGCGCCGCGACATGCAAGACTGCATTGCCGAGGCGGAAGCCCTGCTCGAGCGCGTCGGTCTGGCATCGAAGCGCGATGCCTATCCCGCGCATCTGTCTGGCGGGCAGCAGCAACGCGTGGCCATCGCCCGCGCCTTGGCCATGCGGCCGGACGTGTTGCTGTTCGATGAGCCAACCTCGGCGCTGGACCCGGAATTGGTCGGCGAGGTTCTGAAGGTCATGCGCGATCTGGCCGCCGAGGGGCGCACGATGCTGGTTGTCACCCACGAGATGGGCTTTGCGCGCGAGGTTTCCAGCCGGGTGGTGTTTCTGGATCAGGGTCTGATCGCCGAAGAGGGCACGCCCGATCAGATGTTCACTGCGCCGCGAACCGAGCGGTTCCGCCAGTTCATCTCGCGCCAAGGTTGATGCGTCCTGCAAACGAACAAGCCGACACGAACAGAGAGGATATCGAATGAAACCAGTCATGATGATTGCTGCCGCAATGGCGGTGGCCACTGCACTACCGCTGCATGCCGAGGAAAAGGTCCTGCGTATAGCGACCGAAGGCGCCTATGCACCATGGAATTTCACCGGACCAGATGGGAAGCTCAAGGGCTTCGAGATCGATCTGGCCGAAGATCTGTGCAAACGCATGGAGGTCAAACGCGAAATCGTCGCCCAAGCATGGGACGGGATCATCCCCTCGCTGACGGCTGGCAAATATGATGCGATCATGGCGGGGATGAGTGTTACACCTGAACGTGAAAAGGTGATTGCTTTCTCGAAACCATACGCTGCGGGGATCAACGTTCTGGCTGTTGCACCGGACAGCCCGCTTGCCGATTTGCCCGGCACGGGGGAAACGTGGTCACTGACCAGCCAGTCGGATCAGGCCCAGAAGCGTCTGGACGAAATCCGCCCACTACTTGATGGCAAGGTGATCGGGGTGCAGGGGTCCACGACGGCCTCGGCCTTTATGGAAAACACCTTTGGCGACAGCGTTGAGTTGCGCGAATACAAGACCGCCGAAGAGCATAATTTCGACCTGATGAACAGTCGCCTTGATGCCGTTCTTGCCAATGCGACCGTTCTGGCCGAGGCCCTGACCAAGCCGGACATGGCGGGGGCCAAGGTCACGGGCCCGATGCTTTCGGGCGGGATCTTTGGTGTGATCGGTGTTGGTCTGCGCAAGGACGATTCCGAGCTGAAGCAGAAATTCGACGAAGCGGTCGGTGCTGCGGTCAAGGACGGCACGGTCAGTGCGCTGTCCGAGAAATGGTTCAAGGTCGATATCAGCCCCCGCGACTGAGTTGATCTTGGTTTTCGGCGTGGCAACCTGCCGCGCCGGATCGTTCACACTTCTCTGGAATAAATGATGCACAACCCTGAAATCCGCGACATGGTGGTCGTCGGAGGCGGACTTGTCGGCGCGTCCTTAGCGTGGGGGCTGGCGCGCGAAGGCGTCTCGACCCTTGTGCTAGATGGCGATGATCTGGATCTGCGTGCCTCCCGGGCGAATTTCGCGCTGGTTTGGGTACAGGGCAAGGGCCTTGGCGCGCCTGACTATGCACTTTGGTCGCAGACCGCCGCCGGCTGCTGGCCGGAATTTGCGACAGAACTGGCAGCGGATAGCGGCATCGATGTCGGCCTAAGCCAGCGCGGCGGTTTCAGCTTTGCGCTGTCGGATCGGGAACTGGAGCAGCTTGCTTCCGAGATGGTGCGTATCCGCTCGGAAACCGGCGTTCGCGCGGCGTCATATGAGGTTCTCGATGCGGTAGCGACGCGGGTGCGTCTGCCACATGTCGGGCCGGATGTGGTGGGGTCGATTTATTCGCGCGCCGATGGTCATGTGAACGCATTGCGGTTGTTTCGCGCGTTGCATGTCGCGATGACCGCACGCGGCGTCGAGTATCGCGCGCACCACGCCGTCAGCGATATCGCCGCGGTTTCGAATGGCTTCCGGCTTTCGGGAAACTGGGGGTCGGTTCTGGCGCGACGTGTCGTGCTGGCGGCGGGCCTTGATAACCAGCGGCTTGCCCCGATGCTTGGGCTGCATGCGCCGATGAAGCGCAGCAAGGGCCAGATTCTGGTCACTGAAAAATGCCGTCCCTTCTTTGATCATGTCTCGGCCACCATCCGTCAGACCGACGAGGGCGGTGTGATGATTGGCGACAGCGAGGAAACCGGGACGGAATCCATCATGACCGATCAGGACATCAGTGCCGTTCTGGCGCATCGCGCGATCAGGGTCTTTCCCTGCCTGTCCGAGGCCAACGTCCTGCGAAGTTGGACAGGTTTTCGTATCAAGACCATGGACGGGATGCCGATCTACGAACAATCTGAGCGCCATCCCGGCGCTTTCCTTGCCAGCTGCCATTCAGGTGTCACTTTGGCCTCGAACCATATGCTCAGGGTTGCGCCGATGATCGCGGCAGGCGCCCTGGCACCCGAACTGGCCCCGTTCCATTCGCGGAGGTTCCATGTTCAGGCGCATTGAAGCCGTTGCCGACGAGATCGGCTTTTTCTTCGACGGTAGACCGTTGCGCGCGATGCAGGGCGAGACGGTGGCGACGGCCCTGCTTGCCTCGGGTGTGGGTGTGTTCCGCAGCAGCGTGGTCAGCGGGGCTCCGCGCGCGCCTCTGTGTCTGATGGGGGTCTGTTTCGATTGCCTCGTCGAAATTGACGGGGTCGAAAACCGACAGAGCTGTCTGGTCGAGATCCGCGAGGGAATGGATGTCCGCAGCCAGAACCGCGCCCGCCAGCTGAAGCAGGGGACGATCTCGTGCCGGTGAAACAAATGACGGCTGCCGCCGATCTGGCCGATCGCTATGACATCGTAGTGATTGGCGCAGGCCCCGCAGGTATGGCGGCCGCCACCGAGGCAGCCAGCCATGATGTTCGGGTTCTTCTTTGCGACGAGAACCCCGCGCCGGGGGGACAGATTTACCGCGCCATTACCCGCAATAGGCCTGTCGCGTTTAAGTTGCTTGGTGCGTCCTACGCCGAGGGCCTGCCACTGGTGCAGCGCTTTCTGGACTGTCGGGCCGATTACGCGGCGGGGGCAACCGTCTGGAGCTTGCAAGGCGCACACCCCGAGTCCGAGCCCGAGATCGGCCTGACATTGGGCGGATCGGCGCGGCGCATCCGTGCGGGCAGGGTGATCCTTGCCACCGGAGCGACCGAACGGCCCATGCCGGTTCCGGGTTGGACCTTGCCGGGTGTCATGATGGCAGGTGCCGCGCAGATCGCCCTGAAATCCGCATCCGCAGTTCCGCAGGGCCGGATCGTGCTGGCAGGGTGCGGGCCTCTGCTGTACCTGCTTGCCAACCAGCTTTCCGATGCTGGCGCGCATATTGTCGCGTTGCTGGACACGTCAGATCGACGTCAGCGATGGGCGGCGATCCAACATCTGCCAAGCTTTGCCGCATCGCCATATCTGCGCAAGGGTCTCTCGCTGCTCGTCTCGGCCTATCGCAGGATCAAGGTGATCGGCGGCGTGCAGGATATCGCTGTCTCGGGTCAGGACCGCGCCGAGAAGGTCCGCTTCTCGACCCGCAAGAAACAGCACGTGATCGAGGCGGATACGGTGCTGCTGCATCAAGGCGTGATCCCTGCGATCAACTTGACCTCGGCGGCGGGCTGCGAACTGGTCTGGGATGACGCGCAGCATTGCTTCCGTCCCGTCGTCGATGGAGTCGGGCGGACCTCGGTGCCGGGGATCATCTGTGCGGGCGATGGCGCGGGCATTGGCGGTGCCCGTCACGCCGCAGTTGCGGGACGCATTGCGGCAATGACCGCCACGACTGATCTACGTATCGGAACGGATCCGGATTGCGCCAGGCAACTGAGCGCTCTGCAACGTCGGGCGAGATATCTGCTGAGGGGGCGGCGTTTCCTAGACCTGCTTTATCATCCGGCTCCGCAATTCAGGGCACCACGCGATCCCGACACGATCGTTTGCCGCTGCGAGGAGATCCGTGCCGGAACCCTGCGACAAGCGGTCGGGCTAGGTGTGCCAGGGCCGAACCAGCTGAAAACCTTCCTGCGATGCGGCATGGGACCGTGTCAGGGGCGAATGTGCGCCCCGACCGTGACCGAGATCATGGCGGAAATGCAGGGCAAAAGCCCTGCGGAAGTCGGCACATACCGGCTGCGCGCTCCGGTCAAGCCGCTGCGCTTGGCCGAATTGGCTGCCATGCCGCACACCCCCGCCGCCATTCAGGCTGTGGCGGGCCATGCACCCAGCGATTTTCAACCAAACCGAAAGGAAAGCCCATGACCAACCGTTTCTTGCAAACCCCGATCATGCACCGGATCGTCGAACGCAACGGGATGATCTTTATAGGCGGAACTGTCAGCGATGACGAAACGCTAGATATGGCGGGCCAGACGCGGGAAATCCTTGCAAAGCTCGACACCTATCTGGAAGTCGCTGGCAGCGATAAATCGCGTCTTTTGTCGGTGACGATCTTCATCACCGACATGGCCCTGAAACCCCAGATGGACGCGGTCTGGAAGGAATGGCTGGCGCCGGACGCCTTGCCTACCCGCGCAACCGTCGGCGTTGCCGATCTTGGGGGCGATACGCTGATCGAGATCGTAGCTACCGCCTTTATATAGGAGCGTGGCCGCATGGCTATGAAACCTCCGGCCAGTCCGATCACGGCTGGCCAGAGGGAAGGGGACTGTCGCGGCCGATTTCAGCGCCATTAGCTGCTTGCGAATCCCGTCTCGCAATAGGTCCGGTATTCCTCGGCCGAGTTCCAGTACTGGCCCCGTTTCGCTTCCGATCTGGCCTTGCCTGCAAAGCCTGCATGATACTTGAAATGCGCGAAAATAAGGTCGTCGGCCGCAAGCGTGACCTCGGTGGCGTAATGCATGCTGGTCGAGAAGCGCATCCACGGTTGATAACGGACAAGCGCCGTTTTCTGGGCGACGAAAGCCTCAATGCGCGCATCCGGCATCAGCCTGTGCCGCAGGGCACTGGTGAGGGTCTCGCAATTCGAGAAAGGCCCGCGCCAGATGGAATTGCGCAGGAATGGTTCGGCGTCAGATAGTGGAGCCGCGTCGAACGGTGCCTGTCGGTTGAAATCCGCTACGGCAAAATTACCCTCGGGATACATATCGCGCATCAGAACCCGCTGGGCATCGACCGCTTCCGGCAGCTTAGCGATGTGTTCCGCCAGACCGATATTGTGGGGAAGCACCAGGAATTCGTCGGCATCCGCGACGAGCGTCCAGCGGCCGCAGCGTAGCTGGCTCATGAGGGCCAGTTTCCAGTCCGTGCCCTGATCCGTATGCCGGAACTGGCCCGAGGCGCTGAACAGCGCCACGTCTGGCTGTCCGGCGAGATATTCCAGCGTGCCGTCATCGGACAGATTGTCCGCGATAAGGAAGGCTTCGACCCCGAGGTTGCGGTAATGTGCAAGGAAATGCGGCAGGATCGCGCGTTCATTGCGGACAACCGACGCGACAGCAATCTTGGCCTCGATTGCTCTGTTAACGGTGCTTTCGGGACTGATCAGGCAAAGCGCAGCATTGTCAAAGGCTGTTCCGGGCAGGCGGGCCGAGGGCCAGATCCGCGCGGGCAGTAGATGGGCAGCCTGGCTGGAAGACTCGATCCAGGCATTCGGGACAACGCCATCGAAGTGGACGACCTTGGTGTGACGAATTCGGTCATTCGGCATGAAACCTTCCGACCATTGCGGGACAGCCAATCCATCGGAGCAGGATTTGCGCAGGATCAGGCTGTAGTAGTTCCCGCTTTCGGGCATGAAACCCGCCCGCGTCAGCATCGCACCAATCATGCGATCTTCGGAGAAGGCACCCGCGACCAGTCTTCTGCCCTCGATCCGGTTGGCCTCGGCCGAAATCGACGACATTGCGGCACGGCTCAAAGCGTAGCCGGTCGATCCGTCGGTATAGATGCCTTCCAGTGGCAATGTTTCGAAACTTAGGCGGGCAGCGTCGTTCTTGGCGCGGGCTTGATGCCAGTCACGCTCGGCAAGGCCGCCCGATTTGTCGAGTGTCCGGCCATACCAGTCAGTCTGCCGCCAAAGGGCATCGCCGAACCACGCGACCGGATCGACGTGGCAATCGTCGTCGATCTTCAGCATATGAGCAAAGCCGGTTTCGCTCAGAACCCAGTCGATCATCGCGATTATTTTTTGTGGTAGACCTTCATAACTGTCAGAAGCGGCGACTTGCAGGATGTCGCCGTTCAAACGTGTCTCGTCCCCACCCACAAGCACGATATAGGGTATGTTCATCCGCTCAAGATCTGACAACCAGCCCTGCCGCAAAGCTGCGACGCGTGTGTCGAGATTGGCGTGGCACGAAACGACGACGACCAATGTGTCGATCAGTGCTGGTCCGGTCGGAATTCCATTGGGTCGGCGCAGGGCCGTCCGAAACCCCTGAGACGCTCGAAGCGGCAATGCATCGGCCAAAGCTGATAGATCCGGTGCCGCGTCCAGACAGGCGTGCAGGCGGGCCGAGGCACTTCGGGGAAATGGAGCCCGCGCCATTTGCGCGCGTTCGGAACTGTTCAGTCCCCGCACCAGACCCGAAATCACGGGCAGCATTGTGGACAGGATGGCCTTGGCGCGATGCGTACCCTCGGCTACCAGATCGGCAAGCAGAGCGTAACCGATACCGATACCGCAATAGCGTGCCTCGGGGCCGGAGAGCTGAACGAGCAATGATGACAGTTGTTCAATCATCTCCGCAGGATCGGCAGGTCGCTCGGTCAAGGCTAGGGCGTCGGGCGCACCGGGGGCAGCCAAGGCTCGGGCCAGTCCCATCGTCCGGCGTTGCAAGTCGGCCAAGGCATCGGTCGGGGTGTCGGTGGTCGCGCGGCGCAATGCCTTGCGCAGGATCGCCGGCGAGGGCGGAACGGCCAAAGTCCGGGGCGCAAGGTCGGCGCGCAGCAGCGTCGCCGGACCATTGGGTGCCTCGGTCAGGGCGTGATTGGTTTCAAGCGGTCCCGAGCGTGAGGCGCTCATCAACTCGACCTGCAACCGATCGATATCGGCCACGCCCAGATTGCGCAGACGTCGAAGGCCGGTCTCGACCAAGGCTGCATGTCTTGTGGGAACAGTCGCATAGGCGCCTTGCTGCAAAAGGCGAAAGGCTTGCAGACCCGCGAGCAGTTCGGCTGGCATGGTCTTGCCCGCGGATACCGCTGCTGCGACGCCATCCCAGAAGGTCGGCGATGTGCCGAATGCCCGAAGCGAGCGCCAGATGACGGCCTCGGCTAGGTCATTGTCCAGCATATGCAGCGAATTAGCCAGCAATGCTACGGTGCTTCGGATCATCTCGGAGCATGAAAGCGGCGCGCGCGCCTCGGAAAAGCGGGTGATCGCGCTGATCAAGGTCGTGCGAACATTTCCCGACAGATGCCGACCGGCAGCTGTGAACGGATAGCGCAGCGCCCATGCCAGAACCGGCGTTGCCACCCAATCCATAGGGTTCGCGGCGATTTCGTCGGCAAGCTCACATGCGCCGGACTGGTCGCTGGCGCAAAGTCGGAAGGCCATCGCCTGTGCTCGGGTCCACGGCTCAAACGCCCATGACGCAGGCTCGGGCAATCCGTGACTTTGCAGGATCGCGATGAGTTGAGGCAATGCGTCGGCCCGACAGAACTCTACCGTCGCGGCAAGTATCAATGCCTGTTGTGCCGCTAGATCAGGGGCCAAGGCAAGTGCTTTGCCAAGGGCTTCCTCAAGCGTTCCAATCGGGTCCGCATCACCGTTCTGACGGCGCAAAGCCGTGCCGAAGGCGCTGATCGCGGCCTGTCCCGGAAGCACCTTTGTCGGGCTGAACGGTTCGGGGATCAATTGTCCCAGTCCGGTCAATTGTGCCGCCTGCCTTAACCAGTCGTTTTCCTTGGCCGTCAGTGGGGTCGCCGAAAAGCCGCCATAATGGAAATGCTCCAGCACACCGACCAAAGCGGGGGCGTCCCACGCATCGACCGGTTTTGCCGTCAGCTGCGACAGCCGCTCATATATTGCCTGCCGTGAAATCTCTGCTTCGCCTGTGGTCCAGCGGATATGCGCTGCATCCGGTGAGGCGACATCGCGCCAGATCCAGCCGGGAAGCGGGATTTCGACATGACCGGGTCGGGCGGGATCACTGAGAATCTTGAGTCCAATGGAGCTACACCAAGCGTCGGACACATCACCATCGGCAATTTCCAGACTCAGGAAGCCGACCGGCGTGAGGGTGGTGTTTGTGCTCATCCGAACCGACTCTTGCCGCATCATGTATGGCCTATTGCTCATTCCAACCCATATGTTCAACGCTTCTCAGACCGTTTATCTGACAAGCCTCCCGAGAGTTTGTCGATTGATGAAGTGAACCATGAGCAAAGAACCGTCGCTCTCCGATCTGTTGCAGCACGCGAACCCCATGTTCGATGCGCATTGGTATGCCAATCGTTACGCCGACGCCACATCGGGCGATTTCGACGCCGAAAGCCATTTTCTGACCGTCGGGCATCGGCTGGGTCGGGGGACCGGCGCGTTTCGGCAAGACAGGTCTTTGGATGCCGGTCTTGGGCGTGCGTTGGCGCGGCGCCAGCCTGATGCGCCCGCGTCGCACAGGATCGCGCTTTCGTACTGCATTCCGGTGATGGACCGGCTGGGAGATCTGCAACTGACGCTGGCAGAGAACCTGTCGGCCAACATGGCTTATCGCGATCGCGTCGAGTTCGTGGTGATCGTTTTCGAAGATCAGCCTGAAATTGTTCCATGGCTGCTGCAGAACCATGCGGATGCCGCGGCTGACGGCTATCTGCGCGTCATCGCTTTGCCAAGGATGCCGCAATGGCATTTCGGCAAAGCCAAGAACAGCTTCCGGCCCTTTATTGCGGGGCAGCTTTATTCCTCGCTTGATGCGGATAATTTTGTCACGGGCGACGAAACGAGGCTTTTGCTCGATATCTTCGACGCGGAAGGTGCTAGCTTCATCTTCCATCATTTCTCGGGAACTTGGGGTGACGGCAGTTCGGGGCGCGTGACCATGCCCGCCTGGTCCTATCGTCGCGTGGGTTATGATGAAAGGTTTCTGCCCCGACAGTTTGACGAGGTCGATGCGATTCTGTCTGGTCTCGCCAAATATCCCGGACTGACGTTGTATCACTATGAAACCGCGGAAATGGTGCTTGATACCGATAATATCGGCGCCTTCCTGCGTGGTGCAAAACTGGTGCCGCGCACGCAGATGCTGCCGATGCCAGTCCGGCGCGCGGCAGCCAATCCCAAACCGGAAAACTATGTGATCGACAGTCCGGCAGTATCTACAATGCAATCGATCAATGAGGCGATGTGCTTCCTGAAGAACCTTGATCAGCCAGCCGAACGGGAACGTTGGCAGCAAAGGCTGAAGCAGGACACGGAGCGGATCGTTGCGATGACGGATCACCGCAGCTTGTTCGAGTTGACATTCGGGTCGGGGGCATGGGACCGACTCGACGGGCTTGAAAAGGGCGCGGATATCATTGTCACCGCCTCGGACCACGCATGTCGCTTTGCGATGGCCGAAGCGCAGGCCAGCGGGGCACGATTTGCGGTCCTGCATCTTGCACAACTGCCTGCAGTTGCGTCAGACCTGCCTAATGTCATGACTTTTTCTTCCGCGATCGGGAATGAAATTTTCTCTGAAATTGTTCTGTATCAATGCGTTAAATCAGAATCCCTGATCAGGAATTTTGGTTCGGTGACTTGGAATTGTTAAATTGGGATGTTATTGGCGGTTGTATTAACTGCCACAACTTCCGCGTGTCGCTTACAGGCGACGCTCCGCAAACAGCACGATTCGAGCATGCCATGACCCATATGAACGTAGTGATGACCTCGTCGCGTTTCGGAGGCCGCTATTTCCTGGACACGCTGAGCAGGTGCTGTCCCGATATCGTGGTCATGCATGAAGTCATGCGTAAGCATACGGATTCGCATAGCGTCCTGACCAAGCTGACCGGCCTGCCACTCGACAGGCTCAAGAAAATGGCCGAATTCGAGCCGGAGGCCCTTTGGTCCACGATATCTGAATCGGCCAAGGCCAGCGGCAAGAACGTCGCAATTCTGGCCTATTATTACCACCAACCTCGCGATTCCGCGCTTTGGGACCGGATCCGCAACGAAGCGCGTGTCGTCCATCTGGTCCGCCGCAACCTGTTCGAGGCTTTCGTGTCGCGTCAGGCCGCATTCCAGAATAGCTCGGCTCGGCAGAATACCGCCAATGGCGCGTCGCAAAAGGGCGACGGGCTGATGGCGCTGAACGAAAAAGAATTGCGCAGCTACGTGGTCGAGCGCACCAACGATATCGAGTGGTGCCGCCAGACTTTCGGATCGGGGAATTACCGCGAACTGTTTTTCGAGGACATCTCCCGTACATTCGGGACCTGCGTCCATGAGATCAATCGGTTATTCCCCGCCGCCGATGACACCCTTTCGAAAGATGTGCGGCTGAGTGCCCCAATTCGCCGGGCGCTGTCGAATGCCGATCGGATCGCGGACTATGCCTTCGTTGCCAGATTCGACCGCGCTTATGTGTGAAAATGCTGCGGGCACCGGGCGAACAGCGGACCCCTAATCGGCAAGGATAGGCTTAGTCGCCGCCGTAACAGGTACAACCAGCTGCCCTTGTGTGGTAGGCCAGTCAGCCTGATCCTTTGTTGTAGTGCACAACCACAAGTATCAGAACCCCGGGGCTTGATGCTCCCATGTATTCAGAAGGCCTTTTAGATACTCATGAGTCGAGAGAGAGCCAAGCGCAGCACACGTCCGGATGATGACAGGCTTGCCATACGCTTCCAGGAGCTGGCGGTCCTTCAGAAAGCCCTTCTTGCCCAGCAGGCCGAGATAGACGATCTGCGTGTGCAGAACCGCAAGGCCAGCTTTGCGCCTGCTCCGTCTGCCTCCGAAACGGGCGGCAACGATGAATTGACAGCCGCGCAGGGGCGGATCGCGGAACTTGAACGCGTACAGGCGGGTCTGGTCGAAGCCGTCTATGAAAAAGAGCGCCAACGCTTTGCGCTGGCTGTCGAGCTTCAGGATGCGCTGGTCCGTCTGGAAGAGGCCCATCTTGGCGCGGTTGCCGATGGCCCGATCCTTGATGCCGTCAAACCGGACGACCTGTTTCTGGCGCAAGAGGCCTTGCTGCGCGAACGCGAGAAAAAGATCGCCGAGCTGGAAAGCGCATTGGACCGGGCGCAGGAAGATCAGGGCGCGCCTGACTCGATCGACGAACTTGCGAAGCTTGGCGAGATCGTTCGCACGCAGGAAAACCTTCTGCGCGAACGCGAAGATGTCATCGCGGAACTGACCGCTGCGTCGCGGGTCCCTAACGATCCCGAAACGCCCAAGGTTTCCGATGACCTCTTGCGAGCCGTGATGCTGGAATATCACGCGATGACCACATCTGCTCTGGCAGAGCGGGATCACGCGGTCATGACCATAGCCCTTGATGCCAGCGCCGGAATCCAGCGCGTTGAAGCTGCGCGGTAAAGCATGATGAACGAACTGAACAAGATTCCGCAACCAAGCGAAGTTGCGCCGCTATTTCCCGCGCTGGGGGCACCCGAAGGGTTCGTCTTCGTTTTCGGCGTGGGCCTTGCCGGAGACCTGCTGGTCCAGCGCCTGTTGAATTCCCAGTCTGGGGTGTGCATTCGCGGCGAGAACGGCGACGTTCTGAGCAAGATCATGGGCGCATGGTTCGATGCCGAGGCCCGCACCCATAAGGCAATGACCGCACCAAATGCGGATGTCGCCGGACTGATGCGCGAGGTAGGAACGCTGGGCCGTCGTCTGGCCGAAGCCTTTGCCAAGGCGGTTCTGGCTCCGCCGGTCGGGGCGCGTTTGTCCGGTTTCCGCGAGGTGCGCTATCTGGAGCCGGACGTGTCGATCGCCGATCAACTCCGGTTTCTATACGCGTTCTTTCCCGGCGCGCGCTTTGTCTTTTGCCTGCGCGATCCCGAAGCGATTGCTCGAACGGGCTGGTGGCGGAAAGTGCCGCGCGAGGAACTGGTGCAGCAGTTGAGTGATGTTCAGGACGGTTTCCGGAAAAGCGCTGCCGATTGGCCTTCGCGCAGTTGCGTCCTGCAGCTAGAGGATATCGTGCAGGAGCCGGAGAAGATCCGGCCGCTTTTCACCCTGCTGGACCTGCCTTTCGATTCAGATGCCGTTGATCGTCTGGTCCGGCATGTCGATCTCAATGATCCGGAGGCTGAACTGTGATCGAGGCAGTTACAGAAAATCGCATGTCGTCCTGGACGTCGTTTGGCCGCTCCGATGTAACGACCGCATTGCTGTTCGTGCACGCGGGCAGCGATCTTGAGGCCATTTCCCGCGATCTCGCGGCCCGAAATGTCGAGTTGATCGAAAACGGAGAGCAGGCGCTGTTCGCGCTTTGCGCGGCCAGTTCGACCTTGCGGGATTTCGAACCGCTGCGAACCGAGCGCCTGACCGCGATCACCGGAACGGACCCGACCTTGCCATGGTTCGGTGCGGCGATCACCGATCCGAACCGGCTGTCGGACGATCTCGCGCAGATCGTCGGGGCGCATTTCATCAGCCCTGTTACGGCAAAGGCGCGCCGCCGCGCCATCTTCATTACCCAGCCGTTCTGGGAGCGCAATAAGATCATGGACTTCGCCGGATTGATGACGGCCGGCTCACCGGGAACCCTGCTCGTTCCGGTTCTTGAGCCGCGACCGGCTGCCGTGGCCCGTTTCTCCAAAAAGATGGGATGGGACCACGAGGCCAGCCAGAGATCCGTGGAGGTTCTGGAAAATCAGGCTCTCCGACTGACGGATGCCTTCCCGACGCAGACGGTGGTCTGGGATCGGGGCATGGGTCCGGAAGGGATCGACCCCGTCTTTGCGGCAGAGCAAGAGGAAATTTGATGGAACCGCTTCGCGCAATCGATATCGTCGAGAATACTATCGGATTTGATGCGGATTGGTACGCAACCACCTATCCTGATGTCGAATTGGTCGGATTGGGGCCGAAGGAACATTATGCCCGTTTCGGCCACCTTCTGAAGCGTGGCGTCAGTGCAGATCAGGGCGATGTCCTTGAACTGCCCGACCTTGCCGTCGCGCTGCGCCGAAAGCCGAAAATCTCGTATTGCACGCCGATCATGAACCGACCCGACGACGTTCGCGGGACGCTCGCCGCCAATCTCGAGGCCAACCGGACCATTTCCGACCAGATTGAGTTCATCATCATCTTCCTTGACGAAGATCGCGAAACGCAGGACTGGGTACGCACGACTTTTCCGGAAGAATTGGCCAGCGGTTATTTACGAATGATCGTGGACCAGCCTCTGGACGGCTGGCATTTCGGGCGGGCGAAGAACAGCCATCGCTTCGCGGCTCGGGGTCTGATCTATTCGTCTCTGGATGGCGACAATTTCGTGACGATGGAAGAAAGCCAACTGCTGCTCAGCGTCGCCGATGCGAATCCGGATGGTTTTGTTTTCCATCATTTCACCGGAAAATGGGGCGATGGTTCAAGCGGCCGGATCTCGATGCCGATGCATTTCTATCGGGAGGTGGGATATGACGAGTCCTTCCTGCCGCGTCAGTATGACGAAATGGATGTCCTGCTGACGGTGATGAATGCCTATCCGCGGGTTCCGCTTGTGCGGATCAAGGCCGACAATCACGGCTTTGCCTCTAAGCGGTCGCGCGAGTTTTTCGCAGATGCGGGCATCAGCAATCCGATTGTCGAGGTCGAAGCAGTCCAGAACCGTCTGCCGCTGAACCCGAAGACCGACGGGTATGTCGACGAAGACATCTCGATGCAGGCGATGACGACCTTCAATCAGGGTGTGTGTTTTATGAAAAACACGCGCAACCCCCAGATGCGAGATAAATACCTGCAACTGGCGGTTCAGGGGCGGCATCAGGTCGTCGATGCGGTTCCGAGTGAAAAGATCCTTGGGACGCTGTTTCGTTCGAACGGCTATCCGGACCCCGACAGTCTGGAAATCGGAATTGACGATGTCTGCATCTTCGCATGCATGAAGAATGACGAAAACTTCCTTCTGCCATTCTACAACCACCATAAGGCATTGGGCGTGAAGCATTTCTTCATCGTCGATGACGGCTCCGAAAAGCCCATCGCTGAATTGCTGCCCTATGATGACGTGCATGTATTCCATCCCAAAGTGGGGCGCTTCCTGACCGCCAAGGGGATGTGGATCGAAGGTATGATGAAGGGCTATCTGAACGAAGGCCAATGGGCATTGACGTTGGATGCCGATGAATTCGTCGATCTGCCGCAAGGGTTTTCCACGATTCAGGAATTGGCACGGACCCTGCGCGAACGTGGGCAAGAGACCATGGCCACACTTCTGGTCGATCTCGTCCCCGATCCCGAGGCGACAACCGAAAGCCTGACCCGGGCCGAAACGGACTTTCTGGAGCTTTTCAACCACCATGTCTGGGTCGATCAGCCTCTGTCCAAAGAATATGCCCAGCATGGTCCGATCAAATGGGCATTCGGGCCTTATGCAGAATTGTCGTGGAAACTGGATACAAGGTTCCATGCTTTCGGCACGTTCGATAGTCTTCGAAAGATTTCGCTGGCGCAGTTCCGGAAAGGTCGTCACGTCAATCAGGGCTTCCACACCCTGCATTACAATGACGGCACGCCGCAGCCGGGACACGAGATCTGGGACACCGAACTCGTCCTGCCGATCCGGCATTTCAAGCTGCTGAAGCTATTCTCGGGCGAAGCCCGCAAGCGCATGGCCGCGATGGTCGCCGAGGCCAGTTCATCGGCTTATCACGCCAGAACGACCGAAAACATTTCCAAGATTTTCGGCGACGGGGGCGAACAGCAGATGGAAAAGGTACGGAATCTGCCGTGCCAACCGGTATCGCGGATGCTGCTGCATTCGGTCATTCCGAAAAACTACGCTGCGCTCTGAGACGCGCTTTAAATTAGCTGATGCTCCATCATCGGGCGTGCAACGAGCGCCGGACAGACATCGAACAACAAACCAATGATCGTGCAATCAACGCACATCCAACGAGAAAACTGGGCAACGGGTAGAATGACAACGATTTTGCATTTCGGATTTCCGAAAACTGGCACCACATATTTGCAGCAGGTATTTCGGCGGAGTGCGGAAACTTTGCAAGGCGCCGGTGTCATTTATCCGGCGGTCGGAAAGGATTTCAAAGCCCGTCCTCTCAAGCACCTGACGGCCAAACGGCCTCAACCCCAAGCGGGCGAAGAACTGGATGCGTTGCGTTCCGTCATAGATGCCGATGTTGCCCAAAACCCCGGTGCGCATATCCTGCTTTCGGTCGAGGAAATCGCGGCCACAGTCATGTCGCATATCAATGCGACGACCATCGGAAGTTTGCGCGATTACCTCTATCGCTGGGGCGAGGAAGTACGCCTGATTGTCTATGTGCGGCGACCGGAGGACTTCTATCTTTCCATGATGCAGGAGAAGTTGAAGCGCAGCGGCGGTCTGGTGGCTCCGGAAAATTTCCGTACCGATTTCGCCCGGATCATCAGGACCTACGAAGAAGCGTTCAATACCCGCGCAATCGTTCGTCCGTTCGAGCCGCAACAGTGGCGCGAAGGCGATCTGCTGGTCGATTTTCTGGATCAGATACGGGATCTGGCCGATGTCGACCATACGGCCCTGTCGTCCGAGGTGAAACGCAGCAACGAGTCGCTCAGTGCGGAATCCATGTTCGTGCTCGATCTGTTGCGCCGCTTCCCTGAAAACATGAACGATGTTCCGGACTACAGCTTCGCCGCCTCCGAACGGTTCTGGCGTGCATTGCGTACCATTTCCGAAGAGGCTGGGTACACGTCCAAGCCGAAACTGTTCCGCCACGTCGCCGAGGCCGTTGCGGCGGCGAACCTGTATGACACCGAAGAACTCTACAATCGTTATGGTGTTTCGTTCGGCAATCAGTCTAAAAGCAGCGACGACGTTCCGCCGTCAGAGGGAGTGAGGCTTTCGGAAGTGGAAGGCTTGGTCCCGCTGAACCGTGATCATGCGTTGCGTATGATCAGTGTGTTCTGCGCACGAGAGAATGCGTACAGAGTTAAGAATACTTAAGGTGCCATTCGGCGCAGAGAGAAACTATGGTTGCCTCCACTATCTTCGAAGATGATCAAATTCTGGTTCAGTCGGCGCCTGCCGCTGAAGGGGTGCGCAGCCCTGTAGCCGTACTGTCGTACAGCCCGATGAACCATGATTTTGCAGCCAAAGGCATTCCGGCACGCGCGGCGCTGCAAAGTTTGAACTTCGATGTCTTCGGCATTATTGCCAAGAAGAATAACTGGTATCCGCAAAGTTCGGTGGAGGCCGCCGCTGTCGCTCTGCGCCCGCTGCTTGGTGAATATTCGCAGAAGATTGCCTATGGCAGCAGCATGGGAGCCTATGGCGCGATCAAGTACAGTGCGCTGATGGGGTGCGATCATGTGCTGGCCTTGGCACCGCAATATTCGATCGACCCTGCGGATGTTCCTTGGGACACCCGTTTCCGGCAGCATTTCAGATCCGAACTGAATACGGGAATGGGTATTGCGACCGGCGACGTGTCCGGACGGGTTATTGTCGTCACGGATCCAATGTTACGCGTTGATCTTCGTCATTTCGAGGTGATCGCACAATGCAGTCAGGCCGATCTTATCCCCGCATATTTTTGCGATCATTATGTTGTCAATCCGATCGCTTCCCGCTTGATCCTTGCCGCTTTGTTCAAGGCGGTGCTCGACGGCAATATCGATCAGGCCCGCGAGGTTTATCGGAAGGCGCGAAAAAGTTCGGCCTATTATCGCGGTTCTCTGATGCATGCGCTTGCGGTCCGACGCATGAAGCAGGGACGGCTGGATAGCGCGGTTGCGGCCTGCACGGCTTCTATCGAGAGCATGCCGAAGCAGGCAGAGTTCCTGCTCACGAAAAGCCGTGTCCATGTGCTGCGAAAAGAGCGCGACGCCGCAATTGCCGCCGCAACCAGTGCCGTGCAGCTGGATCCGACGCGGGAATGGTATCAACGGGTTCTTCGCGAGGCCGAGGCCAGTTAAGGCTTCGATTGCTTTGTTCCTGTTATTCGCAGAATGCAGGTCGCGAAGGTTCCCGTTTAACCTTCGCGGCATGCTCGCTTTCCGGAATGTGAATAGCCCCGAGTGTCTTAGACGGCTGTACGTCTGATCAAATGCTGCTGTTCGAACTCGGCTGACGACAGCATCCCGTTCTTCGCGTGCTTGTCCTTCAGGTTGTCGAGGCACTATCGCGCGAGTCAACTTAGGACCGCCGATCCCTTCCTCCAGACGCACTTATGCTGACGGCACCGTGAGCGGGATACCGAGTGCCGTTTCGCGGTCCATGACCGCCGCGCGGATCTTGGCCTCGGTGACCTAGCGGTCGAAATCGCGGGACATCGGCCACTGGCCGAGCAACTTCACGCAGTTTGCTTTCGTTTCCACCTTGTTGCGGCGATGGTACCCGCTCCAGTTCCGCCACAGCGTCCGGCCAAGATGCTTCGACGCCCGCAGGATTTCGATGTGCGCCCGTGGTCCAGCGTTGTCCGGCTGCCATGGCCGTGCGTTCTTGCGGGGAGGAATGACCGCCGCCGCCGCGCTTCGGGCTGCGATGGCGTCGTGGCAGATGTGCGTGCCAGAGGCGCCGTCGGCGGTAACTGTAGCAATCTCCTCGTCCGCGGGGAGCAGGGCGAGAAGGTCCGGCAGTGAGGCCGTAAAATACGACAAGCGGCTATATAAACGACACAACCACATTGAGATCATGTTCGGTCGCCTCAAGGACTGGCGATGGCTTGTGACCTGCCCCCCTTTCGTCCCTCGTTCATAACGAGAGTCTGCCGGTTCGAGATTGTTATTCGAGGGGCTTCAGATTGCCGAGCGATGAGTGCGGCCTGACTGCGTTATAGTCGTAGCGCCATAGAGCGATCTTGCGGCGAGCATCATCCAGGGCGTCGAAGATGTCCTCATTCAGCAGCTCATCGCGCAGGCTGCCGTTGAAGCTTTCGATGAAGGCATTCTGCTGCGGCTTGCCGGGGTCGATGTAATGCCGGGCGACGTCATTCTGGTCGGTCCATTTCAAGATGACCCGACTGGTGAACTCAGTTCCCCTCCTCGGGAAAACGATCCCCCGGATCGTTTTCTGATCCTCGCCGATCGCTGACGATGCCATCGGGCTTGCCGTAGATCCGCACCAACGCATCCAGTTCACGCGCTACCCTGGCGCCCGAGATGCTGGTGTCGGCAATCAGGCACAGGTTCTCGCGACAGCAATCGTCGATGACTGCCAGAATGTGGAACTTGCGTGACGCCCCGAACGTGTCTGCGACAAAGTCCAGCGACCGGCGCTGGTTCGGTATCAGGGCCAGAGGCATCGGCGTGCGTGTTCCACGGGCCCGCTTGCGGCCGCGCCTGCGCCGGACCGAAAGCCCTTCTTCACGGTAGAGCCGATACAGCTTCTTCGGGTTCATCAGCATGCCCCTGCGCTCCAGCATCAGACCGATCCGCCGGTAGCACTGCCCCCGCCGCAGCTTCGGTGTCGTCAGGGCTTTCCCAGCAGATCCTTCAGCACGATGTTGTCCAGCATCGCATTCGCCGGCAGGCGCTTCAGCTTGCCGTTCTCGTCCTCGAGCGCTTTCAACCGCTGGGCGTCGGACACGTCCATACCGCCATACTTGGCCTTGAGCTTGTAAAATGTCGCCGGGCTGAGCGAATGACGGCGGCACACCTCCGCCGTCGCCATCCCGGCTTCCTGCTCCTTGATCATTCCGATGATCTGTTCGTCGGGACTTACGCGGTGCCATCAGGCGCCACGGTTCCCTCCTCATCGGTGAAGCGGCTTTTCCTCATGTCGTCTGCTCCTTCGCGGCGAAGCAAACTCTACATTAAACCCAGGGACCTTCCGGGGGGCAGGTCA
>NZ_WMIE01000059.1 GCF_009711225.1 Paracoccus aestuariivivens | reverse complement strand
AACGATCAAAAAGCGCTATCTATCAGCGCAAATGGCGCGGGGTAGAGCAGCCCGGTAGCTCGTCAGGCTCATAACCTGAAGGTCGTAGGTTCAAATCCTACCCCCGCAACCAAATCACAAAAAATATCAAACCAAAAAACCGCCAAAATGGCGGTCGTTCGCGTTCAAACTATGTTGTGTGTATGAGGCGTCTCAGACCCATTGATTTTGGGTATTTTTGGTCTTGGTTGCGTTTGCCAGAAGTTCGCCGAAACAGATGGTCGTTGGGTTGCTGTCATTCGTCCTGGATGAGGATTGGGGGTTTTCGGTCTGGGTCAATCCGGGTTTGGCGCATGCTGTCTCCCTTGAGTTCGATGCGATGGGCGTTGTGTATGATGTGCACGACGACACGGTCATGATTGTGGGAGATCTCGACCATCCGGTGCGTTATCTGTACGTCGACCTTCTTGTCGATCAGGCGGTGCGGCACGGAATAAAAGCTGTGCAGCACATCGATATGGTAATCGGGATGGACCTTGTCCCGCTTCCATTCGGCATACCCGAAGGGTTCCGGAGGGTTCCGGAGGTAGTGCCTGCAGGGTGGGCCGCGCGATCTCGTCAAACAGATCGCGGCGAGACCGGCCGATCCGCCGCATCGGGCGACCGTTGAGGTCGACAAGAAGTTCAGCGCCTCGACCTTGCCTTTATCCCGGGGCTTGCGCGGCCGCATGGGTAGCACGGTTGTGTCGTAATGCACCGCCATGTTGGCGAAGGTCTTCTCCGTCTTAGGTCGATGTTAGGGAGTGAGCTTCCCAGACAGTTGACCTAGACTTGAGAAGGTCTGACGCCGTTCGGCGCAAGTCACCACCAATCTCAGGCTGGCAGGTTTTTCTTGTGAAGAGGGGAAGGGGGGAGTAGGTCGCGACGGTGGCGCGATTTGCCCAATAGCACTGTGATGCCAGACATACTGATAATCAAAGCCAAAAGAGAAAATGAATATTTCCAATACCCCGCTTCCCGGCATCATGATCCTTGAGCCCCGGCGTTTCGGAGATTCTCGCGGGTTTTTCTCGGAAAGCTGGAATCGTAAGACCCTGCGGGAAGCAGGCGTCGAGTTGCCCGAGTTCGTTCAGGACAACCATTCGATGTCCTCGACGGTAGGGACCTTGCGCGGTCTGCATTTCCAGTCGCCGCCGCATGCCCAGGGCAAGCTCGTTCGTTGCGGGCGGGGGCGGCTTTTTGATGTCGCTGTCGATATCCGTAAAGGCAGCCCCACTTACGGCAAATGGGTGGGTGAGGAGCTTTCTTTCGAAAACGGTCGTCAGCTGTGGATTCCGGCGGGCTTCCTGCACGGTTTCGTCACGCGCGAGCC
>NZ_WMIE01000058.1 GCF_009711225.1 Paracoccus aestuariivivens | reverse complement strand
TTAGACCCGATGATCGGGAGGTGAGCTGACTGGGTTGGCGGCCTCTCCCGCGGCATTCTCCGTTCGAGGGTTGCACCAGGTCGGCTGGTGCCGAGCCTCAAGAATGGGGGAGAGACCGAATGCAGAATAGCATTTTCATCGGGTTGGATGTCCACAAGGCGACGATTTCCGTCGCGGTTGCGCAGGGCAGTCGGGGTGGTGAAGTCCGACATTGGGGCACGGTCCCCCATCGTCCTGACCATGTGCGCAAGCTGGTCGAGAAGCTGAGCGCTGGCGGCGGTAAGCTTCATTTCTGCTATGAGGCGGGGCCCTGCGGGTATGGCCTGCATCGACAACTGGCGGAACTTGGGCAGGACTGCATCGTGGTGGCCCCCTCGCTCATCCCGGTGAAGGCAGGCGATCGGGTTAAGACCGACCGCCGGGACGCGATGATGCTGGCAAAGTTACACCGTGCCGGGGAACTGACAGCTGTGTGGGTTCCAGACACGGCGCATGAGGCGATGCGCGATCTGGTTCGGGCTCGGGCAACTGCAATGCGGGTGACCGGCAAGGCGCGGCAGCATCTGCAGGGATTTCTGCTGCGTCATGGTCGCATCTATCCCGGGAAGAAGGGCTGGACGGTGGCCTATCGCCGCTGGCTGACAACGGTGCGCTTCCAGCACCCCGCCCAACAGATCGTGCTTCAGGATTACGTCGACGCGGTTGCCGATGCCGAGGCGCGCGTCGCCAAGCTGACAGGGCAGATCGCGGATCTCCTGCCGGAGTGGAAGCTCGCGCCCGTGGTAGCGGCGGTCCAGGCCATGCGCGGGGTCGCTTTCATCGTTGCCGTGACAGTGGTGGCCGAGGTCGGGGACTTCCACCGCTTCGATAACCCGCGCCAGTTGATGGCCTATCTCGGGCTTACGCCCTCGGAGCATTCCAGCGGTTCAAGCCAGCGCCGGGGCGGCATCACCAAAGCCGGCAGCGGTCTCGCGCGTCGCGCCCTGATCGAAGGGGCTTGGAGCTATCGCATGCAGGCGCGGGTCAGCCGCAAACTCCATGACAGGCTGGAGGGATTGCCCTCGGCGATCCGCGACATCGCCTGGAAAGGACAGTTGCGGATGTGCCAGCGCTATCGCCATCTCGTTGCGGCAGGAAAAGCCAAGGTCGTCGTCACCACGGCCATAGCGCGCGAAATGGTCGGCTTCATCTGGGCCATCGCTCGGGCCGTGACGCCGCTCCAGGCCTGCTGAACTGCGGCCAGCGAAGAAAACAACGCCCTGATCCTGCCGATGCGCAAGGTTGGGGACGGAACGCGGTGGGGAATCCTCGTGCCCTGTTATGAGCCGACATGGTCGACGCTCGCTCCTTAGACCGAGGCAGCCCCAAGACGAAACCACGGTCATGCGGTAACCAACCCGCGCATGAGAGCTTGCTCAACCGTCGTCTCAGTTCCGTCTCCAACCTTGCGCATCCACATCACGTTGGCCCGGATCAGCCGGAATAAATGCTATGGAACAAAGCCTTGACAACGATCATGAGA
>NZ_WMIE01000057.1 GCF_009711225.1 Paracoccus aestuariivivens | reverse complement strand
CCCCCGATGTCAGGAGAGTTGTCACCCGTTCTCGATCTGAAATGATAGATTTGGCGGGCGGGATAGGACGACGACTTGGGTTACTCACCGGAACGAAAGGCAGCGGTTCTGACGAAGATGCTGCCGCCGAACAACATGCCTCTCGGGCAGCTCTCGCGGGAGGAGGGGATTTCCTACGCGACGCTGGCGAAATGGCGCACTGATGCGCGGGCGAAGGGGCGATTTTTGCCCGATGCCCACGCCACGCCGGAAGGCTGGAACTCGCGTGACAAGCTGGCGGCGGTGATCGAGACGGCTTCGATGAACGAGCATGATCTGGGCGAATATTGCCGCCAGCGCGGGCTCTATGCCGAGCAGATCAAGGTCTGGCGCGAGGCCTGCGAACGGGCGAATGACTGGGACGAGGCCGCCACGCATCGGATCGCGCGCGAGACCCGGGACGACAAGAAGCGGATCAAGGACCTCGAGCGCGAGCTTGCGCGCAAGGAAAAGGCTCTGGCCGAGGCGGCAGCGCTGATGATTTTACGAAAAAAGGTCGATGCGATCTGGGGCCGCAGGGACGGAGAGGACGCATGACCTCTGCCACAGATCGCCGCGAGATCCTTGCCCTGGTCGAGGCGGCCGTCACTGACGGCGCCCGGCGTGCCGCCGCCTGCGCGGAGCTGGGGCTGCATCAACGCACGCTCGGGCGTTGGCAGGACCCGGAGGGCGTGCTCCACGAAGATCGCCGCCCCTTTGCGGAACGCCCGCTCCCCGCCAATCGCCTGAGCGAGGCCGAGCGGCAGTCGATCCTCGAGACCTGCAACCTGCCCGAATTCGCCAGCCAGCCGCCCAGCCAGATCGTGCCGTGTCTCGCTGATCGGGGGCAATGGATTGCCTCGGAATCGAGTTTTTACAGGGTGTTGCGCGCGGCAGGCCAGAACCATCGCCGGGGCCGCGCCCGCAGGCCCTCCAAGGCGAAACCGCCGAACAGTTTCGAGGCCAAGGGACCGTGCCAGGTCTGGAGCTGGGATATCACCTGGCTACCCGGCCCGATCGCGGGCAAGTTCTTCTACCTCTACCTGATGCTCGATATCTGGAGCCGGAAGATCGTCGGCTGGGAGATCCATGAGTGCGAGGCATCGGAAAACGCTGCCGCTTTGCTCGAACGCACCATCTGGGCCGAGAAATGTGTAACGCGGCCCCTTGTTCTGCACGCCGACAATGGCAGTCCGATGAAGGGCGCGACCATGCGGGCGACGATGGAACGGCTGGGCGTCACCGCCTCCTTCAGCCGCCCGCGGGTCAGCAATGACAATCCCTTCTCGGAGGCGCTGTTCCGGACCTGCAAATATCGGCCCGACTGGCCCGCGCGCGGCTTTGCCTCGACCGAGGAGGCGCGGGCCTGGGTTCAGGGGTTCGTTTGCTGGTATAATGGCGAAAACCATCACAGCGCGATCCGTTTCGTCACCCCCGAGGCCCGGCATCGCGGCCAGGACCGCGACATCCTCGCGCAACGCGTCCAGGTCTACGAGGCAGCTCGCGCGGCCAATCCCGCAAGATGGTCAGGCCGCACGCGCAATTGGCAGCCGATCGGCTCGGTCTGGCTGAACCCCGAGCGACCCGATCCGCGCGGCGATCACCATGGGGCCGACGACGCGCTCAACCACAAAGCTGGCGGAGGAGGCCCCATGGGCGGCGACGAAAAACGCGCGGCCTGAAAACGAAGACGAGTGACAACTCCTTTGACAAACACCG
>NZ_WMIE01000056.1 GCF_009711225.1 Paracoccus aestuariivivens | reverse complement strand
GAGGGCCGTCGCGGCATGGGTCTTCCCTGTGCCCGGGCCGCCGATCAGAACCACATTCTGTGCCCCGTCCATGAACTCGCAGCGGTGCAGCTGGCGCACTGTGGCCTCGTTGATTTCGCTGGCAGAGAAATCGAAGCCCGAGAGATCCTTGTAGGCCGGAAAGCGCACCGCCTTCATATGATAGGCAATGGAGCGGACTTCGCGCTCGGCCATTTCGGCCTTCAGCAATTGAGACAGGATCGGCACCGCAGCGTCAAAGGCCGGTGCTCCCCTCGCCATGGTCTCTCGGACCGTCGCCCATCGTGCTTGAACCGATGGCGCTACGATAGGCGACCGTTCCCATGGCTCGATCGATCAGGTCGGTGACGGCCTGCGCCATGCCATGCATCTTCAGGCTTCGAAGCATGATCACGATGGCGCCGCTGGCAGGATCATGACGCATGATGACCTCCTGCCGTCTGGATGCGCAGACCATCATAGCGTTCGACATTGGCCCTGGGTTCGCGGTGCAGGGCCAGGGCCTGCGGGGTATCGAGCGGCGGTCCACCAACCACCTTGCCGCCGACCAGCCGGTGCAAGGGATTCAACACGTGGGTCTTGGTCGCCACGCCCTCGGCCAAGGCCAGTTCCGCCGCAGTCAGCACGGCCTGCTCATCGTGCTGGAGAACCAGGGCCAGAATATTGACCATCTCCCGATCGCCGCCTGGCTTGCGCAGCATCTGCTCCTGCAGCTGCCTGAAGGCAGGGGGCATTTCCGCAAACGGTGCCCCATTCCTGAGAGCACCGGGCTTGCGCTGGAGAACGGCAAGGTAATGCCGCCAGTCATAGATCGTTCGGGGCGGCATGTGGTGGCTGCGTTGGATCACGCGGCCATGCTCGCAAAGGATATTGCCCTCGGCCGCCACCACCAGCCGGTCCGGGTAAATCCGAAGGCTCACGGGCCGATTGGCAAAGGACGCCGGCACACTGTAGCGATTGCGCTCGAAACTGATCCGGCAGGTGGGTGAAACGCGCTTGCTCAGTTCGATGAAGCCATCAAACGCTGGCGGCAAAGGCATCAATGCGGCGCGCTCCGCGGCCCAGACTTCGGCGATTGTGCCGGGCAGCGTGCCATGCAGGGTCTCGTGCCACAGCTCTACACAACGCTGCTCCAGCCAAGCATTCAGCGCATCAAGGTTTGGAAAGCCCGGCATCCCGTGCAGGATTTGGTGGCGAGAGTCCCGCACGTTCTTCTCGACCTGGCCCTGCGCCAGCGGCGCTCGAACCGATGGCGCCACGCCGGCGCAGTCCCAGCCCGCTGCCGGATTACAGAACCCGGGCTCGAAAACATAGTGGTTTGCCATGGTGAGACAAGCGGATGTTGACCTGTCGCTCCTTGCCACGGCCAACACGGTCCACGGCCGTGCGCCCTCGCCATGGTCACTCGAACCAGTGGCATTCCCATGGCTCGTTGTCATAGATGCCGCGCTCGGGCACACCGCCGAATACCCGAAACGCGTGCCAATGCGCGTCAAACAGCATCTCGTGGGTCTGAAGCAGATAGGCCCGCAGCAGGAAGGCGCGGCTGTGCGACAGCTTGATATGCGCCACCTGAAGTTTGGTGCGCTCCTCACCTAGAAGCCCGTAATCCTCGCTCCAGTCGAACTGGAACGCTTCGCCCGGATGGAAAGCCAGCGGAACAAAGGTGCCCCGGCCCGTGGTCTGTTGCTCGCGCTGGCGATCCAACCGCCATTGCCGCGCGAACGCCGCCACCCGACCATAGGAGCCCGTGAAGCCGAGCTTGACGAGATCAGCGTGCATCTGCTTCAGCGTCCGCCGCTGCTTGCGCGACTTCCCGGCCTC
>NZ_WMIE01000055.1 GCF_009711225.1 Paracoccus aestuariivivens | reverse complement strand
GGCTTCATCGGCGACCGGAAATTGCAGGGTTTCTCGCCAAAGCATACGAAACCCTGCAATTCAAAGCGAATGAAGCCTAAGGTTGATCACCCAAAATCAATGCGTCGGGAGGTGTTCAGAGCGGACTGGTTGACACCAGCTCTCGCATTGGCAACGCAGGCAACTGCCGCCCGCGCATTGGAGCACGCCCTGATCATCCGCTTCGGTACCCTGGGTCGTGTAGATCGCGAGTTCCCGCCGCGATCCGACAATTGCGTTCGCCATCGGTCCAGGAGCGATGGCACCTTCGATCGCTCATTCCTCACCAACCGCCATTATACGGCCTTGATCCGCAGCTATGGTCGAGCGCGTGCCCCGAACCCCGCTATGGACCTACAACGACAAGTGCCAGAACATGAGGATCGGTGGGAGAAAACCCGCACCAAAACGGAGAATAGCCGCGCTTATTTTACGTCCGCACCAGTAAAAATAGAAAATATCACCCATCAAGGATAATTTATCAACAACGCGGAAATTTCCTAGAGCGGAAAACTCCGCATCTCACAAAACCAATATCAGGTCACTGCAGTTCACAAAAATCAGACGGACTGCAATTTACGCTGAAATGCACTTTATAAACCTTCGCGACGAGGAACTCAAAGCTCCCATGCTCACATCGACATAACGAAGATCATTACGAAAAATCTCAATTTCATCAGTTAAGGAGTTCCTCTCAAGGCATTCCAGATACAAGCTCAGCAATCTGGGACGCTCCAAAACTCCACGATCGCCCCGAAGTAAGCTCACCATTCCCTGAACATCTCTAACCAAATATCTCTCCACTGCGTCATCATATTTTCGCTCAACGGACCCCTCAGCAAATCTCAACAATCTGGGATCCACAGACCCCAAAATAAATGATTTCAAAAGATATGAAAGCGTACCCGCCTGATTCAATCTAGCCAGTGACTTGTGTCCGGAGTTCGGAACATTTATTAAAATAGAATTCCGATAAATAGAATCCGTCCATTCCGCGACCGTTCGCGAATCGCGTGGCTGAAGGAAATCATATACTATCATCGGCGGAAAAAAGGACTTCACTGTTTTCGATTTCGGAATCGTGTATCCTAACTTGCTACGACCATCCCGAGGCGATGCCGAAAGTATTCTGGCGCCGATCACACCACCATAAAAAAGTGCAGCATTGCCCCCCGCGCTTGTCCCATAGGCAATGACATCTCTTCCTTCGATGACAGGAGAAATGGATTCTTTGAATTCTTGCGGGTCTAACGAGACATAATTTGTATGCCTCGCCTTCCCGACAAAAATATAATCCCATCCATTCTTTTCGCAAACATTATAACCAAATCCCTTTGAACCCATCCCACCCCCCTGAGGTGAGAAGCAAACCACCAGTTTGTCGCAGTCAGAACGAAATTTATGATATGTGATCTTATGAAAATCGCTAACATTCAGTTGCATTTCTGGCATTTTAGCATTCCACCCCACCGTGCGGTTACATCCCCATATCATATTGACTGCAGGGATGAGCCCCTACAGCATAAGAAACGACCAAACTAATGCATCAATAATTTGTGTGCCGCATGCACAACGCCCCCCGAGCATTTGCCTGCCAAGATTGTGTCAATTGCTCAGGGATTTCGCGCCCACTGTCACGGTAACGTCAACATTCAGAAACTTTGCGGACGACATCGAGATCAAACGACGAATAACATAAGCAACAAATCTATCGACTGACCTAGCTAAGCAATTGCTAAATCGTTCCAATCCGGCAAGTTCCGTCAACGAGCAGGCCTGTCTTCCTTGGGTCAGTAAGATTTCCGTCCGCTTGTCGAGGGCACTTCGATTCCTCCAGTGTCATCGGATCAGGGAAAGTCCCTGCCCCAGTGGTGGCTAGACGGCCATGCGCGGAGTCCCCCGCACAGCGCATGGCCCCGGCGTGACGCCGGCGGACATCGTCGATCTTCGAAGCCGGTTCGGGTTGCGGGACCGGTAACCTGAACGAGGAATGTGCCATGTCGCGCCACCGGTCCGAGCGACCATGGAGAACTATGACCGATGAAAGGATGGCGCTGCTTGATCTCGTTGAAATGCAGGCTGATGGCAATCTGCTGCG
>NZ_WMIE01000054.1 GCF_009711225.1 Paracoccus aestuariivivens | reverse complement strand
CGCTGGATCGACAACCGGATGATCGAACGGCTGTGGCGATCGCTCAAATACGAATGGGTCTACCTGAACGCCTTCGAGGCCGGCTCGGAGGCACGCAAGGGGATCGGTGCCTGGATCAGCGATTACAACGAAAAACGCCCGCACTCATCACACGGGTTGCTGACCCAAGCCGAGGCCTATGATACCTCCGACCAGATCCTGAAAGCCACCGCCTGACATGAACCCCATGCAGAAGCTGAGCCGAGCGGCAAACCGGTCCAAATTCCCGGAACACCTCTGTCTTCCCCGTGCCCGGGCCGCCGATCAGAACCACATTCTGTGCCCCGTCCATGAACTCACAGCGGTGTAGCTGGCTCACCGTAGCCTCGTTGATTTTGCTGGCAGAGAAGTCGAAGCCCGAGAGATCCGTAGGCCGGCGTTCGCCATGGAGCCGCCCCTGGTACGAGGCCCATGGCGGACGAGAGGCCTACGTTTCCAAAACCGCGACCTTTTCCGCTTCGGCAACGATGCGGTGCGCCGGGTCTGTTCCAACTGCGGTCGAATATTGATCAAATATTTGCAGTCATGGCAGCTCGTGTCCGGTGGTACGCGCCGGTAACACGAAGACCGACCTGTGGCATATATCGCTGATCGGCGGGACACTTCCTGCGATGTCCCACCGTCGATGCAATTGGCGGTAGGTCCGGGTCATCAATGGATTCCCGTTCCAGACAAACAGCAGAATCCAGCCATCCTAAGCTGATTGCGCGTAGCCCCCATTATAAGCTTCGCTCTTCCTGCGGATTCTGGAATGCTCGACGATCCGTTCGCGGGCGATCCCGCGAAACTCCTCAATCGAGGAGTATCCCTTGCGCTCTAAATAGTCGCCCAGATCGCCTGTCAGTTCCTGAATAAGGTTGACGCCAATGCCGCCGCTGCCTTTTTCCTCCATCGCAGCCGTGCAAACCTGCAGGTTTCCGGCACCATGAGCGATGAAATTGAAGGCCTCGCGGAGGCCTCTGATCCCGCCGATGCCGGAAATCGCCTTATCCGGGAAGGCGCGCGAAATATCCGAGACGCGCTGCAGGGCCTGATGCAGGATCGCGAGCCCGCCCAAGCCCCCGGACGTGACCAGTCCGTCCACCTCGACCTCGAATTTCAGGGTCTCAGGGTCCATCAGCGGCAATGACGGAAAGGTGTTGCACAGCGATATGGACGCCGCGCCCGCGTCATAGGCGGCGCGGGCTCCGTCAACCAGCGAGGATGACGACGGAGTGAGCTTGACCCAGATCGGCACGCTGACCACCTCGGTCACGGCCTTGAGGATCGAGCGGATGATGGTTTCGTCATTGGCGATATGCGCACCCATGTCCTTGCGGTCCATATGGGGGCAAGACATGTTCAGCTCGATCGCATCGCATCCGGCATTTACGACAGACTTGGCGAGCTTGCGCCAATGGTCCAACTCGTCCTCGTTTCCGGCGCCAGCCATGATCGAGCCGATGAGCATGCGGTCTGGGTAGGTGGTCTTGATCTCCTCCAGATCGGGAAGCCACAGGTCCAGTGGCTGATCCGAGATCAACTCCCAGTTCCAGGAGGAGTGGGATACCGTGTCAGGCCGCTTGTAACGCGAGACATAGGGTTTAGTCTCACTGGCGCGCTGATAGATGGTTTTCGGACCGGCGACGTTTTCCACCGGGTGCAGACCGATCGTCTTGGTCACCACACCTCCCCAACCGGCCTCGAAGGCCCTGAGGATCTTGGCCTTGCTTTCCGTGGGTGGCGCGGAGGCAAGAACGAAAGGGTTCACGAATTGAAGGCCAGTGAAGTTTGTAGCAAGCTCATAGGACATGGCGCACTCCCGGTGTCTGACAGCAATGACCGAAATTTTTTACCAACAAGTCAATAATTTTCTCGACACCGTCGCGCTGCTTGGATGAAACGGTCCGCCCGTGATGCGACTGATTGAAATATGAGCAGAAACGCCCTTGCGGCCAAGCCTGCAAAGAAGACTGTTGCGCTCAGGCGAGGCGATGACGGAGGCGGTCCCAGAAAACTGACCCGTGGGCGTAAGTGGATTTTCCGCGCGAACGCAAGCATGATGCGGCCAGCGAGGGACAGACCGTGACAAAGCGACCACGCCGCAATCACAGTCCGGCGCTCAAAGCGAAAGTTGCGACCTTCACCCCAACTAGAGAGGTGTTCCGGGAATTTGTACCGGTTTGCCGCTCGGCTCAGCTTCAGCATGCGGTTCATGTCAGGCGGTGGCTTTCAGGATCTGGTCGGAGGTATCATAGGCCTCGGCTTGGGTCAGCAACCCGTGTGATGAGTGCGGGCGTTTTTCGTTGTAATCGCTGATCCAGGCACCGATCCCCTTGCGGGCCTCCGAGCCGGCCTCGAAGGCGTTCAGGTAG
>NZ_WMIE01000053.1 GCF_009711225.1 Paracoccus aestuariivivens | reverse complement strand
TCCCATGCGGATCACTCCGTTGCCCCGTCGCTCACCGCTATGGGGGAAGGTTCACATGGCTCAATTCTCAGTGAAAATTAGGCGACTTTCCGGCTCAGTTCTGGGTGGAAATCAACAATCGGTGCTTGAATGAAAGTTCGAAACGGGCCGGATTTCCGGCCTGTTCTGTAAACGACCGCTGGTCATCTGAAGCCGGATTCGTAGCTTCTTCATCATCCGCGACAATGATCCGAACAGCAAAATCGCATTGGGATGCGTGAGCCTATGGTGAAAAAGCGGCACACCGCTTTCGGGTTCAACGCAGAGAAATCGGAAGGTGGCAGCAGTCACCGCACGGCCCGTTCTTGCCGTCAACGGTACGGTTGCCGCCTCAGGCCTCGACCGATCCATCAAATGCGAGAAAATTACCACGTTGACTCTCGGCTGAGTTGCGGCATCTAGATATAATGAGGTTATAGACTGGCATTGCGGGATTCCGCGTTCAGGACGGAACAAGACGTGTGTGCATCAACACAGTTGAGTTTAAGCAATCCCCGGCTTCTGACCGTCCTTTTCGCCGATATCCATGAATACACGCGCTTGGTCGAGCGTGACGAACAAAACACCATTATCCGCGTGACGGATTATCTGGCGCTCATCCGCGATCTGATCGCGGATTATGGCGGAGCGGTCGTGAACACGGCCGGAGACGGCTTTGTCGCAACCTTTGAAAACCCGAGTCAGGCAGTCTCGTTTGCATTGGAGATGCAGCGTGCGCTTGCCCGCGAAACCGGCGCCGTCGATGGCAATGACCAGATCCGATACCGCGTCGGCATCTCGATCGGCGACACGTTCGAGGGACAGGACGGGGTCTATGGTCATAGTGTCAACCTTGCGGCGCGCGTGCAAAGTTTCGCCGAACCGGGCGGAATTTGCATCACCGGAGCCATTTACCGGCTGGTCCGCCATATAAGCGATCTTCGGCCGCGCTCGATTGGCACAAAACGGTTGAAGAACATCACGACTCCGCTCGAGATATTCGCGCTGGACCTCAACTTCGTTCCGCGACGCAACGATGCCGTCGTGGCACAGTGGAAGTCCGCGACACTTGCAGACAGCATTCCCGATGCATCATTGGCGGTGCTTCCGATGGAGAATCTGTCTGGCGGCAAAGACGACGAGTTTCTTTGCCAAGGGATTGTCTCGGATCTGATCACGAGCCTTTCGCGCTTTCGCAGCTTGATGGTCATCGCGCGTCGATCATCGGCGTTGGCTGCTTCGCAGGCAGCTTCGCTGCGTTCAATTGGTCAGAATCTGGGCGTGCGCTATCTTTTGACGGGCTCTCTTCGCCGATCCGGAAACCGCGTCAGGATGACATTCGATTTGATCGAGGCGGCCCGAGAGAACACATTATGGTCCGAGCGATACGACGGAATTCTGACCGACATTTTCGATTTTCAGGACGATATCGCCTCGACAACAGCGTCACGGGTTGCGATCCAGATGGACATGGTCGAGCGGCGGCGTCTGGCAGAGCAAAGCCATCCGGCTCTATACGCCTATGGTCTGGTGCAGCGCGGACAGTTTCTGGGGTCGCAATTTAGCCCGAGCGCCAATCTTGGGGCGCGGCAATTGTTCGAACAGGCATCGCTGCTAGACCCGTCATATAGCGGCAGCTATGCGGCGAAATCGCGGACGTTCAACGTCGAATGGCGTTACAACTGGTCCAGAAATCCCGAAGCCGCAGTGAATGAGGCGCTGAATCTGGCCGAACGCGCCGTGCAATGTGATGCGCTCGATACCCGCGGCCTTTCGGAAATGGGATTGGCGCATCTGTACAAACGGCAGTACTCCGAGGCGGTTGCCGCCTATGAGCGTGCCTTGGCACTCAATCCGAATGACGCGGATCTTCTGGCGAATATGGGCGATTGCCTGGCCAATGTCGGTCAAAGCGAACGGGCTGTCCAGTTGCTCGAGCGGGCGATCAAATTGAACCCGTTCCACCCCGACGAGTATCTTTGGTTCTTGGGCGACGCCTATTTCCACAAGGGCGATTACCGAAAGACGATCGAGACGTTAGGCCGCCTGCGCGACCAATCCGAAGCGTATCGCCTGCTTACCGCGAGTTATGCACTGTTGGGATTGGTCAATGATGCAAGGCACTACGCAGGCGAATTGATGCGTATTCAGCCTGATTTCTCGATCGGAAGGCTACGAACTTTATCCGCCCTCAAGCGCCCCGAGGATCGGGAAATATATGTTGATGGTCTAAGGCGTGCGGGCTTGCACTAGGCTCAGATGGGATATCCGGCTTGCGTCCCATTTCCTGTTCCGGGTGTCATGAGGTGCTGCGCTTCGGGCTGATGGTAGAACGTGGTCTGTGAGAAGCAGCCACACGCATCAGGTAGGAAGCGCAGCATGCAGTATGGTGCCGACTTGGATGTGTCGGTAAAAGT
>NZ_WMIE01000052.1 GCF_009711225.1 Paracoccus aestuariivivens | reverse complement strand
CATTGCGGAATGTTTCTGGCTGAGCGGCAAGCCACCCCTTGCGATGGAGGATACCACGCGGATCGTATTCACCCATGTCAATCCCCACTTGCACGCAATTGTGCAAGTTAGTTTTGGCAGGCATGATAGTCAATTGAGGTGGCCGAGGCCGCAGCGATTCTGACCCAGACATCACTTTCCAGCCGAAGGTGCTGACATGAGCCGATCTTTTGCGATGCCAACTACCTCATTCCCTGCAGGCCATAGGGTAGGCGTTTGCCGGCCCATGATTAACGATCTCGATTGAAGCCGACGGGCAGTCCACGCCCGCCTGAAAGCAAGGAGTCGTCTTATGAAGAAGCTTGCACTATCCCGATACATGCTTGCGCTGCCGTTCTTGGCTGCAGGTGTCGGGACCTCGGCCCATGCCCAGTCGGCGGATTTGCCGATAGGCGCCGAAAGCGGGCAGGTCACATTGCCCTATGCGGAGCAGAAATTCCGCGGCAGCACTGGCACCACCTACCTGAATGCCGATCCCGCCGAATTTCCGGCCCCAATCAAGGCGCCGGAGGGCGCACCCAACGTGCTTCTGGTGCTGCTCGACGACGTGGGCTTCGGGCAGTTCGACGTGAGTGGTGGCGGGGTTCCCTCGCCCAAGTTGGATGAACTGTCCAAGGAAGGTCTGACCTTCACCCGCTTCCACACCACGGCACTTTGCTCGCCGACGCGGGCGGCGCTGCTGACCGGGCGCAATCACAACATGGCGGGAAGCGGCGTCATCACCGAGCTTGCCACCGGCTATGACGGCTATACCGGGGTCATTCCAAAGGACACGGCCACGGTCGCCGAGATCCTGCACCAGAACGGCTATGTGACCGGCTGGATCGGCAAGAACCACAACACGCCGATCTATGAAACCAGCGCGACCGGTCCCTTCAACCATTGGCCGAACGGGCTGGGCTTCGACTATTTCTACGGCTTCATGGCTGGTGATACGAACCAGATCCGGCCCTATCTCTTCGAGAACCAGACCCCCCTCGGCACTCCGAACACCGAGAACTATTACCTCAGCACCGATCTGGCCGATCACGCGATCAGCTGGCTGCAGAAGCTTGAGGCGATCCAGCCCGAGAAGCCATGGTTCGCCTATGTCGCCCCGGCCGCGACCCACGCTCCGCATCAGGCCCCCAAAGAGCTGATCGAAAAGTTCAAGGGCAAGTTCGACGCGGGCTGGGACGTCTATCGCGAAGAGACGTTCAAGCGCCAGAAAGAGCGTGGGATCATCCCCGAGAATGCTGTGCTGACGCCTCGCCCCGCCAGCCTGCCCGCCTGGGACAGTCTGAGCGATGACCAGAAAAAGCTGTCGGCCCGCATGATGGAGGTCTTCGCGGCCTATGGCGAGCAGGTCGATTACGAAGTCGGACGTGTGCTTGACTACGTCAAGACCCTGCCCGACGCCGACAACACGATGATCATCTATATCGTCGGTGATAACGGTGCCTCGGCCGAGGGCGGCTTTGACGGGACGCTGAACGAGAACGCCTTCTTCAACGCCTATCTGATGAAGGCCGAGGATATGATCGACCGCATCGACGAGATCGGCACCGAGCTGCACTTCAACCACTTCCCGGCCGGTTGGGCTTGGGCGGTGGACAGCCCCTTTCAATGGACCAAGCAGGTCGCAAGCCATCTGGGCGGCGTGCGTAACCCGATGATCGTGAAATGGCCCGCCAAGCTCAAAGCTACGGGCGAAACGCGGACCCAGTTCCTGCATGTCATCGACATCGCGCCGACCATTCTGGCCGCCGCCAACGTCCCCGAGCCGCGCAGCGTGAACGGCACGGCCCAGACCCCGATCCAAGGCAAAAGCTTCCTCAGCGTGCTGGATGATGCCAAGGCCGCTGAGGTCCGCACCAGCCAGTATTTCGAGATGTTCGTGAACCGCGGCATGTATGACAAAGGCTGGTGGGCGGCATCGCTGGCCTTCGAGCCTTGGGACCCGGTTCGCGGTGAGTTCGACCCGATGAAGGCCAAATGGGAGCTTTACAACCTCGACGAGGACTTCACCCAGTCCAAGGACATCGCGGCCGAAAATCCCGAGAAGCTGGAGGAGTTGAAGGCGCTGTGGTGGGCCGAGGCCTCCAAGAACAAGGCGCTCCCGCTTGACTGGCGCGGGGCCGAGCGCTTCAGCGCCGAAGGCACCGGCAAGCCGAACCTTGCAGGCGGGCGTGACAGCTTCACCTATAAAGGTGTGCTGGCCGGTCTGCCGGAATCCTCGGCCCCGGACCTGAAGAACAAGTCCTTCAGCGTCACCGCCAAGGTCAAGGTCGAGGAGAATGCCAATGGCATGATCTTCACCCAAGGCGGCAATACCGGCGGCTGGGCCTTCTATCTCAAGGATGGCAAGCTGAAGGCCGCGCATAACTACATCGACGTCGCGGTCTATTCGGTCGAAAGCGACGCGGCACTGCCCGCCGGGGAACACGAGGTGAAGATGGACTTCGCCTATGAGGGCGGCAAAGAGATGGGCAAGAACGGCACCATCACGCTGTCCATCGACGGCCAGCCAGCCGGCTCCGGTGCCATCGAGCAGACGACCCCGTTCAAGTATTCGCTGTCCGAGAACCAGGACGTCGGGACGGATACCGGCACCGCCGTCTCCACGGACTACAAGGCGCCCTTCGACTTCCAGGGCGAGCTTGAAGAAGTGGTCGTGGATCTGAAGAAGTAAGACTGCCTCGGGCGCTCGACATTTGTTTGAGCGCCCGGTTCGCTGTCACGTCGCGCGCCGGCGTGAAACAGAGCGAACAAGC
>NZ_WMIE01000051.1 GCF_009711225.1 Paracoccus aestuariivivens | reverse complement strand
AGATATTTGCCGTAATCGTTCTTGCCGAATTTTTTGGCCCGCTCTGCCAGATCGTCCCGGCTGATCCAGCCTTGGTTAAAGGCAATCTCGTCCGGACAGCCGGTTTGCAAGCCTTGGCGCTGCTCAAGCGTTCGGACGAAGTTTCCCGCATCGAGCAGACTTGCATGGGTTCCGGTATCCAGCCACGCAAAACCACGCCCCATCCGCTCAACTGTCAGAGTGCCCTCATGCAGATAGGTCTCGAGAAGCGTGGTGATCTCGAGTTCGCCGCGCTCCGAAGGTGTCACGCTACGCGCGCGCTCGGGTGCCGAACCGTCAAGGAAATATAGGCCTGTCACAGCGTAATCCGAAGGAGGAACTTCCGGCTTCTCGATGATCGAACTGGCCTTGCCTGCCTCATCGAACGCAACGACGCCGTAACGTTCGGGATCGGCCACACGATAACCAAAAACGGTCCCGCCCTCACTGCGGCTGTCGGCTGCACCAAGCAACAACGGCAATCCATGGCCGAAAAAGATATTGTCGCCCAGGACCATGGCCGAGGGCGCGCCAGCCAGGAAGTCCTCGGCCAGAATATAGGCCTGCGCCAGACCATCCGGAGACGGTTGGACGATATATTCGAAGCTGACGCCCCATTGCCTGCCATCCCCCAGCAACCGGCGGAACTGCTCCTTGTCTTCTGGCGTGGTAATGATCGCGATCTCGCGAATGCCAGACAGCATCAGGATAGAAATCGGGTAATAGATCATCGGCTTGTCATAGATCGGCAGCAACTGCTTCGACACGCCCATAGTGATCGGATAAAGCCGCGTTCCCGATCCCCCCGCCAGAATGATGCCTTTGCGCCCCGATGCGGACTTGGCGGTCTCAGTCATTTACGAAGCTCCGTTAGTACCTTGGTGAGACCTGTGCGCCAATCAGGGCGTTCGATGCCGAAATCCCGTGTGATCGCGCGGCAATCCAGTCGGGAATTGCCCGGACGCCGGGCCGGGGTCGGATAATCACTGGTCGCGATCTCGCTGATGCGGCAGGGAATCCCAACCTGATCTATGATCTCGCGTGCGAAGCCCGCCCAACTTGTGTCAGGTGCGCCCGCGAAGTGATAAATGCCACCTTTGGCCGGATCGGCGTGCATCGCCGCGACCATTTCCAGACAAGCCGACGCAATAGCCGCAGCAGGCGTCGGACCGCCATGCTGGTCGGCGACCACGCGCAATTCCTCGCGCTCGGCACCAAGCCGCATCATCGTCTTGACGAAATTCGCGCCATGGGCCGAGAACACCCACGAGGTGCGCAGCACCGCCCATTGCCCGCCGGCATGTGCGACGCCGCGTTCACCGGCCAGTTTTGACGCGCCGTAAACGCCCAGCGGTCCCGTAGGGTCGGTTTCGGCCCAAGGACGCTCTCCCGAGCCGTCAAACACATAATCTGTCGAGATATGCAGGAACGGCACACTCAGTTTAGCAGCTGCCCGCGCCATGACGAACGGCGCCTCGGCATTGATCGCATGTGCCAGTTCCGGCTCGGATTCCGCGCGGTCTACTGCGGTATGCGCGGCGGCATTGATGATCGCTGTGGGCTGCTCGGAAGCGATCAGCCCGGCGAGGCAGGAGGCATCCGACAGATCGGCAGCGTCGCGACCGATGAAACGCGCCTCGGGGGCGAGACGGGAAAGTTCCGTCGCGACCTGACCGCTTCGGCCAAAGACCAGAAGCCCCTTCATGCCCGACCCAGCCTTTGGCCAACGCCTTCACGGGCCAGAAGCGGCTGCCACCAAGCTTCATTGGCCAGATACCATTCGACGGTCTGGCGCAGGCCTTCCTCGACAGTGACCGAGGGTCGCCAGCCCAGTTCCGTGCGGATGCGGGTTGGGTCGATGGCATAGCGGCGGTCATGGCCGGGACGGTCGGTCACAAAGGTGATCAGCTTGTCATGCGGCGCGTTTTGCGGGCGCAGTTCGTCCATATGGGCACAGATCGTCCGCACGAGGTCGATGTTCTTCGCCTCGTTCTCGCCACCGATATTGTAGCTGCGGCCCAATTCGCCCTTTTCCAGCACCAGCAGCAATGCATCGGCATGGTCCTCGACAAACAACCAGTCGCGGACATTGCCGCCATCGCCGTAAACCGGGATCGGCCGGCCATGCAGCGCGTTCAGGATGACCACCGGAACCAGCTTCTCGGGGAAGTGGAAGGGGCCGTAATTGTTCGAGCAATTGGTCAGCACGACCGGCAGGCCATAGGTCTCGTGCCAGGCACGCACCAGATGGTCCGAGGCCGCCTTACTGGCCGAATAGGGGCTGCGCGGGTCGTAGGGCGTGTCCTCGGTGAACTGACCCTCGTCGCCCAGCGAACCGAAGACCTCATCAGTCGAGATATGGTGGAAGCGGAAGCTCTCGGGCTTGCCCTGACCGGCCCAATAGGCCCGCGCGGCCTCGAGCAGATTGTAGGTGCCGGTGATATTCGTCTCGATGAAGTCACCCGGCCCGTCGATCGAGCGGTCAACATGGCTTTCCGCCGCCAGATGCATGATCGCGTCGGGCTTATGGGTCGCAAGCACGCGATCCAAAGCAGCGCGGTCGCGCAGATCGGCCTGTTCGAACGCGTAAAGCGGGCTGTTCGAAACCGGCGTGACGTTTTCCAGATTGGCCGCGTAGGTCAGCGAGTCGAGGTTCACGACCTCATGCCCGCGCCGTACCGCCAGCCGCACCACAGCCGAGCCGATAAAGCCCGCGCCGCCTGTCACAAGGATCTTCATCTTCTGGCCTCGTATTCGAAACAGTCTTCGTAAATGAATGGGCTATCAAAATCGGCCAATCTCGGGGCAACGGCGTCCTTGCCGGACAGAACAGGATCGCTGGTCAGACCCCAATCGATCCCGACGCTGTCCCAGGCGACGGAACCATCGCACTCGGGAGCATAATGATCGGTGCATTTGTAGCAGATCTCGGTATCGGGCTCGCGCGTGACGAAACCGTGCAGGAAGCCCGCCGGAATCCACAGCTGACGACCGTTTTCGAAAGAAAGCTCCTCACCCACCCATTTGCCGTAAGTGGGGCTGCCTTTACGGATATCGACAGCGACATCAAAAAGCCGCCCCCGCCCGCAACGAACGAGCTTGCCCTGGGCATGCGGCGGCGACTGGAAATGCAGACCGCGCAAGGTCCCTACCGTCGAGGACATCGAATGGTTGTCCTGAACGAACTCGGGCAACTCGACGCCTGCTTCCCGCAGGGTCTTACGATTCCAGCTTTCCGAGAAAAACCCGCGAGAATCTCCGAAACGCCGGGGCTCAAGGATCA
>NZ_WMIE01000050.1 GCF_009711225.1 Paracoccus aestuariivivens | reverse complement strand
GGCTTCATCGGCGACCGGAAATTGCAGGGTTTCTCGCCAAAGCATACGAAACCCTGCAATTCAAAGCGAATGAAGCCTAAGGTTGATCACCCAAAATCAATGCGTCGGGAGGTGTTCAGAGCGGACACGATAGGCATTGAGGGTGGCAGATCGCCGGATCCACCGTCATCGCCGGGCGCGACATCTCGGTCGTCAGCCGCCGGTCGCGGTTCTTGGTGAAGACCGTCGGTTTTCGGTCCGGGGCGTCGCCCGTTCAGGGCTGAAATCTGTCCACCGGACAGATTTCCGCGCGCCCTTCACCCCGGTCCGGATCATCGATCCGAGGCCGACGAACCAGCGCAACAACAGGTTATACCGCATCTGTTCCATCAGTTGCCGCCGCGAGCGGATCGAAAACAGGATTTGCAGCAGGCTGGCCAGGATCAGACCCTCAGGTGTGATCGAGGGGCGACCGCCCATGGCATAAAATCGGTTGAATTCATCATCGAGGCTGACGGGTGCGTCATTCACCACCTGTTGGATCTTGCGCAACGGATGCCGGGCAGGGATGCGCTGCTCAAGATCAACATAGGAGAAAAGCGAACCGCTCGCCTCGTCCGATCCCCGCATCCACTGTCCCTCTCGTCTTGCAGGAAGCGTGAATCAAGTTTGCATACGGCGTCGCCCCTCGCGACTAGCAGTAACGTGTTAGGGTTATCGCGGCGATTTTCTTTGCAATTTCGCTGCCATTTTTTCATCATGCTGCAAATGCATAGCTGGAGGGGACATGGCCGAGGTTGACAACACAGCCCCGCTCTTGATCAAGCGATACGCAAGCCGTCGGCTTTATAACACCGAGACCAGCGATTACGTTACGCTTGAGGATGTTGCGGCGCTGATCCGCAAGGGGCGGCAGGTGAAAATCGTCGACCTGAAGTCGGGAGATGACCTGACGCGTCAGTACCTGCTGCAAATTATCGCCGAGCATGAAAGCCGGGGCGAGAATGTTCTGCCTATTGATGTGCTGACCGATCTTGTGCGCAGTTATACCACGCAAGCGCAGTCCGTCGTCCCGCAGTTTCTTGCCGCCAGTTTCGAAATGCTACGCGAGGGACAGTCTAAGATCATGGAGAATATGGCGACCTTCCCCAATCCCATGTCCTCGATGCCGGGTTTCGAGGCTCTGCAGCGGCAACAACAGATGTTTCTGCGCGCCATGACGGCGGGTTGGCCCGGCACGAGTGGGCCGGAGCCCGACGACGACGGTGCCCACGCCAGAACCGCGACCTCCCGCAAGCCCGGAGATGCTGCGGATATGGATGAAATCCGTCGACAACTTGCTGAGCTACAGAAGCAAATTTCCAAGCTCTAACGCCTTGCGTAGCCCCGTCTATCACGATAGACGGGCGCTCACGGACAGTTGGCCGAGTGGTCGAAGGCGCACGCCTGGAAAGTGTGTAGGCGGGGAACCGTCTCGAGGGTTCGAATCCCTCACTGTCCGCCATATATCATTGATACTAAATGGATATTTGGCGTTATCGGTCGTTTATCCGCCAATATGCCCGCCATCCCATCAGCGATTGAATGCGACCGACTGCAACAAGATGATTCCGTGGTGTTGATCTCCACTGAGACGTGACCCGGTTGGTGGAAATCAACATCGACACGCTTGCTGGACGATGCGCTGATCTCCGATGAAGTGATCAAGTGACTGCCGCATCTATTAGCGTGGATAGCGAAAACGAGCGTTCAGCTTCCGAGCTGCAATCTTCCTTCCCGGTGTTCACCAGGTGCTCTGATCTCCATTAACTCCTCCACCTGATGCTAGACAACATCCACTATTTCGGGCGCAACAGCACAGTCCGATAGCGGCATTGACTCGCAAAAATCTAACCACCCAAAATTGGCCCCAAGGGGCCAATGCACCACGGCACCCTCCAGCTATATGATAGCGCATGCGCCACGGAGTAGTGGAGTAGAGGGGATCCGACGGGCCGAACCGGGTCTGGAGCCGCTTGACCATAGTAGGCATGGCCCATACCTGCCGGTCGAGCTCGAGTCTCGCCGCTTCGCCGCATTCCCGGTAGTCGCCGCTCAGGCACTGCGCAGCGAAATCCTCAATCGAGTGCCAGCAATTGGACGAAGCATGGGTAATCGGGCGCTCCCCACACTGACGGGGTCGAGCTCAATGTAGACTGCAGATGTTTCTGCATCACAGGAGAGCGCTATGGACCACTATGCCGGACTGGACGTGTCGCTTCGCTCGGTTGCGATCTGCGTCATCGACGCTCAGGGAAAAGTTGTCTTCGAGCGAAGCGTCGCGTTCGAGATCGCGGATATCGTCACCTGTCTTAAAGCCTGCGGGCAGCCTCTGAAGCAGATTGGCTTCGAAGTCGGCGCGATGAGCCAGCACCTTTACCGCGGCCTGAAAGCGGCCGGCTTCGATGTTGTCTGCATGGAGGCGCGGCAGGTGAATGCCGCGCTTTCTGCGATGCGCAACAAGACCGACCGCACCGATGCACGCGGCATCGCGCAGGTCCTGCGCTCCGGCTGGTTCAGCCCGGTCCATATCAAGAGCCGCGAAGCCCATGCGATCCGGGCGCTGCTGACTTGCCGCAAAGCGATTCAGCGCAAGTGCATCGACCTCGCAAACGAGATCCGGGGCCTGTTTCGGGTCTTCGGCCTGCGCCTGCCGCCGCGCCTGGAGCAGGCGGCTTTCGATGATCGCGTTCGGCCAATCATCGTCGCGGATCCTGACCTTGCCCGTGCTCTGCTGCCATTGCTTGATGCTCGCGCGGTGCTCTACCAGACCTATCGCGAACTGGACCGGCGCGTGAAACAGGAAGCGAGCCGGGACGAGGTCTGTCTACGTTTCATGGGTATCCCGGGGGTGGGCCCCGTGGCGGCCCTGACCTTCCGCGCAGCCGTTGACGATCCGGCAAGGTTCAGTCGATCGCGCACTGTGGCGGCCCACTTCGGTCTGACGCCCCGACGCTATCAGTCCGGTGAAACGGATAACCCCGGCCGGATATCGAAGGCCGGGGACCCTGATGTGCGTACCGCGCTCTATTCAGCGGCGAATGCGATGCTGATGCGCGTCGTCTCGGGGTCCGGCATCAAAAGCTGGGGTCTGCGCCTGGTGCGCAGGAAGGGGCGCCGCCGTGCGGTGGTCGCTGTCGCCAGAAAGCTCGCCGTCGTCATGCACCGCATGTGGACCGATGGCACAGAGTTCCGTCGTGATCCTGCGGAGGGCGTCGCATGAGATGACCTCTCTTACCTGATTGCGACGGGATCGTCCTCACCGGACGAGGTCCGTGGATGACGCCGAACATGTCTGCTGCGGCTGGAAACACACCGCGAGACGAAGCAGGGCGCTCCACAGCCAATCCGACACATGCATGCAGCGGCCTTCACATCATCACGGGCCAGTTCAGACTGCGTAGAGAAGCGTGACCCGGATGAGCGACAATATCCCGATGATGAGCATGAAAAAGCAGAGCTTGACCTGATCGCCCGATTAGAGAAGCGGGCATTCGCTGCACCTGCAAAATGTGGCACCGCTGATGCATCCCGGTAATGCTATTATGCCAAAAGCAAATTGAGGGAAGCGCAGGATTGTAACCTTGGCAAAGCTGGACCGGCGACCGTAAGTATCGGCTGCAGCGAGCGGGCAATTGGATTGGCCCGTTCGAGCTAAAACTAACCCCGGATCGCAGCAGCCCCAAGAAGGATGGCGATGGCGCAGGTCCATGAGCCGACGACGCGGACCGCGATGGTCAACCAGTTCCAGCCGGT
>NZ_WMIE01000005.1 GCF_009711225.1 Paracoccus aestuariivivens | reverse complement strand
ACCCGCGCATGAGAGCTTGCTCAACCGTCGTCTCAGTTCCGTCTCCAACCTTGCGCATCCACATCACGTTGGCCCGGATCAGCCGGAATAAATGCTATGGAACAAAGCCTTGACAACGATCATGAGAGCAGGCTGTCGCCACAGGTCAGAACCAGTTTTGAGCCGACGAACTTCATGGATCGTCATTGATGTCGCGCGTCCAGATCCGGACATCGCCGCGACTCGAACCAAAGATACGGCGCATCACAAGCCAGATCACCCCGCTCAGCATGGCGGTCACCACCAGCGTCACGGGCAAGCCGCCGGTCCAGATCCCGACCAATAGCGCCAACCCCATCAGACCGGTCGCCAAAGCGATGCCAAGGAAGAACCAGCCCGGTAGCACGATCTCCAATGCTGCAAGGATCAGAGCCGCGATGATCCACAGCCAGCCGCTCATCACGGTTTTGCGCCCCTGAACATACGGAAGGCATCGCCCATCGCCTCGACCGCCGAGGCAGGCAGGATGACGGTCTGCTGTCCCGGACCTTTGCCGACCTCGGACAGCACTTCGACCTGACGCATGGCGACCTGATACTGCGCCGCCTCAAGCCCGCCATCGCGGATTGCGGACGCAATGGCGCCGGTCGCGTAGGCTTCAGCATCGGCAAGCACGCGCTTAGCTTTGGCGTGCTGCTCGGCCGCGTACAATTCCCCATCGGCGGCCAGTTCGACGGCACGGCGCTTGCCCTCGGCCTCGGTCACCTGCGCACGGCGGGCACGTTCGGCGTTCAACTGCTGCAACATGGCGGCGCGGGTGGCATCGTCCAGATTTACGTCCAGAATCTCGGCCCGCGTAACCTCGATACCCCAGTCATCGACGATATTCGCCAGTGAACCCCGAATGCGTTCGATCAGCGAAGCCCGATTGGACTGGACCTGATCCAGTTCCATCGTGCCGATTTCAGAGCGGACGATGCCCGTAACCGTGGTTGCGATTGCCGCGTCGATGTCGCGGATGCGGTAGACGGTCTTTTCCGGCTCGATGATGCGATAGAAGACCGAGGTTTCAACCTGCACAAGCACGTTATCCGCCGTGATCGCATCCTGACGGTTTGTCGGCAATTGACGCTCGAGAACCGAGATCTTATGTGCGACCCGATCCAGAAACGGCACGATGAAGTTGATCCCCGGTCCCAGCACCGCCCGCAAGCGCCCGAAACGCTCGACCACGAATTTCTCTGATTGAGGCACGATCCGGACGGCTGATGTGACGGCGATAAAGATCACGATAGCCAGAACGATTAGCGCGATGTTCTGACCGATCAGATCGGTGATGTCCTGCTCCATGCCCGTCCCTTCCTATTCAGCGGCGATCGCGCGCTGGCAATCATCCGGCCGCAACTGCGCCAGTCGCTCGACGATGCGCGAGAAACGGGCCGCGAAGACATCGAAATCCGGCCGCGGTTCGATCTTTTTCTCGTCCATATACAGCGACCGGTCCAGTTCGAGCTGCACGACATGAACGTTCCGCGTCGGCTTGCCATATGCCGCCGTGATGTAGGCCCCCGAGAAGGGCGTGTTCTTCTGGACCCGAAAGCCTTCGGCGGTAACAGCCGACACGACTTCCTTGGTAATCCGCGGAGAGGCAGAAACCCCGTTCCGGTCGCCAAGGACGAAATCCGGTCGCGGTCTTGGCAAATGGGCCAGCGCATCGCGCGGCATGGAATGCATGTCGACCAGAATCGCGCCTCCGAACCGTCTCAGCGATTCGTCGATCAGCGCGGAAAGCGCTTGGTGATAGGGATGCCACAGGCGGGCGATCCTGTGATCGGCCTCTTCCCGCGCAATCGGGCGGTCGTGAATCACCCTGCCCTGCGACACGACACGCGGAATCACCCCAAGTCCCGCCATGATTCGCGGACTCATCACCCTTGGGACCGCACCCGCGACCACCAGAGGGTCTATTTCGTCGGGTCCGCGATTGAGATCGACCACGCAACGCGGCACCCGTGCCGTCAGCACGACAGCACCGTGATCCAACGCAGGAGCGATCAACCGATCCACAAATGCATCCTCGGATGACCGCAGATTCTGGGGATCCAGCCTCGATTCGGCTAAAAACCACTGGGGATAACAACGACCTGAATGAGGAGAGGCAAAAATAACCCCTCCGGCCCAGCCTTCGGGGCGTTGCAGGTCGAACGTCATATCGTCCAGGCTCATATCCGGATTTCCTTAAGAATTCGGGCTGGCTGGGCAAAATCTGCCGGGCGGAATACCCAATCGTTATAGCTTAAGTTGGTCTTAGTCCAAGTCCGGATCAAGAAGCTTGCAAAAGGGGGTTGTAACCGCCGAAATGCCTCTATATAGAGCCGCAGACCAAGGAGATGTGGAAGCGAAAGCAGCAAGCATCACCGGTTCGGAGGGCGGTTAGCTCAGCGGTAGAGCACTACGTTGACATCGTAGTGGCCACTGGTTCGATCCCAGTACCGCCCACCATATTTATTCGAGCCCCCGGGCATTGACCGGGGGCGTTTCAGTTTCATGGCGCCTTGCGATGCGCCGCGATAGGAGAAGACCCATGAAGGTTCGCAATTCGCTCCGCTCGCTCAAGAGCCGCCACCGCGATTGCCAAGTAGTACGTCGTAAAGGCCGTATCTACGTCATCAACAAGACCAACCCGCGCTTCAAAGCCCGTCAAGGCTAAGTCTCGCGGCACTTGTTGCCAGATTTGAACGCCCGCTGCGCAATTGCTCAGCGGGCGTTTTGCTGTCCGCAAAGGGCATCCGGTATTTCCGCGACGGTTTCCCTACCAACGACGCTAGAATCGCGACAGGATCAGCCCGCCTCCGACCATGGCGGCAGCGATAATCCGGGGTAGGGATATTTCACGAATCGGCAGGCCGAATGCGCCGGTCCGGTCAAGAATGATGGCTGCCACGATCTGTCCCAATGCCAGCGCACAAAGCGCGGTCAGCGTGCCCAAGCGGGGCAACGACCAGACCATCGCCCAGACATAGAAGGCACCCAGAATGCCTCCGGCCCACATCCATGGCTCGGCAGCGGTGGCGCGGGAAAGTCCTTTGCCCTGCCCCGTGACAAAGGACAGCGACATCAGGATGACAAAGCCGACCCCGAACGAGATCGCCGCCGCCACGAGCGGGCTTTCCACCATCCGTCCAAGCGCCGCGTTGATCGGCGCCTGAACCGCAATGCAGACACCCGCCAGAACGATCAGGACGGCTGGCAAAAGGACTTGGATCATTGGCTGGTTCCTTCGGGCCTATTCGGGCTGCGCGCCATTGGCCAGAAGCGTTGCCGCAGTCTGGCGCGAGACATAGCCGGTGACACGCAGGTTTCGTGACGCCTGATACCGGCGAAGCGCCTGACGGGTATCCTCGGTGAACTCGCCATCGGTCAACCCCGGTTCCAGCCCCGCGAGATGCAGGCGGTTCTCGATGATTTGCCGGGCGGTGATCGTCAGACCCAGTTCCGCTTCCTCGAGTCGCGCGGCCTCGGTCAGGGCAAGCAGGTTGTCGTGGCGCAACTGAGCTTCCTCGCGATGCGCGCCCTCGGGGAACCGGTCAAGATAGATCTGATAGGCCGCCGACGAATCCTGACGGCGCGCCCAACGCCATGTCGCGGAATCGCCCCTAAACCGAGACTGCAACAACGGGTGCTGTCCTCCCGAGGCCAATTGCCTGCGGGCATCGGCGGCAAACAGGCCCTCGGGATAGCGTTTCAGGTAATCGCGCAACCGCTCGATGCCACCCTTTGCGCCGCTTCTTTCCCAGAAATCACGATCCCCCGCCGGATCTGCGGCCGTGGCGGTGTTCTCCCGCAACTGCGCCAACTGATCGGCCGTCAGGTATCCGGTCGGATCGAAGCGGTGGGCGCGCTGCCAGATCCGCAACGCGTGCCGTGTCTGATCGCCGATCGTCCCGTCCTGCGGGCCGGGATCAATTCCCAACGCGGCCAAATTGCGCTGGATCTGCAACTGTTGCGCCCCGCTCAGGCGCAATGCCGCCTCGATCTGCGCGGGCGACGCTGTCATCTCACCCGGAACGGATTGCTGCAAAAGGCGCAGACCTGCGCGTCGCTCCCGCGCCGCCGAAGCGAAAGCGCCCAAGGGGAACCGCTCGAGATAGGTCGAGTAACCACGAACGGAATCGAGCGTCATTGCTTCGGCCCATGCCTGCCGATCAGGATCCGAGGGCTCGACAGTCGGGATCGGGACCGTGCGTGACGGGCGGACAGGAATCGCGTCTCCATCCGCTCCGGGCAAAAGCCTTAGCCCCTTGACGGCGGCGACCGCGGCCTTGACCGACCGCCCCGCAGCTAGCTCGCGCAGGGCTCGTCCGGTTGCCTCGGGCGGGCCAGTGATGACCGAGACACCCTCGACCGCAGACAGCGGACCGACGCCATTCGCCAACCCGCGTTCATGCGGCATACCCTGCCGGTCGGTTCCCAGCAAAAGCACAGCGCCCTGTTCCGAGCTTGCCATCAATTGCATGACCAGCCCCAGCGGCACACCTTGCCGCGCCGCGCCCAGTGGACCGGGTTTGCGCGCTTCGGTCCCCATGAACCAGGTCTCGGCACCGTCGTTCAGGAAGCGACCGCTGAGCATGACGATGCGTGCCCCCGGCATGTCATCGACCCGAGCCATCAGGTCCAGCACGCCGCGCATTTCATTCGAGGGCAGATCCACCCCTTCGGCAGTCACGAAACCGGTCTTGCGGATCACCCCTGCCAAGGACAGCGTGTCCGAACCGGCCAGATCGGGCGCATGAAGATAGTCGGCGTTCCCGATGACCACCGCGCGATTCTCGGCCCATGCCGGAGCCGCCGCGCCAAGCATGGCCAGCAGAAACAAACAGTACCGCATCGACGAACCTCATGGCCTTTATTGGCGGCCAAGATCAGTCGTAGCTGCGCCGATCCTCGATGACCTTTCCGTCATTGGGCAAGGAGCCGGGCGCAACCAGTTCGATCCGGCCGCGAAGTTTCAAGGTGTCCAGCACCGTTGCCTCGTACCTTGCCGCATCTTGTATGTCAGTTTCCAGTTGCACCGTCATCAAATCCATCTCACCCGAGCGATCAGCCACGACACGGGCGCGATTTACTTCGGGATGGCGCGAGACGAGTGCCGCGACCTGCTCGGGGCGAACGAACATGCCCTTGATCTTGGTGGTCTGATCGGCGCGCCCCATCCAACCCTTGATCCTCATATTCGTGCGCCCGCATGGACTGGTTCCCGGCAGCACGGCCGACAGGTCTCCGGTCGCGAATCTCACCAGAGGATAATCCGGATTGAACGTGGTCACGACGACCTCGCCCACCTCGCCTTCGGGGACCGGATCGCCGGTGCCGGGACGGACGATTTCCACGATGACGCCCTCATCCACGATCATCCCCTCCATCGCGGGGGATTCATAGGCGATCAGGCCAAGATCGGCGGTGGCATAGCATTGCGTCGTAGCGATCCGCCGATCGGCATAGGATTGGCGCAGACTTGGGAACAACGCTCCGCCCGAGACGACCGCGCGAGTCAGGGCCAAGGACTCGGCCATCTCGTCGGCCTTATCCAGAATGATCTTCAGGTAATCGGGTGTCCCTGCATAGACCGTAGTCCCGATATCCACGGCGGCACGGACCTGCAATTCGGTCTGGCCGGTTCCAGCAGGCAATACAGCGGCATCGACCGCGCGCGCCGCGCTTTCGAACATCATGCCCGCAGGAGTCAGATGATAGCCGAAGCAGTTCTGGACGATATCGCCCGCCCCGACCCCCGCCGCAAACAGGAAACGCCCCAGCCTCCACCAGTCATTGCCGCGCCTTCCCGGCTCGTAGATCGGGCCGGGACTTTGGAAGATATTCTCGAACTCATGGGCATGGCGGGTGGTGAAGCCTCCGAAGGGCGGAGACTTCTTCTGCGCCTCGGACAGTTCGGATTTACGCAAAACCGGCAGGCTTGCCAGCATATCCGCCGTCACCAATGCATCAGGGTCGATTGCATGCAGGCTGCGGGCAAGCGCCGGTGCCGTGCGCGCCCGGGCAAGGGCTGCCGTCAACTCGCGGGCCTGCCATGCCGCGCGCTCATCGGCGCTGCGGGTTTCCAGCTCGTCATAGAATGTCATCGGATTACCTTTCTGCCACGCGCGATCTTGCCCCGATCAGGCCAACCAGCGTTTGCGGCGACGATACGAGCGCACATCGCGAAAGCTTTTCCGGCCCTGCTCGGACATGCCGAGGTAGAATTCCTTCACATCGGGATTCTCGCGCAAAGCCTCGGCGGGACCGTCCATCACCACCCGCCCACTTTCCAGAATGTAGCCGTAATGGCCGTAGCGCAGCGCGATATTGGTGTTCTGCTCAGCCAGAAGGAAGGTCACGCCCTCACCCTCATTGACCGCCTTCACGATCTCGAAGATCTGCTCGACCAGTTGCGGGGCAAGACCCATCGAGGGCTCATCAAGCAGGATCGTCTCGGGGCGGGACATCAGCGCGCGGCCCATGGCGCACATCTGCTGCTCGCCGCCCGAAGTGTAGCCCGCCTGAGATTTCCGCCGTTCCTTGAGGCGAGGGAAGTAGGAATAGACCATTTCCAGATCCTGCGCGACGGCGGCGCGACCATCGGTCCGTGTATAGGCTCCGGTCAGCAGGTTTTCCTCGACCGTCAGGTGTTCGAAGCAATGCCGCCCCTCCATCACCTGAATGACGCCTTTTTTCACAAGGCTGGCCGGGTCCATCTTCTGGATCGGCTCGCCGCGATAGTTGATCGCGCCCTTGGTGACCTCGCCCCGTTCCGAATGCAGCAGGTTCGAGATCGCCTTCAACGTCGTCGTCTTGCCCGCGCCGTTCCCGCCAAGCAGGGCCGTGATGCCGCCCTTGGGCACCGACAAGCTGACGCCCTTGAGCACCAGAATGACGTGATTGTAGATCACCTCGATATTATTGATCTCAAGCAGCGTTTCGCGGCCTGCTGCGCTGTCGAACATGGTGTTCCCCTGTGGATTGGGTACGCCCCGGCAGTTCGCCCGCCGGGGCGGATGCTTCAGCAGCGCGGTGTGATGCCGGCCTCCTTGGCATAAGCCTCGCTGTCCTCGGCGATCAGCGGGTTCAGCACGTCCTGATCAGGTTCGGTGAACTCGGTGATCAGGCTCCATTTCTTGGCACCCGCATCCCATTGCTGCAGACGGGCCATGCCGCTGCCGCCATGGTTGTCGCAGCTCATCTTGATCTCGGGTCCGAAATCAGGAAGGCCGATCTCGGTCAGACGCTCGGGCGTGATGTCCAGCGCCTCGAAACCGTCACGCAGTTGTGGCGCGGTGATCGCCGAGGATCCGGCCAGTTCTTGCGCCTTCTTGATCGCCTCGGCGATCACCACCGCCGCATACATGCCGCGCGAATACAAGGCCGAGCCGACGAACTGCCCGCCTTGCGATGCCTTACCCGGCTCAATGACGAATTTCTTCATGTCGTCATAGACCGGATAGTCGGTGCCGACGCCGTTGAAGGTGAGCGACTTATATCCATTCGCGGCATCACCCACCGGCATCACGTCAACCTCGGAACCCGCCCACCAGATGCCGATGAAATTCTCCATCGGGAAGCGGATGTTTGCTGCTTCCTGAATGGCGGTCTGGTTCATCACGCCCCAACCCCACATCACCACGTAATCCGGCTTGTCGCGGCGGATTTGCAGCCATTGGCTTTTCTGCTCCTGCCCCGGAGGGTCGATCGGCAGTTCGCTTAGCGTAAAGCCGTGCTTCTTCGACAATTCCTGCAGGGTGCGGATCGGCTCTTTGCCATAGGCCGAGTTGTGATAGACTAGCGCGATTTTTTTGCCCTTCAGATCGCCGCCATTCTGGTCCAGCAGGTATTTGATCGCGACCGAGGCACCGTCCCAATAGTTCGCCGGCGCGTTGAAGACCCACTCGAAAACCTTGCCGTTCTTGGCCGAGGTCCGCCCGTAACCCGGCGTATAAAGCGGGATCTTGTCAGCCGAAACCTTGGGGATCAGTTGATAGGTGATGCCGGTCGAAAGCGGGTTATAGACCAGCGCACCATTGCCCTTGGTGGCCTCGTAGCATTCGACGCCTTTTTCGGTGTTGTAGGCAGTCTCGCATTCCGGAGTCTGGATCTTTTCGCCGCCAATGCCGCCGTCACGTTCGTTCAGCAGGGTGAAGTAGTCGTTGAACCCGTCGGCATATTGCGTGCCGTTCGCGCCGTAAGGGCCGGTGCGGTAGCTCAGGTTCGGCACGACCAGATCCGCCATGGCGGGTCCCGCCACCAGCAATGCGGTCAAGGCAGTCGCAAGTTTCAGTTTCATCTTGGTCTCCTCCCCAAGGGTTTTCCGCCGGTTAACCGGTCTTCAATGCGGGAACGGCCAGAGCCGTAGTTTTTCCTTTGTCAGCCGCCAAAGCCGTGCGAGGCCATGCGGTTCGACGATCAGGAAGAAAATGATCAGCGCTCCGACGATCATCAGCTCCAGATGCGCGGCCAGATCGGTCGGCCAACCCAACCGCGCGACCAGAACGTTCTTCAGAAACACCGGCAGCAGGACAAGGAAAGCCGCCCCCGCGAAGCTGCCGAAGATGCTGCCAAGGCCGCCGATGATGACCATAAAGAGGACAAGAAAGCTCTTGTTGATGCCGAATGCCTCGCTCGCCTCGGCCGCGCCCAGATAGACCGCGAACAGAAGCGCACCCGCGATGCCGATGAAAAAGCTGCTGACGGCAAAGGCCGAGAGTTTCGCGCTCAGCGGGTTCACCCCGATGATCTCAGCAGCGATGTCCATGTCGCGGATCGCCATCCATTTGCGCCCCACCGTTCCGCGCGTCAGGTTCCGCGCGACCCATGCCAGAACCACCGCAAAGACCAGACAAGTCAGGTATTTCGCCGAAGCCGAGGTCGCAGGCCCTGTCACTGCCCAGCCGAAGAAAGTCCGCTCGGGCGCGGTGATCTGACCCGAGGCCGAGTAGTTGTAAAACCACGGCACCTTGTTGAAGAGCCAGACCAGAAAGAACTGCGCTGCCAGCGTCGCGACCGCCAGATAGAAGCCCTTGATCCGCAGGCTGGGCAGACCAAACAGCATCCCGACCAGCGCCGTGATCAGCCCTGCCAACAGGATATGGACAAAGATCGGCACACCCGGAAAGGCCGTCATCAGCTTATAGACCGCATAGGCCCCGACCGCCATAAAGCCGCCCGTGCCAAGGCTGACCTGCCCCGCATAGCCCACCAGAATATTCAGCCCGATCGCTGCAATCGCGTAGATCAGGAACGGCACCAGCACCGCATTGGCCCAGTAGCTGTCGATAAAGAACGGCACGACCAGAAAGGCCACCGCCAGCAGCGCGTAATAGCCCCAGCGGTCCAGCCGGATCGGAAAGGTCTGGCCATCGTCGCGATAGCTCGTCTTGAAGTCGCCCGCTTCGCGATAGATCATCGCCTTCCCTCCTCAGACGCGCTCGATGATGCGCTCGCCGAACAGGCCTTGCGGCCTGAAGACGAGGAACAGCAGCGCCAGCACATAGGCGAACCAGTTCTCGGTCGCGCCGCCGACCATCGGGCCGATGAAATATTCAAACAGTTTCTCGCCCATGCCGATGATCAGCCCGCCAACGATCGCGCCGGGGATCGAGGTGAAGCCGCCAAGCATCAACACCGGCAGCGCCTTCAACGCGATCAAGGACAGGCTGAACTGCACACCGGATTTCGTGCCCCACATGATCCCCGCGACCAGCGCGACGAAACCGGCGATGGACCATACCATGATCCAGATGAAGCGTAGGCTGATCCCCACCGAAAGCGCGGCCTGATGATCATCTGCCACGGCCCGCATGGCGCGGCCCTGCTTGGTATATTGCGAGAAACCGACCAGAGCCGCGACCAGAGCCGCCGCAATCACCGTGGCCCAGATATCGAGCTTATCGATGAAGAAGCCATAGCCCAACCAGTCATTCGTCGCGGCCTCGATCCCGTCCGAGATGCCCTGCGGCAGGCCGACATCCAGAACCTTGACGTCCGCGCCCCACATCACGTCGCCCAAGCCTTCGAGGAACCAGGCCAGACCGATGGTCGCCATGAAAAGGATGATCGGCTCTTGCCCGACCAAATGTTTCAGCACGAGTTTTTCGACCGCGATCGCCAGTCCGACCATGATCAGCGCGGTCAGCGCGATCCCGAAGATTGCGGGGACGGTCCAACCGAAATGGCTGACATGGACGCCGAACATCGCGTTGATCAGATGGGCGAAGGGCACGCGGCCCTCCATGATGCCCACCAGCGTCATCGCCGCGAACAGCGCCATCACCCCTTGGGCATAGTTAAAAACGCCCGAGGCCTTGTAGATCAGCACGAAACCCAGCGCGACGAGGGCATACATCACCCCCGCCATCAGCCCGTTGACCAGCACCTCGCTTGCGTAAAGAAACTCCATCGCCCTACTCCTGCGAGACGCCAAGATAGGCGCTGATGACCTCGGGGTTGGCGCGCACCTCGTCGGGCGTGCCGTCGCCGATCTTGCGGCCGTAATCCATCACCACCACACGGTCGCTCAGGTCCATGACCACGCCCATGTCATGCTCGATCAGGGCAATAGTCGTGCCGAATTCGTCATTCACGTCGAGGATGAAGCGGCACATGTCCTCTTTCTCTTCGACATTCATTCCGGCCATCGGCTCGTCGAGCAGCAGGATGCGGGGCTCGGCCGCCAAGGCGCGGGCCAGTTCGACGCGCTTTTTCAGCCCGTAAGGCAGGCGGCCCACGGGCGTCTTGCGGATGTTCTGGATTTCAAGAAAGTCGATGATCTTCTCGACCTGCTCGCGGTTCTCGACCTCTTCGCGCTCGGCCCGACCCCACCAGATCGCCTGCGCCCACAAGGGCGCCTTCATACGGTTCAGCCTGCCGGTCATGATATTGTCCAGAACCGACATGCCGTCGAACAGCGCAATATTCTGGAAGGTGCGCGCCAGACCAAGACGCGCGACCTCATAGGGTTTCATCGGTGGGCGCCTCGCACCCTCGAACCAGATCTCGCCCTCTTGCGGGACATAGAAGCCCGAGATGACGTTCAACATCGAGGATTTGCCCGCCCCGTTCGGCCCGATGATCGCGCGGATCTCGCCCTCGCGGATGTCGAAGCTGATGTCCTTGATCGCCACCACCCCGCCAAAGCGCAGGGTGATGTTTTTCAGGTCCATCAGCACCGGACCGGTCCGGCGGCCATCGGTGGTGAATTCGCCAGTGAGTTCGGTAGCGGGCGTAGCAATCATGCGGACAACCAGACCCTTTCCAGCAGCGAAAGGCCGATATTGTAGGCGATCAGCGCCGCACCCCAGAGATGTGCCTTGCCAAAGGGCAAAGCAGGCCACAGGCGCGAGATCATCAAGACGCCAAAGACCGCGCCGATGGCGCTTGAAAAGACGTTGTAGACATGCGGCGGCAGGATCGAGGCCAGAAGCCATGCCAGTACCAGACCGGAGATCCCGAAGATGATGGCAAAGACATAAGCGGGTTTTTCAGAGGTCATGCTGCAATTCCCTTTGCTTTCACATGGTGAAGGGTGGGAGATACGAGCCGGGTATCCTCGATGTGCAATGTCGCCCGGATCTTGCCCTTGCGACCATCTTCGTAGGTGACTTCGGTTTCGGTAAAGACGTTTTCCGATCCGTCATAAAGCGCCGCGATCAGATCGGCATATTTGTCGGCAATGATATTGCGCCGAACCTTGCGGGTACGGGTCATCTCGCCGTCGTCTGGATCAAGTTCCTTATGCAGAACAAGGAAACGGCTGATCTGGCAGCCCGACAGCATCGGGTCTTCGGCAATTGAGGCATTGACCGCCTGCACATGGTCCTTGATCGTCGCATAGACCTGCGGATGCCCGGCCAATTCCTGATAGCTGGCATAGGCGATGTTGTTACGCTCAGCCCAATTACCGACGGCGGTCAGGTCGATATTGATGAAGGCGGTGCAGAAGTCGCGCCCCGCGCCAAAGACGACGGCCTCAAGGATGTTGGGATAGAATTTCAGCTTATTCTCGACATATTTCGGCGCGAACATGCGTCCGTCAGCCATCTTCCCGACATCCTTGGCGCGGTCGATAATGCGCAGATGTCCGGTCGCCTCTTCGAAAAAGCCCGCGTCTCCGGTTGCGACCCAACCCTCGGCGTCCTTGGTCGAGGCCGTGCTGTCGGGGTTCTTGAAATATTCGACGAACGTGCCGGGCGAGCGGTAGAACACTTCGCCATTCTCGGCGATCTTCAACTCGACCCCCGGCGACGGCACGCCCACCGTATCCGAGCGCACCTCGCCATCCGGTTGCTGGGTGATGAAAACCGAAGCCTCGGTCTGGCCGTAAAGCTGCTTCAGGTTGATCCCGAGGCTGCGATAGAAATCGAAGATCTCGGGCCCGATCGCCTCGCCCGCGGTGTAGCCGACGCGGATGCGGGAATAGCCCAGCGTATTCTTGAGCGGCCCAAAGATCAGGATATTGCCAAGTGCATAGCTGAGCCGGTCCAGAATTCCGACGGGTTTACCCTCGAGGATCTGCGGTCCGACGCGGCGCGCCACGGCCATGTAATGCTTGAACAGCCCGCGCTTGATGCGGCCCGCATCCTCCATCCGGATCATGACGCTGGTCAGTTGCCCCTCGAACACGCGCGGCGGAGCGAAGAAGTATGTCGGACCGATTTCGCGCAGGTCGGTCATCATCGTATGCGCGCCCTCGGGACAGCTGACCGTGAAGGCAGCCGAATAAGCCTGCCCCACCGAAAAGATGAAATCGCCGACCCATGCCATCGGCAGATAGGCCAAGGCCTCCTCACGCTCGGAAAGGTGGTCGAAATCGGCACTGTTTCTGGCGGTTTCGATGATATTGCGGTTCGAGAGCACCACTCCCTTGGGCTTGCCCGTCGTCCCCGAAGTGTACAGCATCACGCAGGTCGCGTCGTAATCCAGCGCGGCGATATGGCGGTCGAGTTCCGGGCCGAGCCGTTGCTCGGCGGCGCGACCCTCGGCCTGCACATCGGCCAAGGCGTTCATGCGGGAATGGTCGTATTTCCGCATCCCGCGCTTGTCGGTATAGATGATCTGCTCGACCGCCGGGGCTCGGGTTCCGACCTCGAGTACCTTGTCGACCTGTTCCTGATCGCCGCAAACCACAAAACGCGCGCCGCAATTTCCCAGCACATAGGCCATCTCGTCGGCGACGGCGTCCTGATACAGCGGCACCGGAATGGCTCCGCACATCTGGGCCGCGACCATCGACCAATAATGCATCGGGCGGTTGCGGCCGATAATGGCGACGTAATCACCGGGGCGAAGGCCAAGAACCAGAAAACCCAAAGCCAGCTCGCGAATCTCGCGCGCGGATTGCGCCCAGGTCCAGCTTTGCCAGATCCCGAATTCCTTTTCCCGATATGCTGTCCGCGTCCCGAATTGCGAGGCGTTGCGCGCCAGCAATGCGGGAATGGACTGCAAACCGGCATGGGCCGCCTGCGTCTTCTGCATGGTTCCTCCCTGTCCTTGGGGCTCCCCTCCCTTCGGACAATCTCAGCTTAGTTCAGCAATCCTTGCGCCAATTTTTCGAAAATCCTACGAATTGTTACAAGCTCAAGGCAAAGAGGTCTGATGATGCTTCCCGAGGACCGTCACGCCGAGTTGACCAGATCCGGCCTGAACCTGATCCAGCAGGCAATCTCGATCTTTGACGCGGACCTTAGGCTTGCCGTGGCCAACCGGCCCTATCAGGCGATGTTCGGTCTGCCGGATGCGCTGACCCGTCCGGGCGCAACCTTTCAGGACACGATCCGCTATCTGGTCGATCGTGGCGAATACGGCCCGCAAGACGACCCCGAGACCGCGATCCGCGAAAGGGTCGAGCAGGCCAAGACCTTCCAGCCCCACTACATGGAGCGCAAACGGGCCGACGGGCGCTGGATTTCGGTCGAGGGGGCGCCGCTGTCCCAAGGTGGCTGGATCGCCGTCTATACCGATATCACCCAGATCAAGCAGCACGAGGAATTGCGGCGGGCGCGATCCGAGGAACTGTCAGAACTTGTTCTGGACCATGCCGAGCGTCTGTCCGCCGCGAACCGCACCTTGGCCGCGACCAACGCCGCGCTGGAAGAAGCCAAGCGCATCCTGACCGAATCCGAGGCCCGCACCCGACAGGTCACCGCAATGGTTCCTGCCCATATCGCGCATATGGACCAGAACTACCGCTACACCTTTTCGAACAACCAGATCTCGACCGTGTTTCCGGGATCGGGCCGGTCGATCCTTGGCCGCGATGGCAACGAGGTGCTGGGACGCGAGACCTTCGACCGCATCCGCCCTTATATGGATCGCGCGATTGCCGGCCAACCCCAGGTGTTCGAGATCACCCATCCCCCTTCCGGACGGCGCATCCGCATCGCACTGACCCCCGACCAGATCGGGCGTGGCGCCTATATCCTGTCGACCGATGTCACCGCCGAGGTGCAATCGCGCGAGGCCATGACCCATGCCGCAAAGCGCGCCGTTGCAGCTCAGGTCACTTCGGGTATGGCGCATGATTTCGGCAATCTTCTGACCATCATTCTGGGCTTGCAAACCCGTCTATCGCGGGTCGGACTTCCCGCTGAACAGGCCGAGGACGTACAGGCAACGCTTGCCGCAGCAAGACGCGGCGCGACGCTGCTGGACGGTATCGCCACGCTGACCGGACGGCGGGAACACCATCCCCGCCCCGTCGATCTGGGACGGCTGCTCGAAGAACTGGCCGCCATGACCCGCCCGACCCTTGGCGCGGATGTGACGCTGACGATCAGCCCCGATCTACCGGCACAACCGCTGATGCTGGACCCCGGCGCGTTGCAGGATGCGCTGTTGAACCTGATCCTCAACGCAAGGGATGCCATGCAAGGTCAGGGCCGGATCACCCTGACCGCCCGCCCCGCCGGTCGTTGGCTTGAAATCGCGGTGACCGATTCCGGTCCCGGCTTCTCGCCCGAGGCGCTCAAGCGCGGAACCGAGCCGTTCTTTTCCACGAAAGGCGGACAGGGATCGGGGCTTGGCCTGCCGATGGTCTATGACCAGATCAAACTTGCCGGAGGAACGCTGCAACTGGCCAATGCCGGGGGCGCGCAGGTCACCATCCGGTTGCCTTGGCAAACGGCCAACCCGTTGCTGGTTCTGCTCGCCGATGACGATCCCGACATTCGCGCCACCATCCGCGAGATGTTGACCGCGCAGGGGCATTCCGTCATCGAGGCCGACAGCCTGTCCGAAGCCCGCGCCTTGTCCGACCTGCCGGATCTGGCGCTGATCCTGTCGGACCTACAGCTTGGCGACGGCTTGGGGACCGATCTTGGTGCGACGGGCCTGCCACTGATCCTGATGACGGCGCTGCCGGTCGGCGCTGCCCAAAGGGACGGGCTGCAATCTATCGTCTTGACCAAACCCTTTGATGAGGCCGAACTGGCCATTGCTCTTTTGAAGGTGACGGATGACTGACGACGCCCCGCTGATTGCGATCCTTGACGACGAACCGGAAATCCGTCGTCTGCTGTCGAATGCGCTGCAGGAAGCAGGCTTTCGCACGCAATGCTTCGCGCGCGCCACCGAGTTCGAGGCAGGTCTGCGCCGCATCCAGCCCGATGCCTGCCTGATCGATCTGGGCTTGCCGGATCGGGACGGGCTGGCATTGGTACATCGCTTGGCGCGCGATTCCGGCGCGGCGATCATCATCATCTCGGGTCGGGCGCAAGTGCAGGATCGGGTGACTGGCCTCGAGCTTGGCGCGGATGACTACATCATCAAACCTTTCGAGCCAGCCGAGGTCGTGGCCCGCATCCGCGCCCGCCTGCGCAAACCCGTCCGCGACAACGGCACGGGCCGCCAATTGATCCGCTTCGCCGGTTGGGCTGTCGATTTCGACCGCTACAGCCTGACCTCGCCCGAGGGGGTCGAAACCCCGATCAGCCATGCCGAAGCCGAAGTCCTGCGGATGTTTCTGGACAATCCGCGCCGCCTGATCTCGCGCACGCAGATGCTGGAAACATTGGGTGGCGCGGCGGGGGAAAGCTTTGATCGGGCCATGGACGTCCGCATCTCGCGCCTGCGGACCAAGCTGGGCGAAGACCCCAAAAGCCCGCGCCTGATCAAGACAATCTACGGTGCAGGCTACATCTTCCTGGCCGAACCTGCCTGATCCCGCTTGCGGCAGGGGCCGCCCCCGCTATCCTGCGCGCCACGAAAATGCGGGCATGCCCGCCTGCGCCACGAGGAAGCCATGCCCACCGTCTATATCCTGAACGGCCCGAACCTGAACCTGCTTGGTCAACGCCAGCCCGAGATCTACGGCAGCACCACACTGGCCGATGTCGAACAGTCCTGCACCGAGCTAGGTCGCGAACTGGGGTTGGAGATCCGTTTCTTCCAATCCAACCACGAAGGCGTCATCGTCGACACCATCCACGAGGCGCGTCACAAGGCCGATGCGATCGTGATCAATCCCGGTGCGCTTACCCATACCTCGGTCGCGATCCTCGATGCGCTGAACACCTTCGATGCGCCGGTGATCGAGGTCCATATCTCGAACATCCACAAACGCGAGAGCTTCCGCCATCACTCCTATGTCAGCCTGCGGGCCGAGGGGGTGATCGCAGGTCTGGGAACCAACGGCTATCTGCTGGCGCTTCGCCACCTTGCGCCGCTGATCGGCGCGGCGTGACGCGCTAGCCGAAGACCCCGCGCAAGGCAAGTTCCCGTGCGAGTGCCTCGGCTCCGGTGAAATGGATTGCATCCATGCCGACAGCGCGCGCGCCTTCGACATTCGCCGCGCTGTCGTCAATGAAGATGCAATCCTTGGCCTCGAGTCCGTTGCGCGCCATCAATAGCTGATAGATCGCCGCGTCGGGCTTGAGTTGCGCCACCTGCCCCGAGACGACGATATCCTTGAACACCGTGGCCAGACGCGGGTGCAGTTCCAGCGCCGCAGGCCATGTTTCCGCGGCCCAGTTTGTAATGGCATAAAGCGGCACGTCGCGGGTGGCCAGATCCTCGAGGATCTCCCAGCTTCCCGGAACGGTCTTTTCGATGGTGACAGGAAAGGCCGCCAGATAGCCTTTCAGATGCCGCGCGAGATCGCCGTGTTCGGCTTTGGCTGCGGCCAGCCCGTCGTCAAAACTGCGGCCACCATCCTGCAAGCGGTTCCAAGCCACAAAACCGATCTCGTGCATCCAGCTTTCGGCGGCGTCGCGGGTGGTAAAGACATCGGCAAAGGCCAGCGCCGCATCCCATTCGATCAGGACCGCGCCCAGATCGAAAATCACATGTTTCGTCGCCGTCATTTCCCGAACTCCGATGCCGCCGCCATTTGTCCGCGCAAACTGAATCAGCCGCTCCTTGTGGTCAAGTCAGCGGTAGAAATGGAAATGCCACGGGACGCGGGTCCCGTGGCACGAAGTCTTGCGATGCAGCGCGAAATCAGCCGCGCAGATCTTCCGGCAGCAGGGCTTCCGGGAAGTTCTGGTAGCTGACCGGACGCAGGAAGCGACGGATCGACAGCGTACCGACCGAGGTCGCGCCGAAGTTCGTCGAAGCCGGATACGGCCCGCCATGCACCATCGAGTCGACAACTTCCACGCCGGTCGGGAAACCGTTGACCATCACGCGGCCAGCCTTGCGCTCGAGGATCGGGCGAAGTTTCAGCGCGTCGTCCAGATCGCCCGCATCCATGTGCAGGGTCGTGGTCAGCTGACCTTCGAAACCTTTCGCCAGTTTCACCATCTCGTCCACGTCAGCGACGCGCACAACCAGACCAAGCGGGCCGAAGACTTCTTCACCCAGCGCATGGTCCTGCAGATAGGCTTCGGCGGTGGTTTCATAGAGGTTCGGGTTGGCAACGCGGTCAGCCGACTCGGTCGTATAGACCGGAGTCACCGAGTTGCGCGACTCGAAGCGCTCTTTGCCATCGCGGTAGGCTTTCGCGATACCGTCGGTCAGCATGGTCTGCGCGCCGACTTTTTCCAGACCCGCTTTGGCAGCGGCGGTGTAACGGTCGGCATCCGGACCGTCGATCACGACCGAAATGCCCGGATTGGTGCAGAACTGGCCTGCGCCCATGGTCAGCGAACCGGCCCAACCGGTGCCCAGTTCTTCGGCGCGGGCAGCCATGGCTTCCGGCAGCAGGAACATCGGGTTGACCGAGCCCAGCTCGCCGAAGAAGGGGATCGGCTCGGGGCGCTGCGCACACAGATCGAACAGCGCACGGCCACCAGCCAGCGAGCCGGTGAAGCCGACCGCCTTGATGAACGGGTGCTGGACCAGTGCCGTGCCGACGTCGCGGCGACCGCCCTGGATCAGGCTGAAGACGCCCGGATGCAGACCGCATTTCGCGATTGCTGCGGCGACGGCTTCGGCAACGATCTCGCCGGTGCCGGGATGGGCCGAGTGACCTTTGACGACGACGGGGCAACCAGCGGCCAGAGCGGCTGCGGTGTCACCACCAGCCGTCGAGAATGCCAGCGGGAAGTTCGAGGCACCGAAAACGGCAACCGGACCGATGGGACGCTCGACAAGGCGCAGTTCCGGACGCGGTGCCGGTTTGCGGTCGGGCATAGCCGCGTCGAAGCGGCGGTCAAGGTAGTCGCCCTTGCGGATGTGGCTTGCGAACAGACGCAACTGGCCGGTGGTGCGGCCACGCTCGCCTTGCAGGCGGGCTTCCGGCAGGCCGGTTTCCTGGCTGCCGATCTGGGTGATCGCATCGGCACGGGCTTCGATCTCGTCCGCGATGGCTTCAAGGAACAGCGCACGCTCTTCGCGCGAGCTGTAGCCGTAGCTCCAGAACGCGTCTTCGGCGGCTTCACAGGCGCGGTTCACCAGATCGACGGTGCCGACGCTGAACGAATGCACCGGTCCGGTGGCCGGTTCGGATTGGAAAGTCTGCTCGGTCGCGACCCATTCGCCAGCGATCAGATGTTTGCCATGAGGGGTGAAGGTCATTGGGGGAGGTCCTCCGTTTGGTCGGGCTCTATTTGGCATCTTGGTATACCGGTCGCAAGTCGCATGACCAAATCTGCGGCTTCTTCGCCCAGATTGCCTATGTTAGGGCTGGCACAAACAAGGATGTGGACGCCACGATGAAGATCACAGTCGCAGGCTTGGGCTATGTCGGGATGTCAATTGGCGTCCTACTTGCCCAGCACAACAAGGTCGTTGCGCTGGATATCAACAAATCCCGCGTCGATCAGGTCAACGCCCGACGCTCTCCGATCGAAGACCACGAGATCGCAAGGTTTCTGGCCGACAAGCCCCTTGATCTTGAAGCAACCACCGATGCCGCCGAGGCGCTGACCGGCGCGAACTTTGTCGTGATCGCCACGCCGACGAATTACGACACCCGCACGAACCATTTCGACACATCCAGCGTGCAGCGCGTCATAGGGCTTGCTAGGGAATACGCGCCGAATGCGACAATCGTCGTGAAATCGACCGTTCCCGTTGGTTTCGCGACCGAAATGCGGACGCAGTTCGACTATGCGGGGATCATGTTCTCGCCCGAATTCCTACGCGAGGGCCGCGCGCTTTATGACAACCTTTATCCCTCGCGCATCGTTGTCGGCGATGACACGCCGCAAGCGCATCAATTCGCCGATCTTCTGGTCGAAGGCGCCGTCAGCAAGGACATGCCCGTGCTGTTTACCGGCGCGGTCGAGGCCGAGGCCATCAAGCTGTTCTCGAACACCTATCTTGCGCTGCGCATCGCCTATTTCAACGAACTCGACAGCTACGCATTGTCGCGCGGGCTGAACACCCGCGACATCATCGAGGGCGTCGGTCTGGACCCACGCATCGGCGCTCACTACAATAACCCGAGTTTCGGCTATGGCGGATACTGCCTGCCAAAGGATGCCAAACAGCTTTTGGCCAATTATGATCAGGTGCCGCAGCAATTGATCGCGGCGGTCGTCGAATCAAACCGCACCCGCAAGGACTTTATCGCCGATGAAATCATCGCCCGCCGTCCGAAACTGGTCGGCGTCTACCGGCTTGTGATGAAGGCAGGCTCGGACAATTTCCGCGACAGCTCGATCCAGGGCATCATGAAACGGATCAAGGCCAAGGGCATTCCCTGTATCGTCTATGAGCCCGCGCTGGCCGAGGAAGATTTCTTCCAAAGTCCGGTCGTGCGCAACCTTGCGAGGTTCAAGGAACAGTCGGATCTGATCATCGCCAACCGGATGAGTCCCGATCTGCTGGATGTCGAAGGCAAGGTCTACACCCGCGACCTTTATGGGGTAGATTGATGCGAGTCCTCGTTACCGGATCGGCCGGTTTCATCGGCTATCACCTGTCCGAACTACTGTTGGCCGAAGGAAACGACGTCATCGGACTGGATGCCCATGACGTCTATTACGACCCCGCGCTGAAAGAAGCCCGCGAGGCGCGACTGCGCCAGCATCCCCGCTTCACCGCAATTCATGCCCGCGTCGAGGAGCCCGATGTGCTGGCCGATATCTTTGCCACGCATCGTCTCGATCTGGTCGTCCATCTGGCCGCACAAGCCGGAGTCCGGCATTCGATCGACAATCCCCGCGCCTATCTGCAATCGAACCTGATCGGCACGTTCGAACTGCTCGAAGCCGCGCGCGCCCATCCGCCAAGGCACCTGCTGCTGGCCTCGACCAGTTCGGCATATGGCGCGAACACAAGGATGCCCTACCGCGAGACGGATAAGGCCGATCTGCAGATGTCGTTCTACGCGGCTTCGAAAAAGTCGACCGAAGCCATGGCGCATAGCTACTCGCATCTGTTCGGCCTGCCGGTGACGATGTTCCGCTTTTTCACGGTTTATGGGCCTTGGGGGCGTCCGGACATGGCTCCGTGGCTGTTCACGAGCGCGATTCTGGCTGGCAAGCCGATCAGGGTGTTCAATCACGGCGACATGCGGCGCGACTTTACCTATGTCACTGATCTGGTCCGTGCGATCCGGCTTCTGATGGATACGGTTCCCGGCGATACTCCGGTCGGGCCCGAGGATAGCCTGTCCTCGGTCGCGCCTTTCCGCGTCGTGAATATCGGCAATGGCGCACCGGTCGAACTGCTGGATTTCATCGCCGCATTCGAAGCCGCGACAGGTCGGGAAGCGATCAAGGATCTGCTGCCCATGCAGCCGGGCGACGTTCCCGCGACATGGGCCGATACCACGCTTTTGCGCAGCCTGACGGGTTATGCGCCCGAAACGCAGGTGCGTGAGGGCGTGGCGGCCTATGTGGACTGGTTCCGCAGCTATTATCTTTGACCTCTTGCGGGTCGCGCCGGCTGGCCTTAGATTATCAGCACAATTTCTACACTTGGGGAGTCCCGCGACGGGGCTGAGAGGTGCAAGGCACCGACCCATCGAACCTGATCCGGGTCATGCCGGCGTAGGGAAGGGTAGAGTGCCGCATTCGGGCCATCCTTGGCCATAATCGGCGCATATCCCCCGAACTGCCTGACCCGCTTTTGATGAAAGGCGGGCCATGTCTCATCCCATCGCACTGACCATTGCCGGTTCGGACAGTGGCGGCGGCGCAGGTATTCAGGCGGACCTGAAAAGCTTTTCGGCTATGGAGGTCTATGGCGCATCCGTGATCACGGCGATCACCGCGCAGAACACCCGCACCGTGGCCGCAGTCGAATCCGTCAGCCCCGCGATGGTCGCAGCCCAGATCGACGCGGTATTCGGCGATCTGGACGTGCGTGCGGTCAAGATCGGCATGGTCGGCGGGCCAGACGTCATCACAACGGTCGCGGAACGGCTGGAAGCCCATTTGCGCACCAATGCGGTTCCCGTGGTGCTGGATCCCGTGATGGTCGCGAAATCGGGTGATGCACTGCTGCCGGATCTTGCCGTCACCGCCCTGCGCGACCGCCTGATCCCTTTGGCAACCGTCCTGACCCCGAACCTACCCGAAGCCGCGCGGCTGCTGGAATGTGCGCCCGCCGAAACGCCGGAACAACTGGCCGAACAAGGCGAGGCGCTGCGGGCGCTTGGCGCGACCTATGTCCTGATGAAGGGCGGACATGCCTCGGGCGAGGTTTGCACCGACCTTCTGATCGGACCGACACCCTTGACCCTTTCCGTTGCGCGCCAAATCACGCGCAACACTCACGGCACCGGATGCTCGTTGTCATCCGCCATCGCCGCCGGACTGGCTTCGGGCCAGACCGTCACCGAGGCCGTCACGAACGCGCATCGCTGGTTACAGGGTGCCATTGCCGCCGCCGACGAACTGGCGGTCGGGCTGGGCCATGGCCCGGTCCACCACTTCCACGAGCTATGGGGGAAATCATGACCCAAATCACCATTCTCGGCGCGGGCGTTATGGGCCTTGCGATTGCGACCGAACTGGCCGCGCGCGGCCTGCGTCCACGCCTTATCGACCCCGCCGGAAAACCCGGCTCGCATGCGTGCAGTTGGCGGGCTGGCGGGATGCTTGCCCCCTATTGCGAGGCCGAAAGCGCCGAACCTGTCGTCGTCCGCCTTGGCCTTGACGCGATCGGCTGGTGGCAGGCCAACGGTGCCGAAGTGACCCATCGCGGGACGCTGGTGCTGGCCCCCTCGCGCGACAAGGCCGAATTGGACCGCTTTGCCCGCATGACGGAAACCCACCAAGCGGTCAGCGGAGCCGAGATCTCGACGCTTGAACCCGAGTTGGATGGCCGCTTCCAGCGGGGACTTTTCTTCGGCACCGAGGCACACCTGAATCCGCGCAAGGCTTTGGTCACACTGCGCGACCGTTTGGCCGAGCAGGGCATCGAGATCGAAGCCGAAGGCGCTCCGACCGGCATGGTCGTGGATGCACGAGGGCTGAGCGCGCGCGACGAGTTGACCGACCTTCGCGGCGTTCGCGGCGAGATGCTGGTCCTGCGCTGCCCCGAGGTGAACCTGACCCGCACCGTCCGTTTGCTGCATCCGCGCATCCCGCTTTACGTCGTGCCGCGCGGCGATGGCGTCTACATGATCGGCGCGACCATGCTTGAAACCGGCGGAAAATACCGCGTCACCGCACGTTCCGCCGTCGAAATGCTGTCTGCCGCCTATGCGCTGCATCCCGGATTTGCCGAGGCCGAGATCCTTGAACTGGGATCGGATGCCCGCCCCGCCTTCCCCGACAACCTGCCCCGCCTCCGCCGACGCGGGAACACGCTGTTCGCCAATGGTCTATACCGCCACGGCTACCTGTTGGCACCTGCGGTAGCCCGCATGGCCGCCGAATACATCACCACGGGCGAGAAACCGGAGTTCATGGATGAAGATCACCCTTAACGGAGTTCCGCGCGACCTGAACGGCCCGACCGTGCAGCAGGCGCTGACCGAGATCGGCTTGGGTCAGGCCAAGGTGGCCACCGCGCTGAACGGAGATTTCCTGCCCGCAGGAATCCGGACCACGACTACGCTCAAGGACGGGGACGCGTTGGAAGTCGTCGCCCCCATGCAAGGAGGCTGACATGCCGCAATTCTACGGAACCCATGTCGAAAGCCCACTGATGCTGGGCACGGCGCAATACCCCTCGCCCGCGATCATGGCCGAGGCCTTCCGTGCCTCGGGCGCGGGCATCGCCACCGTCAGCCTGCGCCGCGAGGGCGGGCAAGGTCAGGATTTCCACGCCTTGATCAAGGGGCTCGGCGTTCCCGTCCTGCCCAATACCGCAGGTTGCCACTCCGTGCGCGAGGCCGTGACCACTGCCCAGATGGCGCGCGAATTGTTCGACACGCCTTGGATCAAACTTGAGGTCATCCGCGACGATGACACGCTTTGCCCCGACGTGATCGCGCTTGTCGAGGCCGCGAAGATCCTTGCCGATGACGGCTTTCAGGTCTTTCCCTATTGCACCGAGGATCTGTCCGTTTGCGGGCGGCTTCTTGACGCGGGCTGCGAGGTGCTGATGCCTTGGGGCGCGCCCATCGGCTCGGGTCGAGGGCTGAACAATCCCTACGGGCTGCGCAGTCTGCGCGCGCATTTCCCCGATGTGCCTTTGGTCGTCGATGCGGGGATCGGCCTGCCCAGCCACGCGGCCCAAGCGATGGAGCTTGGTTTTGACGCTGTGCTGCTGAACACTGCCGTCGCCAAGGCGGGCGATCCCGTCGCCATGGCCCGCGCTATGGCCTTGGCCATCGAGGCAGGCCAACTGGCTCATGCCGCGAACCCGATCGAGGCGCGGGATATGGCCGCGCCCTCGACCCCCCTATTCGGCATGGCGGTGCTTGGATGAGCTTTCCCCGTTTCTATCCGATCTTCGACAATACCGGCTGGCTGAGGCGCGCTTTACCCCTTGGCGTCAAGCTGGTGCAGATCCGCATCAAGGACCTGCCGCCCGAGGCCCTGTTGGCCGAACTGACGCTGGCCCGCGATCTTTGCCGCGAGCATGGTGCGACGCTGGTGGTCAATGACCATTGGCGCGAGGCCATCGATCTGGGTTGCGATTTCATCCATCTGGGGCAAGAGGATCTGGACGTGGCCGACATCACCGCGATCCGGCGCGCAGGCCTCCGGCTGGGGCTTTCGACCCATGACAATGCGGAACTCGACCGCGCCTTGTCCTTCGGCCCCGAATATATCGCGCTGGGTCCGGTCTGGCCGACGATCCTGAAGAAGATGAAATGGGAACAGCAAGGGCTAGAGCGCGTAAGCGAATGGAAGCGCCTTGTCGGTGATACGCCTCTGGTCGCGATCGGGGGCATGACGCCCGAACGCGCCGCGCTGGCGTTTGAGGCCGGAGCCGATATCGCATCCGCTGTGACCGACATCACCCTGAACCCCGACCCCGAGGCCCGCATCCGCGAATGGCTGAAGGTCGCCGCATGAACCGCTTTGCCCGCCAGATGATCCTGCCCGAGGTCGGAGCCGACGGGCAGGCACGGATTGGCTCCGCCCATGTTCTGATCGTCGGAGCCGGTGGCCTTGGCGTACCGGCCCTGCAATATCTTGCGGGAGCTGGCATCGGACGCATCACCCTGATCGACCCCGATCTGGTCGAGGAAACCAACCTTCACCGCCAGCCGCTGTATCGCATGAAGGATCTTGGTAAGCCCAAGGTCCGCGCTGCTGCCAAGGCTGTCGCTCGGCTGAACCCCGATGTCAGAATTACGGCGCTGGTTGATCGACTGACACCGGCCAATGCTCCGGCGCTGGTCTGGGAAGCCGATGTCGTGCTGGATTGCGCCGACAGCTACGCCGCCAGTTATACGCTGTCAGATGCATGTCTGGCGGTCGGCAAGCCGCTGATCTCGGCCTCTGCCTTGGGCATGTCTGGCTATGTCGGCGGCTTTTGCGGCACCGCGCCCAGCCTGCGAGCCCTGTTCCCCGATCCGCCCGATAGCGGACAGACATGCGCGACTGCCGGCGTGTTGGGTCCGGTTGTCGGGATGCTGGGTTGCCTGCAAGCGCAGATGACGCTGGGGGTGATCCTTGGGCTTGCGCCCTCGCTCTTGGGTCAGTTTACGCGGCTCGAAAACGGTCGTTTCACCCAATTCCGCTTTGACAACGCCCCCGAGGCCGACGGCCCGCGCTTCATCGCGCGCGACCAGATCCGCGACGGCGACATGGTCATCGACCTGCGCCCCGAAGACGAAGCGCCGCGCAAGGCGACACCCGACGCGCTGCGCATCCCCGGCTATGGCGAAACCGGACCCCTTCCCGAAACGGGCCAACGTATCGTGCTGGCCTGCCGCTCTGGCCTGCGCTCGTGGCGCGCGGCCGACCAGCTTGCCCGCCGATGGTGCGGCGAAATCACCCTTCTGGCTCTTGGAGACGACACGGAATGAAGCACCTGATCCCCGCCGCCTTGCTGGCGCTGATCTCTCAACCCGCATTGGCCGCCGACAAGGTCACGCTGATGCTGGATTGGTTCGTGAACCCCGACCACGCCCCCATCATCGTCGCGCAGGAGAAGGGCTTCTTCAAGGACGAGGGCCTTGAGGTCGAGGTCGTCGCCCCCGCCGATCCCTCGGACCCACCGAAACTGGTCGCGGCCGGCAAGGCGGATTACGCGATCAGCTACCAGCCACAACTGCATCTGCAGGTCCACGAGGGGCTGCCGCTGAAACGCGTCGGAACGCTGATCGCGACGCCGCTGAACTGCCTGATGGTCAAGGCCGATGGTCCGGTCCAGAAGATCGAGGACCTCAAGGGCAAGAAGATCGGCTATTCGGTTTCCGGCGTCGAGGAGGCTCTGGTCGGCCAGATCCTGAAAACCGCGGGGCTGGGCATGTCCGATGTGGAGATGGTCAACGTCAACTGGTCGCTGTCGCCGTCGCTGATCGCCGGTCAGGTCGATGCCACCATCGGCGGCTACCGCAATTTCGAACTGACCCAGATGCGTCTGGAAGGCGCGGAAGGACGCTGCTTCTTTGTCGAGGAGCAAGGCGTGCCGACCTATGACGAACTGATCTTCGTCGCGAACCCCGCCACTCTGGACACCGAACGCACCGCCCGTTTCCTGCACGCGGTCGAGCGTGGCGCGCAATACATGGTCAACCACCCTGACGAGGCATGGGAACTGTTCTCGGGCACTGCGCCCGACCTGAAGGACGAGTTGAACGCCGAGGCGTGGAAGCAAACCCTGCCCCGCTTTTCGCAAAGCCCCGCCGCGCTGGATCAGGGCCGCTATGCGCATTTCGAGACGTTCCTGAAGGAAGCCGGACTGATCGACAGCGTCCTGCCGGTATCGGATCTGGCGATCGACGTAGGTGCAAAGTGAGCTACGGTCAGGCATTCGAGCTATGGCGTCAGGCGTCCCAACCCGATTGGGACGCCTATACCCACCACCCCTTTGTCGAAGGATTGCGCGACGGGACGTTGCCCCGCGCCGATTTCCTGACCTATTTGGTGCAGGACTATCTGTTCCTGATCAACTTTTCCCGCGCATGGGCTTTGGCGGTGGTCAAGGCGGGCGATCTGGACGAGATGCGCGCCTGTTCGGCCACGGTCCACACCTTGCTCGACCACGAGATGTCGCTGCATGTCCAGACCTGCTCTGCCGCCGGAATCGATATCGAGGCGATGGTCAACACGCCCGAGGCCATGACCAATATCGCCTATACGCGATACGTCATGGATGCGGGCCTGTCGGGCGATTTTCTGGACCTGCTGGCCGCGCTGATGCCCTGCGTGCTGGGCTATGGCGAGATCGGCTTGCGGCTGGCGCGCGACTGTGTGCCGGACACACCCTATCGCGAATGGATCGATACCTATGCTGGCGCAGACTACCAGACCGCCTGTGCCGAGGCGGGCGCGTTGCTGGATAGCGCGATCCGCAAACGTCTGGGCAACCAGCCTGAAGCCAGCCCTCGCTGGGCCATGCTGACCAAACGCTTCGCCACCGCCACAAGGCTGGAGGTCGCGTTCTGGGATCTGGGCCGCGCATGAGCGCCGCCGCGATTGTCCGTGGGCGGGCTTGGGTGGGCGACACCGCCCTGTTCGCGCCGGTCGATCTGGAACTGGGCACGACGGGATGGACCTGTCTTCTGGGGCCGTCGGGGGTGGGCAAATCCACCATCCTGCGGCTGATCGCGGGGCTGGAAACCGGCGCGCGCTTCGAAGGGCGGGTGGAAACCAACCGCCCCGTCGCCCTCATGGCCCAAGACCCCGGCCTGATCGGCTGGCTGGATGTGACGGGCAACGTCACGCTGGGGGCAAGGCTGCGCGGCGAAAACCCAGATCCGGCCCGCGCCGAAACTCTGATCAAGGCAGTCGGTCTGGCCGACCGTGCCCATCACCTTCCCTCGAACCTGTCAGGAGGGCAGCGCCAGCGCGTGGCCCTTGCGCGGACCCTGTTCGAGGACCGGCCTCTGGTCCTGCTGGACGAGCCGTTCTCGGCGCTGGATGCGCGGACGCGGGCCCAGATGCAGGATCTTTCTGCGCACTTGCTGGACGGCCGCACCGTACTTCTGGTCACGCACGACCCCGCCGAGGCCGCCCGTCTGGGCGACCGCATCGTGCTTTTGCGCGAGGATGGTCTGACCGAATGGTCTGTCCCGACCCGACGTCCCGATGCCGCCGCCCGCCCCTATGACGCGCCCGAGGTTCTGGCCCTTCAGGCCGATCTGATGCGGGGGATGATGGCATGAGGACGGTCCTTGCCTTGATCGTCACCGTCCTTGCGCTGTGGCAGGGCGTGATCTGGCTGGCTGGAATGCCGCCATTCCTGCTGCCCTCGCCCATATCCGTCGCCGAGGCGCTATGGATCAACCGCGCCGAGATCACCCGCCATGCCGGTTACACCTTAGCCGAGGTTGCACTGGGCTTCGTCCTTGGCTCGGCGCTTGGGGCGGCGCTGGCCGTCGCGATGGGCTTCTCGGCTAAGCTGACGGCTGTGCTGCGCCCGATCCTGACATTCAGCCAGACAATTCCGGTATTCGCGCTGGCGCCAATCCTGACCCTGTGGCTGGGTTTCGGCATGGCCCCCAAGATCGCGGTGACGGTGTTGATCGTGTTCTTTCCGGTCTGTTCGGCATTTCTGGACGGGCTGGCCCGGACGCCACAGGCCGCGCTGGACCTGGCACAGGTCATGGGGGCCTCACGCGGCCGGATCATGCGCCATCTGCGCATTCCTGCCGCCTTGCCCTATCTGGCGACGGGGTTGCGGCTGGCAGCAGTCTACGCGCCCATCGGTGCGGTCATCGGCGAATGGGTCGGAGGCGCGCGTGGCCTTGGTGCGCTGATGATCCACGCCAACGGACGGATGAAGACCGATCTGGTCTTTGCCGCGTTGCTGGTTCTATCGGTGATGACGGTCGTTTTCGCGCGTCTGGTCGCGATCGCTGTGGCGCGGCTCTGGCGGCGCTACGCGGTTTGAAATGCTGCGCCCCATCCGGTCGGGGCGCAGCGATCAGTTTCAGAACAGACCCGAAAGCCGGGTGTAAAGTTCGTTCACGGCCAGCGCGAGGAAGGCCAGCGCACAGATTACCAGCATCAGGTTGGTCAGAGGTTTGTTGCGCCATTGGGCGGGAACGCGGTCGGTGTTCAGGATCCACAGCAGGGTGATCGCCATGAACGGCATGAACAACGAGCCCAGCACCCCGTAAGCCAGAATCAGATAGACCGGCTTGCCAAGGAACATCATCGCCATCGGCGGAACCGTCAGCCAGAAGATATAGGCCTTGTAGTAACGGCCACCCGCCAAGCGGTCGGGATGGTCATGCGGTTTGCCCTGAACATGGCCGGCGAAATCGGCAAACATCAGGCTGACCCCGTTCCAGACGCCGACGAGCGAGCTCATCGAGGCCGCAAAGAAGCCCAGCAGGAACAGCTTGCTCATGAAGGTGCCGTAACGCTCGCCCAACACACCGGCCAGATCGACCATGCCCTGATCGCCTCCGCCAATGGCAATTCCGGCAGAGTGCAGCAGCTCGGCGCCGACAATCAGCGTCGCAATCACGAACAGGCCCGTCACCAGATAGGCGATGCCGTTATCCAGACGCATGACCCGCATGAAGCGCGGCGTGGTCCAACCCTTTTCACGCAGCCAATAGCCATAGGCGGCAAGGGTGATCGTGCCGCCGACGCCACCTGCGACACTAAGGACGTTGATCATCGCGCCTTGCGGGATCGTCGGAACCAGACCGGTCAGGATCTCGCCCAGATTGGGCAAGGTGCAGGCCGCAGCGACGATCATCGTGACGAACATCAGCACGACCATCACGGTCAGGACTTTCTCGAACAGATCATAGCGGCCCGACCAGACCAGTGCGAGGCCCGCCAGCCCCGACAGGATGCCCCAGACAGCGACGCTGAGGAACGGGAACAGCGAATACAGCGCTAGTCCTGTTCCTGCCATGGCGGCAGCACCGTAAACGAAGCCCCAGATGACGATATAGGGGCCGAAATACCAATGGGTCCAACGGCCAAGGCTACTCCAGCCTTCGAAGATGGTATTGCCGGTGGCAAGGCTGTAACGGCCCGCGCCCTCGACAAGGATGACTTTCATGATGCAGCCCGCAATGACCGCCCAAAGCAGGGCGTAGCCATATTTGCTGCCAGCAACGGTGGTTGCGATCAGATCCGCGGCACCGACACCTGTCGCAGCCACGACAAGACCCGGACCGACAATGTTCCATTTCGGCTCTGCGGCCGTCGGATGATCGTTTCGGTTCGCCATCCTTGCCTCCTCTCATTGTAATTCAGATTCCATCCCGCGGCATCCGGTAAATGTATACCATTGGATACCGTCGATTCGCGGAAACTGGTTACAGGTCAGGAACCCGAGGGGAAACCCGAGAAAGGCCTGTTGGCGCAATCATTACAGGTATCGCGCCGCATCTGCCAAATCCTGAGGCGAGTTGAGGTTCAGGAAGGGATCGACCGGATTGCTGTTGAAGACCGCGCGCCCCGGATCATAGGCCGCCGCGAACTGACCGGTCCGGTGCAGCCCCGATTCCAGTGCAGCATGCAGGTCATCAGCCAGACCGACCGGCCATAACCCGCATGTTGGATGATCGCGCAACTCTCCGTTCGGGGCTTCGCTGGCAGCGATGGCCAGCCCGTTGCGTCCCTTGGCCTCGCGCAGGCGGTGGACCAGATCCTGCGGCAGGAAAGGGGTATCCACGCTGACGCTGACCACGCAATCCATACCTTGCGCTGCCGCCCACTCCATTCCTGCCAGAATCCCCGCAAGTGGCCCAGGAAAGCCCCCGAATCCGTCGGCAATCACCGGCAGGTCATAATCCTCGAACTGGTCGGGATGACCGTTGGCATTCAGGGCCAGCAGATCACATTGCGGGCGCATCCGCGCGATGACCCGCGACAGCAGCGTTTCGCCTGCCAGCAGCCGCAGCCCTTTATTGCCGCCGCCCATGCGGGTCGACAGCCCTCCGGCCAGAATGATCGCGGGGGGACGGCTCATTTCAGACCCGCCTGAATTGCCCGTGCCAGCGCAAAAACCCGCTGTTCAAGAATGACGGGTGTTTCACAGACATAAGTCAGCGATTGCTGCCGGTCCTGAAAAATCCTCATATCCCAGTCGAGCTGTTTTTCCGTTTCGTCGATGGCATCGAAATCAGGCTTCTCTGCTTTTTCTAGTTCCGTCATCTTGGCGCGGTGATCCTCGATCCGATTGGCCAAATCCACCTGCTTGTGCCCGTAGCGCGCGATCCCCGAAATCAGTGCGCTGCGCTGCGGGTCCACCCGATCAAAGATCGCCACCATCAACGCGGTCAGTTTCCGGTTATCCGCCCCCGAAGCAAATTCGCCGATCTCGGTCGTGGCCTGCTCGATCGGCAGGCGACGCTGCTCAAGCCGCTCGGCCAGATGCGCGATTTCGGGCATGCTTGCCATGGCGCGGATTGCATCGTCGGGCTCGGGACCGGACCACATCTGCCCCAGCGAAAGGTGCGGCTGCTTGCGCTGGATACAGGGCCAATCGGGATCGGTGCTCGACTCGGCATGTGCGGCGGTTGCACCGGTCAGTACAAGCGCCAGAATGAACCCCTTCATAATCCCCCCTTTCGTCGTGCCCAAAGTCCCTTGGCCGGATCATACATGAAGACCGCCGCACCGAAGAACAGGATCAGGCATCCCGTCACCACCGAAAAGGACAGCAGATCTAATTTCCCGTAAAGGGCAAAGCGGATCAACTCCACCGCATGGGTGAAGGGATTGACCGCGCAAATGTCATGCAAAAGAGTCGAGCTTTCCCGCATCCGCCATAGCGGGTACAGCGCGGTCGAGGCAAAGAACATCGGGAAGATGACGAAGTTCATCACGCCGGCGAAGTTCTCCAGCTGCCGGATGGCCGAGGACAGGAACAGCCCCATCGCCCCCAGCATCAGCCCCGACAGGACCAGCGCGGGCAGAACCGTCAGATAGCCGATCAGCGGCGGCTCGACATCCCAGAACCACGCGATGGCAAGGAAGGTATAGACCTGGATGATCGAGACGATCACCCCCGCCACCAGCTTCGAGGCCAGCAGGAACCAACGCGGAAACGGACTGACCAATAGCGTCCGCATTGCCCCCGTCTCGCGGTCATAGACCATCGAAAGCGAGGACTGCATCCCGTTGAACAACTGGATCATCGCGACAAGGCCGGGGGTCACGTAGACCTCGTACAGCACATAGGTCTGGTAGGGCGGCGTGATGGACAGGCCCAGCACCGCGCGAAATCCGGCGGCAAAGATGAACAGCCAGACCAATGGCCGGACCAGAGCCGCAAGGAAACGCCCGCGCTGGTTGACGAAGCGCAGGGTCTCGCGCCGCGCGATGCCAAGGAATGCGGTCAGCCACATGCGTGGGGTCAGTTCATGGCTCATGTGTTTTCACCCGTGAGCCGCAGGAAGGTCCGGGTCAGATCGCCGCCTGCCGTGATGTCCTGGGCCGATCCATCGGCCAGAACCTGCCCCTTGTGCAGGATGACAAGACCGTCCTCGGGGCGGATTTCATCCATGATATGCGTGGCCCACAGCGCCGAAACGCCGCTGCGGGTCAGGTCGCGGGTCAGTTCCACGACCTCGGCGCGGGACTTGACGTCAAGGCCCACCGTCGCTTCATCCAGCAGCAGGATCTCGGGGCGATGGATCAGCGCGCGGGCGATTTCCGCGCGCCGTTGCTGCCCGCCCGATAGGGCCGAAACCTTGGCTTGCAACCGGTCCGAGAGGCCCACCATAGCCATGACCTCGGTTGCTCGGGTCATGGCCTCGCGGCGCGAGATCCCGTGCAGGGCAGCATGATAGGCAAGGTTCTGCGCCACGGTCAGATCGGTATCAAGCGAGCGGGACTGGAACACGACGCCCAACCGCGCCAAAGCCGCACCCGGTGCGCGGCGCAGATCATGCCCCGCTACCTCAATGCGGCCCGAGGCATTGTCGTAAAGCCGCGTGACCAGCGAGAACAGCGTCGTCTTGCCCGCGCCGTTTATGCCCAGAAGGGCGGTAAAGCTGCCGCGCGGCACCGTCAGCGAGACATTCTTCAAAGCCTCGAAGCGACCGAAATTATGGCTGACATTCTGGATGGAAAGTGCGTCTTGCAGCATTATGGGCGGGTCCGGACCAGACCCGCACCTCCTTTTGCGTTACTGGATGTTGAAGACGGCCTGCTGGGTTTCGCCATGCGAACCGGGAATGGACAGCGTATAACGTCCCGGAACAATAGCAACGAAACTCATCGTGGCCGTGCCCGCATCGTCGAACTCCAGCGAATGCACACCCGTCGGACGGATCTCGATATCGTTGACGACGATTTCGTTGACCCAGACCGAGCGGAAGAAGTCACCGCCCGAAAGCGCCAGTTCCTGACTTCCGTCAGCGGTGATGTCGATGCGGTAATAGCCACCCGATTTCAGCTTGTATTCGGCGCTGGCGACCGGCTTGCCCGAGGCCAAAGTCAGGGGCGCAAGCTGGACGCGGTTGTCACGCGCCAGCATCCCCGAGAAGCCGTAGTCGAACTTTGCGCCGGCCTCATGCACTCCCTCGGCAGCGGCGGTCTGCTCCTCCTCCTCGCCTTCTTCTTCGCCTTCCTCCATCTCGGCGGCTTCGGCCTTGGCGGCGGCATCAGCCGGTTTCTCGGGCGGGGTTTCCTGCGCATAGGCGGGGGCCGAAAGGCCCGCCATCAGCATCAGAATGGTCAGCAATCGTGTCATGTTTTCCTCCTCCGATTATGATTATTCAGTTGGGCGCGACCACCACGCCCCAAGGCTGCTGACCCACGGGGACGGATTTCACGACCTTGTTTTCGGCGACGTCGATCACCGAGACGTCGTTCGAGTTACCGTTCGTGGTGAACAGGTATTTCTCATCCGGCGTGAAGCCCATCTGCCAGACGCGCTGGCCGACCAGCAGGTAATCCTCGACCTCGTCGGTTTCGCCATTGATGACCGCGACGCGGTTCGCCGGACCAAGCGCCACGAACACCTTTTTGCCATCCTTGGTCACGCGTACGCCGACGGGTTGGATCGCCTCGGGCAGAACGCCGGGAATGTCGAAGGTGATCTTCTTCTCGATGGCCTGCGTTTCGGGATTGATGACGCTGACCGTACCGCCGATCTCGGCGCTGACGTAAAGCTTTGTTCCGGCGTCATTATATTGAGCAAAGCGGGGGCGGCTGTCGACGAGGACGTTGGCGAAAATCTCGTAGGTTTCGCTGTTGATGAAATGCGCCATATTGGTGGTTTCCGAGGTGTTGATGACCACCTTGCCATCGGGACTGATCCCCATGCCCTCGGGTTCGACGCCCACCGGAATTTCCGCCAACATCTTGTGGGTCTTGGTATCGACCACGGTCACAAGGTTGTCGTCCTCGTTCGCGATGTAAAGCGGATTGCCCGACGGGTGCAGCACGAACAGTTCGGGGTCCGGCCCAGAAGGCAGCGTGTGCATTTCCTCCATGGTTTCGGGGTTGAAGACCCGCACCAGATCGTCATCCGAGGCGCAGACATACAACTCCTTGCCGTCTGGGCTGATGGTAATGCCACGGGGACGGGCGCCGACGGGGTAATGACCGATCACCTCGAGCGTGGTGCTATCCAGAACTGTGACGTCATTGCCCTTTTCGTTGCTGACGAAAACGCGGTTCGCCAGCGCGGGGCTTCCCAGCCCAAGGCAGATCGCCGAGGTCAGGATGGCAGTCGAAAGATGTTTCATCTGTGGCCTCAGAATTTGCATTGGGTTTCGGGACGGTCGATGCCCAGCGTGTCCAGCGCCGAGGTCTGGTGCAGATATTGGTCCTGCGGACTGACCGAGGCGGTCACGTCTCCGGTGGTCAGCAGGATCGGTTGACGCAGCTGGTGGTCCCAGTCGCGCATCGTCAGTTTCTGACCCTTGAAACCCGCGACCTCGAACTTGTCAGAAAGCATGAATTCCTTGAGCATGGGCGCATCGGTGCTTTGGGTCCGCGTTGCGGCCTCGCCGATCATGCGCAAGGCAAGCCATGTCTGGTAATCCTCGTCCCACATACGGCGGGTGGCGAGTTTTTCGAAACGGTTCTGGAATTGCGTCGCGCCCCAAGCCTCCAGCGCGGGATGCCAACTATGCGGTACCAGACCCGCCGAACCCGTCACCGGCCGCGGGTCCCATGTCTGATAGGGCAGCCATGGCGCGAAAATCCCCGCCTCATCCGCCGCCACAACGACATCGTGTTCCTTGGCACGTTGAGTGAATACCGGCATTTGCTGCTGGACCTGCACATGGCCGCTATCCGAGCGCCGCCCACCGCCGGTATCTTCGTAGGTTCGTTCCTCGACGATCTTCGCCCCGAATTTGGTTGCCGCGCGGCGATAGGCATCCGCCAGCGCGATATCCTCGGGGTGGCTGCCTGCGATCAGGAACCAGTTCGTCCATTTTTTCCACATCAGGAACTGTGCCAGCCCATCGGCCAACATGGCGTGGCTGGGCGCGGTGTGAATCATGTTGAAGCGGCAATCCGCCCCGCGCAGACGATCCCCCCGCGCGCGGGCATTGAAGATCAGCGCCTTGTCGCCCGCCTGATCCGCCAGTTTCAGGGTCTGCTCTTCGTTTGCCAGCGTCACGACGAAGCTGACGCCTTCGGCCAGCAGCTTGTCCAGTTCCGCGCTGGCAGTTTCGGGCGTCGCCGTGATCTCGGTGGCGTCAAAGTCCTGCCCCATGAAGCGACCCGTGGTGTCATTGTCCTCGATCGCGAGCCTCGCACCGGCGAAACCCAGATCCCCGGGCGGAGTGTCCAGACGCGAGATCGGCGGCAGTTCCGGCATATCGACGCGCAGCACTGCAGCCTGCACGGTCTGAACCGTTTTCTGCGCGGCTGGCTGCTGCGCATTGGCAGGGGCAGTTGCAGACAACCCCGCCAAAAGTATGATGATTCTGCCCTTCATGACCGTCCTCCCCTAGGCATCATGGCGGGGGAAACGGCCCGCGCCAACCCGGCAAAGACCCCGACCCGACTCGGGGAAAATCACCCGATACGTTTGTCGTATGGACGCAACCGGACGCTGCGGGGCAAGGTCCGGATATCAGGCGCACTATCGCTGCGGGTCCAAAGGCCCGCCCCGCGCCTTACCGGAGGAGACTGCAAGATGAACCGATTTCTGGCCATGACACTTGGCGCGACGATGGCGCTGGCGGGTGCGGCACATGCCCATGGTCCGGTGCGGCTGAAGCTGGAGCTGGATCAGAAATTGAACGCCTCGCCCGACGAGGTATGGGCCGCAATCGGCAAGTTCGAGGATATGAGCTGGCATCCCGCAGTCGATAAAGTCGAGATCAAGGGCGATGGCTCGGTCGACCAACCCGAGAAATCCGAACGGGTCTTGCATCTGAAAGCCGAAGCCGGCGACCCTACCATCACCGAGATCCTGTCCAAGATTCAGCCCGACAAGCGCTGCTACGGATACCGGATCGAAGCGGTCGAAGTCTCGGTCCTGCCGGTCACGAACTATGCCTCGACGATTTGCGTCAAGGACGATGCGGGCAAAGCGGTGGTCAGCTGGAAAGGCGGCTTCTATCGCGGTTTCCCCAATAACAACCCGCCCGCCGATCAGAATGACGAGGCGGCAATCGCTGCGGTCACCGGAATCTATCAGGCAGGTCTGGATGCGCTGGCCGAAAGGTTCGGCAAGGCCGAATGATCCGCGCAGTTTCCGCGCTGGCGGTCGGACTGTGGGCCGGATCGGCAGGTGCTGCGGATCTGGCCTTCGTGACGTCTCAGAACGCGGATGCCGTGTCGGTCATTAATCTGCAATCCGGCAAGATACTGGCCGAAACCCCTGTCGGGGGCGCGCCCGCCCCTGTGGCTTATGATCCTGACCATCAGCGGGCCTATGTCATATCCGCCAAGACCGGAAGGCTGACGGTGCTGGATGAAAGCGGCGCGGTCACCTTGACCAAGGACTTTCCCGAAGGTGCCTTCGGTCTGGCTGCAACGAAAGACGGAGGGGTGTTTGTCACCGATTGGTATCAGGCGCGTCTGTTTCGGCTGGATGCGTCGTTGCAGCAGCTTTGGACCGTCCCGACCGGTAAGGCCCCTGCAGGCGTGGCGACTGACGGCAGGTTGGTGGCTACGGCGGATCGGGACGAGGATCAGATCTCGGTCTATGACACGGAAACCGGCGATTTGTGGGTGCGGGTCAAGGTCGGGAAGCATCCCTACGCGATAACATTCCATAAGGGGCTGATATGGACCGCTGATGTGCGAAGCGATACCGTCAGCGTCGTCGATCCGGTTCAAGGCAGGATGATCGGACAAGTCCCGACCGGCAGTCACCCCTATGGTATAGCTTTTGCCAAAGGACGCGGTTTCGTGACCAATCAATATGCGGGAACCGTGACCGTCTTTGATCCCGATACACGGGCGCAACTCGCCACGCTCGAAACCGGAGACTATCCCGAAGGGATCGCTGCTCTGCCCGATGGTTCGGGCGTCGTGGTGGCGCATTGGGATTCGAACAATCTGGTCTGGATCGATGCCGCGACGCTATCGGTCACGCACGAATTAGACCTGCCGGACGGTCCGCGCGCCTTCGGAGAGTTCACGGGTCGCCAGCACTAGCCGGAACCAGCGTGCCACCCGCTTTTTCCCAGCCGTCCGAGCCTTCCGGAAACCAGATGACGCCGGAATATCCCATGGCGACCGCGCGTTTCGCTGCATTCCAGCTCATCCAGCAGTCGGTTTTGCAAAAGATCACGACCAGAGCGGATTTGTCGCCCTTGGTCGCGTCCTCCAGCCCTTTTGTCAGGCGGGCATCTTCGGCCGGAGCAAGACGGTCATAGCCGGTGTCATAAAGCCAGACCGCGCCCGGAATGGTTTGATGGGCCGGGCTGTTCCAGATCGTCCCTGCGGGCAAATCTGCGGGACGCTTCTGTCGCGGCATCACGTCCAGAAAAGGCACTCCTTGCTGATGCAGAAGCTGCGCCTCGGGCAAAGTGACCACCTTGGCACCGGTTAAGGTGGCGGGCACCCCGGCGCGATAGGGTTCGCCACGATAACCCTGCGGTTCGGCAACTTCGGCGACAGCCGATCCGGCTGCCAAGATCAATAAAATGGCAGCCAAAAAATTCATTGCTTCAGTTCCTTGCCGTAATCATCAAGGATCGGCACACCCGCATCGCGCAGGATCGCGTCGATTTCGGCCTGATTGCGGCGGATCAAGCTGTTCAACTCACGTTTCCAGGCATCCTCACCCAGACGGACCCCCATGGTGATGCGATAGAACATCTTGGGGCCGGTGGTTTCCTTGAGAAGCGGGGTGAACTGCAGATCGGGGTTCTGCTTGACCAACGGTCCGGCCAATGGCCCCCACAGCACGGCAGCACCCAACTCGCCGGATTTGACCTGCGCCAGCATGTCGCCGACGGGGTTCTCGACCCGACGATCAACGAACAGATCCCAGCCCTTCATGTTTTTGGCCAAACCCGCCCGCGCCATATTCGTTGCCGGAGGCGTACCCGCCACAACGCCGATCGGCTGATCCTTGAGCGCGGGATCTTCAAGCGTATCGACCGATGCCAAGGGACTATCCTTGCGGGTCACGATGCCATAGGCCGAGGTATAATAATGGTTCGTGTTCAGAACCATTTCGTCGCCTTGGGCGTAACCCATGACAATGTCGCAAAGCCCCGCCCGCAGGGTCTTGCGAATGAACCCCGAGCCTTGCGGAAACCAGGTATATGTCACCGGCATTCCAAGCTTTTCTCCCATAAAGGCGGCAAGCTTGTTTTCGAATCCCTTGCCATCCTCGGACGACATCGGAACCGCCGCCGGATCGGCGCAGACCCTGAATTCGGTATGAGAGCGCAGATCGGCGACCTGCGCCGAAGCGGTCGAAACCGCTAGGCAGGCCGCCGCTATGGCTGGCAGAATGTGATGTCTCATCATCCTTCCATGCAGGAATTTTCCTGCGTCGTGAAATCGTCGGACTTCGCTTCTTTCTTGGCCGGACGACCGCGCGGCAGATCGCCAGCGCCACGCGCCAGAAGATAGACGTAGATATCGTCGATATAGCACCAGACGTTCTTGTTGGTGCCGAATGCCGGCATCACAAGGTTGTTCGCCTTGCTGACCTCTTGCTTGCCCGAGGCGACGATCTCTTGGAACTGGTAGTAATCCATCGTCAGAACCGAGTTCTTCAGCGCCGGTGCATAGGTCGACCCCTCGCCATCCGGACCATGACAGACGTGGCATTCCGCTGAATAGCGCCGATACCCCGAGAAGGTCGCGTAATCGATGGTGCCGTCCTCGGCAGTCTTGAAGGTCGGGATGCCCTCGCTGTTGTACCAGCGCCCGTTCTCCATGTGGTCGGGGGTCATGTCCTGACCGTTGGGCAGCACCAGCTTTCCGCCCTCGGCCTTGACCACTGGGGCATCTCCGGCGGGTGCCGCTACGGGCGCATTGCCCGAGGTCGCCGCAGCCGCACCCGCCCCCGCCTGAGCCGGAGGCGTCGTATTGTCCTGCGCAACGGCCGTCTGGGCCATGGCGGTCGTCGCAACACATGCGACACAGATCGCCATCAGTCTGGCGGTCGTCCTGTTGATCATGAATTCTTCCTCCCTTACCCGCCTTTACGAAAGGCGAGGCCGCTCCAAGTTACCCTTGGAACGGCCCTTTTCGAGTCACAGTTTGGTATTCTGCACCAAAGTATGAGGTCAGCCCGGCAGTTCGAACACAGTCAGCTGTCCGCCCAACTCAGTATATTGCGACAAGGCGGCATAGCCACCCACCGCACCCAGACCTTCGTTCGGGTTGGTCAGACCTGCGGCCAGACCGATACCAGCCCAACCACCGACACCCGAAAGCACCGCGACATATTGCTTGCCGCCGCTTTCATAGGTCATGACGTTGCCGATGATGCCCGACGGGGTCTTGAACTTGTAAAGCTCTTTGCCCGTCTCGGCATCGACCGCTTTCAGGTAACCTTCCAGCGTGCCGTAGAAGACGATGTCGCCTGCGGTTGCCAAAGCGCCGGACCAGACCGAGAACTGCTCGGGCAGCGACCACTTGATCTCGCCCTTGGTGTTGTCCCAGGCGATGAAGTTACCCATGCCGCCATGGCTGTTCGGCGCGGGATACATCGACAAGGTCGCACCGACATAGGGCTGTCCGGCGGTATAGGCCACGCGGAACGGCTCGTAGTCCATGCAGACGTGGTTGGTCGGGACATAGAACAGGTTGGTCTTGGGCGAGAAGGCCGCGGGCTGCTGGTCCTTGGTCCCAAGCGCGGCCGGACAGATGCCGGTCGAGTTGGTGTCCTCACCGTTCTGTTCGGTCGAGTACTGCGCCACCACAGCCGGCCGGCCAAAGGTTTCCGAATTCGGATCCATGTCGACGCCGGTTGTCCAGTTCACCGCCGGATCGTATTTCTGGGCGACCAGCAATTCACCGCTTTCGCGATCCAAGGTGTAGCCCAGACCGTTCCGGTCGAAGTGGGTCAGCAGCTTGCGTTCCGTCCCGTCGATGGCCTGGTTGGTCAGGATCATCTCGTTGACGCCGTCGAAGTCCCATTCATCATGGGGCGTCATCTGGTAGAACCATTTGGCCATACCGGTATCGGCGTCGCGGGCCATGATGGTCATCGACCATTTGTTGTCACCTGGACGCTGCGCCGGGTTCCAGGTCGACGGGTTACCGGTGCCGTAATAAACAAGGTTCAGTTCAGGATCGTACGAGTACCAGCCCCATGTAGTGCCGCCACCGATCTTCCACTGATCGCCTTCCCAGCTTTTCAGCGAGCTGTCAGCGCCGATCGGCTTGCCAAGCACCATGGTCTTTTCGGGATCGACCAGCATTTCGGCGTCGGGGCCGGTCGAGTAGGCCTTCCAGACCTCTTTGCCGTCCGCGAGGTTATAAGCCGTCACGCGACCGCGCACGCCGTATTCACCACCGGAGACACCGACGATCACCTTGTCCTTGACCGGCATTACCGTTGCGGTGTTGGTCTCACCAATCGCCGGATCGCCGGTCTTGACCGACCATTTCAACTCGCCGGTTTTCGCATCCAGCGCGATCAGGGTCGTGTCGGCCTGATGGAAGATGATCATGCCATCGGCATAGGCCGGACCGCGGCTGACGGTGTCGCAGCACATCACCGCGATCACGTTCGGGTCCTGTTGCGGCTCGTAGCGCCACAGGATCTTGCCGCCGTCTTTCAGGTCGAGCGCGAAAATGTTGTTGGGGAACGGCGTATGGACATACATCACATCGCCGATAACCAGCGGCGAGCCTTCATGCCCGCGCAGGACACCGGTCGAGAAGGTCCATGCAACACGCATGTCCTTAACGTTGTCCTTATTGATCGAATCCAGCGTCGAATAACGCGTGTTCGCGTAATCGCCGGTCTGGATTGCCCATTGTCCAGGTTTTCCAACCTCGGCAAGGACGCTGTCATTGGCCAGCACCGAAGAGCCAGACAAGAGCAGCGCCATGGTGGCGCCTTGCAGCAGTCTTTTCATGATATCCCTCCACTAGCTGGCCAGCGCGACTCCTCCTCGCGGTTGGCCATCCCAGCCCAAGTGTTCGGACCGCCAATTCATTGCGTCAACGAAGGGGACTGATGCGTCACACCAAAGTCTTAGGGAAACTTGGTATATCGGCAGGGAATTCCCCCCGCATTCGCGCGGGGGGATAGTCACTTGATCAGGCAAGCCGTTCCGCATGCCAACGGATGTGATCGGGCATGAAGGTTTGCACGAAGAAATAGCTGTGATCGTAGCCTTCCTGCATACGGAATTCGCCGGGTTGACGGCGTTCCATCATCGCATGGGCCAAGGCTTCGGGCTTGAGCAGGTTCAGGAACTGATCGCTTGCGCCCTGATCTATCAGAACCTCGCCCGGATAACCCTTTTCGCGCATGAGAATGGTCGAATCATGTTTCGACCATCCCGATTTATCCGCGCCAAGATAGGCCGTAAATTGTTTGCGGCCCCAGTCGGATTCCGTTGGATTCGCAATCGGCGCGAAGGCCGAGACCGATTTGTAGCGTTCAGGAAAAGTCATCGCGATGGTCAAGGCGCCATGCCCGCCCATCGAATGTCCGGTGATACCCTGCGCGTCGCGATCCAGCTGGAAATTGTTGAAAACCAGTTCGGGCAGTTCATGCGTTATATAGTGCCACATCTTGAAATGCGGCGCCCAAGGCGTTTCGGTTGCATCGACATAGAACCCCGCTCCCTGCCCCAGATCATAGGCATCGTCATTGGCAACGCCTTCGCCGCGCGGGCTGGTATCAGGGAAAATCAGCGCTATGCCGTATTCGGATGCCCATTCCTGCGCACCCGCCTTGGTCATCGCATTCTCATGCGTGCAGGTCAGGCCGGACAGATACCACAGAACCGGAACCTTACCGTATTGCGCCGCCGGAGGCAGATAAACCGCAAAGGTCATGTCGGTTCCGGTCGTCTGTGATTTGTGGCGATAAACGCCCTGCGTGCCACCGAAGCTGCGGTTCTCGGAAACGGTTTCGTACTTCATCTGTCTTTCCCTTCAGGCAGATTGGATGCTGGCGCCACTCGAAATCATGCGGCGGTGTCGGGCAACCGGAAATCTTCGGTTCTGCAACGAATGGCCTGTGCCATCGCGTGGCCTGAGCGTCACGCAACAGAAGAAATCCGCCCCGTCACTTAACCCTTGGACATATTATGCTAACGTCTCGGGAGTAATCGGCGAAAGGGCCCCGGATGTCCACGACAAGCAGATCACTACCAGCCGGCCTAAGGATACTCGCTTTGATCGCCACCTTCGGGATCGCCGAAAACGCAACGGCCTTCGATTTCTCGATATTTGTCGACCCCGAGGACAACTACATCGACGCCTCGGCCTTTCTTGCCCGTGGCGGATTTGTTCCCGTTCCCGTCATTATCACCGAGCCTGCCGTCGATGGCGGTTTCGGGATTATCGGCCAGTTCATCGGCACGCCGACTGCTCCGGGCCGACAACCATCGCGGACCATGATCGGAATTTCGCGCACCGGCAACGGCTCGACCGCAGGGGGCGTCCTGCATAGCGGAAACATGCGGGACGGCACGATCCGGTATAAATACGGCGCTGGTGTCGCGGACATGACCATTCCGATTTTCCCCTTCGGACTGGACCAATCCGTCGATTATTCCAACAAAAACGTCGCCGCCTTCGCCAATGCCCGGATGCGGCTAGGCGAGTCGGACTTCTGGGCCGGACCACGCTTTGTCTATCGCAAGACCGACCTGTCGATCGGCGAGGATGCCGATCTGGGGCCGGTCGCGACCCAAGTGCGCGACTACATCAACAACCTCTTCGATTCCCAACAATATATCGCGCTAGGCGCGTCGCTGCATTATGACACCCGCAACAATCCCATCTCGCCGACCGAGGGCATCAACGGTTCGCTCAGATACGATATCTATGATGATGCCTTCGGCAGCGACGCCAATTTCAAGATCGGTCAGGCCGTGTTGACCAGTTTCAGCAGCTTCGGTGACGATTGGACCTTCGGCATCATGAACAAATACAAGTGGACTGACGGCAACAATCCGTTCTTCACCTCGCCACATGTCGATTTACGCGGTGTGCAGTCGGGGCGCTATTCGGGCGATGCCGCCTACAGCGCCGAGGCCGAGATCCGCAAGCAGTTCACCGACCGTTGGGCCGGTGTTGTGTTCGGCGGCTATGGCGAAACCTATGTCTCGGATTCGAAACTATACGAGCCAGCCGACGATATTTGGACCTATGGTCTGGGTGTGCGCTACAAGCTTGCCCGCAAGATCGGGCTGGATGTCGGGCTGGATGTCGCGAAAGGCCCCGAGGAATCGATCTTTTACATCCAGTTCGGCCACGCATGGGGCCGCGCGATGGACTGACCGCAGATCACTCTGCGGTCAGGTCGTTGAACATGACCAAGGCATCGACATAGCCCAGACGCGGGTGGAGAAATGCCCCCGGCAAGCGGCCGACGATTTCAAATCCCGCCTTTTGCCACGAATGCACGGCATCGGCATTGGTCGAGACGACGAAGTTGAACTGCATCGCCCGGAACCCCTGACCACGCGCCCAATCCTTGGCGTGGGTGACCAAAGCCCGCGCGATGCCGCGACCGCGGGCATCGGGATGGGTCGCGAAGCTCGCATTGGCGACATGGCTGGCCGGACCGGGGCGATTGCGGCCCACATGGCTGATCCCCAGAATGCGCCCATCCAGTTCCGCCACAAACGCGCTGAAAGGCGCGGCGAACCAGTCCGCCAGCGCATCCTCGCGCGTGATGTCGGTCGGGATGCAATAGGTTTCGCCCGCCCGATAGACCGGTTCCAGAATCGTCCAGATCGCGTCGTGATCGTCAGAGGTCGCGGGGCGGATCACCACCCCGCGATTATCGGTAGTCATTTCAGCTCATCCACGGTGCGGATGACCTTGCCCAGCAGACCGTAATCTAGCGCCTCTTGCGTGTTCAACCAGAAGTCGCGCTGGGTGTCTTTCTCGATCCGCTCGATCGGCTGGCCGGTCGCCTCGGCAAAGATCTGGTTCAGGCGGTCGCGCATCAGGCGAACCTGCTCGGCCTGGATCATCATGTCCGAGGACGTGCCGCCAATCCCGCCCGAGGGCTGGTGGATCAGGAAGCGCGTGTTCGGCAGGCAGAAGCGGTTTTCCTTTTTCGCCGCGACAAAGATCAGCGCGCCAGCCGAGGCCACCCAACCCGAGCCGATGGTGCGGACGGTGGGACGGATGAACTTGATCACGTCATGGATCATATCGCCCGATTCCACATGACCACCCGGAGACGAGATCAGCATGTTGATCGGTTTGTCGCTGTCCTCGGCCAAGGCCAGAAGATGCGCAACAGTGCGCTGCGCCAGCTTGTCGTTGATCGGACCTGCGACGATTACAGTGCGCGATTTGAAGTAAAGCTTGCCGATCTTGTCGCCCTCGGGCAGGCCGAGACCCTCGTCTTTTTCGCCTTTTTGCGGCTGATCGTCGTCATCATCGTCGTCATCGTCATCGTTGAGCCATTGGTGACGCATCGGCCTGCTCCTTGTTTCCTTATGGCGACGGCGGGACCAAGCGGCCCCGCCGTCCTTTTAACTAAGCAGCCGTTACCGATCAGTAAAGGACGACCGAGCGAATCGACTCGCCGGAATGCATCAGGTCGAAGCCTTTGTTGATGTCTTCCAGCGGCATTGTGTGGGTGATCATCGGGTCGATCTCGATCTTTCCGTCCATGTACCAGTCGACAATTTTAGGAACATCGGTCCGGCCACGTGCGCCACCGAATGCCGTGCCCTTCCAGACGCGACCGGTGACCAGCTGAAACGGACGGGTGCTGATTTCTGCGCCCGCAGCGGCCACGCCGATGATGACAGACTGGCCCCAGCCGCGATGGGTGCATTCCAGCGCATCGCGCATGACTTTGGTGTTCCCGGTGGCGTCGAAGCTGTAATCCGCGCCGCCGATCTGGTCGAACGGGGTCTTCGTCATGTTGACGATTTCCTGCACGACATTGTCGGTGTTCTTCGGGTTGATGAAATGGGTCATGCCGAAATGCTCGGCCATGCCCTTCTTGTCGTCGTTCAGGTCGACGCCGATGATCATGTCGGCACCGGCAAGACGCAGGCCCTGAATTACGTTCAGACCAATGCCGCCCAGACCGAAGACGACCGCTTTCGCGCCGATCTCGACCTTGGCGGTGTTGATCACCGCACCGATGCCGGTGGTGACGCCGCAGCCGATATAGCAGATCTTGTCGAAGGGCGCGTCCCCGCGAACCTTCGCCACGGCGATCTCCGGCAGGACGGTGTAGTTCGAGAAGGTCGAGCAACCCATGTAGTGATGGATCGGCGTGCCATCCAGCATCGAGAAGCGCGAGGTCCCGTCCGGCATCAGCCCCTGCCCCTGCGTCGCGCGAATCGCAGTGCAAAGGTTGGTCTTGCCCGAGAGGCAGGACGCGCATTGGCGGCATTCCGGCGTGTAAAGCGGAATGACGTGATCGCCCACCTTGACCGAGGTGACGCCCGGGCCGACCTCGACCACGACGCCCGCGCCTTCATGGCCAAGGATCGCGGGGAACAGGCCTTCGGGATCGGCGCCCGAGCGGGTGAATTCGTCGGTATGGCAGATGCCGGTCGCCTTGATCTCGATCATGACCTCTCCGGCCTTCGGGCCTTCAAGGTTCACTTCCATGACCTCCAGCGGCTTGCCTGCCTCGAGGGCGACGGCTGCACGTGTTCTCATTTCAAGTCTCCTTCCGTGTCGGCCTGACGGCCTGCTGAATGTCTGGTCATGGCGTAACCCCATCGCATGGCATTGTCATGGCATCGGGGGCCGGATTGACCGACCCCCTGCTTGCCATTCAAGCCGCTATCGTCAAGCCGGGAGTGCGCCAGATTTCTTGGCAATATGCGTCGCGATGGCGTCCATCAGCGGCGGCGAAAGCGCGTCATAGGGCTCGAGCCCCAGTTCTTTAAGACGCGCGCGGATGCCCGCCATGCGGCTGGGATCGACACCGGATTCAATGATCGAGCTGACGAATGCGGCAAATTCGGGTGCAGACCAGCCGCCCTGATCGGACAGTTCGGTATGGACGAAATCCAGCCCGTAGAACGGATGTCCGGTATTTTCGATGCGGCCATACATATGCACGCCGCAATCCTTGCAGCGGTAGCGCTGGATCGGAGCGTCAGCATTCACGATCTCGAGCTTCTCGGCGCCGCTGATAACCTCGACCGAATCACGGCCAACGACAGCGATCTGCGAGAAGACGGCACCATCGGGCTTCCAGCATTTTGTGCAGCCGCAGACGTGATTATGGGCGGTTTGGGACTTTACCGCCACGCGAACCGGATTCGACGTGCATTTGCAATGAAGCTCGCCGCCCGCGAAGCCTGGCGTGGCCGGTTTGATGCCGTTATCAACAGCGGGGTGAATCTTTACCCCGGAAGTGTCGCTCATGGTCTTCCCTCCCGATAGACCCTGGGCCCAGACCGGCCTCAGTGAGCGCAGTTTGCGCTGCGTAGTCGGGCACACAAGTGGGCAAAAGGTTGTAATCCTTGGGATCAGACCTCGGGACGGGTGACCAGCCAAAGCGCGACGGCGCTACAGATCAAGGCCTGTCCAGCAATCAGGCGGGGATCAAGGCCTAGCCATAGTGACCAGCCCACACCACAGCCCATAGCCAGCGTAGCCCAGATTTTAGCAGACCGCCCCACCACCCCGCGCTTGCGCCAATCGCGGATGGGCGGACCAAAGGTCGGATGGCGCATGATCCGCGCGCCAAGTCGCGGAGAGGATTTCGCAAAGGCCCAAACGGCCACCAAAAGAAACGGTACGGTCGGCATGACCGGCAGAATCGCTCCGATCACACCGATTGTCAGGGATAGCCAACCAACGGCAAGCCAAAGGAAACGCATCTTATTCAGCCAGCTCCCGCAGGATTCCATTCAGTACCGGTCGACCCGCTTCGGTCGCCGCAAGCCGGTCCCCCTGAACCGTAACCAATCCAAGCCCGATCAGATCCTTTAACTGTCCTTGTGGCAGTGTCGCACCATGACCAACGTAGCGTGAAATCTCCATGCCTTCGGTCAGGCGCAGCGACATCAACAGGTATTCGACCGCACGATCGGACAGGCTCAGAAGATCGCGCACGCTGTCACCGTTGCCAAGACGCTCGACGGCATCCAGCCATGCGCCGGGGGCGCGATGGGCCTCGGTCGCCCAACGGCCCGAGGGTAGCGTCAGGCGGCCATGTGCGCCCGGACCGACCGCAGCCCAATCGCCCTGCCGCCAATAGACCAGATTATGCAGACTTTCCGCACCGGGGCGAGCATGGTTCGATATCTCATATGTCGGCATTCCTGCCTCAGCGCAGATTTCCTGCGTGTCCTGATACATATCCGCGGACAGATCATCATCGGGAAGGCCCTTGAGCCCACCTTTCGCGTGGCGCGCACCAAAGGCCGTTCCCGGTTCGATGGTCAACTGATAGGCGGACAGGTGATCGACGGCCATCGAAAGCGCCTCGGACAACTCGCGCCGCCAATGCGCGCGATCCTGATCCTGACGCGCATAGATCAGATCGAAGCTGACACGCGTGAAACATTCGCGCGCGATATCAAAGGCCGCGCGCCCCTCGGCAACGCTATGCATCCTGCCAAGTCGCCGAAGATCCTCATCGTTAAGCGCCTGCATTCCCATCGAGACGCGATTCACGCCCGCATCGGCATAGGCGCGGAAACGTCCCATCTCGACGCTGGTCGGATTGGCCTCGAGCGTGATTTCTATATTGTTGGCAAAAGGCCAGACAACGCGGGCCGCTTCGATTACGCCCGCAACCGTTTCCGGTGCCATCAGGCTGGGTGTACCGCCACCGAAAAAGATGCTGTTGAGCACCCTTCCCGGAACCTCGCGACCAATCCGGGCCAGTTCGACGCGATAAGCCTCGAGCCATCGGCTTTGGTCGACTGTCGCCGAAACGTGACTGTTGAAGTCGCAATATGGACATTTCGAGGCGCAAAACGGCCAATGCACATACAAGGCAAAGCCCCCGGCCCGCCAATCTTCGGCGACGGGGGCTGTCGTGGTGATGGCTGCTGTGGCTGTCATTCCCTGAACGCGGTAACTTCGATCTCGACCTTCATTTCGGGTCTGATCAGTCCCGCGACAACCATTGTCGCAGCAGGTAACGCAAGCTTCATCGCTTCACCCAATACCGGCGCAATTTCGTCAACCAGTGCGGGATCGGTGATCGTGTACTGCACGCGCACAATGTCATCGGGCGCGAAGCCGGCCTTTTCAAGCGTTGAAAAGATCGTGGCGAAAGCATTGCGCGCTTGCTCGGCGGCGCTGTCGGGCATCTGCATCGCCGCATAGTCATAGCCGGTTGTGCCCGAAACGAAGCACCACGGACCTTTGACGACGGCGCGACTATACCCCAGCGCCGTCTCGAACAGTGATCCGGTCGAAATCCTATGCAAAGGTTGCCTCCAACTTGCGGAAGGCGTCTGCACGATGGCTGATACGGTTTTTTTCCTCGGACGGCATCTCGGCAAATGTCACGTCATGGCCATCGGGGACGAAGATCGGGTCGTAGCCATGGCCCTGCGCGCCGCGCGGCGGCCATATCAGGTGACCCGGCGCGATGCCCTCGAAGATCTCCTCGTGCCCGTCGGGCCACATCAACATCAGCGTTGCGCGAAACTGGGCAGTCCGCGGTTCAGGGATATTGCGTTCGTCCAACTCGCTCCATGTCCGCGACATCGCCTGCATGAAGTCGCGCCCGTTCGGAGTTTCAGCCCAGTCGGCAGTATAGACGCCTGGAGCACCATCAAGACCGTCAACGGTAATCCCGCTATCATCGGCCAGCACAGGAAGGCCGGTCGCCTGAACGGCGGCGCGAGCCTTGATCCGGGCATTGCCGATGAAACTGTCTTCGGTTTCGTCGGGTTCAGCCAATCCCATCTCGCCAGCCGAAGTGACCTCGATCCCATGCGGAGCCATCATGGCGCGGATTTCTTCCAGCTTGCCCGCATTATGGGTCGCAACCAGAAGCTTCCGTTCGGTAAGCTTTCTCATGCGGTCGCCTCTTTCTGGGCGCTGACCAGTTCGGCGACTCCGGTCTCGGCCAGATCCAGCAACTCGTTCATTTGAGGACGCGAGAAGGTCGCGCCTTCTGCCGACATCTGCACCTCGATCAGGCGTCCCGAACCGGTCAGGATGAAGTTGCCGTCCGTGCCTGCCTCGCTGTCTTCGGCATAGTCCAGATCCAGAACCGACTGACCGGCGTAGATACCACATGAAACAGCCGCGACATGGTCCATGATCGGATCGGTTGTGATGACGCCGGCTTTCAAAAGCTTGTTCACCGCCAGTCGCAGCGCGACCCATCCGCCCGTGATCGATGCACAGCGGGTTCCGCCATCGGCCTGAATGACGTCACAGTCGATGACGATCTGGCGTTCGCCCAATGCACGGCGGTCGACACCGGCGCGGAGCGCACGGCCGATCAGGCGTTGGATTTCTTGGGTACGTCCGGATTGCTTGCCAGTCGCCGCCTCGCGGCGGTTGCGGGAGTTGGTGGCGCGGGGAAGCATGCCGTATTCAGCAGTCACCCAACCCTGCCCCGACCCTTTCAGGAAAGGCGGTGCCTTTTCCTCGATCGTGGCCGAGCAAAGCACCTTGGTGTCCCCGCAAGAGATCAGGCACGAGCCCTCGGCGTGTCGCATTACACCCGTTTCGATTGAAATCGGACGCATATCGCTTAAATTCCGGCCAGAGGGTCGCATCGGTCGTTCCTTTCGGGGGTTTTGCTGTTCAAATACAGGTCGCCTGCCCCTGACCGCAACCCGTTACCCATCAAACTGATTGACCATGCCCGATACCGCGCTTCTTTCCGACCTGAACGACCGCTCGCGTGAAGTCTTCCGCAGGGTGGTGGAATCCTATCTTGCGACCGGTGAGCCCGTCGGATCGCGCACATTGACCCGCGACCTGACCGAAAAGATCAGCGCCGCGACGATCCGCAACGTCATGCAGGATCTTGAGCATCTGGGGCTGCTGGATCATCCGCATGTCTCAGCCGGAAGGATGCCGACCCAACTGGGGCTACGACTGTTTGTCGACGGGTTGATGGAAGCAGGCCCTGTTTCGATGACTGATCGCGAAATGATCAACGAAACACTCGGCAACGAAAGCGGAGATACTGGCGCGATGCTTGATCGCGTCAGCATGGCGCTGTCAAACCTGACGCAAGGCGCCTCGCTGGTACTGATGCCAAAACACGAAGCGCCTGTTCGGCATATCGAATTCGTCAGTCTTGCGCCGGATCGTGCGCTGGTCGTGCTGGTCTTTGCGGATGGCCGGGTCGAGAACCGGGTCTTCAACCCGCCGCCCGGCCATACCGCCAGTTCGATGCGTGAAGCGGCCAACTTCCTGAATGCAGTTGCGGAAGGACGGACACTAAGCGATCTGCGCAGCGGTATCTCGCGCGAGATCGAAGCAAGCCGTCAGAAACTGGATCTGATGGCTGCCGAACTGATCGCGTCGGGCTTGGCGATGTGGGATGGCGACTCGACCGATCCAAGGTTGATCGTACGCGGTCGGGCAAACTTGCTGGCGCATGAATTGGCCGATCTGGATCGGGTACGAACGCTGTTCGATGACCTTGAACGCAAACGCGATATTGCCGAATTCTTGGAATTGGCCGAACACGGTGAAGGAGTCCGAATTTTCATCGGCTCGGAGAACAAGCTTTTTTCACTTTCTGGTTCATCTCTCGTCGTTTCACCCTATATGAATGCCGACCGAAAGATCGTCGGCGCGGTTGGAGTAATTGGGCCCACCAGGCTTAATTATGGAAGAATCGTACCGATCGTCGATTACACCGCTCAGCTCGTCGGCCGGATGATTGCCGGCCGGAAAGGATAAGGACATGACCAACGAGTACCCCAACGGCCTGACAGAAGGCGAAGATATTACCAGCCCGCTGGACGAAGCCGTCGAGGACACCTCGGAGATCGATACCCTGATCGCCGAGCGGGATGCCCTGCAGGACAAATTCATGCGCGCTCTGGCCGATGCGGACAATGCCCGCAAGCGTGCCGACAAAGAGCGCCGCGAGGCCGAGCAATACGGCGGCTCGCGTCTGGCACGCGACCTTCTGCCGGTTTATGACGCCCTGTCCCGCGCCCTTGATACAGTCACGGACGAACAACGGGATGCGACCGGCGCACTGATCGAAGGCGTCGAGCTGACTCTGCGCGAGTTGAGCAACGTCTTTGCCAAGCACGGCATCAACGTGATCACCCCCGCGATCGGCGACAGATTTGATCCGCTCCAGCACGAAGCGATGTTCGAGGCTCCGGTTCCTGGCACCATTTCCGGAAACATCATTCAGGTGATGGGCCACGGCTTCATGTTGCATGACCGGTTGCTACGACCCGCAAAGGTCGGGGTTAGCTCGTCTCCGGCCAACTGATCGAGCGTAATACGAGGTCCCGGAAAATTCCGGGGCCTCTCTACATTTAGTATAGAAGCAAGGGAAGCACTCAATATATGTGCTATTGATTACCCAATAGCTGACAAAGCTGATCAAGTTGATCAAGATCTTTGTAAGAAATCACCAGCTGTCCACCATCCTGACCGGCATGGTTGATCGTAACTTTCATCCGCAGATGTGCCGACAGATCCCCTTCGAGGGCACGGGTATCTGCGTCCTTTTCAGGGGCCTGCCGCGCCGGCTTCTGCTTCGCGCCTTCTGCCTGGCGACGGACAAGCTCCTCGGTTTCCCGCACCGAGAGATTCTTGTCGATGACTCGACGGGCCAATTCTACCGCGTTCTGCGCAGTAATAAGGGCACGTGCATGACCAGCAGTAAGCTTTCCTTCCTTCAGCCAAGCCTGAACTTGTTCGGGCAGGTTCAGAAGACGAAGCAAATTGGCAATATGGCTACGACTTTTGTTTAGCGCCTCGCCCAATTTTTCTTGAGTGTGCCCGAACCGATCCATCAACTGCCGATAGGACGCGGCCTCCTCGATCGCGTTCAGATCGGAACGTTGAATGTTCTCGACAATTGCAACCTCAAGAACTTCGGTATCATTCAGATCACGAACGATAACCGGAACTTCATGCAGTTGTGCAATCTGAGCTGCCCGCCAACGACGTTCACCAGCAACAATTTGAAAGAGTCCGCGATCATTCGGATGCGGACGAACGATCAAGGGTTGCAAGACACCTTTGGCCCGAAGCGAACTCGCCAGTTCTTGCAAGGATTCTGGCGCAAAGCTTCGCCTTGGTTGATCTGGGTTCGGGGTAATCTGCTCGACCGGCAAAACCTGCCTCGGAACCGGTCGATCCGAAGGTATAAGATCGACATCCGCCATTAGTGCTGACAACCCGCGCCCTAGCCCCCGTTTTTCTGCTCTGTTCTCGGACATTTTCACTCCCTAGGCCGCGACAAACTGTCTCGAAAGAAATTCTTTGGCCAACTCGCGGTACGCGATGCTGCCCTTTGAGTTCGAATCGTACTGTAGCACCGGCATCGCGTGAGACGGCGCCTCGGACAAGCGAACATTTCGCGGAATGACGGTATTATAAACCAACCCAGACAAGGTGTTTCTGGCGTCGGCCTCGACTTGCTGCGAAAGATTGTTCCGGTTATCTGACATAGTCAGCAGGACACCTTCAATCCGTAGATCAGGATTGGCTGCCTGACGAACTTCTCGGACCGTCATGAGAAGTTGCGACAACCCCTCCAAGGCGTAGAACTCAGCTTGCAATGGGACCAAAACGCTGTCAGCGGCAACCATTGCATTCAACGTGAGCAGACCCAGAGCCGGAGGACAGTCGATCAGGATGAAATCGAAATCCGCAACATGGGAAATTTTTTTTTGAAGTAGTTGCATCCGTCCGGAGCGGTTGGCAACTTCAAAATCAACGGAGGCAAGATCTCGATCAGACGGAATCAAACTGAGTTTTTCAAACTGCGTCGGTAAAAGACAGTCGGAAAAACTCGCATCGCCTGTCAAAAGATCATAGGAGGTGATTGGCCTAGATTCTGGAGACACCCCAAGACCAGTTGATGCGTTTCCTTGTGGGTCAAGATCGATGACGACAACTCTTTGCCCCTGCTCTCCTAGTGCAGCCGCCAGGTTGATTGCCGTTGTTGTTTTTCCAACCCCACCTTTTTGGTTCGCTACGGCAACAATACGGCTTTCAGACATGCCGGAGCTCCGATATTTCAAGGATTGCTGCGTCCGGATCGGTCGCGCTGGGATGAGAGATCACCTCAAAATTCCAATCGGCCCGAGCGGCCTGCACCTCGGACTGCCAATTACGCCCCTTCATCAGCCATGCCTTCCCCCCGAGTGCAAGATGTCTATCTACATAAGACAACAGCAATGGCAGCGGCGCAAGTGCGCGCGCACTAATCGAATTAGCTAATAGCGGAGCAATCTTTTCGATCCGGTCGGTGTAGACAATCACGTTCTGAAGATTCAACTCGCGCGCTGCATTACGAAGAAAGCTGCTTTTTCTCTTATCGCTCTCAAGTAACCCCACCGACAGTTCAGGCCGGAAAATTGCAACGATCAAGCCTGGCAATCCGCCGCCACTGCCTAGATCGACCCATTTACCGTCGGCGGAAGCCGCGAGTCGTGCGAGTTCTTGGCAGTCTGCTATATGCCGATTTTTTAGATCCCGCAGCGTGGAAGTAGCAACCAGATTAATGGCTGGATTCCATTTCCGTATCAACTCGGCATATTTTTCGAGCGATTCTGTTTCACGTGAAACAATCATGCCGTCTTCTGATCCTTAATGCGGATAGCTGAAATCAGCAACGTAAGGGCCGCTGGCGTCATACCCTCAATTTTACTTGCCGCAGCCAGACTATCCGGTTTGAGCACGCTGAGTTTCGTACGTAACTCGTTCGACAGTCCAGGAATCTCATCGTATCGGAGATCAACTGGCAGCTTTAGTCCCTCTTCTTTCCGTAACATTTCTGCATCACGACTCTGCCTATCAACATATTGATTGTACAAAGCATCAATGGAGATCTGATTCACAATATCAATGGGAGCACTGCCAAGCACCTGATCCAACAGAACGACCTTTTCTCTGTCGACATCATGCTGACCCAGCAATGAAAATAGAGATCGTCGATTACCGTCCTGCCTAACTTCAATCCCCTTGATGCTTAGCTCATTTGGAGAAAAACGTGTGTTTTCAGAATGATTACGCAAGAAGCGGTAAGTTTTCATCTTATCAGTGAAGGCGACACTACGGCCCTCTCCAATACAGCCCAGCTCCATCCCCATTCCGGTTAGACGCTGATCCGCGTTGTCCGCACGCAATGACAAACGGAATTCCGCACGCGAGGTAAACATACGATATGGCTCACTCACCCCGCGAGTGATAAGATCATCGATCATTACACCAATATAGCTTTCCGATCGGCTAAACTGCACTGCAGACCTATTCTGCGCCCGGCGTGCCGCGTTCAAACCAGCCACAATTCCCTGAGCGGCTGCTTCTTCGTAGCCGGTTGTTCCGTTTATCTGTCCGGCAAGGTATAGTCCTGGCAGGAGCTTGACCTCGAGTCCCGAAGTTAACGATCGTGGATCAATATAATCGTACTCAACCGCATAACCCGGTTGCGCGATAACGGCCTCTTCTAATCCATGGATTGAACGTACATAGTCGATTTGCACTTCAACTGGCATCGAAGTGGAAATCCCGTTTGGATATACAAGGTTCGAATCTAAGCCCTCGGGCTCCAGAAAAATTTGGTGGGAACTCTTATCCGCGAATCGGACCACTTTATCCTCAATAGACGGGCAGTATCGCGGGCCAACCCCGTCGATCCTGCCACCATACATAGCCGATCTCGCTAAATTCTTGGTTATTATCTCATGCGTTCCAGCGTTTGTATGGGTTATCCCGCAGCTTATCTGCCGTGCAACTGGAGTACTATTGAGGTAGGATAACATGACCGGCTCATCATCACCAGGCTGAACATCCAGAATATCCCAATTGATACTTTCGGATTCGAGCCTGGGCGGTGTACCAGTCTTCAGACGTCCCATCGGCAGGCACAGCGACTTCAAAGCGCCGGCAAGAGAGGTCGACGACTCACCGCCCCATCTACCAGCAACCTTCGTTTCCTCGCCAACGTGAATTTTTCCGTTGAGGAACGTTCCAGTGGTCAAAACGACTTGCTTTGCCAGCAACTCTCGACCGTCGGCAAGTCTTACGCCTTCGACGCCTTCAACGCCATGGACAAGGTCACTCACTTCACCGAGGACGACACTTAGGCCGGGCTGAGCTTCGACGGCGGCCCGTGCGGCCGCTCGATACAACGATCTGTCTGCTTGTGCCCGAGGCCCCTGCACCGCAGGGCCTTTTCGCCGATTTAGCAATCTGAATTGAATACCCGCTGAATCGGTGACCCGCCCCATAACGCCGTCAAGTGCGTCTATCTCGCGAACCAAATGTCCCTTGCCCAGGCCACCAATTGCTGGGTTACATGACATTGTACCAATGTCATCAATTTTCATGGTCACTAACGCTGTAGACACGCCCATCCGCGCAGCTACTGCTGCTGCCTCAACGCCTGCATGGCCCGCGCCGATAACAATCACATCGTACTGTTTCACGTGAAACACCTACTTCCCGATACAGAATGAGGAGAAGATTTCGTCTAGATAATCCTCTACACCAACTCGCCCAACCATCTCCGAAAGGGCATAGACCGCCTGTCGAATCTGTTCCGCCAACAACTCAGGAGGCATCGTTTCATCAATTTTCAATGCCCCGCTGGCCCTTACTAACGCATCAGCTTGTCTTCGATGCCCAATCAAACCTGCAGACGCTGCCCTTTCCCTTAGCTTATTATAGACAATATCGAGCAGTTCCGCGACACCTTCGCCAGTCGCAGCTGAAATTTCTAGCCCATCGCCAGACACGACGTCCGCTTTTGACCGAACAAGCAACTGTTCAGGTTCAGATGTGCAATCCTCGCCATCAACATAAAGCTTGATCCTCAAATCCGCGTTCGTTGCGCGCTCTGTTGCCCGCGCAATTCCCATAGCCTCAATAACATCAACGCTTTCGCGCAAGCCAGCTGTGTCAAGGAAAGTGACAGGTAGACCGCGCAGGTCTGTATGAAGCTCAATCACATCGCGCGTCGTACCAGCTATGTCGGATACAAGCGCCAACTCACGTTGAGCGATGCGATTGATCAGCGTTGATTTGCCCGCATTAGGCGGACCGATGATTGCGACTTCATAGCCTTGTCGCAATCTTTCAGTGGCTGGGTAACTCGACAGCATCGAGACAACTTCGGTCCTAACGTCAGCAACCAAAGCGAAAACTTCGGCGGGAACATCTTCCGGCACTTCTTCGTCGGCAAAATCGATACTTGCCTCGATCAGTGCTCCAGCTCGGATCAACTTGCTTCGCAGCGCATCGGCCCGTCCACCAAGTTCCCCGTCCGTCAGTTTCACAGCCAGTTTTCGTTGGGCTTCCGTCTCTGCCGCAAGAAGATCCGCGAGTCCCTCTGCCTCGGATAGATCCATCACTCCGTTTACAAAGGCACGGCGGGTAAACTCTCCGGCTTCTGCACGTCTGGCTCCAAATGACAAAAGTGCTGCACTCAAGCGATTCGCAATGACCGGCGCGCCGTGAAGATGGAACTCGGCCACATCTTCACCCGTAAAACTCTTTCCAGAGTCAAATCGGATAACCAGTGACCGATCGATCAAGTCGTCGCCATCACGCAAAGCGCGCAGATATGATCTGCGCGCTTCCGGAATAGGTCCTGCCAGTGACTCAAGATAGGCACGAGAATCTGGTCCGCTTACACGGACGACGGAAACGCCTCCGCGACCGGGCGGAGTTGCCTCGGCAAAGATCGTATCCAATAGATCCTCCGAACCATCAGGCGTTCATCGAATCGAAGAACTCGCCGTTGGTTTTCGTCTGCTTTAGTTTCGAGATCAGGAATTCCACCGCATCAGTGGTTCCCATGGGATTTAGGATTCGGCGAAGCAGATAAGTCTTCTGCAGATCTTTCGAATCAACCAGCAACTCTTCTTTCCGAGTACCGGACTTGAGAATATCCATAGCAGGGAAGACACGTTTATCTGCAACCTTCCGGTCAAGAACAATCTCGCTGTTACCGGTGCCTTTGAACTCCTCGAAGATTACCTCATCCATCCTCGAACCAGTGTCGATCAACGCGGTCGCAATGATGGTAAGCGAGCCACCTTCCTCGATATTCCGCGCAGCGCCAAAGAAGCGTTTCGGACGCTGCAATGCATTCGCGTCTACACCACCCGTCAAAACTTTACCCGAGCTAGGAACAACGGTGTTGAAAGCCCTACCAAGTCTTGTGATTGAGTCCAAAAGAATCACAACATCTCGTTTATGCTCGACAAGTCGCTTAGCTTTCTCGATCACCATCTCGGAAACCGCAACGTGACGGCTGGCCGGCTCATCGAAAGTCGAGGAAACTACCTCACCCTTTACCGAGCGCTGCATATCCGTCACCTCTTCGGGACGCTCATCGATCAGCAAGACGATAAGATAGCATTCCGGATGATTCTTCGCGATCGAATGCGCGATATTCTGCAGCAGAACGGTTTTACCGGTCCGCGGCGGGGCCACGATCAGCGATCGCTGCCCCTTCCCGATCGGTGCGACAAGATCGATGATCCGCGCCGAGCGATCTTTGATCGTCGGATCCTCGATCTCCATCTTCAGACGGTCGTTCGGATACAGCGGTGTCAGGTTGTCGAATGCGACCTTGTGCCGAGCCTTCTCAGGGTCTTCGAAGTTGATCTTCTCGACTTTGGTTAAAGCGAAATAGCGCTCATTCTCACCCGGTGCGCGGATAACGCCCTCGACGGTGTCACCGGTGCGCAGCGCATGCTGCCGGATCATTTCTGGGCTGACATAGATATCATCAGGGCCAGGCAAATAGTTCGCCTCGGTCGAGCGAAGGAAGCCGAAGCCGTCCTGAACGACCTCTAGGACTCCGTCGCCGCCAATTTCGAATCCCTCTTCCGCATGCTCCTTAAGGATCGAGAACATCATCTCGCCCTTACGCATGGTCGAGGCGTTCTCGATCTCCCATTCTTCGGCCATTGACAACAGGTCAGCCGGGCTCTTCGCCTTGAGATCGGACAGGTTAAGACGTTCTTCGCTCATTTCGGGCCTATAGACACGTCGGAAGCCCGAACCGCGCCGCACTGGAAACTGTAATGGAAAGATTCTGCCGGACGGCAGCAAGGCCTGAGATAGGTAGATTCCCTGCCCGAGTCAATTCTCAGAACTTCACGATCACCGATAGAACAATAACCACCATCAGAATCGTCGGAAGCTCGTTCATCATGCGATAGCGCCGACCACTCAATGCCTTGCCCTTCGCCAACTGGCGACGTTGCCCGGCCAGCCACATGTGGAACCACGTCATAGCAATTACCGAAGCTGCCTTGCTCCAAGGCCAAACCATTGACCAATCGACGATTCCCGGAGTGAGCGTAAGAACAAGACCCGCAATCCAAGTCACGAACATTGCAGGGTTCATGATCAGGCGCAGCAGTTTTTCTTCCATGATCATCAGCGAGCGGGCGGGCTCGGTGTCGGCGTTCTGACCTCGTTCAGCATGGTAGACGAACAATCTTGGCAAATAAAACAGTCCTGCCATCCATGACAGAACTGCCATGACATGCAGTGCCTTTACGAATGGATAAGACGAGGCGAACAGATCAAGCATTAGCACCCTCCGAATTAGTCCCCTCCTCTATCAAATGAATGAAAAGATAAAGGAAAGATGATGATGTAATAGAGGCTGTGGATAACCGGATATGGCTGTTCCACGAAGAGAATCCACAGATCCTGCAACTGTGTAAAATAATCATCTCGATCGAATCCATTAAAAATATTCTAATAAAATCAAATATATATTTAGCAAAGACTTGTGGATAACTTTGTGAAAAGTCTACCGGTCCACAGGTTGTGAATAACTGTCAATTTAATGTCTACATGTGGAGAAGTCGGCCTCGTTCCGGTCGCGTTCTCGTTGGTGATCCACAGCATCTAACCTCGGAATCTGATTCCCACAGATTCGCCCTCGTGAGTCGGCCCCGATTCCTCCACAGTCTTAGTCACAGAATCGATTTTGGCGGGAAAATCGTCGATTTTTGGCATCTGGATTGCAGCGTAAGCCCAGAATCTTCGACACCGTGGAAATGTCAGATTCCGCCATCCGAGTGTCGTATTTGGCGCGCTGCGTCGGGATTGTCCGGTGCAATGATTTTCGTAGGACGCCTCCCACGATAGCCACCGGAACACCGCCATGCTGACTCACTCTGAAATCCTGACGCAGCTTGCCAATAGGCAGAAGAACCATGCCCTGACCCGGGATCTCTATTGTGATGACGGTGTCTTCCAGTCGGATCTTGAACACATTTGGTACAAGGAATGGCTGTTCGCGATTCCGGCCTGCGAGATCCCTAAGACCGGAAATTACGCGACGATGCAGATCGGCGCCTATCCCGTTGTCGTCGTGCGTGGCGCAGATGGCAGGGTACGGGCTTTTCACAACGTCTGCCGCCATCGTGGCCAGCGTCTATGCTCGAAGGCAAACGGCACGACCACCAAGCTGGTCTGTCCCTATCACCAGTGGACCTACGAACTCGATGGCAAGCTGCTTTATGCGCGCGATATGGGGGATGATTTCGACCCGTCCAAATACGGATTGAAGCCCGTGCATTGCATTGACATGAGCGGGATGGTCTTCATCTGTCTTGCGCAGATCCCGCCGGCAATCGCCGATCTTGCCAAGCAGCTTGGCGCTTATCTGGCGCCCAGCGGGCTCGCAGACAGCAAGGTCGCTTTCAGTTCGACCATCATCGAGAATGGCAATTGGAAGCTGGTGATCGAGAACAACCGCGAGTGTTACCATTGCGGCGGCAGCCACCCCTCGTTGTGCCGGACTTATTCGGACAACCCGAACATGACCGCGATGGAGGGACCGGATAGCGCCAGCCCTGACATTCTGGCCCATTGGAAGCGTTGCGAAGAGGCGGGGTTGCCTTCACGCTTCGTCAACCATCCGCGTATGCAATGGCGTCTGGCGCGCATCCCGCTGCTCAACAACGCCGAAAGCTACACGATGAGCACCAAGGCAGCCGTTTCTAAACGCATGGGGCAAATGCCGTTCAACGATGCGGGCAGCCTGTTGTTCTTCCACTACCCCAACAGCTGGAACCACTTTCTGGGCGATCATGCGATCGTCTTCCGCATCCTGCCGATCAGTCCGACCGAGACTCAGGTCACGACGAACTGGCTCGTCCACAAGGACGCGGTCGAGGGTGTCGACTACAACATCGAGGATCTGACCCGCGTCTGGCTGAACACCAATGATGAGGACCGGTTGGTCGTCGAAGAGAACCAGAAAGGCATCCTTTCACCCGCCTACGAGCCAGGGCCATATTCGATGATACAGGAAGAAGGCGTGGTGCAGTTCATCGACTGGTATAGCGGCACGATGGTCGAGCGTCTGACGCCCCCGCCCGCGATGGCGGCCGAATAATGGCGGTTCTGGTGAAAGCCTTCGGTGACAAGCCTTGGCGCGATACCGAGTCGTTGGAATGCGTGATGATCGTCCCCGAGACGACCGACACGGCGACCTTCACGTTCCGCGCGCCATCCGGAGCCTATTTCGACTATCAGCCCGGTCAGTTCATCACATTGGACCTGCCGGTTCCGGCTGGAAACGTGCAGCGCACCTACACGATCAGCTCCAGCCCGTCGCGGCCATTGTCGATCTCGGTCACGGTGAAGGCGCAGTTCGATAGCGTTGGTGGTCGTTGGATGCTGGATCATCTGCGACCGGGGATGCGGATCAAGACCTTCGGGCCAGCCGGTATCTTCAGCTTTGTGCGGCACGAGGCTCCGAAATACCTGTTCATCTCGGCGGGATCGGGCATTACTCCGATGATGTCGATGACGACATGGGCCTGGGATTCGGGCGAGATGCCGGACATCGTTTTCGTCCATGCCGCCAGATCGCCCAGCGACATCATCTTCCGTCAGCGCCTTGAGCAGATGGCGGATCGCGTGCCGGGCCTGCAACTGCGTTTCAGCGTCGAAGAGGGTGATCCCTTCCGAAGCTGGCACGGTTATCGCGGTCGCCTGAGCCAGATTATGCTGGGCCTCATGGCGCCGGATTATCTAGAGCGTGAGGTGTTCTGCTGCGGCCCCGAGCCGTTCATGCAAGCGGTGCGCGACATGCTGGTGGCGCTTGGCTATGACATGGACCGCTATCATCAGGAAAGCTTTGGCGCGCCTGTGCGCAACGAATCCGAGGCCCCGGTGCTGGACGATCTCGTCCCCGATGAGGCCAGCGAGTCCCGGATCAGCTTTGCGCTTTCTGGGGTTACGGCGACCTGCATCCAGACCGACACCGTGCTGGGCGTGGCCAAGGCGAATGGGCTGAACATCCCCTCGGGCTGCACCTTCGGCTTGTGCGGCACCTGCAAGATCCGCAAGACCTCGGGCGAGGTCCATATGGTCCATAATGGCGGGATCAGCGATGAGGATATTGCGGCGGGCTATATTCTGGCTTGCTGCTCGCATCCGATCGGTGCGGTCGCCGTCGAGGTCTGATCTGTGCTGCGGTGCAGCATAAACCAACTGTTTTCCTTGGGAAAATGCCATTTGCTGCGACCTTGCGTCGCTTGACATGGCTTCGCCTGCGGAGTCATTCTGGACATTACCTATCCAATTGACAGGCAAAAAGGAGGCACGATGAACATCGACCTCTCACGTCGCGGCTTTCTGAAGCTGGCGGGTGCGGGTGTCGCGGCAACTTCGCTTGGGGCCATGGGCTTCGGCGAGGCAGAGGCAGCGGAACAGGCACATGTGCGTGCCTTCAAACTGGCCTCGACAACCGAAGTCCGCAACACATGTACCTACTGCTCGGTCGCCTGCGGCATCCTGATCTATTCCAAGGGTGACGTTGCAGCCGGCGAAGAAGCCCATGTCGTCCATATCGAAGGCGACGCCGACCACCCGACGAACCGCGGCACGCTTTGCCCCAAGGGCGCAGCGCTCAAGGACACGGTCCTGTCCGCCACCCGCCTGACCCAGCCGCGCATCCGCCGCCCGGGTTCAGACAAGCTGGAAGAGATCAGCTGGGAAGAGGCGCTCGACAAGATCGCCCGCGCGCTCAAGGACGACCGCGACGCCAACCTGATCCAGACCAACGAAGCCGGGGTTCCGGTGAACCGTTGGACCTCGACCGGGTTTCTGGCCGCTTCGGCCACCACTAATGAGACCGCATGGCTGACCTATAAAGTGGTCCGGTCCATGGGGATCGTCGGATTCGATAACCAGGCGCGCGTCTGACACGGCCCCACGGTGTCCAGTTTGGGCCCGACATTTGGCCGTGGAGCGATGACCAACTCCTGGACCGACATCAAGAATACCGACCTCGTGGTCGTCATGGGCGGCAACGCCGCTGAAGCCCATCCCTGCGGCTTCAAATGGGTGACCGAGGCCAAGGCACATCGCGGTGCCAAGCTGATCGTTGTGGACCCAAGGTTCACGCGCACCGCATCCGTGTCCGATTACTACGCCCCGATCCGTCCCGGCTCGGACATCGCCTTCCTGATGGGCCTGATCAACTGGATGATCCAGAACGACAAGGTTCAATGGGAATACGTCAAGAACTTCACCAACGCCGCCTTCATCGTGAAGGACGAGTTCGGCTGGAGCGACGGGCTGTTCTCGGGCTATGACCCCGAGAAGCGCGACTACGACAAATCCAGCTGGGATTACGTCATCGGCGATGACGGTTTCGCGCAGGTCGACATGACCTTGCAGAACCCACGCTGCGTCTGGAACCTGCTCAAAGAACATGTCTCGCGCTATACGCCCGAGCTGGTCGAGCAGGTCTGCGGCACGCCCAAGGACAAGTTCCTGAAGGTGGCCGAGATGATCGGCGAATGCTCGGCGGTCGATAAGACCATGACCTCGATGTACGCGCTTGGCTGGACCCAGCATTCCAAAGGCGCGCAGAACATCCGCGGCATGGCGATGTTGCAGCTGATCTTGGGCAATATCGGGGTCCGAGGTGGCGGGATGAACGCCTTGCGCGGGCATTCGAACATTCAGGGCCTGACCGATGTCGGCCTGATGTCGAACCTGCTGCCGGGCTACATGAACATCCCGACCGAGAAGGAAAAGGACTGGACCACCTATATGTCCAGCCGGTCCTTCAAGCCGCTCAGGCCGGGCCAGACCAGCTATTGGCAGAACTATCCCAAGTTCATGGTCAGCTTCATGAAGGCCATGTGGGGCGATGCCGCGCGGGCCGATAATGATTGGGCATTCCACTACCTGCCCAAGCTGGATGTCCCGACCTATGACATCCTGCGCATGTTCGACCTGATGAACGAAGGCAAGATCACCAACTACTTCTGCCAAGGCTTCAACCCGCTGCTGTCCTTCCCCAACCGGGGCAAGGTCACCTCGGCGCTGTCCAAGCTGAAGCTGCTGGTCGTCATGGACCCGCTGGAAACCGAGACCGCCCATTTCTGGGAAAACCACGGCGAATATAATGACGTGGACACGGCCTCGATCCAGACCGAGGTGCTTGAGCTGCCCACCACCAGCTTTGCCGAAGATGACGGCTCGCTGGTGAACTCGGGGCGCTGGATGCAATGGCACTGGGCGGCGGCGACGCCTCCGGGTCAGGCCAAGCGCGATACATGGATCATGGCGCAGATCTTCCTGCGCATGAAAAAGATGTATCAGGACGAGGGCGGACCCTTCCCCGATCCGATCCTGAACCTGACATGGGAGTATAAGGACGAGAACGAACCCTCGGCCGAGGAACTGGCCAAGGAGTTGAACGGGCGCGCGCTGGCCGATGTCTATGATCTGAAGGACACGACCAAGCTGCTGACCGCACAGGGCAAGCAACTCTTGAACTTCAGCCAGATGCGCGACGACGGCTCGACCATGTCTGCTTGCTGGATCTATTCCGGCTCGTGGAACGAGGAAGGCAACAATATGGCGCGGCGGGACAATTCCGATCCCGACGACACCGGGGCCTTCCTGAACTGGAGCTTTGCTTGGCCGCTGAACCGTCGGATTCTGTACAACCGGGCTTCGGCGGATATGCAGGGCAAGGCTTGGGACCCCTCGCGCAAGCTGATCGAGTGGAATGGCGAGAAATGGGCAGGCTACGACGTGCCCGATATCGCCCCTACCGCGAAGCCCGACGAGGTCGGCCCCTTCATCATGAACCCGGAGGGCTCTTCGCGGCTCTTTACCCGGGGCATGATGCGCGACGGGCCTTTCCCGACGCATATGGAGCCCTTCGAGTCCCCCATCGCCAACGTCTTCAATCCGGAAATGCGGGGCAACCCGGTGGCTCGGGTCTTTGCCAAGGATGCGGATCAATTCGCGACCAGCGATGAGTTCCCGTTTGTGGCAACCTCCTATCGCCTGACCGAGCATTTCCATTACTGGACCAAGCACAACCGAATCAACTCGGCCCTTCAGCCCGAATTCTTCGTCGAGATCAGCGAAGAACTCGCCGCCGAAAAGGGCATCACCAAGGGCGGCACGGTGCGGGTCTGGTCCAAGCGTGGGTCGGTCACGGCCAAGGCGCTGGTCAGCAAGCGGCTGCGGCCCCTGCAATGCGGCGACAAGCTGGTGCATGTCATCGGCATCCCGTTGCATTGGGGCTTCATGGGCGCGGCGCGCAAGGGTTTCGGCCCGAACAGCCTGACGCCCTTTGTCGGCGACGCAAACGTGGAAACGCCGGAATTCAAGGCGTTCCTTGTCAACATTGAGCCGGCCCAAGGGGAGGTCGTGTCATGACCATGGACCCGAACCTCGACAGCCCACGGACGGCGGTGTCAAACCCGCCGATCCAGCCGATGAAGGCGAACCTTGGCGTGGGCGATGTCGTCCGCGCCTCGGCGATGCCCGATCTGCCCAAGCCCGAGCGTCAACTGACCCCGGTCGCCAAGCTCATCGACGTGTCGAAATGTATCGGCTGCAAAGCCTGCCAATCGGCCTGCGCCGAGTGGAACGACACCGTGCCCGAGATCGAGCACAATGTCGGCATGTTCGAAAACCCGCATGACCTGACGCCGGACATGTTCACCTTGATGCGCTTCAGCGAATTCGACAATCCCCAGACAGGGGAGTTCGAATGGCTGATCCGCAAGGACGGTTGCATGCATTGCGAAGACCCGGGCTGCCTGAAAGCCTGCCCGGCCCCGGGCGCGATCGTGCAATATTCCAACGGCATCGTGGATTTCATCCACGAGAACTGCATCGGCTGCGGCTATTGCGTCACCGGCTGCCCCTTCAACGTCCCGCGCGTCAGCAAGACCGATCACAAGAGCTACAAATGCACGCTGTGTTCGGATCGCGTTGCCGTGGGACAGGGTCCGGCCTGCGCCAAAGCCTGCCCCACCCAAGCCATCGTCTTCGGCGCCAAGGAAGACATGATCGAGCACGCCAATATGCGCGTGGCCGATCTGAAATCCCGCGGCTATGAAAACGCCGGAATCTACGACCCCGAAGGTGTCGGCGGAACGCATGTCTTTTATGTGCTGCACCATGCCGACCAGCCCGAGCTTTATTCGGGCCTGCCTGCAAATCCGCAGATCTCTCCGGTGGTGCGCGGCTGGAAGGGTGTGACCAAGACGATTGGATTGGCCGTCATCGGGGCGGCGGCGGTCGGCTCGGTCCTGCATGGGCTCTTCGCCCGCGCGAACCGTGTCAGCGCCGAGGAAGAGCGCGAGGCCGAACACCTCGTTGAAACTACCGTCCCCGTCAAAGGTGAGGAGGCGTCATGACCAAACCTCTCTATTCGGAAAAGGGCGACCACCTCGAATCGACGGCTCCGGTCCGGGTCAGCCGCTATCGTGGTTATACCCGGGCCAATCACTGGGTCACGGCGCTCAGCCTGATCGTGCTGCTGCTCTCGGGGCTGGCGCTGTTCCACCCCTCGCTCTACTTCCTGACCGGCTTGTTCGGCGGTGGACAGAACACGCGCTGGCTGCATCCCTTTGTGGGCATCCTATTGTTCTTCAGCTTCTTCGTGCTGTTCGCGCAGCTTTGGAAGCTGAACCTGCCCCGCCCCGAGGATCGTACCTGGGTCTCTCAGATCGGTGACGTGATGAAGGGGAATGAGGAACGCCTGCCCGAGCTTGGCAAATACAATGCCGGGCAAAAGGGCGTGTTCTGGGGGATGTCGATCCTGATCCTTGTCCTGATCGGATCGGGCGTGATGATCTGGGAGCAGTATTTCCCCGATCTGGTCAGCATCCCTGTGCGTCGTTGGGCGGTTCTGGTCCACTCGCTCGCGGCGGTCGCGATCATCCTCGTCTTCATCATGCATGTCTATGCGGCGATCTGGACGCGGGGCACGATCAGCGCCATGACCCGTGGCAGCGTGACCGGCGGCTGGGCCTTCCGGCATCACCGGAAATGGCTGCGGGAAGTCGCTGGACGCGAGGGGCGTGACCCGGCAGAGTAACTGAAACGGCCGGATGTATGGCCGGTCGGCCCGAAGGATGTGATGACTTCTAGCTTGAAACCCGATCCCTCGATGATCGGCGGCGTGGCGAAAGTACCTTTCGCCCGCCTGCCGGACCCCGAGGCGATGTTTATCACCCGAGCCGAAAGGTTCGATTTTCTTGCCCAGCATAGCCCCAATCTTGCGCCCTATCTGCGCTTTCTTGGTGGCATTGCCAGGGCGCAGGCGCGACTTGTCCGCGAATTACCCACCCCCGAACCCATCCCCGCATCGCGGATCGAACTAGCCCGATCAAGCAGGATGCCGCAGCTTGATCGCAACGACATGCGTTCCGCCCTTTGCAAAGCGCTGGACCGGTTGTGCGAGTTGCTTGCCGATGTCGATATGCCCGAGCCAGCGCGACTGGCGCTGTCGGCGCTGAAGGACGCAAGCGCTTCGGATCGCGACTGGGTGATGACGAACGTCCTGACCGATACCATTCCGGAAGATAGCGTGGCTCCGCATCTTTTCGCGGCGGCCGCCCTTCAGGCCCACGCGGCGATGTCGGCCTCGGGACTTCACGTGGAACAATTGGTCCCGATCAAATCCGGCATTTGCCCCGCTTGCGGCGGTCGTGCGGCGGTCAGCATGGTGACCGAAAATATCGGCGCCGAAGGTGCGCGATATTGTTCATGCGCAACCTGCCAGACCCTATGGAACGAGGTGCGGGTCAAATGCACCTGCTGTGGCTCGACCAAGGGGATCACCTATCGCTCGGTCGAGACCGAAGAGGCGACGGTCAAGGCCGAGATCTGCCGTGAATGCGGCCATTGGGTCAAAATCCTGTATCAGAACAAGAACCCCTCGCTTGAGCCTGTCGCGGACGATGTGGCCAGCCTTGGACTTGATCTGATGATGCGCGACACCGAATGGAAACGGGGCGGATTCAACCCCTTCCTTGTGGGATACTGATGTCGGATTTGCGGTCATTGCCCTCGGTTGATCGACTTTTGGCCGATTGCGGTCCGCTGATCCAATCCTATGGACGTATGGCGGTCACACAGGCGGTGCGAAGCCAGCTTGTGGCGATCCGCGCCACGCGCCCCGATCCCGTGCCGGACGCGCAGGAGATCCTGATCGCAGTTATCAAGGCGATGGCCGCGCAGGCCAGATCGCGTTTGCGGCCGGTGTTGAATCTGACCGGCACGGTTCTGCACACCAATCTGGGTCGAGCATTGCTGGCCGAGTCTGCGATCGAGGCCGCGGTTGCCGCCATGCGCGCCCCTGCGGCTTTGGAATTCGATCTGGACGACGGAGGTCGGGGCGAGCGCGACAGCCATCTGCGCGGACTGCTTTGCGAATTGACGGGAGCCGAGGATGCGACGGTCGTCAACAACAACGCCTCGGCGGTCCTGATAACCCTGAACACCTTGGCCAAGGGCCGTGAGGCCATTGTCTCGCGCGGCGAGTTGATCGAGATCGGCGGCGCCTTCCGGATGCCCGCGATCATGGAACAGGCGGGCTGCATCCTGCGCGAGGTCGGGACAACCAACCGTACCCATGCCAAGGACTACCGCGAAGCAATCGGTCCCGAAACCGGTCTGTTGATGAAGGTCCATACCTCGAACTACCGCATCGAGGGCTTTACCAAGGAAGTTCTGGCGTCGGAACTTGCCGCCATCGCCCACGCAGCTGGCTTGCCGATGGTCAACGACCTCGGGTCCGGCACGCTGGTCGATCTGCGTCGCTGGGGGCTGTCGCCCGAACCCACGGTGGCCGAAGCCGTGGCCGAGGGCGCGGATGTCGTGACCTTCTCGGGCGACAAGCTGCTGGGTGGACCGCAGGCCGGCTTTATCGTTGGCAAGCGAGAGATCATCGCGGCGATTAACAGGAATCCGCTGAAGCGTGCCGTCCGGATGGACAAGATCCGCATCGCGGCGACCGAGGCTACGTTGAGGCTTTACCGCAATCCCGACTGCCTTGCCGAACGGCTGCCGACCCTGCGGCTGCTGGCCCGCACCGAGGCCGAGATCCGCGCTCAGGCCGAGCGTCTTGCTCCGCGCGTAGAGGCCAAGTTGGGTTGCCGTGTGCGCGTTACCCCCTGTGCCAGCCAGATCGGATCGGGTGCATTGCCCACCGAAACGATTCCCAGTGCGGGACTGGCTTTGACCCCCTCACCCGAAGCGCTGGCCGACCGGTTGCGCGGTCTGGACACCCCGATCATCGGGCATATCCATGATGGAGAGCTGATTCTGGATCTGCGCTGTCTGCCCAGTGATCAGGCGCTTCTGGATGCCCTTTCGGCATGATTGTCGGAACGGCGGGGCATATCGACCACGGGAAGACGGCGTTGGTCAGGGCCTTGACCGGGGTCGATGCCGACCGGCTTGCCGAAGAAAAGGCCCGCGGCATCACCATAGATCTGGGTTTCGCCTATGCAGATCTGGGCGGCGGAGCGGTCACCGGATTTGTCGATGTACCGGGACACGAGAAATTCGTGCATACTATGCTGGCGGGTGCGGGCGGGATTGATCTGGCGCTGTTGGTGATCGCGGCAGATGACGGGATCATGCCTCAGACGCGGGAGCATTTGGCCATTCTGGATCAGCTCGGCATCCGGCAGGGTGTCGTCGCGCTGACCAAATCCGATCTGGCCGATCCGGAGCGTATCTCGGACCTGACCAGCGAAATTTCCGATCTTCTGGCACCAACCGGACTGGCGGGCGCGGCAGTGTTCTCCGTTTCGTCTTTGTCCGGAGCGGGGATCGAGCGGTTGAAATCCGAGCTTGCCAAGGCCGAGGCGCAGACCACCGCTCGTGCGGCCGACGCCCGCTTTCGCCTTGTCATCGACCGCAGCTTCACGCTTGCGGGGACTGGTACGGTGGTGACGGGAACTGTCGTTTCGGGGCAGGTCGCGGTTGGCGACCAGATCGTTGTCAGCCCGTCGGGGCTGCCCGCCCGTGTCCGCGGAATCCATGCGCAGAACCGCAAGGCCGATCATGGTGTTGCGGGCCAGCGCTGCGCGTTGAACCTGACCGGTGACGGTATTTCTCGCGAAGCCGTCCTGCGCGGCCATGTTGCGCTTGATCCCATGTTGCACGCCCCCACGGACCGCATCGACGTAATGCTGCATGCCTTGGATAGCGAACCGAAGCCCCTTGCGACGTGGTTCCCTGCACGGTTGCATATCGGGGCTGCCGAGCTTGGTGCACGCATTGTTCCGCTCGAGGGCGATCTGGCACCGGGAGCCGAGGGACTAGCCCAGATCGTTCTTGATCGACCGCTTGCGGCTGCCGTGGGTGATCGTTTCATCCTGCGTGATGTCTCGGCCAGACGCACCATCGGTGGCGGGCGCATCGTCGATTTGCGCGCCCCCGCCCGTCGCCGCACGCGCCCCGAGCGTTTGGCGGCATTGCGTGCCCTCGCTCTGCCCGATCCGGCGCTGGCCTTGGCTGCTTCGGGTCAGGCGGGTCTGGTGGATCTGCACAGTTTCGCCCGCGATCATGCGCTGTCGGACGCACAAATGGATGCGGCGCTTGCGACCTCTGGCCTGACCGTGATTGATGCGACCAGACAAGCGCTGGCAGCGTCGTCGCTGGCAGCCATGCGTCAGCAAATGCTGGACCGCTTGGCCGAGTTTCACCATGAGAATGCCGACCTGCAGGGGCTGGGCCGCGAAAGACTTCGGCTTCTGCTGCAACCCCGCTTATCGAAGGCCGATTTTTCGGCCTTCATCCGCAGCGAGGCTGAAGCGGGTCGCATCGCCCTTGATGGTGCTTTCCTGCGCCTGCCCGGCCATTTGCCACGCCTTTCGTCTGAAGATGAGGCGATCTATGCCCGCATTATCCCTCAACTGACCGGAGATGAGCGCTTTCGCCCGCCCCGCGTCCGCGATTTCGCGACCGAGTTCGGCGAGGATGAGGCCGAAATCCGCCGCATTCTGCGTATGGCCGCGCGTCAGGGACGGATCGACCAAATCGCGCATGACCATTTTTTCGCGCGTGAAACCACGGTCGAGATGGTGCAGATCATCCGTGATACCGCCGCCTTGGCCGAGGATGGCTGGTTTACCGCGCCTGCATTTCGCGACCGTGTCCAGAACGGCCGCAAGGTGGCTATTCAGATCCTCGACTTCTTCGACAGGCTGGGCCTGACGTTGCGGCGGGGCGATTTACGGCGCATCAATCCGCACCGGATCGACCTGTTCACGCCCGACGGCTAGGGCGGCGTCAAACAGCTCTGCAGGCAGTTCGCCATTTCCGGTGCCGTCGCGGGGCTGCGCTATCGCAAACCTCTAAAGCCCGAAGATGCTTACAGCGCCGAATGCCCATGCGTTGATCTGGTCAAGCAGCGCGGGTTCCGCATGCGCGTCATGGCCGGCGAATGTCAGTACACCCGCAACGCGGCCCGAATAGCTGTCAAACGTGCCGAGCGCATTATGGGCCCCGAGCGTCATCAGCGTTTTGGTCGGCGGATACTCGGCTGGCCATGTTGCTGTCGCCCATGTCCATCTTGCGGCGCCGGTCGCCCGTACACCGCATTTGACCATCCGCGCGTCCGGGTCCAGACACATCGCCACGGCCTGCCATGCGCCGAGCGGTATCCCGCCTGCGGTGATTTCCGCATTGCCCCAGTTCGGCGAAACGTCTCCGGCCCATGCCCGCATACCCAACTGGCCGTTGATCTGGCGCAATATCCATGTGTTTCGACCCGTACCGGTCGAGCGCGCAGACAGCAGGTGATAATTCAACGCATCTTCGGTGATCGTCGGGCGGATGATCAGGACTTTGGTCAGCTTGCCGATATCCAGATCACCAAGCATCATGCCATCGGGTCTGGTTTTCACGAACTCCAGGGCATCGGTCAGCCCGTTCGGTCCACCCGCGGCCAGATAGGCTGGCTGGTTGGTCGTTTCTGCCTGTGTCAGCGGGCGAGATGTGCCGATCGGGTTGACCCGCGACACCCGCAGCGTACCGGAAACGTCGCCACGCACGATCGTGGACGCCTTGAACTCGAAGCGGTCGGTCAACCCGAACCCGCTGAAATCCACGGTGTTGTCGTAGAATGTCGACAGCCCCGCGTTCACCGGATCCCCTGTGCCGATGATCTGTGCCATGAGGCCCCCTCAGATCGTGAAGTTGAAATAGTCGGACGCCATCCAGCGGTGCAGTGGCCGCCCCGTCAGGATCGAACGGCCCTGCCAATCGGCGCGGATGTTGCCGCGGTTCGCGGACCGGTTGTCGCCGCGAGTCGAATTGACTGTGCCGTTGTAATGCATGGCGTAGCGGATTTGCAGCGTACCGGATGCGGGTGCGCTGGTCAGCGTGACGGTGATCCTGCGGCGATCAACCGTGACGCTGTCGATGGCAAGCTTTGACCCGTCGACCGATGCCTCGAAGCCGTAGAACGGAACGGGCTTGCCCCCGGAATATGCCCCGGTTGCGGGATCATACGCGCCGCCGGTCTGGTGTCGGTCCGACACGATGCTTTCATCCACAACGACGTCATGCGCGCCGATCACGTCGAAGGTCACCACCGCGCCCGAGCGGCGGGGATTGGCCAGCATGGGCCCGCCCCACGGTTCGCCGCGCAGTGTTTTCTCCGCTGCGATGGCCCGCAATTCGCCGATCTCGACCGAGGCCCATCGGGTCAGGTGGATGTGGTCGATATGCTCGTGACCGTATCCCCCTGTGATCATCACACAGTCATCCCGCTCACGGCACAGATCAGATGTGACCTTGATGTGATCAGCGTAACCTTTGCTTTGCGTGGGCATCTGCTGCATCACCATAAACACTGGCTTGATGGTCTGGCGCGTGATCGACATGACGGTTCGGCTCATGCGGTCGAGCAGCATTTCCATATTGGTGCGATAGGTGGCGTAGCTGTCGTCGGTATTCGCCTGACCGTGCGTCCAGGGAATGAACCGGACCTCGTAGGCTACGCCCAGACCTGTGGCGATGTCGAAAGCGTCTTGCACAGCGCCTTCCCACGCGGCCCAGCACGCCCCGTCGCCTATGGCATAGGGCAGATCCGGCGAAGCCAGATACTCCAGCGCTGTGCCGCCCTTGGCCTCGGTGCGCGCCATGACGACCAGCGGGCGACCTTCGTCATTCGCGGATCGCGCCAGACGGAACGCCATCGCGCCCACAAGCGTCTGGATATCCGTATCCGTCTCGGAGCCCGCCGCGAATGCCGTCGAAGCGATCCGGCCCGCCGCGCCTTCCCAGCCCAGAAAGCCACGCCCGTCATTCAGGGTCAGGACGTTTTTCGGGAACAACTGACCGGTCAGCGTGTAGCCCGCTACATCGTTTTGCGCGATGCCGGTCTGGGCGTTCCGCGTTTCCCATGACTGGCCATAGGCGTGGATGCCGATGATTGGTCCCAGCGGCTTGTGGAATTCGGCGGTTCCGCTGGTCAGCATCGGATAATCGCGAACCGCGACGGGCAGATTGTCCGCAATGTATTCCATGGTGCGTTCGTCGGGCTGGCAGCGCACACGCCCGCGATAGTCCCATGCCATCAACGTAGTCAGGCCGTCGCTCGACGTGATCCGATCGACCCAGCGCCCCGATGCCACGTTGCCGGATAGATCGCGAGAGATCAGTTTGGACGCCTCCCATGCGCCATCCACCGCGCGAAACCCGCCCAGCAGATAGCGCCGGCGCGCGTTTGTTCCGGATTTGGCCATGAACTCGTGCGTGTACGTGGCAGCGTCGTCGTCGGTGACCGCGCGAAGGGCCGCCGTCTCGCCATCCATTCCGGATGGGGACAGGATCTCGATCAAAGCGGTCTGCGTCATCGCATCGTCGCGGCGAAAGATGGTTGGACGGGAAAGGCCATCAGGACCGCCCGCAACGACGGCGAAAGACTCTCCATCTGCCACGGCGGCACGTCCCAGCGCGATCCTGTCGTAAAAGCGTGCGGTGGTCGTGCCGGCAGAAAATACTCCGGTCGTGGCGCAGGAATGCTCGGTCGATCGGACCGCTACGGTTGCGAATTCCTCGGTCCGATGCAGGGCCAGCGCAGCCGTGTCCGGATTGTCAGCAGGCGCGATAAGATCGTTCGCGCAGATGTGATCTGCCGGGTCAAGCGGGGCTTGCTGGCAATGCTCCGAGGCATTTGGCTTGCTTTGACCAGGCATCAGTAACCCTTTAGAATTAAGGTGATAATTTACGATCTCATACCCGAGCGACTTGCCTCGATCCAGACAGATCGCTGCGGCATATTTGCTCTGTGCCCCGACGTTTTTTTCTTTGAAGCGTCGTCGATTGGGCAACGCAATGTCGGTTTCGCGCGCGGCGACCCTTGACTTGTCCGATACGCTTGTGTCGGCCACCGGTCGGCAGCGTCCACACTTCCGAGTGAATGAATGGATTCCCTGCGAATCCATGTTGGTGGCTGGGTACGGCAACGCAAAAATGGGGGCGCTTCTTGTCGGATTTGCCCGTCAGGAATTCCTTACGAAACAGGACTGTAGCGATCCGAGGAAAGACTTGGTCGCCGGTGGATGTTGTAAAAATGCCGCGAAAGCCTGTTTGCACCGTCCGGAAATCCATGGTTAGAGATTGAAATCAAAGGCGGGGAAGAGAATCGTCCCCGGTGGGGCGGCCGGACTTCAAATCCGGTTGGGGCAGCGAGCCTGTCCCGGGTGGGTTCGACTCCCATTCTCTTCCGCCAATCCAGACGAAAGGTTCCCGATGCAACGAATGACGCTTGGCAACAGCGGAGTCTCGGTTAGTGCCGTTTCTCTGGGGACCATGACTTTTGGCAACCAGACCAGCCTATCGGATGCCCATGACCAGATGGATTTGGCTCCGGATGCGGGGATCACGTTTTTTGATACCGCCGAGATGTATCCCGTCAATCCGGTGCTGCGTGAAACGGTTGGCGTGACCGAACAGATCATCGGCAAATGGCTGGCCAGTCGTGGCGGTCGTGACAAGGTCGAGATCGCGACTAAAGTTGCCGGCCCCAGCGACAAGCTGCGCCTTGAGGGCTATGACGGCAAGATCCTGCACCAGACCATCGACGCGTCTCTGCGTCGGCTGCAAACCGATTATATCGATATCTATCAGTTGCATTGGCCGGTTCGTGGAAGCTACGCCTTTCGTCAGAACTGGCGCTATGATCCGCGCAAGCAGGACCGGCAAAAAACGCTGGATCATATGGCCGATGTGCTTGAGGCCGTCGCTGACGCGGCCAAGGCCGGCAAGATCCGTGCCTTTGGCCTGTCGAACGAATCCGCATGGGGGACCTCGCGCTGGATCGACATGGCCGACAAAATCGGCGCGCCGCGGGTGGTGACGATCCAGAACGAATATTCGCTGATGAACCGGCTTTACGATACCGATCTGGCAGAAGTTGCGGTGAATGAGGACGTGACGCTGCTGGCCTATTCGCCGCTGGCAGCCGGTCTGCTGACCGGCAAGTATCAGGCCGGTATCGAGCCCGATGGCAGCCGTGCCGCGGTCGACAAGGCTCATGGCGGGCCGGGCGATCTGGGCGGGCGTCGCACGCCTCGTGCGCCTTCGGTTGTTGCGGCGTATCATGCGCTTGCGTGTGAATTGCAGCTTGATCCGATCCATATGGCCATCGCTTTTACCCGCCAGCGGCCATTCGCGTGCATCCCGATCATCGGGGCGACCAGCTATGGCCAGCTTGAGCATCTGCTGAAGGGTATCGATCTGGTCCTTTCGGACGAGGCGCTCGGGCGGATCGACCAGTTGCACCGCGACAATCCGATGCCGTTCTGACCGACGCGACGGAACCCGTTGGCAGTCTCGGGGGGCTGGTGCAACCTGCGCCCCGATGCTGACCATGGAGGAACCGTCATGCTGCCACCCATTCTTGCGAATCTGCGCATTCCGGCCATGGCATCGCCCATGTTCATCGTCTCGGGACCGGATCTGGTCATCGCGCAATGCAAGGCGGGGATTGTCGGCAGCTTTCCGGCTTTGAATGCGCGGGAGAAAGACGGCGATCCGCCGCTTCTGGACATCTGGCTGACCCGCATCGAAGAAGAGCTTGATCGCCACAACCAAGCCAATCCGGACCGCCCTGCCGCCCCCTTTGCGGTGAACCAGATCGTCCATCGCAGCAATGCCCGGCTGGAACGCGACATCGAGATCTGTCACAAGCACCGCGTTCCGATCTGGATCACCAGCCTTGGCGCCCGCCCCGAGGTGAATGCTGCCGCCCATGACTGTGGCGGAATCGCTCTGCATGACGTGATCACCAACACTTTCGCGAAGAAAGCCATCGAGAAAGGCGCGGACGGGCTGATCGCCGTTGCGGCTGGCGCCGGCGGCCACGCGGGCCAGCAATCCCCCTTTGCGCTGATCCACGAAATCCGCGAATGGTTTGACGGTCCGTTGCTGCTGTCGGGCGCGATCTCGACAGGCCGTGCCATTCTGGCCGCGCAGGCGATGGGCGCGGATCTGGCCTATATCGGAAGCCCCTTTATCGCGACGGCCGAGGCGAATGCCCAAGCCGAATACAAGCAGATGATCGTCGATAGCGGGGCCGAGGATATCGTGAACTCCAGCCTGTTCACCGGAATCCATGGCAATTATCTGGCACCCTCGATCCGGAATGCCGGAATGGACCCAGCGGCCTTGTCTGGCGCAGACTCCTCGGCGATGGATTTCGGCGGTGGCGCGGCGAAAGCCAAGGCGTGGAGCCAGATCTGGGGATCGGGACAAGGGATCGGCGCTGTGCGCGCCGTGCAGCCGGCAGCCGAACTGGTCGACCGGCTGGCCGCCGAATACGCGGAAGCGAAACAGGCGCTTGCCGCGCTGTAGGGGCGAAAGTCGGTGGCGGGCCAACCGCCACCGTGGGGCCTGCGGATCAGACGGTGCTCAGACCTTGGGTCGAGGCGAAGAACATCGCCTGACTGACAGCCGAACGCACCTGCTCTTCCGAGTAGGGCTTCGAGATCAGGAAGGCAGGCTCGGGGCGGTCGCCGGTCAGCAGCCGCTCGGGGAAGGCCGTGATGAAGATCACCGGAATGTCGCCCATGCTGGACAGCAGTTCGTTCACCGCATCGACGCCTGACGAACCATCGGCCAGCTGGATATCGGCAAGGATCAGATCCGGACGCTTGGCATGGGCCAGTTCGACCGCCTGTTTATGGGTGCGTGCGACGCCGGTGACGTCATGGCTCATCGCCTGAACGATGCCCTTCAGGTCCATCGCGATGATCGTCTCGTCCTCGATGATCATGACTTTGCCCGACAGGGCCTGGCTCATCTCGGACAGAGCGATCTGGACAAGTTCCTCGGCTTCGGACTGCTCGACCTGCATGATCTGACCGATCTGGTCGTAGCGCAGTTCCTCGATGGTGCGCAGCAGCAGGGCCTCGCGCGAGTTCGGGGTCAGCTTGCGCAGATGGGCCTGCGCGCGGGCTTCATGCACGCCTTGCTGGCTGTCGGTATGGACCGGCTGCCCCGAGCTTTGCCAGATCGCGTGGAACGTGCGGAACAGACAGATACGGGCTTCGCCGCCATCCATCAGGCCGCGATCGGCAAGAATGGCTTCAAGCGTGGCGGCGGCATAATTGTCTCCGGCGGTTTGGCTTCCCGTTAGCGCACGGGCGTAGCGACGCAAGTAGGGCAGCTCGCGACTGATGGATTGGGCCAGATCTGCAGCGGTCATGACGTCCTCAAAAATGCGGTATTCACAGGGAACTTGAAAGGATACGTATCTGTTAGAGTGTGTGCGCACAAGAATTTCGGGAATAACTTAAAAATGACTAACAGGCGTGAGGAACGCAGAAAGGTCGCCATCGAAAAGCAAATCGATGAAAACCTGAAGCGCGTATACGAACAGGATGTCACCCAGAAGATCCCCGACAAATTTTTGGAATTGCTCGATAAATTGCGCGAGCAGGAGTAGGCCCGCATGACAAAAGACGCCAAAGCGGCGCGTACCTCCGAAGTCCATGCCGATCCCCGCAACGAGCTTGTAGATCACCTCCCCGCGCTGCGCGCTTTTGCGCTTTCCCTTACCCGCGAAGGGGCGTCGGCAGACGATCTGGTGCAGGACACGATCGTCAAGGCATGGACCCACATCGACAAGTTCCAGCCCGGAACGAACCTCAGGGCTTGGCTGTTCACCATCCTTCGCAACACGTTCTATTCGGCCCGTCGCAAGACCCGCCGCGAGGTCAGCGACACCGACGGCATCCATGCCGCGCGGCAAGCGACCCGCCCCGAGCATGACGGTCGTCTGGCGATGAACGATTTCCGCGTGGCTTTCGCCAAGCTGCCCGACGAACAGCGCGAGGCGCTGATCCTGGTCGGGGCCTCGGGTTTTTCTTACGAGGAAGCTGCCAACATGACCGGCGTTGCTGTCGGAACGGTCAAATCCCGCGCCAATCGCGGACGTCGCCGTCTGGCCGAACTTCTCAAGCTTGAGGATGGCGAAGAGCTTGAGATGACCGACCGCGCGACATTGGCAGTGATGGCGCAGAACCACCCCGTTTCGCGCTAAGGGGCGGTTGTGGCACCGCGACTGCTTGACAGGCTGGAGTTCACCAAGGGCCTTGGCTTCCGGCTGGGTGGACTATTGTCGGTGGCAATTCTGCCCATCGGCCTGATTTCGGTCATTCAGACGCTATACCTGTCGCGGGAATACGAGCGGTCTTCCGAAATTGCGCTGCTCGGGCGCACCGCGACGGCTGCGGCTGGCGAACGGGCCTTGTTGCAAGGCGCGATCGGTACAGCGGACGCGTTGGGCCCCGCCGTCCTTGAGACGATGGACAATCCGCGTGCCTGCGCCGACATCATGCGCGGTTTCGTGCAGCGGACGGTGAACTTTTCCTATGCCGGTTTCACCCGTCTCGACGGTTCGACCGAATGTTCGTCGATTCCGGGTGTGCATGACATGGCGGACGATCCGGCATTCAAGAAGTTCACGGAAAGCCCCGGAACCTTGGTCACGACAAGTCTGGTCGGCAGCGGCGATGACCCTTCATCGGTCATCGTGATCCAGCCGCTTTATCGCGGCGATGAGCCGCTGGGTTTCATCGGTGTTGCCATGTCGCATGACATGCTGCGCTCGACCCATGTGTCGGGCGTCGCGAATGACAGCGTTCAGGTTCTCACCTTCAACAATCTTGGCCAGATCTTGTCCGGCGCCGAGCGCGACGATGCCTCGATTTTGGACCTGCTGCCGCGCGACAAATCGCTGCCGTCGCTGCTGTCGCGCAGCGAGACGACGTTCAGCGATTATTCTGCGCAAGGCGAGCGGCGGATCTTCAGCGTCATCCCCGTCGTTCCGGGACTGGTCTATGCCATGGGGTCATGGACGCGTTCGGAATCAGGTATCGCGGGCATCGACCAGACCCGGCGGACTGCGCTTCTTCTGCCGTTGATCCTGTGGGGCGCGTCGTTGGCGGTGGCTTATTTCGCCGTCTACCGCCTTGTCCTGCGGCACATCCGCGAATTGCGGGGCCAGATGCGCCGCTTTGCCATCGGCGACCGGTCCGCGCCCCCTCCGGTGCTGCAGGGCGCTCCGACCGAGATCGGGGATATGAGTTCGACCTTCCATAACATGGCGCGGATCCTGATCCGTGACGAGGACGCGATGGAGGCCGCGGTCAACGAAAAGACCGTGCTGCTGAAAGAGGTTCACCATCGCGTCAAGAACAACCTTCAACTGATCGCCTCGATCATCAACATGCAGATCAGGGTGATCGACCACGAGGACGCGCGGCGGGTTCTGCGGTCGGTACAGGATCGCGTCGCGTCATTGGCGACGATCTATCGCAACCTGTATCAGGCCGAGCATCTGGATTCGGTCGAGGCCGACCGGTTGCTACGCGACATCATCAACCAGATGGTGAACGCCTCGGTCGAGCCGGGCACGGGATTGCAGGTCGAAACCAATCTTTCGCCGCTGGTCCTGATGCCAGATCAGGCCGTGCCACTGTCGTTGCTGGCGACCGAGGCTTTTACCAATGCGCTGAAATATTCCGGCTCGGGAACAGATGGCCGTCCGCCATGGGTACGGGTGACGCTGCATAACGATGGTCTAGGTCAGGCGACGCTTGAAGTGCAGAACTCGACCGGCAACGCCCCCCCGCCCGAGGGAACCGGCCTTGGCAGCCAGCTGATCGAAGCCTTTTCCAGCCAGCTGGAAGGCCATGCCGAACAGGAACACATCCCCGGTCGATTTACCTTGCGGCTGACATTCCGTGTCGATCCGGTCAAACGCAAGCCTGCCGGACTGGTTTCGACTTCGGATGTCGTTCTGACCTCGGCGGCGCGTCCGGGTTCGCGCCACTAGGGTTTTTTCGCTGCATCGGCACGGGCGGCCTGCCGTAACTTGCGGGCGGCGGCGACCCGACGGTGGCGGGCCAGTTCAAGATTGATCAGCGCGCCCATCATCACCGAAAACCCGCCCAGATAGAACCACATCAGCAGCGCGATCACCGCCCCGATCGAGCCATAGATCCGGTTGTAGCTGTTGAAGCTGGACAGATAGGTCGAGAACGCCCATGACGCCGCCGCCCATGCCAGCGCCGCGAACAGCGCCCCCCAAGTGAAGATCGGGCTGCGCGGCGATTTCACGTTCGGGCCAAAGCGGTACATGATCCCGATCACCACAAGCACGATCAGGAAGATGGAGGTCCACGGCACGATACCCATCATCCAGTCCCGCAACTGCACTTCGGGAATGAATGCCAGCACCAGCGGGACGACCACGATGATCGCAAGGCCCATGATCACCACGCCCACGATCACCAGCGTCAGCGCATAGGCCAGCAGAAATCCCATGATCGTCGAATGCGACCGTACGCCATTCGCGGCATTCAGCCCCCGGATCAGCGCATCCACACCGGCCCGCGCCGAAATCGTCGCGATCAGGAACGAGATCGCGGTGGTCCAGCCTAGCTGTGTCCGGCCAGCCGCAATCAGTTCGTTGACCTGTCCGTAGATGATATCGGCCGCGCCCTTCGGGATGAACTCGTCGATGAAGTGGACATATTGCTCGATCAGGGCGGGATCGTACCAAAGCCCCCATAGCGCAAACAGCGCCGCCAATCCGGGAAACACCGCGAACATCGCATAGAAGGCCACGCCCGCCGCGATGAGGCTCATGTGGATCTTGTCCATGCGCTCGAACAGCGCGAGGACGAACTGCCACCAATCCCTTAGCAATGCACTTTCCTGTCCCTGTCGTTCCGTCGCAAAGGGATAGCTTGCGGCAGAGGTAAAAGGTTCCGCAACCCCGCAGGGCCGCGCGCGTTCAATCCACGCGGTAACGAAGCCACACGGCCTTGTCGCCCAGCTTTTCGACGAAGGCGGCATGGGATTCGGCCTCGGATTCGGTGATCCTTGGCGCCAATTCCCGGGGACGTGCCCCGCGTGGATTTCCGTCCCGTCCCTGAGCCGTCGCACCGGTCTGTCCGTTGGCGGCAACCGCCTCGAGCACCAGCCCCGGCTGACGACCACCGCGCAGCGCCAGATAGACCTCGGCCAGCAATTCGCTGTCCAGAAGCGCGCCGTGCAAGGTCCGGTTCGAGTTGTCGATGCGGAAGCGCCGGCACAAGGCGTCCAGCGAGTTCTGCGCGCCCGGAAATTTCTTGCGCGCCAGTTCCAGTGTGTCCACGGCCCGCGAATAAGGCATGGACGGGTGACCGACCTTTGTCAGTTCGGCGTTCAGGAATTTCATGTCGAACTGGGCGTTGTGGATGACCAGCTTGGCATCCGCACCGATGAACTCCACGAAATCACCCGCGATCTCGGCGAATTTCGGTTTGTCGCGCAAGAAGTCGTCGCCCAGACCATGCACCTCGAACGCCTCTTTCGGCATCTCGCGTTCGGGGTTGATATAGACGTGGAACGTCTTGCCCGTGGGCAGGTGGTTGAACAGCTCGACCGCGCCGATCTCGACGATGCGGTCGCCGGTGGTTGGGTCGAAACCGGTGGTCTCGGTATCTAGGACGATCTCACGCATGGGGTTTACCTGCCACGATACGGTCGCAGATGTCCATGATGGCGGCGCGCGCCGATTCCATCGTGTCCGAGGGAATAATCCAGTCCGCCCGCGCCCGCTTGTCGGCGTCTGGCATCTGCCGCGACAGGATCAACCGGAAGCCCTCCTCGGTCATGCCGGGGCGGGCCAGCACGCGGGCGCGCTGAACCTCTGCCGGAGCCGAAACCACGGCCACCCCGTCCATAGCGGCGTCGCTGCCGTTTTCGAAAAGCAGCGGAATATCCAGCACCACGATGGGGGCATCCGCATGCCGCGCGACAAAATCGGCGCGATCCTGCGCGACCAAGGGATGCACGATCGCCTCGAGACGCGCGAATCCGGCGGGATCGGCCGCCAACGCCGCCTTCAGCGCAGCGCGGTCGATCGCCCCGTCACGCCGGACCGAGGGAAAGGCCGCCGCAACCGGCCCGACCGCAGCGCCGCCTTTGGCGTAAAGCCGATGCACCGTGGCATCGGCATCCCAGACCGGATGCCCCAGTTCGCGGAACATCGCGGCGGCTGTGGATTTACCCATCCCGATGCTGCCGGTCAGTCCCAGCAGAAAGCTCATCCAAGAACAGCCCGACGCAATTCGTCATCGACCTCGGGGCGGTGACCGAACCAGCGCTCGAATCCCGGCGCGGCCTGATGCAGCAGCATGCCCAGACCATCGACGATCTCGCAGCCGCGCGCCTGTGCTTCCTCAAGGAAAGGCGTCATCAGCGGCGTGTACACCAGATCGGTGACCAATGTGCCGGGGGCGAGCGCGTCCAGCGGAATGCGCAAGGGCGGCTTGCCCTGCATCCCCATCGAGGTCGCGTTCACCACGGTAATCGCGCCTTCCAGCATGTTGCCGGCCTGCGCCCAGTCATAGACGACGACCTTGGCGCCGAATTCGGCCTTGATCTGCTCGGCGCGGATGCGGGTGCGGTTCGCGATGCGCAATTCGGTCACGCCGCTTTCCAGCAGAGAGGCGACAACGGCCCGCGCCGCGCCACCCGCGCCGATCACCGCTGCGGGACCAAGATCGGGAATCCAGCCGGGAACATGCTGGCGGATATTGGCGATGAAACCGTAGCCGTCGGTGTTGTCGGCGTGGATTTTTCCGTCAGAGCGGAAGATGAGCGTGTTCGCGGCCCCGATCAGGGCGGCGCGGTCGGTGACGACATCGGCCAGCGCCAATACGCTTTCCTTATGCGGAATCGTCACGTTGGCTCCGACGAAGCCCATGCGGGGCATGGCGCGCAGCACCTCGGCCAGATGCTCGGGCATCACGGGAATGGGGATGTAATGTCCGTCAATGCCGTAGCGCTGAAGCCAATGCCCATGCAGGCGCGGCGACCGTGAATGGGCGATAGGCCAGCCGAGGACTCCGGCGATGGGGACATGATGAGGGGCGGAGGGCTGGGAATCCGGCATGGTCGAACAGGTACTTTCTAAACGCAGGGTCGGGGCAGCCGCCGTCAGGGCGATCCCAAGAAAGAGAAGTGCAACCACCGCTCTTTCGGGTCAAGCATCCAGCCGACGACCGTTCCCGCAGCATGGCAGAAAGGCAACCTTTTCGCTGGCTTGCCGTCTTACGAAACGACTCCCATCTCGGGCAGACCGCCTTCTTCGACAAGGTCGGCCAAGGTCAGGGATTCGATCAGAAGCAGATAGGACCAGAACACTTGCCCGAACATCTTGCGCAGGCGACAGCTGGCCTCGTCGGTGCAATCCTCGCAGCGCTGGTAGGACCGGCGCGACAGGCACGGCAAGGGCGCGATCGGGCCATCGACCTGACGCAGCAACTCGCCAATCGAGATTTCCTTGGGCTGCTTGATCAGGATATACCCGCCCGAGCGCCCGCGCCGCGAACCGACATAGCCCGCGTTGCGCAGTTCAAGCATGATGTGTTCGAGAAACCGCTTGGGCGCGCCCGAGCGCGTCGCGATCTCTTCGATCGTCATGGCACCGCCGCCCGCGGCGACTTCGTCGGCAAGCGCCATCATCGCCTTGATGGCATATTTGGTTTTCTGCGAGATCATGGAAAATCAATAATTACTAGCGGACGGGGTTGCAATCACTTCAAGTATTTTCCTTTCTCAAGAAAGTAGGGAACACAGCACTGACGTCAAAGCGTTATATTTCTGACACATTGCGCGCGCATGTCTGGCCGCGCACAGCAAGGAGATGACGATGCGCATTGCAGTCCTGGGAGGAGACGGCTTCGTGGGTTGGCCCACCGCCCTGCACCTGTCCGATCTGGGTCACGAGATCCATATCGTCGACAACCTCTCGCGGCGCTGGATCGACACCGAGTTGGGCGTGCAATCACTGACTCCGATGGATTCGATTCAGGAGCGCTGCCGGATCTGGCACCAGCAGACCGGTCGCAAGATCCACTTTCACCTGCTGAACCTTGCGACCGAATACGAGCGGTTGAAGTCGTGGCTGGCCGATGCGCGGCCCGATGCGGTGATCCATTTTGCCGAGCAACGCGCCGCGCCCTATTCGATGAAGACCGACCGGCATAAGGTCTACACAGTCAACAACAACACCAACGCGACGCATAACCTGCTGGCGGCATTGGTCGAAACCGGCATCGACGCACATCTGGTGCATCTGGGAACGATGGGGGTTTACGGCTATTCCTCGGTCGGCGCGCCCATCCCCGAGGGCTATCTGGACGTGCAGATCGACACGCCCAGCGGTCCACGCGAACAGCAGATCCTGTATCCGACCCGGCCCGGCTCGGTCTATCACATGACCAAAAGCCTCGATCAGATCCTGTTCCAGTTCTATGCCCAGAATGACGGGCTGCGGATCACCGACCTGCATCAGGGCATCGTCTGGGGCACGCATACCGACCAGACCCGGCGGCACGAGCAATTGATCAACCGTTTCGACTATGACGGCGATTACGGCACCGTGCTGAACCGCTTCCTGATCCAGGCGGCGATCGGTTATCCGTTGACAGTGCATGGCACGGGTGGCCAGACCCGCGCCTTCATCCATATTCAGGATTCGGTGCGCTGCGTCGAACTGGCGCTGAAAGATGCTCCGGCCTCGGGCGAACGGGTCCGCATCTTCAACCAGATGACCGAAACCCACCGCGTCCGCGATCTGGCCGAGATGGTGGCCAAGCTGACCGGAGCCGAGGTCGCCTATCTGCCCAATCCCCGCAAAGAGGCCGACGAGAACGAACTGATCGTCAAGAACGACCAGTTCCTGCGCCTTGGCCTGAAGCCGATCACATTGGCCGAGGGGCTTTTGTCCGAGGTGGTCGATGTCGCGCGCAAATACGCCCATCGCATCGACCGCTCGCGCGTGCCTGCGGTCAGCGCATGGACCAAGGATCTGGCCAAGCGCGTCGAGCATGACCCCGAGGGCAAGAGGCTGCGTTCCGTATCGTGACTTCCGGCATCCATCCCCAAGGCAAGGCGCGGTCCGACCGCGCCTTTGTCACGCTCGCGACCAACCCCGACTACGCGATCGGCGCGGCGGCCCTGTTCCGGTCCTTGCGCCGGACCGGCACGACCGCTGATCTGGTCCTGCTGTACACTGACCTGCCCGACGACGCGGTGTACGACCTGTGTACGCTCGGTGTACGCGCGGTGCACGTGGATCTGTTGTCCACTTCTCACGATTTCAACCAGTTACACACCCGCGACCGCCTACATGGCGCAGCCCCCTTCACCAAGGGCGAAAAGCCGCCGTTCCACACGCCGTTGGACAATTTTGCCAAGCTGCGGCTATGGCAACTCGATTATGACCGCGTGGTTTTCATCGACGCCGACGCGATTGTCCTGCAGAATATCGATCGGCTTTTCGACTATCGCGAGTTCTCGGCAGCCCCGAATGTCTATGAAAGCCTTGCTGATTTTCATCGCCTGAACTCGGGCGTCTTTACCGCTCGCCCCTCTCAAGCGACCTTCGAGGCGATGCTGAAACGCCTTGACCAGCCAGGCGTTTTCTGGCGGCGGACCGACCAGACCTTTCTGGAAACCTACTTCCCGAATTGGCATGGCCTGCCGGTTTTCGACAATATGCTGCAGTATGTCTGGCTGAACCTACCCGATCTATGGCGCTGGCAGGATATCCGCGTGCTGCATTTCCAATATGAAAAGCCGTGGCAGGACCACGCCAAGGCCGACAGCCTGCGTGTGTTGATCGACCTGTGGAAGGCTCATGCTTCGGACGGTCCTGTTCCCGATCTTCGCGACCTGCCGGCCCCGACATGAGGATCGCACTGACCGGAGCCTCGGGCCTTGTCGGTCGCTGGATCGCCCGAGCGGCGGTTACCGCTGGCCATGAGATCTATCCCCTGCCCGCTTGGCGCTTGGGCCAGACGCCTGACCTTACCCGCTGCGATGCGCTGATCCATTGCGCCTTCCAGCACCTTCCCGGCAAATATCGCGGCGGCGAGGGTTCCGACCCCGACGGCTTCACCCGCGCCAATCTGGACGGCTCACGGGCATTGTTTCACGTGGCACTCGATCAGGGTGTCGGCCGGGTAGTCTTTCTGTCTTCGCGCGCCATCCATGATGGCCATCCGGCCGGAGCCGAGCTTGCCGATGAACTCGCGCCCGCCCCGACCAGCCTTTACGGCGAGGTCAAGGCGCAGGCCGAAGCGGAACTCGCCGCCCTATCTTCCTCCGATTTCCGCACCGCCAGCCTACGCCCGACGGGGGTTTTCGGCCCCGGCCAGCCGCAGAAATGGGCCAAGCTGATCCGCGATTTCCTTGCCGGAGCCTCGGTCCCCTCGCGCGTTGCGACCGAGGTACACGGTGCCGATCTGGGCCATGCCGCAATGCTGGTTCTTGCCGCCCCCGACATGTCGGGCAGCTATAACGTCAGCGACCTGATCCTTGATAATCACGACCTGCTGTCCGGCATCGCGGTCCTGACCGGCAGCCATCGCCAACCACCCGCCCGCGCCGATGCCAGCCTGCTACGCGTGCCGGTCTGCGCAAGGCTGCATGCCTTGGGTTGGAGACCGGATGGGCTTGCGCGCCTGCATAATGACCTGCAAAGCATCCTGCGCGACGCCACAGGAGAAGACGCATGACATCGGTCGATTACACTGAACTCGCCCAGACCATCCGCAGCCTGACCCATGGCGAAACCGACGAGGTCGCCTTGATGGCCACCCTCGCCTGCGAGATCCACCATGCCGACGCCCGCTTCGACTGGACCGGCTTCTACCGCGTGACGGAACCTGAACTGCTGAAGATCGGCCCCTATCAGGGCGGGCATGGCTGTCTGGTCATCCCCTTCGCGCGGGGTGTCTGCGGTGCTGCGGCCCGTACGCGGGAAACCCAACTCGTTCCCGATGTCGACGCCTTCCCCGGCCATATCGCCTGCGCCAGCTCGACCCGCTCGGAACTGGTCATTCCGGTCTTCGCCGCGAATGAGCGCCTGATCGGCGTGCTTGACATCGACAGCAACCAACCCGACGCTTTCACCCAGGAAGATGCAGACCGCCTGCAGGAGATCCTGGATGAAACCTTCGGACGCCACTGAGTTCACCGGCCATTGCCTGTGCGGAGAGATCCGCTTTCGCGGCACCTTTGACGACAGCCATGGCCTGAACGCCTGTCACTGCAGCCAGTGCCGGCGTTGGTCCGGCCATGTCTGGGCCGCGATCCTTCCGAAGTCGATGCAGATCGAAGGCGAGCCGAAATGGTACCGCGCGTCGGATTTCGCGCGGCGCGGTTTTTGCGGCACTTGCGGATCGTCACTGTTCTGGCAGCGGGATGGGTCCGACATTATCGACGTGGCGGCAGGTGCTTTGGATAGCCCGACAGGATTGAAATTGCTGGGGCATATCTTTGTCGCCGATAAGGGCGACTATTACGAAATCGCCGACGGTCTGCCGCAGGATCCCCGGGAATAGTTGACGCCGCCTGCCCTGCGTCCGATATGCGGGGAAAACGAGGTGCGCGATGATCTGGGATACCCTTGCCAATTTTCCGGCCCAGCAACTGCTGGCTTTCATGGCCGGTGCACTGGTGCTGAATTTCGCGCCGGGTCAGGACGTGTTCTTCGCCAGCGCCTGCGGTATCCAGAATGGGCCTCGTGCCGGAGCCTTGGCCGGTTTCGGCGTCGGCATGGGCGTCATCTGCCACGTTATCATGGCGACCGTGGGTCTTGGCGCATTGGTCGCCGCCCATCCCGGTGCGCTTATCGCGATCAAATTCGTCGGCGCGGCCTATCTTTTGTGGCTGGCCTATAAAAGCTGGACCGCCGGAGAGATCGACCCGACCGCCCGCGCGGCCAGCAGCACATGGAACATCATCCGTCGCGGTGCCCTGTCGAACCTTCTGAACCCCAAGCCGGTCCTGTTCCTGCTGGCTTTTCTGCCGCAATTCACCCGCCCCGAATTCGGGCCGATCTGGCAGCAGATCCTGGGACTGGGCCTGATGTTCACCGTCTCGGGGACATTGGTGACGATGGGTTACGGCATTGTCGGCGGCTATGCCGGTAACATTATCGGCAAGCGTCTGGGCATCGTGAACAAGGTGGCCGTCGTCATGTTCGCGGGGCTGGCAATCCGGTTGGTGGCGAAATGAGCTTTGTTTACGAGGCGACCAGCGAACAGCCGCAAGTGATCCACGCCGATCACGAGATACTGGTGGTGTCGAAGCCGTCAGGCTTGCTGTCGGTTCCGGGGCGCGGCGAAGATCGCACGGATTGCCTGATTGAGCGTCTAAGGGGAGCTTTTCCGACCGTCCTGTTGGTGCATCGACTGGATATGGATACATCGGGTGTCATGGTCTTTGGTCTGACACCGCATGCGCAACGCCATCTGTCCAAGCAGTTCGAGGACCGCAAGACCAAGAAAACCTATGTCGCGCGTCTATGGGGCAAGCTTGAGCCAAAGTCCGGAACGGTTGATTTGCCGCTGATGGTCGATTGGCCGAACCGGCCGCGGCAGAAGGTCGATCACGACGAAGGCCGCCCGTCGCAAACGGATTGGCGGGTGGTGCGGGCCTCGGATCAGGAAACCCGTGTGCGGTTAATGCCGCTGACGGGGCGCAGCCATCAGTTGCGCGTCCATATGGCCGAGATCGGCCACCCGATCCTTGGCGATCCGCTTTACGCTACCGGCGCGGCGGCAGACTTTCCGCGCCTGATGCTGCATGCCGAAAACCTGCGCTTCAAGCATCCCGAAACCGGAGTCATGCAAAGCTTCACCGCGCCTGTCCCTTTTTAAAGCCTTCACAACAGTTTCACTCGGGAACTGCTGTATCTTGGCTTAGGTTGAAGCATATCAACCAAAGGGGAGCGGAAAGATGACCAAGACCGGAATCAGTCGTCGCGGCGCCATGTTGATGGGGAGCGCTTTACCGGTGATGATCGCCCTACCCGCCGCAGCGCAAAGCCAGACGGCTGCAAAGGACGCACCTGCGGGCAAGGCCAATACCGTCAAGCTGGGCGGGTTCGAAGTGACAACCCTGCTTGGTGGCGCAAGTATGCGGGAAAAGCCGATCGAGACATTTGGCCTTGGCGTCGATCCCGCCGAGTTCGCCAAGTTGAGCGAGGATAATTTCATCCCCTCGGACCGTTCGGGGCAGTCCTTCACCATGACTCTGGTGAAAACGCCCGAGGCGCTGGTGTTGTTCGACACCGGTATGTTCCCCGAAAACAACAAGGCCGCGCTGGCGGCTGCGGGTTACACCCCCGAGGATGTGACCCATATCGTTCTGACCCATATGCATGGCGACCATGTCAGCGGGATGATGCAGGGCGAGACGCCGATGTTCCCGAATGCCAAGCTGATCGCTCCCAAGGATGAGAACGATTATTGGGCGGCCAACCCCAGCGAAGCCTATACCGCGCATGTTGCGCCCTTGATCGACAAGGCCACGCTGATCGGCGATGGCGATACGGTGCTGCCCGGTATCACGGCGGCGGCGGCTTATGGCCATACGCCGGGGCATACGATCTATTTGCTGGAAAGCGACGGGCAAAAACTGCTGATCACCGGCGACAGCTTCAACCACTATGTCTACTCGGTGCAACGCCCCGATTGGCATGTGCGTTTCGATGTCGACAAGGACATGGGTGCTACGACCCGCAAGGCCGTATTGGCCCGTCTGGCCGAGGAGCGGATTCCCTTCGTCGGTTACCACATGCCGTTCCCCGCACTGGCCTTCATCGCCAAGGGCGAGGCGGACGACACTTTCCGTTACGTCCCCGCGACCTACCAACTTGCAGGCTGATACCTGAATTGCGCCGGTCGGGTCGGCTGGCGCAAACCGACCCGATTGTCCGAACTACGCCATATAGTTGTGGCATTCGGACCGTATAGGGGCATTGAAGGGTCGGATAAGACGAGGAATCTGGAATTGGCAGGATCGGTGATCGCGGTCGCGCGCGACGCAACCCATCGTTTTTCGAAAACCCCTATGCCCGAAATTCGGATCGTCGCAGGATTGGGCATCGAGGGCGACGCGCATCAGGGCGTCACGGTCAAGCATCGTTCACGTGTTCGTGCCGACCCGACCCAGCCCAATCTGCGGCAGGTCCATCTGATCCATTCCGAGCTGTTTGACGAACTTGCCGCCCAAGGCTTTTCCATAAGCCCTGCCGATCTGGGCGAAAATATCACCACCAAGGATATCGACCTGCTGGGCCTGCCGCGTGGCGCGATCCTTAGGATCGGGGATCAGGTCCAGCTGGAGGTCACCGGCCTTCGCAATCCCTGCTCGCAGATCGAGACCTTTCAGAAGGGTCTGTTGGGCGCGGTTCTGGTCAAGGGCAATGATGGCAAACTGATCAGGAAGTCGGGCATCATGGCGGTCGTAAGGTCGGGCGGCACGGTCAGGCCGGGTGATGGGATCACCGTCGCCTATCCTGCGCCGCCCTACCTGCCGTTGGAACGGGTCTAGCCCAGATTGAACACGCGGCTGGGTTGGACCTCGCCGCCCATGTAACGCCCGATGCACAAGGCGCGGTCGTTGCGGCTGACCCAGACCTCGGCGCCAAATTCGGCATGGCCCAGAACCTGACCGGGATTGCCGTTCAGGATACGGATCTCGCCGATTTCGGTCGCTTGCATCTGCGGCAGGTCGACCAGCGCGGATTGCAGCGGCAGCAGCGCCGCCTCGATCTCGACCTGATTGGCGCGGTCGATCCGGTCAAAGGCGATGCCGTCCTCGGCGCCGAACGGGCCGGACCAGATGCGGCGCAGGTGATCGACATGGCCAAGACAGCCAAGACTGCGGCCCAGATCGCGGGCAATCGAGCGGACATAGCCGCCCTTGCCGCAAACCATGCGCAGGTCGGCGGTATGTTCGGTCGTGGCCAGCAATTCCAGCGACTCGACCCACAAGGGCCGTGCGGCCAGTTCGACCACCTCGCCTTCGCGTGCCAGATCATAGGCCCGTGCGCCATCGACACGCACCGCCGAAACCGAAGGCGGAACCTGCATGATGTCGCCGATGAAGCCGGACAAAGCGGCGCGGATGGCGGCCTCGGTCGGGCGCACGTCCGAGGTTTTCACCACTTCGCCCGAGGCGTCGTCGCTGCTGGTCTCGGCCCCCCAGTTCACGGTGAAATCATAGGCCTTCAGCGCGTCGGTCAGGATCGGCACGGTCTTGGTGGCTTCGCCAAGGGCAATCGCCAGCACGCCCGTCGCATCGGGGTCCAATGTTCCTGCATGACCGGCCTTTTTCGCGTCAAGCGCCCAGCGGACCTTGCTGACGACATCGGTCGATCCCACGCCAGCGGGCTTGTCCACGATCAGCCAACCGTGGATCTCGCGTCCCTTTTTCCGCGCCATATCAGTTCTTTCCCGTATATCCGATGATGGGCCCCAACCGGCGCCCGAAATCGGCGCGGTTCAACTCGGGCGCATAAAGCCGCGAGATCGAGCCGTCGAAGTAAAGCGCGTCGCGCGCGCCAAGGCCGTCCCGGAAGAGACGTCCGAACTCGTGAAACGTGACCGCCCGATCCGAGATTGCGAACCATGCCGTCTGCCCATCGCGCGAGACGCCGACTCCGTTGCGGATGTAGCGGCTGTCGCTATCCACAAGAAAGCGCGGGTGCAGCGCGCCGTCGATGACCAGCATCGGGCCCGATTGCGTGGCGATCCGGCATTGCGGTTTTGCCTTGGCAAAGGCGCGGCTCTCGATCACCTGATAGGGGCGTTTGCCTCCGGTGCAGAAGACACCGTTCGGCAGCATCCCGAAATTACCGCCACCACCGGCGGTCACCAGATCATGGGTTTTGCTGCCGTCGCTGACGTAAAGTCCGACTGGCGTGTAATCCGGGTGGTACATGCCCGCATTCATCGCAAAGCCCAGCACCTCGCCTTCGCCAAGTGTCCGGCGCACGCTGCTGAAGTCGCCAAGAACCTTGCCGTCAGGACCGTTCAGCCACAGCTTCAGGTCCGGCTCTTGGGCGGCGGTCAAGGTGCAGACCACATAGCCCTGTCCGTCGAAGTCGCGCTTTTCGCAGATCCCTGCCATTGCGGGCAGGCTCATCGCGACCAACGCGCCGATGGCAAGGCCAAGGCGGCGCTTCAGATCAATCTTCATCTGCTTCGTCGTCATCCGTGTCGATGTCGCGACGGACGCGGGCTTCGCTGAGCAAGCGACGGGTGTCGTCCATGCGGTCGAAGGTTTCGTCCAGAACGAAGCGCAGCTCGGGTGCGTATTTCAGCGTCATGGCCTTGGCGACCAGATGGCGCAACTCGCCCGAGTTGCGGCGCAGGGCCAGCAATGCCCCGTCGGCGTCCTGCCCGCCTAGGGGCAGCACGAAAGCGGTCGCGACCTTGAGGTCGGTGGACATCCGGACCTCGCCCACCGTGATCGAGTGGCGGTTCAGGTCAGGGTCATGGACATCCCCCCGCAGGAGAACGTCGGAAAGGGTGCGGCGGACAAGTTCCCCGACGCGCAGCTGTCGCTGCTTGGGGCCTGTGCCGTTATGATTGCGGTTCTGTGCCATGGGCGCAGATGTAGGGGGTCGCGGCCCGCGCCGCAACGGGATAGACCATCTGGAAACGGGTGTTTGGACGGGAATGGACATGGAAAAACCGGGAATCGTCATCACGGGTGCGTCGGGCCGCATGGGCCAGATGCTGGTACGTACCGTTATGGAATCGGATCAGGCACGTCTTGTCGGTGCGATCGAGCGTCAGGTCAGCCCTTGGATCGGCCGCGATCTGGGCGAGGCGATGGGTGGCGCTGCTATCGGAGTGACCGTCACCGACGACCCGATCGAGGCCATTGCCAAGGCGCAAGCGGTCATCGACTTTACCTCTCCGGCGGCGACGGTCGGTTTTGCCGAACTGGCCGCGCAGGCCCGCGCTGTCCACGTCATCGGTACCACCGGACTCGAGCCCGAGCATCTGGCCAAGATCAAGGCTGCCGCCCGTCACGCCCCGATCGTGCGCGCCGGAAACATGAGCCTTGGCGTGAACCTTCTGGTCGGGCTGACGCGCAAGGTCGCCGCCGCCTTGGGCGACGACTGGGACGTCGAGGTCGTCGAGGCGCACCATAACCGGAAGGTCGACGCCCCGTCGGGCACAGCGCTGATGTTGGGCGAGGCTGCCGCCGAAGGTCGCGGCCACAGCTTGGACGATCTGCGCACTCCGGCGCGGGAAGGCATCACCGGCGCGCGCGAAAAGGGCACGATCGGGTTCAGCGCCATCCGTGGCGGCGACATTGTCGGCGAACATGACGTGATGTTCGCGAGCGCAGGCGAACGTCTGATCTTGCGGCACGTCGCGACGGACCGCGCAATCTTTGCGCGCGGGGCGCTGCGGGCCGCGCTTTGGGGGCAGGACAAGGGGCCGGGCGAATATGACATGGCCGATGTGCTGGGGCTTTGACGCCCCCGCGCTTGACCGCATAGCTTGTTCCCATGACCCTGCTTGCCACGCTTGACCCCGCCGATGCCGATCTGACCGCCTGCCTTGCGCGGGTCATGGCGGCCGTTCTGAAACCCGGCGATGTGATCGCACTGGAAGGACCGGTCGGGGCGGGCAAGACCCATTTTGCCCGATCCTTCATCCGCGCCCGTCAGGGTGATCTGGCCGAAGACGTTCCCAGCCCGACCTTCACACTGGTCCAGACCTATGAAGACCCGCTGGGAACCGAAATCTGGCATGCCGACCTTTACCGCCTGACCCATCCCGACGAACTGGTCGAACTGGGGCTAGATGAGGCCGTGCGCGAGGCCATCGTACTGATCGAATGGCCCGATCACGGCGGTCCGCTGCCCGATCCCTTGAAGCTGGGATTGGAGCCGCTGGCCGATTTCCCCGACCTGCGCCGGATCACGTTGGGCGGTTCGGAATTGCGCTGGGGGGCGATGGCCCGCCTGCCCGCAATAGCGCGGTTGATCCACCGCGCCGGTTGGTCCGAGGCGCGGCTGATCCCCTTGGCGGGCGATGCCTCGTCGCGGCGCTATTTCCGTTTGATCGACGGCGAGCGCAGCGCAGTGCTGATGGATGCCGCCCCCGGCACGACGGATTCCTATGTCGCGATGACGCAATGGCTGCGCAACCGTGACCTGCATGCGCCGAAGATCCTTGCCGCCGATCAGGCCGAAGGGTTGTTGCTGCTCGAAGATCTGGGCGACGATTTGGTCGCCCGCGTGCTTGAGGCCGAGCCTGAACTGGCCCCCCGTATCTACGACCGGATGACCGACCTTTTGGTCGCATTGCACGGTCATCCTCCGCCGGACTTTGTCCTGCCGCTGGATGGGCCCGAGCTTGCCCGTCAGGTCGGCCTGTTCGCCGAATATTATCCGGCAGCAGTGGGCGCGCCCGGAAAAGGCACCGAGATCGCCGGCCTGATCGAGACACTTCACGCGAAACTTGCCGAGGACGTACCTCCGGTCACGGGATTGCGCGATTTCCATGCCGAGAACCTGATCTGGCGTGATGGCGATCCGCTTGGAATCCTTGATTTTCAGGACGCCGTGGCGGTGCATCCGGCCTATGATCTGGTTTCGGGATTGCAGGACGCGCGGCGCGAAGTCGATCCGATGACCGAAGAGACCCAGATCGCCCGCTACATCGCGGCCACCCATGTCGATGCGGAACGTTTCCGCGCGGCCTATGCCTTGCTTGGGGTGCAGCGGAACCTGCGGATCATGGGGATATTTACCCGTTTGGCGCAGCGCGACGGTAAGCCGCGCTATCTGGCCTTTATGCCGCGCGTCTGGGATGCGATCCAGCGCGATGTCTCGCATCCGGCGTTGGCCGCGCTGGCTGCGGCGCTTGACGGCATTCCGGCCCCCTCGCCCGAAGTGATCGAAAGGATCGCCCGCGCATGACTTTGCCATTGATGATTTTCGCCGCGGGCAAGGGCACGCGGATGGCTCCGCTGACCGATACGACCCCGAAACCGCTGATAAAGGTCGGCGGGCAGACGCTGCTGGACCGCGCGCTGGACCTTGGTCAGGAAGCAGGCGTGGACCGGATCGTGCTGAATACGCATCATCTGGGCGGTCAGATCAGGGATCATGTCGCGGGGCGCGATGTGCTGGTCTCGGACGAAGCGGATCGGTTGCTGGAAACAGGGGGCGGGTTGCGCAAAGCTTTGCCCTTGCTTGGCGACGGCCCCGTCATCACCATGAACCCCGATGTGATCTGGACCGGCGCGAACCCCATTCGCGCCCTGCTTGATGCATGGGATGACAGCATGGACGCCCTGCTGATGCTGGTTCCTTTGCCGCAGGCGCACGGACGTCATGGCGGCGGAGATTTCAGCCTTGGTCCTGATAGTCATCTGATCCGCAAGGGAGATCTGGTCTATGGTGGCGCCCAGATCATCCGACCCGATCGTCTGGCCGAAATTCCCGACGATGCTTTCTCGCTGAACAGGCTTTGGGATCTGCTGATCGGGGCCAAGCGGGCTTACGGCGTGGTTCATTCCGGCGAGTGGTGCGACGTCGGTCGTCCCGATTGCATCCCCTTGGCCGAGGGATTGCTGGATGACTGATTGGCAGAACGGTCTCTTTGCCCTGCCCTGCGGCGCGGATTTCGCTGGCGCCTTCGCGGAAGGGCTGATCGCCCGTATGCGGGGGCGTCCGCCGCAGGATATGGCCAAGGTCACCGTCTACGCCAATTCGGGGCAATCCCTGCTGGGTCTGCGCGAGGCGCTGGTCTGGCGTGGTCCGATGATCCTGCCGCAGCTTCGGCTGATTTCGGATCTGGGTGGCGGTTCGGCGACCGCTCCGCTGGCGCGCCGCCTTGAACTTGGCCGTCTGATCGACGCGGCGCTGCGTGCCCAGCCCGATCTGGCGCAGGGGCAATCGGTGCCCGAACTTGCCGCCTCGCTCGCCGGACTGATGGCCGAGATGCAGTTGGAAGGTCTTGATGCCGAGGCGCTGGACCGGATCGATGCGGGCGATCACGCCCAGCATTGGGGCCGTGCCTTGGCTTTCCTCAAGATTGCCGCCGGATATTATCTGGCCGATCCGCCTCAGGACCGCGAATCCCGCCAACGCGCCGAGGCCGAAAAGCTGGCCGAAGCTTGGGCGCGCGGCGAGAACCTGCCCGAGGGGCCCGTGGTGGTTGCGGGCTCGACCGGTTCGCATGGCGCGACGCAGGATTTCATGCGCGCCGTCGCCCAACTTCCGATGGGTGCGGTGGTGCTGCCCGGTTTCGACCCGCATATGCCGCAGGATGTCTGGGACGGGCTGGACGCGCGGGCCGAGGACCATCCGCAGGCCCGCTTCGCCCCATTGCTGGCAGAATTCGGTCAGCCGACCGCATGGATCGCGGGTGCTGCCCCTGATCCGACACGAAACCGACTGATTTCGCTCGCGCTGCGGCCCGCACCCGTGACCGATCAATGGATCAAGGAAGGCCCGCGGCTTGGCTCGTTGCTACCGGCAACCCGCAACCTGACCCTGATCGAGGCCGAACAGCCCGGCGTCGAGGCCGAGGCCGTCGCGCTGATCATCCGCGAAGCGGTCGAGCGCAACCATCCGGTGACCTTGATTGCTGCCGATAGGATGCTAACCCGCCGTGTGCAATCTGCGCTGGACCGCTGGCAGATCATCCCCGACGATTCCGCCGGTCAGCCCCTGCCCCTGACCGCGCCCGGCTTGTTCCTGCGCCATGTCGCGGACCTTTTCGGCGCTGAACTGATGATCGATACGCTGCTGGTGCTGCTCAAGCATCCGGTCATGGCGACCGGTCTTGGCTCGGATTATCGCCGCGAGCATTTGCGCCAGACCCGCGATCTGGAGCTGCAATTGCGGGCGCGTGGCCCTGCTTTCCCTAATGGCGAGGCGCTGCGGGAATGGGCCGACAAGGGCGACGAGCGCCGCAAACCGTGGGCGCTGTGGCTGGCCGGAATTCTGGACCGCATCGTGCCGCTTGCGCATGACCGCGCTCCTCGCCCCTTGGGCCAGCGCTTGGCCGATCTGCGCCATCTGGCCGGGGTTCTGGCCTCCGGCCCCGATGGCGACGCGGATGCCTCCGAATTATGGGCCAAGGCTTCGGGTGGTCTGGCGCGGAACGTTCTGGAGCATCTGGCAACCCATGCCCATCTGGGCCATGATCTTCGCCCGTCGGAATTCCGCGACCTGCTTTACGATGAATTGCAAGGTCAGGCCGTCCGTCAGGACGTGGCCTCGCATCCCCTTGTCCGTTTTCGTGGCCCGCGCGAGGCACGGACCGAAGCCGTGTCGCAATCTGCCGGTCTGGTGATCCTTGCCGGACTGAACGAAGGCGGCTGGCCCCAAAGCTTGCCGCCCGATCCGTGGTTGTCCCGCCCGATGCGTCTTTCCGCTGGGCTGACCCTGCCGGAACGCCGCGTTGGTCTATCGGCACATGATTTCCAGCAAGCGGTCGGGGCCGCCGAGGTGATCATGACCCGCGCCCATCGCGACGCCGAGGCCGAAACAATCCCCTCGCGCTGGTTGAACCGTTTGGTGAACCTGCTCGGCGGTCTGCCCGATCAGGATGGCCCGGCCGCCTTGAAACAGATGCGGGAGCGCGGTCAACGCTGGCTAGATCTGGCCGAGGTTCAGGCGCAACCACGTCACCAGCTTGCGCCAGCGAAAAGACCATCTCCGATCCCGCCCGCGCCGGCGCTGAAGCAGATGTCGGTGACCGAGGTTCGCACGCTCATCCGCGATCCCTATGCGATCTATGCCCGTCGGGTCTTGGGGCTGCGGATGCTTGATCCGCTGCGCCCACAGGCCGACGCGGCTGAACGTGGAACTACGCTGCACGAGATCATGGACGGTTTTCTGGCCTCGCTTCCCGATCATCCCGAGCTGCCCGAGGTGATGAAGACCCGCCTGCTAGAAATCACGGATCGGGTCTTGTCCGAAAATGTCCCGTGGCCCTCGGCGCGACTGTTCTGGCAGGCGCGGATCGCCGGAATCGCCGATTGCTTGATGGCGGACGAGGCCCTGCGCCTGACCCAAGGCAAACCGACGGTCGTCGAAAGCTTCGCGCAGTTGAACGTCCCCGGCATGGATTTCCGGCTGATCGCCAAGCCCGACCGGCTGGATCTGCTGACCGACGGGCGGGTGCATGTGTACGATTACAAGTCGGGCAAGCCTCCGACCGATGCGCAGGTCGCGAATTTCGACAAGCAGTTGCCGCTCGAAGCCGCGATGGTTGAACAGGGCGCGTTCGACCGTCTTGGCCGCGCCGAGGTCGAAGGCATCAGCTACATCCAGCTTGGCGGCGAAGGCAAAACCGAAACCCGCAGTTTCGGTCCCGGTTTCGCGCAAGAGACTTGGGCGGGGTTTGTCGATCTGATCGGGCTGTATCTGCGCGGTGAACGCGGCTTTACCGCCCGCCTTGCGATGGAGCGCAGCGATCACGCCAGCGACTATGATCACCTGTCGCGGCATGGCGAATGGGACACGACCCGCGCCGCAGACCCCGAAAGGTTCAGCGATGGCTGAGATGAAGTTCGACGAAGCGACTTTGGCGCAGGTCCGTGCGGCGGACCCGGTGCGCTCGACTTGGCTGACGGCGAATGCGGGTTCAGGCAAGACGCGGGTGCTGACGGATCGGGTTGCACGATTGCTGCTGGCCGGAACCGCGCCGGAAAAAATCCTGTGCCTGACCTATACCAAGGCCGCAGCGACCGAGATGCAGAACCGACTTCTGCAACGTCTGGGCAAATGGGCGATGCTGCCCGAGGCGAAGCTGCTGGACGAATTGGCCCGACTGGGCGAGGACAAGGCACCCGACCTGCCCGCTGCGCGTCGGTTGTTTGCCCGCGCGATCGAAACGCCGGGTGGTCTCAAGGTCCAGACCATCCACAGTTTCTGCGGTGGCGTCCTGCGTCGTTTCCCGATCGAGGCGGGCGTCCCGCATGGCTTCACCGAGCTTGACGACCGCAGCGCCGCCCTGATCCGCTCGGAGATCATCGAGGACATGGTCCGCGAGAATGCTCCCGAGCTGGCCGATCTGCTGATGTTGCATTCAGGCGAGAACCTTGACGGTTTCCTCGCCGGTCTGCGGGGGTTCGAGACCCCTGCGGACCGGGATCTGCTATGGACGGCCTGCGGGCTTGAGGCGGGCGATGATCTGGCGGGGCTTCTGGCGCAGACCTTTGCCGATGGCACCAATGTCATTGCTGCGCTGATCCCGCTTCTGCTCAAGGGTAGCTCGAACGACCAGAAGGCCGCGATCAAGCTGCAGGCCGGCAACTGGGACCAGCCGGGCATGGCGGAACTGGCACTTCTTGAATCGGTCCTTTTGACCGGATCTGGCGCGAAAGAGCCCTTTGCCGCCAAATATGACAGCTTCCCGACCAAGGCTTTGCGGCAGGGTTCCTGCGTTGATCTGATCGACGATCTTGGCATCCTGATGGAGCGTGTGCAGGATTCTCGCCCGCGCCGGCTTGCCTTGGCGATGGCCCAGCGGTCGCTGTCGCTGCACCGTTTCGCTCATGCGTTCCTGCATCGCTATCGGGCGCAGAAAGCGGCGCATGGCTATCTGGATTTCGACGACCTTATCGAATTTACCGCGCGATTGTTGTCGGAAAACAGCATGGCGCAATGGGTGTTGTTCCGGCTGGACGGCGGCATCGACCACATTCTGGTCGATGAGGCGCAAGATACCAGTCCCGCCCAATGGCAGGTGATCGAACGCCTGACGGATGAATTCACCTCGGGGCATGGCGTGCATGAGACCGGTTCGCGAAGCCTGTTTGTCGTGGGCGATCCGAAGCAGTCGATCTATTCGTTCCAAGGGGCAGATATCGCCGTGTTCGAGGCCCGACGCACCGGTTTTGCCGAGGCCTTTGCCGCCGTCGAAAATCCGATGCAGGTGTTGGAACTACGCCACTCGTTCCGTTCATCGACGGCAATTCTGTCTTTGGTCGATGAGGTGTTTGCAGGCGATGCCGCACGCGGTCTGGGCGATCCACCGCAGCACCGCGCGTTCCGCACGGACATGCCGGGACGGGTCGATCTGTGGCCCTCGATTCCGAAACCCGACAAGCTTGAGCCGGGGGACTGGACCGATCCGGTCGACCAACCCGCCGAGAATTCCGAGACGACGCAGCTTGCCCGCGCGATTGCCGAAGAAATCGGGCGCATGATCGGGACGCCGATGTTCGATGCCAAGCACGGGGTGGTGCGTCGGGTCCGCGCCGGAGACGTGTTGATTCTGGTCCAGCGGCGCTCGGATCTGTTCGCCGAAGTGATCGCTGCCCTGAAAGCTGCGAATCTTCCGGTGGCAGGGGCCGACCGGTTGAAACTTGCGGGCGAAATGGCGGTGCGCGACATTCGGGCCGTGCTGTCAGTCCTTGCCACGCCCGAGGATGACCTGTCGCTGGCGGCGGCCTTGCGCTCTCCGATCTTCGGCCTGACCGAGGAAGAACTGTACAGGCTCGCGTCGGGACGGAAGAAGGGCGAATACCTGTGGCGGCGGCTGCGCGAATCCGGCCATCGCGCCGCAGTCGATCTGCTGTCGGATCTGATGGGTCAGACCGGCTTCATGCGGCCCTATGACCTGATCTCGCGGCTGTTGATCCGTCATGGCTGCCGTGAACGACTGGTCGCCCGCCTTGGCCCCGAGGCCGAGGACGGCATCGACGAATTGCTGTCGCAGGCGCTAAGTTATGAAAGCAGCGAGACGCCCTCGCTGACCGGTTTTTTGGTCTGGCTGTCGGGCGATGATGTCGTGGTCAAGCGTCAGGCGGGCTCGGGCGGCGAGGATGGCGAAGGGTTGATCCGCGTCATGACGGTGCATGGCTCGAAAGGGCTGGAAAGCCCGATTGTCATCATGCCCGACAGTTCGAAACGCCGTCCGCCGCGGGAAGGTCAGGTGCTGGTCGTCCCCGGAGGGCCGCCGCTATGGCGTGGCAAGAAAGGCGAACGTCCCGATGCGATCGAGGATCTGGCCGCCGAACAGACCGAGCGGCAATTACAGGAACGCAAGCGGCTGCTATATGTCGGCCTGACCCGCGCGGAAAGCTGGCTGATCGTTGCGGCCGCCGGTGAAACCGGTGTCGACGAGGATAGCTGGCACAGTCTGGTCGAGGCAGGTTTCGGCCGCTCGGATTTGACGGCCAGCCGGATACCGGCCTTGTTCGGGGGCGAGATCAGGCGCCTCAGTTTTGGCGACTGGCCTGACAGTGCGCCCGACACTATCCGGGTCGAAAAAGACGTGATCGAGTCTCCAGACTGGCTTCGTGCGGCCCCTCCGCCCATGCCGGAAAAACGCAGGCCGGTCGCCGCGACCTCGTTGGGCGGAGCCAAGGTTCTGACCGCGCAAGGGGACGGCGATGCCGAAGCGGCGATGCTGTTCGGCACGCGTCTGCACCTGCTGCTTGAACATCTGCCGGGTCGCGATCCTGCCGAATGGGAAACGATCGCCCGCGACGTTCTGGCCGGATCGGAAGGCGGATTACCTCTGCCAATCGAGATGGAGAGGCTACTTGCCGAGGCGCGCGAGGTCTTTGATGCACCGGATCTGGCCTCGGTCTTTGATCTGCCCGAAGAGGCCGAGGTGTTCCAAGAGCTAGAGTTGTCCGCACCTTTGCCGCGGATAGGGATGCTGTGGGGCAAGATCGACCGTCTGGTGGTCACCAAGGATCGTGTGCTGGCGATTGACTACAAAACGAACCGTGACGTTCCGGCAGACCCCAATGCGACTCCGCTGGGTATTTTGCGGCAAATGGCGGCCTATCGCGCGGCGCTCCGCCAGCTTTGGCCCGATCTGACCGTTGAAGCGGCAGTTCTTTGGACCGCGACCCGCAGCCTGATGCCGCTTCCGGATACGCTGCTGGATCAGGTGCTGGTGGGACTTGACCCCGTCGGGTCGGCTCCCTAGCTCTTGTCGGACACGCCCAGCCGATCCTTGATCGGCGCATTGCAGGAGATTTCCATGGCCACCCAAGCCGTATCCGACGCCGAATTCGACAGCGAAGTCCGCCAGTCCGCGACCCCGGTCGTGGTCGACTTCTGGGCTGAATGGTGCGGCCCTTGCCGTCAGATCGGTCCGGCTCTGGAAGAGCTTGCCGCCGAATATGGCGACAAAGTCAAAATCGTGAAGGTCAACGTCGACGAGAACCCGGAAAGCCCGGCTGCTCTGGGCGTTCGCGGCATTCCGGCGCTGTTCCTGTTCAAGGATGGTGAGGTCGTATCGAACAAGATCGGTGCGGCGCCGAAAGCGGCTTTGAAAGCCTGGATCGACGACGCAATCTGATCGTGATTAACGGGGGCGGCGGTCAGATCGGCCAGCCGCCCCTGCGCATTGCCGCAAGAATCCGCGTCTCGGCATCGGGCAGGGTCGCGTTGATCGCTTTTTCCTCAAGAAACCAATAGATGTATCGGTCAAAGTCCGGATTGTGGGTTTTGGCCAACTCAATGGCTCGCGCATGTCCCAGTTCGGCGACGTTCAGACCGATATGGTGAAAGTCGATTTGGGCGAACAGGACAGCAGGTTTTCCAAGCAAATATCCGTCAAACGCGACCGCGCTGTTCTGCGTTGCCACAAGGCTGCAATCGCGGAGGACCGGCTGCGATTTGGGCGCGAATTTCAGGTTGGGATATTTGCGCAGCAGGGGCTGCAGTGCATCCATATCTCCGATGTCAAAACTCGCGTCGGGATGCAGGGTCGCAATGATGCGTTCGCCGGTCGCGGCGACGACCTCCAGCATATCGACCGGCGACATAGTCTGAAAACTGCGACAACGCCGCAATTCGCCTTGCAGCGGGACCAGAACCGAGCCGTCTTTTCGTGGTGGTGGTCCGGGTAAAACCCGCTCGCGCAGGCGATCCGCAAATTCGCGGGCCTGATCGGGGTCGATGCTTGCGGGATCGAAATCGCTGCGGGCCACGTCGAAACGCCAGCGTTGTTGGACAGTTTCAATCTGCCAGAACGGATAGTGATAGGCGCGGCGAAATGTCAGGGCGCGATCATGGGTCGGAGCCTCGGCGTGAAACAGCGCATAGCCGTCCAGTTCTGGCGCTTCGGCCCGTGCATCAGGGCCGGTCAAATGCCATTCGAGTCGCCATCCTGTGGATTCCACGGCTGATTTCAGGACATTGAGAAAGTTGAAACTTCCCTCGCGTGCTGATTTCAGCATCGGGGCCTCAAGATAGGCGCGAATGATCGTTTGAGAACTCATGGCGCAAGGCTAGCTGCGTGCGCCGGGTTGCGAAAGGCTTTCCTGGCCCATATCTGACCGGCAGACTAAAGCGGAGAATACGCATGTCCGATGAGAAATTTCCCGGCTGGCACGGCACGACCATCCTTGCGGTGCGGCGTGGCGGAAAAGTAGTCGTCGCGGGGGACGGTCAGGTCAGCGTCGGCCCGACGGTTATGAAAGGCACGGCCCGTAAGGTGCGCCGCCTGACGCCGGGTGGCCATGATGTGGTGGTGGGTTTTGCCGGATCGACGGCGGATGCCTTTACCTTGCTGGAGCGGCTGGAGAAAAAGCTGGAATCCGCACCGGGGCAACTGGCCCGGGCCTGCGTGGATCTGGCGAAGGACTGGCGCATGGACAAGTACCTGCGCAACCTTGAGGCCATGCTGATCGTCACCGACGGCAAGGATATCTTTGTCGTGACCGGCGCTGGTGACGTGCTGGAACCTGAACATGACGTGGCGGCGATCGGCTCGGGCGGGAACTATGCTCTTGCCGCAGCTCGTGGCCTGATGGCGAGCGATCTGGATGCCGAGGGCGTGGCCCGCAAGGCCATGGCGATTGCAGCCGATATCTGTGTCTACACCAACGGCAACCTGACCGTCGAGATTCTGGGCTGAAGCGGGGGTCAGACCCCACGCTTCGGATGACCCGACAATTTGGGCACAAAGGGTGGATGCCCGTGTCCGCAAGAAGAGAGGTTCAAAATGAGTGATTTGACGCCGCGCGAGATCGTGTCCGAGCTCGATCGCTTCATCATCGGCCAAAGGGATGCCAAGCGGGCCGTCGCGGTCGCTTTGCGTAACCGCTGGCGTCGTCGCCAATTGGCCGACGATCTGCGCGATGAGGTTTATCCGAAAAACATCCTGATGATCGGCCCGACCGGCGTCGGTAAAACCGAGATCTCGCGTCGTTTGGCGAAGCTCGCACGGGCTCCGTTCCTGAAGGTCGAAGCCACGAAGTTCACCGAGGTCGGTTATGTCGGCCGTGATGTCGAACAGATCATTCGCGATCTGTCCGATGCCGCGATCATCGAGACACGTGAGCGGATGCGCGAAGAGGTCAAGGCAAAGGCGCATAAATCCGCCGAGGATCGCGTCGTGGCGGCTCTTGCAGGCGAGGGCGCGCGCGAGCAGACCAAAGCCATGTTCCGCGACAAGCTGAAACGTGGCGAGCTGGACGAGACGGTCATCGAACTGGAGTTGCAGGACAATTCGAATCCCTTGGGGATGATGGAAGTGCCCGGTCAGCCTCCGGGGGCGATGGGCGGCATGATGGATCTGTCCGGCCTGATGAAGGCCTTTGGCGGTCGTCGCGTGCGTCGTAAGGTCAGCGTTAAGGAAAGCTATGACCTGCTGATCGCCGAAGAGGCCGACAAGCTTCTGGATGACGAGGTGGTCAAGGCTGCCGCGCTGGAAGCGGTTCAGGAAAACGGTATCGTGTTTATCGACGAGATCGACAAGGTCGCTGCCCGCAGCGACGCGCGTGGCGGCGACGTCTCGCGCGAGGGGGTGCAGCGCGATCTGCTGCCGCTGATCGAGGGGACGACGGTTTCGACCAAATATGGTCCGGTGAAGACCGATCATATCCTGTTCATCGCAAGCGGCGCGTTCCATATTGCCAAACCCTCGGATCTGCTGCCCGAGCTTCAGGGCCGTCTGCCGATCCGGGTCGAATTGCGTCCTCTGACCGAGGAAGATTTTGTCCGCATCCTGACCGAGACGGACAACGCTTTGACCCGCCAGTATACCGCGCTGATGAATACCGAGGGTGTCGAGGTGACCTTTACCGAGACCGGTATCCGCGCCTTGGCGCGGATCGCAGCCGAGGTGAACAGCTCGGTCGAGAATATCGGCGCACGGCGGCTTTATACGGTGATCGAACGGGTCTTCGAGGAATTGTCCTTCAGCGCTCCGGATCGTTCAGGCGAAAGCGTGACCGTGGACGAAGCCTTCGTCGAGAAGCATCTGGGCGATCTGGCGCGCTCGACCGATTTGTCGCGCTACGTGCTGTAATGGAACCTCCGGTTGCTGCTGTCGTTGAAAGACAGCAGCAACCGGGGGCTTCTCATGAATTACCTGTTCGGCATTATCATTTTTGCTTTGGATGTCTGGGCGATCGCCTCGATCATCAATACGAATGTGCAGACCTCGACCAAGATTTTATGGATCGTTCTGGTCGCATTCCTGCCATTGCTGGGGCTTATCATCTGGTGGTTCGCCGGCCCCAAGCCAAACTACGGTTCATAACGGGATCAGCCGCGCATTCTCCGTGCATTTGTCGCCGGTTTGGCGGGATTGACCGGTTCCGCTAGCTCGGGTCAATTGCGCGCCAATACCCATATGCGGGCTCCAGCGACGATCTGACACATCCATGTTGCGAGCCATGCAGCGTGCTTTATCCGGAAGAATCAAGCAGGCAAGCTTGCAATCCGGACATTGCCCGCGGGTGTGTTCGGCTAAGCGGCCTTTCGGGCAATGAAGTGAATAAATCGTCGTAGTTACTTGGTGTTACGTCGTTCTGCCATGGTTTCGACGATGCCGTTAGCCGCGGAAAAACGTGACGATTCCGGCCCTGTAGCTATCCGAATCCCCCACAAATTCGGTGCGATATGCGTTGCGGACACCTCTGGCATGTTGACCATTCCCTCCTATGGACAACCATAGGCACAGGTTCGAAACAGCGCCCTTGAATCCATCAGACCACCCGAAAGGTTTGAGGCATGTGCTCTCTTCGAACGATACTGCAACGACGCGCGGGTGAAATCACCGCGCTGACGCGACGCCTTGTATTGCTGCTGACGATCCTTCCTGCCTTGGCCGGAGGAGCTTATGCAGAGGAAAAGGCCGCAGAAGATCCAACCAAGATCGCCACTAAGCTCGGTGTCGGCTATTCCGACGAGCTGGCGATTTCAGGCTCGCTGGCATTCGGTGACAAGGCGAAACTCAATGCGCGCATTTCTGAAAGCGGGCAATGGTCCGTGGGGGCCTCGTACCTGTTTCCGGTCGCCATCCTGACCTTCTCGGCGGCGAAAACCGAATTCGACAACGGGACGGTCCAGACCCGCTATTCGCTTGGCGGGTTCGTCCCTATCACGAAACTGGGTGCCGAGACCGGACAGTGGCAGGTCTTCGTTCCGTTCGGATACACCTACGCCCATGGTGAGACGAGTGTCTCGGAACTGGAACTGTCCGAGAATATGACCGTCGATGTCAGCAGCAATAGTATCTATCTGGGCCTCTTCGGCATCCGGCCGATCAATGCGAAGATGACTTTCCTCAGCGGTGTCAACGTGACCAAAGGAACCGAGGGCTTCAAGGGGATCTCGATGGCGGCTGGCGTGTCTTACCATGTGACGAAGAAAGATACGCTTGCGATGTATCGCGGCTATATCGACAACAGCTTCGGTGAAAAGAAGAAGCTGGGGATCTCGTACAAGCGCGAGTTCTGAGGTTTGCATCGCTGACGTGATACGCCGTTCATCGCAATTCCAGCGGCGGTCACCAAGCCGTCAGCGGCGCAGGTAGACATAATAGGCGCCATCGCCGCCATGACGGCGATGGGCGGGCCTGACCTGCAGGACGAGTTGGTTCAGCGGGGCCATTTCAAGCCACAAAGGGACATTGTGGCGCAAGGCACCGGGGCGAACCGGCAGGGGCGCATCCGGCCCGCCCTCGCGCCCCTTGCCGGTAATGACCAGCACCAACCGGTAACCGTTGCCTTGGGCGTTCAGGATGAACCGCGTCAATTGCGGCTGCGCCACGCTAAGCGTCATGCCGTGAAGGTCTATCCGGTCCTCGGGTGACAGTTTGCCCTGACTCATGCGGCGGTGGGTCTTATGATCCATCCGCACCGGTTGTTCGCGCAAAGCGTGACCGGGGTGCGGCGACAGGTCGATCCGTAGCTGGGGTTTCTTGACCGGTTTCGATCCGATCCGAAAATCCGGTAGCGGCAAAGGTGCCGGATCAGGCGCACGCGGAGCGCGAGCGGGCTTGGATCGGGGCTCTTCCGGAATGTCAGGCTTGGATGCGCGGCCCGGATGCATCGGGACCGCGGTCTTGGCAATACGGGACCAGAGGGCCTTTTCTTCGGCCGTCAGGCCCCTGCGCCGCGCCATTTACGCAGTGGCGACAAGCTGCCAGTTAGGGTCGGACGACCCCATCTGACGGGCAAAGGTCCAAGTGTCTCGCTGTTTGCGCGAAGATTTGGGATCGCCATCGACAACGTTACCCTCGGCGTCGCGGGTGGCCACGATCATCTCGCCAACAAAGCGGACCGAGACCTCGGCCTGACGTGTCGCCGGATTGAACTCGGCTGCGGCAAGCGCGGTCTCGCGGGTTCCAAGAAACTGGGCTTCTGTCGTCAGGCCGCGTGCCTTGCGGTCGGCGATGACGCCATCCAGCGCCTCGGCAACGGGCGGGGCAAGAAAATCACGCACATCCGACAGATCGCCGCGCTCGAATGCCATGAGGATCATCTCGTAAGCGGATTTCGCGCCGCCAAGGAAAGGTCCGACGGCAAAGCTGGGTTCGATCTGTTTCATCGCGGTCAGTGCCTTGGCATTGGCACTTCCCGGTTCGGCGTGATCGTTGATGTCGTTGTCCATCGCATCGGCTGTGCCGTCGATGACATCGAAGCGACGCGGGGCCGGTTTTTCGTCCTGGGGAGTGGGTGATTCAAAACCATCGCGCGTGCCAAGAACCCCCCGGAGCCGGAGGATCAGGAATATGGCGATCGCGGCAAGAACAAGAAGTTGCAACATGGGGTTCGACATCACGGACCTAGAGGAGCTTTCTTAAGGGGCATTCGATACCTATGTAGGGTGCGGGGCGGATCAAGTCCAGTTTGCCGCCTTCGGAAGAAAGAAGTGAAAGGTGCATTGCCATGTGGCTGCTATTGCCATTCGTCATCCTGCCGATCGTCGAGATCGCGCTGTTCATTCAGGTGGGCGGTGCCATCGGCGTGTTCGCGACCATCGGGCTGGTGATCTTGTCGGCGGTCTTGGGTGTCGCGGTGATGCGTCGTCAGGGCGCGATGGCAATGCTGGACGTGCAGCGCTCGGTGCAGGAATTCCGCGACCCCTCGGCGCCGTTGGCGCATGGTGCGCTGATCATGCTTGCGGGGGTGCTGATGGTGTTGCCGGGGTTGTTCACAAGCTCGGTCGGCGTGCTGCTGCTGATCCCGGCCGTACGCGGTCTGGTCATGCGCTGGATGGGTCGGCGGGTGCGGGTCGTGGGCGCGGGATATAAGCCCCGCTCGGCGGATTCCGATTATGTCAGCGACTACCCCTCGGGATTTGGCCGAGGCCGGAATGCAAGGGATGGGGTGATCGACGGCGAATATTCGGTGCAGGACGATCCTCCGGCACCGGTGCGCGAAGGCCTGACCGATGAGCGCCCCGATATGGGCCCGGGTAAAAACAAATCCGGCTGGACCCGGCATTGAGCGCGGTTCGCTGGGGTGTTAGAACGCCCCGAAAGACAGGGAGTCCCCAATGAGCGACGAAATCACCAATGGCGCTGCAGCGCCGGCCAACCCTCAGCCGGCAGTCCGTATGCAGGTCCTGACGCAGTATATTCGCGACCTCTCGTTCGAAAACGCGGTGGCGCAAAAAGGCCTGCCCTCGGGCGAGGTGCAGCCTGAAATCAGCGTTCAGGTCAGCCTTGATGCGCGCAAGCGTCCTGCAGATCATCAATATGAAGTGATCAGCAAATTCCGCGTTCAATCGACCAACGCCAACGACAAATCTCCGATCTTCCTGTGCGAATTGGATTACGGCGGGATTTTCCACGTCGAGGGTGTGCCCGAGGACCAGTTGCATCCGTTCCTGATGATCGAATGCCCGCGCATGCTGTTCCCCTATGTCCGTCGCATCATCTCGGACATGACGCGCGATGGCGGTTTCCCGCCCTTCAACATGGACCCGATTGATTTCGTGGCGCTGTATCGTCAGGAAATCGCACGTCGCGTTCAAAGCGAGCGTCCGGCCGATCAGCCGCTGTCCTGATCGATCTCGGATGACACGATGGCCCGCGTCCATTGAAATGGCGCGGGCATTTTCATATCCGATTGCCATGCGGCATTCGCAGTGATGAGGGAAACAGATGGCCAAACGGGCGCAACGCGCATGGCAGAGAATGCTCTCCGGCCGCCGGCTGGATCTTCTTGATCCGACCCCGATGGACATTGAAATTCTGGATATCGCACATGGTCTGGCGTTCGTCGCAAGATGGAACGGGCAAACGCGGGGTAACTGGGCATATTCCGTGGCCGAGCATTCTTTGCTGGTCGAAGAAATCTATCGCAAATCCCAACCGAATGCAGAAGCGCGCTGGCGTCTGGCCGCCCTGCTGCATGATGCGCCGGAATATGTCATCGGGGACATGATATCTCCGGTCAAATCCGCGCTTGGTGCTGAATACGGCGAGATGGATGCCAGACTCACGGCTGCCGTTCACCTTCGCTTCGGTCTGCCCGCCCAATTGCCGAAGCCCATCAAACTCGCGATCAAACAGGCGGACCGGGTATCGGCATGGCTGGAGGCAATCCAGATCGCCGGTTTTTCACGGGCTGAGGCCGATAAACTGTTTCCCGTGCCTGCCGAAGATCTGATCGACGGGCTGGAGATCAGGCTGCGTCCGCCAATCGAAACCCGCAATGCCTTCGTCGAGAGGTTCGGAGAGTTGATTGCCGAAATCGATCAGGCATGAATGAAAAACCCCGCCGATTGGCGGGGCTTTTTGTTTTAGATCTCAAGATCTTCCAAGGCCTTTCCGGCATCCAGAGCATCCACCACCCAACGAGGTTTGCGGCCGCGGCCGGTCCAGGTCGATTCAGGGTTGGAAGGATCGGCATATTTTGCGGCGACTTTGCCACGAGTCGGCTTCGCATTTGCCAAGTCGGCAAAGGTAAAACCAAACTCACGGGCGGCATTTTCAACTGCTGCAAGGGCTTCGCGTTTCCGACGATCTTCGAAAGTTGAGATGGCTTTTTCAACTTTGTTGCGAATGTCGCGAAGCTCACGCAAGGATAGTTTTTCCAGATCGAGTTCCATTGGTTTTCCTGTGGTGGATTATTATTATTTCTATCCGCCCATTATAGCAACGGGCGGATAATGGAAATGAAAAATAGTGTAAATTACACATAGTCGTGAAAATCAGCGCGGGCTTCGTTTCGCCAAAATGCGCTGAAGTGTCCGGCGATGCATGTGCAAACGTCGGGCTGTTTCACTGACATTACGATCGCATTGTTCATAGACGCGTTGGATATGCTCCCAACGAACACGATCGGCCGACATTGGGGATTCAGGCGGAGGAGGCAGCATTTCGTCAGGGCTGGACAGCAAAGCCCGCGTGACCTCATCGGCATCCGCCGGTTTCGACAGATAGTCCGTAGCCCCCATCTTCACCGCGGCGACTGCGGTAGCGATGGCTCCGTATCCCGTCAGAACGATGATGCGGGCCTCAGCTCGGGCCTCGCGCAGTGCGTCGACGACATCAAGGCCGTTTCCATCCTCAAGCCGCAGATCGACAACGGCGTAGGCCGGCGGCTTTTCGGCGACAATCGCGCGCGCATCCGCAACCGACGTGGCACGTGCGACGTCAAATCCACGTTTTTCCATTGCCCGCGCCAGACGATTCAGAAAGATTTCGTCATCGTCGACCAGAAGAAGGCTGGCATCAGGTCCGATATTCTGGCTTTCGGCCATGTATAGTTACCCCTGAAAAATGTCCCGAAGCTCATAAGCGGATTTCGCGCTAGGGTCAAACGGACATCAAATTGCGGTGGTTCACACTCCATTGATTGCTCCGCTTGGGGCGCTTATCAATCGGTGATTTTCGAATAAGGAGAAACAAGGTGTTCATTGGCCTCGTTTCAAGGCGTTTCGATCTATTGCCCGGTCAACCGGCCCCCGAGCCAATTCGATTGCGGACATTGGTTCTTCTGCGATGGGTGGCAATATTCGGGCAGATCGTTGCCATCGGAGTTGCGCTTCTGATCGGCGCGCATTTGATGCTTGTTCCGGTTCTAATTGTCGTCGGCATGGCAATTATTTTGAACCTTATCCTTATGTTACGATATGATCGCCGAATGTCGGCACATGAGGCGGCATGGCAGTTGGCCTTTGATCTGGCGCAGATCGCGGCATTGCTTTCTTTGACCGGAGGATTGGCGAATCCCTTCGCCCTTTTGTTGCTTGCCCCGGTGACGATGGCGGCGACGGCTTTGCCGGGCCGGCATCTCATGGCGTTGGGAATCGCCACCTTCATCATGGTCTCGATGGCGGCCTATTTTGCGCGCCCGCTCACGTTTTCTGATGACGGAGTTGCAACACTCAACGACCCGCTGCTGGTCGGAAGTTGGTTCGCAATCATCATCGGCGCATTGTTTTTCGCGCTTTATGCCCGCACTGTGACGGCCGAGATTACCGCGACCTCGGACGCGCTATTTGCCGCACGGATGGCGCTGGAGCGCGAGCAAAAGCTGCAACATCTGGGTGGCGTCGTCGCAGCCGCTGCGCATGAGATGGGCACTCCGCTGGCCACGATCAAATTGATCAGCTCGGAACTGGTCGATGAAATCACCGACGCCCTGCCCGAGCGCGAGGACTTGGCCGAAGATGCCCGGATCCTGCGTCAATCAGCCGAGAGATGCGGTGCAATCCTGCGCTCGATGGGAAGCGCCGGACGCGATGACTTGCAGATCCGCAACGCGCCCCTGAGGCAGGTTCTGGACGAGGCTGCGGGCCCGCACCGTGAACGCGGCATTCGCATCCGGATAGAAACGCCCTCGGATCAACCGGTCATCCATCGTGATGCGGCGTTGATCCACGGGCTGCGTAACCTGATCCAGAACGCGGTCGATTTCGCGACGGTGGAAGTGCTTATCGAGGCAAAGGCGGATCCACGCGAGATCAGGCTGCGGATTGCCGATGACGGACCGGGTTTTCCCACCACTTTGCTGCCCCGGATCGGTAGCCCTTTCCTGACGACTCGCCCGCGGTCCGAAGATGGTCGCAGCTACGAGGGGATGGGGCTTGGGCTATTCATCGCGAAAACGCTATTGGAAAGGTCCGGCGCAAAGGTGCGTTTCGGCAACAGGCAGCGTGGCGCGCAGGTCACTGTGACATGGCCGCGCGACCTCATCGAAACGAGTGACCGCACCGCGCTTGGGCAAAACCCACATATTTCGGTGTAGCGTTAACCTATATTTCAATTAGAGGATGTAGAAGTGACGGGATGTAGGCGATAGCGGTTCATCCTCATGCTTGTGCAGTTCCTGATTTCCTTTGCGGCAGCGGCTCTTGCTGTCGGTTTTCTGCGTCTGCTGACCAACGGAAAAAAAACGACGTCGGTCCGGTTGGATCGGGATCTTGAACCAATCGCCTTTCTGTTCAAAGAGCAGAGATTACTGGATGCCACGGTACCGGCGCGGGCATTGCTTGCTGCGCTGCCAGGCAATTCCGAATGGCAACGGCTGATCGGGTGGCTTGCGATGCGCCTGCCGGAATCGTCGATCAACGTGGGTGCGCTGGAACGCTCGGCCCGCATCGTGTTGACGGGACAAGGCGGCCTCCGGGTCAAGATCGAGAATCTGGGGGACGGTCACCTTCGCATGACACTTGTCGATCCGCAGGCCGAATCCGCCGGTATCGTGGTTGATTCCCTGACGCTTGCCGCGATGGAGCAAGAACTGCAAATTCTCCGTAGCACCATGGATCATTCTCCTATGCTGGCGTGGCGTCAGGATGCTCAAGGACATGTGACATGGGCCAATTCCGCCTATCTCATGACCGTCGAGGATGTCACAGGGAGCGAAGCCCCTTGGCCCTTGCCACGACTTTTCGAGTTGGGCGACGGGCCAAAGCCGGTTTCGCGTCGTGTGCAAGTACTGAACGACACGAAGAATCGCTGGTATGATTGCCGCACTCACGAGATCGCAGGGCAAACCGTTGCGATGGCTTTACCGGCCGACGCAACTGTCCGAGCCGAGAGGAGTCTGCGCGAGTTTGTCCAAACCCTCACCAAGACATTCGCTGATCTGCCGATAGGGCTGGCTATTTTTGATCGTGAACGGAAACTGCAACTGTTCAATCCCGCGCTGATTGACTTGACGGGCCTCGCGACCGGCTTCCTGACCAGCCGTCCGACCCTGTTCGCGTTTCTTGATCGCCTTCGCGAGGCAAGAATGGTCCCTGAGCCAAAGGACTTCCGCAGTTGGCGGCAACAGATGAACTCGCTGGAAGCGGCCGCGTCTTCTGGTCGGCATGTCGAAACTTGGTCGCTTCCCGGAGGTCAGACCTATCGCGTGACCGGTCGGCCCCATCCTGACGGAGCCGTGGCGTTCTTGTTCGAAGACATAACTTCGGAAATTTCGCTCACGCGGAAATTCCGCTCCGAACTTTCATTGGGCGGCGATGTTTTTGATGCGCTTGATGCCGCGATTATTGTCTTTGGCGCCAACGGCGATGTCCTGCTGTCAAATCGTCGGTTTACTGAAGTATGGGAGATGCCGGCTGGGGAGACGCTCGACGATCAACTCGCGCATTGGGATATCCTTTGTGACGGCAGTCCAGGGTTTGGTGTACTGCGAACGGCACTGTCGAAATCGCAAACAGATCAGGTACTAGGTGGTGCGGTTCGGGCGCCCTCGGGCGGATTGCTTTCCTGGCGCTTGTGTTCGCTGTCCGGCGGGCGCCTGCTACTGACGTTCCAACCGGTTGTCTCGGTGGATACGGATCTCGCTGCGGAGGAGAATCCTTCTGACGCGATGGCGGCCAGTGACCTGTCGGGATGAAGAAATCCGGTCTTTCCTTGCGGGGAGTTTTGGCCTTCAGGGTTCGGGCGGCGAGAGGTTGGTGTGACCGCCTCGATATCGAATCGATATACAGTTCTGCCTCAGCGAAGGCGTAAAATCGGAAACGAAAAAGGCCCCTCTATGAGAGGGGCCCCGTGCTGATTTAGTGCGCTGTAATAATCAGCCTTTTTTCAGGCAACGGTTGCCCAGCAGCTCCGCGATCTGGACTGCGTTCAGCGCAGCACCCTTGCGCAGGTTGTCCGACACGCACCACAGGTTCAGGCCGTTTTCGACGGTGACGTCCTGACGGATACGCGAGACGAAAGTCGCGAAATCGCCGACACATTCGACCGGAGTCGAGTAGCCACCCGGCTCGCGCTTGTCGATCACGAGAACGCCGGGCGCTTCGCGCAGGATGTCGCGGGCTTCATCCTCGTCAAGGAAGTCTTCGAACTCGATATTGACCGCCTCGGAGTGACCGACGAAAACCGGAACGCGCACGCAGGTCGCGGTGACCTTGATCGACGGGTCCATGATTTTCTTGGTCTCGGCCGCCATCTTCCATTCTTCCTTGGTGTCGCCACTGTCCAGGAAGACGTCGATTTGCGGAATCACGTTGAAAGCGATCTGCTTCTGGAATTTCTTCGGCTCGACTTCCTGACCGGGGACATACATGCCCTTGGTCTGGTTCCAAAGTTCGTCCATGCCGTCCTTGCCAGCGCCGGACACCGATTGGTAGGTCGAGACGACGACGCGTTTGATACGCGCACGATCATGCAGTGGCTTCAATGCGACGACCATCTGGGCGGTCGAGCAGTTCGGGTTCGCGATGATCATCTTGTTGCGGTATTCCTCGACCGCGTCCGGGTTCACTTCCGGCACGACCAGAGGGATCTGGGGATCATAGCGATAAAGCGACGAGTTATCGATCACCACGCAACCCTGCGAGGCAGCGATGGGGGCGTATTGCTTGGTCGCTTCCGATCCGATCGCGAACAGCGCGATGTCGTAACCGGTGAAGTCGAAACCCTCGATGTCCTTGGTCTTCAGGGTTTTGTCGCCAAAGCTGACCTCAGTGCCAAGGCTCCGGCGCGAAGCCAGAGCAACAACCTCATCGGCAGGGAACTGGCGCTCGGCCAGAATGTTCAGCATTTCGCGGCCCACGTTCCCCGTGGCGCCGGCAACAACAACCTTGTAGCCCATTGGGGGTCTCCTCATACAAAGGACGCCGCGATATAGGGCAAGAACGCGGGAAACGAAAGGGGTTCCCAAAAGCTATTCAGTGAATGTGGCGGATACGTTTGTCTAATTTACGTTGTTTTGCCACCCATTCCGCCTCTTTGCCGAAATCGTGCGGCACATTGCCAGCAGTGCGGCTTCCGGAAAGCGACAGGGATGCGAAGAAGTCGAAGCCATACAGATCAATGCGGGCTGCGTCAGACCTACTAAGCAGGTCGATCATTATCGCTCCGGTTGTCGGGGGGGCACCAAGTGTTTCCTTCAGGGCCGTGTAATCGCCCAACGGGTGCAGGTAAAATCCGGGGCTGGTGGCGGTCTGCCAGTCCAGCCGTTTGCGTTTATGGGACATCCACAAGACGCGCCGAGGCGCGATCCTGTCGCGGTCGGCGCTGCCCAGACGAACGGCAAGCGCCAGCCAATCGGTTCGTGTGCCGTGGCTATGGGGGCTAGGCATTGGGGCGCGGTTGATCCGGATCACCATATCTGCCGCATCAATGGCCGCGCCGTGGCCGGAAGCTTCAAGAGCGCGGGCATTTCCAACCAAGGCGACATGCTTGCCCGACAGATCCCCGAGCAGGCTGTCCTGTGCCACCGACAGTCGTTGCAGTGCATCTTCATCGCGCAGGGTTCTGGCGATGAGAAAGCCAAGGCGCGTCACGCAAGCAGCTTTCTGTAGACCTCGACGATGGCGCGGGCCTCGCCTTCGATCGCATGATTCGTCTGCACGCGGTTTCGGGCAAGGCTGCCTGCCGTTTCGCGGGCCGTATCGTCGTCCAGCCAATGTGCCAAGGCAGCGGTCAGGCCATCGACATCCTCGCGGTCAACCAGACTACCGGTTTCGCCGTCAAGGATCAGCGTTTCGAATGCGCCGACGCGGGTTCCGATGGCAGGGACCCCGCAAGCCATCGCCTCCAGAGGGGTCAGGCCGAAGCCCTCCCACCTTGCGGGGGCGGCGAACAGGTCGATGGCCTGATAGTTCTCGACCACTTGCTCCCACGGGACTTCGCCCAGAAAGCGGATGCGATCCGACAGACCGGCAGCCTCGATCCGCGCGATCAGGTCATCGGTGAACTTCCGGTTATCGGCAGTCACCCGCCCCGAAAAGATCAGCTTGGCGCGGGGGCGCGAAGGGAAAAGGCGCAATGCCGCCTCGACCAGCAGATCGACGCCTTTCTGCGCGCGGACCCGACCGAAGCACCCGATCACGATGTCATCGGGCGCAAAGCCCAGACGGTCCCGCAACGCGGCGCGGTCCGCCGAGGGATGGAAGATCGACAGATCCACGCCATGCATGATCACTGTCGCAGGACGCTCCAGATAGCTGGCGGCTTGCGGCGAAGTGGCGATCAGAGCCTCTTGCCTGCGGATGAGCCAACGCGTGAAGCCGGTATGTCGGCGCTGCGCCGCCGAGGTGAACAGAAGCCTGTAACGCCGACGCAGGATGTGACGCAGGATCAGGCCCAAAGCCATTTCGGTGTTACGGCGCGCATGCCAGACCCGCCAACGATCACGCGGAAGAGTTGCGGCCCGGACAAGCGGGATGTGGGGCAGGGTTTCGGGCAAGCCCGGTCCGGTGGTGACGATGCCGATCCGTTTCGATTGAACCGGAATCAACCGGATAACCGTCGCGGTGACGCCGGACAGGCGGCGCTTCAGGTTCGGGGCAACGACTTCGATCCGGTCGTCAGAGAGTTCAGGCATCGGGCGCCTCGGGCGTCAGGAAGTACAGCAGAAGCCCTATCGTAAGCGGAATGAGGAAGAACAGGAACAGGTCGGAATACGCATCTGCCGCGGATTGCCCCTGAATTGCGCTGCGATAAACCGGTCGAGAGCCGAACTGTAGTATTCCCGCTCCGCCAATCGAGAACATGTTGAGGAATGTGACGCCCCGTCCCACAAGGTGCGCAGGCAGAAACGCCCTGCCATGCGCCATCAGCAATGTGTAGGACGCGCCGGACAATCCAACCAGTGCCAGCAGTACAACGGACAAGCCGATGCTGGATGCGGGTAGAAGCCACAACGCGGCCATGACGATGACGGCCCCAGCGTTGAAGATCAGCGCCGTTCGGCGGACCGAGCCGATGATCGTGGTCAGTGGCCCGATCAGGAAGCTGCCCAGCACCATCGCCACCCCCATCACAAGCGTCGCGCGTCCGATCAAGATATCGGAGGCGTTGTGAACCTCGGCCAGATAGGGACCGGCCCAAAGGCCACGAATGGCCGCCGACGAGGCGTAATTCACCGAGAACAGCGGCAGGATGAACCACAGCGCGCGCAATCTCAGGATCTCGGTCAGCGAACCGCGCGGAGTATTGCCGCCCAGCTGTTCGGGGTCCCGTACCAGTGCCATGATCGCCGCCGCAACCGCCAGCGTGATCGCCGCTAACCCCCATAGGGTATGCCGCCAACCCAGTGCCTCGATCACCCAGACCAGTGGAGCCGCGCCAAGGATGTTTCCCATCGAACCGAAGCCCACGACAGCTCCGGCCAATGTGCCAAAGATCGCAGCAGGATAGGTGCGCGCGAAGATGTAGTAGCTGCCCATCAAGGCCGGAGCGCAGCCGATACCCAGCAGCCCCAGCGAGACATGCAGATGCCACGCTGCATGAGCCAAAGCAAAGACAATGGCCCCTCCAGCGCCGCCAAAGGCCAGCATCGCCGCGACGGTCAGGCGGGGGCCGAAGCGGTCTAAAGACCAGCCGATCGGGATTTGCATGGCCGCGAAGGTGATGAACCACATGCCCGAACTGATCGCCAGATCATCCGGACCGGCACCTAGCTCGGATTGAAGGACGGGGGACAGAACCGCCAGAAAGGCTCGGTAGAACTGGCTCAACGTATAGGCAAGGATCAGACTGATGATCCCGCCCGACAGCAATATCCGCATATGACCCGTGCCTCCCCGCCGGACGCGAAGCTGCGACGTCCGGCGGGCAAGTGCAAGGCGATGGGTATTCTAGGCCGCTGCCAGTTGCCGGGGGGTTTCACGAACCGGCAGGTGGATCAACGCGCTGAGCGCGCCGACTCCGACGCCGACCCACCAAACCAATGTGTAATCGCCGTAGATGTCGTACATCCTGCCCCCCAGCCACACGCCAAGGAACGAGCCGATCTGATGGCTCAGGAAGACAAAACCGTACAGCGTGCCCATGTAGCGTAGCCCGTAGATATAGGCGACCAGACCCGAGGTCAGCGGAACGGTGGCAAGCCACAGCGCCCCCATTACGATCGAGAATATCACCACCGAGGTCGGGGTGATCGGCAGCAGGATGAAGATCGCGGCGGCAATCGTGCGAAGCGTATAGATCCCCGCCAGAAGATATTTCTTGGTGTAACGCTTGCCCAGCCAGCCCGCAAAGATCGCGCCGCCGATATTCGCCAGCCCTATCAAAGAGATCGCTGCCGCGCCCAGTGCCGATGTCGTGGTGATGCCTATGCTGGCCAATGTCCCCATCGGGCTGATCGGCCCGCACATCTCGGTAATCATGGCCGGAAAATGGGCGGTGATGAAGCCAAGCTGATAGCCGCACGAGAAGAAACCGATGAAGATCATCAGATAGGACGGATCGGTGAAAGCGCGCCGAAGGACCGTCCCCATGCTTTCTTCCAGCTCGGATTTGGTCGCCGGTTCTCCGCTGCCCAGCATGGGCAGGAACAGCAGGCACGACAGAACGATGACGCCGAAGATGATGAAGACCGTCTGCCACGGATAGATCGCCAGCAGCCCCTCGGCCAGCGGAGCGCCAAAGACCTGACCCGCCGATCCGGCTGCAGTTGCGATCCCAAGCGCGAGGCTGCGGTTTTCGTCGCTTGCGGCGCGCCCGATGACGGCAAGAATGACGCCGAAGCCGGTTCCCGCGACCCCGAACCCGACGATGATTTCCAGCAACTGCATTGTGCCTGGGGTCGTGGCAAAGGCGGTCAGGATCAGTCCGGCTGAATACAGGAATGTTCCGATAATGATTGACCAGCGGTCGCCGAAACGCTCGCCCAATGCGCCGAAAACGGGCTGCCCGATACCCCATGCGAGGTTCTGGATGGCGATGGCCAGACTGAACTCGGCACGGGGCCAACCGAATTCTTCGGCGATCGGGATCTGGAACACGCCAAAGCTGGCCCGCAGGGCAAAGTTGATCAGCAGAATGATCGCGCCACCAATCAGGACAGGCGTGAACAGCGGTGCGCGTGAAGCGTTGGTCATGGGATAACCTCGTGGAGACCCGCAATTCCTGCGCCGGTCGCCGGGTCAGGTCAATGCCCGTTGCGACGCTGCGTTATTTCCCCGCGGCAAGACGGGCCGCTGCCGCCTTGCCCGCCAGCCTTCCCGACGCGAGGCAGGTCGTCAGAAGATAGCCTCCGGTCGGAGCCTCCCAATCCAGCATTTCGCCCGCTGCGAAAACTCCGGGCAGTGCGCGGAGTTCAAGGTTCTCGGTCAGGCTGCTGGCCGCGATCCCGCCCGCCGAGGAAATCGCCCGCTCAAGCCCGATCGCGCCGCCATGCCGAAGCGGCAATGACTTCGCCCTCATGGCCAATTCCGTAGGTGCTGTTGGCAAAGGTTGGCCCCATTCCAACAGCAGGGCGGCGCGCACCGGATCGCCAAGCACCCTCCGCAAACGGTTGCCCACGGAAAGCTTGGCAGGAGCCTTGGCGAACCTGCTGGCCAATTCGTCAACCGTCAGATCCGGCGCGAGATCGATCCGCGCCTCGACCCCGTCCCGCATCGGGGCGGCCACTTCGTAAATGCCGCCGCCTTCGATGCCATTCCGCGACACGATCCATTCGCCCCGGCTTGTCAGCTTCCCGGCCGTCAAAGCGACGCCCTTGACCGCTTGCCCGAAATGGCGCGCCATGGCGGGCGACCATTCCACCCGAAATCCCGTATTCGCGGGCCGGAATGGTGTGATCGCAACGCCCAGATCGGCCAGCCACGGCACCCATGCGGCATCCGAGCCAAGACGTGGCCAGCTTGCGCCCCCCAATCCCAGCACGGCGACCTCCGGATGGACAAGCCGGTCGCCATCGGGGCTGTCGAACCGCCAATGGCCGTCTTTGATCCCCGTCCAACGCCAGCGTGTCCGCAGTTCCACGCCCATATCGCGCAGGCGCAAAAGCCATGCCCGAAGTAATGGCGACCCCTTCATGCCGACAGGGAACACCCGCCCCGTCGAGCCCGAGAATAACTCGATCCCCAGACCTCGCGCCCAGTCCATGACCTCGGACGGACCCATGTCCTTCGTGCCCAGATAGTCCGGAACGTGGGGCAGAGTGCCGCTGAGCCGCGAGGCAAACGCGTCGGGGTCTTCGTCCTTGGTCAGGTTCAGTCCCGACTTTCCGGCCATCAGGAACTTGCGCGCGGGGGTGGGCATGGCCTCGGCCACAACCACGCGGATACCTTGCGCTGCCATGGTTTCAGCGGCCATCAGCCCTGCCGGTCCCGCGCCGATGACCAGTGCCTGAACCCGCTCGACCGCGCTCACCGCCCGCCTCGGGGCATCATGCACAGGCGCAGCAGCATCCGCTCCATCACGGCCATGGCGGGCGCCTTGGACGCCGAGCGCAATGTCAGGTCGGTGGCGATCAGCTGGTGGATCGCATCCTCCAGTGCCCGCATTCCCCAATCCTGCGCCTGCCGGATCATCCGGTCGCGACGGGGGCCGAACACCGGAGGCCGCAAACGTCCGATCCCCGCACCAGGTCCACCGGGGTCCGAGGCCGCGGCATGAAGCGCGCGAAAATGGCGCAAGGCGGCGATGCACAGCGTGACCGGAGCGATGCCTTGCCCCTCGATCCGCCGCATCATCGCGCCGAAATCGCGGGCGCGACGTTCGGCGACGCAATCGATCAGATCGTCGACCTCGGCCTCGATCGTCGCGGGGGCGAGATGGGCGATTTCAGCGGGGGTCAGCGCGGTGTCATCGCCGAATTTGTACAGCGCGATCTTTTCGACGGTCTGGCGGAAGTCGCCGGGGTCAAGTGCCCGACTTAACGCCATCAAGTCGCGCATCGCATCGCGCGGAATATCCCACAATCCGGCATCAGTAAGCCAGCGGGTGATTTCTTCCTCGCCCGGAGGATCGTCGTAGATCGGTGCGGTGACGGCTGCGGGATGTGGCTCGAACAGCTTGCGCAGGGCGGAGCCCTTGGACAAAGCGCCTGCGGCGACCACGATCACGGCATCGCCGGTGTTCCATTCACCGATGGCCGACGCGATTGCGGGCGCAGCGGCGTCAGGTGTGTCATCGACCAGAACCACGCGTTGACCGGGAAAAAAACCAACGGCTTTCACGGCGTCAAGCAGTGCGGCAGGGTCTTTGCGCAAGTCTGCACCGGGCAGGCGGGTCAGGCGCATTTCTTCCTCGGCCCCTTCGCCGACCAAGGCCTTGACGGCTTCGGCGCGTTTCAGGGCGACGCGCATCGCATCCTGACCATAGATCAGCAATGCCGGACGCGTGGGATCGGGCCGCGCCACATAGCGGGCGATTTCCGCGCCCTTGAGGATCATTCGACGGTCGCCGGGTCGATGGCCAACAGACGGGTCAGAACCTGATCGGCCAGCAGGCGCGCCAGCCGCTCATGGGCATCCTGTTCGGCAGCCATTGTGGCGATGGTCGTGCCCGTCGTCGAATAAGAGGTGAAGCTGCTGACCTGACCGCGCGTTATTGTCTGGCGTGTTGCCATATCGGTCAGCATGAACTCGACACTGCCGTTCAGGGCGTAGCGTGTGGTGATTTCGTCCGGCGTAATGGCCTGAGGCACCACGGCAATGCGCAATTGCCAGCTTAGCTCATATTTGGCGGCGTTATCCGGCCCCAGCCGCTCGGCAATACGACCGGCAAAGGCGAAATCATCCGGAGTCTTCGGGTCGGCGGTCCTGACCTTGCCGAACAGCTTGCCGCCCGTTCCCCCCGGCCCATAGACCGGAGAGAATCCGCAGGCGGCAACCGCCAGCGGGGCCAGCAGAAGGCTTCGCCTAGACCACGACATTGACGATGCGTCCCGGCACAACGATCAGCTTTTTCGGGGCGACGCCCTCGAGGAAGCGCAGAACGGTTTCGTCAGCCAGAACGATGGCTTCGATTTCTTCCTTGGGCATGTCTTTCGGTACCTCGATCTCGGCCCGACGTTTGCCGTTGATCTGGATGGGCAGCACCACGCTGTCCGACACCAGCATCAAGGGGTCCGCCTTGGGCCATGCGGCGTCGACCACCATGCCCTGACCTCCGGCTTTCGACCAGAGTTCTTCGGCAAGGTGCGGCACCATCGGAGCCAGAAGCTGCGCAAGGATACGAACGGCCTCGCGGCGGCCTTCGCCTCCGGACTTCGATTTGCCGATGGCGTTGGCCAGTTCGTAAAGCTTGGCGACGGCCTTGTTGAAGGCAAAACCCTCGATTGCCTTGGTCACATCGGCAATGGCGCGATGGGCCGCGCGGAGAAGTTCGACATCACCCTCACCCTCGGGGATCTCGTCCGACAAGCGCCAGACGCGATTGAGGAATTTGCTGGCGGCCTCGGCCCCGGCGGCGGTCCATTCCACGTCGCGCTCGGGCGGGCTGTCCGAAAGCATGAACCAGCGCGCGGTATCGGCACCGAAGTTCTGGACGATGTTGACCGGATCGACGACGTTCTTCTTGGATTTCGACATCTTGGCCGAGGGGATGATCTCGACCGCGGTGCCATCCGCCAGCTTCCCGTCGGTGACGGCTTCGGGCAGGTGATAGACTGGGCGACCGCGATCATCGCGGGTCAGGTAGATCTCATGCGTGACCATGCCCTGCGTGAACAGCGCGTCGAAGGGCTCTTTGGCGCTTTCGGGCAGGTGGCCGGTCTTGACCATCGCGCGGGCGAAGAAGCGCGAGTACAGCAGGTGCAGGATCGCATGCTCGATGCCGCCGATATATTGGTCGACGTTCATCCAGTAATCGGCATCGGCGCGGTTGGTCGGCGTCTCGGCGCGCGGCGCGGTGAAGCGGGCGTAATACCAGGACGAATCGACGAAGGTGTCCATCGTGTCGGTTTCGCGACGTGCGGCCTTGCCGCAAACCGGGCAAGGCGTGTTGCGCCAGGTCGGGTGGCGGTCCAGCGGGTTGCCGGGCACGTCGAAGGTCACGTCCTGCGGCAGCAGGACCGGCAGGTTTTCCTTTTTCTCGGGGACGGTGCCGCAGTCGTCGCAATGGACGACCGGGATGGGGCAGCCCCAATAACGCTGGCGCGAGATGCCCCAGTCGCGCAGTCGGAACTTGGTGACGCCTTCACCGTAGCCCGCTGCTTCGGCATGCTGGATGGCGGAGTCGACGGCTGCTTCGCCGGTTTGGTCGACATCGCCCGAAAAGCCACGGACATAGGTCACGGCTTCGGATTTCAGGGGCACGAAGGGCGCTTTGGCGATCAGCTCGTCAGCCTCTTCCAGCGTCGCGCCTTTCGGGCCGAAGGTGGCGTGGATAGGCAGGTCGTATTTGGTGGCGAATTCGTGGTCGCGTTCGTCATGGGCGGGCGAGCCGAAGATCGCGCCAGTGCCGTAATCCATCAGCACGAAGTTGGCGATCCAGATCGGCAATTCCCAAGTCGGATCAAGCGGATGACGCACGGTCAGGCCGGTGTCGAAGCCCAGCTTCGGCGCGGTCTCGATGGCTTCTTCGGTGGTGCCGATGCGGCGGCATTCGGCACAGAACTCGGCGATCTCGGGGCGGGTCTCGGCGAGCGCCTTGATCAGCGGGTGATCGGGCGACAGCGCGGCGAAGCTCGCGCCCATCAGTGTGTCGGGACGGGTCGTATAGACCTCAATCGCGTCGAAACCCTGCGGCGGGTTCACGATGTCAAAGCGGAATTGCAGGCCGCGCGACTTGCCGATCCAGTTCTGCTGCATCAGGCGGACCTTTTCCGGCCAGCCAGTCAGGTTGTCCAATGCCGAAAGCAACTCATCGGAATAATCCGAGATGCGGAAGAACCATTGCGTCAGCTCGCGACGCTCGACCAGCGCGCCCGAGCGCCAGCCGCGACCGTCCTCGACCTGCTCGTTCGCCAGAACCGTCATATCGACCGGGTCCCAGTTCACCATCGCGGATTTGCGATAGATCAGGCCCGCTTCGAGGAAGTCGAGGAACATCGACTGCTGCTGATGGACATATTCATCGTCGCAGGTCGCGAATTCGCGGCTCCAGTCGATGGAGAGGCCCAAGGGCTTCAGTTGCTCGCGCATGGTGGCGATGTTGGCGTAGGTCCAGTCGCGAGGATGGCCGCCCTGCTCCATCGCGGCGTTTTCGGCGGGCATGCCGAAGGCGTCCCAGCCCATCGGATGCAGCACCGAGAAGCCCTGCGCGCGTTTGAAGCGCGCGACCACGTCGCCCATCGTGTAGTTGCGGACGTGGCCCATGTGGATGCGCCCCGAGGGATAGGGGAACATCTCGAGGACGTAATATTTCGGCCGTTCGTCACGGATGGCACGGAACGTGTCCGCGTCGTTCCACGCCTCTTGCCAGCGCGGCTCGCTGCTTGCGGGATCATAGGGCATGGAAACCTCCGGGCGTCAGATTGCCCGCAGGGTATTATAGCTTGGCGGGACGCAGGTCCAGCGGGGTCAAAGCTTGCCGTCGCGAACGCGCATCTGACGGGCGCGGGTCAGGATCGCATCCTCGACTGCGCGAACCGTATCGGGGGCAACAGCGCTGCCGCCAGCACCCTGCAGCGACACTTTCAGCGCCCGCGCATCCAGCGACGGGTCCGAGACCTTGATCGTCGCGCGATACGAGCGTCCTCCACCCGGAGGCGTGCCGTAGCCGGTCACGATGACTCCCGTGAACGGGTCGATGGATTGGATCGGCAGGAAGTTCAGCACTTCTAGGCTGGCATTCCACAGGTATTTGTTCACCGCCACGGTGTCGTTCGCGCTGCGGCGATTTGCGAACAGATCCCAAATGGTCGATTCCCGCTCTGGCGTGGCGGCTTTGGTCGAGCCCGAACCAGAGCCCGTACCGGAACATGCGGCAAGCCCCGCGGTAATCAGCAGGGCGGCAATCAGCCGTGCAGCATTTCTGGTCATCTGGTGTCCCCCGATCGTCCTGCGAAGAGCCATAGCGCAATTAGGTGCCGAGCGACAAGATAGCGGGGGCGCGCATCACTCACGGATTTGGCGCCGATTATTTCCCTGCTTTGTCGCGAAAAGATTGTCGCAATGCCCCGATCAGAGGGCGTCTAGGCCGCCGATGGCATTCGCGGACTGTCGTCAGACTGGGTCTGCAAATTCATGCCGATCGCGGCGTGATAGCCTTAAAAACCTGAGGTTGCAGGGGTTGCAGTGTGAGTGTGGCTCATGTGCATCACACGCATTGCTAATCGGAAAACAGGAATGTGATTCCGTTGCAATACTAGGATGAAAGCGCGAGACAACTGCCATACCCCAAGTTGGCATACCGGCTGGGGCACACGAGAGAGACAAGAGGGAAAACCATGAAAAAGGTTCTTTTCGCCACCACCGCACTGGTGATGACGGCTGGTGTTGCTGCCGCTGAAGTAGCTGTCACCGGCACCGGCCGGATGGGTGTGATCTATGACGGCAACGACGCTCAGTTCTCGAGCCGTATCCGTGCCATCTTCACGATGACTGGCGAAAGCGACGCTGGCCTGTCGTTCGGCGGCTCGATCCGCGCCGACAACTCGCAAGACGGCAACCGCGGCACCGCCGGTTCGGTTTGGGTTTCGGGCACCTACGGCAAGCTCGAAATGGGCGACGCTGTTTCGGCTTCGGAATCTGCAGTCGGTGACCTGCCGGCAGTCGGCTACACCGATGGTGGCTTCGCTGGCGACCTGGAAGAGATTTCGTACCTGACCGGCGACGGTGAGAACCTCGATCAGGGCCCGAACATCCTGTACACCTACACCATCAACAACATCTCGCTGTTCGCGTCGGCTTCGGACGGCAGCGACCGCGCATGGTTCACCACCACCGGTGACAACGACAACGTCGAGTGCACCTACGATCCGGTGACCGGCGAACTGATCGACTGCTCGACCGTTTCGACTGACGACACCGCTTGGTCGGTGGGTGCCAACTACGAAGCCGAAAACTTCACCGTTGGTCTCGGCTACGCGAAATCGGGCGACGCAGAAGAGATCGTTCTGGGCGGTAACACCACCTTCGCAGGCGTCAAACTGTCGGCCGTCTATGCTGACTATCAGGACCGCAACTCGATCAGCTTCGGCGGCGATGACGCGACCGGCAACTTCGTCGACGACCTGACCCTGACCTCGGACAACTTTGAGCTGGGCAAAACCTGGGGTCTGGGCGCTGAATGGCAGCAAGACGCTCTGCGCGTTGCAGCATTCTACCGTCGCGACGAACTCCGCGTTACCGACGCCGGTGCTGCTCTTGACCTCGACGACCGTGACTTCGACTCGTTCGGCGTTGGCGCAGACTACGATCTGGGCGGCGGCGCAGTCGTCTCGGGCGGTATCGTCGACAGCGACTGGCTGAACGACACCGTCGCCGACATGGGCGTCAAGTTCAAATTCTGATCCTTCGGGAACTCGATTTGACGAAGAGCGGGCCTTGTGCCCGCTCTTTTCTTTTGGAATTCATCTGCACATGGGACTCGAAAACATCAAAGGCCGCATAGCTGCGGCAGTAGCTGCCGCCGGTCGTCCGCAGGGCGATGTGCGGCTGATCGCGGTCAGCAAGGTGCAGCCACCCGATAGGGTCGAGGCTGTTCTCAATGCGGGGCATCGGGTCTTTGGCGAGAATTATGTACAGGAAGCCGCTGGCAAATGGCCTGGCTGGCGCGAGGTCTATTCCGGTACCGAGGTTCATATGATCGGCCCGTTGCAGACCAACAAGCTAAAGCTGGCTCTGGATCTGTTTGATGCGATCCATACGCTGGACCGTCCTTCGCTGGCGCAAAAGCTGGCACGGCAGGTGCAGGCGCGCGGAAGCTGCCCTCAGCTTTTCGTGCAGGTCAACATCGGCGACGAACCTCAGAAGGCGGGTGTTCTGCCGGACGATACCGATAACTTTATCAGGGATTGCGAGTCGCTGGACCTTCCGGTTTTCGGCTTGATGTGCATTCCACCGGAAGATCAAAGACCGCGACCCTATTTTGCCGCAATGCGGGTGATTGCCGAGCGGAACGGACTTGCGGGGCTATCAATGGGCATGAGCGCGGATTTCGAGGATGCGATAGCCGAGGGCGCGACTCATGTCCGCGTTGGAAGCGCAATCTTTGGCGCCCGCGACTATAGCTGAGCTTCTTGGCAGTGCGATACCTTGTGGCGGTATCAGCCTCGCGCGGGCGGCGGGATCACCGCCTGAACCGGATGAGCGCCACAAGGACGATAGAAATTTCTTTCCTTTTCCGTGGATTCCGCCTATAGGCGCGTGTCCGGTAGATCGAATCTGCCGGATATCTCCATGGGCCTGAGCTGGACGACATCCCGGCCTGAGCCATAACCCTTTGATCCGAAAGGAGACCCCGATGTCGATCACCGTCGAGGAAAAAAACCGTCTGATGACCGAATTTGCGACCAAGCAAGGCGATACCGGTTCGCCCGAGGTCCAAGTCGCCATCCTGTCGTCGCGTATCGCGACGCTGACCGAGCACTTCAAGACCCACAAAAAAGACAACCACTCGCGTCGTGGTCTGCTCATGATGGTTGCTCAGCGCCGTAAGCTGCTGGACTACCTGAAGAAAAAAGACGAATCCCGCTACACCGCCCTGATCGGCAAGCTGGGTCTGCGTCGCTGATCCCGGATCAGTCAACGGACAGACGCCCGTAGCGCAAGCTGCGGGCGTTTTTCTTTGCGCAACGCCCGGATGCGTTGCGTCCGGTGCATCGCAGCGGCGGTTTTGCGCAATGGCCAGTGTTTGCCGGGGCGGGGGCCGCGAAAGCTGTACACAGCGCGTACACCGCCCGTACACCGGCCGTGCACAACCCTCGCGCGAATTGCCGAGAAGGACAATTCCGGAAATTGTCGTTTTCTGTTATGATCTTGAGCGCGGACAGGGGGACGCAACCTTCATCAAATTCAATCGGCAATAGACTCGATCAACACGAGGGGATCGCCCGATGGAGCTATCATTTGCGCGAGTCGCCATTCTGGCGACGGTCGTCGGATGCCCTGCGCTTGCCCAATCCACACATCAGTTCGCTGATATGGTCGGGTCGGGCGCCGAGGCAGTCGACATGAATATGACGCAGTACGGATATTCGAACGTCAAAGGAAACTACTGGTGGAACGCCGCGCAGCGGGATTGCGTCTACATGCCCATGAGCAACGGGCATGTGGAGTCGGTCTCGGATGTCCGGCCGACCATTTGCGGACTTGCCGTGCGCAAGAAGACGGGTCCCGGCGCGGGTTGTCCCGTCGGGACGGGCGAGGCGGATTACGCGCTTTATCCCGATTGCCGCAACATCATGGCGGGGCGCTGACCGTCTGACCTGCGGTGACAAGCCGCAGGCCGGAACCACGCATTTGCCAGCCGGAAACGCTAGTCTGAAGGCATCATTCAGGTGATTCGTCCGGTATATTCCGCCGGATTCGACGGTCAGACGCGGAATCCTGATCGTCCAAATCCGCCGAGATCGCCCGACTTTCGGATTTTTCAGCGCGGCTGTCTGGACGATTCGACCATTTGGCAAATGCGGGCGGAAAGAACGCAGGATTTTCCTTTTCGAAATGCCGAATCCGTGAAAAAGGCCCGCCCTTGGTTTACAAGGGGAAGAGCGAATGCAAACGGGAGTCTGGGTCAGCCTATCGATCTATTTCCTGCTGATGATCGCGATCGGCGTCTATGCCTGGCGCAAATCGACAGCCAGTTCGGAAGAATACATTCTTGGTGGGCGCGACCTGTCGCCCTCGGTTACGGCGCTGTCCGCAGGTGCATCGGATATGAGCGGCTGGCTGCTGCTGGGTCTGCCCGGCGCGCTGTTCGTCGCTGGCCTGTCGCAGGCATGGATCGGCATCGGTCTGGTGCTGGGCGCATGGGTCAACTGGATGCTGGTCGCGCCGCGCCTGCGCGAGCAGACCGAGCGTTATGACAACAGCCTGACCATTCCGGGCTTCCTTGGCGCACGCTTCCCCAGCACGCAGCGGTTGCTGCGCATGGTTTCCGCCGTGGTGATCGTCGTCTTCTTCGCGGTTTATACCGCCTCGGGTCTGGTTGGCGGCGGCAAGTTGTTCGCCAGCGCGTTCGGCGGCGATTACATGACCGGCGTCGCGCTGACCTTGGGCATCGTTCTGGTCTATACCGTGATCGGCGGCTTCCTTGCGGTCAGCCTGACCGATTTCGTGCAGGGCTGCATCATGATGCTGGCGCTGGTGATCATGCCGATCGTGATCCTGACCTCGGACGGAGGGCAGGGCGTCGGTCAAGCCGCCGCGCGTCTGACCGAGATCGACCCGCAATTCCTGTCGGTCTCGAAAGGGGTCACGGCGATTGGCTGGCTTTCCGCGATGGCTTGGGGCCTGGGCTATTTCGGCCAGCCGCATATCATCGTCCGCTTTATGGCGATCCGCAGCGTTCAGGACGTTCCGACCGCGCGCCGGATCGGTATGTCGTGGATGATCATCTCGTTGATCGGCGCGATTGCCGTCGGGATCTTTGGTCGCGCCTATGCTTTGCGCACGGGTCTGGAAGTCGCCGATCCGGAAACGATCTTCATCATGCTGTCGGATCTGCTGTTCCATCCGCTGGTCACCGGCTTCCTGTATGCCGCGCTGCTGGCCGCGATCATGTCGACGGTATCGAGCCAGCTTCTGGTCGCGTCCTCCTCGTTGACGGAAGACATCTACCGCACCGTCCTGAAGCGCGGCGCGTCCGAGCGCGAGCTGGTCAATGTCGGTCGTCTGGCAGTTCTGGCCGTCGGTATCGTCGCGCTGCTGATCGCCGGAGATCCGGATTCGCAGGTGCTGGGGCTGGTTTCCAACGCATGGGCCGGTTTCGGCGCGGCCTTCGGGCCGCTGATCATCCTGTCGCTGACGTGGAAGCGCATGACCGGTGCGGGCGCCGTCGCGGGTCTGATCGTTGGTGCGGTCACCGTGATCCTGTGGATCTGGCTGGGTCTGAACCAGTCGCTACTGGGTGGCGAGGGTATCTACGAGATCGTTCCGGGCTTCATCGCCTCGTTCCTTGCGATCGTGCTGGTCAGCTTTGCGACCGCTGATCAGGGTGAGTTCCGCCATTTGGAACGCGCCTGAGCCTTCGGCTTTGCGGCATCGGCCCGTCCCTGTCGGGGGCGGGCCTTTTTCATGGGTGATTCCCGACCGCGCCGACAGGCGATAGGGGGGCCATGATGCGCGCTCCGATCAGGGTGTTGTTACTAAAGGATCACGGTCGGGCGTTGGGCCACACCAGCCCTAGCCACTTTCCAAATCCCTTGTTTTGCTGTATGCCCGCCTGCATCTGTGACGTGCCGCCCATGCCTCGGGGCACATGCAAAGGATAGGGGCAAGCGGCAATGGGGCCGCATATGACACGGGACGCGACCGGAGGGCCGGGCGTTCTCAGAGGAAATCAGATGTTTGATGAAGTGAAAAAATCCATCCAGTGGGGCGAAGAAACGCTCACGCTGGAAACGGGCAAGATTGCCCGTCAGGCTGACGGTACGGTTATCGCCACGCTTGGCGAAACCAGCGTCATGGCCAACGTCACTTTCGCGAAAGAACCGAAACCGGGGCAGGACTTCTTCCCGCTCACGGTTCACTACCAAGAGAAATACTATGCCGCCGGTAAAGTGCCGGGCGGTTTCTTCAAGCGCGAAGCGCGCCCGACCGAAAAAGAGACGCTGACCGCGCGTCTGATCGACCGTCCTTGCCGCCCGCTGTTCGCCGCAGGCTTCAAGAACGAAGTTCTGGTGATGTGCACCGTGCTGTCGCACGATCTGGTCAACGATCCCGATATCGTTGCGATGATCGCGGCCTCGGCGGCGCTGACCATTTCCGGCGTGCCCTTCATGGGTCCGATCGGTGCGGCCCGCGTCGGCTTCTCGAACGGTGAATATGTGCTGAACCCCGAGGTTCAGGACATGGATAACCTGCGCAACAACCCCGAGCAGCGTCTGGATCTGGTCGTCGCCGGTACTAAAGACGCCGTGATGATGGTGGAATCGGAAGCTTACGAGCTGACCGAGGAAGAAATGCTGGGCGCCGTGAAATTCGGCCACGAAGCCATGCAGCCCGTCATCGACCTGATCATCGATCTGGCCGAAGCCGCCGCGAAAGAGCCCTTCGACTTCCAGTCGCCGGACTATTCCGAGCTGTATGCCCGCGTGAAATCGCTGGGCGAAACCGAGATGCGTGCCGCTTACGCGATCAAGGACAAGGCCGACCGTCAGGACGCCGTTGCCGCCGCGAAAGCGACCGTGAAGGCTGGTCTGACCGAGGAAGAACTGGCTGACGCGAACCTTGGTTCGGCGCTGAAAAAGCTGGAATCGGGCATTCTGCGCGGTGACATCATCAATGGTGGCGCTCGCATCGACGGTCGCGACACCCGTACCGTTCGCGCCATCGACAGCGAAGTCGGCATCCTGCCGCGCACCCACGGCTCGTCGCTGTTCACCCGCGGTGAAACGCAGGCGCTGGTCGTGACCACGCTGGGCACCGGCGACGATGAGCAGATCATCGACGCGCTGCACGGCAACTTCCGCTCGAACTTCCTGCTGCATTACAACTTCCCGCCCTATTCGGTCGGTGAAGTAGGCCGCGTTGGTTCGCCCGGTCGTCGTGAAATCGGCCACGGCAAACTGGCATGGCGCGCGCTGCAGGCGGTTCTGCCGGCTGCGACCGACTTCCCCTACACCATCCGCGTTGTCTCCGAGATCACCGAGTCGAACGGCTCGTCCTCGATGGCTTCGGTCTGCGGCGGCTCGCTGTCGATGATGGATGCGGGCGTTCCGCTGAAAGCTCCGGTCGCTGGCGTCGCCATGGGCCTGATTCTGGAAGATGACGGCAAATACGCCGTTCTGACCGACATCCTTGGCGACGAGGATCACCTCGGCGACATGGACTTCAAGGTCGCGGGCACCGAAAACGGCATCACTTCGCTGCAGATGGACATCAAGGTTGCGGGCATCACGCCGGCGATCATGGAGCAGGCTCTGGCGCAAGCCAAAGACGGCCGGATGCACATTCTGGGCGAGATGGCTCATGCCCTGACCGAAGGCCGCCGCGAGTTCTCGGCTCATGCTCCGCGCATCGAGACCATGACCATCCCGACCGACAAGATCCGTGAAGTGATCGGCTCGGGCGGCAAGGTCATCCGCGAGATCGTGGAAACCTCGGGTGCCAAAGTCGACATCAACGACGACGGCGTCATCAAGATCGCATCGGCCAATGCCGAGTCGATCAAGAAGGCCTACGACATGATCTATTCGATCGTCGCCGAGCCGGAAGAGGGCAAGGTCTATATCGGTAAGGTCGTGAAGCTGGTCGATTTCGGCGCCTTCGTGAACTTCTTCGGCAAGCGCGACGGTCTGGTCCACGTGTCCCAGATCGCCAACAAGCGCCTGACCCACCCGAACGAGGTCCTGAAAGAGGGCCAAGAGGTCAAGGTCAAGCTGCTGGGCTTCGACGATCGTGGTAAGGTTCGCCTTGGCATGAAGATGGTCGATCAGGAGACCGGCGAAGAGATTGCTCCCGAGAAGAAAGAAGAAAACGCCGAGTAATTGGCGCGATCAGTTAAAGGAAAGGCCCCGGCGATTGCCGGGGCCTTTTTCATGGTGCAGATGATGTGGTCGATGCTGTCGCGCGTTTCGAGATCTGCCGCATGGTTTCGCTCATCCATGTGGCAGGGGGAACGGGTTGACCTCCGGGTTTCCAGATGCCGTAGGTCTGCCGCATATAATCTATCGCCGCGATATCGGCCTTGACCCGACCGTGGTCCTGCTCGACCAGATCGTGCAGGGCATCAACACCGCCGGCCTCCGAGACCTTCATGCGGGACACCTCGGCCAGCAGCCAGATCGGGATGTTGCGACGTTCGAGATGGCCCGATAGCCACGGATCGTCGACCGTCCACAAAACAGGCGGAATTTGCCAGACTTCCGGCCCGAACCAATCGGGGCGGACCATCACGCCGCCATGTCCGCCAAGGACGTCCACATAGCCGCTGGTCGCGTAGATCGGCGATTTATGGGTGAAAAGCGTAAGCACGCGCTTGATGCGGTAGGAAAGCGGTTTCTTGGTCCAGCGGGCTGCGCGTGGCAAGCGGTCGGCGGGGCGGACGGAATCGGCGATGTCGGGCAGGCTGTCGCCGGCCTCGACGATGCAGGCATCGGGTCGTGTGGCGCGGGCGCGCTTGAGGCGAAGATGCCAATCGCGATCGTAAAGCTTGTCGTCATCGCAAAACAGCAGGTCGACATCCTGTCCGGCGTAGTCGCGACACGTGGGCAGGATCTTTGTGGCCGGACCCAGATCGTCGTCGCAACGGCGGATCGTGACTCCCTTGGGGACTTGCGGCAACGTGCCGTCCCAATCCGGAAAGCGGCGATAGAGCAGCGGGATATTAATGCGGATTTCCTGAGCCTGCAGCTTCTGGTCCAGCAAGCTGCGCAGGGTCGGCTCCAACAGGTGAAAGCGCGACGGAATAGAAGAAAGTGTGATGATCGTCGGGCTGGTCACGGCATTCCTGTCAGGCTTGTTCAAACCTTGATCCTATACGCTGTGCGGCACTTTTGCGAAAGCGATGCAGCATATATGACCGTCGGCGCGAATTATGATAGCAGCAGATCGACCCACAAGCGCGTGGCGTTGCCAGTTAGGGATTATTCGGAAGGCCATGTTGAATCATCGCGTCCTGGCCAGTGTGCAGCGTGCCCCCGGTTTCGTGCGGTCATTGGCCGCTAAGATCCTGAGGCGGAAATTCGGCGCAGCGTATGCCTTCGATGCGGAACGGTTTCGCGACAAACGAGTGCTTGTTCTGGGTCCGGCGCGAACGCTTGACGATGATCTGTCCGGCATCGACATCGCCCGCTTCGATGTGATCGTCAAAATGAACAACGGGCTGGACACGCCGATTCCGGCTTTGGGCGCTGACGCCCTGCGTTGCGACGTGCTGTTCCATTCCTTGACCGACGAGACCCGCCCGGTGACGCCGCAGGGGCTGCTCGATGCAGGCGTGGGCGTGCTTGTCCACCGCACGCCGACGAAAACGGCCTTTCTCAGGACGCTGATGGCGGCCAGGGAATATGCGACCTGCCTTGAGGTCAAGCATGTCCCCTGCGAGGTCTATCTGAAGCTGACCGGCGAGTTGGAGGGCGCATGTCCGACGACCGGTCTGGTCTGTTCCTGCTTTTTCCTTCGCGCTCCGGTATGCGAGGTTGCCATCATGGGCTTTACCTTCTTCTCGACCAGCTATGTCGGCGGATATGACGATGCGGTCTGCTCGGATGCGGTGGCGCGGCAGCGCATCCGTGACAGGGGGCATCATGATCCGGAACGAGAGATTACGCTTTTCCGCCAAGAGGTCGCCCACGCGAGGTCCAGCGGCGTAACGGTGACTTTGGGGCGGAATGTCGAACATGCGCTGGAGAAAGCTGCGCAGGGATAACGGTCGCGCCAAAGGACGCGACCGGTATTTTTAGGGTAGCTGCTGCGATCAGGCCGGATCTTTGGCGAAACGCAGATAGGGCAGCTTCTTGTCCAGCGCGCCGTATTTCGCTTCGGCGGCGGCGTCGTCCAGTGCCAGCGCGACGATGACGTCCTGACCGGGAACCCAGTTCGCCGGAGTGGCCAGCGGCACGCCGTCGGTTTTGCGGACGGCATCAAGAGCGCGCAGGATCTCGGCGAAGTTGCGGCCGACCGACATCGGATAGGTCATGGTCAGGCGGATCTTCTTGTCGGGACCGATGATGAACACGGTGCGGACGGTCGCCGAATGGGCCGGAGTGCGGCCCTCGGTCGGAAGGTAGAACTCCTCGGGCAGCATGTCGAAGGCTTTGGCGACGGTTAGCCCCGTGTCGTCAATGATGGCGAAATTGGCCGGAACGCCAGCGACCTTCTCGATGTCGGCCTTCCATTTGCCGTGGTCGTCGGCCGAATCCACCGAGACGCCCAGAACCTTCGTGTTACGCTTTTCGAACTCGGGTGCGAGTTGGGCGACGGCGCTGAACTCGGTGGTGCAGACCGGCGTGAAATCGCGCGGGTGTGAGAACAGGATCGCGTAGCTGTCGCCGATCCAGTCGTGGAAACTGATCTGGCCCTCGGTCGAGTTGGCGGTGAAATCCGGGGCGGTCGAGTTGATGCGAAGGGACATGTGAACATCCTAAATTGTTGGGTCGCGGCAATACGTTAGACTAGGTCATGTTGATTGCCAACTTGACTAATTCGGTCGTATTAAATTTCCCGGGTTTCGTACAATTCCAGCGGCAACCCGTCGGGATCGGCGAAAAAGGTAAACCGGCATCCGGTAAATTCATCGGTGCGGATCGGTTCGATCCGGACGCCGTGTTGCTGCAGCCGGTCGCAGGCGGAGTCCAGATCGGTGACCGCGAAGGCGAGGTGGCGCAGGCCGCGCGCCTCGGGGTGGCTGGGACGGGCGGGGGGATCGGGGAACGAGAACAGCTCGATCTGGCCGCCATCGGGCAAGGCAAGGTCCAGCTTCCATGAATCCCGCGCGGCGCGGTGGTTCTCGGCCACGATCCTCAGGCCAAGGACTTGCGTGTAGAAGTCCCGCGAGCGCCGGTAATCCGAGCAGATGATGGCAGCATGGTGGATCGAGCGCAGCATGGGATTCCTGTCCGGTGTCGCGGCAATAACATGCCGATGATCCGCGTGGTTGGCGAGTCCCCGTGACTTGCAACCCAATCGGGGCAGTGCCACCTTACCGCCAACAACAGCAAAGGGGGCCGATCATGTCCGATCTGGCAGACAAGCGGAAGTTCTACATCAACGGTGCATGGGTACAGCCCAGTGTGGCGCATGACCTCGAGGTCATCGACCCGTCCACCGAAGAGCCGGTCGCGGTGATCTCGCTTGGAGCGCAGGCCGATACCGACGCTGCCGTAGCGGCTGCAAAAGCGGCGTTCCCCGCATGGTCCGCGACCGCGCCCGCCGAGCGTCTGGCCCATGTCGAGAAAATTCTGGCCGTCTACAAGGACCGTCAGGCCGATATGGGCAAGGCCATCGAAGACGAGATGGGCGCACCGCATGACATGGCGGTCGCGGATCAGGCAGGCTCGGGCGTGTCCCATATCGAGACCTTCATCGAGGCGTTCCGCAATTTCGAGTTCATCCGCCCGCTGGGTGCCCATGCCCCCGGCAGCATGGTTGCATGGGAGCCGATCGGCGTCGTCGGTTTGATCACGCCGTGGAACTGGCCGATGAATCAGGTCACGCTGAAGGTGATTCCGGCCATCCTTGCTGGCAATACCGTGGTCCTGAAGCCCAGCGAGATCGCGCCGCTATCCTCGGTCGTCTTCGCCGAGATCGTCGATGCGGCGGGTCTGCCTGCGGGTGTCTTCAACATGGTAAACGGCGACGGTCCGGGTGTCGGAACGCAGCTTTCGACCCATCCCGATGTCGAGATGATCAGCTTCACCGGCTCGACCCGTGCGGGCATCGCGATCACCAAGGCGGCGGCGGATACCGTGAAAAAGGTCGCGCTGGAACTGGGCGGCAAGGGCGCGAACCTGGTCTTTGCCGATGCCGACGAAAAGGCCGTGACGCGCGGCGTGCGCCATGTCTTCTACAACTCGGGCCAGTCCTGCAACGCGCCGACCCGGATGCTGGTCGAGCGGTCGTTCTACGAAACCGCCGTCGCGCATGCCCAGAAGGTCGCCGAGGAAACCGCCGTCGCCACGGCGCACCAATCGGGTCGCCATATCGGACCGGTGGTGTCGAAGCTGCAATGGGACAAGATTCAGGATCTGATCCAGGCCGGCATCGACGAGGGCGCGCGACTGGTCGCCGGTGGCCCCGGCCTGCCCGAGGGCGTCAATCGTGGCTATTTCGTCCGCCCTACGGTCTTTGCCGATGTCACGAATGACATGACCATCGCCCGTCAGGAGATCTTTGGCCCCGTCCTGTCGATCATCCCCTTCGACACCGAGGAGGAAGCCGTCGAGATGGCCAATGACACGATTTACGGGCTGACGAACTACGTCCAGACGCAGGACGGCGCGCGGCGCAACCGCCTGTCGCGCCAGCTTCGCGCCGGCATGATCGAGATGAACGGGCAAAGCCGCGGTCGCGGCTCGGCCTTCGGCGGGGTCAAGGCCTCGGGGCGGGCACGCGAGGGCGGTGTCTGGGGCATCGAGGAATTCATGGACAGCAAGCAGATCAGCGGCTGGGACGTCGAGGCGTAAGCCAATCCTGACCGATCGGGGCCGCCGCGTCATTGGCGGCCCTTTTCATTTCGGACGCAAACGCTAAGTTGCGCCTCGCAAGAACAGGGGGTCGCAATGCGGGTGGTATCGGTCGGAGAATGCATGGTCGAAATGTCGGGCGCGGGGCAGGGGCTCTGGCGGCAGGCATTCGCGGGCGACACGTTCAACACCGCTTGGTATTTGCGGGCCCTGATGCCGCAAGACGCGCAGGTGGATTATCTGACCTGCGTCGGGCAGGACGCGATCTCCGATGCGATGGTGAATTTCATTGCTGGTTCCGGCGTCGGCACGGGCTGCATCACCCGTCATCCGACCCGTGCGCCCGGTCTTTACATGATCGACCTGAAAGACGGTGAGCGCAGCTTCACCTATTGGCGCGACAGTTCGGCTGCGCGCTGTCTGGCCGATGACATCGACCATCTGGCGCACTGCTTCCATGACGCGGACCTGATCTATTTCTCGGGGATCACCCTGGCGATCCTGACGCCCGACCGGCGGCAGGCGCTGCTTGAGGCACTGGCGGCAGCCTCGGGCAAGGTCGCGTTCGACAGCAATATGCGGCTGCGTTTGTGGTCCAGCACCGACGAGATGCGCGACTGGATCATGAAGGGCGCGGCAGTCGCGGATATCGCTCTGCCCAGCTTCGACGAGGAAGCGCAGTATTTCGGGGACGAAACCCCGCGCCAGACCGCCGAACGCTACCTGAAGGCCGGTGTGACCGAAATCCTTGTGAAGAATGGCGGCGCGGATATGCTGGGCCATACGGCGGATGGCGAATGGCTGGACCTGCCCTGCGGCGAGCGTATCCAGCCGGTCGATACCACGGGTGCGGGCGACAGCTTCAACGGCGGCTATCTGTCGGCGCGTCTGGCCGGCGAGGAGATGGCGCAGGCTGTCATCTGTGGCCATGCAACAGCCAGCCGTGTGATCCAGCATCCGGGTGCGTTGATCCCGCCAGAAGCGTTGTTGGGATAGCAGCGTATACATTGGCGGTAGCGCCGGATGGACTTGTCCTTTTTGTCTATCGCCAACAAAATGCTTGCTTGATCTAACCCTTCCTGCCAGCCTGCCTTCCAATGGATACCTTTGGGAGGAGGGATCGCATGGCCTCGGTGACTATCCGCGAGATACGGAAATCCTATGGCGCGGTCGAGGTGATGCATGGCGTCTCGGTCGATATCGAGGAAGGGGAATTCGTCGTTCTGGTCGGCCCCTCCGGATGCGGGAAATCCACTTTGCTGCGGATGCTGGCGGGGCTTGAGCATATCACCTCGGGCGACATCCTGATCGGCGAGAAGGTCGTGAACGACCTGCCGCCCAAGGATCGCGACATCGCGATGGTGTTCCAGAACTACGCGCTGTACCCGCATCTGACGGTGGCCGAGAACATGGGCTTTTCGCTGAAGCTCAAGGGGGAATCCCGCGCAGACATCTCGGAACGGGTCAAGCCCGCCGCCGAGATTCTGGGTCTGGCCCACCTGCTGGACCGCTACCCGCGCCAGCTATCGGGCGGTCAGCGCCAACGCGTCGCCATGGGCCGTGCCATCGTGCGCGATCCGCAAGTTTTCCTGTTCGACGAACCGCTGTCGAACCTTGACGCAAAGTTGCGCGTCAGTATGCGCAGCGAGATCAAGAACCTGCATAACCGCCTGAAAACCACGACCGTCTATGTCACCCATGACCAGATCGAGGCCATGACCATGGCCGACAAGATCGTGGTCATGCATGACGGGCGGGTCGAGCAGATCGGCGCTCCGCTTGAGCTTTATGACCGCCCCGCGAACCTGTTCGTGGCGGGTTTCATCGGCAGTCCGGCGATGAACATGATTCAGGGCAGCGCCAAGGACGGGGCTTTTGTCGCGACCGATGGCCAACGCCTGCCGGTCCCGCGCGCGCCTGAGGGGCGCAAACTGGTTTACGGTGCTCGCCCCGAGGCGATTACCTTGGGCGGCGACATCCCCCTGACCATCGAGGTGACCGAGCCGACCGGCGCCGAAACCTATGTCGTGGGCCGCATCGGTGGCCAGCCGGTCACCTGTGTGTTCCGCGACCGCGTGACCGCCCGACCGGGCGAGATCGTGAATGTCTCGATAGATCCCGCCGCCGTGCATCTGTTTGACGCTGACAGCGGGGTGCGCCTGACGAACTGACTGCCGGTCTCGCGTCCGAGGAGGGGCGCGGGATGAACAAGGCCGCGAAGCGGCCGCATTGCACTTTGGGAGGAGTGAAGCAATGTCCATCGACCGCAGAAAGATTCTACAGGGCGGCGCCGCGCTAGCGGCGGGTGCCGTCCTGACCAGCCCGTTCATCCGTCCTGCCATGGCGCAGGCCGCGGGCATGACCTTCACCCCCGAAGAGGGCGCCAGCCTGCGCCTGCTGCGCTGGGTGCCCTTCGTCAAGGGCGAGGAAGAAGCGTGGAACGCCAACACCGCCGCCTTTACCAAGGCGACCGGTGTCGAGGTCCGCATCGATCAGGAAAGCTGGGAGGATGTCCGCCCGAAAGCCGCCGTTGCCGCCAATGTGGGCTCTGGCCCCGACATGGTGATGAGCTGGTTCGATGACCCCTTCCAGTATCCCGACAAGCTGGTCGATGTGACCGATCTTTGCACCATGCTGGGCGAGAAGAACGGTGGCTGGTACGATGGCTTGCGCGGTTATGGCGAAAAGGACGGCAAGTTCATCTCGACGCCGCTTTGCGCCATCGGCAACGCCATCTGCTATCGCGAAAGCCATGTAAAGGCTGCGGGCTTCGACAGCTTCCCGACCGATACCGAAGGTTTCCTCAAGCTGTGTACGGCGCTGAAGGAAAAGGGAACTCCTGCGGGTTTCCCGTTCGGCAAGGCCGTGGGCGACGGCAACAACTTCGCGCATTGGCTGCTGTGGTCGCATGGCGGTCAGACGGTCAACGAGGCGGGCGAGGTCGCGATCAACAGCCCCGAGACTTTGGCGGCAATCGACTATGCCAAGAAACTGTACTCGGTCTTTGTGCCGGGAACGGAAAGCTGGCTCGATATCAACAACAACCGCGCCTTCCTTGCCGGTGATATCTCGCTGACGGCGAACGGCGTGTCGCTGTATTATGCGGCGATGAAGGACGAGGCGACCAAGGCGCTTGGCGAGGACATCCGGACCTCGAACCTGCCGATCGGGCCTGTGGGCAAGTCGGTGGAATTGCACCAGACCTCAACCATCTCGATTTTCAATCACTGCAAGTTCCCGAATGCCGCGAAAGCCTATCTGGAGTTCATGTATCAGCCCGAGCAGATGAACGCTTGGCTGACCGGAGCCAGCGCCTATTGCTGTCAGGCGCTAAAAGGCTTTGCAAACAATCCGGTATGGACCTCGAACCCGATCCACGCGCCCTATGCCAAGGCCTCGGAATCGCTGCGTCCGAACGGGTATGCCGGACCTCTGGGACCGGCATCGGCGGGGGTCATGGCCGATTACGTGCTTGTGGACATGTTCGCCGAGGCTGTCACCGGACAGCGCAGCCCCGAAGAGGCCATCGCCAACGCCGAGCGCCGTATCGCGCGCTATTACCGCTGATCCAGAGGGCGCCATAGGGCGCCCCAATTCCCCGAACGAAGGAGCTGGACATGCCACCCGTGTCTGAGCCGCGCGCGTCGTTCTGGCGGCGCTTTGTCGAAAGCCGCAATGGTCTGGGCCTGCTGTTCATGCTGCCGGCGGCGGTTTTTCTGCTGTGTTTTCTGACATATCCCTTGGGTCTGGGGGTCTGGCTTGGTTTTACCGATGCCCGGATCGGGCGCTCGGGCCAATGGATCGGGCTGGAGAACTATGCCTGGTTGATGGACGATCCGGTGTTCTGGCTGTCGGTCTTCAACACGCTTTTCTATACTGTCGTCGCCTCGGTCCTGAAATTCGGTCTGGGCCTGTGGCTGGCGCTGCTCTTGAACCGGCACCTGCCTTGCAAGAATTTCTTCCGCGCGATCATCCTGCTGCCATGGGTGGTGCCGACGGTGCTGTCGGCGCTGGCATTCTGGTGGATCTTCGACAGCCAGTTCTCGATCATCTCATGGGTGCTGCTGAAATGGGGCATCATCAGCCAGCCGATCAACTTCCTTGGCGATCCGTGGAATGCGCGGCTGTCCGTCATGGCGGCCAACGTCTGGAGGGGTATCCCCTTTGTCGCGATCTCGCTGCTGGCGGGCTTGCAGACCATCCCGCAATCCCTGAACGAGGCCGCGGCCATTGACGGTGCGACCCCGTGGCAGCGTTTCACCAAGGTGACGTTGCCGCTGCTGACGCCGATCATCGCGGTGGTGATGACCTTCTCGGTCCTGTTCACCTTCACCGATTTCCAGCTGATCTATGTGCTGACGCGCGGCGGGCCGGTGAACGCCACCCACCTGATGGCAACGCTGTCGTTCCAACGCGCCATTCCGGGCGGTCAATTGGGCGAGGGTGCGGCCATTGCTGTCGCGATGATCCCGTTCCTGCTGGCGGCGATCCTGTTCAGCTTCTTCGGCCTTCAGCGCCGCAAATGGCAGCAAGGAGCGGATTGATGACCGACCAAACCACGATCACCGACGATCACGAGGGGCTGGAGCAATTCGAGAGCCGTACCCGCCGGATCATGCTGGTCTGGCTGCCACTGGCCTGCTTTGTTTTCGTGCTGCTCTTCCCGTTCTACTGGATGGCGATCACGGCGGTGAAGCCGAACGCACAGCTGACCGATTACCAGAACCACAGCCCGTTCTGGGTTGTCGGTCCGACGCTGGAGCACATCAAATACCTGCTATTCGAGACCAGCTATCCCGGCTGGCTGTGGAACACGCTGGTCGTAGCGGTCTGCTCGACCTTCCTGTCGTTGCTGGCCTCGGTCTTTGCGGCCTACGCCATCGAGCGGCTGCGATTTCGCGGTGCGCGGGTGACGGGGCTTCTGATCTTCTTGGCCTATCTGGTACCGCCCTCGATCCTATTCATCCCGCTTTCGGTGATCGTGTTCCAGATCGGGATTTTTGACAGCAAGCTTGCCCTGATCCTGACCTATCCGACCTTCCTGATCCCTTTCTGCACATGGCTTCTGATGGGATATTTCCGCTCGATCCCCTACGAGCTTGAGGAATCGGCGCTGGTCGATGGCGCGACGCGCTGGCAAATCCTGACCAAGGTGGTGCTGCCCTTGGCGGTGCCGGGGCTGATCTCGGCGGGGATCTTTGCCTTCACGCTGTCATGGAATGAGTTCATCTATGCGCTGACCTTTATCTCGAGTTCCGAGAACAAGACCATCCCCGTGGGGGTGCTGACGGAACTGGTGCGGGGCGACATTTACGAATGGGGTGCGCTGATGAGTGGGGCGCTGCTTGGATCGCTGCCGGTGGTGATCCTGTATTCGTTCTTCGTCGATTACTATGTCAGCTCGATGACCGGCGCGGTGAAGGAATAGGGGCCGTGAACGGCCCCTTTCCACGCTCAATAGGTGGCGCGACCGCCCGAGATGTCAAAGACCGCTCCGGTCGAGAAGGCGCAATCCCCGGAGGCGAGCCATGCGACCAGCGCGGCGGCCTCGGACGGCTCAAGGAAGCGGTTCATCGGGATTTTTGACAACATGTAGTCGATATGCTGCTGGGTCATCTGGTCAAAAATCGGGGTGCGTGCGGCAGCGGGAGTGATGGCATTCACGATGACGCCGGTTCCCGCCAGTTCCTTGCCCAGAGATTTCGTCAGCGCGATCAGCCCTGCTTTCGAGGCCGAGTAATGCGCGGCGTTCGGGTTGCCTTCCTTGGCAGCGATCGATGCTACGTTGACGATCCGGCCATAGCCGCGCTCGATCATGCCGGGGACAAGGGCGCGACAGGCGACATAGGGGGCGTTCAGGTTGACCTCGATCACCTGCCGCCAGACCGAGGGCTCAAGTTCCCAAGTCTTGCCATTGCCGCCGGTGATGCCCGCGTTGTTGACAAGAATATCGACCGGACCGGCGGCTTTGGCCGCGGCCTCGATTTCGGCATCGACAGCCAGTTCGACCTGTTGGCTGGTGGCGGCTTCGCCCAGCGTTGCCGCGGCTTTCTCGGCGGCGGCACCGTCGCGGTCCCAGATGATGACGCGCGCGCCGCTTTCAACGAAACGTTGCGCTACGGCATAGCCGATGCCCTGCGCGCCTCCGGTGATGACCGCGAGGCGGCCGTTCAGGTCGATCTTGTTCATTGGTGGTCTCCCTCCTCCTCAGGGATGCTCAGGCCAGTCCGCTGCTCCCCAATGAGCGGCGCAGTAGCTCGAGCTGCTGTTTGTCGGCCCGGTCGCGATGGGCATTCTGCCGCTCGCGGGTCAGGTCGCGGTCGCCAAGTTTCAGCGCATCCAGGACGGCGCGATGCTCGGCATTGGATTCGTCGGGCAAAGGGCGCAGCGGCAGGATCATCATCCTTGCGCGGTACTGCTGGCCCCAGAAGGCGTTCAGCGCGGTTTGCAGGCGCTGATTGCCGCAAAGCGAGACGATCTCGGCATGAAACTCGTCGTCGAGATCGGACCAGCGGGCGATGTCGCCCGTGGCAGTGGCGGTTTCCATATCCTCGACCATGCGTTCCAGCAGGCGGGTCTGTTCGGGGGTCAGCCCGCGCGCGGCGACCAGTTCATAGGCCCGGACCTCAAGGGCCGAGTAGGTGTCGAGGATATTGGCGAAGTCTTGCAGCGACAGCGCTTTGATGGTCACGCCGTGGCGGGGGCGGACCTCGACCAGTCCTTCCTCTTCAAGCTTGATGACGGCTTCGCGGACGGGCGTGCGCGACAGGGACAGAAGACCCGCGAGCTCGGTTTCCAGAAGGGTCGTGCCAGGGGCGAGGCGACCGGTCAGGATGCGGTAGCGCAGGTCATGATAGGCGCGCTCGCGCGCGGCCATCTCGGTCAGGCCATGCAGGCTGGGAATCGAACGGGCCGAGCGGACCTTGCCGCGCATCCGTGGCGGTTCAGCCTGAGGCATCGGCGGTGTCCCGGATATGGGCGCGGATGATCGACTGGAAATCCTTGTCTGCGGTAAAGCCCGCTTGCAGGGCGCGCTCGGGGGCGAAATCCTGCGGCCAGCCCGCAACGATGGTACGGATGGTCTGGTTGGGAACGCGTTTGACACGGGCCACGGCATCCTCGCCCGCGACCTCGCGCAATGCCCCCAGAACTTCGGCGATGGACAGGCACAGACCGGGCATGGTCAGGCAGCGGCGCACGCCAAGTTGCGCGGTGTCCATCGTCGACGCATGCAGCAGGAAACCGACTGCGGCATCGGGGCTGGCGAACCAGTGGCGCACGTCATCCTCGACTGGAAGTTCCGCATCCAGCCCCGCCAGCGGCTCGCGGATGATCCCCGAGAAGAAGCCCGAGGCGGCTTTGTTCGGCTTACCGGGACGCACGACGATGGTCGGCAATCGGATACCCACGCCGTCGAAGAAGCCCTTGCGGGTATAGTCGTTCAGCAGCAGCTCGCCGATCATCTTCTGCGCGCCGTAGCTGGTCATCGGCGCGGTCAGGAAGGTGTCGGTGATCTTTTCGTCGAAAGGCGCGCCGAAGACGGCAATGGACGAGGTATAGACCACGCGTGGGTGGTAGTCGGGGCCTTGGGCGCGGATCGCCTCGAACAGATGGCGGGTGCCGTCCATGTTGATGGCATAGCCCTTGTCGAAATCGGCCTCGGCCTCGCCCGAGACGATGGCGGCAAGGTGAAAGATCACATCAGGCCGGTCGGCGATCAGCGAATCGACCACGCTGCGGTCCGAGATGTCTCCCGAAAGATTGGTGACTTCGACCTGATCGGTCGAGACAAGACCCGCCGGAACCACGTCGAATGCCACCAGTGCATCCGCAGGATTCGCACCAAGCGTGCCGGTTTTCAGGATGGTTTCTGCCAGACGGCGGCCAACCATGCCTGCCGCGCCGATGATCAACAGCTTCATGTCCGACCTCTCCTCCCCAGTATCGGTCGGCTTATGTATACATTGGTGTGAAGGGTCGCGCCAGTGTCTCGTAAGGTCCGGCCGCGATTGGCAGCCGGACCGTAGGGATTACTTGCCCCAGCGCAAAGCGACCGGATCCAGCGGGCGCACGAGGTCCATAAGCATGGCGCGGGTGGCCGGATGCAGCGCCGGAATCGGATGGCGGCTGAACTCGGATTTGATGACGCCGCCCTCGACCATGACGGCCTTGGCCGACAGGAAGCCGCATTGACGGTTCTCGTGATTCACTGCCGGAAGGATGCGGGCGTAAGCCGCGGTGGCGGCGGCGCGGTCGCCGGCTTTCCAATGGGTCAGCACCGGCTTGATCTGGTCGGGGATCATCGCCGAGGTCATGGTGCCGGTCGCGCCTGCATCCAGATCGGCCAGCAGGGTGATAGCTTCCTCGCCGTCGAAGGGACCTTCGATCGCGTCTCCGCCTTCGGCGATCAGCGCGCGCAGCTTGTTCGCGGCACGGGGGCATTCGATCTTGAACAGCTTCACCATCTCGATCTCGCGGGCCATGCGGACCAGCAGCGGCACCGGCAGATCGACGCCCGACAGCGGCGCGTCCTGGATCATGATCGGGATGCCGACATCGCCGACGCGGGCGAATTGCTCGAACGTCTGCTCGGCGGTGCCTTTCAGCAGGGCACCGTGATAGGGAGGCATCATCATGACCATGGCGGCGCCAAGATCCTTGGCGAGCTGCGCGCGCTCGACCACGATCGGGGTGGCGTAATGGCTGATGGTGACGATGACCGGAACGCGGCCAGCGACATGTTCCAGCGAGACGCGGGTCAGGGCCTCACGCTCCGCATCCGAGATCAGGAACTGCTCCGAGAAGTTCGCGAGGATGCAGATCCCGTCCACGCCTTGGTCGATCATGCAGTCCAGAATGCGGCGCATGCCGTCAAAATCGACCGATCCGTCGTCGTTGAAAGAAACCGGCGCAACAGGCCAGATGCCCTCGTATTTAGCCATGATGGCCTCCTGAAAAATTCGCGGCGGATGGTATACCATTTCTGCTCCGGCGCAAGCTGGCCCCTTTTACCTCGGAAATTTTTGGTATACCAAGCTTGCAAGCGAGTTGCTGAAAGGCGGTGCCAGCCATGGAAAATACCAAAGCAAACAAGCGTTTCAGGTCTCAGGAATGGTTCGACAACCCGAACAATCCCGGCATGACCGCCCTGTATATCGAGCGCTACCTGAACCAGCAGTTCACCCGCGAAGAACTGCAATCGGCCCGCCCGATCATCGGTATCGCACAAACCGGCAGCGATCTGGCCCCCTGCAACAAGATCCACGTTTTCCTGATGGACCGGATCAAAGCAGGCATCCGTGACGGTGGCGGTATCCCGATGGAGTTTCCGGTCCATCCAATTCAGGAAACCGGCAAGCGTCCGACCGCGGCACTGGATCGCAACCTTGCCTATCTGGGTCTGGTCGAGGTGCTGCATGGCTATCCATTGGACGGCGTCGTGCTGACCACCGGCTGCGACAAGACCACGCCTGCCATGCTGATGGGCGCGGCAACGGTCGATATTCCGGCGATCACGCTGAATGGCGGGCCGATGCTGGATGGCTGGTGGAAGGGCAAGCGCGCAGGGTCCGGTACGGTCGTCTGGGAAAGCCGGCGTCTGCTGTCGGAAGGCAAGATCGACTATGACGAGTTCATGTCGCGCGTCTGCGCCTCGGCCCCGTCGCTGGGCCATTGCAACACCATGGGCACGGCCAGCACGATGAACGCCATGGCCGAGGCGCTTGGCATGTCGCTGACCGGCTGCTCGGCCATTCCCGCGCCCTTCCGCGAGCGGATGAACATGGCCTATCAGACCGGAAAACGCATCGTCGAAATGGTCTATGAAAATATCAAGCCCAGCGATGTGATGACCCGCGAAGCCTTTGAAAACGCTATCATCGTCAACGCGGCCATCGGGGGTTCGACCAACGCGCCGCCGCATCTGCAGGCCATTGCCCGCCATGCTGGCGTCGAACTGGACGTGACCGATTGGCAGAAGGTCGGCTTCGATGTGCCGCTGCTGGTCAACATGCAGCCTGCGGGCGAATATCTGGGGGAAAGCTTCTTCCATGCGGGCGGTGTTCCGGCAGTGATGGGTGAGTTGAAAAAGGCCGGTCGCCTGCATGAGAAGGCGATGACCGTCTCGGGTCAGACCATGGGCCAGAACCTGACCGGCTGGGAAAGTCAGGACCGCGCTGTGATCCGTCCCTATGACGATCCGCTGCGCGAGAATGCGGGCTTCATCGTGCTGACCGGCAACCTGTTCGATTCGGCGCTGATGAAGACCAGCGTGATCTCCAAGGATTTCCGGCAGCGCTTCCTGTCCGAGCCGGGCAATGAGGGCGTCCACGAGGCGCGCGCGGTGGTCTTCGAAGGCCCCGAGGATTACCACGACCGGATCAACGATCCTGCCTTGGGTATCGACGAACATTGCATCCTGTTCATCCGCAATGTCGGTTGCGTAGGTTACCCCGGCAGCGCCGAGGTGGTGAACATGCAGCCGCCGGATGCGCTGCTGAAACAGGGCATCAACCACCTGCCGACGGTGGGCGACGGGCGGCAATCGGGCACCTCGGAAAGCCCGTCGATCCTGAACGCCTCGCCCGAGTCGGTCGTGGGCGGCGGTCTGGCCTATCTGCAGACCGGTGATTGGGTGCGGCTGGACCTGAACGCAGGCCACATGGATGCTCTGGTCGATCCCGCCGAATGGCAGGCCCGCAAGGATGCGTGGACCCCGCCGGTTCTGGAATGCCAGACCCCGTGGGAAGAGATCTACCGCAAGGAGGTCGGCCAGCTCGCGCAAGGCGGCTGTCTTGAGCTGGCGACGGCCTATCAGCGCGTGCGGCAGACCATGCCGCGCGACAACCACTGACGGCTAGCGAGGGAGGAGAGACTCGTGAAGAATATCCTGATTACCGGCGGTGGCAGCGGCGTGGGTCGCGTTACAGCCCGCCGTTTCCTGATCGAGGGCTGGAAGGTCGGTCTGATCGGCAGGCGTGAGGACGCCTTGGCCGAGACTGCCGAGGACAACCCGAACGCCCTGATCCTGCCTTGCGACGTCACGGACGAGGCTGCGGTGGATGCCGCTTTCGCCAAGGTTGCCCAGACCTGGGGGCGACTGGATGTCCTGTTCAACAATGCGGGCGCGGTGCTGCCCTCGACCCTGATCGACGAGATTTCGGTCGCCGACTGGCGGCGTGTAACCGATGTGAACATCACCGGAATGTTCCTGTCGGCTCGCGCGGCATTCCGCCAGATGCGCAATCAGGACCCGATGGGGGGCCGTATCATCAACAATGGCTCGATTTCGGCGGATGTGCCGCGTCCGGGCTCGGTTCCCTATACCGTGTCGAAACATGCGGTGACCGGACTGACCCGCACGCTGTCGCTGGACGGGCGGCCCTTTAACATCGCCTGCGGTCAGGTCGATATCGGCAATGCCCTGACCGACATGGCGGTGGCGATGACCAAGGGCGTGCCGCAGGCTGATGGCTCGACCAGGATCGAGCCGGTGATCGATGCGGGAACCGTGGCCGAGTCGGTCCTGCATATGGCCTCGATGCCCGAGGGCGCGAATGTGCAATGGCTGACCGTGATGGCGACCAATATGCCCTATATCGGGCGCGGATAAGAGGACGACCTGATGAACAAGGTTCTGGCCGTTGGCCAATATTCTGAAACCGATGTGGATGCGTTGTCGCGTGAGTTCGATGCAGCGCCCATGTCCGAGCTGTCCCGCATCGCCGAACTGACCGTGGCGGATCGGGCCGGAGTCTCGGCACTGGCCTATAAGGGGCACCACCCGTTGGACGGCGCGGTGATGGACCTGCTGCCCGACCTGAAACTGATCGCCAATTTCGGCGTCGGTTATGACGCGATCAACGTGGCCGATGCCTCGGCGCGCGGCATCAAGGTCACGAATACGCCCAATGTGCTGAACGACGATGTGGCCGATCTGGCGGTGGCCCTGCTGATCATGGAATCGCGCAAGTTGACCGCCTCGGAAGCTTGGATGCGGGACGGGAAATGGCCGGTCGAAGGTGCTTATCCTTTGGCGCGCAAGATGTCGGGCCGCAAGGTCGGCGTGCTGGGCATGGGCCGCATCGGGCGCGAGATCGCCGACCGTCTGGCCGCCTTCAAATGCGAGATCCATTACCAGTCGCGCAGCCGCAAGGAGGCCCCCGAGGGCTGGACCTATCACTCCGATCCGGTCGAACTGGCGCGGGCTGTCGATGATCTGGTCATCGCCGTGGTCGGCGGGCCGGAAACCGAAGGCTTCGTTTCGGCTGCGGTGATCGACGCGCTGGGGCAGGACGGAATCATCGTGAACATCGCCCGCGGCTCGGTCATCGACGAGGCCGCGATGCTGGACGCGCTTGAACAAGGCCGCCTGCGCGGCGCGGGTCTGGACGTGTTCCGCAACGAGCCCTCGGTTGACGCGCGGTTCATGGCTTTGCCCAACGCGACGATCCTTCCGCATGTCGGCTCGGCCACGGTCGAGACCCGCGCGGCGATGGGCGATCTGCAACGCCAGAATGTCCGTGCGCATCTGGCCGGCCAGCCGCTGGTCACGCCGGTCAACTGATGAGCAGGGCGATGACCGAGGATAGTTTGGCCGAGGCCATCGCCTACGAGCTGCGCCGCGAGATCCTGCGCGGCAACCTGCCGCCGGGCGCGACGATCAAGGAACGCGACAATGCCGAGCGGCAGGGCGTCTCGCGCACTCCCATGCGCGAGGCGATCCGCATTCTGGCCAAAGAGGGGCTGGTGCAGCTTCGGCCTTTGCGCAGTCCCATCGTCGCCGATCCGTCGCTGTCCGAGATCATCGACCAAATCCGCGTGCTGCATGCGCTGGAAATGTTGTCGGGAGAACTTGCCTGCGAGAATGCGACCGACGCCGAGGTTGACCGGATCGGCGCGCTCAAGGACCGGATCGAAGTGATCTATGGCGAGGCCGATACGCTGGATGTGTTCGAACTGGACATGCAGTTCCACTCGGCCATCGTTGCGGCGTCGCATAATGCGTCGCTGGCCGAAACCCATGGTGCCTACATGGCGCGGCTGTGGCGGGCGCGCTATCTGTCGGCGCGTCGTCGTCTGACCCGTGATCGGGTATTGGCCCAGCACAAGGCCATCCATGCCGCATTGGCCGCCCGTGACGTCTCGGCCATCAAGGCCGAGATCGCCGCCCACCTTCATGCCATGATCGCAAATATCGAGCATCACTTCCACGAAGAAGCCGAAGGCGGGCAGGACTAGCATATGAAGAATGGCGGCAACCTGACGGGCCTTTTGCTGATGACCGGCGCGGTGATGCTGTTCGCCGTTCAGGACACGACGGCAAAGTTCCTGCTGGGATCAGGGCTTGCGCTGATGCAGGTGGCTTTCGTGCGCTACCTCGGGCATCTCGTGATCACATTGGCTGCGGTGTTGCCGAAACAGGGCCTTTCGGCGTTGCGCTCGATCAATCCGAAGCTGCAGATCCTGCGCTCGCTTTCACTTCTGGGCAGCACGGCCTTCAACTTTGTCGGGCTAAGCCATCTGCCTTTGACCACGGTCACCGCGATCATGTTCGCTGGTCCGGTCCTGACCACCCTGCTGGCCGTCCCCATGCTGGGAGAGCGCGTCAGCCCGATGCAGTTCGTCGCGATCATGCTGGGCTTTGTCGGGGTTTTGATCGTCGTTGCGCCGTGGCAGGCCGATTTCCACCCTGCGATCCTGTTCTCGTTGACGGCCTGCGTCTGCACCTCGTTCTATTTCATCTTCAGCCGCAAGCTGGCGGCGGAATCGACCGCCGCGCAGCAGGTCTGGTCCAGCGGTCTGGCCGCGCTTTGCCTTGCCCCCTTCGCCCTGATGCAATGGCAAGAGCCACATAGCTGGCTGATCGTCGGATTGATGTGCCTGATTGGCGTGGTCGGGGGCATGTCGCATAGCCTTGTCACGCTGGCGCACCGGATCGCGGATGCCTCGGTTCTGGCGCCAGTCGTCTATCTGCAACTGCTTTTTGCCTCGATCGCCGGATATCTGGTCTTCGGTCAGGTACCGGGGGCCTCGACACTGCTTGGCGCAGTGGTCATCATCGCCGGTGGTGCGCTGCTTTGGCTGTCGGGGCGAAGAAAGAGAATTGCCGCAATACGGGGTTCCGCAATCGCGGTTTCTTCAGAACAGTCACATTCCAAACCAAAGAAGAAGGAGGAGAGATGAAGCTTTTGCGCTATGGCCCCGAGGGCCAGGAAAAGCCGGGCCTGCTGGATGCAGAAGGCCAGATTCGCGACCTGTCGGGCCATGTGGCCGATATCGCCGATGACGTGCTGACCCCCGAGGGGCAGGCGAAACTCGCGGCGCTGGACGTGGCTTCGCTGCCCGTGGTTCAGGGCTCGCCCCGCCTTGGCGCCTGCGTCGGTCACGTGCGCAAGTTCATCGCCATTGGCCTGAACTATGCCGACCACGCCGCTGAAAGCGGTATGCCGGTTCCCGCCGAGCCGGTGGTGTTCAACAAATGGACCAGCTGCATCGTCGGCCCGAATGACGATGTCGTCATTCCCGAAGGCTCGAACAAGACCGACTGGGAAGTCGAACTTGGCATCGTCATCGGCAAGACCGCGCGCAGCGTCTCCGAGGCCGAGGCTCTGGAACACGTCGCCGGTTACTGCGTCGTCAACGATGTCTCGGAGCGTGAATGGCAACTCGAGCGCGGCGCGACATGGGACAAGGGCAAGGGGTTCGACACCTTCGGTCCGATCGGTCCCTATGTGGTCACTCGTGACGAGGTTCCGGACGCAGGCAACCTGTCCATGTGGCTCGAGGTCGATGGCAAGCGCTATCAGGACGGCTCGACCAAGACCATGATCTTTGGCGTGGCGAAGCTGGTTTCCTATTGCTCGAAACTGATGACGCTGATGCCGGGCGACGTGATCACCACGGGCACACCTCCGGGTGTGGGCATGGGGCAGAATCCCCAAGTCTATCTGAAAGGTGGCGAGACGATCCGTCTGGGCATCGAGGGTCTGGGCGAGCAGTCCCAAAAGGTGCGTCGCGCCTGACGCATTCGGGCGGCGGGGGTGACCCCGCCGCTTTGTCTTTCGGGGGAAAAGATGCAGTTTTCAGCCAATCTTGGCTTTTTGTGGACCGATCTAGCCTTGCCTGACGCGATCCGCGCCGCTGCCGCCGCCGGTTTTGACGCCGTGGAATGCCATTGGCCCTATGAATATGCGCCCGAGGCAATCGCTGCCGCCTTGGCCGAGACGGGGCTTGCAATGCTGGGGCTGAATACCCATCGCGGCCAACCCGGCGAGAACGGCCTTTCCGCAATCCCCGGCCGTGAGGCCGAGGCGCGCGCCGAGATCGACCGCGCCATCGCCTATGCCCGTGCCATCGGCTGCAAGGCGGTTCACGTCATGGCGGGTATCGCCCAAGGCGACGCGGCCGAGGTCGTATTTCTGGCCAATCTGGACTACGCTTGTAAAACTGCACCTGAACTGACCATCCTGATCGAGCCGCTGAATAACCGCGATGCGCCGGGTTATTTCCTGTCGCATTCGGATCAGGCCATGCGTTTGATCGGGCGGGCGGGCCATCCGAACCTGAAACTGATGTTTGACTGCTACCATTTGCAGATCATGGATGGTGACCTGACCCGACGTTTGCAGCGCATGATGCCGGTGATCGGGCATGTGCAATTCGCCTCGGTTCCGGATCGCGGGACGCCGGATCATGGCGAGTTGGATCACCGCCACATCTGCAAGGTCTTGCGGGATCTGGGCTGGGTCAGACCTGTCGGGGCAGAGTACAAGCCCGTCGGGCCGACCGGCGACAGTCTGGGCTGGTTGCCAGAGTTACGGGCGATCTGATCCCGTGCCTTGTCGGCACGGGCTTTGGTATTTCGGGAAATGACGATCAGCCCTCGCGCGTTGGCAGGGTCGCGCCCGCGCGAGTGGCAAGGATCTTGGCGATGGCTGCGTCGGCTTCACGACCAAGGCCCGCATCGGACGCGGCTTGGTACAGTTGAAGCGAGCTTTCGGCCAGCGGCACCGGACTACCCAAGGCACGGGCCGCGTCAGTGACGATTCCAAGATCCTTGACGAAAATATCGACCGCCGAGAACGGCGTATAGTCGCCCGAGACGACTTGTGGTCCGCGGTTCTCGAACATCCAGCTGTTTCCGGCGCATTCGGTGATGACGTCCTGCACCGTCGCCAGATCAAGGCCGGATTTCGCTGCAAGGACCATCGCTTCGGCCATTGCGGCGATGTGGACGCCAGCCAGAAGCTGGTTGATCAGCTTCATCCGGCTACCGGCGCCGGCGTCGTCTCCTAAGCGGAAGACGCGCGCTGCGATGGCGTCAAGGGCAGGCTGGATGCGGTCGAAAGCTTGCGGCGGGCCGGACGCCATGATGCTGATCTGGCCTGCCTGAGCCTTTGTGGCTCCGCCCGAAACCGGCGCGTCTATGACGAGCATGCCGGCACTCATAAGGTCCGAAGCAATGGCGACGGCATCGTCGGGTTGCATGGTGGGGCACAGCACAAAGACGGTTCCGGGAACGGCGGTGCTGATAGTGCCATCCGCGCCGAACAGCACCGTGCGCGTTTGCGACGCATTGACGACATAGACGAATATGGCATCCGCACCGCGTGCGGCCTCGGCAGGACTTGCGGCGGCCTGCCCCCCTGCGGCGGTAAGCTCTGCCACAGGGCTGGGGTTCAGGTCGACGCCGCGTACCGGAAATCCGGCGCGCGCCAGTGACAGGGCCGCTCCGATCCCCATCGAGCCAAGGCCGATAACTGCGCAGGTCAGGGTCATGTCACGGCCTCCTTCCGGCGCAGGATGGCGCGGCGGATCAGCGGGGCGCACCAGACAAGGATGGTAAAGATGCCAAGGCCCGCGGCAATGGGTCGATCAAAGAAGGCCATCAGATGTCCATCGGCCTTGATCATCGAGGTGATGAAATGCTGTTCCAGCAACGGGCCAAGCACGAGGCCAAGGATTGCGGGCGCAATGGGGATGTCGTTTTCCTCCATCAGGAAGCCGATGATGCCGAAGCACAGCATCAGGATGATGCCGAAGACCGAGTTGGTGATCGCGAAGGCACCGACCATGCAGAAAAGCGTGATGATCGGCATCAGGATCTTTTGCGGCACGGCAAGGATCGTCGTCGCGGCGCGGATCGCGAGCCAGCCCAGCGGGATCATCAGCAGGTTCGCCAGCAGGAAGACGATGAACAGCGCGTTGATCAGTTCGGCCTGATTGATGAAGATCGTCGGCCCCGGATTCATGCCCTTGATGTAAAGCACGCCGATGACGATGGCGGTGATCGAGTCGCCGGGGATGCCAAAGACCAGCGCCGGAATCCATGCTCCGCTGACGGCGGCATTGTTGGAAGCGCCTGCCTCGACCAAACCCTCGACATGGCCCTTGCCGAATTTTTCGGGTTCGCGCGAGAAGCGCTTCGACATCGCATAGGATATCCATGCCGCGATATCGGCTCCTGCACCGGGCAATGCGCCGATCAGCGTACCGGTGACATTGCCGCGCAGCATCTGCTTGGGGTAGCGGCGGATCACGGGCAATTGGCTTTTCAGCAGGCCCTTGGTCGAAGGGCGAAGCGGTGCGCCCGTTTTATGGCCGCGCACCAGATAGCGCAGCACCTCGGCCAGCGCGAAAAGCCCGATCATCGCCGGAATGAACGAGATGCCCCCCAGAAGATCGACATTGCCGAATGTGAAGCGTGGCTCGGCGGTCGGGTTGTCCATGCCGACGCAGGCCGCGACCAGCCCGATCACCAGCGCGACCAGTCCGCGCGGGACCGATCCGGGAGAGACGAAGATCGCAGCGGAAAGACCCAGCAAGACCAGCCAGAAATACTCGAAAGACGAGAATTTCAGCGCGATTTCCGCAAGGATCGGTGAGGCGAGGATAAGGACTATCGTTCCGAAGACGCCTCCGATGACGGAAAAGACCAGCAGCGCGCCAAGCGCTTCATTGCCACGGCCATCGCGCGTCATGCGATACGCGTCATCGACGTAGGCTGCCGAGGCGGGTGTGCCCGGGATGCGAAGCAACGCGCCGGGGATGTCGCCGGAAAAGATTGCCATGGCCGAGGCGGTGACGATCGAGGCGATGGCGGCGATCGGCTCCATGAAGAAGGTGATCGGGACCAGAAGCGCGGTGGCCATGGTCGCCGTCAGGCCGGGAATGGCTCCGACGAACAGGCCAAAGGCACCGGACAGGACCATGACCATCAGCACTTGCGGATCGAAGACCATGGCGAAGGATTGGGCGAGAACGCTCATATGTCGGACCTCACCACGGCAGGGACAGGATTTCGCCGCGCGGCAGCGGCACCATCAGGAGCTTGCCGAAGGCGAATTGCACGACAAGGACCGCCGCGACCGAGACGACCAGCGCGGGCAGAGGCTTTGTTCCGGTCAGAAGCATCAGCGCAAAAACCAGAACAAGGCTTGCCAATGTGAAGCCCATCCAATCCGACATAAGGATATAGGCAGCGATCAAACCGATGGTGGCGGCAATCCGGCCCCAAGCTGCCGGTTCGCGCGCCCATTCGACCACGTCGGCCAGCGGTGCGCCGCGTTCGGTGGCAAGCCCTTGCAGAATCAGCCAGATTCCGACGATGGCAGTCAGGCCCGAAATAGCCAATGGCAGGGTTTCCGCCCCGTATTTTTGTCCCGGTAAGGGCGAAAATTGCCGCGAGGCGAGGAACAGCGCCACAGCCCCCAGCAATGTCAGCGCGCCTAGCGCGCGGTCTCCGAGTCTCATGCCGGTTCCTCCTTCGACATTGACGAAGAAGGCCGCAGGATTGCCCCCGCGGCCTTTGTCATCACTTTGCCAGACCGGCTTTCTTCATGACTTCGCCTAGGCTCGCGTCATCGGCGGCAACCAAAGCGGTTGCTTCCTCGGATGCGGCCCAACGCAGGCCGAAGCCGCGTTCCTTCATGAAGTTCTGATAGGATTCGCTGTTATATGCCTTCTCGATTGCGGCAGTCAGCTTTTCGCGCGCTTCGGGGGGCATGTCCTTGGGCGCGGCAATGGCGCGCCAGACCGAAAGCTTCCAGTCCGAGCCGGTCGCTTCCTTCAGGGTCGGAACGTCGGGGAACATCGCCTGACGTTCGTCCGACATGCTGGCCAGCGCGCGCACGCGGGTCGCGTCGATCAGCGAACGGCCTTCCGCCAGCGAGGACGGCACCATCTGTACCCCTCCGGCGACCATGTCGGTCAGACCTGCGGCTGCGCCTTGGCTGGGAACGAAGGGAACTGCCTCGACCGGAATGCCTTCGGACATGAGCCAACCCAGCAAGTTCAGGTGCCAGATGCCACCTTGTCCGGTGCCCGATGCCTTTACGGTTCCGGCAGGGTCGGCTTTGATCGTATCGCGCAACGCGGCGGCATCTTTCCACGGCGCGTCCGCCGAAACCATGATCCCGCCGGGATCGGCATTGACCAGCGCCAGAATGTCGAAATCCTTGTAGGTCAGGTCGGTCAGCCCCTGCCAATGCATCATGTCGATCTCGATCGTCATGACGCCGATGGTGTAGCCATCGGGCTTGGCCTTGGCGATGGCGCTATGGCCGACGACGCCTGAGCCACCGGTTCGGTTCACCACGTTCACCGGCTTGCCGAGTTCCTCTTGCAGGATCTGTCCGAAGATCCGGCCAACGGCATCTGTTCCACCGCCCGCGCCCCAAGGGACGATCATTTCGATCGGGCGTTCAGGATATTCGGCGAGTGCCGGGGCGGCCCAGTGGCCAAGCGTCAGCGTAGCCGCAAGCAGCGGCAGAACGGTTCTGCGGTCCATAAATTTCCTCCCTTGTGGCACGATGCTGTGCCATTCCTCCGGGGAGAAGGATCAATACAGACGTATACATTGTCAACGGTGCTGTAGGGATTGCCCGCAATTCAGGCGTTGATCGACGGATCGTAATGCATACGCGCTGCCAATTGGTCGGCCTTGTCGAAATATTGCGGCGAAAGCTGCATGATCGCGGGCAGGTCGCCAAAGACGCGGCGCAGATGCAGGCGCATCGCCTTTTCGGCCTGATCCGGATCGCCCGCCGCGATGGCATCGACAACGGCGCGATGTTGATCCAGCATGATATCCTTGGGCGAGATTGCCGAAACCAGATGGCGCACGCGGTCGAGATGCATCTTAAGCCCCTGCAGATGTCGCCACACGACGGTCTGTCCCGCGATGGCGGCCAGCGAGTAATGGAACTCCTCGTCCAGCGTCACCAATGCGGCGGCATCACCCTGCGCGATCAATTGCTGCCGCTCGAGGATCCCGTTCAGCGCCACGATCTGCTGCGGTTGGGCCAGTCGGGCGGCCAGCCGGACGATATCGGCCTCGACGGATTCGCGGATGAAGCGTGTACCCATCACCCAATCCATATCGATCCGCGAGACATAGGTGCCACGCTGGGGACGAACCTCGATCAGCCCGTCACCGGTCAACCGGATGAAGGCTTCGCGGATGGGCTGGCGCGACAGGTCGTACTGATCCGCGATTTCCTGTTCCGACAGCCGGAGTCCCGGCATCAATTCTCCCGAGATGATGCGCTTGCGTAGCACGCCATACATCTGCACGGCGGCGGGTTGGTCGGTTGCATGTCCGGAATTCGGCCGCGCGTGATCAGACTCGGGGTTGGGGGTGGCCATGGTTGTCCTCCTCACCTCCCATTTCGATCCAAGCATGCCGTTGCGTCAACTCTTTGTTTTGTGGGTGAAACTCAGGATTGTGGACTGGCGGTAGAGTTGGCCAAGCGGAAGTATCGCAGAGGGATAGCCGGGATTGTGAACGGCATCGGGCCAAAGCTGCGATTCCAGTGCAATCCCCGCATGTTGGCCATAGGGCATACCTCCAGTTCCGATCGCGCCGGGGCGCATGTGATCGGCGGCATAGACCTGCAATCCCGGCTCGGTCGAGGCGATCCGAAGACGCAGATCGCCAGCCTCAAGCGTGGCGACAGGCTGTGGCAGCGTCTGCTTCCGGTCCGCGACGCACAGGTTATGATCGATCAGCGGGCCGTCCAGACGATCACCAAGACGGGTGGCCGTGCGGAAGTCCAGATGCGAGCCCTGAACCGGTGCCGTTGGTCCAAGCGGGATCAGATCGGCATCGACCGGCAGATAGCTTTCGGCCAGAACGGTCAGGCGGTGGTCCGCGATGCTGTGGCTGCCGTCCAGATTGAAATAGGTATGCTGGGCGAAGTTGCAGACCGTGGTCTCGCTTGCGGTGACAAGCATATCGATCTGCAGGGTCGCGTCGGGCAGCAGGCGATACCGGACATGGACCAGCATCGCGCCCGGAAACCCCATATGGCCGTCGGGCAGATAGTCGGACAGGGCCACGGCGTCTTCCGTGATCTCGCCAACGGCCCAGTTCCGAACACCGGTCCCGTCCGAGCCGCCATGCAGCATGGTCAGGTCGCGTTCGTTGCGGTCCAGCGTCAGGATTTTGCCTTCGACAAGCGCCTCGCCCCGCGCGACGCGGTTGGCACAGCGCCCGACGATCGCGCCGAAGTAGCGGCCTTCGTCCAGATAGGGTGCAAGAGTGGGGAAGCCCAAAACCAGCGGATGGTCCACGCCGTCAAGCCGAAGATCCTGAACCGACGCGCCAAGTGTCAACAACGACAAGGTCAGGCCATGTGCGCTGATCGTGATCCGTTCGACCTTTTGGCCGTCGGGCAGCGTGCCGAATTCTTCGCGGGTCATAGGATGACCTTGGGCTCGGGGCGGCCTTTGGCATTGCCGGGCAAGACCAGCCATGTCCGGCCATCCTGCGCGCCACCCAGATCGACGGCGGCACTGGTCAGCAGGATGCGGTCCAGCTTTTCGCCGAAGAACGCGGGGCAGGTGGTCTGTTTCGAGGGCACCTCGATCTGATCCAGCAGCCGTCCGTCGGGCGCGTGGCAGACCAGACGGCCGGTTCCCCAGCGGGCGTTCCAGAAATTGCCCTTGGAATCGGTAACGGCTCCGTCGGGATATTCATCGGTGCCGCGCAGATCCAGAAAGACTCGCGGCTCGCCGGTGGGCCAGCCGTTTTCGTCCAGATCCTGCACCCAGACGGTCTGTTCGGCGGTATCGGCATAATAGCCCAGACGACCATCGACCGAGAAGCAGATCGCGTTCGAGATCGAGACGTTCGCGTGCAGCTTGCGCAACTCGCCACGATAGTAGCGATAGATCGCGCCCTGTCCGTGGCTTGCATCGACGGCCATTGTCCCGATCCAGAACCCGCCATGCGGATCGGCGCGGCCGTCATTCGAGCGGGTGTCGGAACGGTCAGCCTCGAGCGCGACCAGATGCTGCTGGCTGCCATCGCGCAGGTCAAAACGGAACAACGCCGTTTCGCTGGCGATCAGCAGGTTGTTGTGATCGATCCAGCCCGCCGCCGAGACGCGCTCGTCAAAATGCCAAGCCAGTTCGCGCCCGTCTTTGCGGCTGAGCATCCGGCGGCCCAGAATATCGAACCAGAAGGCCTGTTGCCGCTCGGGGTGCCAGAACGCGCCTTCGCCTAGAAGGCAAGGGCGCGGATCGAAAAGCGTATATCTCATGCTGGCAAGGCGGCGACCATTTCGCGGGCGCGTTTGGCCACGACCTCGGCGCTGTCGCCGGGTTTGTAAAGCGACGAGCCGATACCGAAGCCCTGAGCGCCTGCCGCGAACCAATCGGCAAAATTGCTGGGTCCGACGCCGCCAACGGCATAAACTGAGATGTCTTTGGGAAGCACCGCCCGCAAGGCCCTGAGCGTACCCAGTCCGGCCTGATCGGCAGGGAACAGCTTCAGCCCCGTCGCGCCTGCCTGAATTGCGGCGAAACACTCGGTCGCCGTAAACACCCCGGGATAGGATTCCAGCCCGCGGCGACGGGTTTCGCGGATCACTTCAGGATTTGTGTTCGGCGAGACGATCATCCGTCCGCCCGCGTCGGCGACGCGCGCCACATCCTCGACCGTGAGCACGGTTCCAGCCCCGATGATAGCCTGACCTGCGAAGCTTGTGGACATCAGCCGGATGCTTTCCAGCGGATCGGGCGAGTTCAGCGGCACTTCGATCCGGTCGATGCCGGAATCGATCAGGGCCTGGCCAACGTCGAGGGCATCGGCCGGAGTCAGGCCGCGCAGAATGGCGATGATGGGCTGGGTCATGTGTTCCTCGTCAGGGCAGTAGCGGCAGCGGTCAGTCCGGAAAGGACAAGTTCCCCCCCGTCCAACTGATGTGCATCAGCGCCCGCCTGCGTCAAGGCCCCAGCGTAAAGAGACGAGAGTTCCGGCGCGCCAATTATCACGACGCGGCGTCCGTGCCAAAGCGGATGGGCCGAAGCCAGCTCGGATCCGATCAGCAGACCGGACAGGCGACCCGCGCCTTGTTCCGGCGTCAGTCCGTTCAACAGCGCGGCAGCCCGCAAGGGAAACAGTCCCGCTGCCGCCATATCGGCATTCGTCGCGGCCTGCGCCGATGCCTCAAGGAAACTGACCCGATCCGGCTTGGCGTCACCGATCGTCAGGCGCAGGACCGACTGGCGCGAAAGCAAGGCATAAACCTCGCCGGTCATGAAGGTGTGGAAGCCCTCGACGCGGCCGTCGGTGATGATGACCCATTTGCAATGGGTTCCCGGCAAGCACAGCGTGCCTTCGAAATCGGGATTTTGGGCCAGAAAGCCCGCAATCTGGGTTTCCTCGCCGCGCAGAACGTCGGGCGGGTCGATCTGTGAAAGGCCGGGCAGGATATGCACGTCCAGACGGGGATCGTTGACCTGCGGGCGTGTCGCGCGTTGGGGATCAAGCGGTGTGCAGGGGGTGTGGCGGTATTCGGCCTCGGCCCAGCCGGTGCGCGCGCCGACCATGCCGCAGGCGATGATCGGGATCGGTTGGTCGCCCAGCCAATCCTCGACCAGTTCCAGCAGGGCAGGCTCGAATCCGTCACGCGACAGGCTGCCCATGCCTTTGTCCGAGGAGCGGTTCTCCAGCACCTCGGACCCTTGCATGGCCCAGACGCGCAGCCGGGTGGTGCCCCAATCGACTGCGATCCAGTCCGGCCTTACCATTCGAAGGCGTCCGTCCGGACGCGGCGGCCCAGCATCATCGCATCGGCGACATGGCGGAACGGAGCCACGTCGACATCGCTTTCGCCTGTCGCGATGAGTTCAGCGAAGCGGGCATAGATGCGGTCATATTCGCCCGCCAGCGCGCCTTGCTCGGACAGAACGACACCGTCCGCGGTGATGGTCGCGCCGCCTTGCGAGAGCTCCATCACACCGCGATCGGTCTCGATCCGCATGTCCCAGGTCTGCACGCCGGTCTCGCGGAAATCGAAATCCAGATCGACCGGAGCGCCTTCTTCGGTCAGCATTTTCAGCTGAGCGGCGATCGGCGTGTCGCGGTTTTCGGGGAATTCCAGCGCGGCCTCGGTCGTGTAAAGACCGATCGGCAGGATATAGGTCAGGATCGAATAGGCGTTGATGCCCGGATCGAAGACGCCGGTTCCGCCGGGGGCAAAGATCCAGTCCTGACCGGGATGCCAGCGCCGGACATCCTCGCGCCAAGTCACGGTGATCGCCGTGATCTTGCGGCTGGCAAGCCAGTCCCGCGCGCCGGGGATGCCGGGGGCGAACTGGCTGTGCCATGCGGTGAAGAGCGTCTTGCCCTGTTCCTTGGCGATGCGCTGAAGCGTCATCACCTCGGACACGGTGGTTCCCGGCGGCTTTTCCAGCAACACGTGGCGACCGGCCAGCAGCGCCTCGCGTGCGACCGCGAAGCGGACCTGCGGCGGCGTGCAAAGCGCGACCGCGCCGACTTCCGGGCGCTCGGCCAGGAAAGTCGTCACGTCCTTGTAGGAGGAGATGCCCTCGGCCGTGTTGAACGGATCGACCGTGGCCGCGAAGTTGAAGGCCGATGAGGCCTCCAACGCAGGGCGGTGCTGTTCGCGGGCAATCTTGCCGAAGCCGATAATGGCGAGATCAGTGGCTGTCACGTCCCACCTCGCTTCCGCGGCAACCTTTCAGGAAGTCGAAATCGGCCCCGGTATCGGCACCCTCGACATGCTCATGGAACATGCGGGCATAGCCCGAGGCCGGCGGCTCGACCGGGTTTTTCCACTCGGCCAGACGGGCGGCGATTTCCTCATCCGACAGGTCCAGATGCAGACGGCGGTTCGGCACGTCCAGCTCGATCCAGTCGCCCGAGCGGACAATGGCCAGCGGGCCACCGCGCGCGGCTTCGGGCGAGGTGTGCAGGACAACCGTGCCGTAAGCCGTGCCCGACATGCGCGCATCGGAAATGCGCACCATATCGGTGATGCCTTTTTTCAGCACTTTGGGCGGCAGGCCCATATTGCCGACCTCGGCCATGCCCGGATAGCCCTTGGGACCGCAGTTCTTCATGACCATGATGCAGGTCTCGTCGATGTCGAGCGCGTCATCATTGATCCGGGCCTTGTAGTCGTCGATATCCTCGAAGACCACGGCGCGGCCACGGTGCTGCATCAGATGGGGCGAGGCGGCCGAGGGCTTCAGCACCGCGCCCAGCGGCGCGAGGTTGCCCTTGAGGACCGCGATGCCGCCCTGTTGGGTCAAGGCTTTCTCGACCGGCAGGATGACGTCTTCGTTCCAGTTCTTGGCGTCCTTGACCTCATCCCAGATCGTGTCGCCGGAAACGGTCAGCGCGTTCTTATGCAGCAGACCCGCTTCGCCCAGATGCTTCAGCACGACGGGCAGGCCACCGGCATAGAAGAACTCTTCCATCAGGTATTTGCCCGACGGCATCAGGTTCACGATGGTCGCCACGTCGCGACCGCAGCGGTCCCAGTCGTCCAGCGTCAGTTCGACACCCGTACGGCCCGCCATGGCCAGCAGGTGGACCACGGCATTGGTCGAGCCGCCAATCGCGCCATTGCAGCGGATCGCGTTCTCGAAGGCTTCCTTGGTCATGATGTCGCTGGGCTTCAGGTCGTCCTTGACCATCTGCACGATGCGGCGACCGGTCATCTGCGCCATCACGCGGCGACGGCTATCGACCGCCGGGATCGCGGCATTGCCCGACAGCGCCATGCCAAGGGCTTCCGCCATCGACGCCATCGTCGAGGCGGTGCCCATGGTGTTGCAGGTGCCCGAGGAACGGCTCATCGCCTGCTCGGCCTCAAGGAACTCGTCCTGCGTCATCTCGCCAGCCTTCACGGCCTCCGAGAATTTCCACAGATGGGTGCCCGAGCCGATACGCTCGCCACGGAACCAGCCGTTCAGCATCGGACCGCCGGTGACGACGATCGACGGAATGTCGGTCGAGGCTGCGGCCATCAGCAGCGAAGGCGTGGTCTTGTCGCAGCCGACCATAAGGACGGCACCGTCGATCGGCTGGCCGCGCATCGCTTCCTCGACCGCCATGGCGGCGAGGTTGCGATACATCATCGCGGTCGGGCGGAAGGTGTTTTCCGATGCCGAGAAGACCGGAACCTCGACCGGGAAGCCACCGGCCTCCCAGATCCCGGCTTTGACCTTCTCAGCCAGTTCCCGCAGGTGGCCGTTGCAAGGCGTCAGGTCCGACCAGGTGTTCAGGATGCCGATAACCGGGCGTCCGTCGAACAGGTCATGCGGGTAGCCTTGGTTCTTCAGCCAGCCACGGTGATAGATCGTGTCACGCGAGTTGCCGCCGTACCAGTGCTGCGAGCGGAGTTTGCGGGGCCATTCTGCAGGTTTGAAGGTCATTAGGATTTTCGCTTGTTCGAGACGTCAAAGATGACGGCGGCCATAAGGACGAGGCCCTTGATGACCTGTTGATAGTCGATGCCGATGCCAAGGATCGACATGCCGTTGTTCATGACGCCCATGATGAAAGCGCCGATGATCGCGCCGACCACGGTGCCGACGCCGCCCGACATGGATGCGCCGCCGATGAAGACTGCCGCAATCACGTCGAGTTCAAAGCCAACGCCCGCTTTCGGCGTGGCCGAGTTCAGACGGGCCGAGACGACCATGCCAGCCAGTGCCGCGAGCATGCCCATATTGACGAAGGTCAGGAAGGTGATGCGCTCGACATTGATGCCCGACAGTTTCGCCGCTTTCTCATTGCCGCCGATGGCATAGATGCGGCGACCGAGCGTCGTGCGTTCCGAGATGAAGGCGTAAAGCGCGACCAGAACCGCCATGACGATGAAGACGTTCGGCAGGCCACGGAAGTTCGCCAGCGCCCAAGTCATCCATGCCAGAGCGACAAAGATCAGGGCGTTCTTGCCGACGAAGAAGGCGAAAGGCTCATCGGCGATGCCGACGGCTTCTTCGCGTTTGCGGTTGCGGATCTGAATCCACAGGATCACCAGCGCGGCAGCCCAGCCCAGAACCAGCGACAGCACGTTCGGCTTGCCCACCCCGAAGAGGTCCGGGATGAAGCCCGAGGCGATCATCTGGAAGTCTTTGGGGAAGGGGCCGATCGACTGGCCTTGCAGCGCCCACATGGTCAAGCCGCGGAAGACAAGCATCCCAGCCAGCGTGACGATAAAGGACGGGATCTTCCAATAGGCGATCCAATAGCCCTGAATCGCGCCGATAATGGCACCGGCGACAAGGCTCAGGACCACGACCAGCGGAACCGGAAGGCCCATTTTGACGATCATGATCGCCGCCAGCGCTCCGACAAAGGCCGCGACCGAGCCGACCGACAGGTCGATATGGCCCGCGACGATGATCAAGAGCATCCCCACCGCCATGATGACGATGTGGCTGTTTTGCAGGAACAGGTTCGTCAGGTTGACCGGGCGGAACAGGATGCCGCCGGTCACGACCTGGAAGAAGGCCATGATGACGACAAGCGCGAAAAGGATGCCGTATTGGCGGATGTTGCGGCGGATGAAGCCGAACGTGTCGCTGCCGCGATCGGTTGTGGTATCAGACATGGGCGGTCTCTGCCTCGATCTCTTCGGGGGTGATGTCTTCCTCGGTCAGGTCATGGCCCGACTTGATGATGACCGACATGATGCGTTCCTGGGTCGCCTGCGCGGTGGGCATCTCGCCCACCAGACGACCCTCGTTCATCACGATAACGCGGTCAGTGATGCCCAGAAGTTCGGGCATCTCGGAAGAAATCACGATGATGGACTTACCCGCGGCAGCAAGGTCGCGGATGATGGTATAGATCTCGTATTTCGCGCCCACGTCGATGCCGCGGGTCGGCTCATCAAGGATCAGGATTTCGGGCTCTGAGAAAAGCCATTTGGCCAGCACGACCTTTTGCTGGTTGCCGCCCGACAGGTTCATCGTCGCCTGATCGATGTTCGGCGCGCGGATGTTGATTGCCTTGCGGTAGTCCTGCGCGATCTTGCCTTCCTTATGGCGGTCGATGATGCCGTTTTTCGCAACGCCGGGCAGGTTCGCCAGCGGGATGTTGCGGCGGATCGAATCCTCAAGAATCAGGCCCAGCGATTTGCGGTCCTCGGTCACATAGGCAAGGCCGGCTTTGATCGCTTTCGAGACGGTGCTTACATCCACGCTCTTGCCGTGGATCGTGACGGTGCCGTTCTTGAAGATGCCGACCGAACGCCCGAACAGGCTCATCGCCAGTTCGGTGCGGCCAGCGCCCATCAGACCGGCAATGCCCAGAACCTCGCCCTGCTTCAGATCGAAATTGGCATTGTTGACCAGCAGGCGGCCATCGCCACCCTCTTCGGCCACAGTCCAGTCGCGGACCTTCATGATGACGTCGCCGATTTTCGGCTCGCGCGGCGGGTAACGGTCGTCCATCGAGCGGCCGACCATGTCCTTGATGATCTGGCTTTCCGGCACCATGCCCGAATGGTGCGAGACGGTCGCGCCGTCCCGCAGCACGGTGATACTGTCGCAGATTTCCGAAATTTCATTGAGCTTGTGCGAGATCATGATGGCGGTCATGCCCTGTTCGCGGAAACTCGCGAGCAGGCGCAGCAGCGCCGCGCTGTCATGTTCGTTCAGGGACGAGGTCGGCTCGTCAAGGATCAGCAGTTCCACCTTTTTCGACAGCGCCTTGGCGATCTCGATCAGCTGCTGCTTGCCCATGCCCAGTTCGCCGACCTTGGTCTCGGGGCTTTCGCGCAGACCGACCTTGGCCAGCAGTTCGGCGGTGCGGCGGTTGGTTTCGTGGCGGTCGATCACGCCGTTCTTGGCGATCTCGTTGCCCAGAAAGATATTCTCGGCGATCGACATATGCGGCACCAGAGCAAGCTCCTGGTGGATGATGACGATGCCCTCATGCTCGCTGTCGGCGATCTTCCTGAACGCCATCGGCTTGCCCTTGTACAGGATTTCGCCGTCATAGGAGCCATGCGGGTAGACGCCCGAAAGCACCTTCATCAGGGTGGATTTGCCGGCGCCGTTCTCGCCGCAAAGTGCGCGGATCTCGCCGGGTTTGACCACCATGTTGACGTTGTCGAGGGCTTTGACCCCGGGGAATTCCTTGGTAATTCCCCGCATTTCCAGAATGGCGTCCATAGTTACCTTGTGCCCCTGGCTACGGAATACGCCGCCGCAGGGGATCGGTCCCCTGCGGCGGCGCGGGTTGATCGGATTACTTCAGTTGGTCTTCGGTATAGTAACCCGAACCGACCAGAACGTCTTTCAGGTTTTTCTCGGTCACCGGAACCGGCTCAAGCAGGAAGGACGGAACGACCTTGACGCCGTTGTTGTAGGTCTCGGTGTCGTTGACTTTGGGCTCTTCGCCTTTGATCATCGCATCGACCATGCCGACGGTGACTTTGGCCAGCTCGCGGGTGTCCTTGAAGATGGTCGAATACTGCTCGCCAGCCAGGATCGACTTGACCGATTGCAGTTCTGCATCCTGACCCGACACGACCGGCATCGGCATATCGCCCGAACCGTAACCGATGCCTTTCAACGAGGAAAGGATACCGATCGACAGCCCGTCATAGGGCGACAGAACGCCGTTCACATGCTTGTCGGTGTAATTGGCCGACAGGATGTTATCCATGCGCGCCTGAGCGGTTGCCGGATCCCAGCGCAGCGTGCCGACCTTGTCCATGCCTTGCTGACCCGACGGGATCGCGATCGAGCCGTCGTCGATCAGCGGCTGCAGCACCGACATCGCGCCGTCATAGAAGAAGAAGGCGTTGTTGTCGTCCGGGCTGCCGCCGAACAGTTCGACGTTCCACGGCTTCACGTCCGGGAACTTGGTTTTCAGGCCTTCGACCAGCGTGTTGGCTTGCTCGACGCCGACCTTGAAGTTGTCGAAGGTCGCGTAATAGTCGATGTCGCCGGTGTCGCGGATCAGGCGGTCATAGGCGATGACCTTGATGTCGGCGGCTTTGGCGTTTGCCAGCGCGTTCGACAGCGTGGTGCCGTCGATGGCGGCGATGACCAGAACGTTCACGCCCTTGGTGATCATGTTTTCGATCTGGGCCAGCTGGTTCGGGATGTCGTCATCCGCATATTGCAGGTCGGTCTGGTAGCCGGCGTCCTGGAACTGCTTGACCATGTTGTCGCCGTCCGCGATCCAGCGCGCCGAGGTTTTCGTAGGCATCGAGATGCCGACCATGCCTTCAGCAAGAGCGAAGCTCGGCACCGAAAGCGCAGCGACCGAGGCAGCCGCAAGAGCGAGTTTCTTGAAAGTGAACATAGTATCCTCCCCGTATATGGGCACGACAGAAGAAGGCGCTTTTTTGTGAGCGCCCTTATGGCAATCTTCCGGTGCATCCCCCCGACGTTGCGGGTCTCTCGGGTCTTTCCCGAGTTTGATCACCGCGGCAGCGGAATTCAGCCCGCTTGCCTGACGCGTAAGCTATCTTGGGGCAGGGACGGGCGTCAATTTCGGTTTCTGAGTGAAGATATACCGTTTATGGTATATCTTAGCGCTAACATCGAAATGAACATACGGGCGGTGAATGCGATCGACGCGTGATCTTGGTGACGAACTGGTCTCAAAGGGAATAAAAATGAGGCAACTGGCATTGCTGGTTGCGGTCGAGCGCAGCGGGCAGCTTAGTCTTGCAGCATCGATCCTGAACATCACGCAACCGGCGGCCTCGCGGCTGTTGGGCGATCTGGAACGCATCGTCGGAGCCCAGTTGACGCAGCGTCATAGCCGCGGAGTCAGTCTGACTTTGGCCGGTCAACGACTGGCTGAACGGGCACGATCCATGCTGCGCGATCTGGACCTTGCGGGGCGTGAGGTGCGCGACATCAGCCGTGGCAGCGTCGGTTCGGTGCGTCTGGGCTCGGTCACCGGTCCTTCGCTGGAGTTGGTCCTGCCGGTTGTGCGCAGTCTTGAACAGTCCGAGCCCGATTTGCGGATCAGGATAGACGTGACCTCCAGCGACAGGCTGGCTTCAGAGCTTCTGATGGGCCATCTCGACCTGTATCTGGGTCGTGTGCCCGACGGAATCGATCCGAGCCAGTTCCAGCTGACGCCGATCGGGTCCGAGCCCTTGTCCTTGGTGGTCCGGCGCGATCACCCGCTGGCCCTTATGCCGGATTGCACGCTGGAAGATTGCCTGGAATATGACTGGGTGATGCAGCCCACCGGCAGCATGTTGCGCGGCACGGTTGATCGGTACCTGATCGAACGCGGTTTGCCTCCGCCCAGCACCGTGATCTCGACGGGATCGCTGATGTTGTCCTTTGCCTTCGTCATGCGCTCGCAGGCCGCGGCGGTCATATCGACGGCCGCGGCGAGGCTGTTCGGGATCGGCAAGGAAAATCCCGTGACCGAACTGCACGTCATGCCGGGATTGGCCGTCGAGCCGCATTCCATCGTGACGATCAAGGACCGCGTGCCGACGCCTTCGGCGCAGCTGTTCATGAATGTGCTGAAGGAGCAGATCCGGCAGCGCAGCACCTAGTCAGGCGCGCAATTCGGCCCATTCGGGGTGACGCTCGAACTGGGCGCGGACATAGGTACAGGCGGGAATGATCTGCACCCCGCGCTTGCGTGAATCGTCAATCAGGCGTTGGACAAGGGCCATGGCCGCGCCGCTGCCGCGCAGGGAATCCGGTGCATAGGTGTGGTCGGCGACGATGACGCCCGGACCGCCTGATTTCCACGTCAATTCTGCTTCGGCCTCGGTCCCCGGCAGCGAGGCGACGTAGCGTCCGGAACTGCCGAAATCCTCATGTGCGATACGAATCGAAGGCTGCGCCATTGGCTTCTCCCGTGATGCGCAACTGTAACGCGGCATCATGCGACGGGGTCCACCAGAAATGGTCAAATCAACACGACTGGCGCAAATTCGGGCAGGTGGCGCCGGTTTGATCCCGGCGCCCCGTGATCAGGCGCGTTCCGAATATTCGAAAAGCTCGGTGTTCACGATGATGCTTTCGTCAGCATCGACGAATGGCGGGATCATGACGCGGATGCCATTGTCCAGAATCGCCGGTTTGAAGCTTTTCGAGGCGGTCTGGCCGTTCAGGACCGGCTCGGTCTCGACAACCTTGCAGACGACTTTCTGCGGGATGCGGACCGACAAAGCCTCGTCGCCGTAATATTCGACGGTGGCGGTCATGCCGTCCTGCAGGAAGGGGCGGCGATCGCCCAGCAGGTCGGCGTCAAGTTCGGTCTGCTCGAAGGTTTCGCTGTCCATGAAGACCAGCTTGCCATCGGTTTCGTACAGGAATTGCTGGTCCTTGTTGTCCAGTTGGACGCGCTCGACCTTGTCTTCCGAACGGAAGCGTTCGTTCAGCTTGCGACCGTCGCGCAGGTTTTTCATCTCAACCTGAGCAAACGCACCGCCCTTGCCCGGCTTGACGTGGTTCACTTTCACGGCGGCCCACAGGCCACCGTCGTGTTCCAGCACGAAGCCAGGCTTAATTTCGTTGCCGTTGATCTTGGCCATGCGAGGCTACCTTATGAGAAATTCGCGCGCGTTCCTTACCTTGAACCGCGACTTCGCGCTCCTATATCCATGAGCGCGTTCGGTCGCAACCAAATCGTCTTTTCGGCGTTGTCAAGGGTTGCTGGACGTTTCCGGGTGTCGTGAAAGCTTTATCAAGCTCAAGCTACGGTCGAGTTCGCTTGGGTTTGCATAAGGCGCATGGCTGTCATGTAGGTGGAGGCATACCGAATCAACGGCGGAATCGGGTAAGCCCCGCCAGTCACGCCTGATCAAGGTGTACGGATCGACAGGGCAAGGGCTCTGTCGTCGTGATGCGGTACTGCAAGAAAAACAGGATAAGTATAATGCGCGATTTCGTGGATGGTTCGGCGTTTAATTTTGAACAAGGCCAACGTGCCCGCAAGCTTTTTGCGGCTGTCGTGCTGGCTGCGCTGGATGACGCGATCGCTGATGATAAAAAATACGGCAACGGGCCTGATCAAATAGCACGTTGGGCACGGTCGCGCGACGGTCGCGAGGTCTTGTCCTGCGCTGGAATCGATCCGAACGAGCGCGTTGTGAAGGGCCTGATGGAGTTCGTCGCGAAAGGTGTGCGGACCTCGGTCGCGCTGTCGCGCGAGGAAAGCGAACGTCGCCACGCCGCCGAAGAGGCCGACGCAGCCTGATCCACAGTCATCGGCCGGAAGTATGTTGGCCGTCCTTCGGGGCGGCCCTTTTTCGTTACTGGAACAGGTGCAGGACCAGCGGCGCAATGATTGCGGTCAGGATCGCGTTCAGCCCCATCCCGATGCCAGCAAAGGCTCCGGCGGTCTCGTTCACCTGAAATGCACGGGCGGTCCCGATGCCATGCGCCGCGACCCCTAAGGCGAAGCCGCGCGCGCGCCAGTCGTGGACGCGAAGCAGGTTGAGAAGCGGCGTCGCGATCACCGCCCCGAATATGCCGGTCAACAGGACCAGCACAGCGGTGATCGTCGGTTCGCCGCCCAGACCCTCGGCGATGCCGATGGCGACGGGTGCGGTTGTCGATTTCGGCGCGAGGCTGGCCAGCATGACATCGGACAGGCCGGTCGCCTTTGCAATGACAAGGACAGACACCACGGCAGTCAGCGATCCGGCGAGAAGGGCGACGGCCAGTGGCAGCAGCGCTTTGCGGACACGGTGCAGGTTGTCATAAAGCGGCATTCCCAGCGCGACAGTGGCCGGACCCAGCATGAAATGGACGAATTGCGCGCCTTCGAAATAGGTCTGGTACGTCGTTCCCGTCAGTTCCAGCAATATGGCCAGCAGGATCACGGCGATCATTACCGGATTGGCCCAGCTTTGCCGCCTGGCCGCGTTGAAGATCCGGTCTCCGATCCAGTAGGCTGCCAGCGTCGCGGTCAGCCAAAGCAAGGGGCCGCGCGACAGGTATGACCAGATGAGTGCCGGATCGCTCATTGCTTGTTCTGCCCCGTGATCTGGACGACCAGCTTGAACACCAGGGCTCCGGCTGCGATGGCCAAAGCGGTCGAGACGGTCAAGGCCAGTGCGATGGCCAAGCCGTCGCTGCGGAACTCGGCCATATGGGCCACGACACCGACACCGGCCGGCACGAAGAATAGCGACAGGTTCCCAAGCAGTCCGCGCACGACCGGACGCAGCATCTCGGCCAGTTTCGGGCGGATGCTGCACGAGACGACGAGCAGGATCAGACCGATCACCGGACCGGGTAGGGGCATCCCGAGCCCACGGGCCGCAATTTCGCCCACAAGCTGGAATGACAGAAGGATGACGAGCGCGGGAATCATGGCGGCAGCCTACGCCTGAATGTCGGAAATGTTCAGCCCTCAAATCTTGTGGATAAGCTCGAGGCCTCACCCATATCTTGTAGCCAAGATTGACTTTCGCGGTCCAATTCTTCAAGAATTATTGGCAAAACGATAAGAGCACAGGACAGTCCCATTGCGCTTTGACAAGCTCCGCCTGAATGGCTTCAAAAGCTTCGTGGACCCGACCGATCTGGTCATTCACGAGGGCCTGACCGGGGTCGTCGGGCCGAATGGCTGCGGCAAGTCGAACCTGCTCGAGGCTTTGCGCTGGGTCATGGGTGAAAACCGTCCTACCGCCATGCGTGGCGAAGGGATGGAGGATGTGATCTTTGCGGGCACGACCCGCCGTACGGCGCGTGCCCATGCCGAAGTGACCCTGACCATCGATAACAAGGACCGGCTGGCTCCGGCCGGAATGAATGATAGCGACGCCCTGGACATCAGTCGGCGGATCACCCGTGATGCTGGTTCGGCCTATCGTATCAACGGCAAAGAGGTCCGCGCCCGTGACGTCCAGATGCTGTTCGCCGACGCCTCGACCGGTGCGCATTCTCCGGCGCTGGTGCGGCAGGGCCAGATTTCCGAACTGATCAACGCCAAGCCCAAGGCGCGGCGTCGGATTCTTGAGGAAGCGGCCGGTATCTCGGGGCTTTATCAGCGTCGGCATGAGGCCGAGTTGAAGCTGAACGCGGCCGAAGCGAACCTGACCCGTGTCGATGACACGCTTGACCAGCTTTCGTCCCAAGCGGCAAGCCTTGCGCGTCAGGCCCGCGCGGCGGCGAAATACCGCGAAATCGGAACCGTTCTGCGGCGGGCCGAAGGGCAGTTGCTATATCGCCGCTGGGCCGATGCCGATCTGGCCAAGGGACAGACCGCCGAAATCCTGCGCGAAGCGATCCGTGCCGCCACCGATGCCGAGGCCGCTGCCAAGCGCGCCATTCTGGCCCGCGAGGAAGCTGACAGGCATTTGCCGCCTTTGCGCGAGGAAGAACAGGTTGCCGCTGCGATCCTGTCCCGCGCGACCGTCGAACGCGAGGCGCTGGACGAGGCCGAGGCCCGCGCGGCTCAGGCAATCAAAACCTTGCTCGCGCGGATTTCACAGCTTGATCGCGATATCGAACGGGAATCCGCGCTGAACCGTGATGCTGTCGAGGTGATCGGGCGTCTGGAATGGGAACGTCGCGAACTGGAGAAAGCCGGTCAGGGCCACGAAGCGAAATTGGAGGTCGCCGAAGGTGTCGCTGAAGAAGCCGGCGAGGCCCTGCGCGAGGTCGAAGGCAAACTTGCCGAGTTGACCGACGAATCCGCCCGACTGGCGGCGCGCTATCAATCGGCCGAACGGTTGGCCCATGATCTGCGCAAGATGATGGAGCGTGCCACTCAAGCTGCGACCGTATCCGAGGCGGCCGTCGCCACCGCAGCCGAGGCCGGAGGTGTGGCTCAGGCCGCGCGCGAGGCTGCCGAGGCGGTACAGGATCAGGCGCGGGAACGGGTCGAAACCGCCGAGGAAACTCTGGCCGCTGCCGAAGAAGCCCGCGCCGCGTTGGAGGCGGAGGAAGCTGTCGCCCGCGCTACCCGCGCCGAGGCCGAAGGTGAGTTGTCGGCGCTGAACGCCGAGATGGCGGCGCTGAAACGTCTGGTCGAACGCAGCGAGACCGGCTGCGCGTCCATTCTTGATCTGGTCAAGGTGACCAAAGGCTATGAGGCGGCTTTCGGTGCGGCGCTTGGTGACGATCTTGCCGCCGGATTGGCCAAGGATGGTACGGGTTGGCACATCCTGCCCGGCTATGGTTCATCCCATCCCTTGCCGTCGGGCGTGACCTCGATCGCCGCGCAGGTCGAAGGCCCCGAGGCATTGCAGCGTCGCTTGTCGCAAGTCGGATTGGTCGCGGATGTGGCCACGGGAGCAAGACTGCAATCGGAACTGACGCCGGGCCAACGCCTTGTCACCCAAGATGGCGATCTGTTCCGTTGGGACGGGATGCGGGTGATGGCGGGCGATGCGTCCTCGTCTGCGGCGCTGCATCTGCAAAAGGTGAACCAGCTTGCCGAGATGACTGGTCAGGCTGAAGCTGCGCAAGAGCGCGCTACGGCTGCGATCAACACCCATTTGGCTCTACGCGACAGGCATGCCGCTTCGACTGAAGCCGAAAAACGCGCCCGTGACGCTCGTCGTGAAGCCGAGCGTGGCCTGTCGGATGCCTCCCGTTCGGTGACGCGTGCTGAATCCGAACTGGCTTTGGCGCAAAGCCGCGCTGAATCTGCTCGCGCCGAGCTTTCGCGCCATCGCGCCGATGCAGGCGATGCCCGTTCGCGTCTGGCCGAGGCTGATCGCACAATCGCCGAACTGCCGGATCGGGGCAGTATCGTGGCTGCGCTGGAACATGCCCGCACGGCAGTCGAAGCCGCAAGGATCGCCACACTGACCCGCCGCAGCCGTCTGGACGAACTTAAACGCGAGGCGACGGCGCGCACCAAACGCTTGCAGGAAATCTCGACCGAAGAGTCGGGTTGGCGTTTGCGTCTGGATCAGGCGGGTACACGTTCCAGGGAATTGACCTCGCGCCGCGATCATGCCGCCGAAGAACTGGAAGCGGCCGAGGCCCAACCCGAGGTTTTGGCCGAGCGTCGCGAAACCTTGACCGAATCCGAGGCCCGCGCCGCCGCGCGGCTTGCCCGCGCCCGCGCCGCCTTGTCCGCTGCCGACCAGACCCTGCGCGTTTCGGCCGAAACCGAACGCGATGCCGAACGCACCGCCTCTGTTGCACGTGAAACGCGTGCCGCCCGCGAGGCCCGTGCGGAAGCCGCCGTCGAAGCAGAGGTCGCAGCCCGCACTCGGATTCAGGAGGACGCGGAAACCACCCCCGAGCAGTTGCTGGAAACCTTGGGCGAGTTGCAGGAAATCGCTTTGGCGGCGCTTGAGGATCAGATCCTGCGGCTGCGCCAGCAGCGCGATTCGCTTGGCGCCGTCAATCTGCGTGCCGAGGACGACAAGCAGGAGCTTGAGACCGAACGAGACCGTCTGAGCGGTGAAAAGGAAGATCTGACCGAGGCGATCCGAAAGTTACGTCAGGGAATTGGCAGCCTGAACCGTGAAGGCCGCGAACGTCTGCTGGCTGCGTTCGACACGGTGAACCAGAACTTTACGACGCTGTTCACCCATCTCTTTGGCGGTGGCGAGGCAAAGTTGGTTCTGGTCGAATCGGACGACCCGCTTGAGGCCGGACTCGAGATCATGTGCCAGCCTCCGGGAAAGAAGCTGTCGACGCTGAGCCTGCTGTCCGGTGGCGAGCAAACCCTGACGGCGCTGGCGCTGATCTTTGCCGTATTCCTTGCGAACCCTGCGCCGATTTGCGTGCTGGACGAGGTTGACGCACCTTTGGACGATGCGAACGTGACGCGCTTTTGCGATCTCATGGACGAGATGACCCGCCGAACCGAGACGCGGTTTCTGGTCATCACCCACCACGCCGTGACCATGGCGCGGATGGATCGCCTGTTCGGCGTGACCATGGTCGAACAGGGCGTTAGCCAGTTGGTGAGTGTCGATCTGAAACGTGCGGAGGCTCTGGTGGCCTGAACGGCAAAACGCTAATACGTCTGCCATTCCTCCTTCGGAGTTTCAGACCAAAATGCGTGCGCTTTGCGCTTTCCTTATGGCTGCCTGCTTGCAGCCACTTCCGTTATTTGCGGCCCAAGTCACCGGTGATCCCGAAATCATCAGTAAAATCATGACCGAGATGGGACTAGCGGTCACAAAAGGGCAGGATGTCGAGGGCCTGCCCATGCTGGAAAGCAAGATCGACGACACGCTGTTCAACGTGTTCTTCTACGAATGCCATCCGCAATGTCGCCGGATGCAATTCGTCACCGGATTCCAGATGACGCAGCCGATGACTCCTGCGGATGCGAATGAATGGAACCGCGAGAACCCGTTTGCCAAGCTTGTCGTGGCGGAATCGGGAAATCCTTATCTGGAGATGGATATCGGTCTTGCAGGCGACGGATTGGGGCGCGAGAATTTCGAGGACGCGTTTCAGACGTGGCGTGCCGTCCTTGGCGACTTCCGCGCTTCTATCACAGAGTAGGTAAGAACATGAGCATCGAGACGAAACTCGCTGAACTGGGGATCACGCTGCCGGAGGCGCCCGCGCCCGCGGCGAATTATGTTCCCTTTGTCATTTCGGGCAATATGCTGTTCGTCTCGGGGCAAATCAGTGCGCTGAAAGGCAAGTTGGGGGCGGATCTGGCCGTCGAGGCCGGGGCAGAGGCCGCGCGCGGTTGTGGTCTGGCGCTGCTGGCGCAAGCCAATGCGGCGCTGGGATCGCTGGACCGTGTGAAGCGCGTGGTCAAGCTGGGCGGTTTCGTCAACTCGACGCCTGAATTTACCGACCAGCCCGAGGTCATCAACGGCTGCTCGAACCTGATGGTCGAGGTGTTCGGCGACAGGGGCCGTCATGCCCGCGCCGCAGTCTCTGCTCCGGCATTGCCGCGCGGGGTTGCGGTGGAAATCGAAGCGATCTTCGAGATCGAGTGATGGCCCTCCATCCGGATTTTCTGACGCTGCCGATTGCGCATCGGGGGCTGCATTCAGCTGGAATACCGGAAAACAGCATGGCGGCCTTTCGCGCCGCCATCGCAGCCGGATACGGCATCGAATGCGACATTCAGGCGACAAGTGATGGTACACCGGTCGTCTTTCATGATGACGATCTGCCACGTCTGACCGGAGTCGAGGGGCTGGTTCGCGCCCTTGGCATGGACGCCCTATCAATGCTGCGGATCATGGGCACGGATCAGGCTATCCCGACCCTTGTCGATCTGTTGACCGAAGTCGCGGGACAGGTGCCGCTGCTGATCGAGATCAAGGATCAAAGCCTGAAATCCTCGGATGATGTTGGCGATCTGTCCCGACGGGTCGCCGAACTGGTTGCGGGCTATGTCGGCCCCTTGGCGGTCATGTCCTTCAATCCGCACAGCATTGCGGATTTTCACAAGGCGGCTCCCGAGGTGACGGTCGGGCTGACCACCTGCGGCTATGATGCGGATGAATGGGACATGCTGGATGCCGCGACCCGCGCACATCTGGCGGCGATTGCGGATTTCGATCGCGTCGGGGCCAGCTTCATCTCGCATGATCGCAAGGATCTGGGCAATCCTGCCGTCACTGAGCTGAAGACCGCAGGAGTGCCGGTCCTGACATGGACGATCCGCTCGCCCGATCAGGAGGCGGCGGCGCGGCGCGTGGCGGATAACATCACATTCGAGAACTATGTGCCGGGGGAAGCATGAAAGACACGAAATCAATCATCGTCACCGGAGGATCACGCGGCATCGGTCGGGCGGTCGCCCTGCTGGCGGCGGAACGCGGCTGGGACGTCGCAATCAGCTGGCGTAGCGATGCCACTGCGGGCGAGGAAGTGTTGGCCCAGATCCGTACGATGGGTCGTCGCGCCGTTGGCGTTCAGGGCGATGTCGCAGATGAGGCACATGTCACCGCTTTGTTCGATGCGGCCGAGGCCGAATTCGGCGGCATCGATTCCGTTGTAGTCAATGCCGGTATGCTGGCGCAGGCCATGCCCATCACCCAGATGTCGCTTGAGCGTATGCAAAGGGTGATCGACGTGAATGTGATCGGCGCGCTTCTGACCGTGCGCGAGGCGGCACGACGAATGAAACGCGGCATGGACCAGCCCTCGGCGTCGATTGTGCTGCTTAGTTCTGCTGCGGCAAAATTGGGCGGGCCGGGTGAATATGTCGATTATGCGGCCAGCAAAGGCGCTATCGACAGCCTGAATATCGGTCTGGCAAAGGAACTTGCGCGGTACAATATCCGCGTCAACGCGGTCAGGCCCGGGTTGATCGACACCGAAATCCACGCCTCGGGCGGCGATCCGGGACGCGCGGCCCGACTGGCTTCGACCGTGCCTATGGGGCGGACCGGCAGCGCAAAAGAGGTGGCCGAGGCGATCCTTTGGCTGGCGGACGAGCAGGCGAGCTATGTCACTGGCACAAATCTGGAAGTGACGGGCGGGCGCTGACAAAACCCCGCCGCGCCGCTATCGTCGGACCATGAGCGAACTTAGTGTCTCCGTCCTGCCTGCCATTTCCGGTATCGACGCGGCCCTTTGGGACGGCTGCGGCGCGGCGCAAAATCCGTTTACCACGCATGGTTTTCTGGCCGCGCTCGAGGATTCCGGCTCGGTCGGAGAGGGGACGGGCTGGCATCCAAGCCACCTGATCGCCCGCCTTGATGGTCAGGTGGCGGGCGTTGCGCCCTGCTATGTCAAGACCCACAGTCAGGGCGAGTATATTTTCGACCACGCATGGGCACAGGCCTTCGAGCGGGCGGGCGGGCAATATTATCCCAAGCTGCAATGCGCGGTGCCATTTACGCCGGTGACCGGACCGCGACTGATCTCGGATAATCCGGCGGTTCGGGGCGCATTGCTGCAAGCCATGGCGCAGGTCGCAAAGCAATCGGGGCTGTCGGGCGTCCACGTCACGTTCTGCACCGAAGCCGAGGCCGAGTTGGGCGAAAAGGTCGGTTACCTGACCCGCGCGACCGAACAGTTCCATTGGCAGAACCGCGACTATTCCAGCTTCGAGGATTTTCTGGCCGACCTTTCCTCGCGCAAGCGCAAGGCCATCCGCAAGGAACGCGAACGCGCGCAGGCGTTTGGCGGCACCATCCGCAGTCTGCGCGGTGACGAGATCCTGCCGCAGCATTGGGATGCATTCTGGCGGTTCTATCAGGACACCGGAAGCCGGAAATGGGGCAGCCCCTATCTGACGCGGGCCTTCTTTGACCGCCTGCACGACACGATGCGCGAACAATGCATGCTGGTTTTGGCCGAGCGTGCTGGTCGTCCGGTCGCTGGCGCACTGAACCTGCTGGGGCCGGACGCGATCTATGGCCGCTATTGGGGCTGCATCGAGGATCATCCCTTCCTGCATTTCGAACTGTGCTACCACCGCGCCATCGACTGGGCGATCGAGCACGGGCTGTCTCGGGTCGAGGCAGGGGCGCAGGGCGAACACAAACTGGCGCGAGGCTATTTGCCCAGTCAGACCCATTCGCTGCATTGGCTGGCCGATGAGGGCTTTCACGACGCGATCGACAATTACCTGCAACGCGAGCGGTTGGCGATCAGTCAGGAAATGGCGTTCCTGACCGAACTGGGCCCGTTCCGCCGTGGTGAGCGTAGCCTTTAGCGCCTTTGCAATTGCCGGAAGGCCGCCGACGCCCCCCAACCCGCCGCAATCGCAAGGGCCAAGGACATAATGCCGTAAAGAAACGGCTTTTCCAGCGCGAGACGGTACAGCCAACGCTCGAGTCCGACTTTGCGGACTTCGATCGGGGCGCGGAAGGTGTCGATCACGCGGCCATCGCGCAGCAGGAAAATACGCGTGGCATATAGTCCCTCGATCAGGTTCGCGGGCAGGCGGACATCGGCGCGGAACAAGGTCTGTTCGGCCAGCGTGACGGCCCCGTCATCCAGCCGGTACAGGTCGTTGGCTTCGCGCAGGCGGACCAGGGCCTCGGTATAAGGCACGACGTCATCGACCTCGGCTGCGCCCGAAAAGGCGCGGATCGCCAAGGGGACCGAGATGCGAAAGCGGTAGTCCTCGTCCTGATAAAGGATCTTAGCCAGCGGGCGGGTCGTCGCAACGACATAGAAATTCGGAGCCGAGGCGACGCTGACCTTTCCTGTATTGACCCAGATACCCAACCTGCGTTCCTTGTGCCGCACGGTGACGGCGCGCGCCGGTCCTTCGACCGTCACGATCACGTCCAAGGGGGCGTCTTGCGGGATGGGTTGCTCGCGTTTGATCGCGCCGTAGATGATGATGTCCGATCCGTCGAAACTCGTGGTGATATCCACATCGTCCCGCGACAGATCGGCCACGATTTGCTCGGCTGCGGCCGGAGCCGTGGCTTCTTGCGCCGAGACCGGCAAGGCGCAGGCGAGCAGCACAAGGATTGCCCGCAACATCATCCGATTACTCCGGGTGTCAGCGAGAACAGATCGTCGGGCTTCAGGAACAGGTCCAGCGCAAGCCTGCCGCAGACCGACAGCACCAGAAGCGCCAACAGAATGCGCAGCTGTTCGGCCCGTAATCTGGCGCCGAAACTGGTCCCGATCTGGGCGCCGATGACGCCTCCGACAATCAGCAGTACGGCCAGCATGATATCGACGGTGTTCGAGAAGATCGCATGCATCAGCGTCGTATAGGCCGAGAGAAAGGTGATCTGGAACAGGGACGTCCCGATCACGACCTTGGTCGGCATACCCAGCAGATAGATCATCGCGGGAACCATGATGAAGCCGCCGCCGACCCCCATGATCGCGCCCAGAACGCCGACCGCGCAGCCGACCATCAGAACAGGGATCGCGCTGATATAAAGCCCCGAGGCACGGAATTTGACCTTGAGCGGCCAGCGATGCACCCAGCCGTGCTGGTTGCGTCGCATCGGTTTGACGGGACCGCTGCGCTTGGCACGGTGCAGCGCGCGCAGGCTTTCCTGCAGCATCATGGCACCGATCAGACCCAAAAACAGAACGTAGCAAAGCTGGACCACCAGATCGACTTGACCCAATCGCGACAGCATGTTGAACAGGATGACGCCACAGGACGAGCCGACAAGTCCGCCTGCCAGCAACACCCAGCCCATGCGGAAATCGACGGTCTTGCGCTTCACATGCGCCAGTACGCCGGAAAAGGACGAGGCCACGACCTGGTTCGCGCCCGTGGCCACGGCAATGGCGGGCGGGATGCCGATAAAGAACAGCAGCGGCGTGATCAGAAAGCCGCCGCCGACGCCGAACAGGCCCGACATAAGACCGACGATGCCGCCAAGTCCGACGAGGGTGAAGGCGTTGACCACCACCTCGGCAATTGGAAGATAGATCTGCATTTTCTGCCCGGCGTTCTGCCCGATTTTATCCTGCCCTTGCCACGCTCTGACGTCAAACGCTGCGGTTGCATCTACTGCGGGTTGTCGCAGATGTGTGGCGCGTTTAAGCATGTTTCTGACGGGGATGTGATCGCGGACCGGAGCCTTGGTGGTTCGTACGCGCGCGGCCTCTCTCCCGACAGGGAAACGGGAAGACGGAATGAGGGCGGAATGCGGATCCTGATCACCAATGATGATGGCATCAACGCGCCGGGACTGGTCGCCTTGGCCGAAATTGCGGCCGAAATCGCCGGTCCTGATGGCGAGGTCTGGACCGTCGCGCCCGCGTTTGAGCAATCTGGCGTCGGCCATTGCATCAGCTATGTCCACCCCACCCTGATCGCCGAACTGGGGCCGCGCCGCTTTGCCGCCGAGGGATCTCCCGCCGATTGCGTGTTGGCGGCAATTGGCGATGTGATGCGGGATAATCCGCCCGATCTGGTGCTGTCGGGCGTCAACAGGGGCAATAACTCCGGCGAAAATGTGATGTATTCCGGCACCATAGGTGGCGCGATGGAGGCAGCCTTGCAGGGTCTGCCAGCAATCGCCTTGTCGCAATATCTGGGCCAGCATACCGCGACTTTGGCCGATCCGTTCGAGGCGGCGCGCAAACACGCCCCGCGTCTGATCCGGCAGTTGCTGGATCACGGCGACTGGACCTCGGACGCCGATTTCCGTCTGTTCTACAATATCAACTTCCCTGCCTGCGATGCGGCCTCGGTCAAGGGGGTGCGCGTTGCGCCGCAGGGCCGGCGTCAGGGCGTCCGCTTCGAATCCGAACCCTATCACGCACCGAACGGTCGCCGGTTCCTGTGGATTCTGGGGGGCTCGCAGACATCGCCCGCAACTCCGGGTAGCGACGTCGATGCGAATATGCGCAACTATATCTCGTTGACGCCGATGCGGCCGGACCTGACCTGTCACGCAAGTCTGGACGCGCTTCGCATCATGGAAGAGGGCTGATCTCCGGATGAGCGACGATCCCGCCGAGGGTGCTGAACGAAAGATGCGGTTCCTGTTCGCGCTGCGTCAACGCGGCGTGACCGATCCGCGCGTGCTTGAGGCGATGGAGCGCATAGATCGCGGCGAATTCGTGCGCGGCCTTTTCGAAGACCGCGCCTATGAGGATACGCCGTTACCCATTCCCTGCGGCCAGACGATCAGCCAGCCTTCGGTCGTAGGTCTGATGACACAGGCGCTTGATGTCGGTCCGCGCGACAAGGTGCTCGAAATCGGGACCGGATCGGGCTATCAGGCCGCGATCTTGTCGTTACTTTGTCGTCGGGTCTATACGGTCGATCGCCATCGTCGGCTGGTCACCGAGGCCGAAGAGATCTTTCGTCATTTCGGTCTGTCAAACATTACGACCATGGTTGCGGACGGCTCACGCGGGCTGGCCGAACAGGCACCATTTGATCGCATTATGGTGACAGCGGCGGCCGAGGATCCTCCGGGGCCGCTCTTGGCGCAGTTGAAAATCGGCGGTATCATGGTCGTACCGGTCGGTCAGTCGGATGCGGTGCAGACCCTGATCCGCGTCCGTAGGAATGAAAACGGCTTTGATTACGATGAGTTGCGGCAGGTACGCTTCGTGCCGCTCGTCGAGGGATTGGGATAAACACGATCTCCGGCCGCGCTGAATGAGGAACGGGCAGATGGCGAAAGCATGGCGGCTGATTTTTGTGGCCGGTTCGGTGATAACCCTTGTTGCGTGCAATTCGCCCGGAGGTTTGAATCTTTCCACTCTGGACCCTGACCTGCGTGGTTGGGGTGGTGGAGGCTTCGATACAGCTGCCGCCGCCGCCGCCGCTGCCCCCCGTCCCGCGCCGGATAATCGTGGCATCATCAGCTATCCGGGCTATCAGGTCGCAATCGCGCGGCAGGGTGATACGGTTACATCCATCGCGTCGCGGCTGGGGCTGAACGCCGCGCAACTTGCCAGCTATAACGCCATTGCGCCGACTGCTCCGCTCAACTCGGGCGCGGTCGTGGCCTTGCCCCGGCGTGTGGCTGCCGGTGCGCCAGCGACGACTTCGGCGCCCGTGACCTCGACGACAGGGCGGGTCAGCGATCCTTTTGCCGGTCAGGGCATGAAAACTCCGAATGTCCCTCCGGCAGCGGGGGCTGCAGCCGCCACGACTACGCAGCCAGCGTCAAGCCAGCCCCGTCAACATGTTGTGGCCGCGGGCGAGACGGCATGGTCGGTGGCGCGGAAATACAATGTCTCGGTCAATGATCTGGCGCAGTGGAACGGTTTGCCGTCGAATATGTCGGTGCGGACCGGCCAGAGGCTGTTGATACCGGTTACGGGACAACGCCCTGCCGCTACGGCTGCCGTTTCGGCTCCCGGAGTTGGCAGCCCGACGCCAACGCCGCCCTCGTCGACCGAGCCGTTGCCCAAGGAAAAAACCCAGCCGGCGAACAAGGCGGTCGACAAGCCAGCCAGTCCGGATTTCGGCAAGACCCGCACTGCGTCATCCAGTGGTGGCAGGTTCCGGATGCCGGTGAACGGCGCGATCATCCGGACCTATGAAAAGGGCAAGAACGAGGGAATCGACATTTCGGCGGCGCCCGGTAGCGCGATTTCGGCAGCAGGTTCTGGTACGGTTGCGGCCATCACCCGCGATACGGATCAGGTGCCGATCATCGTCGTGCGGCATTCCAACAACATGATGACGGTCTATGCCGGTCTGGACGATGTCGCTGTCACCAAAGGGCAAACCGTCAGCGCCGGAACGACCTTGGGCAAGGCGCGAAATCAAGGCGTGGTGCATTTCGAGGTCCGCAACGGCTTCGATAGTGTCGATCCCGAGAAATATCTGAACTGATCGGGTCAGGGGCGGGCGGGTCCTCCCGCCTATCCATGTCTATCAGGACTCCGTGCAGATATCGCGGATGACGGTTTCGACCTCTTGCCGAACCAACAGGTGAAGCTGGCGGCTGACCCGCAATCCGGTTTCGCTCTGCAATTCCTCGCGGATCACCTCGCGGATCAAATCCCGCAGGCTGGGTTCGACGGCCTCGGGCGCGACTGCGGCGAACAGGTTCAGGACGGGGAATTGCGCGATCTGGGCTTCCTCGACTTCAGGGGCAGGTTCGGGTTCTGTCGGGCGGGAGGCAGTGACCATTCTGGCCAATGCGGCCTCGGCTTCGGCGAACTCGGCTTCCTCTTCGGGGGTCAGTGCCGGCTCGGACGCTGCCATCGCCCCGTTTGGTTCCAGTGCAGGCTGATCAGCCGGAAGCATCGCTTCGGACACCATATCCTGATGCGCAAGTACAAGCGGAGAGACCGGCAGGCTGTGCAGGATCGCCGAGCGTGAGAACGGCGGAAGCGGTGTATCGCCATAGGTCGTCGAGCTGGCGTGGCGGTCGGCCTGATCCTGAGCAATCAGGCGTCGGATCGAGGCCAGAACATCGCCCACATTATCCGCTGCTTCGCCGGTTTGGCTGATATAATCACGCTGCATGGTTGGCCCCCCGATCCCGAGGGGCCGTGTCCGGATTACTTTTTGCCGATCGAACGCAATACCCGGTCGAGGCTTTCGCCCTGCCGACTGGTGAAAGGCGCGTCCTTGACTGCTTTGTAATAGGCTGATGGGTCATAGGTGGGGATTCCCAGTTTCAGGTTTTCTACCGTCAACAGACCCATAGAGGATAGAAGTTGATAATGTGCTAATTGGAGATTTGCGACTGCCGTGATCTTGTCCGCCATCGCCTGCAACAGGATCTGTTCGGCTTCCAGAACGTCCAGCGTGGTGCGCGCACCAAGGGTCGCTTCTTCGCGCACACCTTGGAAGGCCTGACGCGCCGAAACGATTTGTTGGTCGATGGCGCTGATCTGGGCATTCGCGACGTCGATATTCGCCCAAGACGTGCCGACCGCCTGATCGACCTGACGCGCGGTATTCAGCAGCGAGGAACGGGTTGCATCACGCTGCGCCATCGCCCGACGATGCGCCGAGGGCAGGCGCCCGCCTGAATAGATCGTCTGGGACATGTTCAGCGAAACCGAACCGACATCGCTTTCCAGCGAACTACCCGTGGCTTGCGTCTTGTTCGTCTGCTTGGTCAGCGCGGCGCTGCCGGTCAGTTCGGGGTTGCGTTCGGCGGCGGCGGCGGCAACGCCAAGCTCTGAGGCGGCTGCCTCGCGTTTCGCCTGCTGGATCAGCGGGTGGGTCCGCTGGCCTATTTCGCGGGCCGAAGCGAGGGACGCGGGCAATTTAGGCGTCGGCGGCAGCGGATCTAGCTTGTTCGGGAACTTCCCTGTCGCCGCGCGGAAACTTTCGCGAGCTACCTCAAGATCACCTTCCGCGCTTGCCAGATCGGCGCGGGCTGCGGCCAACGCGGCATCGGCCTGCGAAACGTCGGTTTGCGTAATCTCGCCCACATCGAAGCGGTCGGTCGCGGCCTGTTGTTCTTCACCCAGAACGCGGACCGAGTTCTGTTGCAGTTCGACCTGCTCGGTGGCGCTGCGCACATCCAGATAGGCGCGGATCGCGCCCAGCAGCACGTCTTGCTCCACACCGACAAGCGAGGCGCGGGTCGCCAGAACCGATTCCTTGGCGATGTCGATGGCGATGGCGTTGCGACCCCAGTCATAAAGCGTCATCGACGCCTGCAGCGAGATGCTGGCCGAATTGCCGTCAAATCCTTCGATGTTCTGGTAGGTGTAGCCCGCGACCCATTGGACGATGGGACGCAGTTGGGCCAAGGCGGTTGCCGCGTCCTCGTCGGCCGCCCGCAGAACCGCGCGGTTCTGCTCGAGCAGGGCCGAGTGGCGATAGGCTGCCACCATGGTATCGGCCAGAGATTCGGCGTAAGCCGGAAGAGCGGTGGCACCAGCAAGAAGCGCCGCGAGAAGCGGCCGTTGCAGAACTTTCAACCGATTGCGAAACATGCCATCTCCTTATGCCGGAGCTACTTATAAGACGAAACCACGCGTCTCCGTGAAGCCTTGAAGTACAGGCGCGCTTGCATTGAACGAGAAGCGCCAGTTGATGCGACCATCCACTTTGTGACCGACACGAACGACGCCCAGATTGCCCTCGCGGAACAGGGCGACGATGCGGCCTCCATCGCGCAACTGCTTGGCCAGCGACTCGGGCATGACCTCGATTGCGCCTTCGATCAACATGGCATCATAGGGGGCCTGACTGGCGAAACCCTCGGACAGCGGAGCGTTGACGACGACGACATTGAAAACATCCTGCGCAGCCAGTCGGGCCTGCGCCTCGGCGGCCAGACCAGCCTCGGATTCGACAGCGACGACGGCCTCGGCGATGCGGGCGATGACGGCAGCGGTATAGCCATATCCGCCACCGACGTTCAGTACCAGATCGCTGCTTTGAAGGTTCAGAACCTCCATCATCTTGCCCAGAGTCCGCGGCTCCAGCAGGATCCGGCCGGGCGCGAGGTCGATATTCTGGCCAGCATAGGCAACGTCACGCATGGCGTCGGGCACGAATTCCTCGCGCGGGACGCTGAGCATTGCGTCGATGACCGGATAGCTGGTTACATCGTTCGGGCGGACTTGGGAGTCGACCATCATGGTGCGGCGCTGCGCGAAGTCGGTCATAACAGGGAACCTGTCTCTCGTATTGCTTTTGGCCCTATTGCCACGGAAAAACCCGCTCGGCAACGCCCACAGCGCGCTTTGCCCGCCGGACGGGGCAATCCTACAACATGATCGCGCCGGTTGTCTGGCACTATCGGCGGCTGCGGAGCACCTGATTTTCCGGCAATCGAGGGGCGGGGCAAGTGCGGGATCGTGGGCGTTATCTGCGATTTCTGGCGCATCACTGCATCCGTGTCATCTCCGGACAGGATGCCATGATATCATCAGATGCGCCTGCTTGGTGCAATTGCTCCGGGAAGCGTGTCGTCTGACGATCACGCGGCGGGCAGTTTGCCCAGCGGATGCGAGAAGAATGGTTAGCGGCAGTTGCAGCGCGACGTCAGGGAAATCTCCGGTCCCAAGTGGTCACTTCGGCTTCATAGTCTCAAGACATATCAACTTGCTAAGCCTAGCGATCAGGGCTGCCCGGATGCAGTTCCAATCTCATGGCGGGTCGTCGCAATGCGTCTGTTGGCGGGGCGTGATCCTAAACCGCGGGATACACGGATAGCGGCGCGGAGGAGGATCGCTTGCAATGGTGCGAAGCCGATCAAGCGCCTTGTTCTGCTGCTGATCCGGTCGCATACGCGGCACAGTATCGTCGAGCAAATAGGACGTCGCGCGACCTCTAAGAGCAGTCGCGACTTTCCGGTCGATCGGTTGTTTGAGGCTGGTAATCTGGCAGCGGGCCTCGTTTATCGCGGCCGCACGGCATAGTGTTCCGGCCCGTGCATGCCCCCCGATTTCTGCCGGTTTATGGTCCAATCTTAGCAGGATCTCTCGATTCATGATGGACCTTCGTCATCTAGTCCCGATGCGAGGCCGCGCAAGCTGGCCGATCAGACGAACGGCCAGACGGGATAGGGTCGATATTCTCGATTCGATCTTTGCGCGGCTCGGTAGCGCCGGTTTGGCCTCAAGCGGCCATGGGCGCCATCGCAGAACCTTGCGAAAGCCAATGATGCGCGAAGGCCAGCTTGGCGCGGGTCGTTTCGGTCAGGACGAAGGGATAGACGTCGGGATTGTCGAGGGCGCGGTTGATCTCGTTCACGGCCAATGCCACGGCGGTCGCGACAGTCAGCAATTGCTCGGCATTGGGATCGGCATAGGCATCGTAGCCGGGCGGAGGGATTTGTGGTCCGGTCAATCCGGTTGCCATCAGGCTGTCGGTCATATCGACCAGATGTAGGATATGGGCCGAGGTCTCGGCCCAGTCCTCGTGCGGATGCATGGTGGCGTATTTGCTGATATGCGTCGCGCCCTTGTCTTTCGGGTTGGCGTAATGTTCGGTGATCGCCTGCGCGTAATCGGCGCGTTCGTCACCGAACATGGTGCGGAACTGATCCAGAAATCCCGGAAGGACGGCGAGGCGCTCGAACAGGAAGTGCGCGATCTCGTGGCGCATATGGCCCACCATCGAGCGGTAGAGTTCGCCCAGTTCCTGCTGGCGTTCGACCCGAACGGCATCGTCGGCCTCGACCACGTTGATGGTGATCACGCCATCTGCATGGCCCATGGTCACGTTGACCTCTTGGTGACGGGCGTGTTCCGACAGCATCTGGAAACTGACCCTTTGGCCCTGATCGGCGTTCGTGAACCAGCGCCACCTTGCAAGGTTGGCCAGAACCCAGCGTTTGGCGGCCTCGCTTTGGGCCAACAGGTCCAGATTGCCCTCGACAGACAGATCGGGAACGGTCGTGGTCATTGCGCAGGAACGGCATTGCGGACCGTCTTGCTCGGCCCGCCAGTTGCAGCCGATATCTCTTAGTCGCGTACAGGGTGTGGCATTCGCAGCGAAGGCCCCGAGTTCCGGATCAAACACCAGAGCCATGCCGCAGGAACACAGAGTGTTGTGAAAGTAGACACGCTGTCCGCAACCGGGGCAATCAAGGCGCTGCATTTTGATTAGCTCGTTGTTTTTTGGTGGAATTGCTGGATTTTGATTGTGGTGGTGGTCCCGTTCGTGCTTGATTCAGACAATCACCCGTTTCAGGATGACCGAATGATCCCACGCACAAACCTGCCTGACGGTGAGATGGTTCCAGCATTGGGGCAGGGCACTTGGCAGATGGCCGAGCAGCCCTCGCAGCGGGACTCCGAACTTGCGGCACTTCGAAAGGGGCTCGATCTGGGGATGTCCCTGATCGATACCGCTGAAATGTATGGCGACGGCGCTGCCGAAGAACTTGTCGCAGAAGCCATCCAAGATCGACGGGATCAGGTGTTTCTGGTCAGCAAGGCCTATCCTTGGCATGCCTCGGCCGCGGATCTGCCCAAGGCATGCAAGGCAAGCCTGCGGCGGTTGGGAACTGATCGGATCGACCTGTACTTGCTGCACTGGCGCGGTGACGTCCCCTTGGCCGAGACCGTCGCCGCGATGGAGGCGTTGCGCGATGCCGGTCATATCCGTCATTGGGGGGTCAGCAATTTCTCGGTCACGGATATGGAGGAACTGATGGTTGCTGGCGGCTGGCGCTGTGCGGCGAACCAGGTCCTTTACAATCTGTCCCGTCGGGGACCGGAATGCGACCTGCTGCCTTGGCTCGCAGCGCGCGGCATTCCCGTGATGGCCTATAGTCCGGTAGAGCAGGGCCGCCTTGCAGGCCACCCCGAACTGCGACGGATTGCCACCGGACTTGGCCTGACTGCGGCGCAGCTTGCCTTGGCCTGGGTGCTGAACCGCCCCGGTCTGATCGCGATCCCCAAGGCCGCAAATCAGATCCACACCCAGCAAAATCTGCGCGCGGCGGAGTTGGGGCTGACACCAGTCGTTATGGCCGAACTTGATGACCTGTTTCCCGCACCCTTGACCCCACAACCGCTTGAGGTGATCTGACGCCCCATTGACGCGAGGCGTGCCGAAGCGTTTCTTGGCCTCCAATTTGGAAGAACTCGGTTTGGAGGTTTATCATGCTCAAGGGAATCAGCCCGTCGATCTCGCCGGATTTGCTATATGTTCTGGCGCAAATGGGGCACGGCGACGACATCGCGATTGTCGATCAGAACTTCCCCGCAGTCAGCGTGGCGCGCAACCTGCCCTATGATCGCGTGCTGCCAATGGGATTGCGTTTAGTGGGAGCAGTCACCCAGATCACCAATCTGATGCCCTTGGACAGCTTCGTTCCGGCTGCGGCGACCTCCATGCAGGTCGTGGATGATCCGGACACCGTTCCCGAGGCCGTGGCCGAGACGATCCCGATTATCGAGCGTGCCGGATCGTCGCTGCAATCCATAGATCGCTTCGGTTTTTATGAATTTGCCCGCAACGCTTTCGCTATCGTGCAATGTCAGGACGTCCGGCTTTACGCCAACATGATCCTGAAAAAGGGCGTCCTGTAGAACCGCCAGCCGCCTAGCAGACCGGCGCAGGCTCGGGGCGGCCTTTTAGGTCTATTCCGCGTGCGGTCGGGGAATGCCATGTCTTGGTGTGCTGCGAGCCGCCTTGCGGGTTGGTCCCGATATGCGAGCCGCCGGTTCCGCCGCTCCAGCCTGTCGATCCGGAATTGGATGGAGCAGTGCCATCGGTGGTCGCGGTGTCCTTGGTCGCAGGCTCGGCCTGCGCTGCGGCAGGAGGGCAGTCGCTTTTGGCGATGGTTGCCGTTTGACCGGTCACGGGTGTCTGCTGGGTGGCAGGTGCGGTCTGTGCTGCCAGCGGCACGGTCATCGAGGCGCTGAACAATGCGACAGCGATCAGATGCGGCAAGTGTTGGCACGTCATGGTCGAACTCCTTGCATGGGTCCGACGGAACGCAAGGGCCGGACAGAGGTTCCGTCCGGCTGAATGCCGCATCATGGCAGAGACGTCCTAATCGACTGTAATTCCCGCGCTTCCGGCTTCTGCCCTACCGACGATTGCTGCCAGCGGAAAGCCCGCCGAGCGGATCTGCTGCAGGACGTCCGCGGCTGCTTCGGGCGCGCAGGCGACGAGCAAGCCACCCGAGGTTTGCGGATCGGTCAGCAAATTGCGCTGCCAATCGGCCAGACCTTGCGGCAAGATCACCTCTGCCCCGTATGCAGCCCAGTTTCGGGTCGAGGCACCGGTGAAAAACTCCGCTTGCGCCAGTTCGGCGGCCCGGGTCAGCAAGGGCAGGCGGGCAAGGTCAAGATGCAGGCGCAGGCCCGCGCCGCGCGCGATCTCCAGCCCGTGGCCCAGAATCCCGAAGCCGGTGACATCGGTGATTGCATGCACATCGGCGCGCTTCGAAAGATCACTACCCACGCGGTTCAATGTCGTCGTCGAGGCGACCATTTCGGCCAGTCCCGCTTCGTCCAGCGCGTTTTTCTTGATGGCAGCGGAATAGATGCCGACGCCCAACCCCTTGGTCAGGATCAGCACATCGCCGGGTTTTGCGTCGGCGTTCCGGCGCAATTCGCTTGGATGACACAGACCGATCACGGCCAGACCATAGATCGGCTCTGGTGCGTCGATCGAGTGACCGCCGGCGACGGGAATACCGGCCTCGGCGCAGATTTCGCGGCCCCCCTCCAGAATCTGGCGGATCTGATCGGCGGGCAACTTGTCGACGGGCATGCCAAGGATTGCCAATGCCATGATCGGGCGTCCGCCCATGGCATAGATGTCCGAGATTGCATTTGTCGCCGCGATCCGTCCGAAATCGCGCGGGTTGTCGACCATCGGCATGAAGAAATCGGTCGTCGCGATCACGCAGGTATTGTCATCGACCTGCCAGACCGCCGCGTCATCCGAGGTCTCGGTCCCGACCAGAAGCTGGGGGAACGCCTGCGCCACCGGTTGACCGGCCAGCAATTCGCGCAGGACCGAGGGGGCCAGCTTGCAGCCACAGCCTCCTCCATGGGCAAGCGAGGTCAATCTGGGATGTTCATTCATGCGTCGGCTCCTGTTTGGGTCGCCTGTCAGTCAGCTTGCGGACAGTAACGTAGAAACCGGGAACCATGAAGACTCCGAGAAAGGTTGCTGCGATCATCCCGCCCATGACCCCGATCCCGATCGAGTTCTGCGCCCCTGCGCCAGCACCCTTGGCGATGGCAAGCGGCAGGACCCCCAGAATGAAGGCCAACGAGGTCATCAGGATCGGTCGAAGGCGCTGGCGCGCGGCCTCGACCGCCGCATCGACAGCCGAGCGTCCCGCATCCTGCAGTTCACGGGCGAATTCGACGATGAGGATGGCGTTCTTGGCGGCAAGCCCGATGGTCGTCAGAATCCCGACCTTGAAATAGACGTCGTTCGCCTGCCCGAAGGCCAGTGCCGCGACGACCGCACCCAGCACCCCGACCGGAACGGCCAGCATGACGGAAAACGGAATCGACCAGCTTTCGTAAAGCGCGGCCAGCGACAGGAACACGACCAGCGCCGAAAGGGCGAACAGGAATGGGGCTTGATTGCCTGCCTGCCTTTCCTGATAGGACAGGTCGGTCCAGGCAAGGCCGTAGCCGCCGGGCAGGGAAGCAACCAGTTCCTCCATCGCGTCCATCGCCGTGCCCGAACTGACACCCGCGCCCGGCTGGCCCTCGATCGCGATGGCGTCGATGCCGTCGATGCGGGACAGCCGCGGCTCGACCGGTTCCCAGCGTACGGTCATGAAGGCATTGAACGGCACCATGTCGCCATCCGAATTGCGGGCGTACCAGCTGTTCACGTCATCGGGTTGCATCCGGTTTTCCGCGCTGGCCTGTACGATCACCGGACGCAGTTGCGAGCCAAGAGCGAAGTCGTTGACCTCGTCTCCGGCAAAGATCGTGGACAGCATCGAGTTCACCGCCGGAACCGACACGCCAAGGCTTTCGGCCTTTTGCTGGTCGATGTCGATGCGCAGCGCCGCCTCGTCCTCGGAGCCACCGCTTTCGGTGTTCTGGACGCGGGAATCGCCCGCTGCGTTTTGTTCGAGCAGATCTGCCGCTGCCGTCAGCGCCTCGATTCCGCCGCCTGATTGATCGAGCAGATAGAAGGTAAAGCCCGAGGTATTCCCCAGTCGCGGAATAGCGGGGGGCTGCATGAACACGATCCGTCCGGCGCGATGACCGGCAAAGTGCTTGTTGGCCCGCTGCGCCACAGCCGAGGCTGACAGATCGGCATCACCGCGTTCGTCGAAATCGCGCAGCTTCACAAAGATCGTGGCCTGATTCTGGGCCGTTCCGGCATAGCCAAAGCCCATGGCGACGAATAGCGATTCAACCGCATCGCCCTCGTCGTTCAGCATGTATTCCTCGATCTCCTGCACGACGGCAGCGGTCTGCTGCGCAGTCGAGCCCTCGGTCAGGGTGATGCGCGATTGCAGCACGCCCTGATCCTCGGTCGGGATGAAGGTGGTGGTCAGGCGGCCGAACAGGTCCATCGCGCCATAGCTGAGGCCTGCGAGCACCAGAATGACCAGAAACGGCCTGCGCAACGTGCGCCGGACGGTCGCGGAATAGCCACGGGTGACGCGATCGAATCCGGCGTTGAACCAGCGCGCTGGGGCAAAGCGCGGCGCTCCGTGGCCGGGGCGCAGCATGCTGGCGCACATCGCGGGCGTCAGGATCAGCGCGACCAGAAGCGACAGCACCATGGCTGTGATGATCGTGACCGAGAACTGGCGATAGATCACGCCGGTCGAGCCCGCCATGAAGGCCATGGGAAGGAACACCGCCGACAGCACTAGCGCGATGCCCACCAGCGCGCCGCTGATCTGTCCCATGCTTTTCTCGGTCGCCTCGACAGGGCCAAGCCCCTCCTCGGACATCACGCGCTCGACGTTTTCGACGACGACAATGGCGTCATCGACCAGCAGGCCGATGGCAAGGACCATGGCGAACATGGTCAGTGTGTTGACCGAATATCCCAGCGCCGCCAGCATTCCGAACGTGCCCAGCAACACGACCGGAATCGCGATGATCGGGATCAGTGTCGCGCGCCAGTTCTGCAAGAACAGCAGGATCACGAGAAAGACCAGGACGATGGCTTCGATCAGTGTGTGGTAGACTTTCTCGATCGACAGTTCGACAAATGGCGCGGTGTCATAGGCGATATGGATCTCGACCCCGTCGGGCAGGGCGTTTTTCAGTTGCTCCAGCGTGTCGCGAACGCCTTCCGCCGTCTCGACCGCATTCGCGCCCGTGGCAAGGTTCACCGCAAAGCCCGAAGCGTTCATGCCGTTGAATCGGGAATCGCGGCCATAAGAGGTTTGGCCGATCTCGATCTCGGCCACGTCACCCAGCCGGACCGCCGCGCCATCCGCGCCTGTTTTCAGCAGGATATTGCGGAAATCATCGACCGAGGTCAGCTGGCTTTGTGCCGTGATCGTCGCGGTGAACTGCTGACCGGGGACCACCGGCTGACTGCCCAGATCCCCGACCGACACCGTGCTGTTCTGTTCGGCCACCGCAGAGGTGATATCGGTCGGCGTCAGCTGGAACTGTGCCAGCCGCAAAGGGTCCATCCAGATCCGCATGGCATAGCCCGAGCCGAAGACATTGACGCCCCCGACACCTTCGGTCCGCTTCACCGGCCCTTCGACGACCTGTTCCAGCAGGTTGCCCAATTCGATGGTGGAATGCTGGCCCTTGGTCGATACTAGCGAGCCGACCATCAGGATCGAGGATGACGACCGCGAGACCGAAACCCCCTCGCGCTGCACTGGCGAGGGCAGGCGGCTTTCGACCGAGCGGACCTTTGATTGCACCTCGTTCAGCGCATCGACCGGATCGACGCTGTCGTCAAAGGTCATGGTGATCGTCGCTCGCCCCTGTGACGAGGTCGAAACGGAATAAAGCAAGCCGTCCAGACCGGTCAGCGCATCCTCGATCGGGGTGGTGACCGAGTTCTGCACGGCCCGCGCCGTGGCACCTGAATAGGTGGCGGTGATGCGGATCGTTGTGGGGGCAATGTCGGGATATTGGGAAACCGGCAGACCCATCAGGGACCACGCTCCGATCAGCATGGTCACGATGGCCAGGACCCATGCGAAGACGGGGCGGTGGATGAAGAAGCGTGCCATCAGTTATTGCCTGTCGGCTGGCTTTCCGGCCGTTGGGCAGGTTCAGGCTGTTCTGGCGTGCTGCTTGCGGCTTCACCGGTCGCGGCGGCTTCGCCGTCATCCGTGACCTCTCGAACGACGCCCTGACCGTCGATCCGGACGGGAACGGTTTTCACCTCGGCTCCGGCGCGCAGGTTATCCAGACCGTCCAGCACGAGCTGCTCGCCGGGGGTGACACCTTGTGTTACGATCCAGCTGTTCTGATAGCTGCCCTGTTCGCTCAGCGTGATCTGCTGGGCTTTGCCGTCACGTACGACATAGGCCGTCAGCGTTCCGTCCGAGGCGCGTTTGGTCGCGCGCTGCGGTACCAGTACGGCGCGGGTCGAACCTAGCGTCAGCTGCACGCGCAGGAACTGGCCCGGCAGGATCAGGTGATCGGGATTGTCGAACTGTAACCGGATCGGGACCGTGCCCGTCGTGGGAGATACCAGAATGCCGGGGCTGACGATCCGGCCCGCGCCTAGATATTCATCGCCGGTTTCCAGTGTCAGGTGGGCCTGGATTTCCCGGTTGCGGATCAGTTCTCCGGCGTTGAACCTGGCGCGGTTGCGCAGGATGCTGGCGCTGGATTGCGAGACATCGACAAAAATCGGGTCAAGCTGGGTGACGGTGGTCAGCATCTCGGACTGGTTGGCGGTCACAAGATCGCCGACCGACACGCCCGCAACATCGGCCATCCCTTCGATCGGGCTGGTGATCTCGGTCCGGTCCAGCATCAGTTGCGCGGCATCGCGGGCGGCCTCGGCGGCCTTTAGCGCGGCCTCGGCCTGTTTCAGCGCGACCTCGGAATTGGCGCGATCCACCGCCGACACGCCCGAGCCCTCAAGTCGGCGATAGCGGGTCACCGTGTTCTGGGCTTGTGTCAGGCTGGCTTCGGCACCGGCGACATTGGCTTCGGACGCGGCAAGGGCGGCGGCCAGCGTCTCGGGGTCGATTTTGAACAGGACATCGCCGGTCTTGACCGGATGGCCGGGATCATAGGTGATTTCAAGAATTTCACCGCCAACCTGTGGGCGAATGGCGGTTTGCTGGAACGCGATGGCGCGACCGGGAAGCGTGATCGTATAAGGAACTTCTTCTTCGGCCGCGATCATTATGCCGACTTCAGCCGGGCCTTGCGGGCCGCGATTGCCCCGCTGCTGTGCCCATGCGGGTGTCAACGCCAATCCCGAAACAAGCAGCACTCCTGCCCATTTCGACACCATATGACCAAAGTTCATCTGCCGTTCCTGCGGTTGGATATTACGAACTGTCTAGCCCGTGAACCCCAATGGCAAGTAAACCGTGGCGAGATTTTCCTTCACGGAAACGCCAGCAGACGTGAACTGCCCGCGACCGCCCGTCCTAGAAGTCGACGCAGATGCCTTTTTTCTCGTAATCGCCGTAGCGGATGGGCTCGGGTCCGTCTCGTCCGCCCAACTCGACCGGCAGGTCAAGCGGCTTGGCGTTGCGACGGCGTTCTTCGGCCTCAGCCAAGGCGCGTTGCGCGGCGGGCGGCAGATCCTTGCGGTCGGTCATGGCGGTTTCCCCTGCATCACGCTAGATGCTGGGTATTCTAGTTTAGGGGGCGCAGATGGACAAGACGCGCAAGGTTCAAGGCGGCGACAGCGCCCGACAAGGTGCATTGCGGCTGCTGGCGGCGGTCGAAGAGGGTGCGACGCTGGACGAAGCGGCGACGCTGATCGAGCGGCTCGGCCCGTCGGATAGGGCGCGCGCGCGTCGGCTAGCGCTTGAGGTGCTGCGACGGTCGGATCGGGTGGATGCGTTACTGGCACCGCTGCTGGCGCGCCGCCCGCGCCCCGACATCCGCCGCATCCTGCGGCTTGCAACCGTCGAGATGCTGGCATTGGGCGAGGCTCCGCATGGCGCGGTCAATGCCGCCGTGACCCTGTGCCGGGGTCTGGGCGGCAAAGGTCAGGCAGCCTCTGGCATGGTGAATGCCGTTTTGCGCAAGGTGGCCAGCGCTGGCGATGCATGGTCCGCCCTGCCGCCGCAAAAACTGCCGGATTGGCTGCGTGGTCCTGTGGTTGCACAATGGGGCCGCGATGTCGCCCGCGCGATCGAGGTCGCACATGAGGCCGGCGCGCCCTTGGATCTGACCGCCAAAACGGGTTCGGCTCCGGGAGAGTTGCTGCCGACGGGGTCGTACCGGTTGCCTAGCGGAACGCAGGTCAGCGCGCTTGAGGGCTATGACAGCGGCGATTGGTGGGTGCAGGACGCTGCGGCAGCCCTTGCGGTGCGCGTGCTTGACCCGAAACCGAACGAGGTGATCGCCGATCTTTGTGCCGCGCCCGGTGGCAAGACGATGCAGATCGCGGCGGCAGGGGCGGATGTCACCGCGCTGGATATCTCGGAATCACGGCTGGCCCGTGTCGCGGAAAACCTTGAGCGCTGCGGGCTAAGAGCCACACTGGTTGCGGGCGATGCGTTGGAGTGGCGTCCCGAGGCGCTGCTGGATGCTGTTCTGCTGGATGCGCCCTGTTCGGCTACGGGCACGATCCGCCGCCATCCCGAGCTGCCCCTGATCCGCGATGGCGGCGCGATTGCCGGATTGGCCGATCTGCAGGCGCTGTTGATCGATCACGCGCTGGGGTTGTTGAAGCCGAACGGACGGTTGGTCTATGCGACCTGCTCGCTTTTGCCTGCCGAGGGCGAGGATCAGCTTGCCGCCGCCCTGCAGCGCCATCCCGATGTCAAAGTCGAGCCTGTGCAGACCCCCGGGATCGAGCCCGAATGGCTGACCGATCAGGGCGCATTGCGGTTGCGTCCCGACCTGTGGCCGGAACGCGGCGGTATGGATGGCTTCTTCATCGCGTGCTTGCGGAAATCCGGTTAGAAGTCCTAAGGTTGTCGGGTTCCAGCGAATGCGGCCACCATGAATGACTCGCCTTCCCCCCGCGGTTTCCTGCGTCGGCCCGAGCCGAAGGCCATCGGCCATTCCGGCCGTGGCGAGCAGATCGTCGGCGGGGAATTGCATCTTGGCGGCATGACCCTGACCGGCGAGTTTTTCGACGGTGAGATGCCCGCTTCGGTGGCGGCCGAGTTGCACGGTTTTGGCTGGCTCGATGATCTGGCGGCGGTCGGTTCGCCGCGCGCGCGTTCGGTTGCGCAGCATCACGTGCTGTTCTGGTTGCGCCGTCACAGGACGCTTCAGGCCGATGCGCTGGAATGGACACCGGCGATTGCGGGAAGACGGGTGTTGCACTGGATCTTCCACGCCGGAATGATCCTGCCCGGATTGGACCGCGAGGGGGCCGAGCCGTATTTTCGCTCGCTCGATGTCCATCTGAATCATTTGCGCGACAGTTGGTACGACTGTCCCGATGGTTTGCCCCGCTTGGAAGCGCTGGCCGGTCTGGCGATCGGCGCGATGTCTTTGCGCGACCGGCATACGGTCGCTGTCCCCGCGCTGATCGCATTGGCCGAAGAGGCCGACGCGATGGGTGTGGATACGCTTTCGGAATCCCGTGCGCCCGAAACGCTGCTCGAAGCCATGGCGCTGCTGGTCTGGGCCCAAGAGGTGGCGGACGAAGCGGGGTTGGAATCCCCCCCCGAATTGCGCGCGATCATAGCGGAGATTGCGCCAATCCTGCGCGCGCTGCGTCATGCGGATGGCGGATTGCCCAGTTTCCATGGTGGTGGCCGCGGGGCGGCGGGGCGTCTGGATCGCTGTTTGCGGGCCGCTGACGGCGCTGCTTTGCCAGCACATGGGCTGGCGATGGGCTTTGCCCGCATGAACCGGGCGCGCACGACGCTGATTCTGGACGCGGCCGCGCCGCCGGGCGGTCCGGCGGCTATTCGCGCCCATGCCTCGACCTTGGGGTTCGAACTGACCGTGGCGCGCCAGCCCTTGATCGTGAATTGCGGTCCGGGCGACGGTTTCGGACCTCTTTGGGCCAAGGCCAGCCGCGCGACACCCTGCCATTCGGCGCTTTGCCTCGAAGGGCTTTCCTCGTCGCGGTTGAATCACAACCGGCAAGAGGGCGAGCCCGATATCCTGACCGAACGACCGGCGCTTGTCTGGGCGGGGGATTGCGATGCGCTGGGGAATCTGACCGCGCCCGATTGCGGACCCGCCCATTCGCCCGAACCGGCGCATCTGCTTTCGGGCCATGACGGCTGGCTGGAAAGCCATGGCCTGACCCATTTGCGTGAATTGTGGCTTTCCGCCGATGGCGGTGTTTTGCAGGGCGAGGATTCGCTTGCGGCACTGGATTCCAGTGCCCAATCGAAACTAGATCACGCCCGCCCGACCGAGGGACTGGCCTTCGATATCCGCTTCCATCTGCACCCCGATATCGAGGCGGATCAACAGGCTGGGCACATCCAGTTGACGCTGCCCGGTGGCGAGCAATGGCAGTTCAGCCATGACGGAGTGGGCCGCGTCCGGCTAGAGGCCAGTTGCCTGCTTGACCGCAGTCATGCCGAGCCGCGCCCGTCGCGCCAGATCGTTCTTTCTGCACGATTGCAGGGGCGGGCTATTCAGATCGGCTGGACCTTGGCGCGATCCGGCGCTAGGTGACGGGCAAATTCGCGATCCATGACGGGGCCCCAACCGATGACCGACCGCATTCCGCTGAAACGTGCGCTGCTTTCCGTTTCCGACAAAACTGGCCTGATCGAATTCGCCCGCGCACTTGCCTCGCGCGGTGTCGAGCTGCTCTCGACCGGCGGTACAGCCAAAGCCCTGCGCGAGGCCGGCCTGTCGGTGATCGACGTGGCGCAGGTCACCGGATTCCCCGAGATGATGGATGGTCGCGTCAAGACGCTGCATCCGGTCGTTCATGGCGGTCTGCTCGCGCTGCGCGACAATGCCGAGCATATGGCCGCTGCGACCTCGCATGGCATCGGCATGATCGATCTGCTGGTCGTGAACCTGTATCCCTTCGAGGAAACCGTCGCCAAGGGCGCGGATTACGACGATTGCATCGAGAATATCGACATCGGCGGTCCGGCGATGATCCGCGCGGCATCGAAAAACCACGCTTTCGTCACCGTTGTCGTCGATGTTCAGGACTATGCCTCCGTGCTGGCCGAACTGGACGCCAATGACGACACCACGCGTTATGCCTTCCGTCAGCGTCAGGCCCAGATCGCCTATGCCCGCACCGCGGCCTATGACGCGGCTGTCTCGGCATGGATGGCGCAGGCGATTGGCGAAGAAACCCCGCGCCGCCGCAGCTTCTCGGGCGAATTGGCGCAAACCCTGCGCTATGGCGAGAACCCGCACCAATCTGCCGCCTTCTACAAGGACGGCTCGGATCGTGCAGGCGTTGCCACCGCCAAGCAATGGCAGGGCAAGGAACTGTCCTACAACAACATCAACGACACCGACGCGGCGTTCGAGCTGGTTGCCGAGTTTGATCCCGCCGAAGGCCACGCCGTCGCGATCATCAAACACGCGAACCCTTGCGGCGTTGCCCGTGGTGCGACTGCCGTCGAAGCCTATCGCCGCGCCTACGATTGCGACCGCACCTCGGCCTTTGGCGGCATCGTCGCGCTGAACTGCACGCTGGATGCCGATACCGCCCGAGCGATCACCGAAATTTTCACCGAAGTCGTCATCGCCCCCGATGCGACCGAGGAAGCCCGCGAGATCTTCGCCGCGAAGAAGAACCTGCGCCTCTTGACCACCGGCGGTCTGCCCGATCCGGCGGCAGCGGGGACCTCGTTCCGCCAAGTCGCGGGCGGCTTCCTTGTGCAGGGTCGCGACAACGGTCGCGTCTCGCGTGACGATCTGAAAGTCGTGACCAAGCGCCAGCCTTCCGCCGAGGAACTGGACGACCTGCTGTTTGCATGGACCGTCGCCAAGCACGTCAAGTCGAACGCCATCGTCTATGTCAAAGACGGCGCGACCGTGGGCGTGGGTGCGGGCCAGATGAGCCGGGTCGATTCGACCCGCATCGGCAAGCGCAAATCCGAAGACATGGCCGAGGCTCTGGGCCTGTCCGAGGCGCTGACCAATGGCTCGGCGGTGTCGTCCGACGCCTTCTTCCCCTTCGCCGACGGGATCGAGGCTTTGGCCGCCGCTGGCGCGAAGGCCGTGATCCAGCCGGGTGGCTCGATGCGTGATGCCGAGGTGATCGAGGCCGCCGACCGTCTGGGTCTGGCCATGGTCTTCACCGGCCAACGGCATTTCCGACACTGATGTCGCTGACCCCCGCGCCCCAGAAACCGCGGAAGTCTCCGACGGCAACGCGCAAGACAGGTGCCTTGAAAAAGGCGCCTGAATCTCCGGTCTGGCGCAATGTCGGCCTGATCGCGCTTCTGGTCTTCGTTGTGGATCAGGCGCTGAAATATCTGGTCGTGCATCTGTTGCAGCTTGATCGTGTGCGCGAGATCGACGTGATCAGCCCTTGGCTCAATCTGCGCATGGCGTGGAATCAGGGGATGAATTTCGGCCTGTTCGCCAGCGATGTCGATGTGATGCGCTGGGTCCTGATCGCGATTGCGGTTGCCGTCTGCCTTTGGGTCGGCACATGGGTTTTGCGGGCCAAGCCCTCGAAACTGGCTCAGGTGTCGGCCGGTCTGCTGATCGGCGGTGCGTTGGGCAATGTGATCGACCGGATGGTCTATGGCGCGGTCGCGGACTTTCTGAACATGTCGCTGCCGGGCTGGCAGAACCCCTATAGCTTCAACGTCGCGGATATCGCGATCTTCATTGGCGCTTTGGGGTTGGTCATTCAACCGCCCGAGGGCAAGGTCGATCCGGCAAAGCGGCGCCAGCCGCCAAAACCGCGCACGCAGCAACCTGGCACACCGCGCGCGCCGCGCACCGGCACGAAGCCTCCGGCGCCGGTCGGGCAGGGTGAGTTGTTGCTGGAGGAGACACCACGAGGCGACAAGCCCCGTGACGAGGGCGGCAAAGCAGGCTAAGAACAGCGCCAGACGAAGGTGAGGGACGGAATATGCGGGCATTCGCGGTGACATTGACCATGCTGGGGCTGGCCGCTTGCAGCTCGGACCCGCATCTGATGAACACCAGCGCGGGCCGTTCCAGTCCCGACGAGTTTGCCATCCTTCCGACCAAACCGTTGAGCATGCCGCCGGACCTGCACACATTGCCCACACCGACGCCCGGCGGGCCGAACATCACCGACCCGACGCCGGAATCCGATGCGATTGCGGCGCTTGGCGGCAATCCGGGCCAGTTGACGGTGCGGGGAGTCGGTGCGGCCGATGGTGCGCTGGTCAATCATGCGTCGCGCTTCGGTCGCGATCCCGCGATCCGCGTCATCACTCTGCAAGAGGATCTGGATTGGCGCAGCCGCCATTCCCGTCGCGCGCTCGAGATTCTCGCTGGCACGGATGTCTATTACCGTGCCTATGAAGCGATGACTCTGGACAGCTGGGCCGAACAAGAGCGCTGGCGTCCGACCGGCGTGCAACTTCCCGCGGCTCCTCCCCGGCTCGAGTCGGGTGGCCTGTCGCCGGAAGCGCAAGAGACTGCGGATCGCCTCGCGAACCAATAGTTTCCTCAGGTCGATCACGGCGAGATGACGCGCTGCTGACTTGCACGTTGGCTGCGCTAAGGGCAGGGTCTGGCTGCGTCCCGGAACCGGAGCCTGCCGATGAATATCTTTTTGCGCCTTTCGCCCCTTACGCTGGCGTTGGCCGCCACCCCCGCTTTGGCCGAAATGCCCAAGGGGATCAGCCATTTCAAACTGGATAACGGACTTGAGGCCGTTGTGATCGAGGATCACCGCGCGCCCGTCGTCGTCCAGATGGTCTGGTACAAGATCGGCTCGGCCGACGAACAGCCCGGCAAGTCGGGGATCGCGCATTACCTTGAACATCTGATGTTCAAGGGCACCGACAAGCTGGGACCGGGCGAGTTGTCCAAGACAGTGACCGCCAATGGTGGCATGGACAACGCCTTTACCAGCTACGATTACACCGCCTATTTCCAACGGATCGCGGCTGACCGTCTGCCTCTGGTCATGGAGATGGAATCCGACCGGATGCAGAACCTGAAGATCGGCGAGGATGACTGGAAGGCCGAGCGTCAGGTCGTGCTCGAGGAACGCTCGCAGCGAACCGACAGCGACCCCGGCGCGCAATTTTCCGAGGAACGCAGCGCCGTCCAGTTCTACAACCATCCCTATGGTCGCCCCGTGATCGGTTGGCGCCAGGAGATGGAGGGCCTGACCCGCGAGGATGCGATCGAGTGGTATGACAGGCATTACGCGCCGAATGACGCGGTGCTGATCATCGCGGGCGATGTGACTGCCGATCAGGCGCGCGAACTGGCCGAGAAATACTACGGTCCCGTGCCGTCCAAGGCTGACGCGGCCCGCAAGGCGCGCCCGCAGGAACCCGAGCAGCGCTCGGCCCGACGGATGGAACGCAGCGATCCGCGCGTAGCGCAGCCGGTGATGATCCGCACGACTCTGGCCCCCGAACGCAACGCGGGCGATCAGAAGCAAGCTGCCGCGCTGAGCGTTCTGGCCGAACTTCTGGCGGGTTCGGCGCAGACGTCGGTGCTGGCGCGCGATCTGGTGCTGACCGGCAAGGCGCTTTACGTCGATGCCGCTTATGACGGGCTGACCGTCGATCCGACGACCTTCGGGCTTTCACTGGTTCCCGGACCGGGGGTGAGCAATGCCGATGCCGAAGCCGCCTTGGACGCAGCCCTCGCGAAATTCCTGAAAGACGGTCCCGACCCGACCCAGCTCGAGCGGGTCAAGACCCAGATCCGTGCGTCGCGCATCTACGCCCAGGATTCAGCGCATGGTCGGGCCTATGATTACGGGCAGGGTCTTTCCGTCGGCCTGACGGTCGAGGATGTGAACGATTGGCCCGATATTCTGGCAGCGGTGACTGCGGATGACATTCGCGTTGCTGCCAAGCTGGTGCTCGACAGCCGTGCCAGCGTGACCGGTTGGTTGCTGCCCGATGCCAGTGCCACTGCGGACGCGCCTCAAGCCGTCTCTGCTGATGCTGCCCCTGCCGAGGAAGTCCAATGATCCGCGCATTTGCAACCTTCGTCTTCGTCGCGCTGGCCGCTTTGCCGGCCCGCGCCATCGAGATCCAGCAAATCACCTCTCCGGGGGGCATCAAAGCATGGCTGGTCGAGGATCACTCGATCCCGTTCACCTCGCTGTCGATGATGTTCAAGGGCGGGGCCAGTCTGGACGCTCCGGACAAACGTGGCGCAATCAACCTGATGACCGCGCTTCTGGAAGAGGGCGCGGGCGACATGAACTCGGTGCAATATGCCGAGGCAGTCGAGGGGCTGGGCGCGCTGAACCGCTTCGATGCAGGCGATGACGCCCTGACCATTTCGGCACGTGCATTGACCGAAAACCGCGACGAGGCCGCCGATCTGCTGCGGCTGGCGCTGACCGATCCCCGCTTCGATAGCGACGCCGTCGAGCGGGTGCGGGCGCAGGTCCAGTCGGTCATCCGCAACGAGGCGACCGATCCGAATGCGATCGCCGCCAAGAAACTGTCCGAGCTTTCATGGGGCGACCATCCCTATGCGACTTCGGTGAACGGGACCGAGGAATCGGTCGCCGCATTAACGCGGGATGATCTGGTCGATGCCAAGAACCGCGTGCTTGCCCGCGACCGGGTTGTCGTGGCGGCTTCGGGCGATATCACCGCTCAGGATCTGGGCGTGCTGATCGACCGCATTCTGGGCGGTTTGCCGGAAAAGGGTACCGTACCCTTGCCGGAAAAGACCAAGTTGCAGTTGACGGGCGGGGTGACGGTGATCGACTGGGATAGCCCCCAGACCGTCGTGAGCTTTGCCCAGGCCGGTCTGCCGATGTCGGACCCCGATTACTTCGCGGCCTATGTTGCCGACCATATTCTGGGCGGCGGTGGGTTTTCCTCGCGCCTGATGGACCAGATCCGCGAGAAACGCGGTCTGACCTATGGCGTCGGCACCGGCCTTGCGAATGGCGTTTACGGTGAGACGTGGCAGGGCGGCATGGCCAGCGCGAATGGCAAGGTTGCCGAAGCGGTGGATCTGATCCGTCAGGAATGGGACCGCTTTGCCGAAGGTGGTGTGACCGACAAGGAACTGAACGACGCCAAGACGTATCTGACGGGCGAATACCCTTTGCGCTTCAACGGGAATGGCAAAATTGCCAGCATTCTTGCGGGGATGCAGTTGATCGGTCTGCCCGCTGATTACGTCAATACCCGTAATGCGCAGGTCGAGGCCGTCACCGCCGAGGATGTGCAGCGCGTCTCGAAACGGCTGCTGCATTCCGACCAGATCCGCTTCGTTCTGGTCGGTCGACCCGACGGCGTAACCGCAACTGACTGACGAATCCTTTTCTCTGATCCCTGAAAATGCTAGATCTGGGGGCATGGAAGATCATGCCCCCAATATGCGTCCCATCATCCGGCAACTCGATGAGGCTGCCGCCAACCGCATCGCGGCGGGCGAAGTGGTCGAGCGTCCGGCCTCGGCGGTCAAGGAGCTGGTCGAGAATGCTCTTGATGCAGGTGCGACCCGTATCGAGGTCGCCATCTCTAAGGGTGGCAAGGGCCTGATCAGGGTGACCGATGACGGTTGCGGAATGACCGCCGAGGATTTGCCGCTGGCTTTGTCGCGTCACGCGACCTCGAAGATCGACGGCAGCGACCTTCTGGATATCCGCAGTTTCGGTTTTCGCGGCGAGGCTTTGCCCAGCCTTGGCGCGGTCAGTCGGCTGACCATCACCAGTCGTGCGCAGGGTTTTGACGGGGCGCAGATCGGTGTGTCGGGCGGGCGGATCGGTGCTGTCAAACCTGCGGCGGGCAATCGCGGCACGGTGGTCGAATTGCGCGATCTGTTTTTTGCCACACCTGCACGGCTTAAATTCCTGCGCACGGATCGAGCGGAAACTCAGGCGGTGGCCGATGTGCTGCGCCGTCTTGCCATGGCCGAACCCTATGTCGGATTTACCCTGATCGACGAGGACGAAGGCCGCACCCTGTTCCGCGCCGATGCCGAGCAGGGCGATTTGTTCGGCGCATTGCAGACCCGCCTGACCCGGATCATGGGGCGCGAGTTCATCGACAATGCCCTGCCGATTGATGCGACGCGGGATGAAATCAGTCTGACCGGATTTGCCGCCTTGCCGACCTACTCGCGCGGGGCGGCGGTGGCGCAGCATCTTTTCGTGAATGGCCGACCTGTCCGCGACAAGCTGCTGACCGGCGCGATGCGGGCGGGGTATATGGATGTCCTGCCCTCGGGGCGGCATCCGGCAGCGGTGCTGTTTGTCACCTGCGACCCGCATATGGTCGACGTGAACGTTCATCCAGCCAAGGCCGAGGTGCGTTTCCGCGACCCTGCCATCGCGCGCGGACTGGTGGTCAGTGCGCTGCGCCATGCACTGGCAGGGGCGGGGCATCGGTCGTCCTCGACGGTGGGAACGGCGGCGCTTGGAGTTGCGCGTTCGGAGACGGTGATCGTGACGCCTGCCGCCCCGCGTACCTATCAGGCCGATTACCGCCCGCAGATACAGCGCCCCTCGCCACAGGCCCTCGCCACAAGCTTTGCCTTTCAAGCTCCGGGCTTTGCCGAAACGCCGACCGCGCGGGTCGAACCTGAATCGCTTGCCGATGCTGACGCGTCCTTGGGTGCAGCCCGTGCGCAACTGCACGAGAACTGGATCATCGCACAGACCGGCGACGGCATCGTAATTGTCGATCAGCACGCCGCGCATGAAAGGCTGGTCTATGAGCGCCTGAAAGCGCAGGCCGAGGCCAACGGTATCGCCAGTCAGGCTTTGCTGATCCCCGAAATCGTCGAACTATCCGATGCCGATGCCGCCAGCATCCTTGGCATCGCGAGTGAACTTGCCGGTCTGGGCCTTGTGATCGAGGCCTTTGGTGGCGGCGCGATTGCCGTGCGTGAGGTTCCGGCGATGATCAAACGGATCAACGCTCCGGCCTTGATCCGCGACATTCTGGACGATTTGCAGGATCAGGGGGCGTCCGACCGGTTGCAGGCGCGGGTTGATGCGGTGTTGTCCTCGATGGCCTGCCATGGCTCGGTCAGGTCGGGGCGGCGGATGAGCGCGGATGAGATGAACGCCCTTTTGCGCGAGATGGAACGGACCCCGAAATCCGGCCAATGCAATCATGGTCGGCCAACTTGGATCGAGTTGAAGCTGTCCGATATCGAGCGGCTGTTCGGGCGCAGCGGATGACGTATAGCCTTCACCACTGTTCGCGACCGGCGTGACGCGCCTGATCGCGCGGGCTGGTAGTTCTTGCCTCGGGTATCGCTACGATCCTGATTGACCTCCGAGTCCAGCGGCGCGAGACTTGCGCAAAGGAGGCCTCGCAATGCTCGAGATCAGTCCCGCAAAAATCGCCCATGTCATCATTCGTGCCCGTGAGTATGACAGCGGAGTCAATGCCTGGGCCCATAGCGGCCAGCGCACCGGCCACGGCACGGAAACCGAACTGGCCGAGTTCATCGCGGGGCTGAACGACGACGAGAAAGCAAGCCTTGTCGCCGTCATGTGGATCGGACGCGATACCTTTACCGCAGATGATCTTGACGAGGCGATCCGCACCGCGAAGGTCGAAAACCGCTCGCCCACCGAAACCTATCTGATGGGCGAGCCGCAGCTTGCCGATTATCTTGAGGCCGGGATGGAGGCGCTGGGAATCTCGCCAGAAGCAGCCGAGGACGATCTGCACCACCCCGTCTGATCAGCGCGACAACCGGATCAGCGCGCCTTTCTCGGCATCCGTCAGGACCATAATCGCGCCATCAGGCGCCACGGCAACGTCGCGGACCCGACCGATCCCCTCGGCCAGATGCTGTTCGCCCGAGACACGGCCATCCGTGATCTTGAGCCGGACAACGGATTTTGATTGCAGCCCTCCGATCAGCGCATCACCGCGCATTTCAGGGAACATCGCGCCATCATAAAACGCCATTCCACTGGGTGCGATGACCGGATCCCAGTAATAGACCGGCTGCTCCATCCCTTCGCGCCGTGTCTGGCCTTTGCCGATGGGTTTGCCGCTGTAATCCTCGCCATAGGTGATGATCGGCCAACCGTAATTGCGGCCCGCCCGCGGCATGTTCAACTCGTCCCCGCCTTTTGGACCGTGCTCGACCGTCCAAAGTCGGCCCTGACCATCCAGAGCCGCCGCTTGCAGGTTGCGATGGCCCCATGACCAGATTTCCGGCTTGCCGCCGCCTTGCGCAAAAGGGTTGCCCGCCACACCGCGCCCCGTCATCGGATCAATGCGCAAGACCTTGCCCAGATGTGTGTTCACATCCTGCGCCAACTGGCGCGGTTTGGGCAAAGACCGCTCGCCCGTCGTGACAAACAGCATACCCTGTCGGTCGAATACCAACCGCGAGCCGTAATGCATGGTCGAGTCCCATGCCGGATCTTGCCGGAAAATGACGCGCGCACCTTCGATCGCGGTTCCGTCCGCAGTCAGGGTGCCACTTGCCACCGAGGTCGAGGTTTTGCCCCCCTCGCGGGTTTCGGCATAGCTCCACCAGATGCGGCGGGTCTGGGCAAAATCTGGGGCGACGGCGACGTCCAGCAAGCCGCCCTGCTTGCGGGTGTCGACCTTCGGCAGACCGCGCAGCGGTTCGGACAGTTTGCCATTGGTGAAAAGCCGCATCCGGCCGGGTTTTTCGGTGATCAACCAACCGCCGTCGGGCAGCAACGCTATGCCCCATGGGTGCTCAAGCCCCGAAATCACCGTTTGCTGCTTGAGTTGAACCGCTTGCTGGATCTCGGGCGCGCGGGTCTGGCCTTGAAATGCCGGAGTCTGGCCTTCGGCATTGGGCGGAGACTGGTTCAGCTCGGCCAGCGCCGGACTGCCGGCCAGAGCGGAGATCAACAGGATCGTGCCAAGGGGTTTCATGGTCGCGCTCCGTCTTTGGATCAGGGAACAAGGGGCAACCCGGATCGCTTGCCCCTTGTTCCCTGACATTTCCGTCAGCAGGATCTCTCAAAGCGGTGCGATATGCTGGTCGTAAAGCCGCGATGCGCGACCCCACGCATCTTCGTCGATACGGTCCAGGTTTTTCAGGACGGGCAGGATCTGCGCCGCGAAGTCGATCGAGCTTTCCAGCGGTAAAAGCGAGGGCAGGTTGTCGATCGCCATCACGTCCAGAGGCGGATGCTCGGCCACGCGCAGCGTTGGATGCGTCCAATCCGTCACGCGGTCATAGACCTTTACCGGATTGAACACGCTTGTGGGATCGCAGGCCACGTCGCCGATGACGGATAGTAGCCGCGCTGGTCCGACCGCTTCCGGCGCGACAAAGACCGGCGCGCCCGGCTGGGCAAGAATGCAGTTGATGAAAAGATCATGCATCAGGATCTCGGGAAAGGGGCCGCCATGCGCGGTTTCGGCCATGTCCCATTTCGTCACGGAAACTCCGAGACGGGTCAGAAGATCCGAGGCACCGCTGCCGACCCGCCCAAGCGCGCCGATCACGATGGCGCGCGGACGGCTTTGGCCCGTTGAGTCCAGATCGGCACGCAGCTCGTCGATCATCACGTTCTGCGAGGGGTGGGCATGAACCGGCCCGCACTCAGCGCCGCGTTTTTGCGCCGCCCAAGCCTTGAGCGAAACGGCGGCCCCCGCGAAACCGGCCCAATAGCCAAAGGCGGCAAGACGCCTGCCGCTTGCTTCTGTCAGGTATTCAAGGTCGTAAAGCCTGCCACCTCCGGCCTTGAAACGGTGCAGCAGCGCGATGCCTGCGGGTTGGTCTTTGTAGGCATGTCCGAACATGATGTGGCGATGTTGCAGGGGCGGTCCATCTTCCGGCAGTTCCTTGATCCCGAAAATGATCGCCTCGGCTGGCGCGTCAGGCCACGTATCCCGAGAAACAATCGCTGCCCCAGCGTCGTGATAGTCCCCGATGGGCAGGATCCGGTGCGGGCTTTCCTCGACCGTGATACGGAAACCCTGCGCCAGAAGTTCACGGACGCCGTCAGGGGTGACGCCGACCCGACATTCGTTCGGGCGGCTTTCGGCCCTGACCCACAGATGCACCATCATTACCCCTTTTCTATGTGGACCGGGTTAGGGAAACGCCGATCGGGCGGCAAGCGAGGGGCGGCGGGCGCCAAGGAACGGGCCTTGGCCTGCCACATCTATACGCGCGATTGCCGAGGCAATTGGCTCGATCACGACATTCATGCTGTAAGCAGTGGCATGTATCATCCGCTGGTCATCCAGCGCGATGGCGACATGGCCGGGCCAGAACAGCAGGTCGTTGCGCTGGATCGAGCCCTCGACCAACGGAAACGCCTTTTCCTGCATGTCGCTATCGCCCGGACAAGTCGCGGCACATGCGGTCAGCGCGGTTTGCGCCAGTCCCGAGCAATCGATCCCCCACCTGCTATTGCCACCCCAAAGATAGGGCGTGCCGATCAGCGACTCGGCGACGGTGGCCGGATCGGTGGCCGGAGATTCCGCGATGTGTTGCGCGGGTACCCAGCCACCCTGTGCCAGTCGGGCAAAGCCGCTTTCGATGGCAACGACCGAAAGGCGCGCGCCGATCGACAGCGAATCCGTCTCGCGCAGTTTCATGTTGGGTGCGGGGTAAAGATGCGTCGCAGGGGCGCTGACGCGGTGGGTGATCGGGGCATCGCTGCCGTCCAAATCGGTGTCGCGCAGCCAGCCGCAATACCCGTCGGCTTGGGCTTGAACAACGGCCCATCCATCCTGCCGCTCAATCACCAGCAGGTCTGCGCCGAAATTGACTTGCCGATCACGGGCACCACCCGGTGCGCGGCAAAGATCGGCCACAGGCACCGAAAGCCGCGCAGGGCTGCCCTCGACATAGGCGGGGCGGTCCAAGATGCCGCGCAGGCTTTCCAGTGCGACGCGTTCGGTCGCGGGCGTAAGGCGGCGGTCGGTCGGGCGGATTTCGATCATTTCAGGATCTCCGGCAACGCGTTCAGTATGGCTCGCATGCCTTGGCCCGTTCCGCCCTTGGTTCGACCCGGAGCAGCCGAAGGTTGCCAGCCATAGATATCGAAATGGACGTAATGACGGGCCGTTTCGGTGAAGCGGCGCAGAAACAACGCGGCGGTGATCGCTCCTGCAAACCCGCCGCTCGGGGCGTTGTCCAGATCGGCGATGCCCGGCTCGATCATGGTTTCATAGGGTTCCCAGAATGGTAGCCGCCAGACCGGATCGGCATGATCGCGGCCCGCAGCATGGATCGCCGCTGCAAGCCCATCGTCGTCGCAGAAGAAGGGGGGCAGATCCGGCCCGAGCGCGACCCGCGCGGCTCCGGTCAGGGTCGCCATCGAGATCAGCAGCGCGGGCGATTCCTCATCCGCAAGCGCCAGTGCATCGGCTAGGACAAGGCGACCCTCGGCATCGGTGTTGTTGATCTCGACCGTCAGGCCCTTGCGACTGGTCAACACATCGCCAGGACGGAAGGCATTTCCCGCAATTGCATTCTCGACGGCCGGAATCAGGACGCGCAGCCGCATGTCAGAGGTCTGGCCTAGACGGCACAGCGTCTCGGCCAGACCCAGCACATTCGCAGCGCCGCCCATGTCTTTCTTCATCAGCCCCATTGACGAGGGCGGCTTGATATCCAGCCCGCCGGTGTCAAAGCAAACGCCCTTGCCAACAAGGGTCAGAAGCGGACCCTTGCCCGGAAAGCGGATATCGATCAGGCGCGGAGCCTGTGCACCCGCCCGTCCGACGGCATGGATCATCGGGAAATTCTGCGCGATCAGGTCCTGACCCGTGATGACGGTGATTTCCGCTCCGTGGCGCGAGGCCAGATCGCGGGCGGCCTGCTCCAACTCGTCCGGTCCCATATCCGAGGCAGGAGTGTTGATCAGGTCGCGGGCCAGATATTCGCCGGCTGCGAGCGCCAGAAGTTTGTCGGCATCGACATTCGCAGGGCATACCAATTGCGTAGCAGGTGCTTCGGACTTCTTGTAGCGGGTGAAGCGGTATTGGGCGAAAAGCCAGCCAAGCGCCCCTTGGAAGAGATCGAAACCATCGGGTGCATTGGCGATATGCCAGTCGCCTTGCGGCAAGGTTTCGGCGGCCTTCGCCAATTTGTAGCGTTCGCGGGCCGGACGGTCGGATGCGCCGGGTTTCGGTCCGATGCCGTAAAGCGCACCGGCGAATTCACCGTTTGGCGTGGGCAGCAGGCAAAGTTGCCCCGATTTGCCCGCAAAACCCTGTGCCGTCGCCCAAACCTTGGCGGCTGGGCTGATTGCCTCGGGTAGATCCGGTCCGGTCTCGCCGGAACGGACTAACCACAGCGGTAGGCTGCTGGCAGAGGATGCGGCGAATTCGGGAAGCATGGACATGTCGCGGGGCCTTTCTTGTCGGTGCAGGCAAGGTAGCGCGCAAGGATTTGTCCGCAAGCCCTCCAGCAGATCCTAGCCTTTGGACGGATTGTCCCAGATCCGCGTCAGCGACTGGTTGCCGATCCGCCTGAGCCGCGCCGAGGTCGCGCCAAGTGCGCTTGTATCGCGGAATTCGGCGCATCGGCCGACGTCGATGGCGACCGTGGCCAATGACACCAACCCCAATTGCCAGGCGAGACGCGACAGCCGGTCGGCATCGCGGGCGACCGCCGCCAGATCGCCGCGCATTACCGCGCCGAGCGTCCGACTTAGCGCAAGCGCCATCTGTTCAAGCGCCGCGCCGATGACCTCGGCTGCCGTCGCCTCGCCTAGCTCAGAGACGAGCCCCTCAAGCCTGCGCCGGTCTATGGTCACACATTCGTCGACCGCCAGCTTCGCCACATTTACCATCAAATCACCAGTTACGGGTTCGTCACTGATGCGGAAACTGACATCAATCTATCAAGAAATGGTTGAGCGCATCGCACTAAACCTCTCGAACTTTAGTGATTCCGACTGTATCAAACGGCTGAACGGTAGATGAGGATGTCATGAAACAGGCACGACCGCTGCCCCAATATCTTGTCCAGCGTTATCAGGGCTGGCGCGCCACGTCGTTCACCGAGAACCGTAGCTGGTACAGGAGATTGGCCGAAGGCGGGCAGCACCCCCGCGCCATGGTTATCGCCTGCTGTGACTCGCGGGTGCATGTCACGTCGATCTTTGGCGCCGATACGGGTGAGTTCTTCATTCACCGCAACATTGCCAATCTGGTGCCGCCCTATCTGCCCGATGGCGAGCAGCACGGCACCTCGGCTGCGGTGGAATATGCGGTCAATGCGTTGAAAGTCGCGCATCTGGTCGTCGTCGGGCATACCAGCTGCGGCGGGGTGGCGGGCTGCCATGCCATGTGCTCGGGCCATGCGCCCGAACTCGAGGAAAAGACCAGTTTCGTCGGTCGCTGGATGGATATCCTGCGTCCGGGTTACGAGCGGATCAGCGGCCTGCCCGAAGACCGGCAGGTGGCCGAACTCGAACGTCAGGCGGTTCTGATCTCGCTAGAGAATCTGATGACCTTCCCCTTCGTCCGCGAGAATGTCGAGGCGGGCAATCTGTCGCTGCATGGTGTCCTGCACGACATCGCCGAGGGCACGTTGCAGGCTTACGATCCGGGGACAGATACGTTCTCGTTGGTCGGTTGATCGCGATCCCTGTCGCAACTGCGCGATCGGGCTGGTATGGAACTCGCGCATCAGCCGTGAGGACCGTCCATGAGTGCTTTGCCGACCCGCCATGAAATCGCTCGCATGGATGCGCAGGACCCGTTGGGGGACCTGCGCGACCGTTTCCTGCTGAACGAGGGCGAAGTCTATCTGGACGGCAATTCGCTGGGTGTGGCCAGTAAGGACGCTTTGGCCGAACTTCAGGATGCGACACATACCGAATGGTCCCGCGATCTGATTCGCAGTTGGAACATAGCTGGCTGGTTCGATCTGCCGCTCGAACTTGGTGATCGTATCGGTCGGTTGATTGGTGCCGCGGCGGGGCAGGTGGTCGTCTCGGATACGACTTCGATCAATATCTACAAGGCGTTACACGCGGCTATCGGTTTGCGTCAGGGGCGCAATGTCATCGTCGCCGAGGCGGGCAGTTTTCCGACCGATCTGTATATGGCCGAGGGTGTGATCTCGACCCTGCCGCATATGTCCATGCGGTTGGAGGGGCGTGACGGCGCGCGGCTAGAGGATCTGATCGACGATCAGGTTGCCGTGGTTCTGGTCAATCACGTGAATTATCGCACGGGCGAGTTGCGCGATATGGCGGCGCTGACCCGCAAGATCCATGCCGCAGGCGCGTTGGTCGTCTGGGATTTGTGTCACTCTGCAGGCGCATTGCCGGTCGAACTGGACGCGGCACAGGCCGATTTCGCGGTCGGCTGTACCTATAAATATCTGAACGGTGGACCAGGCTCTCCGGCGTTTGTCTATGTCGCCGAGCGGCATTTGGGGCATGTCGATCAGCCGCTGAGCGGTTGGTGGGGCCATGCCCGTCCTTTCGCATTCGAGACGGGCTTTGCCGGTGATCCGGGCATCCGGCGTTTCCAATGCGGCACGCAACCGATCCTGTCGCTGCGGGCGATGAAGGGGGCGCTGACGATCTGGGACGAGGTCGACTTGCAGGCGCTACGGGGGAAAAGTCTGGCGCTGACTGATCTGTTCATTCAGTTGGTCGAGGGCCAATGCGCGGGCCTAGGTCTGACGCTGCAAACGCCGCGCGACCATGCGCTGCGCGGCAGTCAGGTCGCCTTTTCCCATCCCCATGCCTATGAGGTCATGCAGGCATTGATTGCGCGCGGCGTGATCGGAGATTTCCGCGCGCCGGATGTGCTGCGTTTCGGTTTCACGCCGCTCTATATCAGCTTTGCCGATGTCGCACAGGCGGCAGAGGTGATCCGCGACGTTCTGGTGAAGGAAACATGGCGCGATCCGCGCTACGGTGTGCGGGCCGCTGTGACCTGAGCGGCAGGAAGGTTCTGGACCGTCCGTCGGCGGTCCAGAGCGTTTTCTAGACGTTTAGCGACCAAGCGACCGATTGCGGTCGCGCCTTGGCAATCGCGGAAACCAGCATGCCGGTCACGCCAGCCTTCAGCAGATCTCCGGGCAGGAATGCGGTGACCAGCAACAGGCATTCCGGAATGGACTTGCCTAGTCCGATCGACATGCCGATGATCCCGAAGGCATACATCACGACGATACCGCCAAGAACCGCGCCCAAAGCCGCGCGCAATGCGATGGGGCGCAAGGCGATGTGTTCGACGAAAAGCCCCGTGACATAGGCCGCGACCGGAAACGCGATCAGGAATCCCGATGTCGGGGCGGTAAAGGCGGCCAGCCCGCCACGGCCACCCGAAAGCAACGGCAGACCGATGGCAACGAGCAGCAGAAACAGCATGACCGACAGGAATCCGCGCCGCGCGCCAAGGATCGCGCCGGTCAGCATGACGCCCATGCTTTGCGCGGTCACCGGAATGCCGAAGGGCAATGTGATCGGGGGCACCAAGCCCAACGCGGCGATCAATGCGGCGAAAAGCGCGATCTGCGCGACGTTCTTTTCCATGTCAGTCCTCGTCCCTCGGGTTCAATCCACCGCGCGCACGAAGCGCCTCGGCCAGATGGTCGGCATCATCCAGCGCCAGCAGCGCCATCGGCAGGACGATATGCCAGTTTGCCCTGCGAGGCGAGCGGGCACGCCACGCGTCCAGCAATAGCCGCCCCTTGCCGATCAGCACCGGAGTGAACCGGATGACCAGCGGGATGGCGATCTCGATGATGCCGAATGGCAGTCCGGTGCGGCGCAGCGGGCGGAACAATCGATGCAGCAGATCCGTCATATCGCCAAGCGAGGTGGTCATGGTCACCAGATTCGCGATTGCCACGGCGGACGTCATCCGAAGCGCGGTGCGGATGCCCTCGGGCCAGTTTCCGGCGATGGCGTGCCAGACCAGAAGCAGCGCGACAAAGGGCCAGATCACCCGCAACTGTCGCAACCCGTGATGCAGGAAATGCCGTCCGGGAATGGTATAAAGGGCCAGTACCGAAACCAGCGCCGCAGCCTGAAACCGGATGCCGGGGATCAGGAACAGCAGCGTCGTGGTCGCGGCAAGGCCCAGTAATTTGAGACCGGCAGGCCAGTTATGGGCGCGGGTCTTAACCGGCGAGGTCAGCGAGATCATCGCGCGCGCCCTCGTGGATCATCTCGGTCTCGAATGCGGATAACACATCGGCGTCACCCTTGGCGCGGATCTGGCCGCGATCCAGCCAGCAAATCTGCGCGTAGCCGGCCAGATCGCGCGGGTCATGCGAGATATGGACCAGATTTACCCCGCAGTTTTCAAGGTGGCGGGTCAGTTGCATCCGCGTCGGAATGTCCAGACCGGCAAACGGTTCGTCTAGGATCAACCAGCGTGGGCGCATTGCCATGACAGCCATCATGCACAGAAGGTGCTTTTGGCCCTGAGACAGGGTCTCGGTCGAGGCATCCAGCCAATGCGCCTTTCCAAAGCCGGTCAGGGTGGCCAGCGCGGCGTCGCGGGCGTCGGCCTTGTTGCGGCCAAGTTGGCGCAGGCCGAAGCAGATTTCCTCGAGCACGGTCGGAAAGATGATCTGGTGTTCGGGATTCTGGAACAGGATGCCGACGGTAGAGATGGCGGCGCGGCGATCCTTGCAGACATCGACGCCTTCGATCAGGACGCGGCCTTGGCTTGGTTCGATCAGACCGGCCAATAGCCGTGCCAACGTGCTTTTCCCCGAACCGTTCCGCCCGATGACGCCGATGCGTGGCGCGTCCAGTTGCAGGCTGATTCTGTCCAGAATCCGTCGCGGTCCGATGTTATGGGACATGTCTTGGACGTGGATGCCCGGACCGGATTGCACGTTAGGCCTCATTCCTGTTTGCCAGAATCGCGAACCCCTCTAGCATCTTTGGAGCGACTTGAAAGGCCGAAAGGCCAAAGGAGACAGCATGAGTTGGAACCCTGCGCTTGAGCCCGGATGCCCGGACGAGGTGTCGCTGGACAGTATCGAAACCCTGATCATCCCGCGCGCCCGCGATCTGGGCAGCTTCGAAGTCATGCGGGCGCTGCCTGCGCCGAAGCGGCAGATGGTTGGCCCGTTCATCTTTTTCGATCAGGCCGGACCTGCCGAGTTTCTGACCGGACAGGGAGTTGATATCCGTCCGCATCCGCATATCGGGCTGGGGACCGTGACCTACCTTTATCAGGGCGACTTCCACCACCGCGACAGCATCGGCACGGATCAGGTCATTCTGCCGGGAGCGGTGAACTGGATGGTCGCGGGCAAAGGCGTCACCCATTCCGAGCGGACCAGCGAACAGGGCCGCAAAGGCCCGCATTCGCTGTTCGGCATCCAGACATGGATCGCCTTGCCCGAAAGCCACGAGGATATGGATGCGGTCTTCGAGCATCACGAAAAGAAAAGCCTGCCGCAATTCGACGATGGCGGGGTCAGTGCGCGTTTGATCCTTGGCCACGCCTATGGCGAAACCGCGCCTGCGACGATGTATTCGGACACGTTCTATCTGGATGTGGTGCTTGAAGCCGGTGCGCGCTTTCCGTTGCCCGACGATCACGAGGATCGCGGGATCTACGTGACGCAAGGGTCAGTCCTGATCTCGGGACAGGAATTCACCTCGGGGCGGATGATGGTGTTCCGTCCGGGGGACAAGATCACTGTGGCGGCGGGCGCTCAGGGTGCGCGGATACTTGCGCTGGGGGGCGAGACCCTGAACGGGCCGCGCCATATCTGGTGGAATTTCGTGGCCTCGTCCCGCGAACGGATCGAGCAAGCCAAAGAAGAATGGCGCGCCGCGAAATGGGGGCAGGGGTTGTTCGCCCTGCCGCCCGGCGATGATCACGAGTTCATCCCCTTGCCTTAGGGGCGCAGCAATACCTTGCCCGCCTTGCCCGGCGTCAGCGAGGCGGTGACGGCATGCTGGATCTGATCGAAGCCGAAGATGCCCTCGACCGGCAGCCGCACCTTGCCCTCGATGACAAGGCCCATCAGTTCGGCGACAAGGCGACCCATGCCTTCGCGGCCCAGTGCGGCCGCGACCTTGGCGGCCCAGTAGCCTTTGACCACGGCCTGCTTGTAGATCAACTGGCCCGCGTCGAGGATCATCGGCTCTCCGGTCAGCGACCCGAATGAGACCAGCGTGCTGTCATCACCCAGAAGCGAAAGCAGATCGCCACTGGCCTTGCCGCCGATGGAGTCGACGCCAGCCTTGACCCGCGCGCCGCCGGTCAGGGCGCGGACGCGATCCTGCCAGCCCGTGGTATCGGTCGAGACGACGTTGGTGATGCCCAACTCTGCCATTTCGGTAATGGTTGCCTCGCGCCGGACGATGCTGACGACATTGATGCCGCGCGCCGCACCGAGCATGGCGACCGCCTTGCCGACTGCGCCGTTCGCGGCGTTCTGGACGATCCAGTCACCTTCCTGAAGCCCCAGGAACTCCAGCAGGGTCAGCGCGCTGAAGGGCATGGCGATCAGTTGCGCGGCCTGTTCGTCGGCGATTGCGTCGGGCAGCGGGACCAGCGAAGCGGCGGGTGCAAGGAAATACTCGGCCCAGGTGCCATGCACCGCTGCAACCGCGATGCGCTGCCCAAGGGTCACGCCCTCGACGCCCGGACCGATCGCGTCGATGGTGCCGACGGCTTCGGTTCCACCGATGGCGGGCAGATCCGGTTTGTAGCCATAAAGGCCCTGCACCGTCACCAGATCATGGTTGTGGATCGGGGACAGGATGGTCTTGATGCGAACCTGACCTTCGGCCGGTTCGGGAAGGGGGCTTTCGCCCGGGGTGAGTACCTGATCGGGTTCGCCGAAAGCGGAATGTATAGCGCTGCGCATGGCAATTTCCTTGAATGTTGGGTCTGGTCTGGACGGATCAGTCGTCGCTGTCGCAATCCAGCAAGCGCTCGGTTGCGGTCAGCGCGCGCTCGAAAGGCGCGGCGCTACGGGTTAGGCGGGCAAGCAATGCGGCCCCGAGCCACATCTGGTATAGGGTTTGGGCCAGCGCCTTGGGCTTGACCGCGGGGGACAGCGATCCGTCTTTGCGCCCGTCGCGGATAATGTCGGCAAGCCGCGCGATCAGGGCCTCGGTTCCGTCGCTGAGGACTTGGCGCATGTCTTCGGACAGGTCCGAGACCTCGGCGGCAAGCTTTACGACCAGACAGTCCTCGGTCTGGCCCGGTTCGCCCGCGTGGTTGTCCTCGGCGATCCAGCCGCGGAAATAGCGCATCAAACGCTCGCGGCCCGATCCTTCTGACAAAAGCGGCTCCAGTTTCACGCCGTATTCCGAAACGTAGCGCTGCAGCAAGGCGACGCCGAATGCCTCTTTCGATGCGAAGTAGTGGTAGAACGAGCCCTTCGGCACGCCTGATGACACAAGAATTTCCTGCAGCCCCAAAGCGGCGAAGCCCTTCCTTTTTACCAGTGTTTCGCCTGCTTGCAGAATTGTCAGGCGGGTCGATTCGGATTTTTTTGGCGTGTCCATGGCTCTTGTTTAAATAAAAATAGACCGGTCGTCTATTAATATTAGACCAGTCGTCTAGTTCCTTTGAGGGCAAGGTTGTCAGAATGATGGCATGCGGGTCGCGTCGCTAACGTCATCGACGCCGTTTTGCTCCAGCCGCGAATGAGCGGTTCTGACCCTATTCCCTATTGGGCAGCGGTCCAGCGGTCCGACAAGGAGCCGCGAATATTCTTCGTTCTTGGTGGCTGACGAGATTGACACTGACCCAATGGAATTTGTTCGTGACCCAAGGAAACCTTGCGCGGTTCTTTGTCGTTGGTTGACAACGGGCGTGAAGCCCCAACTGGGAGATTGTCACATGAATTCCATCATCTATCTTGTCGGACTTGTCGTCGTCGTCCTGTTCATCCTGTCTATGCTCGGGCTGCGCTGAGGAACAAAATGGAGGGACTGATCGTGCGGAAAGGCTCTGACAGTTGCGCCAATCCGCAGGTCAGCTTTCTTCGGGGGGGCAGATCCTCAGATCGGTCCCCCATTCCGCACAACGCGCCGCAAGATCGCGGGGCAGCGGGCGGTCAGTAAAGACGGTGTCGATCTCGGACAGGCTGGCAATTCGTGCCGGAGCGGGGCGACCAAGCTTCGAATGGTCGGTGACCAGAAATGCCTTGCGGGCTTGCCGAAGGATCGAGCGACTGACCCTGACCTCGGCAAGGTCGAAGTCCAGCATGTCGCCATCATGGTCCAATGCCGACGTGCCAATGACGGCATAATCGACCTTGAACTGCTCGAAGAATTGGGTGGTCAACTCCCCGACCAGCCCTCCGTCCGAGCGGCGTAACGCACCACCGGCCACCATGATCTCGCAACCCGGATTGGCAAGCAAGATGTTGGCGACATTCATGTTGTTCGTGACCACCGTGATGTTCGAGTGGTTGATCAGCGCCTGCGCAACCGCCTCGGTCGTGGTGCCAAGGTTCAGGATCAGGCTGCAATTGTCTGGAATCTCGGCGGCACATGCGGCACCGATGGCCGCCTTTGCGCCCGCATTCATCCGACGCCGAGCCTCGTAGCCCAGATTGACAGTGCCAGCCCGCGGAACGGCACCGCCATGTACGCGATCAAGCAGCCCCGCCTCGGCCATTTCGCCCAGATCGCGGCGGATGGTCTGCAGCGTCACATCGAACCTGTGCGCCAGATCCTCGACCAGCACGCGGCCTTCGGTTCGCGCCAGATCAAGGATCTCGCCTTGCCTTATGCTTAGTGCCATGGCGTCCTCCCGATCATGGAATTTGCGCAATGTACGAAATTCGTAATTCTGCGCAAGTCGGTTGCAACGAAACCGTCAATGTTCGTTTATTATCTTTGCGCAAGGTAAACGAAGATAATTGTTGACGGAAGCGTGATCCCGGATGCAGCTTCATGCTGCGAGGTTGGGAGGCTTCGTTAGGAGGAATCGGTGGTCAATCAGGCAGAATCGGTCAGCGATCTGTTCATCATTGGTGGCGGCATCAATGGCTGCGGCATCGCGCGTGATGCGGTCGGTCGCGGCCTGACCGTGACTTTGGCCGAGATGGGTGATCTGGCGCAGGCGACGTCCTCGGCCTCGACCAAGCTGTTCCATGGCGGGTTGCGCTATCTGGAATTTTTCGAGTTCAGGTTGGTCCGCGAGGCGCTTGAGGAACGCGAGACCTTGCTGACCGCAATGCCGCATATCAGCTGGCCGATGCGTTTCGTGCTGCCCTATTCCCCCGAGATGCGCTTTGAAAGTGACACGCCAACCTCGCGAATGTTGGGCTTGGCGATGCCTTGGATGCGCGGGCAAAGACCGGGCTGGCTGATCCGCTTGGGCCTGTTTTTGTACGACAATCTGGGCGGTCGAAAGATTTTGCCGGGCACGCGGCGGCTGGATCTGGCCAGCGATCCGTTGGGGCGGCCGCTGAAATCGGGCTTCCGACTGGGATGGGAGTATTCGGATTGCTGGGTGCAGGATGCAAGGCTGGTGGTGCTGAACGCCCGCGATGCAGCCGCACGGGGCGCGCAAATCCTGACCCGCACCCGCGTTTCCCATGCCGAACGGATCGACGGGCTGTGGCACATCACGACCGAGGGGGCTGATGGTCGCCATCTTTATCGGGCCCGCGCCTTGGTCAATGCCGGTGGTCCGTGGGTCGAGAATGTCATTCGCAATGTGATCCATATCCCCACGACCGAGGGGGTCCGTCTGGTGCGCGGCAGCCATATCGTCGTGCCGAAACTTTATGACCACGACCGCTGCTATTTCTTTCAGGGCACCGACGGGCGGATCATCTTTTCGATCCCCTACGAGCAGGACTTTACCCTGATCGGCACGACCGACATGGACCACAAGGGTCCACCGGGCGAGGCGAAGTGCTCGGACGAGGAACGGGATTATCTGTGCGCTTTTGCCAGCCGGTATTTCGCGCTTCCGGTCACGCCGGATCAGGTTGTCTGGACCTATTCCGGCGTTCGCCCGCTATATAACGACGGGGCGAAATCGGCGACAGCGGCGACGCGGGACTATGTTCTCAGTTTGAACGAAGACGGCCCTCTGCTGCTGAATGTCTTTGGCGGCAAGATCACGACCTATCGCCGCTTGGCCGAAAGCGCGCTGGCCAGACTTGCGCCGCATTTCCCGCAATCGGGCAAGGCATGGACCGCCCGCGTTCCGCTGCCCGGAGGGGATTTTTCGGTCGATGGCGTGGATGCACTGACCCAAAGGATCGCGTCGAGCTACCCGTTTCTGACCGCGACCGAGGTCCAACGCCTGCTGCGCACCCACGGGACCGAGACATTTGCCATTCTGGGCGATGCCCGCAGCCGCGCCGATCTGGGCCGTGATTTCGGCGCCGGCCTGACCGAGGCCGAGGTAAGCTGGTTTCTTGCCCGCGAATACGCCCGCACTGCCGAGGATATCCTGTGGCGGCGCACCAAACTGGGACTGCGACTGACACCCGAGCAGACAGCCGATCTGACCGAATGGCTGGCCGGCAAGACTGCGAAGGCCGCCGAATGAGGGAGAGGAAATGACACTGGAACTGCAAGCCGTGTCCAGATTGGTCGAAGGCAGGGTCCATATCCAGCCGACCAGTCTGACATTGCAGAACGGCACGATGAACGTGCTGCTGGGGCCGACCCTGTCGGGCAAGACCAGCCTGATGCGGCTGATGGCGGGGTTAGACCAACCGACGACGGGCCGCATTCTGTGGCATGGCAAGGACGTGACCGGCCAGCGCGTACAGGACCGTGGTGTCGCGATGGTCTATCAGCAGTTCATCAATTATCCGGGCCTGACGGTTTACGAAAACATTGCTTCTCCGTTGCGGATACTGGGTCGTCCCAAGGCCGAAATCGACCGGAAAGTCCGCGAAACCGCCGAGATGCTGCGTCTGACCCCCATGCTGGTGCGCAAGCCGCTGGAACTGTCGGGCGGTCAGCAACAACGCTGCGCGCTTGCCCGCGCATTGGTCAAGGGCGCGGGTCTGGTGCTGCTGGACGAGCCATTGGCAAACCTCGACTACAAGCTGCGCGAGGAACTGCGCGTCGAGATCCCGCGCATCTTCGAGGCCTCAGGGGCGATCTTTGTCTATGCCACGACCGAGCCCGAGGAAGCGCTTTTGCTGGGCGGTAACACCGCGACCATGTGGGAGGGGCGGGTGACGCAATTCGGGCCGACTCCGCGCGTCTATCGCGATCCGGTCGATGCGACCACGGCGCGGGTTTTCAGCGATCCGCCGATGAACTTCACCCGCTGCGCGAAACAGGGCCAGATCCTGCGCTTCGGTGAAGGTGTCTCGGCTTCGACGCAAGGTAGCTTCGCAGTTGCGGACGGCGAATACATGGCCGGATTTCGCGCCAATCATCTGTCGCTGCACCGTGGCAGCGCCGATGCATTGGAGTTTCATTGCTCGGTCATCGCGACCGAGATCACGGGTGCGCAAAGTTTCCTGCATGTCAGCCACGGGACCGATCGCTGGGTCGGTTTGGTCGAAGGCGTGCAGGTTCTGGAACCGGATCAGGAAATCTCGCTCTGGCTCGATCCGCGTCACATCTATCTGTTCGACGGTGAGGGGCGGTTGGCCGCACCCGCCGCCTATGCGCAAGCCGCGTGAGGGGGAATCATGGCTCAGATCACGCTAGAAAATCTTGCCCATAGCTACAGCGCGAACCCGAAGTCCGAGGCGGATTACGCGCTAAAGGAAATGAACCATGTCTGGCAGGATGGCGGGGCCTATGCGCTGCTGGGCTCGTCAGGCTGCGGCAAGACCACGCTTCTGAACATCATTTCGGGCCTGCTGCGGCCCAGTCAGGGGCGCATCCTGTTCGGCGCGCAGGACGTGACCGAAGCGCCGACGACCCAGCGCAATATCGCGCAGGTCTTCCAGTTTCCGGTCGTCTACGACACGATGACGGTGCGCGACAATCTGGCCTTCCCGCTGCGCAACCGCGGCATGGATGCCGCCTATATCAAGTCCCGCGTCGACCAGATCGCCGCCATGATCGGGATGGAGGCCATGCTGGCCCGCAAGGCGCAGGGGCTAACCGCGGATGCCAAGCAGAAGATCAGCCTTGGCCGCGGCATGGTCCGCGAAGACGTCAATGCGATCCTGTTCGACGAGCCTTTGACCGTGATCGACCCGAATATGAAATGGGAGCTGCGCACCCAGTTGAAGCAGCTTCACCGCCAGTTTGGCCATACGATGATTTATGTGACCCATGATCAGACCGAGGCGCTGACCTTCGCCGACAAGGTTGTCGTCATGTATGACGGCCGCGTGGTGCAGATGGGCACGCCCGAAGAACTGTTCGAAACCCCCGCGCATACATTCGTCGGCTACTTCATCGGATCGCCGGGAATGAACTTCCTTGATGCGCGGATCGATGGCTCGAAAGCCGTGCTGACCAATGGCGAAACCGTGGATCTGGGCGCGCGTTACGGGGATTTGTCGGGACGGACTCAGATCGGCGTGCGACCCGAACATGCCGTGCTGACCGATCAGGGCGGGCTTCCCCTATCGATCCGCCGGATCGAGGATGTCGGTCGCCATCGCATCGTCCGCGCCGAACTGTCGGGCGCGGTCTTCAATATCATCTTGCCCGAGGGCGAAGGACTGCCGGCCGACACCCCCCGTGTTAGCTTTCTGCCCGGCAAGATCGGCGCTTATGCCGATGATTGGCGCGTCGCGCCACATGCGATGGAAAGGGCGGCGTGATGCAGAAAATACAAAACAACAAAGCGTGGTTGCTTGTCCTGCCGGTGCTGGTGCTGGTTGCCTTTTCGGCGGTGGTCCCGCTGATGACGGTGGTGAACTACGCCTTCAACGACACGTTCGGGAACAACCAGTTCTTCTGGGCGGGTCTCGAGTGGTTTGACGAGATGGTCCATTCGGACCGATTGCATGGCGCACTCGGGCGGCAAGTGCTGTTTTCGGCGATCATTCTGGCAATCGAGGTGCCCTTGGGCATTTTCGTCGCTCTGAACATGCCGAAGCAAAGTTTCTGGGCCAGCTTCTGCCTTGTCGTCATGGCCTTGCCTCTGCTGATCCCGTTCAACGTCGTGGGCACGATCTGGCAGATCTTTGGCCGCACCGATATCGGCCTGCTGGGGCATTCGCTGGCGGCGCTTGGCGTCGACTACAACTACACCAACGATCCTATTGATGCCTGGGCCACGGTCATCGTGATGGATGTCTGGCACTGGACCAGCCTTGTCGCGCTGCTCTGCTATGCCGGACTGCAATCCATCCCGCAGGCCTATTATCAGGCGGCCAAGATCGATCAGGCCAGCCGCTGGGCGGTCTTCCGCTATATCGAGCTGCCCAAGATGAAGGGCGTGCTGCTGATCGCGATCTTGTTGCGTTTCATGGACAGCTTCATGATCTATACCGAGCCCTTCGTTGTCACCGGCGGCGGTCCGGGCAATGCCACTACCTTCCTGTCGATCGATCTGGTCAAAATGGCCGTCGGTCAATTCGACCTTGGCCCTGCGGCGGCATTCTCGCTGATGTATTTCCTTGTCATCATGCTGGTCAGCTGGGTCTTCTACACGGTCATGACCAATCTCGACAAAGCGGAGGCAGGGCAATGAAACTGCGCGGCTCTGCCATCGTCATGGCGATCTATCTGCTGTTCCTGATGGTCCCGATCTACTGGCTTTTAAACATGAGCCTGAAGACCAATGCCGAGATCACCGGAACCTTCAGCCTATTTCCACACAACCTGACCTTCCGGAACTATCAGGTGATCCTGACGGACCCCAGCTGGTACATGGGTTACGTCAACTCGATCATCTATGTGGTGATGAATACGGTGATCTCGATCACGGTTGCGCTGCCGGCGGCCTATGCGTTCTCGCGCTTCAGCTTCATCGGAGACAAGCACCTGTTTTTCTGGCTGCTGACCAATCGCATGGCTCCTCCGGCAGTGTTTGCGCTGCCCTTCTTCCAGCTTTATTCGTCGATCGGGCTGTTCGACACGCATATCGCGGTAGCGTTGGCACATTGTCTGTTCAACGTTCCGCTGGCGGTCTGGATCCTCGAAGGCTTCATGCGCGGGGTCCCGAAAGAAATCGACGAGACTGCCTATATCGACGGCTATTCCTTTCCGCGCTTCTTTGTGAAGATCTTCATGCCCTTGATCGCAAGCGGCATCGGGGTCGCGGCGTTTTTCTGCTTCATGTTCTCGTGGGTCGAGTTGCTGTTGTCGCGCACGCTGACCTCGGTCAACGCGAAACCCATTGCCGCGACGATGACGCGTACGGTTTCTGCCTCCGGCATGGATTGGGGAGTTCTGGCCGCCGCTGGCATCCTGACCATCCTGCCGGGTGCCTTGGTCATCTGGTTCGTCCGTAATTACATCGCCAAGGGCTTTGCCCTGGGGAGGGTCTGATGTCCGATCTTGCCATTCCGTCCCATCGCCGGAGCAACTGGCGCACCATCAATGTGGCCGCAATCGGGATTATGGGAGCGGTCCTTGCTTTCCTGCTTTGGGCCACGCCGTCGAAAGACGGGGTCAAGGAATGGACCGCGCCGATGATCGAGGGCGGTTGGATGGCGTGGACCTTTCCGGTCGCGCTGTTTTTCTGGGTGATCGCAAGCCTTCTGGTCCTGTTCACCATCCTTGCCATTCGTTTTCCGGAAACCCCGCGGCTTGGCATCCTGCGGATCGAGACGACGCGGGGGGACCGGCTGTTCATCTCGCTGCTCGGCTCGGCTTTTATTTGTCTAGGCTGGCTGTTCTTCGCTGGCCCACCGATCTGGTGGGGGCTGGCTTTGGCCCTTGTCTATGCTGCGGCGGTGTTCCGCTGGGTGTGAAATACCGCGCCCGTCAAAAGGCGCGGAGGAATGGACGTCTCATAAGGGAGGAAAACATGAGACCGACAAGAACGACCACGGCCATGGCGCTTGCGCTGATGGTCATGGGGGCTCCGGCCTGGGCGGATATGGAGGCTGCCAAGAAGTTTCTCGATGCCGAAATCGGTGATCTGTCGTCGCTCACCCGTGCGGATCAGGAAGCCGAGATGCAGTGGTTCATCGACGCCGCGAAGCTGCTGGCGGGGATGGAGATCAAGGTCGTCTCGGAGACCATCACCACCCACGAATACGAGGCCAAGGTGCTGGCTCCGGCCTTTACCGCCATCACCGGCATCAAGATCACCCATGACCTGATTGGCGAAGGTGACGTCGTCGAGAAGCTGCAAACCCAGATGCAGACCGGCGAGAACATCTACGACGGCTATGTCAACGACTCGGACCTGATCGGTACCCATTGGCGCTATCAGCAGGCCCGCGACCTGACCAAGTGGATGGCCGAAGAGGGCAAGGACGTCACCAGCCCGACGCTGGATCTGAACGACTTCATCGGGCTGAAATTCACCACCGCGCCGGATGGCGATCTGTACCAGCTGCCCGACCAGCAATTCGCGAACCTTTACTGGTTCCGGTATGACTGGTTCAACGATCAGAAAACCAAGGACGATTTCAAAGCCAAATACGGCTATGACCTTGGCGTTCCGGTAAACTGGTCGGCCTATGAGGATATTGCGGAATTCTTCACCGGCCGCGACATGTCCTATATCGAGGGCGGTCCCAAGAAGGCTTGGGGCAACATGGACTACGGCAAGAAAGACCCCAGCCTCGGCTGGCGCTATACCGACGCATGGATGTCCATGGCCGGCATGGGCGACAAGGGCGAGCCGAACGGCCTTCCGGTCGATGAATGGGGCATCCGCGTCGATGAGAATTCGCGCCCTGTGGGTTCCTGCGTGGCGCGCGGCGGTGCGACGAACGATGCGGCTGCGGTCTATGCCGTGACCAAGGCGATCGACTGGCTGCAAAAATACACGCCGCCGGAAGCCCAAGGCATGACCTTCGGCGAGGCAGGTCCGGTTCCGGCGCGCGGCGATATCGCGCAGCAGATGTTCTGGTACACCGCCTTCACCGCCGACATGGTCAAGGAAGGGACCGCCGTGGTGAACGCCGACGGCACGCCGAAATGGCGCATGGCCCCCAGCCCGCATGGTGCTTATTGGTCGGAAGGGACCAAGATCGGTTATCAGGACGTGGGTTCGTGGACGCTGATGAAATCGACGCCCGTGGATCGCGCTCAGGCTGCATGGCTTTACGCGCAATTCGTCACCTCGAAGACCGTTGATGTGAAGAAATCCCATGTCGGGCTGACCTTCATCCGCGAGTCGACGATCCGCGACAAGTCCTTCACCGAACGCGCGCCGAAGCTTGGCGGTCTGGTCGAGTTCTATCGCTCGCCCGCCCGCGTGCAATGGTCGCCGACCGGCACCAACATCCCCGATTATCCGAAGCTCGCGCAGCTTTGGTGGCAGAATATCGGCGATGCCATGTCGGGCGCGAAAACCCCGCAAGAGGCTCTGGACGGGCTTTGCGCGGAACAGGAACGCGTGCTGGAACGGCTTGAGCGCGCTGGCGTCCAAGGCGACCTCGGTCCGAAAATGAACGAGGAAAAGGACCCGAAAGAATGGCTGGACGCGCCCGGCGCGCCGGTTGCCAAGCTGGAAAACGAGAAGCCCAAGGGCGAAACGGTTTCCTATGACGAGCTAATCAAGTCCTGGCAGTAAGGACTTTTCGGGGGCGGGGCCGTGTGCCTTGCCCCCATTTCATTTTTCGGCCGCGGATAAGTGATGACCCATATTCTTGCCATAGACCAGGGGACGACCTCGTCCCGCGCCATCCTGTTTGACGCCTCGTTGCAGGTGGTCGCCTCGGCGCAAGAGGAATTTCCGCAGCAGTTCCCTGCATCTGGCTGGGTCGAGCACGATCCTTCTGATCTGTGGGCGACGGTCGCGGCGACCGCGCGCGCTGCTGTCGAAAAGGCGGGGATCGGGGCCTCGCGGATCGCGGCAATCGGCATCACCAACCAGCGCGAGACGACCTTGCTTTGGGACCGCAAGACGGGACGTGCGCTGCACAATGCCATCGTCTGGCAGGACCGCCGCACCGCCGATATGTGCGAACGCCTGAAGACCGAGGGACATGAGGCGATGATCTCGGGCCGCACCGGCTTGTTGCTTGATCCCTATTTTTCGGGGACGAAACTGGCTTGGCTTCTGGACAATGTTGACGGCGCGCGAGCGAGGGCCGAGGCGGGCGAGTTGGCCTTTGGCACGGTCGATAGCTGGCTGATCTGGAACCTGACGGGGGGCAAGGTTCACGCGACCGACGCCACCAATGCGGCGCGGACGCTGCTGTTCAATATCGCCGAGAACCGTTGGGATGCGGATATCTGCAAGCTGCTGAACATACCGATGCAGCTTCTGCCCGAGGTGCGGGACTGCGCCGCCGATTATGGCATGACCCGCGCCGACCTGTTCGGGCATGAGATCCCGATCCTTGGCGTCGCGGGCGATCAGCAGGCGGCAACCGTGGGGCAGGCTTGTTTCCGACCGGGCATGATGAAATCGACTTATGGCACGGGTTGCTTTGCCTTGCTGAATACGGGCACAGAGATGGTGCCCTCGAAAAACCGCTTGCTGACGACAATCGCCTATCGGCTGAACGGGCAGACGACCTATGCGCTGGAGGGCTCGATCTTTATCGCGGGGGCGGTGGTGCAATGGCTGCGCGACGGGCTGAAGATCATCCGCACCGCTTCCGAAACGCAGCCCCTCGCGCAAAAGGCCGATCCCTCGCAAGATGTGGTGATGGTCCCGGCCTTCACTGGCCTTGGCGCCCCTTATTGGCGGCCCGATTGCCGGGGCGCGATCTTTGGCCTGACGCGGAACTCGGGTCCCGCCGAATTTGCACGCGCGGCGCTGGAAAGCGTCGGTTACCAGACCCGCGATCTTCTGGAGGCGATGCGTGCCGATTGGGGCTCGGCAGGGGATGCGGTGCTGCGCGTCGATGGCGGCATGGCGGCCAGCGACTGGTCGATGCAGTTCCTCTCGGACATTCTTGGCGCGCCGGTGGATCGGCCCAAGGTGACCGAGACGACGGCATTGGGGGCGGCCTATCTGGCGGGGCTTCAGGCCGGGCTTTGCCCGCCCCCCGATCAGATCGCCGGACAATGGGCGCTGGATCGCCGTTTCGAGCCGAAGATGGATGACAGCCTGCGCCAAGAGAAGTATGCCCGCTGGCGAAAGGCCGTTGCGGCCACGATGGAGGCTGCATGAATTCCTTTGGCTTTGCCCTGCCGGGCCGCGTGATCTTCGGTCGGGGCGAGGCGCAAAAGGCCCCCTCGCTGATCCGGTCCTTTGGCACGCGCGGGATCGTTGTGCATGGAGCGGATGGTCGCCGCGCGGCATGGCTGGTCGAGGCGCTTCGTGCCGAAGGCTCCGAGGTCCAGACCATCGCTTGCGCCTCGGAGCCGACGCTTGCCATGCTGGAGGCTGCGCTGGCACAGGCCAAGGAGTTCCGCGCCAATTGGGTCGCGGGCTTGGGCGGTGGTGCGGCGCTTGATCTTGGCAAGGCTCTGGCAGGGTTGATCCCTGCGCCGGGCGGGGCAATGGACCATCTCGAAGTCGTTGGAAAAGGCCTGCCGCTAGCTGTCGCGCCTTTGCCGTATATCGCTTTGCCGACGACCGCAGGCACCGGTGCCGAGGCCACCCGCAACGCTGTGATCGGCCTTCCCGAGCATGGCCGCAAGGTCTCGGTCCGCGATGAGCGGATGTTGCCGCGGATCGCGATTGTTGACCCGGCGTTGACCGATCATTGCCCACGTGCGGTCACCTTGGCCTCGGGGTTGGATGCATTGGCACAGGTGATCGAGCCTTACATATCGGCCAAGGCGACGCCCTTTACCGACGCGCTGGTGCGCCCCGTGATCGAGCCCGGTTTGCGGGCGCTGGTCCGGTTGATGCAGGCGGAAGATACTCGGGCGCGCGACTATCTTGCATGGACCAGCCTGTGCGGCGGCATTGCGTTGGCGAATGGCGGGCTGGGCGCGGTGCATGGTCTGGCCGGTGTGATCGGTGGTGTGACCCCTGCCGCGCATGGTGCGATCTGCGGCGCGCTGCTGGGGCCGGTATTGCAGATGAACCGTCGTCTGGTGGAGAATTCCGAGCGGATCGAGGAGGTTTGCTCGATTGTTTCCGGTGTGCTGGGCGGTCGGGTTGAAGATGCACCGGACACTTTGGCGAAATGGGCGCGGGGCAGCGGTCTGCTCGGTCTGCAGGCGCAGGGCCTGGATCCGGCGCAGCATGCTTCGGTGGCGGATGCATCGCTTGCCAGTTCGTCGATGAAGGGCAATCCGGTTTCGCCTTCGGTTTCCGAACTGGTGCATGTGCTGTCCGAGGCCAACTGATCCCGCTTGCTGGGTGCCCGGCTTGAACTGCCGATGCATGCTGGCGCGACGCGTGGATGGGATATTCGCGCCAATGCTCTGAAACCGGCATGCTCCGGTCGTTTTCCGACCTCGATCCGTCAGCAGTCGGGCACACAACTGCTGGCGGAAAATGAGGAAAAGCGATGTCGCATGCCCGTTTGACGGAAAGCAGAGCTTTGATCCGGACCAAGCCTGCGCTATCCGCTGGCGCAAACCTTCGGCGGATGAAAGCTGCGGGGGTTCAGGCGGATCAAGCGAAGGAGTGGCACAATGAGCGCGGATTTGATTGATGGCAAAGCATTTTCGTCCCGTGTGCGGGGGCTGGTTGCAGCCGGAGTTGCTGAACTGAGCCAGCAAGGAATCGTGCCGGGCCTTGCCGTGGTACTGGTTGGCGAAGACCCCGCCTCGGAGGTCTATGTGCGCAACAAGGGCATCCAAACGCGCGAAGCCGGAATGAATTCGTGGGAGCACAAACTGCCCGCCGAGGCATCTCAGGCCGCATTGATGTCATTGATCGCCGAATTGAACGCCGATCCGGCTGTACACGGAATTCTGGTGCAGCTGCCTTTGCCCAAACATATTGATGCCGAGGCGGTGATCAATGCAATCGACCCTGCAAAGGATGTGGACGGGTTTCATATTCTGAATGTCGGTCTGCTGGGAACCGGTCAAAAGGCGATGGTGCCCTGCACACCGCTCGGGTGTCTGATGATGCTGCGTGATCGGTTGGGCGATCTGTCGGGCCTGAACGCGGTTGTGGTCGGGCGCTCGAACATTGTTGGCAAGCCTATGGCTCAATTGCTGTTGGGCGAAAGCTGCACGGTGACGATCGCGCATAGCCGCACCAAGGATCTGCCCGCAGTTTGTCGCAGCGCCGATATTCTGGTCGCGGCGGTCGGGCGTCCGCGCATGATACCGGGAGACTGGATCAAAACGGGCGCGACGGTGATCGATGTCGGTATCAACCGGATCGAGGATGGCGGCCGGACCCGACTGGTCGGCGATGTCGATTTTGATAGTGCGGTCGAGGTCGCAGGCGCAATTACTCCGGTTCCGGGCGGGGTGGGGCCAATGACGATTGCCTGTTTGTTGGCGAACACGCTGACGGCATGTTGCCGCGCGAATGGCCTGCCCGAACCCGAAGGACTGACGGTCTGAGGGCATCAAGCCGGCCTTCCGCGCACCGATTGTCACGGAAGGCCGGTTTCGGAACAACAATAACAAACAAGTCGGGCAAAGCCCGTTTTTGACAGCAGTGGAGCACTTGATGAATAAGTACTGTTTGACCGTCACCTGCCCCTCGACGCGAGGGATTGTCGCGGCAATTTCGACCTACCTTGCGGGGAAAGGTTGCAACATTACTGACAGCTCACAATTCGACGACATCGAGACCGGACGATTCTTCATGCGTGTCAGCTTCGTTCCCGAAGCTGGTGTCGGAGTGGATGAACTGACCCAGGATCTGGAGGGCACTGCGAAGGCTTTCGACATGACCTATGCCTTCCATGACGAGACCGAGAAGATGAAGGTCGTGATCATGGTCAGCCGCTTTGGCCATTGCTTGAACGATTTGCTTTATCGCTGGCGGATCGGGGCCTTGCCGATCGACATCGTTGCGGTGATCTCGAACCATATGGATTATCAGAAGGTCGTCGTTAATCACGACATCCCCTATTACTGCATCCGCGTGACGAAAGAGAACAAGCCCCAAGCAGAAGCCCAGCTTCTGGCGATTGTCGAGGAATCCGGGGCTGAACTGATTGTCCTTGCGCGCTATATGCAGGTTCTGTCGGATGAACTATGCCGGAAAATGTCTGGCCGGATAATCAATATCCACCACTCCTTCCTGCCGTCCTTCAAGGGCGCCAACCCATACAAGCAGGCTTATGAGCGCGGCGTGAAGCTGATCGGGGCAACATCGCATTATGTCACCGCCGATCTGGACGAAGGGCCAATCATCGAACAGGATATCATTCGTGTGACCCATGCCCAGTCACCCGAGGATTATGTTAGCCTGGGACGCGACGTCGAATGCCAGGTACTGGCGCGCGCCATCCATGCTCATATTCACCGTCGGTCGTTCAAGAACGGCAACAAGACCGTCGTGTTTCCTGCATCTCCGGGAAGCTATGCCAGCGAGCGCATGGGATAAGGGATCAACGAGGTATCCTCAGATCACTTAATTGACGATGAACTCGGCGTGAAGCGCACCCGCCGCGTGGACCGCTTTCAGCACATCGATCATGTCGCGCGGCCGGATGCCCAAAGCGTTCAGTCCAGCGACGACATCCGACAATGACGTTTCGCCGGAAATTTCGGCGAAACCGATCCCGGGCTCTTGCGTAATGTCGGCCTGGCTGCGTGGAACGACGATCGTGTCACCAGGAGAGAACGGGTTCGGCTGGGAAACGACCGGCGCTTCTCGGACCCTTAAAGTGAGGTTGCCTTGGGATACCGCGACGCGATCGATCCTGACATCCTCGCCGATCACGATCGTCCCCGATTTATGGTCAATGACCACACGGGCTGCCGTTTCCGGTTCGACCAGAACGTTTTCGATCTGTCCGAGCAGGCGTGCGGGGTTAACGCGTCCCAAAACCGACGAGTCGATCAGGATGGTTCCTGAATCCTCCAAATTCGCGAGGCCGTCACCAAGTGCGCGATTGATCGCGGCCTCGACCCGCGCGCCGGTTGTGAAGTCGGGGTTGCGCAGGGCAAGGCGAATGTCCGTCATTTGCGAAAAATCGAACGCGACCTCTCGTTCTACCCTTGCACCCGAGGGAATATTTCCGGTTGTTGGTACGCCCTGAACAACCGATGCAGCTGCACCACTTGCCTCGGCCCCGCCTGCCAATACCGATCCTTGTGCGACGGCATAAATCTCTCCGTCGGCCGCGTTCAGCGGGGTCATGACCAAAGTTCCACCGAGAAGGCTTTTTGCGTCGCCAATCGCCGCCACGCTCACGTCGATTTGCGAACCGGATCTCGCGAATGGCGGCAGGGTTGCCGTTACGATCACCGCCGCCACGTTTTTGGGCCGGAACGCGTCGTCGGTCACGTTGACGCCCAGTCGCTCGAGTAATCCGGCCATGATCTCTTCGGTGAACGGAGAGTTCCGCAGACTGTCGCCCGATCCGCTTAGCCCGACGACCAGCCCGTAGCCGACCAGATCGTTCCCACGCACCCCCTCGACATTAGCAAGATCCTTTATGCGTACCGGTGCTGCCTGTGCCGCAGTTGTCAGTACAAGGAGGAATGCGACTAATAATGCGCGCATTATAGGTAATCCGTCAGGCTCAGTTTCGATAGCCGTGCCGTCACTGCGTAAAGTGTCTCCAGATTTGCCTCGATCTCGCTTAGTGCCGTCGCGGCCTCATAAGGATCGGATGCGATCAGGGTGTTGCGAGCGACCGACAAGGCCGATTTCTCGGCTTCGTTTGCTGTGGCGGCTTTCTCGGTAGCCTCCTGTTTGACGCCGATTGTGGTCTGGGCGTCGGTCAGCCGCATTTCACCTTCGACCAGCATCCGCCCCGCCGCGCGAGAGATTTCGCGCTGGGTTTCAAAGCTTAGACCCGGATTCTCAGCCAGATAGGCCATCGTGGCAAAGCCCTTGAGGATCGTTCGCAATTCGGCGGAATTGGCCGTGATTTCAGGCTTGATGTTTTTTCCGGGCGCGACAGGGATTCCGCTCGTGCCCACATCATTCCCCGTGAACGATTGGTCCGAAAAACCTCCGCCACTCGCAGGTGCATCAAAGAACGCGTCGATCCCGGCAAGTATTGTGGCGGGAGTGGTAGCGCCGCCGACTGCAGTCGAAATTTGTTGCACTATTTCGTCATATCCGACGAGCGCCGGTTGATCGGTCCTGCTGCCAGAAAAGACGAATCGTCCGCCCACAGACGTATTCAAAGCGGTTATCACCGTTTCAAGATCTGTGGGCGCCTTATTGAGATAGACATTGAGTGTTGCCGGAGACGAGACGAGCGCATCCGACATCAGCACCGTCCCCGTCTCGGTCGCGATCGAGTGGACCGTATCCAGAGATGTCTGCATCGCCTCAAGGACGCCCTTAGCTTCTGAAGCGTTGTTCGAGTAATTTTTCAGGACCGTTAGACGATTCTCGATCTGCGAAATGCGTCCCAGATCACCGCCCAAAGCCAGTGGAATATCAGACTTCAATCCAGTTGTCGCCTCTTGCGATATCGAGGCCAGTTTTGACTTCATCGCCGTTTGTGTGGTGCGCAACTGATACGAGCGTGCAAGATCACTTATCGAATTAAAGGTCATGTCAGCCTCAGAATTTCTGCCAGCATGTCACTGGCGGTCTGCAGAACCTTGGCGTTCGCAGCGTAGGCGCGCTCCAGTGTCAGCAAAGCCTGCATTTCGGTATCGGTATCGACGCCTTCACTAAGCAGTGCAGTCTTGAGACTTTCCGAATGGGTCAGGTCTTGGACCTGCGCGGCTTCGGTACGAATCCGGAATGAAGAAGCTTGCGACGCAAGTTCTGACGCAAGGCCCAGCATGGAAGCCGGGCTCGAGGTCAGGGCAGGTGAGGCGGGGTTGCGGTTCTCGGATTGCGCCTTCGTCATGGCCAGAAGCAATGTGCTGTCCCCGACCTCGCCCGGGCCAGTGGCGTTGCGACCGGTTCTGATACGCCACAGATCACCGCCTTTGTCAGGGTCGTAGGTATCTGCGACGGCCAACCTGTTTGCTAACCCCAATTCCACCGTCAGACCGGCTTGAGCGTCCGAGAACAGGCCGTGTTCACCTGCTGCAAGCGAGGGATCCAGCGCGGGATCGGAAAAGCGTTCATAGACTTCGCGTGCGAAGGCATCGATTTTCTGCTGGTATGCGGGCGCAAGCGTGTCGCGCAGTTCAAAATTCGCGGCCATCGAACCACCCGCCAAGATTCCCATCTCGTTTTTGCTGAGTGGTCGCCCATTAATTGTAATCGTGCCGAGGCTTCCGTGCTCGACGTTCATTTCCGGCGTGATCTGTCCGGCGGGTGTGAACTCCAGCCGTGCGGGCGAGGTGCCATCGAGTAACGTCCCGCCGCCTTTCGTGAAAATGGCGATCCTGCCATTTTCTCGGGCCACCTCGACGATTGGTACGATGCTCGAGATACTGTCCAAGGTGGTCTGGCGCGCATCGACCAATGAGGACGTGTCCTGTCCTTGTGAAGATAGTGTCGTGATCTGACGATTCAGCGCCGCCACCCGCTCGAGGGCTGTGTTCAGTTGATCGACATCTTTCGCAATCGAGCGATCGGCCGAGCTGCGCGCATCGCTGATGCTTTTGGCGATACCGGTGATTTTTTCTGTTAGTCCGGTGGCCGAATCCAGAACTTCTTGCAACCTGACGTCGCTGTCGGGTCTGGCCGAAGCCGAGACAATCGCCGCTTCAAACGCCGTCACGAAGCTGACCAGTGACGAGTTATCATTTGCTGTGCCGAAACTTGTTTCCATCGCGGCATGGAAATTTGCCACCGTGGTCGACCGCGAGGTGCTGGCTTGGGCAATCCGGCTGTCAGCCAGCAATCCCGCATTCACCGTACGACGGACGCCATCAATCTGAACACCACCGCCATTGCCTGAATAAAGCCGCGATGACAGATCAAGCTCTCGTCGGGCATATCCCGCAACGGATTTGTTCGAGACGTTCGTCGATACGATTTCCGTTCCCCGCGCTGTGGCGGTCAGGCCGGAAAGTGAGTTCGAGATTGCTGCTGACAGGCTCACGGTTTCAGTCCTTCTCCATGGAAAAATCCATTATCATCAGCGTTTGATGTTCGTGGTTTCCTGAAGCATCTCGTCGACGGTCTGGATGATCTTCGCGTTCGATGAATAGGCGCGCTGGGTCTGGATCAGATCGGTCAGTTCGGCCGCGACATCTGTCGTCGAGCTTTCGCGCGCGTAGCCAGAAATCGAGCCGGTCGGGCCATCACCCGCATTCCACAAGAAGAACGAGCCGGATTCGGGTGAGACCTGGTAGGTCTGGTTATCCAACGCGATCAGCCCGTTCGGATTCGGGACATCGACAAGCGGGATTTGGAACAACAGGCGGGTCATCCCGTTATCGTAGGTTCCGTGCAAAAATCCGTTTTCATCGACCTCGACTGCGGTCAGGATTCCAGCGGAGGTGCCGTTCTTCGTGATATTGGTCGGCGAGAAATCCGAACTGATCTGCGTCAGGCCGGTTGCTCCGCCCGGTGTGCCGATATTGATCGTGATGGGGCCATGACCGGCGGCGACCGTCAACTGGCCCGTGGTCGCATCATAGGCACCCCCAGTCAGCGTGGTCACCGAGGCCAGTGGCCCCCCGGGCGCGTCATCGAACCCGAGCGCATAGGAACCGATCAGGGATTCATCGTCAGGGGTCGCAGGATCGTCAACCGTCGCGGAATCGCGGATCTCCATCGTCCATGAGTTTGAGCGACCGGATCCGGCTGGATCAACCGTCGGCACAAAGCTCATGGTGAGTGAACGAGAGGCACCCAGATTGTCGAAATATTCGATCGAGGTCGAGGACGGGGTCACAGCGGTCCCGCCAACCGTCGCTTCGGCCGGCAAATTGAAGCCGACGCTGATTGCCGTGGTCGGTTCGGCATAGGTGTCATTGGCGTTCAGGACGATCGGGCGCAGCCCGCTGGTCGAGTCGCGCGGAACTGTCGGAATGGTGCCATCGCGATTTGCAGGCCACCCCATCAGGACAAGCCCCGAGGCCGTGCGCAACACTCCTTCGGCGTCGGTACGGAATGCGCCTGTGCGGGTCAGGGCAAGCGGTGCGCTGCCCGTGCCGAGATTGTTCAGGTCCGACATCGAAATCACCGGCAACATGCCGCGGCCAGAAATGGCAAGATCGAGCGGATTGCTGGTGCCAACCAGACTGCCGCGTTGATCTACGATCCGGCTGGACTGGGCCAGTACCCCGCCTGCCGTGTATTGGCCACCGCCACGAGAGTTCCCGATGACGACGCTTTCGAACTCAGTTGACACGCGCCGATAGCCATAGGTGCCAGAGTTGGCAATGTTGTCGGAGATACCGGCCAGTCTGGCCGAGTTGGCAGCAAGTCCGGACACACCGGCACTGAGGGCAGAAGAAATCGACATTCACGTCATCCTGTCTGAGTCGAACTGGGGTCAGTCTGTGTAATGGCCGGTAAAATTTGCTCTAACGGTCCAAGGATCGGTGGCACCTATCTAAGTAAAATCACTTCGATACGGTTGTTCTCAGGGTCCATCGGGTTGACCGATCTGTTGCGGCGATCAGCCAATGCGGTCACGCGCTGGATCCGTTTGGCATCAAGTCCAGCGCTTTCGGCAAGATTGCGCACGGCATGCGCGCGGGCATCGGACAGCGCCCATACCGGTGAATGGATCAGAAGCTCGGGGTAGGTGCGAACATGGCCCGAGATCGCGATCTGGTTTTTCACCCGACGCAGCACGCCAGCCAGAATTGTTGTCAATTCCTGCAATGCCGGTGTGGGTTGGGCGGTATCGTCTACGAACAATGGCTCGTCCATCAGATCGGTCAGTTCGATCACCAGCCCTTCATCGGTCATGCGGGTGACGACATGTTTGAGTAGGTTGACGCGTTGCATCGACTCGGCCCCGCTGCCGGTCAACTCGTTCATGACATGCTGGGCGACGGCTTCGAATTCGGCGTCACGCGCTTGCCCGCCCTTTGTGTCCAGCGAAGCACCAAGGCCTTTGCCAGAATTCGAATCCGAATCCTGCAGCTCACCTCCGAACGGGCCGTTTGCCCCGCCTTTGCTGGATTGGACGATGGTCGGGTTAAAATAGTCTGCCAGCCCCTGGCGCTGTTTCTCGGTGGTTGCATTCAACAGCCACATCAACAGGAAAAACGCCATCATCGCAGTGACGAAGTCGGCATAGGCGACTTTCCAGGCGCCGCCGTGATGCCCGCCACCCGAGGTGACCTGCACCCTTTTGATGATTACCGTGCTACCGCCATTCTTTGCACCCATGAGTCGCCCCTTTGTGCCCGTCTTCGTCGTTGTAGGAGCAGAAGCCCTAAGATCGGGTTAACCGATCAAATCCGAGGGAATTTGCCGTAATTACGGTGCGGTTTGCCTTGAACGCAGCGGGGCAGGGCATATGGTTGGGCGATGCAAACCGAAGGGACCTATGATCTGACCACCGGAGCGGGGCTTGTCGCTTGCCCTCGCTGCGATGCGTTGCATGTCGAACATGATCTGGAACCGGGCGAGACAGCGCGCTGCATACGCTGCAACGCGGTTCTGGCAAGTCCGCGCGCGGGGGCCTTCACCCGGATTATCGCGTTGTCTGTCACGTCGCTGGTGCTGATGGTCGGAGCGGTTTTCTTTCCGTTCCTCGAGATTTCGCGCATGGGATTTGGCAACGAGACCTCTCTTTTCGGCGTCGCCATGGCCTTTTCGCATGGCGCGCTGATGCCGCTGACCGTTGCATTGATGGCGACGATCATCGGTCTGCCGGTCTTGCGTGCGATCCTGCTGGTCTACACCTTGCTTCCATTATCGCGGCGACGGTCTCCGTTTTCCCACGCTGTCGGCGCCTTCCGCCTGTCCGAGACTTTGCGTCCCTGGTCCATGGCCGAGATTTTCGTCATCGGCACCGCCCTCGCGCTGGTCAAGGTCGGGGGGCTTGCCACAATCAGTCTGGGACCGGCTTTCTGGGCTTTCTGCGGGCTGATCGTGGTGAACGGGGCCAGCAATGTCTTTACCAGCGCCACCACGATCTGGGACGCGATTGAGGATGGCGGAGCGTCGACCGACGGTCGCGAGCTTAGCCGGAATGCCGCCCCATGAGCCATCCCGAGGAAACGGATCACGCCGCCCCGATCATGACGGCCCATCGTGCTGGCTTGATCGGTTGCCGCAGTTGCGGAAGGGTCTGGCCCGAAAGCGAGATTGATTGTCAGCGCTGCGGCGCAACGCTTGTTGCCCCTGATCGACGGTCACTGAATGCGGTCTGGGCTTGGCTTCTCGCGGGGTTCATCTTCTATATACCCGCAAACATGTTCCCGATGCTGCGCACCACGACTTTGGGCGGGATCGCAGGAAAAACCGAATCCACCATTCTTGGCGGCGTGCTCGAGCTTTTGCATTACGGCAACTGGTTCGTCGGCGGGGTAGTGTTTTTCGCCTCGATCATCGTGCCCATCGGTAAGTTCATCGCGATCGCATGGCTTGCGCGGGTCGCGGGCCGTCCGGCTACCGCGCATGACGCGCATTGGCGATTGGGCCTTTATGAGGTCGTCGAGTTTATCGGTCGCTGGTCAATGATCGACGTTTTCGTCGTGGCGATCCTTTCTGCGCTGGTGCAGTTGGGCTTCGTTGCCTCGATTCATCCCGGCCCGGCAGCGGTTTGCTTCGCGCTGTCGGTTGCTTTCACAATGCTTTCTGCGCAAAGCTTCGATCCAAGGTTGATCTGGCGAGGGCTGCCGTTGCGAAGCCGCAAGGACTGAACTGAAATATGACCGACACTCCTCCGCTTGGCGGCGCAGATGCTGCCATGAAGCCCGCTGAACCCGTACGCAAGACAACGGCCCGGGCTGCGCGGGCGGGATCGTCGCTGATCTGGCTGGTGCCGATCATCGCGTTGATCGTGACGCTTGGCGTGGGCTGGAATGCGATTGCAAGCCGGGGCACCCTGATTTCGGTGAACTTCAAGGACGCGACCGGCATCACGCCGGGCGAAACCGCGCTGAAATTCCGCGAAATAACAGTTGGTAAAGTGGAATCTGTCCGCTTCACCGAGGATCTCCAGCAGGTCCGCGTGAATATCAGGGTCGACAAGGATCTTGCGGGTTTTATCGATCAGGATGCGCAATTCTGGATCGTGCGGCCTCAGGTTTCGGCGCAGGGGATCTCGCGGTTGGATACGGTGCTGACCGGCGCGTTCATCGAGGGCTATTGGGACGACAAGGCCGACGAAAGAACGACCGAGTTTCAGGGTCTTGAAAAGCCGCCTTTGACCAGCCCCGGTGAAAGCGGAACATTGATCACATTGCACGCCGAACGCTCACGCGGCATGACCGAGGGTGCGCCGGTCATGTTCAGAGGCATTCAGGTCGGGCAGATGCAAAACCTGCGGCTGGCCGAGAATGACGAGGGCGTACTGGCCGATGTGTTCATTGCCGCGCCGCATGATAAGCGTCTGACAACGAACACTGTTTTCTGGGATACGTCGGGCTTCTCGATCAGCTTTGGTGCGCAGGGATTGGCACTGAACGTAAATTCGCTGGCAACGGTGCTGCAGGGTGGGGCCGAATTCGCGACCGTCACCTCGGGCGGCCAGCCGGTCGAAAGCGGGCATTTGTTCGACCTGCAACCCGATGAGGATTCCGCCCGCGCGAACCTGTTTGCCGATGTCTCGAACGCGCTTCGTCTGACCATGTTGGTGGACGATTCCGTCAAGGGGCTCGCGACCGGTGCGAACGTCCAATACATGGGCGTGACCGTGGGGCGCGTCAGCAATATCGCCGCGCGGGTGGTGCAGGATCCGGACGGAACCGACCGTGTCGAGCAAGAGGTGACTTTGGTCGTCACGCCCGAGCGTTTGGGTCTGACCGGCGATACCACGCCCGAACGCGCGACCGAGTTTGTGGCCGATCAGGTCAGTCGGGGCCTGCGCGCCCGTATCGCGAGCGCAGGCTTTTTCGGGACATCGCTTGAGATCGAATTGGTCAGCCTGCCCGATAGCGCGCCTGCCGCGCTTGACGTAGCGGCGCAGCCCTATCCGGTCATTCCATCCGTGGCGGGCGAGGTATCGGATTTCTCGGAAACAGCGCAGGGCTTCCTGTCGCGTGTCGGCAACCTGCCGATCGAGGAGGCTCTGAAGTCCGTCACCGATATGTTGAACTCGATCACCGCCATCGCCACCAGCGAGGATACCCGCGCCATCCCGGCGGCTTTGCGCGGTACATTGGAGGACGCCAAGGCGACCAGTGGCGAGGTGCGCCAGATCGCGACCGATCTGCGTGAATCCGGCGCTGCCGGTCAGATTGCGAAAATGGTCGAAGAGGCGGCCGCCGCTGCCGAAGCCGTCAAGCTGGCCGCGGCCGATGTGCCCGCCATGGTCGATGAAATCAACAAGGCGGCGGCGCAGGTCGGTGAGGTCGATTTTGCCGCGATCTCGACCGAAGCCGAAGGCATCATCCGCGATGTCCGCGCGATGATCGGCTCGGAGGATGCCTCGCAATTGCCGAAGAACCTGTCAGATACGCTTCAAGCCGCTTCGGGACTGCTCACGGATCTGCGTGACGGGAACGCCGCAGGCAGCCTGAACGAAGCGCTGGCCTCGGCCAAGGTCGCTGCGGACAGCGTTTCAAGCTCGGTCGAACGGCTGCCGCAGCTTTCCACACGGCTGGAATCCTTGGCGGCGCGGGCGGAAAGCGTGATTGCGGCCTATGGCGACCGCTCGGCCTTCAACAATGAATCGATCAATCTGATGCGCGAAATGCGCCGCGCGGCCAATGCTTTCGGAAGCCTTGCCCGCACCATCGAACGCAATCCGCAAGCCTTCATTCTGGGACGATAAGATGCGCCAACTCATGATCGCCTCGATTTTTCTGGCCGCGTTGGCGGGCTGTTCGAATGGCGAAAAGACTGCCCGGTTCCTGATCGACCCGCCCACCACCGGCGAGAGGTTGCCGAACCGCTTGGGCACGACCGAGCTGAAGGATGTCTCGTTGCCCGACTATGCCTCGGCGGGAGAGGTCAGTTGGCAAAGCACCGACGGCGCGGTTCGTTCGAACACCAAGCAATTATGGGCCGATAATCCGCAGCGCGCATTCACGCAGACATTGGCGCGGGCGATCTCGGATCTTTCGGGTGCGACGGTCATCGCAGAGCCATGGCCCTTGGCCGAGCCGCCGCGTCGCACGCTCGAGGTCCGCGTCGAAAAGGCCTTGGCGCAGGCGGACGGGACGTACCGCCTGACTGGTCGCTATTTCGTCGGCGATTCCGGCGCGGGTGGCGCCAATCAGGCGCGCAGTTTCGACATTGTGGTGCCAATGGGGACCGAGGCGGGCAAGGCCACTCCGGCAACGGTCGCGCGTACGCAGTCGCTGGCGATAGCGCAGCTTGCGCGCCAGATTGCGGTTCTGGGTGGGCCGGGCAATTCGATCCGGACCTCATCGCCGCCGCCTTCGTCGATGGATGATATTTTCTCGCAGCCGTTGCCACCGATCGGGGACAGCTAAATCCTAGCTGTCTTCGGGATCGAACTGGCCGAAACGTCCGGCGGCAAAGACCAGCGGGTGATCGCCCGGACCGGCGACGGTGACACGCAGAACGCGCCCGATCACCACGCTATGGTCGCCCGCATCGTGGACCGCATGGGTTTCGCAATCAAAGCGCGCCGCAGCACCCGGAATGACCGGAACATTGTGATCGTTCATGCTGTGGTCCAGCCCGTCGAACTGGGCTCCGCCACGGGTGAATCGCAGGCAGGTTTCGAGTTGCTCGGCGCCCAGAACGTGAACGGACCAATGGCTGGCTGTGACAAATCCCGCATGGCGGCTCGATGCTTTGGCCGGACACCACAGCACCAATGGCGGCTCAAGCGATACGCTGCTGAAGCTATTCACCGTCATGCCCATTGGCCCCCGACTGCCGAGCGTCGTGACGACCGTCACGCCGGTCGCAAAACGACCAAGTGCTTCGCGCAGCAGTCTTGCCTCGGCGGTAGCGGGATGGAAGGTGATCTCGTCAGCGAGCCGGTCGCGGGTCGCGGGTGGAATGCGGCGCATACGCGAGCCCTGTCATTTGCGGTCGGCCTTATTCTTAGCCGGGAGCCCGGGCAGCATCAAGTTCGACCGGGCATACCTGTCTATGGTTGCGGCCAGAGGTGTTCCGGGAATTTGGACCGGTTTGTCGCTCGGCTCAGCTTCAGCATGGGGTTCATGTCAGGCGGCGGCTTTCAGGTTCTGGTCGGAGGTATCATAAGCCTCGGCCGGGGTCAGCAACCCGTGTGATGAGTGCGGGCGTTTTTCGTTGTAATCGCTGATCCAGGCACCGATCCCCTTGCGGGCCTCCGAGCCGGCCTCGAAGGCGTTCAGGTAGACGCATTCGTATTTGAGCGA
>NZ_WMIE01000049.1 GCF_009711225.1 Paracoccus aestuariivivens | reverse complement strand
AGCTGCATTGGCGACGAAAAAGAAGGAGACCACACACACATTGACCAAAGCATGACCCGAATTCCATAGTCAGCGGTGGATCACTTCTCGGTGAAAATCCCGGCTCAGTTCTGGGTGGAAATCAACAACGTCATCGATTTGGAATGCTGCGCCACGTGTCGAATGGTCGCTTCGGCGAATGCCGCCGCGCAACATCAGTGGTGCTCGACCGGCAGTTTTGGGCCGATGCGACCTTTCGCAAAACGACGCTTTAAGATAGGTTTCTACCGCTCGGCACATACGGCCAGAGAGGCGTGGTGCTGAAACTAACAGACATCAAGGCCGCACGGTCTAACGGCAAGTCGCCCTCAGGTCACGCCGGCCCTCAACAGCACCGTGACTGCGCTGTCAAAATGCTCGCCGATGGCAGCTTCGGCGCGACCTGGATCTTGGGCGAGGATCGCGGTCGCGATGCGTTCGTGACAGAAGATGTTCTCTTGACGGTTCTGGTAGGTCGCGCGCGAACGCCAGCCGATCGCCCAGGTTTGCCGAGTGATGACGCGAAAGCTGTTCACAAGGATGGAGTAAAGCGCATTGCCAGAGGCCCGTGCGATGATCTCGTGAAAGCTAATATCCAGGTCCATAATGGTCTCCGGGGCATTCTCTTCCAGAGCCTCGAACATCCTTCCCACTACGTCCAGTAACTCGCGCGCTTCAGCATCGCTGCGTCGCAAGGCGGCAAGGCTTACCGTGCGAAGTTCCAGTGTGCGGCGGACGTCGAGAATCTGCTGGATGCTTAATTGCCCAGTATAGACCGTGTGATCCAGGATCATGCTCAGAGCATCGGCATCGGCGGCGGCAACTCTCGCACGGCGGCCATTGCCAACTTCCAGAATGCGCAGCGCGGCCAGTCCGCGCAACGCCTCGCGCGCAACGGTGCGTGACACCGCGAGTTCTGTGGCCAAAGCGGCTTCGGATGGCAGAACATCTCCTGAAACCAGCTTCTTGTCGCGGATGAGGGTGCGAATGTCCCGCATCACCCGCTCGACCAGACCGGAGGATTTCAGCTGATCGCTTTCGTTTGATTGTATGATAGGTTTGTTCATTTGGTATCACAATCAAACTGATTTCTGTTGCAAAACGATAGCATTCCGTCTTATCGGGATGAAGTCATATCTGTGTCGCACCGAATTCGAGGAGGAACCGGTGCCCGCGCCGAGCATCTGTTCGGGTGTCGCGGGCACGGGGATGGTCCTTGCATGCGGATGACAGGCGGCGCAGCGCAGGTGCGAGGGGAGGCCAACCAAAATGAAGATCACCGCCATACGGACCTATCGGGTCGAGGAGTTTGCCAACGTCCTGTGGGTCCATATAGAGACCGATAACGGGATCACCGGCTTGGGCGAGACCTTTTACGGTGCCGAGGCCTGCGAGGCTCATATCCACAACACGCTGGCGGTGCGGTTGCTGGGACAGGATCCGTTGAAGATCGAGTTGCTGCATAAGGAAATGGTCTCGCTGCCGAATGCGCAGGCCTCGACGGGGGTCGAATACCGCGCGGCATCGGCGGTGGATATCGCGCTGTGGGACATATTCGGCAAGGTCGCGGGCCAGCCGGTCCACACCATGTTGGGCGGGCAAAGCTGGGATCGAATCCGCGTCTACAATACCTGTGCCGGCACGCGCTACGTGCGCACCAACAAGATTAAGCCGGTTGATACATGGAATCTGGACGCTCAACCTTCACCCTATGAGGATCTCGACGGTTTCATGACCCGCGCTGGCGATCTAGCCGAGGATCTGTTGGATCAAGGGATCACGGCGATGAAGATTTGGCCCTTCGATCCGGCCGCGATCGAGAACAAGGGCATGTTCATCACCGCAGAGCAACTGAAGACCGCGCTGAAGCCGTTCGAATTGATCCGCAAGGCGGTCGGCGACCGGATGGAAATCATGGTCGAGATGCACTCGCTGTGGAATTTGCCGGTCGCGAAAGATATCGCCCGCACCATCGAGCCCTATGCGCCGCGCTGGTATGAGGACCCGATCCGGATGAATTCGCCGCAGGCTTTGGCAGAATTCGCGCGCTCCACGCCGGTGTGGACCTGCGCCTCGGAAACACTAGGGTCGCGTTTCGCCTACAAGGACTACATGGATCGCGACGCCGTGCATGTGGTGATGGCCGACCTATGTTGGACCGGCGGGCTGACGGAAGGCCGCAAGATTGCCGCAATGGCCGATACCTATCACCGCCCCTTCGCGCCGCATGATTGTATCGGCCCAGTCGGTTTTGCAGCTGCCATCCACATGAGCTTCAGCCAGCCCAATACGCTAATTCAGGAGAGCGTCCGGGCTTTCTACAAGGGCTGGTATCGCGAGCTGGTGACCGAGGTACCACGCATCGAGGGCGGCTACGTCTATCCGATGGAGGGGCCGGGCTTGGGTACCGAGCTTGTGCCCGCCTTCTTTGAGCGTAGCGACCTTACCACGCGCCTATCGGAGTTGGATCAATGAGCCTGCAACTGTTCAATCTGACCGGGCGCACGGCGTTGATCACCGGCTCGTCCCGTGGGCTGGGCCGAGCCTTCACCGAGGGGCTGGCGGGCGCAGGCGCCCGGGTGATCCTGAGCGGCGTCTTTCAGGCGGTCATCTCAAGGGCGTATCCGGCCCACAGGTCATGGGCATCGGATCTGGCGTGGCGGTAGGATGTGGCAGAGAGGCGATAGCGGCGGGGCCGGAAGATCGTGTTGATCTGGTCGTGCACGGCGAGGAACCTCTGTGCCTGCCTTGGTGACCTGAACTTGCCCATAAGCTTCTCGCGCTTTCGGGTCGGTCTGTCGGACCCATCGATACGGTTGTTCAGGCCCCTATGCGCTCAGTGATCCGCACCCGGCGCCAATTCGCGAATTGGTTTGATGTAGCTGCGCAACTTGTCGATGATGATGACCCGTGGCGCGCCGAACCGGCCAATCAGCCCTTTGAGGAAACGCCGTGCAGCCCTGGCATTCCGCCGAGGTTGAATCAGAATGTCGAGCACGTGACCGTCCGCGTCGACGGCCCGCCAGAGCCAGTGTTTTCTCCCGCGGATCGCGTGACGACCTCATCGAGATGCCACTTGCCGCAGGCATCGGACCTGTCGCGCTTGATGCATGTGGCGAAATGGCAGCCAAATCGGTTGACCCATTTCCGGACCGTTTCCCGGCTGACGATCACGCCGCGCTCCGCCAGCAGGTCCTCGACATCCGCCGCGCTGAACGCGAGCCGATGGTACGCCCAAACCGCGTAGGCAACGATCTCGCGGGGGAAACGGTAGCCTTTCAAGCGCGGCATCTCGGACGGTGCTCTCATTCTGGATGTCTATCCAACACAGCCATCCCGAACAAGTTGGCAATCCCGTCACACCGCATGCCGCCCAGAAGTCCCTCTATTCGGCCATCGACCGACGCACCACCCGACACAAGGGATATGCCTTGTCCCCAAAGCACACGAAACGGATCGAGGAAACCATCGGCCGGAGCAAGACCGTCGGTGGAATGGTCCAGACCGTCTATCGCGGCCTCGAACGCGTGCGCGCCTGCTTCATCCTGACCTTGGCAGCCGGAAATCTCGCCCGACTGCCCCGGTTGTTGGCGGCGTGAGAGCCGGCATCACCATGGAAGACCGACTGGAACAGTCAGCAGGGGCGGGCTGAGACCTGAGGCTAACAGCCAACGTGGTGGAAAACTGTTCTCGCGCAACGATTATTTCAGCGGCCTGTTCTCATGATCGTTGTCAAGGCTTTGTTCCATAGCATTTATTCCGGCTGATCCGGGCCAACGTGATGTGGATGCGCAAGGTTGGAGACGGAACTGAGACGACGGTTGAGCAAGCTCTCATGCGCGGGT
>NZ_WMIE01000048.1 GCF_009711225.1 Paracoccus aestuariivivens | reverse complement strand
GGATCGGGCAGCTGCGTGATGGTAGTCAATGACATGTGGCGTATGCTTTCTCTGCTGAGAATTGACGGCGTCTTGAACACCGCCTTGATATGCCACCCTTCAGACCATCACCAACTTTCGCCCATTACTCGGCATGAAGGCGCCGTTTCTCACCGTGTAGGCATGGCGTCGCCCAGCCTGGTTTGATCCGCGCACATGACTTCGGCTGCCGTTTATTGGTCCAGTCCAACGCGCCCATCCGATATCCGGCGCGTCAACTCGCAGCTTGGCCAGTCAGTCGACATCAAACCGAGCATTTTCACTGCGAATTGTCTAAGCGAGCGATTCGACGAATGCTGCCCTGAGGCATGAGTAGGATCTGACGGGCGGCAATTGGCAGGGCCCTCACCATTCAAGAGTTAGGACGCCCGCATCAAGCAAGCCTGACAATTACGATCTGCCCCTGAAAGCGGCGGCGCCCAACCCGAGGGTTCCGTAAACCGCAAGATACTCTGCGGAGACATAACCCGAGATTTTTGGCGATGCCCCGCCCACCGGTGTGCGGCAGATACCTGAAAAAGATGAGCACGAATCGAAGAGAGTGACCGACCCTCAACACGTGGTCCGCACTTCGTCGATGGAACATACTGAATGCAGCACACGATGGCATCGACCGCGGCCAGTGATCTCGTACTGGGAGTAAATTTACTTTCAGCGCAGAGCATCAAGGATGAGGAAGGGATCACGGCGCCGTTTCACGACGGAATTCAAGGAACAGGCGGTCGACGACATACGGCAGAATGGTATCGCCAGTGACAGTCACTCCCGCAGTGCGGCAACAGCGCGAATTTCGACTTTGAGTTCTGGTCGGCTCAACCCGGATATTCCGATGATCGACCAGGCAGGATAAGGGCTTTTGATGAACCGTCGCTTCACCTCCATGAAGTCCGGAAGCGTACTCTCGATGTCGACATGGTAGCTGGTGACGTCGACAAGATCGGTAAGATCCAAGCCAGCTATCCTCAGAAGTTCCTCGATGCGCTTCAAGGCCCACTCCGTTTGGTCGGCAACTCCGTCAGCGGCACTCCCATCCGGACGGGCCCCGACCTGTCCGGATATGAACAGGAACCCTCCCGATTTAACAGCCGGCGAGAACCCGTATCGTTCAAAGGCTGTGCGATATCCTTCGAACATTTCGTTACCCGGCGGAATCTGTAGAACCTCGGATTTCATGGACTTGCCCTCTCTTGCTGATGTGAATGCCGTGAGCCGGAAACGATGTGTCTGCGAAGGCTATTGCTCGATGACCCTGACAGCAACCAAGCTTTACGGCGGCACAACTGAAGCAATACATACCCGCCCCCGAAGAACGACATGCATGTCCGCATCGCTGCGAACCCGTCGAGAATTTCGTTGCGTTACGGTCGGGCAACCGTTTCGAAGCAAGCCGCGGTACAGCAGTCGTCACGGACGGCCGTGCCATCGCATCCGTGGATCGGGACATCAGTCCTCTGCCAAGATTGCCAGTTTTACGCCACAGCAACTTGCTAGATGTCTCATGCAGCCATTCGCTCGTTGAACCACCGCTGAGCTGCCCTTATGTCTAGCCACTGGAGCCTATCGGGTGGTCTTTATAGTGGCAGCCCGACGTGGGCCAGCGTCCGAGTATGCCTGATCCCTATCGCGCCAGCAGGACGGGGTGCGCCACCAAGCCGCTGTCCTCGAACGGCACATTGGTCGTTCAAGATGCATTTCGATAGGACCGCACCGCCGATGCCCAATTATTCAAGGGCGACGGGGCAGGTAAAGCTTCGGCCACAGGCGGCGTCCGGGGGAGGCAAGCCTCCCCCGCCACGTTGAGACCTTACATATCAAATGTGAAATCCGACATCCCGAGATTTGAAAGCCGGAAGTCATCGATCACCACCGTCGTATTTTGCGATAGGGTCAGCATGACATCATCACCCACTTGCTTGGCGCCGTTGATGACTTGCTGCACCTGCACTCGGGAAAAGTCATCAAGCTCGATGCGATCAAGGCCGTTCTGAAAATCGGTGATGCGATCGCGACCATCGCCGCGCTCGAATTCGAACACATCGGCACCGGCGCCACCATTCAGGATATCATTGCCCTCGTCACTGTTAATCCGGTCATTGCCGCTGCCGCCAAACAAGCGATCATTACCCGAGCCGCCATCGAGTTCGTCGTTGCCGGTCCCGCCGAACAGACGATCCGCGCCGCTGCCGCCTTCCAGTTCGTCATGACCTTCGCCGCCCTCCAAAAGGTCGTTACCGCGACCACCTTCAAGCTCATCATTCCCGCCACCGCCACGGAGCCGATCGCTTCCGTCACCGCCTTCCAACTCGTCGTTTCCGATACCTCCGATCAACAGATCGTCGCCACTAAAACCGAGGATGCTGTCGTGGCCATTGGTGCCGGTGATGGTGTTCGCGCTATTATTACCACGGAAGATCGGCATTGAAGCTCTCCTTGAGAAATGTGATGCGGAATTGCGGGCGCGTTAGATTGAGCTACGCATTCCGCCAGGCAGGAGAGTTTTCGCACGAGTCTGCTGACGCCAGCCTGACCGTATCCGTCAGGGCAATGTCAGATTCAATGTTTTGATTGGCTGGATGCAGATGCCGCTGCCCGCGCTCGACCCAACGGCTCGACCATCGGCGGCAAGGTCCCGCGCTTCTGCCTGGGCTGCAAAAAGTTCGTTTAGGGTTGTTCGTCTGGCCGTCTTTGCGAACGGCGATGAGCGGCATTCGAAAGCCTTGATCAGCCGAAATGGGCCACAACCGTGACATCAGGGCGTACCGTGCTGCATTGGTGCTCACGATTTTGCTCGCAGCCAGTAGCTTTCCTTCACAGAACCGCTGCCAGCGTGTCATAGACGAGAGGCGTCATCTGACTGACGTTAAGGCGAACGAAACTCACTGCCGTTATCGACACTCCGAGCACGTTGCCCGGTGCTTTGGCGCACCTGACAATTCAGCGCTGCCCTTGCCAAATCCCGGGCGTTGATCCCATCTGGCAGACGACACCACAGATGGAAGCCACCGCGCGGTATGATAGATGGCTCAATGCCCAGGGGTGTCAGTCGTGCAGCCGCATCGCGACGGGAGCGGGTGAGCCGCGGTCGCGTTGCGGCAATGTGCTTGCCGTTGCTACCATCCGCGAGCGTGATCCAGACGACATCCGACACGATGGGGCGGGGACCGCCGAAATCGGTGGCAACCTGCAAATCCATCAGTGCCTCGATAATCTCTCAAGATTTAGCATCTGCAATGCTGCGAACGCACTGTCAGCATACCCGCCCAGCGAACCATACATGTTGCAAACGCGAAAGTTCACATGCCGCAGTCGCGAAGGTCCGCAAAGCTGCTTCCCGCTCGAGGATTTTGCTGCGGTAGGATTGAGCGACCGCTTCAACGCATTCGGCAGTGCGGCACTTGTCATGGCCGAGCGGCAGGTATGGCCGGGCCCAATCCTGTAAGCACCACGATTGCTCCGGAGCATCGTTATTGAAAAAATTTCTTCGAACTTTTCGCCGCAAAATGACTTCGCCTGAACATTTGCTCCGTACAAAGCCGTTCAATAGCTCGCCAAGCCGCCATCCGTTGCGTATGTACCTCCGATCAGGTTCGACGCCTTGTCCAACAGAAGGTAGAGCATCATCGCAATCTGCTCCCAAACCGTTGCCGGGCGATGATTGATGTCTGTGTCAGGCCAGAAATGCTGTCAGTCGTGATGCGCCCCATTTTAGGTGCGTATTCGACACTCATCGCGGCCGCCACCAGTATCCCGGCGCGCGCGATCATCGGCGTATCGGTCGCGACCATATTCACTGAATTCACCCGAATACCATAGGGTGCGTTATCGATCGCCTCATTCTTCGTCAGCCTGTTGATTTCCACCCAGAACTGAGCCGGAAAGTCGCCTAATTTTCACTGAGAATTGAGCCATGTGAACCTTCCCCCATAGCGGTGAGCGACGGGGCAACGGAGTGAT
>NZ_WMIE01000047.1 GCF_009711225.1 Paracoccus aestuariivivens | reverse complement strand
CCGGCCCAATTCCCTACCTGTCCGGCCCAATTCCCTACCTGTCCGGCCCAATTCCCTACCTGTAATCGCGCAACATACTGAAAATTAAATAATATTACGGGTTGAACTATAAGAACTATAGAACAAGAAGGGCTACGCCACTTGTTTGCTTGTCGATAATTAGGCTTTGAGAGGAACGATTAGCCCTCACCGCTCCCAGCCATCATCCTTGTCCCGTTGCTGGGTTGTCCCTGTTCTTCCCGAACGATGGTCAAATTTCACGACCTCTTGCCGTTGGGATACTCCCCGGTCTCGCTTCTGCTCGGTTGTGACGTGCTGGGGAAAATCAAGGCCGAGGTGGCGATTGTAGCGCGCGACCAGTTCCGTGGCGTTGTGTGGCCAGAGCTGATCCTGATACAGTTTGCGGCTGGAATCGCTCTGCTGCAGGTTTTTGACGAACGCTTCCGCATGGGCGCAGAACGCACCGCATTTGGCGACCACCGCCCCCAGATGCAGCCGATCGGCCAAGACGGGAAACCATTTACGACCGGCTTCATGCCCATCGGGACGGCGCAGTTCGTCCAGACCCACACCGAACCGCTGCGCTGCTGTCAGGATATACTCAGCGCCTTTGCGGAAGGCTGAGATCAGCTTCCAAGGATCCTGCGTTTCCGGGGCAGTACTTGCCACCCACTCCTGATCAACTTCGCCCTTTGGTGGCGCATAGCTGCGCGGATCCTCTCTGTGGCGACTGATTTCGCCCCTGAGAAGCAGGTAGTCGCGCAGCAGCTCCGTCTCCCCCGAAGACAGATCAACGGCCTGTAAGACCCCTAGGAGGCTCTCTGCGGGCCTCTGGACGGCCTCACGGGCCTTGTCCATGACTTGACCATAAGTTTCCGGAGAGAGGTGCTCACGCCCCGTCAGCTCGCGTCTGAGGCCGCGGGTGATGTTTTGGTCGAGATGCGCGCGGCACCATTCGGCCCAGGAGGTCTGCAAGGCGGCGTATTCGTTGCGCTCGCCCGTAGCGGCTTTCAGATCGACCAAGGCCTTTTGGGTAGAGATCACCAGCTTGGCGCGGCTGTTGCGCACCGGAGCTATCATCAGATCGACCACCGCGCCGCCTTTCTCGTCGAGATCGAGGCGGGCGCCAAATACGGCCCCCTTGCCCGCCCAGCTTTCGGCCCATGCCTTGGCCTGATCGAACAGGGCAATGTTGCGGGGGTTGTCGCGGTCATGCAGATCGCCCACCGCCTGCACCCATTCCGGCGACACCACGCAGAGCGCCTGCATGGCCAGAGGGGCGTTCTTGCGTTCGCCGGCCTGCATCTCGGCCTTATGGGCTTTGAACGCGGCCAGATAGTCGCGGTCGCTGGCTTCGGCCTTGGACCATGCCAAGGCTTCCCCCGGCACCGCCCCCTCCCGCACCCGCGCCTTGCCGATCTCATCATGGCGTTCGGCATGCAGGGTGGCCCCGCGCAACTGTGCAACGGTTTTGATCTTATTGACCCGGATCGCGGCTTTGAACATGGCGGCAACATAGCACGAAGAGCAGAATTGTCATTTGGAATGACAACCCACTAGGCAATCCATTCCGGCTGCGCCTTCATGCCGCTCCGCTGATTGCTGTGGGCAACAATATCCCATTATAGACCTTGATTCTGGGTCTTTCTGTCGGTAACCCAGAATCAAGGTCTATAATGGGTGTGCAATGAGATTATCGGCTGAAAAAACGGCTATCTTGTTAGCGGTGATGATGGTGAGGAGCCAGCAAACACGAGCAAGGGTTAGTATCAAAACCCTTAAATCCCTTTCGCGCAGAACGAGGCTGCACGGTGTGTTCGCCGCAGAGGTTCGCGATGAGCTAGAGGTGAACCATCGTCTCATCATGTTCGAGATTGACTCGGGGGGGTATGGTTTGGTGGCTGCTAAGGCGGTCGAGGCAGCGAAGCCTATTACTGGAAAAGGTTATCTTACAGAGCAGGAGCGAGATGGGCTGCGAAAGGGGAAACTGGATTGGTCTACTCTGGAGGGCGAACTGCCGAGGGATGACGCAGACCCCGAAGAGGAATGATAATCGGTTTGGCTATGTGGGTGGGGGCACGGGATTCGAACCCGTGGGACGCTTACGCGCCCGGCTGATTATAAGTCAGCTGCCTTCACAGACTGAAAGCAAGCTTTGGCGAGTGTAATGCTGCCAGATTAGCAGTCCCGCGACGCTGGTATAGCGCTGCAGGGAGATCGGGATGGCACCGGCATTCGTGCTCGCCGCGCGGATGCCGATCAGGGCGACGAGCCAGCCCCAGGCTGCTCCCATCAAGGGGCCGTAGGGCGGGGCAGGCGAGGACAAGAATCAGGGCCCTACGAGGGTTAGAAATCAACCTATAACCATTTATAACGTTGATTTACATGTCTTTTATTTTAAGGGCAGCGCGAGATATGATCTCCTCCCACGGCGATGGAGCCGGCGCGGCTTGTGCTAATTCCCATTGGCCGGCACTTCTCGCTGTCTTGATGAGACCTCGCTGCTTCATGCGGTGCAGGTAGGTCCTAAACGTGGTCTCCTTGAGATCTGGATGGCTCATCTTAGCATTCCTAAACAAAACCTTGGTGGCGATAGGGCTGGTGCTACGAAGTTGCTCCAAGACACTATTCTCTGTCAGGACGCGATTCATGCTGTTCTTGCGAGTAGCGTGCTGCAGCCCTAGGCGCTCAGCCTTGGCCTTCCCTAGCTGCCTGCGCAGCGTCACGGCCTCGGCTTCGAGCTTACGAATCTCATCCTCTACTGCCGCAAGCTCGCGAGCAATGCGGGCTTCAAAGTAGCTCAAACCATCGTTTTCGGGCTGTTTCATATCAAAAACTGCAACAAATTCACCATGAGTGCGTTATACACAACTACATGATAAAAGTGCGATTTTTTTATTTACACCCCCTTGACAAGGAGGTTAAAAATGAGCGAGATGCAACTAACAATTGTTAGTTGCATCTCGCTCATTCAGCACATTTACGTGAAATTAAGTTGCAAACGGTATTAAAAGCATACGTATAAGGTACGTACACACACCCTGTTCGGAATGTTAGGAGCGCAAGATGATCCAGATGCATGATTGCACAGCTGCTCTTTTCGAGAAGAAAACGCAGCGCAAAGAGATACGGCTGAAGCCTACGGTCGAGAAAACCATCCAGCGGGTGGCGCGTCTCATCGGTATGGACGAGAGCACGTTCATTGCGTCTGCGGCATACCGAGCAGCCCAAGACATCGAAGCATCGCAGTTCGTGACGGTCCTCCCGCAGGCACAGTTTGATGCCTTCGCTGCGGCAGTTGACGTTCCTGCAAAAGAAAACGAAGCTCTGACGAAACTCCTCCTGAAGAGCCAGTCAGTTCTTGTCGACGTCTGAAACATACAAAATTTCGCTGTTTAACAAGGCGCTGCATGATCGCAGCGCCTTTTCTTGCGGCCTTGAAGGCATTGATAACTGGCTGAAGAACAGCATCAGTGACCAGATCAAGGAAAATCGCCTGCGCGTTTACTGCGCGGTCGATGACAACGGTAGGGTTGTTGGCTTCTATGCGTTGAACGCTCATAGCGTGCGGCCGGAAGAAGCGCCCGCTTTGGCAAAGAAGGGCGAGCGGCACGAGATCCCGGCTATCTATCTTCCGAGTATCGGGGTCGATAGTAGCTGCCAAGGAAATGGGCTTGGGTCCGCGCTGATGGCACATGCCATTAGAAAAAGCGTAGAGGCCGCAGACCAGATTGGAGCTGCTGCTATCATCCTTGATGTAAAAAGGGATGATAATTTGGATCGCCGCATGAAATTCTATACCGATTTGGGTTTCCAGCTACTGGGCGGGTCTGCTGAGCTGCGAGTATTTCTCTCTATGAAGGCGGCACGCCTTTCAGTAGAACAGATGAAGGCAGCGCAGGCGGCCTCCCTAGCTCTCATTAAGTAGCCCACGGCCACCAGCGGCGGCGCTTCGGCGGTGCTGCTAGTAACGCTGTGGCCTGCTGTTTCCATGCGTCCCTATCTTGACGCATCTCGGCCAGAGCTTCTCGCTCTCGGACCAGCATGGCCTCGGAGATCGCTAGTTTCGCTCGTAATTCTGGAGTCTCATCTGAGGGTCTCGAAGTGTCCATATCTGGGTCGCGTGATACCGTCGCAACCCCAATCATTGGAAACACCCTGTGCAATTCGGATGGATCGATAGAGTAGCCACCACCTTCCAGTCTTTCAGCAGAAATCTGCCCTTTTGATATGGCTCTTTGGATTGTGGTCTTACTCTTGCCCGTTGCTTTTGCGGCGGCTCCGAGGGTGTAACGCATAGGGCTTCTCATGGTAACATTGAGACCGTATCAATGGGCGCACAGCGGATCATACCTGGCCCACCTTGGCGCAGAAGGCCGAAAAGATCTCTTCGATATTACGGGCATTCAGTGCGATCCCCCGGTCGCGGCAAAAACGCCGGAAATCTGAGGCGATCAAGTCATTATCCTTGTTGCAGCCCGCTGCACGTTTCAAGTCGAGCCAGTGTGGGCTGTATGTGAGGCCGCCAGTCTCAGGGAAGATAGCCGCAACCGTCTCAGCCGTTCCGTTGCGTCGAGCTTCCCGACCGATTTTGGAGCTAGCCAGCTCACGCTTGGCCGCTGACGGGTCTTTCTTCACTTGCCAACCGATTGTGACGCTGGCGACAGTGCGGCCGACTTTGTTCGGCGTGGTCGTCAAGGTCAGTCGGGAAAGCTGGTTGATGTCGGCAATCGCGGGCATCAGCGCATCCTTCTTGAGATTTGCGAAGCGCGGCAGCTTACCCTCGGCCACACCGAGAACGGCCCGCAACTCCGACACGGTGAAGGTTTTGGCTGAGATGTTGTCGAGGTTCACGAGGCTAGAAATGTGTTGGAACAGCAGCACCGAATACTTGCTGCCGAGGTGGAAAACCGTCTGCCTGTCGAGGATAGCCCAATGGTTTGACTCCGCCGCCATGCGGCGGAAGGTGCGACCGAACCACCATGTTACCACCAGGTCGCCGCTCACCTCGTCGCGGTAGTCGATGCGCGTCTCATCCATCAGCCCGCCGATGGTGACGACCTTCTTGTTAGTATCGTCATGGGTCAGGACCGCTGCCGCCAAATCCTGAAACAGCGGGGTCAGACTCTCGCGGTCATGGTTCTTCATACCCTCGATCTTCCGGATATCGGAAAGCCGGATTCGATGCTCAACCTCGTCGGCCATACGCCCTGCCGCTGTGGCGATCATCAGATGCATGAGTTTGAGGGCCTGCAAGCGCGGCGGATTGCGCATGTAGATCCCCCGTGCGACCTCGGCAGGCAGCACAGTTTTCGTCTGGTCAAAGGCGCGATCCGCCGCCACGTCGATTGTCTTCCCCATAGGTAGATTTCATGTGGAGGAATTCTCTACCTGTCAACATTCGATTCCGGCCCAATTCCCTACCTGTCCGGCCCAATTCCCTACCTGTCCGGCCCAATTCCCTACCTGTCCGGCCCAATTCCCTACCTGTAATCGCGCAACATACTGAAAATTAAATAATATTACGGGTTGAACTATAAGAACTATAGAACAA
>NZ_WMIE01000046.1:0-2500 GCF_009711225.1 Paracoccus aestuariivivens | reverse complement strand
CAGACCCGAAACCGAGTGATCTAGGCATGAGCAGGATGAAGGTTAGGTAACACTAACTGGAGGTCCGAACCCACACCTGTTGAAAAAGGTCGGGATGACTTGTGCCTAGGGGTGAAAGGCCAATCAAACTCGGAGATAGCTGGTTCTCCGCGAAAGCTATTTAGGTAGCGCCTCGGACGTATCCTCTTGGGGGTAGAGCACTGCATGGATGATGGGGGCCCACAGCCTTACTGAGTCTAAGCAAACTCCGAATACCAAGAAGGACTATCCGGGAGACACACGGCGGGTGCTAACGTCCGTCGTGGAGAGGGAAACAACCCTGACCAACAGCTAAGGCCCCCAATTCGTGGCTAAGTGGGAAAGCATGTGAGACTTCCAAAACAACCAGGAGGTTGGCTTAGAAGCAGCCATCCTTTAAAGATAGCGTAACAGCTCACTGGTCTAATCAAGAGGTCTTGCGGCGAAGATGTAACGGGGCTCAAGCCACGAGCCGAAGCTTTGGATGCACATTTATGTGCGTGGTAGCGGAGCGTTCTGTGATATAGAACGCTGCCTCTTTTGCTTTGTAAAAAGCAACGGAGGCAATGTTCTGACTGTGAAGCCGGGCTGTAAGGCATCCGGTGGAGTGATCAGAAGTGAGAATGTTGACATGAGTAGCGACAAACAGGGTGAGAGACCCTGTCGCCGAAAGTCCAAGGGTTCCTGCTTAAAGCTAATCTGAGCAGGGTAAGCCGGCCCCTAAGGCGAGGCCGAAAGGCGTAGTCGATGGGAACCAGGTTAATATTCCTGGGCCAGGAGATGGTGACGGATCACAGAGCTAGTTCTTCCTTATCGGATTGGAAGGGCTGGTGAGTGGTTCCTGGAAATAGCCCTCCATGAGACCGTACCCTAAACCGACACAGGTGGACTGGTAGAGAATACCAAGGCGCTTGAGAGAACCACATTTAAGGAACTCGGCAAAATACCTCCGTAAGTTCGCGAGAAGGAGGCCCTGTTGGTAGGCAACTATCGGCAGGGGGCACAAACTAGGGGGTGGCGACTGTTTACTAAAAACACAGGGCTCTGCGAAGCCGTAAGGCGACGTATAGGGTCTGACGCCTGCCCGGTGCCGGAAGGTTAAAAGGAGATGTGCAAGCATTGAATTGAAGCCCCGGTAAACGGCGGCCGTAACTATAACGGTCCTAAGGTAGCGAAATTCCTTGTCGGGTAAGTTCCGACCTGCACGAATGGCGTAACGACTTCCCCGCTGTCTCAAATGTGGACTCAGCGAAATTGAATTGTCTGTGAAGATGCAGACTTCCCGCGGTTAGACGGAAAGACCCCATGCACCTTTACTATAGCTTCGCACTGGCATCAGGATTGTGATGTGCAGGATAGGTGGTAGGCATTGAAGCAGTGACGCCAGTCGCTGTGGAGCCATCCTTGAGATACCACCCTTCGCACTCTTGATGTCTAACCGCGGTCCGTTATCCGGATCCGGGACCCTGCGTGGTGGGTAGTTTGACTGGGGCGGTCGCCTCCCAAAGAGTAACGGAGGCGCGCGAAGGTTGGCTCAGAGCGGTCGGAAATCGCTCGTTGAGTGCAATGGCAGAAGCCAGCCTGACTGCAAGACTGACAAGTCGAGCAGAGACGAAAGTCGGCCATAGTGATCCGGTGGTCCCGAGTGGAAGGGCCATCGCTCAACGGATAAAAGGTACGCTGGGGATAACAGGCTGATGATGCCCAAGAGTCCATATCGACGGCATCGTTTGGCACCTCGATGTCGGCTCATCTCATCCTGGGGCTGGAGCAGGTCCCAAGGGTACGGCTGTTCGCCGTTTAAAGAGGTACGTGAGCTGGGTTTAGAACGTCGTGAGACAGTTCGGTCCCTATCTGCCGTGGGTGTAGGATACTTGAGAGGAGTTGCCCCTAGTACGAGAGGACCGGGGTGAACGTTCCACTGGTGGACCAGTTGTCGTGCCAACGGCAGTGCTGGGTAGCTATGAACGGACAGGATAAACGCTGAAGGCATCTAAGCGTGAAGCCCCCCTCAAAACAAGGTATCCCTTGAGAGCCGTGGAAGACCACCACGTCGATAGGCCGGAGATGTAAGTGCAGTAATGCATTCAGTTGACCGGTACTAATGGCTCGATTGGCTTGATTTGATCCGGAAGAAGACAGACCTTCTTCCTTAAAAGCATCCTTGGACAGAACTTCCCGAAAATGGGAAACGCCGATATCGCTTCTTTTCTGGTCTGGTGGCTTTAGCACGAGCAAAACACCCGATCCCATCCCGAACTCGGCCGTTAAGTGCCGTTGCGCCAATGGTACTGCGTCTCAAGACGTGGGAGAGTAGGTCACCGCCAGACCTGAAAAGAAGCGATCATCTCTCTAAACGATCAAAAAGCGCTATCTATCAGCGCAAATGGCGCGGGGTAGAGCAGCCCGGTAGCTCGTCAGGCTCATAACCTGAAGGTCGTAGGTTCAAATCCTACCCCCGCAACCAAATCACAAAAAATAT
>NZ_WMIE01000045.1 GCF_009711225.1 Paracoccus aestuariivivens | reverse complement strand
CGGCAGCATCTTCGTCAGAACCGCTGCCTTTCGTTCCGGTGAGTAACCCAAGTCGTCGTCCTATCCCGCCCGCCAAATCTATCATTTCAGATCGAGAACGGGTGACAACTCTCCTGACATCGGGGGGAAGCGGCCGGACAAACATTGCGCAGCGAGATACTCCCAGCAGCAGTAGAAATGCGGGACGAAGGTGCCGTTTGCAGGTGCAGCATTGACGTTGGCGTCTACTGCACCTGGATAGTTCAGCTGGGCGGAAAGCGGACTGACGGCGATGCAGCATGGCAGTTGCGGCAATCGGCGTAAGCCGACGTTGGCCATCGGTTCGGAATGCGTTCCAAGGTCTGTGTCAGCCACCCTGTGTGGTCTGGTGTTCATACTTTAGGTCTGCAAAAGTGTGGCGTGTTGGCCCGTGTGTGGCTGCGGCGGTCCCATCCGGCGAAGGACTGTACTTGCGCGGGATAGTCTGGGGCCTGATGGCGCGCTCGACGAAGTTGAATTCGAGCACGATCAGGCCGTCGGACAGGAAGCGATCGAAGAACTCGCGCCGAGCAATGGCGTAGCAGATGGCCTCGGCCAGCTTCGACTTGCCCGAGATGTGTGACAGAAATGGTCCCGTTGATCTGAACAGGTGGCGAGCGTTTTCTAAGTGGATTTCCGCCTTTGTCATGCCGCCGCGTCTTGGCGCGCCGGCTGGTTGAAATAGGCCTGATCTGGCGTTCGACCGTCAAGCGATGAATGTGGGCGTCGGCTGTTATAAAAGGCCAGATATCGGGCGATGCCCGCCCGGGCTTCCGGCACGTTGGCATAGGCCCGCAGGTAAACCTCTTCGTATTTTATGCTGCGCCAGAGCCGCTCAACGAAGACGTTGTCGCGCCAGGCTCCCTTGCCATCCATGCTGATCTGGATCTTGCGGCTCGCCAGGACCTTGATGAAATCGATCGAAGTGAACTGGCTGCCTTGGTCCGTGTTGAATATCTCCGGCTGGCCGTATCGCGCCAATGCTTCTTCGAGCGCCTCAATGCAAAAATCCGCATCCAGCGAGATCGATATCCGCCAGGACAGCACCCGCCTGGAGAACCAATCGACCACCGCGGCCAGGTAGATGAAGCCACGGGCCATCGGAATGTAGGTGATGTCCATGGCCCAGACCTGATTGGGTCGGGTGATCGGCAGCTTCCGCAGCAGATAGGGGTAGATCTTGTGCCCCGGCGCTGGTTTCGAGGTGTTCGGCTTGCGATACAGCGCGGCGATCCCCATCCGTTTCATCCGCTTGAGATCCGCGTCGCTGACCGGGCGCGGCTGGTAATAGACGGCACCCCGGCTGATCCCGAGGATCCTTGCCTGTTTGCTGATGCTCAGCTTTGCTCCCGCATTAATCATTTTCTTGCGCTCGGCAACAGTCCCGCCTTGCCGAGCGCGACCGACAAAAAATCATTTTCCAATGTCAGTTCGCCGATCTTTGCATGCAGCGTTTTCACGTCGACCACCGGCTCTGCTGCGGGCTTCGCTGCCTCGCCGAAGACGCCGGTCGCACCTTCGAGCAGCTGATCCCGCCATTGCTTGATCTGGTTGGGATGGATGTCGAATTCCTGCGAAAGCTCGATCATCGTCTTTTCACCTTTGATCGCCGCGATCGCGACTTTTGCCTTGAACACCGGGCTGTGGTTCCGGCGCGGTCGTCTTGTCATGGTCTTTCCCTCGCTGGCAGCATCATGCTGCGTTCGCGCGGAAAATCCACTTATGCCCGTTGTTCAGTTTTCCGGGACCGCCTCTGACGGAGTCTGTTGCCCGAGTGTGAACAGCTCAGCAACGTTGGACCTGGAGATGGCCTGCCGCGCGGGCCACCGGGTCCCAGGCGCGCATCCGTCTTGGCGTTCGCACTCAGGCCACCGATCTCGACCCACTAATTGCTGTCTACGTTTGAATGGTGTGCCGGGGTTCGCAATCCACTTGAATGTCATGGGTTATGGAGGTGCCGATCGAACGCCGATCGGCACGCCTTTCCTCATAGGTTCCAGACATCTATCCGATCGAAATTCCGCATGAAATCGATGACCTGGAGGCTCTGTCGGTGATTTGGTCTCCTTGGGATGAAGGCAAGGCGCTCCGGAGACCTGAGACGGGTCAAAACGATCACGTAGTCCAATTCGGCCCAATCGAAATCCACCGCAACTACGTTGGTCATCAGCAGGAGGGTTCCCGGTAAATCCAGTGCAACTCGCACCAAACTCTCATCAGCGTTTGCTGAACTGTAGTGCACTATCCTTCGGGCAGGAAAGTTCATACGCTCCTGGAGCGTGCGCGAAATTTCTCGCAGGCTGTTAGTATTAGGGCAGACTACGCCCAGGGTGGCGGCCGTGGGTATCTTGCTCACCACCTCGAGCACCTCTGACACAATCTGCTCCATCTCCTCCTTTTCAGCATTCTCGACTCTGTATGGCAGTCTGTGATTGTGGATCTCGGAGCGCTCCAGCAATTCCTCTTCTACGGCTTGTTGGTAGGAAACGCGGAAGATGATTTCGCCTTCGTCGATACGTTCCGTCATCCCTGGAGTACTGAAACTGACGATCTGAAGGCTTGGGGAATTCAACTGAATATCGCGCAGAACACGCGCAGGTAATGCTCCATCGAGAATGAAGATGTGGCTGACCCCATTCAAAGTGTGAATGAAGTGAGATTTTCTTGCGGCACCGGGGTCCCGGGGCGAACTTGCCACGATCAACCTTGCATTGGTTGGAGTCTTTGTCGAACTAGACACTGCATCCGGACCGAAGGTGTCAGAGAAACGATGTCGCATTCGCTCGACACCAACCTGTGTGGGCACGCAAACCAGCGCGACGTCGACCATGTCGCGGCGGTCTAGTTCCGACAGTAATGCCTCGAGTAACTTCTCTCGGCCGGCGCCAGCCGGAACTGAGACCAACGGGCGCGGAACCCCCTGTTCGAGTGCCGCGACGATGTTCGAGACTGCCTCACGTTGAAACGGAAGCAGATCAAAATCCCTAGTCGCGTACAGGCCAACGCGAGCTGATCGACGTTCTGATTGCGGCCTCGGCCATACCGTACCTTCGTCCCGGTTATACGCGAAGATCGCCCCTTTGAGCTTCGCTCTATCGAAGCGGCAGCCGCTGATATCAGCATAGGAGAAGTCGTAGCCGTCGAGGTTGCTGTGGCCGAAGTCCACGTCCCGAATGTCGGCTCCCCTAAGGTCGACCGAAGGGTCCAATCCTGCCACACCGACAAGAACGGAAAAATCGGCACCATCGTATGACATAATGTCTACTAGAACGCGTTTCTGTTCATCGTTTAAATCAAAACTATTGGCCATCTATGTTTGCCTCGCTCAGAAGGATTTGGCCGCTCTTCTCCTTTACGATGCAGTTCTGAAGGAAGATCTCCATCACTTTTTCGGTGGCCTTCTCGGGGCTCTTTTTCCCGGGCGGAGACCTAAACAAGCAACCTATGTCCTCACGCGCCACGGTTAGCTCCAACGTCGCCCCCGAGGACGTGTTCTCCGGCGCTTGAACGCGGCAGAGTGTTTCATCACCTAGCACCTTTCCGTTAAGCGCATTCCTGCCGAGTGGGTCGCTGATCGCCCACACTCCGCCGGCAAGCGGCTGTATGCCGTTCAGTGGCTTAGTTGGATCGCCCAAGCGGTCCCCCCGGATGGTACCGCCACGTGGGACAACCTGAAGGCGAACTTGTTTCAGGAAGATCTCGGCGCTGAGATCGAGCACCTGCAGTGGCGCTGTTCCAAATCGGAGTTCTGCAAGGATCTCGAAATCGATTGCCTTGCGACCTTGTCCCGTCGTCACCTGAAGCTCAGCGCATTCAATGTAATGGTTCGCCTCAGAATACTTGAAGGCATTCCCGCCAATAGATTGATCGGGGTTGTTGGTAATCGCGGTCCTATTTGGAGCGACTGCTACATTCTCTGCATCCAGATGCTTGTAGAACTGATCCGCAGTGTTTTCCCAACTGCATCCATGCTCGGCAATCAGATGCTTCTTCAACGAGGCAGCGTCCTTCTTCGCCCTCCCGAGATTCTGTGCGATTTTCACAATCGCGTCGGCCATCCTCTCTTTGTCGTCGGGATGGAGGTCGCCGCCATTCAGATCTATTCCGGTAACACACCCAGTCCCGACCCCGCCCAAAGTCCTGTCGATGAACTTGAAGAGGCCGGTTTCCCGGCCTAGGACAAGGGGGACCTCGCAACCTATGGCCTCCCAACCTGAAAGTCCAAAGCCCTCGCGGAAGGAGGGCATGATGGCGAGATTTGACTGAACTAGCTGATCTACGATGGCCTCGGGATCCTTATCGAACTCGCCCGGTACGACGTTCACATGTCGCCCTGCCTCGTTGATGGCGAGGGCCTCTAGCTCACCAGCATCGATCCTAGCCTTCTCGACGCCGATAATCGACATGGATGCAGCTTTTAAAGCATCGATTCGATCATCACCTTTTTTAACAGCCAAACCTAATGCAGATGCGGCCAGTCGGCTCTGCTTAAGTGGTTCTGAATTGGTCTCGAAACGCCCGGATGAGAAGGCCCTCAAAACTTTTTCTCCAGACACGTTCTTGTTGAACGATCGCGGGAAGCCAGGAACAAGAATGCCTGCCTTGCGGTCGCTCAGCGATAGCCGTGTGGCTGACTCCGCCAATTCGCTACCAACACCAAAGAGCACTACGCCTTTTGTGGAGAAGAGTTTTGTCTGAAGCTTGTGGTTTTCTGTCGTCCTCTCGCCTTTTCCAGGAACGAGATTCTGGTAGTCATGGTAGTCCATGTGATGGACGATCGCCACGCGTCCGCCGTGTTCTGCAGCGGATATGGCCGCTCGCCCGGTCACCGCGTCATGTCCTACCCAAAGGCCCACGGGATCGGCTACACCGTGGTTTCTGAGCCAGGTCACGATCTCGCCCCCGCATGTGTCAAGCGGTCGTCCATTATCGTCACCCTTAATGGGCACGAGAGTCACGCCGTCTTTTTCAGCCTCACGACTCACTTCATGGGACCAACCGGTGACTGCGCAGGCGATCTTGTAAGTCGGGCGACCTACCTTGGCCAATCCTATGGCAAGGGGCTGATTGAATGCATTGATACCTCCCTCGGCCGGGCCCCATTCTGTGGCGATCAAGACTATGAGCACGTACGGTTCCTATTTGAGGTTATTCCAGCCCGACATTCCACAAATGTCCTAGAAAAGAAATGTTTTTTAACTCAGAATCGGGCTCGAACTCCACACATGTATCGTCCTCCGACGGGAGGGGTCAGGGCAATCGCGTTTAGCTCAGTCGGCTGCCGGCCCCGTGAGAATGCTCCAAAGAAAGGCTTCGTCCCAGCCTGCTCTCTGAAGCTTCATGGAGAGCGAGCCCTTCGATGTGTCGCGGCGAACGACTTCCAGCGCGCGGCGGCGGAGGATGGCGATGTTGGCCGGGCCGTTGTCCTTGCGGTTGCGCGCCGCGTCCTCGCGGAACGATACGTCGAGCTGCCAGTGCAATGCATTCTCGATCGCCCAGTGGGCGCGAACGATGGCCAGCAGGACTTCGGGCGCGGGGAGCCAGGACAGCGCGAAGATCCGGGTATCGGAGCTGGTCTTGCCGTAGATCTCGCGCGTCGCCTCGCCAAACCCTTCGCCGGAATGACCATGGCCCTGCGAGTCTCCTTCCGGCCGTGACCGCTGGACTACCAGACCCCCGCTAACTATGCGCGGACCCTGGCCACCGCAATCGCCCGCCCCGCTCCGCGAGATGAAAGCTCCGCGCGTCGGGCGATTGCTCACCCTGCACCGATCGGCGTAAACACAAACCGGGCTCCGGTTGCGGCTGGATGAAAGACCCGTGGCAGGTCAAATGCAACGCTATTCTTTGAGCGATGTGGGCTTCGGCCTGTTCCCCCTTGGCGACCTCCGCATCCACCGTGGCGACGATTCTTAGGATTACATCTGTGAACCCAAGCACGCCATTGAAGCTCAAAGAAACTGGGTCACCATTATTAAACATGGCGTAATCGCGGAGCGAGTCGTTCCGGCCTTCTGGACAGATGAACGAGCGGCTGCCCGCGCTACGATGGGAAGGGGTTCGGGAAGAGCTCCTGACCAAGGCAACAGGCGGAGAACAACCATGGTGCAGCATGTCGGGCTGGACGTGTCTTTGAAGGAAACTGCAGTTTCCATCCGGGAGGACGGCTCCAGGATCTGGCGGGGAAAATGCGCTTCCGATCCCGGAAGCGTCGCGGAAATCATCCGAAGGCACGCTCCGCGGGCGGAACGGGTCGTCTTCGAGAGCGGCTCGCTCGCGACGTGGTTCTACCACGCCCTGACCGCGGAAGGCGTTCCCGCCATCTGCATCGAGGCGCGCCATGCGCAGAAGATATTGAACGAAACGCTGAACAAGACGGATGCCCCCGATGTCAGGAGAGTTGTCACCCGTTCTCGATCTGAAATGATAGATTTGGCGGGCGGGATAGGACGACGACTTGGGTTACTCACCGGAACGAAAGGCAGCGGTTCTGACGAAGATGCTGCCG
>NZ_WMIE01000044.1 GCF_009711225.1 Paracoccus aestuariivivens | reverse complement strand
GGCAGCATCTTCGTCAGAACCGCTGCCTTTCGTTCCGGTGAGTAACCCAAGTCGTCGTCCTATCCCGCCCGCCAAATCTATCATTTCAGATCGAGAACGGGTGACAACTCTCCTGACATCGGGGGCTCCGGTTCCGCCGCGCAATCCAATGCACCTCCCGCAAGACAACACCCGCATAGCGCGACACACAACACACGAAACACGACGCGTGAAACGATAAGCGGAAAGCGGCACACGCGATACGGAACCCGTCTCGCGGCATGCGGTAAATGCGTTCCGCGAACTCTCACCGCGCCCCGTGATAGTTTCGAGGTCTTCTGCACTGGCGATCTCCTGACGCGGCATGTTGAGGCCGGGTCAATGGGGGCTACCACGGTCCCCGTCTCAGGCATCTGCACGCTGCGCCATCCGCCCCATCGCCATTTCCTCAGCAAATTGTTCGCTCCCTCGCGGCAGCTGCGTCGTTTTGGGCCGTGAATTCGCACTGCCGTGTCACCTAGCTCACAGGTGACGGATGGCGGCTGGGACCCCGCGTGCCGGTCTGTACCGGCTCACGGCATCAGCTGCCCGAGGGGGCAGCCTCAGGGCGCGCCGCGCCCGAAACGGCCGGGCCTCTGGCCCGAAGCCCGGGACCTGGAAGAAAACGGACCCTTTGCGCCGCACCGATGGCCTCTCGGTCAGCGCAGCCTTCGCAAGCTCCGGTTGCGTTGACACATGGAGTCTCATCTGGCAGCAAAGGGCTATGGCAGGAAATGCGGAATGTGTACAAAGCTCGCGCCCTGCCGGATCGGAGGGGCAGTGACGACAATCACGCAGGGCTCAGATCAAAGGCGAGAGGTGGCAGGTGCCGCCGCCACAGTGATGGATGCGGCCAGGTTGAAGCGCGCCAAGACCCAGCGCATCCGGGAATCCGGGGCGACCACGACCTCGGGCAAGGCGGTGACGGTGCGGCTCTCGCCGGAAGAACTCGAGGCGCTTGCCCGGCTGCAGGCCCGCATGGGGGCGGGGTCGCGTTCGGATGCCTTGCGCGCGGTCCTGCGTGCCAGCGTCGGGCTGCTGGAATTCCCGCCCGAGGAGGCGGCGAAACTGGGCGAGATAAAAGCCGAGCTCCACAAGATCGGGGTGAATGTGAACCAGATCGCCTTGGCCGCCAATCGCGGCCGCGTCGATCTCGCGCGCGCCGAATGGCAGGTGTTGAACGAATTGCGCCTCACACTGCCGAAGCTCCGGACCTGGCTCAATGCCGTGGTCGAAGAACAGCGCCGCCGCGGCGTGCGGCTCTTCCGCAGTTATTCGGAGCGCGCCGATGGCTAGGGCAACGGATCCTATCCTCGAGGAATTGCACCTGCGTTATCTGCGCGGCGGCAGCGGATCCGCGCGGCGGCGCTTCACCGCCCGGGCCAATAATCTCTGGCGCCTGGCCCAGGGCTCGAATGCCGCGGTGCTGAAGAAGATTCATAATGGCGGCACCCATAGCCGCAAGCAGCTCGGCAATCAGTTCGACTATCTCTTCTCCAAGGCCAGCGCGATCTTCGGCAATATGGTCGAGCATGATCCGGAGCGTCGCACCTTGAGCCGCGAGGAGCGCAAGACCATCGCCACGGATTGGGAGGATGCCTGGACGGGTGATCCGAAAAACGGCCATACCACGCATCTGCTCGTGTCCTTCCCGGCCGATGTCGCGCCGCAGCGCGCGCTGCAGGTCGCCGAGATATGGGCCGCGGAGATGTTCCAGAGCGGCCTGCATGTTGAAGATGAATGGGCCTATATCGCGGCTTTGCATACCGATCGCAGCCATCCGCATGTCCATATCGTCATCAACAATCGCGGGCTGGAAAACGACAGCTGGTTCTACATGGCCAAGGGCCATGCCTTTGACGTGATCACGATGAAGGAGCGCATGGTCGAGATCGCCGCCGAACAGGGGCTTTTTCTCGACAGTGCCTCGCGCATCGAGCGTGGCAAGCTGACCTATGGCCCGTCGCGGGCCGAGCTCGAGCGTGCCTTACGTGAGGGCCGCGAGGTCCGGGAGGTGCCGTTGCAGGGCCCAGCGGTGCGCGATGCCCTGGCGCAGATCCGCGACAACGTCGCCACCTTGCAGCTCTTCTCCTCCATGGCGCGGCAGAGCCGCGAGGCGGATTTGGCCAGCAAAATCGCGGCCGTCGCGCAGATCCTCGCGCGCGGCGGGATCATTCAATCGACGGAGGACTTCATGCAGGCACAGGATGTTCAGACCCGCGGCGATCTCGGCCGCTATTACGATGCCTGGATCGACCGGGTCGAGACCGGCATCCGGCAATTGTCACAATCGGAACAAGGCGAGATGCGGCGCGAATTCTATGTGGCGGCATCGGATGTCGCGCGCGAATTGGGCGATGACCGTGGCGCAGCGCTGATGCAGCGCCCGGCGCGCGAGGCCCTGCATCGCAGCCAGATCGAGGACAGCACGAACTCCCGCGATGGGGTTACTCGCGAGATCGGCAGGGACGGCATCGCCGAGATCCGCGAGAAAATCTCTGAGGCGGCGAAATCCGTCGGGCTTGATCCGGCCCAAGTCCAGGACCGCTTGGGGCAAGGCGCGGCCAATGCCTGGCAGGAGCGTGACTGGGTGCGGCAGGATATCCAGGCGGTGGCGGAGAGTCGGAACCTCGATCTTGAAAGCGAGAAGGACCGGGGCAAGGCGGCAGGTCTGGTCGAGAGTTTTTATGCCAAGACCGCCGAACTCCTCGATCGCGCCCTTGAGCCGCGCCGCGAGCATGACCGCCTGTCACGCACGTTGCAGGCCATGTCCCACGCCTTGAAACAGGACGGGCAGGTCGCCTTCCAGAGTGATGACCATGCCGGGCGCTTCGCCAAGGATCTGACCCAGCGCTATGGCGATGATCTGATGGCGCGGCTGGCCAAGGGCGACGATCGGGCTCTGGCGCTCGACATTCCAGACCCCGCGCAAAGGCGCGACATCGCGCGCGCCATCATCAGCGCCGCCGAGCAGCATGAGAGCATGGGCATGAGCCTGAAACAGGTTCAGGAGGCCAAGATGCGATTGCAGGATCTGGGTGATAGCCAGACAACGCGGGAAGCGGAGCGTTCGCAAACGAAAAAGCGTGAGGATCGCGACCGCGAACGCTAGGACCAAGGCTCAGGAGAGGAGGGCAGGGCGATGGAAATCGATGAGGACAAGATCGACGATTGCGTGCTCGCGTTGCTCTTCCTCACCCTGGATCGCGATCATCGGGCCTGGAAGGGCTTCGACTGGGCAGTGCTGCAGCGTCTGCACGACAAGGGCTATATCGGCGATCCGGTCAGTAAGGCGAAATCGGTCTGGTTGACAGAGGAGGGGGCCGCGCGGTCCCGGGCGCTGTTCGAGGCCTATTTCTCAAAGCCAGACGGCAAGGACAGGACATGATCACGCTCAGGATCTATCCGGATGGTGCGGTCTTCGATCATGGCGGCGCCGAAGATCGCGGTGCACCGGAATTGGACGCCTTGCTCGAAGAGCGGCGGCGGGGACGGATTGCGCCCGGTAAATACCTCTCCGCTTTGCGCGACTTAGTTGCGCGCGAGCCGGACTATATCGACGGCCATGCCCATCTCGGCGCGGTGCTGCAGGAGCAGGGCAAGACCAGACTCGCTTTGGGAGCCTGCCTTGCCGGGTTTGCGATCGGGCGCGCTGCAATTCCCAAGGATTACGAGGGGCCCATCACTTGGGGTATTCTCGAGAACCGACCGTTTTTGCGCGCGGCGCAGGGCGCAGCAGTTTCAAGCTTTGCTTTGCGCCAGCATCGCGACGCCATTGGCCTGATCGAGGACATGCTGCGCTGGAACCCGAATGATCATCAGGGCATGCGCTGGATGCTCGGCTCGAGCTATCTCCGCGCCGGCAGGGTTGAAGATGCGGCGCAGGTGTTTCGCGATAATCCGGAATACCCGCCCTATCATTATGAGCTTGGCTTGCTCGAAATTGGCCGCAGCAATTACGTCGCGGCCGCCACCAGCCTGCGGCTCGGCTTTGCAGCCAATCCCTATATCGCGGAAATGCTCTGCGGCATGGCGGAGCCGATACCGCTCACGATTTGGCATGGCAGCAATCTGGCGGAACCCGATACGGCACGGGACTATGTCCGTTTCGCGACCGATCTCTGGGAGAGGACCCCGCCCGCGCTTGCCTTCCTGCGCTGGCTGCATACCCATCCGAAAATCATGGTCGAGCGGGCAGGGCTGCTCGCCCCAAGAGAAGCTCTGCGCTGGGAAGACGATCCGGCTGAGCGACGCAAGCTGCTCGAGACAGAGGGTGCCGCGCTCTCGGCAATCGACGATGATCTGTCGCGCGAAATCATCGTCCGACGGGCCGGGTCCCTTGGCGTCCCGCTCTGGCCCTGGGAAGCCAGGCGTTTGTAAGATCGGCGCTTTTGCCTCGGGTTCTCGCAGGCAAGCTGAATCCTGTTGGGCAGATATGCGGCAAGACCGGAAAAACGCGTCTTGGGGCCGGTCTCGGGTAACGCTTTGGGCCACAGGACCGCGTTCCTGTGGCAAGGTAAAGCCTGCGCAATCTCTGATCGCGCCTCAGAATTGCCCCTCGACAAGATTGTGACCTGAACTTCTCCGATTGTTTTTCCATAGGAGTCGTCATGCGTTTCTCGGGAATTTTTGCCGTAATCCTGTTCTATACTACCGCCTCCGGCACGGCGGCCCAAGCCGAAGATCTGCTCCCCGCCTTGAAGCTTGAGCCGCAAGTCACGGTGTCCGGCCTCTCCTCGGGTGCCTTTATGACCGTGCAGCTGCAGACCGCCTTTTCCGGCAAAATCTCTGGCGCGGGCGTGGTGGCGGGCGGGCCCTTCGACTGCGCTGGCGGCTATGTCTATAATCCGTTCTTCGATCCGATGGATATGCGGATCGGTCAGGCGGTCGCAATTTGCCTCAACCCGACCGAGATGCTGCCAGCCGTGCCGCTCTTTCCCTATGTGACGGGTTTCATCGAAAACCAGACCATGGCCCGAATCCGTATCCTCGAAGGCCGGGGGACGATTGATCCTTCGTCCAATATCATCGACGACCGGATCTACATGTTCCTTGGCACCGAGGATCCAATCGTGCGCAGCGAGACCATGGGCATGTTGCGCAATATCTATGAGGAAATCGGTGTGCCGGATGGGCAGATCAAATTCGATCAAGACGTGCCCGCCGGACATTCCTTTGTGACGGCTCTGGGGGATGTACCCTGCGCGGACACCGAGCCGGATTATCTGAACCTCTGTGACGCGGACGGGCAGCCCGGCGGTGCGGCATTCGATCAGGCGGAGCAGATCTTCAACCATCTCTACGGTGACCTCAAGGACGAGGTGGAGCCGGTCGCCGCGAACCTCATGACCTTCGATCAAAGCGCCTATTCCGAGGGCGCGATGGGCATGGATTCCAAAGCCTTTGTCTATATCCCTACGGCTTGCAAAACCGAGACGACAGACTGCCGCTTGCATATCGCGCTGCATGGCTGCTCCCAAGGCCGCTCATGGGAGCTTTCGGACGGCCTGCTGATGGGCGAGCGCTACGCCACCCTGACCGGCTATAATGGTTGGGTTGAGGCCAATAATATCGTGGTGCTCTACCCGCAGGCGAGCGCGGTCCCGGCGCCCGCCTTTCTCCCGGCGCGAAACAACCCGAAAGGCTGCTGGGATTGGTGGGGCTTTGGCGGTGACGACTACCTGAGCAAGAAGGCGCCGCAAATGGCCGCCATCGCCCGCATGGCTGCCGCAATCGGGGCACCTCTGGAGTGATGGGTCAGCATTATTGAACTTGCTGCGGCGTAGGGCTCTTAGCCGACATTCGAATAAAGCTAAACCTGCCGGCTTATCCGCCACTATTCAGCTCTCTCTCGCTCGCTTGGGCAAGCCGCACTGGATTGAAAGTGATCTGGCCGTAGACCTCGCGCGAGATCAGCGCTGCCCGTTCCAGGCTTCTCAGCGCCGGTCCAGCACTGTTACGCGATAGGCCTGCCATCTCGCCCAACTCCTGCTGCGAGCACGGGACCGAGATCATCGCGTCGGTCGTCATCTCCGGCCCCGCCAGTCTGACGAGGGTGCTTGCGATCTTGGTGCGCGCATCCCCCTTACTCACGGCCGAGGCATACATCATCGCACTGTCCATATGCAGCACGGTCAGTTGCGCAAGCATGCGCCACAGGCGTGGGAACCGCAGCTCAAGGCTTTCAAGACCTTGCAGCGAAACATAGCAGACCATCAGGTCGGAGCGGGCACGAATTTCGACGCGGCGCGGCGAGCCGGTCAGTGCCGATGCCTCGCCGATCCACCAGCCCGGGCGGGCGATATGCGCCAGAACGGGCGGCAGATAGCCCGAGGCCAACAGGACATTGCCGTAGCCCTCGGCGATTCCGTAGACACCGCCCGCTGGACCGCCCAACGAGAAAAGCAGTTCACCGGCGGGAATTTCGCTAAACTCGGCCACATCCAGCCAGGCATTGCGGAATGTTTCTGGCTGAGCGGCAAGCCACCCCTTGCGATGGAGGATACCACGCGGATCGTATTCACCCATCTCAACCCCCACTTGCACGCGATTGTGCAAGTTAGTTTTGGCAGGCATGATAGTCAATTGAGGTGGCCGAGGCCGCAGCGATTCTGACCCAGACATCACTTTCCAGCCGAAGGTGCTGACATGAGCCGATCTTTTGCGATGCCAACTA
>NZ_WMIE01000043.1 GCF_009711225.1 Paracoccus aestuariivivens | reverse complement strand
TTCTGCATTCGGTCTCTCCCCCATTCTTGAGGCTCGGCACCAGCCGACCTGGTGCAACCCTCGAACGGAGAATGCCGCGGGAGAGGCCGCCAACCCAGTCAGCTCACCTCCCGATCATCGGGTCTAACTTGCCTGCGTGACGATTACGATTCGATTCCGTTTCCCGCACATTGGGATCTGCCCGGAGGCGGGGCCGAACCGGACGAGAATCCGGTCGAATGTGCCTTGCGCGAACTTCACGAAGAATTCGGGCTTCGCCTGACCACCGATCGGCTGAGCGGTCGCGTCTATCCGTCCGTGACACCGCCGGGATTCGATTCATGGCTGTTCAGCGGTCGCATCACCGAAGCCGAGATTGCCGCTATCCGCTTTGGCGACGAGGGGCAGGAATGGCAGATGATGCCGATTGCCCTGTTCGTGGCGCACCCGCGCGCCGTGCCGCATTTTCGCAGCCGTGTCGCGCAGGTGCTGGGGCTTTAGCCCGTAGTCTTAGGGCAGTTCAGCGATGATCGCCTGCGCCGCCGCGCGCGGGTCGACGGCTTTCCAGATCGGACGACCGACGACGATGTGATCCGCGCCATTGGCGATGGCGGTCGCGGGGGTCTCGATCCGCTTCTGGTCGCCCGCATCCGATCCTGCCGGACGCACGCCCGGCGTCACGATCAGGCGGCCCGCCGATTCCGGCAATGCGCGGATGAGCGCGGCCTCGCGCGGGCTGGCGATGACGCCGTCCGCTCCGGCCTCGAAGGCGCGGGCGGCGCGAAGCTGCACCAGTTCGGCCAGATCACCTTGCTGGATCAGTCCCGCATCCAGATCCGCGCGATCCAGCGAGGTCAGGATGGTTACAGCAAGTATCTTGAGGTTCGAACCTGCCGCGCCCTGCTTGGCTGCGCGCACGACATGGGGGTCACCGTGGACGGTCAGAAAATCAAGGTCGTATTGCGCGATGCCCTTGACCGCCGCCTCGACCGTGGCGCCGATATCGAAGAATTTCATATCAAGGAAAATGCGCTTGCCGTGTTCCTGCTTCAACTCGTTGGCCAGTGCCAGACCGCCTCCGGTCAACATGCCAAGGCCGATCTTGTAGAAGCTGGCCGCGTCTCCGATCTTCTCGGCCAAGTCCAGCCCGGCCAACGCGTTCGGCACATCCAGCGCCACGATCAGACGATCATCCATTTTCTACCCCGATTTCCAGAAACCATGCGACAAACGGCGGGTTTATAGGACGGAGAAGGCCGTCTTGAAACCCTGATTGTTCCTGCCCATTTCACAGGCAGGACTCATGTGGAACCGTGCCAATGCGGGCGGACCGAAATGGGGGCTGAAGAAAGGAATTTCATATGGATATGGAAAAATTCACGGAACGGTCGCGTGGTTTCCTGCAAGCCGCGCAGACGATCGCAATTCGGGAAAACAACCAGCGCGTCATGCCCGAGCATTTGCTCAAGGCGCTGATGGACGACGATCAGGGGTTCGCATCGAACCTGATCGCGCGGGCCGGAGGGGATAGCGCCGCGGTGCGTCAAGCGACGGATCTGGCGGTCGATAAGCAACCGAAGGTCAGTGGCGGACAGGGTCAGGTCTATGTCGACCCGAGCCTTGTGCGCGTGCTGGACGAGGCCGAAAAGCTGGCGAAGAAAGCCGGAGACAGCTTTGTTCCGGCGGAACGCGTGCTGACCGCGCTTGCGGTGGTGAATACCAATGCGCGCGACGCGTTGCAGGCCGGTCATGTCTCGGCCCAGGCGCTGAACTCGGCGATCAACGATATTCGCAAGGGCCGCACCGCCGATACGGCAAGCGCCGAGGACAGCTATGAGGCGCTGTCGAAATATGCCCGCAACCTGACCGAAGCCGCCGCCGACGGCAAAGTCGACCCGATCATCGGTCGGGACGAAGAAATCCGCCGCGCCATGCAGGTGCTGAGCCGGCGCACCAAGAACAACCCCGTTCTGATCGGCGAGCCGGGCGTAGGTAAAACCGCGATTGCCGAGGGCCTCGCGCTGCGCATCATCGACGGCGACGTTCCCGAATCCCTGCGCAACAAGCAGCTTTGGGCGCTGGACATGGGCGCGTTGATCGCGGGCGCAAAATATCGCGGCGAGTTCGAGGAGCGTCTGAAAGCCGTTCTCAAGGAAATCGAGAATGCTGCGGGCGAGATCATCCTGTTCATCGACGAATTGCACACCCTTGTCGGCGCGGGCAAGACCGATGGCGCGATGGATGCCGCCAACCTGATCAAGCCTGCGCTTGCGCGGGGCGAGTTGCATTGCGTTGGCGCGACGACGCTGGATGAATACCGCAAGTATATCGAGAAGGACGCGGCCCTTGCCCGTCGCTTCCAGCCGGTTCTGGTCGAAGAGCCGACGGTCGAGGACACGATCAGTATCCTGCGCGGTATCAAGGAAAAATACGAGCTGCATCACGGCGTCCGGATCTCGGACGCGGCGCTTGTGGCTGCGGCGACCCTGTCGAACCGATACATCACCGACCGCTTCCTGCCGGATAAAGCCATCGATCTGATGGACGAGGCGGCCTCGCGGTTGCGGATGGAAGTTGACAGCAAACCCGAAGAACTGGACGCGCTGGACCGTCAGATCCTGCAATTGCAGATCGAGGGCGAGGCGCTGAAGAAAGAGGATGACGCCGCCAGTCAGGACCGGCTTGAAAAGCTGGAGAAGCAGCTTTCCGAGTTGCAGGAAAAGTCCTCGACCATGACGGCGCGCTGGCAAGCGGAGCGCGACAAGCTGGAAGGTTCGCGTGTGCTGAAAGAACAGCTCGACCGTGCCCGTGCCGAACTGGATCAGGCCAAGCGCGAGGGCAATCTCGCCAAGGCGGGTGAGCTCTCCTATGGCATCATTCCGGGACTGGAAAAGAAGCTGCTGGAAGCCGAGGGCGACGACGACAGCCCGATGGTGGAAGAAGCCGTCCGCCCCGAGCAGATCGCCGAGGTCGTCGAACGCTGGACCGGCATCCCGATGAGCCGGATGCTGGAAGGCGAACGCGAGAAATTGCTGAAGATGGAAGAGGTCCTTGGCCAGCGCGTCATCGGCCAGTCCGAGGCGGTGACGGCGGTCGCCAATGCGGTGCGTCGTGCGCGGGCCGGTCTGAACGATCCGAAACGTCCCTTGGGCAGCTTCCTGTTCCTTGGCCCGACCGGCGTCGGCAAGACCGAGCTGACCAAAGCGATCGCCGAATACATGTTCGACGACGACTCGGCGATGGTCCGCATCGACATGTCCGAGTTCATGGAGAAGCACTCGGTCGCCCGCCTGATCGGCGCGCCTCCGGGGTATGTCGGTTATGACGAGGGTGGCGTTCTGACCGAGGCCGTGCGTCGTCGACCCTATCAGGTGATCCTGTTCGACGAGGTCGAAAAGGCCCATCCCGACGTCTTCAACGTGCTGCTGCAGGTGCTGGATGACGGGCAACTGACCGACGGGCAGGGCCGGACGGTCGATTTCAAGCAGACGCTGATCATCCTGACCTCGAACCTTGGGGCGCAGGCGCTGAGTGCGTTGCCGGACGGCGCGGATAGCTCGCAGGCCCGCACTCAGGTGATGGATGCCGTCCGGGCGCATTTCCGGCCCGAATTCCTGAATCGTCTGGACGAGATCATCATTTTCCATCGTCTGACGCGCGACAACATGGACGGCATCGTCAAGATCCAGTTGCTCCAGCTTGAACACCGGCTGGCGCAGCGCAAGATCGTGCTTGAGCTGGATGACGACGCGGTGATGTGGCTGGCCGACGAGGGCTATGATCCGGTTTTCGGCGCCAGACCGCTGAAACGGGTGATCCAGCGCAGTCTGCAGAACCCTCTGGCCGAGATGATCCTCGCCGGAGAGGTGCTGGATGGCCAGACAGTTCATGTCAGCGCCGGCCCCGATGGTCTGATCGTCGGCAACCGCGTGACCGGTGCTCATCTTGGCGAGGCGGGCGAAAGCGGCCCCCGCGTGCCGCTGCACTGATCCTATGCCTGAAGAAAGGGCGGCCACGGTCTGGCCGCCCTTTTCATATCGGCGGGTCTTTACCTGACGTTCACACGCGGCATGGTAAGCCTCGGAGAAACGTGCAAGATCGCGGCCAACGACTTGCTCAAGCAGAGGCGAGAGATGACCCGCATCCTGACCGTCCCCACCCAGCCCATCGAAGGGCAGAAGCCCGGAACTTCGGGGCTTCGCAAGAAGACCAAGATCTTCATGGGGCCGCATTATCTGGAAAACTTCACCCAGTCGGTCTTTGACGCCATCGGCGGCGTTCAGGGCAAGACGCTGATCCTTGGCGGCGACGGGCGGTATTTCAACGATCGCGCCGTGCAGGTGATCCTGCGGATGGCGGCGGCGAATGGTGCTGCGCGGATGATCGTCGGGCAGGGGGGACTTCTGTCGACGCCTGCCGCCTCGAACCTGATCCGCAAGCGCAAGGCGGATGGTGGCGTGATCCTATCGGCCAGCCACAATCCCGGCGGCATTGACGAAGACTTCGGCATGAAGTTCAACGGCGCGAATGGCGGGCCCGCTCCGGAATCGGTGACGGACCTGATCTTTGCGCGCACTGCCGAACTGACCGAATATCGCACCCTCGAGGCTGCGGATCTGGATCTGGGCCTGATCGGCACGACCAAGATGGGCGATATGGCCGTTGAGATCGTCGATCCGGTCGCGGATTATGCCCAACTGATGGGCGAGTTGTTCGACTTCGAGACGATCCGCAACCTGTTCATCGGCGGTTTCACCATGCGGTTCGACGCGATGCATGCCGTGACCGGCCCTTACGCCAAGGAAATTCTGGAAGGTATTCTGGGCGCGCCCAAGGGTACGGTCGTGAATGCCGTTCCATCCCCCGATTTCGGCGGCGGTCATCCCGATCCGAACCCGGTCTGGGCCAAGGATCTGATGGACACAATGTTTGGCAAGGATGCGCCCGATTTCGGAGCGGCCTCGGATGGCGACGGTGATCGCAACATGATCGTCGGGCGCGGGATCTATGTGACGCCTTCGGACAGTCTGGCGGTGCTTGCGGCGAATGCCCATCTGGCTCCGGCCTATGCCAAGGGGCTGGCGGGTATCGCGCGTTCGATGCCGACCAGTCGCGCGGCTGATCGCGTCGCGGCCAAGCTGGGCGTCGAATGCCACGAAACGCCCACGGGCTGGAAATTCTTCGGCAACCTGCTGGATGCGGGTCGCGTTACGATCTGCGGCGAGGAAAGCGCAGGAACCGGATCGGATCACGTCCGCGAAAAGGACGGGCTGTGGGCGGTGCTGCTTTGGCTGAACATTCTGGCCCGCCGCATCGAACCGGTCGAGCAGATCATGTCGGCGCATTGGGCGGAATTTGGCCGCAACTATTATTCGCGCAACGATTACGAAGCCGTCCCCAGCGAGCGCGCAAATGCGCTGATGCAGCGTCTGCGTGATATTTCGGGCGATCTGGTCGGACAGAAGTATCAGGGTCTAACCGTCGAAAGCGCCGATGACTTTGCCTATCTCGATCCGGTCGATGGTTCGGTATCCAAAAGCCAGGGCATTCGGATCAGTTTCACCGATGGCTCGCGTCTTGTCCTGCGCTTGTCGGGCACCGGAACCGAGGGCGCGACTCTGCGTGTCTATCTGGAACGCTACGAGGCCGACCCGACCCGCCACGAGATGCCGGTTGAACAGGCCCTTGCTCCGGTCATAGCGGCGGCCGAGGAAATCGCCCTGATCCGCGAGTTCACCGGCCGCAACCGTCCGGATGTAACCACCTAGCATCACGAAGAAGTTCATCGGCGGTTGAACCCGCCGCTGTCATCCTTGCGTTATCTGCAGTGAAGGGAGGCCGCCGATGAAACTTACATGGTCACAGATCACACCTGAGGCGCATTACCTCAGCCGCAGGGCTTTTATCGCCGCTGGTATGGCATCCATTGCCGCCCCTGCTATTGCACTGACCGGCAAGTCTTCTGCCTTTTCCACCGACGAGAAACCGAACAGCTTCGAAGAGATCACCAACTACAATAATTTCTACGAATTCGGCACCGGCAAGACAGACCCTGCCACGTATTCGGGATCCCTGAGGCCGCAGCCTTGGTCGGTGAAAATCGGTGGCATGGTGGACCGTCCCGGCAATTATGGCGTCGAGGATCTTGCACCTGACAGCGCGCTCGAGGAACGCATCTACCGTCTGCGCTGCGTAGAGGCGTGGTCGATGGTCATCCCGTGGCTGGGTGTCCCGCTGGCGAGCGTGCTTGAAAAGGCGGGGGTGCAACCCGGCGCGAAATACGTCTCGTTCCAGACCCTGCTCGATCCAGAACAGATGCCCGGTCAACGCGCCAGCCGCGGCATTGACTGGCCCTATCGCGAGGGGTTGCGGCTGGACGAGGCGATGCACCCGCTGACCATTCTGGCGACCGGCCTTTACGGCAAGGTGCTGCCAAACCAGAATGGCGCGCCGATCCGTCTGGTCGTGCCGTGGAAATATGGCTTCAAGTCGATCAAGTCGATTGTGGCGATCACTCTTACCGATATGCAGCCGGGCACCACATGGAAGATGCTGCAATCCAGTGAGTATGGCTTTTACGCGAATGTGAATCCGCAGGTGGACCACCCGCGCTGGAGTCAGGCGACCGAAAGGCGCATCGGCGCTGGTCTACTGGGGGGGCGGCAAGAAACTCTGATGTTCAACGGATATGCCGATCAGGTCGCCAGCATGTATGCGGGCATGGATCTGGCGAAGAATTACTGATGGTCCAAAGCCTGAACCGATTTGCCAGAAGCCTGCCCGTCTGGGCGGTATGGGTGATGGGTATGATTCCCTTGGCCCTGCTGGTGTGGGATACATTCCAAGGCAATCTCGGCGTCGAACCGGTCCGCGACATCGAACATCGGCTAGGCCGAACGGCGATATACTTTCTGATCGCGACGCTGACGGTGACGCCTTTGCTGCGGTTGACCCGGATTAATCTTATGCGCTTTCGGCAGGCATTGGGACTGATCTGCTTCACCTATGTCGTGCTGCACCTGCTGTCTTGGGTTGTGTTCGACATGGCTTTTTTCTGGGGCCAGATGATCAAGGACGTCGTGAAGCGCCCCTATCTGATCTTCGGAATGCTGGCTTCGCTGATGTTGTTGGTACTGGCGATCACGTCGAACCGCTTCTCGATCAGACGCATGGGCGCCAATTGGAGGCGGTTGCATCGACTGATCTATCCGGCAGCCCTGCTTGCTGCAGCCCATTGGCTTTGGGCTTTGAAGATCTGGGAAGCAAAGCCGCTTCTGATTCTGGCAGCGATTCTCGCACTGCTTTCTCTGCGTTTGCTGTGGTTTTTGCGAATCCGTGCGAATATAGCGGGTAGGCGCATTCGGACATGAAGATTGCTTTTACCAGTTTGTTTGATGTTGAGTGAAAACAAAACAATACAATTTCAACGACTTGTTTGATTTATTCGTATTTTTGCCATTTTTGCACTTGCGGGTTTTGGTTGTGATCCGTAAATACGCCTTCACCGAGACGGCGAGACGCTGGAACGGTTCGGATCGGGTGTCTTTGTTGAGGCGCTGATCTGGAAAAT
>NZ_WMIE01000042.1 GCF_009711225.1 Paracoccus aestuariivivens | reverse complement strand
GATTGCCTATCTCCCCCCCGCCGCGACCTATGCCTCGCATCAGGCCCCGAAGGAGCTGATCGACAAGTTCTAGGGCGTGTTCGACATGGGCTGGAATGTCTATCGCGAAGAGACCTTCGAGCGCCCGAAGGAACGCGGGATCATCCTCGAGAATGCTGAGCTGACGCCCTGCCCTGCCAGCCTGTCTGCCTGGGACAGCCTGACCGACGGCGAGAAGCGGCTTTCCGCGCGCATGATGGAGGTCTTCGCGGCCTATGGCGAGCAGGTCGATTACGAGGTGGGGCCCGTGCTCGACTACGTCAAGATGCTGCCGGGCGCCGACAACGCGATGATCATCTATATCGTCGGCGACAACGGCGCCTCGGCCGAAGGCGGCTTCGGGCCTGGCCGTGTCCGGCGAATGTCGCAGGAAGGCTGCGAAAGCCTTGATAGCCCGAATATGAGACTGCGGCTCCTCGCCCATGCCGAGAATACTATGCCCTGTCACGCGCCCGACAACGGACCGCCGACTGGCTAATTCGAGCCCAAAGCCGCCGGTCGCGGACTGACCTACAGTCCAGTGCTCGCCGGTCGCGAATAGCCCCAAAGCGGTCGTTCGCGCACATTCTACGAGTGGCGGACGAAGCGGTCGTAGCGGTGGCCCTGGCGTCACTCGATAACCGTGAAGTCGCCCGGCTTCCAACTGCCATCGAAGGCAGGAGGCTCGGGGCCGTAGATGCGGAAATAGACGAACCATCCCTTGCCCGGAAGGGTGCGGATCCACCGATCCTGCTGGCCTTTTGGTGCCTCTGGCCCGAAGAGAAGATCGACATGGTCCCCGCTCAGGTCCGTCAGTTCGAAGAGCGAACGCAACGCGGCCTTCGCCTGCTCGGTCTGGATCTGGCTGCGTGTCTCGGCATCATAGACCGTCACCGACCAGAAGAGCCGGTTCGGAACCGGCAGCGGAACCCGTAGCCGGTAGGTCTTGCCGCCGTCAAGATACTCTCCCGCCTCGTCGCGCAGACCCAGCCAGTAGAGCGAACCGGTCGCGGGGTCGCGGCGGAACATCGCGGGTGAAGTCGCGATCGCCTGATAGAACCATTTCTCTGACGCGTAGCTGTCGCGGTAGTCAGGGGTGTCGAACGAGCCGTTCTCGAAACGCAGCGCCGCCCATTGCCATTGGCGGTCGGGCCAGACCAGCCGGTCCGGTCGGCGATCGGCCAGCGACTCGACCCGCATCTGTGCTGAACCGGTCTTCGCCGCCTCGACAAGGATAGCTGCCATGCGCTCGTCCGGAGCGAACGGCATTCCCTTGGCAATACCCAGCGCCGCCAGGTCGCCGTAGAAGGCGCGCGAATCCTCCAGCACGGGTTCGCTGTTCACGACCTCCTGGAGCACTTGCCAATATTCCAGATCGCGTTCGAAGCGCGTCGGCGTCTGGTCCTGCGGCATCTGGGTCACGTCGATCCATGCCGGGTCCACCCAGTCCGAAGATGGGGTCAAGGGATGAACCTTGATTGTCTGCAGGCGCGCGATGGCGCCCTGCACGTCACCGGCTTCGGGCAGCGCCCTCATCCCGGCCACCACGGTGAAGGACGTCGCGCGAGAGGGGTGGTAACCATCAGGGATCTCACCTTGGTAATCCGGCGGCAGCAGCAGGTGCTTTCCGCCCTTGCCGGCATCGGGGCCGGGCAGGCCCATGTCCGCGATCCAGCGCTGGTGGATGTCCAGCGCCGCCCCCAGCAGGGGTCCCGGCGGAACCTCGATGACAAGCGGCCCGGCCCGGAGGTCGAGAAGCATCCCGCCATAGGGCGTGTCGGAGTTCAGGGTGAATCCGACATGGCGCGGCTGCGTGTCCATGTAGGTGAAAACCCGGTTCGGCTCTGCGCCCAGCCGCAACATCTCCCTGACGATCGCGGCGCTCGACACGGTCGGGTAAAAGAACCGATAGGCCCTGACCGCCCGGTTCAGGTCTGCCTCACCGAACGCCATCTGCACCGTCTCGGGGGTAGGGTAGCCGCCATTGAACTGATAGTCCTGCGCGACAGAGGGCCCGATGCCTGCCACGACCGCGATCGCCCAAACTGCTATCAGTCTCCGTCTCACATGCATGATGGTCCTGTCCTCGTGATTAGCCCGCGGTTGCGACGATCGTGGGCGCAGATTGCGCCGCACCCTGTTGGTCATTTCAGGTCGATCTTGACCTGCTCGATGGCGCCGGTGAAGGCAAAGGGCGGCGTGTAGGTGAAATCGACAGCGGAGCCCACGTCTTCGCCCACGTCGAAGCCTTCACCGAGCGAGATCTGGATCGGGATCGTCTTCGGCAGCTCGCCCTTGGCCACATCGCTGCCGTTTACCTTCAGCGTCACCGTCGCGGACTTGCCGAACTCGCCCGCCGCGCCGTGATAGGCGAAATCGACTTGCAGTTCGGCCTTGCCGGCCGGCAGCTGATCGGGAGCGGTGATGGTGTGACGCTCAAGCGCGAGATAGTTGTAGACAAAGGTCGGTCGGCCATCGCGCAGGTAAAGCCCGTAGCCACCGACCAGGCCGCCATGCGTCGCTATCATGCCCTGCGCCCCGCTTTCGGGCACGTCGATATCGGCTGTCAGCGTCCAGGACCGGTTCAAAATGCGAGGTGCCGCGTCATTCGGCAGCGCCACCTGACCGGGGTAGTAGGTGAACGAGGTCGCGTCGCCCGCAAGGCTCGGGCGTCCCATTTCTTCCGAGTTCAGCCGCTCAACCGCGCGCCAGTCCAGCGGCAGCACGTTATGCCGCGCCGCCTCGGCCCACCACAGGTCCTGCATCTGACGCAGCTTTTCCGGATTTTCCGCGGCCAGATCGTGGGCTTGGGTAAAGTCCTCGTCGATGTTGTAAAGCTCCCATTCCTGCTTGTCGACGTCGTAGCCGGTATGGATCGGATTCCACGGAGCGAAGGCCATGGCCGAGGCCACCCAGCCGACCTCGTAGATGCCCCTTGCGCCCGCCATCTCGAAATATTGCACCTTGTGCCGTTCCTCGGCGCCGGCATCGTCAAGGACAGGCGCGAAGCTGATGCCCTCGATCGGCTTCTGGGGCACGCCGTTCAGCTCGGCGGGCGGGGTGATGCCAATCAGGTCGTAAAGCGTGGGCACGATGTCGATCGTGTGCAGAAATTGCGACCTGACCCCGCCACCTTCGGTGATCCGCGCAGGCCAGGAGACAATCATGGGGTTGCGCGTGCCGCCGAAATGGCTCGCCACCTGCTTCGTCCACTGGAACGGCGTGTTCATCGCATGAGCCCAAGCAGATGGGAAATGATTATAGTGCTTCGGCCCGCCCAGCTCATCGATGACCTTCAGGTTTTCCTGCCAGCTTTCGGGGAAGCCGTTGAAGAACAGGTTTTCGTTCACCGAACCTTCAATACCTCCCTCGGCGCTCGACCCGTTGTCGCCGGCGATGTAGATGAAGATGGTGTTATCGGCACCCGGCAGCGCCTTCACCGCCTCGACCACGCGGCCCATCTCGTGATCGACATTGGCGCCGTAGCCCGCAAATACCTCCATCATCCGGGCGTAAAGCCGCTTCTGGTCGGCGTTCAGCGTATCCCAGGCGGGCAGACCGTCCGAGCGTGCGGTCAGTTCGGCCTCAGCCGGGACCACGCCCAGTTCCTTCTGCCGTGCGAAGGCCTGTTCGCGGTAGGCGTCCCAACCGGCATCGAACTTGCCCCTGTAGGGTTCGATCCATTGCTCGGGCACCTGATGCGGCGAATGCGTGGCGCCGGGCGCGACATAAAGGAAGAAAGGCCGGTCGGGAGCGATGGTCTTCACCTTGCGCACCCAGTCGACCGCATGATCGGCAAGATCGGTGGTCAGATAGTAGTCCGGATCATCCGATGTCGGCACGAGGTTCCGATTCTCGTAAAGGATCGGGTTGAAATGGCTCATGTCCCCGGCGTTGAAGCCGTAAAAATAGTCGAAACCAAGGCCGTTGGCCCATCGGTCGAAGGGACCGGCCGCGCTTGCTTCCCAGGTGGGCGTGTTGTGGTTCTTGCCGATCCAAGCGGTCATGTAGCCGTTCTGGCGCAGCACCTCGGCGACCGTCCCTGCATTGCGCGGCAGAATTGCGGTATAGCCTTCATATCCTGTCGCCGTCTCCGCAATGACGCCCGCGGCAACCGAATGATGATTGCGCCCGGTCATCAGCGCGGCGCGCGTAGGCGAGCATAGCGCAGTGGTGTGGAAGCGAGTAAAGCGCAGCCCCTCCGCCGCGAGTGCGTCCATGGTGGGCGAGGCGATGCCGCCGCCGAAGGTCGCAAACTGTCCGTAGCCTGCGTCGTCCAGCAGGATCAACACGACGTTCGGCGCACCCTGCGGCGCTTGCACCGGCTGCGGGAATTGCGGCGGGTCGGAATCGAGGATCGTGCGCCCGACCGTGCCGGAGAATTGGAAATCGGACCGCGGCAGAACGCTCGGCGTTCCGGTCGAGGCAGACTGGGCGAGGACCGACCCGGTAAAGGCGAACGTCAGTGCGACAGTAGCGAGACCAGCGCTCGCGACTGAACCGGTCACACCTCGCATCAGGTTCATGGCGGGGATCATCGCTTTCAACATGGATAGCCTCCTCGTTCTGTTCAGATGAGATCGAAAAAACTCAGGTCAGGTGTAAATCTGCAGGTATCGAAATGGGGTCGTCGCGGGTCGGGCTTCACTGTTTTTGGTGCAGTCGAAGTCTGGCGTAGCTTGGTAGCCGGTCGCGACATCCTTGCCGTAAGCCGGGCAAGATTGGTCTCGCTTGCCGCAACCTTCCGCTTCAGCGAGGATTCGGACAAGGACCAATTCGCGGCTTGGGCCAGCCGACGTCGGCCTCCGCAACTTCAGAACTTCCCGGCGATGGTCAGGAAGACTGCGTCACCCTTCATGCGGTTATCCACGTCGATCTCGTGCGCCCATTTGAAGGTCAGGTCGATCTCGTTGCCGTTCGCCAGCTTGCTCTTGTAGGTCAGCAGGGGGCCGATGGCGATGGAACTGCCGCGGAAGCCATCATGGTTATCAGCGAAACCGCCATCATCGTCATCATCCTGTATCTGGTAAAGAAAACCTGCCAGTGCCCCGACGGCCAGTTGCTCATTGACGCTTTTCGTCATCGATACATCCAGATGGGCCACGGCACCGCTGTAGTAATCGGTGTCAGGGTTCCTCGTGTTGATATCGACGCCGAACTTGGCGGAAAGGTCCAAGCCCTGTTCCGGTATCAGGCGGGTCACGCCGATTGCCGGGGTGAAGGTCCAGTAGTTCAGGCCGATGAAGGCAATGTCGCCGCTCTCCCATTCACCGGTCGGAGCGGTGACGGTTAGAGAGGACGAGAAGAACATGTTCATGGCGTCGTTGTGCCAGCCAAGCGCGACCGGGGCAAAGGCGATATCCCCCAGGCCCGCCACGTCCTGATCTGTGTCGATCGGACCGAGCTCCGCCGTGGCGCCGGTCCAGCCGAACGGCAGCGCGAACTGAAAGGAGTAGGTCCAGTTTCCGGGGAGGCTTTGTTCAGGAACATAGACTCCGGCCAACGCGGTGACCCACATGTCGGCCTCAAGCCCGATGGCGATCCGTCCCTCGCCGAAGGGGACGGTGTCGCCCGCCTCGCCGTGGTAATAGGCATTCTGGATCCCCCAGTATAAGCCTGGTGCGGGCGGCACAACACCGGCCCCAGGGCCCGCGAAGATGCCAGGGATATAGCGGCCTGCCACCGCTTCGGTCGCCCGCGCCTGTGGCGCCGCCGAGGTCAAGAGCGCGGCTGTGACTCCGATCGACAGAAGCGAGGAGCGTGCTCTCGCACTGCGGACCGTTCGCCTTTCAATGCTGAGATTTTCTAACGTGTCATGCATTGACAACTGCCTCCAATGCGAAACCGAAAAGCGTCGACATCAGCGCCGTAGCCCGGTGCACGCAACCAAGCTATCGCAAGCGCCGCGGTGAGTCTTTCGTCACTTCCACAATTGAACGAGCATGTTGCAAACTGGTATCGACGAGATCGATTAGCCCGTTGCTGGATGACTTGACTACGCTGGCAAGAGCGTCCGCTTTTGCCCGACCTTCACTATCCGAGGGCAGGTCACTCGCCTGAGCCAAACCAGCCAATTGATGTCCCACAGCATGTTGGTCGGAGCCCTTTGCTGTCGTTCGAGCCCGGTTTGAGGCACGGATCCCTTCGCCCGTGCAGTGGCCAATCCGGATCTGGTGGAGCGCTTCCGCCGTGGCGCAGCGCTCAATCAACCGGACAGTGCCACCTTCTACCAGGGCGAGGAACGCGGATATACCGACTATCCGACGCTCGATGATGCTGCCTGAGCAGCCAAACACGCGGGCCGGGGATGTGCCCCGGTTCGCAGCTTGATGGTCCTCTGGACCGTTTCGGAAAGGCGGCGGGAGCCATGACGGACGAGATATTGGTGGTCGGAGTCGGAGGACTGGGCAAATGCATGGTCCTCGAAGCACTTGGCCGAGGCCTACGCGTGTCGGTCCTCGTTCGGAATCGGACGAAGCTTGAAGCAGATCTTGGCAAGGAGATCGACCTTCAACTGAGCCAAATCACGGTCGGGGACGCCTTGCGGCCTACGGTCCTCGACGCGGCCATGGCCGGGGTGGATGTCGTGCTGTCCGGGAAGGGCGCCGATCCGGAACTGGCTGCGGCATTGGCAGATGCGGTCAAACGCAATCGGGTGAGCAAACTCTGCTGGCCGGCTGGCACCACGAATGTCATGGCCGAGGACGGGATCACGCCGAACTACAATAAACTTGCTCATCTCGGAACCTGGGTCGAGCGGGCCTTTCACGCCCATGCCGCCTGCATCGCGGCCATCCGCGCGGCGGACATCAACCATGTCATTTTCTGCCCCGGCCGCATGGCGGGTCTGGGCCGGCGAAGCCCGGATGTCGAAGCATCGCTGCGTATCAACCGCGATTCGGGCCCCTTCGTGTCTTACGAGGATGCCGCATGGGTGATGCTGGAAGCCGCCACCACTCATGAATATGACCGTCAACTGGTGAGCGCCGCAACGACGGTCTGACCCTTCGGTCTCGCCGGCGAAGCCTGCGGCCAACTTACATCGGCAAATTCGGAGACGGGTCGCCAGAAAGCGTGGACAGGCACCGGTTTGCAACCTAATGCCGACAGAAAGAGGATCGAAAATGGCGCGTCCAAGAGAGTTCAACGAAGACGAAGCCCTGCTGCAGGCAACCCGGCTGTTCTGGAGCAAGGGATATGAAGGCACGTCGATGTCGGACCTGCTGCGCGTGACGGGCCTGAGCAAAAGCAGCCTTTACGACACTTTCGGCAGCAAGCGCGCTCTCTTCCTCGCAGCTTTCGAGGCCTATCGACTTGAGAGAATGCGGGTCATGCGCGGGTATCTGCAAAGCGGGACGACCGCCTATGACGCGATTGCCGCCTTCTTCGCGATGGTGCTGGAGCATGCGCGTGCCGCCGATCGCCCCTTCGGCTGCATGAGCTGCAACGAAGCCGCCGAGATGGCACCCCATGACGAGGAAGTTCAAAATCTGATCGAACGGGACTTTGACGGTATGGAAACGGCCTTCGCCGAGGCTATCGAGCGCGGTCACGGAGACGGCTCCATCCCCCTCGAAAACGATGCAAGACAGTTTGCCCGCTTCCTGAATGCGACCCATCACGGAATTCAGATACTGGCCCGCACCAAGGGTAATGTGGAGCGAATGGACGATGCCGTGACGGTAACGCTTCGCGCACTGAGGTCAGTAGGGTGACGGACTGACTGCGACAACAAGGTCAGGATCTGAGGCCTCATTCTGAAGATATCGTCAGCTCACAAATATAGTTGTGAGGGGTTGCAGCGACTATGGCGAGCGGCAGGTTTGTCCGCATTTTTAACCGCGGCCGAGAGCATCTCGCTGCGCGGTGTCTGAGGGGCGGCTTTGGTGAATGCTGCTGCGCAGCATAGTGACAGGCCGACCGGCAGGTTAGGGCCGACCTCTCCTGTCCGGGCGGCTCCAGACCCAGTTCGGCCCGCCGGATCCCCTCCGCTCCACTACTCCATGGCGCATGCGCTATCATAGAGCCGGCGCGTGCCATGGTGCATTGGCCCGGCTTTGTTGAGCAAATGCGTTGAAGGGTTCACCTTGTGAATCCAGTTTGTTAGTTAAGCTGCATGAGCAGACCGAAGCCCCCGACCTCCCGCACGACGAACTGGCGTGACTACAACGCGGCGCTTGCGCGTCGTGGGTCACTGTCGATCTGGTTCGATCCCTAGACACAGTGGCTTGCCGCACCAACTGGCAAGCACGGACGGCAGCCGGTGTTCGCCGACGCCGCGATCCAGGCCTGCCTGACGCTGAAGACGCTGTTTGGATTGCCGCTTCGGGAAACGGCCGGGATGGTGGCGAGTCTGCTCGATCTTGCCGGACAGGATTGGCCGGTACCGGACTTCAGCACCGTTTGCCGCAGAGGTGGTCGCACGAATTCGGATCGGGGGCTAAGCTTTAGCGCCTGAGGAAGAATGACCGGAAATGACGAAACGCAGACGCTATTCTGCAGAGTTCAGGGCGAAGGTGGCTCTTGAGGCCATCCGCGG
>NZ_WMIE01000041.1 GCF_009711225.1 Paracoccus aestuariivivens | reverse complement strand
CAGGTTATACTGCATCTGTTCCATCAACTGCCGCTCGGAGCGGATCGAGAACAGGATCTGGATCAGGCTGGCCCGGATCAGCCGTTCCGGCGCGATCGAGGGACGCCGAAGATCGGCGTAAAGCCGGTCGAAATCGCCACCGAGGCTGGCAAGGGCGTCGTTGACGATCTGCCGGATCTTGCGCAGCGGATGCCGTGCAGGGATGCGGTCTTCAAGGTCGACATGGCTGAACAGCGACCCGCTCACTTCATCCGTCCCGCGTATCTTTTCCACGGTGTCATCCCGTCGAGGGTGAGCCATGTTCCTCAAACCGCGTCGAGGGACAAATTTTTCAGCATTCTGTTAAGAGTTTACCGGTCACCACATTTCTGGCGACCGGAAAGTTCAATGCTTTAGTTTCTTTTGCAGTATGGCATCCACGTCATATCTTTTCGGGTTTTCCTGAAGGAAATCAAACATCTTCCTCGCGTATTCGTAGCCGTTCGAATATTTTTCATATTCTACAGTATAGGAAATTTCCGGCCACATAGTCGCGAACTGGTGGAACTGCTGGTCCGCGTCCCGTACCATTTTCAGGACATCTTCTTTTGGTCGACTGCCCCACCACGAGGAATTGGCCACATCGCCGGCATTTCGCTTCTGGAAAATGAATCGTGCTTTGGGAAACGCAGCCCTCATGATTTCCATGTACTTTTGGCAGAATTCTGAATCTTCGTGAAACCTGATTTCCTTGAAGCCGGAAACTCTGGTGCCTGATGGCGGGCACTGTACCTCGCCAACAAACACGTTCATCATGGCTCGGCAAAAGCGCATCGGGTCAATGTTTTCGGCCCCGTACCACGGATCGCTTGGCGTACCTATCAACCCCCGCAGGAAGTCCTTCTGTTGATCCTCGTTTTTGTCCTTATCTTCGCGACGCCAAGTATAGTCGTCCCAAGTGTTAGTGACAGATACAGCCCTTGCAAGATGGTAGGGCAGATTTCCGTTTTCCCCTCGGATGCAATATCCTGGGATGGCGTTCAGAAGGCTTTGAGTGAGAGTCGATCCAGAACGACCGTAGGTCACCACAAATACATAGCCATCCTTCGGTGCATAAAGCGCAGGATACAGAACTTCGTTCATTTCATGGTTTCCTTACTTGATCTCTTCGACCAAATGCATCGCTTCAAGTCGACGGACGAATGGACGGGTGGTGCTTGACCAGTCCCTGCCTTGCATGTCTCTGCGCGCCTGTTTTGCCATGCGCAAGACAAGCTTGGGATCCCGTGCGAGTCGTTCCAATGCCATGAGCGCTTCGTAGACCGGATCGGTCTGGGACAGGACTACGCCGTTTTCCCATTGTCGAATAACCTCTGTCACTGCTCCCGCATCCGTTGCGATCGGGATCACGCCTGATCGCATGGCTTCGAGGATGGTTAGGGGCAGCCCCTCATAATAGGACGGAAGCACGAATGCATCTGCCCATTCAGAAGCCAGGCGAGGCTTTCCGCGGTGGTTAATGGCGGCTCGAGCAGTTCTTCTATATGGCGTGGAATTTCCAGCGAATTGTCACCCAATACCGATTTGCCAATCAGGCGCCACTGGACTGGCAAACGACATGCTTGCGTTGTTTCCACAATCTACAAACGACGCCCCACGCCTTTCTGGTGATCCAGACGTTCCGGATAGATCACGCGCAGCGGTTCGTCCGCCGAACGGGATGCGCGCCGTATGTCGATCCGCGACTCGGCTCCTTTAGGCAGGTCGAAGCTGGGTGCATTCAACAAGGGTACGATCTTTTCGTAAGGCATTCCCATGCCGTGACACCAATCGCCCAACTGCTCGGAGCAGGGTAGAATGACGTCATAGGCATGCTCAAACGCAAGCCCGAGATAGGTGTTGCCGACGAGCCGATTTAACGAACTGTGATCGCTCAGATGCAACGAAAGGGCGGTCTTGACGCCAAGCCGTTTCAGTTTTCCCATGATGCCCGAGACAGCACCGCCATGGAAGTTGATCACCACATCCACCCAAGCCAGCATCGCGGTTGCCTGACGATGGTCCCCGGAGCGCGACCCGTCCGGTACGTCAGTGCCGAGATAGTTGCTGCTAGCTGTGCCCCAGGTCGCAAAGCTATGATCCGAAAGAAACGTTACGCTTTCGAACGTATCGCGCCATTCAACACTGAATTGGCATTCTGCCGAGTCCAGAACAAACAGATGCGGCTTCCAGCCCGCCGCCTTCATCGCTCTGGCAATGCTTAGCGCAACACGTTCAACGCCCCCGAACTCGACCAAAGGCAGCACGAAGTCGACATTGCGGCCGTCCCGGATTACGCGAGGATACGAGGCGTCAGCTTTCGTCGGACGCCGACTGATTTCATGGGTTCGGGATCGCCATGGAATATCTGCGTTGCGCCAATCCCAGCGATACTGGAGCGCCTCGCGTTTCGGCGAGGCGTGGCATCGGGCAGAGAACGCGACCATTTCGTGCGCGGCGGCGGTGAACAGGTCCTGATCGGCAACGAACAGCGTATCGGGAAGTTCCAGCCGCAGCAGCGTCGCTGGCAGAGAGCAAGGCCGTGCCGCGATACCTGTGATCCAGTTGAGTGAACTGTCGCGGACGATGGCAGCTAGCATACCCGGTCGCACCATCAGCATCGAGGCCTGAAGATCGGCCGCCCCCTGCGCCTCGGATTCCGACCAGCGGATGCGCTCGGCTTCGCATGGTCGGATTTCGAGGGCGGTGAAGGGATGGCGCGTCAATCGGCGCTCCATTTTCCACAGCACGCCATGCAACATGCCCGCGCGCCGCAACTGCTCGAGTACCGCCGAATGGGTCATGACCATGATCGGCGGCACGTGGTGTTGGCTGTTGTCTGTCTGCGTGCGCCACCATTGACGTTCGAACTCGGCAATCGGAATCCGGCGGGCATCTGCCGCATCGGGATCGACGGTCAGGATGACTTCGTCACGATCGCTCAGGACAATTGCGTAGCGCGGGGCCTCTTGTTGCTCTAGTTCCAGCAACCCACGCTGGCTGAACAGTTTTTTATGTTTCTTGCGCATATCATTGAGGATGACCTCGGCATCGCGCTCGGAATCGGCCAACATGCTTTCGGCGCGCTTGCGATAGTGGAAACCGAAGTTTTCGATATTGCGCCCGCGGAAGCCTGCTTCAGCGGCGGTCAGGAAAAAGTCCCAGTCCTCGAAGCCGGATTTGAAACCGGTGTCGAAATAGACTCCGGCGTCAAAGATTTCACGCCGGATCAGGCTTCCCGCTTCGCATATGTTCATGACGGTGTGGATCAGCAGCGAGTAATCGCCGCCGTAATCTCCGGCCCAGGTCAGGCCGAACATGTCGATATTGGGATAGATCCAACCGGCATCCGGATGGTTGTCGAGTGCGGCCATCGCATTCGCCATCGAGTCCGGACGCAGACGGTTATCGGCATCCAACATGTAGATTGCCTCGACCGACGGCCAGCTTGCCAGCGCGTGGCGGATGCCGTGGTTGCGCGCGTCACTGAGACCACCGTTGGGCTTGCGCAGGTAGGTAACCTGTTCGGGGTAGCTGAGTACATATTCCCGGCAAACGAGATCTGTTTCCTGGTGCAGGCAGCCGTCATTGACCAGAACGATATGAATCGCAAAATCGGAGCGTTGGGCCAATACGCTCTCAATCGCTTCTGACAACAGCACCGAATGCCGGAAGATCGGAACAACGACCGCGATGCGTGGGGCAATAACGGGGGTAGCCTTGGCCATGCAAGGCTGAAGGGAAATGTGCTGCATTTTATGCTCAGAACTGGATGCCGATGTTCGAGAAGGTCGACCAGCCGAAATTGTTCGCAGAACCCGCCGGCAGGCGGGTCATCAGATAAAGGTCGTGCGGGCATTCCAGAGGTTCGGCCGGCAGGATATGCAGTTGGCTTTTTTCTTGAGGGGAAAGACGAACCCATCCTGAGCTGAGATGGGATGAGAACTCGGGCAGGCTACCCGGCAGATGCGGACGCTGGTCTTGTGGCATTATGGCCAACTGATACTCGACAACCGGACCTTCGGCATGACGGGTTTGCGCGGATGCGAATATCTGGCGCGCGCCCGGCAAAGCAACTGCCGGAAGAATGCCGCAAGCGGTATGGTCGGGTACGCCATGGACCAGCAGTGCGTCATCGGACTGAAACAGCGGCAACATATTCTTGAGGGTTCCAAGATCGATTGTCGTGGCAAGGGTTTCCGGCGCGACACGGCGCAAACGGCTCTTCCCGCCAATCTGCATCACGGCACGGCACAGCACGGCATGGGCTGGGATTAGTGCTCTTGCACCTGCGATCCAACGCCAGATTTGCAAAGCGGGCAGGGTCTCGATTGTGCTGCCGTCGCATTCGGGATGGAACCGCTGCTCGGGATGTTGAACCGAGCTGGACGGGCGGACGATGTCCTTGCCGTGATATTCGATGCTGTCAAACAGGCTCACATTGTCCGTGCCAAGCGCGTAGTCCAGCGCAACTCGCACCCAGCCGTTGGTCAATCGTGCGGCCGGGATTTCCCATATTGCAATGGTTTCGTTGTCTGTCGAACTGAACAGGCTGATACTTAGTACACCATGGGTCGGAGCTGCTTCGTTACCGACGTGCAAAGCGATATCGCTTAGCCCGACGCTGGTTCCCGGTAGACGTTGGACCAGACGCGAGCCATTGCGCATGGAAATCGGCAACTGGCCTGCGATGGGCGAAAGAGTGGTCTCTAGTTCGCGCTGCTGCGGCCCGTGCTGATACATGAATTGCTCCAGCTTCTGGAAGCTGGCCTGCGTCTCTTCGTGCTGCTGTCGCAGCAGTCCCAGTTCCCGCATGAAGCGTGTCGAGCATTTCGCGGTAAGTTGCTGTGTCTCGATCCGACGGACGGTCAGCCACTCGAGCACTTCGGTCCGGTTGTCGTCCTTTCCCACAGCTTCCAGAGGAATTCTGGCCGGAGCATCCGCGCCCAGGCGATTCATCCATAGATCTGCCAATTGTTCCAACTGGGTATTTCCCGCACCGGATAGTGGTAATCAGCCAACCGACCGCAGCGCAACCTGATCGAACGGCAAGACAGCACCTTGAGCGTTACTGAACTCAAGGTCATCGGCTTCGCCGGATGCGACGATCAGTGGAACGGGCAACGACAGGACTTGAGACTTCGAAAGGCCTTCCGGGGCGACAAGAACTGAAGTGAGGGGAGGCGCCGAAGTTGAGGGGAACCGCAGCAATAGGTGTGTTTCCGCCGCATAGGCAGAAATTTCAAGGATCTACCATACAACATCGGTCAGATTGATCGCGCTTTTACGCTAGGATCATCCGTGAAGGCGGCACTATCGCGTGGCATGGCGCAGGCGACCAGTCGACAACAGGTCATTGAGGGCAGGCCGTGTTGCTTCCGGGGAGGTTTCAGTCAGTCGGATAGTCGAGCGTTTCGAAATCTCGTGCATAATGTTCGCGAACCCGAATTCGGTCAATCTGATCCCAGATGATGTCGAGCGGATCAGTTACCAGATCCCGAGGCAGGATTTCCGGCGAGGCCACCCCTAGTACATCGGCGATACGCGCGGCAGGAGCCAGTAACCCGTCCTCCAGCCGGAAGACTTCGATGTCGCTGCCAAGAAATTCCCACTGCGGGCGCAGATGGTTGTCGAGAAAGAACGGCTCTCGTTTTTGCCGGCTCAAGGATTCTTCAAGCCAAGGTGTGAAATTCGCTATGCCCTTGAAAAAGCTCTCCTTCGCCAGTTGCGCCCGCATGCGATATTCGCTTTCGATCCGGGCATAGGGGTTGCGAACTACGGCGACGGCAAGGTCGAAGAACCCTTCTCCCAGCAGCGCGCGAACATCCTGCATGCGGTAGTGCTGTGGTGTGCATTTGCTCGCCGCAGGAACGCCCATGCTGAACATTCGCAGCGGCGCAATGGTTTTCATCCAGTTTTCCAGAGATGTGCCTCCGGTCTTCGGGATGTGGATCAGAAGAACGCGTTTCCCGTTATGCTGGATGAAAGGCATGTGCTCCGACGATCTCCGTGCGGCTTTCTGTCGGCGGCCCAGGTGGCATGCCGATCCCACCAGGTCAATTGCAGCGTGATCTGGTCCCGTGATCGGAGCCGGGGCACATGCCCGTCCTGCTTCGAAAGAGGTGCCCATGTTGCCAGTTGCGACCGGCTGGGACCATTGGTGCAGCGGATTGGCGTGCCCTTGCGTGTAAGGCTGATATGATATCGAACTGATTCGTTTGCTTAATAATACAGCAACAAATGGCGGAACTCAGGTGAATGCCGCAAGGGAGTCAAGAAGTAAGATGTAATAACAGTAACCTAAATCTTGCCGTAGAGTTTGTGCTGGTGCATATAACTTGAACGAATGCTTTTCATCTGAGCATTGTTCGACTCTGCGTTGTATCGGGATTCTCGCGCATGGACTTCTTTCTATTCGACCAAAGCAACATTCCTCAGGATTTCCTGTTTCAGGGGTACTGCTTCATCGACACGGACTACATCGCTGGAGAGTCGGGGGCGCTTGGCTACATGGCAGAGACGGGCAAGAAGATCCTGTCCGGTCACGATGGATGCTATTTCTGGGGAAACCCGCTAGGTGACGGATATCAGTTTGGATCGGATTTCCAAGGTAACTCCAGAATATATCTGTACCAGCGCGAAGAACGCTGGGCCATTTCGAACTCGTTCGGAAAGCTACTGGATCATATCCGGAAAAATGAATGGCCCTTCTCTATATGTTCGCATCAGTTAGATAGCTGGCGGATACGTTCGCCTTTTGGTCAGCAACCGTCGTCATTCAAAACCGCTATCAATGAGATCAGTTTGGTCCCTTCGTGGTGCGAGGTTTCGGTCAATGGCGACGGAGCTAAAATCACGCACCGAAAGTACCAGGGACAATTCGAATCTTATGCGAGCGCGGTTTCCCATTACGTCGGGATTTGGTCCGGGCGAATTTCGACGCTGTCTTCGGATGAAGATATCTGCGTCTCCGTCGATGTGTCGGGCGGGGTAGATTCTCGGGTAAATCTGGCGCTTATCTTGAAGATGCGCGAAAAGGGAATTGGTGGTAATATCCGCTTCAGCTCTTTGAAATACGGCGGGGTAAAAGGTGATTTTGAAGTCGCTTTACGATTGGCGGAAAAATACCGATTCCCGTTGAACGACCGAAAAAGCAAATCCGATTACAGTCTTTCCACGGACGAGGCATTGCAATGCACCGATGATTTTCTTATCGGATCATATACATCGCTACGACCATTCAGGACAAAGCCCAATCCGCTGAGCGTGAAGATCGGAGGCGGTGCTGGCGAGATATTCCGTCCGTTCTTTGCCGACTCGTTCTCGGACGAGTTTCTGGATAAGCTGCGCGGTTCATTCTCGTCTGACAAGTTTTTCGCGAATTGGAAAGCCGATGTCGTCGATGCAATGGAAACCCTGCGCGTTCGCGACCCTGGGAAAACCGATCCGCTTATTCTGCATTATCGGGAGTTCCGCAGCCGTTTCCATACCGGAGGCGCAGCGAACATGGTCACCGCGGCGATGCCATTCCAAAGCCGTGCGGCCTATGAAATTGCATGGACGGCAACCGGATCGCAGATCAAGGATGGACAAATCGGTTACGATCTGATTGGCGCGACTTTCCCGCAGCTATTGGTCGACGATTACGATCATCCCGGCAAGAAACCGACGCAACGAAACCTTGACAATATTTTTCCCGAAATTGATTTTGACGCTCGTCCGGGTCGTGTCTATGTCGATAAGAACCATGATCCCGCACCCAATAGTGAGAGCCTGTCTGATTTTCTGAAGAAATATTACGAAGTTTTTGGCGAGAAGATCAGGGATTGGCCTATGGTCGAGAAACTTTCGGCCAACGACATCATTCGCTCATCATTGGAAACAGGCAGGTTGCCGCGTCCGCCGGAAGGCGCGTCGTTGCATCGCTTGAAGCTTGCAGTCAAGATTGAAGAGTTGTGCGCCTCCAGACGGTCGAACAGTGGCGAACTTGAGCTATCCGATTTGTAACGAGCACAATTCGGCGTTTAACGGAGATCGAGTTACATCGTTCTGGGTTTCCTGCTGATCTCGGACGGTGAGGTCACATTCGTGGCTTCACTATCCGTGATGAAGATCTTGTCGCGTCACGCCGATCGATTGTATCGGTTCGGCAACTGATTGGCTCTGCAAGGTCAGTATATTAGCCTGCCGAAGATTTTTTATTTTCTCCTAGGGCTTATGTCTCTGTTGCGGCAGTCCTTCTCCCTCCACAGGGCTAGAAAGTACAGACTTGAACGGCGGTGGTCGCTGGATTGACAACCAGATGGTCGAGAGGCTGTGGCCGTCGATCAAATACGAATGCGCTTATCTAAATGCCTTCGAGACCGGCTCGGAGGCCCGCGAGGGAATCGACTCCAGCATCATCCATAACAACAATGATGCCCGCAACTATCGCACGGGTTGCTGACGCCGGACGAGGCCTATGATAGTCCGCTCTGAACAACCGTTTCAGGCGAGTGCCAATGCACCCTGACGTCTGTTTGCATCCCGGATGGTCGCCGCACCCAGCTTAAGGAATAGAGAGCAAAGCGCCCGGAGATGAGCCAGTATCTTGCGGATGTTGTGACCGCAGGCGCAGAGAATTGCGAAGACCGCACAGCGGGCAGCGCGCGGGACGACCGTCGGCCTTCATATGCCCGATCTCCGGTTCGATGGCGCTGTGCCGTTTCAGGAGCTTTGCCAGCAATGGCGTGATGCCGCGGCGCATGCCGCTGATCAGCACCTTTGTGCTGTTCACGCCGTGGCCACGATAGCCGCGGTCCACGACAGCGAGATCGGGCACGTGGTCGGTCAGGATGGCAACTTGCTCCGGCGCAGCTGCCAGGGTGTGACCATCATACGGGTTGCCGGGAAAGCTGCGCGCCCCGGCGATGAAGCCCTCGTTGCTGGTCGTGGCGAGGCTGACCTTGGTGCCGAACTCGTAGCGGACCCGCGCCTTTCCCTTGGAGATGCAATCGACCTCCGGCTCGTGCAGGGAATAGATCCTGTCCTTGCTCTTCGGGGTCTGTTCCAGCAAACGACCGACCAGCCAGAGCGTTTCGAGCACCTTGTCGCGCAGGGCTCCCCCGGGGATGTCTTGCAGATGACGGCGCAGATCCCGGCCTCTTTCGCCAGGCCCACCAGCAGCGCCCGGGCACGCTCGTAAAGCTTGGCGTCCGTCGGATGGGCGATGTTGTTCTTCGGGGCTTACGCGGCCCCATCAGGGGCCACGGTCCCCTACGAACTCCATGACGGTCGTATCGACCACGACCCGTTTCAGGCTCTTGTCGCTGATCGCGCCTGATGACCGGCCCGCCTCGATGGTCCTGGTCAGAAGCCACTCCACCCCCTCGTCGCCGATCCGCTTGCGCCAGCGGATCAGCGAGGACGGGTCGATCGGCGGACGATGCTGGAAAAACGTCTCGCCGGTGAAATGCCGGTAGTAAGGGTTCTCCACCCAGCGGGCGACGACC
>NZ_WMIE01000040.1 GCF_009711225.1 Paracoccus aestuariivivens | reverse complement strand
AAAGTCCCATGCGGATCACTCCGTTGCCCCGTCGCTCACCGCTATGGGGGAAGGTTCACATGGCTCAATTCTCAGTGAAAATTAGGCGACTTTCCGGCTCAGTTCTGGGTGGAAATCAACAATCGGTCCAAGCTTCGCGATCAGTCGTTGCCCGGCCTCCGTCGGCGACACGCTGCGCGTCGTGCGGGCCAGCAACCGCATACCCAGCTGTTCTTCAAGCATCCGCATCGTGTAGCTGACCGCGGATTGCGACACGCCGAACTGCGCGGCGGCCTTGGTGAAGCTGCCCGCCTGCGCCACGGCGAGGAAGGTCTAGATGTCGCTGAGATTGTCCTTGGGCATCGTCATTCAAAAACACCCCTTATAAACGCATGCTAAATTAAACAACGAATACTCCATGGGGCTTGGGTCTAGCTGTCTGGTCAAGAAATGCGCCTCGCCCCCTGCGGAAATGCCGGGATCTGACGGCGGGCGTTCGTTATGGAGATTGCATATGTCCGAAAAAAGCCTGTTCTCGTCCCTAGCGCTCGGTGAATTGACCCTGCGCAACCGCGTCGCCATGGCGCCAATGACCACTTGGGCCGCCAATGCCGACCTGACCATTTCCGAGGCCGAAGAGGCCTATTATCGTGCCCGTGTCGGCGGCGTCGGGCTGGTCCTGACCGGCTGCACGCAGGTCACTGCGAACGGCATCGGCTTCACCGACGAATTCGCGGTCAGCGATGGCAGCTTCACCCCGAGCCTCGCGCGGCTCGCGCGCGCGGCAAAAAGCGGCGGTGCGCCGGCGATCCTGCAGATCTTCCACGCTGGCAACAAGGCACTGCCCGACCTTGCGCCCGCAGGAGATGTGGTCAGCGCAAGTGCCGTGCCGGTGGAGGCCAGCCTGTTGGCCCCTGCTCAGACGCCACGGGAAATGACCGAGGACGAGATTCTGGGCATTATCCGCGCTTTTGGCGACACCACCCGGCGTGCCATTGAGGCGGGCTTCGACGGGATCGAACTGCACGGCGCCCACGGCTTCCTGATCCAGAACTTCTTCTCCGCCGCCAGCAACCAGCGCAGTGACAGCTGGGGAGGAGCGGCCGAGAACCGGATGCGGTTCGCCATCGAAGTGGTGGCCGAGGTCAAGCGGGTGATCGCCGAACAGGCCGGTCGACCGTTCGTTCTGGGCTATCGGATTTCGCCAGAAGAGTCTGGCGACAAGGGCTATGGCATCGAGGACAGCCTGGCGCTCGTCGATCGTCTGATCGATGCGGGCATCAGCTATATCCACGCGTCGCTTGGCGATGTCCTGACCAACCGTCCGGCGACCGATCCGCAGGGTCCGACGATCGCGGAACGTTTCGTGACCCATGTCGATGGGCGCGTGCCGGTGATCGCAGCAGGTGGTGTCCGCACGCCGGAGCAGGCGCAGGCGGCGCTGGATCTGGGTCTGTCGCTGGTCGCGATTGGGCGTGGTCTGGTGATGAACCCGGACTGGGTCACCCTTGCCCAGTTCGGTCGCGCGGCTGAGATCGCGACCGAACTCGATCCCAGGACCGTAAAGGAAATCGCGCTGCCCGCGAAGCTCTGGACGGTGATCAAGGCCACCAAGGGCTGGTTTGCGATCAAGAAGGTCGAGACGACGTCCTGAGCCTGTCGCCGACGACCTGGTCGGCATGGCGGACATTCGGCCCGTCATGCGACCAGCCATGGCGCGCACGACCTGACCAAAAGCGCAGGTCATGGATGTGCGTGCCGAACATCCGGATCAACGCCGTCTGTTAGACGCTTCGACACACCGATGCTGGAGAAAATGAAAACGGCGCGGGCCGAGATCATGGATGAAATCGCCGCAGCCCAACCGATCTGGCAGCTCCGACAGTTCGAAGAACTTGCTACGGCCGTGCTTTGGCTCTGGAGTCCCGCAGCGAGCTTTGTCGTCGGTGTCGGTCTGCCTGTGGATGGCGGCTTTTCCGCACATTTAACGGTAGCGACGCTGCGGCTTGAGGCGGCTTGGCACATCTTTTGGCGGGCGGTATCGCCCTCTATAGCGATGATCTCCCCGAACAACAGGGACAGTTTCAGGCGCGCGCGCCACGGCGCAAGCAGGTTCTCGGCCTCCGGGTAGGAGCCGGAAGTTTAGGGTGAAGCGTTGTCAGACAACGCACGAGCGATGTCCGTTTTGTTCACATTGGCGACGCTGCGGCGAGGTGCAACGAAAGGAAGGTACGGCTCCTGGATCTGGTGCAGCCTTGAATGACCGCTTCCGTGAACTGCGCTGTGGCTCAGTACTCCGCTTGCTGTGGCTGCGAGCAGCTCGATCGTCATGCCGCACTTGCACCTGCTGGTCCCCGAATGACCGAAAAGTCCGCATCGCAGACCGTCATCGGCTCGATATGCTGCGCCACGTGTCGAATGGCCGCTTCGGCGAATGCCGCCGTACGGCATCGGCGTTGCTCGAACGTTGGCAACGGGCCGCGAATTTTCTTATCTTGGCGTCAGAACGTCCGCCTCATTCAAACTTGCCTACTTCTGCCTAGCAGCATGGCGATCGGAGCCCGTTTTCGGCGCATTCCGCAGTCGCGTTTCCGGACCAACTCTCCTCAGCCACTGTCGCCTGAAATCCAGTAGCTTCGTGCCAATGCACGACGAAGCCATGCTAACGTGACAGTCGCCTCTGGGCCTCGGCGGAAAAGTATATTGAGGCCCAGATCGATGCGGCCAGCCATTCGGCGTGATGATTGATCGGCGCGTCTTAACTCGGGAAAAAGGAGGTCGGGGTCAGGATCTTGTTGACTTGAGAAATCAAGTTCCCCGCCTCAGCGCTTAACTTTAGGTAAGCAATCCAATCCGGGTCCTGTTGTAGACGTGCGCGGCGTTGTTCTCGGTCGGTGGCATCCTTGTAGGCCCATACGTGAATGTAGGAATTCACGTCACCGGTCTCTGTCGCGGCAAAGATCACAGGGTCGCCCAGGTGGTGGCGTTGGGTTTTCCACCCGTTTTCTGTGTAAAGCGCCAGTTGCCTCTTGATCGTGCCGGGGCGGCAGGTGTAGGTGCGGTGGTCATATATCACTGAAGTATCCTCCAACTTCACTATCTGGCAATACATCGAAAAAATTCAGTATTTCATGCATTGTCAGCTCAGAATTCTCGTGCATTAATATACATGAGCTCGCGGGAGGCAAGCGTTTGATTGTCGGAGTGGGATACTGGCGATCATTTCGGATAGCGAAATGCGGTAACGGCACCTGCTCTGGCGCGGGTGCGGCTCAGTCATATTGACGGGTGTCGCGGAACGGCGGTGCCAGTTTCAAATGGAGGAACAGGATTTGAAACACCAACTATTTGCGGCCCTTGCGGTCGCCTGTGCCGCGGTTTCGACCCCGATGGCCGCATCGGCAGAATACCCCGAGCGCGATATCCGTGTCGTTGTTCCATGGGGTGCCGGGGGCGGTACCGATGCGATCGTTCGCAAGCTGACCTTGCTAGCCGAGAAAGAAATCGGCGGGACGATGTATGTTGAAAACATCGATGGCGGCATCAGTGCGACCGGTGTCAGCCAGGTCATGCGCGCCCGTCCCGATGGATACACTATTGCGGCGCTGACCTATGACAGCATCATCACCATTCCGTGGCAGGAAATGCTACCTAGCTACAAGCTGGACAACCTCAAGCTAATCGCACGCGTGACCAGCGAACCCGACGCGCTGGTGATCGATTCCAGCTCTGACTACAAAACACTCGACGCGCTGCTTGCCGCTGCGAAGGCGTCGCCGGAAACCGTCCGCATTGCCGTGCAGAACATTGGCGGGCGCGTTCACCTTGCAGCGCTGCAGCTCGAGCAGTTATCGGGAGCAAAGTTCAAGATCGTCTCCTATCCCGGCGGTGCGGGTCCGCAGAAAGAGGCGATCCTGTCGAAGGAAGCGGCCGGAGCGGTCACATCGCTGGGAGATTTTGCCAGCCTGCTCGATGACAAGACGGTCATTGGCCTGACAGAATTTTCCTCCTCGCCGAACCCCACCTACGGCGATGTGCCGATGGCGAAGGATCTTGGCGTTGATTTGGAAATTGGTTCTTTCATCGTAATCGCGGCCCCCGCCGAAACACCCGATGACGTCGTGGCCAAGATCGAGGCGGCCTACAAAACGGCCTATGACAGCGAAGAATTCCAGAAGTGGGTCACTAACGTCGGTGTCACCCCGAGCTGGCTCGGCACGGCAGAGGTCACCAGCTGGTCCAATGAGACACAGAAAACTCTGTTCAGCCAGATGGATGCACTGGTCGAAAAGGGCATCCTGTCCAAGTAACCCAACCGGCACCAGCCCAGCGTCGGGCCTGAAAGCCCGACGCGATCCATTTCCACGGAGATGCAAATGATGAGCCGCCAAAGGCTTCTGAGCATGGAATTTGCCCTGCCGGTCTTTTTTCTGATTTTAACCACGATCTATCTGGCCGCCGCCTTCACAATTCGCGCCCAGATCTCGGAGCCTTTCTGGCAGGGTCCGCGCGCGATCCCGATCGTGGCATCCGTCATGATGTATGCGCTGCTGCTGTTCGTACTGGTCCGCCAGTTCAGAACGAGCAATACAAAAGCCCAGCCAGGAGAAATCTTGCGTCCCGTGTGGGTGGTGGTTGCCACCGGAGTCTACATCTACGTATTCGAGCCGCTTGGTTACGGTCTGTCAACGCTTCTCTACGTCTTCGCGCTGTTCTTCATTTTCGAGTTCAGGACGCGGCAGCCTTTGGCATTCGTGATCTACGCGCTCGTCGTCACGGCCGTCTTCTACATTCTCTATGCCGTTATCTTCGGCGTGCGTCTGCCTGAACTGTTCGGGGTTATCTGATGGACACTTTTCTCAGCTATTTCAACGGATTTTCCGCGCTTCTCGATCCGCTGAACTTTGCGGTCATGATTGGCGGGTTTCTGGTAGGCACTTTCTTCGGTGCGATGCCGGGGCTTACATCGGTGCTGGCAATCGCGCTGCTGCTGCCGGTGACCTATCAGATCGATGTCGTGCCTGCGTTGATCATGTGCGCCTCGATCTTCATGGCGGGCATGTATTCGGGCTCCATCACCGCCATCACCATCAACATTCCGGGCGCGCCGTCTTCGATGATGACCGCGCTTGACGGCAACAAGCTGATGAAGCGCGGCAAGGGCGCGAATGCGCTTGGCCATGCCGCGCTGGGGTCGATGATCGGTGGAACGCTGGGGGCCGTGCTGCTGATGGCATTTATGCCTATCGCGGCCAAGCTTTCGCTTCTGATCCAAACGCCGGGGAAATTCTCGCTGATTTTCTTCGCATTGGTGGTCATCGTCATTGTCGAAAAAGGCAATATCGCAAAAAGCACCATCGCAATGCTGCTGGGGCTGATGATCGCGACCGTCGGAATTGACGAGCTGCTGTCTGTCCCGCGGTTCACGTTCGGCACGGAAAACCTGATGGAGGGCATTGATCTGATGCCACTGGTCATTGGGGCGTTCGCCATCAGTGAGATCCTCATTCAGGCGCAGAATTGGCGACTGGACAGCGAGGTTGACCTTGATGAGATCAAGAAGATCAGGATCAAGCGTCGCGACTTCATCCCGCTATGGTCCGAAGTACGCGAAATCGGTCTCTGGACGTATTTTAAAAGTACCGTGATCGGCTATCTGATCGGCGTACTGCCCGGTGCGGGCGGATCCATGGCCGCCTTTGTCTCATATATCGAGGCGCGCCGCAGTTCGCGCAAACCACAGGAATACGGCAATGGCAGTCGCGAAGGCATTGCGGCGGCGGAATCGGCCAACAATGCCATGTGCGGCGGAGCCTTCGTGCCGATGCTGATGTTCGGCATTCCGGGCGACCCGACCACTGCCATCGTTCTGGGTGTTCTGGTGATTAACGGCCTGCAACCCGGCGCGCGCCTTCTGGAAAACCAGGCCGACCTGATCTCTCCGATGTTCGCATCGCTGATTGTCAGCGCCCTAATTCTGATCCCGCTGACACTATATCTTCTGGGGCCGCTGTTTTTGAAGATGGTTACCATTTCCCGCGGGCTGCTTTACAGCGGTATCGCCGTGGTGGCGCTGGTGGGCAGCTACGTTGCGACGCTGTCGATCTTCCAGATGTCGTTGTCGCTGGTTCTGGGTGTTCTAGCCTTCTACATGCGCCGAGCGAGTTATTCCCCGGTGGCGATGTTGCTGGGCTTCATCCTCGGCCCGGATCTGGAGCAGTATTTCCGGCGCGCGATGTCGCTGTCGGACGGCGATCCTATGATCTTCCTGACCAGTCCGGACAGCATTTTCTTCCTGCTTCTGACAGCGGCCTTCGTCTACATGATTGTCGTTCGCAAACCCAAGACCGCTACTGCGCCGTGATCTGACACACCCCGTCGCGGCGCAGCGGTTGCGCCGCGACCGTTTTCCCCAGCCTGACCTGAAGGACCAAAACCATGCGGCACGGCGGACAGATTCTCATCGATCAACTGAAGATTCATGGCACCAAACGGGTGTTCTCTGTTCCGGGAGAGAGCTTTCTGGCAGCGCTGGACGCGCTGCATGATAGCGCCATAGAAAATATCGTTTGCCGTCACGAAGGCGGCGCGGCGATGATGGCCGAAGCGCATGGCAAATTAACTGGACAGCCTGGAATTTGCTTTGTCACCCGTGGGCCGGGTGCGACCAATGCCTCGGCCGGAGTGCATGTCGCGAAGCAGGATTCGACCCCGATGATCCTGTTCGTCGGCCAGATTGACCGTTCACACCGCGACCGGGAAGCATTTCAGGAGGTTGATTACCGCGCGATGTTCGGCACCGTGGCCAAGTGGGTGACCGAGATCGACCAGATCGAGCGTTTGCCCGAATATATCAGCCGCGCTTTTCACGTGGCGATGTCGGGGCGCCCCGGTCCGGTGGTACTGGCGTTGCCAGAGGATATGCTTTCGGCCCGTGCCGACGTTGCCGATCTGCCCGCCGCTGCACCGATCCCGTCAGCGATCAGTCCCGCGCAGGTCGAGGCGCTCACCGCCGCTCTGGCCCATGCCGAACGGCCGCTTTTGATGGTCGGGGGAACACTCTGGGATGAAAAGGCGAGCGACGATCTGTCTCGATTTGCTCAGGCCTGGAATCTGCCGGTAGCGGTGCCATTCCGGCGGCAATGCCATCTGGACAACCGCAATCCGCACTATGTCGGGGATTTGGGTATCGGCATGAACCCGAAACTAGGCGCGCGGCTTCAACAGGCAGATTGTCTTATCATGATCGGCGGCAGGCTGGGCGACAGCATGACCCGGGGATATGAGTTGATGGACCCTGCCGCACCGACAAAAACGATCGTCCATGTATATCCCGATGCATCGGAACTCGGTCGGGTCTATCGCCCGGATCTAGGCATCGTCGCTCCCACATGCGATATGATCGCCGCACTTGCGCACACTAAGCCAGCCAATAACGGCTGGGATGGCTGGACCGCCGCCGCCCGCGCTGAATACGAAGCGTGGGTTCAGCCCAAGGAAACCCCCGGTGACGTCAAGATGGAGCAGGTGATCCATTGGCTGTCACAAAACCTGCCCGACAATGCAATTCTGACCAATGGCGCGGGTAATTACGCGGCCTTCCTTCATCGCTATTTCGTCTACAAAAAACCCTTCACCCAGCTTGCGCCGACCTCTGGCAGCATGGGTTATGGTTTTCCCGCCGCTGTGTCCGCCGCCATCGAACACCGAGATCGCCCAGTGGTCTGTCTGGCGGGTGACGGCTGTTTCCAGATGACGCTGAACGAAATGTCGACTGCCCGGCAATACAACGCGGCACCGATCGTTGTCGTGGCCAACAATGGTCAATACGGCACAATCCGCATGCACCAGGAACGGCATTATCCTGAACGCCCCTCCGGGACGGCGCTGGCAAATCCGGATTTCGCGGCGCTGGCGCGGGCATATGGTGGTCATGGCGAAACCGTTCACAGCACTGCGGAATTTGGCGCTGCCTTTGCCCGTGCACGCGTATCTGGAACCCTAGCGGTGATCGAATTGCGGCTTGATCCAGAGGCCTTGTCCTCTGGCGCAACGTTATCGCAGGTGCGCGCGCAGGGTTTGGCGGCACGGAACTAGGGGCAGAACCATGACAAAATCATCGCTGAAGAATTGCACGGGTCTGCATGTTGTCGCCCAGACCCCGTTCCGGGCTGATGGCGCGCTGGATCTGGATAGTATCGATACGCTTTCGGCGTTCTACTATGGCCACGGCGCGCGTGGCCTGACCGTACTGGGTGTCAGCGGCGAACAGGGCAAGTTGACGCCTGACGAATGCATCGCCACGGCTGCGCGTTTCATTGCGGCTGCCAATGGGCACCGGATCATTGTCGGCGTTTCCAGCCCCGGGTTGGCACAGCTTGTCACAGTGACGCATCAGGTGATGGCTGAGGGTGCAGATGCCGTGATGATCTGCCCGCCACGCGGCACGCAGACTGATGACGATCTGATGCGCTATTTCGACGAGGTCTTTGCCTGCATTGGTGACACGCCGACCGTTCTGCAAGATTTTCCCGTCCATTCCGGGGTAAAAATGTCGCCTACGCTGATCCGTAGGCTGGTCGAGGCCTTTCCACAGATCGGCGTGATTAAGGAGGAGGATCTGCCCAGCATCACCAAGATTACCAGATTGCGTGAGGAACTGGGAACCAGCGTTAGGATTCTGACGGGGAACAACGGTCTGTATCTGCCACAGGAGTTGGCGCGCGGTGCTGATGGCCCGATGGCAGGGTTCTCGTTTCCAGAGATGCTTTCCGGCGTGGATGATTTGATGCGAAACGGCGACAGGGAGGGCGCACATGATCTCTTTGACCGTTACCTGCCGCTTTTGCGCTATGAGGCACAGGGCGAATGGGGCATCGCGATCCGCAAGGAGGTCATGCGCCAAAGGGGGGCGATGGAATGCGCTGCGCTGCGCGCGCCCGGCCCAGTTCTGACCGCGCTGGACCGGGCAGAGATCCGATCGATGATCGACCGCATGGGGCTGGAATTCAAATTTGACAACAAGTCGGCCGCATAGGATGAGAACTATTTGCCATCAGCCCTGCCAGTGTGGGGCCAGACTCCACACCCGCTCCGACAGGGGATTAGTACGAACGTGACCGACCCGAACGCAATGCCGAACCAGGCAGCAGAGGCCAATAGCCACCGATCCGGGGCGTCGCAGCTTTACGGTGATCTTCGACGCAGGATAATTGGGCTGGAATTCCCGCCGGGAACTATTCTGCTCAGGCCCGAGCTGGCAGCCGAATACGGCGTGAGTCAAACACCTTTACGCGACGCGATGCAGCGGCTGGATCAGGACGGGCTGGTGCATGTGCATCCACAGTCGAAGACCGTGGTCAGCCGAATCAACATGGCCCAGATCTACGAGGCGCATTTCATGCGCACCGCGTTGGAAATCGAAGTAGTGGTACAACTCGCCCGTCATCGCAGCGAAGAAACTATTGCCAATGCGCGTGCAATCATTCGGATGCAGGAGGCCATTGCCGGGATGCCAGACCAGCTTGCACAGTTCCAGCAACTGGACGAAAATTTTCACCGGACGCTGTTTGTCGGGGTTGGGCACGGGGGCCTGCATGAAGTGCTTCAGCACCGATCAGGGCATCTGGGGCGGATGCGCAAGATGCAACCACATGATTCCTACAAAATCAGCTTCATTCTGTCGGGACACCACGAAATCCTTGACAGCATCTCCTCAGGAGATGAGAGCAAGGCGAGGATCGCCATGCGCGCACATCTTAGCCGGACAGTCATCCACGCGCCCGAATTGCGGGAACGTTACCCGGAATATTTCTGCTAGGCTTAGGACTTATTGAATTCGCCTCGATGACATGATCCAGGCTCCGTAAGGAGACCTGATCTATGAGCAATCTTCTGTGGTTTCCGTCTATCAGGCCGCTGAAATAATCGTTGCGCGAGAACAGTTTTCCACCACGTTGGCTGTTAGCCTCAGGTCTCAGCCCGCCCCTGCTCGCTGTTGCAATCGGCCTTCCATGGTGATGCCGGCTCTCGCACCGCCAACAACCGGGGCAGTCGGGC
>NZ_WMIE01000004.1 GCF_009711225.1 Paracoccus aestuariivivens | reverse complement strand
GGCGATCCAACCGCCATTGCCGCGCGAACGCCGCCACCCGACCATAGGAGCCCGTGAAGCCGAGCTTGACGAGATCAGCGTGCATCTGCTTCAGCGTCCGCCGCTGCTTGCGCGACTTCCCGGCCTCCGTCTTCAGCCAGCCGGACAGCTTCTCGGCAAAAGGGTCAAGCTTGCTTGGACGCTCCGGTATGGAAAACTTCGGCTCGATCGTCTCCGCTGCCAGATGCTTTGCAATCGTGTTGCGCGACAAGCCCGTGCGCCGCGCGATCTCGCGGATCGATAGCCTCTGCCGCATGTGCATTCGCCGGATGATGGCGAAAAGTCCCATGCGGATCACTCCGTTGCCCCGTCGCTCACCGCTATGGGGGAAGGTTCACATGGCTCAATTCTCAGTGAAAATTAGGCGACTTTCCGGCTCAGTTCTGGGTGGAAATCAACAATCGGTGCTTTGACTGGTTGAGCTATCACCACAAATCCCGCCGCACCGATCCGGTAGAGCCGAAGCGGCGAATCGCGGTGGTCTGCGAGATACGAGTTTTCCAGACGTGATCGCTCCGAGCACGTCGGCGATTAGATTAAGGCACGGTTTTCACTATCCTGCACCGTGAAATCTCGGATGTGAGCATCGAGGTGATCAGCAATATTGACACCGCGTTGGGTCGATAGTTGCAGAACAACGCGCCATAGCGGGGGGAACTGTGGGCAGACCAAGACTTGGACTCAAATCGGAAGTGGACAGAAAGTCCCTTGGCAGATCACTCCCTGCTAAAGCGACCGTCCCGATGAGCAAGGGAGGCGGTAATTGCATAGGATGCTGGTGATCTCTTTCCGGGAACGTTCCCGTCAAGAACAAGAGATTTGAAATCACCTGCGTTCACACCAATTTCCAACAGTTTTTCCGACGAACGGATCCGCCACATGCTGAACTTACTGGTGGTGCTCCCTGAACTACCCGCGAGATCGAAGCCACAGCCGACCGCTGCTTCAGCTTTTGTGTCTTTCACGATAAAAAATCTGTTCGCGTCCATCCGATAGCAATTCCCTTCGAATGCATAACCGTAGCCGAGTACAATCGAATAATTACCCTCGCTTTCCTCCTTATTCGAATGGAATAGTTGCATTCGCAATACCGATTTACCGTTGTCTCCGGCGTCGAACGCGCCATAAGAGGTGTTGGTATTAAGCTTGACCCCATAGAGGATCACCATATCGGGAAAATATGTCCCCTGTTGTTGCGGTGCGGGTACAGTTACGTCAGTCATTGTTACCATCTCCGTTACAAAATTTCTCTCCAAGAGATACAACTCTCGATTTGCGCGAGATAGGGACGGGCGGGGCCCTCGTAGGTTGCAGACAAGAAAGCCTCGGCGGCTGCGGTGAAAGTCAGGGTATTAGGATCAATCAGCGGCCACGACCTGACGAGGCTTGAGGCGATGATGTCGCGGGCATCCTGTAATGCGGCCTTGCTAGCAAAATGTCGCCGTTCGTAATCTGGGTTGGAACGGCGAAGGGCCTGTTCGATCAGGGCAGGAGCCATTTCCAGCCGCAAATCTTCGAATTGGTTCGGATCGAGGTCGGCAATTCCGCGCTCGAATAGCAACGTCTGATATACTTCGACAAGGCTGTCAAAGAGTGCCGCCGAGAAAGGTTTCGACCTGTCGTGAACCTCATTGCTGACATCCGACATCCGGAGCGTATGGTTCAGCGACCTGAGTTGTTTTTCGTCGCTAAGTTCGGAAAACCGGTCCAACTCGTTATGGATAAGAAGATTTCCGCCGGTTCGGCGCAGAATTTTATCGGTTGCCGAATCGAAATGCAAAAGGCAGATCAGCGATAAAAAATCGGCGACAGATTCATGATAGGCAAAATATTCGGCGTCATCGCCGTCACCATCAGGAATGCCAAGTTCGCTGAGTAGGATGAGATGCCCCATTTCGTGGGCAATGGCGTCAAAATTTAACGCGAAACTCGACGTGGGTGTCGGAGGTACGCAATCGCCGAGTTCGAGAAAGCCATAACCAGACTGAGCGTTGTCCCAATCCGGAATATGGGGCACGATTTCCAGCCTTTCGAATGTGTCGTCGAAGAACCAATCTATTCTGCGCCCGACATATCCCTCGCAGATGTCCAGAACACGACGACAGCAGGCATAGCTGTGCACGGATAGGAAGTCCGGAGACCCGGGCAGGATCTGGTCAAAATGTCCGTCCGGCCCGGGTCGGACCGGAGGGCGGAGAGGCCCCAGATAAGGCGGAAGAAAAGGCAGCCCATATGGGCGCTTTGGGTCGATGGGATTTGCGATATACATTCGATCATCTGATGGCCCAGCAAGAATAGGTCCGGCAGAGCGGCCAATCCAGACCATCTCGGGCTTATCGTAACCGTTGACAAATGGAGGCTGCGGATAAATCAGGAAACGTGTTCCAAGGACGGATGAAGAATCCGACCGACGGCCCACTTCCACGGAACTTCCCATGGCATCCAATGCCGTCCCCCGTCGCCCGCTTTTTGTGGTGGTCTAATCAGACCATAGACTAAACATAACGACTTATCAACGATTTCGCGCATCCATAACTTCGTCGGCCAAATCGTAATAAGCCATGTCGTGAGCAAAGGCTTCTGTGGCTTCAAAGGGACGGGGATTATTATGCGCTTTTGTCAGGTGTCGTTGCTGTGCCAGATGCTTGAACAGGGCGATGGCATCTGCGGATTTTTGCTGGATCCTTCCGTCTGTAAGCCAATTCGTGATTCTGTCCAAATCTGATGGCCGTATCCCGTTAATTACGGCGTTCGATAAAAGTTTCTGATAAGTCATCTCTGTATAGTGGATTGATCTGGCCAAGGTTTCTAACGCTAGTTGAAGCCTTGAATCGATAATACGCAAACGGGCCGCCTTTTTCAGGGTCAGCCTTACATCAATCAGAGCAACACCAAGGGGAAATGAGCCCAATTGGGCAGGCGCCATTGCGACCGCGACATCCGCATCATCTGCAAACGGGGTCCGGCGATACCAACGGAAGATCTTGCCATATCCGATCATGCCGAAATCCTCCAACTCGGCAGCCCTGATTGCCCCCATGCTGGCGGCTCCATAGACATGAACACCGCGCGACATTGCCCAAAGGATTTCCTTATGGCGAACCGCAGGTGACTGGGCGAACACACCGTCAATCAGTGCGATTGTTTTGGGGGTGTGCTCGATCACCGCGCGGATCATATCGCCGTTTCCCGCCGGTGGCAGATATAGGGCATTCAGATATTGCGTTGCAGTGGCAACGTTTAGCGTCGGACCAAGGAATACGAGTGTGTCATGCGCCACGTTGATACTCCGGATCGGTCTCTAGCGGTGGGGTCAGAACCCTGACCACATGCAACGGTATGCTTTCATCCGAATGTAGTACGACGACAATCATCGCCCTTGCTCCGGCATGGCGGAGTGACTCGGCGAGATGCGGCAATGGGGTGGAATGCGTTAGTGGTGCGTCAACCGCCTGAAATGGCCGAGCGGAAATCGCAAGTTGTTGCCGCCAAGCCGAAAGGTCGGCGACGTCTTGGTAGTTGTAGTTCTGCGCGGTGACATCTTCGCGCGCGGCCGAGATGATCCCGAGGCGGGATTGACAGGCCTCAAGCAACGACTTGGCGAGCGCGCGGTCATGCGAGAAATCGCAGCCGAACCCCTCGGCTGGCCAAGGGGCCAAGGGGGCGTGGCGGTCACTCTCCATCACATGGGACCAGTAGACAGGCGGCCCATTTCCTGTCGGGATCGACCAAATTCCGACCGCGCAGCCAGCGGCACGCAGCATGCTGAGGATTGCTCCGGAACTGCCAGTGACGACAGAGCGGCTGTCCACCTGAAACCGGTCAAAAAAATGCGGTATTCTCATGGCGGCGCAGCGAGAGTGCCGCTCGAGCAACTCGAAACAGGCGTGCTGAATGGCGCCAAGCAGGCTTGTTCCTGCGGCAAGTCCGGACGTATTTCGCGGCAACCAGGCGGGATGAGGTGAGGGGACCGTATAGGCCGTATCCACCAGCGCCAAAGGCACAAAAACCTCGTGGGACGAGAAAATATCCCAGCCCTTGACCCATCCAATTGGCACGTCACCTTGGCGATCTGTCGGAAGGTGGGACCAAAGGTCGCTTGTGTCCATCGAACGGATATCGCCCATCTCGACCCGCTCAGGGGCAATTCGCTCGGACGCCCAGCCTTCGAGCGATTCCATCAGCGCCGAAATCGCAGCTTGCGGGTAGGTCAGCCCTTTCCCCTGATTGACGCTCACGGACAGCGATAACGGCCGCACCGTCTGCGCCACGGGGATGTCGATGCGATCCAGCCGTGTTACCGTGCCCAGACGTGTGATCCCGAATTCTCGTCGCCGCGCAAGTATCCGGTGAACGGTCTGCATCGGGTCGGGTTCCGGTCGAACCGGACTCGCCAGTGCCAATTCCAGCTGCTCTCCGGTCAATGGCGTCGGCCCTTGGATCATCTGCTAACCAATGCGCCCCAGATCGGCTTCAGCGCGCTTGAGAAGCCATGCCGCCCCCTGAGAATTTGCGATTTTGACGGCATGTGCCAGATCGCGCCGAAGGCTGGTAGGGCGATCTCCCAGACTTTGCCGCAGTTGCGCCTTTCTACGATACAGCTCGGCCAGCCAGAAGGTCTGACCGCTTTTCCGGCCCAGATTGATCGCGGCTTCTATCACCGACAGGGCCTCGCTTGGATGGCCGGTCATTTCCAGCACCTGCGAATGCATGTCGCTGTGGATCGAAAGATTGTCGTCCGTGGCCGTGCGTTGGTGCAGCAAAAGGGCCTCGCGGAACCGGATTGCGCCGCGCTTGTCTTTCGCACCGATAAGTTCGGCCCAGCCGCAATACATCTCGGCGCGCGCCTTGCTTGCCGCCAGACCATGCTTTTCGGCCAGCATCAACATCTGCTCGCCAAGGACATGGACTTCCTCGTAGCGGCCCTGACAGTGGCGATGGACAAGCGCGTAATAGATCGCGTGAACAAGGCTGCCGACATGGTCGATCGAAGCGGCATAGTCTAGGGATTGGCTGATCGCGTCTTCGCTCGCCTCAACCCGATCAGTTAGGAGTTGCGACAGCGCGCGCTCTCCCAGACCGCAGATCTTGGCGTCATGGCCGCCAAAAAAGGCCCGATTTCGGACCGCGAGATCCGGGTCATAAAGTTCTAGGCCCTGTTCCACGCAATCAAGACAGAACGCATGATCGCCCGCGTGAAAGCTTGTCGCCCATGCGCAGTGAAAGGATTGCATCCTGACCTCGCCATCGTTGACCATTCTCATGTCATCGACAAGGATGCGGGCGCGCTGCTGCTGGGTACGAACGTTTGGCGCGGTGAACCACCAGCCCCAATAGGCCGGAAAATGCCCTTGCCGCGTCGATGGCGGTCGTAGACGCGCAAGTTGCATGGTCCGCGAATAGATCCTGCGGGCCTTATCCGATCCTTCCCCTTCCAGAGCAGTCGCGACCACGGCCTGAAGTTCAAGCATGGTCAGAAAAAACTCATGGCGCTCGGGGTGGCGCCGCGACATTCGGGTGATTTCCCTGCCGCAGAGGTCGAGCGAGAGCGAGGCTTCCTTCATCGCAGACTGAAGCACGCAGGCCTCGGCAGCTTTCAAAGCAAACTGGACGGCATCGGCATGCCTGCCGGCCTCGGCGCATTGCCATGCCGCGATTGCCGCAGGCAGGGGCGGCACGGTCTTATCGACCAGAAGGTTCGCGATGCGCTCGTGGATCTTGCGGCGGTCGCTTTTCAGCAGGCTGTTGTAAGCGGCTTCTTGCAGAAGTGCTTGCCGGAATTGGTATCCCTCGGCCTGATTGGGTGAATGCTCGATGATGCCAAGGGCTGACAGGACCTGCATATGGCTTGCCAATCCGTCGCGATCCGGTTGCGGCAGAAGCTTGGCAAGCAGATCGCTGGTGAAATTCCGGCCAATCACGCTTGCAAACTGCGCGACACGCCGCGCCTCGCCAGCACTGGCAAGTCTCGAGGAGAGCAGGTCATTCAGCGACGATACCCCGCCCTCGGCCAACAGATCTTTCCATGCCGTGACATGCTGATCCGCATTGTACTTGGCGCGCAGAAAATCGGTGAGTTGCTCGGCATAAAGAGGCATGCCATCGCATTGCTTCAGAACGAAATCCGATAGGCCTGCCGGTGGTTTACTCTCCCAGACAGCGGCGATCAGATCGCGCATTTCCGTCGGAGGAAGGCCGCCCAGCGATAACCCTGTTGCCGTGTCATCGGCACGTGCATGGCGCGAGGTCGCGACGACAAGGATCGGCAAGGTGGCGGCCATCGCATTGAGCCGGTCCAGCAATTCCAGCGTCATCTCGTCGGCCCAGTTGACGTCTTCCATGACGATCAGGATGGGGCCAGCTGACATACATGGACATAGGACTTGGATTGCCGCATCGATCACACTGTTGCGAAAGACGCTGCCGGTCATGTCGGTCACGCGGATATTCCTAGCCGAGGCACCTGATCGCGCGACCGCGAAGCCGCGCATGGTTTCGACCGCAGCGAGGTCGATGTCGATTCCTGCGGCGCGAAATGCATCACCCAATGCATCAGATCCAGCGGCTTTCAACGCGCTGAAGTCGATCAAATTGTCCAGAAATGTGACCAACGGGTAAAGCGGCTGGCCTTCGAAACGCTTGTTGCACTGCAGAACAACGCCTTTTCCCTCAACGCTGCCAAGAAGTTCCGAGACGAGTCTCGATTTCCCGATCCCCGCCTCACCGATGATCGCGAATGCCTGACCGTTGCCAGCCCGTGCTGCTTTCCAAGCGCTATGCAAGGTAGCCAGCTCTTGCGCGCGCCCCACCATCGCGCGGTTGATATTGCCTGCCTGCTGGCTTGGGCCCTGACGCTTTGCTTCGGGTTGCCACAGGATATTGGGCGTCGCGAACCCTTTCAGCTTCACCTCGCCAATGCGGTTGTAAACGAACTTGCTGCGGGTCAGTTCGAACGTGGTTTCTGCAACCAGAACCGAGTTAGCCTCGGCCTCGGCCTGTAGCCGCGCGGCAAGAACCGGAGCCGTTCCAACGATTTCGTCGCTATTCGACGAAAACACCACCACACCGGTCGCGATCCCGATCCGCAGATCAAAGTTATCCGCTGCCTTTCGTGTCCGCCGAGAGACCTTCCGCAGCAATTCCAGTGCCGCGTCAATCGCATTCTCGGCGGCATCCTCTGACTGCTTTGGATAGCCGAAGAAGCAGCACCCCCCGTCACCCAGTTTCTGGTACAGAAATCCTCCGAAATTGGTGACGATCGTTTCGGCAGCCGCGTTCAGGGCCGTGACGGACCGCAAATATTGCTCGGGGTCGCTTCGCATGAGGATCTCGGTCGATCCGACAATGTCGTAGAACAGGGCCGTGACCTGCCGACGCTCTCCTTCAAGGCGCAATCGTACTTCGGCACTCTTCATTGCGCATGCTGTCCAATGTCAAAGTGCCCAAAGCGAACCATGATTCTTGCAATTCATGCAAGGGGTTTGTGCGGCATTCCTCCTGCGGTTGTCATATACTCGTGGATTACAAATTTCCGAAGTAATGTATTTTGAATCAGCTGGCTGAGCGGTTCCTGAATTGCACCAAGCTTTGCCTTATTGTGCAGCCCGGTTCCCGTTCGGTGCCCGTGCCGACTAGCGTTCGTTTAACGATGGCGAATAACCAGACAGCGTTACCCGCCATCGTCCGATCAATATTCGTCGTGAAGACGGACCCAACTCATCGTGCCGGTTTCGTTGCGGCCCTTGGGGGTCAGATCAAGCCAGTTGAACGCGCCGATCTGCAGTTCGTTGCCGCGGTGATAGGTCGAGTAGGTGTGGTAGATCTCGCCTGCTTCGTCTTTGGCGAAGATGCTTGTGCCGAACATATCCGGACTGTTCCGGATCACCGTGCCGTAGTTGTAGATCGCGCGACCGGCTTCACGATCCTCGGGGGTGAACGACACCGAGAAATCGAAATTGAAGTCGTTCCGCGCTGACGAAAGCCATGGGAAAGCCCAGCCCATGCGGGCCTTGACCGCCTCGATCCGCTCCACCGGAACACGAGAGACGGCAGCGAAGGACAGGTCGGCATGTTCGAAATGCTGCCGTGCCGCGTCGATATGATCCGCGATAAACGAGCAGCCTTCGCAGATATGGTCCGAACCCGGCGTAAGCATGAAGTGATAGATCGCTAGCTGGCTGCGATCTTCGAACAGGTCATCCAGCGAGCGTGAGCCGTTCGGACCGTCGAAGACATAGGCCTTATCCAGACGGACCCAAGGCAGCTTGCGCCGCTCGGCCCTCAAACTGTCCAGTTCATGCGTCAGGGCACGTTCCTTGGCCAGCAGCGCTTTGCGTGCGTCCAGCCATTCTCCGCGTGATGCGATTGCAGGTTTCATGATCATTCTCCTTTCAAGTTCGGTTTGTTGAGTCCATGGGCGCGGATCAACCGCAGCCATGGCGGCAAGTGGAAGGCGCTCATCAGCAGGTACATCGTGGTCATGCTGTTCACCGGCCACGAACCGGATACGGTCATGCAAAATGCCGGATTATCGGCAGTTGATATTCCCGCCATCAGCGCGAATGTCGGTGAGGCGGCATGGGCAAGCCATCCAATGCTGTCCGGATACGTTGCCATTCCAAGGCTCCTGTTCGATGGTCGTACCGATCTTGTGGAATTTACGGCAGGTCGCGGCGCGGGTGAGAGTAACAAGCGTGACGGGATTTCGATGGACAGTGTGATCGACGCGGCATCGAGGGAACTTGCCGGCGGCAAGGCGTTGGTGGCGCTGAAGCGGGTTGCTTTGCGCAATGATGCTCCGGCGCTGGCGTTGCGCGGTATTGCGATGGCCCAGTTGGGTGATCTGGACAGGTCGCGCGAATTGCTTCGCGCTGCCGCCCGCGCCTTTGGTTCGGGAAAGCCCCTGTCAGTCGCCCGCTGCAGGTTGGCCGCGGCCGAAATTGCGCTGGTCTCGCGCGATCTTGGCGGAACGTCCGAGGCTTTGGCCAAGGCGCGGGCCAGTTTCATCGCGCATGGGGACCAGAGAAACGCGGCGCATTCGGCCTATCTTCAGGCACGACTGGCGCTGCTGCTGGGTCGGATTGACGAGGCGGAAAGCTGCCTTGGGATGGTCGATCTTGCCGCCTTGCCACAGGTTTCGCGCGGAGGTTACTGGCTGGTGGTCGCTGGCATCGCGATCCGCAGGATACAGGCGGATGCGGCGCGGGCTGCCTTTGATCACGCGCTTGATGTCGCGCGTCGCCTGAGCATCCCTTCGCTAAGCACCGAAGTTGACGCTGCGATCCGGAAGTTCGACGCTCCGGCTGCCTGCCTGGTCGCCGACGGGTGTGATCGCATGCTGAGCTTGGCCGAGGTCGAGGCATGGTTTGCCTCGGGCAGGCTGATCGTTGACGCCAGCCGGAATGTTGTTCGAAGGGACCGGACCATCATTTCTTTGGGGAGGCGTCCGATCCTGTTCGGATTGCTGCGGGTTTTGGCCGAGGCATGGCCCCATGATGTTCCACGCGACGAGCTTTTGAAGCGCGTCTTTCGTGCCCGCCACAGCGACGAATCCCACCGTGCGAGATTGCGGGTCGAAATGGCACGGTTACGAAAGGAAATCTCGCCTTTCGCGAATATCACCGCGACGGGCAGAGGGTTCGTGCTTGCACCGCATGATCAGCTTTGTCCCGCCGTATTGGCCCCGCCGGTCGAAGAAGAACACGCCGACCTATTGGGGCTTATGGCGGATGGCGAGGCATGGAGCAGTTCCGGACTGGCGCTGGCACTGGATGTCAGTCCACGAACCACCCAGCGCGCCCTTGAAACATTGCACCGGCAGGGTAAGGTCGAATGGTTCGGTCGTGGCCGTGCCCGCCGCTGGATTATCTCGAAGGTGCCGGGTTTCCCGATAAACCTTTTGCTCTCGTCGCCGCTTCCATCCGAATAGGCAGGACCAATGAAACATGCAGCCGAAATCATCGACGTGTTCGGACCGTTTCCGGATGCCGAGGCCGTGCATGGTGTCAGCTTTGATGGACGCCATGTCTGGGTCGCGACGGGCGAGCGGTTGAATGCTGTCGATCCCGACAGCGGCAAGGTGCTGCGCGTGCTGGATGTCGCCGCAGATGCGGGGACTGCCTTTGATGGCACGCATCTGTTCCAGATAGCCAAATCCGTGATCCACAAGATCGACCCTCAAACGGGTGCAATTCTGGCGAAAATACCTGCTCCGGGTGCGGAGGAAGCTTCGGGGCTGGCTTGGTCCGAAGGGACGCTTTGGGTCGGTCAATACCGCAACCGGACGATCCACCAGATCGATCCGGAAACCGGCGCAGTACTTCGCACGCTGCAATCGGACCGCTTTGTCACCGGCGTGACCTGGGTCGAGGGGGAATTGTGGCATGGCACATGGGAGGAAGGTCATAGCGACATCCGCCGCGTCGATCCGGACTCGGGCGAGTTGCTGGATTGTCTGGAAATGCCCGAGGATATCGGAGTTTCTGGCCTTGAATCGGATGGGGCGGACCGCTTCTTCTGCGGTGGAGGGAAAAGCGCCACCTTGCGGGTCGTGCGCAGGGTGTCGTCCGCCGCCGACTGACCCTACGCGATAAGTGCCTCGCTGCTGTTTTCTGTGGTGATCAACGTCGTCTTTGCCAGTTGCTGACACTCGCGCGGATCGGCCCCGTCGATCTGCTTAAGCAGCAGTTCGGCCAATGCCCGCCCGGTCGCGATATGCGAATAATGCGAGGCATGGACCTTGGTCGAGACGTATTTGCCGATCTGGGTGCCGGAACGCAGGGCAAAGCCGATATGGCGAACCTCGTCGCCGATGCGGTCCCGAACACCGGCACGGGCGCCAAGAAAAGTCAGTTCGTTCGCGCAGACAAATCCGTCTGCTCGGCGATCAAGCAGCGGACCGACCGAGCCGCGGGCCAGATCGGCTGCCAGCTCGGAATGGTGGCGCAGGCCGGGGTCCGGCTCGATCCCGTGTTCGCGCAACGCCCGCTCATAGCCGCGTACCCGCTGGCGGACGAAGGTATAGCGCGTATCTCCGTCGATCAGGGCGATGCGTTTGAAGCCGTCGCGCAACAGCGCGTCGGTGCTTTGCCAAGCGGCAAATTCGTTGTCGATATCGAACCATGCATGTTCCGAGAAAAGCTCGGTCCGGCCATAGGTTACAAAGGGAAAATCCGCCTCTAGCAGGTAGCGGACCCGTGCATCCTGAAGCTCGATCAGGTCGAGGATCACCCCGTCCGCAAGCCTGCCGCGCACCAGTTCACGCAGTCGGTCCACCGCCATCCCGTCGCGGGCGGCGGGCACCGCGCGCACCGCGTAATCGGTTCCGGCAAAGCATTTGTGAAATCCGTTCAGCAGCCCGACCGCGCCGGAATCGCCGATCTCTTCCTCTTCGGTGAAGTTCAGGAAAGCCATCGCGATCAATGTTTTGCCCGTGCGCAGCTTGGCTCCTTCTAGGTTGCGGACATAGCCCAAGCGGTCAGCGGTTTCGCGTACCTTGACGATCATGTCGGCGCCGACCTTGTGGCCGTCCTTCATCGCCCGCGCGACGGTTGTCACCGAAACGCCCAATTCGTTTGCAATCGTCTTCAGCGTGACCGAAGGGGTGCTTGAGGCGGACCGCTCCATTATCGACCTTTCATTGCCCGCACCTCGGGAGGCCGGATCGGAAGCTTGGCCTGTCTTTCGCGCATAACCGTCAACAGGCGGGGGCGATCAGGAAGCAGGGTGATGCAATTGTCGGACCAGATCCTATCGCCGCCAAGATCCCATGTCACCCATAGGGCCGGACGGTCGGTGGTCAACAGGACTTGCGGCACGCCGTCCGCCGAAACACTTGTTTGCGCCATGATGGAAGCATTGCCGAAGTCGTAATCCTTGGGCCGCTTCGGCAGGTATTCATTCTCGCCATGATGCAGGCCGTTATCGGTCCATTCGAAATGCAAAAAGGAACCATCGGGCACGGTGTTCGCGGGCAGGCGCATGATCTCGACAGCGCGGTCGGGTGGGGTGGACAGGCTCCACTGTCCCAGCGGCCGCATTTCTCCGTCGATGCGAACCGTACGGACGGAAACATCTAGCCTGACGGGTTGATCCGTGTCGTTGATCGCGACAAGGGTAATGCCGCCCGTTCCGGCGTCGGGCTGGGCGGTCACCATGACCGGAGCGTAGAAGCGGCGCGCCATGTAGTGAACCGCTTTCCAACCGCCACCATATTCCAGACTGGACCAGCTTGCGACCGGCCAGGTGTCGTTCAACTGCCAGTATAACGTGCCCATGCAGCGGGGCTTGGTCGAGCGCCAGTTTTCGATTGCGGTTTTCATCGCCAGTCCCTGCGCGATCTGGCTCAGCCAGATCATGTCGTCGAAACTGTCCGGAAAGGTGCAATAGCGGGCCAGAGTCTCGACAATGCGGCTATTGCCGCCGGGATTGCGCTGGTGAACGTCCATGACCCGAGACGAGACATTGCGGTCCGCCGGCTCGGTAAAGCTTTCGATCACGCGCGCGGACGGGAATGACTGAAACCCGAACTCCGAGCAGAAACGCGGTTTCACGCTGCGATAATGTGCGAAATCCTTCGCCGAATGCCAGACGTCCCAGAAATGCATGTCTCCGCGGGTGTCGTCGTGCCAGCCGTCGCCGAAATTCAGCGGGCCGACCGAAGGAGACGAGGGCCACCACGGGATATCCGGCGCCTCGTCCTGCACGATTTCCTCAAGCGCGTGGTTCAAGCGGTCATACATGGCAAGATAGCGGTCGCGATCTGCCTTACTTTCGGGAAACCAGCCGAGCGCGCCGACCAGTTCATTGTCGCCGCACCACAGCGCCATACAGGGATGGACCGAGAGCCTGCGCACGTTCTGGCGGGCCTCAATACGCACGCCGTCCAGCCATTTCCGGTCTGCCGCCGGATAAAGGTTGCAGGCGAACATGAAGTCCTGCCAAACCAGCAACCCGCGTTCGGAACACATCTCGTAAAAGAAATCCGGCTCGTAGGTGCCGCCACCCCAGACGCGCAACATGCTCATGTTCGCCAGCGCTGCGCTATCCAGCAGATCTGCCACGACCTCGCGGGTGGCTCGGGTCGGCAGGGCATCGGCAGGTATCCAGTTCGCGCCTCGCATAAATATCTCGCGACCGTTCACGCGGAAGGCGAACCGGTTGCCGATGGTATCGGGACCGGTCAGCAGTTCGATCTGGCGCAGGCCGATGCGATAGCGGCGCGCCTGATCTCCGATGCGGATCTCCAGATCGTGCATATCCTGTGGTCCATGTCCGGCAGGCCACCATAGCCGGGGGTTTTCGATTCCGACCGACAGGGTACTGCGGTTCTGGCCCGGCCAGAGTTGCACGGTCTTGCGTTGGGTCTGGCCGCAGACCTGTAGAACGGCCTCGGCCTCAATGGGATGGGAGACATCGGTCAGGAAATCGACCTCAAGACGAACATGACCATTCTTGTGGATCTGCCGCAGCATGACGTCATCCAGCCGGATTGCTTCGCTGCGTCGCAACCGGATGCCGCCATGCACGCCGATGGGACTAAGTGCGATGTTCCAGTCCCAGCCCGCATCGCATTGCGGCTTACGCAAGAAATTGTAATGCGGCAGTCGGTTGTTCCAATGGATATGGGGCACCGGAAATGGGAATGCCTGCGCCTTTGCCTGTGCGATCCGTGAATTCGACCGGAAGCGAAGTTCGATCCGGTTCGCTCCTTGAAGCAGCGCTTGGGTCACGTCCAGATCATGGCGCATGAAGCGATTGCCCAACTGAGCGATCTCGGTGCCGTTCAGGACGACGTTGACGTGGCAGTCGACGCCTTCGAGTGTCAACGTGTAGCGGCCCGACGTTCCTGAAAAGTCGAACTCGCGCGAGGCGAGCCACTCGCTGTCATGGACCCAATCCAGTTCGGTCTCACGGTCGCGCCAATACGGATCGGGAATGACGCCCTGTTTCAACAGGACCGAATGGATGTCGTTAGGAAAATCCATAGGCCAGATGGCGCCACCGTCCGCGCGCGTCAGGCTCCAGCCCGCGTCCAACGAAATCCCTGTCATTTCCGCTCTCGGCAGCATGTCCATCGGTGTGTTTCTCTGACTTCCAATGCGAATGGTGCAACGATGCACCATCTGGATTCATCTGTCCACTATCGCGCGTCGCCGCCAATAAATATCAATGATAGGCAAATATATGGCAGGAGTGATGTCTTAAATCCTGTTGGTCGAACTGGTTCTTGGGATTAACGTTACACCTACGCGCTGATTCGATTGAACAGGTCTGCAAGAAGGGGGGAGGCAATATGAGAATACGGTTCCTGCTTGGGGCTACGGTGGCGGTTTGCGCCGCCGGTGTGGCTCATGCCGAAGATATCGAGGTCACACATTGGTGGACGTCGGGCAGCGAGGCGGCGGCGGTTGCCGAATTCGCCAAGGCCTTTGACGCGACGGGCAACAAATGGGTCGATGGTGCGATTGCGGGATCTGGCGGCGTTGCGCGTCCGGTCATGGTCAGCCGCATCACCGGCGGCGATCCGATGGGGGCGACACAGTTTAACCATGGTCAGCAAGCCAAGGAATTGGTCGAGGCCGGACTGATGCGTTCCCTTGAGGATGTCGCCAAGGCCGATGGCTGGCGCGACATCGTGCATCCGGCCTCGATCCTGCAAAGCTGCGAGATCGACGGCGAGATCTATTGCGTGCCGGTCAATATCCACTCTCAGCTTTGGCTGTGGCTGTCGAACGACGCTTTCGAAAAAGCCGGTTTAAAGGTGCCGACGAATTGGGAGGAATTTGTTGCCGCCGCGCCGGATTTGCGTAAGGCGGGCATCCAGCCGCTGGTGATCGGGCAGCAACCGTGGCAGGCCGCGCTGGTGTTCCAGAATCTTGTCGCCGCCATTGCCGGTCCCGAGGTCTATAAGCAGGTCATCACCGACAAGAATGTCGATGCGGTAAACACCCCTGAAATGGACAAGGCCTTTGCCGCATTGGTAACGGCGCGCGAGCTGGCGACCGGCTCGAATGTGCAAGAGTGGAACCAGGCCACGACCATGGTGATCAAGGGCGGAGCTGCTGGCCAGATCATGGGTGATTGGGCGCAGGGCGAGTTCGCCATCGCCGAACAGGTCGCCGGCAAGGACTATACCTGCCTGCCGGGTCTTGGGGTTTCGGATATCGTCTCGACCGGAGGGGACGCCTTTTATTTCCCCGCGATTGACGATCCCAAAATTGCCGCTGCGCAAGAAGCCTTGGCGCGGGTGATGATCTCGCCCGAGGCGCAGGTGGCGTTCAACCTGAAAAAAGGCTCGATGCCGGTGCGCAGCGATGTCGATCTGACTGCGGCAAATGATTGCATGCGCAAGGGGCTGGATATTCTGGCCAATGGGACGGTGGTTGACGGGCTGGATCAGGCGCTTTCAGCCGATGCCAGCAACCAGCTTTCCGATCTGATGATCCAGTTCTTCAACCAGCCGGACATGCCGGTCGAAAAGGTCAAGGAAAGCCTGATCGGCATTCTGCAATTGTCGAGCTGATAACGCCTCGCAGGCGGCCCAAGGCCGCCTGCCCTTCGTCGCGGAAATCGCGGCTTTGTGGACGATAAGCGGATAGGTGATATGGCCCGTTCAAACACCCAGGAGCGCCCGTCCCGGCTGTTCCGGAACCTTAGCGCGAAGATCGCCGCAGTTCCGATGATCCTGACTGCCATGGTCGTTTTCGTCGGTTTCTCGGTCTGGACCGTGGTTCATTCCTTTACCAAATCCGGATTGCTGCCGCGGCTGAATTTTGTCGGGACGTTGCAGTACGAACGGCTGTGGAACAGCGACAAGTGGCTGATTTCGATACAGAACCTCGTCATTTTCGGAGGTTGTATGCTGGTCCTGTCCTTCGTGATAGGGTTTGTCCTTGCCTGCCTTCTGGATCAGAAGATCCGCTATGAGGGCGTGTTCCGGACGATCCTGCTGTATCCCTTCGCGCTTAGTTTCGTGGTCACCGGCGTTGTCTGGCAGTGGATGCTGAATCCTGATTTCGGCGTCCAGTCTATCGTCAGGGGGATCGGGTGGGAAAGCTTCGCATTCGATCCGCTGAACAATGGCAAGATCGTCATGTTCGGCGTGGTGATCGCGGCGCTATGGCAAGGCTCGGGGTTTGTCATGGTGCTGTTGTTGGCGGGCTTGCGCGGAATTGACGATGAAATCTGGAAAGCCACGCGGGTGGACGGGGTTCCGGCATGGAAAACCTACCTGTTCGTCATCGTCCCGATGCTGCGTCCGGTCTTTGTGACGACGCTGGTCATCGTGACGGCAGGCATCGTCAAGGTTTACGATCTGGTGGTTGCGCAGACCGATGGCGGACCGGGGATCGCATCCGAGGTGCCCGCAAAATATGTCTATGACCAGATGTTCCTGAACCAGAATCTGGGGCAGGGGTTCGCGGCCTCGACCATGATGTTGCTGACCGTCGCGGTCATCATCATCCCCTGGGCCTATCTGGAATTCGGAGGGAAGAAGCGTGGCTGACATTGCCTTTGTAATCCCGCGAGGCGCGAAACCCCGCCGTCGAATATCCAGCCGCAATGTGATAATCTATGGCACGCTGATCGTCGTTGCCCTGTATTATCTGCTGCCGCTTTACGTGATGGTGGTGACGTCGCTCAAGGGATTGCCGGAAGTCCGGATGGGCAACATCTTTTCGCCACCGGTCGAAATCACGTTCGAGCCTTGGGTCAAAGCGTGGTCGCAGGCATGTACCGGCCTGAATTGCGACGGGTTGAAGCGCGGATTCTGGAACTCGGTCCGGATCACGGTGCCTTCGGTCTTCATCTCGATCCTGATCGCCTCGATCAACGGATACGCCTTGGCGAACTGGAAGTTCAAGGGGGCCGAGTTCTTCTTTGCCGTGCTGATGATCGGCGCTTTCATCCCCTATCAGGTGATGATCTATCCGACCGTCATCCTGCTGCGCGAACTGGGCCTTTACGGCAGCCTGACCGGTCTGGTGCTGGTGCATACCATCTTTGGGATGCCGATCCTGACGCTGTTGTTTCGCAACTACTTTGCCGCGCTGCCCGATGAGTTGTTCAAGGCAGCACGGGTTGATGGCACCGGCTTCTGGGGCATCTATTTCCGCATCATGCTGCCTTTGTCCGTGCCGATATGCGTGGTGGCGGTGATCCTGCAAGTTACGGGAATATGGAATGATTTTCTGTTCGGGGTCGTCTTCACCAAGCCGGAGTATTACCCGATGACGGTGCAGTTGAACAACATCGTCAATACCACGACAGGGGTCAAGGAATACAACGTCAACATGGCCGCGACGATCCTGACCGGCATTGTGCCGCTGGTTATCTACTTCGTCTCGGGGCGTTTGTTCGTGCGTGGCATCGCCGCTGGCGCAGTCAAGGGATAAGCCATGAAGGACAACAAATTGGTCACAACCGAAACCTCGCTTGCCATCAAGGGACTGCAGCTGTCCTTCGGCGCGATACAGGTTCTGAAAGACGTCAATATCGAGATCGGGCAGGGTGAGTTCATCGTCCTGCTCGGAGGCTCGGGGTCCGGAAAGTCGACGATCCTGAACTGTATCGCGGGGCTTCTGGACATCACCGACGGTCAGATCTTTATCAACGGCAAGAACGTCACGTGGAAGGAACCCAAGGATCGCGGCATCGGCATGGTGTTCCAGTCTTACGCGCTTTATCCGCAAATGAGTGTGCGGGGAAATCTGGCATTCGGATTGAAGAACGCCAGGATGCCCAAGGACGAGATCGCCCGCCGCATCAAACGCGCCGCCGAGATCCTGCAGATCGAGGACTATCTTGACCGCAAGCCAGCCGCTTTATCGGGAGGGCAGCGTCAGCGGGTCGCCATCGGACGCGCGTTGGTCCGCGATGTCGATGTTTTCCTGTTCGATGAACCACTGTCCAATCTGGATGCCAAACTGCGGGCCGAGCTGCGGGTCGAAATCAAGCGCCTGCACGACCGGTTGGGCAATACCATGGTCTATGTCACCCACGACCAGATCGAGGCGATGACGCTGGCCGACCGCATCGCTTTGCTGCGTCATGGCGTGATCCAGCAATTCGCCAGTCCGGCCGAGATCTATAGCAAGCCTGTGAATATCTATGTCGCGGGCTTCATCGGGTCGCCCTCGATGAACTTCATCAACGGGCAGATCACGGGCAGAGAATTTGCCTTCAACGCCCATAAGGTCAATCTTGCCGGCTATGACGGGCATCTGCGCGACGGACCGGCCATCCTTGGCGTCCGGCCCGAACATACCGGTTTCCGGACCGACGGGCCGGGCATCGATGCCACAGTCGAGATGCAGGAACATATGGGCGCGGAAAGTGTGCTGCACCTGCGACTGGACGGTCAACGCTTCACCCTGCGCACGCCCGACGACACCCATTACCCCGAAGGCACGCGGCTTCGCCTGACCTTGGACATCTCTCGCGCCTCGCTTTTCGATCCTCAAAGTGAACTTCGGCTCTGAACCGCAAGGAACAACCAATGCCCTTACTTTCCTATCAGCTGTACTCCTCGCGAAACTTCGCGGGGCTGGATCGGACTTGCGCCATGCTTGCCGATCTGGGCTATCAGGCGGTCGAACCGTTTGGCGGGCTTTTCGACCAACCCGAGGCCCTGATCGGCGCGGTCGAGGCCAATGGCCTGCGCGTCCCGAGCGCCCATATCAATCTGGCCGAACTAGAGCGTGATCCATCGCGCTTTGTCGATCTGGCGGGTCGGCTTGGCATCCAGACCTATTACGCGCCGTTCATCGCGCCGGATCAACGCCCGACGGACGCCGCGGGTTGGAAAGAGTTCGGTGCGCGGTTGTCCCGTGCCGGAGCGCCCTTGCGCGCTGAAGGTTTGGGCTTTGGCTGGCACAATCACGATTTCGAATTCGTGGCGCAGGACGATGGTTCGATCCCGATGCACTCCATTCTGGAAGGTGGCCCCGATCTGGAATGGGAAGCCGATCTGGCATGGGTCGTGCGCGGAGGAGCGGATCCCTTCGAATGGCTGGACAGCTACGCGCCCCGAATTACCGCAGCGCATATCAAGGACATCGCCCCGCAAGGCGAGATGCTGGACGAGGACGGATGGTCCGATCCGGGTACGGGAACGCTGGATTGGGCTGCGCTATGTCGCGCGCTGGAGGGCACGCGGGCGCGGTTATTCGTCATGGAACATGACAATCCGTCGGACGACGCGCGTTTTGCCAAGGCGGGCGCGACTCTGCATGCCAGAATCGGGGGCTAGTATGGACAAGCTGAATATCGGCATCATCGGGGCGGGCAATATCTCGGCCACCTATTTCGAGCTTTCTCCGCTGTTCAAGCGGCTCAACATTACTTCCGTCGCTGATCTGAACTTGCCACTGGCCCGTAAAGCCGCCGAGGCATGGCAGGTCATCGCACAGACGCCCGAAGACATGCTAGCCGATCCGTCGATTGATCTGATCGTCAACCTGACCGTTCCTGCGGCGCATTATCCGGTGTCGAAAGCGGCGCTGCTGGCTGGCAAGCATGTCTATTCCGAGAAACCCTTTGTGCTGTCCTTGGCCGAAGGGCAGGAACTGGCCGAAATCGCGTCGGCCAAGGGCCTGCGTCTGGGCTCGGCTCCCGATACGTTCCTTGGCGGTTCGCATCAGCAGGCCCGCGCCTTGATCGACGCGGGCGCTATCGGTCGGGTCCATAGCGCGACGGCGCATGTCATGTCGCCGGGCATGGAGCATTGGCATCCGAATCCGGATTTCTTCTTTCTGCCGGGCGGTGGGCCGATACTGGATCTCGGCCCCTATTATATCACAAATTTCGTGAGTCTGCTTGGTCCGGTTGCACGTGTCACCGCATTGACGGGAATGGCTTCGACCGAACGGGTGATCGGTTCCGAACCGCGCGCCGGAGAGCGCATTCCCGTCAAGACCCCGACCACCATCCATGCATTGCTGCAATTCGCTTCGGGAGCGATGGTGACAATGGGGGCCTCGTGGGACGTGCATGGCCATAAGCATGGCAATATGGAAATCTATGGCAGCGAAGGCAGTCTGATCCTGCCTGACCCGAACTTCTTCGGTGGCAGCCTTGAACTGGCGAAACGTGGCGAGAAACTTGCCGAGGTCCAGATGTGGGACCACCCCTTTGCCATTCCGAACCAGTCGCAAAACGGCACCCCGCGCGCCAATTACCGCGCTGCCGGTCTGGCCGACATGGCCCGTGCCATTTGTGAGGGTGGCGACTTTTTATGCGATCAGTCCCGAGCATTGCATGTGATCGAAGTCATGACCGCGATCCTGCAAGCGGGCGAATCCGGCAGTTGGGTGACATTGACAACAACCTGTGACCGTCCCGCGGCGTTGGACCCCGAGGCCGCGCGGGAATTGCTGGTTCAGGATCAAGCCGTTCCGCATCGGGGTAAGCCGTTGGCGATCCACGCCTCGGAATGATCGGGGTGAGTGTATAACCGCCTAATATTAAGGCGAAAATAGGTGGCGATCCGACTCAAGGCCCGCCGCCGTCGGGTCGCCGCAAGTATTGTGCTTGCTTTTCGAACTGGCTGGCGCAGTGTTTCCAGATCAGATTTGGGGGCTGGATATGGCTTGCGCGCATGCGGATCAGATCAGAATGGAAATTCCTCCCGAAGCACAAAAATCCAATGCCGTGTGTCGGGAATGTGTGGCGATGGGTTCGCATTGGGTGCATCTGCGGATCTGTCTAACTTGTGGCCATATCGGCTGTTGCGACAGTTCGCCCAATCGGCATGCGCGTCAGCATTGGCGCGCCTCGCTGCATCCGATTGTCGGGTCGATGGAACCGGCGGAACGCTGGACCTATTGCTTCGAGGATGACGAATTTCTTTGATCTTCGGGAGAGTCGGGAATGGAATCGATCGGCCATGACCTTCGACAGATGCAAAGGACGCCGCTGCATGCCGCCCATGTCGAGGCACTGAGGCGGATCGGTCGCGAGGAGGTTTTCGCGGAAGGCGAGACTGTTGCCGAAATAGGCGAACCGATGAACCGCTTTGTCTATGTCGAGGATGGTGAGATCGAAGTCCTGCATGCTTATTCGCGGGAAAGGATGATGCCCTCGACCATCGGTCCGGCGCAATTCACCGGCGAGATCGCCTTTCTGGCCGGTGGCGTTTACGCCTTGCCGATGCGGGCCGTGCGCAAGACCCGCGCAATCGTGGTCGATCGTGCCGAAATGTTACGGTTGATGGCCGAAGTCCCCGAGATTTCGGATATCGTCATCACGGTCTATGCCGCACGTCGCCGTTTGCAGCTTGAACAACGTGCGACCGGCCTGACCCTGATCGGCGCGGATCGGGATGCCAGCGTTCGCCAGATCGAGGAATTTGCCGGACGCAACCGCATTCCTGTACGCAGTTTCGATCTGGTCTGTCCCGGAGCAGTCGCCATTGCCAAGGAATGCGGCATCGAACCGGGCCATCCCGCCGTCATCTTCGGGCAGGGCGGGGTGATCGAGGCTCCGACTCCGCTGAAGGTTGCGCAGCGCCTTGGTCTGGACCTGCGGGCCAATCCGGGCGAGGTTTTCGATGTGATCATCGTCGGTGGCGGCCCCGCCGGTGTGGCTGCGGGCGTTTATGCCGGAGCAGAAGGGCTGCGCGCCTTGGTCATCGAAGATATCGCCGTTGGGGGGCAGGCCGGAACCTCCAGCCGGATCGAGAACTATATGGGCTTTCCGACCGGAATCTCTGGCGCGGATCTGGTATGGCGCGGCGAGGTTCAGGCGCTGAAATTCGGAACCAGCTTCGCGATGCCCCGCCGCGTGATCCGGCTTGCGCGGGCCGAGGACGGTCTGTTCTGCGTCACGTTGGACTGTTCGAACGAGATTTGCGCCCGTGCCCTGATCGTTGCAACCGGTGTCCAGTATCGGCGGCTCGCCATCCCCGGCATCGAACGGTTCGCGGGCAGCGGGGTCTATCATGCGGCCACCGAAATCGAGGCCCGCCGCTGCCGTGATGCCGCCGCCATCGTCGTCGGAGGCGGAAATTCTGCTGGTCAGGCCGCAATGTTTTTGTCCCGCAGCGCGAGCCATGTGCATCTGCTGGTGCGCGGGGATTCACTGGCTGCGTCGATGTCGGATTACCTGTCCAGCCGTCTTGCCGCAGATCCACGGATCGAGATCCATTACAACACGACCATAGCGGCGCTTCACGGAACGGATGCCCTGCAAGCCGTTGAAACCAGAAATCCTGACGGGACCAGCCAAAGGATCAATGCCTGTGCGGTCTTCATCATGGCGGGGGCTGCACCGAACTGCGGTTGGCTGTCCGGCTTGGTGAAACTGGACGAGGCCGGATTCATCCTGACCGGTGCAGCCGCAGGGCGAACAGCGTCATTCGAAACCTCACAACCGGGCATCTTCGCAGTGGGAGACATTCGGGCCGGTTCGGTCAAGCGCGTCGCCTCGGCAGTCGGCGAGGGCTCCGTCGTCATTTCCGAGGTCTGGCGCTATCTTGCAGACAGCGCGTGATGCGGCCCCATCCGCGCGCAATCATCCTAGGGGTCTTTGCCCGGAGCCGTGACGAACAGGTCTTTCCATTCGGGATGGCGCGCATATTGCGAACGGACAAACTTGCAGACTGGCACGATGCGAAAGCCGGAATTGCGGGCATCCTCCAGCAGGAAGTCCAGCAGTGCGAGGGCCACCCCCCGCCCGGCCATCGTTTCAGGGACGATCGTATGATCGGCGCTGACGATCCCGTTCGACACATGCGTGTAAATCAGGACGCCCTCGTCTTCGATCCCGCTGATCCGGGCAATGTAACGACCGCCCTCCGGGCCGTCGGCTTTCTCGATATTGGTGTCGGTCATTTCAGGACATCTCGTGGCAAGTTCGATTGAGCCTATCTGCTACGGTTTGTGCCGCCTAGCCAAAAGACTGTCCGGCTTCGGACGGGCGGCACCGTGGCAATGCGTCGGCGTAAGATCGTTTTGCGGACCGACCTGCCCCAAAAGCGGCTACTCGGTCGCGGTATAGACCAGTGTCCGGTCCGCAAGCGCGGGCAGGAACGCGCGGGTGAAGATCCGCTCGGCTTCAGGCTTGGTCTCCAATCCATATCCTTCGGCGACGATGTCTATCGAACGGGTCAGGCGCGCGTCATCGACATCTCCCAGCCCGATGCGGGCCATCTCATCCGAGGTGATCAGCTTGTCATAGGAGAACAGCATCCGAGCCTTCTCAAGATCCGGTTTGGCAAGGTTGTCATAGGCAATCACGGCGTCAACGCCAGCCTGCGGGTCTTGCCCGATCTCGATTACTGCGCGGTTCACCGCGCGGACAAGGCCCTTTACCGCTTCGGGGTTATCGGCGATCAGCTTTTGCGACACCATCATTCCGTTCGAGTACAGGTCCAGCCCGAAATCACCGAAATTCAACCAGTTGTAATCCTTGGCCGGATCCTGCCGATTATTCACCAGATTGAACCAGCTGGTGATGTTGAAAACCAGAGCGCCGTCGATATCGCCTTTGATGAGCATGGGCTCTTGCAGGTTCGGGGCCATGTTGTCGATGGAAAGCTTGTCCATATCGACCTGATTGAGACGGCTCAGAACCGTGACAAGCCGCGTCGTCGGCGTGCCTTGCGCACCGCCCAGTTTCTTACCCACCAGGTCGGCAGGGGTCTGAATGCCGGTTTCCTTTTTGCTGACGATGGTAAAGGGCGGCTTGTTCCACAGTTGATAGACCATGACCGGAGTTTCATCAGGGCGGGTCGCGGCGTTCTGGATGATCGCATTAATGTCGCCAAAGCCCGCGTCATAGGCCCCCGACATGATGCGGGTCACTGTCGCGGCGGAACCTTCGCCCTGATCGATGGTGACGTTCAGCCCCTCCTCTTTGAAGTAGCCCTTGTCGAGCGCCAGCAGGAAAGGCGCGTCCGAACCCTGTGTTTTCCAGCCAAGGGTGAAACGGATGTCGGTTTCGGCCAGCGCCGCACTGCTCAGGCCAAGGCCGATCGCGGCAGCAAAAACTAGTCTTTCCAGCATGAACAGCTCCTTCAGGGGTCAGGTTGAGGCGAGGTCGGTCTTGCGGTTGGCCCAGCCCACGAAGCGCGTCTCGATCAGCGAGAAAATCGCGTAAAGGGCGACGCCGAGAAAGGCGAGGATGAACAGTCCGGCAAAGACCAGCGGCACATCGAAATTCGACGAGGCCGACATCATGACGTTGCCGATGCCCTTGTTCGAGGCGACGGTTTCCGCCAGCACAGTGCCGACGAAAGCGAAGGTCGCGGCGATTTTCAGCGAGGCGAAGAAAAACGGCATGGTCCGGGGCAGGCCGACATTCCACAGCAGGTCGAACTTGCTTGCGCCTAGGGATTTCAGCACATCCTCAAGCTCGGGTTCGGTCGAGGCAAGCCCGGTCGCGATGTTCACAACGATGGGGAAAAAGCACATCGCAAGAGCTGTCAGTACGGCAGGCACAGGGCCCGCGCCGAACCAGAGCACCAGCACCGGCACTACCGCGACCTTGGGAATCGAGGAAAACCCGATCAGAAGCGGATAGGCCGTGTCATAGGCAATCCGTGATGTGCCGATCAGCGCCCCGATGACGACGCCGACAACCACACCCAGCGCAAATCCCAGCAGCGTCGTCCAAAGCGTTTGCAGGATATGGGGCCACAATACGTCCATCCTGTCGAACAGGGTCGCAAAAATCTGGCTTGGCCGTGGAAGGATCAGGTCGGAAACTCCAAGTGCCAGACACAGTATCTCCCAGAGCAGAAAGAAACCAAGGATCAGCGCGGCGGCCCAGACGCGACGGCGGAATGCATAACCCATGGCTCAGGCGACCTGTTCAACGCTGGCTGAACGTGCCGCGATGATACGTTCGCGAAGGCGTTGGTTCAGCGTGACGAATTCAGGCTGAAAGGTCATTTCCACGGTACGCGGGCGTGGAAAATCGACGCTGCTGTCGTCGATGATCCGGCCGGGGCGGGCGCTCATGACACAGATCCGAGTGCCAAGGAATCCGGCCTCCTTCAGGTCATGCGTAACCAGAACGACTGTCGGGCGGCGCTTCATCCAGAGTGCCTGCATCGTGCCCCACAGTTCTTCGCGCGTGAACTGATCCAAAGCGCCGAACGGCTCGTCCAGCAACAGCAGGCTGGGGTCGTGGATCAAGGCCCGGCACAGGTTCGCGCGTTGCAGCATCCCGCCGGACAGTTGCCAAGGGTAATGGCCGGCAAATTTCGATAGGCCGACATCGGCCAGCAGGGCATGCACACGGTCGCGGAACTCGGTCTTTTTCTTGTGTGCGTAATCTTGCCTGAAAGGCCGAACGATCTTGAGCGGCAACATGACGTTCTTCTCGATTGTCAGCCAAGGCAGCAAGGTCGGGTTCTGGAATGCCATTCCAATGCGCAAGGCGCTGGCCGCGACCTCGCGGCCGCCGACAATGACGTCGCCGCTGCTCGGGCGCAATAATCCGCTGGCCAATTTCAGGATGGTAGATTTCCCGCAGCCCGAGGGGCCGACAAGGGCCAGAAACTCACCTTCGGCGATGCGCAGGTCTGTCGGTTGCAGGGCCTGAACGCGGTTCTGGCCCTGGCCGAATGCAACGGAGGCGTTTGATAGCACAACGGCGTGGCGCTGACGGTCGGCGCTATGCTGGGCCTGCTCGTTCTGCATCCAATTACTCCATCCGGTCGGGAAATAGTGCATGCACTTAAAGTATGCGTAAATTGGCGAAGGCGCATTTCGCAACTGTGCAAGACTTGGCCCCTTGCGGATTTGTCAGGATGCCGAAATATTGCGCTGAAACTGCATGCATCAAGGCGAAAGGCGCGGAGTTGCCAATTCGGCTAGCATTCGGACGTCGAGAGGTAAGATGAGCGCCGCCAGCAAAACCGGAAAAACCGAGAATGATCGTCTGTCGATGATCTGTCAGGGCATCCGTCGCGCCATTCTTGAGGGCGCTTTGATGCCCGGAGACCGTTTGCCCGAGGACGCTTTGGGCGAAAGCTTTGGTGTGAGCCGGACGATTGCGCGGCATGCGCTTGGTCAATTGGCCGCAGAGGGGCTGGTCGAATTGCGCCGTAACCGCATCGCCACCGTCTCGGCCCCGACGCCTGCGGATGCGCGCGATATTTTTGACATCCGCGTCGCGTTAGAGCGGCAGGTGGTGCAGCATCTGGCGGGCAATCTGACAGATTCACAGGTTGCCGAGTTGGAGGCCATTGTCGATGCCGAGCACGACGCGCGTCACGGTCCCGACGGCGCCTCGATCCGCTTGGCGACAGAGTTCCATATCAGACTGGCCGAAATGACCAGAAAGCCGATCCTGACGCGCTACGTGACGGAAATCTGTTATCGTGCGGGGCTTTCGTTGTCTTCGTTGGGGCGTCCGCATTCATCCGAATGTGCGATAAGCGAGCATCTTGCGCTGATCGACACCATTCGCCGCGGACCGCCCGAAGCGGCCAGCCAGATGATGGCCGACCATCTCGAGGCCGTGGCATCGCGCGCATTGCTGAGTGGAGAAGGTCGCCAGACCCGCGACCTGTCAGCGATACTGTCGCCCTATATCGGCGGCTAGGTCCGGGCGCAGGACGGGTCCAGAATCCACTCGGCGCTGTCGTTCCAGACATCGGTGTTCAGAATCAAGCCGTCGCGAACGACAAAGCGATCGACATAGCGGTTATTGTCAAACGGCGTCCCGTCCGGCCATTCGCCATACAGATAGCCGAGGCTATAGATGATGGTCTCGTCAGTGCCTGGAACGACATCGTAACGCTCGATCCGCTTTTTGACCCATTTGTAGCGGGCTGCGTTGAAAGTGGTTGGGCCCGAGGGAGTGTCGAATTCGCGGTTCCCGGTGAATCGGCATTTGAATTCGGGCGAGACATAACTCGCCGCGCGCACCGGATCTGGTGCCATCGAGGCATCCAGATAATCTTTAACCGCTTGTAAGTCAGTTTCTGTTTTACTCGCCATCAGATGGGCTCCTTACGTTGTAATCTACAGCATTAACTGCATACAGTTTGGTGGCAATATGGCATTCAAACGAGGCGACCCGAATGGGGCACAAGAAGATCGACCTGCTTTTGCGCAATGCGCGGCTGACCGATTCAGCGGCACCGACGGATCTGGCCATCGCGGATGGCCGCTTCGTTGCGATAGCCTCGGGGCAAGTCGAGGTTGTCAGGCGCATTGATTTGCAGGGCAGGGTGGTCATCCCCGGTCTGGTCGAAACCCATATCCATCTGGATAAGGCGCGGTTGTCATGCCGCTGCGCACATGGCGGGTCGTTGCAGGATGCGGTCGCGGCGGTCGCGCTCATGAAGCGCGGATTTACGCGGCAGGATGTGTATGACCGCGCCGCAAAGGTGGTCGAAGCCGCTATTTTGCAAGGCACGATGCATCTGCGCAGCCATGTCGAGGTTGATCCTCGCGCCGGTCTCCGCAGTCTCGAGGCGATCCTTCTGCTGCGCGAGGATTACCGTTTCGCGATGGATATCACGATTTGCGCCTTTGCCCAGGAGGGCCTGACCAATGATCCGGGCACTGAGGAATTGCTCCATCAGGCATTGGAACGCGGTGCCGATCTGCTGGGAGGATGTCCTTACACCGATAGCGATCCGGTCGAACAGATCTGGCGCCTGTTTGACATGGCGGTCGCGCATGATGTCGATCTGGATTTCCATCTCGATTTCGATCTGGACCCCAGTTGGAGCCATATGGACGCGATCTGCGACAATACCCAGCGGACAGGTTGGCACGGACGGGTCAATATCGGCCATGTCACGAAACTTGCAGCCATGGATGACGCGGAGATCAGGCGATACGCAAAGTTGCTGGCTGCGGCGGGTGTGGCAGTGACAGCGTTACCGTCGACCGATCTTTATTTGAACAGCGGCAACCAGGGCTTTCGCGCATCCCGCGGGATCGCGCCGGTCCATTTGCTGGCCAAGCATGGCGTCGAAGTCTCGGTCGCGAGCAATAACATTATGAATCCGTTCACCCCCTACGGTGATTGCTCGTTGTTGCGGATTGCCAATCTTTACGCGAACGCGATGGGGATCGGTCCCGACGGATTTGCCGATTGTTTCGACATGATCGGACGCAACGCGGCCCGTATCATGCGCTTGCCTGATTATGGCCTGAAGATCGGAGATCGGGCGGATCTGATCGTGCTGGACACGACATCACATGCCGAGGCATTTGCAACCATCGCCCAGCCGGTCATGGGTTTCAAAGCCGGACGGCAGAGCTTTTCACGACCCGAGGCACGGATCCTGCGCGAAAAAACGTCAATCGGGATCGCGCATCGATGATCCAGTTCCTCAATCCCAATATCTCGGCGCGGGTCACGCAGGCTATGGTGACGATTGCACAGGCGACACGTCCGGATGTGCCGGTTCAGGGGATAACAGCGCCGATCGGCGCGTTGATGATCACCGAACCTCAGGCTTTGGCTGAAAGTGCGCGGGCGATTGCAACGATGGGCCAATCCTTGCCTGCGGGCACGCGCGGGGTTGTTGTCTCGGCTTTCGGCGATCCGGGCATCGATAATCTACGCTGCGCCCTGTCGGTTCCTGTCACCGGCATCGGCGAGGCCAGTTTCCTCGAGGCGGGTGCGGATGGTCGCCGTTTCGGGATCGCCACGACGACCCCTCTGCTGGATCAGGCTATCCATGATCGGGTCGCCGCTAGCGCCGTTGCGCGGCAATTCATCGGTTGCTCCTATACCGAGGGCGATCCGGTTGCGCTAACCTTGCAACCCGAGACGTTGCTGGATGCCTTGTCGCAAGCCATCAGGCAGTCGATTGGTGCCGGAGCCGAGGCGGTCATTATCGGTGGCGGGCCTTTGGCGATGGCCGCGCGCAAGCTGGCTGACAGTTTCGAGATTCCGATCATCGAGCCAGTACCAGCCGCGATGCGCCGGATCTGCGCATTGCTGGGAATCTGACAGTTATTCGGCCGCCACGGCTTGTTGCGCCAGAAAGCAGGCAACCCGACGTCTTGCCCCGATCTCGATGACCGGAGGAAGCTTGTCCCGACATTCAGGCATCGCATTCGGACAGCGCGGCGCGAAGGAGCAGGCCTTGGGTTTTTCCTCTAGCGAGGGCGGCACACCGGGGATCGCCTCCAGCCGTTCGCCACGCTCGACGTCATGCAGATTGGCGGCCAGAAGGCCACGTGTATAGGGGTGATGGGCGTCGTTGATCACCTCATGCGTGCTGCCTTCTTCGATGATCTGGCCCGCATACATCACGGCAATCCGGTCCGAGATCTCGACTGCGACGCCGATATCATGGGTGACGAAGATGACTCCCATGCCGAATTCCTTCTGCAACTCGCGCAGCAGCAACAGGATCTGGATTTGCACTGTCGCATCCAATGCGGTCGTCGGTTCGTCCGCCAACAACAGGCGCGGACGACAGGCCAGCGCCAGTGCAATCATCACCCGCTGGCGCATCCCGCCGGAAAGCTCATGCGGAAAGTTCATCATTCGCCGCTCGGGCGAGGGGATGCGTACCCGACGCAGCATATCCAGCGCGACGTTTCGCGCTTCCTCGCGCGAGACCCGCTTTTTGCGCCGCACCGCCTCCGAGATCTGGTCGCCGATGCGATAGACTGGATCAAGTGCCAAGGCGGGTTCCTGAAACACCATCGACACGTCGCCGCCGCGATAGTCTTGCAGGGAACGGCCCGACAGCGTCATTATATCTGTGCCATTGACCTTGATCCCGCCAGAGATCTGCGTCCGCGCGGGTGGTAGAAGCCGCAGCAAGGTCTTGAGTGTCACCGATTTTCCAGAGCCGGATTCGCCCAGCAGGACCAGCATCTCGCCTTGCTCAAGCTTCAGGCTCAGGTCGTTTATGGCGTAAACTGTTCTTTCGCCTTTGAACGTGACATTCAGTCGGTCGAATTCCAGAAGCGCGGTCATTGCGGCGTTCCTTTGGGTAGAAAGCCTGATCCGGCAAGACTGTGTCCGGATTCCGGATCGTGGATGTGGCAGGCGGCGCAATGTTCGGTACTGTCGCCGAATGGCCGCAGCAACGGTTTGGCCGATGCGCAGACGTCCTCGGCATAGCGGCAGCGCGTGTGGAAGCGGCATCCTGTCGGCGGGTCGATCGGGTTCGGCGGGTCTCCTGATAGCGGCGGCACGGTGGTCCGGTGGTCGGGATCCATCGAGGGCATCGCCGCGAAAAGCGAGGCGGTGTAGGGATGGGCCTGCGCGGCGTAAACCTCGTCAACCGGACCGACCTCGACCACCTCGCCCAGATACATCACCAGCACCCGATCCGAGATATAGCGCACCACGTTCAGGTCATGGCTGATGAAGACATAGGTCAGACCCAGATCACGGCGCAGGTCGTTCAGCAGGTTCAGCACCTGCGCCTCGACCGATTTGTCGAGCGCCGAGACCGCTTCGTCCAGCACCACCAGACGCGGAGACATGGCCAGTGCGCGGGCGATGTTGACGCGCTGACGCTGCCCGCCCGACATCTCGTGCGGATAGCGTCCGGCGAAGCGGGCCGGCTCCAGACCAACGCGGTTCATCATCTCTCGGGCACGGCCGCGCGGGTCATCCAGACCGTTGATGCGCGGACCGAAGGCGATGGAGTCCTCGACCGTCAGCCGCGGGTTCAGCGAGGCATAGCTGTCCTGAAACACCATCTGGATGCCGCGCCGTAACTCGCGCAGCGACATTTCCTCGCCCAATTGCTGACCGTCAAAGATGATCTTACCCTCGTCGGGCGCGATCAGGCCGATCAGCAGACGGGCGGTGGTGGATTTGCCGCAACCGGATTCGCCGACGACGCCCAATGTCTCGCCCTTGCGGACCTCGAACGAGACACCGTCCACAGCATGCACGGTCGCGACCTGACGGCCCAATATCCCGCCATGGATCGGGAAGTGTTTTTTCAGATCTCGGCAGACCACCAGAGGTTGGGCGGGTCCGCCAATATCGGGCAGGGTGTCGGGCAAGGTTTCGGTTTGGTCCGGAGCGGTATGCTGGCTCATGGCGTCAATCCTTGACATTCATCGCGCTGCGTAGCCCGTCACTCAGAAGGTTCAGGCAAAGCGATGTGATAAAGATCATCAGCCCCGGCAGAGCCGCGACCCAAGGGTTCATGTAGATGGCCGAACGCAGCGTGTTCAGCATTAGGCCCCATTCCGGCTCGGGTGGTTTCACGCCCACGCCCAGAAAGGACAGGCCAGCGGCAAGGATCATGCAGACAGATGTCAGCGACGAGGCATAGACGAAGATCGGTCCCAATACGTTTCCGATGACATGCACCCGCATTACCGTCAGTGCATTGCCGCCGCTTGCCCGGGCCGCCTCGATATAATCCGCCGATCGGACCCCCGAAGTAACGCTTTCGGCGACTCGGGTGATCGGTGGAATGAAAACGATGCTGAGCGAGACGAGGCTGTTCACGATTCCCGCACCAAGCGCCCCCGAAATCGCGATGGCGAGCAGAACCGAGGGGAAGGCAAAGAACACATCCACGGTGCGCATGATGATGGTGTTCGTCCGCCCGCCCGCATAACCGGCGACGATCCCCAGTGCCGAGCCGATGAAAAAGGCGACCACGACCGGCATCAATCCGATCAGCAGCGTCAACCGCCCCCCGTAGATCAGCCGCGCCAGCATGTCCCGCCCTTGCTCATCGGTGCCCAGAAGATGCCCCTCGGTCCCGATGGGCTTCAGCCGCGCGATCATCGAGGCCTTGTAGGGGTCTTGCAGCGGCAGCCACGAGGCGAAGATCGCTGACAGGATCAGCGCCATCAGGACGACGAAGCAAACCATGGCAACAGGATCACCCGAGACCCGATGCAGCACGCCTGCCCAATAGCCGCGACGTTTCGGGGTCCGTGCCAGCTCGATTTCGGCGACGGCCATGGGCTAGCTCCTTTTGATGCGGGGATCGATTGCCGCTTGCAGGATGTCGACCACAAGGTTCGCGGTGACGAAGAACATCGCTAGAACAAGGATCGTGCCCTGCAGCAGCGGCAGGTCACGCTGGAAGATCGCATTCGACAGCAGCATTCCCGAGCCGGGCCAGTTGAACACGGTTTCGATCAGGATCGAGCCGCCCAGCAATGCCCCCATCTGCAAACCGATGACGGAAAGCGCTGTAGCTGCGGCATTGCGGATGACGTGGATCAGAACGTCGAAATTCGACATGCCCTTGGCGTAAAGGGCCATGACGAAATCCATGTGGAATATATCGCCCACCAGCGCCCGTACTGTACGCGCGACGATGCCGATCGGGACGACCGCCAGTGTAATCGCGGGCAGGATCAGGTGGCGGATATGCAGCCAGTCAAAGGTCCATCCATCGCTGCCAGCCGGACCTGCGCCCATTGCCGGTAACCATGCAAGCTTCACCGCGAAGATGATGACCAGGACCATGCCGAGCCAGTAATTCGGTACGCTGACTCCGGCGATGGCGATCGAGGTGACCAGCTTGTCCAACCAGCTGTCACGGAAATACCCCGCCAGAAACCCCAGAAGCAGACCGATGGGAAAGGCGATCAGGGATGCTGTAACAGCCAGAAGCAGCGAATTCTGGACGGCCCGCCAGACTTCTCCGGCGACTGGACGGCCCGTGGCGATCGAATTGCCCAGATCGCCCTGAAACAGGTTGCCGAGCCAGAACAGGAACTGGACCGGCAATGGACGGTCCAGCCCGTAAGCCGCACGCATTGCGGCTTGCTCCTCGGCGGTGGCGTCGACTGCCATGATGGCGGTCAACGGGTCTCCGGGGGCGATATGGACCAGCAGGAAGCAGATGATGCTGACACCGAATGCCACGGGCAGCACGAGAAGTAATCGTCGAATGACATAGGCGAACATAGGCTCGGTCCGTCTGGCTTGGCGCAGTCGCGCGCGGCGGGATGAGGCGAAGCGGGCCTCCGCAATCGCATTCCGGATGGCGGGGCAAACCGGCTGCCCCGCCGGAGGACCATTACTCGATGGTGATCGGAGAGAAGTCCTGGTTCCAGCTTTGCGCCTGATTGTAGCCCTTGACCTTGGGGCTAAGGGCGCGCGGCGCGACGTCATGGGCGACCATCAGGAACAGCGCCTCGTTGACGAACTTCTCATGCACCTTCTGCATCACTGCCGTTTGTGCTTCGGGGTCGAAGGTATTGCGAATGTCCTTGAAAAGCCCCTCCATTTCCTGATCGCAATAATGTCCCCAGTTGGTGCCGTTCGGCGAAACCAGATCGCATTGGACATGGCGGATGAATCCGACGAAAGGATCCTGAATCGAATAGGTGAAGTTGATCGATTGCGAGCCTTCGACCGAAGGATCGGCAGCACCCGCGCGCCACAGGTTGATCATCTGGTTCCACTCGACGACCATGAACTCGACGTCGATGCCGATGGCCGCAAGGTTCTGCTGGATATATTCGTTCATGGGCAAGGGCAGCATCTGGCCCGAGCCCGAAGGCGAAATCAGCGCCTTGACCTTCAGCCGGTTGTCCGGCCCGTAGCCCGCCTCTTTCAGCAGGGCGGCGGCGGCTTCGGGGTCGTATTTCACCTCGAATGTCGGCTTGCCGAACCAAGGCGAGGACGGAGGCATGAAGCCTTTGGCGGGAACCATCAGCCCCCCCAGCAAAACGCTAAGGCCCTCGCGATCAACCGCAAGGTTTGCGGCCTTGCGGATACGTTCATCGTTCCATGGCGAACCTTCCAACCGAGACAGGTGCCACGTCCAGTTATGCGGATATTCGTTCTGCGTGATGTTGAAGCCCTGACCCTGCATCATCGGAACCATGTCGGGGGCGGGGGCCTCGATCCAGTCGACCTGTCCCGACAGCAAGGCATTGGCGCGGGCATTCGGTTCGGCCAGTGGGATCAGGACCAGTTTGTCCAGCTTGGGTACTCGTGGTTGGTCCCAGTATTCGGTATTAGGGACCATCTCGGCCTTTTCGCGTGGGACAAAGGCGGTCATTTTCCATGGACCGGTCCCCGAGGGGTTGGCTGCGACGGCTTCCCAGCTTTTGCCCTGCGCCTCCCAGTTCGCGGGCGAGGACACCATGATCCAGGCCAATTGGTACGGCAATGTGGCATCCGGAGACTTGGTGATGATCTCAAGCGTCTGGTCGTCGATGGCGCGGTAGCTGGCGACGGCGGGAATGCGGGATTTTCCCTGTGCCGACTGGCGTGGATCGTATTGCGGCGCTTTGTCGTTCAGAAGCTTGTCGAAATTCCAGACGATATCCTGAGCCTTGAGCGTCGATCCATCGTGGAACTTCACCCCCTCGCGGATCTTGAAAATCCACTTGGTTTTGTCGGCTTCATCTACCGACCATTCGGTCGCCAGTCCCGGGACAAGACCGGCAGCATGGTCGACGGCGGAAAGATCCCAGTTGATCAGCGCATCATAGACCGTATAGCCGATGAAACGCAGGCCTTCGCCGCCCTGATCGGGTTGGCCGGTCGTCAGCGGAATGTCCGACGCGGTCATGCCAATCCGCAGCGTGCCTTGGGCCTGTGCAATCCCCGCCGAAAGCGACAGCATGCCTGCAAAGGCAAGATGTCGGGCAATTCTGATAAACATGCTTCCCTGTCCTTTCCCGTTTTCTCCAGTTTGGTCAGAGAGCAGGGGCAGCCACAGAATGCGTCGTTGGTCCTGGATGGCCGGAATCGAATTGCCTTGATTATTTGCAGTTTCAAATGGTTGTGCCGGAGTTTTCTGCCAATCGCTGACAGAAAGCGCTAAGCGTGGGCCGCGACGATTCGGAACCTTCCCGTGCAGAATAGGGATCGTGTGTCGCGACATTCCGCTTTGGCGGCTATCCCTTCGGTATAAGCGGCTTTATGTCGGCTGCGATTACAGTGTCGCCCGGCGGATCAGGGATTTCCTTGTAGGGCGTCGCGTTTCAACACGCGGATCCTGCCTCTGCTGATCTCGACGATTCCCTGTTGGCGCAAATTGCCGATGCGGCGGTTCACCGTCTGGCGTGTGCAACCGGCAAGCGTGGCGAGATAGGCTTGGCTGATAAACAGTTCGGGCTGCAATTCCGAAGAGAATTGATGCAGGTAATGGTCGATCCGCTGGTCAGCCGTCAGATAGTTATCGACCGAGCGCTGGCGATTGTCGCGCGCCAATCGATCATGCAGCAATCCTGCAAGGTTGATGATCAACTGCTGCGGCGGGACATGCTTGAGAACAGCGGCCGTATTGCAGACAAGAAGGCTTGAATTTGCCAGTGCCCGACATGTCGCGGCGCAGGGTCGGTGCGACAAGGCTTCAATTTCGCCCAATATTTCGCCCGGGCCGGCGAGATGAACGATTATCGAATTGCCGTGGTTGTCGATATAGGTGACTTCGACCTGCCCGCGATCCACCAGATAGAAAAGGTCGGTCGTCTCGCCTTGCAGAAGTATATCCTTGGGAGACGGAAATTCACGGATCTGGCAATCGGACAGGAATGCCCGCTTCTGTGCGTCGGTTAGGCCGTTCAGCAACTCGGCATCGATCAGATGCCCGTCAGTATACGGCAGGTCCATTACGTCTGCTCTTTGAGAAAAGCGTCAGGGCGGTTTCGACGAACTGCTCGAGACATAATGGCAAGCCGTAATTCCAGAGGTCTTGAAGGGCGGTATGTTATCTTGATTATTGGGTGCAAAGCGGGGCGACGCAAGTCACCCCGCCACATGAAAAGACGAAACAAACAAGAATACTCGATACAAGGTTAACCGAGCCGGTCTTTTCATATGCTCGGGTACTGACCGCAGCTATAACTTCTAAGTGGGTAGAGAAGTGTCACCTTGCCGACGGTTTGCACTGGAAAGCGGCAATATCTGCCTGAAAGGGCAGGTCGCGACTTAAGATTTTGTTCGGGGTTCATTTCTTGCGGCTGATGAATACGCCAAGAAGGATCAGGATGACGCCGCCGATCTGCATCCAGATGATCGTGTTTTGACCTCGGGCAAGGTCCAAGACGACGCCTGTCAGCATCTGGCCCGCGACCAGCAAGGCTCCGGTCATTGCTGCGCCGAGACGGGGGATCAGCCAACTGCCAAGGCCGACGAATGCCACGCCCATGATGCCACCGATCCAAGCGAACCAAGGGGCACCGCCAGCGCCCTCGGGCCAGAAGCTGCCCGCGACCATGGTGACAATAGCCAAGGCGGCGAAGCCGACGAGGTGGTTCCAGAATGAGGATTGCAGCGCCGAGGTCTCGATCGCCAGGCGACCGTTGATCTGGCGCGACAGGGTAATCAGCATGCCCGCGCCGAATGCCAGAAGAATGATCAGCGCCATTAGCTCGCGCCTCGGGCGAAGATGATCAGGATCGTTCCGGCGATGATGGCGGCCAAGGCGATCAGGTCATTTTTACGGGGCAATCGCCGTTCGATCCCCATGGCACCAAAAACGTCAAAGATCAAGGCAAGGACCACTTGCCCCGCCAAGCCCAGAGCCAGTGTGCCGGTCAGTGCCAAAGCCGAGTTTGCCGTTGATGAGGTGATGATCACTGTCAGCGCGCCGGAAATGCCGCCCAGATAGGCCCAAAGCGGGATGTGCCGCTTCGCTATGGGTTCCGCTTGACCACGCCGCAAGAGCCAGACGCCCCAAAGCGCGATGCCCGCGACAACCGACCCGACCCCATGCGCCGTCAAAGACGAAAACAGTGGCGTCGTGTGAGCCGCCATCATGCTATTGGAGAGCACCATCAGCGTCAGAAGGCCGCCCGTGGCCAGCGCGGCAATGATCTCGATCAAGCGAGGACGGGCGATGCGGGAACTTGTGTCGGGCAAGTCTGCCTCCTAGCGGCGGTTAGCGTCCGGACTATGGCCGAGTTGCCGGTGTCAGACGCCCGAATGTGTGAAGCCCGACAATTCCCGCTTACCGCTTTAATCCGGAACCTTCTTCACGAACTGAGACTTCAGCCCCATCTGGCCGATACCGGAAATCTTGCAGTCGATGTCGTGATCGCCCGAAACCAGTCTGATGCCGCGCACCTTCGTGCCGACTTTCACGACCAGCGACGACCCCTTCACCTTCAGGTCTTTGATCACCGTGACCGTGTCGCCGTCCTGCAGCAGGTTGCCCACGCTGTCACGCACTTCCGATGCGGCCTCACTAACGGTCTCGGGCGACCATTCATGGCCACATTCGGGGCAGATCAGCAGGGCATCTACCTGATAGGCATAGGCGGACGAACATTCGGGGCATGGCGGCAACGTTTCGGTCATGCAGCAAGCCTATAAGACAGTGGGGCGGTTCTGGCCAGACCGCAAGCGAAACAGCCCGCGGGCCTTAGGCCGCCGCCCAAGGCGACCGGCGCTGGCGATCAGTCGGGTTTTTCGCTGGTGCTGCGGACAAAGCCAGCGATGAATCCGGAAAGCGCGGCTCGGGATTTCTCGTCGGTCAACTCGCCCTCGCTGTCGAACAAACCGCTCGCGCGTGAGACCAGCAGCCGATCCTCGGCCCAGACAGCGCAACGCAGGGTCCGCAGAACCGGTAGCCAATGGTTCTGTGCCATGATCGTACCAAATCCGCCGGGCGAGGCGCCGATCACCGCCACGGGTTTACCGACGAAATGCTTCAGGCCCTCGCCGCGCGACATCCAGTCGATGGCATTTTTGAACACGCCGGGGATGCCGTTGTTATATTCGGGGGTGACCAGCAACAGCCCATCGGCGGCCTTCAGGCTTTGTTGCAGGGCCACGACGGCGGCGGGCAGCCCCTGTTCGGCTTCCAGATCGCTGTCATATAATGGCACCTCGCGGATCGTGCCGATCTCGATCCGGCTGCCCTCGGGTGCGGTCAAGGCTGCGGCGCGCAGCAATCCCGCGTTGAACGATCCCCGGCGCAGGCTACCGGACAGGCCCAATATGGTGGTCAACTTGAGTTCCTTGCGCTGTTCTGCGGGCGACGATGGAACGTGTCGGGGGCGAAGTCCAGTCCCCCTGCGGCGGCAGTTGGCATCCGGTCGGATCACGTCTGCGTTGCTGCATGGACAACTTTCGCGGGTCTGATTAGCCTTGAGGGATGATCCGGTTCCTGATGGTTCTTTTTGCAATCATGTCGCTCAGCATCGCGCCCTATATGGCGGCGGGGCAGGCTGGAGATATGGCATCAACCCATGCCAGAGCACATGCGGTCGAGGACCATGCCTCGCCTGTTTCCGGTTGCGAAAACGGTGCCTGTGCCGCCGAGGCAGCATGTGTCTGGATATGCTCGGGGTTGATGTCTGACGGGACCGTTGCGCAAACCGGACGCAGAATGGTGCTGAAATCGCACCGTCATGCCTTGCCGCGAGACCTGCGGCGCGAGGGGATTGCTCCGCCGCGCAAGGACCGCCCCCCTATCTTCGTCTGACCCGAAAGTGCGCGCCGGTAACGCATAGCGACGGCGTTTGAACCCAATTCGGACAAGGGGCCACGATGGCTCCTGCGGAGACAAAAATGACTATTCTCTCTCGTCGCGGCTTTCTGGCCGCCGGTGTTGCCGTTGCGGCGGTGGCGCAATTTTCGCGTGCGGGCGCGGCCAAGATCCCCGCGTTATCCTTGAAAGCCGAAACACGGGTTCTGGATATCCGTGGTCGCGCGGCGACGGATCTGGGCCTGACCGGCCCAACGGGGCAGGGTTTGGTCCTTGATCCGGGCCAACGGTTTCGGGTTGACCTGACCAATGCGCTGGACGAGCCGACGCTGATCCATTGGCATGGCCAGATCCCGCCCAACGAACAGGACGGCGTTCCGGACCTGCCCATGCGAATGCTGCGCCTTGGCGAAAGTCGCGCCTACGACTTTGCGCCGCAGGCCGGTACGCATTGGATGCACGCCCATATTCCCATGCAGGAAATGCGTTTGCTGGCCGCACCGCTGATCGTGCGCCGCCCTCAGGATGCGTCGGCCGACCGTCAGGAGGTCGTGATGTTCCTGCAGGATTTTGCCTTCAATGCCCCAGAAGAGGTCATGGCGGAAATTGCAGGCGGTCACGGCGGCATGGACCATTCTGCACATGGCGCGCCGGACGTGCCGTTGATGCACCAGAATCCCGCTGGTCACGGCGAGATGCCCAAGATGGCCATGGACCTGAACGATCATGACTGGGATGCCTATCTGGCGAATGACCGGACGCTAGATGATCCCGACGTCGTTCAGGTCGAACGCGGCGGGCGGGTATTGCTGCGCATCATCAACGCGGCCTCGGCAACGGTGTTCTGGATCGACAGCGGCGCGGTTCCTGCGCGCTTGGTCGCGGTTGACGGACACCCTGTTCGCGCGACAAGCGGCCATCGTTTCGGCATCAGCATGGGCCAACGGCTGGACCTTGAGCTTGATTTGCCCTCGCAGGCCGGGGCTTGGCCGATCCTTGCGCTGCGTGAGGGGGCCCGCGAACGGACAGGGCTGGTCCTTGCCGCGAAAGGGGCGGTGATCCCGCGCGTTCCGGTCCTGTCGTCAACGGCCGCTCCGGCATTCGACATCGACCTTGCGCAGGAAACGCGGCTGGTCGGGCTGGAACCATTGGCCGAGCGTGCGGTGGATCGTGGCGTGACGCTGATGTTGGGCGGTTCGATGCGACCCTATCGCTGGACCATTGATGAACGGATCTGGGGCGAGCATGTTCCGGTCGAGACACGAACCGGCGAACGGGTCGAGATCACCTTTCACAACATGTCCATGATGGCCCATCCCATGCACCTGCATGGCCATGTGTTTCAAGTGGTTGCGGTGAACGGCAGTCGGATCAGGGGGGCGCGGCGCGACACCGTGCATGTACCTCCAATGGCCAAGGTGACCGTCGCGTTGGACGCGGGCGAGGCTGCGCGCTGGATGCTGCATTGCCATCATATGCCCCATTTGCAGACCGGAATGATGACGGAATTCGCCATCTCCTGACCTGAATGGCTGGCGGAGACAGTCCGCTGGCCCGATCCCCAAACGAAAGGCTCCAAAATGAATGCCATGAACCCCACCCGCCGCGCTCTTGTTCTGGGCGCAGTTGCGCTGCTGGCTGTACCGGCAGTCGGCGGGCCCGCACATGCGATGACCCGTCGGATACATGTCCTGAAAGACCCGAATTGCGGCTGCTGCTCGGAATGGGTCGATCTTATGCGGACCAAGGGCTTCGAAATCACCGTCGAGGCTGCCGATCCCGAGCGGCTGGCCCTTATCAAGCGCGACGGCGGCATCCCCGAGACATTGACTTCCTGTCACACGGCTCGGGTCGATGGCTATCTGATCGAAGGCCATGTTCCTGCGGTGGATATCCTGCGTCTGCTTGCCGAGCGGCCCGATGCCATCGGGCTCGCGGTCGGCGGCATGCCCTATGGGTCGCCCGGTATGGGGCCGGAAACGGATCGCGAGGCTTATGACGTGGTCCTGATCCGGCGCAACGGTACACAAGAAGTCGTCGCCCGCTACGACGCGGAATGAATAAGCCGCGCCATCTACGGTCGCGCGTGACGTGATCCTTGAGTACGGCCCGCGACAGGATCGAGGCCGTACTCGATTTTCAGCAGTAGCGCCGTCTTACAGGGTTGCCCCGACTTCGCGCAGTTCCGAGATCGCGGGAGCCTTGGGCAGCCAGATCTTGTCGTATTCCGCGATGATATCGGCGGTGTTGTCCAGATTGACGTCGACCACTTTGATACCGCTTTCGCTGAAATTCTTCAGGATCGTCGTTTCAGTCGCGGCGGTCGAGTCGACCTGTTTATCCAGTTCCTCGCGGATCAGGCGGGTCATCAGTTCTCGGTCGGCTTCGGGCACGGTTTGCCAGCTGCGCGCCGAGACCAGTGCCACGCAGGGCATGAACAGGGCGTTCAGCCGCAACATTGTTTTCGAGACCTTGTCGAAGCGCTGGTTCCAAGACAGGTCCAGATCGGCCTCAAGTCCGTCAACCTGTCCGTTGGACATGGCGTCGAAGACCTGCGGCGTCGGGATCGGTGTCGGCGCTGCGCCCAGAAGCTGGTAGAAGTCGCGGTAAGCAGGGGTCGTGTTGATGCGCAGCTTCATGCCGCGAATGTCCTCGATGCCGCTTGTCTCGGCTCCGGTGAAGACCACGCGCAGCGTCGTGATGCCGTAACCCAGACCGATGGTTCCCGTCTTGGCGGGCAGGACATCCAGTAATTTGAGCGCGGCGTCGTGACGGACAAGCTTGGCGACACCCGCAGTCGTGGGCACAAGCCACGGCGCATTGATCGCGGCGATCGAGGGGACGCGGGTTCCCAGTTCGGCGGTCATGATCCATGCCATGTCCAACGCACCCGATTGCATCTGTTGCAGCATCGCGCCTTCGTTGCCAAGCTGGTTCGACGGGAACACCTGAATTGCCAGACGTCCGTCGGTTTCCTCGGACAGGCGTTTCGCCAATGCTTCGGCCGAGACGTTCCACGAATGGCCCGGCGGGGTGGTGATGCCCAGACGATAGGTTTTGGCGCCCTGCGCGCGCAGGATGGTCGGCGCGCCGATAAGGGCGGCTGCGCCCAATGATGCGCTCAGGAAGGTACGGCGGGTCGGTGTCATCGAAAGGCTCCCTGTAGGATTGATGGTTTAGTTGAAGAAGGTCGAAAGGACCGGAAAGATCGACAGCAGGATCAGGATCGAGCAGGCGACCAGAAAGAACGGCATGGTCACCAGAAACATCTTGCCCGGTTTGGCACCGGTCACCGCTGCGGCGACGAAGAAGTTCAGTCCGACGGGCGGCGTCAGAAAGCCCAGCACCAGATTGACGACGGCGACGACGCCGAAATGCACGGGGTCGATGCCGTAGACATCGGTGGCGATCGGCAGCAGGATCGGGACGGTCATGATCAGGCCCGGAGCGCCGTCGATGACGGTGCCGATGACCAGCAGGATCACGTTTACCATCAGCATGAAGGTCAGCGGATCATGCGCAACGGTCTGTATCCACGCGGCCACCGTCTGCGGGATCATGCCGTAAACCAGCACCCACGAGAACACCGCCGCTCCTGCAATCAGGAACAGGATACCTGCGGACAGCACACCTGCTTTGACGAACATCCGCGGCAATTGCCCTAGCCGCAGATCGCCGGTCACGAACCGTCCGACCGCCACCGAAACGACGACGCCGAGCGCTGCTGCCTCGGTAGGGTTGGCCAGACCGGTCAGGATCGAGCCGATAATCACGACCGGAATCGCCAGCGTCGGGACGGCGCGCAGCACGGTCAACACGCGCTGCCGCCAGGGCAGGCGCGGACCTCGGGGATAGTTGTAGACATATCCCATGCCTGCGATGACGACGCAGAATGCCACGGTCAACATGGCTCCGGGAATGATCCCTGCCGCCAGCATGGTGCCGACGGGCACCTGCGCCATGACGCTATAGACCACGAACATGATCGAAGGGGGAATGATCGGCCCCAGCATCCCGGAATAGGCGGTCAGGCCGGCGGCAAAAGTCTTGTCGTAGCCCGCCCGTACCATTTCCGGCACGACCATTTGCGACATCAGCGCGACCTGAGCCGCTGCAGAGCCAAGGATCGATGACACGAACATATTGGCCAGCAAGTTCACATAGGCCAGACCGCCCTTGAGAGAGCCGACAAACGCCATGGCCATGTCGATCATGCGTTTCGTGATGCCGCCGCCATTCATCACCTCGCCGATCAGGATGAACAGCGGAATCGCGATCAGGCCATAGCTGTCCAGCCCGCCCATCATCTGGGTCGGGAATGACATGAACAGGACGGTGTTGCCGCTGCTCCAGATGTAGAAGACCGCCGTCAGACAAAGCACGATCGAGATCGGCAGTCCGACAAGCATCAGGGCGGTGAAAGCGCCGAATGTCAGCATCAGTTGGCCTCCTCGGCAGTGGTCATTTGCTCTTGCTCGCGCTTGGGGCAGAGGCGCAGATCCTCGACAAGGTTGGCTGCGGTGTGGATGGTCAAAGTGGCCGCAAAGATCGGGATCACCATGCTGACAAGCCAGGTCGGCCATTCCAGCGTCTGGGTGCGCTCGGTGTAAAGGAAGTTGAAGGTTTCGGCCGCGAAGCTTTCGGCATCAAACCCGTGGCCGATGATCCCCAACGGGTCCATCCACATCCAGCACATGACCAGAAGCCCCAGCGCGAATGCCAAGGACAGGCCCGAGACGACTGCGCGCAGCGATTGGGCCGCGCTGCCAGTCAGATTGTCCTGAACCAGCGTCACGGCAAAGTCGATCCGCAGCCGGATCATCACCGACGCTCCGATGAAGCCCAGCCAGATCATTGTCAGGACCGAAGCCTCATCGATCCAGTAGATCGGCATACGCAGCATCCGTGTCCCGACATTCAGCAGGATCAGCGTCAGCAGAAGCGCCAGAAGCAGACCCGCGACCACCTTCTCGATTGCCAGAATACCTTGCGAAACAGAGGTCAGCGCCGCCCAGCCGTTCCGCCGTGCGCCAGAGTCGTCGTTCATCAAGCCACGCCCAATTAAATACTTGTTGTATACTTCTTGTGTAATGACATCTGGCTGTCAAATATTTTTTGGGGATGGCGGCGATGAGTTCGCGCCTTGTCGAATTTAGCGGCATCGTCGGTGCAGATCGACGGATGCTGCCTTGAGCCAAGCTTTTTCGCTTACGGAGGGTACAAAGTTGAGAGTGCAACGGCGATGGACGAGCCCGCCGGATCTGCTGTGCCACATATTGAAAACAGGCGCTGAGGGTGTGCGACACCGTCAACGCCTGCAGGAAGTCATTCAAAAGTCCGGTGCAATGCCGCTCAGATCTGCGGCTGCCGTCCTACGCTTGCCTTATGCAAATGCATATGAGCCGTCGGGACGCTTTGGCACGCGGCGTTCCCAGTGGACATACCCGTCCTCTTGCATCGCGGCTTCGTCCATCTCGACACCCCAGCCAGGCCGATCCGGACGCAGTTCGAGATAGCCGTCGCGCGGCAGGTAGGGGTCGGTGACATAGCGCGCCTCAAGCTCGCGCGAGTCGATGTCGGTCCCGCCATAGATATAGCCCTGACCGACCGGCAGCCGGTATTCGAGGATCTTGAAGTTCTGCTGCGCCGCCGAGAAATGCACGTTCACGGCTGTCGCCAACGGCCCCATCGGGTTATGCGGTGCGACACTGACGAAATGCGCCTCGGCCAGGGTGGCGATGCGGCGCATTTCCGAGATCCCGCCGACGACGCAGATATCGGGCTGGATGATGTCGGCACCGCGAACCTGCAGCAGCCGCAGGAATTCGTTGCGGTGATAAAGCGACTCGCCGGTGGCCAGAGTGCAGTTCAGGCCCTGCTTGAGATCGCCGTACATCTCGATATTTTCGGGGCGCAGGGGTTCTTCGAAGAACAGCGGATCATAGGGTGCAAGTGCGTTGCCAAGCTGGCGGGCCATGGCCGGTTCGAAGATCTTGGCATGGGCGTCAAAGGCGATCTCGTAACTGCCATCGACCGTCTCGCGCAATTGGCGGAAATAATCGGCCGAGGCGCGGACGACCTCGCCCCAGCGGTGGCTGTTGGGTTCCAGACGCCAAGGGCTAAGCTTGAAGGCCTTGAAACCCCAATTCTCGTTCAGCCTGTCTAGTTCATCGCGTGCGGCGGGAACGTCGGGCGCCGTATAGACACCGGCATAGACCTTGATCCGGTCGCGGACCTCTCCTCCCAGCAGCTTATAGACCGGCACGCCTGCCGCTTTGGCTGCTAGTTCCCAAAGGCAATGGTCAAGACCCGAGATCGCCGCCAGTCCCAGCGCCCCCGGAGGAAAGCGGCATTGCTGGATCATCAGGTTGTACAGATACTCGACCCGCGTCGGATCCTGTCCGGCCAGAAAGCCGTAAAGATAATCAAGCAAGGGTGGCAGGGCCAGATCGGGGCCGTGATTGTAGCATTCGCCCCAGCCGGTCAGCCCGTCATCCGTATCCAGCGCGACGATCACGCGCGGGCGGTCCTTGTCGCGGGTCACAAAGACCCGCATGCGGTCGATTTTCATCTTGGTCCTCTTGGAAGTGCGGTCGGTTGAGAGCGTTATTCGGCAGCCGTACTGGACACTGGGCGGTATCCAAGGCTGCCGTCGCGCAGCAGGCGGGTATAGGGGTGGCTCAGATCGCCCTTGATCATGGCGGCGCGGGTCGTGACCTCGACAAATTTACCCTTCTGCATCACCGCGATCCTGTCGCAAAGATGGGTGACAACGGCCATGTCGTGGCTGACCAGCAAATAGGTCAGGCCGCGTTCCTCGCGCAGGTCCTTGAGCAGGTTCAGGATTTCCGCCTGTATCGAGACGTCCAGCGCCGAGGTCGGCTCGTCCAGCAGCAGGATCTGGGGATCAAGGATCAACGCGCGGGCAATCGCGACGCGCTGGCGCTGTCCGCCCGATAGCTGGTGAGGGTAGCGGAACCGGAAGCGCTGCGGCAGCCCGACCTGATCCAGAACCTTGGCGATCCTGACGTCGCGGTCACTGATGCCGTGAATCTCCAGCGGTTCGGACAGCACACGGCCGATGGTATGGCGCGGATGGAGCGAGCCGAACGGGTCCTGAAACACGATCTGCTGCTGGCGCAACTGCGCGAGTTCGCGACGCGACTGCTGGACCGCTTCGCCGTTGATCCGGATTTCGCCCGACCATTGCTTCACGCGACCGGCAATCGCCCCAAGAATGGTGGATTTGCCGCAGCCGGATTCACCGACCAACCCGAAGCATTCGCCGGTCCCGATCCCGAAATCGACACCTCGGACGACATGGTTGGCCTTCGTGCCCTGACCGAAGGTGACATTCAGCCCCGAGACTTTGATCATCATGTCCAGCATCCTCTTATCCCTGCGCCCAAGCCGGATCGCGTCGCAAGACCGCCAGACGATCCTTTGGCTCGGTCAGGCTGGGCAGGGCTTCCAGCAGGCCTTGCGTATAGGGATGACGCGCCTGATCCAGTTCCGATGCTCGCAACTCCTCGACCACCCGTCCGGCATACATGATCAGTACGCGGTCGCAGAAACTGCGCACAAGATTCAGGTCATGCGAGATGAACAGAAGCCCCATGTCATTGCCTGTCACCAACTCGTCCAGAATGGTCAGGACCTGCTGACGGACCGAGACATCCAGCGCCGAGGTCGGCTCATCCGCGATGATCAGCGCGGGCTTGGCGATCAGCATCATCGAGATCATGATCCGCTGCCCCATCCCGCCCGACACTTCATGCGGGTAAAGGCTCATGACCCGTTCGGGGTCGCGGATATGAACTTTCTCCAGCATTTCCATGGCGCGCAGACGGGCATCCCGCCGCGACAGCTTTTCATGCAGGATCGCGGTCTCGGCCACTTGCTCGCCGACCGACATCACCGGATTCAGCGAATATTTCGGGTCCTGCAGGATCATCGAAATGCGGTGGCCACGGATGGCGCGCATGTCTCGCTCGGACAGGGCAAGCAGGTCGCGACCCTGAAACTCCATCCGGTCGGCGGTGATCTGCGTCTTGGCCGGATGCAGCCGCATGATCGCGCGGCCGGTCGTGCTTTTGCCCGAGCCGGATTCGCCGATGATGCCGACTTTTTCGCGGCCGATGTCGAAGCTGACATTGCGGACGGCGGGCAGCACATGTTGAAGCGACGGGAAGGCAACCGTCAGGTTGCGAACGGAAAGCAGCGGAGCATCAAGCATGTTTCGGGTCCAGAACATCGCGCAGCCCGTCGCCGAGCAGGTTGAAGGCAAGGCTGACCACCAGAATGGCAATACCCGGAACAGCGGTCAGCCACCACGCGTCCAGCAGGTATTGGCGCCCCTGCGCGGCCATCGCGCCCCATTCCGGCAGCGGAGGCTGGGCGCCAAGGCCAAGGAAGCCCAGACCGGCTGCCGTCAGGATGATCGAGGCCATGTTCAGCGTGAGCCGGATGATGACCGAGGGCGCGCAAAGCGGCACGATATAGCGCAGCAGAATGCGGGCGGTGCTTGCGCCTTGCAGTTCGGCCGCGACCACGAAATCGGCCTTGCGGAAGGTCAGCGTCTCGGCCCGGACCAGACGCGCGACTGGCGGCCAGATGGTCAGGGCGATGGCGATCACGGCGTTTTCGATGCCTGCGCCGAGCGCCGCCGAAAAGGCCAGCGCCAGAACAAGGCTGGGGAATGCGAGGAAAATATCGGTGATCCGCATCAGGACCATATCGACCCAGCCGCCCAGATAGCCAGCCGCCGCACCGACAACAAAGCCGATGGGTCCGACGATCACCGTGACAAGAATGGTGATGTATAGCGTCGTCCGCGCTCCGTAGACCAGTCGCGAATAGACGTCCCGCCCCAATTCGTCGGTGCCGAACAGGTTGCCCAGTGACGGAGGTTGCAGCGCCTTGGCGAAGTCCTGCGCCAGGGGGTCATGCGTCGCAAAGATCGGCGCGAAGCTGGCTGCAAGGATCAGCAGCACCACGACCAGAAGGCCTCCGAATGCCAGCGGGTTGGAACTGAACCGCAACCACGACACATAGGCCTTATGGGCGCGGGCGTGACGCGGCGAGGAAAAGTCGTCGCTGAGCAACCACGCGCGCAGCCCCTCGTTCTTGTGGATCATGGTCATGGTCAGCGGGTCCTTGGATCGACAAAGCGGTACACGACGTCGGAAAGCAGGTTGATGAGGATCGAAATCAGGCCGATCAGTAGCACCGCGCCCAGAACCGCGTTCATGTCGGCGTAAAACAGCGCCGCCGTCAGGTATTGCCCAAGTCCGGGCCAGCCGAAGACGGTCTCGATCAGCACCGCGCCGTCCAGCAGTCCGCAAAAAGCCAGCGTCACGACGGTCAGAAGTTGCACGCGGATATTGCGGAAAGCGTGCTTCCAGACGATCGAGGGCTGAGCCAGCCCCTTGGCGCGGGCGGTCAGGATGTATTCCTGATTCAGTTGCTCCAGCATGAAGCTGCGGCTCATCCGGCTGAGATAGGCCATGGCGGCATAGCCCAGCAGCAAAGCGGGGGCGAGGATATGGTGCAGCGCGGACCAGAACACCTCCCATTCGCGGGCAAGCATGGCGTCAAGGATCAACATGCCGGTCGGTCCCTCGACCAGACCGTCATTGTACAGGTCGATCCTGCCCCCGCCCGGAATCCAGCCCAGACCGGCATAGAAAATCAGGATGACCATCGTCCCGAGCCAGAAGATCGGGGTCGAATGTCCCATCAATCCGACAATGCGGGCCAGATGGTCGATCCACGTCCCGCGGCGCACCGCCGAGATGATTCCTAGTGGGACGCCCAGAACCGTGCCGATGGTGATCGCAAGGATCGCCAGTTCCAGCGTTGCCGGAAACACCCGCGCCAGATCGTCGACGACCTCGTTCTTGGTGACGTTCGACTGCCCGAAATCCAGATGCAGGATGTTTTGGACATAGTGCAGGAACTGGACATAGAGCGGCTGGTCCAACCCCAGATCCTGATAGACGCGATCATAGGCCGCCTGATCGAAAGTATCGCCCAGGATTGCCAGAACGGGATCGGCCGGAACCATCCGACCGATCACGAAGGTCAGCACCAAGAGACCGAACAGGGTCGTCAGGATGACGGCGACAGATGTGACCAGTTTGTGCAGCGCTTCCAGCAGCCAAAGCCACCGGTTGTCCTGCATGGTCGTCGAAACTTCGGTATCGCTCACTTCGATCTCCTGGATGCAGGCTTAGGCCTTGGTCACGGTATCCCAGCGTGTCACCCAGGTCGGGTGGCCGGTATATCCGCTGACGCGCTTGCCCACGGCCTTGACGTCGATCCGCTCGAACGAAGTCACCAGCGCGGGCGAGCAGGTCAGATATTCCTCGTTCAGGGACGAATAGATCTCGGCGCGGCGGGTCGAGTCCGTCTCGCGTGCGGCGGCGAAGACCTTTTGCTGCATGTCCTGAGGCACGTCCCATGCGGAACGCCATGCCAGAAGTCCGCTGAGTGGCGCCCCGTCGCTATTGTCCGAATTCGAGGCGTAGGATTGCAGGATCGAATGCGGATCGGGCAGGCGCTCGCCGCTGCGGGCGAAATAGATGTCGGTGGACCGCTCGCGGAATTTACCCAGATAGTCGCCGACCTGCAGATCCAGTTTGATGCCGGCCTTGGCCGCATTCGCTTGCAACGATTGCGCGAATTCGAAATAGGGCGTCCCCGATGGCAGATAGCAGGTCTTGGTGAAGCCATCCGGCAATCCGGCCTCGGCCAGCAATGCCTTGGCCTTTTCGACGTCCAGCTTATAGGGCGCACTGTCGAGAACGCCGGGCAAGCCGGTCGGAATGATGGTTTGCCGCATGACGCCGTAATAGCGCATCACGGTGCTGGCCAGTCCTTCATAGTCGATCAGGTAGCGGAATGCCTCGCGCACCTGGGGACGGGAAAGGATATCGTCCTTTTGGTTCAGAGCGATGTAGTAGAAACCGTATCCCGGGACCTTCTGGATGTTAACCGTGCCATTGCTTTCGAATCCGGCCAGATCGGTCGAGGACAAACGCGTTGCGACATCCACGTCTCCGGCTTCGAGTTGAAGCCGCTGGACCGAGGATTCCGGCATGTGGCGCATGATGACCCGCCGCATGGCCGGAGCGCCGTTCCAGTAATCCTTGTTGGCATCCACCATCAGCACGTCATTCGGGCGGAAGCTGCGCAGCGAGAACGGGCCTGATCCGGCATCCGAGGCCTGCATGAAGTTGCGGCCCATGTCGTTGTCCTGCTCTTTGCTCAGGGCAAGCTCGCGGTCAACGATGGAACAACCGGAACTGGCCAGCGACGCGAGGATCAGGTTCTTGTTCCAGACTTCGGGTGTTTCGATGACGACAGTCTGCTGGTCCGTCATGCGGATCAGCGTTTCGACGTTCTGGTCGTTGAAACCCCATTGGCGCAGGTCGATTGCGGGCGACAGCCCCAGCTTGACCAGCCGGTGCAACGACCATTCGACATCCTTCGCGGTCAGCGGGTTGCCGGAATGGAATGTCACGCCCTCACGGATCTTGAAGGTAAAGGTCTTGCCGTCCTCGGCAACCTCCCATGACGTCGCCAGTTGCGGCTTCGGTTCGGCCAGATTGTCCGGTTCGAAATAGACAAGGCGATCGTACAGGTTGGCCAGAATTTCGATGGATTCGATCTGGTTGGCCTCATGCGGGTCGACACCGCGCATGGTGGTCATGTTGGTGGCGATCACCAGTTGGTCCTGCGGCGTGGCCGCCATGGCAAATCTGACTGGCAAAGCCGATGCCACCGCCGCAGTCGCGACGCTCGCCAGAAACTGACGTCTAAGCATTGAATTTCCTCCCTCATCCATCCGACGCGTCTTTTGAGTCGACAACATCTGAGATGTGATATATCAAATTTCACAATCAACGATCCCAGTCAACCGGAGAATTCCCGCATGTTTCCAGCCGAGGCCACACTTGCGCCGCTAGATGCGATGGCGGTTGCGGGGCTGCGCGAGCATGTTCACCGCGCATTGCGGCAAGCGCTGCTGTCGGGCAGTTTCGCGCCGGGAGCGCGCTTGAACGAACGTGCCATTGCCGAGCAACTGGGTGTCAGCACCACTCCGGTCAAAGAGGCGTTACGGCTACTCGAAGCGGACGGGCTGGTGCGCACCAAGCCCCGCAGCGGCGTGATCGTGAATTTCGATTTCGCATGGGCCGAGGAAATGATCCTTGCCCGCGCCGCCATCGAATCGACCATCGCGCGGCTGGCCGCGCAGCGGATCGCGCCCGAGGACAAACCGGTACTCGCGCAGATCCTGACCGACATGGCACAAGCCACCGCCGAAAGCAGCGCCGATGATCTGGTCAGGCTGAACGAGGCATTTCACGGCCATATCCGTTCCGTCGCACGGGCGAACTACCTACGACTGCTGAACGACCGGCAGGATGTCTACGATTCCGGGGCGCGGCGGGTGATCCACTCGGATCCAGCCGAGCGGCAGCGTGGCCTAGAGGAACACACCGCCATCGGTCGCGCCGTGATCGCGCAGGATGCCGATAGCGCCGAGGCGGCGATGAAGGCGCATGTGTTGCGTGCGGGCGAAAGTTATCTCGATCTTGTTTTCAGAAAGAATAAGGACTGACATCGTGACGAAGGACATCCAGTCGATCCGCCAGACCCTGACCGGGATCTCCGGCGTGCCCGTGACCCCCTATGACGCCAGCGGCGCAATCAACGAAAAGCTGCTGTCTAAGCTGATCGCAGGGCTAGCCGGGGCGGGAATCCACAACCTGATGGCGGCGGGAAATACGGGCGAATTTTTCTCGCTCTCGCTCGATGAGATCCGCCGCGTCCACGCGGTGACGGCCGAGGCAGCCGGAGGCAGGGCGCTGGTCAGCGCCGCAGTCGGTCGCTCTTTGGTCGAGGCCAAGGCACTGGCCCGCGACGCCATCTCTGCCGGTTGCGGGGCGATCATGTCGCATCATCCGATGGACCCTTTCGCCGGACCTGCGGCGCAGGTCGATTACTTCCTGTCACTGGCCGATGCGGCGACAGTGCCGGTGATCGCCTATGTGCGCACCGATACATTCTCGGTCGGGGATTTCCGCAGGCTTGGCGCACACGAGAACATCGCCGGTGTGAAATTCGCCTCGGGCAACCTGATGCTGCTCGCCGATGTGATCCGGCAGACCAAGGACCTACCGACGATCTGGGTCTGCGGGCTGGCCGAGGCTTGGGCTCCGGCGTTTTACGCAATTGGCGCGCAGGGCTTCACTTCGGGCTTCGTGAACGTATTCCCGCAGATTTCCCTATCGGTTCATGCTGCCCTGACCCGCGGCGATTACCCCGCCGCCCGCGAACTGATCGACCGTTTCGCCGGTTTCGAGGAGTTGCGCACGCATTACCGCAACGGCTCGAACGTGACGGTGGTCAAAGAGGCGTTGGCGATCCTTGGCCACGAGGTCGGCGCGGTTCGTCTGCCGGGTGTCCCGAAACTGGCCCCAACCGAGCGGCGCGAGTTGGAAGCCATCATTCAGGCGCAGATGGCGCTGGCCTGATCAGATCACAGCCTGCTCTCCCGGATCGAAAGATCCGGGCGTTCGAAAAACGACTTCTGCAACTCAAGGCCTAGGCCTGGGGCCTCGGTCGGATAGACATAGCCGTTTTCGATCTTGGGTAGCTCGGTGACCAGTTCCAGATACCAGCCGCGATAGAATGCACGGACGGACTCCTGGATCAGGGTGTTCGGCTGGCTGAAACTCATCTGGATTGCGGCGGCGAACCCGACCGGCCCGATGCAGTCATGGGGGGCGACGGGGCGGTGATAGGTGTCGGCCATGGCTGCGATCTTGCGACCTTCGGTCAGTCCGCCAGTCCAGCAAAGATCGGCCATGACGACATGTGTCGCATCGCGGTCCAGATAGTCCTTATAGGCAAAGCGCGTGCCCAAAGTTTCCGAGGCACAGGTCCAGACATTTGTCGTGGAAGCGAATTCCGCCAGAGCCTGCGCGTTGTTCATCCGGATCGGGTCTTCGAACCATGTCGGATTGAAGGCGGCGACCTCGATGGCGATGCGCTTGGCTGCGGGCAGGCTCCACAGGCTGTGCATTTCCAGCATGATCTCCATGCGGTCGCCGACGGCCTTGCGGATTTCCTCGAATGGACGCAGCGCGGTGCGCATTCCTTCGGCGCTGATATGCTGGCCGCGAAACTCGGCGGCATGGGGATCGAACGGCCAGATTTTAATCGCCGAGATCCCGCTTTCAAGCAGGCTTTCGGCCAGTTCGGCGGGCCTGCTCATGAAGGCGTCCAGATCCTCGAACGGTCATTCGCCGCTCTTCAGATCCCAGTTCGAAACCGGACGGATGTTGTTGCTGCGGACATAGCGCGTTCCGGCGCAGGTGTTGTAGATGCGGACCTTGTCCCAACATTGCCCGCCCAGCATACGCCAGACCGGCTGGCCGCAAACCTTGCCCAGAATGTCCCAAAGCGCGATGTCGATTGCCGATGTCGCGCGAAACTCGACTCCGGTCGAGGCCTGTGCCATCGGCAGGTTGGTCATTTCCTTGTTCAGATGCTCGATATCCAGCGGGTTCTGACCCAGCAGCCGGATCTACAGGGTGTTGTGAATATGGGCCTCGACGGCTTCGGCACCGTAGAACGTCTCTCCCAGACCGGTAATGCCCGCATCGGTTTCGACATGAACCCAAAGCACGTTCGAGAATTCGTCGCAGCGGAACGTGCGGATGGCGGTGATTTTCATGGGAGGCTCCCGAAAAAAGGTCGGGCCGACAAGGCGGCCCGACAAGTCGGGGGGAAGGGACAAGGGGCAAACGCACGGCATTCAACCGCGCCGATGCATTGGCCGCGCCACCTTGGGTCGCGCGGCCGACAGGGTCAGTTTTTGGCGCGGATTTCGGCCAGTTTCTTTTGCACGTTGTCGACAACGTCCTCGCCGATCTCGGCCTTGTGCTTTTCGTAGACGATTTGCGACTTCTCGAGCATGCGGGCCTGTTCTTCGGGCGTGATCGTGTTGAACTTGAGGCCAGCCGCTTCGACCTTGGCCAACGAGGCCTTGTTCAGTTCTTGAATAACCTTGCGCTCTTCGTCGCGACCGACGGCGGCGCAGTCACGCAGGGCTTGCTGTTCCTCGGGCGAGTAGGTGTTGAAGATCGCCTTCGAGAACAGGAACAGGAACGGCGTGTAGGCGTGCTTGGTCTCGGAGACGTAGGACTGGACCTCGTAGAATTTCGAGGTGTCGAGCGTCACATAGGGGTTTTCCTGCGCGTCGATCGCCTTGGTTTCCAGCGCCGAGAAGACCTCGCCAAAGGCCATCGGCGTCGCGTTCGCGCCGAAGTTAGAGAAGCTGTCGAGGAAGATGTTGTTCTGCATCACGCGCAGTTTCAGACCTTCGAAGTCTTCCCATTTGGTGATCGGCAACTTCGAGTTCGAGACGTTGCGGAAGCCGTTTTCCCAATAGGCGAGGTTCACGAGGCCCGCAGCGTCCAGTTTCTCGTTCAGGAAATCACCGAACTCGCCGTCCATGACTTCGTAGGCTTCTTCGTTGCTGCGGAACAAGAACGGCAGGTCGAAGACGCCCAATGCCGGGACGATGCCGACCAGCGGCGAGGAGGAAGTCACGACCGCCTCTTGCACGCCCGAGCGCAGGGCTTGGGTGGCTTGCAGGTCGCCGCCAAGCGCGCCGCCCCAGAAACCGGTCATCTTCATCTTGCCGCCGGTCTTTTCGTCCAGACAGACCTGCATGGCCTTCATGCCGTTATTGACGGGGTGGTCCTCGTTGATGCCGTTCGAGACGCGGAAGTTGCGGTCCTGGAACTCGGCCATGGCGGGGGTGGCGGCGCCGAGAACGGTCGAGACCAGCAACACGGCCTTGAGTGCAGAGCTTTTCATTTGGTTTCCTCCCAGATGATGGAAAAGCAGTGATTAGTAGAGCCAGCTTGCCGGAACGGTGATGAGTTCCGGGAACAGCACGAAGATGAACAAGACTAGTACTTCGGCGATCAGGAACGGCCAGACGCCGGTGATCACTTTGCCTAAGGGGATCTTGCCGACGCCGCTGACCACGTTCAGCACCACGCCGACGGGCGGGGTCAGCAGACCGATGCAGCAGTTCATGATGAACATGACGCCAAAGTAGATCGGGTCGATGCCGGCCTTGACGACGATCGGCAGCAGCACCGGCGTCAGGATCAGGATTGTCGGCGTCAGGTCCAGCGCGGTGCCCACGATCAGGATCAGGACCATGATCGCAGCCATCAGCAGCTTCGGATTGTCGATCAGCGGCTCGATATATTTGGTGATCTCGTTCGGGATGTTCGCCGCCGTGATCAGCCAGGCCGAAACCAGCGCCGCGCAGACAAGGAACATGATCGCTGCCGTGGTCCGGCCAGCTGACAGCAGCACGGCGGGCAGTTGCGACAGCTTCAGTTCGCGGTACACGAACAGGCCCACGAACAGCGCGTAGAAGGCGGCGACGACGGCGGCCTCGGTGGGGGTGACGACGCCCATCTTGATGCCGCCAAGGATGATGACCGGCATGCCAAGCGCCCAGATCGCACGGGACGCGGCGCGGCCACGCTCGGCCCAGCTGGCCTTCGGTAGGGTTTCGACATTGTCCTTACCGGCGACGATGGTCCAGGTGATCATCAGGACAACGCCCATCAGAATGCCCGGTACGACGCCCGCCATGAACAGTTTCGAGATCGAGACGTTCGCAGCAACGCCGAAGACGATGAAGGCCATCGAGGGCGGAATGACCGGCGCGATGACGCCACCCGCAGCGATCAGGCCCGCCGAACGCGGCACGTTATAGCCCGCCTTGGCCATCATCGGGATCAGGATCGCGGCCAGCGCCGCGGTATCAGCAGCCGCCGAACCCGAGATCGAGGCCATGATGATTGCGGCGAAGATCGCCACGAAGCCAAGGCCGCCACGGATATGGCCGACACAAGCGATCGAGAAGTCGATGATGCGCTTGGAGAGGCCACCCGCATTCATCAGCTCGCCCGCGAGGACGAAGAAGGGAATGGCCAGCAGCGTGAAGGTATCCGCGCCGATCATCATGTTCTGGGCAATGATCTGGGTGTTGAACATGCCCATATAGGTCATCAGCATGACGCCGCAGAAGATCAGCGCGAAGGCAACCGGAACGCCGATGGACATTGCGCCGATGAGCGAGACGATAAAGACGATCAGGGTCATAGCGCCCGCTCCGAGAGTTCTTCGATGGAATGGCGCTCACCGGCGAAGGCGGCGATCTCGGCGTCGCTGACATTGCCCGTTATCAGGCGGATCAGACGCTCGGCGGTGATTAGGATGATGCAGGTCGCGGTGAACAGACCCGTGCCATAGACCCATGACATCGGGATGCCCGAGACCGGCGCGGTCATCGAATTGTTGATCGGAAGCTGCTTCCAGGTGCCGATGAACAACACTGCCGAGCAACCGATGATCATCAGGTCCGACAGCCCCATCATCAGCTTGCGTCCGCCCTTGCCGAGCATGGCGACAAAGGTCTCCATCCCCATATGCAGGTTGTGGCGATGGGCCACGACGGCACCGATGAAGGTCAGCCAGACGAAGAAGAAGCGCGACAGCTCCTCGGTCACCGGAATGCCCGAGTTCATGGCGTAGCGCATGACGACATTGACGAAGACCATCACCGCCATCCCGCCGATCAAGACGACAAGCACGATGTCGAGCAGGCGATAGAACAGGTCGATCGCGGATTTGACCATTGTCAGACCTTCTCTCCCAGGCCGCGCGCCACAAGGTTGCGCAGCAGTTCGCGGGTCCCGAAGACCCATTCCGGACAAACGTCGGAACGGTCGACCCAGTTCACCAGACGCCCGAGTTTCGGGGTCGCGATCTCGACGCGGTCGCCGATCTCATGGGTGAAGCCTTGCCCCGCGCCGCGCCGGTCCTTGACGGGCGCGAACATGGTGCCAAGGAACAGCACCGCGCCGTCCGGGTATTGGTGCGAGCGGTTGCGCATCTGCCCGACCAGATCGGCGGGCTTGCGGCTGATCGCGGCAAGGGGGCTTTCACCTGTCATCTCGAACCCGTCCTCGCCTTGCACCAGCAGGGTGACGACGGCCTGCTCGACCGTGGCAAGGGTGAAGTCGCCATCGAACAGTCGGATGAACGGCCCGATCGAGCACGAGGCGTTGTTGTCCTTGGCCTTGCCCAGCAGCAGGGCCGAGCGGCCCTCGACATCGCGCAGGTTCACGTCATTGCCCAAGGTCGCGCCAAGGATGGTGCCGTCCGAGCGGGTGACCATGACCACTTCCGGCTCGGGGTTGTTCCATTCGGAAATCGGGTGCAGGCCGACCTTGTCGCCGCAGCCGACCGAGGACATCGGCTGCGCCTTGGTGAAGATCTCGGCGTCGGGGCCGATGCCTACTTCCAGATATTGCGACCACAGGTTCATTTCCTGCAGCAAGGCTTTTACTTGCGCGGCCTTCTCGGACCCGGCGGCGACGCCGCGCAGGCTTTCCCCGATGACCGGAGCAAGACGGGCGCGGATTTCGTTGGCGCGGGCGCTGTCGCCGCGGGCCTGTTCCTCGATCACGCGCTCCAGCATGCTGTCGGCGAAAGTCACGCCTGCTGCCTTGACGGCCTGCAGGTCGATCGGGGCCAGAAGGCGGCCGGCCGAGCCGTTCAGGAAGTCGTCGAGCGCGCCCAGATCGGGGAGATCGCTTGAGGCCAGCACAGCTAGCAGGTCGTCACGTTCCAGCAGGGTCGAGACCGTGGCGGCGATCTGGCTGAGGTCCAGAACGCGGCCATTCTTCAGCGTGACGGGGCAGGGGCCGTTTGCCGCACTCGACCAGACCCGACCGATCAGGACTGCGTTTTCGGCGTCGACGGGCAGAATACCGTCCGCCTTCAACAGTTGAGTTGAAGTCAATGCAACCTCCCATTCTCTCGCGACGCCTCCACGCGCCGCGCCGACACGTCATGGTGTCAGACAACATTATGACCCGATGATTAACGGCAGGGAACTTTTCTGTCCACAGACAAATCGGCGGGCGGTGGAATTAATTATCTGATTAATTAACCTGCGGATTCAGCCGAAGAATTCCAGCTCCAACCCGACCCGATGGGCCGATCCTTTCAGGTGGCGGCGCATGGCGTCGCGGGCCGCGTGGGCGTCCTGGGTCAGAATCGCATCGCGGATCGCGCCGTGTTCTTCGATGGTGATGGCCATGATCTCGTCGAACATGATCGCCTCGCGGGCGGTCACGATGGCATGGCCGACGCGGTCGGCGACGGCGCTGATGAATTGGTCGAAGTAGTGATTGCCGGTCGCCAGTGCGATGATGCGGTGGAATTCCAGATCCGCCGCGACCCCTTCGGTGTTCCAGTCGATCGAGGAATTCATCTTGGCCAGCGCCGCGTCAAGCATCTGCATTTGCTCGTCCGAGCGATGCAATGCAGCTAGGCCTGCCGCTTCGATCTCCAGCGGCACGCGCAATTGGTAAAGATCGGTGAAGGCGTGCTTGTCCATCTGCCCACCATCGCCCAACCGGATATGGCGGGCCTGACGTTCGATGACGAAAGCCCCGATGCCCTGACGGGTTTCGACAAGGCCTTCGTTGCGCAGTTGCGCGATGGCCTCGCGGATGACCGTGCGGCTGACGCCGAAAGTCTGCGACAGAGCGTGCTCGGTCGGCAGCTTGTCGCCGGGCTTGATGTCGCCGCGATGGATGCGCTCGGCGAATTGCGCGGCGATGCGCGCGGGCAGATGCTCGTTCCGCGCGATCTGCCTGAATCCCTGAACCATGGTTTCTCCCCCCAATTTTTGCCCCGAGCTTTGTCAGGTCCGGTCGATCTGGCAACCGGGATTCATTGTCCAGAGCGGATCGACGGCATTCTTGATCGCCAGCAATAGCTGACGCCGCGTCTCGGGCAGACGTTCGACAAAATCGGGTTTCTTGAGGCGGCCGATGCCATGTTCGGCGCTGATCGAGCCGTTGAAGCGGTCCAATACCGCATTCACCAGCTTCTTCGATTTCAGGATCTGGGCGTCCACGCTGTCTTCACCCAGCGAGAGGTCGGGAAGCACATTCAGGTGGACGTTGCCGTCGCCGACATGGCCGTAGGACACGCAAACCGCGCCAGGCATTTCGGCCAGAACCGCTGCCTCGGCCTCGGCCACGAAATCGGCCAGGCGCGAGAGCGGGACCGAGATATCGGTCCGCATATGCTTGCCGCGTTTGGCTTGGCCTTCGTTCATGCCCTCGCGGATCAGCCAGATGTTCTTGGCCTGCGCTTGCGATTGGGCGATGACGCCATCGACGACCAGCCCGTCCTCCATCGCAGATTCAAGGAAACGCGCCATCAGGTCGTCGATATCGACAAGGCCCGAGCCGGAAATCTCGACCAGCGCATAGGCCGGATGCTCCGGCGCGATGGGCAGCTGAAGATCGGGGATGCCCTCCTGCGCCAGTTGGAAGGCGAGGGGGGGCATGAATTCAAAGGCCGACATCAGGTCGCAGCATTGGCGGCGGGCACGGCGGTAAAGCTCGATCGCGTCGGGCAGCGAGTTCAGCGCCAGAAGGGCGGTCGCGACGTGTTCGGGCTGCGGCAGCAGCTTGACCGAGACGGCGGTGATAATGCCCAGCGTCCCCTCGGCCCCGATGAAAAGCTGCTTCAGGTCGATGCCGCGATTGTCCTTACGCAGGCTCGACAGCCCGTCAAAGACCGAGCCGTCGGGCAGCACGACTTCCAATCCCAGCACCAGTTCGCGTGTCATGCCATAGCGCAGGACGTTCACCCCGCCCGCATTGGTCGAGACATTGCCACCGATCTGGCAGCTGCCCTGCGCGCCAAGCGCCAGCGGGAAGAACAGGCCCTGTTTCGCGGCCTCGTCCTTGAAAGCCTCCAGCACGACGCCCGCCTCGATCACTGCCGAGAAATCATCGGCGTCGATCTGGCGGATGCGGGTCATGCGCTCCAGCGTCAGGACGACCTGATCTTCCGGCGCATCGGGGACGCCCCCCAGCACGAGGCCCGTGCGGCCGCCTTGCGGGATTATGCCCAGACCCAGTTCGGCGCAGGCGCGGACGCCGGCCGAGACCTCGGCAGTATCGCGCGGACGCAGCACCGCAACCGCGCCGCTTTGGACATCGCCATGCCAGTCGCGGCAATATTCCGCCATTTCCGCGCCGGTCAGGACGATGTCGCCAAGGGTCGCGCGCAGACGCTCGGCCAGCGCAACGCTGGTCCCTAGCAGATCTTGTTCCATGTCGTGACCCTCCCGGTCGCCTGTGGCGTGAAAACGGCTTGCATCATACAGAGATCAGGTTATCAGACAACCATATAAATCCGGTTCGATTGAGTCGGAAGGAGGAGGACAACATGCATATTCTGATCATTGGCGCGGCCGGCATGGTGGGGCGCAAGCTGACGCAACGGCTGGTGGCCGAGGGCGGGCTGGGCGGGCGCGCGATCGACGCGCTGACGCTGGTCGATGTCTTTGCCCCTGAAGCGCCTGCGGGCTTTACCGGCAAGGTGTCCTGCCTGACCGCCGACCTGTCCGATGCCGGAACGGCGGAAAAGCTGATCGCTACACGTCCCGACGTGATCTATCATCTGGCCGCTATCGTCTCGGGCGAGGCCGAGCTTGATTTCGAAAAGGGCTACCGCATCAACCTTGACGGCACGCGGGCGCTGTTCGACGCGATCCGTTTGGCGCAGGCTGAGGATGGCTACCGTCCGCGTGTGGTCTTTGCATCAAGCATCGCGGTGGTCGGCGCGCCGCTGCCCTTCCCGATCCCCGACGATTTCCACACCACGCCGCTGACCAGCTATGGCACGCAAAAGGCGATGAGCGAGCTGTTGCTGGCCGATTACTCGCGCCGTGGTTTCTTTGACGGCATTGGCATCCGCCTGCCCACGGTCTGCATCCGTCCCGGCAAGCCGAATGCGGCGGCCTCGGGCTTCTTCTCGAACATCCTGCGTGAACCGCTGGTCGGGCAGGAGGCCGTGCTGCCGGTCCCGGAATCGATCCGCCACTGGCACACCTCGCCACGCTCGGCGGTGGGCTTCATGCTGCATGCCGCGACCATCGACGTTGATCTGGTCGGCCCGCGCCGCAACCTGTCGATGCCGGGGCTTAGCGCCACGGTTGGCGAGCAGATCGAGGCTTTGCGCCGCATCGCGGGCGACAAGGCCGTGAACCTGATCCGCCGCGAACCGAACGAGATGATCATGCGCATGTGCGAAGGCTGGGCTCCGGGCTTCGAGGCCAAGCGCGCCCGCGAACTGGGCTTCACCGCTGAATCGAGCTTCGACGAGATCATCCGCGTCCATATCGAGGACGAGCTGGGCGGCCAGCTGTGAGCGGCGTGAAGATCGCATTTCTGGGCACCGGGCTGATGGGCGCGCCGATGGTGCGCCGTCTGCTTGGGGCCGGTTTCGAGGTGACGGTTTGGAACCGCGCGCCGGAAAAGGCGCAGGCGTTGGCCCAAGACGGGGCGGTGGTCGCGATGGATCCGGTTCAGGCCGTGGTCGGGGCGGATGTGGTCTTCACCATGCTGTCGGACGGGCACGCCGTCGCGGATGTGATCTTTGCCAAGGGCGTGGCCGAAAACCTGCGCTCTGGTGCGGTGGTCATCGACACCTCGTCTATCGCGCCGCATATGGCGCGTGAGCATGCCGAGGCTTTGGCGAGTCGCGGCATTGCTCATGTCGATTGCCCCGTTTCGGGCGGCGTGGTCGGGGCTGAGGCGGGGACGCTGGCCCTGATGGCGGGCGGCGATTCCGCGGTGATCGCGGGCCTTGCTCCGATCTTCGCGGCGCTTGGCCGCGTGACCCATGTCGGGCCGTCCGGCGCGGGGCAGGTCTGCAAGCTGGCGAACCAGCAGATCGTCGCCGTGACCATCGGTGCCGTGGCCGAGGCGATGATGCTGGTGCAGGCCGGCGGCGCGGATCGCGCGAAATTTCGCGACGCGATCCGGGGCGGTTTTGCCGAAAGCCGTATTCTGGAACTGCATGGCGCGCGGATGGTGGAACGCAACTTCGCGCCCGGCGGGCCGTCGCGGCTGCAACTCAAGGATCTGAACGCGGTTGCGGACCTTGCCGAAGCGGCAAATCTGACCCTGCCCTTGACAGAGGCGGTGCGAGAGGGCTTCACCCAATTCGTCGCCTCGGGCCATGGCGACACGGATCACAGCGGGCTACTGCTGCATCTAGAAAGACTGAACGGAGCCATCCCTGCGGAGGAGAGCAAATGACCTCGGACCAACCCAAACGCCGCCTGCGCTCGCAGGACTGGTTCGACAATCCCGACCATGCCGACATGACCGCGCTGTACCTCGAGCGCTTCATGAACTACGGCACCACGCCCGAGGAACTGCGTTCCGGCAAGCCGATCATCGGCATTGCGCAATCGGGCAGCGACCTGAACCCCTGCAACCGCCACCATCTGGATCTGGCCAAGCGCGTGCGCGACGGCATCCGCGATGCGGGCGGGATTCCGATCGAGTTTCCTTCGCATCCGCTGTTCGAGAACTGCAAGCGCCCGACCGCGGCACTGGACCGCAACCTCGCCTATATGGGTCTGGTCGAACTGCTTTACGGCTATCCCTTTGACGGCGTCGTGCTGACGACGGGCTGCGACAAGACCACGCCCTCGGCGCTGATGGCGGCGGCGACGGTGGATATTCCGGCGATCGTCCTGTCGGGCGGCCCGATGCTGGACGGCTGGCATGATGGCGAGCTGGTCGGTTCCGGCACCGTCATCTGGCGCTCGCGCCGGAAATATGCGGCAGGCGAAATCACGCGTGAGGAGTTCCTTGAGGCGGCGCTGGATTCGGCCCCCTCGGTCGGCCATTGCAACACCATGGGCACGGCATCGACGATGAACGCGATCGCCGAAGCGCTTGGAATGTCGCTGACCGGCTGCGCTGCGATCCCCGCCGCTTATCGTCAGCGCGGCCAAATGTCCTACCGCACCGGTCGCCGCGCGGTGGAGCTGGTGCTCGAGGATATCCGCCCCTCGGACATCTTGACGCGCGAGGCCTTCCTGAACGCGATCCGGGTGAACTCGGCGATTGGCGGCTCGACCAATGCCCAGCCGCATATCATGGCGATGGCGAAGCACGCCGGCGTCGATCTGCGCCCCGAGGATTGGCAGGCTTACGGCTATGACATTCCGCTGCTGGCGAACGTCCAGCCTGCGGGGGCCTATCTGGGCGAGCGGTTCCACCGCGCGGGCGGCGTTCCGGCGATCATGTGGGAGTTGCTGCAGGCCGGGAAGCTGGACGGCGATTGCCCGACGGTCAGCGGCGCGACCATGGCCGAGAACCTCGAAGGCCGCGAGGCCACCGACCGCGAGGTGATCAAGCCCTATGCCGAGCCGATGATGGAGCGCGCGGGTTTCTTCGTCCTCAAGGGCAACCTGTTCGATTTCGCGATCATGAAAACCTCGGTGATCTCCGCCGATTTCCGCGCCCGCTATCTGTCAGAGCCGGGTCGCGAGGGGATTTTCGAGGGCAAGGCCTTTGTCTTTGACGGGTCCGAGGATTACCACGCCCGCATCAACGATCCTTCGCTGGGCATTGACGAGCGGTCCATTCTGGTCATCCGCGGCGCAGGCCCGCTGGGCTGGCCGGGTTCGGCCGAGGTGGTGAACATGCAGCCGCCGGATCACCTGATCAAGCGCGGTATCACCAGCCTGCCGACCTTGGGCGACGGGCGGCAATCGGGGACGGCGGACAGCCCTTCGATCCTGAACGCCTCGCCGGAAAGTGCTGCTGGCGGCGGTTTGGCTTGGATCAGGACGGACGATATCATCCGTCTGGACCTGAATGCGGGCACTTGCGACATGCTGGTGGATGAGGCCGAGATCACCCGCCGCAAGGCTGATGGCATCCCCGCTGTTCCACCCTCGCGCACGCCGTGGCAGCGGATTTATCGCGAGACGGTGACGCAGTTGGAGGACGGCGCGACCATTCGCGGGGCCGAGGATTTCCAACGGATTTCCACCACGCCGCCGCGCCACAACCACTGATAGATCGTCAGGAAACGAAATGCGTTCACCCCCGCCTCGGATGAGGTCGGGGGTGTTTGTACATGCCCTTGGCATGGGCGCTTACTACTATCGCAGCCGCTGGCGCACCGATTATTGACCACCAACATGCGGTCGAATTCGGACCGGACTGCCCTCGGGATCATCCTTAATAATTTTTGATGCATATCCCCATTGCTTGGGGGCTTGAATTTCTGCCGCGCATTGTTAGCTTGCTAATCAAGATAATTAGCAAGCTAACGTGTTTCCATGGCCGACAGACCCGTAACCCTATTTGATGAATTGCTGACACTGACGCGCACTATCCGTGCGGGTTTCGAGTTGCGCGTGAAGAAAGTCGGCCTGACCTATGCCCGCGCCCGCTTGCTTACGACGATCGGTCGGAACCCCGGTGCAAGTCAGGCCGAGCTTGCCAGTGCGCTCGAGATCGAGACTCCGACCCTGAAACGGTTGCTCGACGCGCTTGAGACCCAAGGATTGGCCGAGCGCCGCCCCTTGCCCGGTGACGGTCGCAAACATGCGGTGTTCTTGACCGACACGACGCGGATCGAGCCGTTGCTGCGTTTCCGCGACGAAGTCGATGCGGCACTGGTCGAGGGCATTGCCGCGGAGGATCTTGATGCTGCCGGTCGTGTTCTGGCGCAGATGACCCGCAATGCCGAAAAGCTGCGCCGCGCATGAGCCAGTCCCCCCAACCTGCCGCGCCTGCCTTCGAGCCGATGCCTTTACCGCGCGCCCTTGCCTATATTGCGGCATCGGTCGTGATCGGGCTGACGCAAGGCATCGCGCAAGGTTTTGTCAGCACCAACATTCCCCAGATCGCCGGAGATCTGGGCGCCACCACGACACAGGCGAGCTGGCTGATGGCCGCCTTCCTGATCCCGCGCGCCACCATGCCCTTGCTGCTGATCAAGCTGCGCACGCAATACGGCCTGCGGCGTTTCGCCGAGATCGCGATCGTGATCTACCTTGCGGTCGCGCTTCTGTCGTTCTCGATTTTCGATTTGCGCTCGGCGATCACCGCGCAATTCTTCGCCGGAATGGCCTCGGCTCCGCTGTCGACACTGGCATTCCTGTATATGCTGGAGCCGCTGCCTCCGGCATGGAAACTGCGTTTGGGACTGCCTTTGTCCCTGAGCGTGATCGCCGTCGGGCCGAACCTTGCGCGGGTGATCTCGCCTGCTTTGATGGGGGATGCGGGCTGGAATGCGTTGCACCTGATGGGACTTGGACTTGCCGCGTTCTCGCTGGCGCTCGTCTATCTGCTGCCGCTGAAATCCCCGCCGCGGATCAAGGTCATCGCGCCGTTGGATCTGGTGAGCTGGGTGCTGATCTCGATCGGGTTTGGCGGGTTGATCATCGGTTGCGTGATGGGCCCGATCCATTGGTGGACCGAGACGGTCTGGCTTGGCTGGCTGCTGGCACTGTCAATCGCCGCCCTGACCGTCGCCGTGGCCATCGAGTTGAACCGCGCGTCACCTTTGGTAGACATACGCTGGCTTCTCAGCCCCTCGATGCTGCATCTGACGGTGACTTTGCTGCTGTTCCGCCTGATCCTGTCCGAGCAAAGTGCCGGTGCGCCGCGCATGTTCCAGGTTCTGGGCATAACGCAGGATCAGCTGGTAGAGATCTTCGCGGTGATCTCGGTTGCCGGGATACTGGGTGGACTGTCCCTGATCCCGTTCATGAAGCCGCATCGTGTGCCGCATTTCCATCTGGTGGCGTTGCTGCTGATCGCGGCGGGCGCGTATATGGACAGCCAATCGACCATGGACACACGTCCCGAGCAGATGATGTTGAGCCAGGCGATGATCGCTTTTGCCGGATCGCTGTTCATGGCTCCTGCCATGATGCGCGGGTTGCTAGCAGCGATGGCGCGGGGACCGAATTACATTCTGTCTTTCGTCATTGTCTTCCTGTCGACGCAAAGCATCGGTGGCGCAGCGGGTTCAGGTCTGTTCACGACCTTCATCAACCAGCGTCAGGCGCAACATCTGCAAATGCTGCGTGAGGATCTGATGACGACCGATCCACAAACCGCGCAGGCTATTGCATTCAGGGCCGCTGCTTTGCTGCAACAATTGCCGGATGCCGCCTTAGGGCGGGCACAGGCGGTGGCTGGTATCGCGCAGGATGCCGCGAACCAAGCCTATGTCATGGCCTTTAACGACGCGTATTTTCTGACGTTCCTTGTCGCCGCATTCGCGCTTTGCGCCCTGCTTCTGCACATCCTGCGCGACTGGCTGGCGGCGCATTGGCCCAAATCTTCCCCTCAAGATATCTCTCCCGAGCCCCTCAAATGACCAGATCCCATCTTGTTCCGACCATTATCGCCTTGGTCGCCGGTTTGGCCGGCATCCTGATAGTGCTGTTTGCATGGCACCTGCCGCCCTTTGCATCCGCCCAGCCCCGGACGGAAAATGCCTATATCCGTGGACAGGTCACCGTGCTTGCGCCGCAACTTTCGGGCTCTGTCTCGTCGGTCGAAGTGCAGGATTTCCAGACTGTCACGAAGGGGCAGGTGATCGCGCGGATCGATGACCGGCAATATCGGCAGAAGCTGGCACAAGCACAGACCGCGCTGCAAAGTGCTCGGGCAGCGCTGAAAATCAAAGAGCAGGGCGTTCATTCGGCGGAAGCAAGGCTGCAATCGGCCGAGGCCGCGCAGCATTCGGCCGAAGCCGTCCGCGATACGGCGCAGCAGGACTGGGACCGGACCAGCAAACTGCGCGAGCGCGGAGTCGCGGCGCAAAGTTCGGCAGACGAAAGCCAACTCGCATTGCGCCGTGCCGAGGCGTTGGAAGTGCAGGCCGAAAGCGCCATTGCCGTCGCCCGAGAGGATCTGAACGGCGCGCGCGTCGGCATAGCTGCCAGCAATGCCGATATCGCCTCGGCCGAGGCGGCAGTGGAGCTGGCCAGCATCGATCTGGCCAATACCGAAATCCGCGCGCCTGCCGATGGGCGGCTTGGTCAGGTCAGCGTGCGGCTGGGGCAATATGTCGGGGCAGGGACGTCACTGGTCAGCGTTGTCTCTCCCGAGGTCTGGGTAATCGCAAACTTCAAGGAAACGCAACTGCATGGCATCCACGTAGGCGACCAAGCGCGCTTCACGGTCGACGCGATGCAGGGGCGCGAGTTTACCGGTACGGTCGCCTCGTTCTCGCCAGCGACAGCCTCCGAGTTCAGCCTGCTTTCGGCATCGAACGCGACCGGCAACTTCACCAAAGTGGCGCAGCGCCTACCAGTCCGCATCGATATCGATCCGGGTCAGGACATGTCCGAACTTCTTGAGCCCGGTCTTTCGGTCGTGGTGATGGTCGATCAGGCCGCGGGCGCGAGCGATAGAACAGCCCGCCTTGTCCGGCCCGCGCCGAACGATCACGGCTGATAGACTACGCGCCTAGCCCTCATGGGCCTTCTGGTCGAGATATCCTTGGATTTGTTCATGGGCGCCTTCGGTCTGGGGAGTGCCCTGTAGCTCGGGCGGCCCGATCCAACCCGGTTTGACGCCGCTCATATCGGGCAGTTCATGCGCGATGCCCTTGTGGCAGTCGATACAGGTCCGCTGGCCGGTCAGCATGTACTGGCTGTGGATCGAGGCCGCGCGCGGGGCCTGCTTCGACAGGTCCATCGCCACCGCCGTGTGGCAATTGCGGCATTCAAGACTGTCATTCGCCTTCAGGCGCGCCCATTCGTGCTGTGCCAGTTCGATGCGTTTCTCCAGAAACTTCTGCCGCGTGTTGATCGTGCCGAAGATCTTGCCCCAGACCTCTTTCGATGCCTGCATCTTGCGTGCGATCTTGTGGGACCATTCATGCGGCACATGGCAGTCCGGACAGGACGCCCGAACCCCCGAGCGGTTCGAGAAGTGGACTGTCCGCGAGAGTTCTTCGTAGACGTTGTCGCGCATCTCGTGGCAGGACGTGCAGAATGCCTCGGTATTGGTCTTTTCCAGCGCGGTGTTGAAGGCGCCCCAGAACAGCACGCCACCGACAAAGCCGCCGAGCGTCAGAAACCCCAGCCCAAGCGTACCAGCCGGAGTCCACAGCACACGCCAGAACCATTTGAACGGCGCGAGGATCCATCGCAGCATGTCACTGCTCCCCTGCTGTTTCCGCACCCATATCCGCCATGTCTGTGAAGGTGTTCTTCACCAACTGTTCGGTATCGGCCTGTGGCACATGGCATTGCGTGCAGAAATACCGGCGAGGAGAGACATCGGCCAGCATCTGCGCGTCGCGGGTCATATAATGCGTGATCGAGATCATCGGTGCGCCGGTGCCCAGCGAGTTCTCGCGCTTGTGGCAGCTAAGGCAGCGGTTGGCGTTGACCGACAACTGATAGCCTTCGATCGAATGCGGAATGATCGGCGGTTGCTCGGGATAGGCTCGCATCTGGCGGACATCGTCGGTGACATAGCGTTCCAGCGGTGCGGCAGGGATCGGCTCCATCGGCTGGGGGGTGGGGCCGGTCAGTTCGGGCGGGTCCTGCGGGATGGCCTGCGCCAAGGTCAGGCTGGCGGCGCAGGTAAAGGCAATCATCAAAACGATCCGAAGCGGTTTCATCACACGGCCTCAATCTTGACGGCACATTTCTTGAAGTCGGTCTGCTTGGAAATCGGATCGGTCGCATCCAGCGTCACCTTGTTGATCAGCTGGCTGGCGTCGAACCAGGGGACAAAGATCACGCCCTTGGGCATGCGGTTGCGGCCTCGGATTTCCACCCGCGACCGGATTTCGCCGCGCCGCGAGATCACCCGGACCTCGGCTCCCTGATTGAAACCCCGCTCGCGTGCATCGACCGCGTTCATAAAGACCTTGGCTCCGGGGAAGGCCTTGTAAAGTTCGGGCACGCGCATGGTCATCGAGCCGGAATGCCAATGTTCCAGCACGCGGCCCGTGACCAGCCAGAAGTTGAACTCGTCGTCCGGACTTTCGGCTGGCGGCTCGTAGGGGACGCCGATGATCAGCGCCTTGCCGTCTGGATAGCCGTAGAACTGCATGCCGCGGCCTTTTTCGACATAGGGGTCCAGCCCCTCGCGGAAGCGCCAGCGCGTCTCCTTGCCGTCCACGACCGGCCAGCGTAGCCCGCGAATGTCGTCGGACTGGTACATGTCATAGGGCGCAAGGTCATGGCCATGGCCGCGCCCGAAGCTGGCATATTCCTCGAACAGGCCCTTCTGGATGTAGAAGCCAAAATCCTGTGCCTCGGGGTTGTTGTAATCCTCGCGGATTTCCGAGATCGGGAACTTGTCGACCTGACCATTGGCAAAGGCCACTTCGAAGATGGTCTTGCCCTTGTATTCGGGGTTTGCGGCCAGCAATTCAGCGGGCCAGACCTCATCCGTGGTGAAGCGTTTCGAGAATTCGACCAACTGCCACAGGTCGGATTTCGCGTCGCCGGGTGCGTCGACCAGCTGGTGCCATGCATGGGTGCGGCGTTCGGCATTGCCATAGACGCCCTCTTTCTCGACCCACATCGCGGCGGGCAGGATGATGTCGGCGGCCATGGCCGTGACCGTCGGATAGGCATCCGAACAGACGATCAGGTTGTCGGGGTTGCGATATCCGGGATAGGCCTCGTTCGAGCTGTTCGCACTGGCCTGCAGGTTGTTGTTCACCATGATCCAGTAGAAATTCAGTACCCCGTCCTTGAGCATCCGGTCTTGCTGGACGGCATGGAAACCCGGTTTGGTGTTCAAAAGGCCATGCGGGACTTTCCAGAGTTCCTCGGCATGTTTTACATGCTCGGGATTGGTCACCACCATGTCGGCGGGCAGACGGTGCGCGAAGGTTCCAACCTCGCGCGCGGTGCCGCAGGCCGAGGGCTGGCCGGTCAGCGAGAAGGGCGAGTTGCCCGGCTCCGAGATTTTGCCGGTCAGCAGATGGATGTTGTAGACCAACTGGTTGGCCCAGACGCCGCGGACGTGCTGGTTGAAGCCCATCGTCCAAAGTGACATGACCTTGCGGTTCGGATCGGCGTAAAGCTCGGCCAATTCCTTCAGGAAGCCCGGCTCGACACCCGACAGTTCGCTGACATAGTCCAGCGTATAGGTCGAGACATGCGCCTTGTAGGCCTCGAAATCCGAGGGGTCCATCTTGGCTGCATCGGCCACGCCCTTGGCATTGACCTCGAGCGGGTTGTCGGGCCGTAGGCCATAGCCGATATCGGTCGTGCCCTTCACGAATTTGGTGTATTTAGCGACGAATTCCTCGTTGACCGAACCGGATTCGATAATGTGGTTCGCGATATAGTTCAGGATCGCGAGGTCGGTCCCCGGCTTGAACACGATCGGGATATCGGCCAGATCCATCGAGCGATGGGTGAAGGTCGAGAGTACCGCGCATTTCACCCCCGGCGTGCCCAGACGGCGGTCGGCCAAACGGGTCCAGAGGATCGGGTGCATTTCGGCCATGTTCGAGCCCCAAAGCACAAAGGCCTCGGCATGTTCGAAATCGTCATAGCAACCCATCGGCTCGTCGATGCCGAAGGTCCGCATGAAGGCGACCGCCGCCGAGGCCATGCAGTGCCGCGCGTTGGGATCAAGGTTGTTCGAGCGCAGGCCGACCCGCATCAGCTTGGTCGCGGCATAGCCTTCCAGCACGGTCCATTGCCCTGAACCGAACATGCCGACACCTTCAGGGCCTTTTGCTTTCAGTACTTCCTTGACCTTGGCGGCCATGACATCGAAAGCCTCGTCCCAGCTGACCGGCTCGAACTCGCCTTCCTTGTCGAACTTGCCATCGGTCTTGCGCATCAAGGGCGTGGTCAGGCGGTCCTCGCCATACATGATCTTGGACAGGAAATAGCCCTTGACGCAGTTCAGGCCGCGGTTGACCTCGGCCTGCATGTCGCCATGGGTGGCGACGACCTTGCCATCCTTGACGCCGACCATGACCCCGCAACCCGTCCCGCAAAAGCGGCAAGGGGCCTTGGACCATTTGATCTGCAATGCCTCGACGCCGCCCGGGACGGGCTGGGCAAGGACGGACGCCGGAATGCCTGCCGCCGAGGCCGCAAGGGCCGCAGCATGTGCCTTCAATAGGTTACGTCTGGTCTGGTCGACAGTCATCTGCGCTACCCCGCCTTCTCTGCGTGTTCGAAGACCATGTTGGCCCCAAGAACCCCGTCAATCAGGTTGATCCTAGTCAGTGTTTCTCCAAGCATGCCGCTGCTGCGGCCTTCGATCGTGACGACCAGCCGTCGTTCGTCACGGGCGTGAATTTCCACATTCTCGTACGAGGCGATCTGTTTCGCGACGGCATCCATTGCGCCGGGCATGACGCTGATCACCGCCGACGAGACATGCCAGACTTCATCCTTCATCGGCGTATTCCCTTTCGATGAAGCCGATTGCATCGCTGGGGCATGGCGCGATGCATGCTCCGCATCCGGTACATGTCGAGCGATCAAGAACCGGTAGGAATGGCCCGCCGACGCGCGGGCGCATCGTGATCGCGACTTCCGGACAGGCGTCGCGGCAACTCATGCAGGTGATTCCGGCCATCGCCAAGCAGTCGTCGCTGATCGTTGCGACATGGGCCATCACACGAATTTCGGTAAAGACCGGCTCGGGGCAGGCGGCGGCACATTCACCGCAAAAGGTGCATTCGCCGGATGCGGGCAGCAGAGCGACCTTGCTGTCCCGAAGCTGCAGAATCTGCTGGGGGCAGGCGGTCACGCAATCGCCGCATCCGGTGCAGGACGCGACCGAGGCCAGCGTAACGCCGGGTGGTCGCGGCTGGAACGGCGGCGCGACTGTTCGGCCTTTCAGTAGATTGCGGCGGGATATGCTGGCGGTTGCTGGCATATCGGGTCAGTGCCCATGCATGGGCGGTCCGGGCGGGCCGGTGAAGATCTGGTAGATCCAGATGATGAAACCGTATGCGCCGACAAAGGCGACCGAAAGGATTGGCCATATCGCAAAGGCCAGCAGGATAAAAACCGCCAATTCGCGGATGCGTTGGCCCGATGTGACGGAAGTGTCCTGGGTATCGTAGCGAGCGTCGGGCAACATATTCCCCTTTGCATGGCAATTGGGCGAGCTGACGAAAATGCTTCCTGTACCGGTTAACCGTAGCACGGGAAATTTGACCTCGGAAGATGGGAGGCCGAATTATTCCATAATTCTAGTTTTTCGGTATAAATTGAAGATTATAAGAATAATTATGGCGTTTTTGGGTGGTGGTTTGCCTGTGAATGAGGCTGATTTTTATCAGCGCATGGTCGTTTAAGGGAATGCAGCCGACTCGGCCGGTTCGAGGATTTGGCGCAGCCGATTGCCGGATGTTTTCTGTAAGCTATTCCCGCGACTTCTGCTGTTCTGCCAGAAATTTCTGCTTGCGTGTCTTGGGTCTCAGATTGCGAAACGAGCTATCCAGATAGCGCAGCACTTTCGTCACGGACATCAATCGATCGGTGATCGTGCCAAGATTTGACAGTCGGTCCGATAGGACCTCATTCGCCGTCACGGCCACATCGAATGGCGTGAACTGGGGAAAATGTTTGGGGATGTCGGCAAAGGGATTTTCAGAGGGCAACTCGAGGATCTCGATATCGCCATTCCGTGCCAGCAGGCGCAGCAGGACCTGTTCATAAGTCCAGTCATGCACGTCGAAGACCTTCCAGCGCTCGCTACGTTTCGAGGAAAAACCCGCAAGGATGATCTTGCCGTCATGGCCAAGCTTGGTCAGCCAGACACATAAAGCGAAGCCGGTCGTGGGGAATTTTTTTTGGGGATAGAATGGTGCGATTGTCGCTTCCAGATCCAGATGCCTGACCGGTACGCCCAGAAATGCCTCGGCAGGGCTGAAGCGCTCTCCGTTGCCGATGATGATATTCAGGACGCCAAGGAAGTTTTCCCGATCGAAATATTTCAGAACTTCGGGGACTTCGCGGCGATGAACGATATTGGCCCCCATCATGCCGCTGCGGCTGACCAGTAGCGCCGGACGCCGGAATTGCGTGTCGAGGACCTTATATACCTTATTGAAAAATATGAATAACGTATCGTCTGGGTAGGTTCTTTCCAATCCGGCAAGGTCGACATCGTCGCTATTCGCGACAAGGACGATGTTCGAATATCCCGCAAAAAGCCTGCGCCATTCATCCGAACTTGCATCGGCGGTCGGAGGGACCGTGTTAGCCGGGTTTTCAGTCAAGCTTGTCGCTCCGGGCATATTTTCGACATTCCTCGAGGTATTGTCTCAGGGAACGGGACTTTCTGAGATTTTCCAGCCGCTTGCCTAGGTAAAGCGCAAGGTTGGCCATATTGCGGCCCAAACCCGGTTTGCGGCAGGTGCTTTCCCAACGGGTTCCTTCCAGATAATCGCGGTAGATTTTCGAATAGGACCGATGTTGCCAAGACGCTCCGGCCTGCCATGGTTTTCTACGCCCCGTGAAATGCAGGATCGCGGGTGTCTGAATGCTGGGAAGAAATCCGGTCTGCACGTTCCACGTCGGATCAAGTCGAAGCCACTTACCCTCGAGTGCCGCGTTCAGCGCATCCTGATCGGTTGCGTGATAATTCTCCGACCGATCCGCGATGTTGTCCCTTGCCGTCTGCAGGACCGAAGCTGCCAGACTTGCCGGCCAATCGAAAAGCATCACGCCAGAGTTGAAATAGCTGCTGCCCGAGCGCAGGCCGATTGCGTCCCGTCGCGACTGAAGTTTTTTGGGGAATGCCATGATGAAATCATCGACCGCAGCCACATAACGTCCCCGAAGGTCAATGCTGCGAAGCGGCTCGACCGAACGGGCCACCAAGGTATCGGCATCCAGATAAAGTAACCTGTTGATTTTATCAAAGATAACGTGGTCCAAGAACAGGCGGGCCAGAACCGCTTTGGGCCAGCGTCCGCTTGTCATGTCGGGAAGCTGGTCGCTTGCAAAGGGATGCAGTTCAATGCCAATTCCGTGCTTTTGTCCGAACTTGGCCACAGCGTCGGAATCGTCTTTGGTCAGGTCCAGCGCGACAAGGACAAATCGTGCCGGGCAAGTTAGGTTGGCATGGGCGGAAAGCAACGAACAGCAGGCTGCGGGAAGCATCTTGTGGTCGGCGCAGGTGACGATTGCAAAATCTGCCTCCGGTCCGGCGATATCCATTGCCTTGCTGCCTTAACCAATTCCTTTCGTTAGAATAGGCACAACTTCTCGGGTAAACCAAATGGTATCAGTTGCGGCTCGATTGGAAGACTTGGCGCGTGCCAGACGCTATCTTTATCGGTTAGCGAAATACCGGCTGACAGCGCCCCGGATACCCGATCTGGGTCCGGTCTTGCAGGGCAGGACTGCGGTCGTCGTTGGTTCGGCACCGTTCTCGACCCGACCGGCAGAATGGGATGCGGGGTTTCGTGTGATTACGATCAATGCCTCGCAGATCGCCGCGCGGAATTGGCTGATCGAGACGCCCGATGTGACACTGATGCAGTTCAACCAGATCGAAGGCCAGAACCCGAACGCGCTTGAGGTCAGGCGGGTCTTGCGAGGCCAAAGCACGGGGCTGCTCTATATGTTGCATTGGCGGCATGATCTGGACCGGCTCAAGCATGGCCTGATCAGCTTCGACTATCGCTATGACCAGCTTCGCCTGATGAGCCGATATGAGAGGGTCGCTCTGATGCACAAGGCGACCGGCAAGCTTAACCTCGAATTGGAAGCTGACACCAAATGGTCAAACGGCATCGTGGCAGCGGCGCTTTCTTTGGTCAGCGGCGCTGAAAAAGTGATCCTGACCGGAATCAACCCTTTATCCTCGGGGCACGGCTACAATGCGATAGGGCTGGCGCGCCTGCATACCGGACCGGATCTTGAGGCGATGCAGTTGTTTGCGGCACGGGGCTATCCGGTCTTTACCGCAGATCATCCGGTTGCCGAGGCGACCGGATTGCCGCTGTGGACAGGGGGTTAGCCTAGATCGGCTTGAATTTGGGGTCGATTGACAGCGCATTTCTGATCCAGATATCCGCGTATTCGACATTCTGCCAATCTTTGAACCAAGGTCCGCCATTGGTGTAGTGGACCGCGTCCGGAGTGCCGTTCTCCGGTTTCTCGCTCCAGCCCTCGAGCCAGTTCCACGTCTCGGGGATTTCGCCGATTTCGCTATCTTGCGCCCATTGCAAACGGTGCAGATAGGCTCCGCTTTCGGCATTGATGACATCGGGCGTCAGGCTGCGGGTCGACGGGTGCGCGCAGTTGAACAGCATGAATGACGACCAGTTTTTTCGCGGGTAGTTGGTCTGGATCTTGCCGTCCATTTTGACACCGGCTTTCGGTGTGTAGTCATGGTGAACGCAGCAGACCGCTTTGCTGTCATCGCAATATGCCAGCAGTTTGGCTACATCGCCGAAGAACAGGAAGTCGCAATCGCAGAACAGCGCCCAGCCCTGATAGCCTGCCAGCCAAGGCGTGAAGAAACGGGAATAGGTGAATTCGGTCGAGGCCAACGGGTCCACGGCGCGGGTATAAACGCCCTTGTCGACCAGTTCCGTCAGCTTGATGGGCTGGACATCGACTTCGATCGAAGCGTGTTCCAGCAACGATCGCTTCGCCACTTGGTAGGCTATGTCTTCACGAGAGTCCCAGCCGATGAAAACTGTCAGGTCCGCCATGTGGGTTCCGTTTCTGGATGGATTGGGCGTTGTTTTGCGTGAGCCTGCTTGATTGCTTTCAATAGTCAAGCGGCGTTTTCGGTTGAACCACGCGGGTGGATGAGTTCTTGCAAGAAGTAAGGGGCGGGCTTAAATTGCAATGAGAAAAGCAGGATTGCATTGTCATGTCTGAATCGACCATCACGATCAAAGGTCAGACGACCTTGCCCAAGATTGTCCGGCAGGCGCTGGATCTGGAGCCGGGCGACCGCCTGCGCTATGTCATTCTGGATGACGGACAGGTGCGGTTGATGCGGACCAGACCGGTTGCCGAGCTTGCCGGACTTCTGCAACGCAAGGGGCAACGTCCGGTTTCGATCGACGATATGGACCGCGCGATTGCCGAGGGTGCCGCGAAGGCATGATCGGCATCGACACGAATGTGCTGGTCCGCTACCTAACGCAAGACCATCAGCGCCAAGGAGAGATGGCCAAGGCGGTATTCGCGACCTTGACGCCGGATGTCCCCGGCTATCTTTCGCGCGAGGTCATGATCGAACTGGTCTGGGTCCTCGAACGTGCCTACGGCCTGCCGCGCTACGATATCTGCGAGGCGATAGACGGATTGCTTGCCAGTCGCGAACTGGTGGTTGAAACGCCTGACCGGGTAGGGTTGGCAAACGAGCGGTATCGCAAGGGCGGGGCAGGGTTCTCGGATCACATGATCGCTCTGGCGGCGCGTGACGCGGGTTGCCACATGACGCTGAGTTTCGACCGCAAAGCCGTCAGTTCCGCAGGCATGACCGAGGTTCGGGAAGCGACGGCTTAGCCTGCCCTCAACAGATTGCGGGTGTCAGGGCGGGACTGCTTGAGTTGCGTCCCTGACGCCCTATGTGCTGCTTCTAGGTGGGGCTTTGTCAGTCTTGGCACGGGGCGATGCGTGCTGAGATATGACCTTTAATCGATTGTTTTTGCCTTTAGTTTGCGCAGTGCAGCGATTTTGCATGCATTTTGAGATTGCGCGTAACGGTTGATATCGGTCCCTCGTGCAAATCCCGGAATTGGCTGATTTGGATCGACGACAGTTAATCCCAGGAGTTTTCAAAATGAAATCCAGCACGGTCCTGCCAATCTTTCTGGCAAGCCTTGCCCTGCCCGCAGTTGCGCAAGAAACCTTTACGCCCGAGACCCTGAAGGTCGAGGAAAGGATTGCCGAGGGCCCCAATGTCCTGGTGATGGACCAATCCTGGAACGGTGCCAGCACGATTGACGTTCTTGGCGCCGATGGTGATCTGAAAATGAAGGGCAATATGGGCGCGGGCACCACCGCGCAGATGGTGCTGAGCAAGGATGGCAAGTCGCTTTACACCGGCTCGATCTATATGCAGCGCTTTACCTATGGTCCGGTCACGGCGGTGCTGCATGAGTGGGATGTGGCGACTCTGTCGCGCAAGCGCGAGTTCGAGATTCCGACCAAACTGGCCCATGTCGAAACCCAGCCGGCCCTGTTCGCCCTAAGCGACGATGAGTCCTACCTGCTGGCGCAGAATGCGACGCCCGCGACCTCGATTTCGGTCATCGACCTGAAGGCCGAAAAGGCCATCGCTGAAATCCCGACGCCCGGTTGCTGGACCGCCATCCCCGCTACGGGAATGAAATTCACCACGATCTGTGGCGATGGCACTCTGGCAAGCTACACTTGGGCGGCCGATGGCACCTTCGGCAAGCCGGCGAAATCCGAAAAGATCTTTGATCCCGATGCCGATGCGCTGTTTGCAAATCCGGTGCGGGTCGATGGCAAGCTGATCTATTTGTCGTTCAAGGGCAGCCTGTATTTCGTTGACGACAGCGGCGATGCTCCGGTCCTGACCGAGACGCTGAACATGACCGACGGTGTTCTGGGCAAATGGGCTCCGGGTGGCTCCGAGGCGATTGCCTATAACGCTCCGACCGGCAAGCTGTTCGTCCTTATGCATTCGGGCGCGAAAGAGGGCTCGCACAAAGATCCGGCGCGCGAAATCTGGACCTACGATCTTGCCAGCAAGAAACTGGTCGGCCGTTCCGAGGCGCATCACGAAAACACCCTGACGGCCAGCAAAGGCGATGTTCCGGTGCTGTTCGCCGCGTCGGAAGAAGGCAACTTCACCCGCTATGAATATACCGAAGCCGATGGTGAGGTCACTTTGACCAAGGCGGGTGAATTCGAGGGGCTGTCCAAGTTCCCTGCGCTGATCGCCACGGATTTCTGATGATGCATCAGCTTGCCCCAATCACGGCGGTGGCCCTGACGACCTTTGTCGCGCTGATCCTGATCCGGTCGGTCTGGCACAAAAGCCAGGCTTTCCTAGAAACGGTCGGTTTCGCCCAAGGATACGGGCTGGTGCCCGATGGCTGGACTCCGGCCATTGTCCGGACGCTGACCGTGACCGAGGCGGCAATTGTTCTGGCATTGCTGGTTCCCCCGCTGCACGCGGCGGCGGGCCTGATGGCGGCGGGGCTGTTCGCGGGTTACGGCCTGCTGATGGCCGTGGCGTTGTCGCGGGGCCAGACAGAGATCGACTGCGGTTGCGGAGGCGCGCCGCAGCGGATCTCGGGGGTGACGCTGGCGCGCAATGCGGTCTTGACCGCATTGGCGCTTGGCATCGCCACGATGCCTTCGGGTGGGCTTGGTCCTGTTGCGGTCCTGACAGGGATCGCAGCCGGACTGACCTTTGCCGGACTGCAGAGCGTCGCCGAAAAACTGGCCTCGCATCTGCCGAACATCCGGCGGGCAAGCTGAAAAGGAAAAGCAGACATGGAAATTATGACCTTCGCCCTGATCGCATTATGGGTCGTCGTGCTGGTGCAACTGGCCCTGACCTATGTTCTGGCCCGCCAGATCGGCATCCTGTTCGAGCGCGTTTCGCCCGTTGGCGCGATGATCTCGGGCAGCGGACCGGAACTGGGCAGCAAGGTGCCGGAACTGGCTTTGCCGAACCTGAACGGTTCTGGCTTCGTGCTGGGAAATGCCGCGGGAAAATCGCAGCTTGTGTTCTTCCTGTCCACGACCTGCCCGATCTGCAAGGCATTGCTGCCCGCGCTGGCTTCGATCCGCGATGACGAAAAGCCTTGGCTTGACGTGATCCTTGCATCCGACGGGCGCGAGGCGCTGCACCGCCGCCTGATCGAGGACCAGAAACTGCAAGGTTTCCCCTATGTGCTGTCCTCTGAGCTGGGCATGACCTTCAAGGTCGCGAAATTACCCTTTGCCGTGTTGATCGGCCCCGACGGCACCGTGCGCGCCAAGGGGTTGGTGAACTCGCGCGAGCAGTTGGAAAGCCTGTTCACCGCATCGGAAACCGGCGTGCCGTCGCTACAGGCCTCGGCGGGCCTGTCAGCTGTCGCCTGATACGAATTCTTCAAGGAGCCCAAGATGCCCCGTTTTATCGACAATCTGTTCAAATCCATCGACAAGGCCGCCGAAGGCCAGATCCGCAGCGCGGCGCGCACGAAGGGCCGTCGCAGCTTCCTGGCCAAGGCCGGCGTGGCGCTGCTGGGGGCCGCCGCCGCGACTCCGATCCTGCCATTCGACCGACGCGCGAATGCAGCCACCCCCTTGCCCGAGGATGATTGCAGCTACTGGAAACATTGCGCGCTGGATGGCAACCTGTGCTCGACATCGGGCGGTTCGCTGACCTCGTGCCCCCCCGGTTCATCGGCGTCGTCGGTGTCGTGGGTTGGCACCTGCACCAATCCGGACGACAACAAGGACTATCTGGTGTCCTATAATGACTGCTGCGGCAAGCCGCAGGTCAACTCGGCGACGTTCTGCTACACCTCGAAGGGCGAGCGTCCGGGCTATCGCATGGGCCTTTATAACGACATCAACTGGTGCATGGCGAATACCGACAAGGGCTATCACTGCACCGTTTCGGTCGTTGTCGGGATGGCTGAATAATGACGATTGCCAGATCACGCCTTGCGGCGATCTCGGCCCTGTTGCTGGTGGCGACCTCGGTCGCTCCGGCGCTTGGGCAGGATGCCGATGGTGCCCAGCTTTTCGCCGACAATTGCGCGGCCTGCCACAATGATGGCGGCACTGGTAATCCGGGCCTTGCCCCGCCGCTGAACCGGCCCGCGTTCTGGGATGCACTTGGCGACAAGGCTCCGGATTATCTGGCGGGTGTGTTGGCCTCGGGGTTGACCGGAAAGATCACGGTTGACGGCGAGATGTATGTCGGGCTGATCATGCCCGCACAGACCGCCCTGTCCGAGCAAGAGGCCGCCACTGTCGCGAACTGGGTCTTGCACGAAGCCGGTCGCGATGCGCCTGACGAGGCATTGCCCAAGGTTACACCCGACCTGATCGCCAAGACCTTCGCTGCGCCGCCCGCAGCGCACGATCTTCTCGCGATGAGACCCAAGGGGTGAGACGAGTTCGATCACTGATGATCGGCTTGGCGGGGCTGGCATTTGCCGGTCCCGCTTTGGCCGCCGAGGGGCAGGCGCATCGCGACTACATCCTGCGCTGCGCCGGCTGTCATGGCATGGAGGGGCTGGGCTCAGTCGAAGGCGGCATTCCGACCTTCCCCGGTTCGGTCGGCAAGATCGCAGCCGACGATATGGGTCGGACCTATATGATGCATGTGCCGGGGGTGATTTCGGCCTCGCTGGATGATGCCGGAATTGCGTCGGTGATGAATTACATTCTGGACCGCTGGTCGCCCGGAGAGGCGGCGCCCTTCACGCCCGACGAGGTGACCCGCCGCCGTGCGGTTCCGGTGGCGGATGTCGTCGTCATGCGTCGGGATGTGGCGAAGAAACTGATGTCCGAGGGCACGCAGATCGCGGATTATCCTTGGCCCTGACGAAATAAAACGGGCGCGGCATCAACGCCGCGCCCGTTTCGAATTAATGGGCGATCATTACGTGGCGGACGATGGAATAGTCCTCGAGCGCGTAGACCGACATGTCCTTGCCATAGCCCGAGTGTTTCATCCCGCCATGCGGCATTTCGTTGGTCAGCATGAAATGGGTGTTTACCCAAGTGCAGCCGTATTGCAGGCGCGATGACAGGGCGAGGCCCTTGGAGACGTCCTTGGTCCAGATAGACGAGGCAAGACCGTAATTCGAGTCATTGGCCCATTTGACCGCCGTTTCGGTTTCGTCGAAGCGCGTGACCGAAACCACCGGACCAAAGACTTCGCGCTGGACGATCTCGTCGGTCTGCTGCGCGCCTGCGATGACGGTCGGCTTGTAGAAGAAGCCGGGGCCGTCAGGGATTTCACCGCCAGCGGTGATCTCGATATGGTTGGCCTCGCGGGCGCGGGCCACGAAGCTTGCCACGCGGTCGCGTTGGCGCGGCGAGATGAGCGGCCCCATTTCGTTCAGGCTGTCATCGCTGTTGCCATAAGAGATGGTCGAAACCGCTGCCGAGAAATCGGCCACGAAACGGTCATAGACCGAGGCATGTGCATAGATGCGGCACGCCGCCGTGCAATCCTGACCAGCATTGTAATAGCCGAATGCGCGCAGACCAGCGATTGCGGCCTCGATATCGGCATCGTCCAGCAGGATGACCGGAGCCTTTCCGCCCAGTTCCAGATGGGTGCGCTTGATGGTCTTGGTCGCGGCCTCCATGATCTTGCGGCCGGTGGCAATGTCGCCGGTGATCGAGATCATGGCGATGGCCGGATGGTCGATCAGCGCAGCACCCACCGTGTCGCCACGGCCCAGCACGATATTGACGACGCCTTCGGGCAGGATCTCGGCAAAGATCTCGGCCATTTTCAGGGCGGTCAGCGGGGTCTGCTCGGACGGCTTGAACACCACGGTATTGCCCGCAGCGATGGCCGGCGCAATCTTCCACGCCATCATCATCAGCGGATAGTTCCACGGCGCGATGGATGCCACGACCCCGATGGGATCGCGACGGATCATCGAGGTATGTCCGGCAAGGTATTCGCCTGCGACCGGACCCGACATGTTGCGGACGGCACCGGCAAAGAAGCGGTAGCAGTCGATGATTGCGGGCAATTCATCGGCCAGTGCCAGATGTCCCGGCTTGCCGCAGTTCAGCGCCTCGAGCGAGGCGAACTCGGCGGCCTTGGCCTCGATCCGGTCGGCGATCTTCAGCAGGTAGCCGGATCGCTGCGCCGGAGTCGTGCGCGACCACGTTTCGAACGCCTTTTGCGCGGCGGCGACGGCGGTTTCGACCTGCGCGATGGATGCCTCGGGCAGGGTCAGGATGATCTCGCCGGTGCGCGGGTTCAAGATCGGCTCCTCGGTCTCGGTGCCCGAGACCAGTGCGCCGCCGATCAGCATTTGGGTTTGCATGGGGTACTCCGTATAGATCTTATTTTTCAGCGCCATCGGTGTGCTCGCCTTCCTTGGTCAGCCAGTAGGCGGCAAGGATCGGGATCACGGTGACCAGAACAACGGCCATGGCGACTACATTGGTGACGGGACGCTGGCGGGGACGGATCAGTTCCTCCAGCATCCAGATCGGCAGGGTGGATTGGTTCCCTGCGGTGAAGGTGGTGACGATGACCTCGTCGAAGGACAGCGCGAAGGCCAGCATCCCGCCTGCCAGAAGCGCAGTTCCGATATTCGGCAGGATCACCAGCCGGAAGGTTTGCAAGCCGTCCGCGCCCAGATCCATCGCCGCGTCGATCAGTGCGCCCGAGGTGCGTCGGAAGCGTGCCACCGCGTTGTTATAGACCACCACGATGCAGAAGGTCGCGTGACCCAGAACGATGGTCCATGTGCTGAACGGGATCTCCAGCAGCGAGAAAGCCGAGCGCAGCGAGATGCCGGTGATGATCCCCGGCAGGGCAATCGGCAGGATGACCAGCAGCGAGATCGTCTCGCGTCCGAAGAAGCGCGAACGGGCGACCGCCGCTGCCGTCATCGTGCCAAGGACCAGCGCGATCGAGGTCGAGATCGCGGCGACTTTCAGCGAAAGGCCAAGCGCCTCCCAGACGTCGGCGCGGCCCAGCGTGACGCCCAGCCATTTGGTCGTCAGTCCCGGCGGTGGCCAGCGGAAGCTTTTTTCCTCGGTCGTGAAGGCATAGACGAAGATCAGCGCGATGGGGGCCAGCAGAAAGACCAAGCCTCCGGCGGCCGCAAGTTTCAGCGCCAGTGGGGCGCGTTTCTCAGAGTGCATCGAAGGCCCCCATTTTGCGTGCGCCCCACAGGTAGACGCCCATGATGACGATGGGGACGACGGTAAAGGCTGCGGCCAGCGGGATATTCCCTGCCGTGCCCTGCTGGACATAGACGGCTTGACCGATGAACAACCGCCCCGAGCCGATGATCTGCGGGATGATGTAGTCGCCCAGCGTCAGCGAGAAGGTAAAGATCGAACCGGCGATGATCCCCGGTAGCGCCAGCGGGAACAGGACCATGCGGAAGCTTTGCCGTGGGGTCGCGCCAAGGTCTGAGGCGGCCTCCAGCATCGCGCCCGGAACACGCTCTAGCGCGGCCTGAACCGGAATGATCATGTAGGGCAGCCAGATATAGATGAAAACGATGAACGTCCCGAGATAGCTGACCGACAGTGAGTTGCCACCGATCACTGGCAGGGACAGAATGCCGTCCAGCAACCATGACAGGTGCAGCTTTTCGAAGATCCAGGTCAGGATGCCTTCCTTGGCCAGCACCAGCTTCCATGCATAGACCTTGACCAGATAGCTGGACCACAAGGGCAGCATGATTCCGATATAGAACAGCGCCTTCCATTTCCCCTTGGCGTAGCGGGCGGCGTAATAGGCAATCGGAAACGCGATGACAGCCGAGGCCAGCGTGACCAGTGCCGCCATCAGGATCGTGCGCAGGATAATGTCGAAATTCGCTGGACGCAGCAGTTCGGCATAGGTGCCAAGGGTAAATTCCTTGACGATCACGCCCGAGAATTCATCAATGGAAAAGAAGCTTTGCATCAGCAGCGCGATCAGCGAGCCGATATAGACGATGCCGAGCCAAAGCGAGATCGGCAGCACCATCAGAAAGGTGAACATCGCCGGATGACGGATCATCCAGTCGACGGCACGGGCCACCAGACCGGACCGCGCCGGAAAAATCGCGGCCGAGTTCATGCCTCTGGTCCCATGACATGGGCGCGGCCCGCATCCCACGAGACGCGGATGGTTTCGCCGGTTTCTGGAACTGAGGCCGTCGCTGGCAGCAGCGCGGTCAGCTTGTGGCAGCCTAGCGACAGGCCCAGCTTGATCACCCGGCCATGATAGGCGCGCGAGGTGACAACGGCATCCCGTCCGCGCGGATCAAGATGGATATCCTCGGGGCGCAGGCTTGCCCAGCGGCCTGCGGGACCGGCACCGGCAAAGTCTGCGGGGATGACATTCGACGACCCGACGAAATCGGCGACAAAGCGGCTGGCGGGGCGGCTGTAGATTTCCTCGGGCGTGCCGACCTGTTGCATACGGCCATCGGCAAAGACCGCGACGCGGTCGGCCATCGACAGGGCCTCTTTCTGATCGTGGGTCACGAAAACAAAGGTCAGGCCAAGCGAGCGCTGCAATTGGCGCAGTTCGTGCTGCATCTGTTCGCGCAATTTCAGGTCGAGCGCTCCTAGCGGTTCGTCCAGCAGTAGCACCCGTGGGCGGTTCACCAACGCGCGTGCCAGCGCAACCCTCTGGCGCTGACCACCCGACAACTCACCGGCACGGCGGTCGCCAAAGCCCGCAAGCTCGACCAGGGCCAGAGCCTCTTCTGCAGCCTTGTGGCGTTCGGGTTTCGATACGCCCTTGACCCGCAAGCCGAAGGCGACGTTGTCGCGCACATTCATATGCGGGAACAGGGCGTAGCTTTGGAATACCGTATTCACATTACGCCGGTAGGGCGGAACGCCCGACGCTTCTTCGCCATAAATCTTGATCTCGCCCGAGGTCGGTTGTTCGAACCCCGCGATCAGGCGCAGGCACGTCGTCTTGCCCGAACCCGACGGGCCCAGCATCGCGAAGAATTCACCGTCGCAAATATCCAGATCTACGCCATCCACAGCGCGTACGTGACCGAAATAACGCGACACGCCGCGAAAGCTCACAGCTTCTGTCATTGTCTTATCCTGAAGGTAGGTGATGCCCGGGGCTCATCTGTCGTGCCCCGGGCAGTCGGTATCAGCTGCCCATCACGGCAATGTAGTCGGATACCCAGCGGTGATAGGGAACGCAGCCGCCAGCCTCGCATTTCGAGGTCGGGGTGCGCCAGAACCAGATCTTGTCGAAATCTTCGTAACCGTTGGTCTTGCAGCCCTCGGCGGTCTGTTGGCCACGGCCATCGGTGCAGGCGGCGGGAACCGAGGGCACCGCGCCGAACCAGACCGACAGGTCCGATTGCAGGTTCGAGGACAGCGAATGCTCCATCCACAGATAGGCGCAGGTCTGGTGCTTGGATTCGGTATGCAGCATCAGCGTGTCGGCCCAGCCGGTCGCGCCTTCCTCGGGGATGGTGCTGGCGACGGCAGCTTTATCGGCGGCCAGCAGGTTCACCTGGAACGGCCAGGTCGACGAGGCCACGACGCCTTCGTTCTTGAAGTCGTCGATCTGGATCATGGCATCATGCCAGTAGCGCGAGACCAGCTGACGCTGACCTTTCAGCAGTTCCAGCGCAGCGGCATACTGGTCCTCGTTCAGCTCGAACGGGTTTGTGATGCCCAATTCCGGCTTGTGCTTCATCAGGTACATCGCGGCATCGGCAATATAGATCGGGCCGTCATAGGCCTGAACGCGGCCCTTGTTCGATTTACCGTCGGGCAGGGTTTGTTCGTTGAAGACGACATCCCAGCTTTTCGGCGCTTCCTTGAAGATCTCGGTGTTATACATCAGCACGTTCGGCCCCCACATAAAGGGCGTGCCGTAATGCGTGCCGTCGACCGTGTGCCAAGGCGCGTCCTTCAAACGGTCGTCGACGGTGTTCCAGCTGGGGATCAGGTCGGTGTTGATCGGCTGGACCTTCTCGCCCGCGATTAGGCGCAGAGACGCGTCGCCCGAGGCCGTGACCAGATCGAAGCCGCCCTGGTTCATCAGCGAGACCATCTCGTCCGAGGTGCCCGCGGTTTTAACCTCGACCTTGCAGCCGGTCTTTTCCTCGAATTTGGTGACCCAGTCGAAGGCCTTGTCGGTCTCGCCGCGCTCGATATAGCCCGGCCATGCGACGATCGAGAGCGCGCCCTCGGGCTGGCCTAATTGGGTCGGCATTTCGGCGGCAACCGGCAATGCGCCAGCCGCAACCAGCGCCAGCCCCGAGGCCAGCGCGTTCAGCATCTTTTTCATGTTTTTCCCTGTTGATCCGAGGCGTTGCCGCCTCCCCTGGGAAAATCATCCTCCGAGTTGCGCGATTTCGCAAATTCAATTATCAGAAGGTCGATATCGGAAATTCCGATATGATGGTCATCGCTTCTGGGACTGCGCGGTGCGGATGAATTCGCGCACGGCTGGCGACAGCGGCGCGCCTTTGCGCCAGACGACGCCGACCTGCACGACCGGCAACGCACCCGACACGTCGCGCGAGACGATCGGGTCGCCCTCGAGCGACCAGCGGCGATAGATCAGCGCGGGCAAGATCGCGATCCCTGCGCCGGTGGCGACCAATGACCGGACGGCCTCGACCGAACGGGTGCGGAAGGCGATCTTGGGCTTGGCCCCAAAGGCATCCAGCAGGCGACGGGTCGGTTGCTCGGTCTCGTCAAGCCGCAGCATGATCATCGGTTCATTAGCCAGATCCTCGATCGAGACGGATGGCTGCGATGCCAGCGGATGCCCGTTCGGTAGCCATAGCTGATACGGCGAAACATCAAGAATTTCCGCCTGCAAAGCCAACCGGTCGCGCAGGTTCGATGTGACCATTACCGCAACGTCCAACTCGCCACCTATCAGCAGGTGCTCCAGATATTCGCCGCTATCCTCAAGCGCGGCCAGTTCAACCGCAGGGTTTGCCCGCCGAAATCGCGCCAGCACGTCGGAAATGACATAGCCTGCGACCAGCGAGGTCACACCGATATTCAGCTTGCCCGAAAGCCGGGTTCCCTCTTGCACCATCGCCTGCCGCGCATCCGAAACCGATTCCATGACCTTTTGCGCGTGTCGCAGGAACTGGTGCCCGCGCGGAGTGATATCCAGCCCGCGCGGGTGACGGTCGAACAATTGCACGCCCAGATCGGCTTCGAGGTCGCGGATCGCCTCGGTCACGGCGGATTGCGAGATCGCCAGCACCTGCGCCGCGCCGGATACCGATCCGTTTTCGGCGGCGGCAAGGAAGTAGCACAATTGCCTGAAGGTAAAGGCCATGGGCGTGCTCCTGTTCTGCGGCCGAAACTGATCCTGTAAACCACTCCAGCGAAAATTCGAACGGATTCGGCGTTATTTCAGCTCATCCAACGCAGCGATAAAGTTCGAGAATAGCTCACCCTGCGAACTGATATGCAGTTTGGCATAGATGTTGCGCTTGTGGATGCGGACGGTGCCGCTTGAAATCCCGAGAGCGCGGCCGGTGGCCTCGGCGGAATGGCCCTTCAGGGTATATTCCACCACTTCCGTCTCGCGTGGGGTCAGTAGATTGCGCCCGACTTTGCGGAACGCCGAATCTATCCTCTCGGACAATGCCCCCTGCTTGGGAGCGGGCTGATCTGCGAATTGCCCACAAAGATCGGGCCAGTTCTTGCGGGCCGTGGCGGCAACGAAGGGCAGGACGGCGTTCAGTTCTCTGAACTCGCGCGCCGAGAAGACCCGCGCGGCCCGCATCGCCGAAACCACCAGATGAACGCCTTGCCCCATATCGACCATGAAGCCTATTTCTTCGGCAAGCTCGGTCCGGACATAGTAGTTCCGAAAGTACTCCGCCTGATAGAAGCGATCAGGGGCGAGGTCGCGCAGGCGCGTCAACAGGGCCTCGCTTTTGGGCGGGGGCTGCAGATAGAACGGGTCGAGAAGATAGGGCCCGGCCTGATAATCCTCGACCATGACCTGCCGTTTCCATGCGGGAAACTCGTCATGTAGCGCGATGGGTCGTCGGTCCTGAAAATAGGCAAAGGTCACGCTATGCTCGAATGGCGCGACGCAGCGCAGGGCCGCGACAAGCTCTGCCGGAAATTCGGGCGTGCCTAAGCCATCGACCACCCGCGCGCTTGCCTCGATCCAGTCCATTCGTCACCTTTCGCAGGTCGGACGCGTCTCTATGCCTTTTGTGGTATATACAACGCTTTGACAGTTTTCTACGAATTTCTCAAATCAAGGGGTAGCCCGCGTCAAGGGTTTATCGACAGGGAAGGCTGCAGCATGGCATATGCCGAGCAGGGCGAGGTGATCGCCGAATTCGTCGACACGACCAAAAGGTTCGGCAAGGTGCTGGCCGCCGACCGGCTGAACCTACGGATCGGCAAGGGCGAGTTCCTGTCATTTCTTGGCCCCTCGGGCTGCGGCAAGACCACGGCTTTGCGGATGCTGGCGGGGTTTGAGGCCCCAACCGAAGGGCGCATCCTGATCGACGGGCAGGATATCGGGGCGGAACCGGCGCATCGCCGCCCGGTCAATATGGTCTTCCAGCATTACGCACTGTTCCCGCATATGACGGTGGCGGAAAACGTCGGCTATGGGCTGCGCCAGCGCCGCCCGAAACTGGCGAAGGATGACATCGCTGCCCGCGTCGCCCGCGCGCTGGACACGGTGCGTCTGGGCGATTTCGGCCCGCGCCGGATCTGGGAAATGTCGGGCGGCCAGCAGCAGCGCGTGGCCTTGGCCCGCGCCATCGTCAATGAGCCGAAGATCCTGCTGCTCGACGAACCCATGGCCGCGCTGGACGCCAAGCTGCGCGCCGAGATGCAGATGGAACTGCTGTCTTTGCAAAGGAAGCTGGGCATCACCTTCATCCTTGTCACCCATGACCAGCAAGAGGCGTTGTCCATGTCGGACCGCATCTGCATCATGGGCAAGAGCCGCATTGCCCAGATCGGCACCCCACGCGAACTTTATGACCGCCCCGCCAACCGCTATGTCGCGGATTTCGTGGGCCGCGCCAATATTCTGCCCGGCACGGTGACCCGCAATATCGGGGAACATGCGCTGGTCCGGTTGGCCTCGAACCACGATGTCGTGGTCGAGGCCCCGCGCCCGGTCAACCCCGGCGACAAGGTGGACATCGCCATCCGCCCCGAGGGGCTGCGCCTTGGCGCCTCTGCGGAACCCGGCCTACCGGACATCACCGCCACGGTCGCGCGTATGACCTTCCTGGGCGAACATGTGGAATACCTGCTGCGCCATCCCGACTTGGGCGAATTGCAGGTCATGGTCCCGAGACAGGCCGAAAGAGCCTTGCCGGGCGTGGATGTGGGCACCCAGCTTCACATCCTTTGGGATCAGGGCAATGGCCTGATCCTTGGTCAAGACTGACATCTCCAACAAGGGAAGCGACAGATGCAGGACGATAACGCACCGATCTCGCGTCGGAAATTCGCAGAAGAACTGGAACGCTACCGCAAGGGCTCGGTCTCGCGCCGGCACTTCCTTGGGGTGACGGGTCTGGGCACGGCCATGGCGGTGATGGCGGGTGCCATGCCGATGCTGCGCCCGCGCGGCGCCCATGCCGCCGAGCTTGGCGACCGCGCCGTGCTGGCGACATGGCCGAACTATCACGACGTGGAAAACTTCGCGATCTTCCAGAAGGAAACCGGGGTCGCGACGCAGGTCAACGTCTTTGGCTCGAATGAGGAAATGCTGGCGAAACTGCAGGCGGGCGGCTCGGGCTGGGATGTGTTCGTGCCGACGAACTACACCATCACCACCTATGTCGATGCCGACCTGATCGAGCCACTGGACCTGTCCAAGCTGCCCAATTACGACGCGGCGGCCTTTGATGCGCGCTTTGCCGATGCGGGCACGGTCAATGGCAAGCTGTATGCGGTGCCGAAAAACTGGGGCACCACCGGCATGGCGTGGGACAGCACCAAGGCCAAGGCCCCCTTCACCAGCTGGAAAGAGTTCTTCGACCTGACCATGACCGATTTCTCGGGTCGGACCATGGTGCATGACTACCAGCTGACCACCATCGGCAATGCTTTGAAATATTACGGCTATTCCTTCAACTCGGTCGATCCTAAGGAACTGGCCGATGCCGAAAAGCTGCTGTTGCAGGTCAAGCCGCATCTGTTCGCGATCAGCTCGGATTACCAGCCGTCGATGCGCAATGGCGATGCGTGGATGACCATGTGCTGGACCGGCGAGGGCAAGCAGATGAACCGCGACATCCCGGAAATCCACTTCGCCCTTGGCAAAGAGGGCGGCGAGATCTGGTCGGATTACTACGCCATCCCGAAAAACGCCCCGCATCGCGAGGCGGCCTATGCGCTGATCAACTTCCTGATCGACCCGCAGGTGAACGCCCGCGAGGCGACCGCGCATGGCTTCCCGGTGGCCGATAGCCGCGTCAACGCGCTGCTGCCCAAGGAAGTGCTGGCCGACCCGATCCTGTATCCGGCGGCAGATCTGCTGAACGTGCAGGAATTCGGCGCGGCCGCGACCCTGACCGACCCGAACCGCGCCGAGCTGATGGCGCGCTTCAAATCGGCCTGAGGAGGGGGTGACCATGACCAAGGCCCGCGCCCGCTGGCTGCTTCTTGGACCTGCGGGCCTGTGGTATGCGGCGCTATTGGTGCTGCCGCTGGCCGTGGTGCTGGTCTATTCGCTTGGCGAAAGGGCTCCGGCGGGGGGGTATGCCCCGGCGCTGACCCTTGCCCAATATGCCAATCTGGGAAGCCGCTGGACGGCTTTCCAGAACACGCTGGTCCTGGCACCCGTGGGCACGCTGGCGGCGCTGCTGATCGCCTATCCGCTGGCCTATTTTCTGGCGGTGAAATCCAATCCGCGCTGGCGGACGGCGCTGCTGGTCTTGGTGATCGTGCCCTTCTGGACCTCGATCCTGATCCGCAGCTATGCGTGGATTTTCCTGCTGGGCGGTCGTGGCATCCCGGCGCTGCTGGCCGATCTGGGCTTGGGCGATATCCGTCTGATCAACACCCCCTTCGCGGTGCTGGTGGGCATCGTTTATGGCTACCTGCCGCTGATGGTCTTTCCGATCTATGTCAGCCTCGAGCGGCTGGACAAGCGCCTGCTTGAGGCCTCATCCGACCTTGGCGCGCCGCCTTGGCGCAGCTTTCTGCAGGTGACGCTGCCGCTGTCGCTGCCGGGCGTCGCCACCGGGTCAATGCTGGTTTTCATCCTGCTGATGGGGGAATACCTGATCCCGCAGATGCTGGGCGGCGGCAAGGTCTTCTTCGTCGGCAATGCGCTGGTCGATCTGTTCCTGCAATCGCGAAATTGGGCCTTTGGCTCGGCCATGGCGGTGACGCTGGTCGCGGTCATGCTGGTCACGGTGACGCTATATATGCGCTTCCTCAGCCGGATCGGTGCGGCGCGCGATGATGTCGGCCTGATGTGAGACAGCCATGAGAATTTACGCCCTCTCCGTCTATATCTTCCTGTACCTGCCCATCGGCATCATCGCGCTGTTCAGTTTTTCCGCCGGACGCTCGGCCAGCCAGATGCAGGGGTTTTCCACACAATGGTATGGCAAGGCGCTGTCGAACCCCTTCGTGATCGATGCGCTGAAAACCTCGGCCACGGTGGCGCTGGTATCGGCCATTCTGGCATCGGTCTTTGGCACCATGGCCGCGCTGGCCCTGTCGGGGATGAAGGGGCGCATCCGCGTCCTGTTCGACGCGCTGATCTATATCGCGGTGATGATCCCCGGCATCGTCATCGGCATCGCCACGCTGATCGCACTGGTCACGGTCTTCGACGCGGTGAACCCGTGGCTGGAGGCCGCGACCGGCTGGCGGCTGTCGATGGGCCATGGCAGCCTGATCGCGGCGCATGTGCTGTTCACCATGTCGCTGGTGATCATCATCGTGCGCGCCCGCATCGAAGGCATGGACCGCGCGCTGATCGAGGCCTCAAGCGATCTGGGGGCGGGGCCGCTGGCCACCTTCCGACAGGTGACGCTGCCGATGCTGGCCCCGGCGATCATGGCGGGGTTCCTGCTCAGTTTCACCTTCAGCTTCGACGACTTCATCATCGCCTTCTTTGTCGCTGGCTCGGAAACGACGCTGCCCATCTACATCTTTTCGTCGATCCGGCGGGGGGTGACGCCTGAAATCAATGCCATCGGCACGATGGTGATGGGGGCCTCGCTCATGCTGCTGGTCATCGCGCAACTGACGCTCCGGCGAGGCAAAGCCCCCGGACATTAGGAGAATACCATGACAGGCTGTCTTGAGGGGCGGATCGCCCTTGTCACGGGCGCAGGCTCAGGGATCGGGCGCGCCGGGGCGCTGGCCATGGCCGCCGAGGGCGCTACGGTCATCGTCACCGACCTGCGCGAGGGTCTGGCGCAGGCCACCGCAGATGCCATCACCGACGCGGGTGGTCGCGCCGAGGGGCAGGGTTTGGACGCCCGCGATGACGCAGCCATTGCCGCGTTGGTGGCGGGGGTGCTGGCGCGGCACGGGCGCATTGACGTCCTGCATTCCCATGCCGGTATCCAGATCGCCGGTCGGCTTGAGGATATCACGCCCGATCAGATGGACCTGTCTTGGCAGTTGAACGTACGCGCGCATTTCGTGCTGGCGCGTGAAGTGGTTGGCCCGATGCGGGCGCAGGGTGGCGGCTCGGTCATCATCACGGCCTCGAATTCCGGCTGTCAGTATGATCGCGGGATGATTTCCTATGCCACGACGAAGCATGCAGCGGTGGCGATGGTGCGGCAAATGGCGGCGGATTACGCCCGCGACAGGATCCGCTTCAACGCGCTTTGCCCCGGTTTCGTCGACACGCCCTTCAATGCGGGCTTCGAGAACCAGATGGGCGGGCGCAGCGCGCTGGAATCCTATGTCGCCGACACAATCCCGATGGGCCGCTGGGCCAGCCCCGAGGAAATCGCCGATGGCATCGTCTATCTGGCCTCGGACCGGTCGAGCTTCGTGACCGGGCTCGCGCTGGTGATCGACGGGGGCGAGATTCTTTAGCCGTCCCCACGAAACCGGTGATAGGCATCCAACGCGCGGCTTCGGCCATGCTGAAGGTCCGAACGTTCGCGCCAGTTACGCGAAACGCTCCAGCCCGAGGGTAGGGTGGCGAAATAGGCCAGCGCCTCTGGCGCGGGTTCGCCCGTCCAACCGGCAAGCCATCGGTGACGATAATGGCCATGTGGATCGAATTGCTTGGCCTGTTTCTCGGGATTGAATATGCGAAAAAAAGGCGAGGCATCCGGTCCGCATCCCGCCACCCATTGCCAGTTCATGGCATTCGCTGCCGGATCCCAGTCGGTCAGGCTGTCCTGAAAATGGGCCAGTCCCAATCTCCAGTCGGTCAAGAAGTGCTTGGTCAGGTAGCTCGCGACCACCATGCGGACACGATTGTGCATCCGTCCTGTCACCCGCATCTCGCGCAGACCGGCATCGACGAGTGCTACTCCGGTATCGGCGCGGCTCCATTGCGCGAAGTCGGGGTTGGGGCCGCGCCAAGGAAAGCTTGCCCATTCGTCGCGCCACGGGACTTTCGCCATAGGGGGAAAATCGATCAGCAGGTGCCAAGCAAATTCGCGCCAGATCAGTTCGGATAGAAATTTTGCAATGGCGTCGCTTGTTTCTGGTCGCTCCCTGATCCGCCCCGAGGCGATGGCCCAGACCGTGCGCGGGCTGATTTCGCCAACGGCCAAATGCTCGGACAGGCCAGAGGTCGCGTCCAGATCCGGTCGGTCGCGCTGGTCGGCGTAGCCTGCCGCATGGTCAAGGAAGTCTTCCAGCCGATCCAATGCAGCAGTTTCTCCGCTTGGCAGGGCGTATCTGGTCAATACGCTGTTGCCGCGTTTCATGTCGTGGGCCAGATCGATATCCTTAATCGCGACGCCGGACGGCGGGTTCGCGAATGGGCTGATCCGTTGCGGAGCAGGTGGAACAGGACGATCCGGCCCGAACGCCCGCAGCGCCCGTGCGAATGGCGTGAAAACGCGATAGGTTCCGCCTTGTCCGGTCCGGATGTTCGCCGGATGGGTCAGCAAATGGCCCGGATGCAGGATCAGCGCGGCATTCAGCGGCTTGAGCGCATCTTGCACCTGAATTTGCATTCGTCGCATCTCGGGCGCGGGCCAGTCGCTTTGGTGGACTTCCCGCGCACCGGTTTCGCGCAGCAGGTCGGGCAGCAGTTTGTCCGGTTCGCCCTTCAGGATCAGCACTCCCTGTCCCTGGGTGCGGCGGCGCAACTCTGCGTCAAAGGCTTTCAACGCGCGCTCGAGCCTCCACCGGCTGGCGGCCCCCTGCGCCATCAATTGCCTGTCCAGGAAAAACAGCGCCAGAAGCGGTCCCTGACGTATGGCCGCAGCTAAAGCGGGATTGTCCTGAAAGCGAAAATCGCGGGTAAGCCAGAAAATTCCGGGCGGAGTCATCGGGAGACGAAGCCACGAAGGGTGCGGGCGAAACGGGGCGGACTAAGTGGCAAAGCGTATCTCGTGATCTGTCGGAATAGCACAGGCTAACGCACCAGATGCGGGCACGGTTCATGGGCTTCTGCCATCCCGAGCGGGACGGCAGAAGCCGTCACTTAGGCCGCGTCCTCGGCGTCCGAGGCTGCGTCGGCAGGATTGACCATCGCATCAAGGATCGCGGGCAGATCGATCGTTCCGACCACGGTTCCCTGACGGTCCCGAACCAAGGCCCGAGCCACCCCCTCGGAGGTCATCCGACGGGCCACCACGTCCAGTTTCGAGCGTGCCTTGACCTCGAAATCGGGCAGGTCGTCATTTGCCGCGACCGGCGTTGCCACGGACCTGACTTCGAGGATGCGGCCGCGATTCACCTCGCGCACGAAATCGGCGACATAGCTGTTGGCGGGCCGCAGAACGATATCCTCGCGCGAGCCGACCTGCTGCATGGCACCGTCGCGCAGGATGGCGATCTGGTCGCCAAGGCGCAGCGCCTCGTCCAGATCGTGGGTGATGAAGACGATGGTCTTTTGCAATTCTTGCTGCAATTCCAGCAGGATGGACTGCATGTCGACGCGGATCAGCGGATCAAGCGCCGAAAACGCCTCGTCCATCAGCAGGATTTCGGCATCGTTCGCTAGCGCTCGCGCCAGTCCGACGCGCTGCTGCATGCCGCCGGAAAGTTGGCGCGGATAGTAATCTTCGTAACCTGCTAGCCCGACGCGGTCGATCCAGTGGCGGGCCAGACGTTCGGCTTCCGAGGCGGAAACGCCGCGCAGACTTGGGCCATAAGCCGCGTTCTGCAAGACAGTACGGTGCGGCAAAAGGGCGAACTTCTGGAACACCATCGCGATCTTCATCCGCCGGAATTCGCGTAATTGCGCCGGAGACATCGTCGCGACATCCTTGCCGTCGAACAATACCTCGCCTGCCGTAGGACGGATCAGCCCGTTCAGATGGCGCACCAGCGTTGATTTTCCCGAGCCGGAGAGACCCATGATGACCGTGATCCTGCCACGCGGGATGGTCAGGTTGATGTCGTGCAAGGCCAGCACATGGTTGTGCAGATCGTTCAACTCGGCCTTGGTCATGCCGTCCTTGACCGACTTGATGTAATTTCGCGATTCAGATCCGAATATTTTGTAAAGATGGCGAATTTCTATATCGTGGCTATCGTTCGCGTTCACTTGCGGACCTCCGAATGTTTTTGCAGGCGGTGGCCATAGGCTTGCGTCGTGCGGTCCATGATGATGGCAATGGCCACAATGGCGAGGCCGTTCATCACGCCCATGGTGAAATACTGCTGGTTGATCGCCTGAAGCACTGGCTGTCCCAGACCCCGCACACCGATCATTGAGGCGACAACGACCATGGCTAGGCTCATCATGATGGTTTGGTTCACGCCCGCCATGATGGTCGGAAGGGCCAGCGGCAGTTGTACGTCCCGCAGTTTCTGCCAGTCCGACGACCCGAAAGCGTCGGCTGCCTCAAGTACGTCGGGGGCGACCTGACGAATGCCCAGATTGGTCAACCGGATGACCGGAGGAATGGCGTAGATCACCACGGCAATCACGCCCGGTACTTTGCCAAGACCAAAGATCATGACGACGGGGATAAGATAGACGAAACTGGGCATGGTCTGCATCATGTCCAAAACAGGCGTCACGACGGCGTTCGTGCGTTTCGATTGGGCCATCAGGATGCCGATCGGAATCCCCACGACCACGGCGATCAGCGTGCAGACGGCGACCATGGCGATGGTCCGCATCGTGTCTTCCCACATGCCGAAATAGCCGATGGCGACCAGCGCCACTACCGCGCCGACGACGATCCGCCAGCTGCGGCTGAGCAGCCAGATCCCCAACGAAATCGCCGCCAGCACCAGAATCCACGGCGAATGGATCAGTAGGTTCTCGAGAAAGGTCAGCAGGCTTTGCAGGGGCGAGAAGATCGCTTCAAGCGTTTCGCCCCATGCGCGGGTAAAGTCCCTAAACGCGCCGTCGATGGTCTGGCGCATGGCGCGCAAGCTGCCCCGGCTCATTTCCGGGAAGCTGATAAGGTCCATGATCATGTCCTATGAAAATGCGAATGGGCAAGGCCGGATGCGGCCCTGCCCGGATGGCGCTGTCGGTCTAATCAGAGCGCGGATTTGACCTTTTCGGCGACATCCTCGGGGACCCACGCGGTCCAGATATCGGCGTGATTTTCAAGGAATTCGTAAGCGCCGTCTTCGTTGCTGGCCTGATTTTCGGTCATCCATGCCAGCATCTGGTTGACGGTGTCGTTGCTCCAGCTACGTGCTTTGACATAGTCCAGTGCAATGCCGGCCTTATCCGCAAACTCGCCGGTCACCGCGGTGTAGACGTCCGAAACCGGCCATTCGGTCACTTGCGGGTCGGCACAATCCGATTTGACCATGCAGCCATCCCAGCGTTCGCTGTTCACTTCGGCCTCAAGGTCCAGCTTGGTCATGTCATATTGCCCAAGGATGGCGGTCGGGGCCCAATAATAACCCAGCCAACCTTCCTTGCGATTGAAGGCCCGTGCAATTGAGCCGTCCAATGCGGCTGCCGATCCTGAATCGACCAGTTCGAAACCCTTGTCCTCGGCCTTCGCGCCAAGGAACTGGTTGCGGTTGATCGATTGGCATGCCCAACCCGAGGGACAGCCGAACCATGCGCCTTTGCTGTCGTCTTCGGCGCCCGGAAACAGCTCGGGATGGGCCAAGGCGTCGGCAAGCGTCTTGATTCCGTGTTCCTCGGCCAGCCATGTCGGAACCCAGATGCCTTCGACACCGCCATCGGACAGGATCTCGGATGCAAGCACGATGCGCCCTTCCGCGACAGCTTTATCCAGCGGCTCCTTGACGGCATTGACCCACAATTCGGGGGCCATGTCGGGTTCGGATTTTTCGTTCATTGAGGTGAATGTGGGCATCGTGTCGCCCGCGACCAGCGCGACGTCACAGCCATAACCTTCCTCGAGGATGATCTTGTCTACCCACGCCGCAAGTCCGGCCGAGGCCCAGTTCATCTCGGCGACGGTGATGCTGCCGCATTGGGCGTCATCTGCCATGGCCGCAGTCCCAAGGCATAGGCATGCGAAAGTGGTCGAGGCAAGAAACTTGCTCATCAAGGGGTCTCTCCTGATTTTTGGCGCGCGCCGAAACACACGCAGATGCGGCGCAACCCGTCAGTTTCGGGGTCACATCCGGGACCGAAATCTGGTCCGAGGGGATGGCACGAGGCCAATGGCCCCGCGCCGCGATCAGGGGGCAGCATACATATCTGTGACGGAAAATCAAATCAATGCGACATCTTAGTCAATATCGCCTGTTTTCGCGGCGTAATATCGTGCCACTGACGGGACGAGCCCGCTCTGCCGGACCCACGCCCCGAAGCGGCAGACCCGCACCGGTGTCGGGTCATTGCGGACGCGAGATCCGACGCTCAGCCGACCGGTTTGTGTGCGGTCAGATCAAGGGTGTCTTGAATGCCGAAACGCTGCTCCAGCCCCCGTTGGCTAAGGCGCTGGAGCAGTTCGAAACGGGCTTTCGCCCATTGTCACGGGTGGCCGTGACTAGCCGCAGCGGCTCCACAGACAGCTGGTGCATTTCTCGCAGCCGTCTTCGTGGATAACGCTGAACTCGCCGCAACTGGGGCAGGCCTGACCTTTCGGTTTGCTGGCTAGAGGCGCATCGACGACCTCCTGCGCAATCGCGCTGCGGTCCGCGATAAAGCCGATGGCTGTCATGTGCTGCTCGAGGATATTGCCGATCGCGGCAAGGATCGAAGGCACATATTTGCCCTTCATCCACGATCCGCCACGCGGGTCGAAGACCGCCTTGAGTTCTTCTACCACAAATGCGACATCCCCGCCGCGCCGGAATACCGCCGAGATCATCCGCGTCAGCGCGACAGTCCAGGCGAAATGTTCCATGTTTTTCGAGTTGATGAAGACCTCGAAGGGGCGGCGGGTACCGTCCGCGTCCATGGTGTCGTTGACGGTGACATAGATCGCGTGTTGGCTGTCGGGCCATTTCAGCTTGTAGGTTTCCCCCTGCAACACCTCGTCTCGGGCAAGCGGCGGGGCGGGTTGGGCAGCTGCTACGGGCGCCGGGGCCGGAGCGGGCTCGGTTTTTTTCTCGGGTTCGACCGAAAGGACCGATCCGGTCACGTCATTCGGCCGGTAGGTCGTGCAGCCTTTGCAGCCCAGATCCCAGGCTGCCATATAGACATCCTTGAAATCCTCGAAGCTGATATCCTCGGGGCAGTTGATCGTTTTCGAGATCGAGCTATCGACCCATTCCTGCGCCGCCGCCTGCATCGCGACGTGATCCTTGGGCGCAAGTGTCTGGGCATTGACGAAATAGTCGGGAAGTGCGGCATCGCCGTAAAGGTCCCGCCACATCTGCACGGCGTAATCTACGACCTCTTCCTCGGTGCGCGAGCCGTCCTTTTGCAGTACCTTGCGGGTATAGGCATAGGCAAAGACCGGTTCGATCCCAGACGAGACATTGCCCGCGTAAAGCGAGATCGTTCCGGTCGGCGCGATCGAAGTCAGCAGCGCATTGCGGATACCGTGCTGGGCGATCGCATCGCGAACGTCCTTGTCCATCTTCTGCATGAAACCGGATTTGAGGTACTTCTTCGCATCAAACAGCGGGAACGCACCCTTTTCCTTGGCCAGATCGACCGAAGCCAGATAGGCCGAGCGGGCAATCGCCTTCATCCAGACGCGGGTTTGACGCACCGCGTCTTCGGCACCGTAGCGCAGACCCAGCATCAGCAGCGCATCGGCGAGGCCGGTCACGCCCAGCCCGATACGGCGTTTGGCATGAGCCTCGGCTTCCTGTTGCGGCAACGGAAACTTCGACGCATCGACCACATTGTCCATCATGCGGACCGAGGTCCGGACCAGTTCATCCAGCGCATTTGCATCCAGTTCGGCCTTTTCGGTGAACGGGTTGATCACCAGCCGCGCCAGATTGACCGAGCCGAGCAGGCATGCGCCATAGGGCGGCAGCGGTTGTTCGCCGCAGGGGTTTGTGGCCGAGATCGTCTCGCAATAGCCAAGATTGTTGGCTTTGTTGATGCGGTCGATGAAAATGACGCCGGGCTCGGCATAGCCGTAGGTGGATTGCATGATGCGGTTCCACAGATCCAGCGCCTTGACGGTGCGGAAGGTCTTGCCGCCAAAGACCAGTGGCCAGTCGGCATCCGCTTTTACCGCGTCCATGAACGGATCGGTGATCAGAACGGACAGGTTGAACATGCGTAGCCGCTTGCTGTCCTGCTTGGCGGTGATGAACTCTTCGATATCGGGGTGGTCGCAGCGCATCGTCGCCATCATCGCCCCGCGCCGTGAGCCAGCCGACATGATGGTGCGGCACATCGAATCCCAGACATCCATGAAGGTCAGCGGACCCGAGGCGTCTGCTGCGACCCCCATGACCGGTGCGCCTTTGGGGCGCAACGTCGAGAAGTCGTATCCGATCCCGCCGCCCTGCTGCATGGTCAACGCGGCCTCTTTCAGCATGTCGAAGATGCCGGCCATGCTGTCGGGGATCGTGCCCATCACGAAGCAGTTGAACAGCGTGACATCGCGGCCGGTCCCTGCACCTGCGATGATCCGTCCGGCGGGAAGGAATTTGAATCCTTCCAACGCGGCATAAAAGCGGTCCTCCCACGCGGCGGGATCGGCTTCGACCCGCGCAAGATCCTTGGCAATCCGCCGCCACGTATCCTGAACCGTAACGTCCTTTGGTGTCCCCGATAGGTCCTTAAGGCGATACTTCATGTCCCAGATCTGCTCGGCAATCGGTGCGGCAAAGGGGGATGCGTTCTCGACGGGCATTAGCTGATTCATCGGGCGACTCCTGTGGGGCGTTTCGCGGGCAAGGTGGCGAGCAGGAACGGAATTTAGATATGGAATTCACTGCATGCGTCGCGTCTATATGCGCGAGCGGCAAGTTTAACACAACATCTGGTAGCGGAACAGACTGTCGCACCCTGCCTTCGTAAGATCGGTCCAAGATGCGACAGGTCAACTTAAGTGACGGTACGGCTGATTGACCTTGGCTGGCAATCCGTTAGGTCAGCGGGTCGGGGGCCGGAACAGGCGCCGGAACCCCGTTGCATGGCAAACCGCCTGACGGACCGGATAGTTAAGACTGATGAACAGCCAAACCAGAATTGCAATTGTCACCGGCGGCCTGTCGGGGATGGGTCGCGCGATTGCGCGAAGGCTCGCGGCGCACGGAACGGTGGTCATCGTCGGTGCAAGGCGTGGTGACGATCCCGAATTGACCGCCGATCTGCGTGCCGAGTTCGGGGACGGGATCGGGTTTGGGCAGCTGGATGTCCGCGAGACCGAGAGCTGTGCGCGATTTGTGGACGGGGTTCTGGCACGTTACGGTCGGGTCGATATTCTGGTGAACGCGGCCGGTGTCTATGAAGAGGCCGCCATCACCGGCCATTCCGACCGGATTTGGGACGAGACGCTGGACACGAACCTGACCGGCACTTTCAAGATGATCCGCGCGGTGATGCCGTCGATGGCGAAGCAGAAATGGGGCAGGATCGTTAATATAGCCTCGGTCGCGGCGCATCACGGCATGGCGAACAACGCCGCCTATTGCGCCTCCAAGGCGGGCCTGCTGGGCTTGGGGCGCTGTGTCAGCCTTGAAGGGGCGGCGCTGGGGATCACCTGCAACAGTATCAGCCCGACATGGGTGCAGACCGAGATGCTGACGAAATTCATCGATGACGAGGTCGCGGCGGGTGCGCCTCGGGCCGAGGTCATCGCGAAATACGAAGCCTCGAACCCGCAGGGGAAACTGGTCCAGCCCGACGAGATCGCCGAACTGGTCGCTTACCTTGTCAGCGATGCTGCCCGCGCCGTGACGATGGAGGATATTCAGGTCAATGCGGGCTCGTTGTGGTAGGGCAGCCGGTCGGCAAGTAGCGTGGTCGGGTCGGACAGGCGGCTGAAGCTGCCCAGTCCGGTCTGCTGCCATACGGATTTCGCGGCGGCATTCTCCAATGTGGCCTCGACATCGAGGATATGAGGGCTGTCCGCGATAAGCTTGCGCAGAAGATCGGGCAGCCTGACGCGGGCCAGCCACTCGCTTTTGGGCAGGACCGTGTAGCCCATGGGAACATGTTCGATGGCGATCTGCTGGTCAGCGATCAGGTTGCGGAAACTGGCCCCTTGCGACGGCGGTGTCCGCACGAGAAATGCTGCCGCCGCGCGCACGTCGATCATCGGAAACGCCAGAGCTTTCGGCAGGCATTTCGCGTCGCGGCAGGCGGTCAGGATGTTTTCGTACAGATCCTTGGGGTTGGGCAGTTCCAGATCGTAAAGCGAGGGCAAGCGCACGATTGTCGCCGGCACGCCCGAAGTGACAATCTGTTCTTCGGCCTCGATCTTTGCCGCTGCGTAGCCAGAGCAATCGGGATAGGGCAGGGCAATGCGTTCAGGATGCGGTCCGGCATGTTCCGGAAAGACTGCCGAGGACGACGAAAAGCGCAGATCAGCGCCCGCATCTCGGCAAAGATCAAGAATATTGGCGATGCCAGCGCGCGACCATTGCTCCATCTGGGCGCGCTCGACCGCGAGATTCACCGTTGCCGCGCAATGGATGACGCTGGTGATCTGTCGCGACAGCGCCGCGTAATCTGCGGCCTCCAGCCCGAAGCGCGGCATGTCGATTGTACCGGCGACCAAAGCAATGCGATCCTCGGGAAGGTTCAGGGATCGCGCGAGGGATTCAAGCCGCTGTTGGGGATCTTCGTTGCCCGCCCGCACGAGGCAATAGATGACCTGATCTTCGGGCAGGTGTTTTGCCGCTTCGGCCAGAACATGGCGTCCCAGAAAGCCGGTGGCTCCGGTCAGGAAGATGCCCTTGCGCTCGAAACCCGTGTGCGGCGAGGTCGTGGCCTGTGTCGATAGGAGCTGATGCAAACGTGCCAGAGGCAGGTTCAATGCCCAGTCGAAGTCCACGCGGACCCCGTAGTCTTTTTCCAGCGCGACGATCAGATCGACGCACATCAGGGAATCGCCGCCTTGGTCAAGGAACGACCGGTCGGGGTCGATGTCGGAAATGGCGTAGGACATGACACGCGCGGCATGGGCAATGACGGGCAGGGTGTCCGCTATATCGGTCGCCTGTTCGACATGGATCGCGGGCAACGCCTTGTAATCGCATTTGCCCGAAACCTGATGGATCGGGATTTCGTCCAACCGGACCAGATAGCTTGGCACGCAATAGGCTGGAAGCACGGCGCGCAAGGCCTCGGCCAGCGTCTCGGGGATGCGATGGCTGTCGGGAGATATGTGCCAGCGCGCGTCGTTCTGCGTCATCTGGGCCGCGTCGGCGGTGTAGTAGAAAACAAGCGCCTGTCCCTGATCCGCGACTTGCTGTACCCAAGGGATCGCGTGCGAAAAGCCGATCAGTCCCGCCAATGTCTCGGTCAGTTCGCGGGTCTGTATGCTGTGGCCGCGCAGCTTCAGCATATGGGCAACGCGCCCCAACACGACGATGTCGCCGGTTTCGGTGACGAAGCCCTGATCGCCCGTGTCATATAGGCGGGCGGGGCGGCCCTCGATCACCAGTTCGCGGAAGCGACGGGAGGTTTCCTCGGGGCGGTTGATGTAGCCCGGCCCCAGCATGCGGTCGCCCTCGAAATGCAAAAGACCCGGAACGCCGGTCGGGCAGGGGCGGTCGTTGTCGTCCAGCACGACGGCACGTAGATGCTGCATTGCCTTGCCAACCGTCACGCCCCGAGCGCCAGCGACGGGTGCGGTCAGTTCGGACATGCAGATGTCATGCGTCTCGCAGATGCTGTACAGGTTCCACAACGCGACCCCTGGCAGCTTTGCGCGGGCCTCGGCATTCAGGCGGTCGCTGACGACCTCTCCGTTGAGGATGATCCGGCACAGGGGCAGAGCCGCAGCTGTTTCATGATCCAGACCTTGCAGCATTTTTTCGAAGAATGAGGGCGTGAACAGCATTTCGTGCAGGTCATGATCGCCCATGAAACGGACCAGTGCCTGCGGCGATAGCAGATCGTCGAGGCCGGGGAAGCAGACCTCGGCCCCACTGCGGAGCGGGCGGAACATCTCCCAGATGGCGAAGATGTAGACTCCGATTTTCATGTCGGGTCGGTACGGCGTATAGGCGTCACGCCAGCGATAGGACAGGAACGCGGCATCATGCGTCACCGGAATGCATTTCGGACGACCCGTCGTCCCCGAGGTCGCGACCAGATAGATCGTATCGGTCGGGTCGATCAGGGCAGGGGTCACGGATTGGACGGCTGGACCGCCTAACAAAGTCGCCGCATCGATCACCTCGCATTCCTCGGGCAGTTGGCCCGCTTTGGGCGGCTGCGAGGTCAGGATCAGTCCGATGCCCAGTTCGGCCACGATATTGGCCAGAACCGCATTTGGCATGGCGGGGTCCAGATGGACGAACGGGCAGCCCGCAATCACGCAAGCCGTCGCGGTCGCCCCGAACAACGCCCCCGGAGCGCCATAGACCGCAACTGCCTGATGCGGGGCCAGCACCGTCTGACATGCCGTGACAAATGCGGCCAACTCGCCATAGCTCAGGCGGAGTTGGCGGTCGCGCAAAGCGATCCGGTCGCGATATGTGGCCAATGCGTCGGCAAGTTCGGCTGAGACTGATCCGTAGAGTTGTGACATCGGCAAGGCCCGTGATCGCGGAGTGGGAATTCAGGCGCCTGTCGTCGCTACGAAATGTCGTAACGTCAAGATGTCATACATGCCCCGTATCCTGCCGTGCCGAGGTCCGCCGGGTCGCGGTGCGCAAAAAGGGATGTCGCCCAAGTTTGCGCAGCCTGCTTCGAAACGGTTGGCAATCGGACAAATTGTCCCTATCAAAAGCCAAATCATTTGGACCCGGTGCAATTCCGGGTGGCTATTCCGGCCGCCGATCCGCCGGACAACTGTCAGATTGTCTTTCCAGAACTGCATGAACAGAACACGGCACTATTTGCGCCAGTGGCGGGAAAACCCTGTCTCGGAACTTCTTGCCGGCGCCGTCGCAACCTTTGCACTGATCCCCGAGGTCATCGCCTTTTCTTTTACCGCAGGCGTTGACCCCAAGGTCGGGTTGTTCGCTTCGTTCGTCATCAGCATCGTCATCGCGGTTTTTGGCGGTCGTCCGGCGATGATCTCGGCGGCTGCCGGGTCGGTCGCGCTGGTCGCGGCCCCGCTGGTGCAAAGCCATGGCGTGCAATATCTGTTCGCGTCGGGATTATTGGCTGGCGTGTTCCAGATCGCCTTCGGGTTCGCGCGGCTCAGCACGCTGATGCGCTATGTCTCGAACTCGGTGCGGACGGGTTTTGTCAATGCTTTGGCGATCCTGATTTTCTCGGCGCAGCTGCCACATATCCTGAACGCAGGTGTAACGGGCTATGGGGTGATCGCGGCTGGACTTGCGATCATCTACGTTGCCCCGCGATTGACGACCAAGATCCCCGCGCCGCTGATTTGCGTCGTCGTCCTGACGGCGCTGTGCATGGCGATGAAAATCGACGTTCCGAGGGTCGCCGATCTGGGCAAGCTGCCCGAGGGGTTGCCGGTTTTCGCCCTGCCGGATGTGACCTTAGACCTTGACCTGCTGCGGGTCATCTTCTTGCCCGCCTTGGCAATCGCGATGGTCGGGCTGCTTGAATCGCTGATGACCGCAAGCGTGGTGGACGACCAGACCGGCACGCCGTCGGATAAGGATGCCGAAGCGCGTGGGTTGGGTCTTGCCAATGTCGCTGCCAGCATGTTCGGCGGGATCGCGGGGTGCGGTATGATCGGCCAGACGGTCTCGAACGTGAAATATGGTGGCCGCGGACGACTGTCCACCATGGCGGCGGGCGGCATTCTGCTGCTTCTGATGGTCGCCCTGAACGGAGTCGTCTCGCAGGTTCCGGTCGCGGCGCTGGTCGCGATCATGATCATGGTGTCGATCGACACGCTTGACTGGGCATCGCTGCGGCGCTTGCGCCAAACGCCGCGTCTGTCCAGCCTTGTCATGCTTGCGACGGTTGCTGTGACGGTGGTTAGCCATAACCTGTCGCTTGGCGTTTTCATCGGCGTGCTGATGAGTGGTGTCTTCTTTGCCGCCAAAGTCGCGAAGATGCAGCAGGTCACGCGGGACGGAAATCGCTATGTCGTCGAGGGACAGCTGTTCTTTGCCTCGGCTGACGCCTTTATCGACGCCTTCGATCCGTTGGAACATGATGGGCCGGTCTGCATCGACCTGACCGCCGCCAAGGTCTGGGACATCACCGCATTCGACGCGATCGAAAAGGTGAAAAGCCGGTTCGAGCGTCACGGGATGGCCGTCACTATTCACGGGCTGGACGCCATGCCGGTGGGTGGCCGAAGTTAGGGTCTGGACTGCCGCCGGAACCGTCATGCATATCGGTGATCTGGAAAACATGGCGACAATCGCAAGGGATGGATCATGGCCCGAGGCACTCCGGCAACGCAGCAATTGACCAAGGCGGGGATCTCGTTCGAACTGGCCGAATACGAATACGCTCCGGGTGGCGAGCGGGTCGGATTGCAGGCGGCCGAGGCGATGCATGTTCCCCCCGCCCGTGTGTTCAAGACGTTGATGACCGAGGTTGACGGCAAGCCGGTCTGCGCGATCCTGCCCTCGGATGCCGAGGTGGATATGAAGGCGCTGGCTTCGGTCCTCGGTGCCAAATCCGCGCAGATGATGAAGCCGGAACTGGCCGAGCGGATGACGGGCTACAAGGTTGGCGGCATCAGCCCCTTGGGGCAGCGCAAGAGCGTGCCGGTGCTGCTTGAGGCGAGCGCCCGTGACCACGAAACCATCTATATCAACGGGGGACAGCGCGGTTTGCAGATCATCCTTCGACCGGACGATCTGGTTGTCGCGCTGGACTGCCGGATCGCGCCTTTTGCGCGATAGCTTGCCGCCGGATTTCGATCCATCCTTGCAGGCTCGGGTTGTCGGGGTCAGACTGTTCCCATTGCGGAGGGGCAGATCATGACACGGACAAGCTTAGTTCTGGCATTGCTGGCAAGCAGTGTCGCTTTCCCGATCCATGCGCAGCAGGCGACAGATGCCGTCGCGCCCGAGGCCGCGACCGGCGCAAATGACCGGTCAGACGCTTTCGGAGATCTGACCGATGCCGCTCGCGCCGCGCTGACGGCCAAGGTTGCGGGCCAACCGGTCAAGGCCAAGAACTGGATGGTCAGCGCCGCGAATCCGCTGGCGGCACAGGCTGGCGCGCGTGTTCTTGAGGCCGGAGGTTCGGCTGCCGATGCCATGGTCGCCGTCCAGACGGTTCTTGGCTTGGTCGAGCCGCAAAGCTCGGGCCTTGGCGGTGGGGCGTTTCTGGTCTGGTACGATGCAGGGACCGGACAACTGACGACGCTGGACGCGCGCGAAACGGCCCCGATGGCGGCCACGCCGACGCTGTTTCAGGACGAATCCGGCGCGCCCTTGAAATTCATGGCGGCGGTCGTCGGGGGACGTTCGGTCGGCACGCCCGGAACCCCTGCATTGCTGGAAGCCGCGCATCGCCGTTGGGGCCGCGCGAATTGGTCAAACCTGTTCGAGGATGCGATCCGGCTGGCGGACCATGGCTTTACCGTCTCGCCGCGTCTTGCCGGTCTGGTCGCGACCGAAGGCGATGCTCTGCGGCGATATCCTGAAACCAGCGACTATTTTTTCCCTGGCGGGCAGGCCATTTCTGCCGGAACGCTGCTGAAAAACCCCGATTACGCAAATGTTCTGCGCGTCTTGCAGCGCGAGGGCGCGGACGGGTTTTACTCGGGTCCGGTGGCGCAGGATATTGTCGCGGCGGTGCGCGGCGCCAAGGACAATCCGGGTGTCCTGTCTGCCTCGGATCTGGCGGCCTATCGGGTGGTGGAACGTCCGGCAGTCTGCGCCACCTATCGCGCGCATGATGTCTGCGGCATGGGGCCGCCATCCTCGGGCGCACTGACGGTCGGGCAAATCCTTGGCATGCTAGGGGGGTATGATCTGGCAAGCCTTGGCGCCCAGAATCCGGAAAGCTGGCGGCTGATCGGCGATGCCTCGCGCCTCGCCTTTGCCGATCGCGAGCGTTACATGGCCGACAGCGATTTCGTTCCGATGCCGACCAAAGGCCTGGTCGATCCGGCTTATCTGGCCGAGCGTGGAAAACTTCTTGCCGGAGATGACAGCCTGCCCGAGGTCAGCGCCGGTAAACCGGGCTGGAGCCACGCGATGCTTTGGGGACGTGACTACGCGCTGGAACTGCCATCGACCACGCATATCGCGATTGTCGACGCGCAAGGCAACGCGCTTTCGATGACGACAACCATCGAGAACGGCTTCGGCGCACGGGTGATGACGAACGGCTTTCTGCTGAACAACGAGTTGACCGATTTCAGCTTCAGCACCCATGATCAGGCGGGTTATCCGATTGCGAATGCGCTGGCTCCGGGGAAACGTCCACGCTCGTCTATGGCCCCCAGCATCGTGCTGAAGGACGGTAAGCCCGTACTGGTCATCGGCTCGCCGGGGGGAAGCCGGATCATCGGCTATGTCGCGAAGTCCATTATTGCCCATCTGGATTGGGGCATGGATGTGCAGCAGGCCGCCGCCGCGCCGAATATCCTGTCGCGTTTCGGTCCGTTGGATATTGAGGCAGGAACCCCTGCGGCCAATCTGGCAAAACCGATGGCGGATCTGGGTTTCGAGGTGAACGAGACCGAGTTGAACTCGGGCATTCAGGCCATCGCCATTACGCCCGACGGGCTGGAGGGTGGCGCCGATCCTCGTCGTGAGGGCATCGCCATCGGCGGATAGTGCATAGGGACAGCGACCATGTCTGAGAAACACCCCGAGGTTGATACCATTTTCCGGAACCTGACCGATTGGCAGGATGAGTTGGCCGCATTGCGCGACCTGCTATTGGCCAGCGCCTTGACCGAGGAGTTCAAGTGGCGCTCGCCTGTCTATACCTATAACGGCGGCAATGTCGCGATTATCTGGGGCTTCAAGGACCGCGCCACCTTGGGCTTTTTCAAGGGCGTTCTGCTGAGCGATCCGGAAGGTCTTCTGGAAGCGCCGGGTGAAAACTCGCGCACGTCACGGGTGATCAATTTTACCGATGTGGCGCGCATCAAGGCGCTTGAGCCTGTCCTGAATGCCTATATTTGCGAAGCCATCGAGATCGAGAAAGTCGGAACAAGGATCGACCTGCCCAAGGACGATCTTGAATATCCGGTCGAGCTTGTGGATCGGCTGGACGGCGATGCCGAGTTCAGGACCGCGTTCGATGCGCTGACACCGGGACGGCGGCGCAGCTGGGTGCTGCATATCTCGCAAGCCAAGCAACCGGCCACACGGGTCTCGCGGATCGACAAGGCCGCCCCCCTGATCCATGCGGGCAAGGGAATGAACGGCCGTTAACGGGCCGGCAGGTTTTCTGGTCTGATACAGCAGGATAACGAGAAAAGATGACCACGACCGTTTCGAATACGGACCTCGCGCCAAGCCACCGTCATGCCAGTGATCCTACCGACATGGGAGTCGTCGATCTTGCTGCGGCGATCAGGGGCAGGGAACTGTCCTGCCGCGAGGTCATGGATGCCTATCTGGACAGGATCGAGATGGTCAACCCACGCTTCAACGCCATTGTCAGCAGGCTGGACCCCGATCAAATGCGAAAGGCAGCCGACGCTGCCGATGAGGCCATTGCCTCGGGACAAAAAACCGGAGCGTTGCATGGCATTCCGCAAGCGCCAAAGGATCTGACCCCGACGCTTGGCATCGTCACGACCCAAGGATCGCCGATATTCCGTGAAAATCTGCCCGCGACGGAAAGCATCGTCGCGGAGCGCGCAAGGCGCGAGGGAGCGATTTTCGTCGGCAAGACCAATACCCCTGAATTCGGCCTTGGCTCGCATACCTATAACCCGGTGTTCGGCACGACGCTGAACGCATGGGACACAAACCTGTCCTCCGGAGGCTCGAGCGGAGGGGCGGCGGTCGCATTGTCCCAGCGTCTGCTACCCGTCGCTGATGGCAGCGACATGATGGGGTCGCTGCGCAATCCGGCGGGTTGGAACAATGTCGTGGGGTTCAGGCCAACGCAGGGATTGGTCCCGATTGCGACGAATGCCGATCTGTTCGTGCAGCAACTGGGCTGCGATGGACCGATGGCGCGGACCGTTGCAGATGCGGCCTATCTGCTGTCGGTGCAGGCCGGTTACGACGCCCGCGCACCGCTGTCTCTGGATATGGACCCGCTGCAATTCCGACAAAACCTGTCACGGGACTTTACCGGAGCTCGGATCGGCTATCTGGGCGACCTGGATGGTTATCTTCCGATGGAAGCCGGAGTTCTGGATACTTGCCGGAGCGCGTTGAAAAATTTCGAGGATATGGGCTGTTCGGTCGAGGCCGCACGACTGGATTTCGATATGCCGGCTCTTTGGCGGACATGGCTGACGCTGCGCGGGTTCACGGTGTCAGGAACCTTGGGCAAGTTCTATGCCGATGAAACGACCCGTTCGCTGCTCAAGCCCGAGGCGATCTGGGAAGTCGAGAATGGCCTGAAGCTGACCGGAGTGGATGTTTTCGCGGCCAGCGTCAACCGGTCGGCCTTCTATCAGGTCATGCGGACAATGTTTGACAGCTACGACTATCTGGTGCTGCCGACGGCGCAGCTTTTTCCCTTTGACGCCAAGCTCGACTGGCCGAAACAGATCGCGGGCCGACAGATGGACACCTATCATCGCTGGATGGAGGTCGTGATTCCGGCCACGCTGGCGGGAATGCCGGTTGCCGCCGTTCCCGCCGGATTCGGTCCGAAGGGAACGAGCCAGCCAATCGGCATCCAGATCATCGGTCCGCAACGCTCGGATCTGGCGGTGCTGCAGATCGCCTATGCCTATGAGCAGGCAAGCGGGTTCTCGAGGTTTCGTCCGTCCTGATTGCTGCGGGATCGCGCAGTCGCCCATCCCCGATGCCCAAGCGTTGCATCTTGCCTGAGACAAGCCCTTCCTCGTATGTCGGGGCACAAATCACAGGAAGGGCCGATCTCTTATGCGCATGCGCGACACATTCATCAAGCCGATGCATCCAGAGGGACGGCGTTTCGTTGCGATTTTCGCCGCGATCACCTTGGTGCTGTTTCTGCTGTGGGAGCCGTTGGGGTGGCTTGGCGTCATTCTGACGATCTGGTGCTACTACTTCTTCCGCGACCCCGAGCGCGTGACTCCGGCGCGTCCCGGTCTGGTGATCAGCCCGGCTGACGGCATCGTGTCCCTGATCGAAAAGGCGGTTCCGCCTGCCGAGCTTGGCATGTCCGACATGGCGCTGACCCGCGTCAGCGTATTCATGAGCGTCTTCAATTGCCATGTGAACCGCGCGCCTGTCGCGGGCAAGGTAACGGCGGTCGCCTATCGTCCGGGCAAATTCTTCAATGCCTCGCTGGACAAGGCCAGCGTCGATAACGAACGCAACAGCCTGTGCATCGAGATGCCTGACGGTCGCCAGCTCGCCGTCGTGCAGATCGCTGGACTGGTCGCGCGCCGTATCGTCTGTTTCGTAAAGCCGGGCGATACCGTGCAGACCGGCGGACGTTTCGGGCTTATCCGCTTCGGCTCCCGCTTGGACGTCTACCTGCCGCCGGGCGTTGAACCGCTGGTCAGCATCGGCCAGACTATGGTGGCTGGCGAATCCATCATCGCCGAGCTGTCCATGATTGGCGACCGGACCGAGTGATGCCAGACGAACCGCAGAAACCCTCGGGCGAGTTTTCGCTGCTGCAATTGCTGCCCAATATGCTGACGGTGGCCGCGATCTGCGCGGGACTGTCGGCGATCAGGTTCGGGGTGCAGGGAAACTATACACTTGCGGTCATGCTGATCATCTTCGCGGGGGTGCTGGACGGGGTGGACGGGCGACTTGCCCGCGCCCTTGGCAGCTCCAGCAAGATCGGGGCCGAACTGGATTCGCTGGCGGATTTCCTGAACTTCGGCGTTGCGCCACCCTTGCTGCTGTATTTCTGGGGGCTGGACGAGTTTCGCGGCGTTGCGTGGATTTCGGTGCTGGTCTTCTCGGTCTGCAGCGTGATGCGACTGGCGCGCTTCAATGTCGGGGCTAAATCCGACGCCCCCCAGCACGACAGCGCCTATTTCGAGGGGGTTCCCTCACCCGCCGGTGCGCTTCTGGTGATGCTGCCGATGTATCTGTCGTTCCTGTTCGGAAACCGTCCGGTCCTGCCCGAGGTGGTGATCTGCATCTATATGGTCATTGTCGGCCTGTTGCTGATCAGCCGGATTCCGACATGGTCGTTCAAGAAAACAAGAATTTCGCGGGAAAACGTCAAATTCTTCCTGATCTCGATGACAGCCACCTTGGCAACACTGCTAACTTTCCCGTGGGCGATGCTAATTGTTCTTTGCGTTGGTTACGTTGCTATGGTGATCTGGGCTCTGTTGGAGAGAAAAAAAACTTCCTCAGGTTGAGCGCGCTATATGGATCTCAAGGCGGTACAGTCTTCCTACTCACGTTGGGCTCCGGTCTATGACGGGACTTTCGGAGCCATCACCAATGTCGGGCGGAAAAAAGCCGTAAACTACATCAATTCCCGGGGCGGAAGCGTGTTGGAGGTCGGCGTCGGAACCGGCCTTTCGCTACAGCACTACCGCCCCGGAACTCGGGTCACCGGCATAGATTTCAGCCGAGAGATGCTGGACAAAGCCGTCGACAAGGTCGAGCGGATGAAGCTGGATCAGGTCCACGCGCTTTTGCAGATGGATGCTCGTGCGCTGGACTTTCCCGACGAGCATTTCGACACGGTTGCCGCGATGCATGTGCTGTCGGTCGTCCCGGAACCTGAAAAGGTCATGGCCGAAATCGCGCGGGTCTGCAAACCGGGCGGCAAGGTTGTGATAACCAACCACTTCGCCCGGACCGAGGGACCGCTGGCCAAGATCGAGCGCATCTTCGCCCCCCTGGCAGATGTGATCGGCTGGCATTCCGATTTCAGGATCGAGACCGTACTGCAAGAGGCCCAACTCGTGCCGGAACAGCAGGAATCGATCCCGCCGTTCATGACGTTTCTGGTCCTTAGCAAGCTGCGCAAAAGCTGACGCAGTTCCTCTGCGGCCGTCAGGATATACCCCGACGGCCGCGCGACGCCTGTCAGTGCGAGATCATCCAAGGGCGTTTCGCGGGAAAGCTTTTCGAGCCGTCGGGGCGATGCAAGGTTCCCGACGGTTTCTTTTTCGCCGCTGCCGAACAGCATGAACAACCCGAGCCGTGCGAGCGGCGGGGGGTATCCGCGCTGCGTTCGTTCGTGGCATGAGCCTTGCGGCGGCCCGCATCCATATTGCCCAGCAAAGGCGCGGTCAGCATGGCGCGGCGTGCCGGGGTCGCGCACCACGGGCAGTCGTGCGGCTTGTTGAAATCGGCCATGGCGGCGTGGGCCTCGAACGGCCCGCAATCATTGCAGATAAAATCATAGGTGGGCATCTGGGGCTCCGGCAGAGGGAAAGGGGCCGAAGGCTGGCTTCGGCCCTGTATGGTTTACAGATCGGGGGCCAGCGGAATGTCGACCGAGCCGTCCAGCATCTTGGTCGGGCCGTTCACATTCGGCTTCAGGTCGAAATCGAAGATGTCGGTCGGCAGCCAGAGCGTCGCGCAGGCGTTCGGCACGTCGACCACGCCCGAGATATGGCCCTGCACCGGCGCGGTCCCGAGGATCGCGTAGCCCTGAGCGCCGGAATAGCCGAATTTCTTCAGATATTCGATCGCGTTCAGGCAGGCCTGCCGATAGGCGATCTGCACGTCAAGGTAATGCTGCTTGCCGCCCTCATCGACCGAGATCCCCTCGAAGATCAGGTAGTCGTCATATTTCGGCACGATGGGCGAGGGTTTGAAGATCGGGTTCTTGATGGCGTATTTCTGCATCCCGTCCTTGATCAGACTGACCTTCAGGTGCAGCCAGCCCGCCATCTCGATCGCGCCGCAGAAGGTGATCTCGCCGTCGCCCTGGCTGAAATGCAGGTCGCCCATCGAAAGGCCTGCGCCGGGGACATAGACCGGGAAATAGATCGTCGAGCCGCGCGACAGGTCCTTGATGTCGCAGTTGCCGCCATGCTCGCGCGGGGGAACGGTGCGTGCGCCCTCGGCTGCGGCTTTCTCACGCGCCTCGCCCTTCATCGCGCCCATATGGGCGGCCTTGGTGGTGGGCAGGTTCGCAAGGCCCGGAACGCGGGTCGGATCGGTGTCGAACAGATCCTTCTCGCGCGAGTTCCACATGTCCAGCATCTTGCGGTCGGGCAGGCAGCCGATCAGGCCGGGATGGATCAGACCGGCATATTTCACGCCCGGAACGTGGCGCGACTTGGTGAACATGCCGTGGAAATCCCAGATCGACTTCTGCGCCTCGGGGAAATGCTCGGTCAGGAAGCCGCCGCCATTCTGCTTGGAGAAGAAGCCGTTGAAGCCCCATTGCATCTCTTCCTTGGCACCGATGTCGAGGATTTCGACCACCAGAAGATCGCCCGGCTCGGCGCCTTTGATGCCGATGGGGCCAGAGAGGTAATGGACCTGCTCAAGCTCGACATCGCGAACGTCCGAGGCGTCGTCATTGTTCTTGATCTGGCCGCCGGTCCAGTCATAGCACTCGATCTTGAACTCGTCGCCGGGCTCGACCCAGCAGGCGATCGGAATGTCGGGATGCCAGCGGTTGTGGATCTTTTCGTTGGTGAGCGGGCTCTCGGAAAGGTCCACGGAAATCAGGGTATCGGCCAATTGTAATCTCCCTTTTGGCGTCAAACGGATAGGAAACGGGCGATTTTCGCCTCGTCGATGCCCTCGCGGGGGGCGTCATGGACGATCTCGCCGTTCTCGATGACCATCACGCGGTCGGCGACATCGAGGGCGAAGCTCAGCACCTGCTCGGACACGATGATGGTCAACCCGCGCTCGTCGCGGATGCGGCGGAGCGTGCGGGCCATCTCGCGGATGATCGAGGGCTGGATGCCCTCGGTCGGCTCGTCCAGCAGCAGGGCCTTGGGCTTCGAGGCCAAGGCCCGCGCGATGGCCAATTGCTGCTGCTGACCGCCCGAGAGGTTCCCGCCGCGGCGGTTCTTCATCTCAAGCAGCACCGGGAACAGCTCATAAATGTCCGGCGGCACGGTTTTCTCGCCGGTGACGGTCAGGCCGGTCTCGACATTCTCCTGCACCGTCATGGCGCTGAAGATCATCCGCCCCTGCGGCACATAGGCGATGCCCGAGGCGACGCGCTCATGCGGCTTCATGGCCGTCACGTCCTTGTCGCCCACCCGGATCGAGCCGGATTTCGTGGGCACGATGCCCATCAGGGTCTTCATCAGCGTGGTCTTGCCCATGCCGTTGCGGCCCATGATGGCGACGATCTGGCCCTTGGGGACGGACATCGACATCCCGTGCAGGATCTCGCTTTCGCCGTAGGCCGAGCGCAGTTCCGCGATATCAAGCATGATGCCCCCTCAATGGCCCAGATAGACTTCGATGACTTTGGGATCGGCCTGGACATGGGCCATCGAGCCCTCGGCCAGCAGCTTGCCCTGATGCAGGACCGTGACGCGGGTCGCGATGTCCTCGACGAATTTCATGTCGTGCTCGATCACGATGACCGAGCGGTCGGCGATGATGCGGTTCAGCAGTTCGGCGGTCTTGACCCGCTCGGCCACCGACATGCCCGCGACCGGCTCGTCCAGCATCAGAAGCTCGGGGTCCTGGATGAGCAGCATGCCGATTTCCAGCCACTGCTTCTGGCCGTGGCTCAGATAGGCGGCCTTTTCCTGCAGATGGTTCTGCAGGAAGATGATCTCGGCAATCTCGGCGATGCGGTCGCGCACCGCCTGATCGCGGCGGAAGGCCAGTGCGCCGAAGACCGAATAGCCGCGCGGATACGAGATCTCGAGATTCTCGAAGACCGTCAGATCCTCATAGACCGAGGGGTTCTGGAACTTGCGCCCGACGCCCGCATGGACGATCTGATCCTCGCGCATTTTCAGCAGCTCCTGCCCCTTGAACTGGACCGAGCCTCCGGTGGCTTTGGTGCGCCCGCAGATCAGGTCCAGCACGGTCGTCTTGCCCGCGCCGTTCGGGCCGATGATGACGCGGCATTCGTTGGGCTCGACATAGAAGTTCAGCCCGTTCACCGCCTTGAACCCGTCGAAGGAAACCGTCAGGTCCTCGACCGTCAGGATGAAGGCGTCTTTGCTGTCAGACATTGCGGCACTCATTCGGCTGGCTGCGGGGCAGAGGGGCGGGGCTTGAGGCGCGCGAAGAGCGGCTCGACATGCTGTTTCCACAGCCCGGCCAACCCATCGGGGAAGACCAGCACCACGGCGATGAACAGCGCGCCCATGCCGAATTGCCAGAGCTCGGGGAAACCTTCCGAGAAGGTGGTCTTGGCCCAGTTGACCAGAAGCGTGCCCCAGACCGCGCCAAGGATCGAGTTGCGCCCGCCGACCGCGCAGAAGATCACCATCTCGATCGAGGGGACGATGCCGACGAAGCTCGGGGACATGAAGCCGACCTGCAGGGTGAACATCGCGCCGCCGATGGCCGCGAAAGCAGCGCCAAGGCAGAAGACGAAGATCTTGAAGGATGCCACGTCATAGCCCGAGAAGCGCACCCGATCCTCGCGGTCGCGCATGGCAATCAGGATGCGGCCCAGCTTCGAGCGGCGAACGAATTGCGCCAGCGCGAGGCAGCCGAACAGCAGCGCGCCGTTCACGAAATACAGCACCGTCTTGGCCTCATCCGTGCGGATGTCCCAGCCGTTGAGCGTGCGCAGGTCGGTGATGCCGTTGACGCCGCCGGTATAGCCCTGTTGGCCGATGATCAGGATGGTTAGGATCGCGGCGATGGCTTGGGTGATGATCGAGAAATAGACCCCGCCCACGCGGCGCCTGAACATGGCCGTGCCGATGATGAAGGCGAATATCACCGGAACCGCCACCACCGCGATGATGGTGAATGTCAGCGAATGGAAGGGCTGCCACCAGCCCGGCAGCGCGGTGATCTGGTTCCAGTCCATGAAGTCGGGAATGCCGGGGGTGGATTGGATGGCTGTGGCCTCGGGGGTCGAGGCCTCGAGCTTCAGGAACATGGCCAGCGCATAGCCGCCCAGACCGAAAAAAATGCCTTGCCCAAGGCTAAGGATGCCGCCCGCGCCCCAACACAGCACAAGGCCGACCGCGACAAAGGCATAGGTCAGGTATTTGCCGAAAAGGTTCAGCCGGAACGGATCAAGCGCGAGCGGTAGCAGAACAAAGACCAGCAGGGCTAGCGCCGCAGCACCCAGCATCTCGGTCCGGTTCAGGAAGCGTCCGTCGCGTCCGGTCGCCATAGAGGGAAAATCGGTCATGGCTTACCTTTCACTTGCGCAGTTTCAGGGCGAACAGGCCCTGCGGCCGGACCATCAGGATGCCGACCACCGCAAGCAGCGTCAGAACCTTGGCCATCGAGCCGGATAGGAAGAATTCAAGGATGGACTGCGCCTGACTGATCGAGAAAGCCGAGGCGATGGTGCCGATCAGGCTGCCCGCGCCGCCAAAGACGACGACAAGGAATGTATCGACAATATAAAGCTGCCCCGAGGTCGGTCCGGTCGATCCGATCATCGTGAAGGCCGCGCCCGCCACACCCGCGACCCCGCAGCCGATCCCGAAGGTCAGGCGGTCGGTGCGCTCGGTGTTGATGCCCACGGCATCTGCCATCGTGCGGTTCGCGACCACGGCGCGCACCTGCAACCCCCAGCGCGACCGGAACATCAGCACATAGATTGCCGCCGAGATGCTCATCGCCAACACCATGACGAACAGCCCGTTGATAGGAACCTCGATCGTGTCGGTCAGTGGCAACGAGCCCATCATCCATTGCGGAATGGTGACGCCGACCTCGCGCGGGCCAAAGACGCTGCGGAAAAGCTGCTGCAGGATCAGCGACAGCCCCCAAGTCGCCAGCAACGTGTCAAGTGGCCGCTTGTACAGCCTGCGGATCAGCGTCCATTCGACTACCATCCCCAAGGCCCCCGCGACGACAAAGGCCAGCGCCATGGCGATGAAGAAATAGATCCCGAAAAGTGCGGGCATATAGGTCTCGAACAGGCGCGAGACCAGATAGGTCACATAGGCGCCCAGAATCATGAACTCGCCATGAGCCATGTTGATGACGCCCATCTGGCCAAAGATGATCGCCAGTCCCAAGGCCATCAGAACGAAGACCGAGAATAGGATAAGGCCGGCAAAGCCCTGCATCGCGAAAATCGACAGGAGCTCGCCCCAGCTGTAATCGGCGAACATCACACACCTCCGGGCGGGATTCAGGAAAGAAGTCGCCGGACCCATGCGGCCCGGCGCAGTTGACCGCGCGAACAGGGTCGCGCGGTCGGGATCTGCTTACTGGTAGCCTTCGGGGAAGGGATCGGGCTCGACCAGATCGGAGGTTTCGAAGACAACCTTGTACTGGCCGTCGGCCTGAGCGTGCCCGACGCGCGTCTTGGACCACAGGTGGTGGTTCTCGTGGACCTTGACGTACCCCTCGGGGGCGGTTGGCAATTCGATCCCTGGGCTGGCTTCCTTGATCTTGTCGATGTCGAAGCTGCCGGCCTTCTCAACTGCGGCCTTCCACAGCCACGGCCCCAGATAGGCCGCCTGCGTCACATCGCCGATAACGATGTCGTTGCCATACATCTCTTTGAAGGCTTTGACGAAATCGACGTTGTTCGGGTTGTCGAGCGATTGGAAGTATTTCATGCAGGCATATGCGCCGTCGATATTTTCGCCGCCGATGCCAAGGATTTCGTCCTCGGTGACCGAGATGGTCAGCAGAAGTGGCTTCTCCTTGGTCATGTCGATGCCCGCGGCCTTCAGTTGCTTGTAGAAGGCCACGTTCGAACCGCCCACGACGATCGCGTAGATCACGTCCGGTTTCTTCAGTTTGATCTTGTTGATGACCGAGTTGAATTGCGTGTGACCGAGCGGGTAGTATTCCTCGCCGACGACTTCGAGGCCCAGCTTCTCGATATGCTTGCGGGCAATCTTGTTCGAGGTGCGCGGCCAGATGTAATCCGAGCCCAGCAGATAGAAGGACTTGGCCCCCTTGGTCTTGGTTACCCAGTCAAGGCCAGCGATGATCTGTTGCGTGGCTTCCTGGCCGGTGTAGATGACGTTCGGCGACTGTTCGAGCCCCTCGTAGAAGGTCGGGTAATACAGCATCCCGTTATATTGCTCGAACACGGGCAGGACGGCCTTGCGGCTGGCCGAGGTCCAGCACCCCATGACCGAGGCAACCTTGTTATCGACCAGCAGCTTGCGGGCTTTTTCGGCGAAGGTTGGCCAGTCCGAGGCGCCATCCTCCTGCACGAACTTGATCTGGCGGCCCAGAACGCCACCCATCTTGTTGATCTGCTCGATCGCCAGCTTTTCGGCCTGAACCGAGCCGGTTTCCGAAATCGACATGGTGCCGGTGACCGAATGCAGGATACCGACCGTGACTTCCGTATCCGTCACGGCAAGTCCGGTGGTGTTGACCGCTGCGGTCGGAAAGTCCTGAGCGCGCAGCCCTTTGGGCAAAAACAGGGATGCTGAAAGCGCCGCCGACGCGGTCAGAAATGCCCGCCGCGACGGGGCGGCAAAGGTTGGTTTCGGGGTCTTTTCGGTCATGAAAGGCTCCTGTCTCGGGGGAGGGCTGCGGCGTGCTGCCACAATTCTGTCGCAAGACTGGGCCGGAATGCTGCGGCGCAACATACGTCATCTGACGTATTCAATTGCGCAATTTTCCCCCTAAGCTAAGGACACACCACAATCGTGCTGCACTGCGGAGTAAACCGTGGGCGGCCAAGTCCGGCAAAGTCCGGACAAGAACAGGGAAGACGGCATGATCACGGCCTTTCAGGCGACGCGTGAGCGGCGGCTTTATAGCCGTTGGGTCGCGAACGAGACCATGGAAGATTTCGCCCTGCGCTTTACCGCAAGGCGGGCGCGGCGCTGGACGGCCGGCCGCGTTGCGAATGCCGCGCTGGGGTCGATCTCGTTTCTGGCGCTCGAGGCCATCGGCGCGGCAATCACGCTGAACTGGGGCTTCGAGATTGCGCTGCAAGCCATCCTGTGGGGCGGGCTGATCCTGTTCCTGACCGGAATGCCGATTTCCTATTACGCGGCGCGCTACGGCGTCGATATCGACCTGCTGACAAGGGGCGCGGGGTTCGGCTATTTCGGCTCGACCATCACCTCGCTAATCTACGCCAGCTTCACCTTCATCTTCTTCGCGCTTGAGGCCGCCATTCTGGGCATGGCGCTGAACCTGTTACTCGGCATTCCATTGTCGATCGGCTACCTGATTTCGGCTGTGGCGGTAATCCCGCTGGTGGTGAACGGGTTCTCGAAAATTTCGGCCTTTCAGGCGCTGACCCAGCCGCTATGGATCGTGCTGCACGTCCTGCCATTCCTGTTGCTGGCTTTCTCGGGCTATGATCTGGACCCTTGGACCAGCTATCAGGGTAAGGCATTCCACGGCGCAGCGGGTCCGCTTGTCACCCCGACCATGGCCTTTGGCGCGGCCTCGGGCGTGGTTCTGGCACTGATCGCCCAGATCGGGGAACAGGTCGATTACCTGCGCTTTCTGCCCGAGCCGAAAACCAGAGCCGAACGGCGACGCTGGTGGATCGCGTTGATCGCGGCGGGTCCGGGCTGGGTCATCATCGGCACGCTCAAGATGTTGGCCGGATCGTGGCTGGTTACTTTGGCGCAAAGCGAGGGAATCGATTTCAGCCATGCCATCGACCCCACGCTTCTTTATCATAACGCCTATTCGCAGGTGATCCCTTGGCCGGGGATCGCCTTGCTGCTGACCGGTCTGTTCGTGATCCTGTCCCAGCTCAAGATCAACGTGACCAATGCCTATGCCGGTTCGATCGCGTGGTCGAATTTCTTTTCACGCATCACCCATGCCCATCCGGGCCGCGTGGTCTGGCTGTTCTTCAACGTCGCCATTGCTTTGCTTCTGATGGAACTGGGGGTTTTTGCCGCGCTGGAGGCGACGCTGTCCGTCTATGCCCATGTCGCGCTGGCATGGATCGGGGCGCTGTTTGCCGATCTGGCCATCAACAAGCCGTTGGGGCTGTCGCCCAAGGGCATCGAGTTTCGTCGCGCCCATCTTTATGACGTCAATCCCGTTGGCATAGGCGCGGTATTCGGGGGCACGTTGATCGCGCTGCTGGCGCATGTGGGCACCTTCGGCGCTGACCCCAGCGCGCTGTCGGCCTTTGTGGCATTGGGGGCAGCGATAGTGATCGCTCCGCTGATCGCATGGGGAACGCAGGGGCGCTACTATCTGGCGCGCCCTTCGGCCGAGCTTCCGTCGGGGCTGATCACCTGCTGCCTGTGCGATTACCGGTTCGATCCCGAGGACATGACGCATTGCCCGTTCTACGCGGCCCCGATCTGTTCGTTGTGTTGTTCGCTGAATGCCTCGTGTGGCGACGTTTGCAAGCCCCATGCCAAACTGGGGCAAATGACCCGCTCACGCGCGCAGGAAATGCTGCCGACACGGCTTGAGCACTTGCTGCACGGCCGGCTGACGCAGTTCCTGATCGGCACAACGATCATGACAGGCGGAGTCGCAACGCTGCTTTGGATGATCCGGCGCACCGCGAACGAGCCGCGGCTCGACCCGTTGCTTGCGGTCATTCTGGCATCGACCATGGTGGCTTCCGGCGTGGCGATCTGGCTGTTCCTGCTGACCCGCGAGGCGCGGCTGGCTGCGCAACGGGACACCGAACGCCAGACCGAACGCCTGCTGCGCGAGATCCGCGCCCATGAACGGACCGACCGCGCGCTACAAGAGGCCAAGGAAAAAGCCGAGGCCGCGAACCTTGCCAAATCACGCTATATGGCGGGCCTCAGCCACGAATTGCGAACGCCCTTGAACGCGATCTACGGCTATGCGCAGCTTATGGACGCGGATGCCGCGATGCCGCTTGGTCGGCGCGAGGCGGTGCGGGCGATCCGGCGCTCAAGCGAGCATCTGGCCGGCCTGATCGAGGGCCTACTGGATATCTCGAAGATCGAGGCAGGGCGCTTGGAGTTGAACCGGACGCGCGTCCAATTGCCCGACCTGTTGCGGCAGATTACCGATATCTTTCAGGAAACCGCGCGGGAACGTCGGCTGGATTTCGTCATCGAACGGATGGGCGCGCTGCCCGAATGGGTCTTGGTTGACGAGAAACGGCTGCGGCAGATCGTCATTAACCTGCTCGCCAATGCATTCCGCTACACCGATCACGGGCAGGTCAAACTGCGGATCGGTTGGCGCAATCAGGTTGCGACGATCGAGGTCGAGGATACCGGCATCGGGATCGCGCCCGAGGATATGGAGCGGATCTGGAAGCCGTTTGAGCGTGGCACGAACATGACCCGCCACGGCTCGGGGCTGGGGCTGACAATCACCAAGCTTCTGGTCGATATCCTTGGCGGTGAAGTCTCGGTCACCAGTACGCCGGGGAAGGGCAGCCTGTTCCGTCTGAAAATGTACCTTGCCGAAACGAGGAACGTGCCTGCGCAGACAAACCCGATCGAGAACGCCTCGCCCGAGCCCTATGATGGGCGGTTGCGGCTCTTGATGGTTGTCGATGACGATCCGACGCATCTGGCGCTGATGGAAAGCTATCTGCGGCCGCAGGGCTTCAACACGATGCTGTCGGGCAATGCCGAGACCGCCATGCAGGCCCTGGACGATGCGACGCCCGATCTGTTCCTGATAGATATCGACATGCCGGGCATGAGCGGATGGGATTTCCTGCAATGGCTGCGCAGCAACGGTCATGCCGCGACGCCGGTGATCGTCCTTTCGGGGCATGCCCGTGAGGCGCAATCCGGCGCGCCCGAGATCCCGCTTCACGATGCCTTCATTGCCAAGCCCTGCATTCTGGATGATTTGCGTGCGCGGATAGACAGCCTGCTCAAGATCGAACGCAGGCCAGTCCTGCCTGATCTGGCACCCGCAGATCAGGCCGAAGTGCAGGTGACCTCGGCCCAGATCGACAAATTGCGTTATCTGGCCGAGTTGGGGCGCATCCGCGAGTTGCGCGAGGGTATTTCCCAACTGCCTCTTCCCGTTTCTCTGACGCGCCATCTTGGCGATGCGCTGCAGGAAGTTGATTTCGAAAGGATTGTTGATGCACTCGATGACTATGCCCGTGCGGTCTTCCAAGATGCCGACTGACATCGAAAGCCGCAGCATCGCATTGGTGGTCGATGATGATCCGGCCTCGCTGATGATGGTGGCCGAAGCGGTCGAGCAGGCGGGCATCACCGCCATGGCGGCCCGCGACGGCGAGGCGGCGTTGCGCCTTGCGGGGCGGGTCGTTCCGGATGTCGTTCTGCTGGATGCGATGATGCCGGGATTGGACGGTTTCCAGACATGTCGGTTGCTCAAGGCCCTTCCATCGGTGCAGGCGGCTCCGGTAATTTTCATGACGGGTCTTGGTGCACCAGAGCATATTCTTGAAGGGCTGCGCGCGGGCGGCGTCGACTACATCACCAAACCTTTGAATCTGGACGAGTTGATTGCGCGACTGAGCATCCATTTGCTGAACGCGCAGAAACTGGCCAGCGCAAGGCGGGCGCTTGACGCGAATAGCCGCGCCGTCGCGGCTTTTTCGCTGACCGGAGAACTAGGATGGGCCTCGCCCCGGGCGCATGAGTTGTTGGAGACGGCGCCTTTGGCTTGGCGGACCTCTCAGGGCGATGCCGCGGGTGAACTGCTGGGCTGGCTGGGGCAATTGCGGCGGATGCCGCTATCGCAGGCGCAGAAACTGATCTCGGACCGGCTGGAACTGACCTATATCGGGCAGGGCGGAGCGCAGGAGCTACTGCTGGCGATCCATGATCGCAGGGACAACCCGCGCGAGGAATTGCTGTCGAAGCGTTTCGGGCTGACCGACCGCGAGGCCGAGGTCCTGTTCTGGCTGACCCAAGGCAAAAGCAACACCGATATCGGCAGCATTCTTGGGCTAAGCGGACGCACGGTCAGCAAGCATCTGGAACAGGTCTTTGAAAAGATGGGCGTCGATAACCGCACCTCGGCAGCTGTGTTGGCCGATCGCGCGATGGGCGGGGTCCAGTCCTGACGGCAGGTATCGTGCGAACGTGCCGCGCCGGTGTTTGTGCGATCAGGACCAAAGCCTGCCCGCGCAAATCCGTTTCGGGTAATTCCTAGAAATCCAGACCAAGATCCAAGGTCGAGGCCGAGTGCGTCAACGCCCCGACCGAGATGTAATGGACGCCTGTCGCGGACACTTCCGCCACACAGCCTAGTCGCATATTTCCTGACGCTTCAAGGGATAGGCGGCCATTGTTCATCCTGACGGCTTCGTGCAGCGTCGGGGTGTCCATATTGTCCAGCAACACGACATCGGCGCCGCCTTCGTCCAGAACCTCAGCCAGTTGGTCCAGATTGTCCACCTCGATCTCGACCCTAACCATATGCGAGGCGGCGGCCTTGACCGCTTGCAGGACCGGACGGATTCCACCTGCTGCCGCGATGTGGTTGTCCTTGATCAGGATGGCATCCGAAAGCGAGAAGCGGTGGTTGAAGCCGCCGCCATGTAGGACCGCCTGTTTTTCGACGATGCGCAGTCCCGGAGTCGTTTTCCGAGTGCAGGTGATACGGGTCGACGTGCCACGGGTTTCGGCCACGAAACGCGATGTCATGGTGGCGATGCCGCTCAGGCGACCGGCAAAGTTCAGCGCGACGCGCTCGGCCGACAGGATCGAGGCCGCTTCGCCTTCGATTTCGGCCAGCGTGTCGCCTTTGGTGAAGGCTCCACCATCGGGTACGACCACGCGAACGCTCAGGGCCGGATCGATTAGTCTGAAGGCGATCACCGCGATCTGCATTCCCGAAGCGATCCCGTCCTCGCGCGCGACGATCCGCGCGGTGTATCGCGTTCCAGCCTTGATCACGGTGCGGGTGGTCAGATCGCCGTAAGTGCCCAGATCCTCGGCCAAGGCAGCGCGCACCAGAGGCTCAAGGATCATGTCGGGAAAGGCGGGCAGCAAGGTCATGCGGTTTCCTTAAGGCTCGAGGGCAGGGCGTCGGTCAGTCGGATACGCGTGCGCTGACCAGTCTTGCCCTGAGACTGGGGATAGTCGCTGCGGAAATGCGCCCCCCGGCTTTCCTGACGGTTCAGCGCGGCATAAGCGATCAGACGGGCGGTCGCGGTCATATTCAATAAGGGCGTGCAATCGGGCTGGCTATTCTCGATTGCGTCGATCTCGCGCAGGCAGGCCATCAGACCTACGGTATCGCGCACTACGCCCGCGCCCAAAGTCATTGCGCGGCGCAAGCGCTGGACCAGTTGCGGGTCGGGCAGCGGCGCGGCGGCGAGATCGGGCAGTTCCACTTCCAGCGCGGTTACTTCGGGGGTTATTGCGGCAATCGAATCCGCGCAGCGATCGGCAAAGACCAGCGCCTCCAGCAAGCCGTTCGAGGCCAGACGGTTCGCGCCATGCAGACCGGTCGAGGCTGCCTCGCCGCAGGCCCAAAGGCCGGAAAGGGAACTGCGGCCCGTGTCGTCGGTTTCGACGCCGCCCATATGGTAGTGCGCCGCAGCCGCCACCGGGATCGGCTGTCGGGTCGGATCGATGCCCGCTCGGGCGCAAGCCTGAGCCACGGCGGGGAACTCGGTCAGGATGCGTTCGCCCAGACAATGGCGGGTGTCGAGCGCGGGTCGCAGACCGGCCTTTGATTGCAGATAGACGGCGCGGGCCACGATATCGCGTGGGGCAAGCTCGGCGTCGGGATGGACGGCCAGCATGAAGCGTTCGCCATTTGCATTGAGCAGATGCGCGCCTTCGCCCCGCAGCGCCTCGGAGGCCAGCGGCGCGGGATCAATGCCCACATCCATCGCGGTCGGGTGGAACTGCACGAATTCGGGGTCCGAGATCACCGCCCCTGCGCGCGCGGCCATGCCAATGGCTGCGCCCGCGATGCGGTGCGGGTTGGTCGTTGCGGCGAACAGCCCCCCCGAGCCACCCGCCGCGAGCAGAACTGCGGGCGCGCGAAGCGTAATTTCCTGCGATCCGCTGGCGCGCATCAAGCGCACGCCGTCCACGCGCCCCTTCGCAACCTCTAGCCCCGAGGCCATGACGCCTTCCAGCACCTGAATCGAAGGCGTTGCCCGCACGGCGCGGATCAGCGTTTTCATGATCTGCGCACCGGCCTGATCGCCTTTGACGCGCACGACGCGGGCTGCGCCATGTGCGGCCTCGCGCGATAGCACAAAGCCGCCATCCGGCGTGCGGTCAAAGGGTGTGCCGATTTCGGTCAGGTCGAAAATCCGCGACCGCGCGGCGTTGGTGACCAGTCGGGCGACCTCGGGATCGACCAAGCCCGCGCCTGCATTCACAGTATCGCAGGCATGGGCCTCGGGGGTGTCGGCAGGGTCCATGGCGGCCGCGACGCCGCCTTGTGCCCAGACCGAACTTGCACCCTGACCAAGCGCCTCGGGCGAGATCACCAATACCGGTCGGGGGGCCAGTCGCAGCGCTGCGGACAGGGCAGCCAGTCCAGCCCCGAGGATGACGATCCGACCCGTCGAAATGGCGTCTGTCACGCTTGGGCCTGCCGCGACACGTCGATCATCCGTTGGACCGCACGTCGGGCGGGTTCTGCCACGGCGGGGTCAACTTCGACGACGCCGGTCATCGTGTGCAGCGACCACAGCACCTTTTCGAGCGTGATCTTCTGCATATACGGGCACATGTTACAGGGACCAAGGAACTCCACTTCGGGATTGGCGTCCGAGATATTCGACGCCATCGAGCATTCCGTGACCAGCATCACCTGCTTGGGACGTTCCTGTTCGACCCAGTGCTGGATATTCGCGGTCGATCCGGCGTAGTCGGCCTCGGCCACGACATCGGGCGGGCATTCAGGGTGGGCGATGATTTTCAGGCCCGGATTCCACTCGCGGAAGTCGCGCAGATCCTGCGGGCTGAACTGCTCGTGCACGATGCAGGCGCCATCCCACCAGACGATCCGTTTTTGCGGCACCTGCTTGGCGACGTTCTGCGCCAGCCATTTATCCGGCGTCATGATCACCGTATCGCTGTCCATTGCGGCGACGATCTGCGCGGCATTGGCCGAGGTGCAGCAGATATCCGACGCGGCCTTCACCTCGGCTGTGGTGTTGACGTAGCTCACGACCGGCGCGCCGGGATACCGCGCCCGCATCTGGGCGATGCCCTCGGCGGTGATGCTTTCCGCCAGCGAGCAGCCTGCCTCCATATCCGGCATCAGCACGGTTTTCCGGGGGTTCAGGATTTTGGAGGTCTCGGCCATGAAATGGACGCCACATTGCACGATCACGTCGGCCTCGACCTCGGTCGCCTTGATCGCAAGATGCAGGCTGTCACCGACCACATCGGCAATCCCGTGATAGATCTGCGGACGCATGTAATTATGCGCGAGGATCACGGCATTGCGCTGCTTTTTCAGGATGTTGATGGCACGCACATAAGGCGCGTGGATCGCCCAGTCGACCATGGGCATGACGCGATCCATGCGGGCATGGATGTCTGACATCTCGGCGGCCAGTTCAAGCGAGGGCTCAAGATCGTAATGAGCCCGCAATTCCTTCCGGATATCGGTTTTATCCAGCATTTCTTAACCTCCCAAGGTGCCAGACTGCGAAGGTCCGGCGCGCGCCTGATAGCGTCGGCTATTAGCTAGCGCAACAATTCTGTGTCATTGGACGGGCAGCAAATGCCTGCGGCCCGTAAAATGCTCAACTCGAGGGCGGGACCGCGACATTGTCGATCAGGCGGACGCCGTCCAGCCACGCCGCCACCAGCAGCCGGGCAGGGCGGTCGGCCTGCGCCGGTCCAAGCGTCGCGCTGTCGCGCAGTTCGAGATATTCGATGTCGTCGAATCCAGCGATCGAGATCCTTGCCCGCGCCGATGCAATCGCGTTGTCCACTGTTTTGCCTTTGGCGATGGCATCCGCTGCCTCGAACAATGCCTCGGGCAAAGCGACGGCTCTGGCGCGCGCCTGATCCGACAGGCGCTGGTTCCGCGAGGAAAGTGCGAGGCCACTCTCGGTCCGGATCGAGGGACAGGGAACAATCTCAACCGGCAGGCGCAAATCTGTGACCATGCGTTGCACGACCAGCAATTGTTGCCAGTCTTTCTCGCCAAAGAACGCGCGGTCCGCTTGGGTCATGTTGAACAGCAAGGCAACGACGGTCGCCACGCCGTCGAAATGTCCGGGGCGATGCGCGCCTTCCAGCGGTTCGCTGACCCCTGAAATGGAAATCGTCGTCGCATGGGCCAGAGGATACATCTCGGCCACGTGGGGGACGAACAGCGCATCGACGTCTAGCGGAGCCAGTATCTCGGCATCTGCGATCTCGGTCCGGGGATATTTCGCGAAATCCTCGGGCGAGTTGAACTGGCGCGGATTGACGAACAGCGTCACAATCACCCGATCGCAACTGGCTTTGGCGGCGCGGACCAGGCTGAGATGGCCGTCATGCAGCGCACCCATCGTCGGGACCACGCCGACAAGATCGCCATTCCGTTTCCATTCGCGCAGATTGGCGCGCAGATCGTCAAGGCGGCGGATGATCGGTGTCGTCATGCTTTCTTGCTTTCGGTGAAGATATGCTCGGGGCCGGGGAAGCGGCGGGTCCGCACATCACTGGCGTAATTCGCGATGGCCTGCTGCGCGGTTTCGCCCAGTTCGGCGTAGCGTTTGACGAATTTCGGGCGGAAGCCCGCGAATTGCCCCAGCATGTCGTCAACGACCAGCACTTGTCCGTCACAATCCACACCCGCTCCGATACCGATTGTTGGGACGGGGATGTCGCGCGTGATGCGTTCGCCCAGCTCGGCGGGCAGCTTTTCAAGCACAACTGCAAATGCACCCGCATCGGCCAATGCCGCCGCATCCGCAAGGACGCGGTCGCCGTCCGCTCCGCGACCCTGAACCTTGTAGCCGCCCAATGTGTTCACCGATTGAGGGGTCAGGCCGACATGGGCCATGACCGGAATGCCGCGCTGGACAAGGAAACGGACCGTCTCGGCCATATGTGCGCCGCCTTCCAGCTTGACGGCCTGACTGCCGGTTTCTGCCATGATGCGGGCGGCGTTGCGAAATGCCTGCGCGGGGCCTTCCTCGTACGAGCCGAAGGGCATGTCGACGACCATGCAGGCATGGCTCAAACCCCGCGCGACGGCTTGACCGTGCAGGATCATCATCTCGATCGTCACGCCAACCGTCGAGGGCAACCCGTGCAGCACCATGCCGACGCTGTCGCCGACCAGCACCAGATCGCAGGATTGGTCCACGAGTTGGGCCATCGGCGTGGTATAGGCGGTCAGGCAAACAACCGGTTCGGTCCCTTTGCGAGAGCGGATGTCACTGGGCGTGATGCGCCCCTGTCTGTCAGGTGTGGCACTCATGCTGTTCCCAACTCCTGCTGGTATCGTTGTGGGGGCCTGGCCATAGCAGTCTCAGCCTCGAAATTCTGTGGCTTGCGGCTCGACCATGCCTTGCGGCTAGGGCGAATTGCGTAGCGATGAGGTCAGCCCCGAAGTGGTGCCGACGCATATTGATTGATCGATCGTTCTTCAAGCGTTTCCGAAGCGTTGCGATCGGGGTGGTCTTCGGCTCGGAACGCCGGTCGCGCCGGTTTTCGACCCCAGTTTCAAGGTTTTCTGGATTCGCCGCCCTACGAGGATTAGAATACAGCACCCGCCAGATCGCTCTGACGAGTCGTCACATACACGCTCAGCGCCGATATCCGCCAATCCGGCGCGGCATCGTTCGGGAAGGGGGGCGAATGATGGATAGCGGCCAGTTCTATCACTCGGGGCAGCGCAAGCTACAGGATGATTTCGACAGCCGCCGCATTGCCGACCGGCTGCAATCGGTCACGTTTCGACAGGCTTTCACCGACAATGACCGCGCATTTATCGAAGGCGCGTCATTCTTCTTTCTGGCGACGGCGGATGCCGAGCGGCGGCCGGACTGTTCGTTCAAGGGCGGTATGCCGGGCTTCGTTCGGGTCATTGGCGCGGATGAGTTGGTCTTTCCGGACTATGACGGCAATGGCATGTTTCGCAGTCTGGGGAATATTCTGGTGAACGCCGCCATCGGAATGCTGTTCATCGCGATGGGTGGAAAGCCCGCGCGTCTCAGGGTCAACGGCTCCGCGCGCGTCAGTCCGGACGATCCGCTGATCGGTGATTTTATCGGGGCCCAGTTGCTGATCCGCGTCCATGCCCATGCAATCTTTCCGAACTGTCCGCGCTATATTCCCGGTGACGGGGGCGCATCGATCTATTGCCCGCGTCCCGGCGTCGCGCCGGTCGAGCCAGCATGGAAAGGTTTTGACAGCTTCAAGGACGTCGTTCCGCCTCGGGTACCGACACGGAGTTGACTGCTGCTTAGGACATGGCCGGATGCGCGCGGTAGCCGGGATGTACTATCGGCCTCGTGATCGGGTGATTTCGGCAAGAAAGGCGTCCCGGTCAAAATCGTGAGGCTCTTTGGCGAAAAGGGCGGTGTCCAGCCGGTGCAGCGCAAGGTTCTGCGTCGGACTTACCGATGCCTCATGTCCCAGATACTTCTCGACCGACCGGCGTAATGCGAGCAGGTCCTGACCTCGTGCGGCCTCGCGCAAATCGGTCAGGGCGGGGTTTGGGCGCAGGCGATGCAGCGCCGCTTTAAGTCGGCTAAGCGCCGGAAACCGCCGACTGCGCAACAAAACGAGCAGCGGCATCAGAAATCCCGCCAAAACCGCTGCCATGCTGGACCAACGGGCCAAGGCGGGGGCTTGCGCCATGCCTCCGACGTTTTCGGCCAGCTTTCCATAGCCGAACGGGATCGGCGGCATGATTGCGCCACGCATTTCGCGCTTGCCGGTATCGAACCAGGAAAACCGCATCGGAGGCAAGGCGCCCTGTTCACCGGTGATCGGGCGCAAGCTCCACTCCCATTGCACAAAGGCCACAGGTCCATCTTGGGTCAGGCGAGTCTCGCGTTTTTCCGGAGCGGCGAAACTGATCAGCCACGGTTCGCGCAGATCGGGGCGGGGCGGTAGCAAATGGCCCATGCTGCCTTGGGCCGTCAGGGTGATCCGGCGTTGGATGGTCTGGTCATCGCGGATGCGGGCGGGATCGCCCGATAGCTCATCCGTGACGGCCAGAGTGCTGGCGGCCAAAGGGCGGCCAGGCGCTGGATAGGGCGCGACATTGATCGAGACGGCCTTGGCCGTGACCGGAACCTGCGCGCGGGCGTTAGTTTCCGCCTTGGTCAGCATGTGGGTGACCGGACCGATGGCAAGGCTTCCCGATTGCTTGGCAAAGATCGCAATATGGCGCTGGAAGGTCCGGCGGAGTTTGCCCTCGATGCGCTCATCTTTCCATTCGTCAGGCGAGATCTGGATCCAGTCATAGGCGGCGGAATCAGGAAATGTCATATCCTCCAGCGTGATGGCTCCGGTATATTCGCCTCGTATTGTCAGTGCGATCATCTCGCCGACGACGGGGTGGGTCTCGGGCAGGATCAGGCGCAGACTGTCCTGAGCCGTGGCGGGCAAGGCGAAGAACAGGACCAGAGACAGGCGGGCGAAAAGGCTTACCACGGCTCGCCCTCGGCCGGTCGCACCAGTCCTTTTGCGGCACGGCGGTCATATTCGGCCTGTAACCTGAGACGCAGGAACTCTCCGGGGTCGTCGGGGATCGTGTCCAGCCAGTCATCGCTGGCGGCAATGCCTCGGGCTTCGACATCGCGCTTCCAATGGATCGCCAACATCTTGGCGGTGGTATTCGGGGCCTCGGTTCCCGGACCAAGGCCGCCGCTTGCGGCGATGCGGCCGGGAACGATGCTGTCGCCGGTTTCGGGCCGGATCATTGCGGCGACCAGATCGCGGTTTTGCCGCGCCTCGGCATCGCTGGGGTTGGCGAACAGGACCGCATCGAAATAGGCGCGGGACAATGCGTAATCACCCGTCGCGGCAAGGCTGAGGCCGCGATTGTAGGTCTGGGTCCGTCCGGCATCGGCGAAGGCCGTGTCGGCCGACGCGAAATGACCTGCACGGAACAGGGCCACGCCGCGCTCCGCGGGGTCGGACAAAAGCCCTGCGGCAAGGCCGGGAATGCCCGCTGTCAGCAGGATGTGGCCAATGGCCTGCGGACCGGCAAGGGCAAGACAGACTATCGCGGCCAGCAGACCTGATAGACGTTTCATGCCCGCCTCCGGAACCGGACGAGCATTGGAAGCATCGCCAGCGCAGCAAGGAACGGTCCAAGGTCGCGGTAATGCAGTGCGCGTGTCACGGGGTCTTGTCCCAATCCGGCGCGGTCCAACGCTGCGATGACAGCCTCGGGCGCATTGGCGGGGGAAATGCGCTGCGGTTCGATGGATTGCAAGGCGGTCGGGTCGGATGCGGGGTTGCCATCGACCGTCAGCGCCCAAATTCGGACGCCTGAAGCCCTGAGCCGCGCCGCCTCGGCCTTGGCTGAAGCCGAGATCCCGCCGCCATCCGAGATCAGCACCAGATCAGCCCTAGGTGTCCCCACCAACATTTCCTGCGCAAGGGACAAGGCCGCCGCGGGATTGCTGCTTTTGTCGGGCATGGTCTGGCTGTCGAGAACCGCGATCAGGCTGTCCAGAACTGCCGGATCGGTCGTGGGGGCGGCGGCGATATAGGCCTCGCCCGCGTAAAGGATCAGCCCGACTGGTCTGCCAACCAATTGCCCCACGATGCGGGCTGCGGCGGCCTGTAAATCTGCCAGCGCCTGTGCGCGGTTTCCGCTCGTGACCGAGGCGGACATGTCCAATGCCAGCAGCACCGCATCGCTTTGGGCAAAGACCGGAGTATCGGATTTCGGCGTGGCCGGACCGGATAAGCCCAGAACCAGCGCGACTGCCCCTGCCAAAGGCATTGCCCTAGACCATTTGCTGCCGTGATCGATCCAGCCAAGCGCGGTCATTCCGGCGAGCATGCGCGGGGCCAGAACCGTTTGCCATCCACCGCTGCCCGCGGGGCGACGAAAGACCAGCGCGGCGATCAGAAGCAGCACCGGCAAGGCCAGCAGCCACCAAGGGCGCAGCAGGATCATTCCCGCCTCCATGCCAGTACGAGCAGGATCAGCAAGGAAACGGCAGCGGGCCACATCCAAAGAGATTGCCGGATCCGCAGGGGCGGGCGCTCGGACGGGTTCGGCTCAAGCTGGTCGAGGGTTGCGGCCATCCGGACCAGATCATCCATGCCGCGGACCCGAAAACTGGTTCCTCCTGCCGCTTCCGCGATCCGCCGCAAGGTTCCGGCATCGACGGCATCGCGTGATTTCGGCTGGCTTTCCAGATCGTCTGGGCCAAGCGCGATGGTATGGACGCGGACGCCGTGATTTGCGGCCAGCGTTGCGGCATCCACCGCGTCGACCTTGCCTGCGGTGTCGATCCCGTCGGATAAAAGAACGATGACCCGTGTGGATGCAGGGCTGTCGGCAAGGCGGCTCAGTGCCAGTCCCAGCCCGTCCGAGATCGCCGTCGACTTGCCCGAGATGCCGATCTGGGCCTCGTCGATCGCACGGGCCACCGAATCTACGTCGAAGGTGACGGGTTGGGCGAAATAGGCGCGGTCGCCAAAAATCACCAGCCCGATCCGGTCGCCATTGCGGGCCGCGACGAAGCGGGTGGCAACGCGCTTGACCGCATCAAGCCGCGAGATCGGCTGACCATCAAGACGGAAATCGGTCTTCTCCATACTGCCCGACATATCCAGCGCAAGGACAATATCGCGCCCTGATGCTGTCTGGAGCGGGGTGGGTCGGTCAATCCCCGGACCTGCCAAGGCGACGATCAGCGACACCCAGCCAAGCGTGGCAAGTAACCAGCGATTTCCGTCGCGGCGCTGCGGCGTCACATTGGCAAAGATGTGGTCCGGTACGGCCAGACCGCCCTGCGCGGCCGATGCGGGCAGCAACCTGATCACGATGGGTAGCGGCAGGCAAAGCAGCATAAGAGGCTGGGCGAGCGAGATCATCTGCGCCGCCGCCCTCGGCGCAAGGCGCGCTCGATTTCGGCGTCGTTCGGCGCAAGGGCCGCGTCGTAAGCAGCCCTACGCAATGCGGGGGGTAAATGGCCAAGGATGCGCCCAATGCGCAACAACCGTTCCTGTGCAGGCAGGCCGCGTGTGGCGCGGATCAGGGCGCGGCGGGATTGGCGACGGGCCATGAGGGGCGAAACAATGGCGGCCAACACCGAACCGGCCAGCAATCCGATTCCGAACAGCGCCAGCAACTCGCCCCATCCCGGCATCAGCATGGTCTCGGGCAACCTGCTTGGCGCAAGGGCTGCGATCAGTTCATCCGAGGTCATCGGGCAGAACCAGATGAGGCTTGGCGCCCAACTTGCGAAGATGCGCCATAACGGGATGAGCGTCATAAGCCGCCAGATTTCCGTGTCGGCTGGCATGAACTGAACTGACGGTCAGCGCATGGCGTGGCGGTGCGATCTCGACCGGATCAAGGACCAGATGGATTTCGACCTGCCGCCCGCGGCTTAACTGCGTCAGCGTTCCGTCACATCCGACCAATGCATCGGGTCCCGTCACAAGATGTATCCGTCCCACCGCAGCAACCGTCTGTCGGCCCTGCGCCAAAACGGCGGTCAGCGCTATGGGGGACGGTTGGTCCTTGGTGCTGTTCCGGATCAGCGCCGCGTCATGTGTTCGGGCCAGCAGGCGACAGATCTGCTGCATCTGCGCCTCGCCGATTGCAGGCGAAAGTCGGGCGTTGGCTTCGTCGGTCGCGACAAGCAATCCGACCGAGCCGCCACGCGACACGGCACGCCAACCCAGCCGCGCCAGATGCCGCGCCACCAGAACCGAGCGTAGTGCATGACCCGTCCCCCACAACATCGGGCGCCTGAAATCCGCGATCAGCAGGGTCGTGTCGTCGCGTTCTTCGTGGAAGCTGCGGACATGCAATTGGCCGGTGCGGGCGGTCGCGGCGGGGTCCAGACGGCGGGGATCGTCGCCATCGGAAAAGGCGCGGATCTCGCGCAGGTCCATACCTTGTCCGGCAACGCGGGCAGGGACGGCACCGGGGCGTCGGCTGGCAGGGCGGTGGCGCGACAGATGGTATTGTGCCTTTAACGCGATCAGTTCGCCGGCGGTGACACGCAAGCCGGCCTGATCGAGTGCGGCAGACAAGCCTACCACGGGCGCACCTCGTGCAGGACATCGGCAATCAGGCTACGTCCGGTGCGGCCCTCGCCGATTGCTTGCCAGTTCGGGATCAGCCGGTGCGCGAGCGCGTCCATCGCCAGTTCCTCGACATCCTCGGGCAGGCCGTGATCGCGGCCCCGCAGCCATGCCCGCGCACGAACCGCTGATGCAAGGGCCAGCGTGCCGCGCGGCGAAACCGGATGTTCGACCCATTCGGCGATGGTGCCACCAGCGCGGGTCGCCATCACCAGCCGGACGATGAAATCCTTGAGCGCCGGAGCAAGATGGACGCGGGCGACGGCTGCCCGCGCGGCCTCGACCTGATCCGACGGGACGCGCAAGACCGGATCGACCAATGGCGTCAGGGCCTCGGCCTCTACAAGGTCCAGAATGCCTCGTTCGGTGACGGCATCGGGCAAATCCAGCGCCAGATGCAGAAGGAAGCGATCCATCTGCGCTTCCGGTAGCGGAAAGGTTCCTTCGTGTTCGATGGGGTTCTGCGTGGCAACCACCATGAACAGATCGGGCAGTTTCCGTGTGACGCCAGCCGAAGTGACCTGATGTTCGGCCATTGCCTCCAGCAGGGCGGACTGGACCTTGGGAGGAGCGCGGTTGATTTCATCGACCAGCACCAAGGTGTGAAAGATCGGGCCGGGGGCGAAATCGAAGCCACCGGTATCGGCGCGAAACACCTGCGTTCCTGTCAGGTCCGAAGGCAACAGGTCGGGCGTGCATTGGATGCGGGCGTGACTGCCGGGAAGATGCGCCGCAAGCCGCTTGACCGCGCGGGTCTTGGCGATGCCCGGTGGCCCTTCCAGCAATACATGCCCGCCCGCCAGCAAGGCGATGACCAGACGCTCGGCCATCCGTTCATGCCCGACCAACCCGCTGGCCACATCACCCGCGAGGCGGGCGACCGCGCCAGCCTCGAAACGCTCATGTTGTGACATTTCTCACTCCCCTAAGGTTCAACACACCTTCGGGAAAGCGGACTGTCCAAACAAATTCGGGCAAACTGCGACGAATGGTTGAAGGCGGGCCGCAGCCAATCCGGCAGGGTGCGGTGTCGAAGGGGGCAATGCCCCTTCAGACGTGCCAGATTGTTTCCATATATCCGCGGATGGTGCGGTCCGATGAAAAGAAGCCGGACGAGGCGATGTTGAGCGCCGACATGCGATCCCAATGCCCGTGATCGGCATAGGCGGAATCAACGCTGCGCTGGCAGCGGTAATACGAGTCAAAATCCGAAGCCACGAGGAACGGGTCGTCATTCCATGTGCGGTCCAGCAGGGCGTAATAATGTTCGGGGCGACCGAACCGCCCCTCGGCGATCAGTTGCAGGGCGATCTTCATGTCGTCGCTTTTCTCGATCGCGGCACGGGCGTGGCCGGGTTTGGCTTTCTCGGTTTCGGCCTCGGCGGCGGTAAGGCCGAACAGGAAGAAGTTATCGGGGCCGACCAGTTCCCTGATCTCGACATTCGCGCCGTCCAATGTCCCGATGGTCAGCGCGCCGTTCATGGTGAACTTCATGTTGCCGGTGCCCGAGGCCTCTTTGCCCGCGGTCGAGATCTGTTCGGATAGATCGGCGGCGGGGATCAGTTTCTCGGCCATCGAGACGTTGTAATTCGGCGGATAGGCGATTTTCAGGAATTGCGACGTGACGGGATCGTCATTGATCGTCTTGGCGACATCGTTGATCAGATGGATGATGGTCTTGGCCGTCCAGTAACCCGGAGCGGCCTTGCCGCCGAATATCTTCAGGCGCGGCGTCCAGTCGCCATTCGGGCTTTCGTGGATGCGATGCCATAGCGCAATCGTTTCAAGGATGTTCAGCAATTGCCGCTTGTATTCGTGCATGCGCTTGACCTGCACGTCAAAGATCGCCTCGGGGTCGGCGTTGATCCCAAGATCGGCAAGCAGGCCGTTGGACAATGCGACCTTGTTCTGCCGCTTGGCCGCGCGCAGCTCGTCCAGAAAGCCCCCGTCATCCGCGTAAGGCGCAAGGCCCTTGAGCAGATCGAGATCTCCGGTCCAGCCCGTTCCGATGGTCTTATCCAGAAGGCGGGCCAAAGGCGGGTTCGACATCCGCAGCCAGCGGCGCGGAGTGACGCCGTTGGTCAGGTTCACGATGCGGTCGGGATGCAGTTTGTGCAGATCGGCAAAGACGGTGCTGCGGACCAGATCGGTGTGCAACGCGGACACGCCGTTCACCTTGCCGGCCATGATGAAGGCCAACTCGCCCATCCGGACTTCGTCATGGTCGATGATTGAGACATTGGCGGGGCGGCCTGTCGACTTGCGATGGTCCTCGTCGATCATGCGGATGATCTGCAAATGGCGCGGCAGGACATGGCCCATCAGCCAGATCGACCAGCGCTCTAGCGCCTCGGGCAGAAGGGTGTGGTTGGTGTAGTTCAGGGTCCGTCGGGCAAGATCCAGCGACTGCGCGAAAGGCAGGTCGTGTTCGTCCATCAGCAGGCGGATCAGTTCGGGGCCCGCGATTGCCGGATGGGTGTCATTCAGCTGGATCGCGACCTTGTCGGGAAGATGGGCCAGATCCTCGCCATGTTCGGCCACGAAGCGGCGGATGATGTCCTGCAGCGCCGCCGAGGTCAGGAAATATTCCTGCTTCAGCCGCAACTCCTTGCCCTGATCGGTGGTGTCGTCTGGGTAAAGCACGCGAGACAGCGTCCGCGCCAGCGCCTCGGGTTCGGCGGCGGCGGCGTAATCGCCCGCGTTGAAACGGTGCAGGTCGAACAGGTTGGTCGGCTGTGCGCCCCACAGCCGCAGCGTATTGGCCCAGTTCGCCTGCCAGCCGATCACCGGCGTGTCATAGGCCCGCGCGACCACGCTTTCGCCCGGGAGCCAGACGCTGTGGCCGTCAACCGTCTCGACTTCGCCCTTGAAGCCAATGGTATAGCTGTAATCGACGCGCACGAATTCCCACGGATGGGGTTGGTTCAGCCAGTCCTCGGGGGTCTCGACCTGCTGACCGGCGGCAAAACGTTGGCGGAACAGCCCGTGTTCGTAGCGGATGCCGTAGCCGAAGGCCGGAACGCCGAGGCTGGAGAGGGACTCCATGAAGCAGGCCGCCAGCCGCCCAAGCCCGCCATTGCCCAATGCGGCGTCGGGTTCGTCCTCGAGGATCTGGGTTCTGTTGAGGCCAAGACTTTCCAGCGCCTCGTCCATCTGGTGGTCAAGCCCTAGATTGATGATCGCATCGCCCAGAATGCGGCCGATCAGGAATTCCATCGACAGGTAATAGACCCGCTTCAGCTTGTTGTCGCGCGACGTCCGGTGGCCGGCCATCCATGGCGTGACGATCAGATCGCGGATGGTGTAGCTGACCGCCAGCCGCCAATCGAAGACGGTGGCGAATTCCGGCCCCCGTCCTTGGGTATGGGTCAGGTGGTACATGATCTGATCGGCGAGATCGCGGGCAGTTGGCTTTTCGGTCAAATCGGGCCTCGTGGGCTGGGGATGACAGACGGATAGGCGTTCAGAAGAAGTGGTATTCCCGCGCAAGCAGGGCAGTGCCGATATAGGATTGCTGGCGCATTCCGGTGGATTCGCAAACGGGACCAAGGCTGGGCGGCTGATGGCGGGCAGAAGTCCTTGCGCGGTTGCCCAGAAAATGACGTCGCTGCCTGTTCCAAAGGCCCATCGTCATACGTCGGTACCTACCAGATCGGTCAGCACAAAGGCGACGACGCTGTCCTTCTGGATCGGTTCGGGTTTGTCGCCAACGGGCTCGTCAACGGGGCCGAAGCGGCTGCTGTCCAGCCGTCTGCGCCAGATGCCGCGCGAGGTGGCCTCGGGCAATTGGACCTCGGTATCGGGTCCGGCATTCAGGACCAGAAAAATCGCGCCGAGTAGCGCGGCATAATCCGGCGTCCCCGAGGCCATCCGCATTTCGGCTGCAATCAGCCGCAGCTCGGGATTGGTCCAATCCTCGACCTGCATGGCCTCGCCATCGGCGCGGCGCCAGAACAGATCCGGAATCCCGTCCTGTTCGCGTGGCTGGCTGTGCAGGAACCGCTTCTGCCGCAAGATCGGGTGGGCCTTGCGAAAGGCGATGGCGCGTTGGCAAAACTCAAGGAAGACGGGATCCGCATCGGCCCAGTCCACCCAGCCGATCGAGTTGTCCTGACAATAGGCGTTGTTGTTGCCGCCTTGCGAATTGCCCAGTTCGTCTCCGGCCAAGATCATCGGCGTGCCTTGTGACAGCAGAAGCGTTGCCATCAGGTTGCGCCGCCGCCGCCCGCGCTTCTCGAGGATTTTCGGATCGGCGGTCGATCCCTCGACGCCGCAATTGTCGGAAAGGTTGTGGTCGTGGCCGTCGCGGTTGCCCTCGCCATTGGCCTCGTTGTGCTTCTGGTTGTAGCTGACGGTATCGGTCAGGGTGAATCCGTCATGCGCCGAGATAAAGTTGACCGAGGCCGTCGCGGGCCGTCCATCATGGTCGAAACGGGCCGCAGAGCCAGCGATCCGTTTGGCCAGCTTGCCCGCCTTGTTCGGATCGCCGCGCCAGAAACTTCGGATCTGGTCGCGGTAGCGGTCGTTCCATTCCGAAAACGGCGCGGGATAGGCCCCAAGTTGATAGCCGCCTTCGCCGATGTCCCACGGCTCGGCGATCAGCTTGACGCGGTTCAGCACCGGGTCCTGACGCACGGCGCGGAAAAACGATCCGTCGCGGTCAAACACCCCGTTCGAGCGCCCCAGTACCGAGCACAGGTCGAAGCGGAAGCCGTCCACATGCATGACCTCGACCCAGTAGCGCAGGGAATCCATTACCAGCCGCAAGGCGAATGGCTTGTCCATGTCCAGTACATTGCCGGTTCCGGCATCGTTGACGTAGTAGCGCCGGTCCTCGGCCAGACGATAATACGAGGCATTGTCCAGACCGCGGAAACACAGTGTCGGACCCAATTCGTTGCCTTCGGCGGTGTGGTTGTAGACCACGTCCAGAATGACCTCGATGCCGGCCTGATGGAAGCGCGAGACCATCTGCTGGAATTCGGCAATGTCTCCGTCGCGCATGTAGCGCGGCTCGGGCGCGAAAAAGCCGTAGGACATGTAGCCCCAGTAATTCCGCATCCCCTTTGCAGCCAAAAAAGCGTCGTCGGCAAAGGCATGGACCGGCAGTAATTCGATCGCGGTGATGCCCAGCTTGTTCAGGTGGTCAAGGATTGGAGCCGAGGCCATCGCCAGAAATGTGCCGCGATCACGGACATCCTCGCGCAGGGCGGTCAGTCCTTTGACATGCGCCTCATAGATGATGGTGTCGATCATCGGATGTTGCGGTGGGTGGTCGCTGCCCCATGAAAAGCTGGGATCGACAACGACTGAACGCGGCATATAGGCGGCGCTGTCACGCGGATCGAAGCTGAGGTCCACCAAAGGATCGCCCGCTTTATAGCCGAATAGCGCGTCGTTCTGGATCGGACTGCCGGTCAGTCGCTTGGCATAGGGGTCCATCAGCAGCTTGTTCGGATTGAAGCGATGCCCTTCTGTGGGATTGTAGGGGCCATGCACGCGGTAGCCGTATTTCAGGCCGGGGCGCAGGCCCGCGATATAGCCATGCCAGACATGGCCTTCGCGTTCGGGGAGTTCGATCCGGGTTTCCTGCCCCGCGCCGTCGAACATGCATAGCTCGACCCGCTCGGCGTGATGCGAAAACAGGGCAAAGTTCACCCCCGCCCCGTCGAAGGTCGCGCCCAATGGTGCGGCCAGTCCCGCCGAGATGGTGTAGCTGCGCTTCATTCCGATGCCGCCAGCCTTTCGTATAGCCGCGCGTAGACACGGGCCGACTGGTCCCAGCCGACGGGCTGGGCCATGGCATTGCGCTGCATTTTCGACCATGTGTTCCGGTCGGAATATAGATTGCACATGGTCACGATTGCATTGCGGAACGCCTCGGCCGTGACCGGAGAAAACTGTAATCCGGTCGCCACGCCGCGCGCCAATGCGGCGGGCGAGGCGTTGATGACCGTATCCGCCAGACCTCCGGTCAACGCCACGACGGGCAGTGTTCCGTAACGCAGGCCGTAAAGCTGGGTCAGGCCACAGGGCTCGAACCGCGAGGGCACAAGGATCGCGTCGCCGCCAGCCATCATGCGATGCGACAGGCCTTCGTCATAGCCGATACGGACGGCGACATTGGCCTCGCGCTCGGCCAAGGCCGAGAATGCAAGTTCAAGATCGCGCTCACCCGTGCCCAAAAGCGCAAGCTGGCCACCATGGGCAAGCAGGGTCGGCATGACCTCAAGGACAAGGTCCAGCCCTTTCTGATGGGTCATACGCGACACGATGATGCACAGCGGCCCATCCGATGCGGGCAGCCCGAACTCGGCGCGCAGGGCTGCCTTATTGGCCTGTTTTTGCTGCGGTTTCTGGTAGGTGCTGATCTGCGGATCTGTGGCGGGGTTCCAGATTTCGGTATCAATGCCGTTCAGGATACCGGCCAATTGCTCGCGGCGGCTGCGCATCACGCCGTCAAACCCGATCCCGAATTCTGCTGTCATCAGCTCCTCGGCATAGCGCGGCGAGACGGTCGTCAAGGCATCCGCGCCGATCAGACCGGCCTTGAGCGCCGATATCGCGCCCCAATATTCGAAACCGCCGGAATGGAAGCGCGCGGGATCGAGCCGCAATGAGGCCAAGCGGTCCGGTCCGACAATACCATGAAAGGCGATATTGTGGATGGTCAGAACGGTCCGGATATCGGCGCTGCCCATTTGTCGCAGATATTCCGGCATGAAGCCCGCTTGCCAGTCATGGCCGTGCAAGATCAGGGGCTGCCACTCCGCCGCGCCATTGGCAGCGATATAGGCGCCGACCCATGACAAAGCAGCGAAACGTTCGGGGTTGTCGGGCCAATCCGCGCCTGTCGGACCGATATACGGCCCACCCGGACGGTCGAACAGATGCGGCGCGTCAATGACGAGCAGATCCAGCCCCGCCGCAGTGCCCGAAAGCAACCGCGCAGGTCCACCGAACAGGTCGCTGAAATCGGCGATCCGGACCGCGTTTTCGTCAAGCGCGGCCATCACGGCGGGATATCCCGGCAGAAGGGTACGCATCTGGACCCCTTCGATGGCAAGGGCGCGGGGCAGGGCACCGGTGACGTCGGCCAGTCCTCCGGTCTTGACCAGAGGAGCGCATTCCGAGGTAACGGACAGAACCCGCATCACAGGGATGCCGCCCTTTTGTCCAGCATGGTCTGCGTGATCAACGTGACCCCGCGCGGGCTTACGCGGAACCATTTGGCATCTTCGAGCGGGTCCTCGCCGACCACCAGCCCCTCGGGGATGACGACACCGCCGTCGATCACCACCTTGCGCAATCTGGCCGAGCGGTGGACGGTCACATAGGGCAGCACAACCGCATGATCCAGCACCGCATAGCTGTTGGTGTGAACCTCGGTGAACAGCAGCGAATTGCGGATTTCGGTACCGGAGACGATGCATCCGCCCGACACCATGGACGAAATCGCCACCCCGCGCCGGTCCTTCTCGTCATGGATGAACTTGGCCGGAGGCACGCTGAGCGCGTTGGTCCAGATCGGCCATTCGCGGTCCCAGAGGTTCAGATCGGGGATGAAGTCGGTCAGCGCGATATTTGCCTGCCAGAAGGCATCGATGGTGCCGACATCCTTCCAATAGGCGGGCGCGCCTTCGTCCCGGACGCAGGAGGTATCGAAGCGATGCGCCATGGCCTTGCCCTTGGCGACGATGTCGGGGATCAAATCATTCCCGAAGTCGTGGCTGGATTCCGCGTCGGCGGCGTCCTCCAGCAGCAGTTCGCGCAGGAAGGCCCAGTTGAAGACATAAATCCCCATCGAGGCCAGCGAATGGGCCGGATCATCGGGCATCGCCGGAGGGTCGGCGGGCTTTTCCAGAAACGAGGTGATCCGTCCGGTCTCGTCCACGGCCATCACGCCGAACGAACTGGCATCGGCGCGGGGCACGGTCAGGCAGCCAATGGTCACATCCGCGCGGCTTTGCACATGCTGGCGCAGCATGATCTCGTAATCCATCTTGTAAATGTGATCGCCTGCCAGAATGATGATGTAATCGACGTCATAGCTGTCCACGATGTCGATGTTCTGGGTGACAGCATCGGCCGTGCCTCGGTACCAGTGCTCTTCCGAAACGCGCTGCGAGGCGGGCAGGATGTCGAGAAACTCGTTCCGTTCGGGGCGAAAGAAGTTCCAGCCGCGTTGGCAATGGCGGATCAGGCTATGGGCCTTGTATTGCGTGGCGATGGCGATTTTGCGGATGCCGGAATTGACCGCGTTCGATAGGGCGAAGTCGATGATCCGGGTCTTGCCGCCGAAATAGACAGCGGGCTTCACCCGACGATCCGTCAATTCGTAAAGTCTGCTGCCACGTCCTCCGGCCAGCACAAAGGCCATCGCCCTGCGCGTCAGTCGCCCGTTCTCAACCATTGCTCACACCTCCACCCAACCGGAAAATCTGCATCCCGTCATTCATCGGCAACCAGCACCACGACCGACAAAGGCGGCAAGGTCAGTGCCGCCGAAGCGGGCTGGCCGTCCATCGGCTTTTTGTCTTCGGCGGTAATGCGGCCCAGATTGCCCTGACCGCTTCCGCCATAGATCGAGGCATCGGTGTTGATCGCCTCGATCCAGTGACCCGATTGCGGCAGCCCGATCCTGAAGCCATGACGCGGCACAGGCGTCATGTTGCACAGGACCGCGACGGCGGGATCGCCTTTGTCTCCCAGCCGCAGATAGGCCAGTATCGACTGGTCGGCATCGCTGCGCAGCCATAGGAAGCCCTTAGGATCGGCATCGTGCCGGTAAAGGGCGGGGTTTTCCCGATACAGGTGGTTCAGATCGCGGACCAGCCGCTGCAACCCTTGGTTCAAAGGCTTTTCGGCCGCTTTCCAGTTCAGTTCGCCGTTATGGTTCCATTCTTCGGGCTGGCCGAATTCGCAGCCCATGAACAACAGCTTTTTGCCGGGATGGGTCCACATGAAGGCGTAATAGGCGCGCAGATTGGCGAATTGCTGCCATTCGTCGCCCGGCATCTTGCGCAACATGCTGCCCTTGCCATGAACGACTTCGTCATGGCTGATCGGAAGGATGAAGTTTTCCGAGAACGCGTACATCAGGCCAAAAGTCATCTGGTCGTGATGGTATTTGCGGTGGATCGGTTCGCGCGACATGTAGCGCAGCGTGTCGTTCATCCAGCCCATGTTCCATTTGTAGCCAAAACCCAAGCCCCCCGCATCGACCGGCGCCGAAACTTTGGGAAAGGATGTGCTTTCTTCGGCCACGGTCATGATGCCGGGCGCTTCGCCATTGGCGGCGATGTTCATGTTTTCCAGAAAGGCGATGGCCTCGTAGTTTTCGCGCCCGCCGTCCCTATTCGGAATCCATTGGCCGGGTTTGCGCGAATAGTCGCGATACAACATCGAGGCGACCGCATCGACCCGCAACCCGTCGATGTGGTATTCCTGAAGCCAATAGACCGCATTGGCGGTCAGATAGTTCTGCACCTCGTTCCGGCCGTAATTGTAGATCAGGGTGTTCCAGTCCTGATGGAAACCCTCGCGCGGGTCGGCATGTTCGTAAAGTGCGGTGCCATCGAAACGCGCCAGCCCATGGGCGTCGGTCGGGAAATGTCCGGGCACCCAATCCAGCAGCACCCCCAACCCCGCCTGATGCGCCGCATCGACCAGATCGCGGAATTCGTGCGGAGGACCAAACCGGATCGTCGGGGCATATAGGCCGACCGGCTGATACCCCCATGATCCGTCAAAGGGAAACTCGCTGACGGGCAGGAGTTCAAGATGGGTGAAACCCATGCTGGAGGCATACTCGACCAGCTCGACCGCATGTTCCTTGTAGGAAAGCGGTCGGCCGCCTTCGTCCCATTTGCGCCGCCAACTGCCCAGATGCACCTCGTAGATCGAGATAGGCGCGGCGCGGCCCTGCGCCTTCTGGCGTTTCGACATCCAGTCCTGATCGTGCCAGCCATAGCCCGCGATGTCGCGGACGATGCTGGCTTTCTCGGGAGGGTGCTGGCTGCCGAAGCCCAAAGGATCCGCCCGCAATGTGACGTCGCCCTTGCTGTCGAGGATCTCGTATTTGTAGCAGGTTCCTTCGCCCAGTCCGGGCATGAAGATTTCCCAGACGCCGCTGCCATCAAGCCTGCGCATCGGGTTGCGACGGCCGTCCCAAGCATTGAAGTCGCCGACGACCGAGACTCGACGGGCATTCGGTGCCCAGACGGCGAAATGCGTGCCTCGGGCATTCTGATGCGTGATGATATGCGCGCCAAGAGCCTGCCACAGACGATGATGCTTGCCCTCGCCGATCAGATGCAGGTCGATCTCGCCCAGAACCGGTGGAAAACGGTAGGGATCGTCGAATTCCCAATTCCGGCCTGCGTCATCGGTGGCGCGCAGCCGATAACTTCCATGTGGAATAGGGCCCGAGAAAAACGCGTCCGAAAGGCGGGGCAAGGGCGTCTCGCGATCCTGTCCCAAGACGCGCAATTCGGTCAGGTCCGGATGGTAGACCGTCAGCCAGCGCTCTTTGCCGTTGCCATGCGGACCGAGGATGTCGAACGGGTTGTCGCAGCGCCCCTCGCGCAATGCCGCAAGGTCGTGATCGCTTGGAAGCATAGGTGCGTTCGGTTTTCCCATGTCGATCACTGTAGCGTGGCCAAAGATTCGGGCAATGCGACCGTTGCTGTCACAAGATGATTTGCGGATCTTCGTGGCCGTGCTTGAGTGGTGGCAAGGGTTTAGGTCAAAATGAGGGCACAGATGGTCGAATGGTGGCGCGATGCGGTGATCTATCAGATCTATCCCCGCAGCTTTCAGGACAGTGACGGTGACGGCATCGGTGATTTGCGCGGCATCACCCGAAGGCTGGATCATGTCAGGGATCTGGGCGCCGATGCCATCTGGCTGTCGCCGATCTTCACCTCTCCGATGAAGGACATGGGCTATGACGTATCCGATTACACCGATATCGACCCGATCTTCGGCAGCTTGGCCGATTTCGACGCGCTGATCGCCCGCGCACACGATCTGGGTCTGAAGGTGATCATCGATCAGGTCATCAGCCATTCCAGCGACAAGCATCCGTGGTTTGTCGAAAGCCGTCGCGACCGGAGCAATCCGAAGGCCGATTGGTATGTCTGGGCCGAGCCGAAACCCGACGGAACGCCTCCGAACAACTGGCCATCTGTCTTTGGCGGCCCCGCATGGGAATGGGAGCCCCGCCGTCGGCAATATTACATGCACAACTTCCTGACCGAGCAGCCCGACCTGAACATGTGGAATCCCGAGGTGCAGGACGTTCTGATCGGCTCGATGCGCTTCTGGCTAAAGCGTGGCGTTGACGGCTTCCGGCTGGATACCGTGAACTACTATTTCCACGACGCGAAACTTCGCGACAACCCGCCAAACCGCAAGCACACCGGACCGGACACGTTCGGTTTCCAGCGCCACATTCATTCGAAGAACCAGCCCGAGAATATCGGTTTTCTCAAACGCCTGCGCGCGCTGACCGATGAATTTCCGGACCGCATGATGGTCGGCGAGGTGGGCGATGGCGGGCAGGCCGCGATAGACATCATGGCGCAATACACCGCCGGAGATGACCGGCTGCATATGTGCTATTCGTTCGAGATGCTCAGTCCGGAATTCACCGCCGCCCATTTCCGCCGTGCCATTCAGGGTGTCCGGCTTGGCGCACCCGATGGCCATTCCTGCTGGAGTTTCTCGAACCATGACGTGGTGCGCCATGTCAGCCGTTGGGAGAAGGAAGGCGCGGATCCAGTCGCATTGGCGCGGCAGGCGATTGCGATGCTGTGCTCGTTTCCCGGTACGATCTGTTTGTATCAGGGCGAGGAACTGGGCCAGCTTGAATCCGCACTTGTCTATGAAGAACTGACAGACCCGCCCGCCTTGCGTTTCTGGCCCGAGATCAAGGGTCGAGATGGCTGCCGCACCCCCATGGTCTGGGAAGCGTCAGCCCCGAATGCCGGTTTTTCAAGCGGAAAGCCGTGGCTGCCGGTAAAGCCGGAACAGGCCGCCCATGCGGTTGATCTGCAGGAAGAACAGGCCGACAGCGTTCTGGCCGCCTATCGCGAGACAATCGCCTTTCGCAAGGCGCGTCCGGCTTTGCGTTGGGGCGATATCGAGTTCATGAAACCTGCCGAGCCATGCCTCTCCTTCCGGCGTGTCCATGAAGGGCAGGAACTGACCTGCGTGTTCAACCTGTCCCCGAAACCCCTGTCGCTCAGGCTGAAGGGTCAAGCCGCGATCTGCGGTCCCTCGCATGGCGGGCTTGCGGCAGGGCGGCTGGAACTTCCTGCCAACGGATTTGTCTGGCTCGAAGGGCAGGGACTGCGGCTGGGCCGATAATTCGTCATAGGGGGACCAGTCCGTTTCCTTGGGCCGGTCCCCCTGAAAAGTTCAGGCTTCGTAGATTGTCCAGACTTTGCGGGTCGGTTCGATCACGCGCCAGACGCCGCGAAAGCCCGCGCGCATGACGACGCTGGTGCCCGGAACAAGCACGATTGTCTCGCCGCCGTCCTCGGTCAGTTCCGAATGGCCCGAGATGATCGTCATCAATTCCCAGGCGTCCTTGACGACGTTCCAGGCTCCGGGGGCCACCTCCCAGACGCCACAGGTTACCTTGCCATCGGGCGTGGCTTCCATGTCCCAGGACTGGGACGTCGGGTTGCCTTCGATCACGCGCTCGGGGCGGGGCGAGCCAAGTTCCGGAGCAGAGGCGGGATTGTGGTCGATGCGGATCAGGTTGGTCATGTTCGTTTCCTTAGTAACCACGGTTGCGGTCGCCGACCGGCTCGGGAGCGAGTCCGCGTGACATACGTTCGATGTTCAGCCCGACGGCATCGGCGATGATCTGGCCATTCCCGTCGCTGCCGATATGCGGGGTGATCCGGACATTCGGATGGGTCCAGAATGGGCTGTCCTGCGGCATTGGCTCGGGGGCGAAGACGTCAAGCGTCGCCGCTCCGATCTGGCCCGAGTGGAGCGCGGCCAGCAGATCGTCAGCGATCAGGTGGTTGCCTCGACCCAGATTGACGACGACCGCACCACGCGGCAAGGCCGCGAACAGCTTGGCGTCCAGCAGTCCGACGGTTTCGTCCGTCGCGGGCAGCAGCGAGATCAGGTAGCTGACCTGAGGCAGCATCTGGGCCAGACCATCCGCGCCGTGAAAGCTGGTCACGCCCGCAATGTTTTTGGGGCTGCGCGCCCAGCCCATGACGGTAAATCCAAGTGCCGTCAGACCCTGAGCCGCCGCAGTTCCCATTTCGCCTAGGCCAAGTATCCCGACCTTGAGTTGAGATTTGTCCCGTATCTGAAGAAATTTCCACGATTTTTCGGTCTGCTGACGGGCCGCGACGTCCATCTGGCGATAGTAATGCAGGACGCAATGAACGACATAATCGCGGATCTGGTCGCGGGTGCGATCATGCATCAGACGGACGATCGGCGGCGCGACCGGTAATTCGGGATCGGCAAGGATATGGTCGATGCCCGCACCCATCGAGAAAATCGCCTCCAGCCCGGGCAGCGTTGCAAGCAGACCGGGGGTCGGTTTCCAGCACAGGGCATAGGCGATGGTTGCGGGATCGTAATCCTCGCCCTCGGCATGGATCGCAAGATCGGGCAGGCGGCGCGCCAGATCCTGACGGTAGGGCTCGGGGTCTTCGCCCGTCGCGGCGATCAGAAGGGCGTTTGCTTGGTTCGTCACGTCATCTTCTCCGTTCTTGCATTCTGTGGCGCAGTCCGCGCGGCCACGATGTCATCCAGCCAGCCGACCCGAAGTTCGGGAACCGAGCTGATCAGTTTTTGTGTGTAGGGGTCTTGCGGCGCGTTCAGCACCTGTCCGGTCGGGCCATAGGCGATGACTGACCCTTGGCGCATGACGGCGACCTCGTCGGCCATTGCCCGAACTGCGCCAAAGTCATGGGTGATGAACAGGTACGAGACGCCCTCGTCCTCTTGCAATTGGCGCAATAGATTCTGGACCCCCTCGGCGACCAGAGGATCAAGGGCGCTGGTCACCTCGTCGCAGATGATCAGGCGCGGATTGGCGGCAAGAGCCCGCGCGATACAGACGCGTTGTTTCTGTCCACCCGACAAGGCATGGGGCAGACGCGTTGCCAAAGCGGGATCAAGGTTTACCTGCTCAAGCAGATGGGCGACCTCGCGGCTGCAATCCTTGTTGGTCAGCCCGCGAAACATGGTGACGGCCTGCCCGATCGAGTCCCCGACGCTGCGGCGCGGGTTCAGCGCCAGATCGGGGTTCTGATGCACCAGTTGGATGTCGCGCAAATCCTGTCGCGAACGGCCGGACAAGCTGCTGGACAACGGGCGGTCTACCAGCGTCACGCGACCGGAATCGGGGGGCAACAATCCTGCCACGACCTTGCCCAAAGTCGATTTGCCCGAACCGGATTCCCCCACCAGCGCCAAGGTCCGTCCCTTGGCGACCGAAAGGTTGATATTGTGCAGAACCGGCACCCGACCGTAGCTGGCATTGATCCCACTGATCTCGAGCATGACCGGCTGGGATGAACGCGTGGGTAGTGCCACGGATTGCACGGCGATCAGGCGGCGGGTGTAGTCCTGTTGCGGCCTTTCTATAATGTCGCGCGTCGGTCCGGTCTCGACGATCTGCCCGTGGCGCAGCACCATGATCTGATCGGCGATCTGTGCCACAAGCGCCAGATCATGCGAAATATAGATGGCTGCCATGCCCTCGTCGCGGATGGCCTGGCGGATCGACAGCAGCACTTCGATCTGGGTCGTCACATCAAGGGCCGTCGTTGGCTCGTCAAAGACGATCAATTCGGGCCCGGCGCAGATCGCCATTGCGGTCATGGCGCGTTGCAACTGACCGCCTGAGGCCTGATGGGGAAACTTCTCGCCGAAAGTCTCGGGCGATGGCAGGCCCAGCTTCCTGAACAGCTCGATAGCGCGGCTGCGGGCCGCGGGACGGTCCATGATGCCGCGACTGATGATCGTTTCGGTGACCTGATCGATCAGCCGATGCGCGGGATTGAACGCCGAGGCCGCCGACTGGGCCACATACGCGACCCTCAACCCGCGGATCGAGCGCAACCGCGCGGCGCCCTTGGCCATGATATCCTCGCCTTCCAGCAGGATGCTGCCTTGGGCGATATAGGCGCCGCCTCGACCAGCACCCAAGGTCGCGATGCCGATAGTGGATTTCCCCGCGCCGGATTCCCCGATCAGGGCAAGGACCTCGCCGCGGTGCAGATCGAAATCTATGCCTTGGGCAATGCGGATCGGCCCCTTGCTGGCCGGAGCGTCGATGCAAAGATCGCGTACCCGCAAAAGATTGTTGGTCATCACATCTTACCCCGTTTTTCGACAAACCAGTCGCCCAACAGGTTTACCGAGATCGCCAGAAGCGCGATGAAACCCGCCGGGATCAGAGGCGACATATGGCCATAGTTGAAGGCTCCGACATTCTCGCGGACCATGCCGCCCCAATCGGCCGTCGGAGGCTGCACTCCAAGACCAAGAAAGGACAAAGACGCCACGAAAAGGAAGGCGAAGACAAAGCGCAGACCGAATTCGGCAATCAGCGGCACGGCGGCGTTCGGCAGGATCTCGTGTCGCATGATCGACCAGGTGCTGTCTCCGCGCAGCCTTGCGACATCGACGAATTCACGCGATGCGATATCAAGGCCAAGCGAGCGGGTCAGACGAAACACCCTGAGCGCCGCAAGAAGAGCTGCGATCACGGTCAAAGTGACCAGCGAGGTTCCCGTAATGCTGATCGCCAGCAAGGCCAGCACCAGCGGAGGCAGCGACATGAACAGATCGACCGCGCGGCTGATCAACTGATCGACCCAACCGCCAAGCGTAACGGCGAAAAGTCCTAGCGACATGCCGATGGCGAAGGCCAGCGTGACGATGGCAAACGAAAGGCCAATCGAGGTGCGCGCGCCGTAGATGATGCGGGTCAGCATATCGCGGCCCAACTGGTCGGTTCCCAACCAAAAGGTCGCATCGGGGGGCTGCCATGGCATGCCGACCATCTCGGCTTCGTCGAAAGGGGCGATCCACGGCGCGGCCAGCGCCGCGATCAGGCAGATGGCACAAAAGGCGGCGGCCAAGGACACGGGCAACCAGCCCAGCCGGAAACGCCGGACGCGCGGCGGGCGGGCGTCGGAAAGCATCATGACTTGTACCTCAGCCGAGGGTTCAGCAGGATCGCCAACAAATCCGCGATCATGTTCAGAACGATGTAGGTGACCGCAAAGATCAGACCGCAGGCCTGCACGACAGTAACATCCTGCTTCGAGACGGAATCGACCATCAACTGACCCATGCCGGGATAGGCAAAAATTGCCTCGACGATGATCAACCCGACGATCAGGTCGGCCAGATTCAGCACCACGACGGCGGCAATCGGGCTCATGGCGTTGGGCAGAAGATGGCGCAGCACGATCTTCCATTGCGGCAGGCCTTTGAGCATGGCCGTGCCTGCATATTCGCTATCCATCACCGAAATCAGGCTGGCGCGTGTCAGCCGGATCATATGGGCCGAGGTGGTGACGACAAGCGTCAGAACCGGCAGGATCAGAAGCGGAACCTTGTCGGCAAAGCTCATGTCCGAGGTGACGATGGAAATCGAGGGCAGCAGGTGCAGTTGCACCGCAAAGAACGCGATGGCGAGATAGGCGAAGAAAAATTCGGGTGTCGCGACCGTCACCATCGACAGCATCAGGACCAGCCGGTCAAACCACGTATTGCGGTACATCGCGGCCAGTGTGCCCAGACCGACCGCGAAGGGGACCGCGACCAGTGCCGCAAGCCCCGCCAAGGTCAGCGTGTTGGACAGGCGAGTCGCGATCAGCGGCCCGATTTCGCGGCCATTGGTCAGCGAAACGCCAAGATCGCCTTGCAGCAGGCCGCCCAGCCACATCAGGTAGCGGGTCAACGCGGGCTGATCCAGACCGCGCGACTGGCGGAGCGCCTCGACAGCTTCGGGGGTGGCTTGCGAGCCGAGCATCCGGCTCGCGAAGTCACCCGGCAACAGTTCGCCTGCAAAGAACAGGATGGCGCTGGCCCCAAGGACCAGCAGCACACCTGCAAACAGACGTTTCAAAAGGTATTTCGTCATTCCCTCAGCCGTCCAGCCAGACCCGCTCGGTGAAGCGCGCGCCCATCAGATACCAGGACGGGCTTGGTTCAAGACCACGAACCCGAGGTCCGTAAGCGTCGATGAAATCGGCGAAGACTGGAACGACATGGCCGCCATCCTCGTGGATCAGCGATTGCATTTCCCAATACATCGCCTTGCGCTTGGCCTGATCCAACTCGCCTCGTGCCGAGATCAGCAACTCGTCGAAGCGGGCATTGCCCCAGAAGGCTTCGTTCCAAGGCGCCTTCGAGGCATAGACCATCGACATGATCATGTCGGCCGTGGGGCGGCCCATCCAGACGCCGGTCGTCATCGGGTGATCGACATTCAGCCAGACCTGATCCCAATAACCGTCGGCGGGTTGGCGCACGACCTCAAGGTTGATGCCGCCTTTTTTCGCGCCCTGTGCATAGATCTGGCCGACATTGGCCGAGTTCGCGAAGGTCGCGTCCGAGGTGTCCAGCTTGATCGACAGGCTCTCCATTCCGGCCTTGCGCAGGTAGTGCAGGGCTTGGTCAGGGTCATAGGGACGCTGGGCGATCTCGGGGTTGAAGAAGGGATCGGTTTTCGGCAGCGGTTGGTCGTTGCCCAATGCGCCGTTGCCGCGTAGGACCAGATCGAGGATCTTTTGCCGGTCGAGGCCGTATTTCATCGCCATCCGCAGGTTCGGATCGGTGAAGGGGCCTTTCTTGCAGTTGAGCGCGTAGCTCCAAAACTGCCCGCCCGCGCTGTTCACGACCTGAACGCCGGGGATGCCGCGCAGCAGATCGACCGCACCCGGATCGACAAGGCCAAGCGCGTCGATCTGGCCCGATTGCAATGCCGCCAGACGGGCCTGCGGGTCGTTCAGGACAAGGAATTCGACTTCGTCGACATGGGCGCGACCTTCTTTCCAGTAGTTCGGGTTGCGGGTCCATGTGGCGCGGACGCCCGGCTCGAACGAGGTCTGGACATAGCCGCCCGTGCCGACGGGCTTCATCCAGTCCTCGTATTCCGCAGGGGAAATCGCCAGATGGTCGCCCGAGAAATTGAACGGCAGATCCGCGTTCGGGCTGTCCAGCGTGATCAGGATCTGGTGGCTGTCGAGCGCCTTGATGTCGGTAATACCGGCCATCAGGCTTTTCGCGCCGGATTGCGAGGCCTCGCCACGGTGACGGTTGATCGAATAGATCACGTCATTGGCATCCAGCGTCTTACCGTTATGGAATTCGACGCCCTTGCGCAGGTTGAACACCCATTCGGTCGCGCCGGGCTTGGCTTCCCAGCTTTCGGCCAGTTCGGGTTCGATCGTCTTGTCGGCCTTGAGCTCAACGAGGTGGTTGAAGGTCGTATAGGCCGCCATCACACCGAACTCGTCCTGACGCAGCGCCGGATCGTTGGTGTTCGACGTGGCGCCCAAAATACCGGCGCGCAGCTTGCCGCCCTTGACCGGAGTCTGGGACTGGGCGCGCGCTGTGCGCGGCAGCAATGATCCGCCCGCCCCCAGCGCCAGACCAAGTGCCGCGCTGGTTGACATGAAGCCGCGACGGGACATTGCGCCGCTTCCGGGCATGACGGTGATTTTTCCTTTGTTCATCGTGTTACCTCTGCGTTGGGGGATTGCGGCGCTTTTCGCGCTTCTCGCTGGATTGGACGAATGGCTAGCGGAGCCGCTCCTTTAGCCGGTAGTAGAACATGCCAAGGGCGATGGCCTGCTGGCCCGCCCATGTTCCCAATGGCAGGCGCATGTGGCGCACGCCTGCAAAGACATCGAATTCCCGCATCGTGCCGGAAATCGCCTCGGCCATGATTTCGGCGACGATATGGGTGGTGGCGATGCCGTGGCCGGAATAGCCCTCGGCGTAAAAGATGTTCGGCGCGATCCGTCCCAGATGCGGGATGCGGTTGACGATAATTCCGGCAAGCCCTGACCATCCGAACTCGATCCCGACGCCCTTGAGTTGCGGGAAGGTGCGCTCGATCGAGGGGCGCAGTTCGGCGGCGATATCGCTGCTGGGACGACCCGAATAGTTGGTGCCGCCGCCAAAGATCAGTCGGTTGTCGGCGGTCAGGCGGTGGTAATCCAGCACGAAGCGGTTGTCATAGATCGCCATGTCATGCGGGTTGATCGTGCGGGCCACGTCCTTGCCCAAGGGCGCGGTCGCGACGATCCCCAGCGCCGCAGGGAACAGCGCGCCGCGCATCTTGCGCTTGCCCAGACGGTGATAGGCATTCCCTGCCAGAAGCACTTTGTCGGCAGTGACGCGGCCGCTTTTGGTGACGACGACCGGACGGGCGCCTTCCTCGATCCGCAGGACGCGGCTGTTTTCGTATACCTGCACCCCAAGTTTGGCAGCCGCCTGCGCTTCGCCAAGGCAAAGGTTCAGCGAATGGACATGCATGTTTCGCCGGTTGACCAGCCCGCCCAGATAGATCGGCGAATCGACGAACTCCTTGATCCGGTCCTGCTCGACGAATTCGACATCGTCAGCCATGCCGCGTCGGACGGCTTCCGCATACATCGTCCGCAATTCGGGAAGGTGGGCCGGAGCGCAGGCGGTCTGGATGTGACCCTGCTTCAGATCGCAATCGATGGCAAAGCGGTTAACGCGCTTGCGGATGATCTGATGACCGCGCCAGCGCAGGTTCCAGATGAAGTCATCAGTGTCACTGCCAAGCGAGCGGCGGAACTCACGCGCCATTGCCTTGTCACCCGACAGAGAGCCTGTGATCTGTCCGCCATTGCGGCCTGTCGCGCCCCAGCCGATGCGATTTGCTTCAAGCAGGACGACGCTAAAGCCGCGATCCGCCAGTTCGATGGCGCTGTTCACACCGGTGAATCCGCCGCCGATGATGACGACATCAGCTTTGATCTCGCCTTCCAATTCAGGGAAGGGGGTATAGGGATGCTGGGTGGCAGCGTAATAGGAAGTGGTATGTGCCTCGGCCATGATCGTTAAACCGTGTGCAGGTAGCTGTGATATTCGAGCGCGGTGATCTCGCGGTCGAATACGTCCAGTTCCTGCCGCTTGCAGGCCGTGAACATTGCGATGAATTCGGGGTGAAACAGTCGTGCGATGAGCGGGCTTGTTTCAAAGACCGACAGGGCGCTGCGCCAATCTGCCGGGATATGCGGTGCGTCCGAATCGTGGACATTTCCAGCAAGGGGGGCTGGTGGCTCGGCGGCGGTCGCAATCCCGTCCAGCGCGGCTGCAAGGATGGCGGCAATGACCAGATAGGGGTTGGCATCCGCACCCGAGACGCGATGCTCGATCCGCCGCGCGACCGAGGGGCCGCCCGGAATCCGCAGCGCCGCGGTGCGGTTCTCATATCCCCATGCGACGGTTGTCGGCGCCAGCGTTCCGGGTCTGAGACGGCGATACGAGTTCTGGTGCGGAGCGAAAATCAGCGTGCTGTCATGCATGGCCGCCAGCACACCGGCGACGGCATGGCGCATCGCGTCCGTGCCTTCCCGCGTCCCGTCATCGAATATGTTGCGGCCTTGGGCATCGATCAGGCTGAAATGGACATGCAACCCGCTGCCCGAGTGATCGGCATAGGGCTTTGCCATGAAACTGGCCGCGAAACCGTGCCTGCGGGCGGCGCTGCGGACGATCTGCTTGAACAGCACCGTGTCATCGGCAACCTTCAGCGCGTCGGGGCCGTGCATCAGATTGAACTCGAACTGACCCGGCCCGCTTTCCGAGGTCGCGCCGTCCACGGCCACGCCGCAATCCGCCGCGATCCGGTAGACCTCGTTCAGGAATGCGTCGACATCAGCCAGTTCCTGCATCGAATAGATGGTGTCGCTGCAATCGGTGTGCTTCACATCCGGCACCGCCATGGGTTGCGCAGAGCGGGCAGCGGGGTCGACCAGATAGAACTCGACTTCGGTCGCCACCACGGGTGTCAGTCCGTGAGCCGCGAACTGGTCCAGAACGGCGGCCAGAGTGCGGCGCGGATCGCCAAAAAACGGCTGCCCGTCCTCTTTGCGCATCCACATCGGCGTGAACAGGGCGGGTGTGGCGCCAAAGGCCAACGGCAGCGGACCACGACCCGTCGGTTCGACGATACCGTCCAGATCTCCCTGATCGAAGGTCAGCGAATTGCCGATGACATCCGTGCCCCAAATATCGACTCCGATCGACGACATGGGCATCCGGATGCCACCGGAAGCCAACTTGTCCGCCGCCGACAAAGGAAGACGCTTGCCACGGAACACGCCGTTCAGGTCACAATGCGCAGCAAGCAGATAGGCTGCGTCTTGGCGGATAGGAACGGATTGGGACAACTGTATCTCCGGAGTCGCGGAACGTTTCTCGATGTGTTATATGACCGTAGAACGTGATATAACACGCGTCAACAATTAAGGAGGAATTGTGGGCATCGAAAACGAAAATTATGTGCCGGATACGGCCGCGGACCAGTTGCATCAGGTTTTAAGCAGGAAGCTGTGCGAGGGTGAGTTCATGCCCGGAGAACGGGTCTCGATCCGCGCTATCGCGACCCAGCATGAACTGAGTGTCATTCCGGTGCGCGATGCGATCCGCAGGCTGGTGGCGGAAGGCGGGCTTCGATTTGCCGACAGCCGCACGATCGAGGTGCCGAAGCTGAGCATGGCCAATCATCGCGACGTGCTGTTCTCGCGGATCCAGCTTGAACCGGAAGCGGCGGCGCGTGCATTCGACAATCTTACGCAAGCCGATCTGAAGGAACTGGTGCGGTTGGACGGCCACGTCAACGCGGCAATCCGGGATGGCGACCTGACGCTTTACATGAAAAGCAATTTTGCGTTTCACTTTTTGATCTATCGTCGCAGCGGCGCGCCGACCATTCTGCGGCTGATTGAGATTCTCTGGCTGCAATACGGCCCGTCAATGCGGCTGATCAGCGGCCAATACGGGGCGAGCGCCTTGGCTGACGACTATCACCGCCATGCCACGGATGCGTTGTCACGTCAGGATTGCGAGGGGTTTGTCCGGGCTATCCGCGCCGATATCACGCAGGGGATGGAGTTCATCCGCGTAGCGGATCACTGACCGGAACCGGAAATCTGCGCCTGCCATTGAAGGCAGGCGCATTTGTTGTTCAGGCGACTTGAGTCACGAATTTCGTGTTCACATAGGCGTCAAGTGCCTCGGTTCCGCCTTCCGAACCGTAACCGGAATCCTTGATCCCGCCGAACGGCACTTCGGGCAAGGCAAGTCCCAGATGGTTGATGGTCAGCATTCCGGCCTCGACCTTGTCGGCAAGCATCGCGCGGGTCTCGGCTGCCGAGGTAAACGCATAGGCCGCCAGACCGTAGGGCAGGCGGTTAACTTCTGCCATCAGGGCGGCTTCGTCGCGGAAGGTGATCATCGGCGCGATGGGGCCAAAGGGCTCCTCATGCATGATTCGCGCATTTTCCGGAACCGAACTCATGATGGTCGGCTGGAAGAAATAGCCCTTGTTGCCATGGCGCGCACCGCCCAGACGGATCTCGGCGCCTTTTTCGCGGGCATCGCCGACAATGTCCTCCATCGCCGTCAGACGGCGGGCATGGGCAAGCGGGCCCATCGTGACACCCTCGTCCAGACCATTGCCGACTTTCAGGGCAGTGGCTGCGGCTTCGAACCGGTCAAGGAATTGGTCCATGACGTTCTCGTGGATCAGGAAGCGGGTCGGAGACACGCAGACCTGTCCGGCATTGCGGAATTTGTTGAAGCTGAGAAGCTTGGCCGCCAGATCGACATCCGCATCCGCGAAGACAATCGCAGGTGCGTGGCCACCCAGTTCCATCGTGCTGCGCTTCATGTGCAGACCGGCCAGCGCGGACAGTTCCTTGCCGATCGCCGTCGAACCCGTGAACGAGATCTTGCGGATATCCGGATGCGGGATCAGATGGTTCGACACCATTGCGGGGACGCCGAAAACAAGGCTGAGCACCGTGTCCGGCACACCCGCGTCGATAAAGGCCTTGATCAGGGCCATCGGGCTGGCGGGGGTTTCCTCGGGGGCTTTGATGACGATCGAGCAACCCGTCGCCAGAGCCGCGGAAATCTTGCGCACGGCTTGGTTCAGCGGGAAGTTCCATGGAGTAAAGGCCGCGACTGGGCCGACCGGTTCACGGATGACCTGCTGATGCACGTTCGGTGCCCGTGCCGGAATGATCCGGCCATAGTTGCGGCGACCCTCCTCGGCGAACCAGTCGATCACGTCGGCGCAGGCCATGGTTTCGACCATTGCCTCGGGCAGGGGTTTGCCCTGTTCCAGTGTCAGGTTGCGGGCGATGTCCTGCGCGCGTTCGCGGACCAGTTCACCTGCCTTGCGCATGATCTTGTAGCGGTCGAAGACCCCGACATTGCGCCAGATGGCAAAGCCCTGAACAGCGGCCTCGACGGCGCGGTCCAGATCTTCGGCGGTCGCCAGCGGCACATGACCGATGATCTCCTCGGTGGCGGGGTTCAGCACGGGCTGGCTGGCATTATCCGAGGCCGCGCACCATTTTCCGGCGATGAACATCATCGGGGTTGGGTAGGACATTTTCGTCTCCAGTTTCGTTTGGATTGTGGCAGTCGTCAGAGCAACTTGCCGGTATTCATCAGTCCCAGCGGGTCCAGCGCGGCCTTGATCTGCCGCATCATCTCAAGCTCCGGACCAGAGCGGAGCCGCGAAAGACTGTCGCGTTTCGATTGGCCCACACCATGTTCGGCGGAAAAGCTGCCGCCCAGTTCTTCGGACAAATCGGCCAATGCGGCGTTGATTTGCGGCTCGCAGCCTTGCAGGGCGGCGGAAGCTTCGGGCACGGCAGGGCTGACATTGAAATGGATATTTCCGTCGCCCAGATGGCCATAGCAAATCGGCACGGCATCGGGGCAAATCGCCATGATGGCCGCGCTGCCTTGCGCCAGCAGGTCCGGTATCCGTCCGATCGGAACCGAGACATCGTTCTTGACCGAGTATCCGACACCGTTTTGAGCAAAGGAGATAGCTTCCCGGAAGGCCCAGATGGCGTCTCGCTGTGCGACGCTTTGGGCAAGCAAGGCATCCGAGATCTCGCCCGTTTCAAGTGCGTTACCCAATGCGTCGTGCATCCGGTCCTGCGTTGCATCGGTTCCGGTGAAGTCTTCGCATTCCACCAGAAGGCAGGCGCCGCTTTCACCCGAAATAGCTAGCGCGGCGGCAAGATCGGGGCGCTGTGAGGCGATCAGCGCAACGGTTGCCGCGCTCATGAACTCGAACGCGACGAGGGCTTCCGGCATTGCAGCGCGCAATTTGAGCAGGACGGACAGCGCGGCATCGATGGACGGAACCGGGCAAAGTGCCGTGACAACGCCGCGCGGGGCGGGACTTAACTGCAGGACAGCGCCGGTCACGATACCAAGCGTGCCCTCGCTGCCAATGAACAGGTGCTGCAAGCCGTAGCCGGTATTGTCCTTGGCGACGGACCGCATTCCGTTCCAGATTCGCCCGTCCGCAAGCACGACCTCAAGTCCGATGACCCTTTGACGTGTCATGCCGTATCGCAGCACATTACTGCCGCCGGCATTGGTCGCGATGATTCCGCCGATCTGGGCCGAGCCTTCGGCCCCGATCAGGATCGGCAGTGCCAGATCGTGTTCGCCCGCGTAAGCCCGCGCCGCGCCAAGGGTAAGACCCGCATCGACCGCAAGCGTCATGCCAAGCGGATCGAATGCACGTATCTGCGTCATACGTTCGAGGGAAATGACGACCGAAGGTATTTGCGGGATCGCGCCGCCGACCAGGCCGGTCCGGCCGCCTTGGGGTACCACCGCCACGCGGGCCTCGTAGCAGATCGACATTACCTTGGCCACTTCAGCCGTCGAGCGAGGCAAGACCACACAGCTCGCCGTGCCGGAATAACGGTTGCGCCAATCGCTTTCATATCGTGCGCGGTCTGCCGGATCGGTCAGGACACTTCCTGAACCGATGGCGTCAACCAGTGCCGCGATCACCGTTTCGGTCATTGCTGAAGCATTTGCCGTGACGGAATGGCCAGACATGTCAATCTCCGTTCATGGGCCATGCGTTTTGGTCGCTGGTCGCGCGACAGTAAGATGCACGGGGGTGGGTCGTGGTGTGACGCTAGTTCTGAGATCTCAGCCTGTCAATCGATATCTGAGATCGCAGATATTCACCTGTCGCATCCGGTTCGCACCAGTCGCATTCCGTCGCGGATATCTGCGGCTACTGCGTCCGCTAACATACCCGCATCGCGTTGGCGCAGGGCGCGCAGGATCAGCGGATGCTTGTCTTCTTCATTGTGGGTCGGCGCATATCGTTCGAAAACAAGGCGCATCATCGGGCCGAATTGCAGCCAGAGCGTTTCGATAAGCTGCATGAGGGTGGGGCCGGGAACGGCTCCGTAAATCTTGAAATGAAACTCGAAGTTGCCCAGCATGTAGGCAGCCACATCGCCCGAGGAAAGACCGCGGTTCATGGCCTCGTCGATCCCGTGCAACTCGTCGATCAATTCGGTCGTGACGCCATCAAGGGCACGGGCGGCGGCGGCAGGTTCAAGTTGAAGGCGGCTGAAAAGCAGATCATCAAATCTCGCGGTGGTCATTTCAGGCACGACGACGCTGCTTTTCGACCGCACTTCCAGCGCACGTTCCGCAGCAAGCCGCGAGATCGCTTCGCGAACCGGCATCGGGCTGACCCCCAATTCGCGCGCAATTCTTCGCGAGGACAGGATCTGGTCAGGCGAGATCGCACCCGTGACAAGGCGGGTGCGCAGAGTGCGGTAGACCATCGCTTGCAGCGGAGCATGCTCGGTCTTGACGGTTTGATTTGTGTCATCGGTCAAGAAAATGCGCCTCGATTACTTTAACGCGCCACGAAGATGCCGCAGCCGCCCGCCTCAGCCATAGCGTGGGAAAGTTGGCGACGGAAGTAAATCCATACCAGATCGTTCCAGCTAATGCGTTGATAAGGCGATCAGAGATGTGACCTGACGCGAGCAATCCGCGTCATTTCCCGACGTGTTCGAATGCGGCGCGACCCCGTCGGGCCGCGCTGCGTTGTCAGGCCTGTCCGGCGCGCAAGATCATGCCAAACAGATCGCGCGGGTCATCGGGATCGGCGATCATGTCGAGATTCTGGAACAGCCCTGTGCCCTTCAGTCGCGAGTAGACATAACGCAGCGCCGAGAAGTCCTCGATCGCAAAGCCGACGCTGTCGAACAGCGTGATCTGGCGCGCATCCGACCGGCCTTCGGCTGTACCATTGATGACCTGCCACAACTCGGTAACGGGATGATCGGGGTCAAGCTGCTGGATTTCGCCCTCGATGCGGGTCTGGGGCGGGTACTCGACGAAAATCCCCGAGCGCAGCAGGATGTCTCGGTGCAACTCGGTTTTGCCGGGGCAGTCGCCACCTACCGCGTTGATGTGAACGCCAGTGCCGACCATGTTGTCGCTCAGGATCGTTGCGTATTGCTTGTCGGCGGTGCAGGTGGTGATGATCTGGGCACCCATGATTGCCTCTTCGGCGCTGGTGCAGCGGATGACAGCCAAGCCCTGATCCTTGAGGTTATTGGCGCATTTTTCGGTCGCGAGGGGGTCTATATCGTAAAGCCGGACCTCGCGGATGCCGCAAATCGCCTTGAAGGCCAGCGCCTGGAATTCTGCCTGAGCGCCGTTGCCGATCATCGCCATCACGCTTGCACCGTTGGGAGCCAGCCATTTTGCCGCCATCGCGCTGGTCGCGGCGGTGCGCAATGCGGTCAGGATGGTCATTTCCGACAGCATCAGGGGATAACCGGTTGCCACGCTTGCCAACAGGCCAAAGGCGGTCACGGTCTGCAGCCCCTGCTTGGTATTCGAGGGATGACCGTTCACATACTTGAAACCATATGTCTCGCCATCCGAGGTCGGCATCAGTTCGATCACGCCAATATCGGAATGGCTGGCGACGCGGGCAGTCTTGTCGAAAAGCGGCCAGCGGGCAAAATCGGACTCGATCTCGGCGGCCAGTTCGGTCAGCATCTTTTCGATCCCGATATGCAGGACCAGCCGCATCATGTTCTCGACGCTGACAAAGGGAACGTAGGCGGTTTGGGACGGTGTTAGCATGATGCCTCAGAGAAAACTGCGGGTAGGACGGTCAAAGACCTTCTTGCCGAAAAGCGAAGCGGCCAGATCGACCATCAGGCGGGCGGTGCGGCCGCGTTCGTCAAGGAATGGGTTCAGTTCAACCAGATCGAGCGAGGTCATCAGACCGGATTCATGCAGCAATTCGCAGACCAGATGAGCCTCGCGGAAGGTCGCACCGCCCGGAACGGTGGTCCCGACGGCGGGCGCGATCGAGGGGTCAAGAAAGTCCACGTCTAGACTAACATGCAGCATAGCATCTGCCGAGCGCACCTGATCAAGGAATTCCCGCAAAGGTGCGACGATACCGCGTTCATCCAGAACCCGCATGTCATTGACGGTGATCTCGGTGGTGCGAAGGGCAGCATGTTCCGCGCTGTCGACCGACCGGATTCCGAACATGCAGATATTCTTGCCCGGAACGGGAAGCGGGAAAGGCGGGAAGGCGTCAAAGCCCTCGCGTCCTGCGATATAGGCGACCGGAGTGCCATGCAGGTTGCCGGATTCTGTCGTCAGCGGGGTGTGGAAGTCGCTATGCGCGTCAAGCCATAGCAGAAACAGCGGGCGACCCGCCCGCGCGGCATGTTCGGCCGAACCTGTGACCGTACCCAGCGCCAGACTGTGATCGCCCCCCAGCACTACCGGAATGGTTCCGGATTCCAGCGCCTCGGCAACCCGCTGGCGCAGGGCATGGGTCCATCCCAATGTCTCGGGCAATTGGTCGACAGTCGGGTTCACGCAATCGGCTTGCGGCAATTCGCCCAAGGCGACATCGCCCAGATCGGTCACGTCATGTCCCAATTCGGCAAGCAACGGTTCGATCCCCGCGACGCGATAGGCGATTGGCCCCATCAGACAACCGCGGCGGCGTTGGCCTGAATCCACCGGCGCACCGATCAATGAAATTCTGCTCATTCAAATCTCCTTTGACATAGAAATTTCGCCGCTTCGTGGTGACTTCAATCGGATGTTTTGCTAATTTGGCAAACTAACTTCGCAAATTGATATATCTTGCTACCGTTATGGACGATCTTGATCACGGAATTATTGCCGAGTTGCGGCGGGACGGTCGCGCATCCATCTCGGAACTGGCCGAGCGGCTGAAGGTCAGCCGCGCGACCGTTCGGACGCGCCTGGACCGGTTGAAGTCGGTAGGGGAGATCGCCGGCTTCATCGTGCTGACGCGCTCGGACATTTCGGTCGCGCCGGTGCGAGGCTTGATGATGATCGGGATCGAAGGTCGTGGCGGGGATCGGATCACCGCGCGATTGACCGGCATGCCCGCGGTGATGGCGGTGCATTCGACCAATGGCAAATGGGACATGATCGTCGAGCTATCGACGGAATCCTTGGCGGAACTTGATGACGTCATCCGCCGTATCCGTAACATGGACGGGGTTATGACGTCCGAGACTAACCTTATTCTGTCAACGCGCCGCGCCAGCAGTCTGCGGCAGGGTTAGCGCGGCTGCCAATCCGACCAGTTGGCAGTGATTTCGGGTAGGTTGGTTTCGATCCAGTCTGCCAGAACGCGGACCTTGCCGGCGGCCTCGACCCCCAGCGGGGTCAGGCGATAATCGACATGCGGGGGAACGACTTCATAGGCAGTGCGCAAGACCAGTCCGTCGGCTTCGAGCCATTGCAGGGTCTGGGCCAGCATGCGCTCGCTTACGCCGCCGATCATGCGCCGCAGCTCGCTGAAGCGGTGCGTCCCGCCTTCAAGCGCGATCAGGACCAGAACACCCCATCGGCTGGTGACATGCTTGAGCACCTGACGAGAGGGGCATTCTGCCGCCATCAGATCGCCACGCCGGAATTTCTCTGACAGCGACATGCCATCTCCATACTTACATTAACGTGCGTACTTCCGAAAAGTTAGGACTGCTTCTACATCTGCCTGATCAAAACCGGAAGGACAAAATATGACCATCGCAGTTACCGGATCGACAGGCCAACTGGGACGCTTAGTCATCAAGGCTTTGCAGGGGGCCGATGTCGTGGCCTTGGCACGCAACCCCGAGAAAGCCAGCGATCTTGGCATCCCGACCCGCAAGGCCGATTACAACTCGGTCGAAATGCTCGAGCGCGCTTTGCAAGGGGTCGACACGCTGCTGCTGATCTCGTCCAGTGAGGTTGGCCAGCGCGCAGCGCAACACCGCAATGTCATCACGGCCGCGCAATCGGCCGCAGTATCCCGCATTGTCTATACCAGCCTGCTTCATGCGGATAGCTCGCCGCTGAGCCTTGCAGTTGAGCATCGCGAAACCGAACAAATGCTGAAGGATTCGGGTTTGCGCACCACTATTTTGCGCAATGGCTGGTATACCGAGAATTACGCTGGCTCGATCCCCGCAGCATTGTCGAACGGCGCACTCATCGGCAGCGTCAAGGACGGACGCATCTCGTCTGCTTCGCGCGCGGATTATGCCTTGGCGGCGGCAAAAGTTGTTACGACCGACGGACATGATGGCAAGGTTTACGAACTTGCCGGTGACGACAGCTACACACTGACCGGTTTGGCGACCGAGATCTCGCGCCAGACTGGCCGCGACATTCCCTATCGTGATCTTCCCGAAGCCGAATATGCTGCCGCTTTGGAGGCCGTGGGTTTGCCCAAGCCGCTGGCTGCGGCTATCGCAAGCTGGGATTCCGGCGCTTCGCAGGGCGCGTTGTTCGACGACAGCAAGCAATTGTCCAGTCTGATCGGGCGTCCGACAACGCCGATGCGTGATGTGGTCGCGACGGCACTTGCTGGTGTTCAGGCAGACGCGTAGCGATTGGCCGACGCAGGGATGCACGAACTGCTTGGTTGATGGTTCAGAGGGTGCGGTCAGGTGGGCCGATTTTTCGGCCACCTGATCGCAACCCTTTCCCATTCAGCATGATCCGTACTATCGCGCCACTCGTGCAGTCGTCCGGGGGCTGGACAATCCTGCGGGATTTCCTCTACGACGAACCCGCGAGGACGACCTCCCCCATCAGGGCACCATACCGGGACGGCCCGGACCAGCGATGGGGAAACTATGCGCACGACCTCTGACCGTATTCGGCACGCGATCAGCTTTGAGCTATTGGGCCTTGCGATTGTAACCCCGCTAGGGGCACTGGGGTTCGGATTGCAGGTTCATGAGGTGGGCGTGATGGCTGTGGTCGGTGCGTCGATCGCCACCGGCTGGAACTATCTATACAATTTGCTGTTCGACCGAGTCATGAAACGCGTCCTGGGAACAGTGAGAAAGACCATGCCGCTGCGCGTTCTCCATGCCGTTCTGTTTGAAGGCGGGTTGCTGATTATGCTCCTGCCGTTCATCGCATGGTATCTGGACATCGGATTGGGCGAGGCGCTGGTTATGGAGATAGCCTTTGCGCTGTTCTATCTGGTCTATGCCTTTGTATTCAATTGGGCTTATGATCGTGTTTTCCCCCTTCCGCTAGGAGCTTGAAGTCTTACGCGTTGAGATCGCTTCGCTTGTCCGGAAAAGCCTGACGTCGGGGGTTTGCGGTTTTACTGAGCGGTTTGGTTGGATTAGGACCGGACGGTTCATTGGCTAGACGCATCCCGTCGCGCATGGATGAATGGCCAGTTGCCGCATTGCGACCGTCGATCGAGCCGATCACTTTGGCCGGAACACCGCCGACGATCATATAGGGGTCGACATCGTGCCGGACGACGGCATTGGCCCCGACAACCGCACCTTCACCGATCTTGACCGCGCCAAGGATGACCGCACCTGCGCCAATTTCTGCGCCGTTACAAATCACGGGACGATCATGCAGCTTGTCGACGCGAGCGATGCCGAATGTCGTGTTTTGCCGCAGAACGACATCGTCACCGATCCATTGAGCGACGAGGATCATCCCTCCGAAATGCTCGAACTTCACCCGCCTGCCAACGCGGACCGTATAGGGCAGGTAGATGCCGGTGCGGCGTGAAACGACGTGGAACATAAAGCGATAAAGCAGCGTCATCGGTGCGCGCAGAAGCTTGGGCATCCCCATGCGCAGGTTGCCGAAGCGATGCCAGAACAGCACCTCGAAACCGTCGGCGAAAAACCTGCGGCCATGGGTGCGGTAATCTTCCGCCACCAACGCCCAAAAGCCAATCCCGGAAGGGTTGTTGTCGCGATCGCCAAGCGAGGGGGCGAACCGCCGATCCTTGACCGCGCGCTCCTGCCAGTCTCCTTGACCGTCAAACATCGATCTTGCCCATCAAGAGGGGTAGCATCACAAGCCTTGGAAAATCTTTCAGAAAATTCTTGGGCATTATTGGGCCTTTTCCGCGCAGAATGGAAAGTGGAATATTGATCAATGCACCCGCGATCCATGCCAGCCCCGCAAGGATCGCCCCGCGCTGACCCCGCGTCTTGACGTAATAGAGCATCCAGGAACGATACCAATAAGCCGGACGACCGCGACGTTCCTGCCGTTGGCTTTTTTCATCGGTCGACGCGCCTTCGGCATGTTGCACGCGCGCGCGGGGGACGTAGTGGATCTGATACCCCGCCCGCCGGATGCGGTGCATCAACTCGACCTCTTCGTAGTAAAGGAAGAAATCCGGATCAAAGCCTTTCTCGGCACGCAGGATGGACATGCGGAACATGACGGCAGCGCCCGCCACCCAATCGACTGCCCCCTCGGGGTGATCCGCGGGCAAGGGTACCAAACTGGTCGACATCAATCGCGTCAGCGGTCCGAAATTCACGGCTTGAACGAACTCGCGGATTGCCGAAGGAAATCGGAAAGCTGCCGCAACAGGCTTTCCTGAGGGCAGCGAGATCCCCGCACCGACAGCCCCGATTTCCGGAGAAGCATCGAGTTTGTCCGCGAGGATCACCAAGGCCTCGTTTTCCAAGGCGGCATCGGGGTTCAGCAAGAAAACGTAATCGGGCGGGTCGGAGCGGTGTGCCAGCCTGTCGATGACGACATTGTTGCCCCGACCAAAGCCGTGGTTCTCGGTTTCAAGCCACAATGTGACGCGCTCCCCCCATGACCGTTCTTGGTGGATGCGCAGGAAATCCGAGGCATCGTTTCCGGGCGAGGCATTGTCGACGAGATGTACTTCGATGATGCGGTCGCCGTGTTCACGGGCAAGAACGCTTTCGACCGCGGCGATTGCCAGATTGGCCGTTCCGAAATTCACAACAATAACCGCAATGCTGCTCGAGTTTGGCTCTGTCGTCATGAGCGAGGCCTCAATCTGTAATAATTACACCAGTTAACTACGTCTGAACCCGAGACGGTTTTAAACCCTAAAGTCCGGCCAAAACGAGGCCGAGTTTCCTTGATGCTCCATTCTCGCAAAAACGGATACAAGAGTCATCTAATCAAATGGTTAATATGCGCGGAACCGTGATCACAACTGCGTCGGTTGCCTAGTTGCACCGCAATTGCCGGAATTCGCGCTTGACCTGAAACGGTTGCGGCGCATCATGGTCGGGTAGCCCAGCTAACGAGGCCAGGCATGACCACCTTTCGTGTGAACGGTCGGGACCATGATCTCGACATTGATCCGGACACTCCGCTGCTTTGGGTATTGCGCGACGAGTTGCGGCTGACCGGCACTAAGTTCGGGTGCGGGATTGCACAATGCGGCGCCTGTACCGTGATGCTGGACGGCATGCCGCGCCGGTCCTGCGTCACGCCGATCTCGATGGTCGAGGGCAGCGAGATCGTCACCATTGAAGCAATCGAGGGCCCCGAGGCTGACGCCGTGCGTGCAGCTTGGACCGCGATCGACGTGCCGCAATGCGGCTGGTGCCAGTCTGGCCAGATCATGTCGGCGACGGCATTGCTGCAGGCCATCCCGAAGCCGACGGATGGTGACATCAACGATGCCATGGCCGGAAATGTCTGCCGCTGCGCGACCTATGTCCGCATCCGGCAAGCGATCCACGACGCCGCAAAAACGCTGGAGGGTTAGGCCATGGGCGTGATTACCACCCGCCGGGGTTTTCTGGCCGGTAGCGCGGGGCTGACGCTGGGCCTGATGCTGCCTTTGGGGCGCGGTCGGGCGCAGATGACCGTCGCAAGACCGTTTGCACCGAACGCGTTCATCCGGATCGGCACAGACGATATCGTCACCGTGCTGATCAAACATATCGAAATGGGGCAGGGCCCCTATACCGGACTTGCGACACTGGTCGCCGAGGAACTGGATGCCGACTGGTCGCAGATGCGGGCCGAGGGCGCTCCGGCCAATGACCAGCTATATGCCAATCTTGCCTTCGGTTTGCAGGGTACGGGCGGATCGACCGCGATGGCGAATAGCTTCATGCAGATGCGCAAGGCGGGCGCCGCCTGTCGGGCCATGCTGGTCGCGGCCGCCGCCAGGGAATGGGGTGTTCCGGCGGCCGAGATTTCGGTCGCGGCCGGAGCCGTCTCGCACGCGGCCTCGGGGCACAAATCAGGTTTCGGAGCCTTGACAGCTGCGGCGGCGAAGGAACCGGTGCCTGATGATCCTCCGGTCAAGACGGCGGACCAGTTCGTGTTGATCGGCAAGGACCGGCCCAAGTTGGATACGGTTGGCAAGACCAATGGCACGGCGCAGTTCACGCTGGACGTCTACCGCGATGGCATGCTGACAGTTGTTGTCGCGCATCCACCGAAGTTCGGAGCCAAGGTGGCCTCGTTCGACGACAAGGCGGCGTTGGCGGTAAAAGGGGTCGAGATGGTGCGCCAGATCGGCTCGGGCGTCGCGGTCTATGCGACGAATACCTTTGCTGCGCTGAAGGGCCGCGATGCCTTGGTGGTCAAGTGGGACGACACCGCGGCGGAAACCCGCAGTTCGGCCCAGATGTTTGACGCTTTCGCCAAGGCCGCAGCCGAAGGCGGTGTCACGGTCGAGGAAAAGGGTGACGTCTCGGTCATGTCGGGCGCCGCCAAGGTGCTTGAGGCCGAATACCGCTTTCCCTACCTCGCCCATGCCCCGATGGAGCCGCTGGATGCGGTGATCGAAGTCAGGGGCGGCAAGGCCGAAATGTGGTTTGGCAGCCAGTTTCCGACTTTCGACCGCCCGACCGTCGCCGCGGTTCTGGGCATTCCCGTCGAGGATGTCTCGATCAACGTGCTGCTTGCGGGCGGGTCGTTCGGGCGACGCGCGCAGGGCTCGGCTCATCTTGCATCCGAGGCGGCCGAGATCGCCAAGGCGGCAGGACGCGACGGAGCCTTCAAGCTGGTCTGGACACGCGAGGATGACGTCAAGGGCGGCTATTATCGTCCGATGACCGTCCATCGCTTCCGTGCGGGTATCGACGCCGAGGGCAAGATCATCGCGTGGGAGAATACTGTCGCGAACCAATCCATCATGATGGGCACGCCTTTGGAAGCGATGCTGCAAGGCGGCCCCGACAATTCCTCGTTCGAGGGATCGACGGGCTTGCCCTATCAGTTCGGCGCAAGGCGGATCGGCTGGGCGCGGATGGAGAGTCCGGTTTCGGTGCTGTGGTGGCGCTCGGTCGGCCATACCCATACGGCCTATGCGGTCGAAACCTTCCTTGACGAGGTGCTCGAGGCAGCCGGAAAGGATCCGGTGCAAGGTAGGCTGGAATTGCTGCCCGCAGATGCGTTGCGCGAGCGCGGCGTGATCGAGAAAGTCGCCGAAATCTCGGGGTGGACCGGACCGGTGCGTGACGGCAAGGGCTACGGCATCGCTTGGGCGAAAAGCTTCAACACCTATGTCGCGCAGGTGGTCGAGGTCGAGAATCAGGCGGGGATTCCCAAGGTCACGCGCGTCTGGTGCGCGGTCGATTGCGGGATCGCGGTCAATCCAAACATCATCCGCGCCCAGATGGAGGGCGGCATCGGCTATGCGCTTGGCACGGTGCTGCATAGCAGGATCACACTTGGTGAGGGCGGCGAGGTCGAGCAATCGAATTTCGACGATTACCCTATGCTGCGGATATCGGAAATGCCCGCGGTTGAGGTTGCGATCATTGCCAGCGAGGCCGACCCGACCGGTGTCGGAGAGCCGGGCGTTCCTCCGCTTGGACCGGCGATGGCGAACGCATGGCGCGCCTTGTCGGGCCAGATCCAGCACTATCTGCCGATCGGCGGGGCGATGTCATGAAGCATGTGATGTGGGCGGTTGCGACCGCTGTTTTCTGCGCGGCTCCGGTCTGGGCGCAAGATGGGCTTTCCGGTCCCGATGCATTCGCGGGAATTGCAGATGAACAGGCGCGCTCGGTCGCGCTGTTCGAGGAAATGGGCAAGGTGCTGACCCATCCGCGCTGCCTGAACTGCCATCCCGTGACAGGAGGGCCGACACAGGGTGACGACATGCATCCGCACTCGCCGCCGGTTGTCCGGGGCGAGGCCGATTTCGGAGCGGCGGGGATGAATTGCAACGTGTGCCACGGGACGGCCAACATGCAGCTGACGTCGGGAAGCGGCAGCATTCCGGGGCATGAGCCGTGGTCCTTGGCTCCGGTCAGCATGGGCTGGCAGGGGGCCAGTCTGGCTGACATCTGCACGCAGATCAAAGACCCCGAACGCAATGGCGGCAAGTCGCTTGAGGATCTGCACGAACATAATGCCCATGACGGACTGGTCGGTTGGGGCTGGGAACCCGGCGAAGGGCGGACACCCGCTCCGGGCAGTCAGGAGCTGTTCGGTGCGTTGACGCGGGCGTGGATCGACACCGGAGCCGCCTGTCCAAGCTAAGATAATCATTCCGATCTGGCGCGACTGTGAAGATGCGTGAGCAGTTATGGCCTGAGAAACAGGCGATATCCGACTAGCTTGCTTTCGTAACCACATCATTGGCGCGAGGACCGCATGAGTGACATGCCACGGACAGGCGAAAGTTCGGGTTCCAGCCGTTCCGGAGACCGGTACGCGCGCGAGCTTGAGCGCCATCTAGACTGGCTCGATACGTTTTCCTCGACCGCGCTTGGCGTGCTGGCGGCGGCATCGGGGATCTATACCTATCTAGGCGTGCGGACGCTGCTGGACAATCCGGGCCTGTGGACGACCTTCGCGGCGCTGTCCTACTCGATTGCCGTCTCGGTCGGGATTTTCGTCTTCTGGTCCTATATGATGCGCTTGCTGCCAGCGGTCCGCAGCGCCGCGTCGCGGGTGGGGCTGCTTTTGACGATGGCATTGGGCTGCGTGGCGATTGTCGCTATGTCCTCGTGGCTGAACGCTGCCGCCCTTGCTGGCAGCGCCGCTGTCGAGACCCATATGGCCAATACGGTCCAGCATTATCAGGCGTCGCTGGAGCGTGCGCATTCGAATGCGGTCGCTGGCCAGTCGCTGGCGCGCGATGTCGCGCGGGTCCGGCAAAGTTTCGACGATCTGTCCCAGCAGGAAGCCGGAGGCACTTTGTCTGGTTTTTCGGGCCGTGGCGCGGTTTTTCGCGTGCTGACCCAGAAAGGCGCCGAACTTCAGGCACTCGAGGCGCAGCTTGCGGGCGTGGCCGAACCGATCGAGACAACCTTCGCCGATGGCAATGCCATCCTGTCGCGGATGCGCGGAACCTCGGTCGAGCCGGGGCCGCTAGAGGACCGGACGGTCCGTTTCTCCGAGGATGCAGTCCAGCTGGCGGGCCTGATCACCCAGCTTCGCCAGTTGAACCCTGCGCCCTTGGTCGCCCGCGCGGCCAAGGATCTGTCGGATGCGGTCGTCTTGCCCGAGCTGGACGGTTCGACCGCCGAGATGCGGGCGGGCCAGTCCAGCACGATCAATTCGGTCCTGAGCCTTGTCGAGCAGCGCGCCAGCACCCTGACCAGCGCAGCCGCCGAGGTCGAGGCACTTCCGCAGCCCGATGAGGCCGTCTATGCGCCGATCTCGGCAGCTGATGCGGTGATTGTCTATGCCGGGAACTTCGTGCCGGCTTGGGCTGGGGCGATCTCGATCGATCTGCTGCCCGCCGTTCTGGTCTTCATCATCATGGTGGTGCAGGCGGCGATCCGTCGCGGGCGCGGCGATCATGACTCGGACGAGCGGATGACCGTCGGCGAATTGCGGGCAGCCCTTGCTGCAGCGGATCAGTTGCGCCGTGCCGACAGTGCCGCCGAGGCCCCGCGCGCCCTGACGAAGCCGGATAGCTGAAATGCGGTTCCTGTCGACGCCGCAGGCAGCCATCAAGCTTGTGCTTCTTTCGCAGGTCGTTCTGGGTACTGCCATCGTGGCGCTTGATCTGCGACATGGTACAGGAAACGCGGCCCCGAACCTGTTCGCGCCTTCGACGCAGGGCCCCAGCATCAGGCCCTATCGTCCCGATCTTCGACCCGCTGGAACTGGTGCTCCGGCCATGCGCCCCATGCCCGAGAAGCTGGAATTTGCCAGTGATGCCGACATCATCCGCATAACCGGTCAGATCGCGCCCGGAGACGCGGATCGGTTCGTTGCATGGCTGGACAGTACGCGGCCGCAATCAAGCCGCGTTTTGCTGGATAGTTCGGGCGGATCGGTGTCGGACGCACTCGCTATGGGCCATACAATTCGGGCGGCGGGTTACGCGACCGAGGTCGGGCAAGGGGCGGTCTGTCTCTCGGCCTGTCCCTATCTGCTGGCGGCGGGCACGACACGCGAAGTCGCTGACACTGCCGTAGTCGGAGTGCATCAGCATTATTTTGGCAAGAACACCCTGCTGCCTGCCTTCATGGCGGTCAGCGATGTGCAGCGCGCGCAGGCCAGCGTGATGGACTACCTGACCGAGATGGGCATCGACCTGCGCCTGATGGCCTATGCCCTGCGCACCCCGCCCGAGGATATCCGCGTTCTTGATCGCTCCGAGATGCGCGAGCTCGCCCTGATTACCGACGAGGACTCGGGTTAGATGCGGGCTGTTCAGCCGGAACTGGCGTTCTATAGTAAAACAAGGCAACTCGCAGGGACCAAGTTGAAAGATCAGCGCATTCAGGTGGATATGGTTCCGCGCGCCTTGGTCCGCGCCAGCGATCTGCCTTTGGCCGGTCCTCCTGCCGTAGCCTTGGCCTTTATCGTCGGGACCGATGGTCCCTCGTACCGGCCAGTCGGAGCGACGATGGTACTCGCGGTCGATGGAAGCCTGCGTGGATCGCTGTCATCGGGCTGCATCGACGCCGATATTGCGGTTCATGCCACTCGCGCTGCGGCGTGCGGGCAGGGGTTACTGCTGCGCTACGGAATGGGTTCACCCTTCCGCGATCTGGAACTGCCCTGTGGCGGTGGTCTGGATATCTGCGTCATCCCTGCGCCCGACGTGGAAACTCAAGACCGCTTGAAGCGCCATCTGGATGCCCGACAACGGTTGCAGATCTGGATTTCCGCGGCGGGCCTCTCTGTTAAACCCATGTCCGGCTGGCTGGATCTGACGGTCGATCCCGACCCAAGATTTGCCGTATTCGGCAAAGGCCCCGAGGCGATTGCGTTTGCCCGTATGACCTCTGGCGCGGGTTATGAAACGGCGCTGCACTCGCCCGATCCCGAGACGCTGTCCGCGCTATCAGGACTATCTGTTCAGAAACTGGGCCTAACCGGATCGGTGCAGAAGGTTGCCATAGATCCCTTTACCGCCGCTGTACTGTTCTTTCACGATCACGACCATGAACCCGCGATCCTGTGCGATCTGCTGGCTAGCCCCGCATTCTACGTCGGAGCGCAGGGCAGCAGGCGGGCCGCCGAGCGGCGCTTGCAGGAGTTGCGTGCGATGGGTTTACCCGAAAGTCAATTGTGCAGGCTGCGTGGGCCGATTGGCGTCATCCCCTCGACACGCGATCCCCGGACTCTGGCGGCCTCGGTTCTGGCCGAAGTGCTGGCCGAAGCGAACCAAAGGTGAAACTGGCCGTCGTCGTACTGGCAGCGGGCCAATCGCGCCGCTTTGGCAGTCAGGACAAACTGATGGCGGCATTTGAGGGACGTCCTTTGGCCGCCCATATCGTCCGGACCCTGCAAGGACTGCCACGTTGTCGGGGGTTCGTCGTTCTGCGTGACAGCCGCCATTCGGGGTTGTTTCGCGGCCTGCGCCCCGTGCTGATCGGTCATGTCCGTTCATCTCAAAGCCGCAGTCTTGCCGCCGGGATCAAGGCCGCCCGAAATAGCGGTGCAAGCCATGTCTTGCTGCTACTGGCCGATATGCCCCGTCTGGCGCGTTGCGATCTTGTCGAGGTTGTACGGGGATGCCTCACCCACCCCGCGATGGCCAAAGGCAAGCGTCCGATGCCACCTGCCTTGCTTCCTCGCGCGCTGTTTTACCGGTTGGGGCATCTGACCGGCGACAACGGCGCAGCTGCGTTGCTGCGCAATCGCAATGACCTGATCTTGCGCCGGATTTCCGCAAGCAGGCTATGCGACGTCGACCGCGTCGCGGATCTTCTGGAAATGCGCTGCGAAGGGCGGGCGGAGGAAACGAAACCTGTCCTTACCTTGACCATTGACGGTGGCAGCTTTGACGGCATCGATGGTTTTTATGAAGAGATCAACCGTGTCTTCATGGCCAACGAGGATTGGCGACTGGGTCATAGTCTGGATGCTCTGGATGACATGCTTTACGGTGGATACGGGGCGCTGAACGGCGCAATGTCGGTGGGTATCCATTGGAAGAATATCGGGAAAAGCCGTCAGGATCTGGGGGTCGGGACCACGCGGAATTGGCTGCTTGGCAAGTTGGCGCAACCTGTCGGATACAACACGCGGCATATTCAAGCGCAGCTTGACGCCGTTGAGCGTGGAGAAGGTGAGACCTTTTTCGAGATTGTCCTGCAGATATTCGCCGCACACCCCAATATCAACCTGACACATGACGATCCCTTGAGAAGTTAACCCACCTGTAAATCCCTGGCCATTCCAGCTGCGGTCATGTCTACGGGGAAAAATCTGATGTCCCCGCGCGGCCTGCGTCCTGACGGAGAACGCGGGAAATTGCCCGCATAGCTGCCATGCATAAGGCGCATCGTTTCATTTTTCGCAGATACACAAAGTATCTATCTGAAATTAACTAATAAATCGAACGGACGGCGGAATGATAGATAAAATCTATCGATGTGTTTAGATTAATCAATTTCCCTCGCATGCTGCATCTGCATAGGAAGCGGTCAGCACTTCTGGAAAGGACCGATCATGGCGCTCATCAATACGAAAATCCGCCCCTTCAGGGCTCAGGCATTCAAGCAGGGCAAGTTCATCGAAGTGACCGAAGCCGACGCGCTCGGCAAATGGTCGGTCTTCTTCTTCTACCCGGCCGACTTCACCTTCGTTTGCCCGACCGAACTGGGCGATGTCGCTGACAACTATGCCGAACTACAGAAAATGGGCGTCGAAGTGTTCTCGGTCTCGACCGACACCCACTTCACCCACAAAGCATGGCATGATAGCTCGGACACCATCGGCAAGATCGAATATGCCATGATCGGCGACCCTGTCGGCATCATCACCCGCAACTTCGACGCCATGCGCGAAGAAGAGGGTCTGGCTGACCGCGCCACCTTCATCGTCGACCCCGATGGCGTCATTCAGGCGATGGAAATCACCGCCGAAGGCATCGGCCGCGACGCCTCAAATCTGGTGCGCAAGATCAAGGCCGCACAATATGTCCGCGCGCATCCGGGCGAAGTCTGCCCCGCCAAATGGCAAGAAGGTGCTGAGACCCTCGCACCCTCGCTCGACCTCGTCGGCAAGATCTGATCTGGCCGGGGCCGGCTTTCCGGCCCCTACCACCCGCTTTCGGAAAGGACCCGCGATGCTTGACGCCAACATGAAAACCCAGCTCAAAGCCTATCTTGAGCGCCTGACCCGCCCCGTCGAGATCACGGCCCATGCCGATGATGGCGCGAAATCGCGCGAGATGCTGGCGCTGCTGGACGATATCCGCAGCCTTTCCGACAAGATTTCCGTCACCCGCGGCGACGATGGCGCGCGCGTGCCGTCCTTTGCCCTGACCTCTCCGGGCCACGACATCCACCTGACCTTTGCAGGTCTGCCGATGGGGCATGAGTTCACCTCGCTGGTGCTGGCGCTGCTTCAGGTCGGTGGCTATCCCCCCAAGGTCGAACAGGCGCTGCAGGACCAGATCCGCGCGCTGAAGGGCCAGTTCCGCTTCGAAACCTATTTCTCGCTGTCCTGCCAGAACTGCCCCGATGTGGTGCAGGCGCTGAACCTGATGGCGGTGCTGAACCCCGGCATCGAACATGTCGCGATTGACGGCGCGCTGTTCCAGCCCGAGGTCGATGCCCGCCAGATCATGTCGGTTCCCACGATCTTCCTGAACGGCGAGGTCTTCGGCGCTGGCCGCATGGGCGTCGAGGAAATCCTTGCCAAGATCGACACCGGAGCCGCCGACCGCGCCGCCGAGGCGATCAAGGCGCAAGACCCCTTCGACGTTCTGGTCGTTGGCGGCGGTCCTGCCGGCGCTGCGGCGGCGGTCTATTCCGCGCGCAAAGGCATCCGCACCGGCGTCCTCGCCGAGCGTTTCGGCGGGCAAGTCCTTGACACCATGTCGATCGAGAACCTGATCTCGGTCCCCCATACCGAAGGCCCGAAACTGGCCCGCGCGCTTGAAACCCATGTCCGCGAATATGATGTCGAGATCATGAACGGCCAACAAGCCGCCCGTCTGGACGCCGTCAAGGACGGTTTCCGCGTGACGCTGGCCTCGGGGGCAAGCCTGACGGCGGCCTCCGTGATCCTGTCGACCGGCGCGCGCTGGCGGCGCATGGGTGTGCCGGGCGAACAGGAATACATGAACAAGGGCGTGGCCTTCTGCCCGCATTGCGACGGCCCGCTGTTCAAGGGCAAGCGCATCGCCGTGATCGGCGGCGGCAATTCCGGCGTCGAGGCGGCGATCGACCTTGCGGGTCTGGTCGCCCATGTCACGCTGATCGAGTTCGACAAGCACCTGCGCGCCGATGAGGTGCTGCAACGCAAGCTGAAAAGCCTGAAGAACGTCACGATCCTGACCAACGCCCGCACCACCGAGGTCAAAGGCGACGGCAAGCGTGTCACCGGTCTGGCTTATGAAAACCGCACCAATGGCGAGATCGTCGATCTGCCGCTGGAAGGGATTTTCGTCCAGATCGGCCTTGTCCCAAACACCGAATGGCTGAAAGGCACGCTGACCCTGTCGCCGCGCGGCGAGGTCGTCACCGACACGCATGGCGCGACGTCGCTTCCGGGTGTGTTTGCAGCGGGCGACTGCACCACCGCGCCCTATAAGCAGATCGTGATCGCGATGGGCGAAGGGGCGCGGGCCTCGCTTGCGGCATTCGATCACCTGATCCGCCTGCCGGTTGCCGAAAAGGCGGCCTGAGGCAAAAGATGAAGCTGCGCGATCTGGAGTATCTGGTTGCGGTTGCCGATCAGCGCAACTTCCACCGCGCAGCCGAGATCTGCGGCGTCAGCCAACCGACTCTTTCGGCGCAGATCCGCAAGCTTGAAGATGAGCTCGGCTTGCCGTTGTTCGAGCGCTCTCCGCGCAAGGTTGCGCTGACCCGTGCGGGCAGTCTGCTGTTGGCCCGCGCCCGCCGCGTGCTGGACGAGGTGGCGCAGATCCGCGCCGAGGCCGACAATCTGCGCGAAACCGGAACGCCCAGCCTGCATCTGGGCGTTTTTCCGACCCTTGGCCCCTATCTTCTGCCCCGCGTCATTCCGCGCTTCCTGAAACAATTTCCGGGCGTCGAGTTGATGCTGACCGAGGAAAAAAGCAGCAGCCTCACCCGCAAATTGGTCGACGGTCACCTTGATGCAGCGTTGCTGGCCTTGCCGGTGATGGATAGCCACCTGACTGGGCGGGTGCTTTTCGACGAGCCGTTCCGATTGGCCGTGCCGGACAACCATCCCTTGGCAAGGGAAAATCCGCCGATCGGGCCGGACATGTTGGCCGGTCAGCACCTTATGCTGTTGGAAAAGGGCCATTGCCTGCGTGATCAGGCGCTCGAGTTGTGCCGCAATGCCGGTGCGCGCGAATATGACGATTTCCGCGCCACCAGTCTTGAAACCCTGCGCCAGATGGTGATTGCCGGCGTCGGCATGACCTTGCTGCCCGCTTTGGCATGCCGTCAGACCGAAGGAATGGCGGTCCTGCCCGTCGCCTCGGACCAGTTCCGCCGCAGGATCGGCTTGTTCTGGCGCAAATCGACCAGTCATGAGAAACTGATGAACGGTTTGGCCGACTTGCTCGGCCAGATTGCGGGGGATCTGTTGAACGATCCTTCGGCAAGTCCGGCAGGTTGAGCCCGCATTCGCGCCAGACTTGGCGGAAATAGTGTTATACGCCGCAACCCCGTTCCGGAACCGGATTTGGGTACGGCCGGTTGATTCCGGCGCGTCACATGACGGGTTGAAGGTGAAATCCTCTGGAAAATGCTGGGAAATCCATCCAGATAGACAATCAATATTTGAACCCAATTCAAAGGGTATTTGGTGAATTTCCGTTTCCTGCATTCTTCTGACCTGCATCTGGGCAAGGCATTCGGTGCTTATCCCGAGGCGATCCGCAACCGCCTGCGCGAAGCCCGCCATGGCAGCATCGCCAGATTGGCTCACGCCGCGAGGCAGGGCGGTGCGACGACCGTGCTGCTTGCCGGTGACACGTTCGACGCGGAAACCCCGTCGCCGGAAACCCTGCGCCACGCTTTGCGTGCCATGGCAGCCGAACGGGATCTGACGTGGATCATGCTGCCGGGCAACCACGACAGTCTGGCCGCATCCGAACTTTGGCGGCGGATTGCGACCGACGGACCCGATAACCTGCGCGCGGTGACCGATGCCGCGCCGTTCGAGATCGCGCCTCGGGTGACGGTCTTGCCCGCACCATGCACGCAGCGCAGGCCCGGTCGTGATTTGACCGAGTCGATGGGTGCGGCCACTCCGGCAGGGCATTTACGCATTGGCCTTGGCCACGGCGCGATCACCGATTTCTCGGGCGAGGAAGGGGTTGCGGGAATTATCCCTCCGGATCGCGCGACGCTGTCGGGATTGGACTATCTGGCGCTTGGCGATTGGCACGGACGGATGCGGATCGGTGCCGCGACGTGGTATGCTGGCACACCCGAAGCCGACGGTTTCAAACACGACACGAATGCAGGGGCGCTGCTTGTCTCGCTTGGCGGCAGCCTCGAGGTCGATGTGGTCGAGACGGGGCATTTTTCGTGGCGGAGCCTAGCCGTGGATCTGCTTCCGGGCGACGACGCGTTGTCGCGTCTGGCGGGCGTACTGCCCACAGTCGATAAACGTCGCGATATGCTGGTCAGGTTGATCGTAAGCGGGCGGTTACCCTTGGCCGAGCGAACGGCACTTGAGCAAGAGGCGCTGGCCATCGCACCTGATTTCGGCTGGTTCGAACATGACTTCGGCGGACTTGCGGCCGATACGCGCCCGGACGATTTGGATCGCATCGACCGCGCTGGCGCATTGCGACAGGCGGCCGAACGACTGCTGGCCGAAGCGCAAGACGAAGCCCGTTCGCTTGCCGACCGCGAAATATCGGCTTCGGCGTTGGCGCGCCTCTATGCTATCGCGCTCGAGGTGCAGAAATGAAAATCCGCAGCATCGAATTGACCAATGTGCGCCGTTTTTCCGGTCGTACCGCGCGGATAACGGGTATCGGCGACGGCATCACGGTCCTGTCCGAACCGAACGAATTCGGTAAATCGACCTTCTTCGACGCATTGCACGCACTTTTCTTCGAGCGTCACCGCGGCACCAAGCAAAGTGTCAAGGCACTGCAACCCCATGCGGGGGGGGCGCCCGAAATCGCGTTGGAAATCGACCTTCCTCAAGGTCGCTTCCGTATCGAGAAACGCTGGCTTTCGCGTGCAACGGCGCGCGTTCTGGATGGTACGGGGCGTCTGATCGCACAAGACGACGAGGCCGAGGCCTGGATCGACCGGTTGCTGGGTAACGGCCTTTCTGGTCCTTCGGGGCTGCTTTGGGTTCGTCAGGGGCTTTTGGGCATCGAACCTGAAGGCGGGTCAACGAACGAAAAGAACGAACGCGAACGGGGTCTGAATACCCGTCGGGATCTGCTTTCCTCGGTCGCGGGCGAGATTGACCTGATGACAGGCGGACGCCGGCTGGATGCGGTGCTGGCGCGGATCGGTCAGGAACTGGTCCGCCTTGCGACCTCTACCCTGAAGCCCAAAACCGGTGGCGAATGGGCGAAGGCAGCCGACGAAATGGCAACCCTGCGCATGCAAGAGGCCGAGCTTGCCGACAAGGCAGCGCGGCTGTCGGGGGATCTTGCTCGTCGTGCCGATGTCATGCGCCAATTGAGCGAGCTTGACGATCCCGAAGCCGAGCGCCAGCGCAGTGACCGCCTTGTCGAAGCCGAACAGACCCAGAAAGCCGCCGTTGCATATGCTGAAAAGCTGGCGGAAGCGCGGCAATCGCTGAAGCTTGCGCAACTGACCGAAGCTGGAACCCAAACCGAAATCCAACGGCTTGAACAGCTCTCGGAACGGTTGGTTATTGCCGAGGCGGATCTGCACGGTGCGACCGGAAAGGCAAACGAGGCCGAATCCCGTGCCGAAGAACTTGCCAAGTTGGACCGGTCGTCGGCCTCGACGCTGACCTCGCTTCAGGAACAGGAGAAGGAGTTGCGCGGACGGTTCGACGTCGCACAGCGCGCGCGGCTTGCCGAAGCCGCGCGGGACCGTGCGCAGGCCTTGCAAAAGGCGCTGCACCGCGCCGAAGACCTGCGCCGTAGCCGTGAAAACGACCTTGCGCTGCAGCGGGTGATCGTGGTTACGCCCGCGCGTCTTGCTCAAGCCGAAGCGGCGCGCGAGGTGCTGGACCGGATTTCAGCGCAACTGGAAGCACAGTCCGTCAGCGTCTCGGTCCGATACGATGGGGCGGCGCGCATTTCCGTCGATGGAACGGAACTGCCGGATGGCGGCCACCTGATCGACGCAGCCCGTGATTTTCTGTTGCCCGGCATCGGTTCGATGCGTGTCGATCCCGGTTCCGGCACCGGAGAAGATCTGGCCCGACGCCGGACCGAGGCAGAGGCTGCATTGAAGTCGAAGCTGTTGGTCTGCGATGCCTCGTCCTTGGCCGGGGCGCGTCAGAAGCTGGCTGAAACGCAACGACTTGGGGCAACGATTGCCTCGACGGATGCACTTCTGGCGGAAATCGCGCCGCAGGGACTGGACGTTCTGCGTCAGGAACTTGCCCGCGCCCAGATCGACGCTGGTGCGGTCAGCGGCGAAGCCGGTGATCCGGTTGCGCTGGAGGCCGCGCTTGTCGATGTCCAAGCGGCCATCGCTCAGGCCCAAGCCCGTGCGACCGAGGTGCATAGCCGTGCGGTCATTGCCAGAGAGACGCGTGCCGCCGCCAACTCGGCGCGTCAGGCGGCCGAACGGGCCGCCGAAACCGCGCGGCTTGATGCCGGCGCGGCTTCGGATTTGGCCGTCCGCCTGCAATCCCTGCGCGCCGATCTGGTCACCCAAGGCGCCCGCCTGTCCGAAGCCTGGACATTCTGTGACGGCCTTGAAAAGGAGGCGCCCGATCTTGAGATGATCTCGGCGCAACTGTCGCGTGCTCAATCGGTGGTGACGCAAACCCGGACGCGCCGCGACAGCTTGCGCAACGAATTCGCGACCCTCAACGGTTCGATTGGCGCATTGGCCGAACAGGGGATCGAGGAACTTCTTGACGAAACCCGCGGGCGGCTGGCCGCGGCGACAGCCCGCGAGGCGCGATATGCGGCCGAAGTGCAGGCCCTCGCACGTCTGCGCGGCACGCTTGAGGATGCCCGCAAGCAAGCCCGCGATGCCTATTTCGCGCCGGTTCTGCGCGAACTCGAACCGCTGCTGGCCGAAATCCATCCGGGTGCCGAAATGCAGATCGACGATCAGACGTTGCTGCCCGTTGCCCTGACACGGAACGGCCAACAGGAAACGCTGGATATCCTCTCGGGCGGGACACGTGAACAGATCGCCATTCTGACGCGGCTGGCATTTGCACGGCTGTTCGCCAAAGCGGGCCAGACGGTTCCGGTCATCCTTGACGATGCCTTGGTGCATAGCGACGACGACCGGATCGAGGCGATGTTCAATGCCCTGCATCGGGTGGCAAAGGACCAGCAGATCATCGTCCTGACCTGCCGTCAGCGTGCCTTCTCGGCGTTGGGTGGGGATCGTGCTGTGGCTGTTCTGACCGATGCTTGAACGACGGGTCAGGCCCGCCAATCGGGCCTAACCGATCCGCTGCCGCGTGGTTGCGTCAAAGACAACCGCGCGGCTCGGCTCCCAGCCGACGCGCAGCACATCGTCTAGCTTGGGGTCATCGCTTGCGGGCAGTCGGGCGGTCAGCAGAGCGCTGCCCAGTCTAAGCCAGACGAAGATATCCGAACCGGTCGGCTCGACGATTTCCACCGGCAGTTCCAGTCCGTCGGTCTCGGACGTCAGGATATTCTCGGGGCGGATGCCAAGGACGATCTTGCGACCCGGCGCAAGTGGTTCGGGCAAGGGCAGGACCGTCTCGGGCGCGGCGCTTGGCTGCATGTTCCGACCGTCATCGCTTACGCGGCCTTCCAGCATGTTCATCGGCGGAGATCCCATGAAATCCGCGACAAACATATTGGCGGGCTGGCTGTAGATCTGCGCTGGCGTTCCTGCCTGCTGGATGATGCCGTCCTTCATCACGACGATCTGGGTCGCCAGCGTCATCGCCTCGATCTGGTCATGGGTTACATAGATGATGGTTGCGCCGGTTTTCTGGTGCAGGCGTTTGATCTCGGCACGGACCTCGACACGTAGCTTGGCATCAAGGTTCGATAGTGGCTCGTCGAACAGGAACAGGCGCGGCTTGCGGACCAGTGCCCGCGCCATGGCAACGCGCTGGCGTTGTCCGCCCGACAACTGGCCGGGCCGACGATCCAGAAGGTGTTCGATCTGCAGTGTCTTTGCGACAGCGCCGATATCTGCGGTGCGCTGGGGTTTCGCGACGCCCGACATCTCTAGCGGAAAGCCGATATTCTGGCTGACTGTCATGTTGGGATAAAGCGCGTAGGACTGGAACACCATGGCAATGTCGCGCTTGGACGGATGCAGACGCAGTACGCTGGCTCCGTCGATGCGGATATCGCCTGCGGTCGGCGGCTGCAGGCCCGCGATCGCGTTCAGAAGGGTCGACTTGCCGCAGCCCGAAGGGCCGACCAGAACCAGAAAGCCACCTTTCTCTAACGAGATATCTATACCTTTCAGGATATTGTTGCCGCCGATGCTGCGTTCAAGCCGCTCGATTTCTATGAATGCCATGGGCTATCCTTTGACTGCGCCAGCCATCAGCCCGCGCATGAAATAGCGACCGGCGAGGACATAAACGATCAGCGTAGGCAGGGCTGCGATCACGGCCGCCGCCATGTCCACGTTGTATTCCTTGACCCCGGTGGACGAGGCGACCAGATTGTTCAGCGCAACCGTCATCGGGGCACTTTCCCCCGAGGCAAAGCTGACCCCGAACAGGAAGTCGTTCCAGATATTGGTGAATTGATAGATGACGCAAACCACGATGATCGGTGCAGAGGAAGGCAATAGGATGCGCCAGAAGATCGTAAAGAAGCCCGCTCCGTCCATCTGTGCCGATTGTACCAACTCATCCGGAAACGCCTCGTAATAGTTTCGGAAGAACAGCGTTGTGAAGCCAAGACCGTAAACGACATGGACGAGCACCAGCCCCGCTGTGCTGTTTGATAGCCCCAGTTGGCCCAACACCCGCGCCATCGGGATCAACACCGATTGGAACGGGATGAAGCAGGCAAACAGCATCATCCCGAAGACAATTTTGTGGCCGCGAAACCGCCACTTAGTCAGCACATATCCGTTCAAAGCCCCAAGCGCGGTCGAGATCAGGACCGCCGGAACCACCATGCGAAGGGAGTTCCAGAAATAGCCCTTGATCCCGTCGCAGGTGACGCCGATGCAGGCGCTGCCCCATGCTTTCACCCATGGTTTGGTGGTCGGATGGGCGGGCAGGGCAAGGATGTCGCCGCCACGGATCTCGTCCAGAGATTTGAACGAGGTGGTCAGCATCACGAACAACGGCGTCAGATAGATCGCGGCAAAGATTGCGAGCAATCCATAGATCACCACCCGGTTCATGCGCGACGGACCCGCCGCGGTGGCAATGGCCATTTCACGCTGGCTCATCGCTTATCCTCGCGCAGTTCCGAGTACAGATAGGGCACCATGATTGCCGCGATCCCCATCAGCATGATCATGGCCGATGCCGAACCGACGGCCATCTGGCTGCGGGTGAAGGTATAGGAATACATGAAGGTCGAGGGGAGTTCGGTCGCGTTGCCGGGGCCTCCGCCCGTCAGGGCAATCACCAGATCGTAGGACTTGATCGCCATATGCGCCAGCACGATCACGGCAGACAGAAAGGCCGGACGTAGAAGCGGAATGACGATCCGCCGATAGATGGTGAAGGTCGAGGCCCCGTCCACCGTCGCGGCCTTCAGCATCTCGCTATCGATACCGCGCAGGCCCGCCAGAAACATCGCCATGACAAAGCCAGACGCCTGCCAGATTCCGGCGATGGCGACAGTGTAGATGGCCATGTCGGGGCGCACGAGCCAGTCGAAAGTGAAGGTCTCGAAGCCCCAGCCGCGCACGGTATTCTGCAAACCCATGCCGGGGTTCAGGAACCATTTCCATGCGGTGCCGGTCACGACAAAAGACAGTGCCATCGGGTAAAGGTAGATCGGTCGAAGGACGCCTTCGATGCGGATTTTCTGGTCCAGCAGGATCGCCAGAAACAGGCCCAAGGCGATGCAGACGGTAATGTAGAGCGAACCGAAAATCGCAAGGTTTTTCAGCGCCATGTACCAATTCGGTTGGGAAAATAACCGTTCATAGGCATCAAATCCCGCCCATTTGTAGACCGGCAGGATTCGCGATTTGGACATGGAAAGCACGGCGGTCCAGACAATGAAGCCGTAGACAAAGATCAGCACCAGCGCAAAGGACGGTGCCAGAACAAGGCGCGGCAGCCAGTCCTGTAGGCCGCGCCTTACGCCGGAATAGGGGACGGACATGGGCTTTTCTCGCAAATGCGGGTGCGCCCGGTCCCGCAAGGTCCGGGCGCAGGTTCGGTCATTTTGCGGCGGCGACGGCCTCGGGCAGGCGCTTCAGTGCCTCGTCGGTCGTGATCTGACCATTGAGTTGCTGGGTCACGACGTCGAATATCGCCTCTTTCACCGCCGAGGGCTGGGCATGGCCATGCGCGAGCGAGCCTGCAAGCGTCCCGCTTGTCGCGGCTTCGGCCAGATCCTTCATGCCTTTCTTGCCACAATCGTCGAACTCGGTGTCGGGAACGTCGGTGCGGGCCGGAACCGAGCCCTTGACCGTGTTGAACGCGACCTGGAACGCCGGGTCTTCGACGGCGGCTGCCATTTTCAACTGCGCATCGCGCTTTTCAGCATCGCCCAGATCGAACATGACGAACTGGTCCGAGTTGAACAGCACATCGCCCTGCGTCCCGGGGAAGCGGATGCAGACAAAATCCGCACCGGGTTTTTTGCCAGCGCGCAGGAACTCACCCTTGGCCCAGTCGCCCATCTGCTGCGCACCTGCTTTGCCCTCGATGACCATGGCCGAGGACAGGTTCCAGTCGCGACCCGAGAAACTGTCGTCGAAATAGCCGCGCAGCTTGGTCAGATCGTCAAAGACCTTGCGCATGGTGTCGCCGCTAAGTGCTGCGGGATCTGCCTCGATCACAGCCTTCTTGTAGAAATCCATGCCGCCTTCCGACAGGACTAGGGCCTCCCACAAGGTGCCATCCTGCCAGGGCTGACCGCCATGCGCCAGCGGCGTGATGCCCTGTTCCTTGAAGTTGTCCAGCATGGCAAAGAATTCGTCGATGTTTTCCGGTGGCTTGCCGCCCGCCTTGTCCAGCGCGACCTTGTTGATCCAAAGCCAGTTGGTCGAATGGACGTTCACCGGCGCGGCGATCCAGTGGCCATCGAACTTCGAGAAATCCTGCAGCGCCGCAGGGACGACCTTGTCCCAACCCTGTTCGGTCGCGAGGTCGTCCAGATTGCCCAGAACGCCCATCTCGGCCCAGTCCTTGATGTCAAATCCCAGCATTTGCACAGCGGTCGGCGGATCGCCCGCCGTCACGCGCGCCCGCAGGGCCGTCATCGCCTGCACACCCGAGCCGCCCGCAACCGGCATGTCCTTCCACGCGACACCTTTTGCGGCAAGGTTCTCTTTCAGAACCCCGAGTGCCGCGGCCTCGCCACCCGATGTCCACCAATGCAGGACCTCGACACTTTCTTCGGCAAGTGCGGTGCTTGTAGCCATGGCCGAAATCGCGGCGCCGGCCAGCAGGAATCTACGCATGTTTACCCTCCCCAGTGCCGGCTCCCTTCCGGCATCGCATTTATAACGTTTCAAACTTGGGTTCTGTCAAGCTTCTCGAATAGCGCTACCTGATGGTAAAGCCGCCATTCTGGATATTCTCAAACCGGTCGCATCGATTTAAATCGTTTTATAGACTGCGAATCGCAGCGATCGGGGGGAACATGACACGTCGCGGCAGACCGACATTGCGGACCATTGCCAACGAGGCTGATCTTGCCGTTGCAACCGTGTCGCGCGCGCTTTCCGATGATCCTCAGATCGCTCCCGAGACCCGCGCGAGGGTCCGGCAGATCGCGGCGAGTCAGGGCTATTCTCCGGACCGGGCCGCGCAGCGCCTGCGCACCGGACGGACCAATGTCATTGCCTTTCTGCTGAACCCGCATGAGGAAATTCTGGGTTACGGCCAGTCGATGATCCGTGGTCTGACCGAGGCGCTGCGCGATACGTCCTTTCATCTGGTCATCATGCCGGTATTTTCCGACCGTCCCACCATCGAACCGGTCGAGAGTATCCTGCGCAACCGGCTTGCTGATGGCGTGATCTTCTCGCGCACAACGCCGGACGACATGCGCGTGCGCCTTCTGCTTGAGCACGGCTTCCCCTTTGTCTGCCATGGCCGGACCGAACTTGCGACGCCCCATCCTTGGGTCGATTACGACAATTTCGGGTTTGCCTATGCCGCCGCAACGCGGTTGATCGCGCAGGGCATCCGCCGTCCATGCCTGATTCCGGCGCCTGACGGCATGACCTTTGCCCAGCATTTGCGGATGGGCTTCTTGCGGGCCTGTGGCGACGCCGGAATCGCGGGCGAGGTTTTATCGGGCATCTCGCTGGACGATACACCTGCGGCAATTCAGGCCCATATCCGCGGCTTGATCTCGAATAATTCCTTGCCTGACGGCTTTGTCTGCCCCGGAGAGATCAGCGCGATGGCGGTTCACGCCGCTTGTAGCGACGCGGGCCATAGCACGCGTATCGTGATGAAACATACCTCCGGAATGGCTGATATCATCCGGCCACATTTCGACAGCATTTTCGAGGATCTCGCCGAGGCCGGAATGCTGATGGGTCGTTTTCTGCAGCGCGCCATTGCTGGTGAACCACCCCAGACGCTGCAATTCCTGCAACCAGCGGCTCCGATTGCCGCCTGACAGTTCCGCGGAACGGAGTGAATCCATGAACGCCTTGCCTTTGAATCTGACCGAAGTTCCTGCCGAGGGCGCATGGTGGGGAACCGAGGCGCATCGCCGCTTTCTGCTTGCCGATGCAGCGCGGCAATTCGCGTTCTTCCGCCGCTCGATCGATTCTGCGGGCGGTTTCCATGCGCAGGATTACGACGGGAACCCGATCGTGGGTGCTCCGCGCGAGTTGCATGCCACGACTCGCATGGTCCATTCGTTCGCTCTTGGGCATCTGGCCGGAGTCGACGGCGCGGGTGAGATGGTCGATCACGGCATGAAGGCGCTGTGGAACCTGCATCGCGATTCCGATCATGGCGGCTACGTCTGGTCCGTTACGGCGGACGGGCAAATCGCCGACGGTAGCAAACTTGCTTACGGCCATGCCTTTGTCTTGCTTGCAGCCTCTAGCGCGAAGCAGGCGGGGCATCCGGATGCAGACCGGTTGCTGGCGGATATCCGCGAGGTGATCGAGACCCGCCTTTGGGCCCATCACCATGGCCGCATGTCCGAGGAATATGCCCGCGACTGGTCCAAGATTTCGACCTATCGCGGCATGAACGCCAATATGCACATGTCCGAGGCGCTCTTGGCCGCGCATGAGGCCACAGGGGATACCGAGTTCCTGAACCGCGCGCTCGGCATCTATGATTTCTTCATCGGAGAGGTCGGTGCTGCGAATGGTTGGCGCTTGCCCGAGCATTATACCGAAGACTGGCAGATCGACGCCGATTATGAGGGCAATCCAATGTTCCGGCCCAAGGGAACTACCCCGGGACATTCCTTTGAATTGGCCAGATTGCTGTTGCAGGCATGGGATCTTGGCGGGCGGAAGGCTGAATGGTTGCCGGATTGGGCTGGGAAGCTTTACACTCGGGCGTTGGCTGACGGTTGGGACCGGCAGCGCGGCGGAATTATCTATACCACCGATGTTGAAGGTTCTGTCTTGCGTCGCAACCGCTACTGGTGGCCGGTGACCGAGGCCATCGGTGCGGCCGCTGCCATGCTGAAATCGGGCGATGAGTTGGGTGGGGCGATCAGGGAACAGGAGTACCGCATGTTCTGGCAAGCAGGCTCGCGGCTGTTCATGGACCACGACAAGGGTGGCTGGATTCCGGAAATCGACGATCAGGACCGCCCCGATGCGCAGCAGTTTTCTGGCAAACCCGACATTTACCATGCGATTCAGGCATGTCTGTTGCCCTTGCTGCCGGGGCTGTCGCGATCATGCTCTGAACTGCCGCAGTTGAAAGATGTCTGATCTGGTCGGGGGCGGGTGTCGTAAGACTGAAACCCGCGCGGTGCTCCGCGCGGGTCGATAGCAACTTGATGTTCCGGCTGGTTACGGCTCAGAAGCGGATGCGCAGTTCTGCGGTCAGCGACTGGTCAGACGCGCCGTCTCCGAACTGTCCCGCATAGCCGACCGAAACCGTCGCATCAGGGGTCAGCGACATGTCGACCGAGCCACGAAGCACAGCGGCGTCTTCCGCGACCGGAGTGCCGATGACGTCGAAGCGGTTGCCACCTGCAAAGGCCAATGCTGCGTTCGGATCGACATCGCCAAAGGCATGTTGCCAGCCCAACTCACCGCGCAACGTCGCTTGCGCTTGGCCGGATTTCACGTCGCGTTCGGTCCGCAGGCCCAGCGTCGTGAAGGTGGTATCCATATCAACTCCGTCGCCTTCCAGCGCGGCATTGCCGCCCTTCTCGGTGAAGCTGTCTGCCGAAAGGCTGACATGTTCGATTGCGGCAAAGGGCTCGAACCTGTCGTTCTGCGACTGCAGACGCCAGCTTGCCTCACCAAACAGACGCGTAGTCGATGCATCGTAATCGGCGGTCAGCATCTCGGATTGGGTTCCGTAGGTCACGCGGCGCTGGGTATCCAGCTTGTTTAGCGTGTGGCTGGCTCCGACGCGAAGGCCAAGCCTGTCCAGACGGGTTCCGCCATAGATGCCAAGGTGATAGCTGTCGAGATCCGCTTTGGCATCCTGATCGTCAAGCGACACCGATCCGCTGCCGAAACCTGCATAGAAGCCGCCGCGCCAGCCATTTTCCGCTTCGGCATCGAAACCGATCAATGTGCCTGTGCTGTTGCGTTCAAGCCCAGAAACCTCGTCTCCTTCGGCTTCGGCCCAGTTGCCATATGCCTGCCACCAAAGCTGGCCGTCGCCCATCTCGACGGCATTGGTCGCGCGGGCGGCCTGATCGCCGGTTGCCTCGCCGATCCGGTCCTTGATCGCGCCGTCGATGGTGTTCGCCATCTCGACCAGCGCCCCCGCGACCGAGGCGTGCAATTCGCCCGAAAGCTGGTCAAATGCCTCGCCTGCGGTTGCGGCATCCGAATAGACCAGCTCGTCAAACACCGCGTTGCCCACGCCCAGACCCTCGATCGCGTCGGCAACCGTGCTGCCATTGCGCGATGTCGCGGCGGTCCGGAACGCGGTGTCGTTGCGGTCAAGGCGCAAGGTGACGTCATTCGCGCCGTAACGCAGGTTGGTATCAAGGAAGGCCATATCGACATCCGAGGCCGCAAATGCGCCACTGACGCCACCATCCGCAGTCAGGATCGTGTAATCGGTCGAGATCGCGTAATCGCCGGTCTGCGCCAATGCAAAGATCGAGCCACCAAGGTTCGCCGAACCAGAGACGTCGACGCGGTCGCTATTGCCCTCGGCGTCGGCCTCGACTTCGAAGATGGAGCCATCCGCCAGCGTTAGATCACCGTTGACCGTCAGCGTGCCGATGCTTTCGCCCGGCGCAAGCGTTGCCCCCGAGGCGATGGTCAGATCGCCGGTCGTGCCATTGCCACCGATACGGGCTCCGTCCTGTACCTCGACGGCGCTGACAACGCTGCCGGAAACATTCAATGTACCGCCCGCGACAGTGGTTGCGCCGGTAAAGGTATTCTCGCCCGACAGTTCCAGCGTGCCATTGCCGCGCAGGGTCAGGCCGCCAGACCCCGAGATGTCGTTGCTCCATTCATCCGAGGCGCTGAAGCCGCCATCCATGCGGGTCAGTTCGATTTCGACATCGCTGTCGAACGATCCGTAACCGCCAGCGGCAGTGAACAGATCCAGACGGGCCCAGCCCGATCCGTCATCCAGCACATGCCCGGATTGCAACTCGGTCGAGGCCAGAACATCGCGCAGCTGATCTGTCGTCATATAGGGAAAACGCGAGGCGATCAGCACTTCTGCCCCTTCGGGAACGACGGCAGCCAGCGTCGTGTCGCCCACCGTATCCATGCCATAGGTCAGGCGGTACTGATAGGCCGCCGAATTGGCGTCATTATCGCTGAAACGGTCTTCGTCGCTTTCGTCGATGCAGGTAGCGATTGACGCGCCGCATTCGGACTCGAGCATCGTGCGCAGGTCGTCGCGCGCCTCGGCATACAGGGTCTGGAAGTCCGCCGAGGTCGTCATCGGCTGGCCGAAGATGCTGGTCGTCGCCTGATTGATGTAGTCGGGATTGTTGTTCAGCATCTGCGCCAGCGTATAGGTCGACTGGATGCGGGCTCCGATCACGTCCAATGGATAATGGACGCCCAGAACGACGCGGCTATTGCCGTATTCCGAGCCACGGGTCATCAACTCTTGATAGCGTTCCGGCAGCATCGTGGCGAGCAGCAGCGACGACGAGAACCCGAAGGCGCTGTGCCCGCTGGGGAATGCCGGACTGGATGCAATGGTCGGCCAGACCGCCGTCGCGACATCGGTTTCGTTGCCGAAATAATCGGTGGCTGTGAAGTTCTCGAATTGATCGGGCGCGACCTGCACGGGACGCGAATTGCCGACGCTGTTGGCGGTCGCAGGATCGGGCGAATAAGCCAGATCGTAGACGCTGTATTGACCGCCTGTCGGCAGGGTCAGGCCGGATGCCGGTGCGCCATGTGCATAGCCTCGTGCGAAGAAATCCTTCGACACATCCGCTGCTGCCATGCTGAGGCCGGTGGTTTGCGACATCATCGACTGGAATGCGGTCGAGAATGTCGTCGAACGGTAATCCGGCGACAGCGAGTTCGTGGCGTCGAACGCGGCCTTCAGGCGCGATCCCAATGCATCCGTCACCAGTTGACCGTTCTGGGTCGATCCGATCAGGGCCGCAATCGTATTGTCATAAATTGCTTGCGCGCGTTCTGCCTCGGTCGCGTTGTTGTTCGTGGCGATTGCCGTGGCAAGATTCTGGTCCAGAACACGGCGACCTTCGGCGGTGTTCATCAGCAGAGCGAAATCTTCCAGAAGTCTGGTCGCGCCGATCTCGGACGAGCTTTGTGCATAGGCAAAAGGTGCAGAAAAAATTGCGCAAACCGCAGAAGTTGCGCAGAAAAAAGTCTTCAGTTTCAAGATTTTCCCCAGAGATTCAATCTGGGGCGCTGGTAATGCGCGGGTATGACAAACGCGTGATGGATGTTTGTCGGATTCATGACATTTTCAGGAATGGCGGCGACCCGATGGGACGCCGCCGAGTCTGGATCATTCGGTCGCGCGTATTTTCTCGACCATGTCCTTGGCTTCCGGCGTCGTCACATATTTCGCGTAAACCGGCTCCATCGCGTCGATGAAGGGTTTCTTGTCGATGCCGCGAACGATCTGCGATCCAGCCTTTTCGACCGAGGCTTCGGATTCGGCGATTTTCTTGGCCCAGAGATCCCGCATCACCGTCACGGATTCCTTGCCCGCCGCTTTCAGGACCGCCTGATCCTCGGGCGACAGCTTGTCCCACGTCACCTTTGAAACGGCCAGCACTTCCGGCATGATCAAGTGTTCGTCCAGCGTATAGTATTTCGCGACCTCGAAATGGCCCGACGTGTCATACGAGGCGGGGTTGTTTTCCGCGCCGTCGATCACGCCGGTCTGGATCGCCGAATAGACCTCTCCGTAAGGCATGGGCGTGGCGTTCGCGCCGAAGGCAGCCATCATGTCAACGAAGACGTCGGACTGCATGACGCGGAACTTCATGCCCTTGAGATCCTCGATCTTGTTGATCGGGCGTTCGCCGTTGTAGAAGCTGCGCGCGCCGCCGTCGTAATAGCCAAGAACGATCAGATCATGCTGGGCAAAACCTTCGGCGATCTGGTCACCGATCGGGCCATCCATGACATTGTACATGTGCTGGGCCGAGCGGAAGATGTAGGGCAGCGAAACGATCTGCGTTTCCGGTACGAGGTTGTTGAACGGCCCGAACGAGGCGCGGACCATGTCGATGACGCCGAATTGGGTCTGTTCGATCGAGTCCTTTTCCTCGCCCAAGGCAGATGCCGGGAAGACCTCGACGCAGACGCGGCCTTGCGTGCGTTCCTTGACCTGATCGCCCATCCAGCGGACGGCTGCGACAGTCGGGTATCCATCGGGATGCGTGTCGGCCGAGCGCAGCTTCACTTCGCAATCGGCGGCTGCGGCGGCTGTGACGCTGCCAGCCAAAATCGTGCCGCAAACCAGCAGCATTCTAGACAGTCCCATTATTCTCCTCCCAGATTTATGGACTTATGATCAGAATCTTGTCGCTCTGATTGAGACAGTTTCCACAGATATTTTAGGATATGGCAAATGAAATCTGAGCGTGACGATTGAAATCACGCACGAATGCTGCGCGAGAGAAATGCGACCGGCAATATTCCGATCAGAACGATCAACAGCGCCGCAATCGAGGCGTCCTCATATGTGCCGCGTGCGGCCTCGCCGTAAAGATGGGTGGCCAGGGTCTCGACGTTCAGGGGACGTAGAAGCAGGGTGGCGGGCAACTCCTTGACGCAATCGACAAAGATCAGCAATCCGGCTGCTGCCATCGAGCTCCATGACAGCGGCACATGGATGTTGCGAAACACACCCGACGGCTTCTGGCCAAGGCTGCGGGCGGCGTGGTCAAGACTGATCGGCACGCGCTCCATTCCCGCCTCGATTCCGCCGGTCGAGATCGCCAGAAACCGCGCGACATAGGCGTAGATCAGCCCCGCGCCCGATCCGAGCAGGATTAGTTGCGGCGCGGCTTCGGTGAACCAGCCCAGAACACCGCTGATCTGGCGGTCGGCAAAAGTAATCACCGGCAGCAAGCCGATCGCGAGGATCGTACCCGGCACCGCATAGCCGATGGTCGAGATCCTCGCCGCAATCCTTGTGGACGCGGCGGGATGCAGGCGCGGGGCGGCGCTGACCAGCAGGCCAAGCCCGACCGCGATAACCGTCGCGATCAGCGCCAAGGCTGCGGTCTGTCCGGCCTCGACCCAGATCCGCGCGGGGATGCCTGAAAACACAAAGCGCCGCCACGCCTGACGGACCAGATAGGCGGCGGGCGCGGCGAAGCCGAGGAGGACGGGCAGGGCGCAAAAGACCGTGGCCGCCCATGCCGACGGCCCATGCAACCTGACCCGCGACAGGGGCAACAACCTGCGCGCATTTCCGGCGTAGCGCTGGCCCTTTCGTGCGCGCCTTTCGACCAGCACCAGCGAGATCACGATCAGCAACATGACGATCGCGATCTGGGCTGCACCGGGCAGGTCGGTGCGATTGATCCATGTCGAATAGACCGAGACGGTCAGTGTCCGCACACCCAGAAACTCGGCCGCGCCGATGTCGTTCAGCGTCTCCATCAAGGCCAGCGCCATGCCGACGGCGATGGCGGGCCGCGCCAGCGGCAGGACTATCCTCCAGAACACTTTTACGGGCCCCGCGCCCAGCGTTCGCGACGCTTCCAGCAGATTGGCGGCCTGTGTCGCGAATAGAGCCCGCACCGGCAGGTAGACATAGGGGTAAAGCACAAAGCCCAGCAGCAGGATGCAGCCCGCCATCGAGCGGATGTCGGGCAAGCGGAAATCGCGCGGGCTGTCATAACCCAGCAAATCGCGGATCAGGGACTGGACCGGTCCGACCGGATGCAGAATATCCAGATAGGCATAGGCGATGATGTAGGTCGGCACAGCCAATGGCAGCAGCAGCGCCCAGCCTAGCAAGCGTCTTCCCGGAAAATCGAAGCCTGCGATCAGCCATGCCGTGATCGTGCCAAGAACAGCGACGATGGTGCCAACGCCGGCAAGCAGTACCGCTGTTTGGGCCAGCGCATTCGCAAGGACGTTACGGAACAGGTGGGGCCAAAGGCCGATGCTGCCTTGCAGGGCGAAGCCGACCAGTGCGGCGACCGGCAAAAGGACAAGGGCTGCGATCAGCATGGCAGTCAACTGCCATACCGTGCCCGATTTGAGACTCATGGGTGTCTCCTCAGGGCCATGCCCCCCCAAGCGGGACGGGGGCATGACTGGATTCCGGACGGCTCAGTTGTCGAAGCCGACCTGCTCGGCCAGTTCGCTTGCCGCCTTGCGCTCGCGGGCGATGGCGGTCAGGTCGGTGCTGTCGACCTTCAACTCGCCGAATTCGCCAACAAGAGGGCTGACCTCGATGCCCGCCTTGACCGGATACTCGAAGTTCGCCTCGGCATAGATCTTTTGCGCGGCGTCTGAGACTAGGTATTCCAGCAGCTTCACCGCTTGTTCCTTGTTCGGCGCGTTCTTGGCTACGGCTGCGCCCGAGACGTTCACTTGCGTACCGCCATTCTCGAACGTGGGCAGGACCAGCTTGATCGACTTGACCCATTCCTCTTGCTCGGGACCGCCCGCGCCGCTGCGCATCAGACCGACGTAATAGGTGTTAGCGATGCCGATATCGCAAATACCGCCCATGATGTCGCGGGCCACGTCGCGGTCTCCGCCACCGGCCTTGCGGGCGAGGTTCGCCTTGACGCCTTCCAGCCAGGCCTTGGTCTCGTCCGCGCCATGATGGGTGATGTAGGCTGCCGTCAGAGCGACGTTGTAGGGATGTTGACCCGAGCGGATGCAGACTTTGCCCTTCCATTCGGGCTTGGCGAGATCCTCGTACTGGAAGCTGGTCAGGTCCAGATCCTTGGCGGCGTACAAGGCGCGGGCGCGCAGCGAGAGGGCGAACCAGTTGCCTTCCTTGTCGCGCAAATTCTCGGGAATCGCGGCGGACAGGACTTCGGACTGGACGGGTTGGGTCAGACCGCGATCGACCAGATCAACAAGGTTTCCGATATCGACCGTCATCAACACATCGGCGGGCGAGGCCGCGCCTTCCTGCTCGATGCGCTCGGGCATCCCGTCCTTGAGGAAGATGGTATTGACCGTGATGCCGGTGTCTGTCTTGAACGATTCCAGCAGCGGTTCGACCAGTTTCGGCTCGCGGGTGGTGTAAAGGTTCAGTTCTTCGGCAGTGGCAGTTGTGGCCTGAACCAGCATGGCCGCCCCAAACAGTCCCAGAAGTTTCGTGCGCATTCGACTTCTCCTTGTTGACGAGGACGCTTTTATTTACCCTAGAGAATAAGTAAAGATTGTTTCATCAATCCAAGCCAGAAGCCAGGATGGGGGACAGCACGCGTGGAGCACGCCGATTTTCGTGGTCAGAAGCCGGTCGGGCGTCACGTGCGGTCCGAACCGATGCTTGAGATCACCGGCGTCGAGCGCCGCTTTTCCGCAACGCATGCCGTTCAGGGCGTATCGCTGACCGTCTGGCCCGGAGAGGTGACCTGCCTGCTGGGCCCCTCGGGTTGCGGTAAATCCACGACGTTACGGATGATCGCGGGGATCGAGCAGCTGGATGCAGGCGAAATCCGCATCGACGGGCGCCCGGTGGCGGATGCGCGCCGCAACGTACCGCCCGAAATGCGACCGGTCGGGATGGTGTTTCAAGATCTGGCTCTGTTTCCGCATATGACGGTGGCCGCCAATGTCGGCTTTGGTCTGTCACGCGCGCGGCAGGGATCGGGCGAGGTGCGGCATTTGCTGGAACGGGTCGGGCTGGCACATCACGCCGACAAATACCCTCATCAACTGTCGGGCGGAGAGCAGCAGCGCATCGCACTGGTCAGGGCACTGGCGACGCAGCCTCGGGTGATGCTGCTGGACGAGCCGTTCTCGAGTCTGGACCAGCGTTTGCGGGTCGAGATGCGAGAATTGGCGCTTGACCTGCTGCGCGAGGCGGGGACGGCCGTCGTTCTGGTCACGCATGATTCAGACGAGGCGATGATGATGGCCGACCGCATCGCGATCATGCATGGTGGCCGCATCCGGCAAGAGGGCACGCCGCTTGAACTGTACCAACAACCCGTGGATCTGGCCGTGGCGGGGTTCTTCTCCGAGTTGAACGTCTTCGACGGCTCGGTCGCGCAGGATCGCATCAAGACCCCGATCGGGGATCTCGCGGGTACGGGGATGGCCAACGGGACGGCGGTGCAGATCGCTTTCCGCCCCGAGCATTTGAAGGTCCGCCGCTTGGCACAGGCAGTTGTTCAGGGAAACTCCCACCCCCATGTGCTGCGTGTGCAGAACCTTGGACGTGAAAATTTTGTCGAGGTGAAGCTGCCGGGGCAACCCGATCATCTGCGGTGCAGCGCACCGGGGTTCACCGATCTGATGCCCGGTGATCGGGTCGAGATCGGGTTCGATCCATCGACTGCCATGATTTTTGCGCATTGATACGGCCCGAGAGCTAGACCCGCAATCCCAGACGGTCGGCCATCCGCACCAGATCGGCCAGCGTCTTGGCCTCCATCTTTTTCATGGCCGAGGCGCGATACAGTTTCACGGTGATTTCGCTCAGGCCAAGCTGGTAGGCGGCCTGTTTGTTCAAAAGTCCGGCTGTGATCAGTTCCATCACCTGCTTTTCGCGCAGGGAAAGCCCGTTGAAGCGCTCGTTCAGGGCATCGAGTTCGCGTGTGCCTTGGCGACGCAGGCGATCCCTCTCGACCGCGACTGAAACCGCGTCCAGCAGATCCTGATCGCGGAACGGCTTGGTCAGGAAATCAACTGCGCCGGCTTTCATCGCCCGGACCGACATCGGAACATCGCCATAGCCGGTCATGATAATCACGGGCAGGTGAATCCCCAACGCGGTCAACTGGGTCTGGAAGTCCAGCCCACTTGTCCCCCGTAGCCGGACATCCAGCAGGATGCAGCCCGGTACATCGGGTCGGTCAGAGGCCAGAAACGCCGCGCCGCTGTCATAGGAAAGGGTCCGCATTCCGACCGAGCGCAGCAACGATCCGATTGCGCCGCGCAGCAACGCATCGTCGTCGATCACATGTACGGCTGACTGCTTGTCCACGATATCCATGCCGCCGCTTGAGCGTTTGTGCGCGGAAGATACTTGGATCGCTTGTCCGAGTCACATTGTATTTCAGTTGGTTCCGGCAATCGCGCGCCGCAGGCAGCCCAGCAAAGCGCAATTGTCGAAGGGCTTTCGCAGGAAACACACCGCTCCGGCGGCCAAGGCCTGATCGCGCAGCTTGTCCTCGGGGAAGGCGGTCATGACCAGCACGGGCAGTAATGGTTGCTCGGCACGCATACGGAATTGCAGATCCAGCCCGCTCAGGCCGGGAAGCTGGATGTCGGTCAGTAGACATTGCGGCAATTGATTGGCAAGGCTTTGCAAAAAAGCCTCGGCACTGTCGAATAGCGAGACGCTGAAATCCTCGGACCGCAGCAGACTCGATAAGGCATACCGGATCGCATCGTCGTCGTCGACGATGGCTATATGTGGACTAACGTCCATTTTCCCTACATGGCCCCCTTCCGAAGGCCATGAGGCGAATACGCCGACTGGTGGCCTGACCGGTAATCCCCCCGACACCGGAATGGCCGCCCCTGAGCCGACGCATGCTCATGGCCCAGTTCCGAACCTGTTGCTGTTCGTTTCGGTAGGCAACTATACTTAAGTTCAGCAGCATTGGTGCAGACAATGCGATCCGGACGGATATGGCGGGATGGGGGCATTCGATGCGTCAGGTTTTCACCTTGTGGCCGACGGATCGGCATGCGGTGCCGCACCGCAATCTGGATCATAACGGTCTGCCTGACTGGGTTTCGAACCCTGTTCCCGGCGACATCTCGACGGGTTGGACAAGAGGGGATTGGCTGTTCCTATTGATCGCCTCGCTGCCGGTCATGGCGCTGGGAGGGCTGATTGCCGATGATCCGCATCTGACAATAGCAACCGTACTGCTATGCGGGCTGGCGATCGGGCTGACCGCCTTTGCCATCACGACCCATCGTCGCCAGATCGCCGCGCTACAAATCGAGATTGATCGGGCAAAACGCTGGAACGATACTATTTTCCAAAGAACAGGGATTTCTCTGTGGCGAGAGGACTGGTCCCACGCCCGCGATGCGGTCAAGCAGTTGCTGGCGCGCGGTGTCCGCGACATGCAATCCCATTTTGCCGCCAATCCTGACGAGTTGCGCGAGATCAGGCGCGGCGTCATCATCAAGGACGTGAATGATTTCGCGGTGATGCGGGCAGGAGCAACTGACAAGCGGCATCTTCTGGGATCACTGGATAGCTTATTGCCCGATACCGACCAGACCTTCGTGCAATGGCTGGTCGCATTTGCCAATGGCGACAGTTTTTACCGCTCGGAGACGCATATCACTTTGCCCGACGGGCGTCAGGTCGACACGCTTTTTACTGCAGGTTTGCCACGTAATATTCGGGAATTCGAAGATATTCTGGTAAGCGATCTGGACATCACGGAATATAAGGCGACACAAGCGCGGCTGGCCCAAGCCGAGACGGATCTGGCGCGTGCGGTCCGGGTCAGCACCATGGGGGCGCTGACAGCCTCGATTGCGCATGAGGTGAACTCGCCGCTGGCTGCGATCATCTCCAGTTCGGATGCTGCGTTGAGATGGCTGGGGCGGGACGCTCCCGACCTGCCCGAAGCGCGCGAGGCGATTGCCAATGTGCTGGCGGCAGCCACGCGCGCCAAAGCTGTGGTCGAGCAGACCCGCGCGCTTCTGAGCAACGAGCCTTTGCGGATCTTGCCGCAGGACATTGTCGGGTTGGCCTGGGATTCGATCGCGTTGATTGATCGGGAATTGCGGACCTACGGCGTCTCGACCCATGTCGATGCGCCGGATGGCTTGCCACCGGTCATGGCGGATCGCGTCAATATCCAGCAAGTCATGGTGAACCTGATGATGAATGCGGCGCAGGCCATGAAGGACAGCACCGGCAAGCGGGACCTGACCATCATGCTGGCGCAGGACGGGGATCGCTTGCGTGTCGGCGTGCGCGACAGGGGACCAGGAATCCCGCAGGAACGGTTGCAGACGGTCTTCCAGCCATTCTATTCGACCCGAGAGGGCGGGATGGGCATGGGTCTTGCCATCTGCAAATCCTGCGTCGAGGCGCATGGCGGGCGGATCTGGGCATCCAATGTCACCGGCGGAGGAACCGAGATCCGGTTTGACCTGCCAATCGCCGCTGCCATTCCCTGAGGTTCAGGCGACCCGTGCTTTGGCATGCCGTTTTTGCGGCCATGCATTGGCGGTCGCCCAGTCCAGCGCCGTATCGGCGACTTTTTCCCAGCCTTCGTCCAGGCAGGTCCAATGCGACCGTCCGGAGAAGATCTTCAGATCGGTGCGGGATGGCGCTTGTTGCTGCTTGCGATAGATCGCCTCGGTCATGGCAGCATCCGCGATCAAATCCAGTTCGCCGCCTATCAGGAAAAGAGGCGGACGACGGGGATTGGTCCAGCGGATCTTGATCGGGTTGACGACTCCGTTCCAATAGACCCGCCCGGGCGTCGGGACGATGTAGCGGTCATAAAGCGCATCGATCTGATCGCGCGGCGCGGTCTGGGCAAAGCGGCTGCCGAAGAAGGCGCGGGACATCGTCTTGGCCTTGCGCCAGCTCAATGGATCGCCAAAAACGGGCAGGGCCGACCTGATGGCATGGCGGGCAAGCGGCACGCCGGGTGTCGGTGCGGGATTGATTGCGACTCCTGCCACCCCGAGTCCCCGATCCAGCAGATGCTGCACGATCACACCGCCCAGAGAATGGCCGATCAGGATCGGTTCTTCGGACAGGTGTGCGATATGTGCCGCGTAGGAATCGACGATCTGCCGCTGGCTCAAGGTGGCCAGTTTCGGGTCCGGCGCGCAGCGCAACTCCTCGGGCGGGCGGTCGTCATATGGCCAGTCAGGCACCACGACGGTGTAACCTGCCGCCTGATAACGTGCCTTGAAACCTTCCCAGCATCGCGAGTTCAGCCAGGCACCGTGGATGAGCATGATGGTATTCGACATGGCTTCCTTTCCCGGCTCTCAGGCCATTGGCTGTTTCGCGCGATTGCGAACGAAGGTTGCGATGATGTCGGCGGCCATTTCCGGTACCTCATGCTGGGGGCCGTGACCCATCTGCGGCAGAACCAGCAGATGAAGCGACTTCCAGACGCGGCTAAGGGCGAACCAGTTCGGCGCAGGAAAGACGATCTCGTGATCGCCGGTAATGACCAGGATCGGGATGCCGCAATTTGCTAGGAACGTATTGTAACCATTCGTATCGGCGAAAATGTCCTCGCCAGCACGTTCCTGCAGCAGGCGCAGGTAGGTTTCGGGCGGGATCGCGGGGCTTCGACTCTCGCTACGGGCGGCGATCCTTTGATGCGAATTCGCCGCCGCCTCGCGGCTGGAGGCCGAGGCTGGCTCGAAGAACAGGATGGTTTCATCCGCCAGATCGTTGATCGGTTTCAGCGCGGTTTGCAGGAAGATCGGTTCCGATGGCGGGTCCAGCCGCCCCGGAGGCGACGTTCCGATCAGCGCGACATGGCTGATCCGGTCGGGAATTTGCGCCGCCACGACCTGCGCAGCGATCCCGCCCAGCGACCAGCCACCAATGATGAATTGGCGCAGCCCCAACGCATCGGCCAGATCTATGGCGTCGGATGCAAGCCGTTCGGGCCGGTAGCTGGGCGATCCGGTGGATTGGCCAAGGCCGGAATAGTCAAATGTGATTACATGGAAGTGGCAGGCCAGACTGTCCAGAAATGCGGGGTCCCAACTGTCAAGAATACCACGGAAGCGGACGCACAGGATCAGCGCCGGACCCGTGCCGATCTCGCGATAGGCGATGGTTCTGCCCTTGATGTCGGCGAAGCGGGTAGGGGCGTTGCTGGCGGACGGGACGGCGGAAGGAGCGTTCATGGCATCCTCTTCGGGGTCGTTCGGACCGAGCGAGGATGGACCCAAGTCGTGGGCCGGAACATTCTCCGATCATATGGCGGAACCATACCTTCGGATAGGGGTGGCAGGATTTTGCCGGAGGGGCGATCCGAACCGGCCGGATCGCCCGTGTTATGCTGGTCCAGCGGCTGTTGCCGCTGGTCAGGGCTACACGCTTAACGGGCGCGTTCGCTTGCTTTCCATTCTTCCCAACCGGGATCGCCAGCCATGAACGCCTCGATCTGGGCGCGATTGGCTTCCAGTTTCGGGTCGTGCTTCAGATAGAACTTGGTCTCGCGGGCGATCAGGCCGGACAGGATCAGCAAGCCGATCAGGTTCGGGATGGCCATCAGCCCGTTCATCACGTCCGAGAAGTTCCAGACGACGCCCAGTTGCACCGTGCAACCAAAATAGACGACCAGCGAGAACAAAATACGGAACGGCATCACCGCCGGGCGACCGAACAGCCGTTCGACATTGCGCTCGCCGTAATAGGCCCAGCCGAGAACGGTCGAATAGGCGAACATGACCAGACCGACGGTCACGATCCAGCTGCCCCATTGCCCCGGAAGACCGTGGCTGAATGCCTGACCCGTCATGATCGATGCCGATATCTGCTGCCCCGCCGCATCGACTTCCTTCCAGACGCCGGTTGTAATGATGACCAGACCGGTGCAGGAGACGACGATGATCGTGTCGATGAAGGTCTGCGTCATCGAGACCAGACCCTGCCGAACCGGGTGGGTGGTCTGGGCCGAAGCAGCCGCGATTGCCGCCGAACCCATACCGGATTCGTTCGAGAAGATGCCGCGCGCCACGCCGTATTGCACTGCGATCATGATGGTCGAGCCAAGGAAGCCGCCGGCTGCCGAAGTGCCCGTGAACGCCTGACTGAAGATTTCTGCGAAAGCGGCCGGAACCGAGGTGATGTTCACCAGCAGGATGTAAAGCGCTCCGAGCACGTAGAACAGGATCATCACTGGCACGAGACCCGCCGTCACCTTGCCGATCGACTTGATCCCGCCGACCAGAACGACCAGCGTCAGACCCGCCAGCACAAGACCGGTGATCCAGGTCGGGACCGAGAAGCTGTTCTCAAGGTTGTGGGCAATCGAGTTGCCCTGCGTCATGTTGCCGATGCCGAAGCTGGCGCAGACCGCAAAGATTGCAAAGGCCACAGCAAGGAATTTGCCGAAAGCGTTCGGAATGCCGCGCTCAAGATAGTATTGTGGTCCGCCGTTCTTTTCGCCGACTTCGTCGGTAGCGCGGAAACGCACGCCAAGAAAAGCCTCGGAATATTTCGAGGCCATGCCCAGAATGGCGGTGACCCACATCCAGAACAGCGCGCCCGGGCCACCAATGCCGATGGCAGTCGCCACGCCGACGATGTTGCCCGTTCCGACCGTCGCGGCCATCGCCGTGGTCAGAGCCTCGAACTGCGAGATATCGCCTTCCGCGTCGTCGTCATGCCGCTTCAGCAGCCCGAGACGAAGTGCCGCGCCAAGGCGAAGCAACTGGATGCCTCCCAGTCGCACGGTCAGGTAAAGCCCGGTCCCCAGCAGCAAGGGGATCAGCATATATGGCCCCCATACAATGCCGCCGACCTGTCCCAGGAAACTCTCTAAACTATCGAGATTCATCAATGGTCTCCCTTCGCCATTTCTGACGCGTTGAGAGCCCCCGCTGTCCGATAATGTCAAGACATAAAGACCAACCGCAGAGGCGTCGGAATGGATGCTGTCGCGATGCGCAATCTGTACGCATTCGGGGGATCTATACCTTATCCGGCGGGATTTGGCATCCGTTGCGTCGCGTTTCTCGGGAATATTGCCGTAAGGTGGCTCGACCAGTTTTTTGGGTGACTGCCACAATATTGTGCAATCCGGAGCAGCCTTGCGGAAATTGTCGCGTACCTCGCGGCATTCCAACCCGGATTTTGCCTTGTCAGCGGGTCGGTTTGATCGATCCGACCGTGGCCCCGCGATGTCACGGATTCGTGCGCTGCGATTTCGGCGATCTGCGGCATAATCGGAAAGGTGGATCATCGGTGTTGGCAGTGCCCCGCAATTGGCTGCCATCTCACTTCCTGAACAAGAGGAGATGCCACAATGCGCACTGACCTCTGGCATCGTCGTTCGCTTATTGCTGCTGGGTCCGTTCTGGGCCTCGGTCTAATGTCTAAACCGCTGCACCTGATCGTGCCGGCTCAGGCCCGGAGCCTTGCGCCAACGCAGACAATGCGCGGTGGCAGCAACAATTACCGCCCCAATGCGCCCCTGGTGAAAAGCCTCGGGTCGGGGTTTGTCGTCTCGGGGCTTGTTCGGCAGGCTGGCAACGGAGCGTCGCTTAAGGGCGTGCGGATCCAGATCTGGGCCGCCACCACGCTGGGCGGAGAGCGCGAGCCGCGCAACCACGGCAGCGTGCTGACCGCTTCGGATGGCAGTTTCCGTTTGGAGATGGAGCAGATCGTCCCGAATTTCGGCCAACCGCACGCCCATCTGGCCTATGATGACGGGGTGTTCCAGACGGTATTCCTGCGGCCGGTAATGGGAAGTGCCCGCGACACCTCGTTGCGGACCGAATTCATCCTCGCACCTGTCTGACGCTTATGCCACTGCCGCCTTCCCGAACAGGTGCGGTTTTGACGTGGGTCGGGCTTGGGGTTGCGGTGTCGGTGCCGGTTGTCCTTGCCGCGATGAGTCCGTTTCTGGCCTATCGCAACCTGCCATATATTGTCGGAGGGTTCGCGGGCATCCTTTGTCTGGCGCTGCTGCTGGTCCAGCCCTTGCTTGCGGCGGCTTATCTTCCCGGACCCGGTCGGGCGCGGGAACGCGGATGGCATCGCTGGGTCGGGATCGCGATTGTCATTTGCACGGTGCTGCATATCGGTGGGCTGTTCGTGACAAGCCCGCCTGACACCTTGGATGCCCTGCTGCTGGTCTCGCCGACGCCGTTCTCGGTTTATGGTGTGACGGCGATGTGGGGCGTTTTTGCGACGGGACTGCTGGTGCTGATGCGACGCAGGTTCGGGTTGGCGCTGTGGCGCGTGATCCACAATTCCGTAGCTCTGGTCGTTGTGTTCGCGACGGTCATTCACGCGTTGCAGATCGAAGGGGCGATGGAGCCTGTCTCGAAATGGGCGCTGTGCATCGCGGTGGTGGCCGCAAGCCTGTATACGATGGTCGATTTACGCCTGCTCCGTCCCTTGATGCGGCGGCGCAGCTAGACGGAAATCGCGCCGGAACATCAATCGAATCCGTGCTGCGCCAATACTGACTGCAACAGCAGTCGCATGTGATTGTTGCGCAAGGGAAATGCCGCGAAGAACAGACCGGCGCTGGCATCGGGTCGGATGGCACGTGTGTGTTTCAACCATTCCTTGGCGCGGGCCTCGCGACCGGCCAGGCTGTTTGCAGCAATGGCGACCATGCCGATGATGAAATGCGCGTGCGGAGACGAGGCGGCGCGGTCGGCCCAATCGGCGGCCTGCTGGTAATCCTCGTTCTGGATCAGGGAGAGCGCCCTTGTCCCGTACATGCCGTAAAGCAACGGATCGAGCGGGCTAAGGCGCAATGCCTGATCAACGACCTCGGTCGCGGCGGCTTTTGTCTCGGTCATCAGAACCGAAACCAGCGCGCGGGAATAGTAGCCCTGTGCATAATTCGGGTTGAGTTCGGTCGCGCGCTCCAGCCAGCCTGCCGCGCTGTCCATCTCGTCCGTCAGCCAATAGGAACGACCCAGCGTAAAGGCTGCGAACGGGTCCAGAGGGTCCAGATCGTAGCTTGTCTCGGCTTCGGCGCGCGCCTTGGTGACGGCGGTATCCCTGTCGGTGCCGTAGCGCAGGAAGGCGTCCTGAAAGCTGGTAAAGGACAGGCCCGCATGGGCGCGGGCAAAGCCTGGCTCAAGCTCCACGGCCCGGGCGAACAGTCCGGCGGCGCGAAGATTGCCGTCTGCGGTGAACCGGAACATCTGGCGCAAGCCGAGGTGATAGCTTTCCCATGCATCCAGACGCGCGATGTCCTTGCCTTCGGCCAGTTGCGCCTCGTGCAGGGGGATATGCAGTTCCAGCGCCGCCGCGACGGCCATGACGATGGCATATTGCAGTTCTGCCAGATCGGATAGCGGGCGGCTGAATCGTTCGGTCCAGATCAGTCGCGCCGAGGCGGCCTCGACCAGTTCGACCGATATGACCAGCGTCCGCCCTTCAAGTTGCAGCGCACCCGTCAGGATGTAGCGCACCGACAGGATCTGGCCGATCTGCTGCAAGTCCGGCGCGGCGCCACCAAAGCGGAAGGACGATCCCCGCGCGATCACGGTCACCCAACGCAAGCGGGACAGGGCGCGCAGCACCTCATGGGCCAAGGCCTCCGAGAGCAGCACCTGTTCGGGTGGTAGCCCCAACGGTTGGAAGGGCAGGATCGCCAGCGAGGGCTTGCCGGACGGATCAAGCAGATCCGGCTTCGCGGGCGCACCGGCAAGTTCGACCTTCGGGACCAGTCGAAATCCGCGACCATGCACGGTGGCGATGATCTGCTGCCGTTCGCCGTCGTCGCCAATTGCCGCTCGTGCGGTGCGTATGCGGCTTGCGATATTGGCATCCGAAATAGCGCGACCTTGCTAGATATTCTCGATCAGTTGTTCTTTGCTGACTAGCCGCCCTTGCGCCTGCATCAACTCGCGCAGGACCAGAAAAACCTGTGGTTCAAGCGCAATCGGCTGCCCGCCCCGCTGAAGCTCGAAGCGCTCATCGTCCAGCCGAAGGTCGCCACAGCAATAGATCATGGGTCAATTTATCCGAAATCCACGATCTCTGCATGAAATCTTCATCTCGGGATCAAGCTTGCCGGCGGGAAATGTGCGAGATTGTGCTGGGTTCACTGATTCCGATTGGAACAAGAGGCACCGCAATGCAAACGATACGGACGACAAACGGACGCGGCCGCATCTTCGGCAGCATACTTGATACCGTGGGCGATACTCCGGTCATCCGGATAAACAACCTCGCCCCCGAAGGCATCGAGCTTTACGTGAAAGCCGAATTCTTCAATCCGGCCGCTTCGGTCAAGGACCGGCTGGCATTGAACATCATCGAGGCCGCAGAACGCTCGGGTGAGTTGAAACCGGGCCAGACTGTGGTCGAAGCGACCAGCGGCAATACCGGCATCGGCCTTGCCATGGTCTGTGCCCAGAAAGGTTATCCTCTGGTCGTCACCATGGCGGACAGCTTCTCGGTCGAACGTCGTCGGCTGATGCGGATGCTGGGGGCCAAGGTCGTGCTGACACCGCGCGCCCAGAAAGGTCTTGGCATGTATAACAAGGCCGTCGAACTTGCGCAGAAACATGGCTGGTTTCTGGCCCGCCAGTTCGAGACCTCGGCCAATGCCGATATCCATGAAAGCACCACGGCGCGCGAGATTATCGGTGATTTTGCCGGCAAACGGCTGGATTTCGTCGTGACCGGCTATGGCACGGGCGGCACTGTTACCGGTCTGTCGCGCGTCCTGCGCCGTGAACGTCCCGAGATCAGGATCGTCCTGACCGAGCCTGCCAATGCCGCGCTGATCTCTAGTGGGGTCGCGCAGCAGCGCGGTGGCGATGGCGCTCCGGCGGTCAGTCACCCCGCGTTCGAGCCGCATCCCATTCAGGGCTGGACGCCGGACTTCATTCCTTTCGTCCTGCAAGAGGCCTTGGACAACAAGGGGTATGATCAGGTTGTTCCGGTTCCCGGCCCCGAAGGTATGGCCTGGGCCAGAAAGCTGGCCGCACGCGAGGGGATTCTGACCGGCATCTCGGGCGGGGCGACATTCGCGGTGGCCATGCAATTGGCCGAAAATGCCGCGTCCGGCACGGCAATTCTGGCGATGCTGCCCGACACGGGCGAACGCTACCTTTCCACTCCCCTGTTTCAGGAAATCCCCGAGGACATGGATGACGAGGAACAGGCGCTGTCCCAGTCCACTCCGGGCTACCAGATGAGCTAGGGAGACATGACATGGCCGAGTCTATCGAAACGCTCGATCCGGGCGACTGGACGGAATATGCCCGCATTGCCCATGAGGCGGTGGATCGGGTCATCGCACGAACCGCCGCGCTGCGCCATCGCGCGGTGTGGCAGCCCATGCCGGAAGCGGGCCGTGCTGCCTTGCACCAACCGCTGCCGCGCTCTCCGACGCCTTTGTCGCTTGTGGTCGATGAGGCATGGGACACGATCCTTGCCTATCCCATGGGCAACACCCATCCGCGTTTCTGGATGTGGTACATGGGTGCGTCGAACCTGACCGGAGCGCTGGCAGATTTCCTTGCGGCGGCGGATGGCTCGAATCTTGGCGGCGGCAACCATGCCGCCGTCGAGGTCGAGCGGCAGGTGATCGTCTGGCTCAAGGATATGATGGGCTTCCCTGCCAGTGCCAGCGGGACGCTGACCAGCGGCGGATCGGTCGCGAACCTGATCGGTCTGGCGGTGGCGCGCAATCACATGGCCGGAGGAGATATCCGGCAGGACGGGGTTGCGGCGGTGTCCCGACCGATGCGGATCTATGCCTCGGATCAGGTGCATGGCTGCCACCAGAAAGCGGTCGAGTTGCTGGGTTTGGGCAATGGCGCATTGTGCCGCGTGCCCAGCGGTGCGGATTGCCGCATCGATCTTGCGGCGCTGGAAAAGGCCATTGGCGCTGATCGGGCGGAGGGTTTCCAGCCCATCTGTATCATCGGCAATGCGGGCACGGTGAATACCGGTGCAATCGACGATCTGGCCGGACTGGCCGAATTGTGCCGGACCGAGGGGTTATGGTTCCATATTGACGGCTGCATCGGTGCATTGGCGCGGCTTTGTCAGGACCGACCCGCCGCGTTGGATGCCATAGAACTGGCGGATAGCCTTGCCTTGGACCCGCATAAGGGGTTGCACGCGCCCTTTGACGTTGGCTGCGTTCTGGTCAGGGATGCGCGCTTGCATCTGCAAAGTTTCGCGTTGCATTCCGAATATCTCGACCCTGCCGCAAGGGGGATCGCGGCGGGTGGCTGGCTGTTCGATTATGGTCTGCAGACGTCGCGAGGGTTCAGGGCGCTGAAGGTCTGGATGACGCTGAAGGAACACGGCGCGGACCGCTTTGGCCGCATTCTGTCCCGCAACATCGCGCAGTCGAAGCGTCTGGCGGCGCGGGTCGATGCCGAGCCGCGGTTGAAACGCCTCGCTCCGGTCGAGCTTGATATTGTCTGCTTCCGATACGAGCACGAAGGGATCGAGCCGACCGCCCTTGCCGAGTTAAATTCGGAAGTGATGATGCAGTTGCAGGAGCAGGGCATCGCGGCATTCTCGGACACGACGGTGCATGACGAATACGGATTGCGGGCTGCGATCTGCAACCATCGGACGACGGATGCAGATCTGGACATGGCAATCGACGCGCTGATCGCAAAGGCGGATGCCTTGGCGCGGGTCGGGGCGGCAGCCAGAGCGTAAGCGGCCTGTCGCCCTACCCGATCAGAAGCTGTTGCGCTCGTGATAGGTGCGCAGGAACGATTGGATGCGGGCGTCCTTGGGGTGGTGCAGAATGCCCGAGGGCGTGTCCACATCGACCAACTCGCCCTTTTCTAGAAAGGCCACCTGATCCGCGACATGGGCGGCAAATCCCATTTCGTGGGTAACGACGACCATCGTCATGCCTTCCGAGGCGAGCGTCTTCATCACGTTCAGCACCTCGCCGACCAGTTCGGGGTCCAGCGCCGAGGTCGGCTCGTCGAAGAGCATCAACTTCGGCTCCATCGCAATGGCGCGGGCGATGGCGACGCGTTGTTGCTGGCCGCCTGACAGGCGGGAAGGGTGGTTGCCCATCTTGTCCGCCAGTCCGACCTTCGCAAGCGCGTCGGCGGCGCGGGTCATCGCATCGGCTTTGCTCAGGCCGCGCACGCGGATCAGGCCCTCGGCAACGTTTTCATGCGCGGTCATGTGTGGCCACAGGTTGAACTGCTGGAACACCATCCCGATCGAACGCCGCATCTCGCGCAATTTCCGGCCCGACATCCGTTTTCCGGGGGCGTCATAGCCGATCAGTTGGCCATCGATGCGAACCTCACCCGAGTCGTATTCTTCGAGGAAGTTCATGCAGCGCAGCAGCGTGGATTTGCCCGAGCCGGAAGGCCCGATCAGGCAGGTCACCTTGCCGGGGGGGATGGACAGGTCGATGTCTTTCAGCGCGTGGAACGGGCCATAGAACTTGTTGACCTTGCGGATCTCGACTGAGGAAGCCTGCATCGTCAGGTCCTTTCGATCAGATGTTTGGTAATGCGCGCCTCGAACCGACGGCCCACGCGCGAGATAGTTTCAACGAGCGCCCAGAAGAACAGCGCCAGCACGAGGTTCGCTTCCAGATAGCGGAAGGTTTCGGTGGACATGCGGCTGACCTGATACATGAGTTCGGGCACGGTGATCATCGAAAGGATCACAGTCTCTTTGGTCAGGATGATCGAGAAGTTGACCAGCGCCGGAAGTGCCGAGACCAAACCCAAAGGCAACAGGATGCGGCGGATGATGGTCGGTTCGGCCATGCCGATCGCGCGGGCGGCCTCGATCTGGCCCAGCGGCACGGCGCGGAAAGCCGAACGGAAGATTTCCGCGAAATAGGGGCTGCTATAGATGGTCAGGCCAAGCAGGCCCGCTGGCAGCGCGTCCAGCCGCAACCCGACCAAAGGCCCGCCGTAATACAGGACGAAAAGCTGGACCAGAAACGGCGTGCCACGGATGATCTCGATATAGATCTGGATGATCCAGCGGACCGGCCGTGGCGAATAGCGTTGGATCAGCGCGATCACCAGTCCCAGCATCATGCCGAAGACCGTGCCCAGTGCCCAGCACAGGATGGTGTAGCCGAAGCCCTTGATCAGCGCGGGACCGTATTGTTGGAAGACGGCAATATCCATCAGACGGTCGTCCTGTGTTCAAGATAGCGTCCCAGTGCTGCAAGGCACAGGTTGATCATCAGGTAGATGCAGGCGGCTGCCAGATAGACCTCGAGCGGACGGAAGGTCGTTGCTGCCTGCGCCTGACTCGAGCGGGTGATTTCAAGGATGCCGACGACCGAGACCAGCGAGGAAGCCTTAACCAGCAGGATCAACTCGTTGATCAGAGCGGGCAACGAAAGCGAGACGGCCTGGGGAAGAACCACACGGGACCAGACATCGCGGGGGCTCATGCCGATGGCGATTGCGGCTTCGGACTGGCCCCTGGGCAATGCGTTGATCGCGCCGCGCCAGATTTCGGAAATATAGGCGCTGGCACAGATGCCGACCGTCACGATGGCTGCGACAAATGCCGGTACATCCAGCCCGATCACCGGAAGCGCATAGTAAAAGACCAGCAGCTGCACCAAAAGCGGCACACCGCGCAGAAAGCTGACCCAGACCGCCGCGAAACGACGCAGGATCGCATAGGGCGACAATCTTGCGGCGCAGATCAAGGCGCCCAAGATCAATCCAAGCCCGATGCCCAGAAACGAAATCAGCAACGTGTATCGTGCCGCCCATAGAAGCGGCCCGAAACTTTCAAAGAAGACCGGGATGGAAAACATGCACGTCTCGTCTAAAGCAAAAAAACGGGCGGGGATGACCCCGCCCGCCGAACAGGCTTACTTCGCGGGAACTTCGCGCGGCAGCTCGGTATAGGTGCCGAGCCATTTTTCCTGGATCGCCTTGACGCGGCCGTCATCGGTCATTTTCAGCAGCGCGTCGTTGATCGCCTTGGCAAAGGGCTCGGTGTCGGCGTTCTTGCGCAGGGCCCAGGCGAAGTATTTCGGCTCGCCGAACTTGGCCGGTTCGAACAGGGCGAAGGTTTCGGGGCGGTTCTTCACCAGATAGGTCAGGTTAGGAAGCGAGCCTGCGACCGCATCCAGACGACCGGCGGCCAGATCGGCGTAGGCTTCGTCGGTGGTGCCGTATTCCTTGATGGTCACGCCGCCCAGCTTGTCGCCGAAGGCTTCAAGCTGCTTGAACTGCGCGGTGCCCTGCTGGACGCCGACGGTCTTGCCCTTGATGTCCTCGGGGGCTTTCAGGTCGCTCGACGCGGCCTTGACCAGCGCGACGGTCGCATCGGCGATCGGCAGGGTAAAGGTGTAGCGCTCGAGCCGCTCGGGGGTGATCGTCACCGGAGCGATGATGATGTCGAATTTCTTGACCTCAAGACCCGGCAGTTCGGCAGGCCACGGAATGTCCTGATACAGCGGCTCGACGCCGATTTCCTTGGACACTTCGTCGAACAGGTCCTTGGTCATGCCCTCATAGGTGCCGTTGTTCAGCATGTCGAAGGGGGCATAGTGCATGTCTGTCGCGGTGACGATTTTGCCTGCGGCTTTGACATCAGCCAGCTGGTCGGCCGAGGCCGTCGTGCCCGCACCGAGTGCGATCAGGCTGACAAGCGCAGCCCGAAGGGTCATTTGGAAGTTCATGGTTTTCTCCGTAGTTGGACTGATGGACGAGAGCGACGGCGGTGCGTTGCGTCGTCGCCCCCCTTGTTCAAAGAATGCCGGGCAGATTCAACCCATTCTCTTTCGCGCATTCTATCGCGATGTCATAACCTGCATCCGCATGACGCATCACGCCGGTTGCTGGGTCATTCCACAGCACGCGCGCGATGCGGCGGTCGGCATCCTCGCTGCCGTCGCAGCAGATGACCATCCCCGAATGCTGCGAAAAGCCCATGCCGACGCCACCGCCGTGATGCAGCGACACCCAGGTCGCGCCGGATGCGGTGTTCAGCAGCGCGTTCAGCAGCGGCCAGTCGGACACGGCATCCGAGCCGTCCTGCATCGCCTCGGTTTCCCGGTTGGGCGAGGCGACCGAGCCAGAGTCCAGATGGTCGCGGCCAATGACAATCGGGGCCTTCAGCTCGCCATTGCGGACCATTTCGTTGAAGGCAAGGCCCAGCTTGTGGCGGATGCCAAGCCCGACCCAGCAGATCCGCGCGGGCAGGCCCTGGAACGCGATGCGTTCCTGCGCCATGTCCAGCCAGTTGTGCAGATGCGCGTCGTCCACCAGTTCCTTGACCTTGGCGTCGGTCTTGCGGATGTCCTCGGGGTCGCCCGAAAGCGCCGCCCAGCGGAAGGGACCGATGCCGCGGCAGAACAGCGGGCGGATATAGGCGGGGACAAAACCCGGGAAGGCAAAGGCGCGGGTGAAGCCTTCTTCCAGCGCCATCTGGCGGATGTTGTTGCCGTAATCGACTGTCGGGATGCCGGCATCGGCAAAGGCCACCATCGCCTCGACCTGCACGCGCATGGACGCGCGGGCGGCCTTTTCCACGGCTTTCGGATCGGATTCCTGCTTGGCGCGCCATTCAGCGACGGTCCAGCCGATCGGCAGATAGCCATGCACCGGGTCATGGGCGCTGGTCTGGTCGGTCACGATGTCGGGACGGACACCGCGACGCACCAGTTCCGGGAAGACCTCGGCGGCGTTGCCGATCAGGGCCACGGATTTCGCCTCGCCCGCCTTGGTCCAGCGCTCGATCATCTCCAGCGCCTCATCGAGGCTATGGGTCTTTTCATCGACATAGCGGGTGCGCAGGCGGAAATCGGCGCGGGTCTCATCGCATTCGACGGCCAGACAGCAGGCCCCGGCCATGACGGCAGCAAGGGGCTGCGCGCCGCCCATACCGCCAAGGCCACCGGTCAGCACCCATTTGCCGGTCAGGTTGCCGTCATAATGCTGGCGGCCAGCCTCGACGAAGGTTTCATAGGTGCCCTGAACGATGCCCTGCGTGCCGATATAGATCCACGACCCGGCGGTCATCTGGCCATACATCGCCAGTCCGCGCTTGTCCAATTCGTTGAAATGGTCCCAGTTCGCCCAATGCGGCACCAGGTTCGAGTTGGCGATCAGCACGCGCGGCGCGTCCTTGTGGGTCTTGAAGACGCCAACCGGCTTGCCGGATTGCACCAGCAGGGTTTCGTCCTCTTCCAGAGCGCGCAGGCTATCGACGATCAGGTCGAAATCCTTCCACGTCCGGGCGGCGCGGCCGATGCCGCCATAGACGACCAACTCATGCGGGTTCTCGGCCACGTCGGGATGCAGGTTGTTCATCAGCATCCGCAAGGGGGCCTCGGTCAGCCAGCTTTTCGCGGTGATCTGGGTGCCGGTGGCGGGAAAGACGTCGCGGGTATTGTGACGGGGATTGTCCATCGGGGTCATACCTTCAGTTCGGCGGCAAGCGCCGCGAGTTTGGTCAGGATTTCTTTCAGGGGAACGCGCAAAGCCTCGGCCTTGGCCTCGTCATAGGCAAAGGGCGGGGTCTCCGTCGAAAGATGGGTGGATTGCGCCAGTTCCATCTGGATGGCGTGAACGCCCGAGCCGGGCTGGCCGTAATGCCGCGTCGTCCAGCCGCCCTTGAAGCGACCATTCAGCACATGGGTCCGGCCCGTCGCGGCTGCGACCTCATGCGTGGCGGCCTCAATGGCCGGCGCGCAGGAGCGCCCGCTATTCGTGCCGATATTGAAATCCGGCAGCGTCCCTTCGAAAAGGAAGGGGATATGGCTGCGGATCGAGTGGCAATCGTAAAGGATCGCCACGCCGTGCTTCGCGCGCACCCGCTCGATCTCGGCGGCCAAGGCCGCGTGATAGGGCGCGTGGAAGCGGGCCTTGCGGTCGGCGATATCCTCGGCCGTGGGGTCCGTGACCCAGATCGGCTCGCCGTCGAAATCGGTGACGGGAACAAGGCCGGTGGTGTTCTGCCCGGGATACAGGCTTGCATCATCCGCGCCGCGATTGGCGTCGATGACATAGCGGTGGAAGGTTGCCCGCACCGTGGTCGCGCCGGGCAGCAGCCCGTCGTAAAGCCGCTCGATATGCCAGTCGGTATCGGCCAGAACCTGTCCGCGCGGGTTCAGTTGCGCGCGGATTTCCTCGGGCAGCCAAGTCCCGGTATGGGGCAGGCCAAGGATGACCGGGCTGTCGCCTTGGGTGACTTCGACCGGGGTCACGCCGTCACCTCGGCCAGCAGTTCGGGGGCGACGGCGGCGACCAGCGCGCCTTCGCGGACCAGACGCGCGGCTTCAGTCAGATCGGGGGCCATGTAACGGTCCTGATCCAGCGCCGGGACGGTCGCGCGCAGGGTGGCGATCACCGATTGCAGCGGGGCCGAGGTGGTCAGCGGCGCGCGGAATTCGACGCCAGCGGCGGCACACATCGCCTCGATCCCGATGATATGGGCCAGGTTCGCATTCATCCGCTTCAGGCGACGTGCGCCATGGGCGGCCATGGACACGTGGTCCTCTTGGTTGGCGCTGGTCGGCGTGGAATCGGTCGAGCAGGGATTGGCCAGATGCTTGTTCTCGCTCATCAGCGCGGCGCTGGTGACTTCGGCGATCATCAGGCCCGAGTTTAGGCCGGGATCGGGGGTCAGGAAGGGCGGCAGGTCATGGGACAGCGCCGGGTCCACCATCAGCGCGATGCGGCGCTGGGAAATCGCCCCGATTTCCGTGATCGCCAGCGCGATCTGGTCGGCGGCAAAGGCCACGGGTTCGGCGTGGAAGTTCCCGCCCGAGACGATCAGGTCCTGACTGGTCAGCACCAGCGGGTTGTCGGTCGCGGCGTTGGATTCGATTTCCAGCGTGCTTGCGGCCTGCCACAGCAGGTCGATGCAGGCCCCGGTCACCTGCGGCTGGCAACGGATGCAATAGGGGTCTTGGACGCGGGTATCGCCGACCCGGTGGCTTTCGCGGATCTCGGACCCTTCCATCAGCCCGCGAATGGCGCGGGCGGCAAGGATCTGGCCGCGATGGCCGCGCAAAGTGTGGATTTCCTCAAGGAAGGGCGCGGTCGAGCCCATGATCGCATCGGTCGACAGCGACGAGGTGACCAGCGCCGCTCGGGCGCTTGCGAATGCGTCGAACAGCCCGGCCAGCGCGAAGGCGGTCGAGGCCTGCGTGCCGTTGATCAGCGCCAGACCCTCTTTGGCGGCCAGAACCACCGGGGCAAGGCCCGCAGCAGCCAGCGCCTCGGAGGAGGGCATTTCGCGGCCCTTATGGGTCGCGCGGCCCTCGCCCAGCATGGTCGCGGCCATGTGGGCCAACGGCGCCAGATCGCCGGAAGCACCGACCGAGCCCTGCGACGGGATCACCGGCAGCACGCCTTGGGCCAGCATGTTTTCGATCAGCGCGATGACCTCGGGGCGGACGCCGGAAGCGCCGCGACCCAGCGACAGCAGCTTCAGCACCATGATCAGGCGGGTGGTTTCCGGCTCGACCGGCTCACCCACGCCGCAGCAATGCGACAGGATCAGGTTGCGTTGCAGGGTGGCGGTATCCTCGGAGCGGATCTTGATCGAGGCCAGTTTGCCGAAACCGGTATTCACGCCGTAAACCGGCACGTCGCCATTGGCCGCCGCTTGGATACGGGCCGCAGAGGCCGCGATGCCGGGGCGGGCGCTGTCGGCCAGCCGCACGGCAAGGCCCTTGCGCCAGACAGATTCCAGCTGGGCCAGAGTGGTTTCACCGGGGGTAAGGATCAGTTCAGACAAATTCGCCTCCGACAATGCGGGCATGAAGGGGATTGAAGCCGATGCGATAGGTCAGCTCGGCAGGATGGCTGGCGTCCCAGATGGCCAGATCGGCGCGCATACCGGGGGAAAGCTGGCCGCGATCGCGCAGGCCAAGGGCGGTGGCCGCATGGCGGGTCACGCCGGTCAGGCATTCCACCGGGGTCATGCGAAACAGCGTCGCGCCCATGTTCATCGTGAGCAGGATCGAGGTCAGCGGCGAGGTGCCGGGGTTGCAATCGGTCGCCAGCGCAATCGGCACGCCCGCGTCGCGCAGGGCTTGAAGCGGCGGGTATTTCGTCTCGCGCAGGGTATAGAACGCGCCGGGCAGCAGCACCGCAACGGTGCCCGACGCGGCCATGGCGTCAATGCCATCCTGACCCAGCCATTCAAGGTGATCGGAGGAAAGCGCGCCGTGCTGCGCGGCCATTTCGGCGCCGTGAAGGTCCGAAAGCTGCTCGGCATGCAGTTTGACTGGCAGGCCAAGCTGGGCGGCGGCGTCAAAGATCGCGGCCATTTCGTCGCGGGAAAAGGCGATGCCCTCGCAGAAGCCGTCGACCGCGTCGATCAGTCCTTCGGCATGGCCTTGCTGCATTCCGGCGATGACGACATCGCGGATATAGCCCGCGCGGTCGTCCTTGTATTCGGGGGGCAGAGCATGGGCGGCCAGCCATGTGGTGCGCACGGTGACGGCGCGGACTTCGGCAATGCGACGCGCGACGCGCAGCATCTTCAGTTCATCCTGAACAGTCAGGCCGTAGCCCGATTTGATCTCCAGCGTGGTCACGCCCTCGGCCAGCAGCGCATCGACGCGGGGCAGGGATTGCGTGAGCAGGGCTTCTTCGTCGGCCTCGCGGGTATTGCGAACGCTGGAGAGGATGCCGCCTCCCGAACGCGCGATCTCTTCGTAGGTCGCACCCTCAAGGCGCATCTCGAATTCGCGGGCGCGGTCGCCGCCGAAGACGATATGGGTATGGCAGTCTATCAGCCCCGGAGTGACCAGCCGCCCGCCAAGGTCGTGATGCGGCAGGTCGGCATATTGTGCAGGCAGGACGGATATAGCCCCGACCCATTCGATTTTATCGGCAGAAATGACCATAGCCGCGTCGTCGATCAGGTCGTAACCGCCTGATCCCTCGCCCATTCTGGCCAACCGTCCGCGAGTAAGAAGCAGCATTGCTGAAGCTCCGGCATTGATTTCTTGATTTTGTTATGTCTAAACTTAATCAAACTCTATGTCTAAACTTATTTTGATGTAAAGAAGGGCAGTCGCATGTCTCAGATCTGGGCAGAACGGGCTTTGCTGCCTGCGGGTTGGGCGGAAAATGTATCGATCACGGTCGGGCATGGCCGAATCCGGTCGGTCGAGACCGGCGCGGCCCCGACCGGTCACCGCGTGGGCTTGTTGCTGCCCGCAATGGCGAACCTGCATAGCCACGCCTTCCAGCGTGCCATGGCAGGCCTGTCCGAGGCCAAGGGGCCCGAACCCCGCGACACGTTCTGGACGTGGCGGCAGATTATGTACCGTTTCCTTGACCATCTGACACCCGAAGATGTCGAAGCGATTGCCGCATTGGTGCAGATGGAGATGCTCGAAGCCGGATATGCGACCAATGTCGAGTTCCACTATCTGCATCACCGGATCGGCGGTGGTCATTATGACAACATCGCAGAGATGTCCGAGCGGATCGCCGCTGCCGCCAGCCGCACCGGAATCGGTCTGACGTTGTTGCCGGTGCATTACCAGTTTGGCGGGGTCGACAAGCGTCCTCTGGGTCCGGGGCAGGCTCGCTTCGGGACTACTCCCGACGAATTCCAACGCCTGCTGGATGGGGCCGAGGCCACGCTGGCACATCTGCCGGATGATTGCGGCATCGGTGTTGCGCCTCATTCGTTGCGCGCCGTGTCGCCCGAGGCATTGCAGATCTGCGCGTCGCTTCGCCCGGACAGGCCATTGCACATGCATCTGGCCGAGCAGATTCCCGAAATCGAGGAGGTCAGCGCCGCTTACGGTCAGCGCCCGGTCGAGTGGTTGCTGGAAAACCATGCCATCGACCGACGCTGGACGCTGATCCATCTGACCCATATGACCGAGGACGAGACGCGCCGACTGGCGGCCACGGGTGCAGTCGCGGGCCTGTGTCCGATCACCGAGTCCTCGCTCGGTGATGGCATATTCAACGGCACGATCTGGGCGGATGCCGGCGGGCGGTTGGGATTCGGGTCGGACAGCAACGTGCGGATCTCGATGGTCGAGGAGTTGCGGACACTGGAGTACAGTCAGCGCTTGCGTGATCGGGGCCGCGCCATGCTGGCCAAGCCTGATCGTTCGACTGGCCGTGTGTTGTATGAGGCCGGACTTGACGGCGGCGCCTCGGCGGCGGGGCGCGATACGGGCGCAATCCGCGCAGGCATGTGGGCCGATCTGTGCGCGGTTGATCTGAACAATCCGGTGCTGTTCGGGCGAGAGGGGGATCAGTTGCTGGATAGCCTGATTTTTGCCGGCTATGATGGCCTGATCCGCGATGTGTGGTCGGCGGGCCGCCATGTTGTGCGGGACGGTCGGCACAATGATCGCGAGCGGATCGTGGCTGACTATCTGGCCGCCATCGCCCGCGTGCAGGTGCGCATGTGATCGAGCGCCCTGCTTCCTCCAAGGCGCAGGCCATCGTCAACGAGGTGCGCCGCCGGATCGTTGACCGCGAGTGGCGGCAGGGCGACCGCATTCCTGACGAGGCCGAGTTGGCGGTCGAGTTCGGCGTCGCCCGTGCGACCGTGAACAAAGCCCTGCAATTGCTGGCTGATGAGGGCCTGTTGGACCGCAGACGCAAGGCGGGAACCCATGTCACGATCAATCCCGCACGGAAGGCCACATTGACCATTGCGATCGTGCGCGAGCAGATCGAGGCCGCGGGCATGGCCTATAGCCACCGGATCATCGGCCAGAAAACCGAGCCCCTGCCTGCGGAAGTCGCGGTGCGTATGGGTTTGCCTGAGGGGGAAAGCCTGCTGCATCTGCGCACTGTACATTACGGCGACGGCGCTCCGTTCCAGATCGAGGATCGATGGATCAACCCCAAGGCCGCTCCGGGTGTCGAAAGTGTCGATTTCCAGCGGATCAATCCGAACGAATGGCTGGTGCGGAATTTCCCGTGGCTGCGCGGAGATATTGCCTTCTCGGCCGAGAATGCGGATGCGCGGGACGCCAGACTGCTGGAAACACGGCAAGGAACGGCGCTGTTGATCCTGCAGCGGACAACATGGAACGATTTAGGCGCGATTACCTCGGTCCGCTTGGCGTTCCATCCCGGCTATTCGATGGTGGCGTCGCCCTAAAACCACGACTAGCATTCCTGGAACGTTCGGGGGCGGAATGATCTATCTGTTGCGGCATGGTGAAACCGAGTTCAACCTGCAGGGCCGTTATCAGGGCTGGTCGGATTCGCCTTTGACCGCGCGGGGGCGCGAACAGGGGCTGGCTTACGGCAGGTTACTGGCGGCTCACATCAAGGCCACGCGGATCTGGACAAGCCCCTTGCCGCGCGCTTTGGCGACTGCCGAACTGATCGCAAAGCAGCTATCCGGCGCGGGCTTGCAGCAGGACGACCGCTTGCGCGAAGTCTCGTTGGGGATCTGGGACGGGATGACCCGTCAGGAGATCGCGGTTGGCTGGCCGGGAATACGCAAGGCGCACCCGCCTCGCCAATGGATGTTCCATGCGCCCGAGGGAGAGCGGCTGACCGGCCTGCTTTCCCGTTTGCAGTCGGTTCTGGACGAGGCAGCGGCCGAGCCCGAAGTGATCCTTGTCAGCCACGGTATTGCCGGACGGCTGCTGCGCGGGCTGCATGCAGGACTGCCGGTTCCCGAGGCGCTGCAACTGGATGCGCCGCAGGATGTGGTCTTCCGGCTTGGGCCCAATCGGATGATCGACCGTCTGGGCTAGTCCTACCAGCTTTTCCATTCGATCACGAATGCCGCTTTGGCTTTGGCTGCTTCCACGCGTTCGATGACCTGGCTGATCGGCGCGCGTTGGGGCAGGCGGTCGGTCCAGATGGCGGGATCAAGGATCGTTACTGGCCCCATCCGTGCAGCCAGGGTAAATGCCAACGGCCCCGTCTGCCACCATGCCGGAGCGCCGGACAGCCGTGCGGCGATCTGCGGGAGAACGTCGATCAGCTTCGCGATTGCAGGATGGTTGGGCGGCACGGCGATCAATCCGTTCGCCAGTAGCACCGACCCGCCCGCAACAAGGCGTGGCCCTGCTTCTGCGATGGCGGACAGACCGATTGCCGGAATGAAATCCTCGGGCGGGCGTTCCGGCGAAACCGGATACCAGTCGCAATCGAGATAAAGGCCGCCATCCCGCAGCAGGACATGGTAGCGCGCCACATCCACCGCGCCGGGATAGTCGCGCGCCATGATCATCGCCTGCCATTGCGGATCATCGGTGATCGCCAGTTCGGCCAGCGATTGTTCGTCCCAAAGGCGGTATTCCCAGCCGTGACATGCAGCCCAATCCCGCCAAATGGCGCAGGTCGGCGGCACCGGACCTCCGATCCAGATCTGGTGCACGATACGCGGCACTGGCCATCCAGCCGCTTTCGCCAATGCGGCCCGGGTCTGCGGGTCGGGTTGGAGCAGTTCTGCCAGCAGTTCGGGCGGAGGAACCGCTGTCGCGCGCAGCCCCGTAACGGCCACGACGTCCCCGCCAAGCTTTGCCAGCTTCAGTCGGGCCGAGTGCAATTTCCGTGGAAGCCCCAAGATCGTCATATGACCCAAGGACGCTGCATCGGGATCGCGGGCGATTTCGGCAAGGCGCGCTTCGGCTTCGGCCATATTGCCAGCCTGAGCGATGGCTATTGCTTCCTCGATTTCAGCCGCTAGCCTGTTCTTAGACGTCATACCCGCCTCCATTTTCGGCAAGATGTGGCCGGGTTTGCTACGATCGTTCAAGAATTTTTACGCGACCCGATGATTCTCTGATCCTGTGAACCCACGCCACAAGCTGGCATAACGTCAAGGAATTGGGACAAAGACTTGGACTCGTTGCAGAACCAACCGCACGACCTGCTGCGGGTGGAAGGTCTGAAAGTGGCCTTTCCCCTGCTTCGAGGCGAGCTGACCGCTGTCGACGGGGCAAGTCTGCGGGTGTTGCCCGGTAAGATCACGGCGCTGGTCGGGGAAAGCGGATCGGGAAAAAGCATGACCGGCCAGACCATCATGGGGCTGCAACCGGTTCAGGCTATGGTCTCGGGGCGGGTGCTGTTCGATATTGGCAAGGCCGAGCCGTTGGATCTGCTGGGCTTGCCGCGTGACGGGCGGATGATCCGCGCCATTCGTGGCGACCGCATCGGGATGATCTTTCAGGAACCGATGACGTCGTTTTCGCCTTTGCACACCATTGGCAACCAATTGTCCGAGGCGCTGCGCCTGCATCGCCCTATGTCCCGTTCCGAGGCGCGCGAGCGTTGTGAAACGATGTTGGCCCGCGTCGGATTTCCGCATCCGGGGCGGGTGTTCGACCTGTATCCCTTTGAGTTGTCGGGCGGGATGCGGCAACGGGCGATGATTGCCATGGCTGCGATCTGCGGCCCGTCGCTGCTGATTGCCGATGAGCCGACCACGGCGCTTGACGTCACGATCCAGGCGCAGATTCTGGCACTGATCCGCGATCTGCAACAAGAGCGCGGGCTGGCCGTCCTATTGATCACGCATGATCTTGGCGTGGTCGCCAACCTTGCAGACGAGATTGTGGTCATGCATCGGGGGCAGGTGATGGAGGCGGGGCCGACCGCCGAAATTTTCCGCAACCCGCAGCATCCCTATCTGCGCGGCTTGATGCAGGCGGTTCCGGTTCTGGGCGCGAAAGGCCGCGTCAGGTTGCGGCCTCTGCGCGAGATTCCGGCGCAGGGCATTCTGGAACTCGCGCGGATGAGCCAGCAACCCGTTGCAATGCGTGCGCCGGGCGCGCGGCCTTTGGTTTCATTGCGCGACGTGACCAAGGCGTTCCTGCCGCGACATCAGTCATGGTCGCTGATCTCGTCGAATGCCGAACCCGTCACGGCGGTGGATGGTGTCAGTCTGGATATTTTCCGCGGTGAATGTCTGGGGCTGGTCGGTGAAAGCGGTTCAGGGAAAACGACGGTCGGAAAGCTGCTGGTGCGCGCTCTGCAGCCGGATTCGGGCAGCATCATTTTCGACGACGGACATGACGTGGTCGATATCGGCGAGGCCGAGGGCAAGGCGCTGGATGCGTTGCGCACCCGTATCCAGCTGATTTTTCAAGATCCGGTTTCGTCCCTGTCGCCACGGATGACGGTTGGAAATATCCTGTCTGAACCTCTGGATGTTCACCGGAGGGGTACGCCCGCGCACAGACGGCAACTCGTGATGGCGCTGTTGCGGGCCATCGGCCTGTCCGAAGGGGCGGCCTCGCGCTTTCCGCATAGTTTTTCGGGGGGGCAGCGGCAAAGGATCGGCATCGCGCGGGCTTTGGCGCTGGCTCCTGAATTCATCATCTGCGACGAGGTCGTGTCGGCCCTCGATGTCTCGGTTCAGGCGCAAATTTTGAACTTGCTCAAGGATTTGCAGAAAGAACTTCACCTTACTTATATGTTTATCTCGCATGATCTTGGGGTGGTGAACTACATGGCCGACCGGATCGCCGTCATGTGGCGCGGCAAGCTGGTTGAAATCGGACCGCGCGATCTGATCATGGAGGCTCCGGTCCATCCCTATACGCGTGCGCTTCTAGCGGCTGTTCCGGTTCCCGATCCCTCGCGCCCGTTGGATATCGCGGCAGCGCGGACGCCGACCGCAAAGGCCGAGGCGCATTGGCCCGCCGCCTTCCGCGAGGTGCGGGGTCAACCGGTCCGTATGGCCGATCTGGGTGGCGGGCATCTGGTCCGTATGCAGGTTCTGGCCGAGCCCCATGATCTACCCTCGCGTAGGGTGGTCGGATGACGCTGCATCCTGTCACCCGTCGACAGGCTTTGGCCTTGCTTGCAGCGGGCGCTGTGGGCGGTCCACAGGCTACGCGCGGGTGGACGGGCGCGGCTTTTCTTGACGCGCGGATCGCTGCGGGGGAACTGCCTGCGATTTCGGATCGGCTGCCGCTGGAGCCACGCGTCATGGACCTGCCGGCGCTTGGCCGCAGCACAGGAAAGCATGGCGGCACCATCCGCATCCTGATCGGCGGCCAGCGCGACATCCGCTATATGCCGATCAATGGCTATTCGCGTTTGGTCGGATTTGATCTTGGGCTGAATCTGGTCGCGGATATCCTGCATTCCTGGCAGGTTGAGGAAGATCGGGTTTTTACCCTGCGGTTGCGTCGGGGCCATCGCTGGTCGGACGGCCATCCCTTTACTGCCGAAGATTTTCGCTATTGCTGGGAAGACGTGATCCTGCACGCGGAACTGGGCGGAATGCCTCCGGAAATGCGGCTGGACGGGCAGGGGCCCGAGTTCGAGATGCTGGATGATCTGACGGTCCGGTATCGCTGGCATTCGCCCTTGCCGGATTTCCTGCCGCTTCTGGCTGCACCTTCGCCTTTGCGGATCTGCATGCCCGCACATTACATGAAGAATTTCCACGTCGACCATGCCGATGCGGACACCCTTGCACGGTTGATCGCCGAACAGCGCGTCGATGACTGGCAGTCCCTGCACCAGAAAATGAGCCGCGTCACCCGCCCCGAGAACCCGGAACTTCCGACACTAGATCCGTGGCGGCCACGCACGACGCCTCCTGCGCAGCAATTCGTTTTCGAGCGCAATCCTTATTTCCACCGTGTCGATCAGGACGGGCGCCAATTGCCCTATATCGACCGCGTGGTGATGAACGTATCGAGCTATGACCTGATCCCGGCCAAGGTCGCTACTGGCGAAAGCGACCTGCAGCCCTTTGGGGTCGAGTTTCCGGATTACACCTTGGTCAAAGAGGCCGAGCACCGCTTTCCGATCAGGGTCAACCTTTGGACCCGAACGCAAGGTTCGCGTGTGGCCTTGTTGCCGAACCTGACCTGCGCCGATCCGGTCTGGCGGGCGCTGTACCGCGATACGAACGTGCGGCGCGCGCTATCGCTGGCGATTGACCGGACCGAGATCAACAAGGCGCTGTTCTTCGGTCTTGCCCGTGAAAGCGCCAATACCGTGCTGCCCGAAAGCGTACTCTACCGCGAGGAATATGCCCGCGCATGGGCAATCCACGACCCCGAGCAGGCAAATGCGTTGCTGGACGGCTCGGGTCTGACCGCAAAGGGCAGGGATGGTCTGCGTCGGTTGCCGGACGGACGGGTGGCCGGAATTCTGGCCGAGACGGCGGGTGAAAGCACGCTCGAGGCCGATGTGCTCGAACTGATCGCCGAGCACTACCGTGCTGTCGGCATTGCATTATGGACGCGGGTATCCCAGCGTGATCTGTTCCGCAGCCGGACGATGGCGGGGCTGACCAGCATGGCGGTGTGGATGGGGTTGGACAATGCCGTGCCGACCGCGGAAATGCCGCCCTATGAATTGGCTCCGACCACCGAGGACCAGTATATCTGGTCGCAATGGGGGGTCTATTACGCGTCGAAAGGGCAGCAGGGAAGCGCGCCCGATTTGCCGGAAGCCCTTGAACTGGTCGAACTGGTAGGGCGTTGGCGCAAAAGCCGCAGCCATGACGAGCGGGTCGAGATCTGGCACCGGATGCTGGCGATCCATGCCGATCAGGTTTTCACCATCGGAACGGTCAATGGTGCGAAGCAGCCCGTCGTGCGCGCGAAGCAGTTGCAGAACCTGCCCGATACCGGTCTGATCGGGTTCCAGCCGACCTCGATACTGGGCATCTACATGCCCGACACGTTCTGGCTAAAGGACGAGGCCTAGCATGCTGCGCTATCTGTTTGGCCGGTTGCTGATCATGATCCCGACCCTGTTCGTGATCTCGGTCCTTGTCTTTGCGATCATCGAACTGCCTCCGGGCGATTATTTCGAAAGCTATGTGCAGGAATTGCGCATGCTGGGCGAACCGACGGATCTGCAGGAAATCGAGACGCTGAAGGCGCGTTACCATTTCGACGCTCCGGCTCCGGTGCGGTACTGGCACTGGGTGACGGGTATGTTGCACGGCGATTTCGGTTACAGTTTCGAATACCGGATGCCAGTGAACGAGGTGGTTGGCGACCGGCTGTGGCTGACCGTGATGATGAGCGTGGTGACGATCATGTTCACATGGCTGCTGGCCTTTCCGATCGGTCTGTATTCGGCCACGCATCAATATAGCTGGGGCGATTACGGGCTGACCTTTCTGGGGCTGATCGGGATTGCCGTGCCGCATTTCATGCTGGCGATCATCCTGATGTATTTCGCCAATGTCTGGTTCGGCATCTCGATCGGCCATATCATGGATGTGGAATATCTGGATCAGCCGATGGGCTGGGACAAGCTGCGGTCGATCCTGAGCCATATCTGGATTCCGGTCCTGATCATCGGCACGGCAGGCACGGCGGGGATGGCGCGACGCCTGCGGGCGAACCTGCTGGACGAGTTAGGCAAACAATATGTCGTCACCGCACGTGCCAAGGGCCTATCTCCGTCGCGGGTGGTGCTGAAATATCCGCTGCGGATGGCGCTGAACTTTTTCATCGCCGATATCGGCTCGATCCTGCCCGCGATCATCTCGGGGGCCGAGGTCACGGCGATCATCCTGTCGCTGGAAACCACCGGTCCGATGCTGATCCGCGCGCTGCAAAGTCAGGACATGTATCTTGCGGGGTCGTTCCTGATGTTTCTAGCTGCGCTGACGGTCGTGGGGGTATTGGTTTCGGATATCGCGCTGAGCCTGCTTGATCCTCGCATCCGGTTGAAGGGGAGACGCGGATGAGCACGCCGAATCCGCTGCCACCTCCGGGTGCCGAGTTGACGCATTATGTGTCGCCCGCTCCCTTCGATCCCATGGCCGAGCCAGCGGGGGCGACGACCGGACTTGAAAACGCGAGCCAGCTTCGACTGATGTGGATCAAGTTCAAGCGGCATCGGGTGGCCTTGATCTCGGGCGTATTTCTGCTGTTGTTTTACGCCTCGCTGCTGATTACCGAGTTTCTGGCGCCGTACCGTCTGGATACCCGCAATCTTGATTTCATCTATGCGCCGCCGCAGCGGGTGCGGCTTTTCCATGATGGCAGTTTCGTCGGTCCGTTCGTCTATGGCCAGACCATGCATCTGGACATGACCGAGTTGCGCCGCATCTACACCGATGACCCGACCAATGTGCAGCGCCTGCGGTTCTTCTGTCGTGGCGAAAGCTACATGTTCTGGAACCTCGTTCCCGCAGATCTGCATCTGTTTTGCCCGGCCGAGGGCGGGCGGGTGAATCTGCTTGGCACCGACCGGTTGGGCCGCGACGTGTTCTCGCGCATTCTGCACGGCGCGAGGATATCTTTGACCATCGGGCTGCTCGGCACGCTGGTCAGTTTTACACTGGGCATCGTGATCGGCGGCATTGCGGGCTATCGCGGCGGCTGGTTCGATCACGGCATGCAGCGCATGATCGAGGTCATCCAGTCGATCCCATCGATCCCGCTATGGATGACATTGGCCGCCATTATCCCGCTCAGCTGGAGCCCGATACTGGTCTATCTGGGCATCACGGTGATCCTTGGTATGCTGGATTGGACCGGACAGGCCCGCGCAGTACGATCCAAGCTTTTCGCCCTGCGCGAAGAGGACTATGTTCTGGCAGCAGAGCTTATGGGTGCGAAAAGCAGTCGAATCATTTCGCGCCATCTTATCCCCGGCGTCATGTCACATCTGATCGCCAGTGCCAGCCTGTCCGTTCCCGGTATGATCCTGGGGGAAACGGCGCTGACCTTCCTTGGACTTGGTTTGCGACCTCCGGTGACAAGCTGGGGTATCCTTCTGACGGAAACGCGCGGCGTGAATATCGTCGCGCTATATCCTTGGCTGCTTTGGCCGATGGCCCCGGTGATCCTCGTGATCCTCGCGTTCAACTTTCTTGGCGACGGCTTGCGTGATGCAGCCGATCCCTACCGATGACGATCCATCCTGCGGCCGCTGTGCCGCCACTCCTCAAGGAACGGCAATGACCCCCAGACTGGAAGACGCGCGGATACTGATGTACAGCCACGACACTTTCGGGCTGGGCCATCTGCGCCGTTGCCGAGAGATCGCGCATGCGCTGGTCGAAGCCTATCGCGGGCTTTCCGTGATGATCATCTCGGGGACGACTATCGCCGGCGCGTTCGACTATCGGGTGCGGGTCGATTTCGTCAAGATTCCCAGCGTGATCAAGCTGCGCAATGGCGAATACCAGTCGATGGCCCAGCACACATCGCTGGAAGACACCCTGACAATCCGTCGCGCCATCATCCGCCAAACCGCCGAGACATTCCGCCCCGATATCTTTATCACCGACAAGGAGCCGATGGGCCTGCATGGCGAGATCGAGGAAACCCTAATCTACTTGAAGTCGCAGGGCACACGGCTGGTTCTTGGGTTGCGCGATGTGATGGACGCTCCCGAATTGCTGGCACCAGAGTGGGAACGCAAGGACGTGTTGCGCAAGCTTGAAGCCTATTATGACCGGATCTGGGTTTATGGTCCCGAGGGTTTTCACGACCCTTTGGCGGGGCTTGATGTTTCGCCATTGGTGCGGGGGCGGATGCGCTATACCGGCTTTCTGCGCCGTTCGATCCAATGGGCCGATACGCCGGCCAGCCGTCCTGCCGAGGGATATGTTCTTGTCACGACCGGTGGCGGCGGAGACGGGGCCGATCTGTTTCGTGCCGTCTTTGCCGCGCACCGGATGGACCCCGGGCTTGATCGCACTGTCGCGGTTCTTGGCCCCTATCTGCCCGCCCGTGAACGTGCCGAGTTGCTGGCCGACGCAGCCACGCTGCCGCATGTCGAGGTGATCGAATTCGACAACCGGTTCGAGGATCTGGTTGCCGGAGCATCGGGAGTCGTCGGGATGGGAGGCTACAACACATTCTGCGAGATCCTCAGCTTTGATCGCCCCGCCTTGATCGTGCCTCGGACCCAACCCCGCTTGGAACAGGCGATCCGCGCCGAACGCGCGGCCGAGCTTGGCCTTACCCGCATGATGCCTGCCGAAGAGGCGGCAGACACCGCCCGACTGGTCGCGGCATTGCGGGCTTTGCCGGATGCGCCTCGGCCGTCCCAATCCGTTGCAGCAACCGAGGCGGGCTTTCTAAGGCTCGACGGGCAGACGCGCATCGCCGAAGATGTGGGCAACTGGCTGCTGAACCCTGGCCATACAATCCTGCGCGCGGTGCAATCCTGAGAATGACGTCTGATCCTCTGCTGGTTATCGTGGTCAAAGGCTATCCGCGCCTGTCCGAAACCTTTATCGCACAAGAATTCCTTGGCCTCGAACGCGCCGGTCTGCGCCTGCATATCGTGTCTCTGCGCCATCCGACCGACAAGAAAACCCATCCTGTCCATGACGAAATATGGGCAGATGTCAGTTACTTGCCAGAATATCTTTATCAGGAGCCATTGCGCGTCCTACGGGGACTTCTGGCTTGCCTGCCGACCCGCGGATTCTGGAACGCAACCAAATTGTTTTTGCGTGACCTATTGCGCGATCCGACGCCGAACCGCGGGCGCCGTTTCGGTCAGGCGCTGGTACTGGCCAACGAGTTGCCTGCGGGGCAGGTCTGGTTGCATGCCCATTTCGCGCATACCCCGGCATCGGTCACGCGCTATGCGGCGGTGATCCTTGGTCGCCCCTTCACCATTTCCGCCCATGCCAAGGACATCTGGACCTCGCCCGACTGGGAACTGTCCGAGAAAATGTCCGAGGCGGATTGGACCGTGACCTGCACCGCTACGGGGCGGGATCATCTGGCCAGTCTTGCGCCGAACGGGCAGGTGCATCTGGCCTATCACGGGCTCGATCTGGGCCGTTTCCCTGCGCCCGAGCGATCCCGACCGCGCCGCAATGGCCAGCGCGCTTCTGATCCGGTGCAATTGCTGACTGTTGGCCGCGCCGTTCCGAAAAAGGGGTTCGGCGTTCTGCTGGATGCTCTGGCGCTTCTGCCGCAGGATCTGCATTGGCATCTGACGCATATCGGCGGCGGGGCCGAACTTCCGAGATTGCAGGATCAGGCCATGCGGTTGGGGCTGGCCTCGCGGATCGAGTGGCAGGGCGCATTGGATCAACGGGCTGTTCTCGACGCCTATCGAGAGGCGGATCTGTTCGTGCTGGCCAGTCGGGTTACACCTGACGGCGACCGTGACGGCTTGCCCAATGTCATCGTGGAAGCCGCAAGTCAGGGCCTTGCCTGCATTGCCAGCAATCTGTCCGGTATCCCCGAATTCTTGCGCAACGATGATACCGGATTGCTGGTCCCACCCGAAGATCCTCGGGCGTTGGCCGATGCGATGGCCCGCGCGATCCGCGATCCGGCGTTGCGGTCAAGGCTGGGCTCGAATGCTATGGCCCTGGTCCGGCAGAACTTTGATTTCGCACATGGCATCAACCAGTTGACCGGTCTGTTCCGTCAAAGCTGGAGCCAGCAATGACCCGTGCGCCGAGGATCTTTTTCTACGTCCAGCATCTTTTGGGGATAGGTCATCTGGCGCGGGCCAGTCGGATCGCTACGGCTTTGGTTGATCGCGGGGCCAAGGTCACACTTGTGACAGGGGGGCTGCCCGTCGCGGGTTTCCCGCCTGACGGCACACGGCATTTCCCGCTGCCTCCGGTCCAGACGGCGGGCGAGGGGTTTCAGGGACTTGCAGATGCGCAGGGCCATCCGGTCAGTCCGGATTTCCTTGACCATCGCCGCGAAATGCTGCTGGCAGCTTACCGCCAGAAGGCTCCTGATGTGGTCATCACCGAGGCATTTCCGTTTGGCCGCAGGCAGATGCGGTTCGAACTTCTACCATTGCTTGAAGCCATCGCGCAGGCTGACCCGCGTCCGGCCTTGTGCTGTTCTTTGCGCGATATCCTGCAGGAAAAGTCCAAGCCCGGACGTGACGAGGAAACCGTGGCGCTTGTCCGCGGTAACTACAATCATGTGCTGGTTCATGGCGATCCTGCATTTGCGCAACTTGGCGATACATTTCCGCTTGCCGTGGAAATCACCGATCATGTCATCCAGACCGGCCTGATCGCGCCGCCGTTGCCGGTTCCTGCTGTGAAGGGTTTCGATGTCGTCGTTTCTGCCGGTGGCGGAGCGGTCGGCGAAGGGCTTTCGCGGGCCGCGGTCGAGGCTGCCCGGCTTTTGCCCGATCTGCGGTTCTGCCTGATCTGCGGTCCGAACATGCCGCAGCCAATCCGGCACGAACTGCAATCCGCAGCCGCTACCTTGCCCGAGGGGCAGGTCACGATCGAGACGTTTCTTTCCGACTTCACCGGTCTACTGGCGGCGTCGCGACTGTCCGTTTCGCAGGCGGGATACAATACGGTTTGCGATGTGCTGCGCGCCGGATGTCGTGCCATCCTGATCCCGTTTGCCAAGGGTGGCGAGACCGAGCAGACCACCCGCGCCGAGCGACTTCATGCCAAAGGCTGGGCCGGAATGTTAAGCGAAGACGCTTTGACCGGACCGGCTTTAGCCATGCAAATTATCGCCGAACTGGACCGACCCGCACCTGATCGCAAAGGCCTGAACCTTGACGGAGCCGTGGCGACTGCCGACATCCTCTGGAATTTGGCAAAGGCACGCATCACGAACTAAAGGACGACGCCCCAAGACCCGCATTTCGGGAAAAGAGAACATCGCCTATGGAACCCAACATATTCAGATATATCTGGATGCACACCCGGCGCGATCAGATCTTTATCGTGCTGGTTGTCATGGTTTCCATGATCCCGTTCTATCTGGCCTTCGACCTGCCCAAGCAGATCGTGAACCGCCCGTTGCAGGGGCAGGGCTTTGAGCAACCCGGCAGCACCCAGCCGTTCATGAACCTGTCGCTGCAACTGCCCTATTTCGGGCGGATCGAGTTGACCGAGGGCATCCAGCTTGAGCGTGTCGAGTTGCTGATCGCTCTTAGCCTGACATTCCTGATGCTGGTCATCATCAACGGCCTGTTCAAGTTTTACATCAATGTGCGCAAGGGCCGTCTGGGCGAGCGGCTGTTGCGTCGTATCCGTTACGAACTGGTCGACCGTATCCTGCGTTTTCCTCCGCAGCGTTTCCGGCAGGCGAAATCCGGCGAAATCGCCAGCCTCGTGAAAGACGAGATTGAGCCCTTGGGCGGGTTCGCCGCCGATGCCTTCACCCAACCGGCGATGCTGGGTGGGCAGGCGGTGACGGCAATGTTCTTCATCTTCATGCAGCATTTCTGGCTGGGGATGGTGGCGCTGGCGATGGCCGGAGTGCAGGTCGCGATCATCCCCCGGATGCGGAGGCGGTTGATCGTTCTGGGCCGTCAACGCCAGATTACCGCGCGTGAACTTTCGGGCCGCGTCGCCGAGATCGTGGACGGCATCCAGACCATCCACAGCAATGACACTACGAATTGGGAAAGGGCCGATATCGTTGCCCGTCTGGGCCGGATTTTCAGCATCCGCTACGACATCTACCAATGGAAGTTTCTGGTGAAGTTTCTCAACAACTTCATCGCGCAACTGACGCCATTTCTGTTCTATTCGATTGGGGGCTACCTGACCATCAAAGGCACGCTAGATGTCGGCCAGTTGATTGCTGTCATCAACGCCTACAAGGAACTTCCTGGTCCGCTCAAGGAGCTGATCGATTGGGATCTGGCCCGACAGGACATGCAGGTTAAGTACGAACAGGTCATCGAGCAATTCGAGGCCGAGGGGCTTGCCGATCCCTCGCGGCAGGATCTGGATGCCGAAATTCCGCCCGACCCGCTAAGTCCGCTGGCCTTGCACAAGTTGTCGCTGCGCAACGATCTGGGCACGATGCTGCTGGACGATGTCTCGCTTGAGGTTGCGCGCGGCGAGACGCTGGCCGTCATCGGCGAAGCATCGGGCGGCGCACCTTTGGTGGGCGAGGTGTTCGCCGGTATCCAGCGCCCGTCGCAGGGGCGGATCATGCTGGGGGATTCCGATATGGCGCAGCTACCCGAGCGGGTGACGGGCCGGATTATCAGCTATGCGGGTCCGGCGATCCACTTGCTGGGCGGAACCGTCATGGAGAACATGACCTATGCGCTGAACCGCAAGCCGGGCGAGCCTCCGATGGACGAAGACCCCGTGCTGCGCGCCGAGCGTGACTGGCGATGGCACGAGGCGCGGCTGGCTGGAAATCCGGTCTATGACAAGGATGCCGACTGGATCGACTACGAGGCGATCCAACCGGTTCCCAATGGCGATGGGTTGATCGGCTCGATCTTCTCGGTGCTTGAGGTGGTGGGCCTTTCGGGCGATGTCGTCACATTTGCCATACATGCACAGGTCGAAGCCGGAATGGTCCCCGAGATCGAAGCTGCGGTGCTGGATATGCGCCGCAGATTGCGTGACAGGTTGGCAGAGCAGAACCTTGTCAACGCGGTTCTGCCATTCGAACCCGATCGCTACAACAGCGAGGCGACCATAGCCGAGAACCTGCTGTTCGGCGTTCCGACCGATGCAGATGCCTCGATTGGGGTGATCGTCGCCGATCCGTTCTTCCGCGAAGCATTGATCGAACTGGGCCTTGCCTCGCGACTGTTCGATCTGGGCTGGCGCTTCGCGCGGGTGACGCTCGATCTGTTCGGCAGCCTTGCCGACAACCCTGATCTGCTGCAATGGCTGACCTATATGACGCCCGAGGAACTGCCCGAGTACGAGCATATCCTGAACCACACCGAACCCGGTGGGATGGATCACACAACGCTGGCATATCGCATCCGCCTGATCCGTCTTGCGATGTCCTATGTCGAGCCGAAATACCGCTTCAGCCTGCTCGATGACGATCTGCGCGCACGACTCGTCGAAGGGCGCAAGACCTTGGCCGAGCGGATGCCTGCCGATCTTCGGTCGCATCTACAGCCTTACGATCCTGCGACATATCTGCAACGCGCGACCATCCTGCAAAACATCCTGTTCGGGAAGGTCAACCGCCGTCTGGGCCGCTCGGAGGAACGCATCGCCGACAGCGTCCGCAGCGTTCTGCGCGAGGCGATGGCCAATGACACGGTGCTGCGGGACAGGATTCTGTCCTTGGGTTTGCGCTATGATATCGGCTCGGGTGGACGCAGATTGACTTTGCTGCAACGACAACGGCTTGCGCTTGCGCGGACCCTACTTCGGCGTTCGGATTACTATGTCTTCAATGAGCCGCTATCGGGGGTGGACCCGCTTTTGCAGGAGCAGATGATCGGCAAGGTACTGGGCTTTCTTGGCGATCAACCCGACCCTGCGGGCGTTGTCTGGGTGCTTGCAAATCCGGCCTTTGCTCACCATTTCCATAGAAGAGCAGAGTTCGCGAAGGGTCGGCTTGTTCAAGACGCCGCGTCACTTCAATTATTGGCTCAAGAATGATCCGTTGCCGATTGTTCGGGAACGATGCAATATCAATCGAGCGTCCCGTTGAAAGGAGCTTTTCATGCTGCTCGAGGATGAAGTCGCACTGCTGCGGAAATTACCGCTCTTCGCTGGCGTTGATCCCTGTCGGCTGAAGGTTCTTTGCTTTGCGTCTTCCCGCGAAAGCTTTGCTCCGGGCGAAGTGCTGTTTCGTGAAAACGAACCGAACTCGGGCGCATATGTCATTTTCTCGGGTTCGGTCGATGTGCACAAGGCCGCCGAGGACTCACACCAGATCCGTTCGGGCAACGAAAACGCGGTCGCAATCGTCGGCCAGTCGTCAATGCTGAATGAAGGTCCGTATAATGCGACGGTCACGGCAGTATCGCCGGTGGAGGTATTGCTGATTAATGGCAGTTGCTTCATGCAGCTGATGACCTCGTGCCGGAAAAGCAGTGAAGGCGTCATCCGTTCGCTCGGGGCCCAACTGGCCGATAAAAACACCGTCACCACGCCCTCTGCCGGAGCGCATTGAGGTCAGGTCACGTCTTCGACCCCGCGCCATTCTCCTCCATAGTCGCGAACGACGCTGATCAGGTCAGACAGAAACGCCCATGTCTTGCCGCAATGGACAAGGTGGTGTGTCAGAACACCGACATAGTTTCGCGGTGACGCGGCCAGGGTTTCAAGTTCGTGCCACATTGCATCCGGATCGCGGGCGATCCGTCCGCCACGCCAGTCGATAACGTCTAGATGGGTATTCACGACCCGCAAGCCCGGAACGGGCTGTTCTGGACCATAGGTCGAGATTGCGGTGAACCCGTCCTGTGCCAGATGTGGCAACAGGTCATTGGCGATGCGGTTCCATGGCGGAACCAGCAAGGGCAAGGCCCGCTTGCCATGCAAATCGCGTAACATGGCCAGCCCTTGACGCAGTTCGGTCCGCATTTGGGAAACAGCACGATGCGGGGCAAGCTCCTGCTTTTTCGCGCCTGCCGCTGCGTGGTCGAGATGCGACCAGCCATGCACGGCCACATGCACATGCGGCTGATCCGCCAGCCTTTCTGCCAGTTCCGTTCCCGTCGGCGGCTGGTCCCAAGGTGCGGGGATGACAGCCAGCGTCAGCGGCGCATCGGTTTCGGTGATCCGCAGCAGCCTATCCAGCGCCGGAGAGGGCGCGACCGCATCGTCGTCACGCCACCATAATTGTAGCGGGCGCCCAGAGGTGGCGCGCATGGCCAATGCCTGTCCGGCTGCATGTCTGGCCGCGTTCATCGTTTCTCCAATGCTATGCGCAAACCATGATCCAGTATGTATGTGGCATTGGCCAGACTGTGGCGCTGGAACACCTGCTGGCGCGCTGCCAGCCCCAGCCTTTGCCGCAGGTCGAGGTCAGTCAGCAATCTTGTGATATTCGCCGCCAGGCCTGAAACATCGCCTTCGGCGGCCAGAAGTCCGGTCCGGTTATGCGTGACGACTTCGGGGACTCCGGCGGTTGCCCAAGCGGCGACCGGCAGTCCGCAGGTCTGAGCCTCAAGATAGGCAAGGCCGAAAGCCTCGCCGCATCCGGGCCAGACATAGGCGCAGCCCGATTGCAGCAGGCCTATTACGTTTGCCGTCGATAGTTTTCCCGCCCATTCGATCTGCGGATACGGCAGTAAAGCGCGGACTTCGTTACGCAGCGGACCATCACCGGCGATTGTCAGCCGCCAGTCCAGATTGGCGGGCAATAGTCGCAACGCGGCGCCAAGGGCGCGATAGCTGTCCATCTTGTCGCCCGCGCGCATCATGGCGACGGTGACCAGTCGGTTGCCGTTCAACGGGGCAAGGGGCGGCGACTGCCCTAGATCGAGAAACGGCGGCAGCGCAGTGATCCGCGCATCGGGGAAATACTCCCTCAGTCCCTGACGGTCTCTTGCAGTCAGGCCGAAATTCATCCCCGCACCAGCGATTGCCTGTTCGACCGCGGCCTGCGTCTGCGTCCAGATGCCCTGATTGCGGCGGCGGGACAGCGAGGCCTCGGCGCTGATCCATGGCAGGTCGAAGCGTCTTGCCAGTTCAGGACCAAGAAGGTCAGGAGCCTTGCAATAGGGGTGATAGCAGAACCAGAAATCCGGAGGACCGTCAGCCCTCCAAAGCGCGGCAATACGGTCGCGTTCCGATTTTGCGGCAGACTCGAGTGATGCAAGCGCCGCAGCGTCCGTCGCATCAGGCAAATAGGCCCGCAATTCGGAGACCAGTTCGGCAGTATGACCGCCACCCCGCAGCGCCGCGATCAGCAGCCTTGCCATCTGCCTGTCGCCCGAGGGAACCGGATGTTCGGGCGATTTCAGCGGAGCGTAAAAGGCGATCCTCACTCAAATTCGCCGCAGATGCTGGCAGGCAGGACGGCATCGCATTGCGGCGAACGGGTGAAGTTGTCGTAGAACAGCGTCCATTCGCCTTTTCCCGCATCGCGATAGGGGCCGAACTTGAAATACTGGTTTGCGCCCAACCCGATATCATCATGCCCGATCCGACCGGTGGCAGTAGCGACAAGCGCCCCGTCTGCCACGATGTGGATCAGCCCGTCGCCATTGGGGCCGGGTTTTGTGAAGAAGGCGTAATCGTGCCATTCGGCCTCGGCACTAGGCAGTACAGCCGGTCCGACAACTTGGACCTGATCGGTGCAGTGATCGAATTCCGGCACGATCTTGGTCGACAGGTCCGGTGCTTCGGCAACGAGAACCCGCATCTGCCGCGTCTCGGGACGCAGCCAGACCGGAGCCCAGCCTTCGGGGCAAATGCCGTCCGCCGGACGCGGAGCGCTTGCGGGCGGGGCGACGAAATTCGTCTCGACGGTCGCAAACATCACGCCAGATCGCATGCGGAGTGCAAGGAACGGACTGAAATCTCCGTCGGCATCCGGTCCGATTTCGCGTTTCCATTGCGCCATGACATAGCGGTGGTCGTCCTGTGGTATGTGTTTGGCAAAACGCAAGGCAAAGGCATACCACGCGCCATGGTCATAGGGTACTCGCAGGGCTGTCCGTTCCCAGATCTCCGCGCGTTCGCTACATCCCTCCGATTCCGGCGCGCAGTTCGGGCGTACCGACAGTTTCAAAGCGCCGCTGCCGCTGCGGGTGACGTCGGATTGGAATTCGACACTGCCGGCGGATTGCTCGAAATTGTCGCGGTAATACAAGCCGCCCTCGGGCGCGAAATCCTTTCCGTCGAAATCATCGCGCAAGACAGCTTCATCCGCCCATAAAGGTATGGGGGCAAGAACAAGCGCCATCACAAGGCTCACGGTCGATTGTCGCATCGTTGTGATCCACTCCATCGCAGAATTCCTGTGGTTCCGTTTGATAAAACGGGAAAAATGCCTCGATGTGCTTGACAGTAGCAGGGCAATTTTCAACCGTCTTGTCACTCAGTCAAGGATCTTGCCATGCTTCACGCCACTGCCGCCGATCTTCTGTCCCGCATCTCGACCCGCGAGGCACGGGCAGGCGTGGTCGGGCTGGGCTATGTCGGGCTTCCTTTGGCGATGAGCCTTGCGCGCGCCGGTTATCCGGTCACCGGCTTTGATATCGATCCGCCCAAGATCGAGGCGCTGCATCGCGGTGAAAGCTACATCGAGGCTGTGACGCCCGAAATGTTGACCGAGGCGTTAGGCGCAAAACGTTTCGAGGCGAGTTGCGATCTGGCGCGGCTCGCGGAATGCGATGTGATCGCGATTTGTGTGCCGACTCCCCTGACCGCGCATCGCGAGCCTGATCTGCGATTTGTCGAGCAGACCGCGCGCGATATTGCGCGTGTTTTGCGTCCGGGCCAGTTGATCGTACTGGAATCGACCACATGGCCGGGCACGACCGATGCCGTGTTGCGTCCTATCCTAGAAGAAACGGCTCTGAAATCGGGGAAGGATTTCTTCGTTGGTTTTTCGCCGGAACGTGAAGATCCCGGCAACCGTACCTTCGCCACAGCCGCCATTCCGAAAGTCGTCGCCGGAGACGGTCCGGCGGCGCAAGAGTTGATCACCGCTTTCTACGCTGCTGCGATGGAACAGGTCGTGCCGGTCTCGACGACGGCGACGGCTGAAGCGGTGAAAATCACCGAGAACATCTTTCGCGCGGTCAATATCGCGCTCGTGAACGAACTCAAGATCGTCTACGACGCGATGGGCATCGACATCTGGGAGGTGATCGAGGCGGCCAAGACCAAACCCTTCGGTTACATGCCATTCTACCCCGGCCCCGGTCTTGGCGGTCATTGCATCCCGATCGACCCGTTCTACCTGACGTGGAAATCGCGCGAATACGAATTGCCGACGCGCTTCATCGAACTCGCTGGCGAGATCAATGCCGCCATGCCGCGTCATGTCGTCAGCCGTTTGGCAGAGGCGTTGGACCGGCAGGCGGGCAAGGCGCTAAGCCGTTCGCGTATCCTGTTGCTGGGGATGGCCTACAAGAAAAACGTGCCGGATCTGCGCGAAAGCCCGTCTCTTAAGCTGATGGAACTGCTTGAGGAACGTGGGGCAGAGGTGCTTTATCACGACCCCCATATCCCCTCGATCCCCGGCACGCGTGTCTATGGTGCGTTCAAGGGCCGCTCGTCCGTGCCCTTGAACGCAGAAATTTTGTCCGATGTGGATGCGGTGCTGATCTCGACCGACCATGACGGGATCGACTACGGGCTGATTGCAGGGGCGAAGCTTGTCGTCGACACGCGCAACGTCATGTCGCGGTCGGGCCATGTCGGCCGCCATATCGTGAAAGCCTGAGGAATCAGCCTTCGACCCAATTGGCTTCCTGTGACAGGGCTTGCTCGACACCTGCCGAAAGATGGTGGCAAAGCATGGCAACCGCAGCTTCGGCGTCGCGGGCAAGCGCGGCATCCTTCAGTGCCTCATGCTCGGGGCGCGAGGCGGCGGGACGGAAAGCCAGTGCGATCATCTGGTAGCGCAGATATTTGTCGAACACTTCGGCATGGGTTCGCATGAGTACGCTGGACCCGCAGGCCGAGATCAGCGCCTGATGGAAATGGAAATCGCTAAGCCGCCATTCCGCGATCCGGCTTGTATCGCCCGCCTCCAGCCTTTCCTCATGAGCATCAAGGCGGTGATGCGCGGCGATGACCGAAACCTCCCAGTCCAGCGTACCGGCAGCAAAGCTTCTGGTCAGCGCTTCTTCTTCAAGTAGCAGCCGAAGACCGGCAATCTCGCGCAGTCCCTCGGGCGAGACGGGAGCGACCTGAAATCCGCGCTGCCCCTCGGCCAGAACAAGCCCGTCGGCGGCCAGTCGCGACAGGGCTTCGCGCAAGGTGCTGGCTCCGGCGGGATAGTCCTCTTTCAACTGGTCCAGCCGCAGACGCAGCGCGGGGCGCAACCGTCCCATGATAATATCTTGGCGCAAGCGCTGATAAATGCCTGCGCCGACGGTTTCGCGCACCGTATATTTCAGATCGCCGTTCATGCTTCACCCGATGGATCGAACAGGCCATGCGCGACCGTGTACTCGATGCAGGCTCCGATGTGTTTGCGCAGGATGGCCTGTGCCTTGGCGGTATCCCTTGTCAGTGCCGCTTCCAGCAGCGCGTCATGTTCGCGCGTCGCGGCTTCACCGCGAAACATGACCAGCAGAACCTGATAACGCTGGAACCGGTCGAAAATACGCTGATGCGTCGCCAACAATTCGGACGAGCCACAGGCTCCGATCAGGGCAAGGTGGAATTCGCGGTCATAGCGTTTCCATGTCGCGGTGACGCTGCGGTCGCCTTGCAGCATCCGCGATTCCATCCGGGACAGCTTGTGATGGGTGGCGACAACCTGCGCCTCCCATTCCAGATCGCCAGCAGCAAAAGATGGACCGATGGCATGGCATTCCAGCAGCGCCCGCATATCCGAGATCTCGCGCAGATCCGTGACCGAGATCGGCGCGACTTCGAAGCCTTTTTGCGCCTCGAACAGGATCAGGCCTTCTGCGGCAAGCCGGCCCATGACCTCGCGCAATGTGGTCACGCTGACCGCATAATCATCGCGCAGACGTTCCAGCCGCAGTTTTTGCGCAGGGGCCAACCGGCCAAAGATGATATCGTCGCGTATCCGCAAATGGGTCGCGTCCCCAGCCGAGCCGGGCACAAGCGTCGCCGCGTTCATGGTAATCCTCCGTTAACGCATTTCAGCGTATGACATTACGAAGCGCAAGATCCCCTCGGAATGTCACATCATAGGAAGAACAAATTTTTATCATATGATTCTTGAATTGAGAGTTGATCCGTAAATGCTCCGATGCCATGCTGACTTAGTAGCGGCGCGAAGGGGAGGTTGCGCCGTTGCCAACAGGGAGGAAATCATGATCAATAAACTGACGCGGCGTAGTTTCGCCGCATTGGGTGCTGCTGCAATCGCGACTCCTTTCGTGGCGCGGATCGCTCATGCACAGGACCCGATCAAGCTGCGGTTCTCGGCGGTGTTCTCGGAACAGGACATCCGTGCCGAGATGATGAAGAAATTCGTCGAGGGTATCGGACCGAGCTTTGCCTATGAGGGCTTTTACGGCGGAACCTTGTTCAAGCAGGGAACCGAACTTGTCGCGCTGCAACGTGGCAACCTCGAGATGTCGAACATTGCGCCGCAGGACGTTTCGAACCAGATTCCGGCATGGTCGGCGCTGACCTCGGGCTACCTGTTCCGCGATTCCGCGCATCTGACCAAGTTCTTCGCCTCGGACGCGGGTGCCGAGATGAAAAAGCTGGCCGAGGACCAGTTGGGCATCAAGATCCTTGGCCCGACCTTCTATGGCACGCGTCAGGTCGGGTTGAACAACGATAAAAAAATCAGCACCCCTGCGGATATGGCCGGAATCAAGCTGCGTATGCCGGGGGGTGAGGCGTGGCAGTTCCTAGGGCAGGCGCTTGGCGCGAACCCGACGCCGATGGCCTATGCCGAGGTTTATACCGGCCTACAGACCGGCGCCATCGACGGTCAGGACAACCCGCTGCCGAACGTCGAGAATATGAAGTTCTATGAGGTGATGAAACAGATCGTCATGACCTCGCATCTGGTGGCTTTTGACCTGCTGACCATGTCGGGCAAGGTCTGGGAGGGGCTGCCGGACGATCAGAAAGCCGCCGTCCAGAAGGCCGCGGACGAGGCCATTGCTTTCTCGACCGCCGCACATGTGGCGCGCGAGGAAGAGTTGGCCAAATCCTTCGCCGAGCGCGGGTTGCAGGTCTACACTCCTGATGTCGAGGCATTCCGCGCGCATGTTCAGAAGGCCTATCTGGACTCGGCCTTGGCCAAGGACTGGCCAGAGGGTCTGCTCGACCGGATTTCGGCGCTCTGATTCCAGAAAGGCCCGCGCGAATATCCATCGCGCGGGCCGGTTTCCTTCGAGGTGAACCATGCCCCAAAGGCTGTTCGGCTGGCTGTCACGCCGGGCCGAGAACTTACTTGTCGCGATGCTTCTTGCGATGTTCTTGGTCTTTCTGCTGCAGATCGTCTCGCGTTATCTGCTGAACTGGCCGATCGGCTGGACGCATGAGGTCAGCGTCATGCTGTGGGTCTGGCTTGTCCTGTTCGGCGCGGCATTCGTGATCCGTGACGAAGAAGAAATGCGCTTCGATCTGGTCTATCGCGCTGTCGGCGACCGGACGCGGCGGATCATGGTTGCGGCTTCGGCCATCGTCACGGTCATCGCGTTCACCGTCGCTTTGCCCGCGACGTGGGATTACGTGACCTTCATGAAGGTCGAAAAGACAGCTTATCTGCGCATCCGCTTTGACTGGTTCTACTCGATTTATGTCATCTTCGCCGTTGCCATGATCCTGCGCCACATCTGGATGGGTTTTCGCGCCATCTACGGTTCCGGTCCCCAGTCCTACGACCCCACCAATCCGAGTTCCGGCGTATGAATCTGACCAGTCCGTTTTTTCTTGCCATCGTCGTGATCACTGCGCTTGCCCTGCTGGGACTGCCTATCGGTCTGGCGATGATGGTGGGCTCTATCGGCTATCTGTGGCTTGCCGGCATGGATATGGGCACGGTGGCCGAGCAATTCCTGAACGGGATGTATTCGAACTACATCATCCTTGCCGTGCCGCTGTTCATCTTTGCCGCCGAGATCATGAACTCGGGGTCCATGACAGAGCGGCTTTTGCGTTTCTGCAATGTGCTGGTCGGGCATTTTCGGGGCGGGTTGGCTCAGATCAACGTGGTGCAAAGCCTGATCTTCGCGGGAATGTCGGGCTCGGCCGTGGCCGATGCGGCGGGTTCGGGGCGGATGATGCAGAACATGATGACGCGCGACAACCGCTATACGTCGTCCTATGCGGCGGCGCTGACGGCGGTGACCTCTGTCGTCGGACCGATCCTGCCGCCCTCGATCCCGATGGTAGTCTATGCGCTCGTCTCGGATGCGTCCATCGGCTATCTGTTCCTTGCGGGTGTGGTGCCGGGATTGCTGATGACCGCGATGCAGATGGTGCAGGTCTTTCGCGATGCGCGGCGGCACAATTTTCCGGTCGAGGAGCGTGTGCCCCTGGCCGATGTACCCCGCATCACCATCGCCGCGTTTCCGACCCTGCTGATGCCGGTCATCCTGCTGGGTTGCATCTATACTGGCGTCACCACCCCGACCGAGGCCGCGGCCCTTGCCGCTGCCTATGCGGTCCTTGTTTCGACGGTGATTTACCGCAGCCTGACATGGCGCGAGGGTTACAGCGCGCTTCGCCTTTCGGCCAAGACCTCGGCTTCGATCGGGATGATGATCGGGGGCGCGATGGTTTTCAACTATGTGGTCACCGTCGAGAACATCCCCGAAACCCTGCGTCGGGTCATGACCGGCTGGGAACTGTCGCAGGTCCAGTTCCTGATCCTCGTCAACGTGATCCTGCTGATACTGGGTTGCGTGTTAGAGGGGACGGCGATCCTGCTGATCATCGTGCCGGTCTTTATCCCGACCGCGCAGGCGCTGGGAATCGACCTTGTGCACTTTGGCGTGGTCGTCATCGTCAACATCATGTTGGGGCTGGTGACTCCACCCTATGGGCTGTTACTGTTTATCGTCTCGAATATCTCCGGCTCGCCGCTCAAGGATATCATCCGTGACTGCCTGCCGTTCCTTGGCTGGATGGTGCTGTGCCTGGCATTGATCACCTTTTTCCCCGGTCTTGTCCTGTGGCTGCCCCGCCTTGCCGGTTACGGTGGCTGAACCGAGAGCAAATGCCATGACCATTTACATCCTGAACGGCCCGAACCTGAACCGACTTGGTAAGCGTGAGCCAGACATCTACGGCCACACCACCTTGGCCGAGATCGAGGACTGGTCGCGCGAAGCCGCCGGAGACATGGCGGTCGAATTTCGCCAGACCAATGCCGAGCATCAACTGATCGACTGGATTCACGAGGCGATCGACGCCAAGGCTGAAGGGATCATCATCAATCCGGCTGGCTTGTCCTTCACGTCGATCCCGGTGGTGGACGCGCTGAAGATGTTCAATGGCCCGATCATCGAACTACATATCTCGAATATCCATCGCCGCGAGGCGATGTATCAGCACTCGCTGATATCCAAGGTGGCGACGGGGGTGATTGCCGGAATCGGACCGCGCGGTTACCCGACAGCCGTACGCGCGCTTTGCGAGATGATCCCCTGAGCGCGACTATTCGATGGGGTATTCATATTCCTGCAAATAGCGCCAGATGCTGCGGTTAAGTGCAGACAGGGTCTCGAGGTCCAGATCCAGTCGGGCCATCTGGTCTCCGTCCAGCATGTGCCGCTGGCCCATGCGGATGCGGTCGCGGCGGTCCGCAATCCGCATCAGGATCGTCGAGATCGAGCCGTCCTCTTGAAACGACCAGATGCTGTGATTGTAGCGGTTCCGCACCGCTGAAAGCCGTCCGAACTGCGTCATCAGTTCCAGCAATTCGCGCTGCTTCGGCCCAGCACTCAGCCGCAGCTTGGCCAGTCGTTCGATCAACTCGATCCTGCCTTTGGTCGAACTGATCGACAGAAAGACCACAATGGCACTGTCCTTGTCCATGCCGGTCAATCCGGCGAGCAGGTGGACCAGCAGGCTTTCCGTATTGCTCCATGCGTAGTTGAGTTTTCCGACACGCAGCAACACGGAGTCCAATCCGGCTTCTCCCGAGGGGTCGGTCGTGACTGCGGGCGTGTTCACAGATGGAACTCGCGATAGCGCATCGCGGCCTCGGTCCGATTGCGCGCGCCAAGTCGTTGGCTGCCATTATGCAGGTGCAGTTTCACCGTATGGATGGATAGCCCCAGCGCGTCAGCGATGCGCTTGTTCGATTGCCCATCTGCAACCAGCCGCAGCACATCCATTTGGCGCTGGGTCAGGCCGGTATCGTCGGCTGCGGGCTCCGCACGTTCCTCGACCAGTCTCGGAGTGATTACCTCGGGGCAAACGTAATTGCCGCCATGGACGATCAGTTTGATGATCGACAGCCAGACATCCAGCCTGACATTCAAGGGAAATATGCTGGTCGATCTATGACGGAGCGTTGGGTCAGCATGGCAGGCCATGCCGAACTCAAGCGAAGAGAACGCAACGCCCAAGGACGACCCATTCAAGCCCAACAGGAAACTGCGGTCGGAATCCGACAGGCCGCGCATGGTCGGTTCGTCCAGCACGACTGCGCCCGGATTGGCTCTGGTCGCTTCGATCATGCTACGAAAATCGTGGAACGATGTCATTGCGGCCGAGGTAATCCCGCCCAGTTCCTGAATTGTCGTAGTGATCAGACAGCCCGAAAAGTTGCAATGGTTGCCGACAAAGATCAGCTCGGCTCCGGCATCCTGCGTATTCAGTTGCATTGCCGGCGATTCGTTCTGGAAGGGAATCATCATTACATATCCCTGCATTGTCACAGAGCGCGCACGATTCCGTGGTCAAGAATCTTCTGCGCAAAACTCAGAAAAAAGCGAAGTTCGGCCAGACAAATGTAGCATAACTGGGCATACATCCAAAGGCTTGGTCAAAATCTAGCCTAAAAAGATAGTAATCCTTCCATACCGAACCAGTTCGCGCTGGCGATATCCAAACGAACTAACCCCTAGGAATAACGATCAGGTTGGGCCTGAGCGGATGGCTAGTGAAACGCGATCAGGGATGTAGCCGTTCGTTATCGCGGGCTTAGCCTGTTCGTCCGGCTAGGCCATGGGCGTGGGTTGGTTTTATCTTGCTTTGGTCGGCGGGTGACAGACCCGCTCCGACATGCCGAAGTCGTTCGATATGGAGGAGCGACGATTTCGGTTCAGCAAGCATCATGAGGACGGTCGTGCCGTCGCAACGGTGAGCATGGGCTCAGCGACCAAAATCGTTTTGCGGTATCTTCTCCGGCAACCCGGGCGGGCATACGCGTTTGCGCATGCATTGACCGTACCCGCCCACTTTCGGGAGTGAGTACGATGGCTGACAGCCGCAGCACGAACCTGTTTGCTTGGCCACTCGATAGTCAAAGCCAGGATCAGGATCAAGGGCAGGGTCAGGGACAAGGCCAAGGTCAGGGCCAGCTGAACCTGCAGGGTCAGGGACAAGGCCAAGGTCAGGGGCAGGGCCAAGGACAGGGTCAGGGTCAGGAACAGTCCCAAAGCAACGACAACTCCAACGCAAACAGCAACGAGAACACCAGTTCGACTTCGACCGAAGCCGCGAATATCGCGGGCAATGCCGCAGGCAATCTTGCGTTGAACGGCGCGGGCAATCTGGCGGGCAATGCCGCTTTGAACCATTCGGCGAACGGCTCGGAGAACGAGGCGTCGAACAGCGCTTCGAACTCTGGCAGCAATTCCGGCTCGAATTCGTCCGACAACACGTCGTCAAATGATTCTGCGAATAACGCTTCGAATTCCGCCGACAATACGTCCTCGAATTCGAATGATTCAGACAATTACGGCGAAAATACTGCCGAGAATAACGCGACCAACAATGTCGATACCGATGTGGATACGGATGTCGTCACCAATGTCTCGACGACGGTGGATGTAGGTCTGGATCTGGAAGGCTGGATGCCCAGCGACAATGACTATGTCGACATCGACAATGCCTACGGCACGATGGGCGATGTGCTGGTCAACCGCGACGGCGAGGTCAATGTCGGCACGCATGATGTGCGCTTCGACAATGTGACGGTCGGCGGGGAAGGTGTTTCGACGCTGAACAACCAGGTCGGCGAGATCAATGACGAAGACAGCCTGACCGATCCCGACGTGACCAACGGTGCCGAATTCAACCAGAATGGCGACGCCAATGGAGGCGATGCGGACTCGGGCGACGGCATTGATGCTGGCGGCACGGGCGGCGATGGCGGACATGTCCTTGCCGGAACCGGCGACGGCTATGCCGAAGCCAATGGCGGTAGCGCGACGTCGGCTGGCGGCGTGGCGACCGGTGCGGCAGGTGGTGGCGCGGCTGCCCTTGGCGGTATCGGCGTCGGTGGATCGGCTCTTGGCTTGGGCGTTGGCGCGGGCCATGGCGGAGACGCCTCGGGCGGAGATTCCGCAGCGCTGGGAGTCGGACTGGGTGCCGGTGACAGCGGCGATGCGACCGGTGGCGACAGCGCGGCCGGTGCAGGCGCTCTTGGTCTGGGCGCCGGATTGGGTGGCTCAGGTGCCGAAGGTGGCAGCAGCGGAGACACGGGCGACGCCGGTGACGGCGGCGAAAGTGGCGATGCGGGTGATGGCGGCGAAACCGGCGACGGCGGCGACGGCGGCGACGGCGGCGAAGGTGGCTACGGCGGCAACAGCGGCAGCGCTGGTGACGGCGGCGAAACCGGCAGCGCTGGTGATGGCGGCGACAGCGGCGATGGTGGTGCGGGCGGTCTTGCCGGTGGCGGCATCGGCGTTGGTATCGGAGCCTTGCTTGGTCTTGGCGTCGGTGCTGCGGGCGGAGGAACCAGCGGAGACGCAGGCGACTCGGGCAATGGCGGTGCAGGTGGCGACAGTGGCGACAGCGGCGATGGCGGCGACAGCGGCGAGGCCGGATATGGCGGCAATGGCGGCATGGCCGGCTACGGTGGCAATAGCGGCACCGGCGGCGCAGGCGGCGATAGCGGCAATGGCGGCGCAGGCGGCGATAGCGGCGACAGCGGCAATGGCGGCGCAGGCGGCGACGGCGGCAACGGTAACGGACTAGGTGCGGCTCTGGCCGCGGCAGGCAGCATGGGTGGCGATGCCACTTCTGGCGATGCCCTTGGCCTTGGTCTTGGTGCGGCCGGATCGACCGGAGGCGCTGGCGGCGACGCTGGCGGTTATGGTGCGGGCTTCGGCGGAGCGGTTGCCGGTGCCGGCACCGGCGGTCGGGCCGATGCAACCGGCGGCGACGGTGGTTGGGCCGAAGCTGGCGGCGGCTGGTCGCGCGGCGGCGACGGTGCCAATGCCGATAGCGGCAATGGTGGCGATATCGGCGAGATCATGACCGGCACTGGCGGCTCGGCCAATGCGGGCATGTGGGGCTCGAATAACGGAGATGATGGCTATGTCACCGGCACTTCGACCGCATCGGCCGATGGCGTTCTTGATACGACGGCCTTCAACCAAAGCATCGTGATGGGCGCGAACATCCTTGGTAACTCGGTCGATATGACTGTGGTTGGTGGCGACCTGAACTCCAGCGTCGTCGGCGACGATGACGTCTGAGCGCGACGCTTTCTAGCAACGAATTCCTGCGCGGAGTCTCTTCGCGCAGGAAGCATTTGAACAACGCCAGCCTGACCGCCCCAGAGGGAAGGAATTGGCGAGGAAGGTGGTTACCATGCTGTTTATTTCCCCTGTCGACGAAGCGATTTGGCATTTCATAGGCGTTTTCCACCTAACGGATGAAGTGGCGCGATTGCGGATCAACTATGACGAGTTGACCCCCGATAATCCCGATGTCGATCCCGGCACGATTACGCCCAAGGATCTGGTTACGGACCATCCGCGCATTCCCACCGATTACAATCCCGAGGTGATCTACACACCTCCGGTGCCCGTGCAGGAAGGGCTTCAGACCGAGGCCGACTATGTCTTCATCAATCCGGTTCGTGATCCTGTCTCGTTCGGACGGCCGCAAGCCGAAGCGTTCAACGAGCGGGCAGAGCGGTTCCTGAACCACAACTGGCATGTGACACCGCCAACCGATCCGCCGGATCCCGATCCCCCCGATCCCCCAGATCCCGACCCTCCGACGCCGGAATATGAATGGACCATGCCTCCGCCCGGATCGGTTGCGGCTGTCACCTACCAGACCACATTGCTTTCCGATGATGACCAGTTCGGCAGCGCGACGCATTTCGGACCGGACGAATCTGGCGAGCAGCTCGCATCGCTGTGCCAACAGTCCGGACAGTTGGGCGTCGATCTGGACATCGATCTGCCCGCTGACGGGGTGTCCTTTTTATCCGTGGCGCATGCGTTTCGGGACGTCACTGCGCCAGACGGCGATTTCGGCGGTGCGGAAGCTTCGACAAGATGGGGCGAGGATGTTCTGGGCCAATATTTTGACGGCGAGCAGACCAATGCGCGTCCCGATTTCGAAGACCTGATGCCGACCTACCGGCAGGAGCGGCAGGACGAAGACGAAGACGGCGATACCGAGGACGATTTCGCCCAGCACGAACTGGTCTATGGCAACAATCTGCTGCTCAATCAGGCGAGCATCAACGATGCATGGATCACTGCCCCCGTGATCGCGGCGGGGCAGGGCATCTATAGCTACACCATTATCAGCCAGACCAATGTCTGGTGCGACAACGACGCCATTTTCACGCAACTGGGTCTGTCGCCATCCAATTTCGACGGTACTCCGACCAATGCGTTGAACTTCGCCTCGTATAGCATTTTCTCGAACCCGATGCCTCAGCAACGAGGCGACGCAGACGCGCCGCAATATTGGCTGACCGCGACGCTGGAAGGCAGCCTGATCTGCGTCAACTGGATCGATCAGTACAATTTCGTTTCCGACAGGGACGTCTCCACGGTTTCGCTGCATACCGACAAGACGTTGATGCTGATGGGCGAAAACGGTTCGATGAACGAGGTTTCGCTGGCCGAGTTGGGATTTCAGTTCGATCTGATCATCATCGACGGATACATGATCAATCTCAACGCGATCATCCAGACGAATGTGATGCTGGACAATGACAGCATCGGAATCGGGGTAGATGGCGCGCAGGTCAGTGCGGGCGACAACCTGTTATACAACGAAACCAGTATCACGCGGATCGGCTCTCATAGTGTCACCGCCACCAATGCCGCAATCGACGCAATGCTGCGGGATGCAGGGAATGGCGAGGTCAATCTCCCCGCGTCGATCCTGAACGATCCGGCCTTCTCTGGTCGGGACATCGTGCGGGTTCTGCATATCGAAGGCGATATGGTATCGGTCAACATGATCCGCCAGACCAATGTGCTGGGGGACTCGGACCAGATCGAGGTCTACCGTAACGAAGTCGTGGGTACGGGGGCCGAGGTCAAGGTCGTCGCAGGCTCGAACGTTCTGGTGAACAGCGCAAGTATTTCCGAGTTCGGAGTCGATTCCAAAATTTACACGCCGGGAGAGCATTACTCGGATGCGTTGCTGCATCAGGCCGAGTTGGTGACGCCTGACGCGCCAGCCATGCCCGCGGGGCCGCCGGCATTGGCCAGCGAGGCTGTGTTGTTTCTGGCTGACGGCTTTCTTGCCGACAATGACGACGATCACGGCTTCCGGCCGATCAACGCTGATGCGCCGGTTCCCGGCGATGTAATGGAAACCGTGCTCGCATGACTCAGGATCGTACGACTGACAGCCGCACGGGCGAACCGCGCCTGCGTCTTGATCTGCCGGGTGACAAATCGCGCCCGCCAAGTGCCAAACCGATGGGTACCGGCCCGACCATCGATCAGGAAGCCGGTCGCCTTCCCGCCGCGATGCCCGCCTCTGGCGGGACGGCATTCCACAAGCGCGTATCCGAGCCCGATATTGCGGGCGCTTTGCAGGCCAGTTTGCGCAAGATCTGGGCCAATATCGCCGGGGTGCTGCTGTTCAGTTGCGTCACCAATCTGCTGGTGCTGGCGATTCCGATCTACCTGTTCCAGATCTCGGATCGGGTGCTGACCAGCCGCTCGATCGACACGCTGATCATGCTGACCGTCATCATCGTGGGTGCGGTCCTTTTGCAGGTCATCTTCGACGCGATCCGTCGCGGGATGTTGCTGCGCAGTTCGGTCGATCTGTCTGCGCGGCTGGGGGCTCCGATCCTGTCGGCGGCAGCGCGGGCATCACTGCAAAGCAACGGGCAGGAATACCAGACCCTTGGAGATTTGCAGCAATTGCGTAGCTTTCTGGTTTCGGGGACGTTGCTATCGCTGCTGGATCTGCCCTTCGTTCCGGTTTTCGTGCTCGCGATCTTTCTGGTGCATCCGCATCTGGGACTGATCGTACTGACCACCGCGATCATTTTGCTGATCATCGCATTGATCAACCAGCGCATGACCGCCGCCCCCTTTGCCGAGGCGAACCGCCATTTGAGCCGGGCCAACCTGCATCTGGATTCGATGGCGCGCAATTCGCAGATCATCAACGCATTGGCCATGATCCCCGAGGCGGTCAACATCTGGGGGCGCGATGCGGCCAGTTCGATGGCGGCGCAGGTCCGCGCCCAGGATCGCAACATCGTCTTTGCCGGACTGTCGCGTGGAGTGCGGCTTCTGACCCAGATCACCCTGCTGGGCTGGGGTGCAAATCTGGCGCTGCAGGGCCAGATCACCGGCGGCATGGTGATCGCAGCGTCCATCATCGCTGGCCGGGCGCTGGCCCCCATTGAGGGCGCGATCGAAGGCTGGAACAGCGTTTCGATGTCACGCTCGGCCTTCGGACGGATTTCCTCGCTGCTCAAGGCATCACCGCTGAACCAGCAACGCCTGCAATTGCCCCGCCCCGAGGGTCGCTTGGATGTCGAGCGGCTGCTCTACGTCCCGAACGGAACCAAACGGGTTGTGCTGAACTCGATCACCTTCTCGCTGATGCCGGGAATTTCCTTGGCGATTGTCGGAAAATCAAGCGCGGGCAAGACCACATTGGGTAAGATGCTGGTGGGCTCGATCCTGCCGACATCGGGCAGCGTACGCCTTGACCTGATGGATCTGCGCAACTGGGACCAGCGTCAATTGGGGCAATCCATCGGTTATCTGCCGCAGGACGTACAGCTTTTCCCCGGAACGATCAAAGCCAATATCGCCCGTATGCGCAGCGATGCCAGCGATCAGGACATCTATCAGGCTGCGGTGCTGGCCGATGTGCATGACATGATCGCAAAGCTGCCCGAGGGATATGAAACCATCGTGGCGGCAGACGGCTCGCCCTTGTCCGGGGGGCAAAAGCAGCGCATCGGGCTGGCACGGGCCTTTTTCGGCAACCCGCGTCTGGTGGTGCTGGATGAGCCGAACTCGAACCTCGATACGGCGGGGGATAGGGCCTTGTCGCGCGCGATGGCCTTGGCCAAGAAAGACCGGATCACCATGATCGTGGTGACGCAGAAACATTCGCTATTGCGCGACGTAGACAATATCATGCTGCTGGCGGACGGGCAGATCGCCATGTTCGGCGCGCGCGACCAGATGCTTGAAAAGCTGGCGCAACTCAGCCGCAGCGAAGAGGGCATGCCGATGCCTCCGCCACCCGCGCATCCCGCCACGCCTCCGGCACCACCACAGAGCCAAGGGTGATACCATGACCCAGAACTCGGATTATACCGCACTTTACGCCAATGTTCCCCGCTCGGTCCGCGGGCATCTGATCGTGGGGCTTTCCCTTATGGTCGTGGCTCTGGGCGGCTTCGGAGTTTGGGCCTTCAGTGCGCCTTTGGCTGCGGCAGTCATGGCTCCGGGCAGCTTTGTCGCCACCGGTCGCAACAAGATTGTCCAGCACCTTGAAGGCGGCATCATCCATGAAATTCTGGTGGGAGAGGGCGACCTTATCACCGAAGGGCAGGTCCTGATCCGGCTGGATGGCACCGCCGCGCAGGCGAACCAGCGTGAGCTGGAACTGCGCCGCGCCCGTCTGGAGGCCATCAGCGCAAGGCTGGACGCCGAGTATGAAGGTGCGGATGCTCCGGTCTTTTCCGGCTATCTTGAGGAAAAGGTCAGTGACTCCAGCTTTGCCGCGATCATGACCGAGCAGCTATCCGCCTTTCGTGCTGCCCGCGCCAAGGAAGAAGGCGAGGTCGGCTTGCTGGAAAGCAACATCAACGCCGGTCGTTCCCGGATCAGCGGGTTCAACGGCCAGTTGATCTCGCTGAAAACCCAGCTTTCGCTGCTGAAAGAGGATTTCGACACCAAAACCCAGCTTTTCGATCGCGGTCTGGTGCGGCGGAGCGAGGTCAATACCCTTGCACGCGCCGTCGCGGATGCCGAGGGTCAGATCGAACGACTGACCTCACAGATCGCCGAAACCGAGGAAGCCATCCGCAAGGCCGAGCGCGAGATCCAACAGACCCGGAACCAGCATCGTCAGACCGCGCTGGATGAAAGCCAGTCGATCGAGGCCGATCTGGACAGCGTTCGCGAGCAATCGATGAAGGCGCAGGATGTCTTGCAGCGCTCCGAAATCCTTTCGCCCGTCGCTGGTACCATCGTGCGGATGTATTATCACACCGCAGGCGGCGTGATCGAGGCAGGCAAACCCATCGTGGAAATCCTGCCGCAGGACGCCCCCTTGGTGGTCGAGTCCCAGATTTCGCGCTCGGACATTGATGATGTCGAAGTCGGCCAGCATGCGGCGGTCCGGTTGACCTCGCTGAACCAGCGCACGACGCCGGTTCTGCAGGGGCAATTGGTCTATGTCTCGGCCGATGCTCTTATGACCGAGGTGGACGGGGTCCGGCACGAGATCTACATCGCCCGCGTCGCCTTGCCAGCCGCCGAACTCGAGCGCGTCCATGGCTTCCATCCAACCCCCGGAATGCCCGCCGAAGTGATGATCGAGACCTCGGCCCGGACCTTCTTCGAATATCTGGTCAAGCCCATCGAAGACAGCCTGTCCCGCGCATTCCGCGAGAACTAGGACTGGTGCGGATGGTCGCAGCTATCGCTTGCAACCGACATGGGAGGCGCACCGAGCGACCCTGACATGGCGATTGCGTTGGTCGGGCCGGTCGCAAGTGCCATTGTGTTCAACGCTTGTTTCTGCCCAGAACTTTCTTCAGCGCAAGACTGGTATCAGGGCAATCCAGCAGCTTTTCGGCCTTGCTGCGCGAGATGACGAGGCGCGAGCGCTGGCGCGCCTCGGGCCAACGTTTAAGCAGCTTGTCCACCCGCATCGCATAAAGCAGCAACTCGACCTTTTCACCGGCCTGCTTTGTGGCGATCCGGAACTTCATGCGCTTGTCGATCCGACCCAACAGACCGGCTTCCTCATAGGCTTCGCGTCTGGCCGAAGCGGGGCCGGACATGCCCGGAATTTTGCGGCCCTTGGGGAAGATCCAGTTCTTGCTACGCCGGCTGGTGACAAGGATCACCTCGTCCTGTTTTTTGCCCGGAAGATAGCAGATGACACCATACCGTTTCTTCATCCGTTCAGGAGAGCCTTGATGGTTTCATGATCCGCGACCGCGAGCGACTTGTTGCGGTATCGTTTGTCCAGAGTCACGTCCTTGCCGAACCAGTCCGGCACTGAAAAGGCATTCGCGTTGGCTTCGGAGGGGAACTCGACCTCGACCGTAAAAAGCCGCTCCAGCGATCCGGCATAGACGTCCAATTCATAGGTCAGGCCGTCGGGAAGCTGGCCTTTGTAGCGCGTCTTTTCGATCCGCCGCCCCGTGGTTTCCGGCCAAAGCAATTGGAACTGCTGGGCCGAGATCGTCACCTCACGTTCGGAGCGCACCAGCCCCGCGCCGCCTTTGACGGACAGGAAGTGACCTTCTCCCGACTGCCGAAGCCGGACCTCGGTCGTGTCCTGCGGTGCGGTGATGTAGCCTTGCCGTATTTCGACCGAAGGGACGTGTTCCAGATCGGGCAACTTGCGCAGCAGGAACTTGCGCTCGATTTCCAGCGGTCGGTCGGTCATTTTCCCTCTTTGTCCATGTGTTCCCTCAACTCGCGATAAACGTCGTCATAGGCTTTGGCTGACGGACGCGCGGCAGCGAAGGTCGCGACAGGGGCGCGATGCGTCCCCATACGCTCGATGTCGGTCGAGAATGGCACCTCGGCGGAAATGAAGCGTTCGGGATAGGTGTCGCGCATCCGCGCCATCGTTTCGACATGCAGGGTTTTCTGCTTCTGCACCATCGAGAAAAAGGCGACGATCTTCTTCCTGTCGGACTTGGCCTGCTCGTCGATGAAATCCAGAAGCTGTTCGAAGGTGCGCTCTGAAAGGGTCGTCGGAATCACCGGGACAATAATGTGATCGGCGGCCTGAAACACGTTCTCGGCCAGCATCGAGATATTCGGCGGGCAATCGAGCAGGACGATGTCGTAATCGCTCGCGACACCTTTCAGCGATTTTCCCAACCGTGCATTGCCGTGCTTCATCCGTGACAGGTAAATGTCGAAATCACGGAAGGTCAGGTTCGCGGGCAGAATGTCCAGATTATCGAAGTCGCTACCACGGATGGCTTTGGCAAAACGCTCGACATCCTTGAAAAACGCCTCGTCCAGCAACCGCTTCGAAGGCTTCATGCGGAAGTAGAAACCCGACGCCCCTTGCGGATCAAGATCGCAAAGCAGGACGCGTGCGCCCGCCTTGGCAAAGGCGTAGGCCAGATTCACCGCAGTCGCCGTTTTGCCCACGCCGCCCTTGTTGCTGTAACAAGCGATAATCTTCACATCAGGCTCCTTTCCTGCGGAACAGATTGGCGAATTCCTGCCGGATGGCCGGACTGTCGAAATGTTCGAAACTGGACACCACGCGGGCACGTTCTTGCATCTGACGCTGGTGCAGGATCGCGATCAAGGCCCCGATGCTTGTCGCCATGGCCAGCCCGTCCTGTCCTTTCAACGGGTGGCGGATCAGGAAGTCTTGCATAGCAACCTGCTGGACCGAGTAATCGTTGAACAGCCCCAGATTTTCCTGCAGTTCCTTCAACGGAGAAAGCAGCGATTTCAGCCGCCCACGCGGGAACAGCGGCGCGAACAATTCCATGAGGTATCGCAGCTTCTTGCAGTTGATCCGCAACTCGTGCACCTCGGAATCCGGTGTGTCGTCGTTGATTCCGGCCGCAATCTTGCAGACCTTGCGATAGCGTTTCCAGATCAGGCCGCAGGCATAATCGAAGGCCGGATGTTCCGCATCAGGACCGCGCGAAGGGCCTGCCTCGTTGGGGAACAGGTTTTCCAGTGCCTTGATCTGGGCGGCGTAATCCGCATCCTGCAATCGTTTGACCAGCTTCCTGTGCTCGCGTCGCCTTTCGCGTTTGAAGATGTCGAACATCAAGGCCAGCCCGTCATGCAGCGCCTCGGGCAGCAGATCGCGATAGGTTCCGCGTTCCAGAAGATAGACGTCCAGATCGCGCAATCTGCCGGTCGGAGCCATCAGGTCCGAGAGGTCGCGTTTCAGCGCCGCAGTCTGCGCCTCGTCGTAGACATCACGGAATAGGCTGACGACCGAGCGCATCTTGCGCAGTGCCACGCGGTAATCATGCAGAAACTCGCTGTCGAGATCGGCTATGATCCCGCCTTCGTTCTGGCGCGCGACGGTCAGATAGGTCCGGATGATGTCATTTGCCGCGTCATAGGCTGTCTGCTCTGGCGTCATGGCGGTTTCAGGCTTGGGATCATAGGGTTTATGCTCGGGAAACAGCATCCCGACCAGATCCGGAATAGCATGATCCGCCGTGCCAGCGCCCCGCAGATGCGCCGATAGGGCTGCAAAGGATTTGCCGTAGCCGCGCAGCCCGTGCAGTGACGCCAGCGTTACCGCTCGATCCTGACCAGCCGGATGCAGGACCACCAAATCGGCGCGGGCGTGTGTCTTGCCTTCCTTATCTAGCAGCGCGATCTGCGAGCGGCTCAGCGTACCGGAACCCACCGGCAACAGGCAGCGCAGCGGCGATGTCTCGTTCAGCGCGCTTTTCACCGGCCCCTCGGCCAGATCGGCGACAAAGTCGCCCGCCCGCTTTGCAGACTGCGTCAGAACCTCATTGTTGCGGTACAGCATCAATTTCGGTCCGGCTTCGATCAGCACCTGTCCGGTCTGCCGGATCGACCCGTCATGGCAATCCAGCAGGGTGAATGGAACGGAGTCGGCTTCGCTGCCAAGGTCTGCTGTCAGCTTCCCGACACGTCCCGCTTTGACCGGTTCTCCATCCAGAATAAGGATCTCGCTTGCAGTAGTGGTCACGATTCTCGTTTCGCCGCCTTCTTGAGATAGCCCTCGATCAGCTTCTCGATGATCTTCTGGACACTGGTGTCTTCTTCAATCGCCCTGACCTTCAGCGCCTTGAGCGTCTTGCGCTCAAGCCGAAGCGAGGTGTTGGTCTTGCTTTCCTTTGCTTCTCCGGCCCCGGATTTCTTGGCTTTCGGCATGTCTCACCTTGGCAAAAAGTGACGTCATGATGTCACCTGATCCGACGCACCGCAAGCGGTAGTTTCATGAAGTCACGATTCCGGTTGCGGCATGACGCAATGTGGCGCATAGCAGCTATGCAATCGCGTTTTGTCTGTTTATCATACTAATCGTGCAGCCTATTCCGAACCAAGCCTTGTCCAACAGCCGGAGCTCGCCTTGGCGAAGGAAATAGAACGGAAATTTCTGGTTGCGAATAGCGGCTGGCAAGCTGGCGTTTCGCATCAGCAGGAGTTGCACGACGGCCTTATATCGACGACCGAGGGGCGCAAGGTCCGTGTCCGCATTCAGGACGATCAGGCCATCCTGACCGTAAAAGGCCCCCGCCACGGCATCGTCCGTGACGAATTCGAATATCCTGTTCCGCTTGCCGATGCGCAGGAGATGCTTCGGCTATGTGGCGACGAAGTCGTCGAGAAAACCCGCTATCACATTCCGGCGGGTGAACTGACATGGACGGTCGATGTATATCATGGCCTTCTGGCCGGTATTACCATTGCCGAGGTCGAACTTCCCAGCCTCAACTATCCCGTGCCTTTGCCAGCATGGGTCGGCCGCGAGGTCAGCGGCGTACAGGCCTATCGCAAGGTGAACATGGTTGCGGCCCGCAAGGCGAACCGCGAACTGGAGATGGCCTGAACGTCTGGATCGCTGAGAAAAAGGCGACCTCCGCCGGTCTTTATCCGGTCACGCGATTCTCGGAGGGTGTTTCCCAACCAAGCAGGATCCCGACACCGCAGATGATCGAGCATACCAGCGCGACGCCGAACAACGCGGAATAACCGAAATGCTGGGCGATCTGGCCACCAACAAGTCCAAGCAACATGCCGATAAGGGCGTCGGTGCATTGGAAGATGGTGAAATCAACGCCAGCTTGTCCGGGATCGGACCATTGCATGAAGCGGGCATAAAGCGCGACGAATCCGAAAGCCAGCCACGCATTCGAACCGATCTGGGTCAGGATGGCCAAGGGCTGCAGCGGCAATCCCCAACCCGCCGCGACTGCCAAGCAATAAGCCAGAACGCAGGCCTGTCCGATCAGCGCAATCATCAGAACGGGCAGCGTACCCAGGCGGGCGACGACAATTCCACCCAGGACTGCTCCAAGCAGGCCCACGACGAGACTGCCCGAGGCGCTGTAAAGCCCGACCTCGGTCAGAGAGAACCCGTAATCGACCAGAAACGGGCCGAAGAACCCCATGCAGGATTTCATCGCCGCAACGAACAGGGCCGTAATCAGCAGCCCGCGACGCAAGTCTGGCCGCATGAGTGCCGCGCGCAAGCTGGCTCCGGCAGGCGCGGGCGGCCCCAGAGGCTTGGGCTGGCGTAGCAGCAGGAATGGCAGTGTGCCTAACAGGCATAGGCCGATCAGGACGGCCATTCCCGCCTGCCAGCCGAGGCGGTCGATGGCGATCAACACCAGACCTCCGCCAAGCGCCGCGCCGATATATGCCCCGCCGACCTGCACCATATTGGCCCAGCCATAGGCGCGGGTGGGGAAAGCCTCTACTGCGTGACCATCACAGGCGATGTCTACGGTGGCAGTTGCCGTCGCGATGACAAACAGCGCGGCGATCAGCATCGGAAGGGGCATGTCCCCACGCAGGGCCAGCAGCACCGTGGCGAACAGAATGAACCCGCCCCCGACCGCGATGACGGCCTTGGTGCGGGCTGCTTGGGAATGCGGCCTGCGCCAGCGTTCGATCCACGGGCTCCACAGAAACTTCAGCGCCCAAGGCAGAACGAGAAGGGACAGGAAGCCAAGTTGGTCCAGCGCCATGCCCTGCTGCCGCATGACAGCAGGGAGGGCGGACCAGATGAACCCGCCCAGAACGCTTTGCGTGATGTAAAGCCCGCCAAGCGATGCCAAGGCAATTGGCAACGCATGGCGGCGGATGACCGGTGTCATATCAGAAGCGACGCGACAGGCTCAGGTCGATCATGCGCGGCTCGTCGGCATAGCACCAGTCTCCGGTGCAGGTCTGGGCTTCGCGGTCGAACAGGTTGCGCACGTTCAACTGAAGCTCGGTGCCGGCGTAGCCGAAGGCCGCGAAGTCATAGGTCGCGCCCAGATCAAAGAAGGTCCGGCTGGCGTTGCGCAGCGTGTTCGCGTCGTTGCCGTAGCTTTTGCCGATGTAACGCATTCCGGCCATCAGGCCGACATTCTCCAGCGGACCGGTCTGCGGCTGGTATTTAACGAACAGCGACAGGGTGTCGTCAGGAACGCCGGACAGTTCATTGCCTTCGGTGCCGGGGGCGCCATCGTTGATCTCGACCTTCATATGCGCGTACGAGGCGATCAGGCTGACACCGTTTTCAAGGTTGCTCATCGCTTCCAGTTCAAAACCGCGCGAAGTCAGATCGTATTGCAGGCCACGGTTCCGGCCGTCATCGCCAACCGCAAGCACGGTGCCGTTGTCCTGATGGATGTCGAAAATCGCGGCGGTGATCACCGTGCGCTGATCTGGCAGCGCATACTTGACGCCGATCTCCTTCTGGATCGCTTCGGTCGGCTCGGCGGGACCACCAGTCGGGTCCGAGGCGTCGTCAAACACCTGTGCGACGTTCGGCGCGAATGAACTCGCGATGTTGGCATAGGGCGTCACGCCATTCGTAAACTCGTAGGATGCACCAAGACGGCCTGTGAAAGCCTCGTCCTTTTGCGAGCCCGAGGTGACTATATTGGTACCGAATGTCGCGTCGGCATAATCCGTCTCGACCCAATCATAGCGGGCAGAAGCCGAGATCGTCAAAGCGTCACGCTCGATCTGGTCGGCAAAGTAGATGCCCTTCTGGGTTTGCTTGCGCGAACCATAAAATGGCACGTCCATCGCATCGTTTGCCGCTTGCCCGTCGCCGGTTCCGCCGTAATCGGCAGTGTATTCGCCGCGCGTGTAGTCAGCACCAAGTGCGAATGTGTGATTGAAGCTGCCGGTCGTCATCTTGTGTTCGACCATCAGGTCCAGCACGTGCGATTTGGCGGTCTCGTGGTAGCGGCTCCAATAACCGGGCGCGAGGTCGGGATAGAGGCCGTAGCGCGTGGCGTAATGCATATCGGTGCGGACCTTGGTCCAGCGATAGCTTTGGCGCAGTTGGGTGTCCTCGGCGATATCCCACGAATACTCGTAGCCGATCCGGAATTGCTCTTGGTCGAAGTTGTTGTAGTCCGGATCGCCTGCCGGTTCGTCGGTCACCTGCGGGTTGGTGATGTCGTCGAAATGCATGTAGGCGACTGCACCGGTGCTGTCTTTCGCATATTCGGCGGAAAGCAGCAGGCGTTGGTCGTCAGCCAGACGGAAACTGACCGAGGGCGCGATCAGGATGCGGTCATCGGCATAGCCGTCGATATGGGTGTCTGCATCACGGGCCAGCGCAATGAACCGATACAGGGTATCCCCCTCGGCATCGAGCGGGCCGGTGAAGTCAACCGCCGCTTCCGCGCGGGAATGGCTGCCAAAGCTGAGGCGTGTCTCGTTATACGGTGTGTCCTTGGGGCGCTTGCTGACAAGGTTCACAATGCCGCCCGGAGTGCTGACGCCGAACATCGACGAGGCCGGACCCTTCAGGACCGCGATCCCTTCCAGTGTATAAGGGTCGTTGCGATACCATGCCGACGAGCCGTTGAAGCTGCGCAGGCCATCGCGGAACACGCCGGTCTGGTAGGCCGGGAAGCCGCGCAGATAGAACGAGTCATAACGGCTGTCGAAGCCAAAATTGCCCGGGGTTGCCGACGCGGTGTAGTTCAATGCCTCAAGCATCGTGCGGGGCGCCTGATCCTGCAACTGGTCCTGCGTGATAACCGTCACGGCTTGCGGCAGTTTCGCGATCGGCGTGTCGACGCGCATGGCCTGACGGCCGGATTCGGCGATGTAGCCGTTCTGCAGCAGGGTTTCGTCGCTTTCAGCCTCGAGCACGATGGCGTCCAGTTGAACCGCGTCCTGCGCATAAGCGCCGCTGGCAAAGGTGGTGGTGCCAAGAAGCATGGCGAAAATATGTCTGGATCGCATAGGTACTGTCCGTTTTCTTACCGCGCCTGACGTTCTGGCCTGCGCGGATGGGTATTCCAGCCTACTTACAAAAAACATAAGGTATGAATAGCCTGTATCCGACAAAAACAATTGGACTGTTGCCCAAATGTTGGCACAGGCCGGGCCTGCGCTGTTTGCGTCATTGCCGCAGGATCAAGCGGGTTTCTGATCTCTGATGTTGTAAAGAATAATTGCCGTTTATTTTTCGTCATTGTTCCAACTAATCATCTGAATTTTTGGATTTGAGCCCGCCGTTGGTTAACTCATATTTGACAACTTTTTACGCGGCCCCCAAAGTGACATACCAGTAACAGAGGCCGGAAGTTCATGCGCAGATTCATTGATCGCGAAAACGCGACATCGCAATGACCAAACCGTCGCTTGCCATTATCGCCGATGATCTGACCGGAGCGCTGGACTCGGCTGCGCCTTTTGCGGGACGGGGCCTTTCGGTTGTCGTCGCGCTTGGGCCGGAGCAAATTGTACATGCCCTCGCAACCAAACCGGATGTGATCGCGGTAACGACCTGTAGTCGCGAAATTCCGCAGCGCGATGCGGCCCTGGCCGTGCGCAAGACCATGGCGGCATTGCCCGAGGTGCGAATTTTCAAGAAGGTTGATAGCCGCCTCAAGGGCAACATTGCCGCCGAGTTGGCAGAAATTCCGTTCCATCATGCGCTGATGGCTCCGGCAATTCCTGAATTTGGCCGGATCGTGGCGGACGGCCGCGTGACCGGATTTGGTGTGGCTGAGCCTATTCCTGTCACCGCAAGCCTTGGGAAGTTTTCCGAGGCCGCATCCATTCCGGACATTTCGACCACCGATCAGATGCACGATGCGTTGCGCAAAAGCGATGCCGATCTGCTGATCGGGGCCCGAGGTCTTGCCGAGGCTCTGGCGATACAGATGACGGGACGTCCGGAAAGTGTGTATGCGACCCTTCCGGGGCCGGATGCGATTTTTGTCATCGGCTCCCGCGATCCGATCACGCTGGCACAGGCGGAGCGTCTTGCGGAGGGGCAGGGATTTCTGCATGTCGCCGCGCCTAATGGCGAAGTCCCATGCCCAATTCCCGAAGCGCATCGCTTGCTGATCCAGCTTTTGCCCGCTGCGCGCGCCGAACCGGGCAAGATTGTCGGCGCAAGGTTTGCAAAGGCTGTCGCCCATCTGGTGAAGGCCGGTACCGGCACGGCGCTTTTGACAGGGGGCGCGACGGCCGAAGCGATATTACGCGAATGCGCGATTCCTTTCCTGACAGTCAGGGGCGAGTGTTTGCCCGGACTGGTTGCCTCGGATGCCGGTGGCTTGACCGTGGTGACAAAATCGGGCGGCTTCGGCGACAAGGACAGCTTGGTGAAGCTTGCGGCGATGATCGGAAAGGGCAATTGATGGCATTCGAAAAGCCCGTGGCGCGACGCAGCCTTGCCGATATCGTTTTTGACAAGGTTCACCGCGCGATCAAATCGGGCGCATTCGCGCCGGATGAACGGCTGCCGACCGAGCATGATCTTGCCGCCGAATTCGAGGTTTCGCGCCCTATCGTTCGCGAGGCCCTGCGCCGGTTGCGCGAGCAAGGGCTGATCTACTCGCGTCGGGGGGCAGGCAGCTTCGTGCGCTCGGTCGGATTGAAGCAACCATTGGGCTTCGGCCAGTTGGAGAATGTTGCGGACCTGCTCAATTGCTATGAATTCCGCCTGACGATGGAGCCAGCCGCCGCCGCCTGCGCCGCCGAACGCCATGACGAGATCTCGCTTGGCGCCATTGCCTCGGCGCTGGAATTGATGCGGGATGCGACGAACAGGCAATCGCATCGCGAGGATGCCGATTTCCAGTTCCATCTCGCGATCGCGCGGGCCAGCGAGAACAGCTATTTCTCGACCGCGATGGAGGCCTTGAAGGAGCACATCGCGACCGGAATGCGGTTCCATGGCGCGTCGGTCAAACGCGAAAGCACTGGACTGGTGCGCGTTTTCGACGAACACGCCCGCATTTTCAACGCGATCCGCGATGGCGAGGCCGATCTGGCGCAGCGCCTGATGTATGAGCATTTGTCCGGCTCGCGTGAACGGTTGTTCGAACGCCGCAAGCCCGAGCCGGACGAGGCCTGATCAGAAGGCTGCGCGGTAGATCGACAAGATATCCTCGACACCCATGTCACGAGGATTGTTGTCCATCAGACGACGGATGGTGTGGGAATCCGAGGCGAAACGGGGAAGTTGATCATCCGTCGCGCCATGGGCGGATAGTCGCATCTCGACGCCAAGATCGGCGCAGAAACGATATGCCTGCTGCAACAAGTCACCGCTGCCAAGACCCAAAGCGGCGGCGACCTCGGCGGTTTTTCCGGTCGCGGCACATTGGTTGAAGGCCAGAACATGCGGAAAGATGATGGCGTTGGCGAGGCCGTGGGGCAGGTGCAGCAACGTCCCCAATGGATAGGCCAACGCATGTCCGGCGGCTGTGTTGACCGGACCAAGGCAAATGCCGCCGTAGAACGATGCCAGCATCATCCCTTCACGCGCCTCGGTATCCGCGCCATCGCGAACCGCGCGGGCAAGGTAGCGCCCGACCAGATCAATACCCATGCGGGCATAACCATCGATGACCGGATGCGCGTTCTTGTTGGTAAAGGCCTCGACGCAATGCGCCATCGCGTCGATCCCTGTGGCCGCAGTCACCGCCGAGGGCACGCTGAAGGTCAGCTCGGGGTCCAGAACAGCCAGATCGGCGATCAGGTACGGGCTTTCAACGGCGATCTTATTGCCTGCGACAGGATCGGTGATCAGGGCACGAATGCCTGCTTCCGAGCCGGTTCCTGCGGTCGTGGCGACCTGCGCCAGACGGCTTCGTCTTCCTGCGACGCGGTTCGGGCCGGCGACATCGGCCAGCGTCTGATCGCTATCCCACATCGCAGCGACCAGCTTGGCCAGATCCATGACCGAACCGCCGCCAAGGCCGATGACCAGATCGGGCCGGACTTTGCGGGCGGCGGTCAGCGCGGCATCAAGGCACGGGATGTCCGGCTCGCCGGGGATGGCGTCGAATATCTCGACCTCTCCACGCAAAGCCAGTTTTTCAACGAAACCTGCGGTATGGGGCGAGGCAAGGACCAGAATGCGTTCGGCCTCGTTGCCCCATTCACCGACCCTGCGGACCGCACCCGCACCGATCTCCAGCCGTTTCGGTAAGTGCAGCGTGATGTTGCGCGCTAAAGCCATGCGGGACTTCCTTTCGATACTCAGAGGCTTACCGTTTGCCCGCAACAAGCTTGCGGGCATAGGCGATGGCGGAGTTCATGTTGCCGTGGTTCACCACACCTTTGCCCGCAATATCGAAGGCCGTGCCGTGATCCACCGAGGTGCGATCTATCGGCAGCTCGACCGAGACGTTGACGGCTGTGTCGAATGCCACCAGCTTGATCGGGATGTGCCCCTGATCGTGATATTGCGCGACCACCAGATCGAACGCCCCCGAAAAAGCGCGATGGAACACCGTATCGGCCGAAATCGGTCCCTGCACGTTGATGCCTTCTGCCTGGGCGGCCGCGACGGCAGGGCCGATCTGGTCATCATCCTCGGTTCCGAACAGGCCGTTCTCGCCGCAATGCGGGTTGATGCCGGCAACCGCGATGCGCGGATTCTCGAACCCGATACGCTTAAGATGCGCGTTTCCGGCGCGGATCGTGGCCAAGACACGCTCGGTCGTGGCACGCCGGATCGCCTCGAGCAACGAGACATGGGTTGAAACATGGATGACCTTCAGCCGTTCCGAGGCCAGCAGCATATAGGCCGCTTTCGATCCGGTCAGGCTACGCAGCATACCCGTGTGGCCATCGTAGTGGTGGCCGGCAAGATTGAGCGCCTCTTTGTTGATCGGCGCGGTGACGATGCAGCCGATCTTGCCGGACTGCGCGTCCCGCACGGCCCGTTCGATAAAGCGAAATGCCGCATCGCCCGCGACGGCGGACAACTTGCCCCATGGCAAAGGCGCGTTCTCGACCGGCAGATCGACCACGCGACCAGTCAGGTCGATGTCCAAGCCGCTCACGGCGCGAGCCGCCTCAAGTGTCGCGAGATTGCCGTAGATCAACGTCCGGTCGCGATCCGCAGGTGACATCTCGGCCAGTGCCCTGACGCTGATCTCCGGCCCGACTCCGGCGGGATCGCCCATCGTTATTCCAATGATATCGCTCATTTTTTCGTCCATTCAACTGGTCGCTACCCAACCCGGTGCAAGCCGGACATATTTGATCGCGCGGCGATGATAGGTATAGGCAATGTGCAGGCTGCCATCCGGACCTTCCAACAGCCACGGATAGGACATTTCCTTGTTTCGCCCGTCCGTCGAGTCGTTCGATGTACAGGTTCCTGGCCCGTCCTCGATGACGATCCTGATCGGAAAATGCAGGCCATCATCGGAAATGCACACGGCGACCGGCGAGCGGGGAACGCCCCAGATCGGAGTACAGCCGCCCGTCGGATCAGCGTCGGGGCGGTCGTCATCTTCACCCAACTCGTCATAAAGCGACGCCCGTCTATCCGTCGAACTTTGGGCCGAGGCGAGATTGCAGATCACCGCAATGCGCCCGTCCGCCATGCGGATCGCCGCAATCGACGAGTTGTTGTTGGGCAGATCGGTCGGACGGGGCGCGTCCCAGCTTGCGCCTTGGTCCTGCGACAGGCTCACATGCACCGCGTCGGCTTGCCTGCGGCGGTAATAGGCAGGTACGACGCCATTTTTGCCCGCGACGGGACTCATATGCACGGACCCAATCGAAGCAGGAACTTCGTTCAAGGTCCAGCTTTTGCCTCCGTCCTGCGAGACTCCGACCGCGGCCACATCATGGCTGCCGTTCCATTTCTGGCCCGGTCTGGACACGCAGCGAAAAATGGGCAGCAGCCACGCGCCATCGCCGCGCAATGTCACCTGTCCGCGAACGAAGCAGCCACGAGGAAGATCGTCCAGATAGCGGCTTTCCCCGGTCGAAAGGCGCAGCGGATCAAGCGGATCTCGGGTCAGGGCGACCATGCGGATGCGGCACTCATCCTGATTTCCGCTGGGTTGCGATGTGTGGAACAACCATAAGCCCTCGTCCGGCGCGGCAAAGATCACCGGATTCTGCTCGGAATGGTCGGGATCGTCGCTGAGCTGTTGTGCCGGACCCCAACTGTCCGCTTCATGCGACAAGATCGAGGCATGGATCGAGATATCGGATTTTCCTTCCAATGTGCCGCCAAACCATGCGCAGATCAGGGCGCCGTCGGGCAAAAGATGCAGGAAGGCCGCGTGGTTCTGTATCTTGGGCGAGGGAAGAAACGCCTCGATCCGCTGTTGCGAGACGGCGGTCAGCCTGCCGGTCATCGCCGTTGCGATCTCTGTCGGTGTCATGCTGCCCCTCCTTCGCTGACAATGGTTGCGCCGCGCTGACAATCGCCGCAGGAAAACTCAGTTGTCAAGTTGATGGAACGAGAATTTTATCGGTGTACAGCGCCGGATTTCGCCAGTTAATCCAATAAATCAAGGAGTATATCTTCCAATATGCGGATAACTCGGATGCTTTTAAAAACTTTCATTGACAACTTGATGGCATGGAAGTCATCCTCACGACGTGTGGCCGGGGGAGCGGTCCACGGAGGCGGCTGATGGCCGATTCCTGACAAGGCGGGCTGGAATAGGCCGGATAGCGGCGCCCGTTTCTCATCACCTGTGGGGAGGACAGAAGATGAAGGATGTTCTGAGATTTGGCGCTGTTGTGCTGGCTGTCGGGCTTGGCGGCTTTGCCGCGCCCGCATTTGCTGCCGATACCGATATCAAGATCGTGCTTAGCGAGGATCTGGACCTGCTTGAGCCCTGCATGGCCACCCGCTCGAACATCGGTCGGGTGATCCTTGAGAACGTGAACGAGACGCTGACCGAATATGATACGCGCAGTGGGCAGGGCCTGATGCCACGTCTGGCCGAAAGCTGGAGCCAGCAGCCCGACGGGTCGTGGCGCTTCAAGTTGCGGCAGGGTGTCAAGTTCTCGGATGGGACGACCTTTGACGCCAAGGATGTGAAGCACTCGTTCGATCGCGCGATGAGCGACAAGATCACCTGTGAATCCCAGCGTTACTTTGGCGGCATGAAGGTCAACGCGAATGTCGTTGACGATCAGACGATTGATTTCGCAGCCGATCCGGTCCAGCCGATCCTGCCGCTTTTGCTGTCCCTGATCACCATCGTCCCCGAGGAAACGCCGATCGAGTTTACCCGCAACCCCGTCGGCACCGGCCCCTACGCCCTGACGGATTGGACACCCGGCCAGCAGATTGTCCTGACCCGCCGCGATGACTACTGGGGCGAACAGCCCAAGGTCACTTCGGCGACCTATCTGTTCCGCACCGATCCATCGGTTCGCGCCGCGATGGTCGCCACTGGAGAGGCCGACCTTGCGCCCTCGATCGCGCGCGAGGATGCGAATAATCCGGCGACCGATTTCACCTATCTCGACTCGGAAACCGTTTACATCCGCCTGGACAGCTCGGTCGCGCCGGTCAGCGATTTGCGCGTGCGCAAGGCGCTGAACATGGCGATTGACCGTCAGGCATTCATCGGCACCCTTCTGCCGGACGGAACCGAGCTTGCCGTTGCGCTGTTCCCGCCGACCACAGCTGGCTGGAACCCCGATATCAAGGTTCCGGCCTTCGATCCTGAAGGCGCGAAAAAACTGCTGGCCGAGGCCAAGGCCGACGGTGTCCCCGTCGATACCGAGATCAAGCTGATCGCCCGCACCGCCAACTTCCCCAAAGTCACCGAGGTGATGGAGGCGATCCAGCAGATGCTGACCGATGTCGGCTTCAACGTGAAGCTGGAATTCCACGAAGTTGCCGAGCACGAGAAATACTACTCGAAACCCTATCCGACCGATCAGGGCGTCTACATGCTGGCGGCGATGCATGACAACAACAAGGGCGACCCTGTTTTCACCATGTATTTCAAATATGCCAGCGACGGCCGCCAGTCGGGGATCTCTGATCCCAAGGTGGACGACCTGATCACACGTGCCTCGGCAGCGACCGGCGACGACCGTGCCAAGCTGTGGTCCGAGCTTGCCGCCTATGTCCATGACGATGTGGTCGCAGACATCCCGCTGTTCCACATGGTCAGCTACAGCCGCGTCGGCGAGCGCCTTGACTTCAAACCCACCATCGCGACGAACGGTCAACTGCAACTGTCGCATATCGGGCTGAAGTAAGCGCCTGATCTCTCCCTTCCCCTTGCGCGGCGGAGCCAATCCGCCGCGCCTTTTTTCCCGGAGCCCCGCATGTCCAAGGAAGCCTTTGTCGCGCTTGTCACCTGTTTCAACGACGACGAGACGATCAATTTCGACGCAACCCGCGCTCAGGTGCGCCGTCAGGTCGAAGCGGGCAACAACATCATGTGCGCCGGAACCAACGGGGATTTCACGGCACTCACATTCGAAGAAAAAGTCGCCCTGACCGATGCGGTCGTTGACGAGGTCGCAGGCCGCGCGCGGGTCATCGTCAATGCCGGAATGCCCGCGACCTTCGAGACAATCAAACTCGCGCGCGAATTCGACCGGATTGGCGTCGATGGCATCGCCGTGATCACGCCTTTTTTCATCGCATGTACCCAAGACGGGATGGTGCGGCACTTCTCGTCGGTTGCGGATGCGGTTGAAACGCCGGTCTATCTTTACGACATTCCGGCCCGCACCCAGAACCATATCGAACCCGAAACCGCGCGTCTGCTGGCCGCACATAGCAATATCGCGGGCATCAAGGACTCGGGCGGGGCGCAGGACACGCTAGAGGCCTATCTGGCTGTCGGCCGTGCGGTCGACGGATTTGCGGTCTATTCCGGTCCGGATCATCTGGTGCATTGGTCACTGCAAAACGGCGCGGCGGGGTGTATCTCGGGTTTGGGGAATGTCATGCCCGAGGTGCTTGCAGGCATCATCCGCGCCTTCAACGCCGGAGATCAGGCCGAGGCGGCCAACCAACAGAGGATTTTCGGGGATTTCCGCAAGGATCTTTACGGATTGGGGTATCCGCCTGCCTTGGTCAAACGCGCGCTGTTTCTAATGGACAGTTCGGTCGGCGCCAGCCGCCAACCCGCCTTGCTGCCCGATCCCGCACAAGACGAAAGCATCCGGGCCATTCTTGTAAAGTACGATCTGATCTAGCCGCGAAGCGCGGGCAAGGGCAGGGTACAAACCTGCTCCAGCCCGTGCGGAACGTGGTTGCGGATGGTGATACTGCCCTGATGCCGTTCGATGATCTCGCGCGCGATGGCCAGTCCAAGCCCCGCGCCGGGGACGGATTTCCGGCGGGCCTGATCAACACGGAAAAACGGCTCGAACACCTGTGACAGCAGCTCTTCGGGTACACCCGGGCCACTGTCGAGGATCCGGATGACCGCGTTTTTTCCTTTGGCGGCCAGCGAAACCTCCGCCCCCTTGCCATGGGTCGCGGCATTCGAGATCAGGTTACGCAATGCGCGCTTGATCGCAATCGGTCCGGCCATGATCGTGGCGACAGGCAGGGGACTCAGATCGACCTTTTGTCCCAGCGCCCGCAATTCGTCGGCAATCTCGGTCAGAAGTCGATCCAGCCGCAGCGGTTGGAGACCATCCGGACCGACCTCCTCGCGCACCAAGCGGATGGCGCTGTCGGCAATCATGTCAAGCTCTTGCAGGTCCGATAGCCATTTTTCGCGCTCCTCGTCGTCCGCAATGAACTCGGCGCGCAAACGCATCCGCGTCATCGGCGTGCGCAGATCATGGCCAGCGGCTGCCACCAATCTCATCCGGCTTTCCATCGCGCGGCCAAGCTGACCCGACAGCCGGTTCAGGGCACGGGCGGCGGCCCTGACCTCGGCCGGACCTGTTTCGGGAAGCGGGGCCATCTTGCCGTCCGGTCCGATCTTGTCGACCGCATCTTCGATAAGTTGGAGGGGGCGGGTCAGTCTTTGCGCGGCATGGATCGCGATTGCTGCGCTGCCCAATCCCATCAGCGACAGCCAGACAGCCAGCACCTTCCATTGGCCAGGCGGCGGAGAAAGATCGGGAATAGGTAGGATCAGCCACCCCTGATCGGCGACCGGAATCGACGCGGTCAGGGCTGCGACTCCGGTTTCATGCGTCACGATTGCCTCAAGTGGCTCGCCGGTCCGGGCCAGCGCATGGCGCAGAAAATCGGTCATCCGCGTGTCGGCCAGTCCCTCTGCGGGCGCGGATCGCAAATCTGGCGAAGGCCCCGCGCCATGGCCAAGCAGCGTCATTGTCAGATGGATCTGCCACGCTACCGGCTCCATTGTGGCTTGCGGAGAAGGTGGTTGCATCACCCTTGTCGCGGTGAAGGTGGCCAGAACCACCACCGCGACGATGGCGGCGATCAGCAAGGCGGCAATGCGGGTGCGAAGCGAATTCATGCGTCGGAGGTTCCCGTTCCCGCCGTCACGGGTACCGACAACTGATAGCCGCCATTGCGCACCGTCCGAAAGATCGCGCCAGCTTCCTTTTCCGCCAGTTTCCGACGCAACCGGCTCATCAGCACGTCGATCGAGCGGTCCAACGGATCACGGTCACGGCCTTGCGTCAGGTCCAGCAACTGGTCTCGCGACAGCAACCGCCCGGGCCGTTCAAGAAAGACGTGCAGCAGGTCGAATTCGGCCCCGGTCAGGTCAACCTCATGGCCATCGGCAGCCAGAACGCGGCGCTGGCCCGGATCAACCTTGAAGCCCGAAAAGACATAGGTTCGCGTATCGGGGGCAGGGGCGTCGTCCGGACCGCTGCGCCGTAACACGGCCTTGATACGGGCGACCAGTTCGCGCGGGTTGAAGGGTTTGCCCAGATAGTCATCCGCGCCCAGTTCCAACCCGACGATGCGGTCGACATCCTCCTTGAGCGCGGTCAGCAGGATGATCCGAAGGTCGGGACGATGCTCGTGCAGACTGCGGCAGATATCAAGCCCCGAGCCATCCGGCAGCATGACATCCAGCACGATCAGGTCGGGCCGAGAATCCGCCACGCGGGCTTCGCATTCGCGGCGGTCGGCAGCGACCGAGACACGAAAACCCTGCCCCTCGAGATAGCGGCGTAAAAGGTTGCGGATCTCGGGGTCGTCATCGACGATCAGGATATGCTTCATCGTCATCACCTTGGACTGTGCCACCTGTTCTAGCCGTATTCGCCGCAATGCGCTGTCCAAATTTGTGACGATATTTTGCTGCGACCTTCTTGGAAACACGCGGTTACAAATCCATCCCCGCCAGAGATGTTTCGTCACCTGCCGGACCTAAGCCCGACATCGACGGTCCCTAGTGCTGACCCGACCGCGCAGACAGGCGCGGAGAACGAGCAGAAATACAAGGACAGAAATGATGCGTCGATTTCTGATGATGACCGCAATCGCGGTGACAACGATGGGTGCCGCCCAGATCGCACAGGCCGAGGCTCGGCCAGATGGCGCCCCACCGGCATGTCAGCCGGACCAAAAGGACCACAAGAAATGCCCGAAGCCGCCCCATGGCGAACAGGGCAAAAAACGCCCCACCCGCGAGGAAGGGCGGGATGACGCGCGTCGCGGCCCGCCACCAGAGGCAGGCGACCAGCACGAGGCCCGTCGCGGTCCGAAGCCCGACGAGCGCGGGCATCACGAACAGGCGCGTCGGGTTCCGCCACATGGCGATCAGCACCAGCTGAGGGTTGGCGATAGCGGGCGCGACGGCAAGCTCTATAAGCCCGGACAGCACAGCCGGATCGGCGATGCCCCGCACGGCAAGGAGTACCGCGTGGTCCGTGACAAACTGGTCCTGGTGAACAAGAAGGACGGACGCATCGTCGAGATCCTCGGACCAGCACCGCGCCGGATGAACTGAGGTTTTCTCCACAAGAAAGGGCGATCGGATCTCCGGCCGCCCTTTTTCTGTCCCGATCAGGCCGAGAGCGCCGCGACCGGATCAAGCCGCGAGGCATTGACCGCCGGCAGATAGCCGAACACCAAGCCGATGCTGCAAGAACTGAGCATCGCCGCTGCAATCGAGGTCGACGAATAGATCGGCTGGAAACTGCTGCCAACCAGCGCGAACAATTGCCCAAAGCCCAATGCTGTCAGCACGCCCGCGACGCCTCCGATCAGACAGACCAGAACGGCTTCGATCAGGAATTGCGCGCGAATGTCCGAGCGCCGGGCTCCGACCGCCATGCGCAAGCCGATTTCGCCGATCCTTTCCGTGACCGAAACAAGCATGATGTTCATCACGCCGATTCCGCCGACCAGCAGCGAGATCACCGCGATGGCGGCAATCAGGATCGTCATCGTCTGGGTGGTGCTGGTGATGGTCGAACGGATCTCGTCATTGTTGATGATGAAGAAATCCTTGCTGCCATGGCGTTGGGTCAGGAAATCGGTGACCGCCTGCTGCGCCAGCGACATATCGACGTCATCGGCTACGCGCAGCGTAAGCCCGCTGACACTGGTCGAACCCAGATAGCGCGTCTGCACCGTGCTATAAGGGGCATAGACCGTCAGGCTGGTGCTGCCGCCCGGACCGCGACTTTGGGCGGCTGCGACGCCGATCACCCGCAACGGCACTTTGCCCGCCATGAAGATCTTGCCCAACGGATCTTCGTCCGGAAACAGTGCCTGATGGGTGTTCTCGTCAATGACGACGTCCTGGCTCATTCCGGCGACGTCGGTGGCGTCAAAGGCGCGCCCGTCTGTCAAAGTGATACCGGCCACGTCGAAATAGCGGTCGCCGACGCCGCTGATCTGGGCGCTGGCCTCGGTCGCGCCATAGCGCAGGGTCTGGCTGCTGCTAACCGTCGGGCTGACGGACGCGACATAGGTTTGTCGTGCAAGCTGGGTTCCGTCCTCTAGCACCAGCGTCGTCACCCGCCCCGAACGCATGTCGCCGAAGCTTTGGCCGGGAAAAATCTGCAGCGTGTTGGTTCCAAGACCAGATATGTTCTTGAGAACCTGTTGGCGTGAACCCTCACCCAAGGCGACGACCGACACGACCGAGGCAATGCCGATGATGATCCCCAGCATCGTCAGGAAGCTGCGCAATTTATGCGCCCGCATTGCCAGTAGTGCCATGCGCAAGGCCTCGCTCAACCTTCCCAGCCCCGGCGCGCCGGTGCTTGCGACGGAATGGGGAATTGGGGCGCGCGTGGCTTCGGCTTTCGCTTGATCCGAGACGATCCTGCCATCGGCGATCTCAATCACCCGATTGGCCCGCGCCGCAACCTTGGGGTCATGGGTCACGATGATGACGGTGTGCCCCTCGGCGTTCAGTTCCTCCAGGATGGTTAGGACTTCTTCGCCGCTGCGGCTATCGAGGGCTCCGGTCGGCTCATCGGCAAGGATGACGCGCGCATCGTTCACCAGCGCACGGGCGATCGAGACCCGTTGCTGCTGGCCGCCCGAGAGTTTGCCGGGTTGGTGGTCCAGACGCTCTCCCATTCCCAACCGGCCCAGAAGTGCCGCAGCCTTCTCACGCCGAGCGGCTGCGGGAACACCCCGATAAACCGCGGGAACCTCGACGTTTCCCAATGCGGTCATTTCGGACAGCAGGTGATAGCGCTGGAAGACGAAGCCGAAGAACTCGCGGCGCAAGGCGGCCAGATCGCCGCTTTCCAGTTCCGAAACCTCGCGCCCGTCCAGCAGATAGCTTCCTTCGCTGGGACGATCCAGACAGCCGAGGATATTCATCAGCGTCGATTTTCCCGAGCCGGATGCGCCGATGATCGCGACGAATTCGCCCTGTGCGATGGACAGGTCGATGCCATGCAAGACCTGCAACCTTCCCTCGCCCGAGGGGTAGCTGCGGGTGATGCCGGTCAGGGTGATAAGCGGATTCATCGGTTAACCTCCCATCGGCGGCGGGCCCATCATGCCGCCGTTTTGACCGGATTTGGATGTGGAGTTCGTAGCCTCGCCGGTAATGACCTGATCGCCTTCGGCAAGGCCGGTCAGGACTTCGGCCACAACCTTGTCGTTCAAGCCGATCTGCACTTGACGGGTTACGGACGTTCCGTCGCCTTGCAGTACCCGAACGGAATACGACCCGTCCTGACCCTGCGTTCCCAATGCGGCCGTCGGGATGGTCAATACCTGGTCGGCTGCCCCCAGCACGATGCTGACCTGCGCCGTCATATAGGTGCGCAGATGACCGTCGGCGTTTTCAACGGGGATCAGGCCGATGTAATAAACCGCCTCGCTGGTGCTGTCCGAGGTGCTGTCGGGGTCGATCGCGCTGTCATTGACGATGCTTTGGGGCGCGGGGGCAATTTCCTGCAGGAAGGATTCGTAAATGCGGCTGCCGTCGCCTAGCAGATGGAAGCGGACCTTCTGGCCCGCCGCGACCTTGGCGATATCGGCCTCGGATATCTGCGCATGGACGCCCATCCGGTCCAGTTGCCCCAGCACCACGATTGTCGGCGAGGATTGCACCGCGTTGACGGTCTGTCCGGCCTGATTGACGATGGCCAGAACCGTGCCGTCGCTGGGGGCGGTGATGCGGGTATAGGCCAGATTGGCCTCGGCTGTCTCGATGGCGACTTGCGCACCCGCGATCTGGGCATCCAGCGCCTCGATCTGGGCATTGGCGACCGCGACTTCCTCTTGGGCACTGTCATAGTCGCTGCGGGAAATGGTTTTATTTTTGACCAGAAGCTGTTGGCGGGCCATCGTTTTTTCCGCCAGTGCCAGAACCGCCTGCCGTTCGGCCCGTTGCGCTTCGTAATTCGCCAGCGACGCTTTCGAGGTCCGCAAGGCGTTTTCCTGCGTGACCGAGTCGATTTCGGCGATCAGATCGCCCTTTTTCACGGTCTGGCCCAGTTTCACCGCAAGCGAGGTGATCCGCCCCGAGACCTGCGCCCCGACCGCCACCAGATGTTCTGGTTTCAGCTGACCTTCGGCCATGACGGTCAGTTCGACGTCTCCGCGAGTGACAGGTGCGGTCAGATAGGTGGGCGTTGACGCATTGCCGGTGGCGAAACCACTGTGCCGCAGGCCAAGCCCTATGATTGCCAAGGCCATCACGACCAGTCCGGCGATTACGGATCTGCGCATCGTTCCTTTCCTCATCTCACTTCGAATGTCCGTTGTGACCGACATAGGAAGCCCACGTTTCGCGTGTTGGTCTGGTGGTGAGCAATGATTTCCAAAGCCGCCAAATTTGTAACGAAACGTGTCTGCCTCATGGTCGGAAATGCTCGGTTACAAGCTGCGACCGTCGATTTCCATTCCACATCTTGTCGGTCTTTGGTCACGGATAAGTGCGGATCGTCCGTTCCAGCGGTTCCAGGACGGGAGTTTTTCGCCCTCAGGGTGAACAACAATACATCGGGGCAAGACTTGCCCCGATGTTGTGCAGTTGATTGAAATGATGTGCGCTCTTGCTGGGATCGACCCTATCAAAAAAAGTCATCTTCGGTATTTTGGAGATATGACGTCGGGGGAAACGGCATGCGCAGCAAGGTCACGCTCGAGGATGTCGCCCAAGGTGCGGGTGTTTCCCGCGCGACCGTCTCTCTGGTCGTGCGCAAGTCGCCGCTGGTTGCAGAAAAGACCCGCCTGAAGGTCGAACGCGTGATGGCCGATCTGGACTACGTGCATGATCTAGGCGCAGCGCGAATGCGAAGCAAAAGCAGCCGCACGATCGGAGTGGTGGTACCGAACCTCGTGAACTCGTTTTTTACCGAGTTTCTCTCGGGCGTCGAGCAGGTGATGGGCGAGGGGGATCGTGTCGTATTGCTCGCCAATAGCCATGACGACCCACTCCGGCAGGATGAGATCCTGCACCGCTTTCGCGGCCACGGTGTCGATGGGGTCATCCTGTGTCCCGCCCAAGGCACCGACCCGGGGCTTCTCGACCGGTTGCACCATTGGGATCTGCCCGTCGTCCAGTCCCTTCGCGAGATAGGCGAGAACGCGACGGATTTCGCCGGTGGCGACTATGCCGAGGGCGTGGGACTTGCCGTCAGACATCTGGTGGCATTGGGGCATCGCCGCGTTGCCTTTCTTTCGGTGACTGCCCGCACCTCAGCCCGCAAGGAGCGTCTTCTGGGCTTTACCCGCGCCTTGGCTCAGACCGATGCCGAAGACGGGGGGATCGTCGAGGCCGAATTGAGTTGGGAGGGGGCCTTTCAATCGGCTGAAAAGGTGTTGCAGCTCGCCAGCAGACCTACTGCAGTTCTGTGCTTCAACGATGTGCTTGCCGCCGGATTGATGGCAGGACTGCGGCGCGCGGGGCGCGTTCCGGGTCAGGATATCGCTGTGATCGGACTGGACGATCTGCCCTTGGCGCAACTGACCTTTCCGCCTTTAACCAGCGTAGCGATGTGGCCTGACCAGATCGGAGCCTCGGCGGCTGGGCTATTGGCCCGCCGCCTTGCCCATCCCGATGTCCCGGTCCAGCGCAGCATTCTGGTTCCGGCGCTTAAAATACGCGAAAGCAGCGGCGTCCAAATTAATTGACTTTATTTCAGATCGCGACTTAGATCGTTCTAAATAGGAAGGAGCGACATCCGCAGGGGAGGGCAGATGTATCACTTCAACTTCCAGCCGGTACTAGAAAATATCGACCTTCTTCTGCACGGGGCATGGTTGACTGTGCGGCTGTCGCTGATGGCGATGGTTCTGGGGCTGATCGTTTCTGTGGCGGGTGCGGTCGCCAAGACATCGGGCATCCGTCTGTTACGCTGGTTGGTCGATATCTATGTCGAGGTGATCCGGAATACCCCTTTCCTGATCCAGATTTTCTTCATCTTCTTCGGCTTGCCTGCGGTCGGGATCTCGATGTCACCGAATACTGCGGCATTGGTCGCATTGGTGATCAATGTAGGTGCTTACGGCACCGAGATCATCCGCGCCGGAATCGAGTCCATCCCGCAAGGCCAGATCGAGGCCGGCAGGGCGCTGGCGTTAAGTCCTTTGCAGATTCTGCGCCATGTCGTGTTGAAACCGGCATTGCGCAACATCTACCCCGCCCTGACCAGCCAGTTCATCTACCTCATGCTGACCTCCAGCGTCGTCTCGGTGATTTCGGCCAATGACCTCGCCTCGGCGGGCGCGGATCTGAACGCCAAGACTTTCGCCAGTTTCGAGGTCTATCTGGTGCTGACGGTGATGTATTTTCTGCTTGCAGCGGGTTTCTCGGCGGTGTTCGCGATGATACGCCGCGCCGTGTTCTCGTATCCGGCGAGCCGCTAGGATGATCCGGGTTTTCTCATCCGCAGATGTGTGGTTCATCGTCATGGCCGTGCGCTGGACGCTGATCCTGTCGGCCATCGCATTCGCCGGAGGTGCGCTTGGCGGATTGACGATTGCCTTGGCACGGACCTCGCACATCACCGTCCTGCGCCGATGTGCCGCCGGATTCATTCAGGTGTTTCAGGGCACGCCGCTGCTGATGCAACTGTTTCTGGTCTATTTCGGGCTGGCAGTCGTCGGCCTGCCGATCAACCCGCTACTCGCTGCCGCTGTCGCTCTGACCTTGCATGCCAGCGCCTATCTTGGCGAAATATGGCGTGGCTCGATCGAATCCGTGCCTTCGGGCCAGACCGAGGCCGCAACGGCGTTGTCCCTGAGCTATGCCGACCGGATGCGGCATGTCATTCTGCCACAAGCGATGCGGATCGCGACAGCGCCGACGGTCGGGTTTCTGGTCCAGTTGATCAAGGGCACGTCTTTGGCGTCGATCATTGGCTTCACCGAACTGACGCGTGCGGGACAGATCGTCAACAATGCGACCTTCAAGCCGTTTCTGGTTTTTGGCACGGTCGCGATCCTGTATTTCATCCTGTGCTGGCCGCTGTCGCTCTTGGCCAGACGCATGGAAACCCGAATGCGCCGGGCAATCACGCGCTGACAAACAACGGAGGAGGAAAACATGAAACTGAACCGTCGTCTTTTCGCGACCCTTGCGGCCAGCGCACTTGCCGTAGGCCTCGCTGGACCGACGCTCGCCACTGATCTGGCCGCGATTGAATCGGCCGGTACAGTCAAGATCGGTATGCTGGTCGACTTTCCGCCTTTCGGCATTCTGGACGTCGCAGGCAAGCCCGATGGCTATGACGCCGATGTCGCGAAAGCCCTTGGCGAGTTTCTGGGCGTCAAGGCCGAGATCGTGCCGGTGACCGGCCCGAACCGCATTCCCTATCTGCTTTCGGGGCAGGTCGACGTTCTGGTCGCCTCGCTGGGGATCACCAAGGAACGCGCCGAGAAAGTGAACTTCTCCAAGCCCTATGCCGGTATCAGCATTGCGGTTTATGGGGACAAAGGGACCGCGATTGCGGATGCGGCCGGGCTTTCGGGGCAAAGCATCGCGGTCACCCGCGCCTCGACGCAAGACACCGGAGTGACCAAGGTCGCGCCGACTGACGCCGACATCCGCCGCTTCGACGATGATGCCAGCGCGGTTCAAGCGCTGATGTCGGGACAAGTGAAACTGATCGGGGCCTCGAACGTGGTCATGTCGCAGGTCAATGCCGCTTCCGGCGATCGTTTCGACAAGAAGTTCGATCTGTCCAGCCAAGTGCAGGGCATCGCGGTCGCGCCGGGTTCTGACGCGCTGCTTGAAAAGATCAACGCCTTTGTCGCGCAGGCCAGAACTGATGGCATGCTGGACAAGACCCATGAAAAATGGCTGGGCGGCCCGCTGCCCGAATTCGTCAAAACCGCCGAGTGATCTCCTGCCGCCCGATCGAAATGGTCGGGCGCCCAGCCTGCCGGAGCCGGACCATGTCTGAACACGCGATTATCATGCGCGGCGTCAACAAGTTCTACAGCGCCTTCCACGCGCTGGTGGACATCAACCTGACCGTGGCACGCGGCGAGCGCATCGTCATTTGCGGGCCGTCGGGGTCCGGAAAATCGACGCTGATCCGCACGATCAACCAGTTGGAAACCATCCAGTCCGGCACCATCACGGTTGACGGCGTCGAACTGACCGCCGGCGGAGACAACGTTGCCAAGGTCCGTCAGGATGTCGGCATGGTCTTTCAAAGCTTCAATCTGTTCCCGCATCTGACCGTGCTGGAGAACTGTGTCCTTGCCCCGATGAAGACCCGCAAAACTCCACGGGCCGAAGCTGAAGCGACGGCGCGGAAATTCCTTGAGCGCGTCCGCATTCCTGAACAGGCCGAGAAATACCCCGCCCAACTATCGGGCGGACAGCAGCAGCGCGTCGCCATCGCACGGGCCTTGTGCATGAAGCCGCGCATCATGCTGTTTGACGAGCCGACCTCGGCGCTAGACCCCGAGATGGTCAAAGAGGTGCTCGACACCATGATCGACCTCGCCCGCGAGGGGATGACTATGATTTGTGTCACCCACGAGATGGATTTTGCTCGTGCCGTCGCCGACCGCGTGATCTTCATGGACAAGGGCGTCATCGTCGAGGAAAACGCCCCTGCCGAGTTCTTCGATAATCCCCGAAACGAGCGGCTGCAGAATTTCCTTGGCCAGATCACCTGACGGGAAGTGCGCGTCCTGCGCGGGCGACTGTTCAGGAGTCACGCCATCGCGGCAGCCAGCGCAGGGGTAAAGCGTAGATGGTAGCGCGCGGCGAGGCTGTCGATCTCTTGCGGGGTGGACGGATTTTCCGCCTCGACCGAGCCAAAGAATCCCTCAAACCCGCCGGGGGTGACCACGATCATGACCCTACCGGATGTCTCACCGATATTCATGAAGCGGTGGACCGATCCGCGTGGCACAACGATCAGGCCGCCTGCGTCAAGATCGACGCGTACGCCATTGCACCAAAAGGCGAAACGGCCTTCGAGAACGCGGAAGAACTCGTCCTCGCGGTCATGGACATGCATCGGCGGCCCCTCGCCGGGCGCAAGCTCGGATTCGAACACCCCCAGTCGTCCGCCGGTCTGGGTGGCCGGAATCCGGATCTGGTGCGGGCCAAAACCCATCGCCATTGTTCCGGCCCCCGTAGGAGAATAGGCGGCTTGGTCAAAGCTGGTCATTTGTCTCTCCATCAAGACGATTGTTTTCAGGTGAAGCCGCTATAAGCTTGGCGATGCTGGTCGATAAAGCGGCCCGATCCCGCGACACTGTCTTGATGGTTGGCCTAATGAAGACGGTAGATCCCCTTTACGGCATTGCCGCGTTTCTGGCCGTGGCCGAGCAGGAAAGCTTCACCCTTGCTGCCGAAGGGCTGGGCCTGTCCCGTGCGACAGTCAGCGCGCAGGTGTCTGATCTGGAACGAAGACTGGGTGTTCGTCTTCTGCATCGCTCGACCAGAATCGTGCGCCTCACGCCCGCAGGACAGGTCTACCGCGAGCAACTTTCCGATCTGGGTCAGCGTGTGGATCTGGCCGAACGCGCGGCAAAGGCCGAGCATACTGCGCCCGAAGGCCGGTTGCGGCTGACCGCACCGCCGGATTTCTGCCATCGCTTTCTTGTCCCGTGGATTTCCCAGTTTCTGGCGCTGCATCCCGGCATGCGGATCGAGCTGGACCTGTCGAACGACGAACGCAACCTGATCGAAGGCCGTTTTGACCTTGCCATTCGGGGCACCATCGCCGTCGGTCCGAACCTGATCACCCGCGCGTTGGGCGGCTCGGCATTACTGACCTGCGCGAGTGCCGGATATCTGGCGCGTCGCGGTCGCCCCCTGACGCCGAACGATCTTGTCGGCCACGATCTGCTGCATTTCACGCCGCTGAGGCGTGGGCGGGTCTGGACCATGACCCAAGGCCCCGAGCTCGTGGCCGTGCCGATCCTGCCGCGGCTGGAGTTGAACGACGGCACCGCGCTGATGGTCGCCGCCCTGAATGACGGCGGGATTTGCCAACTTCCCGCCTTTGTGGTCGGAGACGCGCTTCGCTCCGGTCGACTAGAGGGCGTTCTGACGGATTGGCGCGCCGGAGTTGTCCCCTTGCATGCCGTCTATCCTGACAATCGCTTGATCGCGCTGCGGGTAAAGGCCTTTGTCAACTTCCTTGCCCGCAAGTCGAAATCCGAGCCCGATCTGTCCTGCCCGACCTGAGGTCGTGCGAACCGCTCAGCCGCGTCGCGCTTCCTCAATGGCAGCGACGTCGATTTTTTTCATATCCATCATTGCCTCGAAAGCGCGCTTGGCCTCGGCACCGCCTTTTGCCAATGCCTCGGTCAGGACACGCGGGGTGATCTGCCACGAAATCCCCCATTTGTCCTTGCACCAACCGCATTCGCTTTCCCGACCGCCATGGCCGACAATCGCATTCCAGTAACGATCCGTTTCAGCCTGATCCTCGGTCGAAATCTGGAACGAAAAAGCCTCGTTATGCTTGAAAACCGGACCGCCGTTCAGGCCAAGGCAGGGGATGCCTGCGACGGTGAAATCCACCGTCAACACATCGCCTTTCTTGCCCCCGGGATAGTCGCTTGGCGCGCGATGCACCCCCGAAACGGCGCTATCGGGAAAGGTCTCGGCGTAAAATCGGGCCGCAGCCTCGGCGTCGTTGTCGAACCACAGGCAGATCGTATTCTTAGCCATCACGTTTTCCTTTCGAAAGGCGGCGGGCCGCTGTGCTTTCGTGAGGTATCGCGTCATGTCGCCGCGAAATCAGTGTAGCCCTGCTGATCTCTTGCTACAATGGGGCCATGTTCGATCCCTATTTGCAGCGCTGGCACCTGATCCCTGATGGTGATGCGATCACGTCGCCAAGCGCGCACCTGCTGCCCGTGCGCCAGAACGACGTACGATGCATGTTGAAACTTGCCCTCACCGCTGAAGAAGGTCGCGGAGGCGCAGCCTTGGCGTGGTGGAACGGCAATGGTGCGGCCAAGGTTCTGGCCCGAAAGGGGCCAGCCCTGTTGATCGAGCGGGCCGAATGCAGCACATCGCTTTCGGCCATGGCGCGATCCGGAAAGGATGACGATGCCTGCCGCATCATATGCGACACAGTCGCGTTGCTACATGCCCGCAAGGCCGCGCCGCCCGACGGTCTGGTGTCGCTGGATCGCTGGTTTCAGGATCTGTGGCCGGTCGCAAAATCCCGCGGCGGAATGCTTGGGGACAGCGCGGATGCCGCGCGTCACCTACTAGTCGGTCCGCAGGACATTGTTGTTTTACATGGCGATATCCACCACGGAAATGTGCTGGACTTTGGCGATCGCGGTTGGCTGGCGATCGACCCCAAAGGTTTGTGGGGAGAACGTGCCTTCGATTACGCCAATATTTTCCTGAACCCTGACCTTGCCCGGCCAGCCCGACCTGTCGCAGTTGACCAGCGTCTGTTCCTGCGACGGTTGGACATCGTAACAGGCATGTCCGGAGTTGCTCGCAAGCGCATGTTGCAGTGGATATTGGCGTGGTGCGGATTGTCGGCCGTCTGGTTTCTTGAAGAAGGCATGTCCGCACCGATCAACGCGAAAGTTGCGGAAATGGCAGCGGCCGAACTGAGCAGGTTATCCGTTTAGCGGACTGCTCATATCCGTTCCTTGGTTCCGGTATTGTCAGGTCATCGTTGCGCTACAGCTTGAATCGCGCGACAGGGGCTCCAGCAACTGGTGCGTCAAAGGCAAGCAGGGTTCCCGCTTCATAACTGCCATCCTGACGCGGCATCTGCAGGCAAGTGACGTAAAGCTTGCGCAAATCCGGCCCCCCAAAGCAGGGCATACTGCACCCTTTATGCGGCATGTCCCAAATCTCGAAGATTTCGCCATCCGCATTCATGCGGTTCAGCCGCCCCGAGCGGACACCTGCGCTCCAATAGCAACCTTCGGCATCCATGGCGGCTCCGTCGGGGCGGCCCTCGTCGGGGGCGTTGTCATGCAGGCGCGTAGCGGGGCCGATCAAGCCCTTCGCTGGGTCGAAATCGAAGACCTGGACGAAAAGCCCGCTGCTGTCGGAGTGATACATACGGCGGCCGTCCGGGCTCCATGCCAGACCGTTCGAGGTCAGAAGCCCGTCAAGGATTTGCGTGAAACTGCCGTCGGGCGCCACGCGGTACAGACGGGCATTGCCGGTCTGCGGCTCAGCCTCGTCGCGGGTGCCGACCCAATAGCAGCCATCGGGGCCGATCTTGCCGTCATTCAGGCGGCTGTTCTCGCGACCGCCGTCCGGATTGCATAGCAGGGCCAGACTGCCGTCGCGCGGATCCATCAAATGGACGCCGTTCTGCAATCCGACCACAATCTGTCCATTTTCGCACAGCCCAAGACTGCCTGCGGCGGCAGGCATATCGAAACGGTCCAGCCTGCCGTCTTCGTGGCGCCGGAATACTGCAGGCCCGAGTGTATCAACGAACCAAAGGACTTGCTCGCGGTCATCCCAGACCGGAGATTCCCCGACCCCCAACGGAACGTCGATAAGCTGGCGGGTCTCTGGCCGGAAGCGGGCGGGGTTGATCATATCGTTCCTTAACTTTTGCAGGCCGGCGGTGAAGCCGTCGCCATATCGTCAAAACAGGCGGGACATTTCAATCGTCGACGCCACTGAACATGCGATTACGGGCATTCAGGATGTGGACGCGCATCGCCGATCCCGCCGCCAACTCATCCCGCGCCAGAATGGCCTCGACAATCGCCGCATGTTCGTCCTGCACGGCGCGGACATGAGGCGGGGACCGGCGCAGGCTCAGGCTGCGGGTCACGGAATGGCCGATGGTCAGGTGCGGACGATACAGATTGCGCACCTGCAGGTGAAACGGATTTCCGCTGGCCTCGGCGATAGCATCATGCAGGGACAGATCTTCTTCGGCCCCCAGATCGCCGCGGGTCATGGCGGATTCAAGACGCGCAAGAGCCTCGGTGATGCGGTGACGGTCCTGTGCGGTGGCGTTGCGGGCGGCAAGTTCGGCGGCTGCGCCCTCAAGCCCCGCGCGGAACTCGAAAAAACGCTGCACTTCGGCCAATGAGCCGACCGGAACCTGCTGCAACATGGTGCTGTCGGGCCGTTGCCGGACATAGGAACCGGAACCCTTGCGCGAAACGATCAGGTTGTCCTGCCGTAGTCGCTCCAACGCCTCGCGGACCACGGGACGGGACGCACCAAGCATGACCGCAAGATTCGGTTCCGAGGGCAGACGGTCGTTCAAGGGGAACCGCCCATCCGCGATCATCCCGACGATTTTCTCGTAAATGATATCGCTGAAGCGGGTCGCCTCGGGCCGATGGTCAGGGCCCGTCATCGCGGTCATCGGGTCATTCCCTGCAGGCATCGTGTTTTGCGAACGGGTTCTTTTATGACTTGATAGATCGGATCAGCGTTATGAAAGCTGTCACAATCTGTCAATACTTGTAATTTTTGGGCTGTCTGGTAACGATTCGGTTGTAGCAATCGCCGCGTGGCGAAAACGACCTTGGGAGGGGTTGGCTGCGACGGCGGGTCTGAAATCAGGACTGCCCAAGGGAGGGGAACGAGGATGCAGGACCACAATCCGTCATTTGGCGGGCTGAGCCGTCGTGGCTTTCTGGCCGCGTCGGGAAGCGTGCTTGCGCTGGCCGCCTTTGCGCCGCAAGCGCTCGCCGCCAATGCCAAGGAAGCCCCATCTTTGGCCGAGGCGGTCAAATCGGGCGGTCTGCCCGCGCTGAATGACCGTCTTCCGGTCAATCCGCTGGTCGTCACACCGCATGAAAAGGTCGGGACCTATGGCGGCTCGATCCGGCGCGGGTTGCGGGGGTCGTCGGACCATAACGGCATCCTGCGGCTGGTCGGCAATCAGGGCCTTGTGCGCTGGAACATGGACTTCACCGAAGTGCTGCCCAATGTCGCCGATAGCTGGGAAATCAGCCCGGACGGCACGCAATTCACCTTCAAGCTGCGGCAGGGGATGCGCTGGTCGGACGGTCAGCCCTTTACCGCCGATGACGTGGTGTTCTCGATCGAGGAGGTGGTCAAGAACACGGATCTGTATAGCGCCACCCCGGCGCAATTGCAGGTCGCGGGCAAGCCGGTCGTGGCCGAGAAGGTCGATGAGACGACCGTCCGCTTTACCTTTGCCGCGCCAAATGCGCTGTTTCTGGAAAACCTCGCGACACCCCTTGGCCAGCATCCGACGCTGTTTGCCAAGCATTATTGCGGGCAGTTCCTGCCCTCGTCGGGCCGCGATCTTGAGGCCGAGGCCAAGGCGGCTGGTCTTGGCACATGGCCCGAGCTTTTCCGCGCCAAATGCGGCGATATCGAGATCCCGAGCCGCTGGGCCAATCCCGAGAAACCGACTTTGGACCCGTGGGTAGTGAAGGAGCCCTATACCGGCGGCGCGACCCGAGTGGTGATGACCCGCAACCCCTATTTCTGGCAGGTCGATACCGAAGGGAACCAGCTTCCTTATGCCGATGAACTGAATTTCGGCATCTCGCAGGATGTGGAATCGCTGATGCTGAACGTGATCTCGGGGCAGATCGACATTCAGGATCGCCATATCAACATCCTCGCGAACAAGCCGACTTTGTCCGAGAACGCGCAGAAGGGTGATTATCGCCTACTGAAGCTGGTGCCCTCGGCGGCGCAGCAATGCCAGATCTATCTGAACATGACCCATAAGGATAAGGGCATGCGCGAGATGTTCGGCAATAAGGCAGTGCGTCAGGCGCTGTCCCTTGGGCTGAACCGCGACGAGATCATCGAGATCGTCTATTTCGGCCAGAGCGAGCCTTACCAGACCGGACCCCGCCCCGGCCATCCGTGGCATCACGCAGGGCTGTCGAAGCAATTCACCGAATACGACCCTGACAAGGCGAACGCGTTGTTGGACGAGGCGGGATACCACAAGCGCGACGGCAATGGCTGGCGGCTGCGGCCCGATGGCGGCACCACCTTCTTTGCCATCGACGTGATCCCGACTTTGTATCCGGACCTTGTCGATACGCTGGAACTGGTCAAGGCGCATTGGGCCGAGCTGGGCTTTGACGTCAAGGTCAACACCATCGAGCGCGCTTTGTATTACACGCGCGGCGATGACAACGCCCATGACGCGCAGGTCTGGCCTGGACCGGGGGGCCTCGACCCTATGCTCGACCCGCGTGATTATTTCGCCTTCCATCCGCAAGGCTCGCGCTACGCGATCCCTTGGGCAATGTGGTACACCTCGAACGGGGCCTCGGGCGAGGAGCCGCCGGAAAGCCAGAAGCAGCGGTTTGCGCTGTTCGATCAGGCCCGCGCCACGGCGGATCTGGCCAAGCGCGGCGAGATCATGAAGCAGGTCTTTGATCTGACCGCCGATGCCTTTGAAACCATCGGCGTTTGTCTGGCGGTCGGCGGCTTCGGGATCATCCGCAACAATCTGCACAACGTCCCCGAGACCCAGCCGGACAGCTGGTCATGGCCGAATCCCGGCCCGGCGATGCCGCAGCAATTCTACTTTACTTGATCCCTTGGGGGCCGGTTCGCTGGCCCCCTTTGCCACCTGAGGTGCCGATGCTGCGTTTCATCGCCAAGCGCGTATTGTGGATGATCCCCTCGCTTTTCGGGGTGAGCTTTCTGGCCTTCGTGCTGATCCAGCTGCCGCCGGGCGATTATGTGACGACCTATGTCGCGACTTTGGCGTCCTCGAACGAGATCGTGGACCAGAACGCCGCCGCGCAGCTGCGCGAGCGCTTCGGGTTGGATCAGCCGATGATCGTGCAATATGCGAAATGGGTGTGGGGCATCGTCACGCGAGGCGATTTCGGCCTGTCCTTCGAATGGCAGCAGCCGGTTTCGGGGCTGATCTGGGAAAGGATGGCGCTGACGCTGGTTCTGGCGGTCGCAAGCTTGATCGTGACATGGGCCATCGCCCTGCCGATCGGGGTCTATTCGGCGGTGCGTAAATATTCGATAGGCGATTACGCCTTTACCGTTTTCAGCTTTCTGGGTCTGTCGATCCCGTCTTTCCTGCTCGCCTTGGTGCTGATGTATATCGCGGCGGTCGAGTTCGGGCAGTCGGTTGACGGGCTGTTTTCCCCTGAATATGAGAATGCAGCGTGGAGCATCGGCAAGATGGTCGATCTGCTTCAGCATCTGTGGCTGCCGGTGATCATTCTGGCGGTGTCCTCGACCGCCAGCCTGATCCGGGTGATGCGCGCGAATATGCTGGATGAGCTGCCGAAACCCTATGTCACGACGGCGCGGGCGAAGGGGTTGTCCGAGCGACGGTTGCTGTTGAAGTATCCGATGCGGATCGCGCTGAACCCCTTCATCTCGACAATTGCGTGGTTGCTGCCGAACCTGATTTCCGGCTCGGTCGTGGTGGCAATTGTGCTGAACCTGCCGACCGCCGCGCCGATGCTGCTGCAATCCCTGATGGCGCAGGACATGTATCTGGCGGGGGCATTCGTCCTTCTGATCTGCGCGCTGACGCTGATTGGATCGCTGATCAGCGACATCCTTTTGGCGCTGGTCGATCCCCGCATCCGGCTTGAGTGAGGGCAGATGAGTGACGCAACCCTAGTCACCGAGGTTTCGCGCGACCGCGTCGCCGTCGCCTCGCAATGGCAGTTGATCTGGTGGGCGTTTCGCCGCCACAAGCTGGCGATGATCGCGCTGTTCGTGACGCTGGCACTTTACATCGTGGCGCTGGTGCCGGGTTTTTTCGCGATCAACGATCCAGTCAAGCAGAACGCGCGGTCTACCTTTCATCCGCCGCAGGTGGTGCATTTCGTGGACCGATCCGAGGGCTGGGATTTCGGGCTGTATTTCCGCCCGATGAAGCTGTCGCGCGACCCCGAGACTTTGGCGGCAATCTTTAAGGAAGACCCCGCCAAGAAGGTTCCAATCAGGTTCTTTGGTCGGGGCTATGAATATTCGGTGCTGGGGTTGTTTCGCACCGATATCCATCTGTTGGCCTCGAGCGATCCGAAGCAGCCGCTTTACCTGTTCGGGGCGGACCGGCTGGGGCGGGACGTGTATTCTCGCGTCGTTCAAGGGGCACAGGTTTCGCTGTCGATCGGGCTGGTCGGTGTCTCGCTGTCGCTGTTTCTGGGCATCGTGCTGGGCGGTATCTCGGGCTATTACGGCGGGCGGATCGACTTTGTGATCCAGCGCGTGATCGAGTTCGTGTTGGCCTTGCCGACCATCCCGATCTGGCTGGCGCTTGCCGCCGCCCTGCCACAGAACTGGCCCGCGACGCTTCAATATATGATGATCACCATCATCCTGTCCCTGACCGGTTGGGCGCAACTTGCCCGAGTGGTGCGAGGGCGCTTCCTGTCGCTGCGCTCGGAAGAATTCGTCGCCGCCGCGCGGCTGGACGGCGTGCCGGAACGCCGCATCATCTTCCGTCACATGCTACCGAGCTTCGCGAGCCACATTATCGCCTCGGTTACTTTGGCGGTTCCGGCGATGATTTTGGCCGAGACCTCGCTGTCCTTCCTTGGCCTTGGTCTGCAGCCGCCGACGATCTCTTGGGGGGTGCTGCTGCGTGAGGCGCAGAATATCCGCTCCATCGCGACCGCGCCTTGGCTGTTCTTGCCGGGGGGCGCTGTGGTGCTGGCGGTGATGGCGCTGAACCTTTTGGGCGATGGTCTGCGCGACGCCGCCGATCCCTATAATAAGTGAGAGACGCCGTGAAACCTCTGTTGGAAGTCCGCGATCTGGTCACAGAATTCCCATTGCGCACGGGCGTGTTTACGGCGGTGAACGGGGTGTCCTTTTCCATCGCGCCGGGCAAAACGCTGTGCGTGGTGGGCGAAAGCGGTTCGGGGAAATCGGTCACGGCGCGCTCGATTTTGCAGATCGTGGATCAGCCCGGACGGATCGCCTCGGGGCAGATCATCCTGAACCGGGCGGATGGGACTTCGCTGGACCTTGCGCGGCTGGACCCGCGTGGAAAGGCGATCCGCTCCGTGCGCGGGGCCGAGATTGCGATGATCTTTCAGGAGCCGATGTCCTCACTTTCCCCGGTCCATACGGTGGGAGACCAGATCATCGAGGCGTTGCGGCTGCATCTGAGGTTGGACAAAAAGACCGCGCGGGCCGAGGCAATCAACCTGCTGCGACAGGTCGAGATCCCGAACCCGGAAAAGGCCATCGACCGCTATGCCTTTGAATATTCGGGCGGAATGCGGCAACGCGCGATGATCGCCATGGCCTTGGCCTGCAAGCCGCAGCTTCTGATCGCGGATGAGCCAACGACCGCTTTGGACGTGACGACGCAGGCCGAGATCCTTGATCTGATCGCGCGGCTGCAGAAATCGCATGGCATGGCGGTTTTGTTCATCACCCATGACATGGGCGTGGTGGCGCAGATCGCTGACGAGGTGCTGGTCATGCATAACGGCGTCGTCAAGGAATATGGCCCGGTCGAGCAGATCTTCCACGCGCCCAAGGACGATTACACCAAGATGCTGATCGGCTCGGTCCTGAAACTGGAGCGTCGGGCTGAGGCCCGCGCCACGCGCCCGCCTTTGGCGACTGACGCGGCCCCGATCCTTGATATTCGGAACCTGTCGATGAATTTCGGCGAGGTCAGGGCGCTGGACGATGTCTCGATCAGCCTGCGTCCGGGCGAAACTTTGGGGATTGTCGGCGAAAGCGGCTCGGGAAAGACCACGATGGGCCGCGCGGTGATGCGGCTTTACGACCCAACCGGCGGGCAGATTTTGTATCGCCGCGCGGATGGCTCGCAGGTCGATCTGGTGACGCTCGAAGGCGCGGCGCTGAAATCGGCGCGGCGCGAGTTGCGCATGGTATTTCAGGACCCGTTCGGCTCACTCAATCCGCGCATGACGGTGGCGCAGATCATCGGCGAGCCGCTTTTGGTCAATGGCATCGCCAAGGGCCGCGAGTTGGACGACCGCGTCAGCCACCTGATGGAACAGGTGGGCCTAAACCCCGCGACGCGCGAGCGTTATCCGCATGCTTTCTCGGGCGGGCAGCGCCAGCGCATCGGCATTGCCCGCGCGATCACGCTGAACCCGCGGGTGATCGTGGCGGATGAGGCGACCTCGGCGCTGGATGTCTCGGTGCGGTCGCAGGTGCTGGATCTGCTGATGCGGCTGCAGGACGATCTGGGCCTCGCATATATCTTTATCAGCCACGATATCGGCGTGATCCGCTATATGTGCGACCGCGTCGGCGTGATGTATCGCGGCAAGCTGGTCGAGGTTGGTTCGGCTGAAAAAGTCTGCAACGAGCCCGACCATTCCTATACGCAGGCGCTTCTGTCGGCGATCCCGCGCCCTGATCCGCGCGACCGCGACTGCTCGCGCCGTTTCCGGTATACTGGAGAGGCCAAACCGGCCCCCATTAGGGCAGCAAGCTAAGATCAGGCCTCATAACCAGAACATGACCATAGCCGAGTGAGTGATGGTCGCGAGGAATATCTTTGGGCCTCTGTCGTAGCAGCGGTCACTCGGTGCCAGTCGGTCAGGCAACCGAACATCATCTCGATGCGGTTCCGCCGGCGATATCGGCGTTTGTCAAATATGACCGGCGTCGTCTCTCGTGATTTGCGCCTTGGGATGTATCGCGTATTCTCTTTGTTATTAAGGTGTATCTGGACCAGTCGATGTCGTAGCCTCTGTCGGCCAACAGGACCTCAGCTTCCGGAAATGAGCCAAGCCACGCCGCCGCGCCGGTGTAATAACTCACCTGTCTGACACTCAGAACGAAGCGCAATGGCTTACCCTCCTGGTCTGTGAAGGTGTGCAGTTTCGTGTTCAGTCCGCCATTCTTAGGGAAACAATCCCCCGGACTGTTTTCTGATCCTCCGAACGCACCCACAGGCTCGTCGCTGTCCTATGGGCTTTCAGGTAAGTTGCATCAATCATAAGTGTTGTCGGATCGGCCGCGTTATCTGCTAAACCAAGCATTATTCGGGCAAACACCCTCATCTCATCCCGCCGTTTCCAGCGGTTATAGAGTGTCTTGGCTAGGCCGTATTTCTTGGGCGCGCCGCTCCTGCGGAAGTAATTGATATTAATCAATATAATCCAGACCGGGACTTTGCGGTCGTCGACGCAGTGCTTGCGGTGCGACTTTGGAAAGAAAGGCTACAGTCGCGCCTGTTGCGCATCCGTCAGCCAGAAAAGGTTGATCATCAGAAGGCTCTCCTCGCAGAGCCTGAATCACACCGTAAATCCAAAATCAATGGGTCCTTCGCTATTCAAGGTCCTTAGGTCAAGCGGCATCGAGCAGTGCACCGCCGTGGTTTCTCGGTCGTTCGCGGGCTTTCGCTTCTGTTCGGGATCAGAAAAGCGAGGCGGTCCAA
>NZ_WMIE01000039.1 GCF_009711225.1 Paracoccus aestuariivivens | reverse complement strand
CCGCGGGCGGAGCAGGTCACCTGTTCAGGGCTGCGGGAACGGGGCTTCATCGGCGACCGGAAATTGCAGGGTTTCTCGCCAAAGCATACGAAACCCTGCAATTCAAAGCGAATGAAGCCTAAGGTTGGTCGCTCAAAATCAATGCGTCGGGAGGTGTTCAGAGCGGACAACTTAACCGCACCGGCATTGCACCGGAAAAGCTTCAGATGTCATCAAGCTATGGCTTCGCCATTTGTCAAAAATGCCCGAATCATTCACAATCAACATCAAGGCCATGAATGCTGAACGAGGCAGCCTGATTAACAGGATCCAACCTTACATTTCGGCCTTTCGGCCCCTTTGGTATTAATGCGGATACCTCGTTATAACCACACTTTAGATAAAAAGAGCGGGAATTATTAGGGGAATATTTTTCCATGACATTCCCTGATTCGCTATAAAAAATCTGCGCAAGACAGTCCTGATCCACCTTTATCGAGAACTTAATGTTTACGCAACGATCAGCCGGAATAGCTGTGCGGCAAAATGTGAAAAATGGATCAACACCTGTGCTGCGGTACTCCCACCCATTCTCTCCATTGGTAATCATAGAATTTGTGTACGCCGTTCCCAGAAGCGGATGTGAAAGAGGCCGTAGACAGGCATGATGCTTCCATGCCGTGTATTTTTTCTGGTCTTTTGCTCTGGCCATAAGTGCACGTATAGCCTGTGACGGGCCAAAAGGAAAATGATACCAATCTGCAGATTTGCATCTTTCCAGAACGCTTCTTTCATTTATGTCATCTATCTGTCCAGATATATATCTTTCAGTCGAAGCGGAAATAATATGCGAGGGGCGGAAGGATTCAATTACTTCATAAGGAAAAACAGGGCCTCTTACGTAGAGAACGGTCTCGAATTCTCTAGCCAGCAAAGGAAGTAAACCCACAATGAAACTGTCACCGCAAACTAAAAGCGTTCGGCCCTCAGTGTCTTTGGGGTTAAACAGGACACGCATATGCCCTGTATTTGTTCCTGGCTTCAAAAAGTAAATATTGTCAAAATCTCGTAACCCATGAAGAGGCCGTAAAATGGTTGGTTCCTGGCTGCGCATCTCTCGACGATTAAGCATGACCGCGAGATCGCCAGCTGTAGGATGATCGACTAATGCAGGAGCATCACGAAGCGTGATATCGAGATTTTGTAGAATTACCCGCGCGGCCCGAAGATTACCGAGATCATTTGGATGTGTATCTAACCGTTTGAAGTTCTCACTCCCCCGCATCACGTCAATTGGGTATAGAGTCATTCTGCGGCTTTCGCTATTCATTCCCGTATTGAAGTAAGTCTCGAAAAGAGAGCGACACTTTCCGGCATAACTGTCTGGAAGTTTCTCCGCACAGCAAATCGGCTTTGACGGCATAACAACATTCAGGTAGCGGGCGCCAACTGTCTGTGCCTTGGCATGACGCCGAAGGGTGTTTCTCTCCATGTTTTGCACATGCTGATCATGGACCTTTTTTTTCCCGGTCAAATAGTCGAATTGCGCTGCTGCACCTCCGTGGAGAAAGAGCCAACCGTCTTTACCTCCTATCACCTCCGCACTAATTTCTCCTTCGGAGAGGGCTACTTCGGAAGGTAGGATGCTCATATCTGGCTCCTTTTAGACTTTTCTAGAAAATTTATAGATCGGCGGGCAATTGTAGATGCCGGAATGCCTCACGGGCCGCGTGCTCGAGTGTTCCACCCAGAATTTCGATCTCTATTATCCTTGGTTCTGTCGAGTTCCTAACTTCTTGACTTTTTCTCCAAGCAATATTCAACGCATTTGATACTGCTTCTGTCGTCGCATCGCAGGAGATAATGTAGGGGGTCAGCTCGGACAGATCCTTACCTTCAAACTCATTAGTCACTGTCACGATCCCGGCTGCAGCCATTTCTATTGGCAAGTGGCTGGGGTGGGGTGAATACATCAATGCCAAACCAATATCGATGCTGCCTAGGAATTCTGGGTAGTCATCCCATGGAATCTTTCCAATTGCCTTCAACTGTTTGCCAGCATTGAGATTTACCGGGGCGTGGCTCATACCAATGCTGATGAAATTGAAGTCTTCTATTTCTTCTACATTGCGATCAATAAAATCATTAAGTGCGGCGATTGCCAATGGGAACATATTTCGTTCAACCTCCGGCCGACCATAAATGGCGACCACATTTCCAGAATGTGGCTGGCGTGGTACCGTGCTATATCTGTCAATATTGATATTTGGTCTGAAAACCAAATTTGTATCTATATCTTTTAAAGATCCTATCAGCTTCATGTAGTTTGCAAGAGGCTGGCTGTTGAACAGAGGAATGAAATTCATGCCGTAGCTCTGCTTGGCAGCTGCATAATTATCGCCCCAAGCATAGAAGTTAGGTTCATAATCTTGAATCAGGTAGACAAATTTATCGAATTTGAACTGGCAGGATTTCAGTAGTTTTTCGGCGATGTGCGCCGTCCACCAAGCAGTGGCGACAAACCTGTCTTGGGGATTAAAATGGATCTCAAGACCAGAGGTTCCATCTTCTATAGAAAGTTTTTTCATTATCGCGCGATCAGAGACCCGCTTTTCGATGAAGTCGAGAGATGCCTTGTTCGACGCAATCGGCGCGTCCGTCGTGATGAAACGTACTCGCGCTCCGGCCTCAGCCATTTCGATGCCGACCTCGACAGCAGTCGCAAGTCCAGCAAACATTTCAGACGGATTAAGAGAAGGGATCAGCAGGTTGACGTGAATTGGATATTTTTCGGAGATATCGCTCTCCCATTTGGCGACACGGCGGCGGTCAACATATTTCGAAGAATCCACCGGTGTAACACTTGCTTTTTCGTCTTTCTTAGAAGCGCGAGTATATGCAGGCGTAACACCGGGTACGATCATGAAGCGCTCTTTATCTACAATAGCTTCATGATGCCCTTGAATGGCAGAAATACGACGTTTCTGAATGAGATACTGGCGCGCTGTAGCGCCGATCCAACGCAAGGCTGCTTGGTAAGCGGTAGGTCGACTTGCGGGAAAGATTCGTAGTGCGTCTAAAGCAAACTTTACGTGCCCACCACCGCTTAAAAACGGCCGTAGATCCTGCAAGCTTTGCTTATTAATCTCTGTCCCTTCGCTTGATAGTTCTTCGGCGCGCAGATAGAGCATCTTCGCCAGATAAGCTGATACATAATAGCTGTTCAGTGCATCCCGCGCCAAACCCTTCATGTTTCTTGATTTTCTAGGGCGCTTTCCCATGAGGGCCCCAACCACATTGAGATCATGCTGGCGATATCTGACCAGAGATTTTTCGATCAGAGCGACCCTACCAAGAATGGTCGCGACAAGTACCAGCCAAAGGTCGTGGTGGAAATACAGTGCGGCTTGTCGTGGAAATGGCATGGCGGCTTCAATGACTACCTTACGACAAAGAATGGTCATTCCCGTCACGTTATTGACAAAGAGCAAGGATCCAGTCTGGCTGTTTCTGATCCTTTTCTCTTTGTCAAACATGCTAGACGAAAGCTCAACGCCGTTCTTGTCGATCAGCGAAGCATCCGAATGGACCAGGAATACGCCGTCCTTCAGTGCAGATGAAAGTTCTGCAAGCTTTGTCGGTTCCCAGATGTCATCCTGATCGCTGAAAGCAACCAGGAACTCCTCACCTGGATGTGAATTCAATAGCTCTTTGCAACCCAGTTCGAAAGCTGCATAGGAGTTGAGAGGCACAGCATGCGATCTGACAATGTCATGCGCAATCCCGTACTTTTCTGCAATTTCTGTAATAATGGTAGATGATTTACCGTCGGCATCAACGGCGATCAGGCTCAGCTCGGCATGGGTTTGTTCGGCAATAGATTTGATCTGCTCATCAAGATAATCCCTGTTGGGATTGAAAACTGCCATAATTATTTTGATGTGCATGGGTTCTTTTCTTTTTCATCAACTAGCATGGGCAATCTCACGCATTTTCTATTTTCGGCATTCCAGCTGTACGCCGGAATGCCTTTAAAAAACGGGTCGTTGCCTTTGCTGTTTTGGATCTTACGTCGCATTAATTATTATTGTGGCTTGAAGGTGACGCCCGGCCGCAAACTGGCAGTTTTGTAGCCTTTAGAACTGATCCTTTGCGCAAGTTCTGAGGTTGGTTGGGGCAATTTCAACGCAGTGGCAAGTTCTTGTAAGAAAGCGCCTGGGTGCTGTTTCACAGCCTCCATATCAATAAAGATTGATGGCGTATCCTGAGATTGACACATGGTGACCATGTTAGAAAAATGACGAGTTGCGATCTCCATCAACTTTCCGGCTGAGAAGTTTTGTGGGTTTTCGTATTTCGTGATCGATCGGGCCGTAGCAACCGGGTTTCTGACGCAGAACACGAACACTGGATTGCGTAAAGTTGTGTTCAGCGATTCCACGTGCCCTGCAGCATGCGGCAACTTAAACCCCCAGCGGCGATGCGCCTCGTTCCGGCTTTTCACCAAGTATTGATAGGCTTGGAGTGATTGCAGCGGCTCTGCAGATACCTCCGCTGGCTTGATCACCTTGAGGAACTCCTGATCCTCGAAATTCTTCGCGCCCAGATAGTTTCCAAGAAAATACCCGGATTCGTAAAGAAAATAAGCCACTAGCGAGGTCATCCCCCGTGGGGAGCCACATACTACGAGCGTCTCGTCTCCAAGGCATGCCTGTAGTTTATCGTTGTTGACGACCATCAGCGTGTGCTGGAATTCGTAATTCACCCTCTGCTCCTCGTTTTGCCTTTCCGACAGCCTGAGCCACATGCCGTCAGATTTTTCTAGGTGGTTGTCGAGCTCCGGAATGCCATCAGAATCCACCCAGAGCAACGGATAGCCAGAAGCCAGCGCGTGCCTGAGGACTTTGATAATAAATGCCAGAACGTCGCAATCCTATGATCTTACCAGTCAAAGGGGCAGAGAGGGCTTCGGTAAACAGTTGCAGAACGGTAATATTTTCTGCGGTTAGATGAGATTTTGTCGCCATCAGCGCAGCACTGTTTTGCAGCGCCCAAGCGCGATGCCCCCCCCTAAGGTGACGCCCCAAGCGATCAGGGAGCGTTCGAATACCGCGATTTGCCCCGATCACATTCGCCCCATGCTGGCGGTAATGGATATGCGGTAGCTTATCTAGATGAGCTACTCCACCTGCTCCGGTGATCATTTGATAGGCCCACCAGTCATGGATAGGAACCGGCCCGACCTCACGTTCAGCGGATTGCAAAACCTGTGCAGCCTGCGGAGTCATTATCATCGTGTTTCCGCTCAGGACATTCTGAACCAAGGCATTTTTGAAGCCTAAAGGCCGCGTCGGCCATGGTGACATGCCGATCTGATTGAGGTCGGCATCACAGATACGCATCCTACAACCATAAATGGCGAGGGGCTTGGCAAGACCCATCAAGACCTCCAGCCCTCGGGCTAGATGGTCCTCGTCCCAAACGTCGTCCTGATCACTGAAGGCAAGGTACCTCCCCTGCAACTCGGCACGGCGGATCAGACTACGAAAATTCTCGGTGGCACCTTGTTCTGGCCCATCAAGCAGGGTGACCCTATTCTGGCCATTACGGTGTGAAAATTTTCCAATGATCTCTTTGGTTTTATCGGTAGAGGAATCATCCGAGATGATCAGATGCCAGTCCGTATGGCTTTGGCACGAAATGCTGTGCAATTGCTCTGCAAGAAACCTGCCCCCGTTGTGGGTTGCCATAAGGATCATGACTTCGGGCAAAGCATCACCTTTGCAGATTTATGCAGAAGCTACGACGAAAGAGCATACAAATGGCTACCTGAATGGCTATAGATTGCGGATGGTGCAATTTGCTTAGATCGGGTTCTTCTCCGCATAACTGCGGAAAAACGCCAGATAGGAACGATCCGGATCCTTCGGCTCATCCTTTCCAGCCAGCCAGCCGCGCCACTCACCTTCTACAAAATAAATATCGTATCCTGGGTGGCGCAGTCGGGCGGTTTCATAGGTAGACCCCTGCAGTGCCGGATCATACGTCTCAATCCCTATGGAGCGAGAAATGGATGGGAACTCCGCTGTTACAGGCTCAGCACGCCCTTCTGCTTTCATTCGTCGGCCAACTTTCGAGAATTGCAGCGCACGGTCGGCCGCACCGCTAGCATCCCCGTCCTTGCGCCACCAGCGCAGCTCGACATGGGTCACCGCCCGTCCGGTTTTGATCGGCAGTATCTCGACCATGTAGTCGGAAAGCGCATTGACCTCGGACACGGCAGGATCGATCGCGCGCAGCTTGAGGTTCGACCATGAGGACAGCTTGCCCTTGGGCACACCCATGATCCCGCGCAGTGCCGCAAGGGTCAGGATCTCGGAGGCCTTCCAGCGCAGATTGCCGCGCTTCTGGACCATCTCGTAAAGCGTGAGCGCATATTTCGACGAAAGAGCAAACATCACTTCGCGCTGCAACCGGGCAAACACCTGGCTGTTACGGATGATCTTGCGCAGCCGGGAAGGGATCTCGTATTCGAGCATCCCTTCGGAATTTCCGACCTCGATATTGCCGCCCAGCAACTGGACCCGCTCAACCGCCGGTTCTCCGTTCCACATCACCGAGATCTTGACGATCGCCGACATCAGCCGCTCGAGGCTTTCGCCGACACGATCATAGGAGTTGTGATTGCCACGCAGGGCCGACTTCGAAATGATATGCGTCACCGGCTTGTCGATAGCGTCCCAAGCATTTTCCAGAAGCTGGTTATAGATGCGCCGGTCGGTCAGAGTCAGCGGCGTAACCTCGATCAGATCGATCAACTCGCCGGGCTTGATAAGGCTGTCGGCATTCGGCTTTGCCTCAAGTGTCCGAATCGTCGCGTCCGTCATCATCTTTCTCGCCGAAGAAGGCTTACTTCATAACGAAACAGAAGTAAGTGTTCAACCAAGCGGCCTGCCACTCCCTCTCACCGCACCCAAAATGTAAGCCATAAGCAAGCTTCCCTTTGAGAACAGAAAAAGAAGCTTATTGCTTTCTTTGAGAAATCACACCTGTGCACAACTCTTCGGCCGCACCCATTTTGTAAGGGTTACCCCGCACCCCAAAAGTAAGTTTTGCAATCCCAAAAAGTAAGTTTTGCAATCCCAAAAAGTAAGTTTTGCAATCCCAAAAAGTAAGGCTCGATGCTGTTTTTATGAATTTTATCAAAGATATAGTATGCAATGAACTATAGAACTATAGAACTAAGAACATAGAGGCTCAAATTCATCCCCAGATTCCCTATCTGTGGATAACTCTTTCCGAGAACTCTTACAGATTGGGGGGAGATCCCCATCAAGAGAAAAAGCTGATGAAAAACTTTCGTTTCACCGCAAATTCCACAGACAGAATACGAACTTTACGACATGAAACCTGCTCGACATAATCGCATAAACGAGCAGAAAGACAGGTTGATGAATCCTGCCCTTATCCCCGTCACCCTTGAAGAACTGACAGTACTCAGCAGACGAGCCTCAACGGTTATTGAACGTTTACGCGAGCGGGTCTTTGCCCCTGGAGCACAAAAGCGACTCGAGTTGGTTTTCAATGTCAGGACTGCTGCCGAAATGGTCGGCCGAACCGAAAAAGCCATTCGGGATGCCGAAAGGGATGGTCGCCTGCCAAGCCCGCAGAAGAGCGAAACCACAGGACGAAGAAATGGCTATTCGCTGACCGACATAAACCGCATGCGCAAGCTCTTCGGGACGCTGCCGCATCGTGCACCGAATGATCAGGCCCTTGTTTTGGCTATCCAGAACTTCAAAGGCGGGGTCGGCAAATCCACCATGGTGGTTCATCTCGCCCAGTATTTCGCGCTGAAGGGCTATCGGGTTTGCGTGATCGATTGCGACTCTCAAGCCTCTTCGACTGCTGTCTTTGGACTCAATCCGGATGTCGATGTCCATGAGGAAGAAGATACTCTTTATCCCTTCCTTCAGCACGGCGGGCCCAAGAGCCTGCATTATGCGCTTCGGGCAACCTATTGGCCCGGTGTGGCCATCATTCCCGCAAATCTGGGCCTCTATGACGCCGAATATGAATTTGCCGCTCGGATGGCGCGGGATCCTACCTTTGTCCTGGACCGTCTGCGTGAGGGGGTGGAATCCATTGCGGATCAGTTTGACATCATCCTGCTCGATCCACCGCCGGCACTGGGCATGCTCTCGCTTTCGGTGTTGCGGGCCGCGAATGCATTGCTGATTCCGGCCCCGCCCAACAATATTGACTTTGCCTCGACCGCGCATTTCCTCAAGATGATGGAAGCGACGCTGAGTGAATTGGCCCGGCATGGCGGAGCGCGGGAATACAGCTTCGTCAAGATCCTGACTTCCAAGATGGATGACCAAAAATCGGCGCATCAGGCAATTAAGCGGATGATGGACGCAGTCTTCCCGCAAGATATGCTGAATGCGGTGCTGAAGGACTCGGCCGAGATCGACAATGCCGCGGCCAATCTGATGACCGTCTATGAGCTGACTGGCGCCGCCACCCGGACCGAGACCCATAAGCGCTGCCGTGCCTATCTCGATGCGATCGGGCGCGAGGTCGAGCTTCTGGCCCGTAAGACCTGGCCCAGTCATCACCCCCGTCTGCGCAAGGAAGGGCTGTTATGAGCAAGCGCCACGACGCGATCTTCGACGATGTGCTGCGCGGCATGGCCGAGCCGGTTGCGCCGGATCGTGGCGCGGCGCGCTTTCTCAAGCGGCAGAATGCCCTCGCTGAAAGCGGGCAGCGCGAGGAAAAGGTCCTGCGTTGGGTCGATCCGGCCAACTGCAGGATGTGGAGCCGCCACAACCGTGCCTACGGGCTGTTGAACGAGAATAACTGCTGCGATCTGATCGACAGCCTGAAGGCACAGGGGCAGCAGGAATTTCCCGCCATCGTGCGCCGGCTGTCCCCGGGGCAGGATTATGAATACGAGGTCATCTGCGGTGCGCGGCGCCATTTCGCGGTCTCATGGCTGCGTGCCAACAACTATCCGCAGTTTTTCTATCTCATCGAAGTGCGTGATCTGACCGATGAGGAAGCTTTCCGGCTGGCGGATATCGAGAACCGTGATCGGGTCGATTTGAGCGATTACGAGCGCGCCTGTGACTATCTGCAGGCGCTCGATCTGTATTACGGCGGCAAGCAGAAGGCGATGGCGGCACGGCTTGAAGTCTCTGAGGCCTGGCTGTCGCGCTATCTGTATCTGGCCCGCCTGCCGCAAGCCGTGGTGGATGCCTGGCCACAGATCACCGAGCTCAAGGAATTGCATGCTCGTCGGCTGCGTCCCCTTTTGGCTCAGGCTGAAGAACAGGTTCTGACTGCCGCTGCAGTCATTGCCGCAGAGCAGGACTGCGCAAGACGTGGGCAGGGGGCATTCCTTCCGGCTGCAAAGGTGCTCAGCCGCCTTCGGGCCGCTGTCGTGGGCCCAGAGCGTGCGGCTGGGGATTATGCGGGACTGACCATCCAGACCCGTGAAGGCCGAGTACGGATAGAGTTTCCCAAAGACCTCTCCGAAGGCGAGTTGCGCGCGGCTCTGGAGCGCTTTCTCGACCGGCAATTTCCCAAAGGGTAAAAATTGCCAATTGGCAATTTCCATCCCGTAGTCCTAATCCGGTCTGACAAGAGCGTTGTGATAAGCAGGACTTATCGCGTCCAAATTCTATCTGCATGATATGGCCGGGTAGACGGCAGATGCTTTGGGAAAGGCGGATTACGCGCCTTTCCCAAAGCATCACCTGGTGGCGCACTACCCATTACGGATCATACCCATCGTATGTTGCCTGCCTCGGGCTACGATCAAGATCATGGTTTCAGCAAAAGGGCTGCTTCAGAGAAGGAAAGAACAAAAAACCGCAGCAACCTCCGGCAAAAATCACGAAAATCACAAGTAAATATTTAAAATCAATGCATTACAAAAGATTTCGTATTTTTGCCATTTTTGCACTTGCGGGTTTTGGTTGTGATCCGTAAATACGCCTTCACCGAGACGGCGAGACGCTGGAACGGTTCGGATCGGGTGTCTTTGTTGAGGCGCTGATCTGGAAAATTTGAGAAGTTTGATGGCTTGCACGGCGCCGTTAGGAAATGGCGCGGT
>NZ_WMIE01000038.1 GCF_009711225.1 Paracoccus aestuariivivens | reverse complement strand
GACAGCGAGAGCCCGAAGCTCAGCGGCTACTGGTGCGTCGTGGCGCAGAGCCGCTGCGATGCGCGCCGGACCCGTCGACGCAAGCTGGTCCGCGATTCCAGAATCCGCGACCGGGTCGAGCGCTGCCTGCGTGCCGACTGGACGCCCGAGCAGATCACCGGGCGCATGCGCTATGAACGCGCCCCCCCCCCCGCAAATGCCTCGGTTTCCGCACCCCCGCCGAGGTCTTCAAGGCCAACCTGCTCGGACGTGGCCACCGGCGCGCCAAACTTTCCCGCCAACCAAAGTCGCATCTGGGCTAGCGCGTCCACCCCTTGGACAGCGCGCCGTGCGAAGCAAAGTCCACGGCTATCCGCACAGACATCAGAGCTGACGGCACAAGATTTTAGGCCAGCATCCCATCGGATCGTGGCGGCTTTTCCATCCCGATCCGCGCTACTTCAGCCATCGCGCAAGCAGCCCGATCGAAAGCCCCTGCACGATGATCGAGAACACGACGACGAAATAGGTTGCGGCAAGAATGGTCGGCTTCCATTCGCTATCTGGCAGCGACAGCGCCAAAGCGACCGAAATGCCGCCTTTTAACCCACCCCATGTCATGATCGGAATGACGTCGCGCTTCTGTGGCTCCCATGACCGCAAAAGGAGGACCGGAGCCGCCACCCCAACCAGTCGTGCCAAGAGCGACAACCCGATTGCCAACACGCCCGCACGGATCATGTCCAGATCAAGCGCGAGGGCAAAGACCTCGACGCCGATCAACAGGAACAGCACGGCATTCAACATTTCGTCGATGATCTCCCAGAACTTGTCGAGATACTCCTGAGTAATCGCGCCCATTCCGAATTTCTTGCCGACATCGCCAATGAAAAGGCCTGCGATGACAGCCATGATCGGCCCCGATACGCCGATCGCCACCGCCAGTTCATAGCCCCCCAATGCCAGCCCAAGCGAGATCAGCACCTCCAGCGCATAATCGTCAATGTGGCGGATCAGCTGGAATGTCAGCCAGCCCAGCACCCCTCCCAAAGCTGCTCCACCGACCGCCTCGCGCAGGAACAGGGTCGCGACAGACTGCCAGCCTTCGGCGTGATGCTCACCTTGCAGCGGAAAGGCCAAGCCGACCAGCAACAGGAATACCACGTAGCCAACCCCGTCGTTGAATAGGCTCTCGCCTGCGATCTGGATCTCCAGCGACTTGCGCAGTTTCGCCTCGCGCAGCACGCCAAGTACCGCGACCGGATCGGTGGGCGAGATCAGCGCCCCGAAAACCATCGCCACGACAAGCGGAAATCCGGTAATCCACGCGAAGCCGATACCCGCAACGGCGGTCGAGACCAGCACTCCAACAAGCGTGATCACCGCGACCGGCAGCGCCTGTTCGCGTAGCAAATCCGCCCGCACATGCAGCGCACCCGCAAACAGGAGCAGCCCCAGCATCCAGTCAAGCAAGGCCGTCGAGAACTCGATATCCAGAACCACCGCGCGCACCGCATCGGCGATCCCGATGCCGGGTGCCAGCCAGTCCAACACCATCGCCATGGTCGATGCCGCCAATGCCACGACAAGGATGCCAATCGACGGGGGCAATCGAAGAAAGAAATAGTTGACCGAGCCGAACACCCCGGCCAGCACCACGAGCAGCGAAGTAATTTGCAGGATGGTCATAAGTTGCCCCTCGGGTCTTTAGCCGAAGCTTGAGCGCACCCGCCCAAAATAACAATCTTCAAGTCGAACGGGGCCGCCACATCGCGATCGCCACACGACGCCAGCGATGGTTTCGAAAGCTAGAGCAACCGTTGCGCATTCCGGCGACTGGGGGCGGTGCGGCTGGGGGAGGTCTGCTGTTGATCTCTTGAACACCACCCTCGGCATGGCCGTCTTATGTTCCAGACCAAGCGCCAATGGGCCACCATCGCGACAGCCCAATTCAGGTTGGCTCGATGACCGGTTTGAGACGGGCATATGCCGAAAGCTGCACGCGCCAGTTCAATCGGTTTTGAGTAGCCCGCTCCAGCGCTCGATCTCGGCTTGGAAATGCATGTCCATCGCTTCGGGCGTGGCGAGTTTGGCTGCGACGGGTTCTGTGCCGAGGGCGGCGAAGCGCTCGATCAATGCCGGATCGGTCAGGGCCTTTTGCAGCGATGCCGATAGCTTTTGGCGGATCGGTTCGGGCGTGCCTTTAGGGGCCCAGACGGCGTGCCAGGCGCTGATATCGACGTTAGCCCCACTCTCACTAAGGGTTGGCAGCTCGGGCAGAAGTGCGATGCGCTTTTGCGTCGTGACCGCAAAGGGCTTGATCGAGCCCGAGGCGATCTGATTGGCGGTGTTGGTGGTTTGATCGCACATCAAGTCGATCTGGCCACCGAGAAGGTCGTTCATCGCGGGACCGGTGCCCTTATAGGGAACGACGTTCAATTCGACCCCGGTCGTATCGACAAGCAGGCGGCCACAAAGATCGGAGACGGCACCTACGCCCGCCGTGCCGAAGGAAGCGCCCTTGCCTTCGCCCCTCAGCCAGGTGAGCAGGCCGCCGATATCCGAAGCCGGCAGATCCTTGCGCCCGACCAGCGTCATCGGGACCTCGGTCACGAGGCCCACCGAAGTGAACTCGGAGGGATCATAGGGCAGGTCGGGATAAAGCGAGGAGAAGGTCGCGACCCCGATATGATAGAGCAGCAGGGTGTAGCCGTCGGGGTCGGCCTTGGCGACCTGACCCGCGCCCAGCGAGCCGCCAGCCCCACCGGCATTCTCGATCATGACCTGCTGGCCCAGATCCTTGCTCATGGCTTCGCCCAAAAGGCGTGCGACCGTGTCGCTTGGCCCGCCGGCGGCAGCCGGGACGAGGATGGTGATGTTGCGCGACGGATAGTCCTCGGCCGCGAGCGGGGTCGCGAACAGAAGCGCTGTCACAGCCAAAGTCGAAGTTAGAATTCTCTGCATATCTTCCTCCCAAAAGAACGCGTGATGCCGCACCTCAGCGGCGTTAGTTGATGTATTTCCTCCCAAGGCAGTCTGGGGACGGGGCAACCCAAAGGCTGCCTCGTCCCATGTCATCACCCGCGCAGGACGGATTTCCCGGCATATTCGGCCGAAGCGCCCAGCATTTCCTCGATGCGGATCAGCTGGTTGTATTTCGCAAGGCGGTCCGAACGCGCCAGCGAGCCGGTCTTGATCTGGCCGCAATTGGTTGCGACAGCCAGATCCGCGATGGTGGCGTCCTCGGTCTCGCCCGAGCGGTGCGACATGACCGAGGTATAGCCCGCGCGGTCGGCCATGCGGACGGCGTCCAGCGTCTCGGTCAGGGTGCCGATCTGGTTCACTTTGACCAGCAGCGAGTTGCCGCAGCCCTGCTCGATGCCCTCGGCCAGACGGTCGGGATTGGTCACGAACAGGTCGTCGCCGACCAGCTGCACGCGGTCGCCCAGCGTGTCGGTCAGCAGTTTCCAGCCTTCCCAGTCATCCTCGGCGCAACCGTCTTCGATCGACAGGATCGGGTAGTCGTTGCACAGCGCCTCAAGATAGGCGACGTTTTCGGCCGAGGTCAGCGACTTTCCCTCGCCCTTCATCTCGTATTTGCCGTTCTTGAAATACTCGGTCGAGGCGCAGTCCAGCGCCAGCATGATGTCCTCGCCGGGGACATAACCGGCCTTCTCGATGGCCTTCGGGATGAAGTCCAGCGCATCGCGGGCCGAGGACAGGTTCGGGGCAAAGCCGCCCTCGTCACCAATCCCGGTCGAAAGACCTGCCGCCGACAGTTCTTTCTTCAGCGTGTGGAAGATTTCCGAACCCATGCGCACCGCTTCACGGATGCTCGATGCCGAGACCGGCATGATCATGAATTCCTGGATGTCGATCGGGTTGTCGGCATGCTCGCCGCCATTGATGATGTTCATCATCGGGACCGGCAGGACACGGGCATTGGTGCCGCCGACATAGCGGAACAGCGGCTGCGAGGTCGCCTCGGCAGCGGCTTTCGCCACGGCCAGCGAGACGCCAAGGATCGCATTCGCGCCCAGACGGGATTTGTTCGGGGTGCCGTCCAGCTCGATCATCAGGCGGTCGATGCCGATCTGGTCGGTGACGTCTTCGCCGATCAGGTTCTCGGCGATCTCGCCATTGACGGCGGCGACGGCTTCAAGGACGCCCTTGCCCATGTAGCGCGACTTGTCGCCATCGCGCTTCTCGACGGCCTCATGCGCGCCGGTCGAGGCGCCCGAGGGCACGGCGGCGCGGCCCATGGTGCCGTCCTCCAGCGTGACATCGACCTCGACGGTCGGGTTGCCGCGGCTGTCCAGGATCTCGCGCGCGAAAATGTCGATGATGGCGGTCATGAGATTTCCTTACGCGCTGCCAAGCTGGGTGACGCGGATGCTGTTGGTGGTGCCGGGCACGCCGAAGGGGAAGCCGCAGACCACGATGATGCTTTGCGCGACATGGCCGATGCCGAGGCCCAGCACCGCCTCTTCGGCGATGATCGGCACGGTGTCGTGATCGGCGATCTCGGCCGCGAGCCTCGAGCGGATGCCCCAGACCAGCGCCATGCGTCGCGCGACATCGGGGCTGGCGGTCAGCAACACGGTCGATCGCGCCGCGCGGCGCGAGGCGATGCGGCGTCCCGAGGCTCCGGTCGAGGAAAAGGCCACGATGGCTGGCGCCGAGATGGCCTGGGCGAGGTCCACCGCCGCTCCTGCGATGGCGCGGTTCGGGGTGTCGGCCTGCGGCGCGCTGGCTTCAAGCGAGGCGGCGTAGAAGGGATGGGTCTCGGTGCGGCGGATGATGCGGTCCATCATCGCGACCGCCTCGACCGGGAACTGGCCCGAGGCGGTCTCGGCCGAAAGCATCACCGCGTCGGCGCCGTCATGGATGGCATTGGCGACATCCGAGGCCTCGGCCCGGGTCGGCGTGGGTGTCGAGATCATCGATTCCAGCATCTGCGTCGCCACGATCACCGGCCGGTCCTGCTGTCGGCAGAGGCGGATGATCTCTTTCTGGCGACCGGGGACCTCTTCGGGCGGGATCTCGACACCGAGATCGCCACGCGCGATCATCACCCCGTCGGCCTCGGCGACGATGCGTGAGAGATCCAGCAGCGCCGAGGGTTTCTCGATCTTGGCGATGAGGCCGGCGCGGCCTTGGATGAGATCCTTGACGAGGGTGAGATCCTCGGCGCGCTGGACGAAGGAGAGGGCGATCCAGTCGACGCCGAGCGAGAGGCCGAATTCCAGATCGGCGCGGTCCTTCTCGGTCAGCGCGGGCAGTGCAACGACGGTGTCGGGCAGGTTCACCCCCTTGCGGTCCTGCAGCTTGCCGCACGCCACGACGCGGGTGGTGATGCAGTCGGCGTCATGCGCAGTCACCTCCAGCCGGATGCGGCCGTCATCGACCAGCAGCGCATGGCCGGGGCGGATCGCGGCGAAGATCTCGGGATGAGGCAGAGGGACATCATCCTCCGAGCGGGGCGCGCCAAGGCGCAGGGTCAGGCTTTGGCCCGGCTGCAGCTCACGCGGGCCACCCGGCACCTGACCGATGCGGATCTTGGGGCCCTGCAGGTCCTGCAGGATGCCGATGGGCTGGCCGAACTCGGCCTCGAGCGCGCGGATGCGGTCATGCGCTGCGCGGTGGTCGTCATGGCTGCCATGGCTAAAATTCAGCCGGAAGGTATCGACCCCGGCCAAAAACAACTGGCGCAGCATTTCGGGCGAGCGGCTGGCTGGACCGACCGTCGCCACGATCTTGGCGCGACGGTCGCGCAGCAGCGGAGAGGTAGTCACGCGTTTATCGATGATCATGGGATGTATATCGCCCGGAAGTCGTTGACATTGGTGAGGGTGGGACCGGTGCGGACCAGATCTCCGATCCGGTCGAACAGGCTGTAGCTGTCATGGCCGCGCAGGATCGCAGGCGGGTCGAGGCCCTCGGCGCGGGCGCGGATCAGCGTGTCGGGGCCGATGATCGCGCCTGCGGCATCCTCGGTCCCGTCGATGCCATCGGTGTCGCAGGCCAAGGCGTGGATGCCGGTCTGTCCGTCAAGTGCCAGCGACATGGAAAGCAGGAACTCGGTGTTGCGCCCGCCTCGGCCCGGCTTGGCGTCGCCGATGGTGACCGTGGTCTCGCCGCCCGAAAGCAGCACGGCAGGTCCCGCGACGGGATGGCCATGTAGCGCAGCGCTGCGGGAGATTCCGGCCATGATCTGTCCGGCGGCACTGGCCTCGCCCTCGATCGCGTCGCCGAGGATGAGGGGCTTGACCCCAACCGTGCGGGCGAGTTCGGCCGCAGCCTCCAGCGCCATCTGCGGGGTCGAAATCAGTCTGTAATCGGCTGCGAATTCGGGGATCGGGTCCGGGGTGGCCAGCAGTAGGCGCCTTGCGGCGGCAGGCAAGTCTGGGCCAAGTTGGTTCACGATTTCGGAAAGATCGCCTCCCGCATCTGGATCATGCACCGTCGGGCCCGAGGCGATAGCCAGCGGATCGTCCTCCGGCACGTCCGAGATGGCAAGCGTCACCATCCGCGCCGGGGCGGCGGCCAGCGCGAGCCGGCCCCCTTTGACCGAGGACAGCCTGCGTCGCACGCGGTTCATCACCGAGATCGGCGCGCCCGAGGCCAGCAGCAGGCGATTGACCTGCATCTTCTCGTCCAGCGTCAGACCCGGGGCAGGCGCGGTCATCAGCGCCGAGCCGCCCCCCGAGATCAGCGCCAGCACCAGATCATCCGGGCCAAGGCCGCTGACCGCCTGCAGGATGCGGCGCGCAGCCATGGCGCCATTCGCGTCGGGAACAGGATGCGCGGCCTCGATCACCTCGATGCGGCGGGTCGGCACGGCATGGCCGTAGCGGGTCACGACGACACCGGTAAGATTTACCTCGGGCCAGGCCTCTTCGACCGCGCGGGCCATGGCGGCAGCGGACTTCCCGGCCCCCACGACCACGACGCGACCACGGGGCAGTTCGGGAAGGTGACGCGCGACCGTCTTCGCCGGATCGGCGCTGTCCACCGCCGCAGCAAAAAGCTGCAGCAGCAGGTCACGGGCAGAGGGGTTCAAATCGCGCATCACCCTATGCCTCAGCCGATCGCGGCGACGCTGCGGCGCGCGGTCTCGACCGCCTGCTGCGTCACGTCATTCGCGCCCCGGATCGCGGCGCAGACCGCGTCGGCCACCTGTTGCGTATTGGCCGAGCCGCCGACATCGGGGGTCAGCACGCCCTGCGCGCAAACCTGCTCGACCGCCGTCATCAGGCGCTTCGCGGCGTCAGCCTCGCCCAGATGCTCCAGCATCTGCGCGGCGGTCCAGAAGGTCGCAACCGGATTGGCGATGCCCATGCCGGTGATATCGAAGGCCGAGCCGTGGATCGGTTCGAACATCGAGGGGAAGCGGCGCTCGGGATCGATATTGCCCGTCGGCGCGACTCCGAGCGAACCCGCCAGCGCGCCGGCGAGATCCGACAGGATATCGGCATGCAGGTTGGTCGCGACGATGGTGTCGAGGCTTTGCGGATGCTTGACCATGCGCACGGTCATGGCATCGACCAGCATCTTGTCCCAGGTCACGTCCGGGAACTCCTTCGAGACCTCGGCGGCGATCTCGTCCCACATCACCATGCCGTGGCGCTGCGCGTTGGATTTGGTCACCACCGTCAGCAGTTTGCGCGGCCGGGATTGGGCCAGTTTGAAGGCATAGCGCATGATCCGGGTGACGCCGACGCGGGTGAAGATCGCGACCTCGGTCCCGACCTCTTCGGGCAGGCCCTTATGGGCGCGGCCACCATGGCCGGAATACTCGCCCTCGGAGTTTTCGCGCACGATCACCCAGTCGAGATCGCCGGTGCCGACATTGGCGAGGGGCGATTTGATGCCCGGCAGGATCTTCGTCGGGCGGACATTGGCATATTGGTCGAAGCCCTGGCAGATCGGCAGGCGCAGTCCCCAGAGGGTGATGTGATCGGGCACGTCGGGCGCGCCCACGGCACCGAAGAAGATGGCGTCGAACGCCTTGAGCTGCTCGGGGCCGTCCTCGGGCATCAGCGCGCCGGTCTTCTTATAGCGATCCGAGCCCCAGTCGAAGCTGGTCACGTCGAGGCGGAAGCCACCGTCGCGTTCGGAAAGCGCGTTCAGCACCTGCAGCCCGGCATCGATCACTTCGGGGCCGATACCGTCGGCGGGAATGGCGGCGATCTTGTAGGTTTTCATGGGATGATGTCCTTGGTTTGGATTCAATGGGTGGCGGCGAGGGCGGCGGTTTGACGACGCGCGACACCGGCGATGATCAGGGTGACGACGGCCGAGAGGATCAGCAGCGCAGCGACGAAATAGAGACCCCATTCGAAGCTGCCGGTGCTTTGCTTGATCAGGCCGATGGCATAGGGGCCGACAAAGCCACCCAGATTGCCTAGCGAGTTGATCGTGGCGATGCCGGTCGCTGCGGCCGAGCCCGAGAGGAACATGGTCGGCATGCTCCAGAGCGGCGGCTTGGCGGCGCTGACCCCGGCATTGACCACAACCAGCGCCAGGACGACGGCCACCAGAGAGACGGCGAAGCCCGCGAAGAACAGGCCGATACCGGCGGCGGTGCAGGCCAGGGCGACATGCCATGTGCGCTCGCCGCTGCGGTCGGAATGGCGCGACCAAGTATACATGGCGATGACGGCGAAGATCGGCGGAATGGCGTTCACGAAACCGGTCTGGACCGAGGTCAGGCCAAGCCCGTGCAGCATTTGCGGAGCCCAGATCCCCAGCGTGTAAAGCCCGGCCGAGGTTCCGAAATAGACCAGAGACAGCGCCAGCACGCGCGGATCGGTCAGGCCTTTCAGGATCGAATGGCTGGCGCCGGCCTGTTCCTTGGCGGCGCGTTCGGCATTCATCGTGCTCGACAGCCAGTTACGTTCTTCGGCAGTCAGCCATTTCGCCTTTTCTGGGCGGTCGGTCATGTAGAACAGGACGACCACGCCCAGAAGCAATGCGGGGATGGCCTCAAGCACGAACATCCATTGCCAGCCGTGCCAGCCCATGAGTCCGTCCATTTCCAGCAGCATGCCCGAGATCGGCGAGCCAAGCGCGACCGAAATCGGGGCCGCCGCCATGAACAGCGCCGTCACCTGGGCACGCGAACTGGCAGGGAACCAGTAGCTCAGATACAGGATGATGCCCGGAAAGAACCCGGCCTCGGCGGCGCCCAGCAGGAAGCGCAGGACGTAGAAGCTGGTTGGACCCTGCACGAAGGCCATCGCCCCCGAGATCAGCCCCCAGGTCACCATGACCCGCGCGATCCAGATCCGCGCGCCGAAGCGTTCCAGCGCAAGGTTCGAGGGCACTTCGCACAGGAAATAGCCGATGAAGAACAGCCCCGCCCCGAAGCCGAAGATCGCGGGGTTGAGGCCGACATCCTCGTTCATGTGGATGGCGGCGAAGCCCACATTCACGCGATCCAGAAACGCGATGAAATAGAGCAGCATGATGAAGGGAATGATGCGCCATGAGATCTTTCTCATGACGCGCTTTTCGAGCGCGTTGCTCATGCGGTCCTCCCGAATATGAAAGCGCTCCTCCGCGCCTTGGGATCAAAATACCGGGGTCGGGCCGCTTTCCTCAATCGTTTAAGAAATATATACTGAAACGATATAATGAACGAGGAAGCGGATGGACCTAAGGCAATTGCGCTGCGCCGTCGCGGTGGCGGATGAAATGCATTTTGGCCGCGCCGCAGCGCGGTTGGAAATGCTACCCGCCGCCTTGGGCCGGGCCGTGCGACAGCTGGAGGACAGCTTAGGCGTGCAGATATTCGAGCGCACCACCCGATCTGTCGTTATCACCCCCGAAGGTCTGAAGCTGATCCGCGAAGCGCGGGTCTTGCTCGAGCAGGTCGATTCAGCCGAGCAGCGATGGCGCAAGATGGGTCGCAAAGGCAGGCAGGTCCTGCGCCTCGGTGCGATCGACACCGCGGCAAGCGGCTTGATTCCCGGCCTGCTTTCGGCGGTGCATGCCGCCCATCCTGATCTGAAGATCCAGCTTGTCGAGGAACGCTCTGCCAAGCTGATCCCGCGCCTCTTGGCGGGAAATCTGGATCTGGCGCTGGTCCGGCCGGGATTGATGCCGTTCCACCGCCGTCTGCGCGGGCATTTCCTGCTGCATGAAAGCTCGGTCGTTCTACTGCCGACCGGCCACCCGCTGACCCGCCTTCAGGAGGTCAATGTCACTGACTTACAGGACGTGCCCCTGATCGTGCCCGACCGCCGCTCGCGTCCCCACAGCCACGATTCCGTGCTGGCTCTGTTCGAAGGCGAGAATATCGAGCCAACCATCATCCAGAACGCCGATGAAAAACTGACCATGATGAACATGGTCGCAGCGGGCATCGGGGCTGCAATTATCCCGCGCTGGTGGTCCGCACTCGCGCCGCCCGGCGTGCAGGTCTGCGAATTGGCCGCGAGCCAAGGCGGCGCTCGGGCCAGGTTACCGCTGCATGTCGTCTGGCCGCGCGACGTTCGCGATCCGACACGCGATGCCGTTGTTGAGATATTGCTGGCGATCATCGACAGCTATGCTGCTCGCGCTTGAAGCTTAGCTGCAGCCCGCAAAGAACGGATCCCGCCGGCTTGCACGGATTTCGCTGCATTCGCGCTGAATGTCGGCAGATGTGAATGCCGTCGCGCTGCTAGGTCGAAGCGCCTAGCAGCGGCAAAGGGTCGTGGACACCTTCAATAATTCCTCACGGATCATCGACGCTCAATCACCGGCTTCGAGTTTCGGTGTCTGCCACGTACCGTCGAGTGCCGCCGACATTGGCCAATACAACCTCATTGCCATGAAGAAGGGCCCTTCGGGCGCTGGCAGCAAGTTCGATCTATCGAAGGGCGCGGTGTGCTGAATCAGAAGCGTCACTCCCCCGTCCGCGTCGGTCTTGAGGCTCGGCAGCATCGGCGAATTGATCAGGTAGCGGTCAATGGGATTGGCGTAGAGCAGACTCTGCGGCATCTCGTAAAGCGTCAGCGACCAAAATGCGTTGACGGGAGGCAGCTGTCCGGGAGGCAAGCGCGAGATATGGGCGAAGGTTGGTGACGCCTGCTCAGGCGGGGGCTTGAAGTTGGCGGAGACCGTCTCGGAACTCGACCCCTTGGATGATTTCGGGCAGGCGGTTCTGGCCATCGAGTTTGCGCCATTTCCCCTGTGCTGACATC
>NZ_WMIE01000037.1 GCF_009711225.1 Paracoccus aestuariivivens | reverse complement strand
GGTTCTCTCGGAAAAGCCGGACACCGCGTTCGCGAAGTTCGGCAGGATAGGCGGGGGTGAATTTCTGCTTCGTCATAGGGCTCATCCTTCGAGTGTTTTACTCTCCGGTAAACCCGGGGCGGTTCAGACATCTGGCAGGCCGAAACCAAGGCCGAGGCCAGCGCCGCCTTCGACTTTTTCGTCGAAACCTGCGGGGTGAAATACGACAAGGCTGTCGCCAAATTGGTTAAGGACCGCGCGGCGCTGCTGACCTGTCTCATGACTACCCGGCCGAACACTGGAAACACATCCGCACCTCGAATCCGATCGAAAGCACCTTCGCCATCGTCCGGCACCGCACGAAGCGCACCAAGGGATGTCTCAGCCGCAAGACCGGGCTGGCCATGGCCTTCAAGCTGATGATGTCAGCACAGGGGAAATGGCGCAAACTCGATGGCCAGAACCGCCTGCCCGAAATCATCCAAGGGGTCGAGTTCCGAGACGGTCTCCGCCAACTTCAAGCCCCCGCCTGAGCAGGCGTCACCAACTTTCGCCCATATCTCTTGTCGGTGGGCGGGCAGGCGCTGCAAGTTCGTCCCGACCTCATCATTGAGAACACTAATACCGGCGCTCGCATCATAGTCGAAGTCAAGCACTCCTACATGACCATTCCGACAAACCTATGGCCAAATATGTGGAGCCAGCTGTGGCGCTATTCTCAAATGAAGGGCATTAGAAGCTCACCCCGCGCCACCGTGGTTGGGGAAGTTTGGGGCGACGAGATCCCCGCGCGGCAGCTTTTGATCATTCTTCCGCTTTCTCTTCGAAATTTACGGAGGTGTCTGAAGTGTGTGACCGGAAGAGATCATTTCAATATGGCCGGCGAGTAGCGTCAGAGTTGGGGATTTGATTCGTTTGCTGTCCCAGCGAGCGGCAGTTAGGTCCGCATCGCCGCTGTCGCACCAAGAATTTCACTGGGCGGTGACTGAGTGGCGGCTTCGACGCAAGCCCCGGTACAGCATTTTTCAAGGTCGACCGGCAGCAGTGGGTCGCACCCTCACTATCCAATAGTCAGGCCGCCCGCCTCAAGCAAGCCTGTCAATTGCAATCCTGCTGCATAGTGTCCCAGGGGCCTGTGGCACCGAACGCAAGTGCTCAATAGACCGCAAGATACTCTGCGGAGACATAACCCGAAACTTTTGGCGAATCCGACAAGGATACTCTGCACCACGTCCGGTCTCCTGAGGGCGTGCAGTCCCTGCGGGTCAATTTGGTTCCGTCTGGAAGGCCCATAATCACATTATGCTCCAAGCCAGGACCGGATCTTAGTTTCAGGAGATCATCTGATCCTGCGCCCTTGACCACCACCCTGCTGGCCGAGCCGGAGGTGCATCCGGCGAGAAGAATTAAGGCCAAGATGGCGCTGAGCTTGGTTCTGCTCATTTTCTGTCCTCGATTGTTTTTTATGCATGCCCCGCCCTCGGTGTGAAGCGGATACCCGAAAAAGATGAGCACGAATTCAGGAGTGTGGTCGAGCCTCATAACGCACGGACCGTTTCGCCCCTATGTCTATAATCGCGGGGATATGTCTGTGCCACGGTTTAGCGACTGCCTCGATGAATGGCCCTATACAGCTTTGGCCACAATCAACGGGCAACAAATGGCTGGCCGTGCCGTCGACTGGATCCTCGGCGCTTGGCGGACCGACATTCTGCCACACCAAGTCATTTCAAGCCCATTTCTGTCGGTTGGACAAGGCGCTAAGCGAGCGATTCCCGTAGGTTCGGTAATGCGCAAAGTAACCGTCCAATCCTGACAAGTGCCGCACTTCGGCGCGCGCCAAAGCCGACTGTTGAACTGGCCCCGTTTTCGACCGGACACTTGGGCATAATCATGGAGGCTTAGGCATATGCCTGAGCGCGTGCTTATGTCTGAGATAGAGATCATCACCGATGGTGGCCGTCGGCGCCGCTGGACTACGGCCGAGAAGCTGCGGATCGTCGAGGAGACGCTGGACGAGCGGGCCAGCATCTCGGTCGTGGCGCGCCACAATGGTGTGGCGCCGAACCTTTTGTATCGTTGGCGACGGCTCATGCTCGAAGGGGGGAGTGTCGCCGTGACCGAGGACGATGAAGTCACCAGCAACAGGATCGTGCGGCAACTGGAGGATCGCATCCGAGAGCTCGAACACCAGCTTGGCCGCAAGACGCTGGAATGAGCATGGTGGCGCCATTGGTTCGAGCCGCCATGCGAATGAGATCCTGCGCGAGGCCTTGGACAAGTCACGGTCAAAAAAACCGACGTGGCTCGCGTGGTCGCCGTTGAAGGGCGATTTCCAATGAAGGTGGTGGCGGAAACCCTGGGCGTGGCCCGTTCCAACCTGATTGACCGGCTGAAGGGCAGGACGAAGCCGCGTCGGCGCTATCAAAAGGCGCAAGACGCGGCGGTGGTGCCGTTGATCATGGCCCTCGTGTCGGCGCGTCCGACTTATGGCTACCGGCGGATCACGGCGATCCTGAACCGGCAGTTGCGATCAGAGGGCTTTGCGCCGGTCAATCACAAGCGGGTCTACCGGATCATGCAGGCCCATAACCTGCTGCTGGCACGGAAATATTCCGAACGCCCCGAACATGTGCACGACGGTAAGGTGATCGTCATGCGCTCGAACCTGCGCTGGTGTTCGGATGGGTTCGAGTTCATCTGCCGGAATGGCGACATCGTCCGGGGCGCCTTCCTCATCGATGCTCACGACCGTGAGGTCATAGCCTGGCGCGCAGTGATCAACGCCGGGATCAGTGGCTCCGACATCCGGGACATCATGCTCGAAGCCGTGGAACGTCGCTTCGGCGCATACCGCGCGCCCTCGGTCATCAAGATGCTTTCCGACAACGGCTCGCCCTACACCGCGAAGGACACGCAGACCTTCGCCCGTCAGTTAGGCCTGAAGCCCTGCTTCACGCCTGTCCAGAGCCCACAAAGCAACCGTATCTCGGAGGCTTTCGTGAAGACGCCGAAGCGTGACTACGTCCAGGTGACGCCGCTGCCGGATGCCCAGACCGTTCTCGGATTGATCGGAAGCTGGATCGAGGACTACAACGACAACCACCCGCATTCAGGGCTGAAGATGCGCTCGCCCCGCGAGTTCATCGCAACTCAAACCGCAACCGCCTGAGTGTCCGGTGAAACGGGGGCAAGCCCAACTGTGGAGGAAACCTACTAAGTTATCCAAATCATCAAGATCACAGCGATTTTGGTGTTATTTTGATTGATCGACCAAAATTCATTCCCGGGTCGAACGGCGTGCCGGACCGTTTCTTTATAGGATTCCTATTTCTTTCCCTCCGGCCCCGTCTCGAACCTTTATGGGGATTCAGCCCATTTACATGACCGAGCCTGACCGCGAGCACCTCGGAACGTGGGGCCCTCGAAAACCCGTTTCCGGCAGCGGTCGCGCAGTGGAAAGACGAGGTATGAAATGATATTCGACTATCTCTTGGGCGGGGCCGCTACGATCTTCGTGACGGTCTATCTGGTCTACGCGCTGCTGCGCCCCGAGCGCTTCTGATCGCAGGGGCCGATAACATGAGCACGTTGATCAGACAAAAGCTCACCGCCTGGCAGGATGAATGTGTCCGCACGCAAAGGCTGCAAGCGACGCATCTGCTGCTGGCGGCGACGGCGCTTTCCACGGTCCTCGTGATGATCGTTCAGGCCGCTATCTGGATCGCGGCCTGATCTGCCCTGCGTCACGCAGTAACTCGGGCCGGACATCTGTAAACCCGCTGGAGTCTCCGATGAGCCAGTCAAGATCCGCGAGCATCTTCGATGCCCGCATCATTGGGCCTGCCCTTGGTGGCGCCTTTACCAAGCTGCACCCGAAGGTGCTTGCGAAAAACCCGGTCATGTTCGTCGTGGCCGTGGTCTCGGTGCTTTGCGCCATGCTGTTTCTTAAAGATATTGCGACCGGGGCGGATGGCCTCGGATTCTCGTTCCAGATCATTCTGTGGCTGTGGTTCACCCTGCTTTTCGCGAACTTAGCCGAGGCCGAGGGCCGGGGCAAAGCCCAAGCCGAAAGCCTACGCAAGACGCGCTCCGCGACCAGCGCCAAGCTGCTTTCCGATGCCGAAGGCCGCGACTTTCGCAGCGTCCCTGGTGACAGCCTGAAGGTCGGCGATGTCGTGCTGGTCGAGGCGGGAGAGATCATCCCCTCGGATGGCGAAGTGATGGAAGGCGTGGCCTCGGTCAACGAGGCCGCGATCACGGGTGAATCCGCCCCGGTGATCCGCGAATCCGGCGGCGACCGCTCGGCCGTCACGGGCGGGACGCAGGTGCTGTCGGACTGGATCAAGGTCCGCATCTCGGCCGCTGCCGGTTCGACCTTCATCGACCGCATGATCGCGCTGGTTTCGGCCATCGGTATCGCGGGAATGGATCGTCTGGTGCGGTTCAATGTGCTCGCGATGTCGGGCCGCGCGGTCGAGGCGGCGGGTGACGTCGACACGCTGCTTCCGGACAAGACCGGCACCATCACGCTCGGCAACCGTCAGGCGACCGAGTTCCGTCCGGTCAAGGGCGTCAGCGACCGCGAATTGGCCGATGCCGCGCAGCTGGCCTCTCTGGCCGACGAGACCCCCGAGGGGCGCTCGATCGTGGTGCTGGCCAAGGAGAAATACGCCATCCGCGCCCGCGACATGCAAAGTCTTGGCGCGCGCTTCGTGCCCTTCACGGCGCAAACCCGGATGTCGGGGGTGGATTTCGACGGCCAGTCCATCCGAAAAGGCGCGGTCGATGCGGTTCTGAAATATGTCGAACTGGCCGAGGCGGCGGGGATCTCCGAAAGGCCCTCGTCCGAGAAGGCGCGTGAGATTCAGGCCATCGCCGATGAGATCGCCAAGACCGGCGGCACGCCGCTGGCGGTGGTGCGCAACAACCAGCTTCTGGGCGTGATCACCCTCAAAGATATCGTCAAGGGCGGCATCCGCGAGCGTTTCGCGGAACTGCGCCGTATGGGCATCCGCACGGTGAAGATCACCGGCGACAACTCTATGACCGCCGCAGCCATCGCCGCCGAGGCGGGCGTCGACGATTTCCTTGCCGAGGCGACGCCGGAAAACAAGCTTGACCTGATCCGCAAGGAGCAGGCCAAGGGCAAGTTGGTCGCCATGTGCCGCGACGGCACCCACAACGCGCCCGCTCTGGCTTAGGCCGATGTCGGCGTTGCCATGAACACGGGCACAGTCGCCGCGCGCGAGGCCGGGAACATGGTCGATCTCGACAGCGATCCGACCAAGCTCATCGAGATCGTCGGTATCGGCAAGCAGTTGCTGATGACGCGCGGTTCGCTGACGACGTTCAGCATCGCCAATGACGTCGCGAAGTATTTCGCCATCGTGCCGGCCATGTTCGTTGCGCTTTATCCCGGGCTTGATGCGCTGAACATCATGGGGCTGAAGACGCCGGAGAGCGCGATCATGTCGGCGATCATCTTCAACGCGCTGATCATCATCGCGCTGCTCCCGCTGGCGCTGAAGGGTGTCACCTACAAGGCGATCGGGGCCGATGCGCTGCTGCGCCGCAATCTTCTCATCTATGGCCTTGGCGGTCTGGTCGTTCCGTTCATCGGCATCAAGCTGATCGACGTGATCATCACCTCCGTCGGCCTCGCATAACAGGAGCAGGCAATGGTGCTGTTCTATTTCCTTCTCGGTCTGGCGGTGTTCGGGGTGCTTTGGACCCTCGCATCGATCCTTGACCGCAGCTGATCTTGGGATCGGAGCAATAAAATGACACTTCAGGCAATTCTTCTTGTCCTGATCATCATCGGCGGCGCGGCCCTGCTGTCCTGGCCGCTGGGCCGCTACATGACGCGGGTCATGGACCCCGATGGCGGGACCGGCGCGATGACGGGCGTCTTCCGTGGCATCGCGGGCAGCTTGGGCCGCGAGGAACAGGACTGGAAGCGCTACGTCTTCGCGATGCTCGCTTTCAACATCGTGATGTTCACAGTGGTCTATCTGATCCAAGCCACGCAGCAATGGCTGCCCCTGAACCCCGACGGGATGGGCGCGGTGCGCCCGGACCTGATGTTCAACACGGCAGCGTCCTTCACCACCAACACCAACTTGCAGCATTACTCGGGCGAGTCGACTTATAGCTACCTGACCCAGCTTGGAGGCTTGATGTGGCTGCAATTCGTCTCGGCGGCGACGGGTCTTGCGGCGCTGGTCGCGATGGCACGGGGGCTGGCTGGGCGGAGCTTGGGCAACTTCTGGCTGGACGTGCAGCGGGCAAGTTTCCTTGTCCTTCTGCCGGTGGCGCTGGTCTTTGCCGCGGCGCTGGTTCTGGGCGGCGTGCCGATGACCTTCGGCGGCTCGGTGGTCGCGACGACGCTTGAGGGCGTCCAGCAGACCATCGCGCGCGGTCCCGTCGCGGCCTTCGTCACCATCAAGCAGCTTGGCACCAATGGCGGCGGCTTCTTCGGCCCGAACTCGACCCACCCGCTAGAGAACCCGAGCTTCTGGACGAATATGATCCAGATGGTCGCGATCATCATCGTCCCGATGGCCTGCGTCTGGATGTTCGGTCGCATCATTGGCCGGATGCGTCATGCCGTGGTGATCTTCGCGGTGATGCTGGTCTTCGTGCTCATCAAGACCACCGGCGCGGTCGTCTTCGAGACCACCCCGACGCAAGCCTTCGCGGGACTTCCGATCGCACAGGATGTCGGCAACCTCGAAGGCAAGGAGTTGCGCTTTGGCGCCACGGGCGGCACGCTTTGGGCGGTGCTGGCCACGGCGACCTCGAACGGCTCGGTCGGCGCAATGCATGACAGCCTCAACCCGCTGACCGGCATGATGCCGATGGTGGGGATGTGGCTGAACGAAAGCTTCGGCGGCGTCGGCGTGGGCATGATCAACATGTTCCTTTACATCGTCGTCGCGGTCTTCGTCGCGGGCATGATGATCGGCCGGACCCCGGAATATCTGGGCTGGCGGGTCGAATCCCGCGAGGTGAAGCTGGCGCTGTTCGCGCTGCTGGCGCATGGCGTCTTCATCCTTGGCGGCACGGCGATCTTTGCAGCGACGCCGTGGGGTGCTGCCACGCTGAACAATATCGGCCCGCATGGCTTCAGCGAGATCCTTTACGAGTTCACCTCGGCTACCGCCAATAATGGCTCGGGCTTCGAGGGGCTGGGCGACAATACCGTGCCGTGGAATATCGCGACGGGTCTGGTGATGCTGTTCGCCCGCTTCATCCCGATCATCCTGCCGCTGGCCATCGTGGGCTTCATGTCCTCGAAGCGCCGCGCGGCGGAATCTGCCGGCACGCTCAGCGTCGAGGGCGGCGTCTTCGCCACCATGCTCGCCGTCACCGTCATCGTCGTCGGTGCGCTCACCTTCTTCCCTGCGGCAACGCTGGGCCCCATCGCCGAACATGTCATGTTCATGAACTGAGGAAAGGGCGAGGACATGCTTCAATCGCTTCTTGCCAGCCTGCGCATCACCGCCGCCACAATGGCGATCTGCGTTGCAGGCTATTCCGCCGCTGTCTGGGCTTTTGCCCAGACCGTCACCCCCTTCACCGCGAACGGCTCGATCCTGATGGACCCTGCGCGCAATCCCATCGGCTCGCGCCAGATAGCCCAAGGGTTCTCCCAGCCCGGCTATTTCTGGTCGCGCCCCTCGGCAGTGGATTACAATGCCGCCGGGGCCGCGGGCTCGAATAGATCGCCCACCAGCGAGGATCTGAAGGCCCGCGCGGCCGAGACCGTCGCCGCCTATGGAGCGACCCCCGACAATCCGCTGTCCGCCGATCTGGCGGCAGCCTCGGGCGCGGGGCTTGACCCGCATATCTCGGAGGAGGGCGCGCTTTATCAGGTTCCCCGCGTGGCGGAAGCCCGCAAGCTCGACCCCGTCAAGCTTACCGAACTGGTCAATCAACAGGCGCGCCCCCCCGGCGCCTTCCTGAGCAATGGTCGGATCGTCAATGTGCTGGACCTGAACCGCGCGTTGGATCAGCTTGAAGACACGCAGAAACAGGTGGTTGCAGGCCAGTGACGCCCCGCAGCATGCAAGAGCAATAACCCATGCCCGACACTTTCCCGCTGGACGATACCCGACCCTCGCCCGATGCCCTGCTGCAACAGGCCGAGCAAGAGACGCGTGGCCGGTTCAAGATCTTCCTCGGGGCCGCGCCGGGCGTGGGCAAGACCTATGAGATGCTGGAATCCGGTCAGGCGCGGCGGCTCGATGGCACGGATGTGGTGAACGGCGTCGTCGAGACTCATGGCCGTGCCGAGACACAAGCCCTTGTCGAGGGCTTTGAACTCACCCCCCGCCGCCTTATCGACTATAAGGGCCAGAAGCTCGATGAGATGGATCTGGACGCGATCCTTGCCCGCCGTCCGGCATTGGTGCTGGTCGATGAACTGGCCCATACGAACGCGCCGGGCTCGCGCCATCCCAAGCGCTATCTCGACGTGCTGGAACTGCTGGATAACGGCATCGACGTCTACACCACGCTGAACATCCAGCATGTCGAAAGCCTGAACGATGTCGTGGCCCAGATCACCCGCATCCGCGTGCGCGAGACCGTGCCCGACGGCGTGCTCGACCGGGCCGACGATATCGAGATCATCGACCTGACACCCGACGACCTGATCAAGCGGCTGCATGAGGGCAAGGTCTATCTGCCCAAGACCGCCAGCCGCGCGATCGAGAACTATTTCTCGCCCGGAAACCTGACGGCTTTGCGCGAATTGGCGCTGCGCCGCACCGCACAGCGGGTGGATCAGCAGCTTCTGACCCATATGCAGGCCAATGCCATTCGCGGCCCTTGGCCCAGCGGCGACCGGGTTCTGGTCTGCATCGATCAGACGACGCGCGGGCCGTCCCTGGTGCGCTACGGCAAACGGCAGGCCGACCGGATGCGCGCGCCGTGGGCTGCAATCCATGTTGAATTGCCGAAATCGGTGCGCCATTCGGACGGGCAAAAGGACCGCGTCGCGGCGACCCTGCGCCTGGCCGAGCAGCTCGGGGCCGAGACCGTGACCCAGCCGGGGCAAGAGGTCGCGCGCGAGGTGCTGCGCTATGCCAATGCCAATAATTACAGCCATATCATCACCGGACGGACCGAGGGGCCGCGCTGGCGCGAATGGGCCTTCGGATCGGTCTCGGGCGAGTTGATCCGGGGCGCGGGCGATATCTCGATCCATGTCATTGCCGGGCGTGACCACGAAGGCGCGGCGCATCGCCGTGACCTTGCCCATAGCGCCCAGCCGTTTCGCTGGCAGCCCTTTCTGCTGGCGCTGCTTTATCTTGGCCTCGCACTTGGCATCGGGATGTTGTTGTCGCGGGCACTGGACGTGCGCAATATTGCCATTGTATTCCTGATGGCGGTCATGGCCTCGGCGGCGACGGCGGGGCTTTGGCCCGCGCTGTTTGCGTCCTTCGCCGGGGCACTGATATTCAACTTCTTCTTTCTCGATCCGGTCTACACCTTCACGATCAGCGACCCCGAAAGCGTGGTGGCGCTGGTCTTCTTTCTGGGCGCGGCCATCCTGACCTCGAACCTGACGGCGCGGGTGCATCGGCAGGCGCGCGTGGCACGTCAGCGCGCCCGCACGACCGAGGACCTCTATCACTTCTCGAAACGCCTGACCGTCGCCGGGACACTGGATGACGTGCTTTGGGTCAGCGTGAACCATATGGCGACGATCCTGCGGCTGAATACGGTGATCCTTTTGCCCGAGGGCAGCAGCGTCTCGGTCCGCGCCGGTTTTCCCCCCGATGATTCGCTGGACGGGGGCGACATCGCCGCCGCGCATTGGGCATGGGAGCATAACCGCCCCGCCGGACGCGGGGCCGATACTTTGCCCGGCGCTAAACGCCTTTACCTGCCCTTGCGCACGGGGCGGATGACGGTGGGCGTGGTCGGTCTGGACAATGACGGCACCGGGCCGCTGCTTTCCCCCGAACAGCAGCGCATCTTCGACGCTTTGGCCGATCTGGCGGCGCTCGCGATCGAGCGGATCCAGCTGGTCGATGACCTCGACCGCGCCCGGATGGCGGCCGAGGCCGACAAACTGCGCTCGGCGCTGCTGACCTCGATTTCGCATGATCTTAGGACGCCTCTGGCGGGGATCATGGGCGCGACGGGGACGCTGAGGGACTATCACGCCTCGCTTTCCGACGAGGACCGGGATGAGCTTTTGCTAACCGTTCAGGACGAATCCGAACGGCTGAACCGCTTCATCGCCAATCTGCTGGACATGACGCGGATCGAAAGTGGGCTGACCGCGCCGAATGCCGGGCCGGTCGATCTGGCCGATGTGATCGGCTCGATGCTCCGCCGCACCCGCAAGCTGATGTCCCGCCACCACACCACAACCGCCATCCCGCACGACCTGCCGCTGCTGAAGCTGGACCCGGTGCTGATGGAGCAGGTCCTCTTCAACCTCGTGGACAATGCCGCGAAATACGCCCCCGAAGGCAGCGAGATCCGCATCGAGGCATGGACCGACGGCCCCTTCGTCCTGACCCGCGTGATGGATGAAGGCACCGGCATCCCCGAGGGCGATCTGGAGCGCGTCTTCGACATGTTCTATCGCGTCCGTAAGGGGGACCATGTTCAGGCCGGCACCGGCCTCGGCCTTGCCATTTGCCGGGGCTTTGTCGAGGCGATGGGCGGCACCATCCGCGCCGATAACCGTCCCGACCGCTTGGGTGCCATGTTCACGATCCGCCTGAAGACCCCGCCCGCCGAGGCGGAAAAGCCAGAGATGCAACGATGACCACGAATGACACCAAGATCCTGATCGTTGATGACGAGCAGCCGATCCGTAAATTCCTGCGCGTCGGGCTGGCCGCCGAGGGTTTTGCCACCATCGAGGCCCGCAATGCCCGCGAGGCAGGCGAGCTTCTGACCGCTGAAAAACCCGATATCGTCCTGCTGGATCTGGGCCTGCCCGACCGTTCCGGCCATGAGGTGCTGGAAAGCTGGCGCGCCGCTCTGATCAAGACGCCGGTGGTGATCCTGTCGAGCCGCACCGACGAGGCCGGGATCGTCAAGGCGCTGGAGATGGGCGCGGATGACTATATGACGAAACCCTTCAGCATGCGCGAACTGGCCGCCAGGCTGCGCGTCTCCCTGCGCCACCGCCTGGCACGGCAGGGCGAGAAGCCACTCTTCCAGACCGGAGACCTGACGGTCGATCTGGTCCGCCGCATCGTCCGTGTCGCGGGCGAAGAGGTGAAGCTCTCGCCCAAGGAATATGACCTCCTGCGCATCCTCGTCAGCCATGCCGGCAAGGTTATCACCCATCAGCATCTGTTGCGCGCAGCCGACTGACCGGCCCGTTTCCTGCAAGAAAGAGACCGATGAAAATTTCGCACCTTCTTGACCTGGAACACATCCGCCTCGACGTCTCCGTCGAGAGCAAAGAGGACGTGTTCCTTCTGCTCGCGCAAGTGGCGGCGCAGGCAACGGGACTGCCCGCCGCCGACCTGCTGGAAGCACTGAGCAAACGTGAAGCACTTGGTTCGACGGGAATCCGCCATGGCTTCGCGCTGCTTCATGCCGCCTTGCCGGGCTGGATCGCTTCTTTGCCAGCCTGATCTGCCTGTCGCGCCCCTTGTCTTATGGCGCGCTGGACGATGCCCCGGTTTCGGTCGTTCTGTTGCTGCTGTTCCCCTTGGGCCAAGAGCAGGAAGCCCTAACGGTTCTGGCCGCCGCCGCGCGCGGGAAGCGGCAACCCGCGATCCGCGAGGCGCTGAGTGAAGCCGAGAGCCCATGGGATATTCCACCTCTGCTGGGCGATGAAGGCGCTTGAACCGCCGCGGCACTGCCCGACCATGCAGCAAGAAAAATGAGCCAGCTGGATTCAGCACGTCTATGAACTGAGTGGACTCTCTCGTCCACGATCAGGCCACCTGTTTCAAATCACTCGACGACGTATAATCGCCGCGATCTATTCAAAGATTTCGCTGCGCCCTGTCTGAGCGACGGCTTCGGCGATTGCCTTAGTGCATCATTCGTTTGAGTTACTGGCCGCAATGGGCCGGCTGGCAAGGATCCTGTCGGCCGGTTTGCTGTTAACTTCTCAATCCCTTCGGACACGTCATCACTCAGAGGTGGTCGCACGAATTCGGACCGGGGGCTAAGCTTTAGCGCCTGAGGAAGAATGACCGGAAATGACGAAACGCAGACCTATTCTGCAGCGTTCAAGGCGAAGGTGGCTCTTGAGGCCATCCGCGGGGAACTGACGACGGCCGGGTTGGCCAAGAAGTTGAACGGCGAACGCCACCGGTTCGGGAGAGCCGTTCAACGATATCCATCCGACGATGATCCGCGG
>NZ_WMIE01000036.1 GCF_009711225.1 Paracoccus aestuariivivens | reverse complement strand
GAGACCACACACACATTGACCAAAGCATGACCCGAATTCCATAGTCAGCGGTGGATCACTTCTCGGTGAAAATCCCGGCTCAGTTCTGGGTGGAAATCAACAGACAAGGGGATATCTGGCATCCGGCGAGCTTCCTTGCTATATGGCATGAATGACATTATTCGTAACTATAATGCCAATCGCTCATCACGCTTCAGAAACGCCGCCCGGCCCTTTGGTTGCGGCCCTTCTCTACGATGGGCTGTGCACCTTCGAGTTCGGTATCACAGCCGAGGTTTTCGGGCTTTATCGTCCGGAAATGGGACCCAGTTGGTATCGCTTCGTCAGTTGCGCCATCGAACCCGGGCCTTTGAGGGCACATGGCGGTTTCACCATCACTCCTGATCGGGGCGATGACGCACTCCAGGAGGCCGACATCATTGTAGTTCCGGGCTGGAAAGGGACCGATGCTCCCGTGCCGGAGACGCTTTGCGAAAAGCTCCGTGCCGCTCATGCCCGAGGGGCGCGGCTGATTTCGATCTGTTCGGGAGCCTTCGTTCTGGCAGCAACCGGCTTGCTTGCGGGGCGGACAATCACAACACATTGGCGCCATGCAAAAGTATTGCAGGAACGCTATCCGGACCTGACTGTGGACGCGGCTGCGCTCTATCGGACTGAGGGGCGGATATTCACCTCCGCAGGAAGTGCTGCGGGCATCGATCTGCTGATTTCAACCGTGCGCGATGACTTCGGCCCGGAAGCCGCGAATTCAGTTGCGCGCAGGTTGGTCGTGCCAGCGCATCGAACCGGCGGGCAGGCTCAATTCCTGGAAAGGCCCGTACCCGCGAGGCCAACCGGAGAGATCGCCCCCCTTCTCGACAAGATCCGTGACACCCTTGGTAAAGACTGGACCACGGCAGCAATGGCTGACGCGTGCGGGCTGAGCCTGCGCACATTCCTGCGCCGCTTCGAAGAAGCCACTGGAGGCAGTCCAGGCCTGTGGTTGATCGCCGAGCGAATTGAGGCCGCCAAGGCGCTGCTGACAAGGCAGGAAATCGGAATTGATGCTGTTTCCCATGCGGTAGGCTTCGGCTCCGGCCATGCGCTGCGCAAACAGCTCCGCAAAGCAACGGGACTGACACCGACCGAATACCGGTCGCGTTTCCTTCACAACGATTCCGTTAAAAGCTGGTGATGACCAGCGGCTCTGTTCGCATCGCTTAAATCTCATCGAGGATTTCGCTGCGCGGAGTCTGAGCGACAGCTTAGACGCAAGCCGCGGTCCAGCATTCGTCACGGTCGACCGGCAGTAACGGGCCACCCATGCTCACGACCGGATCGTCGGGGTTACGCAGGTCGAGGTGTTGCACGACATTGTTTCGAAGCCGAAGCTGACGTTTATCGACCATTCATGGACTTCACTCAAACATTGCCTGTCAGCCGACCTGAGCGCGTATCCAGTTCAACAGCAAATCGGTCGCGGGTGTCATGCGGCGGTCCTCGGGGATGGTAAGCCAGTAGCTGCCCAATGTGACTGTGGCAGCGAAGGGCCTCACAAGCCGTTCTGCTGCCAGGGCGCTTTTGAACATCGGCAGCGGCAGCAGTGCGATGCCCAGACCTTCGGCCGCAAGGTCCGCCATACCCACGGAACTGTCGAGCACGGGGCCGGTCAGTGGCGGACAGGTCTCGCCGGCTCCTGCAAACCACTTCGGCCACTCATCGGCTCGATAGCTCCGCAGCAGGGTGTGTCGCCAAAGGTCCGAAGGCGCACGCACATCCAGATGCGGGGCGCATAGCGGTCCCATTGGCGCATCAAGGATGTGATGCGCCTCGACCCCCGGCCAGCGACCGGAGCCGAACCGGATCGCGGCATCCAATCCCTCCCGTGCGATCTCGACACGGTTGTTGTTGGTAGACAAACGCAATGTGATTTCGGGATGGGCGCGGCGGAAATCCTCCAGGCGGGGGATCAGCCAGCCGGTGGCAAAAGTTGTCACCATGCCGAGACTCAGCACTTCAGCCCTTTGTCCGCCTATCACACGGTCCAGCATGCGAGCGATGTCGTCGAGGCCGCGCTTCATCGCCGGAAATATCTCATTTCCGGCATCGGTCATAACCAGCCCGTTCGGCGTGCGGTGAAACAACATGGCCCCTAAACTATCCTCCAGCCGGGCGATCTGATGACTGACAGCGGCTTACGTCACGCGCAACTCGATCGCGGCGCGTGTGAAGCTGCCCTGACGGGCGGCGACCTCAAAGGTGCGCAGGGCGTTCAAGGGAATGTCCGGACGGTCTAGCATGAGCTGAGCTTATGCACAGTCCAATGCTTTGTCGTCTCCCTTATGCGGCCAGATCCGAATATCTGCGGCGAAGGTCATATTGGATAAGACATGAAACACGTTTCCACATGCTCGATTCTGCTTACGACAGCCTTGTCTGCGCACGCGCTTGCACAGGACAGCCAGCAGCAATTCGAAGATGTAGCCGCCGCGGCCTTCGAAAGCGCGATCAAGGACTACGATATTCCCGGTCTGATCGTGGGGGTGACTCATGGCGGACAGCACAGCTTCTATCAGACGGGATTGGCGTCGCGTGAAGATCAATGGCCTGTGACCCCCGACACCCTTTTCGAACTCGGATCCATCAGCAAAATCTTCAACGTAACGTTGGCTGCCGTGGCCGAAGAGCGAGGCAAGCTGTCGCTCGATACCCCGGTCGCGACCTATCTCCCATCCCTGCAAGGATCCCCAGCCGGAGAACTGACCTTAATGGATCTTGCTACACATCATTCCGGAGGATTGCCTTTGCAGGTGCCGGATGAGGTGAAGGATGTCGATCAACTGGTCGGCTGGATTGGGGACTGGCAGCCACCGGAGCCGGGCGCGCGCAGCTACTCCAATATCAGCATTGGCCTGCTGGGACACATTACCGCAGATGCGATGGGTATGAGCTATGCTGATGCCCTGCAAACGGACCTCTTTCCCGCGCTCGGGTTGACCAACACATGGATCGACGTTCCGGCCAATGCGGTGGGTGCCTATGCCTTCGGTTATGACCGCAAGACGAATGCACCGATCCGCGTCACACCCGGTGTGCTTGATGACGAAGCCTATGGCGTGAAATCGTCAGCTCGCGACATGCTGAAACTACTGGATGTCGAGCTTGGGAATGGCGACGCCACTTCTGAAATCCGCGAGGCAGTGTCCCGCACGCAGATCGGGCAGTTCCAGACGCGCCTGTTCACGCAGGCCATGATCTGGGAAGCTTATCCGTGGCCGGTCGAAGCAGAACGTCTGGCCGAGGGGAACGGCTACGACTTCATCCTCAAGCCCCAAGCGATGAATGAAGTGAACGGGGTGTCCTATAAGGATGTCATCCTGAACAAGACCGGTTCCACAAACGGTTTCGGTGGTTACATCGTAATGGTGCCTGGCAAGGATCTGGGCGTCGTTGTTCTTGCGAACCGCAACTATCCAAATGAGGCTCGGGTGCGCGCTACCTACGACCTGATCACCCGCATTCTGGCCGAATGAAACGATACTTCCTGCTGCCTCGCCGCGGTTGCAAGGGCGCGCCGAGGCAGCATTTTTACTACAGTTTAGAGTATCTCGCTGCGCGATGTTTGTCCCGCCGCTTCAGTAGTTGCTGCAGCGCAGCATGGTGACTGGCCGAACGGCAGGTCTGGGCCGACCGCCCTATTCCAGGAGCAAGACGCCTGCCTCAACCATGCCTGTCAGTTGCTGCCTAGATCATGTTGACCCGGGAAGGCCATCGCCGCCGCCCGCACAGCGGGCGGCATCGCTCTCAGTTTGCAAATGAAGCGAAATGAGCGGTCCTTCGGCCGATAGCGATCTTCCCATAGCAAGACGCAGCATCCGAGATCCACACGGATGCCGAAGTTTACGGAAACGGCACCGTCACGCAAAGGACGGTACCGGTGTCGTCGCGCGTCAGACACCGCGTTTCATCCTCCTCGAAGTGCGAAAACGCCCCGACGCCATTGAGCCGCCAGTTGCCGCCTTGCTCCTGCACCAGCGACCGGTCGCCGTCCGGCCAGATGTAGAGATCGGAGGCAACAAGTTCGCGCTTCCCGAACGCGACCTCGGTCGTCTCGAAGAAGCGCAGGTGCCTACAACTGCAGTCGGCAAGGACGCTCCCGTCCTGCGTGTGCAGTGCGCAAGGAACAACGGGCGCGGCATCGGCTGCGGCGAGGACGGCGTCGATGGCCAAGCGATTGGCGGCGCAGGACGCTTCCCACCGGCTGAGGCAGCCCGTGGCATAGGCATGGCTTGCCAGCGTCTCCACGCCGATGCCGTCACCGGAAACCGGTGGTCCCAGCATCGGCGGGCTGTCGTCGAGCGTGATCCTGTCGCGGTTGGCACGCAGCGCATCGCCGTAGAGCAGGCAACCTTCGCCATCCCCGCGCTCTTCTTGCGTTGGATAGCAGGCCCGGCGGAACAGGACGAAGGCCTCATCTGGTTCGCCCGCATCCCTCGCCATCAGGCCCAGATGCTTGCAAGCGTAGCGGGCGTCGGATTGGTGGGGATCGTTGCAGACGTAATCGAAATAGGCCCGGGCTGCGGGGAGGTCGTGGCGCTGGCGCAAGTCCAGCAGCCCTGCTTCGAAACAGGCGCCGTTGCCGCGGGCGTAGACTGCGACTTCGCTCTCCGCGCGGATCGTGGCGCAGGCGGTGGCGTAGACCTCGGCCGCCCGCTCCACCGCGCCGCGCCGGTCGAGGGTTTTGGCCAGATCGCGGCAATTGGGCAGACCCAGAAGGCCGGGGCGGCAGCCGGTCTCCAGCGCCTGAAGCCGCCTGTCGGGCTGATCTTTGCCGATGAAGGTGAGGTCCTGCCCGGTTAGCGTGTGGGAGCTGTAGACGAAGGCCAGCGTCGCGCAGCCCGCGAACCGGGTCGGGCCGCAGGCACCTTCAAGCATCGCGACCAGCGGCTCGATTTCGGTCACCGAGACGTCGCGGGCATAGGCCGCCAGCGCCCCGCTGCAGGCCTGCGCACCGTCGGGTGTATCCTGCGTTCGGCAGATCAGCGCCAGACGGCGGAATTCGGCATCTTGGGGCGGGGCCGGGCAGGCATCGGTATTGCCCGCAGCACAGCCCGCCGCCAGATAGTTCCGCGCCTGGGCGACACGTGGATCGCCATCTGCGGCGATCTCCACGAAGGCGGTATAGGCGCGGTAGACCGGGCGGCAGGAATATTCGTCCCCCGCCGTCGGATCGGGCCGGCAAGTCGCGGCGCGAAGCAATGCCGCCTGATACCAATCCTCGGCCGCGACCGGCGTGGCCATCACCTTTTCCCGACGCTCCATCAGGCGGAACATGTCGCGGCAGGCATAGTCATTGCCCGTCATGCAACCCGCTGTCATCGCCTGCAACGCGGTCAGATATTCGGGCGGTGTGTCGGTGTGCACCTGCATCTCGCGCCCCGCGAGGTCGAGGCAACTCTCGGCGACCCCGACATCGCAGCCCCGGCGCATCAGGTCACGCCGGATCCCGATTCGGTCATCTGCGCCGGGCAGCGCGGTGTGCATCGGATGGTCATAGGTAGCCGAGGTCAGGATCGCGGGCCTGCCACAAGCCTCTGTGGCGCCCGCCATGCAGGCCAGCATCCAGATACGGAAGGCGTCGAAATTGTCAGCCTGCGACAGGTCGGCCCGCGAAGCGATCGCCTCGGCCCGTGCGGCGCAGGCCATCGCGTCGCCGGTGAGGCACTGTGCATCTGGACGACCCTCGGGGTCGAAGAACGCGCCATCCTGCAGGTCCAGCGCCGCGATGTAATTGCGCCCGTCAGCGCAATAGCTGTCGTCGGGCAGCCCCTCGCCCCGTTCGAGCAGAATTTCCGCCGCCGCCAGCGAGACGATCCCAAGCGAGATCGCATGCCAGCCGTTGGAGGCACGATAAACCGACATCGTCGGCAGAAAGGTCGCATGCTCCAGCGCGAAGGCGTTCACCTCGGGCAATGTCCGGCGCGAGGCGGCGATCAGATGGCAGGTGTTGGGCGGCGCCCGGAACGCGCCTTCGTTCGGCGGGACGCAGAAATGCGGCGCGTCCTCCATCGCGACATAGCCTGTCGGCGCATCGATCCGGTAATGGCCGCGCCCGTCGCCGCCCAGGCCGAAGTCACGCACCACCACCTGCGCTCCACGCGGGAGCCGCGCCATCACCTGCCCGCCCGGCGCGTCGAGGATTGCGCCTTCGCCGCAGATCTGGCGCGTTCCTATCGGCTGCGGGACGGCCTCGGCCCGGGCGGCGGGTGGCAAGCACAGGATCGACAGGGCCAGCAGTAGGGCTGAGCGGAAGGTCGCAACTCTCAAAACACTTGCCTCGGCTCGGGGATGGCCTCATGCACAAGATACTCCCTTCTGCGGCAACCGGAGGCAAGGTTCTGAAACGACTGCTCCTTCTTCTTGCGCTCTGCAGCCTTGGCGCGATCGGCTACACCAAGGTCATGGCGCGCCTTGCGCCGGGGACGCCGACCGCAGCCGCCGCTCCGACCGAGCAGGCCGACCTCATAGCCGTGTCGAAGGCCGACCGGCAAATGCATCTGCTGCGCGACGGCAAGGTGATCCGCAGCTACCGGATCGCGATGGGGTCCAATTGGGACCGGGGCCACAAGCAGGCCGAAGGTGACGAGCGCACCCCCGAGGGGAGCTACGTGATCGACTGGCGCAACCCCCGCTCCATGGCGCACCTGAGCCTGCATATCTCCTACCCGGCGCCCGGGGACCGGCAGACGGCGCAAGGGGCCGGGCGCGACCCAGGTGGCAACATCATGATCCACGGCCTGCCGAACGGTTGGGGAGCGCTCGGCCCGGTGCATCACCTGATCGACTGGACCGACGGCTGCATTGCCGTCACCAATGCCGAAATGCGCGAAATCTGGTCGCTGGTCCCGAACGGGACGCCGATCGAGATCGAGGGCTTGTAACGAAGACCGGATCGTAGCGCCCCCGATGCGGTGCCGCGGTCGGGTCCCTATCCAGCCCTCTGCGCGCCGCCTGCTCGGTCACAAACGCTGTCTTTCCGACACGCGATTTTCTGCACCACGCGCCAAATGACCGTTCCCAGGAACGATGCCGCGCAGCATTTTCGCTGGGCGAGAGACAGGTTCAGGCCAGCTCACTTAGAGCTGGAGGTACGCTATGGTGCCTCCCGCACGCCGCTGTGCTTTCCCGGATCGCCACCCTGACAGCGGCCCATTTCGGTCCAGTCAATCAGGAGCTAATCACCGGATGGTTTTCCTGCTCGTTAACATGCAGCGTAAAGACATCGGGGCGGGCGTAATGACCGACCGGATCGAAATCCAGCTTGGCACCAAGAATATCGTCCAGATTGATGTCGGCGGTCAGAATGCCTTCGGCATCAACCAGCGGTCCGGCCAGAATCTCGCCCAAGGGGCCGACGATCACCGACCGGCCATGCATGATGTAGTCGGCAGGCGCGGCCTCGATCCGGCTGTCGTAATCCTCGGGATAATCTGACCGCCGCATGACCTGACAGGCCGAGATGACAAAGCATCGCCCTTCCATCGCGACATGCTGCATGGTGGACACCCATGTCGGGCGGTCATCGGCGGTGGGGGCGGACCAGATCTGCACACCCTTGGCATAAAAGGCCGCCCGCAGAAGCGGCATGTAATGTTCCCAGCAGACCGCGCCACCGAAAACACCCCATTCGGTATCGACCACCTCGAGCGTCGATCCGTCGCCATAGCCCCAGACCAGCCGTTCGGATCCGGTGGGCATCAGCTTGCGGTGCTTGCCCGCATATCCCTTGGGAGTGAAATAGAGGATCGTGCAGTAAAGCGTGCCCATATCCCGTTCGATCACGCCAAGTGCCACGGTCAGGTCAAGGCGCATACAGGCTTCGGCGATCTGATTCACCTCGGTGCCGGGCACGGTGATCGCCCCCTTGGCATAGCGGGCGAAGTCGCTGCGCCCCTCGGGCGTGCGGCGGCCGACGACACAGCCGAAATCAAGGCCGCGCGGATAGCCCCCGATAAAGGCTTCGGGGAAAACTGCAATCCGTGCGCCGGTGGCTACGGTCTCTTCCAGCAGCACAATGGTGCGAGCTGTAGCCGCAGCGGCATCAAAGGGAATGGTTGCGGCCTGAACTGCGGCCACCTTAACCGTTGTCATTTTCTAGCTTCTCCTTGGGTTCCCCCTGTTCGGGGGGCAGGCTGTCCTGCCAGATGGGTCGGGACAGATCGAACTGGTCACGGGTCCGGGTATAGGCCGTGGGGCCATGCATCCGGCCGACCAGATCCAGCGCATCCGCATCTATGCGCGGGCGGGTGGGATCGCCGGTCAGCAGATGCCCTGCAAAATGGGCGTGCAGCACTTCCCCCACAATCAGCAGCTGGCCGGGTCCGGTTTCCAGCCGGTGGCGTTGCACGCATTCAAAGGCCACGGGCGATGCGGTAATCCGGGGCGGACGGATCGCAAGCGAGGGCCTGGTGGCAAGCCCGGCCAGATCCAGCTCGTCCGTGCCGGGGGGCGCGTCGATGCAGGTCTGGTTCATCGCTTCTGCCAGCGCATAGGGCACAAGGTTCACAACGAATTCGCCGGTCGCGATGATATTCGCCGCCGTATCCTTGGGCCGGTCGGGGCGCGGCAACAGACCAAGCGCCACCACCGGGTGGTCGGCCCCGAACATATTGAAAAAGGAATAGGGTGCGGCATTCACCCGGCCCATCGCATCGCAAGTCACGACCCAGGCAATCGGGCGCGGCATGATCGACGAAGCCAGCAGGCGATAGCGTTCGTCACCGGCAAGTGCTGCCATGTCGAAATGCCGGTCGGGCGGGTTCAGGGGAGTATCGGTCATATCGCGCAGGCCCCGGGGACGGTTCCGCCGCCCCCCGGATCCATGTCCTCAGCCCAGAACCTTGACCGATGCCGCGTCAAAGCCGCTGGCCCAGAATTCGGCATCTGACGCGGCGGCGATTTCGGTATTGATGAAATCGGCCACCAAAGGTTCGCGTGGTAGAAGCTTGTTCTCGGCCCCCCAGACCCCCAGCACACCGATCTTGGCGATCTGCTCAGCGGAAAGTTCAGCCCGGATATCGGTCAGCGTCTTGGCCGCCCAAGCGGGATCATAGCTTGAGGCTTCCTGCAGAACTTCAAGCGGGATGTTCTTGGCCGGTTCAAGCGAACGGAACCAGCCATTGACCAGCTCCTGATTCTGGCTGGCGAAGAACAGCGCCTCGTTGCTGGCGACCAGATAGCGTTTCAGCACATCCGGGCGGCCTTCGACGAATTCATCGCGCGCGGTCAAGGCGATGACCGGCGACAGATCCTGCGAGATCACCTTGGCCATGCCGGAGTTTTCAAAGAAGGCAACGAAGGGGTCATAGGTGAAGAAGGCATCGATCTGCTGCGACCCAACGGCATCGGCAAGCTCTGCGGGGCCGACGTTCACGAAGGTCATGTCCTTGCCGGGGGTCAGGCCCGCCTTGATCATCGCATCCTGTGCATTCTGGAAGGCTGTGATGCCGAAGGTGCCGTAAACCTGCTTGCCCCACAGTTCCTCGATCGAGGTGATGCCCGATTTCGTGGTCGCCAGTACACCTGAACGGAACCGTGCTTGTGACGAGACGGTGGTGACCGGCGCGCCGATAGCCATGGTGGTGACGGCGGCGAAATCCGACAGCGTGCCAATGTCACAGGCACCCGAGACCAGCCCTTCAGTGATGGCGGGCGATGCGGCAAGCTGCAGCATCTCCATCTTGATCCCGTGCTTTTCGGCAATATCGGTGCGGATCAGCACATGGGCAATCTGGGCCGAAACGGTGGTAGTGTTGAACCAGCCCATCCGCACGACATCCAGTTCCTGCGCGCGCAGGATCGTGGGGGCCGCAAAGGGAGCGGTCGCGGCAAAACCTGCGGCCAACTGGCCGAAACGGCGGCGTGTGATCATCGACGTCATTCTTCTTCCCCTTTTTGCCATTCCGGCTTCAACGTTTCCCAAAGCTCATTGACGGTCTGAACGAACCATGGATCGGACCGCATCTCGGCCGTGCGCGGACGCGGCAACGGCACGTTCACCTCCTGGCGCACCCGGCCCGGGCGCGGGCTCATCACCACCACGCGGTCGGCCAGAAACACCGCCTCGTCGATCCCGTGCGTGACGAAAAGCACGGTCTTTCCGGCCTCGGATGAAATCCGGGCGATCTCTTCCTGCAGCAGCACCCGGGTCTGGGCATCAAGCGCCCCGAAGGGTTCATCCATCAGCAGGATGTCAGGATCGGGGGCCAGCGCCCGGGCAATCGCCGCACGCTGTTTCATCCCGCCCGAGATCTGATGCGGGTATTTGTCCTCAAACCCCGAAAGCCGGACCAGCGCGATCAGCTCGCGGGCGATCGCTGCCCGTTCGCGCTTGGCCATGCCCTTGGCCTTCAGACCGAATTCCACGTTCTGCTGGACGGTCATCCAGCCAAACAGGGCGTAGTCCTGAAACACCACGGTACGTGACGGCTCGGGGCGCAGGATCGGGCGGCCGTTCTGTTCGATCTTGCCCGAGCTCACGCCCTGAAAGCCTGCAACAATACCGAGGAGCGTGGATTTACCGCATCCCGACGGCCCCAGAAGCGAGATGAATTCGCCCTTGCGGATGGTCAGGTTCACATCGTCCAGCGCGATGACGGCGCTGTCGCCGCCCTTGCCGCCGAAAACCTTGCCGACGTGGCGGATGTCGATCTGGACGGGCACTGCAGTCGAGGGTGTGTCAGAGGCAATGATTGTCTGCATCATCAAGATTTCAGCTCCGTTCCGAGGGGGCCCAGGCATTCACCCGGCGCTCGATCATTTCCAGCACAGCCGACATGGCAAAGCCGACCAGCCCGATGGTGACCATGCCCGCCACCACATTGTTAATCTGGAACAGCATCCGCGATTGCTGGATCAGATAGCCAAGGCCGGTCTGTGCGGCGATCAACTCGGCGGTAACCACGCACATCCAGCCGATGCCAAGGGCGATCCGCATCCCCGGCAGCACGATCGGCAGCGAGGCGGGAACCAGCACGTCCCAGATCAGCTGCCAGGGCTTGGCACCAAGGCAAAGCGCGGCATTCATCTGGTTGCGGTCAAGCCCGCGCACCGCCGTATAAGTCGCGACATAAGTCGGAAACACCGCGCCCAGAAACACCAGAAAATACGAGGCACTGTCGCCCAGCCCGAACCACAGGATGGTGATTGGGATCCAGGCCAGCGGCGGAATTGGTCGCAGGGCCTCGATCACCGGGCGCAGGAAATCAGCGACACCGCGCCACCAGCCACTGACAAGGCCAAGGGCGATCCCCACGATGCAGGCAAGCAGGAACCCGATGGCAACGCGCCGCAGGCTGGCCCCGAGGTGGATCCAAAGCGAGCCGTCCACGGCCATATCCCACATTGCCCCGGCCACAGCGACGGGCGACGGCAGCAGGAAGGCATCTATCACGCCAATGCTGGTCAGCAGCTGCCAGATCGCGAAGAACGACAAAAGTCCCACCGCGCCCCGGAGGCTGCGGTTTTTGAAAAGCTGCGCCATGCCGCCTTGGCGTGCGACGGCTTGCGGCGATAGGGCTGGTGATCCAGCGCTGTTCTGCATGTCTGTCTCCGTGATGGGAAGCGGATGGATTGCGATCTGCCGTCTTGCTGTCGGGTTGAGCATGTGTCGGTAAAAACCGTCAAACATAAATCAAGGAAAGACAGGCTGGAATCCGGGTTTTTCTGTACATATGCCTTCCAGACAGGCAAATAATGTGCATATTCGGCAAATATTCTTGCTATTCGCCGTTGTCGTCATCACATTATGTCGGAACATTCCGACATATTGACTGCAGACTGTGCTGCGATAAGGACTCGGGCAGGGCCTTCAGGGGACAGAATGGATATCGAAGAAAAACTCGCACGAATCGGCATCACCGGCACGCTGCACCGACTGTATCTGACAACGATAAATCTTGGCGGTGCATCGATCAGCGATGTTGCGGCAAAAGCAGGGATGGCGCGCACGACTGCGCATGACGGTCTGCTGAAGCTTGAGGCCGAGGGGCTGGTGGAATTTGTCGAACGCGGAAAGCGGCGGCTGGTGCTTGCGCGCGAACCCGGCGTGTTGCTGGAACGGGCCGAGTCCCGGCGCCAGATGCTTGACGAGATGATGCCCATCTTGCGGTCGATGTATCATCACGAACGCGGCCAGCCCAATGTGCGCTTTCACCCCGGCCGCGAAGGCATCATGACCGCGCTTTGGGATACGATCGCGGGCGAAGAAAAGGTCCTGCGCGCGACCTTCTCGATGAAAGAGCTGATGGTCGAACCCGGGCTGGATGAGATCGAGCGTTACTTCGAGGAACGCGCCCGCCGGGGCGTATGGCTGCATGTGATCCGGTCCGAGGCCAATGATCTGGAACCGATCTGGCCTTCCAGCGACACATGGCTACGCAAACTGCGCTATGCACCGCCCGAATATGCGCTGGCGATGACGACGCTGATCTATGGCAACAAGGTCTGCCTGATCTCATCGGCGCGCGAAAGTTATGGCATGGTCATCGACAGCGCCGAATTTGCCGCCTTCCAGACCGCGATGTTCGACGCGATGTGGGCTCTGAGCCGAGAGGTTTAATAGGGCATTAATTTAGCGCGCCTCGAAACAACGCGCCCACCCTATCAGGTTGACGACGGGGTTGATGATGCGGGGCAAGGTAGCCCCGCTTTTGTCGGATGACGATCTTTCGGTCGACTGAACGATAGCCACCTGCCCGATTTTTGCTGCGACACCATTGGTGGGGCCGCTTTGTCCGCGTCGTCATCGAGGACGACCTCTGGATCGGTGCTGGAGCGAGAAACCCTACGGGCAGCCATATCGCCAAAGTTTCCATCATCGGAACCGGCGTCGTGTTGAAGGGCGATACTTTCCCCGGCGCAATCTATGTCAGCAGCCCCGCCCCACCGCTTCGCCAGCGCGGCGTTAAACCAAATTCCTGACGCTCCGAACATTTGATCAAAGGCGAACGTTCGGGGCGTGATCGCGGCGGGGTTTGGCTGATTCAGATGAGCTTGGCGCGGAGCTTCTTGAACTCCTCGTCGCTGATCGAGCCCGAGGCGCGTAGTTGATCCAGCTTTGCAATTTCATCGGCGACGCTGAATCCGACCGCCTGCCGGATCTGCTCCCGTGCATCCACTAATTGCTGAGCGTCACGCTCGTTCATCCCCCACCCCTGTGTCAGAAGGTACGAGAATATCCCGATAAAAGGCAACAAGACTAATAGAATGACCCACATGACTTTCTTGCCGCCCGAAATGTCGGTGCGACGAAACAGAGAAGTGGTCCGGGAATTTGGACCGGTTTGCCGCTCGGCTCAGCTTCTGCATGGGGTTCATGTCAGGCGGCGGCTTTCAGGATCTGGTCGGAGGTATCATAGGCCTCGGCCGGGGTCAGCAACCCGTGTGGTGAGTGCGGGCGTTTTCCGTTGTAATCGCTGATCCGGGCGCCGATCCCCTTGCGTGCCTCCGAGCCGGCCTCGAAGGCGTTCAGGTAGACCCATTCGTATTTGAGCGATCGCCACAGCCGTTCGATCATCCGGTTGTCGATCCAGCGCCCACGACCGTCCATGGGGATCTGCACCTTGGCGTCCAGCAGCACTTCGGTGAACCCGGCCCCGGTGAATTGCGAACCCCGGTCGCTGTTGAAGATCCCGGGCGTGCCGTATCGGGCCAACGCTTCCTTCAGGGCTCCGACGCAAAGCTGGAGCGTTAAGCAATCGATCCGGGGGATCGATTGTAGCGAACAACGGCATCCATGGCATTCGACAGCCGCCAGCCCAGCACCTTGCGGCTGCGCCGGTCCATGACGGCGACCAGATAGGGAAAACCCCGGCGCACGGGGAGTGAGGCATCGAACGCGATCCGTCCGAGAGAGATGCCGGACGCTGATATCGGTGCGCCAGACCTGGTCGGGTCGGGTGATGGCCAGGTCCCTGAGCAGATAGGGATAAACCTTGTGCTCTGGATGCTTCTTGCCGGTCTTCGGCTCCTGATAGATCGGCAGTGATGAGGTTCAGAAAACAGTCCGGGGGACTGTTTTCCCGACGAACACGCATCAGCTTCATCAGTCGCCGGACACGATGCCGCCCGCATCGATGGCCCTCGCGCGGCATGTGCCGGGCCATTTGCCGCGAGCCATGACCCAAGGCGTCTCGAGGAATTGCCGGTCGATGATTGCCATGAAGCCCGGGTTCCCGGCGCTTTCTCCGCGCGGCCGATAGTAGCGCCAGCGACAACAGGCGGCATTGCCGCCGGACGCCGAGACCCTGATGATCCTGCTTCACCGC
>NZ_WMIE01000035.1 GCF_009711225.1 Paracoccus aestuariivivens | reverse complement strand
TCCCGAACCGGTGGCGTTCGCCGTTCAACTTCTTGGCCAACCCGGCCGTCGTCAGTTCCCCGCGGATGGCCTCAAGAGCCACCTTCGCCCTGAACTCTGCAGAATAGCGTCTGCGTTTCGTCATTTCGGGTCATTCTTTCTCAGGCGCTAAAGCTTAGCCCCCGGTCCGAATTCGTGCGACCACATCTGACCAAGCGCCGCGATCAACTGATTGTGCAGATGTGGCGGCGCGACGACCAGCCCTTCGGTCAGGGCGCGGGCAGTGTTGAAGCGCATCGGGCGGCCCGAAATTTCGGTCGCAAGGCAGCCCGCGCGTTCGGCGATCAAGTTGCCCGCCGCGATGTCCCATTCCCATGCCGCACGGGTCGACAGGGCAGCATGAAACTGTCCTTCGGCAACCAGACAAAGCCTCCACGCCAGCGACGGCCTGAACTCGCGCCGCACCGGAGGAACCACTCCGCGCCAGAATGCCGGATCCAGACTGGGTTTCGAGGTCAGAACCCGTGCATTGCGGATGTCATGTTCGACCGGATTTATGACCTGTCCGTTCAGCAGGGCGGGGCCGTCCTGACAGGCAGTATAGGTCTGCTCACGCGCGGGCAGATGCACAACGGCGGCAGAAATCCGGTTTCCGGTCGAAATGGCCAGCGAATGCGAGAACCCTTCCTGTCCGGACAGGAAGGCACGCGTGCCGTCGATGGGATCTATGATGAAGCAATGCTCGGCATCCAACCGCGAGGGGTCGTCCGCCGATTCCTCGCTGAGCCAGCCATAATGCGGGCGCGCAGCACGCAGAAATTGTTCCAGATGGGCGTTGACGGCCAGATCGGCTTCGCTGACCGGACCGGCTCCGGCGTCCTTTTCCCATGACTGCGGATCGTTGCGCCAATAGCGCAAGGCGATCTCTCCTGCTTCACGAGCCGCTTGTTCCAGCAGGTCCAGATCACTCGCCGGCAACGGTCATCCCTTCGACCAGCAGGCTTGGCACCCGCATCGCGCGCCAGTCCCGCACGTCGTTAGCGGCGGTCAGCCGCAACAGCATCTCGCGCAGGTTCCCTGCGATGGTGCATTCGTTGATCGCGTGCGTGATCTGACCATTCTCGACCCAAAAACCACTGGCCCCTCGCGAATAATCGCCGGTCGTCGAGTTGATCGACGATCCGAGCATCGAGGTCACGATCAGCCCGCGGCCCATGTCGCGGATCAATTCCTCGCGGCTTTTCTCGCCGGGGGTCAGCGCAAGGTTCGTAACACCGGGCGAGGGCGGGCTTCCGGTTCCGCGCATGGCACTCGCGGTCGAGGGCATGCCCAGCTTGCGTCCCGTCGCCAGATCCAGCGTCCAGCCTTGCAACGTGCCACCCGAGACCAGCGCACGTTCGGAGGTCGGCAGGCCCTCGGCGTCGAAAATCCGCGAACTGCCCATGCGGGGCAGATGCGGCTGCTCGATGAGGTCGAAACCGTCAGGTAGCACCTGCTCCCCTAGCGCATCGCGCAGCCAGCTTGCGCCGCGCGCCACGGCCGCGCCATTCGCCGCCGAAACCAGATGGCCGATCAATCCCGAAGCCACGCGTTCGTCGTAAAGGATCGGGAAGGACCCCGTCGGCGGCTTCTTCGCGCCGCGCCGCTCGATGGTGCGCAAACCCGCAAGTCGGCCGATTTCCTCAGCCTCGGGCATGTCGGACAGATGCGCGCGGGATTCGCCTGCCCAATCGCGTTCCATTCCGGTGCCTTCTCCGGTGATGGCGATGGTTGAAAGCCCGTGGCCGCTGCGACCCAGACCGGCGGAAAAACCGTTCGTCGCCGAAATCCACATCTGTCGGCGCGAATGCGAGGACGAGGCGGATTCAATCCGCGAAATGCCTTCGACCTGCAATGCGGCGGCTTCGGCGCGCAGGGCGGCATCCTGCAACTGTTCGGGGGTCGGTTCAGATTCGTGGTCGTAAAGATCTAACCGGCTGCTATCGGTATCGAGGGTCAGTTGATCGGGTTCCGCAAGGCCCAGATTGTCGTCAACCGGCGCTTCCCGCGCCATGGCGACCGCCCGGGCGGCCATGTCCTCGATTGTGCGTTCCGAATGATCCGAGGCGGAAACGCAGGCCTGTCGTCCGCCCAACAGGACGCGCAGGCCGATTTCTACGCCTTCGGCGCGTTCGGCATGTTCAAGCTTGCCCGCACGAACATCGACCGAGACCGCCGCCGCGCTGACCGCCACCGCATCGGCCTGATCGGCACCGGCACGTCGTGCTGCAGACAGCAATTGCTCGGTCAGGGACTGAAGGCGCAAGAATTCGGGCATGGCAGCTCCTTACATGTCAGACGGGGGTCAGAACCGGTCCGACCCCCGTCGAAATCTGGCCAAGAGCAGGGCAGAACCTTGCTCTGGCGGTTATTTATCTGATCTGCTGTCCGTTGGCAAAGATCGCTCCGCCTTCCTTGAACTCAAGGTCGGTGGCCATCTTGTCGGTGCTTCCCTCGACGGGCTTGGCGAACATTGCCAGCATCATCCGCACACCCATCATCTGTTCCTGCGGGATCAGACCGATGCTGCTGAGCGTGTCGATCAGCGTGTTCACACCCTCGTATTCGGCATGGATCTGGCCGATAGGCGCCTCGATATTGCCGCCCTCGGCCGATTTCAGTTCTCCGGTCGCGTTCACTTTGGCTCCCAGAAGATCCAGCGCGAATTTGTTGATCGTCATCTGGAGAGGCTCGAAACCGGTGGGCTCGTCGGCGCCCGCCTCGGCCTCGGCCTGCGCTTCCGCATCGTCGGCGGGTGCGTCGGGCGCGATGCCTTCGGCGGTCGCGCTGTCGGTATCGTCAGCCGGTGCCATGTCGCCGGTGTCGTCGGGCATGGCGAACATGTCCTTGGTGACTTTCATCAACCCGCTCAGGTCCAGCGACAACGAGGCCGGATCGCGCGGCAGTGCGGCCTGCGGATCGAACATCTTCCAGATATCTTCCGCCATGGTCACGCCATCCAGAGAATAGGCGAATCTGAAAGGCTGCGCTTCGTCGCGCTGGGATACCGGCAGCATCATATCAAGGCTGCCACCCTTGATACCGTAGCTGATCGGGAACGGAACCTGAGGCGTGGTCAGCGTGAAGTCGAATGCGTCCGAGTCCAGTTTGTAGCCAAGACCCTCTTGCGACATCTGGAAGGTCGCGTCGAAGCCTTCGCCCTTGTAGTCGCCCTTGCCGCTTGTGGGCTGCCCTTGCTCATCGGTGCCGGAATAGTCGAAATTCGCGTTGATGACGCCCGATTTCAGTTGGCCCTTCATTGCCAGTCCGGCCTTCAGGGCGGCGTCCATTTCCTCTTCCATGTTGGTGAAATCGCCGCCCGGAGCGGTCATGTCACCCTGACTTTCGAACCCGTCGATGCTGCCGGCGAATTTGACCTTGCCACCCACATCGTCGGGCACGTCGCCGTCGAACGTGAACGCCTCGGTCTTCATCTGATAGTCGTATTTCGACGGCGCGCCCGAGACGATATGGACCTTGCCGGTCGAATTGGTCAGGGCAAAATTGATCGGCAGCGGGCTTTCCGTGCCATCGGTCGTCATTGTTTTCACGGCGACGTCCATGGTCGGGTAATTGAAGTCATGGACCATGTCCTCGGGGGCACCCGAAGACAGCATGGAGTTGCCGGGTATTTTGACGGCGACCGGAACCGAATATTCCCCTCCGTCGGGGTCGGTGCCCGAAACGGCGACGGCTAGTTCGTCCGCGAACACGGTCTGGACCCGTCCGTCGCCCTGATCCGACAGAACGACCTGCGGCACCTTGAACTCCATGCTGCCGCTATCGGACTCGCTGGTGATCAGGACATCGCGGACGGTCATCGTGCTGCCTGCCATGTCGCGACCGCCTTCGGCGACCGTGTATCCAACCGATTGATAGTAATCGACCCAAGATTGCCAGACCTGTTCCGGGGTCACGTCGGCAAATGCGGGAGCGGTCATCGCCGTCAATGCCAGTGCAGAGGTCGTCAGACTACGGAACATCTCAATACCTTTCATGGGTCGGTACGCGATAAAAGAACACCTCACCCGGTTTTGCCAGAGGCCGGATGAGGGTTATAGCACGAACTTGAACAGAAAGTTGCCCTGGTCCGGCGAAATGGCCGGGGCGATGATCGGAACAGTACCGGAATCGTCCGCGCGCGGTCAGGCGTAGGCGGCTTCTTTGCCGAAATGCTGGCACAGCATGTAATAGACCACAGCACGGTACTTGTTGCGGTTCGAGGTGCCGTATTTCGTGATGACGGCGTTGATCGCGTCCATCAGGGCGGGGCTATCGGACAGGCCGAGTTTCTTCATCAGATAGTTTTGCTTGACCCGTTCCAGTTCGGCCGGGTCCGAGGCCGCGACGGTTTCCGCGTCTTCATTATAGATCGATGGGCCGCAGCCAATCACCACCTTGGTCAGCAGGTCCATGTCGGGCGATGCGCCCAGTTTGTCCTGAATATCGGCAGCGTATTTCGCGATCAGGTCGTCCCGTTTGCTCATTTGCTTTCCCCCAAATGAATGGATCCGAGGGGGAAAGCGTAACTTTTGATGCTCAGATAGCAAGCAAAACCCTAAGGGTGCGGCGATCAGTAGCGGTAGTGTTCGGACTTGAACGGACCCTCGGGCGTGACGCCGATATAGTCGGCTTGCTCTTTGGTCAGGGTCGTCAGCTTGACGCCGATGCGGTCCAGATGCAGGCGGGCGACCTGCTCATCCAGATGCTTGGGCAGGATGTAGACGCCGGGCTGGTATTCGTCGCCCTTGGTCCACAGCTCGATCTGCGCCAGAACCTGGTTGGTGAAGCTTGCCGACATCACGAAGGACGGGTGGCCGGTGGCGTTGCCGAGGTTCAGCAGGCGGCCTTGGCTAAGAAGGATGATGCGATTGCCCGAGGGCATCTCGATCATGTCCACCTGGTCCTTGATGTTGGTCCATTTGTGGTTCTTCAGCGCTGCGACTTGGATCTCGTTGTCGAAGTGGCCGATGTTGCCGACGATGGCCATGTCCTTCATCTCGCGCATATGCTCGATGCGGATGATGTCCTTGTTGCCGGTGGTGGTGACGAAGATGTCGGCGGTGGCGGCGACGTCTTCCAGCAGCACGACTTCAAAGCCGTCCATGGCGGCTTGCAGCGCGCAGATCGGGTCGACCTCGGTCACTTTCACGCGGGCACCAGCACCGCGCAGCGAGGCGGCCGAGCCTTTGCCAACATCGCCATAGCCGCAGACGACCGCTACTTTGCCCGCCATCATCACGTCGGTGGCGCGGCGGATGCCGTCGACCAGCGATTCCTTGCAGCCGTATTTGTTGTCGAATTTCGACTTGGTGACGCTGTCGTTGACGTTGATCGCCGGGAAGGGCAGCTGGCCCTTCTTGTGCAGATCGTAGAGGCGGTGAACGCCGGTGGTGGTTTCCTCGGACACGCCCTGCAGGGCGGCGCGCTGCGCGGTGAACCAGCCCGGCGACTGGGCAAGGCGCTTCTTGATCTGCGCGAACAGGAACTCTTCCTCTTCCGAGGTCGGCACGGCGATAAGGTCGGTCTCGCCAGCCTCAACCCGTGCGCCCATCAGGACATACATGGTGGCGTCTCCGCCATCGTCGAGGATCAGGTTCGCGGTGCCTTCGCCGAACTGGAAGATCTGGTCGGTATAGGACCAATATTCCTCAAGCGTTTCACCCTTGATGGCAAAGACCGGAACGCCCGCCGCAGCGATCGCCGCTGCTGCGTGGTCCTGCGTCGAATAGATGTTGCACGACGCCCAGCGGACCTCCGCGCCAAGCGCGGTCAGGGTCTCGATCAGGACCGCGGTCTGAACGGTCATGTGCAGCGAACCGGCGATGCGCGCGCCTTTCAGGGGCTTCGACGCCCCGAACTCGGAGCGCAAAGCCATCAGGCCCGGCATTTCGGTTTCGGCGATGTCCAGTTCCTTGCGACCGAATTCGGCCAGGGAGATGTCGCGGATGATGTGATCGGTCACGGCAATGCCTCAAGAAGGGAAGTTGCCGCGCCCAATATCATTTACCGCGATTTCCTGCAAACCGCCCGATCAGCTGCCAAGTCCCGCTGTCACGAAATACGATGCGGGGCTTGTCTGCTGGTTGAACCCGATCCCCGAGGCAATGATGCAACTCGTGTCGTCGGGGCGCTGAAGCACCATTGTCCATGTGCCCATCTGGTCCGAGCCCCAAAGTGCGGTGTCCTTGGTATTGGTCGCGACTTTTGCCTCGCCGAAATCGTGTTGCAGGGCGGTCTCGATTTCCGAGTCGCGGCCACACCACGGCTGATCTTTCGTGGTCTGGTCGGATAGCGGCAATGTGCGTGCCATCTCGCGGACATCGCGCGGGTCTTTGCCCGCAATCGACGACCAACCACGCGGACTGGCTGCGTTATCCTGTCGTGAGACCGTCGCTGCTTGCAACGGTGCGGTCGGCAGCATCATCGCTGCAACCAAGAGTATTGCGGTTTTGCGGATCGGGTTAGGTGTCATCGAATTAACCTCTCGCTTGCGCGTTCGATTTGGACAAATAACCGTCCTTGCAGGGGCGGGGTTCCCGAAACGCGCCGGATCGGCCGTACTGCGAGCGCTAGCATGACCGCTCGCAATCCCCTAAGAAGACGCCTGAAACCTGTGGGATAAGGGGAAATGGGACCATGGCGATCTTGCTGGCGGATGTGGGTGGAACGAATGCCCGTTTGGCTTTGGCCCGCACCGATGAGGGTATCTATACCGGCAGCATCACCCGTTTTCGCGGTGACGATCACCCCAGTTTCGACGAGGTTGTCCGTCTGTTTCTCGAGCGCGAGGGCAATCCCCGCATCGAGGCGGTCTGCGTCGCTGTTGCCGGTCCCGTGTCACAAGGCCGTGCGCGCCTGACCAATCGCGATTGGGACTTCAGCGAAAATCGCCTGATCGAACTGACCGGCGCTGGCCGCGCAAGGCTGATCAACGATCTGACGGCTCTTGGCTATGCGACCCCGGCCCTTTCGGGCGAGGCCGCAGGTTTCCTGCGCGACGGGCCCCAGCATGGGGCGCTGAACGGGCAGCGGCTGGTCGTGAATGCCGGAACCGGTTTCAATGTCTGCGCGGTCAAGGTCTTGCCGGGCGGCGGAATCGCCTGTTTCGAGCATGAGGAAGGCCATACCCGCCTGCCGCTCTCGGTTTGGCAGCCTTTGGTCGAGGCTTTGGGCGACCGCGCCCAAGCTTTCGACTCGGTCGAGGAATTGTTCGCCGGACGCGGGTTGGCCAGACTTCATGCGGAAATGACCGGCACTGCACCGGCACGGGCCGAGACGGTGGTGGAGGCTGCCGATCAAGGTGACGCCGCGGCAAACGCGACATGCGACCTGTATGCGCGGCTGTTCGGATTGATCTGTCGCGAGCTTGCCTTGCGCTTCATGCCGATGGACGGGATGTTCCTTGCCGGCAGCGTTGCCCGCAGCGCCGCCCAGCGGCTGGACGTGTTCGAGGCGGCGTTCCTGTCCGATCCGCTGATGGCGAAGATCCCGCTGGCGGTGCCGATCGGCATGATCCGTGACGATATGGCCGCACTTCATGGGTGTCTTTCCGCCATTGCATGAAGTTTTGACGACTTCCCGCCCTTGAAGCTGGATTTTTTACAGTTCTGGCTGCAAGACTGCCCAAAATAGCCAAATCAGGGCGGGTGGGGGATGAGACGACTTTTGAAGGCAGGCACCGCTGCCGCTTTCGTGCTGTCAGCGGGCGCGGAGGTGGCAATATCCCAGTCCGCGGGCTCGTCTTCATCATCCTCATCGCCGTTCTCGGGTCTGTTCGGCGGCAAGGCCGAAGGCAATGAGGGCTCGCCTGTCGATATCAATATTTCGGTGGCGGGGACGGATGAAAATCTGCAGCCCGCCATTCGCAACACCTCGCTGCTGCTGAGCGCCCAAAGCGAAGGCCGTGTGACCGGACAGGACATGCTGGCTGCGGCGCGCGGCGATTACGCCCGCATCCTTGGGGTGCTGTATGATGAGGGCTACTTTTCGAGCATCATCAATATCCGGCTGGACGGGGTCGAAGCCGCCACCATCGCGCCGCTTGATGCGCCAAAGATCGTGCGCAATGTGGTGGTGACGGTCGATCCGGGGCCGCGCTTCCGCTATAGCCGCGCCGCCATTGCTCCGGTCGCGCCGGGAACCGAACTGCCCTCGGAATACAAGACCGGCGAGATTGCCCGCACCGGCGACATGAAGCGGACCGCGACCGCTGCGGTCGATGGTTGGCGCAATTTCGGCCATGCCAAGGCGGAAGTCGAGGAAACCGACATCATCGCCGATCACGCAACCAGCCTGATCGACAGCCGCATCACGCTGGCTCCGGGTCCGGAACTGCGCTTTGGCGAGTTGAAGATACGCGGCTACCAGCGCATGGACCCGCGCCGTCTCCGCAAGATCGCGGGCTTTCCCGAGGGCGAGCGTTTCGACCCCGAGTTGCTCGAGGACGTGCGCAAGCGTCTGCGTCGGTCGGGCGTTTTCTCGGCGATCACCTTGACCGAGGCGGATTACGTCAATGCCGACAACACGCTGGATGTCGACCTGCTGGTGGCCGAACAAAAGCTGCGCCGCCTTGGCGGGGGCTTCGAATATTCCAGCATCGACGGACTTCGGCTGACGGGCTACTGGCTGCATCGCAACCTGATGCATGGCGGCGAGCGGCTGCGCATCGACGCCAATGTCGAGGATATCGGCTCCAGCACCTCGGGGATGGATTACAAGCTGGGGGTCCGCATCGACCGGCCAGCGACGCTGCATCCCGACGTGACCGGCTATGTCACCGCCGAGGTCACCAGCGAGCAGGAAGAGGATTACGACCAGAAGACCGGGACTTTCGGCTTCGGTTTCACCTATATGCACAACGACCAGTTGACCGCCGATATCGCGCTGCAGTTCCGCGCGTTGCAGGTCGATGACGAATCCGGGCGAACCGATTTCCGGCTGTTCGCTTTGCCGATGTCGGTCACTTGGGACATGCGTGACGATACGACCAACGCCAAGCGCGGCTTCTGGTTGTTCGGCTCGACCACGCCCTTTGTCGGGTTGCAGGACGAGACCGGAACAGGGGCGCAGGTCGTGGCCGAGGGGCGGAGCTATTACAGCTTCGGTGCCGATGATCGTTTCACCTTGGCCGGTCGGTCACGACTGGGCAGCGTCTTGGGCTCGGAGCTTGAGGAAACCCCGCGCGACTACCTGTTCTTCTCGGGCGGTGGCGGCACGGTGCGCGGACAGCCTTATGAATCGTTGGGTGTGGACGTGATCGAGGGTTCGGACGGTTTCGTGACCACGGGCGGCATGAGCATCGCGGTCATCAACGCCGAAGCGCGGATGAAAATCCGCGAAAAGATCGGCCTCGTCGCCTTTGTCGATGCCGGCCGTGTCTGGGAGGAAAGCGCATTTTCCGGTGAGAACGACTGGCATGCCGGAGCGGGGGCAGGCGTGCGCTACGACACGCCCATCGGCCCGATGCGCTTCGATCTTGCCCATCCCGTCGGAGGGGGTTTCGACGACGATTCGGGCTTACAGGTCTATATCGGTCTGGGGCAGGCATTCTGATGAAACTGCATGATCTGACACTCCGCCTTCTTGTCTCGCTATGGCTTTTGACCTTGGCTCCGCTTGTGGCCCAAGCGCAGGAGACGAATGACAACAGCGATAGCGCCGCCGAAATCTCGCAAGAGGTCGAGGACGATAGGGGGTTCATCACCCGTTTCCTCGAGGAAAAGCTGTCAGGCGCGGGCCGTCAGGTCGTTCTGGAAGGGTTCCACGGCGCGCTGTCCTCGCGGGCGACTTTCGAGCGTCTGACGATCGCCGATGATAACGGCGTCTGGATCACGCTGGAGAATGGCGCGATGCAATGGCACCGCGCCGCGCTTTTGCGGGGTCGGGTGAATATCGACGAACTGTCGGCCGAGCGTGTGATCCTGCCACGCCTGCCCAGCAGCGGCGAAAGCGGGCCAAGCACGGAATCGCCCGAATTCGCCCTGCCGCAACTTCCGGTCGGCGTGCATATCGCGAAACTCTCGATCGGGCGGGTCGAACTGGGCCAGCCGATCATCGGCCAGGAGGCGGTGCTGTCGGTCTCGGGGGCGATGAACCTCGAGGGGGGCGAGGGCGATACGAACCTGACGATCAATCGGGTAGACGGTCCGCGCGGCCAGTTCGGGCTGGTCACCTCGTTTTCGAACGAAACCCGCATTCTGCAGCTTGATCTGAAGCTTGACGAGGACGCGAACGGTCTGTTCACCAATATCGTCAAGATGAACGGTCGCCCTGCGGTTCAGGCCGAAATCACCGGCAATGGCCCGCTTTCCCAGTTCGACGCCGACATCAAGCTGGCCACCGATGGCCAGCCGCGTATTGCGGGCAATGTCGCCATTCGCGAGGAAGCCCGCGAGGGCGCGGCGGGCATGAGTTTCCGCGCGGAACTGACCGGTGATCTTGCGCCGATGATCGCATCGGACCGCCAGCAGTTCTTCGAAGGACAGTCGATCATTCGCGCCAATGGCTGGCGGGGGCAAAGCGGGCAGCTTGTGATCCCCGAGTTGAAAGTCTCGACCGGCGCACTGGATCTTGAGGGCTCGGTTGCGACAAATGCCAAGGGCGCACCGGAAAGTGCCAATCTGACATTGCTGCTGGGGCAGGATGCGGGGGCGACTCAATTGCCGGTGACCGTGCCTTTCGGCGCGGCGGACACCACCGTGAATTCGGGCAATATCGTGCTGAAATACGATGCGCAGCAAGGGTCGGGTTGGACGCTGACCGGCCGTGTCGGCGATCTGAAACGTCCCGATATCAGCCTGTCCGAAGTGCGTCTTGACGGACGTGGTCGCGTTGTCATGACCGCCGATCAGGCCCTGCAAGAGGTGCGCGGCTGGGTTGCCTTCGGTGCCGACGACATCGAGCCGACCAATCCGGGGCTTGCCGCCGCAATCGGCGATACGTTGAACGGCGGCCTCAATTTCGCGTTCACACCCGGCAATGCGTTGCAGCTATGGGGCATGAACATCAACGGCGACGAGTTCAAGTTGCAAGGCGCTCTTGAGGTGTCGGGCCTTCGGACCGGTCTGGCCCTTGCCGGAGATATTTCGGCCCAGCACCTGAACATCACCACCTTGTCCCAGATCGCCGAGCGCGATCTGGGCGGCAAGGCCGATGCCCATATCAAGGGGCGCTACGTTCTACTGAGCAAGGCGTTTGACGTCGAAGCCGGCATCGAGGGCACGGATATCAGCGTCGGACAGGAACAGGCCGACCGGATGCTGGCCGGTACCTCGCGCATCGAGTTGAGCGCCAAGCGCGACAGTTCGGGGATCCAGTTGCGCAAGCTTGGCGTCAACGCCCAGAACCTGACGGCCGAGGCGCAGGGTTTTGTCAGCAGTTGGGCCAGCGACCTGAACGCAAAGGTCACGATGCCCGACCTGTCGGTCGCCGATCCTAAATTTTCCGGCTCTCTGACCACCGACGTCAAGATGACCGGCGCGGTGCGGAACCGGAAGCTGAACCTGACCGGTGCGGCACAGGATCTGGCTATCGGCATGCCCGAGATTGACGGCGTGTTCAAAGGCAAGACCGATCTGAACGTCGACCTGATGCAGGTGAACGGCAGCTACGAGTTGCAAAAATTCGCGCTGGCGAACCCGCAGTTGACGGCCGAGGGCTCGGGGCGTTTCAGCCAGACCGAGCTTGACGGCAAACTCAAGGTTTCGATGCCCGATCTGGCGGTGCTGGGGCGCGGCTTCTCGGGCGGGATGGTGGCCGAAGGGACGGCCTCGCAAAAGGCGGACGGAGCGCGGCAGATCGACCTGACCGGACGCGGCACCGATCTACGCTTTGGCCAGAATGATGTCGACGGCGCGCTGTCGGGTGTCACCGATCTAAAGCTGGTCGCACAGCAACGCGGCAGCGAGATCACGGTCCAGCAGTTCAACCTGACCAATCAGCAGATGACGGCCAGCGCGCAGGGCCGGATTGCCGATACCGGCACCGACATGACCGGCATGGTGGACGTCAAATCTCTGGCAAGTTTCGGGCGGGGTTGGCGCGGCGCGTTGTCGGCCCAAGGCAGCTTCAAGGATGACGGTACCGGAGCGCGGGTTCTGGACGTGACCGGAACCGGACACAATCTTTCCTTTGGTCAGGCGCAGGTCGATGGCGCCTTGGCAGGCGAGACGCGTCTTGCCGTCAAAGGCGTCGAGCGTGGCGGCACCTTCAGGATCGAAACCGCGCGGGTCGAAAACCCGAGTCTGAATGTGACTGCCGAAGGTACGGTCGGAACCGGCACGACAGACCTGCGTGCCAATCTGCGCGCCGATGATCTGCGGTTCCTTGGCCGCGGTTTCCGCGGCGGCGTCCAGCTTGAAGGCACGGTCCGCGATGAGCAGGGTGGAGGTCGCGCCATTACCGCGCGCGGCAATGCGCGGGGACTGGCCATCGGCAATCCAAAGGCGGATGCGGTACTGGCTGGCCAGACGGCCTTTGACGTCGCCGCGACCCAACGCGCCGATGGCAGCCTGACCGTCTCGCGCCTGCAGGCCGAAAACGGGCAGTTCCGCATCACCGGCGATGGCAGCCCTACCGAAGGGCTGAACCTTGACGCGCGGCTGAACGATCTGGCTCTTTTGGTCGCGGGCTTTCCGGGGCCCGCCGAAGTGCAGGGGACCATTCGCACGACCGCTGCGGGCTATGATGTGAACCTGAACGCGACCGCTCCGGGTGAGACGCGGGCGCGCATCGTGGGGACGGCGGCGGCCGATGGCTCGACGATGGATATCCGCGTCGAAGGCTCGGGCAACGCGGCTGCCGCCAATCCTTTCCTGCGGACGCGCAGCATCGAAGGTCCGTTGAGCTTCGATATCCGGATGAACGGAGCGCCCTCGCTGGAATCGCTGAGCGGGCGTGTGGGCCTGAGCAATGCGCGACTGGCTGAACCGCGTTTCGGATTGGCTGTGGAATCGCTGAACGCCAATGCCGAACTGAGTGGTGGTCGCATCGCGGTCGATATCAACGGCAATGTCGAATCCGGCGGCTCGATCTCGGTCAACGGGCCGATTTCCCTGACGGGGGATCGGGCCATGGATCTGGACGTCCGCATCAACAACGTCGTGCTGCGCGATCCGAACCTTTATGAAACGCGGGCAAACGGGACGATCCGGATCGGTGGGTCTCAGGTGGCGGGGCCGTTGGTTCAGGGGCGGATCGACTTGGGCAGCACCGAGTTCCGCATTCCCTCGACCGGTCTGGGTGGTGCCCGCGCCATTCCGGATATGACGCATCTGAACGAACGTCCGCCACAGCGCCAGACCCGCGCCAAGGCCGGACTGATCGAGTTCCCGAGCGAGGCTTCGCGCGCAGTCGGGATGAGCGCACCGCCCGCGACGCCGCCCGCGGTTCCGGCGCGGTTCGATCTGGTGATCTCGGCGCCGGATCAGGTCTTTGTCCGCGGACGGGGCATCGATGCCGAGTTGGGGGGCGAAATCCGCCTGACCGGAAATGCGCGTCAGCCGATCCCGATCGGTTCGCTTGAATTGATCCGCGGTCGGGTCGATCTGTTGGGGAAACGCTTTGACCTGACCGAGGGGCTGGTCGAGATGCAGGGCAGTCTGATTCCCGTCATCCGGCTGGTTGCCGAATCCCAGCAGGATACGCTGACCGCACGGATCATCATCGACGGCGATCTGCGTGATCCCGAGATCACGTTCGAATCCTCTCCCGAGATGCCCGAGGAAGAGGTGCTTTCGCAGCTTCTGTTCGGCCGCGGGCTGGACAATATCAGCGCGCTTCAGGCGGCCCAGCTTGCCAGTGCGATTGCAACTCTGGCGGGGCAGGGGGGGGATGGTATTGTCTCGCGCCTGCGGCAATCGACAGGATTGGACGATCTGGATCTGACGACGGATGATGAGGGGAATGTATCGGTTCGGGCGGGCAAATATCTGTCCGAGAACCTTTATACCGACGTACAGGTCGGGGATGAGGGCAAGACCAAGCTGAACCTGAACCTCGACGTGTCCAATAGCCTAACAGCGCGCGGCTCGGTGGCGAGCGATGGTGAAAGCACCTTGGGCCTGTTCTACGAACGCGACTACTGAGTCCGCTCTGAACAACCGTTTCAGGCGAGTGCGAATGCAGCCTGACGTCTGTTTGCATCCCGGATGGTCGTCGCACCCAGAATAACAGGTTGCTGAGAAGTCGTCCCTCGACGCGGCTTGCGGAACATGGCTCACCCTCGGCAGGATAAAGCCGGGGGAATGATGCGCGGAAATGATGAGACGAGCGCTTCGCTGTTCAGCCATGTCGACCTTGAAGACCGCATCCCTGCACGGCATCCGCTGCGCAAGATCCGGCAGATCGTCAACGACGCCCTTGCCAGCCTCGGTGGCGATTTCGACCGGCTTTACGCCGATC
>NZ_WMIE01000034.1 GCF_009711225.1 Paracoccus aestuariivivens | reverse complement strand
GGGCAGCTGCTTGATGGTAGTCAATGACATGTGGCGTATCCTTTTCTCTGCTGAGAACTGACGGCGTCTTGAACACCGCCTTGATATGCCACCCTTCAGGCCATCACCAACTTTCGCCCGTTTCTCCCTCAATAGGGGTACCATCTGGTCCATAGACGCCCGGCGCGGCGACAAGCGGATTTTTTGGCGGAACAATTGCACCCCGTTTGACGGTCTGGGTCGACATAGACTGTCGATCAAGGACCAGTTCCGAAACATCTCCGCCAATATCGCGTTCCATGCTTACCAGTCTTATAGTTAGTTAAGGTATTTATTTTCGGATTTTCTTTTGAACGGGACCGGGCACGAGGTCGGGTACGCTCGACAGGTCGTCGCGAATGATTTTTGCCTCGGACCAGTGGGTCGAGTTTTCGTCATCGTAAAACCCGTTGAAGCCGCTTTCCAGTGCATCGGCATAAGCGCGATATTCGGCTGAATCGTCGAAATGCTGGTTGCGGTTTATTTCGTCCAGAACCTTTTTATGGAAACCGGAATGATATTTGAAATGACACAACAGGGCCAGTTCTGGCGATATCTTCGCATCTCCGACATAATGCAGTCCGGCCGAGAGTTGCATCCACGGCTTGTATTTCAGGATGCAGGTCTTTTGCGATGTGAAACTGTTCACGCTTGAATGCGGCGCAAGCCGATGCCGCAAGCTGCTGGTCCAAGTCGGTGAGTTCGAATAGGGCCCGTGGAACCAGACGCTGCGCAACGGCTCCTTATCGACATAACCCGCAACCTTGAACGGATCGTCCCGGCTGATGTCGAATTCGCTGAGCGGTCCTTTCGGATACATGTCCAGCATGAGCGAGCAGATCGCATCATGGCCCTTTGCGCCTTGCTCATCCAGAAATTCGGCGATCGGGCGGTTCTTGTATCCGGGGAAGACCAGAAGCTCGTCCGCATCGACAACGATAGACCACAATCCGGTGCGGAAGCCCGCCAGCAGGGCCTGTTGCCAAGCCACTCCGAAGGTGGATTTCTTATATTCGGTGTCGCAGGCGAAACAGACCACATCCGGCTGCTCAAGCAGATATGTCAGCGTACCGTCGGTCGAGCAGTTGTCCGAGATGAGGAACGATTTGACCCCGAGTTTCCGGTAATGGTCAAGGAAGGCGGGCATGATATGCCGCTCGTTACGGACGCATGCGACGACGGCATGATCGTGGCGCAAAAGCGCGGGAACCCCGGCGTGATCCGAGACAAGCTCAAGCGCATTGGTATTCGCGCCGGTCAACGGCGGCGCAAAGGTCGGCCAGATCTTGCTGGGGCGCAGCGTATAGGCATCGGACTGTTCGACGGCCTTGGCGAACATCTCGGGCTTGTCGAGATGCGCCAGCTTGACCGGCCAGACGCGGCTGGGCAGGAAGCTGTTCGAGAACATCCCGATCGACCTGTCGGACAGCGGCAGCTTACGCAGGACTGCCACATTATAGCCCTCGGAGGCGATCGATATTCCGGACAGTTGCAGCAGATCCCCGACCAGCTTGTCTTCCATATATGAGCTGTTCTTCAGCATCACCCCGAAAGAGGTTTCGAGCTGGCCAAGAATTTCGGTCATCGCTACTCGGCTCAGTGTGTAGCCGGAGCCGCCATCGGCATAAAGCGAGGGCTCGGGCGACTTGTCGAGTTCCTTGCGGGCGCGGTGGCTCGTCGATTTCTGCATATGCCACATGCGATCCATGCCACCAATCGGGCGATAGATCGTGCGGCCATAGTAGTCGTGGTTCCTGTAGCTGTGCTCAAGGAAAAACTCGTCGACATTCAGGAAGCAATCATCGTCGATCTTCAGCATGAAGCTGAAATTCGTGTGTTCGTGGACCCAGCGGATCGTTGCCAGAACCTTTTCCGGCAGATGCTCGTAATCGTCCGGACAACCCAGTTGCAGCAGGTCTCCGGTCAGTTTGTCCTCGTCTCCGCCAGTGACGAAGACATAGGGAATGCCCAGATGCTGCAGTTTGCGCGCCCAGCTGTCCATGATGGCCGGACCGCGCTCGTCAATGTACTTCCGGCAGGTAATGATCGTGACGATGGTGTCGAAAACCTGCGAAGCCTGTCCGTGGCCTACATCGGTCAGCGGATCGGCCTTGGTGGGGGCCAACCGCGTCTCGGCTGGTCCCGAGATCCGCTGCAGCAGGTCGCTGACCAGCGGCTGCCATTTCGGACCAGTGGCCTTAAGCGCGCGCAGAGCCGATTGGATGCCCGCAGTCGAGGTCTGTGCCCCATGCGCGGTCATGATCGAATTGGCTTTTGCGCAGGCGCGGATGACCCCTTCGTCGTCGCCCAGCCGGATCATCATTCCGACAAGCAGCAGCGCAAGTTCCAGTGCTTTTGATTGCGCACCGACCCTGTTCAGTGCCGTGATCTGCCGTTCGACAGAAAGTAAATCGACATTGCCGGACTGACCGCCAAGCAACCGCGCTTGCTCGAAATCCCGCAAGGATGCGACTGCATCGATCACGGCGTCGCGGGGGGCGACCTGCGGGACATCCGCGCCGCAGATCTTCAGCGCCCTGCGAAGCTCGGATACATGTTCCGCACCGTCGCCGGAAAAAAGTGGGTGCGCGACGACACGGACAAGTTCCTGCAATGCCGGCTCGCGCCCAAGCTGCATCCCAGCAATGTCACCGGTGATGCATTGCAATTGCTCGTCACAAGGAAGCAACTCCAGCAGGAAGCGCACGGCGTCTTGATGGTTATGCTTGAAGAAATACCGCAAGGCGTTGAGCAGATCTTCCTTGAGCGGCGCCCGATCCTCGATCTTCGCGTCGGCATAGGCCTCGATCCGGCCGAAATGCGCGGAAGCGCGACGGATAGCTGCCCCCGAGCCTTCCGATATGCCGTCAATATGGCGCCAGAACTCCGAACTGAGACCGTGGCATTCCAGCGCGAAGGTTTCGATATCGTCGCGGACATGCGTCGGAAAGCGTCTGCCGGATGCGACAAGATAAGCCGAGGTCCGGATCAACTCGCTGCATTGGGCGCGGCCCCAATAGGACGCCTTCAACTGTCGCACGAGATGCATGTATCCGTACAGGATCCGGCGGAGAGTTTCTTCGGCTTCACCGTTCGGGGCGTCCTGAGAGACAAGCCAGCGCGTGGCATAGGCTATGCCGGGCGTCACGAGCCAGCCGGATTCCGGATTCAGGCCCCAGAGGATATCGGCGACTTCACGGTAACGTCTCGTATGGGCCAGATAGGGCAGGGTGACCGACTGCATCCAGTTGTCGCCATTGGGCAGCGACGGGATGTCGGCATTGCGGGACGCACTTTCCCAAAGCTTGTCGAATTTCTGCGACAGGACAAACGTCTCGGTCAGTTGCAGATAAAAATCGCATCTTTGCCGGTTGTCGAGGCTGAAGCTTTTGACGATCCGGTCAAGCGCGGGGGGGATGTCCGTCGGATCGGAGTTGACTGTTGCAGCCCCCAATTCAACCGCCTTGGTCACGGCGACCGAGCCGATCTTGGGGGCTTTGGACGCATGGTTGCTTTTCTTGGCGAGGGTCGGCGCGGGCTCGGTGCTGGTCGCGACAAAATCCTGCACGCCATAGGTTGACGCGGCGCGTTCGAGAAAAAGCGAGGCAGTAAGGCTCAGCGAGGACCGGAATTCTCCGTAGACGACATGTTCGACCAGTGAGAGCGAATTGGACGCGTCACGCTCGGGGTCGATCTCGGCGGCGATCGTTTCGATCCGTTGCAGGATATCGGCCTTGCCGATCACCAGACGGGCAAGATCGTTGCCATGAGATCGCAGACAGATCGTTACGGAATCCTCCGAGCCTTCCCAGATCCAGCCCGGCAACGGCACTTCGATGCTCCAGGAACTTGCATCGGTCTGCGGGTCGGAATCATCCAGCGCTGCAGTCAGTGGAATGGACTGGCCCTGCTCTTCGACCAACAGGATTGCATCCAGCTTGTCGGTATCCGTCGTCTTGATGAAGCCCCTCAGGGTCAGGTAATTCCCTAGGTAAAGGTTGGCATTCTCTGACGAAATCGAGGCGCTGATCGGCCACATTCCACACGAAACCGGAATGACGGCCCCGCGACAGGTCAGCGATTCAAGCTGTGGTAATTCGGCGAGCCGGGTCAAATCGACCATCGCTGCGGGCTGGCCGTCCAGTTTCAGGTCGATTGCGTGGAAGCGTCCGCTGTCGTCTCGGATCAGTTCGATCGCCAGATGCGAGGATGAGTGATTGACCGGAAGGGCACTGCTGCCAATCCCCGAAACAGCGTCCTCGTTCAGGATGTTCAGCGCCACGACACCATCAGCGAGGCTGACTTTCAGGCTACCCAGAACGCCTTCGACAGACTTCAGAACGATCTCTGCTTCGGAACTGATCGACCAATCAATCGAGCACCAGAACTCGGACACATCCTTAATATTGTAGTCTAGCAAGGTCGTTCCCTATTCTTCTTCATAAGCGGAAGCGTCAGATCCGCGACCACCCGATCCGCGCCATGTCATTGGTAGACATCCCGCCGAGCGCAAGGCCGGAATATTAGCCTCGCGTGTCGCCATGGCAACCGATCATTTTCTTCAGGCATCCAAGCGGCGGCCGTGCGCTCAGGACGTCTTCTGATCCTGCATCGAGAAGCCGAATCGGCGGAACAGCGCCCATGCGTTGTCATTTCCCTGACGCCCGACGGCTTGCGCCGAAATCAGGATATCGCATTGCTTGCCCTGCAACTGCGAAGGGATGGACTTGTTGACCACGGCCCAGCGGCCGGGAAGGACATGCCGGTACGCCCCGACATGGCTTTGCCAGTTCGTGCTATCCGCTGCCCCGACCTTTGCGATCCCAATCGCCAAGGACAGCACCGGCCCGTCCAGACGCTGTGCGTGAACCGATACCGAGATGTCGCTGTAATCGCCGATCTTGACGCCCCGCAGGACGGCACAGATCGTGCTCTCGACCGGAGGGTGAAGGAACATCGCGTCTTCGGCTTCCCAGTAGTCGGTCGAAAAATAGCCGCGGAACTCCGAGACGTCGCTGAGAAGTTCAGGGGCTGGCAGGTCTCGGGGACGCAGACGCAGATCGGTACTGCCGGTGTATCTCGGGACGATTGCTTCGGCGTTGGCCAATGTTTTGAGAGAGATCACGCTCATCGGATTAGTTATGCAAAGGTTCCAGAAAGAGGGGCGAGGGGAAAGCTTGCGCGGATCAAGACCGTGCCGAACATGGTACCGAGAGAAACTCTGACCCGTTTTTCTTAACGGAATATTGATCCTGCAACAAGCCAACTCCCCGATCTTTACCATTTCAGGCGAGCTTTTGCTGACCGGTCAGCCTGATTTTCGTGCTGTTTCGCGAGGAAAGGAACGGGCATGCAGGGCAAAGCAAATCTGGCCCTGCACGCGCTTCAAGGCAGTCGATTACGCAGGCCAGACCGATTGCAGCTTTTCCCCTGACAGGATGCGGTCGCGGGCAGCGGCCTCATGGACGCCAAGCATGTCGGCCTGATCGGCGACCGCGCCGAGATGTTCTTTCGGAATGCAGACCACTCCGTCGATATCGCCGAAGATCACGTCGCCGGGTCGGACCGTGACCCGACCGATCGTGATCGGAACCTGCGCCTCGATCGGCTCCTTTTTGCCCGTCACGCCGACAGGGCTGGGTTCAAGCCCGAACAGGGGGTATCCAAGCTTGCGCACTTGCGCGAGGTCGCGCACGGTGCCGTTGACGATGGTCGCTGCCGCGCCACGGTTTTTTGCGCCGGTGCTCATCAATTCGCCCGAGCAGGAACCCGGCGCGCAGGACGCATCGCAGACGAGGATTCCGCCCTTTGGTGCGTTGTCGATGGCATTGTGATAGACATCCTGAGGTTCGCCCTTGCGGTCGGAAGGGCCGAACAGCACGGTGACAGCAGGACCGCAGACCACCTCGCCATCACCCAAAGCACCAAGCAGCCGAATGCCGTCAAGATGCCCCCAAAGGCCAAGCGCCTCCATGCTGTCATGGATGTCGCCGGAGTACCATTTCGAAAGGCGCTCGATCGCCTGCCAATCGGTATCCGTATAGTCAAAATCAGGCATTCCCACTCTCCTCCTTATGGGCCTTGTCGATTGCGATCCGCAGATAGCGGGCGCTGTTGTCGATCTGCGCGCGCATCAGGGCCTTGGCCCCGACCTCGTCACGGCGGCGCAGGCATTCGTAGATTTCCGCGTGTTCGTCATAAGCCGCGTCCAGCGATTTTGTCGGAACGCGGCTGGTCAGTTGGATGACTTCGCCGATCAGCGTGGCGAAGTTGTCATATATAATTGAAAGAATGCGGTTTTTCGTCGAGTGGACCAACGCGAGATGGAATGCGGCATCGGCATCCACAAAGGCCGCGAAATCACCATCATCGCGCGCGTGTCGCATCCGGTCCAGCGCCTCGGTCACCGGCAGAGCGATGGGCTCGGGGCTGGCGCAAAGCATTTCCAGCACCTCGGTTTCGATCATCCGACGGGCTGCCATCATCTCTTCGAGATAGGCCGGATCGCTTGCCAGCCGCTGCCTCACGGTAACTGCAAGCGCGTCCAGAAACTCGCCAACATCCTCGCGGACGACGGTCGTGCGATCCCCATGGCGGCGTTGCACCAGTCCCTTGGTTTCGAGGGTCTGGATCGCTTCTCGGACGGCGCGGGTCGAGACGCCGAATTCCTTCGCGATGGCACTTTCCGATTCAAGCTTATCGCCGATCTTGAGTTCACCACCAAGGATTCGGGCCTCGATCGCGGCCGAGACAGTGGCATGTAGTCGATCACGCTGGGCGATCTGTGCGGCCTTCATATGCGTCGGATTCCTGGCATTCAGTTCTTGTAGGGACTGCAATCTGCGCTGTTGACGCAAGCTGCGGGCTGGGCTTAGGTTACTTATGACATAAGTCATATGTCAAGTGTCGCAGGCGAGGAGGCTGACGACGCGGATCATCAAGGGGGAGGAGAGACCCATGACTTTCAAGACACCCGCATTTGTCGGGCGCGTGCTTGGCGCTGCCGGCCTGTTGCTGACGCTCACGGCGACCACGGCACTTGCCGACTGGCCCGAAAAGGCCGTGACCATCATCGTTCCTTGGGCAGCAGGCGGCGGTACGGATGCCACGGCACGGGCTGTGGCCGAAGGGCTGGAGAAACGTCTGGGCCAACCATTCAACGTAGTGAACCGCACCGGCGGCGGCGGTCTTGTCGGTCACAGCGCCATCGTTCAGGCCAAGCCGGATGGCTACACTCTGGGCGTGATCACCATCGAAAGCGCGATGTACAAATCGCAAGGCCTGCCCGGTGTCGCCCCCGAGGATTTCACCTATCTCGGCCGCTTCAACGCCGATGCGATTGCGGTCAATGTCCGTGCCGATGCACCTTATGCGGATCTGGGTGGGCTTATCGAGGCGGTCAAGGCCGATCCGGCCAACGTCGCGGCCTCGGGCGCGAACCGGGGCGGGCTGTCGCATCTGGCTTGGGTCGGAATGCTGGGCAAGGTCGGCGTCGATCCGGTCAAGGCGAATTGGGTGGCCTCGGATGGGTCTGCTCCGGCACTGCAGCAACTCGCCGCGGGCGCGATCCAGGTAGTATCGACATCGCCCGCCGAAGCGCGCGCGCTGGTGGATGCCGGTGAGGCCAAGACACTGGCCCTGATCTCGGGCGAGCGCAGCAGCCTGTATCCCGACCTGCCGACCGCGGACGAGGCTTTGAATATCGCCTGGTCGCCCTTGCCGTTCCGCGGTCTGGCCGGTCCCAAGGACTTGCCGCCGGAAGTAGTCGAGAAGGTCGGCGCAGCGTTGAAGGATCTGACCGAGGATGCGGAGTTCCAGAAATTCATGGCCTCGCGCGGTTTCTCGGTCGCCTTTCAGGACGGCGCGGCGTTCCAGGCCACCGTCCAATCCGCCGCAACCGGTCTGGGCGAGGCGATGACCTCGGCGGGACTAGCCAAGTAAGGCGGAACGATGAAGCTCAGCGATAGAATATTCGGCCCCGGGCTTGTCCTGCTCGGGGCGGGGGTGGTCCTTGCCGCTCTGCGCATCCCAGACGTGCCGGGAGTGCGTTTCGGCGCGGACCTGATGCCTGCGATCTGCGGCTGCGGCCTTGCGCTGTTCGGCGTCTTTCTGACGCGGGCGGGGCTACGCGAGGCCGGGCCGCTTGCCAGTTTCGACGACTGGCGGGTTTCTCCACGCAACCTGCTGGCCGCTCTTTGGGTCGTGCTTGGCCTTTGCGCGGGGCTGTTTTTGTTCGAGTCGCTGGGCTTCCCGCTGTTCGGCATGATCTTCATGGCGGGGCTGATGGTGTTGATGGGCGCACGGCCCCTGACCGTGGCATTGGTCGCTCCGCTTTTCGTGCTTGCCCTGCATCTGGCGTTCACCCGGATCATGTTCGTCGATCTGCCCGTGGGACCATTGGGGACCGTGCTATGATGAGCTTCGATGTGTTGTCGCAGGCGCTGGTGAACGTGCTGCAACTGAATGTTCTGGCCTCGATCCTGATCGGTGCCGGATATGGCCTGTTCATCGGCGCGCTGCCCGGACTGACGGCGACCATGGCCACGGCGCTTCTGGTGCCGCTGACTTTTTACATGGAGCCGCTGCCGGCCATCGCGCTGATCGTGTCCTCGACCGCGATGGCGATCACGGCGGGGGATATTCCGGGCGTCCTGCTGCGCATTCCCGGCACGCCCGCCTCTGCCGCCTATACTGACGAGGCCTATGCCATGACGCGGCGAGGCCGCGCCAGCGAGGCGTTGTCGCTGGGCTTTTTCTTCTCGGCGACCGGCGGGCTGATCGGGGCGATGGTCCTGTTGGTGTCCGGCCCGCTGCTGGCACGCGTTGCCCTGAATTTTTCGAGCTTCGAGTTTTTCTGGCTGGCCTGCCTTGGCCTGCTGACCTGCGCCCTTGTCAGCAGTCCGCAACCGGCCAAGGGTGGCGTCTCGTTGCTGCTGGGGCTGCTGGTCTCGACAGTCGGACTTGACGTGACCACGGGACAGCCCCGTTTCACCTTTGGCAGCGTCGAACTGTCCGGCGGCGTCAGCTTCATCCCCGTGATGATCGGTATGTTCGCCATGTCGGAAATCCTGCGTGGCTTTTCCGCCAGTGCCTTCGAAATGCCGAAACTGCCGAAAGGCGAGGTCTTCGTGCCCTATCGGGGTATGTTCGGCCTTGTCGCGCGATATCCGCTGAGCCTGATCAGGGGGACCACGCTCGGATCGGCCATCGGGGCATTGCCGGGAGTCGGTGGCGATCTGGCGGCATGGATCGCCTATGGCATGAGCCGGCGCTTCTCTCGCACGCCCGAGAAATTCGGCACCGGCCATCCGGAAGGGCTGATCGAGGCAACCTCATCGAATAACGCGGGGCTTTCCAGCGCATGGATACCCGCCCTTGTCTTCGGCATTCCTGGCGATGCGGTCACCGCCATCGCGGTCGGCGTCCTGTTCATGAAGGGCGTAGCCCCCGGCCCAAGGCTGTTCGTCGAGAATCCGGTCATGCCGACCTCGATCATCCTCAGCTTTTTTGTCGCGAACCTGCTGTTGTTCCCGCTGGGCTATCTTGCGATCAAGGCATCCCGCCGCGTGTTGTCGGTGCCGCGTTCGGTGATTGTGCCGATGATCCTGATCTGCTGCTTCATCGGCTCCTATGCCGTCAACAACAGCCTGTTCGGAGTCGGCACGATGATCGTCGCGGGCATCGTCGGCTACGTCATGGAGCGAAACCAGTTTCCCATCGCCCCCGTTATCCTTGGTTTGGTGCTGGGACCGGTGCTCGAGCGCAACTTCATCATGTCGATGCAGATCTCGCACGGAAACCTACTGGGCTTTTTCCAGCGCCCCGTCGCGGCGGCTCTGGGCGTGCTGGTCTGCTCGATCATCGTTTTCAGCGTTTTCCGCGCCCTGCGGCGCAAATCCGCCAAACCGCTATCCGATCCCGTCGCTGCCGAGCCGGCAAGCAAGGCCATTATCCAGGAAGGAGCCAATAGATGACCAAGGCATTCTCAATCGAGGACCGCATAGCCGTCGTAACCGGCGGGCTGGGCCAGCTTGGCACGCAATTCTGCAAGACGCTGGCCGAGGGCGGTGCAAAAGTCGCGATCTTCAGCCGCCGTCCCTTTACCACCGAGCAGATCGCCGAGAAATTCCCCGCTTACGCCGACCGCATCCGCGTCTATGTCGCCAGCGTCACCGACAAGGACGCGCTGGAGGCCGCGACAAATCAACTGATCGCCGAGTGGGGTGTGCCGCATATCCTGATCAACAATGCGGGCATCGACAGCAAGCCCAATGGCGACGCGGACCAGAACGCCCCCTTCGAAATTTATCCGCAGAAATACTGGGACGAGGTGATCGACACGAACCTGACCGGCGTCATGCTGACCACGCAGGTCGTCGGCTCTCGCATGGCCGAGGAGGGTAGGGGCTCGATCATCATGGTCGGCTCGATGTATGGCATGGTTTCGCCCAATCAGGCGCTATACGCCTATCGCGAAAAGCGCGACGGAAAGCCGTTCATCAAGGCGATCTCTTATGCGGCGTCCAAGTCGGGCCTGCTGAACATGACGCGTTATCTTGCGACTTATTGGGCCAAGTCGGGCGTGCGGGTGAATCTCGTGACATTCGGCGGCGTCAAGACGGGCAGTTTCGACAAGGAGTTCATCGAGGCCTTTCTTGAACGCGTGCCGATGGGTCGGCAGGCCGAGATCGAGGAGTTCGGGCCGATCGTACAGTTCCTTGGCTCCGAGGCGTCAAGCTACATGACCGGCGCCAATCTGGTACTGGACGGAGGTTTCACCTCTTGGTGATCTGGTAGGGCATCTTGCACCGGCGGCGGCATTTGCGCTGCTGGTGCTCCATAATGGAACGGATAACTGTGGGCTGTGCCGCAAATGACGGTTTCCGTGGCTCTGCAGATCAACTGCTGCGACTGCCAGATTACCGTCAATCTCTGCGGGATGTTGCTTGTGGGTATGCGAGAGAACCTGACGCTCAAATGCCCAAAATTCGGATGCGGCATAGCACAATCCGAAACGTTCACGGTCTCGGACGACGGTCGGCCCGCCTGTTCGTGCGATCGGTGTGCTGCGCGCCATGGAAGCGTAGATGGTAACCCTGGAAGACGAGCGGACAGCATCCCAGAAAATCGGAAAGCTTCATTTGTATGCAGACATTTTTCTTGTTGTTATTCGATTGAATAAGCGGACTTGCACGGGGCATCGGAAAAATGGTGAAGCCGCGTGGCTTCGCCCCGGAAATGGTAGAAAATCGAAGGCGGCATGATCTCCGCGTGGGCCCACACCCACCCAAACGGCGGTTGCAACCACCAAGGAGAGTGAGGGCCAAAGCCGCCATCGCTCCAAGGCGCGGCCCGAACGCCATGAACGAGATTACCGACCGCTCGCGCCCCGCACCACTGCTTGAGGCCTCGGATTTTGATCCGACCGAAGGCCGTCTGCGGGGGATGTCCGCGCGACGATTGAGGCGTTGCTTGAAGAAGAACTGGCCGAGCTTCTCGGCCGCCTGCCTTACGGCCTCGGCGAGGACAGAGCCAAAGGCTACCGCCACTGGCATCACGACAGGCGGCTGATCGGCACATTCGGCACCGAGACGGTTCGGGTGTCGCGCGCGCGGATCTAGATTGAGGCGGGCACAATCACCGGACGGTGCTCGAAGGCGCTGCCGCGCTGCCAGCCTCTGACGAAGAAGGTCGAGGCCCTGATTGCCGCGCACTATCTGGCAGAGACCAACACGCGGAGACGCAGCGGGCTCTGTTTGGCCTGCTCGAAGGGGCCGTGAGCAAAGATGTGGTCAGCCGAGCCTGGCGGACAGGGAAGGTCGATTGGGATGCCTAGTCCAGCGGCGATCTGGCCGGAGAGGATAACGTGCGGATCGTTCTCGAGGGCACCGTCATCAAGACCAGGTTGGATAAGAAGGCCACCAATATTTCGGTCTTGGCGGCGATCTGCGTCGATCGTGATTGGCATAATGGGCTGATATAGATAATGAATATTGGGATCGAAGGCATGGCCGTCTGGGGGCAGGATCTCCTCATCCCGCGCCGCACCATTCGGGTCGTCGGGACTGGAGCCACTACTTTGAGCTGCGTTCGGGCGATGGTTGTCGATGCGGTGCAATCCGGCTTCAACGTTCTGGTGTCCGCTGACTGCTGCGCCGGTCGGGCGCAGGCTCCCCAAGACGCGAACCTATACAACACGCAGCAAAAATATGCCTATGTCGGCGACGCAGACGAGATTCTGGTATGACTGAAAACTTTGCGTTGAATCCGGTATCCATTTTCGCGCCCCTTGGCGGGGAATTATCCGCCCGTCAAGGACCGGTCGATTAATCTCTAGCGCCACCGACGAGCTGCAATGTTCCCGCGGGTACTCAGGACGCTTCAGCCTGTTTTCCGGCAGGGAAGCAGAAATCCGTCAGCACCTTCATGACCTCATGAGGGATCCGCCCATCCTTGCTGTTCCAGTAAGCTGGCGTTGTCTTATAGGGCAGAGCCATGTGGATCTGAACCGTCCGAGCGAGTTCCTGTTCGCTGATCACCGCAAGATCGTCGTCTCGCTCGGTCATCAGGTGTACGCCGGTCGCTCGTGTCATCAGCCCCGGACCCAGCTTGGACCATGTGAGATCGTTCTCACGCGCGAGCAAGGATTCACGAGCCATATCAACGGCACGCCGAAATAGCGGGTGTCCCGGAGATGTTGCCAGAAAGTTATTGCCGATCGCGCCGAAACGCTCGCGGTACAACACGACATTGCGCGCCTTCAGGCGCAGTTCATCTAGATCGCCAAGCAAAAGATCGTCGGCATCGGCATAGATCCCGCCATCGGCAAGCAGCAGGCAAAGACGCAGGAAGTCGCATTCCTCGGACGGACCATTCGCCAAACGGAAGGCACGAACGTGCAACATGTCAAAACGCTCGGCAAGGAACGCAGTCGCCGTGCGACGGTTGTAACGCTGGTAGCTGTAGCCCGCGACGTGCTGCCAGCTTTTCATCAAAGCCGCGATTGCTGCAGGCGGCTCTTCTTGGTCCCAATACTGGACGATCCGCCGTGGGATAGCGCAATCCGCGCCCGCATCCCGACGCGGCTGGGATCGTGATTGCCAGCGACTGATGACCTGCCGCGCGGGAAAATAGAAACTTGCTACCATGTCTTCGGAGTGGTCGTCCGCCATCTCGTCGTCCATGGATCGCGCGCGTTCGATCAGTTGCAACTCATTGAGCATGGCCCCGAGATGCGTGGTCCTGAACCGCGCCATCGTGCGGTCGCTTCTCCCGCTTTCGGCGACAACCGCATCGACAAGAGCCGCCGCTCCAATGGCATCTCCAAGCGCCAACCGGATCAGCATCTCGGCCTGACTGCCGATCATCCTGCGGTTTCTGGTCCCCATTTTGTCGATATGCTTCAACGCGTCCTCAAGGCGGCCAAGCGAGATCAGCGAACTGACTCTTTGTGCGTTCTTCACGGGACCGCCGCCAGATTCCGACAACTGATCGATCACGTCCAGCGCTATTTCGGCGGCGCCAAAACGGTTCAACGCCGCGATCTGCTGTTTCAACAGAGCAAGCGAGTTCGGCCAACGCCTGCGACAAAACCGCAGGTAACGCAGACACAGGGCCCGCTTGCCAGCCTTTGAAAGCAATTCCGCGATGACTTCGGCCTGTGTCGGGCCTCGCCGCCCGACAGGTATCATTCGCAGCCGCGCCAAGGTTTCCTGCGGTCCGTAGATCGTCAGATCGCTTTGCAAACGGAACGTGGCCCGTTCGATTTGCGTAAGTCTGGGTTCAAGCGCGTCGCGGACTTTTTCCGCAATCTGATCAATTCCCGAAGCTTGCGCCATGCGCAGCACGTTCAACGCCATGACCGGCGACAACCCGTCGTGCGACAGCGCGGAACTAAGCGATGCGACGACCACATTCATATTGCCCGTCTTTTGCGCCAGACCGGTCAGAACGATAAGCTGGGGTGTGGTCCAGTCAGGCCCCAGTTCGCCGAGCCGCTCCATGATCTGGCGCGCCTGATCGGTCCTGCCCGAACGCAGGCAAAGCTGAAGATATTTCAGCAGCGCCGCAGGCTGCTGCTTGGCCATGTCGGCAGCAGAAGCCGATTGATCCGTCACGGATTGGCTGTCGCCGGTCGTCGGATGAACCGGCGCGCACTCCAGGTGTTGAAGCGCTGCCGCGCTGCCAGAAACGCAATCAATCAGTTCGGTCAGCATGTTCGAGGCTTCCCGATCCGTGGCGTCCCGAGACAACAGATCCTGCAGAATGCTTTGCGCTTCGTCATGGCGTCCCAGCGCCAGCAAACTCGCCGCCATCAGACGTTGCAGCGGCGGCCCGCGCCTGTCTTCGTCAGGAAGGTTATCCAGAAGTTCCAGCACCTTATCCGGCACATCTGCCCGAGACAAAGCAAGCGCCTTTCGGCTAAGGAACCGGATGTCGTCCGGATGGTCCTTCAGCGCGGCTTCGCAGCGGTCCAGCGCGCCATCGATATCCCCCATCGCCAGCGCGTTACGGATACGGGCTAGATGCGCCTGCGGATTGCCCGCTGATTTGGCAAGAAACTCGCAAAGCAGCGTGTCGGCCGCCCTTTCATCTCCTGCAGCGCATCGCGCTTCGGCCAAGGCAAATATCGCGCCCTCGCCAAGCGCGGAGTTCGTACAATACGCAGCCTCAAGCTGTTCGCGTGCCAACTCGGGCTGCCCCGTTCTGGTCAACGCTTCGGCCCGCATCGACAGCATTCCCGTATGGAAAGGCTCCAGTGCCAGCCCGCGACTGCAAAACTGCAAAACATCCTGCAGATTGTCAGCTTTCGACGCCGTGAACGCTCGCAGGGTAATTGCGGCCGCATGATCGGGATAGGCAGCCAGATGATCATCAAGGATCTGAGCAGCGCTGGCCCAATTTCCGTCCCGCAAATGCTGGCGTGCGGCGGTCAGGACCTGGGAGTTTTCCCGTCGTTGGAGGATTTTCGACTTTGTCTGCTGCAACACAGGGTCACCCGGCAACAGAACAAGTGCGTCTTCCGTCTCTTGCAGCGCTTGATCTAGCTTCCGCGCATCAAGGCTACAAGCAGCGCGCTGGCGCAATGCCTTACGGTTGAGAGGTTCGGTTTCAAGAACTGCCTGATACAGCGCCTGGGCCATCTCGTGATTGCCGTCTTTTCGGAAAATGCCCGCCAGTTCAAGACGCCGGTCATTGTCGGCCACATCAGGGGTATGGGGGGAAATAAGTGCAATCGCAGCTGCGGTGTGATTGTCAAAATTGTCGGTCTGGTCGTCCGACGGAATGGTGTCGGGTGCTTTCTCGTTCGGGCTCATCTTTATCCGTCGTGATTAAATTCGGCGTATGTGCGTTATGCGAAAAGCGGGAACAGTCGTGCGACATATTCCGAGTATGGCATTTGGCTGCGCTTGTCTCGGAAAAATGCCGTGACCCTGCGAGCTTGTGGGCTATCAAAACATGACTTTTCAACCAAACCCGTCTCCGTATCGGTGGCGCGTCCCTGTCGATCAGGGCTGCGATCATGCACGACCAGATTTCCGATCGCACCGGCTGTGATCTGGCGATGCTCGCTGCTCCCTAGCGTCAGATCCGGCTTTGGGTTGTTATCGTTTTATGCCTTGGTCCGGCATTCCAGTTGGCGCGTGTCGCATGTCATTGAAACGGGGGCTCAAACCGATATGCGATGGCCGCACATCACCGACGGGCTTCGTCATGATCACCGTTCCATGTTCGGCGGATCAGAAGTCAGAAGCAGGTATTCGGGCATCTGGTTGCATTTCAAAATTCGGGCATGCTTCCGGTCATCCACACGTGGACCGGTCAGCTATCTGACTTACGGTGCGCAGATTGGGCAGCTGCTGATCGACGAGTGCGCCGTGATCCACAACGGCAAAACCGTTCAGGCTGGCCAAGCATTTGCCATCGCGGGTCTGAAACCGCTGGTGCTTAAGGCAAAGAGGGAGCTGAGTTTTGTCAACGGTACACTATGCTCGAAAGGCCTTGCCAGTCCGGCGCTGGCCCGTGTTTGTGATTGGTCAGATGCCAGCGCGTCTCTGACATATTCGGAACTGGGCCAGCAGGCCGCGCCCTTTCCCGCAACCGCTATCCAACTGCGGCATGATCACGAACTGTAGCTGGTCGCGCTGGGGATGCGCGACGCACTTGAAGGGCATTGGCCGTCTCTATTGCCCAACCGCACGCAGGACTCGATGAGCCTGCGCGCCGTGCCGCATGTCCACGCAGTCGCACGCACCATGATGCAACAAGCCGATGATATCGGCTCTCGGGAACTCGCGAGCGCAACCGACAACACGACGGTCGCCGAAAAGCTGCATCGCATTCTCGACAATTTCGAGATTCTGCTGGCCATCGAACTGATCTGCGCGGCGCAGGCCGTGAACGTGTCGGCACAAACAGTGTCAGATCCCCAGCGTAACCGCAACCCATGCTCATGTCAGGCGCGTCGCGTTGCACTATTCCGAACTCGCTATACTAGGCTGTGGCCAATAGCCAGCGGTTCGGGTCGCAACCATTTGCTTCAGCCGTACGCGCTCCCTGAGTATTCCTGCGCTGTGTTCCGCCAAAGCGGCATAGCGTATCAAGGGTTCGGCCCGGACAAGGGCGAATGCATGAACGCCCATCCGACGTTTCGCTACGACCTCAGGGTCGAGCCTGATCGCGTCGAACTACCGCGCCATTGGTAGGATATAAGGCTAGGATGTAACGTATAGCATGGTCCCGACCCCAAGGTCATCAATCTGCCTCAAGATATCCTAGTTCCGGTGCCGAACGGTATTCCGACAATATGCTCGGAGAATATGAACGCGTTGCGCAGCGAAAGCTCCTGCAACCAAGGCTGCGAGCTCGTATGGATCGCAGCCAACGTGCCAATATCGATATGCAACCACCGACTTGTTGCAACCGGTCTCGACCGAATGTGTTTGGAGCATCGTTTTGATATGACTCTCCTCACGAAATCTCCAAGTTCGGTTGACGATAATATTATTGCTATAATACATAATTCTCATTACCGCGCAACAACTTGCCGTAGTGGCACATTCCATTCTGGAAAGCATCACTGGATAGATTCCTGATGCACTTCAGGAGGATGTCATGAGGCGCCCGCTCACCAACCTGAC
>NZ_WMIE01000033.1 GCF_009711225.1 Paracoccus aestuariivivens | reverse complement strand
GCGCTTTGCTCTCTATTCCTTAAGCTGGGTGCGACGACCATCCGGGATGCAAACAGACGTCAGGGTGCATTGGCACTCGCCTGAAACGGTTGTTCAGAGCGGACTAACGACCCTGCAACCCACGAACCGTCCCATCCCGAACCCACCCGGATGACCACACCGAAGCCTGAAACCGGGAAGGCCGGAGAAAGTTTTCCGGGGCGAAAAGCGTTCGAATGCGATCCGCGCATCGCTCACGGATCCGGAGGCGCGGCTCTACAAAAAGTCCCGGTGCTAGTGCCATCCTTTGCTTCATGGGTGGAGGAGGGTCAGAAAACGGGCCGGGGGACCGTTCTCCCGAAGGCCTGTGTCACACACACCGCATGCGGCGTGGCACAGACGAAATGCTCGGCGATCGACGGCCGGACTACCCGCCATGCAGGTTATGCGATCTCGCAGCGGCGCCGAAAAAAGATCGACGAGCCCTTCGGATGGGCAAGACGGTGGGGCCCATTGCACAAACCATGCTGCGTGGAGTCAAACGGATCGCTGCCCAGTTCACCCTGACGATGGCAGCCCGCAAACTTGCGCGCCTGCTCAGATTGTTAGCTGCATAAGGCGGAGCCCGCCATCTCGGCGGGCAACCGGCGGGTGCTGCAGCCCTCACTGGCTATTGACGAGCAATATCCACCTGCCGCGGGTTCTTCAGCGATGTGTTAAACCCTACGGCATCGCGGCATGAAAAAAGGGGGCAGTACCCTGCCCCCTGTCCCAATTCGTTACGCGACGCTCAGACTTTTGCGGTCGTGGCGGCAGTCGCTGCAGCGGTTGCTTTCTTGACGGCAGCTTGCGTTTCGCGCGTGGCGGTCTCGGCAGCCTTCTGGGTTTCGGCAGCTAGATCCTTGCCAGCGGTCAGCATCAGGTCGACCGTGTCCATCTGGACCTTTTTGGCCACCTCGGCAAAGGCTGCCATGTGCTCGGCGGCCATTTCGGCAGCGGCGGTCGCAAAATCGCTCACGGCCTTGGCATATTCCGCCGGCTCGTCTTTCGAGCTTGCCAGTTCGCCCATGCGAGCGATTGCGTCTTTGGTCCACTGGGCGGTGATTTCGGTCGAACGCTCGGCCGCTGCCAGAGCAACCTTGGCCATTTTCTCGCCCAAGGCGGTTTGCGACTTGAAAGCGTCCTGGAAGGACGAGGTGTCCACCGGGAATTTTGCCATCATCTCTTGCATGGTCTTGGTGAAGTCTGGGGCCTTGGACATTGTCCGTCTCCTTGGAAAGGCGCGATGTTCGTGAAGCGCCGGGGAACCATCTGCACGACCAATATAAATGCTGCACTGCAGCATTTCAACATTTTTCGCTGCGCCGCAGCGCAAAACCTTTACGACCGTTCGTGGACATAGGTACCCGGCGCCGGACCAAGCCCTTTGCCCGGATCACGCGCTGCAACTTTTTCCCCGGAATGAGCCGACAGCCACTCATCCCAGCGGGGCCACCAACTGCCCTCCCTGAACTCGGACGCGGCGCGCCACGCATCGAAATTTTCGTCAAATCCGTGGCTCGATACGTAGTGACCGTATTTCTTCTTGCCCGGAGGATTGATGATTCCCGCGATATGGCCGGATTCGGACAGGATGAAGGTCTTGTCGGTCGACCCCATCAACGAAATCCCACGCCAACTGTCCTGAGCTGGTGCGATATGGTCGGTTTCGCAGGCGATTGCGCAAAGCGGGACGGTCACATCGCGGACGTTCAGCGCCTGACCGAACAGCGCGAACCCTCCTTGCACAAAGGAATTGCGCTGGCACAGTCCGCGCAGATATTCGATCGCCATGCGACCGGGAAGATTCGTTCCGTCTCCGTTCCAGAACAGCAGATCGAAGGCGGGCGGGCGTTCACCCATCATGTAACTGCGAATCGCGGGCGCCCAGATCAGATCATTGGCTCGCAGGAAACTGAAAGTCCGCGTCATCAGTTGCGAGGCGAGCACACCGGTCCTGCCAGCCTCGGCCTCGATCCCCGAGACGAAATCCTCCTGCAGGAAGGCGGTAAACTCGCCTTGCTCCGAGAAGTCGGTCAATGTGGTGAAAAAGGTCGCCGAGTTGATCCGGTCATCGCCGCGCTGCTTCAGAAGCGACAGCGTCAGGGCCAAGGTCGTACCGGCGATGCAGTACCCCACCACATTCAGCTTGGGCTGGTCGGTCAGATCCAGCACGCGGTCCATAATCTCGAGATAGGACGTAACGTAATCGTCCATCCCCGTATTGCCATAGCTGGGGCTGGGGTTCTTCCATGACACCACGAACAGCGTGTAGCCCTGATCGACGATCCACTTGATCAGGCTGTTTTGCGCTTTCAGATCAAGGATATAGAATTTGTTGATCCATGGCGGGAAGATCACTAGCGGGATAGCGTGAACGGTCTCGGTCGTCGGCAAGTATTGGATAAGTTCGTAAAGAGCGGTGCGCGCCACGACGGTTCCGGCGGTGGTTCCGATATCCTCGCCGACGCGGAACGCCTCGCGATCGGCAAGTGAAACGATGAACTCGCCACTGTGCTGTTCGACATCGCGCACGAGGTTTTCCAGTCCTTTCACAAGGCTGTCGCCCTCGGTGGCAAGGGCCTTTTCCAGCGCATCGGGATTGGTCGCCAGAAAATTGGTCGGGGCCATCATGTCGATCATCTGGCGCGTGAACCATTCGATCCGACGCCGGTCGGTCATATCGGTGATCTCAAGATCGCTCGCCGCCTTGCGCATGGCATCGGCGTTGATCTGGTACTGGCGCTTGATGAAATTGAAGAAAGGATGGCTTTCCCACAACGGGTTGCCAAAACGGCGGTCTTTTGGCCCCTCGTCCGGAGGCGCACGGAATGTGCCTTTCGCCAGCGCCGCCTGCGCCTCGGCGAAATGGCGCAAGGTCTCGCCCCAATAATCGACCTGCTGGCCAAGGACACGCTCGGGCTGCTCGGAAAGCAGTTTCACCCAGCCTGCGGCGGCTGTGGTGAACAGATCGGCCCCCGGCCCTTCGACGCCCGGATTTTTGGGTTTGCGCAAGGCCAAGGCGCTGATCAGGCGTTGGGTCAGGGACTCGATACGTTCGATGTTCTGAACAAGCTGCTCGGGAAGGCGGCTGTTCTCGCCGAAAGCTGCTTCCATGAACTCGGTAGTCCGGCCCGTATGAGACGGGGTTTCTGCCGTCGGCGCGATCACGGGAATCGGTGAGGACTCGGTTGCAGAGGACGGTTCGGTCGCAGTCACACGCGTTTTCGTCGGCTTGCGATGTGTCGTCGTCCGGGTGTCGGCCCGCGCCGGACTTCTTGCCCGACCAGTCACGCTGCGCTTTTTCGTCTTTGTCGCCGTTGGCGCGCCGGCCGCCTTTGCGGCAGCCGGTTTTTTGGCCGCAAGCATCTGATCGGCGGTGGCAATCGTGACAGCATCGGGGCTATCGGGCGTTGCCGCAGCCTGTTCTGCAGGCGATTTGGCCACCCTCGTCCGGGAGCCTTTGGGCTTTGCGGCGGAAGGTTCGTCCGTCGCTGGAACCGTGGCCGCGGTCTGATTCTCTCCGGTCGGATGACTGCCTGTTTTCCCTGCAGTCCCTTTTCGCGTCACGCGCTTGGGCTTGTCGCCGTCAGCTGCCATAATTGACATTCCTCCGTGTCCGTCAAATCATTATGCCTGTCCAGCAACGCAGGTAAAGCCGTGTCCTGCCCGGCAAGGCCTGAACACGATGGGTAGGCACGAATGACGACATACAAGGGCGCGAAGGGCATCGTCTCCTACGATGCGATGGAAACGATCCGGAACACCAATGAATGGCTGGGCGCGACGGCGCGGGCCCTTGGTTCATATCCGGCTTTCGCGATGATTCCGAACCCGATGTTCAAGCTGATGTCTGCTTGGGGCCGTGTGACCGAACGCAGCTTTTCGCGCATGGTCATCAAGCCCGATTGGGAAATTCCCGCGATCGTGTCCGAAGACGGTCAGGATCATATTGTCTATGTCGAGCCCGAACTGAAGCGCCCCTTTGGCGATCTCATGCGTTTTCGCGTTGCGCGCCGCGAGCCGATGCCGCGCAAGGTGCTTCTGGTCGCGCCGATGTCCGGTCATTACGCAACCCTTCTGCGCAGCACGGTGACCTCGCTTCTGCCCGATTGTGATGTCTACATCACCGACTGGCACAATGCCCGCGACATTCCCGTCAGCGCCGGCAAGTTCGATATCGAGGACTACACCGAATATCTGGTCGAGTTCATCCGCCATCTCGGTCCAGACACCAATGTGATCGCCGTCTGCCAACCCGCGCCGCTGGCGCTGGCCGCGACTGCCATCCTTGCCGAACACGACCCGAAATCGCAGCCCCGTTCGCTGATCCTGATCGGAGGCCCGATCGATCCCGACGCCGCCGCGACCGAGGTCACGGATTTCGGCAATCGGATGACGATGGGCGAATTGGACTTCCTGCTGATCCAACAGGTCGGATTCAAATATCGCGGTGCGGGCCGGATGGTCTATCCCGGTCTCGCGCAGTTGAGTTCGTTCATCGCGATGAATGCCGATACCCATGCCAAGGCTTTTATCGATCAGGTCTTCGCCGAGGCCCGTGGCGAAGCATCCGAAGGCGACCGGCACAACACCTTCTATGATGAATATCTTGCCGTGATGGATATGACCGCCGAGTTCTATCTATCGACGGTCGAACGCATTTTCAAAGGGCTCGAGATTGCGCAGAACCGCTTCACGGTGAATGGCAAACCGGTTGATCTGTCAAAGATCAAGGACGTCGCCATCATGACGGTCGAGGGCGCGAATGACGACATCTCGGCCCCCGGTCAATGCGTCGCGGCAATCGATCTTTGCACCGGCGTACCCGCGAACCGCAAGCAGCAACATCTTGAGCCCGGAGCCGGACATTACGGCATCTTTGCGGGGAAAAGCTGGCGGCTGAACATACGCCCACTTGTGCTCGATTTTATCGACGAGCAAGGCAGCACCGAAAGCGCTCCCGCCAAGAAGCGCCGCACCGCCAAGCCCGACGATTGCGGCCGCAGCTATGTCAATGACGAGGACGGCAAGATCGCGGTTTGACCCGGCGATCCTGCCTGCCCGTCAGGCCCCTAGCACCTCGGCGACGGCAGCCCCGATCAGTTCAAGGCATTCCGGCGTCGAGAAGCGGTGATCCGCGTCCTTGACCAAAGTCAGGCGCATGTCATTGCCCGCGGCATGATCCAGCAGATCCATCGCCCAGCTGACCGGCACATCCATATCCGCTGTGCCTTGCAGGAACCGGACCGGAAATGCCAGATCCAGTGGCTGGCCCATGACCAGTTGATTTCGCCCGTCCTCGACTAGCCGACGAGTGATGACATAAGGATCACCATATTCGCTGGGGATCGAGATACAGCCATCGCGTAGTACGACCCCGCGCTCGGCTTCAGTGAATTCGGCCCAGAAACCCTGCTCGGTGAAATCCGGCGCGGCAGCAACGGTGACCAATCCGGCCAAGCGCTCGGGCATCTTGCGGGCGACCAGCAGGCTGATCCATCCCCCCATGCTGGAGCCGACCAGAACCTGCGGCCCCTCGGTCAGTTGCGCGATCACCGCGCAGGCATCCTCGAACCAGTCACCGATGCAGCCGTCCTCGAACTTGCCGGCGGATTCACCGTGGCCCGAGTAATCGAACCGCGTGAAGGCCAATCCCCGTTCCCGCGCCCAATCCTCAAGCCAGACCGCTTTGGTTCCCTGCATGTCCGACCGGAAACCGCCCAGAAAAACGATGCCCGGACCATGTCCCTCGATCCGGTTGAAGGCGATGCGCCGCCCCTGCGGCGTCTCCAGAAATTCCGTCATTCTTTGTTTCCCAATTACCATGCCGGACAGCCGCAGAGCGCGACGGGGCGTAAAGCCCCCGCTCTCCGTAGCCGCATTGACAAGCTGGCTCAATCCGTCCAAACCCGCGCGACATAACCCGCAACCGGGCGTTCCGTGGGCGCCAAACCGACGAGGAGGACTTGCATGTCCCAGATCTCCCTCACCTTCCCCGATGGCAATTCGCGCGACTATCCCGCTGGCGTCACCGCCGCCGAGGTCGCTGCCTCCATCGCCACCAGCCTTGCAAAAAACGCGATCTCGGCCAATTTCGATGGTCAGCATATCGACCTGCAATGGCCGATCGAGCGCTCGGGTGCGATCTCGATCAACACCATGAAAGACAGCGCACCGGCGCTGGAACTGATCCGTCACGATCTGGCCCATATCATGGCCCGCGCCGTGCAGGAACTGTGGCCGGATGTCAAAGTCACCATCGGCCCGATCCGTGATCAGGGCTGGTTCTATGATTTCGACCGCGCCGAGCCCTTCACCCCCGAAGACCTTGGCCAGATCGAAGCCAAGATGAAGCAGATCATCGCCGCCCGCGATCCGGTCCGCACCGAGGTCTGGGACCGGGCCCGCGCCATCGCCTATTACGAAGAACGTGGCGAACCGTTCAAGGTCGAGTTGATCAACCGCATCCCCGAGGGCGAGGATCTGCGGATGTATTGGCATGGCGACTGGCAGGATCTCTGCCGTGGTCCCCATCTGCAAAACACCGGCCAAGTTCCCGCCGATGCCTTCAAGCTGACCCATGTCGCCGGCGCTTACTGGCTTGGCGATGCCTCGCGTCCGATGCTGCAACGCATCTATGGCGTCGCGTTCCGCAATCGCGACGACCTGAAGGCCCATATGACCATGCTGGAGGAAGCGGCGAAACGCGACCACCGCAAGCTGGGCCGCGAAATGGAACTGTTCCATTTTCAGGAAGAAGCACCCGGTATGGTGTTCTGGCATCCGAACGGCTGGACCATCTACCGCGAGCTTGAAGCCTATATGCGCCGCCGCCTGATCCGCGCGGGCTACAAGGAAATCAAGACCCCACAAGTCGTCGACCGCATCCTGTGGGAGAAATCGGGCCATTGGGATTCCTACCGCGAGAACATGTTCATCGTCGAAGTCGACGAGGAAGGCGCGAAGGAAAAGCGGATCAATGCGCTTAAACCGATGAACTGCCCTTGCCACGTACAGGTCTACAATCAGGGTATGAAGTCCTATCGCGACCTGCCGCTACGTCTGGCCGAGTTCGGCTCGTGCCACCGCTACGAATCCTCGGGTTCGATGCATGGCCTGATGCGGGTGCGTGGCTTTGTTCAGGACGATGCGCATATCTTCTGCACCGAAGACCAGATCGAGGCCGAATGCGCAGGCTTCATCGGGTTGCTTTCGTCGGTCTACAAGGATCTTGGCTTTGCTAAGTTCGACATCAAGCTGTCAACGCGCCCTGATGTCCGCGTCGGTTCCGACGAAGTCTGGGACAAGGCCGAAGCGGCCCTCAAAGGTGCCATCGAACATCTTGAACTGCCCTACGAGGTCAATCCCGGCGACGGGGCTTTCTACGGCCCGAAGCTGGATTTCAAGCTGACCGACGCGATTGGCCGTGAATGGCAGTGCGGCACCTTCCAGTGCGACTTCAACTTGCCCGACCGACTGGGGGCCGAGTTCGTCGGCGAGGACGGCCACAAACACATGCCCGTGATGCTGCACCGCGCCGTTCTGGGCAGCTTCGAGCGTTTCATCGGCATCCTGATCGAGAACTACTCGGGCAAGATGCCGCTCTGGCTTGCCCCGCGGCAGGTCGTTGTCGCCTCGATCGTTTCGGGGGCCGACGACTATGTGCATGAAGTGGTTGAGACTCTGCGCGCAGCCGGCATCCGCGCCGAAGCCGATACGCGCAACGAAAAGATCAACTACAAGGTCCGCGAGCACTCGGTCGGCAAGGTTCCGGCGATCATGGCGATCGGCATGAAGGAAGTGGAAGAACGCAGCGTTTCGATTCGCCGTCTTGACAAACAGGGTAGTGATAGCATGAAACTAGACGAAGCGGTTCAGATGCTTTGCTCCGAGGCAGCACCGCCAGACATGCGCTGATAATTCCAGCAGCCATCAGCGGCAATTTGCCAACAACGCCGAGTGCATCGCGCGCACTCGGCGCATTACTTCTTGCCTTTTTTAGCGAATCGTTCATCCTCCCGAACGCGTGAGCACGACTTTCTACCGCCTCCCTAAGCACGGGCAGCCGGAATTGACGGGAAAGGGCTGCACGGCCCGATGCAATTACGCATCGGGATGGATTGAAGGAGAGACGGTATTATGGCTACCGGCACCGTGAAATGGTTCAACGCCACCAAAGGTTATGGCTTCATCGCGCCTGATGACGGCGGAAAAGATGTGTTCGTCCACATCTCTGCTGTTGAACGTGCGGGTCTGACCGGTCTGAACGACAATCAGAAGATTGCTTACGAACTGCAATCCGGCCGCGACGGCCGTAGCTCGGCAAGCGACCTGAAGCTGCTGTGATCGACACCCCCGGTATTCGGAACGGCCCGCCTGTTGCGCGGGCCGTTTCCATTTAGACTGCTCCGGTCACGTCCGACCCTTTTCACCGAGCCTCCCTGCCCCTATCTGGACGCCGATGTGACAAAGGGGAACAGCATGAATTTGGCCGAAAAGCTGCTAGAGCCGGGATTGGCCACACCCGACCGGCTTGCCATGTCGGTCGTCGGACTTAGTCGGGCAGATCGCTGGTCGCATGCCCGTTTGCGCGACACCGTCCTGCGCATCGCGACGGGTTTGGCCAAGGCGGGCCTGAGCCGCGCCGATCATTTGCTACTGCCTCTCTCCGAACATCCGGACCGCGCCATCGCGTGGCTGGGCGCGATTGCTGCCGGAATCGTTCCGGTTACGGTTCCGCTTCGGCAGAACGACGCAAGCATTGCGCAGTTCGCAGCGCAATTTCCGACGGCGACCCTGCTTGTGGACAGGGCGGCACCCCATAGCTTCAAGCGAACGATTGATCTTGCTACAATCCTGAAAACCGATACGTCGCCGCTCACTTCATTCGCAGAGGATGCGTCGACCTATATCTTGGTGACCAGTCGTGGCGAGATTCGCCCCTCGGTGTCCGGCCCCACGCCCTTACCCGACCTGACGCCGCAAGATCGTCTGCTGCAGCCACATGCTTTCGCGCCGGACGATCCAATTGGCGCGGGCATCCTGTCCGCATGGGCAATCGGCGCGACGGCCCTGATACCTGCCTCCGGCGTCACGCCTGCCCAAATTCCACTGCTTGGCGCGCGGCATGGTGCGACTCTCCTTGTGGCCTCGGTCAGACTATTGGACGAAATCCTCGCGTCGGACTGGAGGCCATGGTCCGCACTACGTCATGCGCTGACACCCGACACCGATGATCGTGACCCAGGTGCCAGATGGTCCGAGCGTACCGGCACTCCACTGATCTACCTGACTTAGGGTGCCCCAAACCACGCAAGTACGCCACAGACTTGCACCACCTGAACAAAAGCGCGAATAGGCTGGGCTGAACGCCCCACCGCGCGACAGCCAACGGATTGGAAGAACAGTTGATGACCCAGAACATTCGCCTGGACATTTTTGCCGATCCGGTCTGCCCTTGGTGCCTGATCGGCAAGGCCGAACTCGACCGCGCGCTGGAAAGCCGCCCCGATCACCCCTTTGCAATCACATGGCAGCCCTATCAGCTTGACCCACAAATGCCGCAGGCCGGCATGGATTACGTCGCCTACATGAAGATGAAGTTCACCGACGAAAAGGGCATCCTTGCCGCGATGAAGCCGGTGATGGAGGCTTCCGAACGGCTGGGGCTGTGGATCAATCCCTCGCTGATCGAACGCGTGCCGAATACATTGAACGCCCATCGTCTGCTGTACTGGGCAAGTCTGGAGCAGGTCCAGACTCCGGTCATGTCAGGCTTGATGCGGGCGCATTGGCGCGAAGGGAAAAACATCTCGAACCCTGACGTGCTTGTCGCCATCGGCGAGGCAGCCGGAATGGATGGCCAGATGATCCGCCGCCTGCTGGCAACGACCGAGGACCGCGATCAGATCTCAACGCGCGAGATCCACGCCCGTCAACGCGGGATCAACTCGGTTCCGACCTTTATCGTCGCAGATAGCCATGTTGTGACGGGCGCCCAACCGGCCAGCCTGTGGATGCAAGTGATCGACGAGTTGACGGGGCAGGCCTAACCCGTCTCTTCCTCGAAGCTGAAAATGGCAAGGCTGCGTTCGCGCTCATTGACCTTGAGGCGGCGGTTGATCGGGGCATGAGCACGGGCCGAACAGTCGGGACGCTCGCACAGGTAGCAATTCAACCCGATATCGACGGGCTTCGTGCGCTCAAGGTCGATTCCGTCAGCATAGATCAGGCGCGGCGCATAGGACACGTCGCAGCCCAACCCGATCGCCAGCCGCTGCGCCGGTGCGCCATGCATTCCCCCTGCCCGCGTCACTGTCCGCGCGATCGAGAAATAGCTTGCCCCTTCGGGCATGCGGATCACTTGCGTCTGGACCCTCTCGGGGGTCTCGAAGGCCGAATGGATGTTCCATAGCGGACACGTGCCCCCGAACCGCGAGAACGGGAAACGCCCCGCACTGAACCGCTTCGAGATATTCCCGGCCTGATCCACCCGCACGAAGAAAAAGGGAATGCCGCGCGCATCGGGGCGCTGCAACGTCGTCATACGATGGGCCGCCTGTTCGTAGCTCGAGCCGAAACGGTGGCTGAGCAGTTCGACGTCATATCGCGCCGATTCACATGCTGCTAGGAAGCGACCATAAGGCATCATCAATGCCGCCGCGAAATAGTTCGCAAGGCTCACCCGCAAAAGCGACACCGCCGCCGGATCGCTTAGTCCGGCCTTCTCGACCTGTTGGGCGATCAACTCCTCTTGCTCCAGACGCCCCAGCAGAACGCCCATCTGGAATCTCCGGCTGGACTGGCCCAGCAATTCCGAAATCATCAATTCGCTGCGGTGAAAATCGAAGCGGCGCAACTGGTCGCCCATGACATGCGAGGGCAGAATCCGAACCGCAATACCGTGTCCGGCAAGGCGATTGGTCAGCGCCAGATGCGGCTCGTTTCGGTGCAGGGCCAGTTCTTCGGCCATGGCCTCGGCGGCGCGGTCGATGGGATCGACATAGTTCTTCTGCGCGTAGAACCAGTTGCGCACGACATCGACCGGACGCGAGGATTCGGTCAGAACCTCGACCTTATCGCGGTCTGTCATCGGATTGTCATCGGCCATCGGGCGCAGGATCGCCTCGCGGTGATTGTCGTGCAGCCGGACGAAGGCAGCGGCGATACGTGGCGAGGCCTGCAGCACCGCGTCGATCTCGCTGCGCGACAGGCCCGCCATGCCAAGGACCGGATCCTTCAGCGCCGTCGTAAAATCCGCCGCAAGCTGCGCATCGGTCGAAGGCGCCAGCTCCGAGACATTCAGGTCATAAACCTCGGCAAGCTTCATCAGGAAACGTGCCGAGGCCGGACGCTGGTCGGCCTCCATCAGGGTCACATAGCTGGCCGAGACACCAAGCTCGGTCGCCATCTGGGCCTGCGTCAGACCAAGCGATTGGCGCAGCATCCGCAGACGCTGGCCAATGATCAGTTTCTCGTTTCGTTTTGTCATGTGACAAACCTTACAAATCTAGAGGCAACCGGATGACAAACCCTACCGCCACACCCGATGTTTACAAAGAAAGGATGCATTACAAGTATGACATTACTAACGTGACATCATAGGCCAATCAACAGGAGCCGAAGATGCCACTTGATCGCAACGCACCCCCGCTACCGCCGGTTGTCCTGCGCGCGGTCGCAGGCGCAGAGCATGTGCTCACCGCCGACGCAATGACCTTCATGGCCGAATTGCAGGCCCGTTTCGGTCTGCGTCTGCACGCCCTGATGGTGGCCCGCACCCGTAGACAGGAACGCATCGACCGCGGAGAATTGCCCGATTACCTGCCCCATACCCGCGAAATCCGTCAGGGCATCTGGCAAGCGGCACCGACGCCGCCAACCCTTGATGACCGCCGCGTCGAGATCACCGGACCTGTTGATCGCAAGATGATGATCAATGCCCTGAACTCGGGCGCGCGGGTCTATATGGCGGATTTCGAGGACGCGACCTCGCCCAGTTTCGGCAATATCATCTCGGGCCTCGCGAACCTGATCGACTATCGAGACGGTACGCTGGACTTCACCGACGAAACGACCGGCAAGGCCTATCGCGTCGGTCCGAACCCTGCCCTGCTGATCATCCGCCCGCGCGGCCTACACCTGTCCGAGGCGAATGTGCTGATCGGAGGCCAGCCCGTCTCGGCGGCGCTGTTCGACTTCGGCCTGTCGCTGTTCCATTGCGGCCGCGCCTTGGCCGCGACCGGACGTGGGCCATTCTACTACCTGCCGAAGCTCGAAGGTCATGGCGAGGCCAAATTCTGGAACGAGGTCTTCATCTTCGCGCAAGAACGCATGGGCATCGCACACGGCACGATCAAGGCCACCGTGCTGATCGAAACCCTGCCCGCTGCCTTCGAGATGGACGAGATCGTCTGGGAATTGCGCGACCATATCGCCGGTCTGAATTGCGGTCGCTGGGATTACATCTTCAGCTACATCAAGAACCTGCGCAACCACGCGGCCTATGTCCTGCCCGACCGTGCGGCGCTGGTCATGGACGAAGCCTTCCTTGCCACCTATGCGGCCCGTGTCGTCAAGGTCTGCCACCGTCGCGGCATCCACGCGATGGGCGGTATGTCCGCTGCCATTCCGGTCAAGGGCGACTCGGCTGCCAATGAAGCCGCCTTTGCCAAGGTTCGCGCCGACAAGCAACGCGAGGTCGGCATGGGCTTCGACGGCTGCTGGGTCGCCCATCCCGATCTGGTTCCGGTCGCCCAAGCCGTCTTTGACGCCGCAATGCCCGGCCCGAACCAAATCCGCAAACCGCGGCAGGAATGGCGCATCGAACCCGCCATGCTGCTCAAGCCGCATCAGGGCCAGATCACCGAGGCGGGCGTCCGCCTGAATGTCTCGGTCGCCATCGAATATCTGGCGCAATGGCTGCAAGGTCGCGGCGCGGTTCCGATCCACCATATGATGGAGGACGCCGCCACCGCCGAGATCAGCCGCGCCCAGCTATGGCAATGGATCCGTCACGGCGCATTGGTCGCGACCGAATTCGGCGAGGAACGCCGCCTGAGCGCCGATTGGCTGGGCGAATTGGTTCAGGCCGAGATCGTCTCGATCCTCGATCGCATCGGCGCGAACGGCTTCCATCGCGGGCGTTACCCCTCGGCGGCGCGCATCGTGCTCGAGGCGGCCACCGCTCCGGTTCTGCCCGATTTCATCACTGCCCCTGCTTATGACGTGCTGAACGCGCTCGACTAAGGCAGTCCGGCTTCCGGCGGGCCACGGCCCGCCCCCCATTCCAGAATTCCAGAGGAGGAAATTCATGTCCAACCGCAAGACCTATGCCGAGCTGCGAGCAGAAACCGCCGCGCGTTACCCTTCGGGCCAAACCGTGGGCGGCGTCACCGTCGACGACATCGTGCAGCTCAAGCTGCAAAACAGCTACGACACGCATCTCGACATTGCACGTGACATGGCCAAGGTCATGCGTGCCGACATGGCCGCCTATGACGCCGATAGCAGCAAGTTCACCCAAAGCCTTGGTTGCTGGTCGGGCTTCCACGCCCAACAGATGATCAAGTCCGTCAAGCGTATGCGCGGCACTGCCAAAGGAACCTATGTCTATCTGTCGGGCTGGATGGTCGCCGGTCTGCGCAACCGCTGGGGCCATCTGCCCGACCAGTCCATGCACGAAAAGACCGCCGTGGCGGATCTGATCAACGAGATCTACGTCTCGTTGCGTCAGGCCGACGAAGTCGCGATCAACGATCTGTTCAAGGCTCTGAAAGACGCCCGCAACAAGGGTGATGACGTCGCCGAGAAGAAGGCCATCGAGGCAATCGACAGCTTCGAAAGCCATGTCGTTCCGATCATCGCCGATATCGACGCGGGTTTCGGCAACGAACACGCGACCTATCTTCTGGCCAAGGAACTGATCAAGGCTGGCGCATGTGCGTTGCAGATCGAAAATCAGGTCTCGGACGCGAAACAATGCGGCCATCAGGACGGCAAGGTTACCGTCCCGCGTGAGGACTTTATCGAAAAACTGCGTGCCTGCCGCTTGGCATTCGAAGAAATGGGCGTGGACGAAGGCGTTATCGTTGCCCGTACCGACAGTCTTGGCGCTGGCCTGACCCAGAAGGTTCCGGTCAGCCAGAAACCCGGAGATCTGGCCTCGGAATACAACAAATGGCTGAAAACCGAAGCCATCACCGAAGCAAACCCGATGCGCGAGGGTGAGCTTGCGATCTATCAGAATGGCCAGTTCATGCGTCCTGCCCGGATGGCGAACGGCTTGTTCCCCTTTGTCGAAGGCAGCGGCAAACAGCGCGTCATCGAGGACTGCGTGGCCTGCCTGTCTCAAGGCGGTGCCGATCTCCTGTGGATCGAGACCGACACCCCGAATGTCGACGAAATCGCCAGCATGGTGAACGAGATCCGCAAAGAGGTCCCGAACGCCAAGCTGACCTATAACAACTCGCCCAGTTTCAACTGGACCCTGAACCTGCGCAAACAGGTCCGCGCCCAATGGCTGGCCGAAGGACGCATTGCCGAAGCCGACTATCCGGACAGCAATGATCTGATGAAGGTCGACTTCGACACGACCGAGCTCGGCCTTGAGGCGGATGCCCGTCTGCAACGGTTCCAGACCGACATTTCGGCCCGTGCGGGGGTTTTCCACAACCTGATCACCTTGCCGACCTTCCACCTGACTGCAAAGTCGATGGACGAATTGTCGCGCGGCTACTTCGGCGAACAGAAGATGCTGGCCTATGTCTCGACCGTGCAACGCGAGGAAATCCGTCGCGGCATCTCGGCGGTCAAACACCAGCACGAGGTCGGCTCGGATCTGGGCGACACCTTCAAGGAAATGGTCGCGGGCGAACGCGCTTTGAAGGCTGGCGGACACGCAAACACCATGAACCAGTTCGCCGCCGAGTAACCCTGATCCGCGTCGAGTTTATCCCCTTCACACGGGATTCGGCAATTCTCACACGGAGTTAGGGGAACAGAAGCACCGTCCTATTCAGGTGGGGCGGTGTTTTTCGTGATTGGCAATCCGGCCTGTCGGCGCGGGTCCAACACCGTAGCGACGCCAAACAATCCGAAGACGCTGACCGGCGAAAACTCGACCGCTTTAGCCCATTCCCGAACGATCGGACAACCCGCGACGCCAGCATCTGACGACCTGTCCACACGCACAAATTGTGCCTTAGCCCAGGTCGACACATATACTGAACCGCGACCCACGCAGGTTACCAAATTCACTTTGAGGGGTTGCGAGTTGCTGAGAATCTGCGAAGTTTGCGTGAACTACCCAGAACTTTCGCGACCTGCGCGAAATTCCAGTCCGAACGGAGGTTGTTCGAGCAGCCTGAAAATTTGACAGACTTTCACCGCATGGTAGCGTTAGTGACAACAAATTAGTCAAATCTGCACGATTTTTCCACGCCCCAATGCCCGTTGGTTGAAACCTTTGTGCCGTGCGCGGTTCATCCCAAATGTGAAGTTTCGAGGTAAAGACGGATCAAATGACAGCAGAAATTGCACGCATCGGATCACTTTGGATCGACGGTCCGCTCAGTTGGCTCGAGCGCGCGTCCATCGCCAGTTTCGTTGAACTTGGCCATGAATACTCGCTTTACACCTATGGCGACGTACCGAACCTTCCCGAGGGAGCAGTCCTGCGCGATGCGCGCGAAGTCTGGGATAACGACGACATCATTATCCACGCCAAGGCGAAAAGCCCTGCCATTCATGCCGACGTATTCCGGGCATTGATGGTCCGCGACAAAGGGCTGGTCTGGGCCGACACCGATATCATTGCATTGAAGCCGTTTCCCGCAGATCTGACGTGGTTCTTCGGGTGGGAAAGAAGCGATCGTCCTGTTCTGGGCAATGCCATCATGGGCTTTCCGCAAGGCTCGAAAACCATTATCGAACTGGCTGATTTTCTGACCTCGGACTATCCTGTCCCGCCTTGGTTCAACTCCAAGGGTCGCGCCGCGATGACCGAGAAAATGGAACAAGGCGAAAAACTTGATCTTGGCAGCCTGCCTTGGGGAACGACAGGTCCTGCTGCGCTGACCCATTTTGCCAAGGCAACCGGAGAGCTTGGGCATGCTCAACCCCAGTCCGTATTCTTTCCCATCAGCTTCCCGCAGCGCAAACGCCTAACCGATCCGAAGCAATACGGGACAACCAAGGACGAGATCGAAAGCGCCGGCAGCCTTTGCGTCCATCTTTACTCGCGCTGGCTCAGAAAATACACCCGAGGCAATCCCGGCACATTTCCCGCGCCCAAGTCATGGCTCGGCAGCCATCTCGCCGAACGCGGCCTGATCGACTATAGCAGCGTTCCGCTTAAAGAGCCCAAGAAAAAAGGCAAAAGGGAGCCCATCCCCCCGATCGACGCCGATAAATTCTGGTCAGATCACAAGAAACGGACAAACAAGATACCGGACGGAGGCAACAAATCACGCCACGGCCGCACGCTTTGCATCACCATGGCCAAAGACGAAGGCCCCTATGTTCTGGAGTGGGTTGCCTATCATCACCTGAAAGGCTTCACCGACATACTGGTGTACACGAACGACTGCACCGACGGCACAGACGAGATGCTGGATGCGCTCGCGACCATTGGGCTGGTCACGCGCATGGAAAATGGCCCGCTCGGGACAATGCCACCGCAATCCCGCGCCCTTAAACGCGCCCAAAAGCATCCTTTATTCGACGATGCGGACTGGGTCATGGTGATGGATTTCGACGAATTCCTGACCATCCGCACCGGTGACGGAAAAATCGACGACCTCATTGACGTTGTCGAACAGCGCAAGGCCGGTGCCATGCCCATTACCTGGCGTTTCTTCGGCAGCGGTCGTCAGCCACAATATACCCCCGAACCGGTGACGACACGCCTAAACCGCGCCGCCAACGACGGCTTCGCCGAAGGGTTTGGCGTCAAGACGCTTTTCCGGAAAGAGGACTATCTTCGGCTTGCGATCCATCGACCCAGATTTGTCAGGAGGGCGAACCTGGACGGAAAACTTCGCCTGAACTGGATCAACGGCTCAGGCGAGCCCATCGATGGCGAAGTCATGAGCTGGCGGCAAACCCGTCAGTCGGCGGGATACAAACTCGCGCAAGTCAATCACTATGGCGTAAAGTCTGGCGAAGAGTTTCTGATGCGCCGCCTACGTGGTGATGTTCTGAATAATCACGGCAAATACGATGCCGCATATTTCGAGCGGTTTGACAGAAACGAGATCCAAGACCCCCAACCCGAAGCCGACAGCGAAGAACTCGCAAAGTTCTGCGCAAAACTGATGCGCCGAAAGGCCATTCGTGAAGCTGCCGAGCTTATAGATACACGCTACAACGCAAAGCTTGAAACCCTTCGCAACTCGCAAGGCTACGAAGAACAAATGCGCGCGCTGGGGTTCTCGACGGAGCAAAGCAAATGATCGTTTGTGAAAAAGCGGGACTGACATATACAGCGATCCCTAAAAACGCCTGCACATCTATGAAGTGCTTCTTCTATCACATCAATACCGGAGATGATTTCGCAGAGGTATCTCCCAAGAAAAAGATGGGATATCAGGGCATCCATCATGTCGATGGCTACCGCATGGGAAAATTCAACCCCGCAGCTTACGACAACAACAAAGACAAAGAACACGCGGCGATCATCCGTGATCCGTTGGATCGCTTCAAATCAGCGTTCAAAAATCGCCTGTTTCAGTTCAACGACATCAGATCCCGACCCCAAGCGACCGAGAAAAGTGCCGAACTAGGCCTGAACGACCAGCCTACTTTTGCGTATTTCATTGATCGCCTCGAAGATTACCTGCGAGCATCAAATGTCATAAGATTCCACCTTCGCCCCGCCCACTTTTTCCTGGGAGACGATCTTAGCATATTCCATCACATTATCCCACTCGAACAAACAGAAAGCCTTTGCGAACTTGTTCGAGAACGTAGCGGAATGGACGTCAACACTGTCCGAGCCAATGAATCCCATTCGGCCCAAAAGCCTGACTATCACCTGAATGAAAGTCAATTCAACAAGCTAAACACCTACCTTTCATCAGATTACTCCTTTCTAGGCGATTATTACTCGCCGCGAAAATATGATAAGTTGCCAGATGAGATGAAGATGATATAAAAAGAAATTCGCGCACTCTTGGGTATTATGTCATGATCCTCCGTTAGATGCGAATATTAATCAATAATACAAAATAAGATTGAGAATCATCGCCATCATCAGCAATTAATTTATAAAACATTAATTCCTGGTCCAATAATATGTATTGCCCAATTAAACCCAGCTTCTGCTACAAGGACTAAAACGTAGCGATGAGCGAACCATTGGTATAGGTCATCAAATGGTGGACGGCGAAGCGCAACTGTGGCAGTGACCGCCACCGGTCCAAGTGAACCGCCGAAGGCGCGGGTGATCGAGATCATTCAGGCATTTGAGTGGGACCTTGTCCGCAGTGCGGCCGCGTCAGCCCCGTAAGAGCCCGTTCCGGCCAATCCGCGCGATGCCCGTCAGAAATACAAGTAGTAGCTGCGCGTGTTGATTTCCACCCAGAACTGAGCCGGGATTTTCACCGAGAAGTGAGCCATCGCTGACTATGGAATTCGGGTCATGCTTTGGTCAATGTGTGTGTGGTCTCCTTCTTTTTCGTCGCCAATGCAGC
>NZ_WMIE01000032.1 GCF_009711225.1 Paracoccus aestuariivivens | reverse complement strand
GCGGCGATCACCATGGGGCCGACGACGCGCTCAACCACAAAGCTGGCGGAGGAGGCCCCATGGGCGGCGACGAAAAACGCGCGGCCTGAAAACGAAGACGAGTGACAACTCCTTTGACAAACACCGCGGCAGCATTCACCGAAGCTGCCCCTTAGGCTCCGTGCAGCGAAATCCGCTGCAATAGCTTGATCTGAGCCGCCACTGCTAGAGGGCTTGTCGGAAGGGCGGGAAGTGGCCTGGCCGTGACGTGGCTGCCGCAGAAAATTTGGGAAAGAAGTCATCCGCGCGCGCCGCAGCGGGTGCCCAGCACTGCAACCCAAGGTAATGCCCCTCTGCTCTAGCGGGGTTCAGAAATAGTCTCTGGGCGGTCGATTGGGTAGGCTAGGCTTCGGGACAGCCTGACCCGCCTCAAGTGGCGTCACGAACCCAATCCAGCGTGCCCGCCAGCAGTTCATCGGCCAGTCCAGGGTCTTCCACCGCGCGGGCCATGATCATCGCCCCGACCATGGCCGACCAGCTGCCGATGGCGCGTCGGCGAAGGTCTGCGGGCGCGATCACGGTCGTGCTGTCACGCTGCATGGCGGCTGCGATGTGTGCCAGTTGCGCCTCGATCCCGGCGGCCATCGCCTGCCGGGCCTCGGCGGATTGATGGCGCAGGTCCGAGGCCAGCGCGGCGGTCGGACAGCCCTGGCCGCTGGCATCGCGGTGGCGGGGCGACAGATAGCTTTCTGCAAAGGCCGCGAACCCCTTGGTGCCCTCGCTGCCGGTGGTGGCATGCGAAACGGTTTGGGCGATCAGCTCATCCTTCGATGCGAAATGCCCGTAGAAGCCGCCATGTGTCAGGCCGGCGGCCTTCATCACCTCGGCGACCGAGACCGCGTCAAAGCCCTTTTCACGAAATAAAACGGCGGCTTCTGTCAGGATGCGGCTGCGGTTCTCGGCCATCTTCTCGCGAGAGACTTTCATCTCGGATCCTTTCCCTAACTTCGCCCCTTGACTTTATGATGATCATCATCATGTTTAAATCAATCATGATCATCATCATGAATATAACGCACCACATGCCGGAGTTCAATGCGATGACTACACCGAAAACCCTGATCACCGGCGCCTCTGCCGGGATCGGCGCTACCTATGCCGAACGTTTCGCGCAGCGTGGCCATGATCTTGTGCTGGTGGCGCGCGATCAGGCGAAGCTTGATGCACTGGCGGCGCGCCTGCGCAGCGAGACGGATGTCAGCATCGAGATCTTGCGCGCCGATCTGACCGATGCAGCTGATCTGGCACAGGTTGAGGCAAAGCTGCGCGAGGATGCCGCGATCACCACCCTGGTGAACAATGCCGGGGCCAGCGTGGCCGGGGCCTTCACCGCGCAGCGGCCCGAAGACATCTCGCGCCTGATCGCGCTGAATGTCACGGCGGTGACACGGCTGGGCCATGCCGTCGCCCCCCGGTTTGCCGCCTCGGGCGGAGGCACGATCATCAACATCGCATCGGTCGTCGGGCTGGTGCCGGAGTTTTCCATGTCGGTCTATGGCGCGACCAAGGCCTTTGTCCTGTTCCTGAGCCAGGGACTGCAGGTGGAACTGGCGCCATTGGGCGTGCGGGTGCAGGCGGTGCTGCCGGGTGCTACGGGCACCGAGCTTTGGGACAAGGCGGGCTCGGATCCCGCCAAACTGCCGCCGATGATGACGGTGGCCGCGCTGGTCGATGCCGCGCTGGCCGGGCTGGACGCGGGCGAGGCCATCACCATCCCGCCGCTGTCCGAGGCGGGCCTATGGGACAGCTATCAATCCGCGCGTCACGCGATGTTGCCGGGCTTTGGCAATACCGTCCCCGCTGCACGCTACCGCGCCTGAAAGGACCGAACCATGACCAACCCTTTGTTCCAGCCCTATGATCTGGGTGGCATCCGCCTCGCCAACCGCATCGTCATGGCCCCCCTGACCCGCAGCCGCGCTGGTGCTGGATTGGTCCCGAGCGACCTGTCCCCCACCTATTACAGCCAGCGCGCCAGTGCCGGGCTGATCATCACCGAGGCAACACAGGTCTCGGCTCAGGCGCAGGGCTATCAGGACACGCCCGGCCTTTACACGCCCGAGCAGATCGCCGGCTGGCGCCGCGTGACGGACGCCGTCCATGCTGCAGGCGGCAGGATCTTTGTTCAGCTCTGGCATGTCGGCCGGGTCAGCCATGTCGAGCTGTTGGGCGGCGCGCAGCCGGTTGCGCCCTCGGCCATCGCGGCTGAAACGCGGACCTTCGTGAACAACGCCTTTGTTGCCCCCTCGATCCCGCGCGCGCTGGCGCTGGACGAGATCCCGGGGATCATCGACAGCTTCCGCCAGGCAGCGGCAAATGCCATCGCTGCCGGCTTCGACGGGGTCGAGATCCATGGCGCGAATGGCTATCTTTTGGACCAGTTCGCCCGTGACGGTGCGAACAGACGCGATGACGCCTATGGTGGGTCGATCGAAAACCGCGCTCGCCTGATGTTGGAGGTTGCGGCCGCAGTGGTGGCCGAGATCGGGGCCGGGCGCACCGGCATTCGCATCTCGCCGGTTTCGCCAGCGAATGGCATATCCGACAGCGACCCGCAGTCTTTGTTCGATCATATTGTTGCCGGGCTCAATGCCCTGAACTTGGCCTATCTGCATGTGGTCGAGGGGGCGACGGGTGGCCCGCGCGATGTGGTGCCCTTTGACTTTGCCGCGCTAAAAAGCCGGTTCGGAGGCGCCTGGTTGGCGAACAATGGCTATGATCTGGATCTGGCGACCGAGGCCATCCGGGCAGGATCGGCAGATCTGGTGTCTTTCGGGCGGTCGTTCATTGCCAACCCCGATTTGGTCGCACGGCTGCAGGCCGGTGCGCCTCTGGCCCAGCCCGACCCATGAAAGCCTGGCTTCTCGACCGTTACGGCAAAGGACAGAGCCTTCGAATGGGAGAACTGCCCGACCCAGTACCCGGTCCCTACGATGTGCTGGTGCGGGTCCATACGGCGGGGCTGAACCCGCTGGATCTGAAGCTGCGCGATGGCGCCTTCAAGCCGATCCTGCCCTACAAACCGCCGTTGATCCTCGGCCATGATCTGGCGGGAGAGGTGGTGGCCGTTGGCGCGGAGGTCGCTGGCTGGCAGATCGGCGACCGCGTGATGGCACGGGTCCGCGATGGACGGATCGGCACTCTGGCTGAGTTGATCGCGGTGGATGCCGCCGATCTGGCCCTGATGCCTGTCGGTCTCACCATGGCCGAGGCAGCGTCGCTGCCACTGGTCAGCCTGACCGCCTGGCAGGTGCTGGTGGAGTTGGGCCAGATCGGGCCAGGCACCAAGGTGCTGATCCATGCCGGAACCGGCGGTGTGGGCAGCATGGCAATCCAGTTGGCCAAACACCTCGGCGCGCATGTCGCCACCACAGCCAGCGCTAGGAACGCCGACCTGCTGCGCGATCTCGGGGCCGATCAGGTGATCGACTACCGGACGGAGGACTTCGCTTCGATGCTGTCAGGTTACGATCTTGTGCTGTGCAGCCTCGAGGGCGAGGTGCTGACGAAATCGGTTGGTGTGTTGAAACCGGGCGGCAAGCTGATCTCGATCTCTGGCCCGCCAACGCCGGAATTTGCCAAGGTCGCGGGGCTGAATCCGATCCTCGGCCTGATCTTCCGTCTGATCAGTCGGGGCATCCGGCGCAGGGCGAAGGCGGCGGGTGTCAGCTACCATTTCCATTTCATGCGCGCGGATGGCGGTCAGCTGAGCCAGATTGCCCGGCTGGTCGCGGCGGGGGGCCTGCGTCCCGTCCTCGACCGGACCTTCCCCTTTGCCGAGACCAATGACGCGCTGGCCTATCTGGAGACGGGCCGCGCCAAGGGCAAGGTCGTGGTGACCATGTCCGCCAATTCAAAGGAATGACCATGCAATACAAGCCTTTCGGCCGCACCGGCCTGCAAATCTCGCAACTTGCACTTGGCACCGGGAACTTCGGCACCGGGTGGGGCCATGGTGCCGACCCCGAGACCAGCGCCGCCATCCTGAACGCCTATGCCGAGGCGGGTGGCAACCTGATCGATACCGCAGATGTCTATCAGTTCGGCCAGTCCGAGACGATCCTCGGCACGTTGCTCGAAGAGCGGCGTGATGACTTCGTCCTCGCCACGAAATACACCAATGGCGCGGCCCCCGGTGCGAACCGCCTTGTCCTTGGCAATAGCCGCAAGGCCATGGTGGCCTCGGTCGAGGCCAGCCTGCGGCGGTTGAAGACCGACCGGATCGATATCCTCTGGACCCATCACCCCGATGGCGTGACCCCGGTCGAAGAAATCCTGCGCGGCTTCGATGACCTCGCGCGCGCGGGCAAGATCCTCTATGCAGGCCTGTCGAACTTTCCCGCTTGGCAACTGTCGCGCGCCGTGACCCTGGCCGAATTGACCCGCAGCCTGCCCATCGCCGTCGTTCAGGTCGAACACAGTCTGGTTCACCGTGACCCCGAGGCCGATACCTTCCCCGCTGCCCGGGCCCTTGGCCTTGGGGTCGTCACCTGGTCGCCCTTGGGGGGCGGCATGTTGACCGGCAAATACCGGACAGGCGAAAAAGGCCGGGCCGAGGGCATGGGCGGCAAAGTCTTCCAGGCAGAGAACAGCGTGCAGCGTACGGCCGTGCTCGACACCGTCCTGGCCATCGCCGCCGAGACCGGGGCCAGGCCTGACCACATCGCCATCGCCTGGGCGATGGGACATGGCACCGTACCGATGATCGGCCCGCGTAACATCAGCCAGCTGACCAGCAACCTCGGCGCGCTCGCGGTCACCCTGACACCAGAGCAGATCGCAAGGCTGGACGCGGTCAGCACCCTGCCCAACATCCCCGCCCGAGCAGCTTGAAGCAACAGATCATGAACCGTGAGATCAACCTTGCCCATCCCATCCGTCTGCACCGCAATAACGAGTTTCGTCCCGTCGAGTAATCAGTTGCAGAGCAGCTGATTACCACCCTCCAACCCAAAACGGCTGTTTTGGTGTAAGTTTTTCGACGCGGGCTACGGCATGAGTGTGCCGATCAAAACTGGGTCCGCGTTGGAAAACTACACCATTTCTGCCGGTCGAGCACCGCAGATGCTGCGCGGCGTCTTCCCCTAACCGGCCGTTCAACCAGCCTCGCAGCGAAAACGGCACTAGCGCGGGGCGCGATGCGGGGCATTGCAGCGACGGCTTCTTTCGCCTCCTCCTCTACCGGTGTCTGTTTGTCTGGCCTAATTGATGGGCGTTGTCCCCGTCGGTGGTAATCTTACCCAGGCCAGTTGCTCTACTAACGACCCACCGGAGTGACCACATGCATTGGAGCCATATGTGGAGGCATCAGATGTTCAGGAAACTCTCTCTCGTCGCATTGGTTTTCTCTGTTACGACGGGATCGGCTCTTGCAGATAGCAAACCGCTGTCTCCGGGCCATGTCCAAGAGGCTGCGATCATGGGCCTCAACCCGCATGTCTTCAGTCGCATGGATATCGCTCAGATCGCAGCTGAAACGACCTGCCGCGACCAGTATGAGCGGATGCGCTATATTCTTCAGAAGAAGGAGAAGGCTGGAGAAGAGATCTCTAATCCTTTCACCTCGAGCCGATGGCTAACGCCTGGTGGATGCAGAGTAACGGTCGAAGGTCGGTGACGGCCTGAAGGGTCGGGCTGACTCCTGTTGAGGAGTTTCTGAATTCGCAGCAACCTCATTCGCTGCGCTTCGCATCGATGGCCGCAATGTAGAATGCCGCCGTGCCGCATTAGCCAAGTCCGAGCGGCCGCTTCGGATCCGACCAACATGCTGCGGTGCGGAAATTAGCGGATTTGGCTGAGGCCGACCGCTGACCTTTGGATAGGGAAGACCGGTCCATCACCTCGCTATCGTCCTGAACCCGTCGCGCCCTCCCGCGGATGAGTTCTATCTATTGTGCAGCATCGTCGCGACCACTGCAAAGTGGACAGACCGATCAGCGCGTCGTCACCATCATTGACCGATGCGGCCGGACTGGTACGCTTTTAGATTAAGGGAAGCGAACCGTAGCGCGATCCTTATGGCTGTCTGATTATCTGAGCCGCCCCTCGTCATCGACGAGCCTCAGTATCGCGTCGCCGTCCGCACCCCAACGCCACAGGACGATGTTGAAGTCATCGGACCCGGCGCCGGGCGCGAAGCTTCGCACCTGCATGCCCGCATAGCCCTCGCCGATCAGCCGTGCGGCCATAACCTGCGTGGGCGCGCGGCCCTCTGCCAACATCCGGCTACGCCAGTCAGCGGCGGCGAGTGTCGCCGGGTCGATCTCGGCAGCCGCCAAGTTCGCCGGATCCGTCGCATCGAAGATTCGTTCGATCCGCGCGTCATAGGCGACGAGCGTGGTGGGTTGCAGCGTTCCGATCTGGTTCGCCTCGCGGATCGCAGTAACGATGCTGCGCGCGGTGTACAGCGCTGGCGTGCCCTTCGCGTTGAAGCGCCCACCAAACCGGCGTGCACCTTCGCCAGACAACGGCTCGCGCGCCCAGACCGGGTTCAGCGCGCGGTAGAGGAGCCCGTCGTAGCGCATCAGGCGTGGATGCCCGCCTCGACCGCGTCGATGTAATCCATTACGTCGCCCGCCCGCCCGTCCCGCACCAACTGCATCGCGGTGAACCCGCTGAACCCTGGAAGCGGCTCCGACCGATACCAGGCATAGGCGATGAGCGAAGATCCGAAGCGCGGTTCCACACGGTTCAGGATCTCCACCATCTCGCGCAGCCGCTTCTGGGTTTTGGCGCTGGCAATGCGGTCGGGCCGCATTACCGCATCGCGGCCAAGGCCAACTGTGCGCGCAACCTCGTCCCGAGTGGTGCGCAGGGCCTCGGCAATCCGGCCGGGCGCGAACTGCCCGGCTTCGGCGAAATTCTCGAGTTGCATCCGAACCTCCACATCAACTGCCCAAATATGACGTCAGTATGAGTGTAATTCAAGTGCCTGCTACGTCCGCCGGCGCATTTGCCCCACCGCGCCCCAAGCGATCAGAGCGGCCACTCGCTTCATCTGCACATTTCTTCGCTTTCATTTCACGATTATTCCAGTATCATCGAATAATGGAAAAGAATCGCACTCTCGACGCGCTGTCTGCACTTGGCCAAGAAACCCGGCTCGATGTGTTTCGTCTGCTGGTCCGTGCAGGACCGCAGGGGCAAGCCGCCGGTGAAATCGCCGAGGCGCTTGGTGTCCGGCCTAACACCCTGTCGAGCAACCTGAACATCCTCTCCGTGGCAGGTCTCGTGCGTTCGACGCGCGAGGGCCGCTCGATCCGCTACTTCGCCAACATGGAAACGATGCGCGATCTGCTGGGCTTTCTGCTGGAGGATTGCTGCGGCGGACAGGCAGAGCTTTGCCAACCCGTTCTTGAGCAGATCGCTTGCAAATGCTGAGCGCGTCTCACCCGCACTCTAAGTAAAATCCGAAAGCTGGCCCATGACTGAAACCTTGCAAACCGAGGTGCGCCCCCTCGGAACCTTCGAGCGCTTGCTTACCCTTTGGGTGGCGCTGGCGATGTTTGCCGGGATCGCCCTTGGTGCGGTCGCGCCGGGACTGGTCGGCGCGGTGGCCGGGGCCGAGATCGCGCGGGTCAACCTCGTCGTCGCCGTGCTGATCTGGGCCATGGTTTATCCGATGATGGTCAATGTCGACTTCGGTGCCGTTGCCGGGGTCGCGCGTCAGCCCAAGGGGCTGCTGATCACGCTGTTAATCAACTGGCTGATCAAGCCCTTCACCATGGCGCTGCTGGCGGTGCTGTTCTTCGAGCATGTCTTTGCACCATGGATCGCGCCCGAGGACGCGCAGCAGTATATCGCGGGGCTGATCCTTCTGGGCGCGGCACCCTGCACGGCGATGGTCTTTGTGTGGTCGCAATTGGTGCGGGGCGATGCGACCTATACGCTGGTGCAGGTCTCGGTGAATGATCTGGTGATGGTCATGGCCTTCGCGCCCATCGTTGCGCTGCTGCTGGGCGTGACCGAGATCGCCGTGCCGTGGCAGACGCTGGTCCTGTCGACGGCTCTTTACGTCGTGCTGCCCTTGGCGGCGGGCCTCGCGACCCGTCGCGCGTTGGGATCGCAGGCCGCCATCGAAGCCTTTTCACATCGCATCAAGCCGTGGTCGATCATGGGGCTGATCGCTACCGTCGCCATCCTTTTCGCCCTGCAGGGCGAGGTCGTCCTGAACCGTCCGCTGATCATTCTGCTGATCGCCGTGCCGATTGTGATCCAGAGCTATGCGATCTTTGCGCTGGCCTATGGCGCGGCCTATGCCATGCGGGTGCCGCATCGCATCGCCGCCCCCTGTGCCATGATCGGGACCTCGAACTTCTTCGAACTGGCGGTGGCCGTGGCGATCAGCCTGTTCGGGCTGCATTCCGGCGCGGCGCTCGCGACCGTCGTCGGCGTGCTGGTCGAGGTGCCAGTCATGCTGTCCTTGGTGGCTTTCGCCACCCGCACCCGCAACAGTTTTGCCTGAGGAAGACTATGATCGTCATCCACCACAATCCCGACTGCGGCACCTCGCGCAACGTGCTTGAGATCATCCGCGCCTCGGGGGCCGAGCCCATCGTGATCGACTACCTCGCCGAGGGCTGGACTCGTCCGCAGCTTCTGGCTCTGTTCGCCGCTGCCGACCTGACGCCGCGACAGGCGTTGCGGGTCTCGAAATCCCCGGCCGCCGAATTGGGCCTGCTGGATGAGGACATCAGCGACGAGGCTATCCTGGACGCGATGCTAGAGCACCCTGTGCTGGTTAATCGGCCCATCGTCGCCTCGCCGAAGGGCGTGCGCCTCTGCCGTCCCTCGGAAACCGTGTTGCCGCTGCTCGACCGGCTGCCGCCCGGCCCCCTCTACAAAGAGGACGGCCAGATGATTCTGAATGAAAAGGGCGAAATCCTTGACTGACCTGCCGAACATCAAGCCCGACTACTTCCATCCGATGGATGCCGACGCGCTTTTCTCCGCCACCCGCAGCACGCACAAGCCCCGTATCCTGCTGCTTTATGGTTCGCTGCGCGAACGCAGCTTCTCGCGGTTTGCGGCTGAGGAAGCCGCACGCATCCTGAACGCCTTCGGAGCCGAGACGCGCATTTTTCACCCTAACGGCCTGCCCTTGGTCGATGAGACCTCCGCCGAGCATCCCAAGGTCGCCGAGTTGCGCGACCTCGTCGGCTGGTGCGAGGGCATGGTTTGGTCCTCGCCCGAGCGGCATGGCGCGATGTCAGGCGTGATGAAGAACCAGATCGACTGGATACCGCTATCGCTGGGCAGTGTGCGTCCGACGCAGGGTAAGACGCTGGCCGTGATGCAGGTTTGCGGCGGCAGCCAAAGCTTCAATACGGTGAACCAGCTGCGCATCCTTGGCCGATGGATGCGGCTGCTGACGATCCCGAACCAATCCTCGGTTGCCAAAGCTTGGGATGAGTTCGACGCGACAGGGCGAATGAAACCTTCGGCCTATTACGACCGCATCGTCGATGTGATGGAAGAGTTGACCCGCTTCACTTTGCTGACCCGTGACATCCGCGAGCATCTGGTCGACCGCTACTCTGAACGCATCGAAAGTCATACGGAACTGTCGAAACGGGTTAACCAGAGCAAGGCGGTCTGACCGTCACGATCATAGAAGTACTTCGCAAATGGGCGGTAGCGTGTCCCACTTGAGCCGGTCTTTTCGTGACTGCGCTCGCTGCACCCCACATGGCAATCTGGTGTTCAGGAAGGATCGAAGGCAGTTCAAGCGGCGGGTTATTGCCAATGCAGTAAGCAAGAGGTGCGTATTGGCATCCTCGCGCGTTAACTCTCGTCCAAAACATGGGGAGCGGAGCGATGAAGATCGCATACAGATTGATCGCCGCGGGAATGGCACTAGCCGCTCTTGGCGCGGAACCCGTTATCGCTGATCCAGGCAATGGCAACGGTCACGGTAACAAACACGGGAAACCGCAGGTGCGCGCGAATTTCGATAATGGCAAGCATGGCGATGACCGTAGACGGTCCTATTACGCCGAATGCCCGCCCGGACTCGCAAAGAAGCAGCCATCCTGCGTCCCACCCGGCCAAGCCAAAAAATACGGCAACCGCGTTGGCGACGTCCTTCGTGTCGGCGATTACATCGTTGTCCGTGACCCAAGCCGCTATGATCTGGAGCGCCGTCGCGGCTGGGATTACTACCGTAACGACAACCGAATCTATCGCGTCGACAGTGGGACGAGAAAGGTCTTGGCGGTCATGAACCTAATCGACGCCTTCGCCAATTGACTACTGTGCATCTGTTCTGCGCGCGCCGTGGTGAGAGCTTGAACGACGGAAACGGATCACTGCTGCTGTAGAAATGCATTTGCTGCGCTCTCCCCGAGTGGCGGCAACGGGCTCAGCCAGTCACTTGGCAGTCTGAGCCGTTCGGCACCGCGCACAATCAGCACGGCGGCATGACCCTGACTGATCCCGAGACGTTCACCGATCTCGGCGGTAGAGAGGCCGGATTGCGACAGTTCCCAAGCGAGCTCCCAGCGTTTGAGGGGTCTTGCTTCGATCATGATAGTTCCTCCCGCGTGCCGCCCGAATATGCACATGGGAGGCCGATCGTCGTTGACGTATGTCAATCTTTTGCAACGAAATTGCGACGGCATGGGCGAAGGAAACGGGCATCGCGGAACGCGCTCGGCCTGTCGTGGCTGGTGGGCACAAGATTCACGACTGGGCACCGAGAGGGTCGGCGAAGCCTACTGAAGATCAGCAAGTTTCTGCCTGAAGTGCTAGCGGCGGGCATTTTGCCCTCAAGCAACGGCATACCTGCCGTTCGCTGCGGGTGCATGGTGAACGATGCGTTCTCGAGCTCCCACGTCGCAAAGGGCGGCAAGCCGACCACTGCGGTGCGGCATGACAGCCGCAGAAAAACTGCGAGAACGGCCGCTCAGGCGGAGCGCAGCGAGAAACGGTGCCGTGCGACAAAGATCGGGCGGTGAGCCGACCTTCGGCCGTGCGGCACTGCACTCGCAGCATTCTGAGATAGCAGCCATTCGTGTGCGTCGCAGCGAAAATTGGGCCTTCACAGACCCATCGGGCGGTTTGCTGCCCACCGCGCTGCGGCACCGCAGCCGCAGCATGATTGCGAAAGCAGCCCCTCAGGCGACGCGCGGCGGGAACGGCGCTTCACATTCTAGATCGGGCGGTAAGCCGACTTTCGGTGGTGCGGCGCTGCATTCGCAGCAATCTGAGATAGCAGCCATTCGTACGCGTCGCAGCGAAATTTGGACCTTTATGGCCCATCGGGCGGTGATCTGCCCGCTGCGTTGCGGCACGACTGCCTCTGCATGATTACAGAAGCAGCCGTTCAGACGGCGCGCAGCGGGAAACGGCGCATCACATCCCAGATCGGGCGCTAAGCCGCTCGCCGCGATGCATCAATGATAACCAGGGGATGGTTGCGAAAGCAGTCGTTCAGGGGGCGCAGAGAAGGACCTATTAGACGAAGTTTTACTCTGGTATCGCCTGAATCCTGAAGAGCTCTTCCAGCACTGGGTCATTGCGCCTAGCGGGGATTTGCTCGCTCAGCAAAGCACGCATTGTACCCGGCGTAGTGAAAAGCTCGGCCAATGCGGTATCAACCTTTAAACGTGTCTCGAAATCGCCGAGCCGTACTGCGATCGCATAGGGTTCATAAGTCAGGCTTTGTTTCGAGATCTGGTGTGTCTCCGCAAGTTGCGGTAACTCTTCCAGCATCGATTCTAGGATCTCCCGGTCGGCCAGATAACCTTGAACCTCGCCGTTCGCCAATGCCTCTTGTGCCTCCTCGTGGCTTTCGAATTCGAACTCTTTTAATATAAACTGTCCGCTGTTGCCGCCAATGATGTTGCCTGCCCGAGCAGCCGTCTCGACGGTAGTGCCTTTCAGATAACCGACAATAACCGACTTGCCGGCATCTTCGATTTTTTTGGGATAGAGAAAGGCAGCACCGGTGAGAAAGGTGTAATAGCTAAAGTCTGCCTGTTGTCGCCGCTTCAACGTCACCGAGGTCGCTTCGCACAAAAGATCACAATCGCCGCGGGCCAGCCGCGCGAAGCGGTCCTCCGCGGTGACCGCTACCATCTTCACCTCCACATTTAGGCTGGCGGCGACTCGCCTGCAAAGTTCGATTGTGTAGCCGGCCGGTTCGCCCTTTGCGTCGAGATATGAAAACGGCGCTGTGTCTTCGCGGTAACAGATCGGCAGCAGAGCCTCGGCAGCGGAGACGTGTGGCGCGGTCAGCGCAAGTACGACAATGCCCCGTCCTAGCACGACGAGCATCCTGGTATGGTGTTGCAATCTCTCGAGTAGCCACAACAACCGCCGCAGCAACACCAGATGGTGAGCGGCTCGGGCCCAAGCTGCGATAGCTGGTAGGTGCCGTCCCGGGCCGTCTTCGCTTCGTGGCAGATGTGGGTGTCGCCGCTCAACGTCAATCCCGCACTGGTGATAAGCATCAGCAAGGGGTACCCAATTATTCCTTTCAGCATCAATCGCACCTCTCTGTTCTGTGTTGGCTGTTCAGAATCCTCGTATCGGTAGAAAAAACATTGGCCATGATCAGATGTGTGATGTGATCGGCCATCAGTGCCAGATCGACTCCCATCGCCTCTTTCGCCTGCCGGACAAGTTCACTGTCCTTAATCTCATCGAAGAGAATCGACCGCCAGACGATGTACTCATGGAAACCGCAGATCCGATACATTATGCCTTCGCGCAAGCGTTTGTTAAGAATATCGGGATCGACCATACCGAGATTCCGATATTCATCACTGGTCTTCAAGTCATTGAATAGATCAAAGAGCTTAAGCTCCAGCTTCTGGGCAAGTGGAGCTAGGTCAACAATGATCTCGCCGGCATTGGTGATCTCGTTATTGCCGGCACAAACTGCGGAGAGTTCGATATCGTTAAAGAGCGGCGCAGTCTTGAACACATCGACGGGCGAACGTGCTTGCGTGATCTGGAACTGGCGGAAAACCGAATGTCGGCGTGTCGAGACTTCGGCGAGCGCATCGTCGGCGTCGGCGGCGACCACATCATCTAACGCGGTGACACTGCCGCGCGCAGCGCGTCCGAGTGTCAAAATGGCACGCCGGTCGTCATCGCATTTCATGATGCTGACGATTGGCTGGGTGACATTGAAGAGCGCCCGTGTCACACGCTGCACGTTCTCGGTCGGCTGGTGGATAGTGTTGACGGCCCAAAGATTTCGGAACCGAGCGTCCGCAGCTGCAAGCGTCACGACCTTGATCCGCTCTAACCGGTTATAGGCGGTTTTTTTATGCAGCGTGCAGAGGCTGAAACGGACCGGCTCCAGATAGGCAGAGCCCTTGTCTGCCTTCGCGGCATCGAATCGCATCAATACCGTGTAGAGTCGCGCCTCGCGCTCTTTGCAGGCAGGAAGGCTCCCGAGGTCGGTCAGATTTAGGTGTATTGCCAGTGGATCGAAGGGTCCGGGCGGATCAGATTGGTATTCGAACATTTCGCGCAGTGCCTCGCTCGCCCTGTCCAGATCGGCTGGTTCCTCGCTACGCAGATAGGACTGGTAGCCCGAAAGAAAGGGCCAGTGCTGATCGTGCTCGGTGATCCGATATTCATCGAAGACGCTGCACCCGGTGTCGGTCTGTTTACAGACTTTGAAGACCCCGGTCGCAGTTGCGAATACATAGCCAATATCTGGCGTGATCGGCTCGATCGCTTCGTGATCGAGGAACACCCGCAATCCCTGTTCGGTCAGGAAAATCGTACGCGTCTCGCCGTCGATGGTCACGTCCCGCTCTGGCTGCAGCATCATGCCGGTCGGGAAGTATAGCGCCTTCAGCATCTTGCCTGTTCTACAATCTATCCATCGAGCAGGACCGGTGGTGACCGTCACCCAGTAGTCTGCCACTTCAATTAAGGAACTCGATGAGGCTTCGATCAAAGGTGTGGCGATTTGAGCCGCGGTCGGAAATTCGTTCTTTCGCAGGCTGATCTGCTCGCGCAGGATCTGGGTGCAAACATCGTTCATGGCCAACTGCTCGGCCAGTATAGTGGCGGTCCGATCGCGGCGCGTTGTATCTTGGTTCGTTAGCCAGCGTAGGATATCCTCAGGGAACTGCTTTGCCGGTACAAATAGGGTTGAGATCTGCTGACCTTGGCGGTCAAAGCTTTCGGCGGCAATGATCCCAACTAACCTGCCATCTATTAGGACCGGCCCGCCTGACATGCCTTTCTGGGTATTCTGCCCCGACTTCATCCTGCCGCTCGCGTCGACAGTCTCCGAGATTACTTTGCCCACGCTGCGGTCGGCGGTGGGACTGCCGTCCGGATGGAAGCCGTAGCCCACCACTTCAGTATCCTTTGGAATATCGATCAGGCCGGCGAAAGGGATCGGCACGAAAGTCAGGATCTCGTGCTCGTCGAATTGCATCATGACTATATCGAGATTTTCGGGCACAACGCGGAAAGTGAGTTTTCTCAAATCGTTCGGGTTGATCCGCGTTCCGATGGCGCCCCTGCAATCTCCATTGTTGGCATGGGCGCGCTCGACCACATGTTTTGCGGTCAAAAGCCTGCCTTCGGCATCGATCACTGCGCCGCTGCCTTGGCCTGTGACCTTGCCACTTACCGTGCATTCGATGTAGACTGCAGATCTGGCGTCGAACTCTTGAGAGCGGGCGGCCTGACCAAGGCACCACGCGGCAAGCAGCATAACAATGAGCGCCCGGCACCTCACTTGTCGATCCAATCGGAAATGATGGCCAGGCGTTCGGGCGTGAGCGGCGAGAACCCGTTGTTGGATTTCCAAGGCTCTTCCAGTCCGAAATACGTATTTGTGTGGATGCCCACTAGTGTTTTGTTGTCGGCCGAGACGTAAATCGGAGCACCGCTTGTTCCGCCGTACGTGTCGGCACGATGAAATCCCTTCCGGGCCTGCATTTCGCGGATCCAGTCCTTGCTGAGCCATTGCATCGCGCGCGGGTCGCGGTCCGAGGCATAGCCCTGCACCGTGATCTCCAGACCCACCTCCTCTTCGCCAAGGGCGCGCATAGCAAACCACCCCGTCTCCTTCCCAATCTCGCAATCGAGCTTAATCAGGCCCAAATCGCTCTCATGGAGTTCGGTGTGCGAGGTCGCGGCGAGCCAGCCGCCCATAACTTGCGCGCTCAAGGCCTTGCAATCTCCGAAATTGATCGAACCTCCGACCCAGCCCGGCACGACCACGAAATCCGAATATGGTGCACCCTTGACGGTGCCGGAATGGATGCAATGCGCTGCCGTCAGCACCGCCTTTGGCGCGACCATTGCGCCAGTGCAGGACTTTTCTTCGCCGTACTTGTTTTTGAAGAGTATATATACCGTGCTACTAAATGGGTGGCTGAGGGGATCAAACTCCAGTGTCGCAGCGAACCGGTCGTCGTCGCCAATAACGCCGTACTGGACGACCCCGCTGGGCGGATTCTCATTAAAGTCGCCGACCGGCGCGTATTCGGGATAGATCGGGGTCGCCATTGCGAGAAGTGCCGCTAGTTGCTCGGACGGCTCGGTGCTGGTGGCTGAAGGCGCGGTCGATGGCCCCCCTGCAGTGGCGGTGACCCTTCCAGAGGATGCCTCGAACCCGCTCGCTGAGCGAACAATCACCGCGCCGGTCTTCAAGTCGATACGCACCGTGGCGTCACGGTGTAGAAGGTTCAGCAATGCTGTATCGTCGGGCCCGGCCTGACGATGCCGCCATTGAAGCGGGTCTAATAGCGCGTCTTCGGTAGCTAGGTCCAATTCACCTGTTTCCCTGAGTCCATTTTCTCGCTGAAAGGCAAGAATGGATTCACGGCGCGCATTACCTGCGTTTTCCAGCGCCAAACTCGCGGGATCGAGGAATCCGGTTTCCTCAAGGATTTCGTCGAAGGAGGCTACGTCTTGACTTCCTAGCGTCGGTACCAGATCACCGTTCGCTTCGAAGCCTAATAACTCCCTGTCACGCAGCGCCTCGTTCCAGATTTTGTTAAACCAGGCCTTTGACTGGGCAAATCCGTTTGCTGCCGGACCGTTGACAAGCACCCTCACCTTCAGTCGGTCATGGGAATCGGCGGCCTTGTTGATTGCGTTTCGGCTCCAGAAGGCGAGTGCGGCAGCCAAGGCGACGTCGGAATCACGGGCCAAGTCGGGGTCGGCAGCAATATCGAGGCCGCTTTGTTCGAGGCTTTTCAGGCCTCCCGTCTCGGTCATCACTTGAGCGAGAAAGTGTGCCATCCGCAGGCGCGTGTTGATTCCGTGCGCTTCCAAATTTTCACGCGAATCGATAATATCGTGAATATACGATTCTTTTGCGAAGGGTGCGATCTTTCTAAGATCTTCGGCAGTTATTAATGGCGGTTCTGCCTTCGCTGGTTCGGAAAGATAGACCGAAGTCAAGAGCGTAAATAGCAATTGCCTAAACGGCGGTATCATATTGCCTCCTTGAGATCAAGAGACGGATGTCGCTAGTTAGACGCAGGGTCGATAAACCAGACGAAATTCGACTCTTCCAGCGCATCCGGATCGATTGCGAGAGTGATCGAAGGTTTGACATATTTATTTAATGCTGGTGAGATATTTCCCAGATATGGATGGATTTTCGAAAGCATTTGGTTCACTAATCTTCAGGGGCGCAACTTCCCGCACCGTCATCGCCGTGCCCTTCGGTTGATGAATAGTTATTCCTGTATGCCGTTGCTTCCGGTATACTGTCCTTACATAACGGCAGCGTAACGGAGTATAATTACCAAACCAAATCCCTCGTAGGTTTGGGTCGTATTTTTGTACCAAGCCAGAGTCATCAATCCATTGACGACAACTGAGACTTTTCTCCCCGCTGCTCTTAGTTATTTTCGCGGATGTGCGCATCACGACCACATCTTACCGATTAATATCTTGTCTCCCTGCGACAAATTAGAGTTCCAGCCAACGACATCTTCCGGATCTATCACGTGCTCCCTGGGGACGGGATAGTGCATGATCGAAGCGGCATCATAGGCTGTCCCGCGAACTTCATTTCTGGTGTATTGATTGAGGATGTTGCGATCGATTTTCTCTTTTGACCAGCCATATTTCTTTTCGTAATAGTCGTATACCGCAGGCTTGTTCCAGCTAATATCGGATCCTGGAACATGATGCTCATGAACCAGGCCTAAGGCATGTCCGAATTCATGAAGTGTGACACGGCGTAGATCGGTCGTTGAAACGCTGCCCTCCCATCCAAAACTCATTGTGTGGCCATCATTGGCGTATCCCCACCGGCAATCCGTTCCAATATAGGAATAATGACCTTGACCCGGAGCGAAGCGCGCGTAGATGTCCGCGCCGTCCCGCACATTGACCCGCTTGAATTTGAGCTTCATGTATGGCTCCCAGCCCTGAGCCGCCCTGAAGACGTGATCAGCAATTGGGGGATTGGTCAGGAATGCGACGCGGATTTCCCTCCTGTCGGGATTCCATCTCTTGCGCAAGGAATAAGATGCTTCAAAACCCATGTCGTCATTTTGTGGCGCATTCCCGCCCCATTCGCTTTCGGCGATCTTATCCGACGCTAACTGGTCATCCGCCGTCATAATGGCGCAGGAAGGCATCGATTCTGCAACTTCTTGGGAAAAACTGTTTGAGGCACACATAAAGCATGAACATGCGGCCGATGCGCCAATGAAGAAACGTCTATCCACAATTAACCTCACAACAATGAAACACTCGACGACGTTCTCACGGCTTTGTGATTCCATCAAGGAAATACGTCGGACACCACAATGCGATGCTGCTAAGGGGATAGTCGGCAAGTGACCTTATCCCGTGACCCAAGACTGGGAGTTAATTTACTCTCGGCGTGGGGGGGATGGGCAAGGATTGGACCAACAACGGTGGTGCCACGATGCTTTTGGCAAAAATCATCGCGCGCGGGCAGCACCGGAATGCCAATCGAGAAATTTGTGGCGGTCAGACTGGTCGAACCGCTTGGCATCGGGGACACCGCAGGGACGACGGGGTGCCGTGGCCGCACGCGGGGCTGATACTGTCGCCGCGTGATCTTGCAAAGTTTGGCCAGTTTTTGCTCGACGGTGGTCGCTGCATCGGCCGGCAGGTGGTGCCAGAGGCTTCGATGGAGGCTATGACCAAGCCCGCGCCGACCACGGATGATTCAGGCCGCCCGCTTCAGCCAGACCTGCTAATTTCCGCACTGCGGCATGTTGTTCGGAGCCCAGATTTACAAAACTGTACGGCGTACCAAGGGCAGCTGCCCCGCAGAACCTGACGGTCGTTGCAGATTTACGGATCGACGCAACCCATGATAAATTTTTCCGCGCCGTGCGAATTTTACGAAACCGCCCCTCTAACATGAGGGATTGAGTTGAAACTTCATGCAGATTGTCGGAGACACCTGCTAGATCGACGGAAGTGTGTGCCTTACCCGATGCACGTTAGAGGCAGACATGCAATCTTAAGCCGCAGGTCGCTATATATAACGAAGGTCATTTGGTTTCCATTTACCTTCTGAACCTTGGATCTATCTGGTGCAAAAGTTCTTTTTCGAGGATTCGAATGATCTTCGCCGTGAAATTGAAAATCTGAACGAAGTTGCCCTGCCAATGTGCAGTGCTCTGTGGAATTTCAGAAAAACGATTGCGGGAGAGTATGCCGACAATGAAAGCGTTTCATCCGACTATTTGCAAAAAAAATACAATGACGCACCAAATACTCGAAGCACTGCAAATTTACTGCAAGCCTTTGTTGATACCAGTTGGGAAGATCAACTAAAAATCGTATCCGAACTATACTTGATTGGTATTATTTCAATATATGAATACTGGACGGAAAGACTAACATCCGAGATGGGAAAGCTGGACCTTTTCATTAAGTTGCAATTCCCAAGCAATGCAACAGGGACGAGTGGGATCTGGTTTTCATTACAGGAAATGACGGTTGTAGAAAGTAGTACGATTCGAGAGGCAATATACCCATCGCTTGTGGGGGCTTCAAAGTACTCGATCCGCAATTTAGAAGAACTTCTGAAGTGTTTTAGGTACTTCAAAGAACTTCGAAATTGCCTGCTACACAGGGGAGAACTTTGCGACGGTAAGCTCTTTGGCGCTCAGTCTGAATTCCTGCCCATCGCGAACAGAAGCGCGCTCGGCATGACATTCGTTCCGGATTTTCGTAGGTTGTCTAATCGCCATCCGCACGTCAAGGCTGCTGGGCAGCAGAACGTCCGCCGTGCCGCAAGGGTGGCAGCACGCAGCGCAAATCTTAAGTGCGGGACCGGGGCCGTGTCCGGCTCGTTGCGCAGAAATGTCCGGGTGCCGGGAGCAGGGTTGTCTCCGCGGTCGGCATGTGCCGTCGCATCATGGTCTTCGCAGGCACGGCCTTCCTGTGTTCAACGCGCAGTCTATCCTGACAGCTGCAGCCAATCTAAACGGAATGGCCAGACCCACGTCCGCGGCAGGGACGGCGCAGCACGCATGTGCCGGTCCCGGCTGGCGGGCTCCGGTCTAAATTGTCGCGGGTTCTCCGGACGGCTTGAAGGCTTCGCCGGTCTTGAGCATGCTGTGTATGATCACCGCCAGCTTGCGTGCGACGGCCACGGCAGCGCGCTTGAGCCCGATACGTTCCTTCAGCGCCAGGCCCCATGTCCGGAGCACGCTGTCGTTCCGGACCCTGCTGCGCGTCAGCATCACGACTGCAGCCTCGTAGAGCAGGCTACGCAGATGTCGGTCGCCCCTGCGGGAAATGTGGCCGTCATAGTCGACCTCTCCCGACTGGTATCGGCGCGTGGTCAGCCCGAGCCACGCCCCAACGGAGCGCGACCGTCGGAAATTGCCCGGGTCTTCCACTGCGGCGGAAAATGACAGGGCCGTCACCGGCCCGATGCCCGGGATCGTCATCAGCAAGACCGCTGCCTTGTCGTGCCTCGCGGCAGCAAGCAACTGCCGGTCGAACTCGGCCGCGTGGCTGCGCATGTCGCGCCATGCCCCGAGTAGCGGCAGAATGATCCGCGCCAGATCATCCCTTCCGTCGAGAAGAGCGCGGACATTGGCCTCGAAGACCCGGCCCTTGCCCTTCGGCACAATCAGCCCGAACGTCTTCATGACGCCCCGGATCTGGTTGCTCAGCTGGATCGACATACCGACGATCTGGCTGCGGATCGCGATCAGCGTGCGCGCCAGCATCGAGCCGAACGCCTTGACGCGGACTTCCTTTTAGAACCCAGCCTCTGCGATCCGAGCAAGGCCGTCTGCATCATTGGCATCCGGTGTTTGTCAAAGGAGTTGTCACTCGTCTTCGTTTTCAGGCCGCGCGTTTTTCGTCGCCGCCCATGGGGCCTCCTCCGCCAGCTTTGTGGTTGAGCGCGTCGTCGGCCCCATGGTGATCGCCGC
>NZ_WMIE01000031.1 GCF_009711225.1 Paracoccus aestuariivivens | reverse complement strand
TTACGCGGTGCCATCAGGCGCCACGGTTCCCTCCTCATCGGTGAAGCGGCTTTTCCTCATGTCGTCTGCTCCTTCGCGGCGAAGCAAACTCTACATTAAACCCAGGGACCTTCCGGGGGGCAGGTCACTGAGAGTACTGCACCCGGCATCGATCTCGCCAAAACTGTGGTTCAGGTCCACGCGTCAACGTTGATGGTTTCTTCCCTCTTCGGCAACAGTTGCAGTGGAGCCGCATGATCAAATTTTTCCATTGGTTTGAGATCCCCCTCGTCAACATCGAAGCCTATGCTGGCGCAGACTCCTAGTTGCGCGAGTTCGCCGAGCCTGGCCACGATCTCTGGCCGAAACCCCCGTCCTACATCAAGCCGCATTTCGAAGTGGATGGATCGTTCAGACAGAAACTGCAGCGCGTCTCGTGAAGCCGTTACTTGTCCTTTGTGCGGGTAAAGAGTGAAGAAACGCAGGCGCTGCTGATGACACACAACGCATGTGGTCCCTGATCCGCTAACTGTCCAGGTCAGCAACGCGATCTGCGGCATCTGGGCGCATTCGGTGTCGTCACGGCGAAGGTGCGTTTTCAGCATGAAGCGCCGCAATGTCGGGCGTTTACTCGAGGCTGTTGAGTGTGCCGATTTGTCGACCGCTGCGCGAGTGGCGCTGCGCTTTGTTGGTAGGCCAGTTCTTCTAAGCCCTGCGACCGGATCGATGCGCACACGAAGGACATCTGTCGAGAGGCGGAAACAAGTGAAGCAGCGAGACGGCCGCACACTATTTCGGGCATTGACTTGATTACCGCGATGGCCTGGCGGCAACGCTGCCGGTCGCGATCGACTTTCACACGTCGTGTGATTTTTCGGCTTGGCTTGACGTGAGGTCAAACTCTGCCGAGGAACGAGACAACCAAGAGGCGGAACATGTCTCTTCTGAGCCGGTGGTGCCGACATCGGATGAGATGGTGACGTTCAGAGCGCGAAGATAGCCCTTTGATCGAGACACCGCGGTAAACTCTGTCTGGATCGGAGGTCTTGCGAAGCGGGTGCCATCGATCAAAATCATGTGCTGGCACGCCAACCTTCATCAGGGCGCGCGGCTAGCGTGTTGCTGACGGAAGCCGCATAAATGGCTTCTACCGACCGGAAGCCAAACTCCCAAGAAAACCACTCGCAACGTGGAAGCCGTCCGCAGATAGATGGTCCGGGGCCAATGGCGAGAGCGGATCGGCCCTGATCATCGGGCTCGGATCGAGCCAGCAGAATGTCGTTGTTAAGCAATACATAAACGCGTCAGCAAGCCAGCTTATGGCATATACTGCCCACCGTTCACGTCGATGATCTGGCCGGTAACGTATCCGCTCAGGGCTGCCGAGCATAAGAACAGGTATGGACCGACGCAGTCTTCGGTTGTGCCAAGCCGACCCATCGGGATTGCCGATTTGAGCGAGGCGAGCACCTCTGGCGGCGTGGTGGCGTGGAAGGGGGTGTCGATCACACCGGGGGCAACGGCGTTGACCCGGATCCCTTTGGATGCGAATTCGCGCGCCATGCCACGGGTGACGGTGTGCACATATCCTTTCGCGGCGGCGTAGAAACCTGCACCGATACCGCCTCCGTTCCTGCCCGCGATCGAGCCGGTATTGACAACCGCGGCGGCGTCAGAGGCGCTGAGCCAAGGCAATGCGGCATGTGTCACGGTGATCAGCGACCGGCAGTTCAGATCGAATACCTGATTGGCCAAATCGCGTCCGGCCTCGGCAAACGAAAGCCGGTCGCCCATCGCACCGGCATTGTTCACCAGAATGTCGATTCCACCCAAGGCCTCGGCCGCGCGCGAAACTAGAGCTTCGGCCTCGGCATCGTCACGCAAATCGGCGCCTAGCGCCACGGCAGTGCCGCCAGTGGCACGGATTTGGGTAGCAAGTTCCTCGGCGGCTTCGGCGCCGCGATGGTAATGGATCGCGACCGAGGCTCCGTGCCGGGCGAGATTCGCTGCGACTGCGTATCCGATGCCCGAGCTTGCCCCCGTGACCAATGCTTTGCGACCCGCGAAGCCAAAGACGTCAATCATGCCGGTTCCCTCAATTCCAGATTTGCTGATGACTAGGCAGGATGGCTTTCCCGCTCAAGCACTTACTTTATTTGCAGCGTAGGTATCATAGCGCGGCCAATTCGTGACGGGGCCGCGCCATTCCTCATAGGCTCGGGACAGCCGCATCACCCCGAGATCGTCGAAACGGTGTCCGACGATCTGCAGGCCGATGGGAATACCGGACGAGGTCAGACCGCAATGGATCGACGCGGCGGGTTGCTCTCCCATGTTCCAGGGTACGGTAAAGGCGATGTGTTCGAAAGGACGTGCGGGGTCATTTGTCGGCGAGGCCCAATCGGCGGGATAGCTTTGCTGGGGATTGACCGGAGAAAGGATGAAATCAAGCCCGTGCAGCGCCTCGTTCGTGGCGCGGCGCATGGCAAAGGTCTGCTCGAAACCCTCGGCTACCGCGATGGAGGAGACAGCCGCCCCCGCTTTGGCCCATTCGCGGATATAGGGCAAAATCCGGTCCTGAGCATCGGCGGACAGTTTCTGCATCTGGCCCCAGAAACGCGCCCGCCATGCGATGTCCAGCCCGTCCAGCATATCTCGGGTCAGGACCGGGCCAATCGGTAAAACGGTGGCTCCGTTCTGCTGGAATAGTGCGACCGCAGCCATGATCGCGGCGGCGACTTCGGGATCGGGGGAAATGCCGCATCCGGCATCCATCATCAGTCCAAGCCGCAAGCCTTGCACGTCGAGCGCCCTCGCATCCCAGTCAATCCGCTCGGGGGGAAGGGACGTAGCATCGCGCCAATCGGGGCGGGAAATGGTCTGCATCATCAGGGCGGCATCATCGACGGTGGGGGTCATTGGTCCGGCAACCCGACCGGTATAATAGGGGTCGATCGGGACGCGCCCCAGCGAGGGTTTGAAGCCGAAAAGGCCGGTCCAGCCTGCGGGAAGCCGCACCGAGCCGCCGATATCGGTCCCCAGATGCAACGGACCGTAACCTGCCGCTCCGGCTGCAGCCGCCCCCGAGGACGAGCCGCCCGGATTTTTCCTGATGTCCCACGGATTGCGGCTGAGGTGATGGAAGCTCGACAGGCCCGAAGACAGCATGCCGAAATCCGGACAGGTGGTTTTGGCGAAGATGATCGCACCATCCTCGCGCAGACGGGCCGCGGGGGGCGCGTCCTCGGCGGCAGGTGAGTGAGGCAGGGCTGCCGTGCCCATTGGCACATGGTCTCCGCGTGTCGCGATCAGCTCCTTGACCGTCACCGGCATTCCGTCGAGCAAACCCAAGGGTTCGTCGCGTCGGTAGCGCTGCTCCGACAATCGGGCTTCGTCCAAGGCGCGTTCGGGGCGGAACAGCCACAACGCCTGCACGGATGGTTCAGAGGCTTCGACCCGCGCGATCAAGGCGTGCGTATAGTCGACGGGGGATAACTCGCGCGAACGGAAGGCGGCAAGAATGTGTCGGGCGGGCAGGTCAAGGATCGAGGACATTGTTTCTCCTTCTGCGAGTCACCCTGCAATTGAAGCCGGTGATCCCTGCCAAGGAAAGCCGTCATCTTGTGCCGCATAATCTGGCTCTAACGGTGGGGCGGAATTGGATCTATTGCGTCGGGTCCCTCGCAGATAAGCTTCGCCTACCAATCATCCCCTTTCCTTCGACAGAGGCACAAAATGAACGACCTCAGCCCGGTCATCGCAGCGGACAAGGCCCATGTCTGGCATCACCTGAGCCAGCATAAACAATACGAAACCATTGATCCGCGCGTTTTTGTCGAAGGCAAAGGCATGCGTTTGTGGGATGCCACGGGGCGCGAGTTCCTTGACGGCGTCTCGGGCGGCGTCTGGACTGTCAACGTCGGCTATGGCCGCGAAAGCATCGCGAATGCCGTGCGCGACCAGTTGATCAAGCTGAACTATTACGCGGGCGCCGCCGGCACCGTGCCGGGCGCGCTTTTTGCCGAAAAGCTGATCACCAAGATGCCGGGGATGAGCCGCGTTTATTATTCGAACTCGGGCTCGGAAGCGAACGAGAAGGTCTACAAAATGGTGCGCCAGATCTCGGCGCGTCATTATGGCGGCAAGAAATGGAAAATCCTGTATCGCGACCGCGACTATCACGGCACGACCATCGCCACGCTGGCGACCTCGGGTCAGGACCAGCGCGCCTTGGCCTATGGTCCCTTCCCCGAGGGCTTCATCCGCGTGCCGCATTGCCTTGAGTACCGCAAGCAATGGGACGTCGAGAACTACGGTGAACGCGCCGCCGACGCGATCGAGGAAGTCATCCTGCGTGAAGGCCCCGATACCATCGGCGCCATCGTGCTGGAGCCGGTGACGGCGGGTGGCGGCGTCATCACGCCCCCCACAGGCTACTGGCAGCGCGTGCAGGAGATCTGCCGCAAATACGACATCCTTTTGCATATCGATGAGGTCGTCTGCGGTCTGGGTCGTACCGGAACGTGGTTCGGCTATCAGCATTATGGGATCGAGCCGGATTTCGTGACCATGGCCAAGGGTGTCGCATCGGGCTATGCGGCGATTTCCTGCACCGTCACCACCGAGCGGGTCTTCGACATGTTCAAGGACGCGCCCGAGGACGGGATGAGCTTCTTCCGCGACATTTCGACCTTTGGCGGCTGCACCTCGGGTCCGGCGGCGGCGCTTGAAAACATGCGCATCATCGAAGACGAGGGCCTGCTGGCCAATACCGTCGCCATGGGCGAGCGCACACTGGCGAACCTGAACGCGCTGGCCGAGAAGCATAAGGTCATCGGCGATGTGCGCGGCAAGGGCCTGTTCTGCGGTGCGGAACTGGTCGCGGACCGCGCGACCAAGGAACCGGCGGACGAGAAGAAGGTGCAGGCCGTCGTTGCCGACTGTCTGGCTCAGGGTGTCATCATCGGGGCAACCAACCGTTCGATCCCCGGTTTCAACAATACGCTGTGCCTGTCACCGGCGCTGATCTCGACCGCGGATGACATCGACACGCTGACGAATGCCATCGACGGGGCGCTGACACGCGTCTTCGGATAAGGCAGGATGGCGGCCCGAACATGCTTTTGGCCGCCATGCAGATCCCACCCGAGACTTTCCTGATCGACCGTGCCTCGGCCCAGCCGCTGCAGCTTCAACTGCGGCGGCAAATCATTCGTGCGGTTCACGAAGGTCGGCTTCGCCCCGGCGAGCGGATGCCGTCTAGTCGCGCCTTGGCCGCGCATCTGGGTCTGGGCCGGATCACGGTGACACAGGCTTACGGCGATCTGGTGGCGACCGATTACCTGATCGCACAGGGCCGGTCGGGCTACTTCGTCTCGGATCGGGTCGAGGAACTGCGTCCCGAACCTGCGCCGGACACGGGCGCGCCCCGCTTCGATTGGTCGACCTTGATCGAGGGGCGCAATCTGGCCGCTAAACGCAAGGATCGTCCGACCGATTGGCGCCGCTATCCCTATCCGTTCCTTTACGGCCAGACCGACGACAGGCTGATCGACCATGCGGCATGGCGGGACTGCGCGGTGCGCGCTCTTGGACGTCGCGATCTGGGGGCGTTGTCGGATGATCAATATGACAATGACGACCCCGAACTGGTCGATTTCATCATCCGGCATCTTTTGCCCAGACGCGGTATTCAGGCCCGTCCGGACGAGATATTGCTGACCCTAGGCGCGCAGAACGCCCTTTGGATGATCTGCGCGATCCTGCTGCGGCGGGGCGTTTCCACCGTGATCGAGGAACCGGGCTATCCCGGCCTGCACGAGATCCTGCGTACGATGGATGCGCGGGTGCTGCCCGTCCCGATCGACGCCGACGGCCTGCCGCCCGAGCGTATCCCCCATGGCGTATCGGCCGTGTTCTGCTCGCCCAGCCATCAATGCCCGACGAACCGCACCATGCCGCTTGCGCGGCGCGAGGCCTTGCTGCGGCTCGCGGACCAGCGCGGCTTTGCGGTGATCGAGGATGACTATGAATTCGAGATCTCTTTCGCCGGATCGACCTCGCCTGCGCTGAAGGCGATGGATCGCAGCGGTGCGGTCATCCATATCGGCTCGTTCTCGAAGTCGGTCTTTCCGGGGCTCAGGCTGGGCTACATCGTGGCCGATCCCGATTTCGTCGCCGAGGCGCGGGCCCTGCGCGGCATGATGCTGCGCCATCCCCCCGGCCATGTGCAGCGCACGATGGCGTATTTCCTGTCGCTCGGGCATTACGACCGGCAGGTGAAGCGGATGCGGAACAGCTATGCCGAACGCCGCCGTGTTACTTCGGAAGCCTTGTCACGCCACGGACTGGATAGTGGACAGCCGGCGGGGGCAGGGGGATCGAGCTTCTGGTTGCAGACTCCGGCTGGACTGGACAGCGACGTGCTGGCCCGTGCCCTGAAACCCGAGGGTGTGCTGATCGAACCCGGACGGCCCTTCTTCCATGATGGATCGGACGGGACGGGCCACTACCGGCTGGCCTATTCCTCGATCGCGGCGCGTGACATCGAAGAAGGCGTGCGGCGCATCGCGCAGACCTGCGAAAGGCTGGCGGGTCAGGATGGCACATCGCGCATGAATCGGCAGCCGCAGGTTTGACTTCGCCGTAAGTCCGCAGGACAAAGCGGCATGATTTCGCTGTCACCTTTCCGGACATTCCTTGGACATCGCCTGCTGACCTTTGCGATTGCGGCAATCGGTGGTGCGTTGTTTCTGTTCCTGCATTTGCCGCTGCCGCTTCTACTGGGGCCGATGCTGGCTTGCCTGATCGCGGCATTGGCGGGTGCGCCCATGGCAGATGCGGGACGGCTGGGTATCCTGATGCGCACGATCCTTGGGGTGGCAGTCGGGTCGTCGATCACGCCCGAAGTCCTTGCGGGACTACCCGACATCGCGGCGTCGTTATCCGTCGTGCCGGTTTTTATCGGAGCGATAGCCCTGATCGGCTATCCTCTGCTGCGGCGGGGCTTCGGCTTCGACCATGCTACGGCATGGTACGGTGCCATGCCCGGCGGCCTTCAGGATATGCTGGTTTTTGGCGAAGAGGCGGGCGGAGACGTCCGCGCCCTGTCGCTGATCCACGCGACGCGGGTTCTGGTCATCGTCACCGTCGCGCCGCTTTTGATGTCGATCTATTGGTCGGTCGATCTGGCACAGCCACCGGGTCAGCCGTTCAGCGCCGTCGCCCCGCTTGAGATCGGACTGATGGCTCTTTGTGGCCTACTAGGATGGAAACTGGCCGAGCGGGTGAACCTGTTCGGGGCTTCGATCCTTGGCCCGATGGTCCTGACCATGGCGGTGTCGCTTTCGGGGCTGATCCAGCATCGCCCGCCCGCCGAGATGATTCAGGCGGCGCAGTTCTTCATCGGCATTGCGGTCGGGTCGAAATATGCCGGGATCACATGGCGCGAGTTGCGGCTTCATGTGACGGCGGGGCTGGTCTACTCGCTTATCCTTGCGATCATCAGCCTTGGCTTCATCGAGATCATCGTGCAGCTTTCCCTTGCGCCGGGACTGGATGCCTTTCTTGCCTTCCTGCCCGGCGGTCAGGCCGAGATGATCGTCATCGCAATCATCGCGGGCGCCGATCTGGCCTATGTCGTCAGTCATCACCTGTTGCGGGTGGTGATCGTGATCGTTCTGGCCCCTGTCGTCGCCCGCCTGTTCAGGCGCTAGATGTTCATCTGCGTGCCGATTTCGACCACTCTGCCAGCGGGGATGCGGAAGTAGTCCGATGCTCCGGCGGCATTCCTCGCCAAGGCGATGAACAGCTTCCCTTGCCAGCTTGGCACGCGACTGCGGGTCGAAAGCCGGATGCGGCGGCGCGACAGGATGAACGAGGTCGCCATGATGTCGAATTTCCAGCCCTGACGGCGGCATTGCAGCAACGCGCGCGGCACATCGGGCTCTTCGGCATAGCCGTAGCGCAGCTTGATGCGGCGGAAGCGGTCGTTGATCTCCTCGATCTGGACGCGCTCCGAGGTCGGGATGCGGGGGATGTCCTCGGTGACGATGGTCAAGATGACGTTCTGTTCGTGCAGCGCCTTGAAGTGCTTGAGGCTATGCAGCAGCGCCGCCGGCGCAAGATCGGGGGTCGAGGTCAGGAATACCGCAGTACCCGATACGGTCGCGATGGATTCCGACTTGTCGATCTGGCCCAGCAGAACATCCAGCGGCAATTCCGCCTCGCGGTCCTTGCTAAGCACGATGGTGTTCCCGCGCATCCAGCTTGCCATGATGACGAACATGACCGCAGCGATCCCAAGGGGAACGTAACCGCCATCGCCGATTTTCATCAGGTTCGCGCCAAGGAATGTCAGGTCGAGCAGCAGCAGGGGCAGCATCATCCCGACCGCCAGCCACAAAGGCATTTTCCAGTGCTTGTGGGCCACGATCATCGCAAGCGTCGCCGTGACCACCATCGTGCCGGTGACGCTGATCCCGTAGGCCGAAGCAAGGCTCGAAGACGAACCGAAAATCACCACAAGCGCCAGCACGCCGAACATCAGCCAGCGGTTGACGGCGGGCAGGTAGATCTGGCCCTGATGCTCGTCCGAGGTGTGGCGGATCTTCATGCGCGGCATCATGCGTAGCTGCACGGCTTGCTGGGTCAGCGAGAACGCCCCCGTGATCACGGCCTGACTGGCGATGATCGTTGCCATCGTGGCCAGCACGACGACGGGAAGCAGCGCCCATGACGGGAAAAGGTGATAGAACGGGTTCGCCATCGCCTCGGGGTTCGACAGGACCAGCGCGCCCTGACCGAAATAGGTCAGCAGCAGCGCGGGGAAGGCGACGAAAAGCCATGCGACCTGAATCGGCTTGCGGCCGAAATGGCCCATGTCGGCGTAAAGCGCCTCGGCACCGGTGACCGCCAGAAACACCGCGCCCAGAACGATCAGTCCCAGCTGCCCGTTGGTGGCGACAAAGCGGATGGCGTGGATCGGGTTGACGGCGGCCAGAACCTCGGGGTCTTTCAGCATCCAGTGAACGCCGCCCGCCGCCATGACCAGAAACCAGACCAGCGTGATCGGACCGAAGAAGCGGGCAACGGCCTCGGTTCCGCGGTTCTGCACCAAAAACAGGCCAATGATGATGACGATGGCGATGGGTTCGATAAAAGGATCGACGCCATCGGTGACCAGTTTCAGCCCCTCGATCGCAGATAGTACCGAGATTGCGGGGGTAATTGCCGCGTCACCGAAGAACAATGCCGCCCCGATCAGTCCAAGCGTCAGGACGACGCGGTTCGATCTGCCCATGGCGCGCTGCGCCAAGGCCAGCAGCGACAATGTGCCACCTTCGCCTTCGTTATCGGCGTGGAGCAGGATGATGACGTATTTCAGCGTGACGATCAGGATCAGCGCCCAGACGATCAGGGACAACACCCCCAGAACGTCGGCACGGTTGACCCCACCATGGCTTGCACCTGCGGCCAGCATCGCCTCGCGGAAGGCATAAAGGGGAGAGGTTCCGATGTCCCCGTAGACGACGCCGATTGCCGCGAGAGACAGCGACATCAGGCCCGCGCGTCGCGGTTCAACATCCGAAAAATGAGTATCCAGACTGGCCATTCCAAAATTCCTGATCGCGGAGTGATTCTCCGCAGACCAGCCACAATGCCGCAGAGCAGCATAAAGGTTCGACGGGGAATTCGGTCTTCACCGTAAGGAAATCATAAAGACGGTGGACAACATGGCGGGCTTGTCGCCAGATCAAATCATGGAAGATGTTGAAACCCCTCGTTTGAATGATGATCGCCGCTGGATGACCGCCCCCAGTCTGGGCGGGTTCGTCGGCGCGTCGGTCATCCTGTTGATCGTCGCTGCCGTGGTCGGTTCGTCCCGGCATGTCTTGCCGGAATCAATCGCGATCCTTCTGTTTTTGATGGCTGTTCTGGTCAGTGCCGCCGCTTTCGGCTTTTGGGTCGGGATCGCCAGCGCCTTTGGCGCGCTTGCCGGCTTCAACTTCATGTTTGTCGAGCCGCATTTCACCCTGCATATCGGTGAGCCGCAGGATGTCATCAAACTGCTGGTGTTCCTGCTGGCCGCTGCGATCACCGGACTTATTTCGGGCCGGATGCGCGAGCAGGTCGATGCCGCCGAAAGCCGCGCCGCAGCCCTTGAGGTCCTGTCGCAAGTCTCGACCGAGCTGGCCCATGCCACCACCCAGTCCGAGATCGCCAAGGTCGCGGTCCGGCATTTGCACGCGCTGGCCCACGGTCCTGCCATTGCCTTGGGTCCGGTTAATGGGCAGATGGGGATGCTGGCCTCGGCCCCCGAGGGTTATCTTCCCGATGCCAGTGAACTCGAGGCGGCAGATATGGCCTATCGGCGCGGTCGCCCCGAATTCGCTTCGGCCCAAGGCTGGAGCGGCTCGCGTCTGACCTTCTATCCGCTGCAAAGCGACAATGGTAAGGGCCATGGTCCCGTGCTGGGCCATGCCCGTATCGCGCCGGATCGCCGCGATCACGGCTGGAGGGAACAAGCGATCGAGATCGTGTTGCGGCAATCAGGACAGGCTTTGCAGCGCCTGAGCCTGACCGAAGCCGCCGAAAGCGAGCGCCGCCGCGCCACCAGCGAGCAGATGCGCGCGGCTTTGCTGGCCTCGCTATCACATGATCTTCGCACGCCTCTGGCGACAATCCTTGGATCGGTCACGACGCTGCGGGAACTGGGCGGGACGCTGCCGCCCGAAGCCCAAACCGACCTGCTGGCCGCAATCGAAGAAGAAACGCAGCGCCTTGGCCGCTATGTCGAAAAGCTTTTGCAACTGACCCGCCTTCAATCGGGCATGGATCTGCATCTGACATGGGTCGATGCTGCCGACGCCGCTCAGGCAGCGGCCAATCGGGCACGGCGGGCATGGCCGAATGCGCGGATCGAAACGGGTTTTCCGATCCTGCCCATGGTCCGTGCCGAGCCGGGTTTGCTGGAGCAGGCCGTGTTCAACCTGATCGAGAACGCGGTGAAATATGCGCCCGGAGTTATCCGCGTCAGTGGCGAACTGTCGGATGGTATGCTGGTCCTCTCGGTTGCGGATCGGGGGCGCGGCCTGCCTCGGGCGATAGCCGAATGGCTGGCGAGCGATGATATGACCGGCGCGCCGCAGGGCTCGGGTCTGGGCTTGCGGATCAGCAAGGGCATTGCCCGCGCCCTTGATGGCACGCTTGCCGCGCGTCACGGCGAACATGGCGGTGCGGTTCTGGAAATCCGTTTGCCCGTGCCTGCGGAGCATGGCGCTTGAGCGTTCGGCACAAGATCCTGATCGTCGATGACGAACCGCAGATCCAGCGTTTTCTGGGCCATGCCCTGAATGCGGCGGGATATGACACGACCTTGGCCGATAATGGCCACGAAGCCTTGGCCCGTATCGCCGCACAAGAGCCGGATCTGGTGATCCTTGATCTGGGACTGCCCGATATGAACGGCAAAGAGGTGCTGGAGCGTCTGCGGCTGCGCTCGGATTTGCCGGTCATCGTGCTTTCCGCCCATGATCAGGAGATGGAAAAGATCATGGCGCTGGATCTGGGGGCCGATGATTTCGTCGCCAAGCCCTTTGGTATCGGCGAATTGCTGGCCCGTTTGCGCGTCAGTCTGCGTCCGCGCCGCGCCGCTAAGGTCGATATGATCCGACAGGACGGGCTGGTGATCGACCTTGACGGCCATCACGTCAGCCGCGACGGTGAGCAGCTTCGACTGACCCCCAAGGAATTCGACCTGTTGGCCGCGCTGGCCTCGAATGCCGGTCGGGTGATGACGCACCGCAAATTGCTCGAGCAGGTCTGGGGGCCGGCCCATGTCGAGGACGTGCCCTATCTGCGCGTCTTTATCGGCCAGATCCGGCAAAAGCTGGAAACCGACCCGACGCGGCCGACGCTTATCCTGACCGAGCCGGGAATCGGCTATCGTTGGTCCCAACCCGAAAGCGCACAGCAATGACAATCCGGATTTTGCGGGCTGCGGATCATCGCCGTAAGCCGTGGAAGAATGGTCGCGGCGAAACTGTCGAGGTCGCGGTTTATCCGCAGGGCGCGGGCCTGCATGATTTCGGTTGGCGCGTCAGCATGGCTGGCGTGGTCGAGGACGGCGCGTTCTCGATCTTCAGCGGTGTCGACCGGACCTTGGCCGTTCTGACCGGCAATGGCATCGAGTTGCAAATAAAAGGCATGGCATCTGAACTGTTGACTCCGGACAGTCACCCGCTGTCCTTTCCGGCTGACGTGGCCTGTTCGGCACGGCTCGGCAACGGACCGATCTCGGATCTGAACATCATGACGCGGCGGGGCCTTTATCGGCATCGTCTGGACCGGAACACAGTCACGAGCGGAAGCGATTTTCGCCTGATCCTTGCAACCGGTGCTGTTACGGTTGCGCTTGGCGGTACGGCCTACCGGCTGGATGCATTGGACGCGATCTATTGCGACGGGCCCGAGGCTTCGCTTCCTCTCGGGCCCATCGCTGGGGTCTGGTTGATCGAGATCGACCGGATCTAGGGCCTAGCGCCAGTCCAACGCGGGCGCGACATGCTTCAGGATGCTTTCGAGCACATGGGTATTATAGTCCACGCCAAGCTGGTTCGGGATGGTCAGAAGCAGGGTGTCGGCCTCGGCGATGCCTTCGTCGCCACGCAATTCTTCGATCAGGCGGTCGGGCTCCGCCGCATAACCGCGACCGAAGATCGAACGGGTCTGGTCGATAAATCCGATCTGGTCGCTTTCCTTGCCGCCGCGTCCGAAATACATCCGGTCACGGTCATCCATCAGGGGAAAGATCGAGCGGCTGACCGAAATGCGTGGCGCATGTTCGTGTCCGACTTCGGCCCAGGTCTCGCGATAGGCGCGGATCTGTTCGGCCTGCTGGATGTGGAACGGCTTGCCGTTCTCGTCGTCCTTCAACGTCGAGCTTTGCAGGTTCATCCCCAGCGTTGCCGCCCATTTCGCCGTCGCGACCGATGCGGCGCCCCACCAGATGCGGTTGCGCAATCCTGCGGAATAGGGCTCTAGCCGCAGCAGACCCGGAGGATTCGGGAACATCGGGCGCGGGCTGGGCTCGGCAAAGCTATGGCCCTGAATGACGTTCAGGAACACCTCGGCGTGGCGACGGGCCATGTCGGCGTCGGTTTCGCCATCGGCGGGATGATAGCCGAAATGCCGCCAGCCATCGATGACTTGCTCGGGTGAGCCGCGGCTAATCCCCAGTTGCAGTCGCCCCTGCGAGATCAGGTCCGCTGCACCTGCATCCTCGGCCATGTAAAGCGGGTTCTCGTAGCGCATGTCGATGACGGCCGTACCGATCTCGATCGTCTTGGTGCGCGCGCCGACAGCGGCCAGCAACGGAAAGGGCGAACCAAGCTGCCGCGCGAAATGGTGGACGCGGAAATAGGCGCCATCCGCACCCAGTTCTTCGGCGGCGACGGCGAGGTCGATGGATTGCAGCAGCACATCCTGCGCGCTGCGCGCCAGAGAACCACGGTCGGGCGACCAATGGCCAAAGGACAGGAAACCGATCTTCTTCATGATACCCTCGGGGCTTCGGTGGTGGCACGTCGCCACGGTGGTTCTTTCAACTCGGTCGCGACATGGTCGATGAAGCGCCGCAACTTGGCGGGCATCGGATTGACGGGGGGCCAGACCGCCACGATCGGCATCGGGCGGGTCGCATGATTGGACAGGACACGCTGCAAACGGCCATCCTCCAGCGCCGCCGAGACGATGAAGCCCGGCAGGATCGCCAATCCCAGCCCGGCGACTGCCATGTCGCGGATCGCCTCGCCATTGTTCAGCGACAGCCGCCCCTCGACCAAAGGCGAGACAAAGCGGTCGCGGTCCTGAAACTGCCAAAGCTGGCTGTTCGGGATATGGCTGTAGCCGATGACCTGATGATCGCGCAGGTCGGTCAGTTCGACGGGACTTCCGCGCTGGTTCAGGTATGCGGGGCTGGCGCAGGCGATGCTTTCATCCTCGCACAGTTTGCGCTGCATCAGCGCCTTGTCGCGCGACTTGCCGATGCGGATGCCGATATCGAATCCCTCTCGCGCCAGATCACGGGCGCGGTCGTCGTAATCGACGGTGATCGCCAGTTCGGGGTTCCGCGCGGCGAAACCAGCGATGATCGGCCCCAGATGCAGAATGCCGAAGCTCATCGGGGCCGAGATCGACAGGCTGCCGCGCAGGGGGGCGACTCCGTCCATATCCCATGCGGTGCTTTCCGCCGCCGCGACCAGCTCGTTCAGGGCAGGCCGCAGCCGCTCGGCCAGACGCAGCGCGGCTTCGGTCGGGGTGATACGGCCCGCATTGCGCCGGAACAGTGCCGCGCCCAGCGTGGCCTCAAGATCGGTGATGCGTTTGCTGACCACGGATTTCGATAGGTTCATCCGTGCCGCAGCCGCGGTGACGGTGCCCAGCTCCATCACGGTCAGGAAGGTTTCGAGGTCGTTCAGATCATAGCGCATGCGTCAGACGATAGGCGAGAGCCGCGCCCGCGCAAAGCCCAAGCTGTTCGGCAGGACCGAACACAAGGTTCGCAACTGGACGAGTAGCGCAAACGCGGCAACCGACCGATATTCGATGCAACAGAAAGGAGGCCCATCATGGAGCTCACCGGAATTCACCACTTGACCGCCATCACCGCCCAGGCACGTCAGAACAAGCAGTTTTATACCGACGACCTGGGGCTTCGGCTGGTCAAGAAGACCGTTAACCAGGATGACACCAGCGCCTATCACCTGTTCTACGCCGATGGACTGGCATCGCCCGGAAGCGATCTGACCTTCTTCGACTGGCCTGCCGCACCGGAACGCCGCGGAACCCATTCGATCAGCCGCACCGGTTTGCGGGTCGGCAAGGACAGCTTCGATTACTGGGCGGCGCGCTTGTCGGATCGAGGGCTGACCGATGGCGGCATTGCGACACTCGATGGCCGCCCCAGCCTTGATTTCGAAGATCCCGAGGGCCAGCGCTTCCGTCTGGTCGAGGACAGCGCGGGTGCCGTCGCCAACGCTTGGGCAAAAAGCCCTGTCCCTGCGCAGCACCAGATCAACGGGCTTGGCCCGATCACGATCTCGGTGCCTGAACTGGCCCCGACCGAGATTGTCCTGACCCATGTGATGAACATGCGTAAGGTGCGTGAATATGCCAGCCCCGACGGGCATGGCAGTGTCCATGTCTTCGAAATGGGCGCGGGCGGTCCCTCGGCCGAGCTGCATGTCGCGGTCCAGCCCGATCTGCCAGTTGCACGACAAGGTGCCGGAGCGGTCCATCACGTCGCGTTCCGTGTGCCGAACAAGCCCGCGATCCACGAATGGGCGAAGCGTTTGAACGAATTTCGCATTCCCAGTTCGGGCGAAGTCGAGCGCTATTACTTCCGCTCGCTCTATTTCCGCGAACCGGGTGGCAACCTGTTCGAACTGGCCTCGGACGATCCGGGTTTCGCGGTGGACGAGCCGCTTGAAACGCTTGGCGAAACCCTGTCGCTGCCGCCGTTCCTTGAGGGGCGTCGCGAGCAAATCGAGGCGGGGTTGAAGTCGCTCGATTGACAAAACCAAGGCCGCCGAAGCTTTCGGCGGCCTTTTCTACTCTGCAGCTTCGCCCTGTCGGGGATCGTGCAGGTCCTCGATTTCCTTTGCGACCAATTCCTGAAGCTTCCACAGATTGCGGTCGCGAATGCCGAATTCGTTCAGATGCAGGACGGTGTTGAACAGATACTCGGCGCAAGAGCCGGCCGGGCCACAGGCGCGGGCAAGGACATGGGCAACTTCCTTGAGCGGTAGTTTGCTTTGGATGCGTTCTCCGGTTGGACCAGCCCAGAATACCAGCGCCCGGATCCGGCCTTGCTCGGTCTGGACCGGTATCCAGCGCACCATGCCCACATTCTCGCGGAAGCGGATCTCGCGGTTGATCATGCGACGGATCTGCGCCAGCCGGTCGCCCTCGCGCACACGGTAGATCACACCATCGCAGCGTCCGCCGCGTTCAAGTGCCATCATCAGGCCCAACTGTTGTGGCGATCCGCGCCAGCGGTTCATCTTGAGACAGAACGAGCGGTGCCAGCCATAGGCCGTGGCCCGACAATGATCGACCGCGTCGAAATCCGGTTTCCAGATGAGCGACCCGTAGGCAAAGACCCAAAGCGGTTCGTCGCCCAGATCCGCGTGGTAATGTCGTGCCAAGCTGTCGACGCCGTCCTCACCCAAGGGCACCCAACCCGGCTCTGGCCCGAGGTCCGGCTCATCTCGCAACGTCAACGCGACGTGATCCGCTGTCAGGGCCATCTGATATGTTTGACGGGGTATGACGGCCAAGAAGAGCCCCCTATGATTGGTGCCTGCCTCAAGGGAAAGCCAATCTAGCGGCTGACGCAACCCGTAAATGCCCCCGCGATCCGGCTACCGTTGATATCGGTAGGCCATGGAGCAAGTGTCAGGGCAGGTTCCCGATCGAGATCCGAAGGTGACTGTTTGGGCGAGAAAGATGGCGGAGACGAAGTGACTCAAGACGTTGCGATTTTTCAATAAAATATCACAAAAACAATATGTTACAAGATTTCGAATTGAGCAGATACGCCTAGGTGTGTGATTTTGTGTAACCTCCAGGAAAGGGGACGGCATAAAGCGTTGTAACGGTTAATGAATAGGTAAAGAGCATCGATTAAATGCAGATCGGCACCCCAAAAACAACAATAACAACAGCAATTATAACCCCCGATTTTTGAAGTCGGTTTCGGTGATCCATCCCCACCCTTTGGGACCCCTATTCGTTTTTGGGCGGGGGCCTTCCAAGCCTACCTCAGCGGGCTTTCTTGCTTCCGAAACATCACCACACCTGCCAATAGGTCCTGCCCTTGAGGCACTGTCGAAATTGGACAGTTTGTGGTGTCTATGGAGTGGGTCTTGGCTTTTGGCAGTCGACCGCTGCGCACCTCTTAAATCCTATTGGCAGGAGCAACGGAAATGACCGCAATCGTCGGCTATGCCCGCACAAGTACTTTGGACCAAGTGGCAGGCTTTGAGGCCCAACTGAGGGAACTGACTCAGGCAGGATGCAATAAGCTCTTCCAAGAGCAGGTGAGTTCGGTGGGCAAGCGTCAGCAGCTTGAGACCTGCTTGGACTATCTCAGGGAAGGTGACACGCTGATCGTCACCAAGCTCGACCGTTTGGCCCGCAATGTCGGCCACCTGGGGCAACTCGTAGCCAGGCTCAAGGAGAAAGGCGTCAGCCTCCGTATCCTGGATCTTGGCCTGGATACCAGCTCCCCGACGGGAGAACTGATCCTGAATATGATGGGGGCTGTCGCTCAGTTTGAACGGCAGATGATGTTGGAGCGGCAACGGGAAGGCATCGCCAGGGCCAAGGTTGATGGCAAGTACAAAGGTAGAGCCCCAACGGCCATGAGACAGGCTCAGAGAGTCAAAGATCTCGCCGCTGAGGGCCTTCGCCGTTCAGAGATAGCCCAGCACCTAGGTCTGTCTGAAAGATCTGTCTACAGGGCTCTCAGGGGCTGACAGACGACGCCCCTTTTATAAGACCTTTCGGGGCGCTAGCTTCGAGTAGACCTTTGGTCTTCCCAAGTAGCGCCCTGATTCAACACCGATAAAGTTCACCATGTTCGATTCTTACCTGACCACTGAAGCTGCCAAACATCACCTGGATGCGGCTCGGAAGGCGACCTTGCAGCATGTGGCGATCAGCGAAGAGGCCGCTGCTCTGCGCGACGCATTGCTCCCGGAACTCAGAGAAGCCAGGGGACGGGCTGAAGGGGCAAGAAGCCGGAAACCCCAGGCCAAGGAACTCGTGGCTCAGGAGCAGACCCTGGATGCCATTCTGGCTGATCTGATCCTTGCCTCCGCTAATGCCGAGGCCTTGGGCTATTGTTACCGGAGCTCGAACCGGGAGGCTTTCACCTCGGAACGAACCAAGGCCACCTCTCGGATCTATGATTGGCAGCTGAAGGCGATGGTTGATCTGGGCCTCGCAGACATTCGGAAAGGTCGGGCTTGGATCGAAGCATGGGATGATGGTGTTGCCGTGTTAAACCCCAAGGCTAGCAGGATCAGAGCGACGCCAAGACTCCTAGAGCTTGCCCTGAGTCATGGAATCACCACTCAGAGCCTTTACAGCCATTACGTTAAAGACCGGGGGGTGTTGAACTCCCCAGTTGTGTTGATGCCGGAGAAACAATCTGGAGGAAAGCCCAAGCCGCTTCCCTTGCCTAAGAACAGCAAGGTTAGTGAGCTCGTTGATGAGGTGGAGCGGATCAATTCCATCTATGCGCGCCACACCTTCAGCGACATTCCGTTCCCGGAGGTTCGGAGGGTCTTCAACCTTGCAGATACCGAGACCTTCAACTTTAATAAGGGAGGTCGGCTTTACGGCGATTTCCAGAGCGTCAAGCGAGAGCAACGCAAGCAGATACTTATAGATGGCCTTCCTGTTGTTGAGTTGGACATCAAGGCATCACAGCTGACCATCCTTCACCACATCACCAAAACCAGATTGCCGGAAGGGGATTTGTATCAGGTGGAGGGGTTGCCCCGCCCAGTGGTCAAAGCCGCAGTGACAGCAATGATCGGACAGGGAAAGACGGAGCTTGTGAGGTGGCCCAAAGGGGCCAGGGAGAGCCTGATCTCTGAGTTGGGCCTAGGAGACCTCCCAAAAGCGATCAGCACACGATACCCCATCAACACCATCACCAAACAGATCGCTGGCAAAGTTCCTGCTCTGAGGCGATTGGTTCCTGGGACCCTTGACTGGGCGGATCTCCAATACACCGAAAGCCAAGTCCTGATCCAAGCCATCCTCGCCCTCGGAGAAAGCCACAACATCCCGGCTCTGCCCTTGCATGATGGTATTCTGATCCCTGCCAAGGATGTCGAAGCTGGCCGTAACTGCTTAGCGGAAGCTTTTAGCCAGGTGGTGGGAGGCTCAGCCATCATCGAGACCAAGTAACATACACCATCAACAAGGAACCCTATGGCTATACTCTCTTAGATTATGGTGGTGATGGGGGTGGGACCATAAGAGCACCTAGGGATAGGTTAGGTACTCTGTGAGCATAACCATGAACGCTAATGTCGTGGCGGAGCGTTGATTGCTGTTTTAGATCAATCCAAAAGAGCGGAAGTTGGGGAAGCAGCCATGGGCATGCCGGGGCTTAGAGTGTCAGCAATGCGGACATTTCTGTCTTTCGCGGGTGCAGCACACAGATCAGATCTGTCGCTCCGAAACGTACCTCACGGGGCGGAGAGCTACCGGACGGCACTGCAGTATCGTAAAGCCGCAGGGGGGAAAGCGGGCATTCGTCAAGTGTGCTTGGGCACCATCCCTTCGAGCGCGAAAGCCCATTCAGCGACATTCGGACCAGCGGCGGCACGACCCGAGTTATGCAGGTGCAGCGGAAGGTCGGCCCAGAGCCGCCGCTCGACCTCCTCGGGAGCTGCGTCCGCTTCGAGCCTCCATTTCAGCCATGAGTTCCAAGTTAATGTCATCCCGAAAGCGATTGTAACATCAACGAAGCCCCTTAGGGGCCTACCGTCCACTCGATTAACTGCCCAACCACGACATTCGCCCTTTGATAATGCAAAGTTGCCGCAAATGAGAAGCTTGCAACGGCCTGCTCCAGGCAACACATCTGTCGCTTGCTGAAGCCTGGAAGTTCGCCTTAAAGTCGAACCATTACAATGGCTGGCGATTCGTAAGGTGAGATATGAATATCTCGAAAATTAACATCGAAAATATTCGCGGTTTTGAAAATGTGAGCTTGACGGTTAATCTTCGCCCAAATGTCACTAACATCCTTGTTGCCCCGAATGGCTTTGGCAAGAGCAGCATATCTACGGCTTTCAACTGCGCTAGAGGCAGCAAGCTCAACGTTGACGAAAAAGACAAGCACAGAAAAAGAGATGCGGCAGTATCACGTCTTTCCATTGAGTACGACGGAAATACCCTGCACGCGGATTCAGGCCTGAATGAAATATCAGGCAGATTCGACATTCATGTAATTAGGTCGAACATTGAACCAAAAGCTAAACTGCCAAAGATAAATGGCTTCACAGTTGCGAAGCCGTACTTAGAGATTCCGTCGCTTGACCTCGGGCCGGCACTTGATAAAGAGAAAATAAATTTTGACATAAATAAGTACAAGCCGTTATTCGGGGGTAACTCCAAAGTTGTCCCCAATCTATCTGCCCGTTGCGACGACGAACTTCTCAGAAGTGAGTTGCTTAGCGTGATCGACTCTATCGACAAGCTTCAGCAAAAAAAATCGTCTGACTTTTTCGGAGAAGTTATCCAGACGGTAAAGGGTCTAGGCGGAACAAAAGCATCAATTAGCGACAATGTCGCGGGCAAATACGCTCGGAAAGTTGACGAATTGCCGCATCTCAAGGCCGTTTTTGATGTGGTGATGAAACACGGGCAAGGGCAGAACACTTGGCTTGATTGCGCCATGATCTGCTACATCCTGATGGACTTGAGCAGATCTGACAGGCCGAACCTGAAGAAATGGTTGCAATACGCCGCTTATTCCAAACGATTGCAATCGTTGAAAGATTTCATCGGAGACATCAATGGAGCTTGGGTAACTGCTGAAATTAAAGAAACCAAAGGTCGCGTCCTAGTCAATTTTCCCGACGCCTCGTCGCTCTCAAACGGGCAGCGCGATCTTCTGTACTTCGGTTGCAATTTGCTACGAACGCGGGAGACAACTAACACGAAGCCATGCATTCTGTTGATCGATGAAGTCTTCGATTATCTTGATGATGCGAACATCGTTGTTGCTCAATATTTTTTGAGCAAGTTAATCGATACTTATCGGAAAGAGGGGAGGCAAATTTACATTTGTCTCTTAACCCACTTAGACCCACTGTATTTCAAAGGCTACGCGCTTAAGCGCCAGCAGACCGTATACCTCGGAGACACAACGCAGAAAATTAGTGAAACTATGCGGAAGGTAATTGCGCACCGAGACGATGCGTGTTGGGCAGCAGACCTGTCACGACACTTCCTTCATTACCACCCGATCGACCGTGATATCTCAGAGATATTCAACACTACTTACGGGCTGCCGAAGAAGCACGGTAAAAGTCATGGCTTCTACGATTTTTTGAAAGAAGAGTGGGACAAGTGTCTTGCTGGCGGTGGAAGCTACGATCCTTTCGCAGTATGTGCCTACGTCCGAGTGCAGATCGAACAGTGTACTTACTCTAAAATCCAGACTCAGCCGGAGCGAGAGAAGTTTCTGCTCGAGTGTAATGGCACTGCAAACAAACTTGAGTTCGCCGAGTCCATGGGTATCCCTGTCCCGGAAGCATGCCTTCTGCTAGGAGTGGTTTACAACGACGCCCTTCATCGAAAGGGCGCAATTGATCAGTCTTCTACCATCGCTCTTAAACTCAGAAATTTAGGGCTTCAGAGTATGATGAAGCAAGCGATCAACTGGTAGAACTGGACAAGGATGATGCAGACAGCGCTGCTACAGCCAACTGACGAAATCAGCTTGGCTGTTCTCCGCTCCTGTGGCGTTCAAACTCAAAGTTAACTGTCCGCTGTCGGCACCAAACCGGACATACGTCCATGCCGCAGCGAATGACCACCTTCGCCCTGCGGGTCGCTCATGTCGCAAGTGCGAGCATTCACGTGCTGCGGGCGCCAACGGCAGGTTTGTCCCAGCTGGACCCTCCGTGGCAGCTAACTGCAGCAAAGACGGATGTCCGGTTTGAGGGGAAATTGACTGAGGGCCAGCAGGCAGCGGGATGGGTGGGTGAGGTATGCACCCTTCGCTGCGCTTGCAAATCGCGGGCCATGCCGCGCACTGCGCGACCGTCAGCGAAGGGCTCAAACGGTCACTTGGAAGCCGCAAGGACAATCCTGCCTAGGTGCTGCTGAAGCACCTCAAGGCTGTGCCCCTTGCCGTACCCATCTCCGACGCTTTGCCTAGCCCAGCCACCTATCGCATCAGCCACGTCAATTGGGGACCCTGCATCCCTCAGGCGGTCCCTGACGGCATGACGGAAGCTGTGCAGGGTCTGTCCCTCGCCAACTAACCCCTGCTCCTTGAGCCACTTGTTGAGAGCTGCTGAGGCAGATGCTGCATTGATTGGATTTGAGGGGTGTTTCGGAGCAAAGACCGGAAACAGTAACTCGCCCTCAGTGCTGATGGCCTGTTGAGCCGCCCACAAAGCCTCACCGACGAGGGGAACCTTTCGGGTTGATGCAATGGTCTTCAGCCGTCTGCCCTCATGGGCTTTGATGATGATATGTGGAACGGCGGCATCCAACACGACATCACATTTGCGAAGCCCAATCACCTCAGCCAGCCGTGCTCCGCTGTCAGTCATCATCGCAATTGCCCAGCGTCTTTGGTCATTCACTTCCCGGCATTTTGTCTGGATCGCGATGAGTTCGCTGCTGCTGAACGATTCTCGGGGCTTTCTTTGTCCCTCATCCTTGTTGGGGATGACGACGCCCAAGAAGGGGTTGGTGATAGGTAGCTCAAACTCTCGAATGGCAGTGGTGATGACGGGGCTGATCTGCTTCAGGTAGCGTTCAACCGTCGCTGGGCCATTGCCATTGGGTCCCTTGCCTTGGCTGATCACCTTCTTCACGAACTGGTTGGCGTGCTCTCGCCTCAACTGATCCAGCGGGATGTCTCCGGTAATACCCATGAGGATGCCCCAGGCTCGCTCGAACTGCTGGATCTGTTTGGGCTCCTTGGAGAGTTTACCCAGTTCGATATGCTTGTCCTTGGCATCGCTGAGGGTTCGAGGAATGAACCGCCCCGGGTTTACCGGAGAGTAAAACACTCGAAGGATGAGCCCTATGACGAAGCAGAAATTCACCCCCGCCTATCCTGCCGAACTTCGCGAACGCGGTGTCCGGCTTTTCCGAGAGAACCG
>NZ_WMIE01000030.1 GCF_009711225.1 Paracoccus aestuariivivens | reverse complement strand
CGCGGCGATCACCATGGGGCCGACGACGCGCTCAACCACAAAGCTGGCGGAGGAGGCCCCATGGGCGGCGACGAAAAACGCGCGGCCTGAAAACGAAGACGAGTGACAACTCCTTTGACAAACACCGAGACTGTTTGGGCGGTAAGCCGACTTTCGGCTGTGCGGCGCTGCATCTGCAGCAATCTGAGATAGCAGCCTTTCGTGCGCGTCGCAGCGAATTTGAACTTTCACGGACCCATCGGGCGGGTTTTCTGACGTTGAGTTTGCAGCACTGCAGATGCTGAAAGTTGGGAAGGCGGTCACTCGCGAATGGTGCCTCGTGAGGCATACCAATTACCGGGGCCCGTTCGCCAGCAAGGCCGCCTCCTTGAGGCTGATGCCGCGGGCAAGTGGGTCAGCATGGCGATGTGCCAGATGCCAATCGGCTCCTTTGCGGCGGTAGACCAATGTCACGCGCAATGGCCAATCCTGGCCAGGGAGGGATCCGACCTCGCCATGCCCGTGCTCGATCACGGCAAGGACAACCATCTCGGCGGAACCATAGGCTTGCACGACCTCCTGCCGCAGCGTGCCATTCCGGAAGAAGCGACGCATCGCATCCCAAGTTTCGTCAGTAATCTCGGTGCCGCGTGACGGTCGGCCACCAAAGGGCGACATCAGGGTGAAGTCTTCGGCGAGGGTGATCAGTTCGCGGTAGCGATCGACATCACTGCGCAGCAGCGCGGCATTTGCCTCTTGCGACCGCTGGACGAGTTCAGCGATCGCTTTTTCGATCGCGGGATCATCTTGCACGGAAGCACTGGCGGCAGCGGTCACCACCGAGGACGCGCCGGCGGCGAGAATAGTACGACGGGAGATAGGCATGATCTGTCCTCAAGGTGTGAACACGAAGTGCCGGGCAGATGGCTCTGCGACATGGCCGAAAATCGCATCCTTGTCCTGTTCAATCCAATGATATGATTTCACCAAGATGGTGAAGCAGATTGACCTCTCGCGCGTGGATATCAACCTCCTCGTCCTTTTCGAGGTTGTTCTGCAGGAGCGTCATGTCGGCCGCGCGGCCGATCGCCTGAATCTCTCGAGATCGGCAGTCAGTCATGGTCTGGGCCGCCTCAGACGTCTCCTCAACGACCCGGTATTCATACGTACTCCGAAAGGAGTTGTGCCAACCGACCGGGCGATCGAGCTTGCCGGAGCGATTGCCGAGATTCTGGATCGGGTCAGGAGCGTAATCTCGACCGCCGAGCCTTTCGATCCCGCGATGTCCTCGCGGCGCTTCATCATCGGCGCGCCAGATGGCGTCTCCGCCGTCATATTGCCCCCGCTGCTTGAGACCCTGCGTCAAAACGCGCCCGGGATCGATATCGGTCTGCGCCAGCTCTCGCCCATGCCGGGCGAGACGTCGGTCGAGCGGGCATGGCGCGCGAGCTTCACCGAACTCGAGGCTCATGCGATGGATATTGCCATCCTGCCGGTCGAACAGATCCCGCCCCGCTTTCATCGCACGATGCTCTATGAGGAGGATTTCGCAATCGCTACGCGGAGCGGCCATCCCTACACTATGTGCCCGAGTCTCGAGCATTACTGTGCGCTGCAGCATCTCGTGGTCTCATTGGCGGGCGATCCCTACGGCTTCGTCGATACGGCGCTTGCCGAACTTGGTCAGTCGCGGCGGATTGCGCTAACCGTTCCCAATTTCATGTTCGCGCTTGCCGTTCTGTCCGAGACGGATCTGGTCGCGGCGCTGCCGAGACAGTTTGTCGCCCGCTATGCCGCGCCCTTCGGTCTTGTGCTGCATGAGGCTCCCCTTCCGCTGCCGCAGTTCCGGCTCAATGCCGTCGCGCCAAAGGCCGCGCTGCTTGATGCGGGCCTCGTCTGGCTTCTCGATGTTCTGTCAGGCGCGAAGAGGGTTGGGCCAACCACACAAGCACGGCGCTGATCAGCAGAGAGTAACTCATACGCCGTCGCTCAACTTGCGCGACATTGGCCTGCTTGTTTGTTGCAACATACGGGTGGCTGGCCGTCAGGTGCGATGCGGCAAGGCAAGCGCTGCTCGGCGTGGACATGCGAGTGCTTGGGCGGGTCTGCTGATGGAGTCGGTTAAGATAATGTACACCGGTCTCGACCGCCCTCACGACCCCGTCTCGCGGTAAAACCGCTGCGCATCCGCAGCTGCTTTCTGGCGTGATATTGGATCAGAATAAAACATGTGGCCGCCTCGGTAGTTAGTCAGGAACACGCGCCTTGCGGTTAGTTCCGGCGGCAATTGCTCGAACAAGTATTCACTGACGCGATAGGGGGTCAGGGGATCGCTGAAGCCGTGCAGGATCATCAGCTGGAAGCTCGGATTCACGGCCAGCATATCCGCCAGATCGCCCATGGCGCTGGCCGTAAAACGAGAACCATCCCAGTCCCAGCGGCTGTTCGCCTCTTCGTTGAGAAGGGTATAGCTCATGCGGCTCCCGATCCCGAGTTTCTCACGCGCATAGCTGACAAAGGCTGCCGCATAGGCGCGGGTCCTGCCGTCCAGCACCGGATCGGCCCCGGAGGGATGATTGGCACCCGGATCGCGACTGGGATAGGCCAATGCCGCATCATAGGAACTAAGCGCCTTGCCGGTCTCACCCGTGCGCGAGGCATAGATCGCACCGACATAGCCGCGGACGCGCGCTACATCAGTTAGTGGAATGCCGGTGTAATTGGCTATTCGGTCCCAAAAGCCATTCGCTACGGTGCCGGGTGGCGGCGGATCGGCCAGCCCCAGCAGGTAGTCCGTCATGGCAAAGCGCTCGGCCTCGGCCTGCGCTGCCTCGGTGAATCTACCGGTCCGCTCCAGTTCGGCGGCGGCCAGCGAAGGGAATTGCAATGCCGCGCTAAGCGGGTCATCCGATGTCGAGGCGATATGGCGGCCTTCGAGAAAGGGCGAGACCATGACGATGCCCGAGAGCACGATGCCCTGCCTCTCGCGCAGGGCCGTCGCCACCTTGCCCGCGCGAAAGCCGCCATAGCTTTCGCCGAGCAGAAATTTCGGTGAGGACAGGTGGCCGGTTTTCTCGATATGGATCGCGATCGCGCGGGCGAGGCTTTCGGCATCCCGATCAACGCCGTAATAGGCGCGGGCGGCCTCGTCCGACTGGGCGCGGCTCCAGCCGGTGCCGACCGGATCGATGAAGACGAGATCGGTGAAGGCAAGCCATGTATCGAGGTTGGGACGCAATCGGGGTGTGGCCCCAAAGCCGTCCTCGGCCCCAAGGTCGATGACATGCGGACCCGCCAGACCCAGATGCAGATAGGCCGAGGCCGCTCCCGGCCCGCCATTGAAGGCGAAGGTGATCGGGCGATCCGGGTCCCGGCCGCTGAGCGTGTAGGCGGTATAAAAGACCTTCGCGCCCAGCTGGCCATTGCCTTGATAAAGGTCGATCGTGCCCGCCGTGGCCGTGTAGTTGAGTTCTCCTTCGGATGTCGAAAGAACATGCTGGGTCGTGGCATCCGGCGGCACGAGATCGAGAATTGAAGTCTGCGTCGCATGATCGACAGGTGGGACTGTTTGCGCGGCAGCTGCCCCGCAATGCAGTGCAACGGCCAATGCCAGATAAGCGAGACCCTTGAAGCGCAACCGTTCAATCCTTGCAATGGCCGCGACCAGAATAGCAAATTCTGCCTCGAACTTTGCTCACAAGTGCCGGAGTGTTTGGACGATGTCATTGGCTGCCGGGATGCGATGGTTTTTCGCGAGCAGGTCATTCATCAGGATATGGCTCCCGAAGATCGGCATGACTGGGCGGCGGTGATCGGCAGCCTCGCGTCCGGTCTGGCCTGCATCGTCGCATTGGTCTCGCTTGTCATTGCCGCGCCCGAGGACCGGCGCGGGCTGCCTCGGGGCAAGACTGCGCTGGCCTGCCCTTTCCTGATCGCGATCGTTGCGGCACCGGTCCTTGCGGCTTTGCTGGCCCTCCTGAAGCGCCTTGCCCCGACGCGGCTTGTCGTAACCGGGGCAGCGGCAGGTTTTCTGGCCGGGGCCGTGGCGACCTTCGTCTATGCCCTTCATTGCCCAGAGAATGGCCTACCCTTCGTGATCCTGTGGTATACTGCCGGGGTACTGCTGTCCTCGGCCATCGGGGCGCTGCTCGTTCCGCGGGTGCTACGGTGGTGACGGGCATATTCTTTCGCGCCAGCGTAACCTTTACGCTCTTGCGAAAGAATACAGCTTCAGAGGCTGGGGACTGTGTGGACGCTATGTTTGTTGCTGAAGGAGAGGAGGAGGCATGTTCACCAGAAGGCAGATGCTCATCGGAGGAACGGCATTTGCCCTCGCCGGACCTGCGCTCTTTGTCAGCGGGGTCGAGGCCGCGAGCTTCGCGGTAACGCATAGCGAGGCAGAGTGGCGCGCGATCCTGACACCCGAACAGTTCGATGTCCTGCGCAGAGATGGCACCGAATATCCCGGCTCCAGCCCGCTCCTGCAGGAGCATCGCAACGGGATTTTTTCCTGTGCGGGCTGTGGTCGGGATCTATTCTCGTCCAGGACCAAATATGACAGCGGTACGGGCTGGCCGAGTTTCTGGGCACCGCTCCAAGGCGCGGTCATCACCGTACAGGACAAGTCGCTGGGGATGGTTAGGGTCGAGGTCCGTTGCACCCGCTGCGGCGGCCATCTGGGACATGTCTTCAAGGACGGGCCGCAGCCGACAGGCCTTCGCTATTGCATGAACGGCATTGCGATGACCTTTCGCCCGATAGCGTCATGAACAGGCAAGCCCCTGTCACCGCAGTCCGGTAAGTCAGTCAGGGAGTGTAAGACCATGCCCCTATCCTTGTCAGACCTCATACGCCCCATACGGGTCGCTGCATTGTCAGTCGCCCTTATGATGAGCCTGCTTCCGGCACATGCGCAGGAGGGACTGAGAATCCCTGCACCAAAGCAGGACATCGCTGCCTCGGGCCGCGTGCAGACCGCTGTTTTCGCGGGCGGGTGTTTCTGGGGCGTGCAGGGCGTGTTTCAGCACGTCAGCGGAGTGAAGAATGCTGTTTCCGGCTATGCTGGGGGCGCTGCCGCGACCGCGCATTACCGAATGATCGGCAGCGGCCGCACCGGCCATGCCGAGGCGGTGCGGATCACTTACGATCCCGCAAAGATCAGCTATGGCAGGCTTTTGCAGATTTTCTTCTCGGCCGCCCATGACCCGACACAGCTGAACCGTCAGGGCCCCGATATAGGCAGCCAATACCGCTCGGCGATTTTTCCGCAAAGCAAGGAACAGGCCGCGGTGGCCCGAGCCTATATTGACCAGTTAAACGCAACCCGCCTTTACGCTGCTCCCATCGTCACGACGATCGAGCAGAGCAAGCCATTCTATCCAGCCGAGGCCTACCATCAGGATTATCTCGTCAACAATCCGATGCAGCCCTATATCCGTTACAACGACCTGCCAAAAATCGAACATCTGAAGACCCTGTTCCCGGATCTTTGGCGCAAGGATCCGATCCTCGTGGTCGAGGCGGGCATGGAAGGCTGATCTACTGCTGCGGGCACAGATATGCTCAGAGGTGAGCATCGCAAGTCACGCCCAGCAAAACGGTTAGGATCGGCACCACGAGATCGTGTCGCCCCAAAGTGCCATCTCCGGTGCAAGCGCTGGGGCAAGACCCCTGTTCGCATCACGCTGAAAGGATCCCGAATTGCCAGACCAGATCACTCGCCTGAACCCGCCGAAACTCCCCAATAGCGAGGCAATCGGCTATTCCCAGATCTCTATCGCCGCGCCCGGACGGATGGCCTATATTTCGGGCCAGGTCGCACTCCCACCGGAAGGCGGCCCGGTTCCCGCTGATTTGGCGGAACAAATGAAGGTTGTGGCGCGCAACCTGCGGGCAGCGCTTGAGGCGCTGGATGCCGGTCCCGAGCACATTGTCATCGCAAAGTGCTATGTGGTCGACCTGACACCGGAACGCTTGGCCGCGCTGATGCCACCGCTTTTGGAAGCCTTCGACGGGGCAAAGCCGTCGCTCACCGGGATTGGTGTTGCGGCATTGGCCGGGCCGGAATTTCAGGTCGAAGTGGAGGTGACCGTGCGGCTGCCGGGGTGACGCCGTGGCAATCCATGATATCTGACATCGGCGTTCGGAAGGGCGATACTGTCCGCGATGTCTTAAGTTGGCTTATCCAGCCTGAAACAGCAGGAGGTGGCATGGAAGAACACAAGATTTTCACCACCAGCTTCAGTCGGGTCTATCCCTATCTCGTTGCCAAGGCCGAGAAAAAGGGTCGCAAAAAAGCCGAGGTCGATGAGATCATCCACTGGCTGACCGGTCACGATCAGACTGGGCTTGACCGCGTGTTGGCGGATGGAACGGACTTCAAGACTTTCTTCGCGACCGCTCCCAAGCTGAACCCGCAACGTGAGACGATCAAAGGCGTTGTCTGCGGTATCAGAGTGGAGGAAGTGCAACACCCGTTGATGCGCGAGATACGATATCTCGACAAGCTGGTGGATGAATTGGCCAAGGGCAAGCCAATGGAAAAAATCCTGCGCCATGACTGAACCGACGAGGGGAAAACGTCCCTCTGGAACCATCAGCAACCCAAGCAGAGATTCCTGCCTTGCCCCACCTTAGGGCGGCATTACTCGCGAAGTCATCGAGTTTGCGCCCTATTGGCGTCCCCCGGTGCGTCTGAACAATGCCAAGTTGATCACACCTTTGGGTACCGAGCCGCGCAAGCTGCTCGACACCGCATTGGCCGAGGCTCTGGCCGTGATGGGGCTCGACCGCTCGGTTCTGGCCGCGCGTGATGGCTGGAATGCGCGGCTCACTCGGCGGCGCGCGCACATGCAATCGCATCGGGCCCGGCCGGCAGGACCACGGGGCAATCCGGATCGGTCGCGGCGCGATAGACTGCCTCGGCCACATCCGAGGTCGAGGTGACTTCCTGCGGCGCGAATGTCCTCAGGCCCTCAAGCATTGCTTCGGCCATTGGAGCATAGGGCTCGGAAAAGCCGCCTGTTGTGCCTAGCCGCTGCTGCACGTTCTCGGCAAAGCTGGTCGTCGGGGCCATGCCCGGAACCACGACGCGGGCGCGGATGCCGAAGCTTGACAGTTCGAGATCAAGCGACTCGGTCAGCGCGGTCACGGCGGCCTTGCTGGCGCGATAGACCGCCAAAAGCGGCAGAGGCTTCAGGGTTGAACTCGAACCGATGTTAATGATCACGCCTGCGCCGCGCTGCCGCATATCGGGCAGGACCGCCTGCAGCATCGCTAGCGTACCGAAGAAATTCGTTTCGAATAAGCCATGCGCGAGTTCTGCCGAGGTGCCCTCGACCGCATTGAGCCAGCCGATACCGGCATTATTGACCAGAACGTCGATGGGTCCGGCCTTGGCGAGCGCGGACCGGATGCTGCCCGGGTCCGTCACGTCGAGGGGCAGCACCCGCAGCCGCTCGGAGGCGGGCAGCGTGCTGGCAGCGGGATCGCGCATCGTGGCGACCACATTCCAGCCTTGCGCCAGAAAATGCAGCGCTATTTCGCGCCCGAAACCTGTCGAGCAACCGGTTATGAGAACCGTGTTCATGGTATTCACCTTGCGAAGGATGTCGGATGACCCCAATATATGAATGATCCTTCAGTTTCGGTATTCGCATATGAGCCGCCCCCAGCCTGCCGGGTTAAAGCCCCGGAAAAAGCCGGTTCAGTCCCGTTCGGCCGCCACGGTCGAGGCGATTCACACAGCGACGATTCAGGTTTTGCTGGCCTCGGGTCCGGCCCAGCTGACCACGACGCGGGTGGCCCAACGGGCCGGGGTCTCGGTCGGCACGATGTACCAATATTATCCGCACAAGGAGGCGCTGCTTTTTGCGATCGTCGAACGCAAGCTGGGGATGATCGAAGAGGCGATGCGGCTTGCGGTGGCAGAACTCGCGGGTAGGAACCTAACGGAGATCGCGCAAGGGATCGCCCAGGCCTGGCTGGATGCCAAGATGGCCGATCTGACCGCCTCGCGCGCGATCTATGGCATTGCCGCCGAGTTCGATATCTCGGAGCCGATCCTGCAATGCACCCGGCGCATGGTCGAGGCACTTGAGCAGCTTCTGATTTCGGCGCCGGATGCGCATTTCGATGATCCGTCCTCGACCGCCTTCATGTTGGCGGCTTTGATGGGCGGATCGGTGCGTGCCGTGATGGAGGCAGGGGCTGATCCCGACGATCTGGCGCGGATGCGGCGGGAATTGCCGCGTGCCTGTCTTGGTTATCTGGAACTGGCCAATCGGGGGCATTTGGCGCCGGTCGGACCATCTTGATCACGAAAGCTTCTGCATGGCCACCGCAGTTGCTGCATTGGCCGGGAAGAAGCTTTCGATCACGATCTCGGCCAGCGTGATGTCGATCGCAGTGCCAAAGACAGTCGTCGTGCTAATGAACTCCAGCGCACCGTGATCGCTTGCGAGGATGAGGGGAATCGCGATGCTCGGTTGCACCATTTTGTGCCGCTGGGCCATCGCCTGGGGTGGAACGGGATAGGATTTCAACTCGTCCGACAGCGCGATCAACTTTGGGTCAGCCGAACGTCCGATATCATGTCCCAGCCGCAGCAGGATATGCGCGCGCCATTCCCGGTAATTGACAATGCGCGGGGCTAGTCCCTCGGGATGCAGGCTAAGGCGCAGCACGTTCACCTCGCCCGCAAGCAGGCTCGGTGACACGCCTTGGGTGAGCAGGCCGACCGCTTTGTTTGCTGAAAGCAGCGTCCAAATTCGGTCTACGGCCAATGCCGGATAGGGTTCATGGCCTTGCAGGATGCGATCGATGGCTTCGCGCGCGGCTGTGAGTTCGGGCGAGGAAAGCGATCTTTCGACATGGACGGGCGCAAAACCGGCCGCCAGCAACATCGCGTTGCGCGCTCGGGGCGGCATGTCCAGGGAATCCGCGAGGCGCATGAGCATCTCCCGGCTGGGCAAGGCGCGGCCGGTTTCGAGAAAGCTCAGATGGCGCTGGGAAATCTCAGCCTCCAGGGCAAGCGCAAGCTGGCTGCACCGTCGCCTCTGACGCCAGTCGCGCAACATATCGCCGATGCTCTGTTCTTCCGAACTCATGCCCCACCTGATCGCGGTCCGTGCAAATTGACCATTACCTCTGAGGTAATCGACGACAGTCATTGATGCCACAAGAATGGCTGGATCGCCCGACTTTGCGGGCCTCAATCGAAAGGCTGGACCATGACCGCTTACGCCATCGGACATCTGCGCAATATTACCATGAACACGGGGGTTATCGACTATCTGCACCGCATCGACGCTACGCTTGCCGGATTTGGCGGGCGTTTCATCATTCATGGCGGGCCGAAACATGAACTCGAGGGCAGTTTCACCGATGATCTGATCGTTATCGCCTTTCCCGACCTCGAAGCCGCGCGGAGTTGGTATGGATCGGCGTCTTATCAGGCCATTCTGCCCCTACGCAGACAGGGTGCCGAGGGCGAGGTCTTTCTGATCGAAGGGGTAGATCCTGATCACAAGGCGACCGATATCCTACAGGATCTGGCACTGGGTCGCGTCCGTCAACGTGGTGTAATTTTCGGGGTGGCCTGAGATCATGATCAGGCGGCTTTCGTGGTAATGCTGAGTATTGGGTCGATCTCCTCTTTGTCGATCTGGGCGAAGGCCTCGACCATCATGTATCGGCTGGCTGTTTGCCATTCATCGTTCTGTTCAAAGAGCACTGCGCCGATGAGGCGCATGATCGAGGCCTCGTTCGGAAAGATGCCGACGACATCGGCGCGGCGTTTCACCTCCTTGTTCAGGCGCTCGATAGGATTGGTGCTGTGTAGCTTGGTGCGGTGCTGTCGAGGGAAGGTCATGTAGGCGAGCACGTCATTTTCGCTTTCGTCCATGAGGTCCGCGAGCTTAGGCCATCGTGGGCGCACTTGCTCGGCCACCTTGCGCCAAGTTTCCGAGGCATGGGTTCGATCGGGCTGGTCAAAAGCCTGACGGATCGCGGCGGCCACGACCGTGTGCTGGCCTTTGGAGACATGCGCCAGGGCGTTGCGCATCCAATGCACCCGGCAGCGCTGCCAGGTCGCCTCGAACACGCGAGAAATGGCGGCTTTCAGGCCGCTATGGGCATCGCTGATGACCAGCCTTACCCCGCCCAGTCCGCGGGCACGCAGCGAGCGCAGGAAATCGGTCCAGAAGGTTTCTGCCTCTGAAGGGCCGATGCCCAGGCCAATAATCTCCCGGCGCCCTTCGGTATTGGCGGCGACAGCGATTATGGCCGCGACCGACACTATCCGACCGCCTTGGCGCTGCTTGAGATAGGTGGCATCGAGCCAGACATAGGGCCACTCGCCGGTGAGGGGCCGGTTCAAGAATTCACCGACCCGCTCATCGATATCCTTGCAGAGCTTGGACACCGTGCTCTTCGAGATCCCGCTCAGCCCCATCGCCTGGACGAGGTCGTCGACACGGCGCGTCGATACTCCGCCGATCCAAGCCTCCTGGATCACGGCCACCAGCGCCTGTTCGGAGGTTTTGCGGGCCTCAAGGAAGCCGGGGAAATAGCTGCCCTGCCGCAGCTTCGGCACCTTCAGGTTCAGCGTGCCCAAACGGGTATCGAGAGCGCGCTCTCGATACCCGTTGCGCCAAGTCGTGCGCTCGCCACTACGTTCGTGTCGACCGGCACCAATCAGGCCGTCAACATCGGCTTCCATAATTAGTTGTAGCACCGCTTCGGCGATGCTGCGCAGAAGGTCTCCCTGATCGTGCTTTGCCAGAAGCTCGGACAGGTCCATGCTGGTCTTGGTCATCGGGGGCTCCGTATGGTCCGTGGTTGAAGCGTCGAAACTCCACCTCGATCCTACACCTCGATGGCCACCCCGGGGCACACCGGCAGAGCCGAGGAAATTACACCACCAACTCGGACACTAACTGGCACTGCCCTGATCTTTCCAGATGGAGCCCGAGTGCGAAACGGTTGGCTTGGCTCCACCCCTGATCAGGGTGGATGCTCAAACTTGGTTGAGGAGGAAAAAAATGATCCCGGGAGGAACGACTGCCGCGTTGAACGACCGATAGGTAGGCATGACCTTTCTGGATGTACAATTATTACGAGTGAGGCGATCCGGAGATTGATTGCAGTTTTTGGATGGGAAAAGCTTCAGCAGGTTGATCGAAGCCTTTCGCGACAATACGTTTGGCGCCCGCTGCGTTGAGTATGAACGGCGGCTGTCCGGAAAGATGCTGCGCAACATTCATGACGGTCTACAAACCGTGCTGGCCCGCCCCTGTCGCCTTATGTTTGTCCTCGGGCCTGGCGGTCAGAAGATTTAGTGCGCCACTTTGTTTCGAGCCCGATGTGGCCCGTCGTGGGCACTCACCATAGGGCGTATGGAGAGTGCTTAGGTCTACACGGTGCGGAGATGGGCTTTCCAATGTCCGTATAAGGCTTCAATATCGCCGCTTGTCAAAATGGGCATCGCGACGTGTAGGCGGTCTTCAGACCAATCCCACCACCGCAATTCCAGCAAGAGATCGATATGGTGCTCGCTAAAGCGCTTTCGGATCTCCTTTGCCGGGTTTCCCCCGACGATGGTGTAAGGCTCGACATCACGCGTCACCACAGCGCGCGTGCCGATCACAGCTCCATCGCCGATCTTGACGCCCGGCATTACAATCGCTTCTGATCCGATCCAAACATCATTTCCGACGACGGTGTCACCAGCCGGACGGAAGCCGTTTACAGCGCCCTCGAATGCCGGAACTTCGGACATCCAGTAGAATGGAAACGTGCTGATCCAGTCATTTCTATGGCCTTGGTTGCCCGCCATGATGAAGGTCGCGCCTGACCCGATTGAGCAAAAACTACCAACTATCAGTCGGTCCACGCCCGCATCCGGCAGAAGGTAGCGGGCGCAGTCATCGAAGTTATGACCATGATAATAGCCTGAGTAGTAGCTAAATCGCCCGACCACGATATTTGGGTTGGTAACCTGTTTGTCCAAGGTGATGCCGCGGAATGGGCTCGCGAAGTAGTTTTCCATTTGAAACCTCTGAATGATTGGCTTGTCTGCGCACACGCAAACAGAGCGCGGCCGCAGATTGCGGCGCGCAACTGCCCCGACTTTAGCGCGGGGCGTTATTCAGATTGTTCGGACCGCTGACTTCATCGCGACTCTTGCCTTCTAAAACTGGTGTAACGGATAGAGTTTCCGCCGCCAAACGCAAGTCTGATCATCGGCAGCTCCGCGCATATCGCAGCCAACTCATCAAGGATTTCGCCGCGCACGGCCTGAGTGGGTCCCCGACTCTCGGCAAGACGAAGCGCTGCCGTATCAGGTCATTTCGAAATCTAGGCTGACATTGGCTCCCGGCTTGCAAAGCCGCCGGGCGACCATTACCTCCAAGTCACCTTCTACCGGAGAAACTTTCGCCATGGATCTGAACCTCGCCGCCTTAGCCCCCTCGGTTTCGCTGCGAGAAGTTAATCCCCATGCCTGCATCCATTCCTCTGTCCGGCCTGTCTTGGTCCACACCTGACGGCACGCCGCTTTTCACTAACCTCAATCTGACCTTCGGTCCGGAACGGACCGGAATCGTTGGACGCAATGGCTCCGGCAAAAGCACGCTTCTGCGCCTGATTTCAGGAGATTTATGTCCCGCTTCGGGCCAGGTGCAGATTTCCGGTTCCGTAGCGATCATGCGACAGGATGTGGTTGCACATCCTGAGGACACCATTGCCGACTTGTTCGGAGTCCGCCGCGCGCTCAATCTGCTGGATCGGGCCGACGCGGGACTTGCGGAGGCCGATGAACTGGCCGAAGCCGACTGGACATTGCGCGCGCGGATCGAGGCCGCACTTTTGCGCTGCGGTCTGTCCACCGAGCCGCATACACCGCTTGTGACACTCTCCGGTGGACAGCGTAGCCGTGCGGCACTTGCAGCCTTGATCCTCGCGGAGCCGGAATTCCTGCTGCTGGACGAGCCTACGAACAATCTCGACCGTGACGGGCGCAGAGCAGTGATCGACCTCATCCGCGGTTGGACGGGAGGGGCCATCGTCGTCAGCCATGATCGTGAACTTCTGGAGGAAATGGACGCTATCGTCGAGCTGACTTCAGTTGGGGCGACCCGATATGGCGGGAAGTATAGCGCCTTCCGGCAACGCAAGGATATTGAACTAGACGCTGTGGCGCGCGACCTTGCACTCGCGGAAAAGACGATCTCGGATGCGGCGCGGCGCACGCAACAGGCGACTGAACGCAAGGCACGCAAGGACAGTGCCGGGCACCGGGCCCGGGCCAGAGGTGATCAGCCGAAAATCCTGATGGATGCCGCCAGGAACCGGGCCGAAGCCTCGGGTGGCGCAGGTGCGCGCCTGCGCGATGCTCGGTGCGTGGCGGCAGAGGAGGCATTGTCTACCGCGCGAGAAAAGATTGAAATCCTACATCCGCTGCGCATGGACATACCCCCGACAGGCCTTACCCCCGGCAGTACGATTCTGCGGCTGGATGGCGTGAGCGGTGGCTACGCTCGCGACCGACCTGTGATCCACGATCTGTCGCTGACGGTTACTGGTCCCGAACGCATTGTCATTGCCGGGCCGAACGGCAGCGGGAAGACCACGCTCCTGAAGATCATCACCGGGCAGATCGCACCGCAATCTGGACAGGTGGAACTGATGGTGCCGTTTGCGTTGCTCGATCAGCATGTCGGATTGCTCGATCCGGCCCGCACCCTGCGCGACAATTTCCTACACCTGAACTTGGCGGCGGACGCGCATATGGCCCATACCGCCCTGGCCCGGTTTGGTTTCCGTGCGGCGGATGCCTTGCGTTACGCGGGCGAATTGAGCGGGGGTGAGCGTCTGCGCGCCGGTCTAGCGTGTACGCTTGGGGCCACGCCGCCGCCGAAATTTCTGGTACTGGATGAGCCGACCAATCACCTTGATCTGGACGGCATGACTGCATTGGAGGCTGCGTTGACTGCCTTTGACGGTGCGGTGATGGTCATTAGTCACGACACAGCGTTCCTTGGATCGCTTGCACCTGACCGGACAATCCATATTGGGGAATGGACGGATGACCCGTGATTGCAGCGAACAGGAAATTCGCGCTTTGGTCGATGGTTGGACCGATGCGATCTGCAGGGGAGACATCCCGCGCGTGCTGCAAAACCGGACCGACGACATCGTCATGTATGACGTGCCCGATCCGATCCAATCAGTCGGGATCGCGGCTTACGAGGCAAGCTGGCAGATGCTTCTTAATCACGACCCACCGGGTCCCGATTGCTTCCGCATTCGGGATATCCAGATTGTCGCAGGCGAGGATGTTGCCTTTACCTTCGGGCTTCTTGCCATAGGAGGCGGGGATGCCCATTGCCACCTCACCCTCGGCCTGCGGCTCGCCAAGGGTGCAAGGCAGGCCGCGCATGAACATCACTCAATGTCGATCAAGCTTGAATGATGGCGACCTTCGCCGGACATCAAACTTTAATCTGTCGTTCAACGACCAGCGAAGATTGCACGATGGAGGAGTCTGTCGCGCCGAAGGGAACCACTTGCCTAGCGCGAGGCTCCGAGCGCGCCGACACATACAAGCTAGATCCGTCACAACCTAAAATCCGTACTGTCCGTGAGATCGGACCACAATTCCATCTCCTGAGCGTCCGCGTCAGCTCTGGCGCGGGCGCGCTTGGCTGCATCGCTGCCGAGCAAAAGGCGCATGGGCGGGATCTCGGCCTTGGCCATCGCGAGGATTGCGGCGGCGGCCAGTTCCGGGTCGCCCAATTGATTGTGGCTGATTTGCGACAAGGCCGAAAGCGTCGCGCCGACACTCGGGCCATAGGCCGGATCTTCCTTGGCGCTGATGCTGATCGAGCTATCAGCCAGAAAATCCGTTCTGAACTGGCCCGGGGCCAGGGCGGTCACGCGAATGCCGAGCGGCGCAACCTCCTGAGCCAGCGAAATCGAAAACCCTTCCATTGCATGTTTCGCGGCGGCGTAAAGCGCTATGCCCGGCCCGGGTGCGCGTCCCGCGATTGAGGTGATGTTGATGATATGGCCCGAACCTTGTTCGCGGAGATAGGGCAGAGCTACGCGTGCGACACGGATCGGCGCGAACACGTCCACCTCGAAGAGGTGTCGCAATTCGTCCTCGGTCGAGGCTTCAACGGCACCCAGAAGCCCGTATCCGGCATTGTTGACGATGACATCAATCCGGCCCAACTCCCGAAATGCCTCATGCACCGCAGCCTCAACGCTGGTTCCATCGGCCATATCTGCGAGCAGCACTCGGAGCGTTCCAACTGACGGCCCGATCGGGGGCAGGCCACCTCTTACAGTTCCGACGACACGATGCCCCTCGGCCAAGAGCACCTTTGCCAACGCCAAGCCCAAACCTCGAGAAATGCCAGTTATAAACCAATTGGCCATGCGGCTCCCCAAAACGTACGATTGTTGCCTATCGGAGCAATCAGATTGTGTCTGTTATTCTTCCCACGGGTAGAAAGTCGATCATACCCCAAACTGCTAGGGTTGCGGAGCCGTTCGCAGTGAGAGCCAACCAGCGGCGGGTCAAGAGGCAAGTTTATACGGCAGCTATGTCATGGACATGTGTCGGGCATATCGCCGTGTCATTCTATTGCACATCCACAGTTTTGCAGGCCAGCCACCAATGGGCGACGCAGATCTGCCGCAATAATCCAGGCATCGGGTTCTAGAATGCAGCACATCCAAGATTAGCCATGGGTTAGAGAAAGATTAGAATTCTCGAAGAAACACCCCGTCTTCGCCCCCAGTGCTTGCTGAAGGTCCTGCGACATGCTCGTTCGCCGGGTAGGGTTAGGATGCCTTGCACATATGCGGCGACGTCACCGGATATCGGAGGCACGGCCAAAAGGAGAGGCAGATGAAGACCATCAGCATGGCGATCGTGTTCGCTTTTGCGGCGGGCGGCGCAATGGCACAGAGCGCGGAACAACAGATCAGATCGCAGTTGCGCGATCAGGGCTTCGAGAGAATCCGGATCGACAAGGATGATGGCCGCATCGAAGTGCGCGCGCGGCGCGGAAACCAGGGCATCGAGCTCGTCTATGATGGCCGGAGCGGAAAGCTTTTGGAAAACCGGTCGGATCGGGCTGCGAGCGCATCCAACTCGAACCGCAATAGCTCAAGAAACTCGAGTTCGAACAGGTCCGACGATAGCTCATCCAATTCCAGTTCAAATCGTTCATCGAACTCAAACCGCAACAGTTCGAGCGACTCGAACTCGAACAGTTCCAGCAACAGTTCGTCGAATTCCAGCTCGAACAGTTCTTCCAACTCGAACCGCAACAGTTCGAGCGACTCGAACTCGAACAGTTCCAGCAACAGTTCGTCGAATTCCAGCTCGAACAGTTCTTCCAACTCGAACCGCAACAGCTCGAGCAACTCAAGCTCGAACAGCTCCAACAACAGCTCGTCAAATTCCAGTTCAAACAGTTCCTCGAATTCAAACCGCAACAGTTCGAGCAATTCGAGTTCGAATAGTTCGAACAACTCCAGCTCGAATAGCTCTAGCAACAGTTCGTCGAATTCAAGCGATGACGATGATGACGACGATTGATCTGAGGCAGGCTTACCGCCAATCCAGTCCGGGGCCGCTTCGGTGGCCCTTTTCCGTGAGTAGATCGCGTCATCCTGTTCGTTGCTGAAGGCCCGCCACATGTTCTTTCGCAAACGTCCCGCGAAACCATCCGAGCCCGAGATCCGCTTTCTTTGCGAACCGGACGACGAGGCAGTGATCGCTCGCCCGTTCCCCGCACAGCGCCATCTGCCCGATTGGTTTCGCAAACTTCCTGCGGTTGATAGCGAGCATTACGGGCTGAACGACACCGGCTTGACGGTCAAGCGCTGCATGCCGTTTCTGGACGCGATGAGTACCGGCTGGATCCTGCCTTTGGCGGCAAGCATCCGTCTCGAAATAGCAAATGGTGGTACTGAAGTCGTCGGGGCCTGGGATTTCGATCGTGCGATGATGTCGAACCACGGAGAACATCAAGTCGCGGGGCATCCTTGGCAGGGCAAGAACGGGCCACGCCCACCACGCAAATTTCACAGTTTCTGGACCATTGTGACACCGCCGGGCTATTCCTGCCTGTTCATTGCACCCATGAACCGACCGAACGGCATTTTCGAGATCGTCGCGGGCATCGTTGATACCGACACGTATCGCGCACCAGTGCATTTCCCCTTTTTTGCGACTGCTTCCGACGGGCTCTATGCGCTGGAAAAAGGCATGCCTCTGGCGCAGGTTATCCCATTCCGCCGCGCTGATGCCTCCCTCGAAGCCTATATCGGTCCGGAATCCCAAGAGGAGGCCGCCGCGCGGGTTGCCGTCTCCCGCAATACTCGGGCTTCGACCGGTTGGTATAGGACTGATGCACGGGCAAAACGGTAGGCCCCAACTCGCGGAAACAGATTGCGCAGCTATGGAGGCCGGCGTGGCGCCAAGTTCTCAACGCGACTATCTCGCCTGGTTTCGATGCGCCCGTTTTGAATGGCAGGATTGATGAATTCGACCGCCCAACATGTTGAGCGGCCGAGCGTCAGCGATGGGCCGGCCAGCAAGGTTCTTGTCGGCCGGTGTTCTGTTTACAGATCGGTCCCTTCAGACAACGCGAGTGCGTCATCAAGATCAACACCAAGATAGCGAACAGTGCTGTCCATCTTAGTGTGGCCAAGCAGAAGCTGCACCGCCCGCAAGTTTCCCGTATTCTTGTAGATCTGGGCCACTTTCGTTCGGCGCATCGAATGGGTGCCATATGCACTTGGTTCCAATCCGATCGACATCACCCATTCGCGCAGGATCCGCGCATATTGTCGAGTCGACAGATGCAAGCTGTGGTGCAGACGAGTGGGCCATAAATACTCAAGGCCGAGCATCTCGGGATCTGCGATCCAGTGCTCAAGGGACTGACGCGTCGTCTCGGTGATTTCAAAGCGGACTGGCTTGCCAGTTTTGCTTTGGGTAACCGATGCGCGCTCCTTTACTCGCCCTGCGGAGAAGACATCGCGGACTTTCAAGCGGACCAGGTCGCAGCCGCGCAGTTTGCTATCTACGGCCAGGTTGAACAGCGCCAGATCGCGCTTGTTGCCTGCCATCTCCAGACGCACGCGGATCGACCAGACGTGTTTCGGCAGCAGAGGGCGTTTCTGACCGATGATGCGGCCCCGGTTCCAGGCGGGCCGTTCGGGTCGCAGCGCAGGAAGAAGGTCGTTGGACATGGTTTTGCCTCCTGTCCACCTATCCCACCCAGACTTCGGCTGATCCGACGCGGCGAATGGTATCATGTACTCGCCGAGTCGTTCCGTGTTCCCATCGCGGATGCGTCAGGATCGTTTAAAGACCGCGCCCGTTGTTTGCCATTGGACCGACAAGGAACGGCTGGCAAATTCTGGCTCTTCGCCGACAGTCCGACAAGCGGCAGCATGGTCTGAGCTTTGCAGGTGCAGCAGGTGCAGCGGATGATGCGGACCTTTGCTGATGAAACCTGCACATACTTTTGGCCTCTCGATAGGTCGTCGCTTACTTAATTTTTGGGAATCTTGGCTGAACTGTTGACGGGTCCTCCCCCGCTATCATTTCGCCACATCCGCCTTCGCCATCGCTGGCGGTCATTCACCTTCATAATTACGAGGGATTGTCTACCGGATTGCGAGATCCCTCACTCCATCGAGTCTTACATTACCAGTGAACCGTCTGTAGGGGGGGACAACCCCACGAACTCGTCAGAGAGTTCCGCGTAGCGCTCCGCTAAACATTTGAAGGTCGAAGAATACCCTGTCGAAGAATACCCTCTCGAATTTGCGAGCTTCCGGGGAACGACCGCCGTCTTATCCACGTTCACTTCTCGACTAAACAACGAGCCGGTGAAGAAATGAAGGCTTTCGTTATCGCAGCGGCTTTTGCTGCCATGCTTTTTATCGTGATGATTCTATCCATGCGCTCGGACTCCGGGCCGCCCGAAGCGCCACCGAGCAGCGGCAATCCGCACGCCATCCAACAGTAACCCTCCATCAAAAATGGCAGGACGATGATTATAGCCACCACCGGAATTGCTTTTTCACTGATCGGCCTTGCATTGGTAGGGCTTGGGGCCTGGCTGATCTGGCTTGGAGGTAGCCCCGCCTATGCTTTGCTTGGGATCGCCACGCTGGTCACGGCAGGCTTGATCTTTCGCAAGGATCGCCGCGCACTTGGTCTTTTTGCCATCACCATCGTTCTTTGGTTACTTTGGGCGGTCTGGGAAGTCGGCTTCGACTGGTGGCAGCTCGCACCGCGTGGGGGCGTGCCAGTTCTGATGGCGATTTGGCTTATGCTGCCCGCCTTCCGAGAACGCCTGACCGGTCGGCTGATCGATGGCTATATTAGCGTCCCTCCCAGCGGGTTGGGGATCGGCTTGGCCGTCGTGGCCTCGATCGGCGTCGCGGGCTACGCGATGCTGCAGGACCCGCACGATATTCCCGGAGAACTTCCGACCGCCAAAGCGAGCAATTCCCCGGCCCTTGGCAACGATATGGCCTCAGGCGACTGGCACCAATACGGCCGCACCCATTTCGGACAGCGCTATTCTCCTCTGGAACAGATCACCCCCGCTAATGTCAGCAATCTGCGCGAGGTTTGGCGCTATCAGACCGGCGATGTGAAGCGGGCCGATGACGTCGGCGAGACGACCTATCAGGTGACACCGCTCAAGATCGGCGGGCGACTGTACATTTGCACGCCCCACAACATTGCGATTGCGCTCGATGCGGTTAGCGGCAAGGAAATCTGGCGCTATGACGCCAATTCCGGCATGAACCCCGACCGCCAACACCAGACCTGCCGTGGTGTGACCTATTGGAACATGGGTGATATGCCCTCCTCGTCGCCCGCTATCGCCGAGGCGACGCGGGAATGCCCGACGCGGGTTTACCTTCCGACCGCCGATGCCCGCCTTATCGCGCTCAACGCCGAGACCGGGCAGCCCTGTGAAAGCTTCGCCGAACGTGGCGTTCTGCACCTTGAAGCCGGGATGCCTTACAATCCCGCAGGTTACTATTACTCGACCTCTCCGCCGGTCGCGGTCGACGGCAAACTGATCATCGGCGGCGCGGTGAACGACAACTTCTCGATCTTTTCGCAATCGGGTGTGATCCGCGCCTATGACATCGCCAGCGGCGAATTGCTGTGGAACTGGGACAGCGGTAACCCGGATGACACCACCCCTATAGATGTCTCAGGCGGCGAGAAATATACCGCGAACAGCCCCAATAGCTGGTCGGTCTTTTCGGTCGATGCCGAACGCGGTCTGGTTTTTATCCCGTTGGGCAATCAGGTTCCCGACCAATTGGGCATGGGGCGATCCGAAGCGGTTGAGAAACATTCCTCGTCCATCGTGGCACTTGATGTAGCCACCGGTCAGCAGCAATGGGTCTTCCAGACCGTGCATCACGATCTTTGGGACATGGATGTGCCCGCTCAGCCGGTGTTGATCGACCTAACAATTAACGGACAGACCCAACCCGCCTTGGTCGGCCCGACCAAGCAGGGCGATATCTATGTCTTGAACCGCGAGACCGGTCAGCCGATCCTGCCCGTGACCGAAGAACCCGCCCCTTCGGGCGCGATCCCCGAGGATTTCACCGCCCCGACGCAACCGACCTCGGCCCTGTCCTTCAAGCCCGCTCCGCTGCGTGAACGGGATATGTGGGGCATCACGATCTTTGACCAATTGATGTGTCGCATCGACATGAATCGGATGAATTACGAAGGCCGCTACACCCCGCCTTCGCTAAAAGGGACCATCGTTTATCCGGGGAATTTTGGCGTCTTCAATTGGGGCAGCATTGCTGTCGATCCCGAGCGGCAAGTGATGTTCGGTATGCCGACCTATCTCGCCTTCACCTCGCGTCTTGTACCGCGCGCTGATATCCCCCCAAAAGAGGCTGGGGCGACCGCCAGCGAACAGGGCCTGAACCGTAACGAGGGCGCACCCTATGGCGTGGTCATGGGTCCGTTCCTTGGGCCGCTGGGCATTCCCTGCCAATCACCACCTTGGGGCTATGTTGCGGGTGCCGACCTGACCAACGGCCAGATCGCGTGGAAGCACAAGAACGGAACCGTGCGCGACATGACCGCCCTGCCCCTACCGATCAAGCTGGGCGTGCCGGGAATTGGAGGGCCGATCATCACCAAAGGGGGCGTGGCCTTCCTTGCCGCCGCCGTGGATGATTACCTGCGTGGCTATGACCTGACCTCGGGCAAGCAGCTCTGGCAGGCGCGCCTGCCCGCCGGAGGGCAATCCACCCCGATGAGCTACGAGGTCGACGGCAGGCAATATGTTGTCATCGTAGCGGGCGGTCACGGCTCGATCGGGACAAAACCCGGCGACTATGTAATTGCCTATGCCCTGAGCGAGTGATCCGGGTGCTGGTCGAGATCACCTCGACCAGCGGGATTAGATTGGCTGATGGTTTGCGACGGCCCATCAACTGTTATTGGCAACTGCTCGTCAAAATGATCACCGTCGTAACCTGCACTGAGCCATCACCCTTCCGCGCAGGATCACCCGGGCCAATCTCTCGAACTGCCTAGCCGCTGATCCGTAAGCTGGAGTCTGGCGCAAACGAAAAAGCCCCCGCGACAGCGGGGGCTTTCTTTAGTGGCAAGTGCGATCAAGTCCGTTCGCGTACGAAGTCGTCCATATGCTGTTCCGCCTCTTCCTTGGTCCAGCCATATTTTTCCTGAAGCTTGCCGGCCAGTTTATCCTTCTTGCCGGCAATCTCGGTCAGTTCATCGTCAGTCAGGTTGCCCCACTGTTCTTTGATCGAACCTTTGACCTGATCCCATTTTCCTTCGATGATGTCCCAGTTCATGAGTGATGTTCTCCATTGATTGCGAATGTGTGAAAAATTCAGTAGCAGCGACCAGCTATCCTCCTTTCGAGGTTCGCATCGCTATTACTGAACGATCTGCACGACCTTGCGGCTGGTCGGATCGACAATCACCGGCTGCTCGTTGACATAGACATACCGATATTCCGAATTCGGGATCTGCTGAATCTCGACGGTCTGCGGTAATTGTGTGCCGACGACGACCTGCCCCTGCACCGGAACCGACTGGATGTGGTTTTCCAGCACATAAGTGCGGGTCTCGGGTGTCATTGCATCTTCAGCAACGTCGCCTGCAACTGCGCCGACGACACCGCCGACCGCAGCCCCGACCGGGCCACCGACAACAGCACCAGCAATCGCTCCGGTCGTTGCACCGCTGGCGGCGCCGCCGCCCGTGGTATTCTGACCAGGCTCCACTTTCTGTTGAGTCACAACAACCGGCTCTGTCGTGGTCGTAACCATCGTTTGCGCAAGGGCCACACCGGTGCTTGAGGCAAGCGTGAACGCACCCAAAGAAAGGGCGATAATTCTGTCCATTATCTTGATTCCTCTGTTCTTTTGCTTCGGCGACAAAACCGGAACGGACAACCGATGTTCCAAAGAAACTTATCGCGGGCAGTTCGCGCTCATGACATTTTCGTCCCCGAACGAGGGCAAAACGTTGGCCGCGTAGGTAAAAATAGCTTAGCAATAATCCGATGACGATTTCGTGTCATGACGGTGGAGCAAGCCTATGCTGCGACCAAAACGTCGGATACGAACCTAGCAGAATTCCTGTAATGCACTGGAACCCTTCACGGCCCGCAAGCGTCATTTCCCGACAGGTCTTGGCGGAGTGGACCATGCAAACGGCAAAAGACCAGACTGACGCAACCGCTAAGGCCTTACCTGCGGAAGAACTCGAGGAACTCATGCCCTCGAAGGCCGCAGCGGTGCACGAGATCTTGCGCCGCGAGGGTGAGCGCGAGCTTTCGCGCGAGGCTTTCGCGTTATTCTGGTCGGCTCTGGCGGGCGGCATCACCATGAGCCTGTCTCTGGTCGCCCGCGGCATTTTTCAGGCCAACCTGCCCGAGATCGAGCTGGGCTTCCTGATTGAGGCCGTTGGCTACACCTTTGGTTTCATCTTCGTCATCGCAGCAGGCCAGCAGCTTTTTACCGAGAACACCGTGACCCCGGTGATCCCCGTCTTGCGCCGGCCCAGCCTTGGCAATATCGCGCGCCTTTTGCGGCTTTGGGGCACAGTGCTCGCGGGCAATATCATCGGCGGCATGATCGCAGCGGCGGTCTTCGTATGGTTGCCTCTGTTCAGCGCTGAGACGGACGAGGCGTTCCTTTCGATCAGCCGGCACCTTATGGAGAAAACTCCGACACAGATGTTCACCGGCGGTATTGTCTCGGGCTGGATGATCGCGACCATGGTCTGGGCGATCCACGGTCTTGAAGCATCAAAACTGCCGCTTGTCTTCCTCGCCACCTATCTGGTTGCGATCGGAGATTTCCCGCATGTCATCGTCGGAAGCATTGAAGTCGCCTATCTCATGTTCATGAGCGCGACCACGGTCCCGGAGGCGCTTTTTATTTTCCTGATACCTGTGACATTTGGGAACATCGTCGGTGGGACCGCGATATTTGCACTGGTTAGCCATCTCGAAGTTCGCGCGGACGAAGAGGAAGCCTGACCGCTACGACCCGAAACACCAGCCGAGAGGGATACGATACAAGGCTGCAGCAAACGTCGCTGATCTTCTTCGTATTGTTCGCTCTGACGCTGAGGCGGGCTAACTGCTGAATGATCGCACCATGAGAGCCCCTCACAACTGCGAGGTAATTACAGCCCCTCAGCGAAAAGCCGCCAGCCCATTTTCGACGCGAACAGTTGACTGCCTTACCCTAAACGGCGGGAAGCTAACGGACGCGGCAAGATTCGGGTTGAGCCAGAACTTGCGGCTGCAAGTGGTTCTGCTGCATTCATGCTCCGAACCGATCAGGGAAGATCATGAAAGCCGGAAGCCTGCGCCGCACTCTCTATCTCGGCACCCGAGATCTACATGAGGTACTCGATAAGAATATCGGAACGTTGGCCGATTGCTCGGACTATGCCCGATACCTGCTCGGCACATTCCAATTCCGAGCAGCGCTTGAACCATCTCTTGCCGATACTGATTTTCCCACGCTAGAGCTTGTTGACGATCTTCGCCAAGATCTTGAGGATCTGGGGGTGAGCGCCAAAGCCTGCCTGCAACCATTGGTTCTTGACACCCACGCCACAAAACTAGCTGCGATGTATGTATCAGAGGGCTCGGCGGTCGGTGCGCGGCTGATCGCCCGTAGGGTCGCAGTCTTAGGGTTGGACAAAAATTTCGGTGCCCGCCATCTGGCGCGGCAGATTGCCGATCAGAGGCGCTGGCCGGCATTTTTGGAATGGCTTGAGGCTCAAGAGGACGCGACCGGTCAGGCCGTTATCGAAGCAAGGCGGATTTTCATGCTTGCAATGCAAGCCTATCAAGTCGATGCATAGGCAATGACATCTCAACCTGCTTTCGACGCCTCGCTGGTGGGAAAACCCATCAATCTCAGCAATTGCGATCGAGAGCCTATTCATATTCCGGGCAGCATCCAACCGCATGGTTGCCTGCTTGCATGTGACAATTCGGGCCGCCAAATCGTGCAGTATTCCGCCAACGCGGTGGAAACTCTCGGACTATCTAGCAATCCCATAGGTCAGGATATTGTCGAGGTGATCGGGCATGAAAATGCCCATCGCATACTGAACACCCTCGCAATTGCAGGATCACGTCCCCGACCCGGTTTGATCTTTGCCATGAAGATCAATGGCCGCGCCTTCGATGTCAGCGCGCATCGCTTCAATGGCAACACCATCATCGAATTCGAACCCGCTGGCGAGGTCGGAGCGGTTTTCAGCTTGTCGCGCAGCATCCTGTCTCGCCTGAATGGCGCGAAGGATCCCGAAGAGTTGGTAGAGATGGCGGCGGCGCTAATTCAGGCCCAGATCGGCTATGACCGCGTGATGATCTATGCGCTAGGTCGGGATGGTGCGGGTAAGGTCGTCAGCGAAGCCAAGCGGGAGAATCTGGAAAGCTTCCTCGGTCAGTATTTTCCTGCCTCGGATATTCCGCAGCAAGCGCGCGCCCTATATCTGCGTAATCCGATCAGGGTCATTGGTGATGCTTCGTGCCAGACAGAACGACTGCTAGGAACTGTCACCGAAACACCGCTCGACCTATCTTACGCGCATCTGCGCAGCGTCTCGCCAATTCATTGCGAATATCTGCGAAATATGGGCGTTGCGGCTTCGATGTCGGTCTCGATCATCATCGATGGCGCACTATGGGGGCTGATCGCCTGTCACCATTACACGCCCAGGGTTATGGGCATGGCCGAACGGGCCGCGGCCGAAATGATCGGCGAGTTTTTCGCCATGCATCTCGACGCGCTGACGCGCAGGCAAGCGCGGCATCTGGAGCGCGCTGCACACCAGACCATCGCGCAGTTGCTGGTTGATACCAGCCGCGGAACAGAGGTCGCGAGTGCGCTGCGCAACCGCCTGCCTGATCTTTCCGATATGATCGAGGCCGATGGGCTGGCCCTTTACTTCGATGGAGAAACGGGCGAAAGTTGGTGATGGCCTGAAGGGTGGCATATCAAGGCGGTGTTCAAGACGCCGTCAGTTCTCAGCAGAGAAAAGGATACGCCACATGTCATTGACTACCATCAAGCAGCTGCCC
>NZ_WMIE01000003.1 GCF_009711225.1 Paracoccus aestuariivivens | reverse complement strand
CTTACGGATATCGACAGCGACATCAAAGAGCCGCCCCCGCCCGCAACGAACGAGCTTGCCCTGGGCATGTGGCGGCGACTGGAAATGCAGACCGCGCAAGGTCCCTACCGTCGAGGACATCGAATGGTTGTCCTGAACGAACTCGGGCAACTCGACGCCTGCTTCCCGCAGGGTCTTACGATTCCAGCTTTCCGAGAAAAACCCGCGAGAATCTCCGAAACGCCGGGGCTCAAGGATCAACACCCCTGCAAGCGAAGTCTGCGTGACCTGCATCTGATCTCACCTGTCATCATCCTTTGACGCACGGTATCCTTCACGTCGTCTGCCGTGCAAGTTGTTCGGTCCAGTCCGGAAATTAAGTCAAGCCAAGTAGATTAAATTGCCCCTGATTTGGCAGATCTCAGACCTCTGGAGACAAGGTTTCATTAAGCTGCGAAGCATAACCTGACCCGACAGTTTCGTAATTGGTTCAGGGTCAGGTCATGCTCAGCATTCGTCATGTAACAACCTATGTTGGCCGATTTCCGCTTTTCGTAGAGAACATTACCGATCTTGAGATCGTTCGGCTTCCCTCGGGATACTATCTTTATAGTTCGAATAATCTGGGTGGCGGGCTGGCAGCGTATCGGTTGAGATCACCTGACCAGGGCATCCAGATCTTTTCGACACAGGCCTATCCCGGTTCGGCCAGCTACTTCGACAGCCCCAATGTCGCGATTGTCTCGATTGGCTCCGAAGTGACCCTGTTTGGGACGGGACTTGGCGCGACAGGACTGGATGGGTTCGGGCTTGGCTCTAACGGGTCGCTTTCTCATCCAGTTAGCCTACGCAATTCAGGCGGCATTCCGGCAGATGTGACCCTGTTGGGTTCGGTTGACGTCGATGGCGCGAATATTCTTTACGCCGCCAGAAACGGCAGCACGTCGCTTGAAACATGGTGCGTTTCGGCCTCGGGCGAGATCGATTGGGTTTCCCGTTCGCATTTGCCCTTGGGCACGGGCACTCAGCAAACCGAGATCGACGATATCGAGCCTGTTTCGGTCGGTGACCGGAGCTTTTTGCTGTCGGCCTCGGCGCTTGGCAATTTCGTCACCGCTCAAAGGATCAACGCAAGCGGAAATCTGGGACAAGCCAGCATCATACGCGCCGAGCTGGGCTATGGTATGAATGCCCCCGCCCATCTCGAAACCGTCACGGTCGGGGGGATGACTTATGTTGTCGTCGCCTCAGCGATCAGTTCATCGCTGACGGTGCTGCGTCTCGACTACAATGGCAACCTGACACATGCCGACCACGTGGTGGACGAACTCGGGACGCGCTTCAATCGCGTTTCGGCCCTCGAAACCGTCATGGTGGACGGCCGAGCCTTCATCATCGCGGGTGGCGGTGACGACGGGATATCCGTCTTCACAATCCAGCCCGACGGTCATTTGCTGCATCTGGCGACCCTGCAAGACACCAATGACCGCGCGATGCAGGACGTCTCGGCAATCTCGGCTATCGAGATGGACGGCCGGATCGTTGTGTTTGTCTCGTCCCGCACTGAAAGGGGGATTTCACAATTCCTGTTTGATCCCGGCGATCTTGGTCAGACCTGCTTGACCCAGACCGGACAACACGTCGGAACATCCGGCTCGGATCTGTTGCAGGCAAGTGAAAACACCTCATCGATCATTGGCGGCGCCGGTGACGACATCCTGATTGCAGGTTCAGGCCCGATACAGTTGACCGGAGGCGCAGGATCGGACCTGTTCGTCGCCTCGGCCATCGATGGCAGGATCAGGATCACGGATTTCGACCCATTGAGCGACCGGCTTGATCTGTCCAATCTGGGGATGATCCGTAGCATTGCGCAACTGACTTTCAGATCGCAGGGCTACGGTATCCTGATCTCGTTCGGGACGACCGAAATCGAGATCAGGACATCAACCGGCACGACCCTTTCCTCTCGCGCTTTCGACAATTCGATGTTCGCTCTGGCCCATTACGAGGTCAGTGGGATGCGGACCATACTGACCGGGACCACAGGAAACGACGCGCTTGCGGCCGGTCGGTTCGGATCGAACATGTTCGGCTATTCGGGGCAGGACACTCTGACGGGCCATATTGGTCGCGACGTGATCCGCGCCGGCGCGGGATATGATGTCGCCAACGGCGCGGCTGGCAATGATCAGATACTGGGTGAGGACGGAAACGACCTTCTCAGGGGCGGAGCAGGCAATGACGAATTGCAGGGGGGGAACCATAACGACACCCTATTCGGCGGCCCCGACCACGACCGGATTTTAGGGCAAGCGGGCGACGATATTTCCTACGGCGAGGATGGAAATGACGCCATCATCGACGCATATGGCAACAACACGATCCTCGGGGGTAACGGCAATGACCGCCTGACTGCTGGTCTTGGCAGGGACCGGATGGATGGAGGCAGCGGCAATGACAGCATATTCGGCGGGTTCGGAAACGACACGCTGACAGGGGCCGATGGCAACGACCTGATCCGGGGCGAAGCCGGTGATGACTGGCTTGCCGGTGGGACTGGAAACGACTGGCTGGAGGCCGGAACCGGATCTGACACCCTTCGCGGGGTAACTGGCAATGACACGCTAATAGGGTCGGACGGGCACGACGTGCTTTACGGCGATCAGGGAAATGACCTCCTGCTAGGCGGGACCGGCGATGATCGCATGTTTGGCGGGGCGGATAATGACCGAATTGCCGGACAAGGCGGAAACGACGTCCTCTGGGGAGGTTACGGCAATGACACCCTTATTGGCGGCGACGGAAACGACGTGGTTCAGGCCGGTATCGGTCACAATCTAATCTACGGCGATAACGGAAACGACCGGATTCGCGCCGACCAAGGAAATGACACAATTTTCGGAGGATTAGGGAACGATCTGATTAACGGCATAGCCGGTTCCGATCAGATCGATGGCGGCGCAGGAAACGACACGATTTACGGGGGAAACTCGAACGGAACTGGTGCGCGCAACGCTTTGAACGGGGGGGCCGGAAACGACCTGATCTTTGGCGGCCGCAATGCTGACAGGATCAGGGGCGGCGCAGGGCAGGATCAATTGTCAGGGGGTAGCGGCCACGATCTGTTTGTATTCGCCACACCTGCCGATTTTGATCGAAGCACGGACCGGGTAACCGATTTCGTACGCGGCATGGATGATATTGATCTGCGAGGTCTGGGCCTCAGTTTCATTGGCAGAGCCGAGTATTCGGGGACAGGACAGGTGCGGATTTCGACGAGCGCAGCACTTGGGCTGGTCGTCGAAATCGATCTGGACGGGAACCGGCAAACCGACCTGAGAATTGCCCTCGGCGATATACCCGACCTGATTCGATCCGATTTTCTTTTGTAGACGGCCGAAGCAACTATTACGGGTCCGACGAAACCGGACCCCGAGTTCCTCACCGCTCGAGCAAATTTCGGTGGTTGCGAACAAGCAACAGCAACCCCATCGCAGTCAGGACAAACGACACGCCAAAGACATACTCGGCGGAAATGAAGCTCGCATCATACATCGGGTAAATCCCCTTCCGAAGCTGCGAAACGCAATGAAGCACGGGATTATACCAAAGCAACCGCTGCGCTTCGGCGGGCATCACGTCATAAAGGAAAAATATCCCTGACGCGAGGAACAGCGGCCGGTTCAAAATACCCCAGGTCCGCTCCCAAACCGGAAACGCTGTCATGAGATAGCAGTTCAGCGTGCCGACACCGATCGAGAGGGCGACGATCATGATCATCCCCTCGGCGACTTCGCCAACATGCACAACGACCGGAAGCTGGTAGATGACAAAGATTCCGACAACAACTATCGTAAAAACAACAGCATGCGTCAGCGCATTCAAAATGACCCGCGCCAGCATGGCATCCAGATAGGTCACGCTCGGGTAAGCCAGAAAGGGGCGGGAATAGCGGATAGACCCGGCAACCTTCGATTGCAGATCGTTATACATCGTGAAAGGCAGCAGACCGGTCGCATAAAACAGCGGAAAGTTCGTGCCAAGCGCCGGTTGTGCGAGCATCATGCTGAACACGATGGTCAGCAGAAGGATACCAAGAACCGGTTCAAGCAGCGCCCAGACATAACCACCGGCAGACTTTCCGTAAGTTGTCGCTATCTCACGCAAGATCAGCGCGATCAGGATTCTCATCATCCGCAGCCGGGGGCCCGAGTTGCCGGGTTTTTGTGGGGCGTGCTGCTTTTGGCTTATCTCGGACATTTGATCTTAGAGGCTGGCCTTGGAGAATGGCAATATGTATCAACTGCAGCCAAAAGGTAAACTGTTGAAAGCTGCACGGCTGTGAACAATCCCAAAGATCTGTCCGACCGTGACGGCCGGCCCGGAGCTCATCGCACTGCGGACCAATCACCCTCGGTCGCGAAATCCGATGCTATGGGGACGCCCGCCAAAGGCGCGCAAACTGCGGCCGTACGTCCATTCCAGAACTCCCCCCGGCTGCAACCAGTCGTCGATGCGAGCCATTCGGTCGTCAAGGCCGCTCCCGCGAATTCCATCGCGGCAAAGACGTCACTCGAACCCATTCCCGTGCGACCGCTTGCCCAACCGGCAAGTGCGGCCCGGCCATTGGCGGTTCGCCCTGCGGCAGCCGTTCCTGCCACGCCCCGGGCCGCCGAGGCGGTGCGCCCTCCTGTCGCCATGGCTCATGTGCGCCCACGGCACTGGTTCATTCTTGTCACGTTCTTTCTCATGGTCGTCCTGCCGACGGCTGCTTGGGCGTGGTACCTGTGGAATCGCGCGACCGATCAATATGTCTCGACGGTCGGTTTTTCGGTCCGCAAAGAGGATATGACGCCGTCCATCGACCTGCTGAGCGGACTTTCCCCGTTGGGTGGCGGATCGGGTGCTTCGGATACTGACATTCTTTACGAATATATCCGCAGTCAGGATATGGTCGAGAAGATCGACGAGCAGTTGAACCTGCGCAGCCGCTTCTCGCGCGACTGGCCGCATGACTTCGTTTTCGCGTTTGATCCGGACGGGCATGTCGAGGATCTGACCGACTACTGGGACCGGCAGGTCAAGGTTCTGTATGATACGACCAGCAATCTCATCACGCTGAAAGTAAACGCCTTTTCGGCCGAGGACGCGCAGAAGATCGCTGCTGCCGTTTTCAAAGAGAGCTCGGACAAGATCAACGATCTGTCGGCTATCGCACGCGAAGACGCAACGCGGCTTGCGACTGCCGAACTGGAAAAGACGCGCAAGGAGTTGACGACGACCCGGCAGGCCATGACGGATTTCCGCATGCGGTCGTTGATCGTCGATCCCCATGCCGATCTGGAAAGCCAGATGGGAGTTCTGGCCGGCCTTCAAGCCAAGCTGGCCGAGGCTTTGGTGGCCAATGACGTGCTGCTCGACAATGCGAAGCCCACCGACCACCGCGTCACCCAGTCGCAGCAGAAAATCGACGCCATCCGGAAGCTGATCGAAACCGAACGCAGCAAGTTCGGAACCGAAGGCAAGGGACCGCAAGGCGAAAGCTATTCGCAACTCATGGCTGAATACGAAAAGCTGATGGTTGATCGCGAATTTGCCGAAGGGGCCTATCGGTCCGCACGGATCGCCTATGAGACCGCCTTGGCCGAGGCGCAACGCAAGTCGCGCTATCTGGCCGCGCATATCCAGCCCAAAGTGGCGCAAAGTTCGACCGTTCCGAACCGTCCTTGGTTGCTGGCTTTGGTCGCGGGGATGTTGCTTGCGGGTTGGTCGATCCTTGCGCTTGTCTATTACAGCATCCGGGACCGCTCCTGAGCGATGATCCGTCTCGATAACCTGACCAAGATCTATCGCCTTAAGGGGCGAAAGACGCTTGTCGCCGATGCAATAAATGCGGTCTTTCCCACCAAGGCCTCGGTCGCGCTTCTTGGTCGCAATGGCGCGGGCAAGTCGACACTGCTGCGCATCATTGCTGGCACGGTGTCGCCCACCTCGGGTCGGGTGGTATCCGATGGCACGATCTCGTGGCCCGTCGGTTTTGCGGGAAGCTTTCACCCCGAGCTTTCGGGGGCACAAAACGTTCGTTTCGTGGCCCGTATCTACGGCGTCGATACCGATGAGCTAATTGATTACGTTGCAGATTTCGCCGATCTTGGGCAGCACTTCCATCAACCGTTCGGCAGCTATTCTTCGGGCATGCGCTCGCGCCTTGCGATGGGCACTAGCATGGGCATCTATTTCGACACCTATCTGGTCGATGAGGTGACCAGCGTCGGGGATGCCGATTTTCGTGCCAAATCCCAGCGCGTCTTCAACGAGCGGATGAGCAACTCCGGCGCGATCGTGGTCAGCCACTCGATGCCGATGATCCGGCAGATGTGCACGATGGGAGCTGTGCTTGATCGCGGCCAGTTGCATGTCTTCGACGACCTCAACGAGGCCATCGCCATGCACGAGGCGATCCTGCGCGTTCCGCCCGATGTGATCGGGGACTGATCAGCCCCCGTTCAGCAGATCCCCGATTTCAGCCGCGCGGGCCGTGACCAGCGCGGCATCTCCCACCGATTCAACATTCAGCCGCACGACCGGTTCGGTATTCGAACGGCGCAGGTTGAAACGCCAGTTCGCAAACTCAAGGCTGATTCCATCGGTATCGTCACGGGAAACAGCCAACTGGGCAAAGCACGACATCACCCGCTTAATCGAAGCATCGGGATCGGACAGGCGGAAGTTGATTTCGCCGGATGAAGGATAGGCCGCGATCCGCTGCGACAGCAGATCAGCCAGAGTACGCCCCTTGCGGGACAGCAATTCGACAACCAGAAGCCAAGGGATCATGCCGCTATCGGCGAAATGGAAACCGCGGAAATAATGGTGCGCCGACATCTCGCCACCATAGATCGCATCGTGTTGCCGCATGGCCCGTTTCAGAAAGGCATGACCGGTGCGGGCCTGAATGGCCTGACCGCCAGCCTCGGCGATCATTGCGCGCGTGTTCAGAACGACCCGCGGATCATGGACGATCTTTTCACCCGGATGTTTTTCAAGGAATGCCGTGCCAAGCAGACCGACGATGTACTCGCCCGGAATGAACTGCCCCTGCGCATCGAAAAAGAAGCAGCGATCGAAATCGCCGTCCCATGCGACGCCCAGATCGGCCCCGTGCGCCAGAACGGCATCGGCGGTCATCGGCTGGTTCTCGGGCAGAAGCGGGTTCGGAATGCCGTTGGGGAAGCTGGCATCCGGATCGTGGTTGATCCGGATGAACCGCAAAGGGGCACCACGCCGCTCAAGCTCTGCCGCGATGGCGTCAAAGGTCGGGCCGGCCGTTCCGTTCCCCGCGTTGACGAGGATCGTCATTGGCCGCAAAGCCGCGACGTCGATGAAACCGACGATGGCGCTTGCATAGGCGGCACGGGCTTCGGGGAACAAGGTGGTTGCACCCTTCTCCGCCGCCGTAAACGCGCCCGACTGCGCCAGTTTGGCCAGATCGGCAAATTCCGTATCCGGATCAAGCGGCGCGGCCCCCGGACCGACCAGCTTCATCCCGTTGTAATCAATCGGGTTATGCGAAGCCGTGACCTCGATTCCACCATCCGCGCCATAATGGGCGGTCGCGAAATACATCTCCTCGGTGCCTGCCAGTCCCAGATCGCGGACATTGGCACCGCCATCGTTCAGGCCGCGGATCAGCGCCTCGGCCAGTTCGGGAGAGGTTTCGCGGCTGTCACGACCGACCACAACCTCGCGCGCGCCGCGCAACTGCGCAAAGGCACGGCCGATGCGGTAAGCGACGTCCTGATCCAGCTCGATCCCCAGCCGCCCCCGCACGTCATAAGCCTTGAAGCAATCGATCTGACGGAAGGGCATCGACTCGGATTCAGAGGACATGCGCGGGCTCCTATTTATGTGCCGTCAATGGCTACACCAGCACGAAGTGGTTGGGAAAGTCCTCATCCCAATGACGCAGGTGACGACGCCCGCTCCAAGGGTTAAAAACCGGAAAATCATGAGGACGCCATGACGACAAAAGACCTGATCGCCGCCTATTACGCCGCATTCAATGCCGGTCGCACCGATGAGATGCTGACCTATCTGCATGACGGGATCGAACATCACGTCAACGAGGGCAAGATCCGCCACGGCAAGGACCTGTTCCGCGCCTTCAACGCGCATATGACCCGCTGCTACAGAGAAAACCTGACCGATATCGTGATTTTTGCCAATGACGCGGGCGATCGCGCCGCCGCCGAATTCGTGGTGAACGGAACCTATCTTGCGACGGATGAGGGCCTGCCCGAGGCCAATGGCCAGACCTATGTCCTGCCCGCCGGAACGTTCTTCTCGATCCGCGATGGCAAGATCTCTCGCGTGACCACCTATTACAATCTGGCGGACTGGATGAAGCAGGTCGGGGCATGATCTCGAACCGCATCCTGACGGGGGACGCCGTTCTGGACGTGCTCGACGATCTGGCACGGCTGCGGATTACGGTCTTCCGCGACTGGCCCTATCTTTACGATGGCGACATCGAACACGAGCGCGAGTACCTGACTGCCTATCGGCATCCCGGTGCGGTCGTTGTCGCGGCCTATGACGGCGAGTTGATGATCGGTGCCGCGACCGGCGCACCGATGGAGGACCATGCCGAAGGTTTTCGTACCGCATTTGCCGGTCGCCCCGAGCAGCTGGACGAAATCTTTTACTGCGCGGAATCGGTCTTGCTGCCCGACTATCGCGGTCGGGGTCTTGGCCATGTCTTTTTCGACGGGCGCGAGGCGCAAGGGCGGGCCTTGGGGCGGCGCTACAGCGCCTTTTGCAGCGTGCAACGGCCTACGGACCACCCGCTACGACCAGCCGATTACCGACCTTTGGATGACTTCTGGCGCAAAAGAGGGTATGAACCCCTTTCCGGCGTCGTTGCGGAGTTCGATTGGAAGGACATCGACGCGCCGGATTCGACCAAGAAGCCGCTGCAATTCTGGATGAAGACCCTGTGACACGAGAAATCAAGATCGCCGCCGCCGCGTATAAATTCGACTGGTTCGACGATTTCGAAGCCTATCGCGCCAAACTGACCCGCTGGGTCGAGGCCGCGGCCGATTGCGACCTTCTGGTCTTTCCCGAATACGGTGCGATGGAACTCGCCTCGCTTGGCGGACGCGAGATCGCTGGCGATCTTGAGGCCTCGTTGCACGAGGTCGCCCGACACGAGGCGGCCAGAGACGCGCTGCACATCGAACTGGCCGCCCAGCATGGCATCCACATTCTTGCCGCATCGGGACCGTACTTCGCAGGCAGCCGGCCATTCAACCGCGCGGTCCTGTTTGGTCCCGAAGGCCGTATCGGACATCAGGACAAGCAGATCATGACCCGCTTCGAGCGCGAGGACTGGAATGTCGAAAGCGCGCCCGGCTTGCGGATCTTTGACACGCCGGTCGGCAAGCTCGGCGTTCTGATCTGCTATGATAGCGAGTTTCCGTTGCTGGCCCGTCAACTGGCCGAGGCCGGAGTCGAGATCATCCTGACCCCGTCCTGCACCGACACCGTCGCTGGCTTCAACCGCGTCCGGATCGGCGCAATGGCGCGGGCATTGGAAAGCCAGTGCATCGTCGTCCACTCGCCGACCGTCGGGACCTGCGACTGGAACCCCGCAATCGACGAGAACCGCGGGACGGCCGCGATCTATGCGCCGTCAGACGGGTTCTGGCCGGAAACCGGCATCCTCGCCGAGGGCGAGATGGACCGTCCCGGCTGGGTCAAGGCTCGCGTCGATCTGGAGAAGGTGCGCCAAAGCCGCGAGGACGGCCGCGTCCTGCCCTTTGCGCATTGGCCCGAAAGCCTATCCAGCGAAATCATCTGAAGCGGATCAGGCCGGCGGGTCCTGCATGGGCTCGTCGGGCAGGTTGGCATCGGGCGTCGGAGCCACAGGTGCATCACCAGTAGGTGCCACCCCATCGACCGGAGTCGGCTTGGCAAGGCTGTTATCCTGCCATTCGCCCGCCGCAATCTGGCCGGTCGCATATTTCATCACGCCGGTGCCCTGCCGCTTACCGGCGACGAAATGACCGGTATAGACGTCGCTATTGGCATAGGTAGCGACGCCTTCGCCGTCGATTTCGCCTTTGTTCCAGCCCCCCTCGTAGCGGAACCCGTCGGGGGCGATCAGACGCCCCTTGCCCTGACGCATCCCCGCGACGAAAGAGCCGTCATAGGTCGTGCCATCGGGATAGGTCGCCTGCCCCTGCCCGTGGCGCTGACCGTCGCGCCAAGCCCCGTTATAGACATAGCCGTCGGGATAGGTCATGCGGCCCTGACCCTCGTTGCGACCGCGCTTGAAACCGCCTTCGTAGACCAGACCATTGGCATATTTGGCGACGCCCTGCCCCTCGATCACGCCCCCGAGCCAGCCGCCCTCGTAATTCGCGCCGTCGGGATAAGTGATCAACCCGCGTCCCTCGGGCATGTCGTTGTGCAACGCGCCCTCATAAATCGAGCCGTCGGGATAGGTGATGCGCCCCAGCCCCTCCATCCGGCCATCGACCCAGTCGCCGGTATAGACATAGCCGTCGGTGCCGGTGAAGGTTCCGGTTCCGGCGCGGCGATCGGCGCGGAAATCGCCCTCGTAGCGGTCGCCATTAGCATAGGTCGCAACGCCCCTACCCTCGCGGCGACCACCGGCAAAACGGCCCTCGTAGATGTCTCCCGAGGGTTGGACCAGCTTGCCCTGTCCGGACATCTGTCCCGCAGACCAGCCGCCTTCATAGGTCAAGCCGTCCGGCATGATCAGCTTGCCCTGACCTGCACGCTGGTTGGCCTGCATCTCGCCCTCGAAGGTGGCGCCGTCAGGATAGGTGATCTTGCCGCGCCCTTCTTTGACGCCGCGCTTCCAGCCCCCTTCGTAACGGTAGCCGTTCGGCTGGGTCAGAACGCCTTTGCCGTCGTGCAAGGCGTTGACGAAACTACCTTCATAGACCGAGCCATTGGCATAGGTTGCCTTGCCCTGTCCGGTGATCTGCCCGTCCAGCCAATCCCCTTCGAAGGTGCCGCCATCGGCATAGGTGATCTTGCCTTTGCCATTGGGCTTGCCCTTGGAAAACGTTCCCTCATAGACCGAGCCGTTCGGGTATTTCGCGGTGCCCTGCCCCAGAATCTCGCCCTCGACCCAGTCGCCGGTATATTCATATCCCGACGGCAGCCGATAGGTGCCGCGGCCATGCTGCTTGCCGTTGCGGAACGTGCCCTCGTAGACGCCGCCATCGTCATATTGCTTGGTCACAACGGATTGAGCGCTGGCCATGCCAGTGCTTGTCAGGATCATCGCGCATGCAACAATGGCTGCCTTCATCGGTCCTGCCTTCCGCCATTCTGGTTCTTTTGGTCCGGTTTACCGCAAGGCCGCGCGGCACGCAAAGCCCGACTTTTCCTTTCGCACGCAGTGGCCTATTTAAATCGTGAAAATTCGAAAGGACTGAGCCATGCCCGACAGGTTCCGCATCACCCTTGGACAGCTGAATCCCACGGTGGGCGATCTGCCGGGTAATGCCGCAAAGGCGCGCGATGCATGGGAAAAGGCCAAGACAGCCGGAGCCGACATGCTGGCCCTGCCCGAGATGTTCATCACCGGCTATCAAACGCAGGATCTGGTGCTGAAGCCCGCCTTCACGCAGGACGCCATGTCCGAGATCGAGACCCTCGCCCGCGACTGCGCCGACGGTCCCGCGATCGGGATCGGCGGTCCCTTTGCCGAAGGCTCGAAGCTTTACAATGCCTACTGGATACTCGAAGGCGGCAAGGTCACGGCCCGTGTGCTGAAACACGACCTGCCCCATAAGCAGCTTTTCGACGAATTGCGCCTGTTCGATCAGGGTCCGGTCAGCGGTCCCTATCGCATCGGCCCGCTGCGGATCGGCAGCCCGATCTGCGAGGACGCCTGGTGGCCCGACGTCGCCGAGACTTTGGCCGAGACCGGCGCCGAAATCCTGATGGTGCCGAATGGCAGCCCCTATCACCGCAACAAGCTGGATCTGCGGATGGGCCATATGGTCGCGCGTGTCGTCGAAAGCGATCTGCCACTGGTCTATCTGAACTCGGTCGGCGGGCAGGACGACCAGCTTTACGATGGCGCAAGTTTTGTCCTGAACCCCGGTCCCGATGGCGGCGCGGTCAAGGTGATGCAGCTTTCGCCCTTCGACGAGGTGATCGAGCATGTAGACTTCGAACGCACGCCCGACGGCTGGCGCGCCGTTCCGGGCCGGATGGATCACCAGCCCGGCGAATGGGAGCAGGATTATCGCGCCATGACCGAGGGTCTGCGCGACTACATGCGCAAATCCGGTTTCAAAAAGGTCGTGCTGGGAATGTCGGGCGGGATCGACTCGGCACTGGTTGCGACGATCGCCAGCGATGCGATCGGGCCGGAAAACGTGCGCTGCGTAATGCTGCCCAGCGAATACACCTCGCAGGCAAGCCTTGACGATGCCGCCGATGCCGCGAACCGTCTGGGCGCGCGGCTCGACACCGTCCATATCGAGGGCGCGCGCGATGCCGTCGGCGATGCGCTGGCCCATCTGATGGCGGACACGAAACCCGACACGACCGAGGAAAACATCCAGTCCCGCCTGCGCGGCGTCATGCTGATGGCGATTTCCAACAAGTTCGGAGAACTGCTGCTGACCACCGGCAACAAGTCCGAGGTCGCGGTCGGCTATGCCACGATCTATGGCGACATGGCGGGCGGCTACAATCCGATCAAGGATTTGTACAAGACACGCGTGTTCCAGACCTGCCGCTGGCGCAATGAAAACCACCGCGACTGGATGATGGGTCCGGCCGGAGAAGTGGTGCCGCCTCAGATCATCACCAAACCCCCCTCAGCGGAATTGCGCCCCGACCAGAAGGACGAAGACAGCCTGCCGCCCTATGAGGTGCTGGACGCGATCCTTGAAGGGCTAGTCGAGAAGGATCTGGCGCTCAAGGATCTGGTGGCCCAAGGCTTCGACCCCGAAACGGTCAAACGCGTCGAGACCCTGCTTTATGGCAGCGAATGGAAACGGTATCAGGCCGCCCCCGGCCCGCGCATCTCGACCAAGGCGTTCTGGCTGGATCGGCGTTATCCGCTGGTGAACCGCTGGCGCGACCAGCTTTGACCGAAAGGCCCGGCATCGCGCCGGGCCTTTTCGTTTACACGACAACGTCCATGCGCTGCTGCTGGCCCACGTCGAAGACTTTCCGGTAACGCTGGATCAGATCCTTGGGACCCGTCGCCTTTTCGGGATTGTCCGACAGTTTGACGGTCGGCTTCCCCTCGGCCGCGACGGCCTTGCAGACCAGCGAGAACGGCGCCAGCCCGTCACCCGGCACCAGCCCACGGAAATCATTGGTCAACAACGTTCCCCAGCCGAAGCTGACCTTGACCCGACCCGAGAAGCGATGGAACAGCTCGGTCATCTTGGCGACGTCCAATCCGTCCGAGAAGATGATCAGCTTGTCGCGCGGATCCTCGCCACGGCTTTTCCACCACGAGATTGCCGTTTCCGCCCCTTCGGCGGGGTCGCCTGAATCGATCCGGATGCCCGTCCATTTCGCCAGCCAATCCGGAGCATGCTCCAGAAATCCCTTGGTGCCGTAGGTATCGGGCAGGATCATGCGCAGGTTTCCGTCATGCTCTTCGTGCCAATCGGCAAGGACGCGATAGGGGGCCTGCCGCAACTCCTCGTCCGTTTCGGCCAAAGCGGCATAGACCATCGGCAGTTCATGGGCATTGGTGCCGATCGCCTCGATATCGCGACGCATGGCGATCAGGCAGTTCGAGGTGCCGGTAAAGCGCGGCGCGCCCAGCCCCTCGATCATCGCCTGCGCACACCAGTCCTGCCACAGGAAACTGTGCCGCCGCCGTGTGCCGAAATCCGCAATGCGCAGATCGGGACCAAGCTCGCGCAGCTTTTCGATTTTTTCCCAGATGCGGGTCATGGCGCGTGCATAAAGCACCTGCAGCTCGAACCGCCCGAGATCCTTCAGGACAGCGCGCGACCGCAATTCCATGATGATCGCAAGGGCGGGAATTTCCCACAGCATGACCTCGGGCCATTTGCCTTCGAAGGTCAGTTCATATTGGCCGTCACGCTTTTCCAGATGATAGGCGGGCAGGCGCAGGTTCTCGAGAAACTCCATGAAATCCGGACGGAACATCTGGCGCTTGCCGTAGAATGTGTTGCCGCGCAGCCATGTGCTTTCGCCGCGCGTCAACGACAGGCCGCGCACATAGTCCAGCTGCTCGCGCAATTCGCCTTCGTCGATCAGATCGGCCAAGCGGATGCGGGTGGTCCGGTTGATCAGGCTGAAGGTGACATTCGTGTCGGGCCGGTTGCGGAACACCGACTGGCACATCAGCAACTTGTAGAAATCGGTGTCGATCAGAGAGCGGACGATCGGGTCGATCTTCCATTTGTGGTTATAGACCCGAGTCGCGATATCGACAGTTGGCGTCATCATATCAGGCTGATCCCCGCTTCGCGCATATTCTCGCGAGCCGTCTCACGCGAGTTATTCAAGTCGATTGCCCGGGTCGCATCCTCGATCACGCTGACCCGGAAACCGTGGCGCGCCGCGTCTATCGCCGACCATGCCACGCAGAAATCATGGGCCAGTCCGACGAAATAAAGATCCTCGAGGAACCGATCCCGCAAATAGCCGGTCAAACCGGTCGGAGTCGCATAGTCATTCTCGTAAAAGGCCGAATAACTGTCGATCGCAGGCCGGAAGCCCTTGCGGATGACGGTTTCGGCGCGGTCGAGGTTCAGATCGGGGTGGAATTGCGCACCGGCCGTCCCGATCACACAATGCGAAGGCCACAGAACCTGCTGGCCATAGGGCATCTGCTTCAACGAGAACGGCGTCGCGCCGGGATGGTTCTCGGCGAAGCTGCTGTGGTTTGCCGGATGCCAATCCTGCGTCAGGATGACGCTGTCGAAATCGGCCATCATCCGGTTGATCGGTTCAACGATCTCGTCACCGCCCGTGACGGCCAGCTTGCCTCCGGGACAAAAGTCGACCTGCATGTCGACGACGATCAAGGTTCTCGCCACAGCGCCCTCCTCTTTTCACGTTGTCGTAGGGTTCTGCCGACAGAGCGTCAATGCCAACAACTTGATCACGGGCCGCAGCAGGTCTAAGTCCTGCCCCATGATCATAGTAGCCGCGCTTTACCATTTCACCCGTTTCCCCGATCCCGCAAGCCTGCAAGGGCCGCTGGCCAAGACCTGCTGCGCCAACGGCGTCAAGGGCACGCTGCTTTTGGCCCCCGAAGGGATCAACGGCACCATCGCGGGCACCCGCGCCGGAATTGACGCCGCGCTTGCCCATATCCGCGCCATGCCCGGTTGCACGGATATCGATTGGAAGGAAAGCCCCGCCAGCACCATGCCCTTCGGCCGCATGAAGGTCCGCCTCAAGCGCGAGATCGTCACCATGGGCCAACCCGATGTGGACCCGACCGCCTCGGTCGGGCGCTATGTCGAGGCGCAGGACTGGAACGCCCTGATCAGCGATCCGGATGTGGCCGTGATCGACACCCGCAACGATTACGAGGTCGAGATCGGCACATTCGTCGGCGCTGTCGATCCCGGAACGCGGACCTTCCGCGACTTTCCCGAATGGTGGCGCGAGAATTCGCACCGCTTCCACAACAAGCGCATCGCCATGTTCTGCACCGGCGGCATCCGCTGCGAGAAATCGACCAATTTCCTGCTGGGCGAAGGTGTCTCCGAGGTCTTCCACTTGAAAGGCGGCATCCTGAAATACCTCGAGGAAGTCCCCGAACAGGACAGCATGTGGCAAGGCGAATGCTTCGTCTTCGACAAGCGCGTCAGCCTTGGCCACGGCCTGAAGCAGGGCGTGTACGACATGTGCCATGCCTGCCGCCGTCCCTTGGCCGCCGAGGACCGCACCCGCCCCGAATACGAGGAAGGCGTGTCGTGCCATCGCTGCGCCTCGGACTATTCCGACGCCGACCGAGCCCGCTTCCGCGAGCGTCAGCGTCAGGCAGATCGCGGCGAGTGTTTCGCGGCTCAGAACGACGAGGCCGACTGACCCTGTTTCCTTCGGGTCGTCGATTTTGACATATGCGAACCGACAATTGTTGGATCGGCCATTGAGGATCAGAATCGCCACGAATCTTCACCGAAACGGAGGAGAAGGCCGTGGCGCTCATCAAGCATTTCGGAACCCAAGGCGACGACAATCTTTGGTTCGACCACGAAGGGTCATGGGATAGTATTATCCAGATTCACGGCCTTGCGGGAGACGACTGGATCTTGGGGACCAGCAATCGGCGTAACGTGCTGTTTGGCGGCAACGGCAACGACACCATTTACGGCAGCAATCGTAACGATCGGCTATTCGGCGAGAACGGCGACGACTTTCTGAGCGCGGGCAAGGGCGTGCGCTCGTGGCTGGACGGGGGCACGGGGAACGATACCCTGATGTCGGGGCGCGGCTCGGACCGGCTTTCTGGCGGGGACGGAAATGACGCCTTCACTCCAGGTAGCGGTCAGGACACCATCATCGGCGGGGCTGGCATCGACACCATTTACATGCGCTCGCCGGATCGCAGTGCGATCAGCCTTTCACATGGCGGAATGCAGGATACCGGTAATGGCATGAAGTCGTTCTCGGGGATCGAGAACGCCTATTTCGGCGGCAACGGCAATCATCGGATTTACGGCAACGCTTTGGCGAACCATCTTTTTACCAGCCAAGGCGAAGACACATTGTCCGGTGCCAGCGGCAATGACACGCTGGATGGGGATCGGGATGACGATTACCTGTTCGGAGGCAATGGCAATGACCTTCTGCTCGGGGGCGCCGACAAAGACCATCTGTTCGGCGATGCCGGTTCGGACACCCTGAGCGGCGGCTCGGGAGAGGATACCTTTGTATTCACGCAAGGTTCCGGTCAGGACGTCATCCGCGCCTTTGACCCCGCCGGGGACATCATCCGTTTCATGGCGGGACCGGATGAGTTTGCTGATTTAACCATCACGGATCTGGGCAACCACACCCTGATCCGCTTTCGCGCAGGCACGATCACATTGCGCAATATCGATCCCAGCGAGCTCGGTGCGAATGATTTTACATTCGGATAGCTAGAACGGGCCGGCCAAGCGACCGGCCCCTTCCTGGTTTATTTCACCTGACCCAACCGGCCCGCCGCGATGGCCGCCATGTTCAGGATGTCATTCACCGACGATCCGGTCGAGCAGATCTGGATCGGTTGCGGCACACCCGTCAGGATGGGACCAACCACCGTCGCGCCCGCCATTTCCTGCAACATCTTCACCGAGATCGACGCCGAGTGACGCGCCGGAACCACAAGCACGTTCGCCGGACCCGTCAGACGCGAGAACGGAAATTTCGCCGCCTGCGCCGGATTGAGCGCGACGTCTACCGTCATTTCGCCCTCGTATTCGAAATCAACCTTGCGCGTGTCCAGCACCTCGGTCGCATGTGCCATTTTCACCGCGCGTTCACTGACCGGATAACCGAAGTTCGAGAAGGACAGGAACGCCACGCGGGGGTCCAGACCCAAGCCCCGCGCGACATGCGCGCCGCGGGTCGCGATATCGGCCAGATCCTCGGCCTCGGGCCATTCATGCACCAATGTATCGCCCATCAGGACGATCCGACCGTTATGCAGGACTGCCGTGATGCCAACCGCGCCGTCCGCCGGCGTCACGTCAAAGACCTTGCCGATCTGCGCCAGAACATGCGCGTTCTTGCGAGTCGCGCCCGTCACCAGACCATCGCCATGCCCATGCAGCAACATCAGCGAAGCAAAGACATGCCTGTCACGGTTCGCCAGACGGTTGGTATCCTCGCGATCAAGCCCCTTGCGTTGCAGCCGCGCGTAAAGCGTGTCGTGATACTGGTCGAGATGGCGCGAGTTCGAGGCGTTGACCACGGTCAGTTCGCGCACTGCATCGCCCAGTCCTGCCGCTTCCAGCTTTTCCTTGACGTCGGCTTCGCGGCCCACGACCAGCGACTGGCCCATGCCTCCGCGCTGCCATGCGACTGCGGCGCGCAACACGCGGGGATCGTCGCCCTCGGCAAAGATCATCCGGGCCTGCGCTTGCCGCGCGCGGGCATGGATGCCCTGCAAGACGGCGGCGGTCGGGTCCATACGGGCCTTCAGCGACTGGACATAGCCCTCCATGTCGATGATCGGACGGCGGGCGACGCCGGTCTCCATGCCAGCCTGCGCGACGGCGGGCGGAACGACATGGATCAGGCGCGGGTCAAACGGCGTCGGGATGATGTAGTCGCGGCCGAATTGCAGCTTGCGACCGTAGGCCACGGCGACCTCGTCCGGCACATCCTCGCGGGCCAGTTCGGCCAGAGCGCGGGCACAGGCGATCTTCATCTCGTCGTTGATGGCGCGGGCATGGATATCCAGCGCGCCACGGAACAGATAGGGGAAGCCAAGGACGTTGTTCACCTGGTTCGGATAATCCGAGCGACCAGTGGCGACGATGGCGTCAGGACGAACCTCATGGGCTTCCTCGGGGGTGATTTCAGGATCGGGGTTCGCCATGGCGAAGATGACCGGATTTTCGGCCATGGACAGGACCATGGCCTGCGTCACCGCGCCCTTGGCGGAGACGCCAAGGAACACGTCGCAGCCCTTCATCGCCTCTTCCAGCGTCCGCAGGTCGGTTTTCACCGCATGGGCCGATTTCCACTGGTTCATACCCTCGGTGCGGCCTTGATAGATCACACCCTTGGTGTCGCACATGATGCAGTTTTCATGCCGCGCGCCCATGGATTTCAGCAGTTCCAGACAGGCGATTCCCGCCGCGCCCGCGCCGTTCAGAACGATCCTGACGTCCTCGATTTTCTTGCCCGACAGCTCCAGCGCGTTCAGCAGGCCCGCCGCGCAGATCACCGCCGTACCGTGCTGGTCGTCATGGAACACGGGGATATCCATGAGTTCCTTCAGCCGCTGCTCGATGATGAAGCACTCGGGCGCCTTGATGTCCTCAAGGTTGATGCCGCCGAAGGTCGGCCCCATGAGGCGGACGGCATTGATGATCTCGTCGGGATCTTCGGTGTCCAGTTCGATGTCGATGGCGTTGACATCGGCGAAGCGCTTGAACAGCACCGCCTTGCCCTCCATCACCGGTTTCGAGGCCAATGCGCCCAGATTGCCCAGACCAAGGATCGCCGTGCCGTTCGAGATGACGGCGACCATGTTGCCCTTGACGGTATAGTCATAGGCGGTCTCGGGGCGGGCAGCGATGGCCTCGACCGGAACGGCCACACCCGGCGAATAGGCCAGCGACAGATCGCGCTGCGTGGCCATGGGAGTCGATGCGACGATGTCATATTTGCCCGGGCGCGGCTCTAGGTGATAGGCTAGCGCCTCTTCCGGGGTGATGCGGGACCGGCGGGGGGTGTTGTCGTCGCTCATATCTGTCCTCCTGAGATGCCCCGCCTCCTTAACGAAGGGGACGGCGGGGCAGAAGACCAGAAAGTTGCTGCGATGCAGCCAAATCAGTGCAGCAAGGCTTCCGAAACGATGTCGGCATGCATGATTAATGCGCAGGCGGCTCCGGCAAGTGCGATTGCGATTGCGACAATATCATGCCGCGGATCCCATGCCCGCTGCCGTCGGGCGAGCCAGACGACCACCGGATAGCAGCACAACTGGGCCAATGCCTGTCCGGCCAGAAGCCCCGTCAGACCGAAGAACCATGTCCCGGCCAGAACGAGCGAAAAATAGATCGTGGCGCGGCTGCATTGCAGGACAAAAAACGCCCGGGAATCGCCTGCGGCCAATGCAGCACTTTCATAGCTGATCGGAACAACCACCAGCAGTTGGATCGAGGCGATGACCACCAGCATCCCTCCTGCCCGCGCATAGCGTGGGTCGTAAAGATGACTCACCAGCCACGGACCGATCAGGGCCAGCGTGATCCCCACCGCCAGCAGAAGCAGAGTGAATCCCGCCCGAGTGCGTTGCAGCGTATGCCGGTTTTCCAAGCTCTCGCCCGGAGGATGCTCGCGGTACATCGGAATGAACAGACGTCCCGCGATGGCAGCACCCAACTGGCTGGGAACGCTCGCGAGGAACAAGCCGATATTGTAGACGCCCAGATGGTCCAGATCCAGAACCCGCCCCAGAACCAACCGGTCACCCTGAAACAACAGGAACCCGCAAATGGTGCTGAAGAAAATCCATTTGCCGAACTTGACGATTTCGTGCCGGGCCTCGGGCTCCATGCGGAAGCGGTCCGTATGGCCGGGCACCAGATAATGGATCATTGCCAGCTGCACGAAGGCCCCCAGCACGATGCCCCAAACCAGCGCCCAGACATCCCGCATGATCAGCGCGGCGATAACCGTGATGAGAATTCCCATCAGCTGGCTGCCCAGCTCGACCATCGTCAGCCGTCCGATCTGCAGATGGCGGGCGGCGGTATCAATCTTGGTCGAAACGAACCCGCCGACCAGCATAGACGAAGCCGCAGCCGGGAAAATCCACAGCAGCGATGGAACATCATAGAACTGCGCCAATGGCCATGCCATCAGGCACGACACACCGAACAGAATGAATCCACGGATAACCTTGATCGTCCAGGCGGTGTCCAAGAATGCCGGATCATCGCCACGCTTGCTTTGCAGGATCGACTGCGCAATCCCCATGTCACTGAACATCGCGAGCCCGATCATGAAGCTGGAAACCAGCGCCATCAGACCGAAATCCTCGGGACTCAGGATGCGCGTCAACACAAGGTTCGAGGCCAGGCGCATGCTTTGCCCGATAGCAAAGCTCAGCATCGACCACGCGCCGCTGCCAAGCGCACGCGATGCCATTGTCCGTGGCCTTGGCAATTGCGGGGTTGCCATTTCGCCTGAAACTCCGCTCATCAACCCAGTCCTTGCGTCGTCGTCGGCACGGTGCCGGGAGATGGCAGTCCCGGAATGACTCCGATCAGCCACAAAGCAATGAACACCCCGCCAAACATCAGCACGCCCATATAAACCACGCGCAGCCGGTATTTCAGAATATCTCTGCGGCTTTTCTTATATGGTACCGAGATGACGGGGCGTGTGCCGGTCAAGCGGGCAAACTGCTCGGACGTACGCAGGATCGGGTTTTTCAGCTCAAGTACGAAGGCCAGCGCCAAGGCAAATCCGATGCTTCCGATCGCCCCCATGGCCGCCCGCTTCTTCCGGTTGGAAAAGGCAGGAAACTCCGGTGGCATCGCCCTTTCAAGCACGATGAAACGCTCGGTCTGGTCATTATCCATCAGAAGCTGCTGGGTTTCGACCTGTGCAAGTTGGCGCGAAATCTCGTTGTAGCGGTCCTGCAAGCGGCTTTGCTCGCGGATCATCGCTTCCAGCCGTTCGGCGACTTGCGGCGACTTGGCGCGAGCCCGTTCGATTGCGGTCCGGCGCTGGTCCATGGTCGCCTTCTGGCTGTTCAGATTGGCCAGTTGTGCCTCGTTCAACTCAAGCTGACGGCGCACGATTTCGGACACTGCCTCATCGCCGGCATTCAGGCGCCTGAGATTGTTTTCGAGCCGCTTGATCTCGGGGTGATCGGGTGCGAGGGTCCGACGGGCCTGCGCCAACTCGACCTCTGCATTGCGGATCTGCTGGACGAGGGTCGAGGCGGACCGTTCGGCCGCAGTCGTGCCGCCGGCAATCAGGGTCAACTGATCCCGTTGCAGCGCCATGATTTCGCGATCAAGCGTATTCTCGGCATCGTTCAACTGGGTCAGTTCGGTGCTCAGACTTTCCTGCGCCGTCGGCAAGGCGTCTTCGTTCTGGCTGCTGAAAGCCGCAATTTCACGGTCCTGACGGGACAGGGCGTCGGTCAAACGCCTTTCTTCGTTCGTCAGGTATTCCTTGCCCTCGGTGATCCTCGACAACCGGTTCTCGCGGTCGCGATTGACGACACTATTGGTAAAATAGTTCGCAATCGCCGCTGCTGTGTCGGGCGTCTCCGCCCGAGAGGTGATCACGATCGCCGAAAGCGACATCCGCGATTCTGACGGGACGCCGGGGTTGGTAATGCTCTCGATGCGGGTATTGGTGCGGAGCGCAGTGATTTTTTCCTGCTCGCTCAACTCGGGCGCATCGCGGAACAGTTCAAGTTCATCAATGACCTTGAGAATATTCGAGCTGGCCATCAACCGCTGCTCGATCAGCTGGACCCGCCGCACCGCTGGCAGCGAGGCATCGCTGCTGGGATCGACCGCCGCCGAAGTATCGATCTGGATAAGCGCCGAGGATTCATAGACCCTTGGCGACGAGATGATCAGATACAGCGAAATCAGGATGCCCGTGACCATGATCGTCAGCATCAGCGGCAACCGCCGCCTGATCATGGAAACAAGATCCTGTAAGGATTGAATTGGGCCCAAAACGTCTAATCCCCGCGCTGCTCGTCAATCTTCGGATTTGTTCAGGATCACGCCCATAATCGGAGGCAGGTCCTTGAGCAGCCGTTCGGCCTTAGTCATGTCCGAATTCGTGCTTCGCCGTCCATCCGCCACAAGCAGGATCGCGTCCACCAACGGCAACGTTGCCAAAGCGGCATCTCCATCAAGCAATGCGGCGGTATCAAAAATCTCGATGGCATTCGGCCTGATACCACGCCAGACATGAAGCGCCGTCGCCAATGCATCGTCCTGTAGCAATTCGGCCGCATCGTCTTCGGCGCTGCCGGGGGCCACAACCCAAAGGTTCGGCACCTCTTCGACAATGGCGGTAATATCTGCCATCGGCCTGTTCAGATTCAACACTTCCGAGACCGGATCACATCCAGGAATCCCCAAGGTCGTCGCAATGGATGGCTGCGCCAGATCCAGATCGACAAGAATGACTTCGGTCAGCTTCTGCCGCGACAAAGCAAGCGCCAGCTGAACGGCGACAGATGTTCCCCCAGCGCCTGCAGTCAAAGGAGTGATCGCCAGCCGACGCCAGCCATGCTTGCGCATTTCCCGCAAGATCTGGGTTCGCAGGATCGCGAAGCGGCTGTTGACCGTCTTGGCGAATTTCGTATCTAAAGCGGTCCGCGAAGCCTCGCGGCGGATAAAATTGCTTGAGACCCTTAGCCCTGCAGTGCGGGTCGCAAGGGCGCTTGAGGGGCTCTTATCCGATGTCTTGCTTGTCTCGGCCTGCAAATCTGTGGCCCTTCTGCCGCGGGACTGAATAACGCCGGTACAGGGACATCAACGCCCCGATGACACGCCCGACAGCGTCATGCTAGCGTCCCGTCAATGAGCGCGACAACAGAAATCACAATCCATGGTGAACGGGACGAGAAGATTGCCCAAGCGGGTCTTTCCGGCCACGTTATTGCTATTGCGATAGGCCGCAACGAGGGTGAGCGGCTGATCCGCTGCCTGAATTCCCTGAAAGATCAGGTCTCACGCATCATCTATGTCGATTCGGGATCGACCGACGGCAGCGTCGAAGCGGCGCGATCCCTGGGTGCGGAAATTGTCGATTTGAACATGTCGTTGCCCTTTACCGCAGCGCGGGCAAGAAACGCGGGCTTCGCCAAGGCCGGCGACGCGGAATTCGTCCAGTTCGTGGATGGCGATTGCGAGGTCGAACCGGACTGGATCTCGACCGCACTTGCGGTTTTGGGACATGATCCGAAACTCGCCATCGTCGCCGGACGGCGGCGCGAACTGCACCCCGAAGCCTCGATCTACAACCGGCTGTGCGATGCGGAATGGAACACGCCCATTGGTCCGGCCCGCGCTGTCGGGGGCGACATGTTGCTGCGACGCGACGCCCTTGAGGAAATCGGTGGCTTCGATCCGGACCTGATCGCCGGAGAAGAACCCGAAATGTGCCTGCGCCTGCGCCGTGCGGGTTGGACCATCCGACGCCTTGACGCGCCGATGACGGTCCATGACGCGGCCATCACGCGATACACGCAATGGGCGCGCCGCTCTCGCCGCGCGGGTCACGCCTTTGCGGAAGTGTCGTGGCGCTATCGCGACGATCCCGAACAGTTCTGGCAACGCGAAACCAAACGCTCGCTGTTCTGGGCTATCGGGCTTCCGATCGCGATATTGCTGGGTGCTTTTCTGACGCCTTATGCGTGGCTGCTGCTGCTGATTTATCCGCTGCAGATCGCGCGGATGGCGTTGAAGAATCGCCACCGACCGGAGCCTTGGCAGAACGCGCTTTACACCATGCTGGGCAAATTCCCCGAGGCCAGAGGTGTCCTCGAATTCCACATCCGCCGCCTGATCGGTCGGCGATCTAGGCTGATCGAATACAAATGACGGCTTGCACGATCCTGATCCCCGCCCATGACGAGGCCGACTATATCGACGCCTGCCTTGATAGCCTGTTGCAGCAGGATCATCAGGATAGGGTCGAGGTCATCGTCATCGCGAATGGCTGCCGCGATGACACCGCAGCACGCGGTCGCGCCCGCATTCCCGCTTTCGCTGATCGAGGCTGGTCCTTGCGGGTCGAGGAATTGGCGCAAGGCGGCAAGATCGGCGCGCTGAACAATGGCGACGCCTGCGCCAGAGATGGCATTAGGATCTATCTGGACGCCGATATCCGTATGTCGCCGGAACTTCTGTCCGGTTTGGTCGAAGTGCTGGACGTCGATATTCCTCGATATGCGGGGGGAAGGCTGGTCGTCGCTCCGGCAAAAAGCTCGGTATCCCGACATTACGCGCGCTTCTGGCAGAAGTTGCCCTTTGTCGCCCGAGGTGTCACGGGCGCGGGCCTATTCGCGGTCAATGCGGCAGGTCGCAAACGCTGGGCCGAATTTCCGGAAATCATCTCGGACGATACATTCGCCCGCCTGCAATTCACCGAAGCCGAGCGATTTCTGGTCGATGCGCCCTATCTGTGGCCCATCGTCGAAGGCTTCGGGCCGTTGGTTAAGGTGAGGCGGCGTCAGGACCGTGGCGTGACAGAAATCGCCCAGAAATTTCCGCATCTTCTGGACAACCAAGGCCATGTCCGGCCCGACCGTTCGGAACTGTCACGTCTTGCCGCCAGCGATCCCGTCGGTTTCGCGACCTACTCCGCAGTTGCTCTGGCCGTCAGGACCCGCCGCAAGGACGACGGCTGGTCGCGGGGGCGCTAGTTCACGGGAGCTTGCCTTGCTGGAAATCCTGCACCGTTTCCAGCGCAAGCTGCTGCAAGACGGCTGCGATATCCTTATCGACCGGCGGAAACGGGCCATATTTTCCCATGAACCGTGTCGGCAAACCGACCGGGGACTGGCCGGTCAAAGTCGCGTAATGGATCATCACGACATAGTAGTATCCGGGCAGATTGGGGTGGATGTCGTCCTCGTAGAAGTCGCGGATCGACGTCGCGCGAGGAACCTTGCCCTCGGCGATGGCGTCGTGAAGCCGCACCATTCCCAAGCCTGCCGGAATGATCTGCATCGGAGTTTCTAGCTGAGGAACCCGCGCATTCACTTCATCAGCAACCTTCTGCCAGACCTTCAGGTCCGACACGATCCTGTCGCGCCACGCTTGCGTCGAGCCAGTCGCAGCGTCGTCGATATTGTCCCAAGTCTCGTAAAGATAAGGCTTTACCTTGGGGTTGGTGCCAAGCGCGAGTTCGGTCCAGCGCGTCGCGTAATCCAGCGTGCCATGCCATTCCATCGTCTCGGCCAAGGGAATCCGCTCGGTCAGGACCAGCGCATCGACCGGATTAGCCGAAAGCCAAGCGCGGCCATCCTCGCCCTGCGCGGTCGCGCTGTCCCGCCACAGGATTTCCAAAGGCGCGCCATTGATGATTTCGTAATGGACAGTCCCGTCCAATGCGGAATCCACCATCTCGGGAACGCTGGTATTGATAAGGCTATGACCGATGAAAAAAACCGATAGCCCCTTGGCCAGAAACTGGAGGATCATTCCGGCAGCCCTTTCCCAAAACACAACCAGACGGCGTATTATCCAGCGACATGCCGGAATGCGTATGACCTGAGCGCCAAGTGCTATAAATTGCCCGCGACACCAGCGCGAGAGCTGTCAGACAGCCACGCCCAGACTGAAATGCTACCCGTACCGGACCGATCGTCAAGCCATTCCGTGACTGCAAGCCATTGATGTAAAATGTACCTGTCCTTTTTGGCAATACTGTGAATCGTTCTAGTTTTATTCAAAGGCACGGCTATACTGCGCTGAAGTAGTGTTTGTGTGTCCTGTATCGATTACCATGGGTTTGAAATGCCGAACTCTAGCAAGTTTGATTCATCGGGTTTGAATCGTATCGGTTCTATTCTTCAGGAACGGACCCCAATTTCGCCCGGCGCAGGTGGTTTTACTTCACCTTACGTGAGATACCTCAAGCGACCACTGGATGTTTGCTCGGTGCTGCTGGCCGCACCGATTGTCATTCCGGTCTTGCTGGTCCTGATCCTGATGATTGTGGCAAAGGGCGATCGTCCCTTCTACTCACAGTTGCGAGTAGGGCGTTCCGGTCGGAGTTTCCGGTTGTGGAAATTGCGCACCATGGTCGAAAACGCCGATCTTCGTCTGGCCGAATATATCGCCACGAACGAAGCTGCCCGCGCCGAGTGGGACGCTACTCAAAAGCTCAAGAACGATCCGCGGATCACGCCGATCGGTCGCTTCCTGCGCAAAAGCTCGCTTGATGAACTTCCCCAGCTTTGGAACGTATTCGTCGGGGATATGAGCATCGTCGGGCCACGGCCCATGATGCTTGAACAGGCCCAGCTATATCCTGGCGCCGATTACTATCACCTGCGTCCGGGTGTGACCGGCCTTTGGCAGATATCGGACCGCAACGACAGCACCTTCGCGGCGCGGGCGACGTTCGATGCCAAATATGCATCCGAAATGAGCTGGGCGAATGACATGTCGATCATCGCCAAGACCGTTACCGTTGTATTCCGCTGCACGGGGTACTGAAATCCTTCGGAATTCGATCTGATTTCATTCGTGCTTCATCATATTTTCATGATGCTCTACGCAGCGAAATTTACGCCAAGCGATGAACAATGTGCTCATCGTCCCGACAAGGGAGTAAAGCAATAGCGCAGCCCAGAACGAAAGGCCCAGATAAAGGGCTCCTATCATTGTGCTGACTGCCGCTATTGCGACCCCTAATATGACGATACCAGCCAGTGTCGCCTCCACCTGATCTTACCTGTTAAAACTTTACTCTCCAACTGAGAGAGAATCGCTCATGCTTTCTTACTAGTTCCATCCAAAAGGGACAAATTCGCTTATTTGTGTAGTAAGTTGAGCGCAATCCAGCCTATCTTGGTAACATTGTACCGCAAATCTCGTGCAGGTGGTTTCCGATCAAGATGACTCTACGAATTGGTTATGTCGTTAACACCTATCCAAGGCCATCGCACAGCTTTATCCGGCGCGAGATTGCTGCGCTCGAGGCAGAGGGGATAGAAGTCCACCGCTTTTCGATGCGCGGCGATTCCGATGCGCTGACCGATCCCGAGGATCTCGCCGAGCACGCCCGGACCGAGCGCATACTTGAAGCAGGCGGCTCCGCCCTTCTGAACTCCGTTCTACAGCGGGCCAAATCGAACAAGGGACAGATCGGATCAGCCCTTGCTTTGGCCCGTAAACGCGCTGCGGCAGGAGAGTCGAGCCTTGCCCGACAGCTGATCTATCTCGCCGAAGGCGGACGCATCGCGGCCCGGGCCCGTGGACTGAACCTCAGCCATCTTCACGCCCATTTCGGCACGAACTCGACACGGGTTGCGGCCTATGCCCGTCTGCTTGGTGGACCGACCTTCAGCTTCACCGTTCACGGTCCGGAGGAATTCGACAGCCCCGCGCATTTGGACCTTTCCGGCAAGCTTGCCTTGTCTGATTTCTGCGTCACGGTCAGCAGTTTCGGGCGGTCCCAGATGCAGCGTTGGGCCGCGCCGAATGATCTGGACAAGATCCATGTCGTGCATTGCGGGCTGGATTTTTCGCGCCAGCCCGCGCCCCTGCCCCAACTGCCGCGTCCGTTCCGCATGGTCGCCGTCGGGCGTTTCGCCGAACAAAAAGGTTTCGGCCTGCTCATCCGCGCCTTCATCCAAGCGATCCGGCGCGACCCGACCCTTCGCCTTTCGCTGGTCGGTGACGGCGAATTGCGCCCGCAAATCGAGAGCCTTATCGCCGCCGAACGCATCGCCCATGCCGTGGACCTCCTGGGCTGGCAGGACGAATCCGGTGTCCGTGCCGCTATGGACAATGCGCATGTCCTCGTCACCCCCAGCTTTGCCGAGGGCCTGCCGGTCGTCATCATGGAGGCTATGGCCCGCGCCCGGCCCGTCATCTCGACCTATATCGCGGGAATCCCCGAACTGGTCAGGCCCGACCTCGAGGGCTGGCTTGTTCCGGCAGGCGATGCGACTGCCTTGGCTGATGCCATGATCTCGGCGTCGAATTGCGATGAGGCCACGCTAGAACGCATGGGCGCTTCGGCGCTGGCCCGCGTCAATGAACGACATGACATCAGCAATTCGGCGCGAAAACTGCGCGAGCTGTTCACCCGCGCCATAGGCTGACGGCAATGTAATGTCCCGCCACCTGCCCCCAGCGCGCTCCGATCAGCCGCTTGCCTAGACAGCCTCTCACGCGCGCGCCCCTGATGACGGTCGGCACATCGCAGAAATCCAGCATCCGGCCGGTCAAAGGATATTGCGCCTTGAACATCGCCTCTTTGACGCAAAAAGCCAGCAAGGGCGCGTCCTCCTTCATGCGATAAGGTGCGACTGTCTCGGCCAGCGTTTCAGGCAGCGCATGCTGCGCCGCCTCGATATCCACCCCGACCGAGGGGCCGCCCGGCGGTGCGGCGATTGCCACGCAGAACTCGCCACCATGCGCAAGACTGGCTCGAATACCCTGCGGCAATGCAGGTCTGCGGTCCGGCAAGCTCACCAATGGGTGGCCAGATGGCAGATCGTGCCCCGCATCAGCAAGCGCGAGCCTAAGCGCGTGTCGCCCAAGCGCAAATTCATGCCGCCGTTTGGGAACAGCGCGGGCGATCATCGCCCTTTCCTCGGGTAGCAAATCGGGTGCCGGCTCCGACAAGCGGACTACCGCGCAGCCAAAGCCCTGAGGCATCAGCCGTCGGGCCAATGCCTCGACCGATCCGGCATCGCTCATCCGCCGCCGCGCAACTGGGAACGCAGGGCGCGACGACGGGCCATGGCATCATCCGAGGACGCAGCCACCTCAGGAGCGACCGTCGCGACCGGAGCCGCAACAGTTGCAGCAACTGCCCTACCATCCGGCGCAATGGTCGCGACATGCCGCAGGAAATCCGCCAGAATCGGAAAGCGGAAGATGTCGGTCACGCCAAGGCGCGGCAACGCAAGCCGATCACGCATGGTCCGATGCATCTGGATTGCCAACAAAGAATGCCCACCAAGCGCGAAGAAATTGTCGCGCGGACCGATCTGTCCCACAGCCAACACCTCGGCCCAGATCGCGTGTACCGCTTGGGCCAAGCCCTCGGTCGGCGTAGCGACCGATGCGGCAGCGGCGGTCTCGATGACCGCCGGGGTCGCAACTGTCGTCGCAGACGCCCCCGGTAGCGGCAACTGTTTGCGGTCGATCTTGCGGTTCGGCGTCAAAGGCATCCGCTCCAGCCGGACAATCCGCCCCGGCACCATATGCACCGGCAATGAAACGGTCAGGGCCTCGCGCAGCTTCCTTTCACATAGATCGGCGTCACCCGTCACATAGGCCACCAATCGCTTGTCGCCGGGGGTGTCTTCCCGCACCATTGCGACCGCCTCGCGGACACCGGACTGCCTCCCCAAAGCGGCCTCAATTTCGCCCAGTTCGATCCTAAAACCGCGCAGTTTGATCTGATGATCGGCGCGACCGATGTAATCCAGCCCGCCATCGTCACGCCAGCGCACCAGATCTCCGGTCCGGTACATCCGCGCACCCCAAGCCGAAGCGCGCTCGGCCGGAACGAAGGGATCAGGACGGAAGCTGTGATCCGTCAGATCCTCGCGCTGCCAGTAGCCCCGCGTGACACCATGGCCACCAATCCACAACTCGCCCTGCGCCCCCGGAGCGACCGGTGCGCCATCAGCGTCCAGAACGTATAGCTGGGTATTGGCAATCGCGCGCCCCAACGTGACCTCAGACGCGTCTGTGACATCCGCCGTCGTCGACCAGATAGTTGTTTCGGTCGGCCCGTACATATTCAAGACACGCGCCTTCGAGACTTTGCGCAGATCCGCCAGCAACGCCGGAGGCAAAGCCTCGCCCCCGACCATCACGCATTTCAGCGCCCCCATCGCTGCGGCCACCTGCTGGTCGGAAACCAGTATCCGTGCCATGCTGGGGGTGCATTGCAAATGCGTCACCTTCCAGCGCCGGATTTGCGCGGCAATGGAATAGTCGCCAACGTCCGGCTCGTCGATCTGCGGATTCACCTCGGCCCGAAGCTTGGCCAGCATCGGAAAGAATGCCGTCACCTGATCGGGCGCGATGCCGTAATCGATCAGGCAGGCCACCTCGCCCACACCAATTGCTTTCAACTGTTCAATCCGTGCCACGCCGTCCGCGAAAGAACCGAACAGCCCCGAATCCTCGAAATAGCGCAGGAACGCGAAATCAAGGATGCCGTCCAACTCTTCCTCGGACAGGGAGCCAAGGTCGATCGCCATCGGATTCGTCATTCCGGCCGGACGCCGGAAAGCCGGAAAGTCCCATGCATATTGCTTGACCAAGGCCGCCGCGCTGCGCAGGTAATTCTTCATCGGCTCGCGCGAGATCTCGCGCGCCGTTTCGCGATCAGAGGCAAGGCAGGTGTGCAGCATCAGCGTGACCGTGAAATCCGCCGGATCATGCCCCGCCGCACGCAAAGCCGCATGATAATCGACGATCCGTGCCGCCACCGTGTCGATGCTTTGCCCCAGAAGATGGGTCAGGACGTTCATGCCCAACCGACCGGCCTCGATCCACGTTTCGGGGTTACCGGCGACGGTCATCCATAGCGGGAGTTCCTTTTGCACCGGCCGTGGCTGGGTCACGACACCAAAACTGCCGCCACCCGCGCGAGGAAACTCGACTGCCTCGCCACGCCACAAGCGGCGTAACTGGTCAATTCCCGCAATCATCGCCGTCTTGTTGTTCGGAGGCGCATTTTCGGGACGCAAGACGAAGTCATCCGGTTGCCAGCCCGAGGCAATGGCCAGCCCTGCCCGTCCGCCGGTCAGGTTGTCGATGACCGCCCATTCCTCGGCAACGCGCGCAGGATGATGCAGCGGAAGCACGCAGCTTCCCGCGCGGACCGCGATGTTGCTTGTCACCGCCGCAACCGCCGCACCGGTCACCGAGGGGTTCGGATAGGGACCGCCGAAAGCATGGAAATGCCGCTCGGGCGTCCATAGGGCAACAAACCCGTTCCGGTCGGCAAATCGCGCGCCATCCAGCAGAAGCTGGTACTTGCGTGGTCCCGGACCGTCATCATTGCCCCAGTAGAACAGACTGAACTGCATCCCACCCTGAACATCGGGGCGCGAGCGCGTGGTCACGCTTCCCGACACCGCCAGCCGCGTTTCCTCGCCCGCGATGACCAGACGCAGGCCGCGCGCCAAGGACCAGAAAATCTCGAGCACCGAAATGTCAAAGGAAAGGCTGGTCACGGCCAGCCAGGTGTCCCCTTGCGCATGCGGGATGACCGCATCCATTCCGGCAAAGAAATTCGCCACATTGCGATGCTCGACCATAACGCCCTTGGGGCGACCGGTCGAACCCGAGGTATAGATCAGATAGGCCAGGTTTTCCGGTCCAACCGAACTAGCGGGCGGCTGCGCGGGTTCTTGCGGCAAGCCGGTCGGAATGGCGACCACCTTGGCCTGATGCTGCGGCAGGCGATCCGCAATCTCGGCCTGCACCAGCACCACCGCCGCGGCGCTATCCTCAAGGTAAAGCGCGATCCGATCCGCAGGATAATCGGGGTCCAAGGGCACATAGGCCCCGCCCGCCTTCCAGATCGCCAGCGCCCCGATCACCAGTTCAGGCGAGCGTTTGGCGAACAATCCGACCGGCTGATCCGGACCGACGCCCATCTGGATCAGGGTCGCGGCCAAGGCGTTCGCCGCCCGATCAAGCTCGCCCCGCGTCAGGCTGCGATCCTCGAAGGCCAAGGCCATCGCATCGGGATCCACCGCCGCCATTTCCGAGATCAACTCATGGATGCAGGCCAGCCGTACATCGACCACGGTATCGTTGCGCGTGATCAGCAGGTCGCGCAGTTCGTTCGCATCCAGCAGCGAGATGTCACGCAGCAGCGTCGTTCCGGGCAAGATCATGCCCGCATCCAGCGCGCGCGCAATGCGTTGCGCTTGCACGGCGCTGACGCGGGCCGGATCGTGCAGCAATGCCGCGCCGTGATCCGTCAGCGCAATCGTCAGCGCCGTGTCCGGCAGAGCGTCCAGTTCACCCAGATTGATTGCCAGATCAGGGGTCGCGGCATCACGCAGTTCCGGCGCACGGCGCAGCAGATCGCTCAGGAAGAACTGGTGCTGCGCGGCCTCGGCAAAACTGGCCGACAACTGATCCGACAATTCGGAGAGCTTCATACTGGCGCAAGTATCGACCGACAAAGGCTGCCAATCCGCCACCAGCGCCTCATTGGGCAAAGCTGCCGGACGAACAGCCAGATCGAACTTCGACTGGGCGCAAAGACGGGACAGCAAGGCCGCAGCAAGCGCGATACGCTCGGGGCTAATGCCCGGCATCAGATCGATCCGCGTGATTTGCCCCGAAGGCTCGCCCGACATGGCAACCGGATTCATCCGCGCCAATCGCTTGCGCCACCACTCGTCATGCTTGGCAGCCAACCGCGCAAGTTCATTTGCGCGGTCGCGTTCGTCGGGCGAAAGCGTTCGAAGCGTCCCACCCATTGGTGGCATTTCACTGCCAAAAGCCAGTTGAACCGATCCGTCGCCAGTCGCGATCGTTGCCGTCTGACCGTCATGGGCCAGAACTTCGCCGGGCGCACCTGCCAGTATCCCTTTGCCGGAAAAGCCTGCCACCGTAAGGAAGCGACCGCCCGGCAAGGCCACTTTTGCCTCGGTCAGGGGGTTCCAATAATTGCCGTGATCCAAACCCCGAACCAAAGCACCGATCTCGGCGGTCGAGCGGGTGAAGTCGATCACGCCTGCCGCATCGGGGCGCTTGGTTTTGCCGACATAGCTGCGCTGCGACAGGTCCTGCCGCATACGTTGCGGGCCGGTTCCCTCTAGCTGGGCCACGACATCGGCGAAACTTTCGGCTGCGCGGGCGAAGCAGCGCGCATTGACGGTCAGCGCGGTATCGTCGGGGCGCAGTTCGAATGTGCGTTGCGCAAGGATATCCCCTTCATCCACGCCCCCCTCGATCATGTGCCAGGTTATGCCGTGCTGCGCCTCGCCGCCGATGATCGCCCAGACCGGAGCGTTCAACCCCGCCAGTCTGGGAAGCGGTCCGTCGTGGAAATTGATTGCACCGCGCTTGCCACGGGCCAGCATCTGGGGCGACAACAGCGACAGGTTCGCGACGCTGAACAACCAATCGGCGGCAGGCGCGTCAGCGGGCATCGGCTCGTCCTGATCCTCCACCGCCAACGCCGCACCCATCGCCCAAGCGCGCAGATCGGGATTTCGCGTCACGACCGCCGCAATACGGTGCCCGCGCTGCAGTAGCGTTTCAGCCGCGTGGCGCAAAAGAAGCTCGTTTCCGACAAGAACGGCAGAGAACTGCGTCATGGGCTTCCCTTTTCAACATGGACTGGCAATGGCTGTCGGCGCAGGGCGTGGCGGGCAAGCTGCACGAGATGCCCCCGAGGAACACCGGTTTCGCGACGCTGGATCAGGCAGCGCAAGCGCCAGATCGCCTCGCCTCCCAAGGTTGCGGCTGTGGCAACCAAGGCCCCCGCTCGACCGTGATGCTTCTCGAAATAGCGACGGCGGGAATCGTACCAATAATCCGGAACCCGCCGCCATTCCTTCATTCCGGTACTGGCCGAGCCGATATGCACGACCTCGCTTTCCACGACGTAATGCGTCTGCGATCCGACCAACGCAGCGCGGCGACACAGATCGGTCTCCTCGAAATACAGGAAAAAGCCCTCGTCAAACAGGCCGATCCAGTCCAGCACATCCGAACGGATCATCATCGACGCGCCCGCCGACCAATCCACCTGACACGAGACTTCCGGCTGCGGCAAAGCCACGACCTTGTGGCGCAACAGGCGGGTGACGGGGCCACTGCGGCTTGCGGCCTCGAACTCGCCCGCCGCCGAAGGAAAACGGAAGGCGGTGTGATGCGGCTCGCCATCGGGGCCGCGCAAGCGGGAACAGGCAAAACCCGCTTCGGAATGCGCGGCCAGATGATCCATCAGCACCCTGATAGCACCGGGTTGCGGGATCGCATCCGAGTTGAGCAGATAGACCAGATCCGGCCTGCGCCCATCCGGCAAGCCCTGCCGGATGCCGTGATTGTTGCCCGCGCCGTAACCGCCGTTCCAGCCTGACTGCACCACCGCAACCCGACCCGTATCCAGCCAACCGCGCCGCTGCGCCTCGGCCAACATCTGTTCGAACGAGCCGTCACCCGAGTCATTGTCGACGATCGTCACCCCACCGTCGATGCCATGCATCTCGCGCAACGCGGCATCGGCGGCTGCAAGGGACATCAGGGCCGTGCGCCAATTCAATACGACAACCTGAACGGTCCGATCATCCGCCATCATCATTCCGCCGCTTGCACCCGCGACAGGGCCTGACTGTCGGCCTCGCGCAGGATATCGCGCAGGATCGAGGTCATCCGGCGTACATTCGGCTCAAGCACCATCGAGTCGTGATCGCCGGGAACCTCGATCACTTGCAGGTTCGGCATCCACGCGCTCCAACCGTTGTCGGGCACGACATAGTCGCGCCCCGAGTTGATCCAGCGCCCTCCCGACACCTTCCAGCGCTGATCCAGCGGCGGGCGCAACATCGCCACAGGCCCATCCCAGACCGAAAGCTGCATTCCCGGTAAAGCGCCAAGGAACGCAGCTTCGATGGCCAGATCATGGAATGCCCCCGAGGCCTCTGCGCTGACTTCGGCCTCGACGGCTTTGGCTTTGCGACGGCGGAAGACCTCGTAAGCCACACGGTCGCGCAGCCATTTGGCCGCAAAACCGGGGCCGCCTTCGCCAAGTTCGCGGTAGCGGATCATCAGCCGGTCCTTGCGGCTGACCGGCTCGCGCAGCGGCAAGGGCGTATCGAGCATGACCAGCATCGCGACCTCTTGTCCGGACGCACGCAATTGCCGCGCCATCTCATAGGCCGTCAGCCCACCACCCGAGAAACCACCGATCAGATATGGCCCCTCGGGCTGGATCTCGCGCAGTTCGGCGATGTAATCGCGGGCCGCTTCCGCGAAGCTGTCATGCGGCTTATCATCGCCAAGCAACCCCCGCGCTTGCAGACCGTAGAAACGGCGATCGACGCCAAGACGCTGGGCAAGTTGGCGCAGGTTCATCACATTGCCGAACATGCCCGCAACGATGAAGAACGGCGTTCCGTCGCCGCGACCGCCCATATCCACCACGAAGCGCCGTTTGACCCGATCCGTCGAGACCAAGGCATGCACATTGTTGCTGGCGACCTCGCGCGGACCAGTGCGTTCCTCGATCAGATTGGCCAGTTCGGAGATCGTCGGAGCCTCGAACAGGGTCGATATCGGCAGATCCACGCCAAATTTCTTGCGCACCTGACCGAACAGCCGCACCGCGATCAAGGAATGCCCGCCAAGATCGAAGAAGCTGTCCGCCGCCCCGATCTGCGCGATCCCGAGAAGTTCGGACCAGATCGCGGCCAGATCGGTCTGGGTGCCAGCGGTAGGGGCGATGAAATCGCCATCAAGATCGGGCCGTTCGAACCCGCCCTCAGCCGGAGCCGCGCTTTCGGTCACGCTGGCTTCGGCGATCAATGCAGGCAGGTCCAGCGAGGACACAAAGACCTGCGACAGACCCGTCGAAATCGCCCTAGACAGCATTTGCGGACCGATGGCGGCAGGAATGCCCTGACTGATATTATGCTGAAGACGCCGCTCGGCGGGAGACAGACTGCGTGCGGGCTGGGTCCGGTTGCGTGGTGTGGCCGAAATCGCGGCGACCATCTTCCGCAACGAGAACCCGCGAATTTCCAGACAAACCGTCCCGTCCATAGCGGCGAGGGTGATGTCGAATTGCGCGATCCCCTGCGCGTCGCTGTTCTCGGCAGCATTGCGCACAAGGCTGGTCACCTGTGCTGGCAATGGCTTGTAGATCTCGATCGCACCATAGCCCATCGGCACCCAAAGGTGATCGGAACTCCAGCCACGGATCAGCCCCATGGCCCAGCCGGTCGCGATGTCCAGCAGCGCCGGATGGGTCAGCCAGCCCTGTTCGGGCTCATTGGCGAATTGCGGCTCCAGCGAAAGCTGCGCGACGCCATGATCGCCGGACTGGCGCATACGACGCAGCACCTTCCAACGTGGGCCGAAATTCATCCTAGGTTCCTGTGCCGAGTCCAGCGCCGCGCCCTGCCCGTCCTGATCCCACGCGCCGGACGTAACCAAAGGCGCTGGCACGACACCACCCAGCGCGGAAACCAGCGCGGTCACGTTCGGCTCACCCTGAGGATCGTCAAGGACAAGCACTCTGAAATCATCGCCCGAAGGCTCGACCCGCGTCGTGACCATGGCTTGATCGGTCACCAGCAAGGGGCGCTGGAATTCGAGTTCACGGATCGCGAGCGGCAGCCGAAGTCCCGCCTCGACCGCCGCTTCGGCGATCAGCTCGATCCAGCCGGTACCGGGCATCAGTGCTTGGCCCGATGCCGTCCTATGGCCGCCAATGATCCAGTCATCGGTCGAAAGAGCGGTCCTGAACTCGCGACCGCCGGGCAATGGCATGGACTGCGACAACAAAGGGCGACCAACCGGCGCGACAGACGGACCCGCGCGCTCGACCCCCAAAGCCCGCGCCGCCATGCCGGTATCGGCCCATACCCCCCAATTAACCGCGACCACCCGCCCCAATCCCTTCGGGGCAGAGCGCGCGACCGCATTCAGGTATTCGTTCGCCGCGACGTAATCGGCCTGCCCCGCTGGCGCGATCACCGCCGAGGTCGAGGCGAACAACACCGTCATTCCGACCGGTTCCGTGGCGAGCGCCTCGATCAACGCGCGGGTGCCCAGTAGTTTCGGGGCCAGAACATCCCAGCTATCATCATCGGTCTTGGCCGCGATCAGGCTGTCGCGCACGATACCCGCCGCATGTAGCACCACATCCAACTGACCGAACCGGGTTCGAGTCTCAGCAATGGCTCGCGCCATCTCGTCAGGGCTGGTCACATCCGCCCGAACGGCGATGACCTCGGCGCCCAGCGCCTGCAACTGGTGCAGCGCCGCGATGACCGCAGCGGAATCCGCCTTGCCCCGCGTCGTCAGCGCAAGCTTCGCGCCACCCCGACCGGCAAGTTCGCGCGCAATCGCCTGCCCGATGCCGCCGAAGCCACCGGTGATCAGGCAAACCGCGCCTTCGGGAATCCCCGCCATTCCATCAGCTTCAAGCGCGACGCGTTCCAGCGATTGCTCGAACCGGCGACCGTCGCGCCAAGCGGCAATGGCGGCGGTCGAGGGGGCCAGCACTTCTTCAAGCAGCATCGCCGCGACCGGATCAATCCCGCCGCGCCCTTCCGGAAGCCGGATATCGACCAGACGCGCCGTGACACTCGGCATCTCATGCGGCAGCACGCGGATCGGCCCCGCAGCCGTCGCCTTTTCCGGCACGGTTGCCGCTTCATTTGCGACCGTCAGCGCATCGTTGCAGATCGCAATCAGGTCCAGCGGCCTGTCCGGCAGTTCCGCGCCAATGGCCTGCGCCAGATGCAGAAGGCCGAAGTAACCGCGTTCAAGCTGGCTGTTCAACAGGCTCGATCCGGGCCGGAACCGTGCCCCCTGCGTCACCGACCACAGATGCAGGATACGCTGGGGCGCGCGATCCTGCGCCACCAGACCCGCAAGCAGTATTTCATAGCCTTCGCGGTCGGCCTCGACCGGCAGAGTGAACCGCCCCTCGCCCTTGGTCGCGAAAGTGTCGGCGATATGGACCGTCGCGACCCTTTGACCGCGTGCGCGCAGCAAATCGGCCAGCCGGTCGCCCAAGCCCAACTCATCAACGAAGATCAGCCAATCGTAAACGCCGGCTGCAACTGGCCCATCTGGCCCGAATTCCAGCGCAGGTGACGCCAACTTCCATGCCGGACGCCAGCCCCATTCTGCGGGCTCGACTATCCGTCCCAGTTCATTCCGCGTTTCGGCCACGGCAGCAGCACGTTCGATGAAGTAACGCTTCCGTTGGAACATGTAGCCCGGCAGTGACAACCGCTGGCGGCGCGCTTCGCCCCAGATCTGATCCCAATCGAAAACCCCGCCACAGGCCCAGAACCGAGCCAGCGCCGCCATGAAATAGGCATCGTCATCGGTTGCGTGGTCCTTGTGGCGCAGCGTCGTGATGACCTGATTGGCGCTGACCGCCGGATGTGCCTTGGCCATCGCCTGCATGGCACGTCCCGGCCCGACCTCAAGGAATATCCGCTCCGAATCCTGAGCCAGATAGCCGATTCCGTCGGCAAACCGCACCGTTCCACGCAGATGCTGGACCCAGTAATCGGGACTGGTGGCCTCGGCCGCGGTTAAAGGCACGCCACTTCGGTTCGAGATGATCGGGATCTGAGGCGGAATCAGCCTGATCGAGGCGAGGTAGCCACGGAACTCGTCCAGAATGCCATCGAGCATCCGCGAATGTGCCGCGATCGAGATCGCAATGCGCTGGCATTCGACGTCACGCGCAGCCATCTTCGCAGCAAATCGGTCAAGCGCCGCATCCGGTCCCGAGACGACCGAAAGGCTGGCTCCATTGACGGCGGCGAGATCAAGCCCCAGCACCTCCATTTCCGATCGGAAATCCTGCGGCTCAAGCGGGACGGACAGCATCCCGCCCGCCGGAACGCGATCAAACAGCAGGCCACGCAAGCGCACCAGACCGATGCAATCCTCGAATGACATCACTCCGGCAATGCAGGCCGCCGTATTCTCGCCCATCGAATGCCCGATCAGCGCCGAGGGACGCACGCCCCAACCGATCCAAAGCTGCGCCAGCGCATATTCGGTGATCATCAAAAGCGGCAATTGAAGCGAGGGTTGAAGCAGCAACCTGTCCGCATTGGCCTCGGCCCCCGGTTCGGGAAGCCACAATGCGCGCAGGTCCACAGCATGCGCCTGCGCCATGTGATCCAGGCCGCGATCCATCCATTCGCGGAAAACCGGCTCGGTCTGGTACAGGCCCCGCGCCATCCCCGCATATTGCGCGCCTCCGCCCGGCAGCATGAAGACCGCCTCCGCCCCGTCGGCAACCGGTTGCTGGTCAAAGACCAGACGCGGATCGGGGTTTTCAAGCAGGTCCGCCGCCTGAGCAGAGTCATGCGCGATCAGCACCCGACGTCGGGCGAACTGCCGCCGCCCCTGTGTCAAGGTAAAGGACAGATCCGCCAAATTGACGTCGGGATTGGCCCGCAACCAAGCTGCCAGCGCGGCGCTATTGGCATCGAGCGCCGCTTTGCTGCGCCCCGAGACGGCGATGATCTGGAACGGCCAATCGGATTCGTCACTGGCAGGAAGCTCCGGAGGCTGTTCAAGAATGGCATGGGCATTCGTTCCCCCTACCCCCAACGAGTTCACCCCCGCCCGCCGCTGTCCCGCAATGGGCCAGTCGGCCAGCCGGTCGTTGACCTGAAACGGGCCACCCGCAAAGTCTATTGCGGGGTTTGGTGCTTCGTAACCAAGGCTCGCCGGAATACGTCCGTGATGCACCGCCAAGGCCGATTTGATCAAACCCGCGCCGCCTGCCGCGGTGTCCAGATGGCCGATATTCGTCTTGACCGAGCCGATCCGGCACGGCCCTTGCCGTGCACCCTCGGAAACCCGCGCATAGGCTTGGTTCAAGGCCGCAACCTCGATCGGATCGCCCAAAGCCGTGCCCGTGCCGTGGCATTCGACATAGCCGATCGAGTCCGAACTGACGCCCGACATCACCAGCGCCTCGGCGATGGCCTGAGCCTGCCCTTCGACGCTTGGGGCCAGATAGCCCGCCTTGGCCGCGCCGTCATTGTTGATCGCCGAGCCCTTGATGACCGCCCAGATATGATCGCCATCGGCAATCGCATCCTTGAGCCGACGCAGAACCACCACGGCGGCACCGCTGCCAAAGACCGTGCCCTGCGCACGGTGGTCAAAGGCGTGGCAATGACCGTCCGGCGAAAGGATCTCGTTTTCCTTGTACAGATAGCCCAGACCATGCGGCATCTCGATGGTGACGCCGCCCGCCAGCGCCATGTCGCATTCACCCGACTGCAAGGACTGGCACGCCATGTGGATCGCCACCAGCGAGGTCGAGCACGCGGTCTGCACGTTGATGCTGGGGCCGGTCAGGTCAAAGACATGGCTGACGCGAGTGGAAAGAAAATCCTTGTCGTTACCAGTATGGCGCAACAGGAAATGTCCGACCCCGTCGACCAGATCGCGGTTCGAGCAGACGTTCCAGTAAAAATAACTGCCCATGCCGCAACCGGCCCAGACGCCGATCGGACGTTTGAAGTTTTCGGGCATATGGGCCGCGTCTTCCAGCGCGTGCCAGCAGGTTTCCATAAACTTGCGATGCTGCGGGTCCATGATCGCGGCCTCTTTGGGCGAAAGCCCAAAGAACTCGGCATCGAACTCGTCGAACTGGTCCAGAATTGCTGCCGACGGCACATAATGCGGATCGGAAAGCCGGGAGCGCGCTTCCCCTCGCGATATCAGATCGGCTTGCGGCACAGGCTGGATCGATTCCACGCCACGGCACAAATTATCCCAGTATTCCAAGACATTTGCCGCTCCCGGCAATTGCGCTGCCATACCGACAATAGCGATGTCACTTTCGGACACCGGCGTTTGAACGAAGGCCATCAACATCCCTCTTTCAATTACAATTCGCCCTTCTGAGCGAGAAACACAAAACAACTGGTGCGCGTATTCGGCATACCCAACTCTAGCCGATCCACCAAATGTTAAAACAACTTTGACCCCTAGCTTTTTCGGCAGAATCGATCCAGACGCGCCGTTTGGACACTTGTCCGGAAACCGATAGCATGGATGGATATTGGAGAAATCCTTGCGGCAGGGCTCTCGCATGCAATTCAGCTTTCCCGAAGCAAATCCTGTCCGGGTCAATTGCCCCGATTCCGCATCGGTTCTGGGCGAAGTACGCCGTCGGCTGTCCTCGGGATCGGGGTTTGCACTGGCCACGATCAATGTCGATCACCTGCAACGGCTTGGAGAGGATGTTTCCTTCCGTCAGGCCTATGCCGCACATGATCTGGTCTGTGCCGATGGCAATCCGATCGTGTGGCTGTCGCGGCTGGCGGGAAAACCGGTCAATCTGGCGGCTGGCTCGGATCTGGTCCTTCCCTTGGCGCAACTGGCTGCATCCGAAGGGATGCCGATTGCCCTGATCGGCAGCAGCGAGGAATCCTTGGCGCTGGCGGCAAAGGCGATGCAAGCGCAGGTTCCGGGCCTGAGAATTGCCTTGTGTCATGCGCCGGGCTTTCCCTTTGATCCGAACGGGGACGAAGCGGCTGCGATCATCGAAAGCATCCGCCAGTCAGGGGCGCGGCTGTGCTTTCTGGCCCTTGGCGCGCCTCGGCAGGAACTGTTCGCCATCCGCGCCCGCGATGCGCTCGGGAATGTCGGCTTCGCCTCGATCGGTGCGGGGCTGGATTTCCTGTCGGGGCATCAACGCCGCGCTCCGGTCGCGATGCGGCGGATGAAGATCGAATGGATCTGGCGCATGCTGTCCAATCCAAAGCGGCTGGCGATGCGCTATGCGAAAGGCTTCGCGATACTGCCCGGCCATGCCGCCGCAGCGATCCGGCAACGTATCCGCTAGGCGTCCGTCGCCAGAACCAGCCAATTCGAACCTTCGGGCGAGATATGGATGATCTCGCCTGCCTCTGGCAGCGCCACCGAGGGCGCATTGAAGCGGTCGAGAACGATCTCTGACCCGTCCACCCGCGCCCGAACCCGCTGGACCGAACCCAGAAACTCGGCCCCGACCACTTCCGCAGCGATACCGTGATCGGCAAGCGTCAGCCCCTCGGGACGCGCCGCCAAGGTTACCTTCCCCGATTGCAGCGGACGGTTCAGGCTGAATTCGGTTCCGGCGACCCGCACCCGCCCCGAGGCCGCGTCCAGCACCTCGGATTCGAAACGGTTCAGCGTGCCGACAAAGCCCGCCACGAAGTCGGTTGCGGGTTGGTTATAGATCTGGCGTGGCGTGCCCGTCTGGTCGGCGACTCCGCGATGCATCACGACGATACGGTCCGAGATCGACAGCGCCTCTTCCTGATCATGGGTTACAAAGATCGTGGTGATGCCCAACTGGCGCTGGATCTCGCGGATCTGGTTGCGCAGGCTGACACGGATCTTGGCATCCAGCGCAGACAACGGTTCGTCCAGCAGAAGCACCCGAGGACGCGGGGCCAAGGCACGGGCCAGCGCGACGCGCTGCTGCTGACCGCCCGAAAGCTGCCACGGGTAACGCTGGCCCAGATCGGGCAGGCCGATCAGTTCAAGCATTTCCGTCACGCGCCCCGAACGCTCGGACCTTGGTACGCCAGCGACTTTCAGACCGAAGCCGACATTCTCGGCCACGGTCAGGTTCGGGAACAGCGCATAAGCCTGAAACACCATGCCGATCTGGCGCTGGTTGGGGCGTAATCCGGTAACGTCCTGCCCGTCGATAACGATCCGCCCTTCGCTGGGGCTCTCGAACCCCGCAACCATGCGCAGAACCGTGGTCTTGCCGCAACCAGAAGGGCCAAGGAACGAAATGAACTCTCCTTTTTCGATATGCAGGTTGAAATCATGGACCACTTTGGTCGTACCAAAGGATTTCTGCAGGTGGTCGAGAACAAGAAAGCTCATTTCGCGGTCTTTCGTACGCCCGCGATGCGGGAAATCAGTTGCATCAGCCCCATGCAGCCCCAAGTGGCAGCAAAGGCAATGACGGCCAGAGCGGCGGGCTCATAGGCACGGTTCGCACCCAGAAGCTGCATATAGGGACCAAACGCCGGACGGTTCAGCAGCGCGGCCATCGTGAATTCGCCGATCACGATGGCAAAGGACAGGAAAGCCCCCGACATCACCGCGCCCAGCACATTGGGCAGGATCAGATTGCCGATGATACGGACCCATCCCGCCCCAAGCGACTGCGCCGCCTCGGTCAGGGTCCGGACGTCCAAGGTCGACAGGCCGGTATCGACGGCGCGATACATGTAAGGCAGCGCCAAGGTCGCATAGCCACACAGAAGCAGCAGGTTCGTGCCCGAAGCCGTGCCGGTCAGCGGCAAGATCGACGATGTGTTATACAGCCGGATATAGCCGAACACGACCACTATTGCGGGAATGACCAAGGGCAACAGGGTGATGAACTCGATCACCGGACGCAAGCGCGGCAGCCGCAGGCGTACCCAATAGGCCGTCGGCACGACGATCAGCACGCCAAGCACAATCGTCGCCAGAGCCATCCCCACCGAATAACCGAAGGTCGCGCGGAAATTCGGGTCAGCCAGAACCGAGCGGTAGGCGTCCAGCGAGTATTCTCCCCGCCGCATCCGCAGCGAGAACTCCAGCGTCCCGATCAATGGCAGCAGGAAATACAGCGCGCCGATAATGATCGCGCCCCAAGACCAGAACTTTCTCATCGCATCCATCTTTCGGCGCGGCTGCGCATGATGACATAGGCAAGATTGGCCAATCCGGTGATGACGATCATGCCGAAGGCCATGGCGTAACCCAGATGTGGGTCTTGCAGCACATCGCCCCGGATCTGGGCGAACAGCATAATCGGCACAATCGACAGCGACGATCCGGTCAGCGCATAGGCCGTGGCCACCGCACCGAAGCTATTGGCAAAGAGCAATGCGAATGTCCCCAGCAGCGACGGGAACAGGATCGGCAGCGCGACCATGCGCCAGTATTGCCCCGTGCTGGCGCCCAATACCTCTGCGGCCTCGCGCCATTCGCGCTTGAGCCCCTCCAGCGCGGGGGTGATGATCAGGATCATCAGCGGGATCTGGAAAAACAGATAGGTCAGCGTCAGCCCCCAGAAGCTGAGCAGATTGAAGCCCATCGCGTAGATATTGATGCCGAACCACTGCCGCAGCAGCATCGTCACCAGCCCGACCCTGCCCAATGTCGCGATAAAGGCGAAAGCCAGTGGCACTCCGGCAAAGTTCGAGGCCACGCCCGAAAAGGTCATCAGCGGGCCGCGCACCCAGCCCGGCAACCCGCCCATGACCACCGCCGCCGCGATGGCAAAGCCGATCAGACAACCAAGGATTGCCGAGGCCAGCGAAATCTTGATCGAGATCGCAAAGCTGCTCACGATCCGCGGCGAGGACAGACCGGCAAGATTTGCCAAAGTGAAATGGCCCTCGGGGTTCTGGAATGCGCCAATGACGATGTTCATCGTCGGCAGCATCAGAAACAGCGCGGCAAACGCGAAAAAGGGCACAACGCCCAGCCAGTTCCAGCCAAATCTGCTCATCTCTGCCCCGTCAGAAGGAAGACCCCGCCGGTCAGGGCGGGGTCGTTGGCATTATTCCTTGACGGCAGCGCCGACGACGCTGTCCCAGCCGCCGGTCACAACGGTCTTGTTGGCCTCTTGCTGTTCAAGCGTGGGGAAGATTGCCTTTTCGTAGGCCGCGGCCTCGGGCAGCGCATCCAGCAGCTCCTGAGGAACCTTGCCCGCCTTGACCAGATCGTTGAAGCGGATCGGGTGGCAGTAACCTTTGAGCCAGCCAAGCTGACCTTCATCCGAATACAGGTACTCCATCCACAGCTTGGCGGCGTTCGGATGCGGCGCATAGGCCGAGATCGCCTGCACATAGACGCCCGCGACGACACCATCCTCGGGGATGATGACCTCGACCGGCGGGTTGCCGTTCAGACCATCGCGCCAGGACAGCAGGTTATAGTCCCAAGCGGTGACGATCGGAGTCGCACCTTGAGCGATTGTCGCCGATTTGCCGATGACCGGAACGAAGTTGCCAGCCTTGTGCACCTCGGCCATCAGCTCCATGCCCTTTTGGCCCGACGCCTCTCCCGCTTCGCCGCCGTTGGCGATACCCGCTGCCATGACCGAAATGATCGCCTGCGCCGAGGCGCGCGGATCACCTGCCAGCGCGAAAGCATTGGCATATTCGGGCTTGGTCAGATCCTTCCACGACTTCGGAGCGTTATCCACCAGATCGGTGTTCACGCCGAAAGCCATCACGCCGTAATAATCGCCATACCAATAGCCATCGGCATCCTTGGCATCAGCCGGAATCGAATCCCACGTGGCGACCTTGTAGGGCTGGATCAGCCCCTCGGATTTGGCTTGCGGCCCGAAAGACAAGCCAACGTCAATCACGTCGGGGGCCTGCGGACCCTTGTTGTCCTTGTTGGCGCGGATCGCCTCAAGCTCGTCGGCCGAGCCCGCATCGGGGTTCAACTCGTTGACCTGAATTTCGGGGTACTTCTTCTTGAAGCCTTCGATCACCGCGCCATAGCCGCACCAGTCATGGGGCAACGCGATGGTGGTCAGCATTCCTTCGGCCTTGGCTGCCGCTTCCAACGCGGCCAGATCCTGCGCCGATGCGGCCCCCGAGGCCGTCAACGCGATCAATGCGGCAACACCCGCTGCAGTCGATTGAATGGTCATGTCGCAAACTCCGTTCGATCCTGAGCCGCGATGGGCGGCATCCCGTGCCACCTAACGACGCCCAGTGACAGTGTTGCGACACAACGTCCTGCAAGGCAAAGCTAATTTGTCTATATCGCCCGTTTTTTCGGACAGCTAATCGACAAGCGTCACGGTGGCTTTCATCGTGCGACCGGCAAGGTTGTAATCGGCCTCGATCCGGCTGCCTGCCAGCGCAGGAGCAAAGCCCGCGAAAGCCCCGAGCGAGATGATCGATCCGGCCTTGAGTTCGTAATGCCCCTGCTCGATCAACCACAGCACGACGTCCAGCGGATGGCCCATCAGCATCTCGCCGCGCGAGATCGCGATGGTCGCACCGTCCAGCTTCAGCGCGACGGACATCTTCGCCAGATCCTCGACCGGATCGGCAAGGTCGGCAATGGCGATCCCCTCGCCCAGAACGCCCCGCCACGGCGTGCCGCCATAGGCGACCATCAGCGGGCCGGTCGGAACCGTGCCGCGGGAAAAGGCGATATCGGGAAATTCGATAAACGGCCGCACATCGGTCAGCGCCGCCGCAACCTCTTCGCGGGTCTTGGCCCGCATGATGGCGGACGAACCGACGGTGACCACCAGATCCGCCTCGTAATGGGGCAGGCGACTTCCCTTGAGGCTGAGCTTCGTACCCGTCGGCAGCAGCATCGGCGCGAACAGTGCCCCCGAAACCGGATCGTTGATGCCAAACCGTGTCTGCACATCGCGCGAGGTGAAGCCGACCTTCACCCCGACGGGTGCGCCCATCTCGGCTTCCAGAACCGATCTGAACGAGGCATAGGCGCAATTCGCGTCATTCAGATTGCGTACCAAGGGATCGGGCAAACGCTGACCCGCAATCCAGCCCCGCGCGGCATTCTGCATCAGAGAGACATCCGGGCATGCGGCTTCGACAGCAGAAACGCAGCAACCCAAAACTGCGCCCAGAATCAACGCCTTCATGCTGCCCCTCGACAACCCAACTTTTCCGCGACGATGCAATATCAAGCGCAAACTGTCACGGGGAATCCTGCAACTTTCCCGCGACAAGGTTTGCATCCCCGCCGTCATCCAATAGAAGGACTTACCCCAGAACAGCAGGCCGAACGATGAGCGACCAACCCACCCCGATGATGGCCCAGTATCTCGCGATCCGCGACGCCAATCCGGGGGCGCTTCTGTTCTATCGCATGGGCGATTTCTACGAGATGTTCTTTCAGGATGCAGTTGAGGCCTCGGCTGCGCTCGACATCGCCCTGACCAAGCGCGGCACTCATATGGGAGAGCCGATCCCGATGTGCGGCGTTCCGGTCCATGCCGCCGAAAGCTACCTGCTGTCCCTGATCCGCAAAGGCTTCCGCGTCGCCATTGCCGAGCAGATGGAAGACCCCGCCGAAGCCAAGAAGCGTGGCTCGAAATCCGTCGTGGCGCGCGATGTGGTCAGACTGGTAACCCCCGGCACCCTGACCGAGGAGACCCTGCTAGAGGCCCGCCGCCACAATTTTCTGGCCAGTTTTGCCAATGTCCGCGACGATTCCGCGCTGGCTTGGGTCGATATCTCGACCGGCGAGTTCCGCGTCATGTCCTGCCCCGAGCCGCGCCTTGCCCCCGAACTCGCGCGTCACGTTCCGCGCGAATTGCTGGCGGTCGAGGGCTCGCGTCTGGACGATATCGCGACCGAGGCAGGAGCCGCGCTGACCGAACTGTCCGCAGGCAGTTTCGACAGCGCCGCAGGAAACCGCAGGCTATGCGCGCTGTTCCACGTGGAAACGCTTGAAGGTTTTGGCAATTTCTCGCGCTCGGAACTGGCCGCGATGGGGGCCATCGCCGACTATCTGGAAATGACGCAAAAGGGCCGGATGCCCTTGCTGCGTCCCCCCGTCCGCGAGGAGATGGGCGGCGCGATGCAGATCGACGCGGCGACCCGACGCAATCTGGAACTGACGCAGGCGCTTTCGGGCGGACGCGAAGGCTCGCTTCTGGCTGCCATCGACCGCACGGTGACCGCAGGCGGCGCGCGACTGCTGGAACGCCGCATCAGCGCGCCCTCGCGTGATCTGGCATTGATCCACGACCGGCAGGCCGCCGTTGCGCATCTGGTCAACGATCCCCGCCTGACCGCAGACCTGCGCGAGGCGTTGACCCGCGCCCCCGACATGGACCGCGCCTTGTCGCGCCTTGCGCTGGAACGCGGCGGCCCGCGCGATCTGGGCGCGATCCGCGCCGGTCTGACCCAAGGCGGCACAATTGCGGCAATGCTGGGCGATGACAGCATCCGGATTCTGGCGGACGCCGCCCGCGACCTGACCGGACATAACGAGTTGATCGACCTGCTTGACGAGGCCTTGGTGGCCGAACCGCCTCTGCTCGCCCGCGACGGCGGCTTCGTTGCGCCGGGCTACGACGAGGATCTGGACGAAACCCGCCGCCTGCGTGACGAGGGTCGGGGCGTCATCGCGCGGATGCAGGCCGACTTCATCGCCGAGACCGGCGTGACCAGCCTCAAGATCAAGCATAATAACGTGCTGGGTTACTTCATCGAGACCACCTCGACCCATGCCGAGCGGATGCTGGCCCCGCCGTTGAACGAGCGTTTCATCCACCGCCAGACCACCGCGAACCAGATCCGCTTTACCACGGTCGAACTATCCGAACTGGAAACCCGCATCCTGAACGCCCGCGACCGCGCGCTTGAAATCGAACGCGGGATCTTTTCGCGTCTCGCCCGTGCCGTTCTGGACCTCGCACCCCGGATCGGCCAAGCGGCCCGCGCCATGGCCGAAATCGACCTGACCGCTGCCTTCGCCGATATTGCCTGCGGCGAGGCCTGGGTCCGGCCGCATGTCGATAACAGCCGCGCCTTCGAGATAAAGGGCGGTCGCCATCCGGTGGTCGAACGCGCCCTGAAGCGCAAAGGCGAGGCCTTCGTCGCCAATGACTGCGCTCTGACCGAAGGCACGACGCCCGCGATCTGGCTGCTGACAGGTCCGAACATGGCGGGTAAATCGACCTTCCTGCGCCAGAACGCCCTGATCGCCATTCTGGCGCAGGCCGGTGCTTTCGTTCCGGCAAGCCACGCCCATATCGGCGTGGTCAGCCAGCTTTTCAGCCGCGTCGGCGCGGCGGACGATCTGGCGCGGGGCCGCTCGACCTTCATGGTCGAAATGGTCGAGACCGCTGCCATCCTGAATCAGGCCGACGACCACGCGCTGGTGATCCTTGACGAGATCGGGCGCGGCACGGCGACATGGGACGGCTTGTCCATCGCTTGGGCGGTCATGGAACATCTGCACGCCAAGAACCGTTGCCGTGCGCTGTTTGCGACCCATTACCACGAGATGACCTCGCTTTCGGCCCGCCTGTCGGGTGTCGAGAACGCCACCGTGGCCGTCCGTGAATGGGAAGGCGAGGTGATCTTCCTGCACGAGGTCATCAAGGGCGCGGCGGATCGCAGTTATGGTGTTCAGGTGGCCCGATTGGCCGGTCTGCCGCTTTCGGTCGTCGAACGCGCCAAGGAAATCCTGCACGAACTGGAAAACGGCGAGCGCGAGGGTGCGGGCAAGCCCGTCGCGTTGCTGGATGACCTGCCGCTTTTCCGCGCCAATCCCGCGCCCCCGCCCGCTCCTCGTGCCAAACCTTCGCAGGTCGAGAACCGCCTGCGCGATCTCAACCCCGATATGATCACCGCACGCGAGGCGCTGGATCTGGTCTATGAACTACGCGCCCTGATCGATTCAGCCAGTTGATTCCGGACCACCCGCCGACCCGCTTCCGTTCTGTTTCAGGCGCAGATCGACCAATTCCAGAATCCGGTCGGTCGCGCGTTGCCCGATGCGGATACCCAGATGGCTTTCCGCGATCGTCGGCACGCTTTCCTGATCGTCGATCCCCAACACGTCCGCAAACACGGTCGCGTATCGGCACCCCGAGACATGGGCCTGAGACAGGAAATCCCCCCAGCGAGCCAGTTGGGTCTGGCGTGTGCCGATCTCGATCACCAAGGTATCGGGCCGCGCATAGATCATGTTGGCAAGTCCCGCGCCATGCGGAGCCACGACGATATCCGCCGCCTGCATGCTGGCAATCTGTTCTAACGGGGACAGGTGCTCGAAGCAAACGGACTGGAATCCCCGCTCCCGCAGAGCCTCCAGCAACGGGCGCTCGCCGGACAAGCCGCGTTTTCGGGCGTCGCCCTTTTCGTCCCTGTCCATCCAGACCATTCGCGGCAAGGTCGATAGCAGGTTACGCGGCATTTGCTGCAAAGCACGTTCGCGCAGCAGTCGCAGGGATGTGTCGAATGACGCGCAAAACAGTTCCCGCCGCCCCTCGATCGTTTCCCCAAACGAGGCATCCGGATTCAGATCGGGCGCCTTGCCAAAACCCTCATCGATCCGCTTGTCATTGGCCTGATAGACGTAATGCCGGTGATTGAAGACCGACCGGACCGCAGCATATTGGCGCGGCCCAGTAAGGAACCGCACGCGCGGGAATAGCTCTGGAAACAGTGCCTCGATGAAATCGGCCACAAAACCGCGCTGCTTGCCGCGCCGCAAATGGATGTTGATTGGCTGGCCGGTTTCGTCGCCGATGAAATGCGCCAGCACCCCAAGGGTTTCGACACTGAAGTGGTAATAATTATAGCCGTTCCGCAACTCGATCGCGATTTCGAGGTCGTCGCTCGGCTGGCGCCAGACCGGAGGCTGGTACGGCGGCCCAAGCCTACCCTGTCGAAACGCGACAGCCTGCCGGTCGCGATTCCACGGACCGTAATTCTGCAAGTCGTATCTGTGTCGTAAACGGTCGCCCGCAGCCCCGTTCAACCAGTAGCGCCCGTTGATCGTGGCGAAGGACTGGTCAAATTCGGCATCGGTCAGAACCACCGGAGCAGACTTGATCTCGACCGCAAGCTTCGGAAGTCGTTCCTGCTTTTCGTCGATCAGGGCCTGCTGCAGATCGAACATGGCGCCGTCGTCACTGGCCGCGAACATCTCGATGCGGGCCGCAGGTACAGGCCGCATGATCCAGCCGGGACGTGGGGGCAGATAATACATGCCCGCATGGATCGAGGGCATGTGAAACGCGTCCATCGGCATATGCCGCAAATCCAAGTCCATTGCTGACTGCTCGCTTAGGGAATCTGGTTGATCTGGTCACCAAGGACGGTGCGGTTAACTGCCCACCTTGCCGAAACTGTCGCGCAACGCAGCGGACCAGGCCGCCGACATTGCCATGAAGTCCGGATCGCCGTCCAGAATACGGCGGCGATGCGTGATCCGCAGCCCGTCGCGTTCGATCACCGCAAGGTCCAAGGGCATCCCGACCGACAGGTTCGATCGCAAGGTCGAATCCATCGACAACAGCACGGCCTTTTGCGCATCGGCCAGATTGGTTTCGGGGGTCACGACGCGGTCGAGGATCGGTTTACCGTATTTATGTTCGCCGATCTGCAGGAAGGGCGTGTCATCGGTCGCCATGATGAAATTGCCCTGCGGATAGACCAGAAACAGCCGCATCTCGCCGCCTTTGCGCTGGCCCGCCACGATCATGCTGGCACTGGCCTGCTGGTTCAGATCGCGGGTCTGCTCGGAGATTTCGCGGCGGGTGCGGTTCAGCGTGTCTCCGATGATCGACGCCACCTGCAACATCGAATCCGCCTTCATGATCGACGTGGTATGATCGGCCTCGGGATCCTCGATCGCTTCCTGCAATCGACCCAGAGTGGTCTGGGTGACCGACAGACTGCCCGCCGTCATGATGGCGATCACCCGCTCGCCCGGTTCCTCGAAGAAGAACATCTTGCGATAGGTCGAGATGTTATCCAGTCCGGCATTGGTCCGCGTGTCGGACAGCAACACCATCCCTGCATCCAGTTTCAGCCCGACACAATAAGTCATTTCCAAGATTCCACGGCCATACCCCGCCCAGACATAGGACGGTCAGGGCAGCGGTGCAACTTGACCGTCCGCCGGTTACTGCTCTTGTTGCACTTCCTCGACATGGACGCGCACATCCAAACTTTCGACGCTGATCCCGAAGGCCATGCCGCGCACCGGAGCCGCGTCCTGCGCGTCATAGCCCGAGCCCAGCCGGACATAGCGTTCATCGGGACAACAGGCATTCGCCGCGTCGAACCCGACCCAGCCCAGCGAGCCGACATGGATTTCCGCCCAAGCATGCGCCGCGTCATGCGGCTTCCCTTCGACGCTGGTATGCAGATAGCCCGAGACATAGCGCGCGGGCAGCCCGCATTCCCGTGCGCAGGCGATCAGTGCATGGGCATGATCCTGACAGACCCCCTGCCCCAGTTCCAATGCCTCGGCGGCCGAGGTCGAGGCCTCGGTCACGCCGGGCGTATAGGTGATCGCCTCTGCCACGGCAGCCATCAGCTTATGTGACAGATCCAGCGCATCGTCGCCCTTGACCGATCGCGCCAGCCGGATCAACGCCTCATCTGCCTTGGTGGCCGGCGTGTCGCGCAGATAGACAATAGGATTGACGGTTTCGCGGTGGCCGCGCAGGACGCCCGCCGTATCGCGCGTTTCGATCATCCCGTTGATCGAAACCGTGACAGTATCGACCGGACCACGGACCGACCAACCTTCGATCCAATCCCCCGCACCGTCGCGAAAAGCCACGCCGCGTTGTCCGCTGCTGACAGTGATATGCCATTCGCAGACCCGTTGCCCTTCGTGAACCGAAGGGGTCAGCCGCAGGCTTTGCACCAAGGCCTCGACCGGCGTGTCATAGCTGTAACTGGTCTCATGGGTGATCTTGAGTTTCATCGGCGCGTCCTCCCTACATCCGGCCGCTGAAATAATCGTCATGCACGGCATTCGAGATGACCGAGATCTCGCTGATGAACCAGCTCAGGAACTCGTGCAGTCCTTCGTCGAAGATGGCATCAATATCGCGCGCCATCAGTTGCTCCAGCGTCTTTCGGGCGCTGACAGATGCCGTCGAGGGCACGCTTTCGCCATAGCGCCGCGTCAGCCCGTCCAGATTCCACACCGCCTCGTAAAGCGAGGTCAGCAGCGAACGCGGGCTTTCCCCGTTCAGGATCAGGAAGTCGGCAACCTTGGTGGCCGTCACCTCGCCGCCATAGGCCCAGTGAAAGGCGCGATGTGCCGACAGCGCGCGCAGGATCACCTGCCATTGGTAATTGTCCAGTCCCGAGCCGACGAATTCGACCCGTGGCAGCAGCACGTAATATTTCACGTCGAGCAGCCGCGAGGTCGCATCGGCCCGCTCAAGCGAGTAACCCAGATTGATGAAATGCCAGCCGTCATTGCGTAGCTGCGTGGCGTTGATCGCACCGCGAACCGTCGCACCGTGGCGGGTGGTGAAATCGGTCAGAAGCGCAGTGTCCAACTCGGCGCGCGGTCGGGCTTTCAGCTGGCGCAATTCCTGAAATGCGGTGTTCAGCGCGTCCCAGACCTGATTGGTCAATGCGGTGCGAACGATGCGTCCGCTTTCACGCGCCCGCTCGATGCAGGAGGCCACGGACGAGTGGTTTTCCTTATCGAAGAACAGCCAGCTTTCGATATTCTCCTGATTGATCCGGTCGCCGTAATGTTCGGCGAAATCGTTCTGCGCACCAGATGCGCGCAACAACGATTCCCATTCGTTGCGGTAGCCTTCCTCGGTGTTGGGCAGCAGCGTGATGCGGGCCCCGACATCCAGCAGGCGGGCGGCGGTTTCGGCGCGCTCCAGATGACGGCCCATCCAGAACAGGTTCGAGGCGGTACGGCTAAGCATGGACGAGCTTCCTTATTCCGTCAGAACCCAGGTGTCCTTGACCCCGCCGCCCTGCGACGAGTTCACGACCAGCGAGCCTTCGCGTAATGCCACGCGGGTCAAACCACCCGGCACCAGTTCGACCCGATCACCGCATAGGCAATATGGTCGCAAATCGACGTGCCGAGGGGCAATGCCTTCGGCGACAAAGGTCGGACTGGTCGATAGCGCCAATGTCGGCTGGGCGATGTAATTGCTGGGATTGGCCTTGATGAGTTCGGCGAACTTGGCGATTTCCTCTTTCGTGGCCTTGGGGCCGATCAGCATACCGTAACCGCCCGAGCCATGGACCTCTTTGACGACCAGATCCTTGAGGTTCGCCATGACGTATTTGTAATCGTCATCCTTCCACAGCGTCCATGTCTGGACGTTCTGCAAAAGCGGCTCCTCGCCAAGGTAAAAGCGAATCATCTCGGGCACAAAGGTATAGATCGCCTTGTCATCGGCGACGCCCGCACCGGGGGCCGAGGCAATCGAGACACCGCCCGAACGGTAGACATCCATCAGGCCCGGAACGCCCAGCATGGAATCCTTGCGGAAGCAAAGCGGGTCAAGGAACGGGTCGTCGATCCGGCGATAGATCACATCGACGCGTTTCGGGCCTTGCGTCGTACGCATGTAGACAAAGCCGCCATCGACGAACAGATCGCTGCCTTCGACCAGTTCCACGCCCATCAGATTGGCCAGAAAACTGTGCTCGTAATAGGCGCTGTTGAAATGGCCGGGTGTCAGGATGACGATCGTCGGTGCCCCCTCGCATTTGGCTGGCGCGACCGAGGCCAGCGTCCGGCGCAGCAATTCGGGGTACTGGTCCACCGGCTCGATACGGTTGTTGCGGAACAGGCCGGGAAACATCCGCATCATGATCTCGCGGTTTTCCAGCATGTAGCTGACCCCCGAGGGCGTGCGGCAATTGTCCTCGAGGACGTAGAAATCGTCGCGTCCGGTCCGCACGATGTCGATGCCCACGATATGCGAGAACACGCCGCGCGGCGGAACAAAGCCCACCACCGCTTTTTCGTAGGCAGCATTCTCGTAAACCAAACGGGCGGGGATGCGCCCCGCCCTGACAATCTCGCCGCGTGAATAGACATCGCGCAGAAATGCGTTCAGCGCCCGGGCGCGCTGCTTGATACCGCGTTCAAGCTTGCGCCATTCGCTTTGCATGAACACGCGCGGGACCATGTCGAAGGGGATCAACCGGTCGGGATCTCCGCCCTCGCCATAGACCGCGAATGTGATGCCGATGCGCCGGAACAGGGCTTCGGCCTCGGCTTGCTTCATCTGCCGCATCTCGGCGGGCATCGAGGCGACCCAATCGGAAAGCATCGCATAGGGCGGCCGCACCTCGCCGCTTTCGATCATTTCGTTATAGGACATCGGACCCCTCATCCCTCACCACTGCCCACGATCTTCGCAATCGGGCGAGAACTGTCCATGCAGCCGACAGAATTTACGCAATTGAAGTTCCGGCTTGCACGGTTGCAGGCAGATTCTGCCAAATTATCGTGCACCCGGTAGGATTAGCTTTCAACTGCGGTCTGCAGGAAATCGATGCGTTGTCACGGCGGTGCCCACGCGTCGCGCAAGCGCGCGAAGACCCGATCCCACCATGCGGAAAAGCTGGCGCGACCGCCCCAGCGGGGAATCAGTTAAGGCAGACCGGAACGGGATAGCGACCGTCTTCGAACTCACCGAACATCTCGTCGACTTCAGGATGGTCGATCGGTTCGCCCGAGACATCGAGCATCAGGTTCTGTTCGGACACATAGGCGACGTAATATGTCGCCTCGGTCTCGGCATAGAGGTGATAGAAAGGCTGGTTGCGCGAGGGGCGCGAATCCTCGGGAATGGATTCGTACCATTCCTCGGTATTGGCGAATTCCGGATCGACGTCGAAAACCACCCCGCGGAACGGGTGTTCGCGGTGACGGACGACTTGGCCGAGGCTATATTTCGCGGTTTTGGACGGGATCCGCATCGAGCTTTCCTATTGCCCTGCGCTCATAGCGCGGTGAACCGCTGCTGTCCACCTTAGCCGCACCAAGGCCAATCAGTTCGGCGGAAGCTCGTGATGGACGGGAATGCGCCCTTCATCGGTCAGGACATGCTGACCCGTCTCATCCAGCACCAGCACGCTGAGCGGGCCGTCATAGGCCGCTCCGGTATCGACGGCCAGCCGATTGCCGAAATGCGTCACCTGCTCGACCACGGTATGGCCGTGGACGACCAGAAAACCGTGATCGGTCGTGTCGTCAAGAAATCCCTTGCGGATCCAGACAAGATCCTGCTCGACCTGATCGGCCAAGGCGACACCCGGACGGATGCCCGCATGAACGATCAGCACGCCCGGCAACTGATGCCAAAGCGGTAATTGCTCAAGCCATTGCAGTTGCGCTTCGGGCACCACTTTCGTCACATCATCCAGCACGTCTCCATGGCTGCGGCCATCAATGGCAATCCCGTACGAGGCCAAAGTCTGCGCCGCGCCCAGATTGCGGTGTTCCAGCCAATGCATCCCCGAGGCCAGACCGGGATCGATCCATTCCGGGGTCCGGACAAAGCGCGGCAGGAAGCGGTCGTGATTGCCCTTCAGCACGATCCACGGACGTCCTTCGGCCTGACCCTGCATCAGATAATCGATCACACCCCGCGAATCCGGCCCGCGATCGATCAGGTCACCGACATGGACGACCTGCCCACCGCCGCCTTGTGCTGCGTCATCCACGGCGATCCGCTCGTGCGCCGCCTTCAACAGTTCCAGTTGCCCGTGAATATCACCAACGACATAGGTCCGCATGAAAGCCTCCGGAATGAAAAAGCCCCCGGAGATTACTCCGGGGGCTGTCAGGTTCAAGGTTAGGATCAGACTTCGAAGTTGATCGGGCGGACCTGAATGAACTTGCCGGTCGCGCGAAGGGCTTCGATCACTTCGGGCTTAAGTTCCTCATCCAGATAAAGAATCGCAATCGCGTCATCACCCGCTTTGGTGCGGCCAAGAGTGAAGTTGGCGATGTTCACGCCCAAATCACCTAGCGTCATTCCCAGTGCACCGATCACGCCCGGGACGTCCTTGTTGCGGGTGTACAGCATGTGCTCGCCGATCTCGGCATCGACATTGATGCCACGGATCTGGATGAAGCGCGGCTTGCCGTCGCTGAAGACGGTGCCGGCGATCGAACGCTCGCGCGTTTCGGTCACGACGGTCACCTTGATGTAACCATCAAAAATGCCACCCTTGGCTTGGGTAGTGGTCGCAACCTGAACGCCACGCTCGGTCGCCATCACCGGGGCCGAGACCATGTTCACGTCGGGATTGGTCGCCTTCATCACACCCGAAATCACCGAGGCGTTCAGCGCCTTGAGGTTCATCTCGGCTGCGACACCGTCGTAAAGCACGTTGATCGCCTTGATCGGCTCATCGGTCATCTGGCCGATAAAGGCACCCAAATGCCCGGCGAGCTTGATCCACGGGCCCATGACGGCGGCTTCCTCGGCGGTGACCGAAGGCATGTTCAGCGCGTTCGAAACCGCGCCGGTCAGCAGGTAATCGGCCATTTGCTCGGCCACTTGCAGCGCGACGTTTTCCTGCGCTTCGTTGGTCGAGGCACCAAGATGCGGCGTCACAACGACGTTCGGCAGGTTGAACAGCGGGCTCTCGGTCGCCGGCTCGGTCGCGAAGACGTCCAGCGCCGCACCAGCAACATGGCCCGATTTCAGCAGCTCGGCCAGTGCTTCTTCGTCGATCAGACCGCCGCGCGCGGCGTTGACGATGCGCACGCCCTTCTTGGTCTTCGCCAGATTCTCGCGCGACAGGATGTTCTTGGTCTTTTCGGTCAGCGGCACGTGCAGGGTGATGAAATCGGCCTTGGCCAGCATCTCGTCCAGCTCGACCTTCTTCACGCCCAGTTCCAGCGCGCGCTCTTCCGACAGGAAGGGGTCATAGGCCAGAACCTTCATGCGCAGGCCAAGCGCGCGGTCGATCACGATAGAACCGATATTGCCCGCACCGATGATGCCAAGCGTCTTGTTGAAGACCTCGACGCCCATGAAGCGGTTCTTTTCCCACTTGCCGGCATGGGTCGAGGCCGAGGCCTCGGGCAGCTGGCGCGCCACGGCGAACATCAGCGCGATGGCGTGTTCGGCGGTGGTGACGCTGTTGCCGAACGGCGTGTTCATCACGATCACGCCCTTTTTCGAGGCGGCCGGGATATCGACGTTGTCGACACCGATACCGGCGCGGGCGATCACCTTCAGGTTGGTCGCGTTTTCCAGCAGTTTTGCGGTGACCTTGGTGGCCGAGCGGATGGCAAGGCCGTCATACTGACCTATCACCTCGGCCAGCTTGTCCTTGTCCTTGCCCAGATCGGGCATGTAATCGACCTCGACGCCGCGATCGCGGAAGATCTGAACGGCGGTTTCCGAAAGCTTGTCCGAAACGAGAACCTTGGGCATGTCTCTATCCTTTGGATATGCGGGGCCGGACAGCGACCAATGGGTGCTGCGGCGCATTCACTTCTGTATTCAGGTTTGGTTCGGGGGACAGCGCCCCCGATCCGGTCCGATCAATCAGGCTTCGACAGCCTGAGCTTCGATCTCGGCGTTGAAGGCGTATTCGATCCACGGCATCAGCGCGGCGACATCGGATGCCTCGACGGTCGAGCCGCACCAGATGCGCAGGCCAGCCGGCGCGTCGCGATAGGCACCGGCGTCCAGCGCCACGCCCTCTTTTTCCAGACGCTTGGCGACAGCCTTGGCGAAAGCCGCCCCGTCCTGGATGCGCGGGTCGGTGAATTTCAGGCAAACCGAGGTGGTCGAGGCCGTCGCGGCATCTTCCGCCAGATCGGCGATCCAATCCTTGTCCGCGATGAAGTCACGCACCGCCGCCGAGTTGGCATTCGCGCGGGCTTCCAGCCCCTTCTGACCGCCCAGGCTTTGCGCCCATTTCAGCGCGACCAGATAATCTTCGACGCAAAGCATCGAGGGCGTGTTGATCGTCTCGCCCTTGAAGATGCCTTCGATCAGCTTGCCGCCCTTGGTCATGCGGAAGATCTTCGGCATCGGCCAAGCCGGGGTGTAGCTTTCCAGACGGGCAACGGCGCGGGGGCTGAGGATCAGCACGCCATGCGCGCCCTCGCCACCCAAAACCTTCTGCCAGCTGAAGGTCACGACATCCAGCTTGTCGAAGGGCAGATCCATCGCAAACGCGGCCGAGGTCGCGTCGCAGATGGTCAGGCCTTCGCGGTCAGCCGGGATCTTGTCGCCATTCGGAACGCGGACGCCCGAGGTCGTGCCGTTCCAGGTGAAAACGACGTCATTGTCGAAGTTGACTTCAGCGAAATCGACGATCTGGCCATAGGGGGCCTTACGGGTCGTGGCGTCCAGCTTCAGCTGTTTCACCACATCGGTGACCCAGCCTTCGCCAAAGCTTTCCCAAGCCAGCATCTCGACATGGCGCGGGCCCAAGAGCGACCACAGCGCCATTTCGACCGCGCCGGTATCAGATGCGGGGACGATGCCGATGCGGTAATCGGCGGGGACGCCAAGGACTTCACGGGTCAGGTCAATGGCTTCGGCAAGTTTCGACTTGCCAATCGCTGCACGGTGCGAGCGGCCCAAAGGCGCATCAGCAAGCATGTCGAGCGAGAAATTCGGAATCTTCGCGCAGGGGCCCGAAGAGAAGCGCGGATTGACCGGGCGCGCAGCCGGAGCAGTCATGCTCATATGTGTAGCCTTCCAGCTAGATAGCGCCGCGTTGGGGCGGCGTGTCCCGCTGACGCCAATATATCCGGTCCATGATTCAGGCAAGAATTTTTTATCCCTCGCCCCGAAGATTTTAATCGCGGCCCTTCATTGAAGCGGAGCGGCGCTTTGGCTAGTCCTGCCGTAACCCCTTTGCCCCCCGGGAGGTCTCATGTTCACCGTCTCCGTCCTTGCCGCACCGCAACGCGCCAATCTTAGCCCCGCCTTCGTCGAGGAACTGCGCCACGACTGGAACGGCGGCCATGTGATCTGGCTGAACGAGGGAATCGCTGCCGAATTTCCGGTCGAGACCCAGCCAGAAAACTTCTGGCTGATCTGGGAAATCCTGCAAGGCAAGGGCTTCGACCTTGCGATCCAGCCGACATCGGGACGGCGCAAATCGGTCCTTCTGGCGGATATGGATTCGACCATGATCCAGCAGGAATGCATCGACGAACTGGCCGATTTCGCCGGTGTCGGCGAACGCGTCGCAGCCATCACCGCGCAAGCCATGAACGGAGAACTGAACTTCCACGAGGCGCTTGTTGCCCGCGTGGGCCTGCTTGCCGGATTGTCGGAATCGGTGGTGGATGAAGTTCTGGACAGCCGGATCACCATGGCTCCGGGTGGCAAGCAACTCGTCGCGACGATGCGCGCACAAGGCGCCTATACCGCGCTCGTCTCGGGCGGGTTCACGGTCTTCACCGGACCGGTCGCCACGGCACTTGGTTTTGACGAGCACCGCGCCAATGTCCTACTTGCGGACGAGAACATCCTGACCGGGGCGGTCGCGCTGCCGATCCTTGGCCGCGAAGCCAAGATCGAGGCGCTCGAGGAAATTACCGCCGCCCGCAACCTCACTCCGGCAGACGCGATCGCAGTGGGCGACGGGGCCAACGACCTAGGCATGCTGCAACGGGCGGGCACCGGAGTTGCGCTTCACGCCAAGCCCGTCGTCGCCGAACAGGTCAGCCTGCGGATCAATCACGGCGATCTGACCGCGCTGCTTTATCTGCAGGGCTACGCTGCCGAAGAATTCGTCGGATAAGTCGAACCTGCTAGGGTCCGGCTTCAAAAGCGCCGGACCCGCCACTTCACAAACTTGCGAACAAGACCGTTCAGTGACAGAAGCATAGCATGAATATGCGCCTTAAAGCCCTGTCTGTCCATTTGCTGACCGCCACCGGAGCGGTTCTTTCGATGTTGGCCCTTCTGGCCGCGGCGAATGCCGAATGGTCCCAGATGTTTCTATGGCTGGTCATCGCCCTGATCGTCGATGGCGTCGATGGACCCCTGGCGCGACGCTATCAGGTCAAGGCAAACTGGCCGACCTATGACGGCGTCCAGATGGACCTGATTATCGACTATTTGACCTATGTCTTCATTCCGGCCTATGCGCTGTTCAAATCGGGACTTCTGCCGGGCTGGACCGGATGGATCGCCATCATCGCCATTACCTATGGCAGCGTGATCTATTTCTGCGACACAAGGATGAAGACCCGAGACAACTCTTTCGCGGGCTTTCCGGCATGCTGGAACATGTTGGTTCTGGTGCTTTTCGCGCTTGAGCCGAACTTCTGGGTGATCCTTTTCGTCGTCGTAGCACTGGCTTTCACCATGTTCACCAACGTCAAGTTCATCCACCCCGTGCGCACCGAACGCTGGCGCTTCATCTCGTTGCCGGTCACGGCTGCATGGGTCGGCTTTGCCATCTGGGCCGTTCTGGTCGATTTCCACCCCGACAGCATCGCGCGCTGGGGCCTGTTGATCACGTCGCTTTGGCTGACCTGCGCCGGTTTCCTGCAACAACTGACCGAGAAGCGGGCTTGATCCGTCGGGCCATTGGCTGAAAAGCTGGCGCGGACGCGTGGCCCCGACGGAGGAAATATGCTCGTGAAATTTTTGCAGGCGGCTGCATTATCCGCCATGTTCGCCGCGCCCGCTTTGGCCGCGCAAGATAGCATTACTCTGGGAATGGTGCTTGAACCGCCAAATCTCGACCCGACCGGCGGGGCTGCCGCCGCCATCGACGAAGTGGTTTATGCCAATATATTCGAGGGACTGACACGGATCGGTCCCGATGGCAGTGTCAAACCCGGTCTAGCCGAAAGCTGGGATGTCGAAGATGGCGGCAAGGCATTTATCTTCCATCTGCGCCCGGGTGTTACCTTCCATGATGGCAGCCCGTTCGATGCGCAGGATGTGATCTTTTCACTGGACCGCGCCCGCGCGGCCGACAGCACCAATGCGCAGAAATCCCTGTTCGAAGGCATCGACAAGGTCGAGGCCAGCGACCCCCTGACCGTTCGAGTCACCCTGAAATCCCCTGACGGAGGCTTCCCCTTCAAGATGGCCTGGGGCGATGCGGTCATGGTCGATCAGGCCAATATCCCCGATATAGCAACCAAGCCGATCGGCACCGGTCCGTTCCGCTTCGAGCAATGGAAACAGGGCGACCACATTTCGCTGACCGCTTTCGATGGCTACTGGGGAATAAAGCCCGCGCTTGCCCGTGCAACGTTCCGCTTCATTCCCGACCCGACAGCAGCCTTCGCGGCGATGATGGCTGGCGACGTCGACGCATTCCCGATCTACCCCGCGCCCGAGACGCTTGCCCAGATTCAGGCCGATCCGCGCTTCAAGGTGCTTGTCGGCACGACCGAGGGTGAAACGATCCTCGCGATGAACCATGAAAATCCGGCACTGGCGAATGTAAAGGTCCGCGAGGCGATCGCTCATGCCGTCAACCGTCAGGAGTTGATCGACGGCGCGATGTTCGGCTACGGCACGCCCATCGGGACGCATTTCGCGCCCCACAACCCGGATTATGTGGACCTGACGGCGCAATCCGGTTTCGACCCCGAGCGTGCCAAAGCCCTTCTGGCCGAGGCGGGCGTACAGAACCTGACCCTCCGGCTTGCCCTGCCTCCCACGCCCTATGCCCGTCGCGGTGGCGAAATCATTGCCGCCGAACTGCGCAACATCGGGATCGAGACCCAGATCACCAATATGGAATGGGCCCAATGGCTTGAGCAGGTGTTCAAGAACTCGGATTTCGACCTGACCATCATCAGCCATGTCGAGCCTATGGATATCGGGATCTACGGTCGCAAGGACTATTATTTCAATTACGACAACCCGCAATTCGACAAGGTCATCGCCAACCTCGCGGCCACGACCGATCCGGCGCAACGCTCGGTTTTGCTGAAACAAGCACAGCAGGTCATCGCCGATGATTATGCCAATGCCTATCTGTTCCAGCTTGCCAAAACCGGCGTCGCGAAGGCCGAGATCGAGGGTCTGTGGCAGAACGCGCCGATGCCGGCAAACGATCTCAGCGAAGTCCACTGGACCGAGTAATTACAGAACGGCGCTGCCGCAGGCGGCGCCGCTTCAATTTTTCAGAACGATGCAGCGACCGCCAAAGCTGCGCAGCCGCGTGCAGAAAGCAAAGGCCTCTTTGCGCGACGAATATCCGATCTGAGCGGTATAGACCCTGCGCGGTCCACCCGAGATCTTGCGCCGCACATAGCTGACCCGTTTGCCCCCAAGGATCGGACGCAAGGTCTTGTTCAGCTTCGAGACCTGACTTGTCACGCCCGACTGGCTGGGATGGGTCGCAACGATCACGCCCCAGGGCCAAGCACGTTCAGGTGTTTTGAATTCATGCAATTTGCGCTTGCCGGCTAGATCGATGCAGGCGGCAAGGAAAGGACGGGACTTGTCCAGCCGCAGATCGGTTTTATCGGGCGGACTATCGCGCCAGCTCGCGGCGGTCAGCCCCGTGATCGCCTGAACATAATCCTGCGTTTCCCACGGCAACCCGCCGCCTTGCGAAATGAAACGGGCGGCGCGGTTCTCGCCGCCGTTATAGGCCACGGCCGCCAGCCCGATATTGCCGAAACTATCCGTCAACGTCTTGAGATAACGGGCCGAGGCCGCAATCGCCTTTGCCGGATTGAACGGATCGTCCAGCCCGACCATCTGTGCCGTTCCGGGCATGAACTGGGCAATGCCCATCGCGCCGACCGGACTTACCGCCCCCGGTTCGAACAGGCTTTCCTTCCACAAAAGTCGCGCGAAGAAATGCGGATCAAGATCGTTGTTTCCGGCCGCGCGTTCGATCGCCGTGCAGACATCCGTCACGTAATTCGACACCGAGATGCAGTAGCGTCCGTCATCCGTGCAGCGGCTTTTCGGCGAAACACGTGGAGCCCCGGTACCTTGGACGGCATCCACCGCCTCATAGGCACCCACCTGTGAGACGGAAAGCGCAGCAGCTAGGGCAATGGAAAGAAAACGCATGGACTACTCGCAACGTCGGCACTTGTGACTGCGCCAATCAATTATCAGGGTCCCGACCCGATTAAAACCGCAGGCCTCACGGGGTCAGGGAAACTTACTCGTCGTCGGCGCCTTTCCCCGCGCCGGCTCTGTTCATAGATCAGTCCGTTCCGGATTTGACCTTTCTCACGACTTTCGCACCGTTCCGAACACGCTGTTTTTCGGCTTTTTCCTCAAGTTTGCGGCGCTTTTCCTCAAGCTTTTCGGTCTGAGCGGCAAGCTTGCGGCGCTTTTCCTCAATCTTATCGATCTGCGAGGTTTTTTCTGCCTTTGCAGGTTTGTCCTTTAACGCGACGTTACCTGCGTCCCCGTTGGCTTTTGCCGTCTTGTTCTTCTTGGTGGGCTTCGTCGCAAGGCGGGACATTTTCTCGTCCACGGCAAGGCGCAACTCCTGCGACAGAACCTTTTTCGTACCGGCATCTGTTGCTTGTGTCTTCTTCGCGCGCAGCTCTTTCACCAGCGAATTAAGGGCGGCGTTGTTCAGCGTCTTCAATGCAGCGGGCTCGGTCGGCGTGGCAGACCTTGCTTCGATGGTGTCTTTCATTCACTCGCCCTTTTGGCAGATCGGTCCCCAGAATCTGCCACGGGTCGGGAAATGCCTCCAGAAAAAACACCCCGGTCCTTCGACCGGGGTGCATTTCACTTACTGGCTGTGGCGCGTTTACTAAGGCGTCACGGCAGCGGTGGTCGTTCCACCGGCAGGCTCTAGGTAGCCGTCGGGAGTCTGGACAAGCTGGCCTTCAAGCGCGATGCTTTCTGCCTGCGAGCGGACCTTAACGCGGGTTCCGGTCGGAACCTCGCCATAAAGATCCATGATGTCCTGATTGAACATACGGATGCAGCCTGCCGAGGTCGCCTTGCCGATGGACGACGGGTCCATCGTGCCGTGGATGCGGTACAAGGTATCGCGGCCACCTTGGTACAGATAGAAGGCCCGCGAGCCCAGCGGGTTGTCGATCCCCCCCGGCAGGCCGTTTTTCAAAGGACCGTAAAGATCAGGCATAGTGCGGACCATGTTCGCGGTCGGGGTCCAGCTTGGCCAGACCGACTTGCGGTTGATCGAAGCTCCGCCCGAGAAGTTCTTGCCGGCCTTGCCCACAGCAACCCCGTAGCGCATCGCCTCGCCCGGAGCGATGACGTGGTACAGGAAGCGTGCATAAGGATCGACGACGATGGTACCCGGCGCTTCCGAGCCATTATAGGCGACGCGCTGGCGGGTATTGCGTTCGGTCAGATAGGCATTCCGGACCGCATGAATCTCGATCGGTTCCGAATTCGGTCCGCTATCGGTGCGGGCACCGTAGACGCCTTGGCCGACCGATGACCTTGTTGATGTCGTTGGCTGGGTGGGCGCACAGGCAGCAAGGCCAAGCCCCATAGCCAGCATCAGCGAAAGAATTCGCATCGAGGTTTCCCTTCTAAACTCGGCCCTGCCATCAAGGTTAGGCCGGTGGCAGCAGAAAGAACATCAAATCGTGAGAATCGCCGAGCAGCGGCGGTGTCCACTCTGATGTTCACTACAGTCCTGTGACCCTGCGGGCCGTCAAGTGCAACCCTTGGTGTACCCAACTTTTCCGTTAACCACTGTGGCTAAATGGCTAATATGGAGGTTTTTGAAAGTATTTCTCGCATCCTACGGGAACCGCTTGTGAAACTGCGGGTTAACAGCGCGAACCAATGACGGAGCGACCGTCAACTGGTCCTGAAGCGAGGGAGACTGTAATATGACACTTAGCTCCTTTATCATAACGCTGGTCATCGGTGCTATCGCCGGTTGGCTGGCGGGACAAATCGTCAAAGGCCATGGCCAGGGACTGCTGACAAATATCATCGTCGGCATTCTTGGCGCAGTTATCGCCAGTTTTCTGTTTCCGGCGCTCGGCCTCGGAATGTTTGCAGCCAGTCCGGTTCTCGGCTCGATCATTTACTCCACGATCGGAGCCGTCATCCTTCTGTTTGTCTTGCGACTCGTCCAACGCGCCTGAATGTGTCCGGCCTTCTCGGTTCGAGAAGGCCATATAGTTCCCGTCGACAGCCGACGGTGTTTCTGTCTGGACGGATATCCCGTTCCGGCAATCGTTAACGATCAGCATGTCATGCTGCGGTCGCCGCCCCGTAAAGGGCGGCCGTCGGGAGTGGTTGATGCTATTTCGCGTCAGCCGGAAAGCCGGAACGGAACCGTGTTGGTCTCCTCTCACGGATTTTGTCCGGCTTCGATGTTTTGATTATTGAGATGTTGCGAAAAAGGGGGCGGTAATCGCCCCCTTTTTTTTTCCGCTCGCGCTCTTATGCGTTGGCGGGTTGCAATCCCTGCGCCCGAGAGGTCTTTCCGCCCTTGATATAGCGGGCATATCCCAGATCCTCGTGGGCGATATCGGGTTTCTTGCCCGAAATCAGATCCGCGAGCAGCCGCCCCGAGCCAGCCGACATCGTCCAGCCCAACGTGCCGTGACCGGTGTTCAGATACAGGTTCGGGATCGGCGTCGCACCGACAATCGGCGTGCCATCGGGCGTCATCGGACGCAGGCCGGTCCAGAACTCGGCTTTGGCAGGATCACCCGAACCACCGAACAGATCCGTGACAGATTTGGTCAGCGTGGCGCGGCGACGATCATTCAGGCTCAGATCGTATCCGGCGATCTCGGCCAGACCGCCCACCCTGATGCGATCACCAAGGCGGGTGATCGCGACCTTGTAGGTTTCGTCCATGACGGTCGAGACCGGAGCCAGATTTTCATCCTCGATCGGGATGGTCAGCGAATAGCCTTTCAGCGGATAGATCGGCAGATTCAGGCCCAGATGGCGGACCAATTGAGGCGAATGCGGCCCCATCGCCAGCACATACCGGTCAGCCGTGATCCGGCCCTGATCGGTGCGGACGGTACTGATGCGGCCACCTTCGGCCTCGAGCGCTTCGACGGTGACGCCCCAACGGAAGGTCACGCCCAACGAAGCTGCCATCTCGGCCAGATTATTCGTGAACTTGAAGCAATCGCCGGTTTCGTCTCCGGGCAGGCGCAAACCGCCGACGATCTTGTCGGCCGTTCTGGCCAGTCCCGGCTCGGCAGCCACGCAACCGGCGCGATCCAGAACCTCGAACGGCACACCATCGGCGCGCAGGACTTCGATATCCTTGCCCGCGCCGTCAAGTTGCTCTTGCTTGCGGAAGACCTGCAAAGTGCCCTGAGTGCGCTCGTCGTAATGGATACCGGTTTCCGTGCGCAGATCGGACAGGCAGTCGCGGCTATATTCCGCGATGCGGACCATGCGGCTTTTGTTCACCGCATAAGCCGCGCTGGTGCAGTTGCGCAGCATCTGCGCCAGCCAGCCCAGACGGTGCATATCCAGACGCGGCTGAAGAACCAGTGGAGCGTGGCGCTGGAACATCCATTTCATCGCCTTCAGCGGAATGCCCGGCGCAGCCCAGGGCGAGGAGTAGCCGGGCGAGATTTCACCAGCATTGGCATAGCTTGTCTCAAGCGCGGGGCCTTGCTGGCGATCTATGACCGTGACCTCGTGACCGGCCTTGGCGAGATACCACGCCGAGGTAACGCCGATGACACCTGCTCCCAGAACAACAATCTTCATGCACCCGCGCCTTTCAGAAGAGACTGTTCGAAAGATAGCGCGAATTCAGGAAAGGAAATCCCGAACTTGGGCGCATTGACGCATCATAGCGGATATTCATTCGAACTATGACACTAAACTCGGGATATTCTTCGATGATTTCAACCATGCCCGGAAAATATCACCCAGAAAGCCCGTGAATCGGGCAGTCCCGTGCGGCATTGCGCGGAGGTTGCCGCCCGCCGCCGCCCTGTTAAGCTGCCCGCGAAGCAGAGGTTGTAATTCCATGCCCGCCACGTCCCGAAATAGTGCTCTCGCCCCGTTCCGCCACAAGGATTTCCGGCTGCTTTGGTCAGCGACGCTGGTCTCGAACTTCGGAGGATTGGTGCAATCCGTCGGCGCCGCGTGGATGATGACCCAGCTGACGGATTCCCCGACGCTGATCGCGCTGGTCCAAGCCTCAAACACCTTGCCGATCATGCTGTTCGCGCTGGCCTCGGGGGCATTGGCGGATAACTTCGATCGCCGGACGCTGCTGCTTGGCGCGCAGATCTTTATGGCAAGCGTGTCGATCCTGCTGGCAATCCTGACATGGCAAGGTTTGACCACGCCGCTGCTGCTGCTGTCGCTGACCTTCCTGATCGGGGTCGGACAAGCCCTTTACAACCCTCCATGGCAAGCCAGCATGGGCGATCTGGTTCCACGCGAAGACCTGCCTGCCGCCGTGACGATGAACTCGGTCGGCTTCAACCTCATGCGCAGCGTTGGTCCGGCAGCGGGCGGGATCATCACTGCCGCCTTTGGCGCCGCCGCAGCCTTTGCCGTCAATGCATTCAGCTATTTGCCCTTGCTTGGCGCATTGGTCAGTTGGCATCCGAAAACGCCCGAGCGGTTGACCACCCGTGAACCCTTTGTCTCTGCCGTGGGCGCGGGCCTGCGTTACGTCTTGCTGTCCCCCAACCTTGTGCGGGTCCTGTCACGCGGAGCACTGTTCGGCTTTTCGGCCATCGCAATTCTGGCACTGCTGCCGCTGGTCGCGAAATCCCACCCCGAGGGCGGCTCGATGTTGTTCGGCCTGCTGCTGGGTTGCTATGGGCTGGGCGCGATTGTCGGGGCGGTCGTGAACCCCCGCATCCGCGAGCGCATGAACAACGAATACATCGTGCGTCTGGCATTCTTGGGCTTCGCGCTGGCTTCGCTGGTGCTGGCCTTCACCGACCACATCTGGCTGCACGCGCTGGCTATGCTGCCCGCAGGCGCAAGCTGGGTTCTGGCGTTGTCGCTATTCAACGTCACCGTCCAGCTTTCCACGCCGCGTTGGGTCGTGGCACGGGCACTGGCGCTTTATCAGACCGCGACCTTCGGCGGCATGGCAGCGGGTAGTTGGTTCTGGGGCGAAATCGCTTCGATCCGCAATATCGACACAGCCTTGGCCTGCGCCGCCATTCCGCTGATCCTGGGCGTCATCGTCGGCTATTGGTTCCGCGTCCCAGAGTTCGGCACACTTGATCTGGACCCGGTGAACCGCTTCCGCGAGCCGCAACTCAAGCTGGATCTGCGCGGTCGGTCGGGACCGATCATGGTCCTGATCGACTACCAGATCGCACAAAGCGACGTCCCCGAATTCCTGCGCGTGATGGCGCAACGACGCGACATCCGCCGCCGCGACGGAGCAAGAAACTGGGCCCTGCTGCGCGACCTCGAACATCCGGAACTCTGGTCGGAAAGCTACCATATCGCGACTTGGGACGAATATGTGCGCCACAACCTGCGCCGCACCAAAGCCGATTTCGAAAGCTACGAAAGGCTGCACAAACTGCATCGCGGCGACAAACCGCCCGTCGTGCATCGCATGATCGAACGCCATTCGGTCGATGCCAGCGATGACCTGCCGATCATCGGCAAGCTGGAACTGCCGTGACACAGCGACAACCCTTTGGCATGAATGGCTTTACCGAATCCGGGACGGCGATTAGCCTGCAGCCATGCGAAGATATCTGCTTCACCGATTGATTGCCTTGGGGCTCAGCCTGGCTGTAGCCTCGGTGCTGATTTTTTCGGTGGTCGAACTGGTTCCGGGCGATCCGGCCAGCTACATGCTCGGCACCGGAGCCCAGCCCGAGACTGTCGCAGCGCTTCGCCAGCAAATGGGTTTGGACCTACCTTTGCCGCTGCGCTACCTGCATTGGGTCGGCGGCGTCCTGACCGGAGACCTTGGCCATAGCTTCACCTACAAGACACCCGTCGCGGGCATGATTCTGGACCGCGTCCAAGTGTCCTTGCCTTTGGCCGTGATGGCACTTGCGTTATCGGTGGCGATTGCCCTGCCCATCGGCATGTTCGCGGCTGCGCGCCTTGGGCGCCCGGGTGACACCATCATGATGGGCGCAACCCAGATCGGGATCTCGTTGCCGAATTTCTGGTTCGCGATGCTGCTGGTGCTGCTTTTCGCGGTCCGCTTGCGCCTGCTGCCTGCTGGCGGCTTTCCCGGCTGGGATCATCCTTTGGCCGCATTGAAATCGCTGATCCTGCCTGCGATCGCCTTGGCGCTGCCACAGGCGGCGATCCTTGCGCGGGTGCTGCGCTCTGCTTTGGCCGAGACTTTAGGGCAGGACTATATCCGCACGGCCCGCGCCAAAGGCCTGAGCCGAAGTCAGGCCCTGCGCCGCCATGCCCTGCGCAATGCGCTTATTCCGGTTGTGACCATTCTTGGAATGCAGTTTTCTTTCCTTCTGGCAGGAGCAATCATTATCGAGAACGTATTCTACCTGCCCGGCCTTGGCCGACTGATTTTTCAGGCAATCACCCAGCGCGATCTGATCGTGGTCCAAAGCGCCGTCCTTGTGCTCGTCGCGGCCGTCATCCTTGTCACATTTCTTGTCGATCTGACCTATGCCGCAATCGACCCAAGGCTGCGGCAAAGATGAGGCTTTCCCTAATTCTCGGGGGCTTGTTTTCTGGTATGGCTGTCCTTGCGGCAATGTTGTCCTTTGTCTGGACTCCGGCCGAGATCACCCAACTGGCAATCCCCGACAAGCTGCTACCACCTTCGGCGGCGCATTGGTTGGGCACGGATCAACTTGGCCGCGACATGCTGTCGATGATTATGGTCGGAGCGCGGACTTCGATCGCCGTGGCTCTGGTCGCCGTGGTCATCGGCATGGGACTGGGCGTGCCATTGGGGCTAGTCGCGGCGGCGCGCAAGGGCAGTTGGCTGGATGAGACAATCATGCGCGGCAACGATCTGATCTTTGCCTTCCCCAGTCTCGTCATCGCCATCCTGATTACGGCGGCCCTTGGCCCTTCGGCGGTGAATGCCATCATCGCCATCGGCATTTTCAACATCCCCGTCTTTGCGCGGGTGACGCGCGGCTCGGCCTTGCCGATCTGGACGCTGGATTACATCCGCGCGGCGCGGGTCGCAGGCAAAGGCATGACGCTTATCAGCCTGCAACATATCCTGCCCAATATCGCCAATATCCTGATCGTTCAGGGCACCATCCAGTTCAGCCTTGGCATTCTGGCCGAAGCGGGCTTGTCCTATGTCGGGCTTGGTGCGCAACCTCCTGTCCCCAGTTGGGGCCGGATGCTGGCCGAGGCGCAGACCATGATCTCGATCGCGCCCCATGTCGCCATTGTCCCCGGCCTTGCCATCGTGGTGACCGTTCTTGGCCTGAACCTTCTGGGCGATGGCTTACGCGATGCGCTGGACCCAAGATTGCGCGGTTCCCGATGATTGAAACCCTTGATCTTGGCGTCACCCTGACCGAACTGCCCCTGCTCAGCCGCGTCAATCTGCAACTCAAGCCGGGGAAGATCACAGCGCTGGTCGGAGAAAGTGGCTCGGGCAAATCGCTAACTGCGCTGGCCATCATGGGGCTCTTGCCGACCGGAATGCGCACCAAGGGTCGCGTCGAGTTGAACGGCGACGACATCCTGACCCTGCCCGAACCCGAGCTTTGTCGCATTCGCGGCAAGCGAATCTCGATGATCTTCCAAGAACCTATGACCGCGCTGAATCCGCTGATGACAATCGGCGAACAGGTGGCCGAATCCCTGCGTTTGCACGAAGGCATGCCGCACGAGGCCGCATTGCAGCGCGCGCGCGAACGTCTTGACCGCGTTGGCCTGCCCGAACCGCGCTTTCCTCTGACGCTGTTCCCGCATGAACTCTCCGGAGGTCAGCGCCAGCGCGTCGCAATTGCGCTTGCCATCGCCGCGCGCCCCGATCTGCTGATCGCGGATGAGCCGACAACCGCGCTGGACGTCACGACGCAGGCGCAGATCCTGCAATTGCTGGCGGGCCTTGTGCGCGACGAAAAGATGTCGCTTTTGCTGATCACCCATGACCTTGCGGTGGTAGCCGGACTCGCCGACGACGTCGCGGTCATGCAGCGCGGTGCGGTGGTCGAATATGCAGCGGCCAATGACGTATTCCGCCGCCCGCAGCACAGCTATACGCGCGAACTACTAGCGGCAGCGGCGCACCAACCGCGTCTGGTGCTGACCAAGGCCGACGCCCCGCCCTTGCTTGAGGTTTCGAATATTTCGCGCAGCTATGCTGTGGCAGGCAAGCGTTCCGAAACCGACCGGTTGATCGCGGTCGACAATGTCAGCCTGACCATCCACGAACACGAGGCAGTCGGACTGGTCGGAGAATCCGGTTGCGGCAAGTCCACCCTGACCCGCGCCATCCTTGGGCTTGATCCGATCCAATCCGGCCAGATCCACCTGTCAGGCCATGACATCCGCGCAGGCTGGCGAATGCCAAAAGCCGTGCGGGCGGGTATGCAGGTGGTGTTTCAAGACCCCTATGGCAGCTTCGATCCACGCTGGACCGTCGAGAAGCTGGTCTCCGAGCCATTCCACCTGACCGGCCGTCCGAAGGATTGGCGCGACCGCGTGGCCGAGGCCCTTTTCGATGTCGGGATGACCGGCAGCGTGATGCGGCGCTATGCGCACGAGTTTTCGGGCGGGCAGCGGCAAAGGATCGCCTTGGCCCGCGCCCTGATCATCCGCCCCAGCCTGATCATTCTGGACGAAGCGGTCAGCGCGCTGGACGTGCGTGTGCGTATGCAGGTGCTGGACCTGTTGGCCAAGCTGCGCGTACGGCATGGCCTGTCCTATCTGTTCATCAGCCATGACCTGTCGGTCGTCCGCCAAATCACCGACCGTGTGCTGATCATGCGTCAGGGCAAGATCGTCGAATCGGGGCCGACGTCCCGCGTATTGGACGAGCCTCAGCACCCTTACACACGGCAGTTGCTTGCCGCGACGCCACGTCTTCCACAAGAAATTGCACTTCCGGCCCCAGAAAAGCTGTCAGACCGCTTGTGAACTCCCAAGTTCACTATTACCTCCTGCACGCTTCAAAGTTCGAGGCTCGGGTTATGAGTAATATGACAGTTCGCATATCAAAGCGCGTGGCACATCAGAACCGCAGCCTTTCGGCTGCCGATAAACTGATTCGTGATTCGCTGGCCGCGCAAACGCAACTGGTCGGAAACGGCGTGACCCATGTGATTCCGGCGATTGCTGAATCGCCGATCCCCGTTCTTGATCTGCGCAATCGCACGCCTGACCCGCGCAGCCGTCTGCCCCAAGCAAAAATACCGCTGGCGAAGCGGGCCTAGAACGTGACGGAAATATAACAGAAATACCGCATTCCAGAGACAGAAGACCCAACCGGAAACCGGACAGATATCCCAAAAACAACAGGCCCCGCGTGCCGCAGGGCCTGTCGCTCCTCCCCTGATACGGCGGCCAAGCCTCCCCGAATGGCCGCCCAGGAATTTCGTCGTGGCTCAGAAGCTGAACAGCTCTGCCTGCCGCACGATCAGTTGTGCCCGACGAATCTACGTTCTGTCAACTGGTCTACGATTGTATACCGATCTTTTCGCATCCTGAATCTTGAATTGCCTGCGGACAGCCCTAAAGCGCAAATCTGCGCGCTGTGCTGCTTGACGCATGCCGGCTTTCGTCGCAGGACCGCTGTCAGGCCGCTTCAAGATAAAGGAGAAGAAGATGACCCGCACCGTCTATCTGAATGGCGATTACCTGCCCGAGGCCGAGGCCAAGGTCTCGATCTTCGACCGCGGTTTCGTCATGGCCGACGGCGTCTACGAAGTGACCAGCGTTCTGCAGGGCAAGCTTCTGGATTTTCCGGGCCATCTGAAACGTCTGGGCCGCTCGTTGAGCGAACTCGGGATGGGCAATCCGCATAGCGACGAGGAATGGCTGGAAATCCATCGCCAGATGGTCGCTTTGAACAATATCGAAGAAGGCATCATCTATCTGCAGGTGACGCGCGGCAATCCGGGCGACCGTGACTTCGCATATCCGCCCGAAGGCACCCCCCAGACGGTCGTGCTGTTCACGCAATCGAAACCCGGTCTGGCCGCCAATCCGCAAGCCAAGACCGGCCTCAAGGTGATCTCGGTCGAGGATCTGCGTTGGTCGCGTCGCGACATCAAGACGGTACAGCTTCTGTTCCCGTCGATGGCCAAGATGGAAGCCAAGCATCGCGGCGCCGATGATGCATGGCTGGTCGAGGACGGGTTCGTGACCGAAGGAACCTCGAACAACACCTATATCGTTAAGGATGGCCGTATCATCACGCGCCAACTGTCGACCGATATCCTGCACGGGATCACGCGGGCCTCGCTGCTGCGCTTCGCCGCCGAAGCCCAGATGCAGATCGAGGAACGCCCTTTCACCATCGCCGAAGCACAGGCTGCTGATGAAGCCTTCTTCACGTCCGCCTCGGCCTTTGTGCTGCCGGTGGTCGAGATCGACGGAGCCAAGGTCAATGGCGGCACGGTCGGCCCGGTCACCACGCGTCTGCGCGAACTTTATCTGGAAGAGTCGCTGAAATCCGCGATCTGACAGCGGAACGACATAAGAAAAGGGCGCGCCGGAGCAATCCCGCGCGCCCTTTTTACATACTAGAGGTCCGTCAGCCGTTCAGGGTTTCCCGAACAAGGTTGATGGTCCCGACTTCAGAAACTTGCGTGTCACGCAACACCGCCAGAGCCTGACCGTCCAGCACGACCGAAACGTCATCGCCGTCCTGCACCAGCTCGTAATCTTCCTCGCCGGTATAATCTGCGGCCAAGGTGATGGTCAGCCGGTCCGAACCGCCCAAGGCGATATCCGCCGCACCGCCAGCGTCACTGCGCAGAACGATCACGTCGGCTCCATCACCGGCATTGACGATGTCATTCGCACCCGCGTGGATAGTGTCGTCACCATCTCCGCCCAACAGCGTATCCGGAGCATCCGGATCCGATGCATCGGCTGACAGGATCAGATCGTCGTCATCCTCTCCATCGATATAGACCGTTCCGCCGTGATCCTCGATCCGGTCATCGCCATGACCACCGGTGATCGAGTGATTGCCGCCATTGGTGATGATAGTGTCGAAACCCTCGCCGCCGTCGATCGTGTCATTGCCTTCATCGGCGCCCAGATCATAAGCGCCGTAGAGGTCATCATCGTAGCCGAGGAAGATTTCGTCATCACCCGCATCGGCAGAAACGCTGTCATCGCCGTAGCCGGTCCAGATGGCGTCGTCGCCCTCGCCACCCGAAACCGTGTCGTCGCCCTCGAACGACTGGATCGCATCATCGCCGGACGTGCCGGCGATGGTGTCGTCTTCATCCGTGCCTTCGATCAGGTCACGACCGCCAAACGGGTCTTCGTTGGGTGCGTCCGGCGCATGGTCGTCGTCATTGCTGGAAATGAGCGAGCCGATGCCGGCAATGCCCAGCACTCCGAGCAACAGGAAAATGGTCTGATTCATCCGCCCCTCCAAGGTCTTCCGCCAAAGATAAACCGGGGGCCATGACTCCGGCAACCTGTGAAAGCATTATGCCCTTAGTGCCCTAGGATCTGGCTCAGGAAAAGCTTGGTCCGCTCGGACTTCGGATTGTTGAAGAACTCTTTGGGCGTGTTCTGTTCGACGATCTGGCCCTGATCCATGAAAATCACCCGATGCGCGACGGCTTGGGCGAAACCCATTTCATGGGTGACGCAAAGCATCGTCATGCCGTCCTCGGCCAGTTCGATCATGGTATCGAGAACTTCCTTGATCATTTCGGGGTCCAGCGCCGAAGTCGGCTCGTCGAACAGCATGATGCGGGGCCGCATGCAAAGCGAACGCGCGATGGCCACCCGCTGCTGCTGCCCCCCCGACAACTGACCGGGAAATTTGTTGGCCTGCTCGGGGATCTTGACCTTTTCAAGGAAATGCATCGCCGTTTCCTCGGCTTCCTTCTTGGGAACCTTGCGGACCCAGATCGGAGCCAAGGTGCAGTTTTCCAGAATGGTCAGATGCGGGAACAGGTTGAAGTGCTGAAACACCATACCGACTTCCGAGCGCACCTTGTCGATGTTTTTCAGATCGTTCGTCAACTCGGTTCCATCGACGATGATACGTCCGGCCTGATGTTCCTCAAGCCGGTTGATGCAGCGGATCAGCGTCGATTTCCCGGAGCCCGAGGGGCCCGCGATGACGATGCGTTCGCCGCGGCTGACATTCAGGTCAATGTCGCGCAGCACATGGAAGGTGCCGTACCATTTGTTCAGCTTGGCGATTTCGATGGCGGTATCGCCGAGCGGATGGGAGGCGGTTTGTGTCGAGGTCATGGAATGCGCTCCTCAGCGATGGTCGCGCTTCAGGCGGCGCTCGAGATACATCGAGTAGCGCGACATGCCGAAGCAGAGGATGAAGAAGATCGAGCCGACGAAAATATAGGGCTCCCAATAGGCGCCTTTCCATTCGAAGCTCGCACGGATTGTGTCAGACATCGCCTTCAGCGGATCGAACAGGCCGACGAAGACGACCAGCGTGGTGTCCTTGAACATACCGATAAAGGTCGAGACGATGCCGGGGATGCTGATCTTCAGGGCTTGCGGCAGGATGATCAGGCGCTGCGCCTTCCAGTAATCCAGCCCCAGCGCGTCGGCCGCCTCGTATTGTCCCTTTGGCAAGGCTGCCAGCCCGCCACGGATGACTTCGGCCATATAGGCCGAGGCAAACAGCGTCACCATGATGATGACCCGCAGGATGATGTCGAAATTCGTCCCCGGCGGCAGGAAGTAGTTCAGCAGCAGCGAGGCCACGAACAGCAGGGTGATCAAAGGAACTCCGCGGATGAACTCGATAAAGATCACGGCCATGATCTTGATGATCGGCAGGTCCGAACGCCGCGCCAGCGCAAGAATGACGCCCAAGGGCAGCGACAGTGCGATGCCCGAGACACCGATGGTGATCGACAGGACAAAGCCGCCGAACTGATCCGAACTGACCGGAGCGAGCCGCATTGGCAGAACGGTCGCAATCCCACGGGAAACGATATCGGACAGAGCCAGCCACCAGAATGCCGCCACGACAACCGCCGCGGCAAAGGCGAACATGCCGTAGGCGGATAGCGCCCGCCAGACGACAAAGCCCAGTACAAAGCCAGCCAGTGCCATCGCCGGTTCCCAGATCGTGCCGCCCCAGAGCAGCCAGACCGCGAAGAACGGATAGATCAGGCTGGCAAGCACGACGGGACCGGTCCGGGTCTCGATCAGATAGACCCATGCCAGCATCAGGATGGCCATTCCGCCAAGCTCGACGACTGTTGCCCCAAGGACCGCCGAGATGACGAAGGTCAAAGCTACGGCCAGTCCAGTGACGATCCGACGCGCTTTCGGGCTATCCGCGAACAGGACAGGGGCGAGGGCCAGAAACAGCGTGCCAAAGGCCAGAACCGGTCGCCAATACAGATCGGATGGGTAGAAACCGAAAACGAACTGGTTCCAGCGGTGTTTGATAATCGCGAAACACGCGCCCGAGGCATCGGGTCCATGCGCGGCAGCGATGATCTTGCGGCAATCGGCCATGCTTTCGGCATTCCAGACCGAGTTCGACAGCCACGGCCAGAGCGTGCTGAAAATCAGCCACAGGATGCCAAGACCGATCAGGGTCAGCAGGATGTTCAGCGGACCCGAGAACAGGTTCTCGCGCAGCCACAGGACCGCACCCGAGGCCCGCGCCGGTGGCGGTTCGGGGGGCAGCATGGTCTTGCGCACGAAGGCGACGGATCGGGGATCGGGATTGCTCATCTTACCGCTCCTTCAGTCTGACGCTGTTGTTGAAGACGTTCATCCCGGCGGAAATGACCAGACACAGCACCAGATAGATCCCCATCATCAGGACCATGCACTCCATCTCGCGGCCCGTTTGGTTAAGCGTCGTACCCCCCAATGTGCCACGCAGATCCATGAAGCCGACCGCAATGGCCAGCGAACTGTTCTTTGTCAGGTTCAGGTATTGCGAGATCAGCGGCGGAATGATGACCCGCAACGCTTGCGGCAACACGACCAGCCGCATGGTACGGCGCGGACGCAGGCCAAGGGCAAAGGCCGCCTCGGACTGCCCCTTGCTGACGGCAAGAATGCCGGCGCGGACGATCTCGGCGATGAAGGCTCCGGTATACAGCGTCAGGGCGAGCCACAGCACGACGAAGGCGTTGTCCAGATTGGTGCCCTCGGCAAAGTTGAAGCCGCGCAGGACCGGCGGAATCAGGTGCAGGCCGAAATACCAGGTCAGGAACAGGACCGGCAGCACGTACATTGCCAGAATGATCCACCAGGTGGTCGGGCGATTACCGGTCTCGTCCTGAATGCGCTGAGCGCGTTCTTTCAGGAAACGATGGCCCAGATATGCCAGAAGCAGCACGGTGACATAAGCGATAAAGGCCCAGCTGATGCCCTCGCGACCGATGGCTATGACGCCGGGCGGGTTCGACATCCCGATCGAGGGCACGGCGGTATAGCGGTTCGTCGGCGCGATCATGTCGAACATGATCATGCTCGCCGCCGGATTCTCGCCACGATAGGCGTTAGGGGCGGGCATCACCTCGGTAAAGATCGCAAGGATCACAAGGATCCACAGCAGCAAGGGAATATTGCGGAAGATCTCGACATAGACGGTCATCAACCGCGCGATCAGCCAGTTCGAGGAAAGTCGCAGCACCCCGACGATCACCCCCACGATCGTCGCTGAAATACAGCCGAGGATCGCGACCTGCAGCGTGTTCAGCAGTCCGACCGTCGTAGCGCGGAGGTGGGTGTCATCCGAATTGTAGGGGATAAGCTGCTGGGGGATGTCATATCCAGCCCGCCTGAAAAGAAAGTCAAAGCTGAGCGTCTTGCCCATGATGGCAAGGTTTTTCAGCGTGTTGTCGATGAGCCAGCTTGCGAAAAGCATGACCAGAATGAAAACGACAGCCTGAATCGTCAACGAACGATAACGACGGTCGTAAATCAACATCGACAGGCGGAAAGGCGGATTTGCCGCGCCTGGATAATCAACCATATTCTAACCCCTGTTGGCCGGCGGTCGGGTCTTGTGCCCGTGTTCTTTCCGGCTCGGTGCAGAACGGGCGGGGTATTGCCCCGCCCGTTCAGTTTCTTCTGCGCTTAGCGGAAGGGGATGGCGTAAAGCAGGCCACCCTGGGTCCATTGCGCGTTCAGACCGCGCGCCAGACCGATCGGAGTCTGCTCGCCGATCGTCGCAGCGAAGATCTCGCCGTAGTTGCCCTGCACCTTGATGGCGCGTTTGGCCCATTCGGCGTCCAGACCCATCATCTTGCCCAGATCGTCCGAAGTGCCCAGAAGGCGCTGGACTTCAGGATTCTGCGACGACTTCGACAGCTCGTCGATATTGGCCGAGGTCACACCGTATTCTTCGGCCGCGACCAGCGCGAACAGGGTCCAGCGGGCGATGTCGCCCCAGTTGTTGTCACCGTGACGCACGGCCGGTCCCAGCGGTTCCTTCGAGATGATCTCGGGCAGGATGATGTGGTTTTCCGGATCGGCGAAAGCAGCGCGGGTCGCAGCAAGACCCGAGGCGTCCGTGGTATAGGCATCGCAAGCGCCAGCCATGTATTGCTGCTCGCCCTCGGCGTTCGAATCGATGTTGACCGGCTGATAGGTCATGTTGTTGGCCTTGAAGTAATCGGCCAGGTTCAACTCGGTCGTGGTGCCGGTCTGGATACAGATCGTCGCGCCGTCCAGTTCCTTGGCCGAGGACACGCCAAGATCCTTGCGGACCATGAAGCCCTGACCGTCGTAATAGTTCACGCCGACGAAATCGAGCTTGAGGTCGGTGTCACGCTGGAAGGTCCAGGTCGAGTTGCGTGCCAGCACGTCGATCTCGCCCGAGGACAAGGCGGTAAAGCGCGTCTGACCGGTCGTCGGGACGTATTTGACCTTTGTCGCATCGCCCAGAACAGCCGCAGCCAATGCCTTGCAATAGGCGACGTCGAAGCCGGTCCAGTTGCCATTTGCGTCCGGGGCCGCGAAGCCGACCAGACCTGTATTCACACCGCAATTCAGCACGCCGCGGGCTTTTACCTCTTTCAGCGTGTCGCCTTCAGCGGCCATGGCACCCGACGCCGCAAGGGCGAAGACAGTGACCGAGCCGAAGAGTGCAGATTTCTTCATGGGGTTCCTCTCTGTTGGTCTTCCGACCCTTGAACGGGCCGTCTGGAAGCTAGGGCCGTAGGCTAGCCCGTTTGAGCCAAGGGACAACTTCACTGCCCCCATAAGCGGCATTGTGCCGATGAAGTTCCTTCCGTCAAGAATAAGGCAAGAATCGGTCAGACAGTTCTGCTGAGAGACCAGAACCGTTCCGCATTGTTCATCTGGGTCAAGCGGGCCGCTGCTGCCTCGTCAGCCTCATCGTCACGACCCCAGCTTTCCGATTGAAATTCCTCATCAATCCGTGAAAGCGCGTGTGAATCCGCCGCGTTCAAGCGTCCGCGAATGACCGCCAATCCAAGGATCAGAGAGCCCGGAAGCGTGACCAGATCGTGCAACGCCGTCAGGCCGAAAGCGTCGAGACCCATGACCTCTGCACGCAAATTGTGCAAAACCGAGTCGTCCTGTGCGATGGGAATCACACCATGGGTAATCCGAAGCGGAGCCTTCAACCGCGTCGCGGCCCAGTCGACCAAGGGATCCCAGCCCTCGGCCTGAGCGTGGACCAGCCGCTCGGGTTCGACCGCGCGATAGGACAGCAGATCCGTGCCGCCATAATCGGCAAGCATGTTGGCAACTGCGTCAAATTGCGGTGTCACGCGTTCGACCGCCGAATTTGCCGCGCGGGTCAGCGGCATGGTGTTGGGATCGATGATTTCGATCTGCGCGTCCCATTCGGCGGCAATAGCCTTAGCCAGCGCGACCGTCGGCAGGATCAAAGGCAGTTTGCCGGGTGTACGAACCGGACGCTCGTCCAGGGTGACCTCGGCTCCGCCTTCGACCTCGCGCACCGATGCGGCCTTCCAGAACCGCCGCGCTTTCCATTCGCTGCTCATGCAACCTGCTCCTGCTTCGTCCATTCCAACAGCGACTGCGTCAGGGACGGGTAATCCGGCGCAACCAGCGCGGCCCCAGCTCCGTGCAGATCCACTGTCGGGTGATAGCCCCAATCGACGCCAAATCCGGTAACGCCGGCAGCGCGGGCCATCTCGATATCAAACACCGTGTCTCCGACCATCGCGGTACGACTGGCGGCAACGCCCGTCTCGGACAATGCGCTTTCCAGCATCGCCGGATGCGGCTTCGAGGGGTGGCCGTCCGCCGTTTGCCGCGTGACAAACCGCTGGGTCAGCCCATGCGCCTCTAGCACGGCCATCAGCCCGCGCATCGGCTTTCCGGTGGCGATGCCCAGTAGCACATCGTCTTGCGCAGCCAACGCGTCCAGACAGTCCAACGCCCCCGCATAAAGCGGAGGCACCACGCCCTTGGCCCGCGCGGCGACGAATGCCTCGCGGTAGCCCAGCACGACCCGCTCGTGCAGATCAGGCGTCGCGCCGGGCAGCAATCGGGCGATGGCAACGGGCAGCGAAAGACCGACGATGGACAAGATTTCCTGCGGCTGCATCTCGGGCAAACCGACGCCGCGAAGACCGTAGTTCATCGCCTCGACGATCTCGTGCTGGCTATTCACCAGCGTTCCATCGACGTCGAATACAACCAGACGCATCATGCTTCCTCGAAGGGATCTTCCGGCACGTCGTTTTCATGCCAGCCCAGCGTCTTCCACGTCCGCTCCATATGTTCGGGCAAGGGCGCGGTGATGGTGATCAGCTTCTTGGTGATAGGATGCTCGAACCGGATCACGCGGGCATGCAGATGCAGCTTGCGGCTGATCTCGCCGCCAAGCTGTGCGCCCCAGCCATCGCCAAGGTTTTCCTGCCCCGAGCCGCCATATTTGCCGTCACCGACGATCGGGTGGCCCATCTCAGACATATGGGCGCGAAGCTGATGGGTGCGGCCCGTGACCGGAATCATGGCGACCCAGCTGACGCGGCTGCCCAAGGCATCCAGCACGGCGTAATCGGTATGGGCGCGCTTGGCGCCCTCGGTTTCGGCGACCTGCGAGGGATGCACCGCGACCATCTTCTCGCCCTCGCCCATGCGACCGCGACCCGGTGCCTTGACCAGACCGTACTTGATCGAGCCCATGCGCGGATGCGGCACGCCGGCAACGGCGGCCCAATAGATCTTGCGCGTCAGGCGGTGGCGGAACGCCTCGGACAGCGAGCGCGCGATCCGGTCGGTACGGGCCAGCAGCAACACGCCCGAGGTATCCTTATCCAGACGGTGGACCAGCTTGGGACGGTCCTTATAGCCAAACATCAGCGCCTCGGTCAGGCCGTCGACATGGCGGTCACCCTGCCCCGAGCCCCCCTGCGACGGCAGCCCCGGCGGCTTGTTCAGCGCGATGATATGCTCGTCACGCCACAAGACGCAGGACTGGATCATCTCGGCATCGGATTGCTTGACCCGCGCCTTGGCCGTGGGCGGCGGCGGCGCGCTGTCGGGCAGCGGCGGTACGCGGACCTCTTGGCCCACCTCGATCCGGCTGTTGGCCTTGACCCGTCCGCCGTCAACGCGCAGCTGACCGGTCCGGCACATCTTTTCGACCGCGCCTTGGGTAAGCTGCGGAAACTTCTTTTTCAGCCAGCGGTCGATGCGCTGGTCGCCCTCGTCCTCGCCGATGCGGATGGTTTGAACAGTCGTCATGCGAAAATCCCCCGGCCTGCGGCCAAACCCGCAAAGACCGCAACAAGTGAAATCATAACTGAGGCCAGCACGTAACCGACCGCCAGAAAGCTGGCGCCGCGTTCCCACAGCGTCATCGTATCCAAGGCGAAGGCCGAAAAGGTGGTGAACCCGCCCAGCATTCCGGTCAGCAGCAAGGGCGCCAGATGCTGCCCGCCGCGCTGCGCCAGCGCCGCTGCCAGAATGCCCATGGCAAAGCAACCGACGATATTGACCGTCAGCGTGCCTAAGGGAAAACCGGCGCTTAGTCGAGCGGCCAAAATATTGACGCCGTAACGCGCCATCGACCCCAGAGCGCCGCCAAGTGCGACCTGAAGGAATGCATGGTTCATGTCTTGCCCTCTGTGCGCCGCTTTTGACGGAGGCTGGCGAACCATTCAACGCGCTTTTTCAGATCCCGTTCGAATCCGCGCTCGACCGGCTGGTAAAGGACGGGACGTTTCATGCCATCGGGGAAATAGTTCTGCCCCGAGAAACTGTCCTCGGCATCGTGATCGTATTGATAGCCCGCGCCGTAGCCCTGTTCCTTCATTAAACCCGTCGGCGCGTTCAGGATATGGGCGGGCGGAATCTGGCTGCCCGAGCGCCGCGCCAGATCACGCGCGCCCTTATAGGCGACATAGCCCGCGTTGGATTTCGGCGCGAGCGCCAGGTAGATCACCGCCTGCGCCAACGCGAGTTCGCCCTCGGGGCTGCCCAGCCGCTCGTAGAGCGCCCATGCGTCCAGACAATGCCGCTGGGCCGCGGGATCGGCCAGACCGATATCCTCGACGGCCATGCGGGTGATGCGGCGGGCCAGATAGCGCGGGTCCTCGCCGCCTTCCAGCATGCGCGAGAACCAGTACAGCGCCGCGTCTGGATCGCTGCCCCGCACCGATTTGTGCAAAGCCGAGATCAGGTTGTAATGCTCGTCGCCCGATTTGTCGTATTTCGCGGCCCGCCGCATCAGGCGCTGGGACAGCTGCTCGGTATCCAGCTTGCCCGTCACGCGCCACGCCATCACCTGCTCGATCAGGTTCAAAGCGGCACGACCATCGCCATCCGCCATCTCGAGCAGCCGGTCCCGAGCCTGCGGAATGAGCGGCAAAGCGCGTTTCATGTCCTGCTCGGCCCGCTGGGCCAGCAATTCCAGTTCAACAAGACTGAGACGCTCGAGCACGATGACCTGCGCCCGAGACAAAAGCGCGGCGTTCAGTTCGAAACTGGGATTTTCGGTGGTGGCGCCGACCAAGGTGATCGTGCCGTCCTCCATATGCGGCAGGAAACTGTCCTGCTGCGCCTTGTTGAAGCGGTGGATCTCGTCCACGAAAAGCAGCGTTCCGCGTCCCTGCTGATGGCGCAAGCGGGCGGCATCGAAAACCTTCCGCAATTCGGGAACACCGGAAAAGATCGCGGATATCTGGACAAATGCCAGATCGGTCTCAAGCGCGAGCAAACGGGCAATTGTGGTTTTTCCGACCCCCGGAGGCCCCCACAGGATCAGCGAGGACAAGCTGCCCGCAGCAAGCATCGCGCCCAGCGGCCCGTCAGGGCCCATGACCTTGCCTTGCCCGATGACATCAGACAGCCGGGCCGGCCGGATACGGTCAGCCAGAGGACGATTGGCCTCTCGGGCGGGGGCACCTTGCTCGGGCGCGTTGTCGAAAAGATCTGCCATTTAGGGGGCAGTTTACGCTGCGCGAATTGCGTGCGAAAGGCCCCCTTCGCTGGCTGATGCTCTCAATGCATCTTGGCAGCCAGATTGATCGAAACACATTGGAAATATGCATCATCAATCCAGATCACCGGACCCATGGCATGGGCATCCAGACCGATCGCACGCAGCCAGCGCGGCCAGGTAGCGGCAACCAGACAGACCAGCTTCGTCGCCCCAAGTTCGCGGGCCGAGTGGGTCATCTCGCGCAGAAGGCTCATGTGGACACGGCGGCGGCCGGATTGGGGAGTGCTGTGATCGACGAACAGCCGGCTGGCTTCCCATGTCGTGGCTTCGACCGGCGCCGGTTCGTCCAGCAGGTTTTGCGGAATCGAGCCGCCAAGCAGATCCTGCTGCGCATCGCGGATCATGTATGTGTACATGCCGCAGCGGGCCGTCGTGGGTGTCAAACGAACCCCGGCAAGGACCGTGCCCTTTTCATGGATCGCGACCCAGCGGCTCATCGGGGTGTCGTACTGATCGAACTCCATGTCGTCGGTCTGGGGCAGATCCCAGCGTTTCTGGATGATGAAACTTTGTTTCCTGGCGCGAAAGATGTTTGCAAAAAGCTCGCCATGGTTGTGGAGGTTGGCGAACGAAAGCGTGGTGGTCTGCATTGGTCTTCTCCTGGGGTTGTGGTGGGTGATGGCCCCCAGGGTGATAACCGCGTCTAAGGCGAACCGTTTCCGTTACAGCAAGCGGTAGTCCTTGGCCCTTTGTAACGCCTCGGCCGTGGTGCGCGCCATGAGACGTTCGCGCGCCGAGATGAGACGAGCCTTGAATGCGCTCTCCGTTATACCAAGTTTGGCAGCCGCCGCTGCGTGCCGATCTCCTTCCGCGATACACCGAAGGGCCTCCTGCTGAGCCTTGGTCAGGCTCTCCGGCGGTTCCGTTATATCGTGGAGACGCCGAATCGTTGCCGAGATCACTTCGATCTCGTCATCCTTGAATTCCCGCTTGTCATGGGCAAAGCAGCAAATTGTGCGGGACTTGATCGGGCCGTAGGCGACGGCAAGGCCGTAACTTAGCCCGTGATCAGCAGCATCCTGGAGGATCGAGAACGGATCCGGGATGGGAAGCACACTCCACCGGCAGGCACCGGTTGTCGAAAAACCCCAGGCGATCGTCGGATCGCGCAGCGCATAGGCCCGCTCGGAATAGCGGGTGGCCCATTCTTTATTATAGGTCTGGAACTGCATAAGAGGTGCAGCAAACCGAATATGCAGCGCGACAAAATAGCCGGCCGGTGCAAGCTTTTTAAGCTTGGCGAGTGCTGCATTGATATCCGCGCGAGATGACATGAGTATTTCTGACTAATTCGACAGATTGCGATTTCTACGAGTTTCGACTGAAATTGGCACGTGGCCCAATCTATTCAAGCAAAACCGCTATTGCTACCGGTGTTTTTGTAGATCCGCTTTTCAGCGCCAGATTGTTCAATGGCTTTGGGGGCGGTCGGCGCAGCACAGGCGCGACCGCCTTCAGGGTTTAATTAAACCCGATAATACAATTACCTATGCGGGAAACTTGTTGCGCCGGCAAAAATTGGCGCATGGCAGTTCCCATGCGAATTTTCCGCTAGGCGGTGTTGCAGAAAGCCCGCAACCCATTGACTGGATTGCGGGCTTAAATGTTTGATAATCCTTGGAAAGGATTAGCGAATCTTATGCTTCTTCAGCGGCCGATTCGGCTTCAAGGCGAGCGCGGTCGCTTGCACCTTTGGCATTCGGGTCGCGGTCGACCAGTTCGATGATCGCCATCGGAGCCATGTCGCCATAGCGGAAGCCGGCTTTCAGGATGCGGACATAGCCACCCTGACGGTCCTTGTAGCGGGCGCCGAGCACTTCGAACAGCTTCGCGACGTGCTGGTCTTGCTTCAGCTGGGCGTCAGCCTGACGACGGGCGTGCAGATCGCCGCGTTTCGCCAGCGTGATCAGCTTTTCAACGATCGGGCGAAGTTCTTTGGCTTTCGGCAGGGTCGTCTTGATCTGCTCGTGCTCGATCAGCGAGCCAGCCATGTTGGCGAACAGCGCTTTGCGGTGTTCGTGGGTACGGTTGAGGCGGCGGTAGCCACGTGCGTGACGCATGATAATCTCCTATGACGTCTTTTGCTTTGTCCGGTGACCCTGCGTTGGGGCCACTCTCCTTGGGGCGGAATGCCCAGGTGCCTTGCGGCGGTTTTCGGGGGCACCATGCGTACACCGCGCGTACACAGGCTGCACACAGGGCGTATGACGCCCCCGAATTCGATCAGAACTGGTCGTCGAAGCGTTTTGCAACGTCTTCGATGTTTTCCGGTGGCCAGTCCACGACGTCCATGCCAAGATGCAGGCCCATGCCCGAAAGCACTTCCTTGATCTCGTTCAGCGACTTGCGGCCGAAGTTCGGGGTGCGGAGCATCTCGGCTTCGGTTTTCTGGATCAGGTCGCCGATATAGACGATATTGTCGTTCTTCAGGCAGTTCGCCGAACGGACCGACAGTTCCAGCTCGTCGACCTTCTTGAGAAGGCGCGGGTCGAATTCCAGACCGTCTTCGGCATCCGAACGGGTCGCGGCTTCCGGCTCGTCGAAGTTGACGAAAACGGAAAGCTGGTCCTGAACGATGCGCGCAGCATAGGCCACGGCGTCTTCCGGCGTCAGCGAGCCGTCGGTTTCAACCTTCATGGTCAGCTTGTCATAGTCCAGAACCTGACCTTCGCGGGTCGGGGTGACTTCGTAGCTGACGCGCTTCACCGGCGAGAAGATCGCGTCGATCGGGATCAGGCCAATCGGCGCATCCTCGGGACGGTTCTTGTCGGCGGCGACATAGCCCTTGCCGTTCGCGACGGTCAGTTCCATGTGCAGTTCGGCACCGTCATCAAGGTGGCAGATGACGTGGTCGCGGTTCAGGATGGTGATCCCGGCCGTTTCCTGGATATCGCCAGCCTTGACCTCGCCCGGGCCCTTGGCAGCGAGCGTCAGGCGCTTGGGCGCATCGACGTCCATCTTCAGCGTCACGCCCTTGAGGTTCAGGACGATGTCCGTCACGTCTTCGCGCACGCCGGGAACCGACGAGAACTCGTGCAGGACGTTGTCGATCTGCACCGACGTGATGGCCGCGCCTTGCAGCGAGGACAGCAGCACGCGACGCAGCGCGTTGCCCAGCGTCAGGCCAAAGCCACGCTCGAGCGGCTCGGCGATAACGGTAGCGACGCGGGTCGAATCAGCGCCCGGCTTGATTTCAAGCTGGGTGGGCTTGATCAATTCAGCCCAATTCTTGTGGATCATGCGTGTGCCTCCATACCTGTTTCCAGCCCATGACCGGTGGCCGGAAACGCCCGAGGTTGAATGCGAAAATCGCGTCCGCGCCGAGAACCGGCGCGGAACGCGTTATCACAAGTCCGAATTAGACCCGGCGACGTTTCGGCGGGCGGCAGCCGTTATGCGCAATCGGGGTCACGTCACGGATCGCCGTGATGTTGAAGCCGACAGCAGCCAGAGCGCGCAGAGCCGATTCGCGGCCCGAACCCGGACCTTGAACTTCGACTTCCAGCGTGCGGACGCCGTGTTCCTGCGCTTTTTTGCCTGCATCTTCTGCAGCCATCTGAGCAGCGTAGGGGGTCGATTTGCGCGAGCCCTTGAAGCCCATGGTGCCAGCCGACGACCAGGAGATCGCGTTGCCTTGCACGTCCGAGATCAGGATCTTGGTGTTGTTGAAGGACGAGTTCACATGCGCCACACCAGTGGCGATGTTTTTGCGTTCCTTACGCTTAATGCGGGTTTTATCGCGTGCCATTACCTCAGCCCCCTCTTACTTCTTCTTGCCGGCGATCGGTTTCGCCGGGCCCTTGCGGGTGCGGGCGTTGGTGTGGGTGCGCTGACCGCGGACCGGAAGGCCACGACGGTGACGCAGACCACGGTACGAACCCAGGTCCATCATGCGTTTGATGTTCATCTGCGTCTCGCGGCGAAGGTCGCCCTCGACGGTCAGGTTGGCATCGATGTATTCGCGGATCGACAGAACTTCGGCATCCGACAGTTCATTGACGCGACGGGTCGCATCGATACCGACAGCTGCGATGATCTCGTCAGCGAATTTCGGGCCAATGCCGTGGATATAGGTCAGTGCGATCGGGACGCGTTTCCCGGTCGGAATGTTTACGCCAGCAATACGAGCCACGCGCTTTCCTTCTCATGTTGCGGTTCCGTAGCCCCGGAACCTTTTTTCACAACCAAAGACCCGAAAGCTGTGCCTTCGGGCCTTCAACTGACACCTGAAAATCAGGTGATTCTCATTCGAGATGTTGCGAATTACGGGATTCGCAAGCTCTCGTCAAGTCTTAGAGCCCGTGCCGTTCAGCACTGCCGAGACGGCCGAGGCCACCTGATCGATTTCAGCAAGGCCATCAACCGGATGCAGGTTCCCTTTGGCGTAATAGTAACCGATCAGCGGCGAGGTTTTCTTGTAATATTCCATCAGCCGCGTCTTGAGGCTTTCCGCATTATCATCAGCGCGGCGACGCAGATCGGTCGAGCCGCAGACATCGCAGACACCTTCGGCTTTCGTCGGCTTGGTCACATCGTGATAGACCTCGCCGCAATTACCGCAGGTGAAGCGCCCCGAGATCCGCGAGACCAGCGCCGTGTCATCGACACGCATCTCGACCACCGCATCGATCTGCTGGCCTTCGTCCTTCATCAACCCTTCCAACGCATCGGCCTGCGCCAGAGTCCGCGGGAAGCCATCAAAGATGAAACCGTTGCCGCCCTGATCCAGCTTCTCGCGGATCAGGCCGATGACGATCTCGTCGGTGACCAGCTCGCCGCGATCCATGACCTTCGCCACCAGCTGACCCATCTCGGTTCCCGAACTGCGGGCCTCGCGCAGCATGTCACCGGTCGAAAGCTGAACCAGCCCCCGCTCTTCGATCAGGCGACGGGCCTGAGTGCCTTTGCCGGCCCCCGGGGGGCCAAGCAGAATGATATTGGTCGCCATTATTCGTCCCTCTTTCGCCCTTCAGGGCTGCTCCCTATCAGCGACGCGCAGGTGCCTTGCGAGGACGCGGTGTCCCCGGCTTCCGTTTGCCCCGCAGCTGTGATTTTTCGATCAAACCTTCGTACTGATGCGCAAGCAAGTGGCTTTGCACCTGATTGATCGTATCCATGACAACGCTGACCACGATCAGGACCGACGTCCCGCCGAAGTAGAACGGTATCGCCAGCTGGTGACGGATCACTTCGGGCAACATACAGACTGCCGCAAGATAGGCCGAGCCGATGACCAGAACGCGGCTGACCACATAGGCCAGATAGTCCTCGGTCCGTTTGCCGGGGCGGATACCCGGAATGAAGCCGCCCTGATTCTTCAGGTTCTCGGCAACTTCATCGGTCTTGAAGCTTACGTTGAAGGTATAGAAATAGGCGAAGAACACGATCATCGCGCAGAAGAAGATCAGATACAGCGGCTGTCCCGGCCCGAAATAGGCAAGGATCGTCGACATGACGGGGCCGGTCTGGTTGCCCGAGAAGGTCGAGATCGTGATCGGCAGAAGCAGCAGCGAGCTGGCAAAGATCGCCGGAATGACGCCTGCCGGGTTGACCTTGATCGGCAGGTGCGAGGACTGCCCATCATAGACCTTCATCCCGACCTGACGGCGCGGATACTGGATATGGATCTTGCGCAGCGCGCGCTCCATGAACACGACAAAGGCGATCACGGCGATCACCATCACGATCACCCCAAGGATCACCGGAGTCGAGACAGCGCCCGAACGGCCCTGCGCCAGGAACTGCGCGAGGTGGCCGGGGATCTCGGCGACGATGCCGACGAAAATGATCAGCGAGATGCCGTTGCCGATACCGCGGGCGGTGATCTGCTCGCCCAGCCACATCAGGAACATGGTGCCGCCGACCAGCGTGATGACCACCGAGGCGCGGAAGAACATGCCCGGCTCGTGTGCGAGGTTGCCGTGCTCGAGGCTGACGGCCAGACCCCAGGCTTGGAACAGCGCCAGCGCGACCGTGCCGTAGCGGGTATATTGGTTGATTTTCTTGCGGCCTGCCTCGCCTTCTTTCTTGATCTGCTCAAGAGCGGGCACCATCGAGGCCAGAAGCTGCACGATGATCGAGGCCGAGATATAGGGCATGATGCCAAGCGCGAACACACCCATCCGCCCCAGCGCGCCGCCGGTGAACATCGACAGGATGCCCCCGATACCGGCCTGAGCGTCGGTCATGAAGTTGCGCAGCGCCGCGCCGTCGATACCGGGCACCGGAATATAGGTGCCAAGGCGGTAGATGATAAGAAGTCCGAGGGTGAACCAGATCCTCTGGCGAAGCTCGGTCGCCTTGCCAAGCGCACCCCAGGAAAGGTTCGCGGCCATCTGTTCTGCGGCTGACGCCATACGTGTGCCCCTTCATGGCAGCGCCGCCGGATCGTTTCCCGATCCCGCGGCGCCTGGAAAACTTGACAGCTATGTATTAGGCGCGGGTGCGCCCTTCAACAGCTTATTCGGCAGCCGCTTCTTCTTTGGCCGGACGAGTGACGGTGACTTTGCCGCCAGCCTTCTCGATTGCCTCGATCGCGGTTTTGGATGCGCCCGAAACGGTCAGGTTCAGAGCGGCTTTCAGCTCGCCTTTGGCCAGAACGCGAACGCCGTCCAGTTTGCGGCGGATGACGCCCGATGCGACCAGCACTTCGGCGGTCACGTCAGCTTTGGCGTCCAGCTTGCCTGCGTCGACGAAGGCTTGCAGTTGGCCCAGGTTGACCACGGCGAATTCCAGACGATTCGGCTTGCTGAAGCCACGCTTCGGCAGGCGGCGGTACAGCGGCATTTGGCCGCCTTCGTAACCGTTCAGCGCGACGCCCGAACGCGAGGTCTGACCTTTGATACCACGGCCGGCGGTTTTACCCTTGCCCGAGCCCGGACCACGAGCAACGCGTTTCTTCTTGCGCGATGCGCCTTCGTTGTCGCGAATTTCATGCAGTTTCATGTTGCTTCTCCTAGAGCCGGAAACGTCCCGCGAAGCAAATGGGACGAACACGGCGTTTTTTGCTTGTTGAGTCGGTGCCTGTGAAAGCACCGGCGGTTCGTATACGAAGGTGATCCGCCGGTCAAGTTCCATAGCCTGGTCTTGCAGCTACATTTGGGTGGCGTTCCACTACCGCACTGGGCGGGAACGCGCGCCGATATCCAAACGAGGCGAGGCCCGAAGCCAGTCTTTCATCCGATTGGTCAATGGTTTTTCAACCAGTGCACAAGCCAAGCCGCCGGCCACCAAGGTGACTGCGGCGGCAAGAAGCGCCGTGAGGTCGCTCGGCAAAACAAAGAGCTTGCCGATCAAGCGAAACACCACCGGGATGGTGAACACTTGTATCAGATAGATGTCATAGGATGCGGCCCCCAGAAAAAGCGCGGCCTTGCCCTTTACCTGTGGCAGGCAAACAAGCGCTGCGACAATCAGAAGCGCCGGAACACCGTATGAGATCTGGCGAGGAAGCTGCCCCGCCGGAAGTTGCGCAAACGCCGCAAGTAACAGCACCCCGCCGGCAACGAACAAGGCCGGCTTTGGAAGCCTTTTCCCGCGAAGGTAAAGCAGCCCTATCACCATGCCATAGACAAACTCGAGGCTGACCAGTTCGACAGGCCCTGCCCAATTCAAGGCGAGAAATACGGCAAGCACCGCGATCCACGTAAAGCCGATAGGAAAAAGCATGAAGCTGAGCGAGATAATCAGGTAAAACAACCACTCATATTCCAGCGTCCATCCGACATAGAGCACTGGGTATCCCTGCCCTAACCAACTGTTGACAAAAAACAGCGAGGTCAAAGTCTTCTGCACCGAAAAGCTGCTGCTGCTGAAAAGCCCCGGTAGCAACAGCAGCAGCGCGGTCGAAAGCAGCGTCAAGATCCAGTACATCGGCACGATTCGCAGGGCGCGTTCGATCAGGAACTGATCCACGCGTCGTGGGCTGCGGGCTTGGGACAGCACCATGACGAATCCGGAAATAACGAAGAAGATGTCGACTCCGGCCTCGCCCCATTTGATGAACCCCGCGAGAAATCTCGTGGGGTTTCCCTCGTTCTGCGCGGTCCAGGCGACGTGGAATAAAACAACGAGCAACGCGGCGGCGAATCGAAGAATCTGGATATTCCCAAGCACGCCCTGCTCCTTTCGGAAACCCAAAATGTTTCCATTATGTTGGCCGACGGAATCGATGCCCGTCGTTGAGAGCTATGATGGCCATGCCGAAATCGGTTGGGAAAGCTATCCAAATGATCAATCTCCCGGAAGGGGCGAACTTCAGAACTCGAGCCAGGTGCCCAGCTTGACTGCTGATTCATCAGGCCCCGACAGCGGTGTGATCAATCCAAGCTCGATCTTGCTTGGCCCCCACAGGTCATGGACCACTGTCGTGGCAAGCTTGCTGGTGAAGCCTGCCTCGTCGGTCTGCTCGAAGCGGAACTGGTTGATGATCATCATCGCGTCGGTCGCGTGCAGCCCCACCGTAAAATCCGCCTTCACTGTGACCTCCGAGGTCAGGTAATTGAAAGCGCTATCCGAGAGATCAGCAAAATCAGCCTGATCCTTCATCGCACCGGCGACCTTCAGGCGGGTCTCAAGCGACAGCCAGCCGCCCTGCATGAAGCCTTGGAAGCCCCTGCCCCAATTCGCGGACGCCTGCGCCAGCGGCAGGAACATACCATCACGCGCCACCATGCCAATCCCAAGCCCGACCGAGAGTTGATTCTCTCCCCAAGGCTCAAGCGCGTGCTGCAGGCCAAACAGCGCGCTCGTCTCACCGACATTGGTATAGCCCAGCTCAAAGCCCAGCGTCTCGCGCCCGGTCAGGCCATATTCGCCATAAAGGCTGGTATAGCTGTTGCCGTCGGAATCCCGCTCATCCGAAAGCGACAGGAAGGTCGCCTTCTCGGCGCGCGGCCAAGCCCCGGCATATGCAATGCTGGGCAGCGCGGCGAGCAGAACAAGGCCAAGGGCAATCCGTTGGGGCATCTCGGGCTTCCTTCAAGGGAATGCCAGAAATTTGCCAAAAACCGGTTAGCGAAAGGTTAACGGGGCAGGTTCGCATAAACGAAAACGCCCCGGAGGATCTCCGGGGCGTTTCCAATCTGTAAGCGGGGGCTGAAATCAGCCGCGCTCTTCGATGATGACAACCAGATGCGGGATCTTGTTGACCATGCCGCGCACGGCCGGGGTATCTTCCAGCTCGCGGGTGCGGTTCATCTTGTTCAGGCCCAGGCCTTTCAGCGTTTCGCGCTGAACGGCCGGACGGCGGATCGGCGAGCCGATCTGCTTGACGACGATGGTTTTAGCCATTGTGCCTCTCCTTACGCTTCGACAGCGGCGTCAGCCGGCTTGTCGTTCGACGGCAGGATCTCGGCCACTTTCTTGCCACGACGCTGAGCGACGTTGCGTGGCGACGATTCCTTTTTCAGGCCGTCGATGGTGGCGCGGATCATGTTGTAGGGGTTCTGCGAGCCTTGCGACTTCGCAACAACGTCCTGAACGCCCAGCATCTCGAAGACGGCGCGCATCGGACCACCGGCGATGATACCGGTACCCGGAACGGCAGTCCGCATGATCACTTTACCGGCGCCGTGACGGCCTTCGATATCGTGGTGCAGGGTGCGGCCGTCGCGCAGCGGGACGCGAACCAGCGAGCGTTTCGCTTGTTCGGTGGCCTTGCGGATCGCCTCGGGCACTTCTTTCGCTTTGCCCTTGCCGAAGCCAACGCGGCCACGCTGGTCGCCGACAACCACGAGAGCGGCGAAGCCGAAGCGCTTACCACCCTTGACGGTTTTCGACACACGGTTGATCGCGACCAAGCGATCGGCGAATTCCGGGGTTTCTTCGCGCTCTTCGCGGCGACCCCGACGGTTTTCACGTTCTGCCATGAGGCATTCCTTTTTCAACTGGCGCGATCAGCGCCGTTAAATCCGATCCTGGTGGGCCAAAGGCAAGCCAATGGCCCCCGGATCATCGGGGTGGCGAAAACGCCACCCGCAGTCCTTAGAACTTCAGACCGCCTTCGCGGGCTGCGTCCGCAAGGGCCTTGATCTTGCCGTGGAACAGGAAGCCACCGCGGTCGAAGATGACTTCTTCGACACCGGCTGCTTTCGCACGCTCTGCAATCGCGGCGCCAATCTTGGCCGCGACTTCCACGTTGTTCTTGCCGACAACGCCAAAGTCTTTCTCGAGCGACGATGCCGAGGCCAGGGTGACCCCTTTCACGTCGTCGATGACTTGAACGCTGATGTTCTTGGAAGAACGGTGAACGGACAGACGCGGACGGCCGTCCGTGATCGCCCGCAATTTGTTCCGCACGCGCAGGCGGCGCTTGAGGAACAGCTCTCGTTTGTTCAGTGCCATTTTCGCGCCCCTTACTTCTTCTTGCCTTCCTTGCGGAAGACGACCTCACCCTTGTAGCGGATGCCTTTGCCCTTGTAGGGCTCGGGCTGACGCCACTCACGGATGTTCGCGGCGACTTGGCCGACCAGTTGCTGGTCGATGCCTTCCACCACGATTTCGGTCTGCTTCGGCGAGGTGATGGTGACGCCAGCAGGCGCCTCGAAGTTCACGTCGTGCGAATAGCCCAGAGCCAGTTTCAGGACATTGCCCTGCATCGAGGCGCGGTAACCCACACCTTGAATTTCCAGCTCTTTTTTGAAGCCTTGGCTCACGCCAACGGTCAGGTTCTCGACCATCGAGCGGGTCATACCCCACTGCTGGCGAGCGCGTTTCGACAGGCCACGCGGGGTGACCTTGACGGCGCCGTCCTCAAGCGAGAGCGTCACATCATCGGTCGCGGTGAAGGAACGGACGCCTTTCGGGCCTTTCACTTCGATCGTTTGACCTTTGATTTCCGCAGTCACGCCATTCGGGAGGGCGACCGGTTTTTTACCAATCCGAGACATCTCTGCCCTCCTTTAGAACACGGTGCAGAGGACTTCGCCGCCAACATTGGCGTTGCGAGCCGCTGCGTCCGACATAACACCTTTCGGCGTCGAGACGATGGAAACGCCCAGGCCGTTACGGACCGACGGGATTTCCTTGACCGAGGCATAAACCCGGCGACCGGGTTTGGACACGCGCGCGAGTTCGCGAATGACCGGAGTGCCTTCGTAGTATTTCAGGCTGATTTCCAGTTCGGCATGGCCCGACGCAGAGGTCGTGGCTTCATAGCCGCGGATGTAGCCTTCCGCTTTCAGCACGTCCAGAACCCAAGCGCGCAGCTTGGAGGCCGGAGTGCGAACGGTCGATTTGCCGCGCATCTGAGCATTGCGGATGCGGGTCAGCATATCGCCGAGAGGATCGTTCATCGACATAATGCCCCCTTACCAGCTCGATTTGACCATGCCAGGGATCTGACCGAACGAGCCGAGCTCGCGCAGCATGATCCGCGACAGTTTCAGTTTACGGTAATACGCGTGCGGACGGCCGGTCAGTTGGCACCGGTTATGCAGACGCGTAGCCGAGGAATTGCGCGGCAGTTCAGCCAGTTTCAGGCTGGCCTTGAAGCGCTCTTCCATCGGCAGGGATTGATCGTGGACGACTTCGTTCAGAGCAGCGCGCTTGGCGGCGTATTTCTGAACCAGTTTCTCGCGCTTTTTCTCGCGCTCGATCATGGATTTTTTAGCCATATCTATCTTACCTCCGCGATCAGCTGTTGAACGGCATGTTGAAATGCTTCAACAGCGCCTTCGCTTCCGCATCGGTCGGCGCGGTGGTGCAAATGATGATGTCCATCCCCAGCACTTCGTCGACCTTGTCGAAGTTGATTTCCGGGAACACGATGTGCTCTTTCAGGCCCATGGCGTAGTTGCCACGACCGTCGAAAGACGTGCCTTTCACGCCGCGGAAGTCGCGGACGCGCGGCAGCGCGATGTTGATCAGGCGGTCCAGGAATTCATACATCCGGTCGCCACGCAGGGTCACTTTGCAGCCCAGCGGCATTTCTTCACGGACGCGGAAGCCGGCGATCGACTGTTTCGCGTGGGTGATGACTGCTTTTTGGCCTGCGATCAGCGAGAGCTCTTCAGCGCCTTGCTTGACCTTTTTCGTGTCTTTCACGGCTTCGCCGATGCCCATGTTCAGGACGATCTTGTCCAGACGCGGGATCTGCATGTCGTTTTTGTAGCCGAACTCTTCTTTCAGCGCAGCGCGAATAGCTTCGCGGTACTGCGACTTAAGACGCGGCGTGTAGTTGGCTTGGTCCAGCATCAGATCACGTCTCCCGTGGTCTTGGCGAAGCGGACTTTCTTGCCGTCTTCCACGCGGAAGCCGACGCGGGTCGCTTTGCCGTTTTTGTCCATGAGGGCCAGATTCGACAGGTCGATCGGCATGGCTTTCGCCAAGCGGCCACCTTGCGAGGTCTGAGTCTGACGGGTGTGGCGGATCGCGATGTTGACGCCGTCAACAACAGCCTTGTTCTCTTTGGGAAGAACGGCCGAGATCTCGCCCTGCTTGCCTTTGTCCTTGCCGGCAAGGACGACGACCTTGTCGCCTTTTTTCAGCTTGGCAGCCATTACAGCACCTCCGGAGCGAGCGAGATGATCTTCATGAAGTTCTTCGCACGCAGTTCACGAACGACCGGCCCGAAGATACGGGTACCGACCGGCTCACCCTGGTTGTTCAGGATGACGGCGGCGTTGCGGTCGAAACGGATCGAGGTGCCGTCTTCACGGTTCACTTCTTTCGCGGTGCGCACGACGACGGCCTTGCGGACGTCACCTTTCTTCACGCGGCCGCGCGGAATGGCTTCCTTGACGGAAACGACAATGATGTCGCCCACCGACGCATAGCGACGGTGCGAACCACCCAGGACCTTGATGCACTGAACTCGGCGAGCGCCGGAGTTGTCAGCGACATCCAGATTGGTCTGCATCTGGATCATTGGGTTACTCCCGACCTTTGGGGACCGGCATCACCCGGCCCCAGGGTTTCGATTAAGACTGGACTCACGCCTGTGCTTCGACAGCGTCGACGAGAACCGTCCAGCGCTTGGTTTTCGAGATCGGGGCACATTCGACGATGCGAACGGTGTCACCGACCTTGAACTGGTTCAGCGCGTCATGCGCGCGGTATTTCTTCGACGACCGCACGGTTTTGTGCAGCAGCGGGTGCTTGAAGCGACGCTCGACCAGAACGGTGACGGTCTGTTCGTTCTTGTCACTGACGACCTTGCCTTGCAGGATGCGTTTGGGCATGGACCGGGCTCCTTAGTTCGACGCCGCGGCTTCCGCCGCTTTCTGGTTCAGAATGGTTTTCACACGAGCAACGTCGCGACGGACGGAGCGCATGCGGGCGGTCGATTCGAGCTGGCCGGTGGCCTGCTGGAAGCGCAGGTTGAACGCTTCCTTTTTCAGCGAGAGCAGCTGTTCTTTCAGCTGATCCGGCGTCTTATCTTTCAGTTCCAGCGCTTTCATACGCCATTTCCTTTCAACATCACCGGCGAGCCCCTGCAAGCAGGGCCACCCTGATTCCGGTGGAGTTTCATGATGAAGGCTTGCCCATACAGGCGTAGGCCATTTTATGCAAGTCCCATTGTGGAAAACTCGCATATGAAACGCCCCGCCGGTTTCCCGACGGGGCGTCACTTTTACTTGCGGACCGGGATTACCAGTCTTCGCGAGCGACGATGCGGGTCAGCACCGGCAGCTTGTTCGCGCCGAGGCGCAGCGCTTCACGTGCGATTTCGTCGGACACGCCGTCGATTTCGAACATGATGCGGCCGGGATGGACGCGGGCCGCCCAGTAATCCACCGAACCTTTACCTTTACCCATCCGCACTTCCGTCGGTTTCGACGAAACCGGAACATCCGGGAAAATCCGGATCCAGACGCGACCCTGACGTTTCATGTGGCGGGTGATCGCGCGGCGGGCCGCTTCGATCTGGCGGGCGGTGACGCGCTCGGGCTCAGTAGCCTTCAGGGCGAACGAGCCGAAGTTCAGGGCAAAACCGCCCTTTGCTTCGCCGTGGATCCGGCCCTTGTGCTGTTTGCGGAACTTGGTCCGTTTCGGTTGCAGCATTCTACTTCTCCTTAGCGCGCGTCGCGGTCACGACGCGGACCGCGCGGAGCCGGACCGTCTTGCGCTTCAGTAGCGCGGCGGTCGCGAGCCTGCGGGTCATGCTCCATGATCTCGCCTTTGAAGATCCAGGTCTTCACACCGATGATGCCGTAGGGCGTGGTGGCTTCCGACAGCGCATAGTCGATGTCGGCGCGCAGGGTGTGCAGCGGCACACGGCCTTCGCGGTACCACTCGGTCCGGGCGATTTCGGCGCCGCCAAGACGGCCAGCAACGTTCACACGAATACCCAGTGCACCCATTCGCATAGCGTTCTGCACGGCGCGCTTCATGGCGCGACGGAACGAAACGCGGCGCTCGAGCTGCTGAGCGATCGATTCGGCGACCAACTGGGCGTCCAGCTCGGGCTTGCGGACTTCAACGATGTTGAGGTGCAGTTCCGAGGCGGTGAAGTTCGTCAGCTTCTTGCGCAGGGTTTCGATATCGGCGCCTTTTTTGCCGATGATGACACCCGGACGCGCGGCATAGATCGTGACGCGGCACTTTTTGTGCGGACGCTCGATGATGACGCGGCTGACGCCTGCCTGTTTGGCTTCGGTATGAACGAAGTCACGGATTTTCAGGTCTTCCAGCAGAAGATTGCCGTAATCCTTGTCATCCGCATACCAGCGGCTGTCCCAGGTACGGTTGACCTGAAGACGCATACCAATCGGGTTAACCTTCTGACCCATTACGCACGCTCCCCGGCTTCGATGGCTTCGACCTGACGGACCTTGATGGTGATTTCCGAGAACGGCTTCATGATCTTGCCGTAGCGGCCACGGGCACGCGGACGGCCACGTTTCATGACGAGGTTCTTGCCAACCCAAGCTTCGGCGACGATCAGATTGTCGACGTCGAGGTTGTGGTTGTTCTCAGCGTTGGCGATGGCCGACTGAAGGCATTTCTTCACGTCGCCAGCGACACGCTTGTGCGAGAACGTCAGGTCAGCCAAGGCTTTCTCGACTTTCTTGCCACGGATCAGCTGAGCAACCAGGTTCAGCTTTTGCGGCGAGGTGCGAAGCATTTTCGTTTTTGCAAACGCCTCGTTATCCGCCACGCGGCGCGGATTCTGTTCCTTACCCATGACGATTACTTCCTCTTCGCTTTCTTGTCGGCGGCGTGACCGTAATAGGTCCGCGTCGGCGAGTATTCACCAAACTTCTGGCCGATCATCTCTTCGCTGACAGCGACCGGAATGTGCTTCTGGCCATTGTAAACGCCGAAAGTCAGGCCGACAAACTGCGGCAGAATGGTCGAACGACGCGACCAGATCTTGATGACGTCGGACTTGCCAGCCTCGCGGGCTTTCTCGGCCTTGCGAAGCACGTATGCGTCGACAAAGGGGCCCTTCCAGATAGAACGTGCCATGGATTAGCGCCCCTTCTTCGCGTTACGCGACCGCAGGATGTATTTGTCGGTCGCTTTGTTCGTGCGGGTCTTGTTACCCTTGGTGCCTTTGCCCCACGGGGTAACCGGGTGACGGCCGCCCGAAGTCCGACCTTCACCACCACCATGCGGGTGGTCGATCGGGTTCATTGCAACGCCGCGAACGCTCGGGCGGATGCCCTTGTGACGGTTACGGCCTGCTTTGCCCAGGTTCTGGTTCGAGTGGTCCGAGTTGGACACGGCACCGATGGTGGCCATGCACTCTTGACGCACCAGACGCAGCTCGCCCGAGGACAGGCGGATCTGAGCGTAGCCGCCATCGCGACCGACGAACTGAGCGTAGGTACCGGCCGAACGTGCCAACTGACCACCTTTGCCGGGCTTCAGCTCGACGTTGTGGACGATGGTACCGATCGGCATACCCGAGAACGGCATCGCGTTGCCGGGTTTGACGTCGACTTTGGCGCCAGCGATCACCTTGTCACCAACAGCAAGACGCTGCGGAGCGATGATGTAGGCCTGTTCGCCGTCTTCGTATTTGATGAGCGCGATGAAAGCGGTGCGGTTGGGATCGTATTCGATCCGCTCGACCGTCGCCGAAACGTCGAACTTAGTGCGTTTGAAATCGACGATGCGGTAGAGACGCTTCGCCCCGCCGCCTTTGCGGCGCATCGTGATCCGTCCGGTGTTGTTCCGGCCGCCGTTCTTGGTCAAACCCTCGGTGAGGGATTTAACCGGGCGCCCTTTCCAAAGCTCCGAACGGTCGATCAGAACCAGCCCACGCTGGCCAGGCGTAGTCGGTTTATACGACTTAAGTGCCATGCTTTCTGTCTTCCGTTGCTTTGGACCTTAGGTGGTCCGTTTCAGTCAAAATACGACGGCCCCGCAGGGGGGGCCGTCGATTCGGTGGCTCTATATCAGAGGCCGGTCGACACGTCGATGGTGTTGCCGGCTTCCAGCGTGACATAGGCTTTCTTGACATCCGAACGGACGCCGGGACGGCCTTTGAAACGCTTGGTCTTGCCTTTGGTGATGGTGGTGTTGACCGCCTTCACCTTGACGTTGAACAGAGCTTCCACTGCTTCCTTGATGACCGGCTTGCTCGCGGTTTTGCTCACCTGGAAAACGAACGCGTTGGCTTCACCAACCAGCGTCGCTTTCTCGGTGATCAGCGGCTTGACGATCACGTCGTAATGTTCGGGCTTCGTGGTCATTTCAGACGAGCCTCCAGAGCTTCGACGCCAGCGCGCGTCAGCACGAGCGTGTCGCGACGCAGGATGTCATAGACGTTGGCACCCATCGACGGCAGGACGTCCACGCCTTCGAGGTTGCGGGCGGCACGGGCGAAGTTTTCGTTCACTTCGGCACCGTCGATCACCAGAACGCGCTTCCAGCCGTTTTCCTTGACCGCTTTAGCAACGGCCGCAGTTTTGGCATCGGCAATGTTCAAGCTCTCAACGATGACCAGCTCGCCTGCAGCGAATTTCGCCGACAGAGCGTGCTTCAGGCCAAGTGCGCGAACTTTCTTCGGCAGGTCGAAAGCGTGCGAACGCGGGGTCGGGCCCTTGTACACACCACCGTGACGGAAGGTCGGCGCCTTGCGGGAACCGTGACGAGCGCCACCGGTGCCTTTTTGGCGGTAGATCTTCTTGGTCGAGTAGCTGACGTCCGACTTGCCCAGCACCGAGTGGGTACCTTGCTGCGCTTTCGCACGCTGCCAGCGAACGACGCGGTGCAGCAGGTCCGCACGCGGCTCGAGCCCGAAGATGTCATCGCTCAGGTCGATGTCACCGGCTTTGCCGGCTTCGAGCGTGATCACATCGAGTTTCATCAGTTGTCTCCTTCGGGCGCAACGGCCTCGGCAGAGACCTGAGCCTCAGCGGCAGCCTTCGAACGGATCGCAGCCGGGAAGACCGTGGTTTCGGCCAGCGGCTTTTTCACGGCGTCCTTGATGGTGACCCATCCACCTTTCGAGCCTGGAACCGAACCCTTGACCATGATCAGGCCACGGTCGGAATCGGTGCGAACGACTTGCAGGTTCTGCGTGGTGACGCGAACGGCACCCATGTGACCTGCCATCTTCTTGCCTTTGAACACCTTACCGGGGTCCTGGCACTGGCCGGTCGAACCGTGCGAGCGGTGGCTGACGGACACGCCGTGCGAGGCGCGCAGACCACCGAAGTTGTGACGCTTCATCGCACCGGCAAAGCCTTTACCGATCGAGGTACCGGCGATGTCGACGAACTGACCCGCGAAGTAGTGATCGGCGATGATTTCTTCGCCCACTTCGATCAGGTTTTCGGCGGCAACGCGGAATTCCGCGATCTTGCGCTTCGGAGCGACATTGGCCTTCGCGAAGTGACCGCGCAGAGCAGCGGTGGTGCGCTTGGCTTTCGCCTCGCCAGCACCCAGCTGCAGCGCAACGTAGCCGTCTTTTTCGACGGTGCGCTGAGCAACAACCTGCAGGTTGTCAACGTGAAGAACAGTGACGGGAACTTGACGCCCGTCTTCGAGGAACAGCCGGGTCATGCCCAGCTTCTTGGCGATTACACCAGTCCGCAGCATAATGGCCTCCTTACACCTTGATTTCGACATCAACGCCAGCGGCGAGGTCGAGCTTCATCAGGGCGTCAACGGTCTGGGGGGTCGGATCGACGATGTCCAGCAGACGCTTGTGCGTGCGGATTTCCCACTGGTCGCGGGATTTTTTGTCGATGTGCGGACCGCGCAGAACGGTGAATTTCTCGATTTTGTTGGGCAGCGGAATCGGACCGCGGACCGTGGCGCCGGTGCGCTTGGCGGTGTTCACGATTTCCTGCGTGCTGGCATCCAGAACGCGATAATCGAACGCCTTGAGCCGGATGCGGATATTCTGGCTTTGCATTATCGTCCCTCTTGCGGGGGTATTCGGTTGAGAGGCAGACGTCACACCACGTGGCGCCTGCTTCGAACCGGTATTCAAATTGGCAAGCAGGCGGCATAGCCGCCGGTTGACCATTTGGCAACCCCCGAATCGGAAGGTCGCCCAGTTTTTTGAGCCGGGGGCGTTACCGCCCCCTGCCCGACCCGAATTACTTCAGGATTTTCGAGACGACGCCTGCGCCGACGGTACGGCCGCCTTCACGGATAGCGAAGCGCAGCTTCTCTTCCATGGCGATCGGAGCGATCAGTTCGACTTCGAACTTCAGGTTGTCGCCCGGCATCACCATCTCGGTGCCTTCCGGCAGCTTCACGGTGCCGGTGACGTCCGTGGTGCGGAAGTAGAATTGCGGACGGTAGTTCGCGAAGAACGGAGTGTGGCGGCCGCCCTCTTCCTTGGTCAGGATGTAGGCTTCGGCTTCGAAGGTGGTGTGCGGGGTCACCGATTTCGGCTTCACCAGAACCTGGCCACGCTCGACGCCGTCACGGTCGATGCCGCGCAGCAGAACGCCGACGTTGTCGCCAGCCTCCCCGCGATCCAGCAGTTTGCGGAACATTTCCACGCCGGTGCAGGTGGTTTTCTTGGTGTCGCGGATACCCACGATTTCCAGTTCGTCGCCGACGTTGACAGCGCCGCGCTCGATACGGCCGGTGACCACGGTGCCGCGGCCCGAGATCGAGAACACGTCTTCGATCGGCAGCAGGAACGGCTGGTCGACAGCGCGCTCGGGGGTCGGGATGTAGCTATCGACAGCCGCGATCAGTTCGCGGATCGAGTTCTCGCCGATCTCGGGATCGCGGCCTTCCATCGCGGCCAGAGCCGAGCCTTTGATGATCGGAATGTCATCGCCGGGGTAGTCGTAGGACGACAGGAGCTCGCGCACTTCCATCTCGACCAGTTCCAGCAGCTCGGCGTCGTCAACCTGGTCGACCTTGTTCAGGTAGACGACCATGTAGGGGATGCCGACCTGACGGCCCAGCAGGATGTGCTCGCGGGTCTGCGGCATCGGGCCGTCAGCAGCGTTCACAACCAGGATCGCGCCGTCCATCTGGGCAGCACCGGTGATCATGTTCTTGACGTAGTCGGCGTGGCCGGGGCAGTCGACGTGGGCGTAGTGACGCGATTCCGACTCGTACTCGACGTGCGCGGTCGAGATCGTGATGCCGCGAGCGCGCTCTTCCGGAGCGCCGTCGATCTGGTCATAGGCCTTGAAGTCACCAAAATATTTGGTGATCGCAGCCGTCAGCGTCGTCTTGCCGTGGTCAACGTGACCAATGGTCCCGATGTTGACGTGCGGCTTATTCCGTTCAAACTTTGCCTTTGCCATAAGCAGGGCTCCTTAAACTGTCATGTTCTGTATGGAGAGGCGGGGCCGTGGCCCCGCCGTCCCGATTAGGCGTATTTCTTCTGGATCTCGTCCGAGATGTTCTGCGGCACGGCTTCGTAATGGTCGAACTGCATCGAGAACACTGCACGGCCCGAGGACATCGAGCGCAGGTTGTTGATGTAGCCGAACATGTTGGCAAGCGGCACGAACGCGTCGATGACGTTGGCGTTGCCACGCGAGTCCTGACCACGGACCATGCCACGACGGCTGGTCAGGTCGCCGATGATCGAACCGGTATATTCTTCCGGCGTCACGACTTCCACTTTCATGATCGGCTCGAGCAGTTTCGCACCGGCCTTCTTCAGACCTTCACGCATCGCGGCACGGGCAGCGATTTCGAAAGCCAGAACCGACGAGTCGACGTCATGGAAAGCACCGTCGGTCAGAGCGACTTTGAAGTCGATAACCGGGAAGCCTGCCAGCGGGCCCGAGTCCATGACGGACTTGATGCCTTTTTCGACGCCGGGGATGTATTCCTTCGGAACCGCACCACCAACGATTTTCGACTCGAACGAGTAGCCTTCGCCGGGCTCGGTCGGGGTGATCGTCAGCTTCACGCGCGCGAACTGGCCGGTACCACCGGTCTGTTTCTTGTGCGTGTAGTCGATATCGGCCGAGGTCGAGATCGTCTCACGGTAAGCCACCTGCGGCGCACCGATGTTGGCTTCGACCTTGAACTCGCGCTTCATCCGGTCGACCAGAATGTCGAGGTGAAGTTCGCCCATGCCCTTCATGATGGTCTGGCCCGACTCGAGGTCGGTTTCGACGCGGAAGGACGGGTCTTCTGCCGAAAGGCGCTGAAGGGCGAGGCCCATCTTTTCCTGGTCAGCTTTCGACTTCGGCTCGACGGCGATCTCGATCACCGGCTCGGGGAAGGTCATGGTTTCCAGAACAACCGGGTTGCTCGGATCGCACAGCGTGTCGCCCGTGGTAGTGTCTTTCAGACCGGCCAGCGCGATGATGTCGCCTGCAAAGGCTTCTTCGATCTCCTCGCGGTTGATCGAGTGCATCATCATCATCCGGCCAACGCGTTCGCGCTTGCCTTTGGTCGAGTTCATCATCTGATCGCCCTTCTTCAGCACGCCCGAGTACAGGCGGGTGAAGGTCAGCGAGCCGACGAAGGGGTCGTTCATGATTTTGAACGCGAGGCCCGAGAAGGGCTGCGTGTCATCAGCACGACGCTCGATGTTGCGGGTCTCGGTCTCGTCGCCCGGCAGGAAGCCCATGTAGGCGGGGACGTCCAGCGGCGAGGGCAGGAAGTCGATGACCGAGTTGAGCAGAGGCTGAACGCCTTTGTTCTTGAACGCCGAGCCAGCGGTGACCGGGAAGAACGAGAGCGACAGCGTGCCTTTGCGGATCAGACCGCGCAGGGTGGCTTCGTCGGGCTCGTTGCCTTCGAGATAGGCTTCCATGGCATCATCGTCTTGCTCGACGGCAAGCTCGATCATGTTGGCGCGCCATTCATCGGCCAGATCCTGAAGTTCTTCGCGGATCGGTTGACGGACCCAGCTCGCGCCGAGGTCTTCGCCTTTATAGACCCACTCTTCCATCTTGATCAGGTCGACGATGCCTTCCAGCTTGTCCTCGGCACCGATCGGGAAAGCGATCGGGCACGGGATGCCGCCGGTACGGTCCTTGATCATCTTCACGCAGTTGAAGAAGTCAGCGCCGATCTTGTCCATCTTGTTGACGAACACGATCCGCGGAACCTTGTAACGGTCAGCCTGGCGCCACACGGTCTCGGTCTGCGGTTCAACGCCGGCGTTGGCGTCGAGAAGGCAGATCGCACCGTCAAGCACGGCCAGCGAACGTTCGACTTCGATGGTGAAGTCAACGTGGCCGGGGGTGTCGATGATGTTGAAGCGGTACTTCGTGTCCGAAGTGCCTTCGGTGGTCGGATCTTCCTGACGCTGCCAGAAAGTGGTCGTCGCAGCCGAGGTGATCGTGATGCCCCGCTCCTGCTCCTGCTCCATCCAGTCCATGGTCGCGGCGCCGTCGTGGACTTCGCCGATCTTATGGGACTTGCCGGTGTAGTAGAGGATGCGTTCCGTGGTCGTGGTCTTGCCCGCGTCGATGTGGGCCATGATCCCGAAGTTACGGTAGCGCTGGAGCGGATATTCCCGTGCCATGATGCTATTCCCTTACCAACGGTAGTGGCTGAACGCTTTGTTCGCGTCGGCCATCTTGTGGGTGTCTTCGCGTTTCTTGACAGCGGTGCCGCGGCCGTTGACGGCATCGGCCAGCTCGCCCGCGAGACGCTCTTCCATGGTGTGCTCGTTGCGGTTTTTCGCAGCGGTGATCAGCCAACGGATAGCCAGAGCTTCGCGGCGGGTCGGACGGACTTCAACCGGAACCTGGTAGGTCGCACCACCGACGCGGCGCGAACGCACTTCGACGGAAGGTTTGACGTTGTCGAGGGCTTCGTGGAAGACTTCGATCGGCTCGCGCTTCAGTTTGCCCTGAACGCGATCAAGCGCCGAGTAAACGATGCGTTCGGCGGTCGATTTCTTACCGTCAACCATCAGGTTGTTCATGAATTTGGTCAGGACGCGATCGCCGAACTTGGCATCCGGCAGGACTTCGCGCTTCTCAGCAGCGTGACGACGTGACATTGATGCCTCTCCTTATTTCGGACGCTTCGCGCCGTATTTCGAACGACGCTGACGACGATCTTTGACGCCCTGGGTATCCAGCACACCGCGCAGGATGTGGTAACGGACACCCGGAAGGTCTTTTACACGGCCGCCGCGGATCAGCACGACGCTGTGTTCCTGCAGGTTGTGCTTTTCGCCCGGGATGTAGGAGATGACCTCGAAGCCATTCGTCAGACGCACTTTGGCGACTTTACGCATAGCGGAGTTCGGTTTCTTCGGCGTGGTGGTGTACACACGCGTGCATACGCCGCGTTTCTGCGGGCACCCTTGAAGGTGCTGCGACTTCGAGCGCTGCACTTTGGGCTGCCGCGGTTTGCGGATCAGCTGTTGGATCGTCGGCATTCGGTTCCCCGTCTTGCTTTCGTCAATACTCGCAGCGAATTGCTGCGCCACTTCTCGACGGCGTAACGCGCCCATCGCGAAACGCCAGAACCCATCCAGTCCCTCGCGGGAGGACGGGTTAGTTCCAGAGGATCGGAGCTTGCGCCCGGATCTTGACCAATAATTAGGTTCTGGGCACCAGGCAGGATTCTGCTAGGTGTGCGGCGTATAGGGGGAATCGCCAGGTGAGTCAACAGCGGCAGGTCGAAGCCGCGCCGGTCACTTTCCCCAACGCGGGCGATCGGCGCCGGGCAGTCCGAACTGGCGTGCCGCGTCGTCCAGCGTGGCCAAATCGACCCTGAAACGATCAGCCAGAATTGCCGCCCAATCCTCTGATCCGGTTTCCAACGGAAAACCCGCCCCGATCATGCCTGAGTCGTTATCGTGGTTCAGAAAACGCACATACATCAACCGCTCGGCCATCGTGACCCCCGGCATCGACAAAGCGATGCGCCAATGCGGAAAATGGATGGCCGTGCTTTGGACGTCGGGAGGCAGATAGACCGTCAGCCCCACGCTCGCATTATGGATCACGCGGGGCTGGACCTGTACGCCGTTGCGGTTTGCCTTCAACACCAACCCGCGTGAGTAATCGCAGTAAAGCCGCCGCTGCTGCTGCCACAAGGGCTCCATCGCCGCAAAATCTTGGCGCGCATGATGGATATAATCGATTGCGACCGCATCATCGTCGTCCTGACGGAAATGCCCGACGACATCGGCTTTCGGATCCACATGCGGAGCAACTGCCGCAAGACATGCGGCCCAGTGCTGCTCCATCGGCGGAACCAATGCCAGCTTGAGTTGCGGGGCGAGCGTGGTCAGTTCATGCAGGCGCGACAGATAGGGTTCGGGCAGATCCGGCCCCGTCATCATGACCAACGTGTAATCAGGATCGGTCTGCGCCAGAATCCCCGGCAGGGTGATGTTCTCGAACCAGAACCAACGGCGCTCCAGACGCGCCGGATCATACAGGAACGCCCGCCGTTCTTCGATGCTGTCATGGGTCACCTGAAATCCGCGCCCGCCCAGATAGGAAAACCGGCAAAGCCCCAGCATCTGCACGTGCATCAGTAAACCCTCCGCAACTGCCGCTCGCGCAGGATCGCGTAGATCCCTGCCCCGACGACCAGAGCCGATCCTGCCCATGTCCACAGATCCGGCCAGTCACCGAACATCAGCAGCCCCAGAACGATTGCCCAGATCAGCGACGTGTAGCGGAACGGTGCGACGAACGAGACCTCGCCGACCCGCATCGAGGCGACCGCGGACAGATAGCCCACCGTCAGCAACGCCCCTGCCATTACCAGCAAGCCGACCTCGCTCGGCAGCGGCATCCGCCAATCCTCACCCGTACCCATGACAAGCGCCCCCAGCGTCACGGCAAGTGCGGCATGAAACGCGATGGTCGAGGAATCGACCTGCGGCGAGAACAATCGGGTTGCGATGTCGCGGACCACGATCAACCCCATCGCTGCCAGCGCAACCAGCGACCAGACGTCGAACGCGCTGCTGCCCGGTCTCAGGATCAGCAGAACGCCCACGAATCCGACGCCGATCGCACTCAACCGCCGCCAGCCCAGTTTTTCTCGAAACACCACCGCCGCCGCGAGCGTCACCGCAAGCGGCAGGGCCTGCATGACCGCCGAAATATCGGCCAAAGCCATCTGCCGCAGCGCCGCAAGATACAGCAGGGTCGAGACGATATCCGAAACGCCCCGCAGCACCAGCGGACCGACATCCCGACGCGGAACCAGCAAATGGATCGGCTTTCCCTTGAACCAGGCCAGCGCGACCATGAACAGCATGACGATCCCGCCCCGGATCGAGATCGACTGATACAGCGGCAGATCATGCGTAACCGCCTTCATCAACGAATCGTTGCAGGTAAAGGCCGCCATGCACAACACCATCCACATGGCCCCGCGCAGATTGTCCGCCATATCGACCGGTACTCTTTGGCTGACCGACGACGGCTTGACCCGGCGATTGGGCGAAATAAGAGGTGCGCGCATGCTGTCTCCGAATGGTCAAGCATAGGGGTAAGCAAGCCGCGCGAGGATTGCCAGAACTGCATCGCCTCTCACGAAAACTTATCCGTGCGCGATACCCGACAGCCTCCCCACCCTGCCTATTGCCTGATGACCGCCGGACCTGACTCTGCACAAACAAAAAGGCCCGACGCAATGCCGGGCCTTTTCAATAGTCGTTTCAGTCGGATCAGTTTCCGTCTGCAGCTTCGGCCGGAGCTTCGGGCGCGATCAGCGCGGCAGCAGCTTCGGCCTCGGCCTTGCGGGCCTCGATCACGTCATTGTCGCGGTCGTTGGCGATGCGGCGCACGCGAGCGGTCGCACCACCAGTACCGGCCGGGATCAGACGGCCGACGATGACGTTCTCTTTCAGACCAACCAGCTTATCGCGCTTGCCCTGAACAGCAGCCTCGGTCAGCACCCGGGTCGTTTCCTGGAACGATGCGGCCGAGATGAAGCTGCGGGTCTGCAACGATGCCTTGGTAATACCCAACAGCACCGGCTCGCCCGTGGCCGGACGGCCACCTCTGGCTTGGATCTTGGCGTTTTCTTCCTCGAACTCGTCGCGGTCGACATTCTCGCCCTTCAGCAGCGTGGTATCGCCACTGTCGAGGATCTCGATCTTCTGCAGCATCTGGCGAACGATCACCTCGATGTGCTTGTCGTTGATCTTCACGCCCTGCAGTCGATAGACGTCCTGCACTTCGTCGATGAGGTAGTCGGCCAGAGCCTCAATCCCCATGATGCGCAGGATGTCGTGCGGCGCCGGGTTGCCGTCCATGATGTAGTCACCCTTCTGCACGAAGTCGCCTTCGTGAACCGGGATGTGTTTGCCTTTCGGCACCATGTACTCAACCGCGGACAGGGTATCGTCTGCCGGCTCGATGCTGATGCGACGCTTGTTCTTGTAGTCTTTGCCAAAGCGCACATAGCCGTCGAGTTCGGCGATGATCGCGTGATCCTTGGGACGACGGGCTTCGAACAGTTCCGCCACGCGGGGAAGACCCCCGGTGATGTCCTTGGTCTTGGCACCCTCGCGCGGGATACGCGCAACCACGTCACCGGCTTTGATTTCCTGACCTTCTTCGACCGACAGAACAGCGTCGACCGACATCGGATAGGTGACCGGATTGCCCTGCTCGTTGCGGACGGGCTCACCATCGGCATCGACGATGATGATTTCAGGCTTCAGCTCGTTGCCTTTCGGGGCCGAGCGCCAATCCGTGACGATCTTCTGCGTCATGCCGGTCGCGTCATCGGTCTCGTCGCGCACCGAAATGCCCGAGAGAAGATCGACGAATTTCGCAACACCGGCCTTTTCGGCGATGATCGGCAGGGTATAGGGGTCCCATTCGAACATCTTCTGGCCGCGAGCGACGGCATCGCCTTCACGCACGAACAGCTTCGAGCCGTAGAACAGCTTGTGGTTGGCCAGAACCTCGCCCTGAGCATTCTTGATGTTCAGCTGCATGTTCCGGCTCATGACGATCAGCTCGCCATTCGCGTTCTCAAGCGTGCTCTCGTTCTCGTAGGTGATCGTGCCTTCCTGCGAGGCAGCCGTGAAGGATTGCTGGCCACCCTGAGCAATGCCGCCGATGTGGAAGGTCCGCATCGTCAGCTGGGTGCCGGGCTCACCGATCGACTGCGCGGCGATGATGCCGACAGCTTCGCCGATGTTCACCAGCGTACCACGGGCCAGATCGCGGCCGTAGCAGAGTGCGCAGATGCCGTCATCCGACTCACAGGTCAGGGCCGAGCGGATGCGGACAGTCTGAACACCAGCCTGTTCGATCTCGTCTGCCTTGCGCTCGTCGATCAGCTCGTTCTTGCGAACGATCACAACGTCTTCGCCCGGAACCAGAACATCCTCGGCCGCGGTGCGGCCCAGCACGCGCTCCGAAAGCGGGCTGACGACTTCGCCATCGTTGACCGCGGCCGAGGCCGTGATCGCCTGTTCGGAACCACAGTCATGCTCACGGATGATGCAATCCTGCGCAACGTCAACCAGACGACGGGTCAGGTAACCCGAGTTCGCGGTTTTCAGAGCGGTATCCGACAGCCCCTTACGGGCGCCGTGGGTCGAGTTGAAGTATTCAAGAACGGTCAGACCTTCCTTGAAGTTCGAGATGATCGGCGTCTCGATGATCTCGCCGTTCGGCTTGGCCATCAGGCCGCGCATACCGCCCAGCTGTTTCATCTGGCTGACCGAGCCACGAGCGCCCGAGTGGGCCATCATGTAGACCGAGTTCGGCTCCATTTCGGAACCCTTCTCGTCCTTCTTGGTCGCCGAGATGGCTTTCATCATCGCGTCGGTGACCTTGTCGTTACATTTCGACCAGGCATCGACCACTTTGTTGTACTTCTCGCCCTGAGTGATCAGGCCGTCGAGATACTGCTGCTCGAACTGCTTCACGTGGTCCTGGGTCTCTTCGACCAGTTCCCATTTAGCACCCGGAATGACCATGTCGTCCTTGCCGAACGAGATGCCGGCGCGGAATGCTTCGCGGAAGCCCAGACCCATGATCTGGTCGCAGAAGATGACCGACTCTTTCTGGCCGCAATAGCGGTAGACGGTGTCGATGACGTTCTGGATGTCTTTCTTCCGCAGCAGGCGGTTGACCAGCTCGAAGGGCGCTTTCGCGTTCTTCGGCAGCAACGAACCCAGACGCAGACGGCCGGGGGTGGTGTCGAAGCGAACGATCACTTCGTTGCCGTTCTCGTCGATCTGCGGCAGGCGGGCCTTGATCTTGGCATGCAGATGCACCGAGCCGGAAGCCAGAGCGTGCTCGACCTCTTCAAGGCTGGTGAAGGCCATGCCTTCGCCCAGCATGCCTTCGCGTTCCATGGTCGTGTAGTACAGACCAAGGACCATGTCCTGCGACGGAACGATGATCGGCGCGCCGTTGGCGGGCGACAGAACGTTGTTCGTCGACATCATCAACACGCGTGCTTCCAGCTGGGCTTCAAGGCTCAGCGGGACGTGAACGGCCATCTGGTCGCCGTCGAAGTCGGCGTTGAAGGCCGAGCAGACCAGCGGGTGTAGCTGGATCGCCTTACCTTCGATCAGGATCGGCTCAAACGCCTGGATGCCCAGACGGTGCAGCGTCGGCGCACGGTTCAGCAGAACCGGATGCTCGCGGATGACCTCGTCAAGGATATCCCAGACCTCGGGACGCTCTTTTTCGACCAGCTTCTTGGCCTGCTTGACCGTCGAGGACAGACCTTTGGCTTCAAGACGCGAATAGATGAACGGCTTGAACAGCTCCAAGGCCATCTTCTTCGGCAGACCACACTGGTGCAGCTTCAGCTCCGGACCGGTCACGATGACCGAACGGCCCGAGAAGTCGACGCGCTTACCCAAAAGGTTCTGACGGAAGCGACCTTGCTTACCCTTCAGCATGTCGGACAGCGACTTCAGCGGGCGCTTGTTGTTCCCGGTGATGACGCGACCGCGACGGCCGTTGTCGAACAGGGCATCGACCGACTCTTGCAGCATCCGCTTTTCGTTGCGGACGATGATGTCGGGCGCGCGCAGTTCGATCAGGCGCTTCAAACGGTTGTTCCGGTTGATAACGCGGCGATACAGATCGTTCAGATCCGAGGTCGCGAAACGGCCGCCATCCAGCGGAACCAGCGGACGCAGTTCCGGCGGAATGACCGGAATCACGGTCAGGACCATCCATTCCGGACGGTTGCCTGATTCCAGGAACGACTCGACGATCTTCAGGCGCTTGATGATCTTTTTCGGCTTCAGTTCGCCGGTTGCCTCTTTCAGATCCTCGCGGAGCTGGTCGGCAGTGGCAGCCAGATCGATATTGGCCAGCATCGCGCGGATCGCCTCGGCACCGATATCGGCCGAGAATGCGTCAGCGCCGTACTGGTCCTGCGCGTCGAGGAACTCTTCCTCGGTCAGCAATTGACCATAGGTCAGGTCCGTCAGACCCGGCTCGATGACGACGTAGTTCTCGAAATACAGGATGCGTTCGAGATCACGCAGCGTCATGTCCAGCATCAGGCCGATGCGGCTCGGCAGCGACTTCAGGAACCAGATATGCGCGACCGGAGCGGCCAGCTCGATATGGCCCATGCGCTCGCGGCGGACCTTTTGCAGCGTGACTTCCACGCCGCATTTCTCGCAGACGAGGCCGCGATATTTCATGCGTTTGTATTTGCCGCACAGACATTCGTAGTCCTTGATCGGACCAAAGATGCGCGCGCAGAACAGGCCGTCACGCTCAGGTTTGAACGTGCGGTAGTTGATCGTTTCGGGCTTTTTGACCTCGCCGTAGGACCAGGCGAGGATTTCCTCCGGAGAGGCGAGCGAGATCTTGATCTCGTCGAACTGCCGCGGCTGGGCCAGCGGGTTCAGGGAATTGGTGGCAAGTTCCTGGTTCATTTTCAAATCCTAATGAGGGGCGCGGAGAAGGGAGTAGTGGGGCGCTGGCGCGCCCTCACTCTTCGTCTTCCGCATCCAGGAGTTCCATATTGAGGCCCAGACCCCGGACCTCCTTGACCAGAACGTTGAACGATTCCGGCACGCCGGCTTCGAAGTTGTCCTCGCCCTTCACGATGCTTTCATAGACCTTGGTCCGGCCTGCGACGTCATCCGACTTCACCGTCAGCATCTCTTGCAGGGTATAGGCAGCGCCGTAGGCTTCCAGAGCCCAGACCTCCATCTCACCCAGACGCTGACCACCGAACTGCGCCTTACCACCCAGCGGCTGCTGCGTGACCAGCGAGTACGGACCAGTCGAGCGGGCGTGCATCTTGTCGTCGACAAGGTGGTGCAGCTTCAGGAAGTACTTCGTGCCGACCGTCACCTTACGGGCGAACTGCTCACCGGTGCGACCGTCGAAGGCGACCGATTGCCCCGAGGAATCGAAACCGGCACGCTTCAGCGCGTCGTTCACGTCAGCCTCTTTGGCGCCGTCGAAGACGGGCGTGGCGATCGGAACGCCGTTGCGAACCGCATCGGCATGTTCGACCAGCGTGTCGTCATCAAGGTTCTCGAACCGCGTGGCGTACATATCCTCGCCATAGCCGTTCTTCATCGCTTCGCGCACCGGAGTCATATCGCCATTGCGACGATAGTCCTGCAGCGCCTCGTCGATCTTGATGCCCAGACCGCGCGATGCCCAGCCCATATGGGTTTCAAGGATCTGACCGACGTTCATCCGCGAAGGCACGCCCAGCGGGTTCAGAACGAGGTCGACGGCGGTCCCGTCAGCAAGGAACGGCATGTCCTCGATCGCAACGACCTTCGACACGACGCCTTTGTTGCCGTGACGACCGGCCATCTTGTCGCCCGCTTGCAGCTTGCGCTTCACGGCGACAAAGACCTTGACCATTTTCATCACGCCCGGAGGCAGATCGTCACCCTGACGGACCTTCTCGACCTTGTCGTCGAAACGGTTGTCCAGTGCGCGCTTCAGCGTGTCGAACTGCTGGTTCAGCGCTTCGACTTCCTTGGCGGTTTCCTCGTCGGCAACGGCAAGCTGCCACCACTGGCCACGGCTCAGTTGACCCAGCAGATCGTCATTGACGATCGCGCCGGACTTGATGCCTTTCGGACCTTTGACGACTTCTTTGTCAGCGATCAGCGACTTGAGACGCGCGTAGATGTTACGCTCAAGAATGACCAACTCGTCGTCCCGGTCACGGGCCAGACGTTCGACTTCCTCGCGCTCGATCTGCAGCGCACGTTCGTCCTTGTCGACGCCGTGACGGTTGAAGACGCGAACCTCGACGATCGTGCCATAAGCACCCGGGGGCAGACGCAGCGAGGTATCGCGCACGTCCGAAGCTTTCTCGCCGAAGATGGCGCGAAGCAGCTTCTCTTCCGGCGTCATCGGCGATTCACCTTTCGGGGTGATCTTGCCGACCAGAATGTCGCCCGGACCCACTTCCGCACCGATATAGACAATACCGGCTTCGTCGAGGTTGCGCAGCGCTTCCTCGCCGACGTTCGGGATGTCGCGGGTGATCTCTTCCGGCCCCAGCTTGGTGTCGCGGGCCGCCACTTCGTATTCGTCGATATGGATCGAGGTGAACACGTCGTCGCGGTGGATGCGCTCCGAGATCAGGATCGAGTCTTCGTAGTTGTAGCCGTTCCACGGCATGAACGCGACGACCACGTTCCGGCCGATGGCCAGTTCACCCTGATCGGTCGAGGGACCATCAGCGATGACCTGATTCTTGACGACCTTTTCGCCCACCTTGACCAGCGGACGCTGGTTGATGGTCGAGGACTGGTTCGAACGCTTGAACTTGCGCAGACGGTAGATGTCCACACCGGCGTCGCCCGCGCCCAGATCCTCGGTCGCACGCACAACGATACGCTGCGCATCGACCTGGTCGATGACGCCGCCGCGACGGGCCATGATGGCCGCGCCCGAGTCGCGCGCCACGGTCGCTTCCATGCCGGTGCCCACAAGCGGAGCCTCGGCACGCAGAAGCGGAACCGCCTGACGTTGCATGTTCGAGCCCATCAGAGCGCGGTTGGCGTCGTCGTTTTCAAGGAACGGAATCAGCGCCGCAGCGACCGAGACCAGCTGTTTCGGCGACACGTCGATCAGATCGACGGCATCGACCGGGTTCAGCATGAAGTCGCCCGCCTGACGGGTCGAGATCAGTTCATCGACAAACTTGCCGTTCTCGTCCAGCACGGCGTTGGCCTGCGCCACGGTGTGACGCATTTCCTCGGTCGCGGACATGTAGACCACGTCATCGGTGACGTGACCTTCAATGACCTTGCGGTACGGGGTCTCGATGAAGCCGTATTTGTTCACGCGGGCGAAGGTGGCCAGCGAGTTGATCAGACCGATGTTCTGACCTTCCGGCGTTTCAATCGGGCACATCCGGCCATAGTGGGTCGGGTGAACGTCGCGAACCTCGAAGCCTGCACGCTCACGCGTCAGACCGCCCGGCCCAAGCGCCGACAGACGACGCTTATGCGTCACTTCCGACAGCGGGTTGGTCTGGTCCATGAACTGCGACAGCTGCGACGAGCCGAAGAATTCGCGGACGGCAGCCGCCGCCGGTTTCGCGTTGATCAGGTCCTGCGGCATGACGGTGTCGATCTCGACGCCGGACATGCGTTCGCGGATGGCACGCTCCATGCGAAGCAGACCGATGCGGTACTGGTTCTCCATCAGCTCGCCGACCGAACGCACCCGGCGGTTGCCGAGGTGGTCGATGTCGTCGATCTCGCCCTTGCCGTCGCGCAGTTCCACGAGGCCACGGATACAGGCCTTGATGTCATCCTTGCGCAGGGTGCGCTGGGTATCCGGCGCATCCAGATCAAGGCGCATGTTCATCTTGACGCGACCCACGGCCGAAAGGTCGTAGCGCTCGCTGTCGAAGAACAGACTGTCGAACAGGGCCGAGGCGGCCTCGACGGTCGGCGGCTCGCCCGGACGCATGACGCGGTAGATGTCCATGAGCGCGCCTTCGCGACCCATGTTCTTGTCCGCCGCCATCGTGTTGCGGATATAGGGACCGACATTGACGTGGTCGATGTCGAGAACCGGAATCTCGGTGATGTCGTTGTCCAGCAGGACTTTCAGCAGACCGCCCGAGACTTCGCCGTCACGGTCGTATTCCAGCGTGATCTCGTCACCGGCTTCGGCATAGATCAGACCAGTCTGCTCGTTGATGATGTCTTTCGCGACGAAGCGGCCGACGATCTTGTCGAACGGCATCAGCAAGTTGATCTCGCCTTTTTCGGCAAGCTGCTTCACCAGACGCGGAGTGACCTTCTCACCGGCTTTGGTGATGACTTCACCGGTATCGGCATTCACCAGATCATAGGTCGGGCGGGTGCCGCGCACACGCTCGGGGAAGAACTTGGTGACCCAGCCCGCATCCTGGCCCCGGCCAGCGCGCTGCAATTTGTAGTCAACGGTGTCATAGAAAGCATCCATGATGCCTTCCTGATCCATGCCGAGCGCATAAAGCAGCGTTGTCACCGGCAGTTTGCGGCGACGGTCGATGCGCGAGAACACCAGATCCTTGGCGTCGAATTCGAAGTCTAGCCACGAGCCGCGATAGGGAATAATGCGGCATGCGAACAGAAGTTTGCCCGAGGAATGCGTCTTGCCGCGGTCATGGTCGAAGAACACGCCGGGGCTGCGGTGCATCTGGCTGACAACCACGCGCTCGGTGCCGTTCACGATGAACGTCCCGTTCTGGGTCATCAGGGGCATGTCGCCCATGTAGACGTCTTGTTCCTTGATGTCCTTGACCGACTTGGCGCCGGTGTTTTCGTCGACATCGAACACGATCAGACGCAGGGTGACCTTCAGCGGCGCGGCATAGGTCATGTCGCGGGCCTGGCACTCGTCAACGTCGTATTTCGGGCGTTCGAGTTCGTATTTCACGAATTCGAGCGTCGCGGTCTCGTTGAAGTCCTTGATCGGGAATACCGACTGGAAGACACCGTTGATGCCTTCGCCGTCCTGGTGGCCCTCAGCCTCGCCCGACCGCAGGAAAAGGTCATACGAGGACTTCTGAACCTCGATGAGGTTCGGCATTTCCAGGACTTCGCGGATATTGCCATAGTAACGCCGGATGCGTTTCTGGCCGACATAAGCTTGCGCCATAGAGGGTCTAACCTTTCGTCTTTCGCTTGCAGCGGTCGTCGGGGCCCGACCGGCGCAAGGCGGCGAATGAGGGGCGGGGTTCCATTCGTGCCTCGCGTCCCACCGCGCGGCTCCCGAACCCCGAACATGCCCTGAAGGAAGGTTCCCGTTGGTTTCTGACGAAACCGCCCTTCAAGACAGGTTCGGCAGGGACCGGGGGAACCCCCGGACCCTGCCTAATTCTTCCGAAATCAATCGGCCACTCGGGCCAATTACTTCAGCTCGACCTTGGCGCCAGCCGCTTCGAGTTTTTTCTTGATGTCTTCGGCGTCGGCTTTCGAAGCGCCTTCTTTGACTTTGCCACCGGCTTCGACCAGGTCCTTGGCTTCTTTCAGGCCCAGACCGGTGATGCCGCGAACTTCTTTGATCACGTTGATCTTGTTCGCGCCGGCGTCGGTCAGAACGACGTCGAATTCGGTTTTCTCTTCAGCGGCTTCAGCAGCTGCAGCCGGACCAGCAACCATGACGGCGCCACCAGCAGCCGGCTCAATGCCGTATTCGTCTTTCAGGATCGTTTTCAGTTCCTGGGCTTCCAGCAGGGTCAGGCCCACGATTTCTTCGGCGAGTTTTTTCAGATCAGCCATTTTTCCGTTCTTTCACTAAATGTTTCCAACGATGGGTCGATGCCCTACGAGGAAATGGGGTTTGCCTCAAGCGGCCTCGCGCTCTTCCAGAGTCGTGAGGATGCCCGCGATGTTGGAAGCAGGTGCGCCAATCGCGCCCGCGATGTTCGAGGCAGGGGCGCCGATGCAAGCCACGATCGAAGCGATAAGCTCCTCGCGCGACGGCATCTGTGCCACGGCTTTCACACCGGCAGGGTCAAGCGCCGTGTCGCCCATCGCACCGCCCAGGATAACGAACTTGTCGTTGGCCTTGGCGTACTTGTCCGCGACCTTGGCAGCAGCCACCGGGTCCTCGGAGTAAGCGAGCACGGTCATACCCGTCAGATAGTCGGCGATGCTTGCGCAAGGCTTTCCATCCAGGGCGATCTTGGCGAGCCTGTTCTTGGCAACGCGAACGGACCCACCGACTTCACGCATTTGCGCGCGCAGGTCCTGCATTTGGGCAACCGTCATTCCTTCGTAGTGTGCAACCACCACGACGCCAGAGGCTTCGAAGATCTGGCCGAGTTCCTCGACCAACTGCTCTTTCTGCGCTCTTTCCACGGTTTCACTCCAAGTGTGGGGGTTTCCCCCCGGCTCTCACTTTCCTGTCGCCCGAACAGCGACAGGACGGGTCCATGACAGTCCCAAGATCCCCCGAACTAAGTTCGGAAAATGGTCTTGTTCCCATCTCAGGAAGGAAATTAAGCGGGTTACCCCGCACCCTCCGTCTCGGACAGGACGGGGCATGAATGCCCCGCCATTCACCGGGTTTCCCCGGCGAAATTTCTCGCGCTTACTGCGCGACCGCCGAAGAAACGTCCAGCGACACGCCCGGACCCATGGTCGAGCTGATCGAGACTTTCTTGACGTAGGTGCCTTTGGCGCCCGACGGCTTCGCGCGGTTGACTGCATCCACGAAAGCGCGGATGTTTTCGACCAGTTTCGCTTCGTCGAACGAGGCTTTGCCAACACCGGCGTGAACGACGCCAGCTTTTTCGGCTTTGAACTGGACCTCGCCGCCTTTGGCTGCTTCCACGGCCGATTTCACGTCCATGGTCACCGTGCCGACTTTCGGGTTCGGCATCAGGTTGCGCGGGCCCAGGATCTTGCCCAGACGGCCAACCAGCGGCATCATGTCCGGAGTAGCGATGCAGCGATCGAATTCGATCTTGCCCGACTGGATGGTTTCCATCAGGTCTTCTGCACCAACGATCTCGGCGCCAGCGGCTTTCGCCTCGTCGGCTTTCGGGCCACGAGCGAAAACGGCGACGCGGACGTGCTTGCCCGTGCCATTCGGCAGGGTGACAACGCCACGAACCATTTGGTCGGCGTGACGCGGGTCAACGCCCAGGTTCATCGCGATTTCAACGGTCTCGTCGAATTTCGCTTTGAGGTTGCCTTTGACCAGCGCAACGGCTTCTTCAACCGTCAGGTTGGCTTTGCCTTCGAATGCAGCGCGGGCAGCGGCTTTGTTTTTCGAGATTTTCGCCATGATTTAGCCTTTCACCTCGATGCCGATCGAACGGGCCGAGCCGAGGATGATCTGCATCGCGGCATCGACGTCGTTCGCGTTCAGGTCTTTCATCTTGGCTTCAGCGATCTCGCGAACTTGCTTCGCGGTCACGGTGCCAGCGACGACACGACCGGGCTTTTCCGAACCTTTGGCGCGGTTGCGCTTGCCGACCGGCTTCAGGCCAGCAGCTTTCTTCAGCAGGAACGAAGCCGGCGAAGTCTTGGTTTCGAAGGTGAAGGATTTATCGGCGTAATAGGTGATCACGACCGGAACCGGCGAGCCGGCTTCCATTTCCTGCGTCTTGGCGTTGAACGCCTTGCAGAATTCCATGATGTTGATGCCGCGCTGACCCAGTGCGGGACCAACCGGCGGGGACGGGTTTGCTTGACCCGCCTTGATTTGCAGCTTCAGGCTGCCGACGACTTTCTTGGCCATGTGGCCCTCTCCTTATCATCACGCCCGCAAGCGGGCCGACTTAGCGGTACGGCACATCCCCCGAAGGATCAGCGCCTCCCGCGACACCTCACACGGTTTTGGAAACCTGCGTGAATTCCAGTTCGACCGGCGTCGGCCGACCAAAGATCGAAACGGTGACCTTGATGCGGCTCGAAACCTCATCCACCTCTTCGACCATCCCCGAGAAGCCCTCGAAGGGCCCGTCGGTCACGTTTACCTTCTCGCCCACGTCGAACCTGATCAGGTTGCGCGGAGCGACCTCGACCCCGCCCTCGCCGGTGCGATGCAGAATCGAATTCACTTCGTCGTCGCGCATCGGCATCGGCTTGCCATGCGCCCCGAGGAAACCGGTCACCCGATTGATCGAGTTGACCAGATGATAGGTGCGGTCCGACAGATCCATATGGACCAGCACATAGCCGGGCATAAAGCGACGCTCGGAGGTCACTTTCTTGCCGCGGCGGATCTCGATCACCTCTTCGGTGGGGACCCGAACCTCGTCGATCTCGTCTTCGAGACCCTTCTCGGTCGCAGCAAGACGAATCGCCTCGGCAACCTTCTTTTCAAAGTTCGACAGGACGCTGACCGAATACCAACGCTTTGCCATGTCTCGATCGACCCCTGTTTCTTCCGGGCTGGCTTACACCAAACCCTTGAATTCATTTGCCACCCACTGACCGGACGTCCCAATCGATCGACACGTTCCGGCCAAATTGAAATCGGCGCGCACGACCGAATCGATGCACGCCGCGTCTCGGGCAGGTCGCAAGGACATAGCGCCCCCTGCCCTTCTTTGCAAGACCTCAGCTGCCGACGACGTTCAGGATGCCGGAGAGGCCGGTCTTGATCACCAGATCGACGAGGAAGAAAAAGATCGAAGCCAACGTCGCCATGATGAAAACCATGATCGTGGTCGTCACCACCTCGCGGCGGGTGGGCCAGCTGATCTTGCCGACTTCGGCGCGCACCTGGCTGATGAACTGGACGGGGTTGGCCATCTTGATCCCTCTGGTCATGCAGCGCGTCAGATAGACTGCGCTGTTCGGATTTTCAAGCCGGAACTGGAACAACGGTCACGGGTCGAGGAATTCGACCTTGGATTGCCGGCGGATGCGCGTGATTTCCGTCGCGTAGTTGACGGCCGAGCGCGCGTAGACATCGTCCTCGAACAACCGCAACGGCGGATGCCCGTCGGCACGGCTGAACCGCCGCTGGGCCCGCCGCACCAGCACACGACGCTCGAGATCGGTTCCCGCCTGTAACTTGGCGAGAAACCATTCATATCCCGGCTGCGTCATGCTGACATTCGATGGCGGGGGCTCGGGGACAAGCGCGGCAAGATCCTCCGACAACAGATAGTTCAGCAGCAGCGGCCGCAGCGCGCGGTAATCCTCGTATCGCCAGACAACGATTTTTTCGACTGCGGGAATGAAGGACAGCCGCCTGACCAGACCGGACCAACGGATCCGCGACGGGTCGCGCCCGCGCAGGTAATGTCCGATATCCACCTCGTTGCCCTGCTGCACCTGGAGCGCAAAGGCCGAGACGTTATACGCCGCCGGATCGCGTACCGACAGGAACAGCGTCGCTGGCCCGCCCCCTGCCAGATCAATGACGCGGCGGATACGCGGTCCCGCATTCGGATATAACATCCCCCATTTCGAGATCAGATTGTTGCGGTGCGTGCCGCCCAGAATATTTTCTTCGGACAGCAGCAGCGTCTCGTGCGATTCGCGCAGGCCGGTCAGTTGGCGACGGCACTCGGCTGCTTCCTTTGACCGCGAGCCTTTCGCCAATGCGTCCGACAGGGGCATCTCTTTGCGCAGCGTTCTAGGATCGGCATAGGCCAAGCCCCGCTCGCGCAGTTGTTCCTCTACCTGTCGCAGAGAGAATTGCAGATGTGTCGAGGCAGTCTTGTGCGCCCCCAGATGGATGCTCAGCAACGGTTCGGCAGTCCTTCAGAATTGAATCGAATGCCAATTGGAATCCCAACATCGTGGCACGCGCACCTAAGTCTTCCTGCACCTCTTTTGGTCAAAGGCGGTCACCGTTGTCAAATCCGCGGGGATTTATGGAAGCTCACATTTTCAGGATTGCGACCATCTGCCCGATGGTTCGGCTGCATTCCGCTTGTCATGACCCGCGCAAACCAGCAGCGCCAAGGATTGCGCCATCGGGACCGTTGATCCTGAACGCAAAAACCCGGGCGTCGATACGTCCGGGTTTTTTGAAATCGCGATTTGGTCTGGCAGGGGCAGAGGGACTCGAACCCGCGACCCTCGGTTTTGGAGACCGATGCTCTACCAACTGAGCTATACCCCTAAGACCGCTGCATCCAATATGACCTGCGCAGATGGTCGTCAAGGCGATTTCGGCACAGCCTTACAGGAAATGCATGGCGCGGATTAACGCTTCCCACCCTCTTTCGCGAACAATTCGTTGAAACGGTCCAGCAAGCTGTCAAACGAGCCGGTGGCATTTGCACCCTCGGCCTTGTCACCAAACAGATTCTCCCGTTCGGGAAACCAGCGATCCCGGACCAGCCGGTTCGATTCGGCGTAGCGGTCGCGAATGTCGCGAGCCTGTTGCGGCGACAACAGATCGCCGCGACCCGAGGCTGCGGCTCCCAACTCATTCATCAACTGCCGGTTAGCCCGACGCAAGGCGCGCGATTGCGATGAAGGTATCGAATTGTAATGCGAAATCAGATCCGCGCAGGGCGTGACATTGCGGCGATGACCGGCGCTTTCAACTGGGACCAGTTCCGGACGTTCCATGGCAGAAAGGATCGAGGCAATGCTGTCGGGTACGGTATCGGCGTCCAGTTCCTCGTAGATCCGGGGCAATAGCCGCGCCTTGGGAAAGCTGCGCTGCCAGCTATCTAGAAGACGGTTATAGTCCATATGGCGCGAATAGCTTCGCAGTGCCTTGCCAAGCTCGACGCCCTGACCGTTCCACTTTATCATCTGCTTATAGACCGCCTCCGCATACCGGTCCTGACGGCGCAGCCAGACGAGAATGCGCAGATCATGTTCCGGCAACGCTTTCACAAGCCTGATGGCCAGCTTCGGACTATGAAGCGAGAACGCCTCGGCCGAAATCAGCACGTCATCAGCAGGTGACTCGTTGATCCGCTCGCTGATCGCCGACACCATGGCAGCCGCATCGGGTCCGCCATTGGCCAATGCGTTCACCAAGGGGCCGCATGCCGGAAGGTTCGGCTTGACCCGAATATACAGCAAGCCCTGTTGCAATAAGGATTTTTCGTTGACGGCGAACCACTCCTGCAGCGCAGAGGTTCCGGTCTTCATCATCCCGATATGCAGCCAAATCCGCGCCAATGACTGACCTCATCCTTGATGGCCGCTGGACCGAGGGGCACTGAGCAATCACGCCTCACTTCTGGCCAGTATGCGCGGCACGCGAACGGCCGCGCAAGAAAGTTGGCGGCGACAATCAGTCGCTCTCCAGAAAACCGCCCGATTGCCGTGCCCAAAGCCCGGCATAGATGCCGCCTTTCGACAAAAGTTCGTCATGCGTGCCCTGCTCGACGATCTGCCCCTGCTCCATCACGACCAGCCGGTCCATCCGCGCGATGGTCGATAGCCGGTGCGCGATGGCGATGACGGTTTTTCCCTGCATCAGCATTTCGAACTGGCTCTGGATCGCGGCCTCGACCTCGCTGTCTAGCGCGCTCGTCGCCTCATCCAGCACCAGAATCGGAGCGTCCTTCAGCAGAACCCGCGCGATGGCGATGCGCTGACGCTGCCCGCCCGAGAGCTTCACCCCACGCTCGCCGACATGCGCCTCCAATCCGCGCCGCCCCTGAGAATCGCTGAGCGTCCCGACGAAATCCGAGGCTTCGGCCAATTCCGCCGCGCGCAGGATCATGTCTTCGCCGGCATCGGGTCGACCATAGGAAATGTTATCTCGAATCGAGCGATGCAGCAGCGACGTATCCTGCGTCACCACGCCGATTGCTCCGCGCAAAGATTCCTGCGTCACGCGGCTGATGTCCTGCCCGTCGATCCGGATTTCGCCCGAGCCGATGTCATGGAAGCGCAGCAGCAGGTTCACCAAGGTGGATTTGCCCGCGCCCGAGCGTCCGACAAGGCCGATCCGCTCTCCCGGCGCGATCGACAAGGTCAGGTGGTCCAGAACGGCCGTGCCCTTGCCTTCCTCCGGCCCACCATAGCGGAAGGTGACATCACGGAACTCGACTCCACCATGGGTCACGACCAGCGGCTTCGCCTCGGGGACATCCGTCACCATACGGGGCAGCGACAGCGATCCGATGCCGTCGCGGACAGTGCCGATATTCTCGAATAGGCCCGCGAACTCCCACATAATCCAATGCGACATGTTCCCCAGCCGCAGCGCCAGCGGGATGGCGATGGCAACCGCGCCGACCTCGATCCGGCCTTGCGTCCAAAGCCAAATCCCCAGTGCCGTGACCGAGAAGGTCAGCCCCGAATTCAGCGACGACAGCAGGATGTTCTGCACCGAGGCCAGCCGCATCTGCCGATGCACGGTCTGCAGGAACCCGTCCATGCTGTCGCGGACGTAAGCCTCCTCGCGCGAGCTATGCGAGAACAGCTTCACCGTCGAGATATTGGTATAGCTGTCCACGACACGGCCCGTCATGACGGCTCGGGCATCGGCCTGCGCCTCGCTGACGCGACCGATCAGCGGCACCAGCCACCACAACAACACACCGTAAAGTAGCCCCCACATGAAGAACGGCACCGCCAGCCAGCCATCGGTCGAGGCCGCCAGAATCAACGCTCCAAGGAAATAGACCCCGACATAGACCAGTACGTCGAGGAACTTCATCGCCACCTCGCGCACGGCCAAAGCCGTCTGCATCAGCTTGGTGGCGATCCGGCCCGCGAACTCGTCCTGAAAATAGCTCATCGACTGGCGCAGCAGGTAGCGATGCGCCTGCCAGCGGATGCGCTGCGGCAGGTTCCCCATCAGGGTCTGGTGCATGAGCAGCGAAAAGATCACCTGCAAAAGCGGGATGCCGATTACCAGAATCGCGGCCATCCATAGCAGGCGGCTGCCCTCGACTTGCCAAAATGCGGCGCGGTCGGTTCCAGCCAGACGGTCAACCAACTCGCCCAGATAGCCGAACAGGATCACCTCGAAGACCGCGATCATCGCCGAGCATGCCGACATCGCCAGCATAAAACCCCACGCCCCGCGCGAGAAATGCAGGATGAACCGCCACAGCCCCTTGGGAGGCATCTGCGGCTGATCGGCAGGATAGGGATCGAGCCGGCTTTCGAACCAGCTGAACATGATGGACCTCGTGGATTTTGCGGGCCTTTGGCACCGGGCGGCACGTTCACATGCGCCCGAAAAAGGTGCAAGAGCTAGAGATGCCGTGTCTCGGGCGCCGGATCCCACCAAGCATCATGCGCGCCGTCCGCGTAAGTTACCGGAGCCGCGATAAGGTCGGCCTCGGGGACATCCAGCGCGTTGATGCAGACCATGACAAACGGCCCGCCCAGTTCGGGAATATTTCCCTCGGTCCAAAGCCGTGTACCGCATCGAACGCAGAAGCGATGATGCATCGCGATGCCGTCCGCCTGACTGCGTGGCGTCTCGGCCAGATGCTCGGCCCCTTGCAGCAGGCGAAAGCCCGCAGCGTCGGGCAAACGCATCTCCCAATAGCGCATCTTGCGGCAGAAGCGGCAATTGCAGCGTGACGTCCCTTGGGACAGATCGCCGTCAGCTTCGAACTGCACCGCACCGCAGAAGCAGGAACCGTGATAGGTCGTCATGGCAAAACCTCCTGATGGTTGCTCCCATCCTGAGGCAGTGCTGCTGACAGAACCTGTCAGTTGGCGAGTTTCTCGGCAAAGAAGCCCTGCGTCCGGTCCCATGCCAGTTTCGCCGCCGCCTCGTCGTAGCGCGGCGTCGTGTCATTGTGGAAACCATGCTGCGTGCCGGGATAGATGAAGGCTTGGTACTCCTTGCCACCCGCCTTCAACGCCGCCTCGTAATCCGGCCAGCCCGCATTCACCCGCTCGTCATTCTCGGCGTAATGGATCAGCAAAGGGGCCTTGATCCGCGCAACCTCCTCGGCGCGCGGCTGGCGGCCATAGAATGGGACCGAGGCTGAAAGTTCGGGGTAAGCCACCGCCAGAGCATTGCAGACTCCACCGCCATAGCAAAAGCCAACGCAGCCCACCTTGCCGGTCGAATCGGGATGGTCGCGCAGGAATTCATAAGCGGCGAAGAAATCCTCCATCAACTTCGGCGGGTCTAGGCTCGCCTGCATCTCGCGGCCCTTCTCGTCATTGCCGGGATAGCCGCCAATGGAACTCAGGCCGTCCGGCCCGAAAGCCACATAGCCCGCCTTGGCCAAACGCCGCACGACATCCGCGATGTAAGGGTTCAGCCCGCGATTCTCGTGCACGACCAGCACCGCCGCGAGCTTGCCCAAGGCATCAGAGGGCCGCGCCATCAGGCCCGAAATCTTGCCGTTGCCTTCGGGGCTGTCATAGCTGACCGTCTCGGTCTTGATCGCCGGATCGTCGGGGGCGACTTGCTGGGCCAGCGCGTAATCGGGCTTCAACGCCTCGAAGATTGCTGCGGCTGACATGCCCACGGTCGCGAATTGTGCCGCCTGAGTCATGAAATCCCGCTTCGAGACACGGCCATGCACATAGCCGTCGAAAATCTCCAGAATGCGCGGGTGGAAATCGGAAGCCTTCCTGCGTTCGTTCATAGCCCTACCCTCCCAATGGCGGGCGCAGGGTAACACGGGGACCGGTAAATCCTCGGTAAACTTTGTCGGAAAATTGTCGCAGAAATGGAAAAGGCCGCCCCCGAAGGGACGGCCCTCTCGTCGCGATATCCCCGAAAGGATCACCCGACGATTCGTTTCCCGAATTACTTCAGGATTTTCGAGACGACGCCGGCGCCGACGGTACGGCCGCCTTCACGGATAGCGAAGCGCAGCTTCTCTTCCATGGCGATCGGAGCGATCAGTTCGACTTCGAACTTCAGGTTGTCGCCCGGCATCACCATCTCGGTGCCTTCCGGCAGCTTCACGGTGCCGGTGACGTCCGTGGTGCGGAAGTAGAATTGCGGACGGTAGTTCGCGAAGAACGGAGTGTGGCGGCCGCCCTCTTCCTTGGTCAGGATGTAGGCTTCGGCTTCGAAGGTGGTGTGCGGGGTCACCGATTTCGGCTTCACCAGAACCTGGCCACGCTCGACGCCGTCACGGTCGATGCCGCGCAGCAGAACGCCGACGTTGTCGCCAGCCTCCCCGCGATCCAGCAGTTTGCGGAACATTTCCACGCCGGTGCAGGTGGTTTTCTTGGTGTCGCGGATACCCACGATTTCCAGTTCGTCGCCGACGTTGACAGCGCCGCGCTCGATACGGCCGGTGACCACGGTGCCGCGGCCCGAGATCGAGAACACGTCTTCGATCGGCAGCAGGAACGGCTGGTCGACAGCGCGCTCGGGGGTCGGGATGTAGCTATCGACAGCCGCGATCAGTTCGCGGATCGAGTTCTCGCCGATCTCGGGATCGCGGCCTTCCATCGCGGCCAGAGCCGAGCCTTTGATGATCGGAATGTCATCGCCGGGGTAGTCGTAGGACGACAGGAGCTCGCGCACTTCCATCTCGACCAGTTCCAGCAGCTCGGCGTCGTCAACCTGGTCGACCTTGTTCAGGTAGACGACCATGTAGGGGATGCCGACCTGACGGCCCAGCAGGATGTGCTCGCGGGTCTGCGGCATCGGGCCGTCAGCAGCGTTCACAACCAGGATCGCGCCGTCCATCTGGGCAGCACCGGTGATCATGTTCTTGACGTAGTCGGCGTGGCCGGGGCAGTCGACGTGGGCGTAGTGACGCGATTCCGACTCGTACTCGACGTGCGCGGTCGAGATCGTGATGCCGCGAGCGCGCTCTTCCGGAGCGCCGTCGATCTGGTCATAGGCCTTGAAGTCACCAAAATATTTGGTGATCGCAGCCGTCAGCGTCGTCTTGCCGTGGTCAACGTGACCAATGGTCCCGATGTTGACGTGCGGCTTATTCCGTTCAAACTTTGCCTTTGCCATCATGGCCTCCAATCAGAGAGGGCCACCCGCGCGACGACCCCCATCGTGAAACATCCGCCGCGACTTATATTTGTGCAGGGGAAAAATCAAGGGCAGCCAAGCAATGCTGGTCAACCGGCATGACCGACGCGACGTCGCGGATACGGTTTGGAACCAAGCCATCGCCTCGTTGCTTTAGGCCGTACCGGCGACCCGTCAAAACGGCGGGCGCCTTTTCACGTCGGAGGACGAGATGAGCCTGATGAAATCGCTTGCCCGGGTTGCGGCCGGGATCATGCTGGCCAAGGGAATCGGCACGATGATGAAGAATGCCCAGGGCAGCAAAACGGCCGGGGGCTCCACCCAGGCCGGACACCCGCCCTCGGGTAGCATATTGGATGATATCGTTGGCAAGACAGGCGGCGCGCCGGGCCAACAGGCCAGTGCCGGTGGTCTTGGAGACATACTGGGCCAGATCCTTGGCGGTCGCGCACCCGGCGCAGGTGGAGGCACGCCCTATGGCGGCGCGCATTCCCCCGCAGGGCGTGCGAGCGGCGGGCTTGGCGGTATCCTTGACCAGCTGACCGCGGGCCGAGGCGGCACAACCAGCGCAAGTACGGGTGGTGGTCTTGGCGGCAGCCTTGGCCAGATTCTGGCGGGCGGCGCGGCCGCAGGGGGTCTCGGTGGCATCCTTGGCGATCTGTTGGGCGGGTCGCAGGCCAAGGCATCGACGGGCGCGGCGGGCGGCCTTGCGCAAAAAGGCTCGCAGCCCACGAATGATTCGAGCTTCGGCCAGATCCTGAATCAGGCGCTGGCGAATGGCGGCGAGCCCGACACCCCGCCGACGCCGGAACAGAACGCCGTTGCAGGGCTGATCCTAAAGGCAATGATCCAGGCCGCGAAATCCGACGGCAAGATCGACGAAGCCGAGCAGGCCCGCCTGACCAAGGAATTCGGCGAACTTGACGAAGAGGAACGCGCCTTCATCCGCGAGCAGATGGCTGCCCCCGTCGATGCCGCTGCCCTTGCCCGCGAAGTCCCTCAGGGGCTTGGTCCGCAGGTCTATATCATGTCCCTGATGGCCATCGACTTCGACAATCGCGCCGAGGCGGAATACCTGCACTCGCTGGCGACGGCTTTGGGACTGGACAAGGCCACCGTGAACGGCATCCACGAGAAGGTCGGTGCGACCAACCTTTACGCCTGATCGAACAGGCCAAGCTGGCGCGGGGCCTCATCGGCCCCCGCCTCCCCCAGCGCAGAAAGCGTGATGCCCAGAAGCCGCACGCCATGCGGATCGGCGAAGACCGGCGCCAGCAGTTCCCGCGCGATTTCGAACAACTCATCGCGGCCCGAAACAGTGCGCGGCAAGGAACGCGCCCGTGTGATCTGCCGGAAATCCCCGTATTTCACCTTCAGCGTCACCGTTCGCCCGCCACGTCCCGCATTCGAGGCGTGTCGCCAGACCTTGTCGGCCAGCGGAGCGAGTTCGTCGATCGCCGCAGCCAGATCGCGCAGGTCGTCGAAAAAGGTGTTCTCGGCCCCGATGGACTTGCGAATGCGATCCGGCTTGACCTCGCGCGTGTCGATACCCCGCGCGATATTCCAGTAATAGGTGCCGGATTTGCCGAAGCGGGCGCTCAGGAATTCCAGACTCTGCCGTGCCAGATCGGCGCCGGTCAGGATGCCATGCGCCTCCATGCGGGCGGCGGTCGCAGGTCCGACGCCGTGAAAGCGGGCGATGGGAAGCGAATGAACGAATTCGGCCCCCGCCTCGGGCGGGATCACGAACAACCCGTCGGGCTTACGCTGATCCGAAGCGAGTTTTGCCAGAAACTTGTTGTAGCTGACTCCGGCCGAGGCGGTCAGCCCCGTCGCCTCGCGAATGCGGGCACGGATTTCCTGTGCGATCCGCGTTGCCGTGCGGCCTTCCAGATAATCGGTCAGATCCAGATAGGCCTCGTCCAGCGACAGCGGTTCGATCAACGGGGTGTAGGCAGCGAAGATTTCGCGGATTTGCTGGCTGACCGCGCGGTAGACATCAAATCGCGGCTTCACGAAGATCAGGTCCGGACACAGCCGGCTTGCCCGCATCGAGGGCATTGCCGACCTCACCCCGAACCGGCGCGCCTCGTAGCTGGCCGCAGCCACCACGCCGCGCCGCCCGCCTCCGACGGCGACGGGCTTGCCGCGCAGATCAGGATTATCGCGCTGTTCGACCGATGCAAAAAAGGCATCCATATCCACATGGACGATGCGGCGGATACGCCCTTCCTCGGTCACGCAAGGATGCGGGCATCCCCCGCCACCAGCCCCTCGCCCATCCGGTCAAAGCGCATATAGGCGATGGCACGACCGCCCGATTGGGTAAAGATCATACCCGCTTCGCGCCCGTCCTGCATCAGGATCGGCGTTCCGACCGGAGCCTCACCTTCGATATCCAAGGTCACCAGTCCTTTGCGCAACTCGGTCTTGTGCTTCATGCGCGCGGTCACTTCCTGACCGACATAGCAGCCCTTGCGGAAATCGACGCCATGCAGACGCTCGAACCCGGCTTCAAGAATGAATGTCTCGTTCGGGATCAGTTCGATCAGCGTTTCCGGAATGCAATGTTCGACACGGATCGCATCGAAATCCGCGCCGTCATCGCCTTGCCCGCCGTAAAGCCGCCAGCCCAGTGCCTGGTGTCGCGGATCGGAAATCGCCGCATCCGGCATATCGCCAATTCCACGTGAAACCGTCAGATCGGTGGCCTCAAGCGTGACGTCCGACCGCAGTTTGTACATCGACAGACGCCGCATCAGATCATCCGCTAGGCGCGCATCCACGTCGATCAGCAACCGCTCGCCCTGCGGGACGATCAGGAAATCGGCCAGATACTTGCCCTGCGGCGTCAGCAGCGCGGCCCAGCACGGCACGTCTCCGACCTTGTTCGTCACCAAGCCTTGCAGGAACTGGACCCGATCAGGCCCCGAGACCGCCAGAATGCGCCGCATCATTCTTCTCCGAATTGCAGTTTGACCAGCGCCGCATAGGCGCCGCCATTAGCCATTAGCTGGTCATGATTACCTTCCTCGACAACCCGTCCGGCTTCCAGCACGACGATCTTGTCGGCCTGCCGGATGGTCGACAGCCGGTGCGCGATGACCAGGGTGGTCCGCCCGACAGACAGCCCGTCCAGCGCCTCTTGCACCATCCGTTCGCTTTGCGCGTCGAGCGCGCTGGTCGCCTCGTCAAGCAGCAGGATCGGCGCATTGCGCAGGATGGCGCGGGCAATGGCAACCCGCTGGCGCTGCCCGCCCGACAGGGCCGAGCCACGCGGTCCGGCCGGAGTATCCAGCCCGTTCGGCAAAGGATCGACGAAATCCGCGACATGCGCCGCCTTTGTTGCGGCACGCAGACGGGCCTCGTCCTCGGGATGGCCCAGCAGGATATTCTCGCGCAGGGTTTCGTCAAACAGTGCCGCTTCCTGACTGACTGTCGAATACTGGTCGCGCAAGGTCGAAAGGTCGAAGTCGGAGAGCGGCACGCCGCCGAGCGTGATCACCCCCGAGGCCGGATCGACCATGCGGGTCAGCAGGTTGAAGACGGTCGATTTACCCGCCCCCGACGGGCCAACCAGCGCCGTGGTTTTCCCCGCCTCGGCGACAAAGCTCAGCCCGTTCAATACCGGATGATCGTCATAGGACAGACACACGTCCTGAAGCCGGATCGTCGTGTCAGACGGCGGTTCCCGACGCGGGCCCGAAACGATGCTGGGCCGCATATCAAGGATTTCATAGATCCGCTCAAGGCTGGCGGCGGCGGTCTGCCATGTTCCGGCAAGGCTGCCCAGACGGCGCAGCGGCTGGAAAGCCAGCGCCATTGCCGTGAAGAAGGACATGAAGTCGCCGACCGTGCGTTCGCCGGACATGACCTCGGCCCCGCCAAGCCACAGCACCCCCATGAAACCAAGGCCGGTCACGACATCGACCAGCGCCGGAATGGTTGCGCCGATGGCCGACATCTTGATCTGGCCCTGACGGATACGCCCGACAATATCGCCGAAGCGGCTGGTCTGGTATTCCTCCATGCGGTTCAGCTTGACCGCGTTGATCCCGTGTAGAACCTCGTCCAGCCGCGTCGCGCGTTGGCTGGCATTCTGGCGGTTCTGGCGCATCTTGCGCCGGATATAGCGCTGCACCATCACCATCGGCAGGATCAGCAGCGGCGCTCCGATCAGCGCGGCCATGGTCCATTCGGGATCGACGGCAATCGCCACCCCGAACAGCGACACCAACGAGACCACGTCCCGCCCCGCCCCCGAGATGAAGGTCGACCAGACCCCCTGCACCGCGATGGAATCGCCCTGTACCCGCTCGATCATCGCGCCGGGCGGGTTCTTCTGGAAGAAGCTGCCATCGAGCGTCATGATATGGCGCAGCATGTCGGTCTGCATCGTGGTCGAGACTGCCAGCGATACCGACGTCATCAGGCTGCGGTTGATCACGAAAGTCGCGGCGCGGATCAGAAATAGGCCGAAGATCGCGCCTCCGACCCACCAGATCGCATCCGCGTCACCGCCAACGAATACGCGGTCGAACAGCGGCTTCAGCATCCAGCTAAGCAGACCAAGGGTCGAGCCTTCGACGATCAGAAAAACCAACGCCAACGCGATGCGCGGCCAGTAGGGGTTCAGATAGTCCCGCCACATTCGCGAGAACAGATTGGCTGTTACTTGTAGTTTTTCCGCCATCGCTGCCTCGCTTGAAACTGGCCAAGGGATACGGCGTGCGGCCACTCGGGGCAAGTGGTGGGCCTGTTGACGCCAGAACAGCGCCGCCCTACCGATTGCCCAACCTGCAGAAAGGCGGCACGTCATGAGTTTTGCCCTTGGGCGCCCGATCATCGCGATTCCCGGCCCCTCGCCCGTTCCTGATCGCGTCTTGCGCGCCATGCACCGGCCGTCTCCGGATATTTACGGACCGGAACTGGCGCAGGAAAACCGTGACATGATCGCGCGACTGAAGCGGCTTGCCGGAACCAGAGCAAATTGCGTGCCCTATATCGGCAACGGTCATGCGGGTTGGGAAGCTGCGAACGTGAACCTGTTCAATCGGGGCGACAAGGCATTGGTGCTGACCTCGGGGCATTTCGGGCGCGGCTGGGCGCAATCGGCCCGCGCCTTGGGTATCGAGGTCGAGGAACTCGATTTCGGCCTGACCCCTCCCGATCCGCAGCGTCTGAGCCAAAGGCTGGCCGAGGACCGCGACCGTACGATCAAAGCCGTGCTGGTCTGTCAGGTCGATACCGCAAGCTCGGCCCGCGCCGATATCCCCGCGATCCGGGCCGCGATGGGGGACCATCCGGCACTACTGGCGGTCGATGCCATCGCCTCGCTCGGCTGCGAGCCGATGCAGTTCGACGATTGGGGGATCGACCTGCTGGTTTCGGCCAGCCAAAAGGGATTGATGGTTCCTCCGGGGCTGGCGCTGCTGTGGTTCTCGGAACGGGTCGGGCAAATGGGACGCACCGATCTGACGACGCCCTATTGGAACTGGACCCCTCGCGCCGAAGCAACCGAGTTGTGGCAGTTCTGGGGCGGAACGCCTCCGGTCCAGCATATCTACGGCACGAACGAGGCGCTGACCCTGCTGCTGGACGAGGAAACCCTGCCCGTGGCGCTTGCCCGCCACGACGCACTCGCCCGTGCGACTTGGGCCGCGCTTGAGGCATGGGGCGCGGGTGGCACGGGCATCGGTCCGGTTGTGGCCGATCCTGCGGGTCGGGCACGCTCGGTGACCGCGGCGACGATCCCGAATGCGACGGCTTTGCGGCGCTGGACGCAGGAAAAGGCCGGACTTACACTGGGCATCGGTCTGGGCGCAGCCGATCCCGAGGCCGGTCTGCGGATAGCCCATATGGGCCATGTCAACGCGCACCAGCTTCTGGGAACGCTGGCCGTGATCGAGGCCGGTATGGACGCACTTGGCATCCCGCATGGTTCCGGCGGGATCGAAGCTGCGGCGCGACTGATTGCCCAATCGGCCTGAACATGGTTTTGCAGCCTGTCGCGCCTATTCTATGCAGGTTTAAGGGTTCTTCATGCGGTTGACGACACCCCCTGAGTTCCGGTCCGAGGCGATGCTTCTGGGCATCGACTTCGACCAGATCGACCAGTTGCTGCGGCACGAGGCCGAGGAACACGGGCTGGATGTGCATAACGGGCACGGCCGCTCGACATGGTGCGAAACCGAGATGGGCGAGTTCGGAGCCAAGAAACGTGGTAACAACGTTCTGGTCTTTGCACGCGCCCATCGCCCCGAATGGCTTTCGGCCATTCAGGAAGCCATTGTCGAGCATCTGGCCGAAACGATGCCCGAGATCGCCCGCGATCTGCGCTGGTCGTCCTTGGCCGATATCGGCAAGCTGCCCGCTAATTTCAGCTTCGCGCAGGTCGGCGAGGTGCGGCAGATCGGCGCGGCATTCCTGCGCATGCGGTTGCATGGTGCGGATCTGGCGCGGCTTGCAACCACGGATTCGATCCATTTCCGGTTTGTGCTTCCGCCTGATGGCGATCCCGCTCCGGAATGGCCGCGTATCGGACCGAACGGACAGGTCCAATGGCCTGCTGGTGCAAAGGCCTTGCACCGCCCCGTCTATACAGTGTGCGATATCGACGCCGATGCCGGTTGGCTTGATACCGACATCTATCTCCATGACGGCGGCCGGATCACAGAATGGGCGAAATCCAATCCAGTCGGCGCGAAAGTCGGGCTGATGGGCCCCTCGGGTGGTGGGATTCCCGAAGCCAAACGATTGATTCTGGCGGGGGATGAGACCGCTTATCCGGCTATGGCCCGGATCATCGCACAGGCTTGTGATGCGCAAGGCGAGGCATATCTTCTGGGCCGATCCGCCGATTATCCGATACCCGAACGGCAGGGCATGACCGTCAGTCACTTGGCCGGTGGGATGGATGAGCTGACCGCCATCTTGCGGGAAAACATACATGACACGGCGACTTACATCTGGATGGCTTCCGAAAAGGGAAGCATCGCTGCCGTCAGACAGCTGCTGTTCAACGGGATCGGCCATGACAAGCATCTGACGCATCTCGCGGCATATTGGAGCAAAGGTGGCCCCGAACAGGGAACTTGAAAGCCGCCCTATAGTTGACAATTTTACATTGACGCCCGATACCCTCCGCAAAACCGCGGCCAAGGGGCGCATTCCGTTTCATTGAACCGGATGGCCTCGCAGCGAATGCGGACGGACCTGATGCCGAAGACCCGAAGGATCACCATGAGCCAATCGTCGCTGCCGCGCCTTCGCGCGGGGACCGCCCTTATGTTCGCCTGTCTCCTGACGGCACTTCCCGTTGCCGCCCAAGAGGCGACCAGCAATGCCACGACTCCGGCGACGACGCCTGAAGCAACGACGACTGCACCGCTGGTAACGCCTCCGGCCCCGACTTCGACCACTGCCCCGACTCCCGCTCCGGCCGAACAACTTGCCCCGACGACACCTGCCCCCGTGCCCGTGCCCGCGACGCCGGACAATCCGGCAGCCTCGCCCGAACCTGCAGCAACCAATCCGGCAACCGCACCCGCACCCGCAGCCGGTCAGACCGATGTTACGCCCGTTGTCGAAGCGCCCGCCCCGCAACCGGCCGAGGACAGCATTCTGCCGCAAGTGCTGCATGACGCGCTTGAGCCGCTTTCGCCGCAGGAACGCGATCCGAACCTGCCGCATGACCTGTCGCCGATGGGTATGTTCTGGGCCGCCGACTGGGTGGTGAAGGGCGTGATGATCGGGCTGGCATTCGCCTCGGTCGTGACATGGACCGTGCTTTTCGCGAAGCTTCTGGAACTCGCTGGCGCTCTGGGCCGCGTCCAGTCCGGCATCCGTCGCGTGGAAAGCGCCTCCAGCCTGACCGCCGCACTTGGTGCAACCGGTCGCCGCAAGGATCCCGTCTCGCGCATGATCCGCGCCGCCGCGACCGAGTATGACCGTTCGGCCCCCGCGCTTGATGTCGCCGGCGATACCGGCCTGAAGGAACGCGTCGATTCCCATCTGGAACGTATCGAGGCTGTCGCCGGTCGCCGCATGGGTCGCGGCACGGGCGTTCTGGCCACCATCGGTTCGACCGCGCCTTTCGTCGGTTTGTTCGGCACCGTCTGGGGCATCATGAACAGTTTCATCGGCATCTCGGAATCGCAGACCACCAACCTTGCCGTCGTGGCCCCCGGCATCGCCGAGGCGCTGCTGGCCACCGCTATCGGCCTTGTCGCCGCGATTCCGGCGGTCGTCATCTACAACGTCTTCGCCCGCGCCATCACCGGCTACCGTCTGCGGCTTGCCAATGCCTCGGCCGGAGTGAAGCGCCTTGTCAGCCGCGATCTGGACTTCCGCGGCGCCACCCCTCGTAGCGAGGTCTGATCCATGGCTGGCGGTATTCGCGAATCCGGCGACGATCTGGTCGAGAACCACGAGATCAACGTCACGCCCTTTATCGACGTGATGCTGGTGCTGCTGATCATCTTCATGGTGGCAGCGCCCTTGGCGACGGTCGATGTGAACGTGGATCTGCCCGTCTCGAACGCGACCCCCGCACAGCGACCCGACCAGCCGGTCTGGGTCACGGTGAAGCCCGACCTGACGCTGGCCCTTGGCAATGACGACATCCCCGAGGGCGGTCTGGCCGCGGCGCTTGCCGCTGCTACCGATAATGATCGCGAGAAGCGCATCTTCCTGCGTGCCGACAAGGCCGTGACCTATGGCGATCTGATGGGCGTGATGAACACCCTGCGCGAGACCGGCTATCTGAAGATCGCGCTGGTCGGTCTGGAAACAACCGCCGCCGCGCCCGGTGCGGTTCCGGCCCCTACCGCCGCTGCGCCTGCGGCCCCTGCCCCGGCGGCCCAGCCATGAGCGCGCGGGGGGTGATCCGCGACGGCGCACTTTGGGGTTCGGCGGCTGTCGTCGTGCTGGCCGCGCATCTGGGCGGCGCGCTGTGGATCTTGCACCGCGCCGAGGCCGCTGCGCCCCCCGGTCTGCCCGATCCTGTCTTTGTCGAGCTTGCCCCGATGCCCGAGGCCGCTGCGCCGCCGGACGAAGCCGAGGCCCCCGAAATGGCCGAGGCCGCGCCGGAACCTGAACCCGAGCCGGAACCCGAACCGGAGCCGGAGCCGGAGCCCGAACCCGCACCTGATTTCGTCATGGATCAGCCCCTGCCCGAGCTTGAACCGCTACCGGACATGAGCACGTTGTTCCCGCCGCCCGCGGATGCCGTGGTGCTGCAGAATTCCGTTCGTCCCAAGCCGCGTCCCGAGCCTCCCGAACCTGAGCCAGAACCCAAGATCGCCCAGAAAGAGCCCGAGCCGAAAAAGGTCGAGAAGAAAAAAGAAGTTGCCAAGGAAGAACAGCCCGAGCGCAAGGCTACGACCACGGTCCGCGCCCAACAATCGAACCGCTCGGCGGCTCCGGCCCAAGGTGCAAAACCTTCCGCAAAGGCCGAGGCCAACTGGACGGCCAAGGTCAATTCCATCGTCGGCCGACACATGATGCGGGCGAGGGTTCGGCAAGGTGGCGTCACCGTAACGTTGCGGTTTACCATCAATGCGAATGGCAGTGTTTCAGGGGGCAGGCTGGCAGGATCGACCGGCGATGCGCAAACCGACGCGGCATTGTCCCGTCAGGTGGCCCGACTACCCAGAATGCCCGCGCCACCGTCAGGACAAGCGATCGCCATGACACTTCCGGTGACGATCAAACGTTAAGCGCCCGAACCCCCAGCGCGGGTGCAAGGCCGCGGATCACCTCGGCCAGCGCCCGCGCATCGGTTCCCGCATCGGCATTGCGCCGCCAGACCACCGCCAGATCGCGCGAAGGCTGAGGCTCGGCAAAGGGGACGACGCGCAAACGGCCGTCGTGATTTTCGTCCGCAAGGGCGATACGCGGAATCAGCGTCATCCCCAGACCGCTCGACACCATCCGCATCAGGGTCGCCATCGACGCCGCCTCAAGATTGACCTTCCGGCGCGGGTTCCGCATGCCGCAAACCTCTAGCGCCTGATCGCGCAGGCAATGCCCGTCCGCCAGCAGCAAAAGCCGCTCGGCGGCGATGCTTTCTGGTTTGGCGGGACCGGACAGGAATGTGGTATCATCCTCGGAGACCGCAATCAGGAATTCGTCGCGCAGGACAGGTTGGGCCATGATTCCGGCTTCGACGACGGGCAATGCCATCAAGGCCGCATCGAAACGATGGCTGATCACCCCCGCGACCAGTTCGTCGGTGACAACCTCGTGCAGTTCCAGATCCAGCGCCGGATGGCTTTGCCGCAGCACGGGGATCAGATGCGGGATCAGATAGGGCGCAACTGTCGGAATAATCGCAAGTCGCAGCTTTCCCGACAAAGGCGTATGTCCGGCACGCGCCACCGCCTGCAAACGCTGGGCCGTATCCATCAACTCTTGCGCTATGGGCAAAAGCCGGTCGCCCAGAGCGGTCAGCCGCACCGGCCCCGTGCCCGCGCCCCGCTCGAACAATGCACCGCCCAGACGCGCCTCGAGTTGGGCGATCTGGCTGGACAGCCCCGGTTGCGAGACATTCGAGGTTTCGGCCGCTCGCCCGAAATTGCGCAGACGAGCGACGGCAAGGAAATAGGTGATTTGGCGCAAGGTGAAATTCATAACGCATGATTATCACGATGCGCCGCAATGAAAACCCCTGATTAAGCCACCACCCCTACACGCGAGACCAGAAGTTTGTCGATCCGCCGTCCGTCAAGATCGACGACCTCGATCCGCCAGCCGTCCCATTCGACCACTTCGCCGACCTGCGGAATCTGGCCCGCCAGATCCAGCACAAGCCCCGCGACCGTCGAATAGTCGTGATCTTCGGCCAGAGGCACGTTCAGACGGTCGGCGAATTCATCGACCGGCATCCAGCCAGCGATCAGCATGCTGCCATCCTCGCGCAGCACCAGCTTGGGCTCGTCGTCGTCCATACCCGAGAATTCGCCGGTGATCGCCTCAAGCACATCCATCGGCGTCACCACGCCCTCGAAATGGCCGTATTCATCGTAAACCAACAGCATCTGCCCCGGAGAGGCACGCAGGCGGCTGATGACCTCGGGGGCGTCCATGGTTTCGGGGATGATCGGCGCGGGCTTCATCAGCGCACGCAGGTCGTAATCCTGAGGGCTGATCGCGATCAGGTCGGCGCTGGCCACCACGCCGATCATCTCGTTCTCGCCGCCATCGCTGACGGGCAGACGGGTACGGTGGCCTTCCTTGAACTTCAGCGCGACCGTTTCGTAGCTGTCGCTGACATTGATCGCGGGAATATCGCGGCGCTGGGTCATCAAGCCACGCGCGCTGCGGTCGGCGATGCGCATTACGCCCGCGATCATCTCGGTTTCGGCGCGATGGATGACGCCCGCATTTTCTGCCTCGGCAATGACAAGACGGATTTCCTCGTCCGAGATGCCACGATCATCCTCGCCGGTCTGGCCCAGCAGCGACAGGACCAGCCGACCCGAGCGATCAAGCAACCAGACCAGCGGCGCGGCCACCCGCGAGATGGCCAGCATCAGCGGCGCGACGCGGATGGCGACCGTCTCGGGAGAGCGCAGCGCGATCTGCTTGGGAACCAGTTCGCCCAAGATCAGGGACAGATAGGTGATCGCCACGACGACACCGCCCATGCCCAAAGGCTGTGCCAGTGACGGAGAAACACCCCAGGCCGGCAGCGCATTGGCAAGCCGCGCCCCCAATGTCGCCCCCGAAAAGGCACCCGACAGCACGCCGACCAGTGTGATGCCGATCTGGACCGAGGACAGGAAACGTCCCGGCTCTTCGGCGAGCCGGATGGCGATTGCCGCTCCGCGATTGCCCCGATCCGCCTGCACCTTCAACCGCGCGGTACGCGACGAGACGATGGCCAGCTCGGACATGGCCAACAGGCCATTGAGCAGGGTCAAAAGGACGACAATGGTTATTTCGATCCACATGGAAGAAGCTCAGTTCCGGTAAGGATGCGCGTGCATGGTCAGACCAACGCTTGCGACAACAGAAAGATAACGGCTTTGATCATCGCATAGACGACCCCCACCGCGATGATAAAAGAGGCGATGCCAAGGACGACACCGATGCCCGTCCACAGCCCGTCCCGTTCCAGCAGGCCCAGCATCATAACGCTGATTGCCAAAGCGGGGGGCATGTTACCAAGCGGTACGGGCAGCAGAAGCACAACGGACAGGACAAGGCAGAACGCACCGACCACTTGCTCGGCACGGGGCGTGACAAGGGTGGCCAGTCTTGGCCGCAACATGCGCTCCAGCGCGGCAAGGACCGGAGTCACCCGCCGCATCAACCCCGCAAAGACCGTTCGCGAGATCGAGCGCCGCGCGATGACCGGTGGCAACCACGGCCTTTGCGCCGTCATCTGCTGCCATGACAGGTAGATCAGCGGCCAGCCCAGAATGGCCGATAGCCCCGGCGGAGCAGGCACGACATTCGGCGCGGCAAAGATCAGGATCAACGCGGCCAGCGCCTGCCCCGGCATCAGGTCCAGCAGATCGCTCATCGCGATCCGCTCTCGAGCGGGGTCTTGCGCAAGTGCCGTCAGGCGCTGCGAGAGGCTCTGGCGCGCCGTTGGACGTCTGGGGCCGGGCTCCGGCGGGGGATCATCCTCGGATGCGGGGATGACGGTTTCGACTTCGCCCGGCCCGCATCGTCGCGGAGGCTCGGATTTGTCGGAAATGTCGTCGATCATCAGGGTCGGCGGCTGTTGTCCGTTAAAGTGACACCCCACTGTAGCGATATGTCTGGCAAGAACAACTGCTCATGCCGATTGGGCGCGTACTAACTTGCAGTCCCTGACCTGCACGACCCTGCGGGGGGCGGGTCAGGGCCAACCCCGACCCGCACCGTTCATCATGCCGTTTTGAACAGCGATTTCAGCGTCGAGGGCTGGCAACGCAGGTATTGCGGCGAGGCTTTGACGCTTGCCCCAAGCTCGGCCGCGACGTGCCAAGGCCAGCGCGGATCGTAAAGCACGGTCCGCGCGACCGCGACCATATCGGCATCGCCGGTCGAGATGATGGCCTCGGCCTGCTGCGCTTCGGTGATCAGGCCGACGGCAATGACGGGGATCGACACCGCTTGCTTCACGGCACGGGCCAGCGGCACCTGATAGTTCGGGCCGACCGGAATCTTCTGCCGCGGGTCCAGTCCGCCGCTGGAAACGTGGATCGCATGGCAGCCACGGGCCTCAAGCTCTTTCGAGATCGCGACGGTGCTTTCGCTGTCCCAGCCGCCCTCTTGCCATTCGGCGCTGTCGACCCAATCGGTGCCTGACAGGCGTACGGTCACAGGATATCCCTCGGGAACCGCAGCTTTCACCGCCTCGAAGACCTCGATCGGGAAGCGCATACGGTTCTCAAGACTGCCGCCATATTCATCCGTCCGTTTGTTGGACAACGGCGATAGGAACTGGTGCAGAAGATAGCCATGCGCGGCATGGATCTGGATCGCGTCGATTCCCAGCCGGACCGAGCGTCGCGCCGCTTCGGCAAATGCCTCGCGCACGCGCACAAGCCCGTCCTTGTCCAACGCCACCGGCGCATTGTCGCTGGTCGCAAATGGCAGATCCGAGGCAGATACCGTCTGCCAGCCATTCTCGGCTGTCGGTGCGATCTGGCCACCGCCCTCCCATGGCTTCGCGGTCGAGGCTTTGCGCCCCGCATGGGCCAACTGGATCGCGATGGGCATATCGGACCACGCTCGGATGCTTTTCAGCACACGGTCGATCGCGGCCTCGGTCCCGTCGTCCCACAAACCGACATCGGCATAGCTGATACGACCTTCGGGAAGAACGGCGGTCGCCTCGATGGTCAGGGCCCCTGCTCCGGATTGCGCCAGATTGCCCAGATGGATCAGGTGCCAATCGGTCATATTCCCGTCAACCGCCGAGTATTGGCACATGGGCGCGATGACGATGCGGTTAGCGAATGTCGCGTCGCCGATGGTGATCGGCTCGAATAGCTTGGATTGGGGCATGAGGGTGCTCCTGCTGATGCTGCAGGAATGAATTAAGCCGCGAAACTGCTGCCGCAAGTGCAGACCCGAAAACCGCGCCAGATCGTCGGTGCGACCCTTGCAGCGGGGCCATACCTTACCCCCGCTTCACTTTCCTTGGTTCTTTGTCTAATAGGCTTGGCAATCCCATAAAAGGTAACGCCATGGCCAGCGCCAATCTCAACATCATGATCAAGGCCGCGCGTAAGGCGGGCCGTAGCCTCGTCAAAGATTTCCGCGAGGTCGAAAACCTTCAGGTCAGCGTCAAGGGCGCCGGTGATTTCGTCACCCGCGCCGACCGCGAGGCCGAGCGTATCATCAAGGAAGACCTGCGCGGTGCCCGCCCGAATTACGGCTGGATCGGCGAGGAAACCGGCGAAGAGGCCGGAGAAGACCCCACCCGCCGCTGGATCGTCGACCCGCTGGACGGGACGACCAACTTCTTGCATGGCCTGCCGCATTGGGCCGTCAGCATCGCGCTGGAATACAAGGGCGAAATCGTCGCCGCCGTGGTCTATGACGCAGCCAAAGACGAAATGTTCACCGCCGAGAAAGGCGATGGCGCGTTCGTCAATGATCGCCGTATCCGTGTTTCTGGCCGCCGTCAGATGATCGAATCGATTTTTGCCACCGGCGTTCCCTTTGGTGGCCGAGGCACTCTGCCCGCCACCATTCGCGACCTGAGCCGCCTGATGCCGGTCACCGCTGGCGTGCGCCGCTGGGGTGCTGCCTCGCTGGATCTGGCCTATGTGGCTTCGGGTCGCTTCGACGGCTACTGGGAACGGGGCATCAAGTCGTGGGACGTCGCGGCCGGTATCTTGCTGGTCAAAGAAGCCGGCGGCTTTGTCGAGTCGATCCGTTCGGAAGAAAACCCCATCGAATCGGGCTCGATCGTTGCCGGCAATGCACAGCTTTTCGAACCCTTCGCGGAAATCATCCGTAGCCGCGACTAAGGTCGGTTGACCTTTCTGCCGGTCGGGCGCATGGCTTCCATACCAGAGGATTGCCCGCCATGACCGAGAACAGCCAGACGGGGCCTTCGACGGCCCCGCCCGCATCGCCCGCTGCCGTTTCGGCTGCCTCTGCCGAAGACAAGCAGGGCACGGCCATCCTGATGATCTGCGGCGCGGCCCTGATCTTTGCGATGATGGACGGGATGTCGCGTCATCTGGGCGCGGCATATTCCCCCTTCTTCGTCATCACCCTGCGCTATTGGTTTTTCGTCGCATTCGTTCTGGTGCTCTGCGCACGTGCGCCGGGCGGCATTCGCGCCGCGATCCGCACACAACGGCCATGGACCCAGATCTTTCGCGGCGTGCTTCTGGCCTTCGAGGTGATCGTCACGGTCGAAGCCTTTGTCCGGCTGGGCCTGATCAACACCCATGCCATCTTTGCCTGCTACCCTCTGCTGATCTCGGCCCTGTCGGGGCCTGTCCTTGGCGAAAAGGTCGGCTGGAGACGCTGGGCCGCCGTCGCCGTCGGCTTTACCGGCATCGTCATCGTGCTGAAACCCGGCAGCGGTGTCTTTTCCGCCGAAGCTGCGCTGCCCTTCCTCGCCGCTGTGATGTTCGCGCTCTACGGCCTGCTCACACGACTCGTTGCCCGAGACGATGGCGCGATGGTCAGCTTTTTCTGGACAGCCGTCGCCGGTGCCATCGCCATCACACCCTTTGGCCTGCGAGAGTGGCAGCCCATCGCCGCATGGGATCTGCCTTGGCTGCTGTTGCTCTGCATCGGAGCGGCTGCGGGTCACATGCTGCTGATCAAAGCCTATGAAATGGCCGAGGCCTCGGCGTTGCAGCCGTTTTCCTATACCCAACTGGTGTGGGTCAGCATTTTCGGCGTCGTGATCTTTGGCGAGACACTGGCCCCGAACGTCGCACTAGGCGGCGTGATCGTGGTCGGCGCGGGGCTGTTTACCTGGTGGCGGTCGCGCCAGCGTGAGCGGGCTGCGCGGGGCCGATAGCCGACGCTGAGGGATCGCTGGCTGCGGCGCGGACCTCCTCGACGACCGGCGACGGACGCAGAACCTCGGCCAGCACACCTCCGGCAGCGTAATGAACCAAGGTCCGCACCGACATCGGCGGCCGGTTCGAATAGGCCAGCCGGATTGCCGGTTGCGGCGGCACGGGCATCATCCCGCCGCCGGTCAGGTCGAAGCTGGGAACAATGGGAGCAGTGCGCCCCATGATGCGGGCGCGATAGATCGGCAAAGCCTCGGCGACACGCATGACGTAATTGCGGGTTTCGTCAAAGGGGATCATCTCGACCCAGTCGATCGGATCGGCCGATTTGCGCAGATCACCGAAATCGTTCAGCCAGCGTGCGGGTCGTCCCGGACCTGCGTTATAACCCGAACTGACCAGAGCAATGGAAATCCCGAACCGCTCACGCAACCCGTCCAGATAGGCCGAGCCAAGTCTGGCGTTATAGGCCGCGTCCCTGGTTAGACGGGTCCGGTCGAAAGGCTCGCCCAATTTGCGGGCCATCGCGCGGGCCGTGTCGGGCATGACCTGCATCAGGCCCAACGCTCCGACATGCGACGAGACGGTATGATTGAACTCGCTTTCACGCCGCGCGATCGACATGACCAGTTCGGGCGGCAGACCCAAGGGCTTGGTTTCAAGTCCCGTCAATGGGAAATAGGCAGCGGGATAGATCACCCCCTTGGCGGCCGCGGCCTTGGCCAGACGCAGCGCGAACCACGGACGATGGACCTCGAGCATCAACCGCGCCATGCGGCCGATATCCTCGGGCGGCGCGGTTTCGGCCAGATGCAGGAAGAAGCGCGCCGCTTGATCCGCATCTCCCGCTGCCAGCAGCCAAACGCCCGCTTGCCAGACGGGATTGTAACGCAAATCGCTGTCGCGCCAATCCGGCAGCGAATCCTGCGCCACTCCGGGCACTGCCAGAGCGGGCTGCATCGGCTGGCGCAATTTCTCGGCGGCAAGCTGGCCGTAATACGCTGTCTGCCAACTGGCGGCATGCAGATAGACGCCGCGCGCTGCGTCCTTTTGTCCTGCCGCCTCATGCGCCCTGCCCTGCCAGTACAGCGATCTCGACAGCGAAATCGGGCTACTGACACCGGATTGCAGGCGCTGGAAATGCTGCAAGGCCCGATCATTCGCGCCCTGTTTCAGCGCCGCGAAGCCCGCAAGCCATTCCAGGTCGATGAAAGGCTCGCCGCCTTCGGGCATGAAATGCGGCGCGGCCAGTTTCTCGGCCAAGGCCCAATCGCCCGCCCGCATCGCCTCTCGCGCGTAATCGGCGCGCTTGTCGGCCCATAGGGACGGATCGCGCAGGGCCTCGGCGCCCGTCGAGCGTTCGAGCATCAGATCGCGGGCCAATTCGGGCATCTTCGCGCGAACCCGCCAACGGAACCGGTCAACCGCCAATCCGGCATCGGCGCGCAATGCCTCGGGCAAGGCAAGGATCAAGCTGTCGACGCCTGCTGCACCGGATTGCAAGGCGATCCGCGCCCGCGCAATTCCCTGTGCATCCGACGAGGCCAGAGGCAGGACGATCTGCGCCGCCTGCCATTCGCCCTGATCCAGCAAATTCGACAGCCGTGCATCATGCAGCGATGTCAGATCCGCGCCGTACAAGGCGACGAAATTGTCGCTTTCAGGTTCGGTCAGCGGCTGGCTGGTCCAGAAGCGCGCGATCTCGGCTTTGGCTGCGTCTGGGTCGGTCACATTCAGGGCGGAAATCAGCGCCTTGGCCCCGTTCATCGTTTCTGGCCGACGCGCTCCGAACCAGTCGATCACATCGGCAGCGGGTAGATCGGCGCGCAGCAGGGCATCGCCGCGCTTGTAGAACAGCGCCATCCCCGGCCAATCCCGATGAGCGCGCGCAAAGGCCAGATATTCCGGCCAGTTGCCCTGCCCCGCTCGCAGGCGTTGCCACTGGACCAGCGCCTCGGCCATCGGACCGGATTTCTGGGCATAGCTTTGCGCATCCGCCCAATCGCGCGCACCGGACGCGGCCAAGGCCCGCGTGATGGCGCCCAGATCCTCGGCATGGGCCGTCGTCAGGCCAAAAGCCAGCGAAAGGGCCACTAATGGCCCCAGAACCCTGTCGCGCAAAGGATACATCATCCCCCCATTACTGAAGCCAATGCCGTCGCCGCGCAACTCACATCCTTGGCAAGCGTCGTTCCCGGTTGTAAGGGCAACGGACAGTCAAACTCAGGATACCGTCATGTTCAAAGGCTCTCTGCCCGCGCTGGTTACGCCCTTCACCCCCGACGGGGAGCTGGATCTCCCTGCGCTGGAGAAGCTGGTCGAATGGCACATCTCGGAAGGCAGCCACGGGCTTGTTCCCGTGGGCACCACCGGCGAAAGCCCGACCCTTAGCCATGACGAGCATAACATCGTCGTCGAGAACGTCGTTCGCATCGTTGCGGGCCGCATTCCCGTCATCGCCGGAGCCGGTTCGAATTCGACCCGCGAAGGAATCGGCCTGATCAAACACGCGCAGGCTGCCGGCGCGGACGCCGCGCTGGTCGTCACGCCCTATTACAACAAGCCGACCCAGTCGGGCCTGATCGCGCATTACACCGCGCTGCATGACGCCAGCGAACTGCCGATCATCATCTACAATATCCCCGGCCGCTCGGTCATCGACATGTCGCCGGAAACCATGGGCGAGTTGGCCAAACTGCCGCGTATCGTCGGCGTCAAGGACGCGACGGGGAAACTGGAACGCGTCTCGATGCAGCGCGCGACCTGCGGCACGGATTTCATCCAGCTTTCGGGCGAAGACGGAACCGCACTTGGCTTCAACGCGCATGGCGGCATCGGCTGCATCTCGGTCACGGCGAACGTCGCGCCGAAACTATGCGCAAGCTTCCAAGAGGCGATGCTGGCCGGAGACTACGCCAAAGCGCTGGAATTCCAGGACAAGCTGATGCCGTTGCACATCGCGATCTTCCTTGAGCCGGGTGTCGCGGGCGCGAAATACGCCATGTCGAAGCTAGGCCTGTGCAGCGAACGCGTACGTCTGCCGCTGGTCGGCCTGACCGAGGCGACCAAGGTCCAGATCGACAAGGCCATGCAGCATGCCGGTCTGATCTGAACCGGCCTCCGAAACGACAATGGCCGCCCTTCGGGGCGGCCATTTGCATTTCCAAGGTCAGCGCGGATCGGAATAGACCACCGACCAGTAGGCATACCGCCCGTCAGGCGAGAGCGCACGACCGATACCCATTTCCTTCATCTGAGGGATATTGGTGTTCTGGCGGTGGCGGGCCGAAGCCGCCCATTCCCGCATCGCGCCATTCAGGTCAAAGATCGACGATGCCCCCGCCGCAATGTTCTCGGCGGTGATCTGCGGCTTGTAGCCCAGTTGCTTGATCCGCATACCCGGACCGGTAGATTGCCTGCCGATATGTTCCATGACGCCGCGGCTGGCCATATCGCAGGCCTGCAACTCGGCGGCTTTTTGCAGTTTTGCGTTGGTGCGCAGCGCAGGCAGTCCGGCAGCGGCGCGCACCGAGTTGCTATAGCTCAACGCCGCACGGGTCTCGCTGACCGAAAGGCTGCCGCATTGTGCCTCACCGGCAACGGACAGATTGATCGGCCCATGGCCATCGGTGTGAACGATGCCCTTGGGCATCACCGATTTTGTCGACACCGCCGCCGATGTATCGGATTTTTCGACCGACGCCGAGCAGGAAGCCAGCGCAAAAACGGCGACCGCCAACATGAGTTTGTTCATTGAAAATTCTTAGGTATTGGAAACTGGGCAGACATTACCCGAATTCCAATACGGTTCCATCACAAACAATTGAATTATCATCCGCACCGCATCACTGTGCCCTATTGGCACCAGTCACTTCTCGTCATCGCGCTCAAGCAACGGATGGCCGTAGGTCGACCAGCTTTTGCCTTTCTCGGGTTCGGGAATTTCCTCGGGGCGCCAGCTGATATGCATATTCGCCTTGGCGATGACATTGCCTGTGACCGGAGCGGTCAGCAGCAGGAACAACGTGATCAGCAACTCATGCCATGTGAATTGGCCGGTCTGGGTCGGATACCACACCAGAGAGCCCATCAGCACCGCGCCGACGCCAAGCGTCGCAGATTTCGTAGGCGCATGTAGCCGCGTCATCTGGTCCGGCAGTTTCACCAGCCCGTACGAGCCGACCAGCCCGAAGAAGCCACCAACCACCAGCAGGATCGAGACAATGATTTCGCCGACAAATTCCATTCGCTGTCTCCCCTTTATTCGATGATATCGCCGCGGAGCATGAACTTCCCGTAGGCCACCGTCGAAATGAAGCCTACCATCGCGAAAAGCAGCGAGGCCTCGAAATACATGCCCGTGCCCTTGTCGATGCCGAACAGCGTCAGCAGCGCGATGGCATTGATCGTCATGGTATCAAGCGCCAGCACGCGATCCGCGATGCCGGGGGCGAAGACGACGCGATACAGGCAGAACAGCATCGCGACGCCGAAGCAGACATAGGCGAAGCCTAAAGCGAAAACGATCATGCGAAGATCTCCTTCAGGCGGGCCTCGTAGCGGGTTTTGATCTCCTCGACCACGGAATCGGGATCGGGCGCGTGTAGACAATGGACAAGCAATGCGCGACCGTCCTCGGACAGATCGCAGGTCAGCGTGCCGGGGGTCAGCGTGATGGTCGATGCCAGCGTGGTGATCGCCTCGGGTTGGTGCAGGTCCATCGGGATCACGATCCATGCTGGCCGCAACTCGGAACGCGGCTTGAACAGCACGATCATGGCGACGTCCAGATTCGCCTTGATGATGTCATGCAGCACGACGGCCAGATAGGCGGGGATCTTGCCCGGAGCCTTCAGCCGCGCCGTATCGGGCCAATAGGGTGCGGTCATCAGCGGAATGACCACGCCTAGGATCGTGGCAAATACAAGCGAGCCTACGGCCCAGCGGTTCACCAGCAGCATCCAGACCGCGATCAGGACCAGCGTCAGATACGGATGGGGAAGCAGGCGGCGGATCATTTCGTGCCCTCCTGCCGCTCGAGCACGGCATCAAGATAGATCGACGGGTTATGCAACTGTTCGGCGGTCGCCGCCGCAAAGCGCGTCACCGGTCCGGCAAAGATCGTCAGGGCCACGATGCCCGCCAGCAACAGGCCCACCGCAGCCGCGGCCAGCGCGGGCGAAGCGGCATCGGCCAGATCCTGGATATGCTCGTCCGGTTCCAGCTTTGTCGGGATCGGCCCCGGTTTTGCGGGAGCCGGAGCCAAGACCGGAACCGGCACATCCTGAAACTCGTAGGACTTCCAGAACACCAGCGATCCGGCGCGCGACATCCCGTAGATCGCAACCAGCGATGTCAGGATCACGGTTGTCCAGATCCACACCGCCTCGGGGGCGTTACGGGTCGCGTCAAGCACCAGCAACTTGCCGATAAAGCCCGAGAATGGCGGCATCCCGACAACGGCAATCGCGGTGGCGAAAAACAGCGCCGAGATTAGCCCGTTCCCCGGCATCACGCCGTCCAGACGTAGCCACAGATCGCCGCGACGGGCACCGATCATGTCGACGACCAGGAACAGCGCTGCTCCGGCAAGGGTCGAGTGGATGATGTAATAGATCGCCGCCGTTGTGGCCTGCGGGGTGAATTGCGACACGGCGATCATCAGCGTTCCGATCGAGCCGATCGCCGCAAAGGCCGCTAGTCGGCCAAGGTTTCTGGTTCCCAAGATACCGACCTGCCCGATGACCAGTGTGAACAAGGCGGCGGGCAGAAGTAGATCCATCACCACGCCCTCGATCACCGTGTCTTGCGGGAAAACAAGCGTGTAGAAACGCAGGATCGCGTAGACACCGACCTTGGTCATCACGGCAAACAGCGCCGAAACCGGCCCAGGCGCATTGGCATAGGTCGAGGGCAGCCAGAAATGCAGCGGCACCAGCGATGCCTTGATGGCGAAAACCAGCATCAACAGCACGGCGCCGGTCCGCAGCAGCGCGGTATCCTCGGCAGGCATCATCGCGACGCGGGCCGCCATATCGGCCATATTCAGCGTGCCGGTGACGGCGTAAAGCACACCCAATGCGGCCAGAAACAGGGTCGAACCGGCAAGGTTATAGGCGATATACTGCACGCCTGCTCGCAGTCGCATCGGCCCGCCACCATGGATCATCAGCCCGTAGCTGGCGATCAGCAGGATCTCGAAAAACACGAATAGGTTGAAGGCGTCGCCGGTCAGGAACGCACCGCAGACGCCCATCAACTGGAACTGCCATAGCGCGTGGAAATGCCAGCCCTTGCGGTCCCAGCCCGAGCCGAAAGCATAAAGCTGCACGGCAAATGCCAATGCGGCGGTCAGCGCCACCATCAGCGCCGACAGTCGATCCAGCATCAGGACGATGCCGAAGGGCGCGGCCCAGTTACCCAGACGATAGACAAGAACCTCTCCCGAGCTGGCGAGCCAGTTCAGGTACAAGGCCACGGCCAGCAAAAGCGCCGTCCCCGAGATCGAAAAGACCCGTTGCAACAGAAGATCGGCACGCATCCACAGGATGATCAGCGCGCCCATCACGGCGGGCAGGATCACGGGGGCAATCAGGATATGGTTCATGGATGGTCGTCCCCGGCGTCGATGCGGCTCGTTTCGGGCTGGCGGTCGGCGCGTGGCATATCCACGCGGTCGTCACCGCCCTCAAGGAAGGCCCCAAGCGCCATCATCACCGTGACCGCCGTCATCCCGAACGAGATCACGATGGCGGTCAGCACCAGCGCCTGCGGGATGGGGTCGGTATAGCTGGTCACGCCGCTTTCGATGATCGGAGGCTGGTTGACCACCAACCGTCCGGTCGAGAACAGGAACAGGTTGATGGCATAGCTGAGCATGGTCGTCCCAAGCACCACCGCAAAACTGCGACGACGCAGGATCAGATAGGTTCCGGCCGCAGTAAGCATCCCTATCGCGCTTGACAGCAGAAGCTCCATCAGCGGCCTCCCTTGAATTTGCTCGGGTTGATATCCATCGGCTCGGCGTTGACGGTTTCGCCGGCCTGCCGTGCGATCCGCGACAGCGAATTCAGCGCCAGCATCACCGCGCCCACGACGCACAGGAACACCCCAAGGTCAAAGCCCATGGCCGAGGCCAGTTCGAACTCTTCGATGCCCGGCAATTTCACATAGCCATAGGTCGAGGTCAGGAACGGATAACCGGCAAACCAGGCACCGATCCCGGTGATGCCTGCCGCGATCACCCCGGCCCCGATCAGCGAGTGATAGGGAATGGGGGTGCGATCTTGCGCCCAGGCAAAGCCCGAAGCCATGTATTGCGAGACAAGCGCAATGGCGACGACCAGACCGGCAACGAAGCCGCCTCCGGGCAGGTTGTGGCCGCGCAGGAAGATATACAGACCCACCACCAGCGAGATCGGCAGGATCATCCGCGTCACCACCACCATCAGCAGCGGATGGCGCGCTCCGGCGCGGCGGCTGTCATAGGTCCAGTTGCGCAGCCGACGACCGCTTGCACCGGCTAGCAGCGTCTCGGTCAAAGCGAAAATAGCCAGCGCGGCAATGCCCAGAACGGTGATCTCGCCGAAGGTATCATAGCCGCGGAAGTCCACCAGAATGACGTTCACCACGTTATGCCCGCCGCCCAGCTTGTAGCTGTGTTCAAGCATGTAACCCGCGATCGAGGGGAGCGCGAAGTCGGTTCGCATCACGACATAGGACAATCCGCCAAAGCCAAGGCCAAGCATGGCAGCGATGAAGGCATCGAAACCGCGCTTGCCGTCGCGGCTTTCACGCTGCGTACGCTTGGGCAGGAAATTCAGCGCCAGCAGCAGCAGAACGACCGTGACCACCTCGACCGAAAGCTGCGTCAGTGCAAGATCGGGGGCCGAAAGATACACGAAGCAGCACGAGACGATCAGGCCGATGATGCCCACCAGCACCAGCGCCAGCAATCGTTGGCGGTGGAAAGCCACCATGCAACCGGTCGCGACCATCAGCAGGAACCATCCGATCAACGGAATCGCGGTGACCGGCAGCATGGGCCGCGTCGCCCCGCTATATCCTCCGGTCGAGAAAGCCCAGAACCCGCATAGCAGGACCGTCATCGCGAAGGCCGCAAAGGCCCGCGCCATCGAGCCATTGGTGAAGCGGTCGGTCAGTCGATAGGAAAGGTTCAACGCGACCTGCGTAATGCCGTCGAAGATCACCTTGGCATCCGGCCGCCACAAGGAGTTACGGATGGCCAACAGGCGCGGATGCAGCACCAGCAGCAGCGCGCCGCCCAGCGTCGCGACAATCGACAGCTTCAGCGCCGTGTTCATGCCATGCCACAAGGCCAGATGCGGATGCGGATGCCCGCCCGTCACCGCCGAGGCCGAAGCCTCGACAAGCCAGCCCGCGAATGTCTGCGGCATCAGACCGATCAGCACCACCAGCACCGTCAGGATGGCAGGTCCGACCCAAAGGCCAAAACCGGGATCATGCGGCTTGTGAGGGTAGTCGTCGCGCTCGGATCCGAAGAAGACATGCCAGACGAAGCGCAGCGAGTAGCAGACCGAGAAAATCGCACCCACTGTCGCCATTACGAACATCAGGCTCGAATTGCCGTTCCAGACGGTCCGCGTCGCTTCGTCCAGCATCATCTCTTTCGAGATGAACCCGTTCAGCGGAGGAATACCGGCCATCGACAATGCGGCAATCGTGCCGATCACAAAGGTGATGGGCATCAGCTTGCGCAACCCGCCCAACCGGTTGATCGAGCGCGTGCCCGCCTCGTGGTCGATAATTCCTGCCGTCATGAACAGCGCGGCCTTGAAGGTCGCGTGGTTGATGATGTGGAAGACTGCCGCCACTGCTGCTGCTTCGGTGCCAAAGCCCAACAACATTGTGATCAGGCCCAGATGCGAAACCGTCGAATAGGCCAGCAACGACTTGAGGTCATCCCGGAACATGCCGATGAATGCGCCAAGAACCATCGTCACCAGACCGGTCGTCGCAACGATGTAGAACCATTCCGGCGTCCCCGACAGCACCGGCCACAGGCGCGCCATCAGGAACAGGCCCGCCTTCACCATGGTCGCTGAATGCAGATAGGCCGATACCGGCGTCGGCGCGGCCATCGCGTGCGGCAGCCAGAAATGGAACGGGAACTGCGCCGATTTGGTGAAAGCGCCCAGCAGGATCAGCAGCAGCGCAGGCAGGTAAAGCGGGCTCGCCTGAATTGCCTCACGCGCGTTCAGGATGTCCGAGATCTCGTAGCTGCCGGCAATATTGCCAAGGATCAACATGCCCGCGATCATCGCAAGCCCGCCCAGTCCGGTCACGGTCAGCGCCATGCGCGCGCCCTGACGACCTTCGGGCAGGTGCTTCCAATAACCGATCAGCAGGAAGGACGACAGCGAGGTCAGCTCCCAGAACACCAGCAAAAGCAGGATGTTGTCCGATAGAACGATCCCCATCATCGCGCCTTGGAACAGCATCAGATAGGTATAGAACACGCCGACCGGATCGTTGCGCGACAGATAGAACCGCGCATATGTAATGATCAGTAGCCCGATCCCGAGGATCAGGATGCCGAACAGCAGCCCCAGTCCGTCGATGCGGAAGTTGGCATTCAGCCCGAGCGAGGGTAGCCAGTCGAAGCTTTCGGTGATCACCTCGCCTGCCATGACTGCCGGAATATGCAGGCACAGTCCCAGCAGCGCGACGAATGTGGCCGTACCACAGCACATCGCCGCGACGTCTCTCCCGGATCGGATGAGTAATCCGGGCAGCAAAGCGCCGATGAATGGCAGCGCGGCAATGAGAGCAGGCGACATGGACCCTCCTTCCAGTGGCGCCTCTATGTCCCGAGCCGGCCCTCGAATGTCAACCCGAACCGGGGCTTGCGGAAGTTGATGCTAGGCTATGTTCCCCTTTCGTGCTAACGAACTGGAAAAAATCGGGGCAGTCATGAAGATCATCGGGATAGACCCGGGCTTGAGGAATATGGGCTGGGGTGTGATCGCAGTTGACGGTCCACGCCTGCGTCATGTTGCGAACGGGATCATCCATTCCGAGGCGGGAGAACTGGGGCCACGGCTCGTGGTTCTGTATCGCGGGCTTTGCGCGGTCATCGCGGAACATGCGCCGACGGCGGCAGCGGTCGAGCAGACATTCGTCAACAAGGATGCCGTCGGCACGCTGAAACTTGGCCAAGCGCGCGGCATCGCGCTGCTCGCCCCTGCCGAGGCCGGTATCGAGATCGGCGAATACGCCCCGAACGCGGTCAAGAAATCCGTCGTCGGTGTCGGGCACGCCGCCAAAGAGCAGATCCAGCACATGGTCCGTTTCATGCTGCCGGGGGTCGAGCTTGCCGGTCCCGACGCAGCCGACGCTTTGGCCATCGCGATCTGCCACGCGCATCACTTGCAGGGCCGTGCCCTGCGCATCAAGATCAGCACATGAGGGACTTCGCATGATCGGACGTATCGCCGGGATTATCCTGCACCGGGCACAGGACCATGTCCTGATCGATGTGCGCGGCGTGGGCTATATCGTGCATATCAGCGAACGCACCGCAGCGGGCCTGCCCCCTGCAGGTCAGGCCGCCGCGCTTTATACCGAATTGCTGGTGCGCGAGGATCTGTTGCAGCTTTTCGGCTTTCCGACGCTGCTGGAAAAGGAATGGCACAGGCTTCTGACGTCGGTCCAAGGGGTCGGAGCCAAGGTATCTCTGGCGATTTTGGGGACTTTGGGACCCGATGGGCTGGCACGGGCACTGGCACTTGGCGATTGGTCGGCGCTGAAGAAATCTCCGGGGGTCGGCCCCAAGCTCGCGCAAAGGATCGCGATGGAGCTCAAGGACAAGGCCCCTGCCGTCATGGCGCTGGGGGGCAGCCTGACCGTCGATCCGGGCCCCCTGCCCGATGTCGAGGTCATTGAGACAGTGGCCCCATCGAAATCCGCTCCGGCGGCTCGGCCCGATAGCAGTGCGCAGGCAACGGCGGATGCGCTGTCGGCGCTGTCCAATCTGGGCTATGCTCCATCCGAGGCGGCAGGTGCCGTGGCCGAGGCTTCGGGCCGGGAACCCGACGCGACGACTACCGCGTTGATCCGTGCGGCGCTGAGGCTGCTGGCTCCGAAAGAGTGAGGCGACAATGACCGGAAACCTGCGCACCTTTGTCCTGATGGCCGCCATGACAGCATTGGTCATGGCGATGGGGTACCTGATCGGCGGACAGGGTGGCGCGATCTTTGCGCTGATCTTTGCTGGCGCAGGAAATATCTGGGCGTGGTGGAACAGCGACAAGGCAGTGCTGCGCCAGCAGGGCGCGACACTGGTCACCCGTCAACAGGCCCCCGAACTGGTCGATATGGTGGCAGCCTTGGCAAACCGCGCCAATCTGCCGATGCCCAAGGTCTATATCCTCGCGACCGAACAGCCGAACGCCTTCGCGACCGGACGCAACCCCGAGAACGCAGCGGTCGCCGTCACACAGGGCATCATGCGCGTTCTGACGCGGGACGAGTTGGCGGGTGTCATCGCGCATGAACTGGCGCATATCAAACACCGCGACACCCTGATCATGACCGTGACCGCAACAATGGCGGGCGCAATCGCGATGCTGGGCAACATGATGATGTTTTCCAGCATGATGGGCGGGCGCGATGACAGTCGCGGCGGTGCACTTGGCGGAATTCTGGCGATGATTTTTGCTCCGATGGCGGCAGGTCTGGTGCAGATGGCCATCTCGCGTGCCCGCGAATACGAGGCAGACCGGATCGGCGCGGAAATCTGCGGCGAGCCGATGGCTCTTGCGGGGGCCTTGGCCAAGATCTCGCGCGCGGCGGGACAGATCGTCAATATTCCGGCAGAGAAGAATCCGGCAGCGGCGTCCATGTTCATCATCAACCCGCTGCACGCATTGCGCATGGACCGCCTGTTCGCGACCCATCCCTCAACCGAAGATCGCATCGCCCGTCTGCGCGCCATGACGGGCAGCAACGGACGCGGCGGTTATCAAACCTCGCGCATTCCAACCGCCGGACGTCCCGAATCCGGTCCATGGGACAATCAATGAACCAACCCGACCCGATGATGCGTCCCGAGCCGATCGACAGCGACACCGAAGACCGCGCCCTTCGTCCACAACTGCTTGAGGATTTCGTCGGTCAGGCCGAGGCCCGCGCCAACCTGCGCGTCTTTATCGAAAGCGCGAAAATGCGCGGCAAGGCCATGGACCACACGCTGTTCCACGGGCCTCCGGGATTGGGCAAGACGACGCTCGCGCAGATCATGGCGCGCGAACTGGGCGTGAACTTCAAGATGACCTCGGGGCCGGTGCTGGCGCGGGCGGGCGATCTGGCGGCGATCCTGACCAATCTGGAGGCGCGCGACGTCCTGTTCATCGACGAGATCCACCGGATGAACCCCGCCGTCGAAGAGGTCCTGTACCCCGCGATGGAGGATTTCGAACTGGATCTGGTCATCGGCGAAGGCCCCGCCGCCCGCACCGTCCGGATCGAGTTGCAACCCTTTACCCTTGTCGGCGCAACGACGCGGCTTGGCCTGTTGACCACACCGCTTCGTGATCGCTTCGGCATCCCGACGCGGCTGCAATTCTACACCATCGACGAGTTGGACCTTATCGTCACGCGTGGTGCCCGCCTGATGGGCATCCCTTCGGAACCCGAAGGCACGCGGGAGATCGCGAAACGGGCGCGTGGAACGCCGAGGATCGCCGGTCGGCTTTTGCGCCGCGTCATCGACTTCGCCCTGGTCGAGGGTGACGGACGCCTGACGCGCGAGATCGCGGATAGTTCACTGACGCGCCTTGGCGTCGATCACATCGGACTGGACAGTGCCGACCGTCGCTACCTGACCCTGATGGCCGAGCATTACGGTGGCGGCCCTGTCGGCGTGGAAACCCTGTCCGCCGCATTGTCGGAAAGCCGCGATGCCATCGAGGAGGTCATCGAGCCCTTCCTGATGCAGCAGGGACTGGTCAACCGCACCCCGCGAGGCCGGATGCTGGGGCGCCTGGGCTGGCGACATCTGGGACTGGACGCACCGCGCATTCAGGAAAGCCTGTTCGATGACTGAAATCGTGACCCGCATCCGCGAAAGCTTCGCGCGCCAGACCATGATGCAGACCTTGGGTGCGACGCTGGCCAGCATCGAGCCCGGACGCGTGACCATCCAGGCCCCGATCCTGCCGACCTCGCTGCAGCAACAAGGTGCCGGACATGCAGGGCTGGCTTTCAGCATCGGGGATTCGGCGGCGGGCTATTCGTCGCTTAGTCTCATGCCAGCGGATTCCGAGGTCATGACCGTCGAGATGAAGATCAACCTCATGTCCCCCGCCGTCGGTGATTACCTGATCGCCGAAGGACGGGTCATTCGCGCCGGTCGCCGGATCATGGTCGTCGCCGCCGATGTCTGGGCCGTCACCGGCGAGGCCCGCAAGCATGTCGCCATGCTGCAAGGCACGATGATTCCGGTCTAAGTTCGACCCTTCGCCAAGGCGCGTTCTTCCTGCGCGATGAAATGCTCCATCATCAGGCGCCATAACTGATCGGCCAGTAGAGGATCGAGGCCATGCTCAGTGGCAAGTCGGCTGGCATTTGCCGCGACTTCCTCGACCCGACTGTCGATCCGCGCCGGTAGCTTTTCGCGCAATTTGATCCGCGCCGCCTGATCGATCAGTCCGGACCGCTTGGCCAGAAGCGCAATTAGTTCGGCGTCCAGCGCGTCGATCTTGGCCCGAAGCGCGGGCATCTCCGAGCTTTCGGCAAGGACGGGTTCACCCTGTTTCATGATTATTCCTTGATCACTATCGCTCTGCCGCCAAAACTGGGCGGAATGTTGCCGTACGGACACGACTGATAGGCGATTTTTCGCCCAAAGCGGAACTTGATGGCGCGAACCGTAGTTTTTCTTTCAGCTGGAGCAAAGGCGCAAGCCGCTCCGTTCACAGAAGGAGAAACAGATGAAGGCAGCAAGTTTTGTCATCAATATCGGTTTCGGCCTTGGTCTCGCGCTGGGAGCAGTGGCGCTTCTCGTGCTCTGATCAAGCCGGAAACCACCGCGAAACAAAGACCCCCCGATCCTAGGATCGGGGGTTTATCAATACAGCACTCAGCTTTGCGGCTGCGCCGCCGGATCGACCGCAGGACTTGTCGCCCCCGCCCGCGGGATCGAGGTCACCGAGGGAATGGACGAGCCGGGCGTATCGTCATCGCCACCCAAAGGTTCGCCCCGGATAATCTTGCCGATATCCTCGCCGGTCAGGGTCTCGTATTCCAGCAGGCCTTTGGCCATCAGCTCGAATTCGTGGCTTTTCTCGGTCAGGATGCGGTAGGCATCCTGATAACCCTGCTCGATCAGGTCATGGACTTCCTGTTCGATCAGTTCCTTGGTCGCCGCCGAAACCGAGAAGCCGCCGGTATTGCCGGAATAGCCCTCATGCGCCTCGGCATAGTCGATATTGCCGACCTTGTCGGACATGCCCCAGCGCATCACCATGGCACGGGCTAGTTGGCTTGCCTGCTGGATGTCACCCGCAGGACCGTTCGAGACGCCCTCTTCGCCGTATTTGATGATCTCGGCCGCCTTGCCCGCCATGGTCATGGCCAGCTTCTGCTTGGCCTCGTCCTTGTGGTAGTTCAGGCGGTCCATCTCGGGCAGCGAGACGACCATGCCAAGCGCACCGCCGCGCGGGATGATCGTGGCTTTGTAGACCGGATCGCATTTCGGCAGGCTGAGGCCGACAATGGCGTGGCCGGCCTCGTGATAGGCGGTCTTTTCTTTCTGCTCGGGCGTCAGGACCATGCTGCGGCGTTCAACACCTAGCATGACCTTGTCCTTGGCATTCTCGAAGTCTTCCATGGCAACGAAGCGACGGCCCAGACGTGCAGCGGTCAGCGCGGCTTCGTTCACGAGGTTCATCAGATCCGCGCCCGAAAAGCCCGGAGTACCGCGCGCGATGATCCGCAGATCGACATCCGGACCGACCGGAACCTTGCGCGAGTGAACGCTCAGGATCTTTTCGCGGCCCTTGATGTCGGGATTGGGGACATAGATCTGGCGGTCGAAGCGGCCCGGACGCAGCAAAGCGGGGTCCAGCACGTCCTTGCGGTTGGTCGCGGCGATGATGATGACACCTTCATTGGCGTCAAAACCGTCCATCTCGACCAGAAGCTGGTTCAGGGTCTGCTCGCGTTCGTCATTACCGCCACCGATGCCGACACCACGGGCGCGACCGACGGCGTCGATCTCGTCGATGAAGACGATGCAGGGGGCGGATTTTTTGGCTTGCTCGAACATGTCACGGACACGGCTTGCACCCACGCCGACGAACATCTCGACGAAATCCGAACCCGAGATGGTAAAGAACGGTACACCCGCCTCACCCGCAATGGCACGGGCCAGCAGGGTCTTACCGGTACCGGGCGGGCCGACCAGCAGCGCGCCTTTCGGGATCTTGCCACCGAGGCGGCTGAATTTCTGCGGGTTGCGCAGGAATTCGACGATCTCTTCCAGCTCTTCCTTGGCCTCGTCGATGCCTGCGACATCGTCAAAGGTGACGCGGCCATGCTTTTCGGTCAGCAGTTTGGCGCGCGACTTGCCAAAGCCCATCGCGCCGCCTTTGCCACCGCCTTGCATGCGGTTCATGAAGAAAATCCAGACGCCGATGAGCAGCAGGAAGGGCAGCCAGACGCCCAGAAGCGACATGAAACCGGATTGCTGCTGACGTTCGACGCGGACTTCGACACCTTTGCCGATCAGGCGGTCGGCGATTTCTTCGCCTTGCGGACGGACGGTGGAATATTGCTTTCCGTCCTTGCCGGTGATGCCGATCGTCTCGCCGTCGATGGTGACTGCGGTCACCTCATCCGAGTCCACCCGCTGGATAAAGTCCGAGTAGCTGATCTGGCGACTGTTCATTTGCGACGAGCCATCGCTGAACAAATTGAACAGCGCCAAGATCATCAGGAACAGCACCACCCAGAAGGCGATATTGCGAGCGTTGCCCAAAGGCAGATCCTCCAAGGGTAGACAGGCTTTGGCCTGAAAATAGGGATTCCAGCGTCAGGTTCAATGAGTATAGAGCAAAGCTTGGAATTCTGGCAGGCCGCGCAGCGGAACAGCGGCAATCTTTGCATGGGTTGTCAGAAGCGGCGCGGCGATCAATGCGCCGTCCATCCAGACGCCGGGACTGGCTGCGGCCTCGTCGCGCGTCAATCCCGAAGCCCGCCAGTTCAGCGCCGGAAGCGGCTCGTATCCCAAAGCGCGGACCTCGTTCCCCGCGACCAACCCCTCAAGACGCCAACGCCCGTCCCACAGCGCGTCATCACCGGCTTCCGGTGCTACGGGCATGGCCTTTGCGGCCGCTGCGGGCTCGCGCTGCAAAAGCAGCCAGTCGCCACGCGGCTCGGCGATCACACCGTCCAGCGTGATGCGCGGGGCGGTGTTTAGCGCGTTCAGGACATGCAGGACGGCCTCGCGTCGCGGAGGATAATCCCCGCCCGTCACAAACCGCAGCCCTGCGACAAGAAGTCGCCGTCTGATTTCCTGCGGAGCGCGTCGGAAGGCGGTCAGCGGCAGCCTCAAAACGCCATTTTGCGCTTTGGCCCCCGTTGCTACCTGCATGGCAAAATCCTGCAACGCATCGCGGGCCATCGCCATATTCGCGCTTGTCTGCGCCAGCTGCAAAGCCGGAAGATCCAGCACCTGCAATGCCTTGCGGATACGAACGCGGTCGTAATCGGCATTCTCGTTTGACGGGTCGTCGATCCATGCGATCCCGCGTGCCGTCAGCCAATCACGCAGTTCGGCCCGCGAAACACCCAAGATTGGCCTCAGCCAGCGCGTCCCAAAGGCGCTGCGGCTATCGGCCATTCCGGCCAGCCCGTCCACGCCCGAGCCACGCGCCAGCCGCATCAGCAGCGTTTCGGCCTGATCATCCATCGTATGACCCAACAGCACCGCATCCAGATTGTTGCGCATGGCCCATCCCGACAGCAGCCGAAGCCGAGCGTCCCGCGCCTCGGCCATCAGGTTCCCCGCGTCATTGTCGCGTTGCCAAAGCAGCGTTGCATGCGGAATCCCCAAAGCTGAGGCCGCGCGATGGGCCTGACGGGCCTCTTCGGCGGATTCGGCGCGCAAACCATGATCCACAGTCGCCGCCATCAGCACCCGACCCTGCGCCCAGGCATGGGCCAAATGCATCAGGGCGGTGGAATCGCCACCTCCGGATAATGCGATCCCAATTCGGGGCAGATCGCCCGCCAACCGGTTCAACGCGGCGCCGCTCTTTGCGAAGACGGGGTCCTGAGTGGTTGGGGTTCTGATCCGCGAAAGGTCGGGATCACTGGCCATCGGCAAGGTCCGCGGCCGCCTCGGGGTCCATCATTTCGGGGTCGGACGTCACTTCACCGTCAAAGGCGCTGGCGCATTGCGCCTCGGTCATCCGACGCTCGGCCTCGGCTGCTTGCGGGGCGGCGGGAAAACGGGCCAGAATTTCCTGCAGATAGTAGCAGCCCTCCTCGGGGCCACCCTTGGCGCTCATCGCGCGAGAAAGGCCCAGCAGCGAATCCGGCGCCTGCGGGCCATTCGGATTGGCAGCAAAGCTTTCCAGCCAAGCGATACCCGCCGCGGGCAGGTCGCCTGCTGAATCAAGCGCCGCTCCGCGAAGGAACAGCGCTTCGGCAGTTAGTGGGCCGCCAGCATGGGTCTGGGCGACGGCCGCAAAGAGGTCTGCAGCACGACGAAAGTCACCCTGACCGAGCACCTCCCGGGCCCGGTCGAAATCGGCCTTTTCCGCCGCGGTGGCGGCCCCGGCCAAGGGAGTGGCGACGGGCTTTTCCAGCGCGCCCTGTTGATCCGAGGACGGCAGCGGGGACGATGCGTCCCCCTGCTCGCCCAGCGTCGGTGTGGTCAGGCTGCCCAGATCGCAACCTTCCTCCATTTCGCAAAGGCGGAACTCGATATCGCCAATACGGGTCGTACCGTCCTTGACGACGCGGTCAACGCGGTTCTGCAACTGCTCGGTTTGGCCGGTCAATTGTGCAAGCCGCGCTTCCATCGCGTTCATCCGGTCGATGGCGCTGTCGCCACCCGCCGCCGCAAAGCCCGCCGGACCCGAGGCGACCAACTCGCCGCGCAGGTTCTGCAGATCGGCGGTCAACTGGTTCAGCTCGGACCTGATATCAGCCAGCGTCTGCTGGTCCTGCGCCGCGGCAGGCAGCGCCGTCAGCGCCAGACCGGCCGCGAGAACGATGCTTTTGAGCGTTCCCATCACATGCCTGCTCCGGGGCTGACCACCGTCTGGGCGCGGCGGTTCTTGGTATAGCATTCCTCGGTCGAGCAGATCGCAAGCGGGCGTTCCTTGCCGTAGCTCACCGTGCTCAGGCGGCCCGAAGCCACACCCTGCGAGATCAGGTATTCCTGCACCGAGCTTGCGCGGCGCGCGCCGAGTGCAAGGTTGTATTCCCGCGTCCCCTGCTCATCGGCATGACCCTCGATCCGGGCGGCGAAGCCCTGATTCTGGTTCAGCCAGCCCGCCTGATTGGCAAGGATGGTGCGAGCCTCGGGGGTTAGGGTCGACTGGTCCACCGGAAACAGTACGGTGTCGCCGGCTGTCGCCTTGAAATGCTCGGCGGTGCCGGGCAACGTGCCAACACCGACGCCGGACTGGTTCATATTGGCATAGGGGTCGTTGACCAGCGGCCCTTGCTGGGCCGGACGCGAACATGCCGCAATGGTCAGCAGCGCCCCGATCGCCGCAAATTTCACAATAATCTTCATAACTCTGTCCAGTCCCCGCGGTTTACGGCAGCAAGGGACCCCAATCGGGATCCGAGGCCGCGCCATTCAACTTGACCGGACGCATGTTGCGCCCCGTGATGTCCACCGAATGCAAGCGCGGTTCGCCATTGCCGCCCGGTGTCACGCGTGTGAACATCACGACCCGCCCATTGGGGGCCCAAGTCGGGCCCTCGTCAAGGAACGATTCAGTCAGCATTTTTTCTTCCGAACCATCGGTCCGCATGACACCGATGTGGAATTTCCCGCCCTCTTGGCGGGTAAAGGCGATCATGTCGCCACGGGGCGACCAGACCGGTGTGCCGTAGCGACCGCTGCCAAAGCTGATACGCTTGGGCTCACCGCCGCTGGCCGACATGATGTAAAGCTGCGGCTGGCCGGAGCGGTCGGATTCGAACACGATCTGGCTGCCATCCGGGCTGAAGCTGGGCGAGGTCTCGATCGAGGGAGCGTTGGTCAGCGGGCGCTGCGCGCCGCTGGCTGCATCCATCTGGTAGATGTCAGTGTTCCCGTTCTTCTCAAGCGAATAGACGATCCAGCGCCCATCCGGCGAGAAGCGCGGCGAGAAGCTCATACCCTGCTGATCCGCCAACGGGCGACTGCCAAGCGAGTTCACGTCCAGCATCATCGCCTTGGGGAAGCCAGAGACGAACGACGTGTAAAGCAGCTTCGACCCGTCCGGCGAAAAGCGAGGCGCCAGCACCAGCGAGGAATCGTCGGTCAGGTACTTCACGTTCGCACCGTCGTAATCCATAACGCCGATCCGCTTGCGACGGGCATCCTTGGGACCGCTTTCCTGCACGAACGCCACACGGCTGTCGAAATAGGGGCCCTCACCCGTCAAGCGGGCATAGACCTGATCAGCGGCCTTATGCGCCGCACGACGCCAGTTGCCGGTCGAGGCGTCGAACTGCATCCCGTCACCCAGAGGCTGGCCGGCGAACACATCGAACAGGCGGAACTTGACGATGACCTTGCCACCCTCGACCCGAACCGCGCCGGTGATCAAAGCCTGCGCATTGATCGCCTTCCAGTCCTCGTATGCGACCGGAGTTTCAAAGCCATCGGGGCGGGCGATATGGGCGGTGGACGGGATCTCGCGGAACAGGCCCGTTCCGGTCAGGTCGGCCGCGATCAGGTTCTGGACCTGGGACAGCAGCTCGCCCGCGCCTCCCTCATCGTGGAAGGTCGAGATTGCGAACGGCATCGGCTCGATCACACCATCGGTGATCTCGATCCGGAGCGGGCCGTCCTGCGCCAGTACAGGCGCAGCAAGGCCAAGACCGGCAAGGGCCAAGGCGGAGGTCAGGAAAAGTTTACGCAACATGAATCGCCCTCGTGAGGTCTGGTTGCAGGGTAATTAAAGCGTCCGGCTCGGGTATGCCATGGCACTACTTGATCGTGGCGCTTCCACTTGGATTGAAGTCGATGACGATATCCTTCCAGCGATTGTACTTTTCCGCTGGCAGCTTGTAGCCGCCATTGCGGGACGCACACATCAGGATCGCCCGTCTGGCAGCCTCGTAGGCTTGCTTGGCAACCGCATCGGACGGGCCGTTGTGATTGATCATCTTCAAAGAACCGGATTCCGGCATGCCGTCCGGCGACATCGAGAAACTGATCGACACCTTGGTCCGGCTGGCCTCGGTCGACAGCGAGCCACGGTTCCAGCACGCCTCGACGGCGACGCGGAAACCGTCCTTCTCGCCCTGGCTCAGCGGCGGACCATTTGCCGCAGCCCCGCCCCCGCCTGCTCCGGCCGAGCCTTCTTCCTTCTTCTTGGCCTCGGCCAATGCGGCCTTCTTCTCGGCGGCTTCGGCGGCCTTGCGCTCGGCTTCGGCCTTTTCCTTTGCCTTGGCTTCAGCGGCAGCTTTCTCGGCGGCCTTCTTTTCCGCGACGCGCTTCTCTTCGGCGGCCTTCTCGGCAGCGGCTTTCTTTTCCGCCTCTTTCTTGGCCTTGGCAGCAGCCTCGCGTTTATCGGCTTCGGCCTTTTCCGCCGCAGCTTTCTCGGCGGCCGCTGCCTTTTCCTCGGCAGCGCGCTGTTCGGCGGCACGTTTTTTCTCGGCAGCTTCGGCGGCTTTACGCGCGTCAGCATCCGCAGCCTCGGCGGCCGCCTGACGGCGTGCGCGCGCATCGGCTTCGGCGGTCTTGCGGGCAGATTCGGCCTCTTCGCGGCGCGCGGCCTCGCGGCGTTCGTCCTGCGCGCGTTCTTCGGCGGCGCGTTTGGCAGCGGCCTCATCGCGACGCTTGGCGGCGGCTTCTTCGGCAGCGGCTTCCTCGGCCTCGCGGGCCAGCACCAGTTCACGCTGACGCGCAGCTTCGGCGGCTTCGCGACGGGCCTGGATGGCTTCGGCCAGACCTTCCGGCCGACCATTCGGACGCGCCGATTCGATCGGAGCCTGTTGCGATCTCTGCGGTACAGGGGCCGGCGATTGCGTCTGCGCCGGTTCCCGCGCCGGATTCGGCCGCGCCGCATCCGCAGGAAGCGCCGCTGTCTCGTCAGCCTGATTGGGCTGGTTCGGTTGCGGGACAAGAGTCGCGACAGCAACCGGACGGGATTCGTTCTGGAAATCCGACAGATCGGGCTGCGCCTCGGCTTCCTCGGTCGGACGGCTCAGCGCGGCTGCATTGGCATCCGGTTCAGGCGGGCTTTGCGCCTCGGGTGCACCCGCGACGACCTCATCAGCGGGGGGCTGCGGTTGTGCCGGCGTGGTTTCCGCCACATCCGAGACAGGCCCGGCACCGGCGGCGGCCGAAGCCAAGGCCTGAAACTCGGCCTCGGACATGGTCGAAACCTCGGCCATGCGGATCGCTTCCAGCGGCTGGGGCCGGAACAATGCGCCTCCGACGACCGCAAAGCCAAGCAACCCGGCATGCGCGACACCCGAGACCCAATAGCCGATGCGGTCAGCGCGATCCATCGCCCTAGCCTTCGGTGCTCTGGCCGTCCATGCGGGGGCCACCCGTGTCCGTCACCAGCACGATGTTGTTGAAACCAGCCGCGTTCAGCGCGCCCATGACCTCCATGATGCGGGCATAGGGGATCGAGCCGTCGGCGCGCAGATAGATCTTGTCGCTCTGACGTTCCTCGGCCACGGCGCGCAAGCGGGTGATCAACTCGTCCTCGGGCACTTCCGAAGTCATCACCAGAATCGGCCCCTCGGGCGAGATCGAGACCGACAGCGGCTCCTCGGGTTCGGCAGGAACGGATTGGGCGGCGGTCTTGGGCAGTTCCAGCGGAACTCCTACAGTCAGCAGCGGAGCCGCGACCATGAAGATGATCAAAAGCACCAGCATCACGTCCACAAAGGGCGTGACGTTGATCTCGGCCATGGGCTGGGACTTGGCGCGCCCCCTGCCCCGACGTCCCCTTTTGACGACCCCCGCGCCCATTATTCGTCGTCCAACTGGCGCGAGAGAATGGTCGAGAACTCATCCGAGAACGATTCGTAATTGCCGACAAGGCGATCGGAATCGGAACTGAGCTTGTTATAGAAAATCACCGCCGGAATTGCCGCCAGCAGGCCCAGTGCGGTTGCAACCAGCGCCTCGGCGATACCGGGTGCGACCACGGCCAGCGAGGTGTTCTGCGAGATGGCGATCTCCTCGAACGCGGTCTTGATGCCCCAGACCGTACCGAACAGCCCGATAAACGGCGCGGTCGAGCCGACGGTGGCAAGGAAAGGTAGCCCACGGGTCAGGCGGTCGTTCTCGCGGTTGATGGCGACATTCATCGCGCGGTCGATCCGAGCGGTCGCCCCGGCGATCAACCCGCCATCGTCGCGGTGGCTGCGACGCCACTCGGTCATGCCAGCGGCAAAGATGCGTTCGGACGCGCCCGAAGGATCCTCGCCGACACGATCAAACAGATCGTCCAAGGGCTGGCCCGACCAGAAGACGCGGTCAAAGCGATCGGCCTCGCGTTTGGCGGCACCGTAACTGATGAATTTCTGGATGATGATCGCCCAGGCCCAGAACGAGGCGAGGATCAGCATCACCATCACGATCTGGACGGTCAGCGACGCGCGCGCAAATAGCGCGATCAGAGAAAAGTCGACCGGCTGACCGGCTCCGGCGAGTTGTTCCATGAATCAGGCCTGTGAATTTGGCCGCTGCAGCGCGGCTTCTCGCCTGCCGATTAGCAGAACGACGCGGCCAGACAAAGCCCGCTCACGTCAATTCTGCGTCAGGAACAACGGGATTCGGTATCGACGAACCGTGAGGTCACATCTTTAGGCAGGCGCACGGGACGGCCAGCCTCGGTGATGCAGACCAGCGTCACCACCGCCGAGAACAGCAACTGGTCCCCGCGCCGCACCTTCTGGCACATGGTGATCCGCGCGGCACCCATCTCGTGAATGCTGGAATGGACCGTCAGGTTGTCGTCGAAACGGGCCGGAGCAATGTAATCCGCCTCGATGCGGCGCACGACAAAGACGAGCCCCTCGGACTTCATCGCGACCTGATCAACGCCAACGGCGCGCAGCCATTCGCTGCGGGCGCGCTCGATGAATTTCAGGTAATTCGCGTAATAGACGATGCCTGCAAGGTCGGTATCCTCGTAATAGACGCGGACGGGGAACTGGTGCATGGCGGGTTCCTTTCAGCGACGCGGCAGGCGCGCGGCAAGGCGCAGCGCATGCGAGGGGTCCGTGGCCGCGACGGGCATGACCGGATCATAGGCGGCACGGATCAACTCGGCCAGTGCCGCCGACGGGTTGACTTCGCGGGCAAAGGTCAGCATGGCGCGCATCATCATCGCCTCGGCCAATTCCGCCGGATGGGCATCGGCTAGCTTGCCGCCCATATTCACGAAGGTCATGCAAGCACGGATGCCGCCATCGGCGTCGAAGCGGAAGATGCGGTACTGGTCCGCCTTGCCCGATTTCAGCCGTTCGGGCAGGTCGGATTGGCCGGTCAATTGTGCGAGGTCGGGTATATCCTCAAGATCGTCCCAGTCACGGACGAAGAACATCATCAGGTTCGCACCCATTTCGGGGTCAGTCTCAACGATGGAGTGAACGGCATGGGCCAAAGCCGTGCGGGTCACGCTGCGAAATATCTCCAGCGTCTCATCCGACAGGCCGAAAATGACCGGAGCGACCGGTCTGCCCCAGCGCGCGCAAAGATAGCGTCCGTCGCGGGTGAAAAGTCCTGTGATCTCGTCCGGGCCAAGCACGCTGCGTTCCTTTTTCTTCGGATGCCCAAGGGGAATCGGCAGCCAAGCTGCATCAGGGGGCAAGCCGCCCCCTAATGCGATCGGATCGAAAGCTCAACCGACGATGGTCGCCTCGGTCGATGCGCGCAGTTCGGCCTCGGTCACGCCATCGGCGGTCTGGACGATTTTCAACCCGCCCTCGACCACATCCAGCACCCCCAGATTGGTGATGATGCGGTTCACGACGCCTTGGCCAGTCAGCGGCAGGGTGCAGGATTTCAGCACCTTGGATTCGCCCGCCTTGTTGGTGTGATCCATGACCACCACGACGCGTTTGACGCCCGCGACCAGATCCATCGCGCCGCCCATGCCTTTGACCAGCTTGCCGGGGATCATCCAGTTCGCCAGATCACCCGTCTCTGAGACCTCCATCGCGCCAAGGATTGCCATGGCGATCTTGCCGCCGCGGATCATCGCAAAGCTTTCCGAGCTGTCAAAGAAGGCCGTCTGCGGCAAAGCCGTTACGGTCTGCTTGCCCGCGTTGATCAGGTCCGGGTCCTCTTCGCCCTCAAAGGGAAAGGGGCCGATGCCCAACATGCCGTTTTCCGATTGCAGCGTGACCTCGACGCCCTCGGGAATGTAGTTCGCGACCAGCGTCGGGATGCCGATGCCAAGGTTCACATACCAGCCGTCCTGCAATTCCTGCGCGGCGCGGGCAGCCATCTGGTTCCGATCCCAAGGCATCACGCGGTCTCCTTCTTGCGGGTGGTGCGCTGTTCGATGCGCTTTTCATGCGCGCCTTGGATCAGGCGGTGGACATAGATACCCGGCAAGTGGATCGCATCCGGATCAAGGCTACCGGTCGGGACGATTTCCTCGACCTCGACGATGCAGACGCGCCCGCATTTCGCCGCCGGAACGTTGAAGTTGCGCGCGGTCTTGCGAAAGACCACATTGCCGCTTTCATCCGCCTTCCAGCCCTTCACGATGGCCAGATCGGCGACCAGACCGCGTTCAAGGATATAGGTCTCGCCGTCGAAATCCTTGTGTTCCTTGCCCTCGGCGATGACCGTGCCGACGCCGGTCTTGGTGTAGAAACCGGGAATACCCGCACCGCCCGCCCGCATCCGCTCGGCCAAAGTGCCCTGAGGGTTGAATTCCAGCTCCAGCTCGCCCGACAGATACTGGCGCATGAATTCCGCATTCTCGCCGACATAGGACGAGATCATCTTCCTGATCTGGCGCGAGTCGAGCAGGATGCCCAAGCCGAACCCGTCCACGCCGCAATTGTTGCTGGCAATGGTCAGGTCCTTGACGCCCGATTTGTGGATCGCGCCGATCAGCAATTCGGGAATGCCGCAGAGCCCGAAGCCCCCCGCCGCAATCAGGATCCCGTCTTGCAAGACTCCCTCCAGCGCGGCCTCCGCGCTGCCATAGATCTTTTTCATCCGCTCCTCCGCATGAAGTTCAGAAATTTTTGGCGGGGATGGGATGCGAAGTCAACGCGCCGCACCGCGGCATGAAAAATCCCGCCCCGAACGGATCGCGTTCGAGGCAGGACATGTCGAAATTGCCGGATTACTCGGCCTTCGGTGCCTTGGTCGCCGCCTTCTTCGCGGCAGGCTTCTTGGCGGCGGTCTTGGTGCCAGTCTTGGTGGCGGCCTTCTTGGCGGCGGGCTTTTTCTCGGCGGTTTTGGCCGGGGCCTTCTTCGCCGGTTTCTTGGTCTTGCCGGCCTTTTCGGTGATCAGCTCCAGCGCGCGCTCCAGCGAGACCGCCTCTGGCTCCAGATCGCGCGGCAGCGTCGCGTTGACCTTGCCCCATTTGACATAAGGCCCATAGCGCCCGGCCAGAACCTGCACCGGGCCGCCCTCGGGATGCTCGCCCAGCTCGACCAAAGGCGCGGCTGCCGCCGCCCTGCCCCGCACCACTTTCGAGGCAAGAACCTCGACCGCGCGGTTCATGCCGATGGTAAAGACCTCATCGACATCGGGCAGGTTCACATATTTCGCGCCATGCTTCACATAGGGACCATAGCGACCGATCCCGGCTTCGACGGCCACGCCATCCTCGGGATGCGCGCCGATCTCGCGCGGCAGCGCCAGCAGCGCCAAGGCCCGCTCCAGATCGACCGAGGCCAGATCCCAGCCCTTCGGCACCGAAGCACGCGGCGGTTTCGGCACTTCCGCCGTCGCCTCGCCGCGCTGGACATAAGGCCCGAAGCGGCCATTCTTCAGGCTGATCTCGTCGCCATTGTCGGTGCCCAGCACCGCATCGCCGACAACCTCGCCCTCGGGGCTGCTGATCGGGCGGGTAAAGCGGCATTCGGGATAGTTGGTGCAGCCGATGAAGGCCCCGCCCGAACGCGCCGTCTTCAGATGCAGCCGCCCCTTGTGGCACAGCGGGCATTCGCGCGGATCGGTCCCGTCGGCACGCGCCGGGTACAAATGCGGGGCCAGCGCCTCGTCGATCGCCTCCAGCACCTCACCGATCCGCAGTTCGGAAGTCCCTTCCAGCGCAGCCGTAAAATCCTTCCAGAAGCGGCGCAGCACCTCGCGATAGGCGCGCTCGCCTGAGGAGATGTCGTCCAACTCGCCTTCAAGGCTCGACGTGAAATCGTAGCTCACATAGCGCGGGAAATATTTCAGCAGGAAGATCGTGACCAGCCGCCCCTTGTCCTCGGGGATCAGGCGGTTCTGTTCCTTGCGGACATAGTCGCGGTCCTGAATGGTCGTGACGATCGAGGCATAGGTCGAGGGGCGACCGATCCCCAGCTCTTCCATGCGCTTCACCAGCGTCGCCTCGGTATAGCGCGGCGGGGCTTGGGTGAAATGCTGCTCGGGGCTGACGGAACGCTTGTCGGCCTTCTCGCCTTCCTTGACCAGCGGCAGGCGGCGCGAGTCCTCGTCTTCCTCATCGTCGCGGCCCTGATCATAGACCTTCAGGAAGCCGTCGAACATCATGACCTGCCCATTGGCGCGCAGACCCACCTGCGCGTCATCCGAGGCGATCTCGACGGTCGTGCGCTCCATCCGGGCCGATTCCATCTGGCTGGCAATCGTGCGCTTCCAGATCAGGTCATACAGCGCCTTCTGGTCCTTGTCGGACACCGGCAGCTTGTCGGGCGACATGAACATATCCGTCGGGCGGATACATTCATGGGCCTCTTGCGCGTTCTTGGCCTTGTTCTTGTACATGCGCGGGCTCGACGGCAGGTATTCCTCGCCGAAACGCTTCTTGATCGCGTCGCGCGCCGACATCACGGCTTCGGGGGCCATGTCGATACCGTCGGTCCGCATATAGGTGATGTGGCCCGCTTCATACAGCCGCTGCGCCGCCGACATGCAGGCCCGCGCGCCAAGGCCCAGCTTGCGGCTGGCCTCTTGCTGCAAGGTCGAGGTCATGAAGGGCGGCCACGGGTTCCGGCTGGCCGGTTTCGCGGTAACGCTCGCGACCTTCAGATCGCGGCTCGCGATGGCCGAGACCGCCAGCATCGCGTCCTTCTCGGTCGCGATGTCGAAGCGCTCAAGCTTCTTGCCGCCATAGACGGTCAGCGCCGCATCGAACTGATCGCCGCGCGGGGTCGCAAGCTTGGCATGGACCGACCAATATTCGCGGGCCCTGAATGCCTCGATCTCCATTTCGCGGTCGACGATGACCCGCAGGGCGACCGACTGCACGCGGCCCGCCGATTTCGCGCCGGGCAGCTTGCGCCACAGCACGGGCGACAGGTTGAAGCCGACCAGATAATCCAGCGCGCGGCGTGCCAGATAGGCATCGACCAGCGGCTGATCGATCTGGCGCGGGGCCGCCATGGCCTCGGTCACGGCATTCTTGGTAATCGCGTTGAAGGTTACGCGGCTGACCTGTGCGCCCTTCTTCAGCGCCGGGGCCAGCGTCTCAAGCAGGTGCCATGAAATTGCCTCGCCCTCGCGATCGGGGTCGGTAGCAAGGATCAGGTTCGGGTCCGAGGCCAGCGCATCCTTGATCGCCTTGACGTGCTTTTTCGAATCCGAGGCGACTTCCCATTTCATTTCGAAATCGGCTTCGGGATCGACGCTGCCATCCTTGGGCGGCAGGTCCCGCACATGCCCAAAGGACGCGAGAACCGTATAATCGTCGCCAAGGTACTTGTTGATCGTCTTGGCCTTGGCCGGAGATTCGACGACGACGACAGGCATGGGCAATCCTTCGAGATGATTCGGGCGGGGAAAATGGGCATCCCCCGGCGAACTGTCAACGCTCGCCGTCTTTGGGGTCAAGATTCCCGTAGAAGGCGAAACGGCCCGCGAGGAAGCTCAACGGACCGCAAAAGCATAAAAACGGGGGCGAAACGCCCCCGCCGAAATCACACGCCTTCGCCGACGAAAGCCTTCTCGACCACGAATTCCTTCGGGTCGCTGTTCGCGCCTTCACGCAGGCCAAAGCCTTCCAGCACCGCCTTGACGTCGACGTTGAAGGCAAGGCTGCCACAGACCATGGCGCGGTCATTCGCCACATCCATCGGCGGCAGGTTCAGATCCTCGAACACCTTGCCCGAGGTCAGGTTGTCGGTGATCCGGCCCATGAAGGGGCTCTCTTCGCGGGTCGTGGTCGGGTAGTAGAGCAGACGCTTGGCGAAGTCCTCGCCATAGATCTCACCCAGAAGCTCGTCATGCTTCAGGTTCTCGACCAGCTCGCGGCCATAGGTCAGTTCCTCGGCGGTGCGGCAGGTATGCATCATGATGACCTGCTCGTAGCGCTCATAGGTCTCCGGGTCGCGCATCAGCGAGGCGAAGGGCGCAAGGCCCGTCCCGGTGGCAAGGAACCACATCCGCTTGCCGGGCAGCAGCGCGTCCAGCACCAGCGTGCCGACCGGTTTAGGGCGCAGGATGATCTCATCGCCCGGCTGGATCAGCTGCAGCTTCGAGGTCAGCGGCCCGTCCGGCACCTTGATCGAATAGAATTCCAGCTCATCGTCCCAATTGGGCGAGGCGATGGAATAGGCGCGCAGGATCGGTTTGCCGTTATCACCCGGCAGGCCGATCATCACGAACTCGCCCGAGCGGAAGCGCAGGCTGGCAGGACGCGTCACGCGGAACGAGAACAGCGTATCGCTCCAATGCTGGACCGAGGTCACGGTCTGCGCATCGGGCAGGGTCTTGGCGGGTTTCACGGCAGCGTCGGCCACGGAGAGATCCAGTGTCATGTCAGGGTCCCGGTTTATCTAAGTCATCAGGAAGCTGGGGGAAACCCCGGCAAGCTCAGCCGGCAAGGCGCGAACGGTGATCCCATTGCTGCCAGTCGGCGCGGTAAAGCCATTGCTCCTGCGGCTGGCGTTGGGCGAGCGCTGCGGAAATGCGCACCTCGTCGAAACCGACGCGGCGTGCCATGGCATATTGGTCGGCAATCAGCCCGCCCACGGCGCGAAGCCGCCCCTTGTAGCCCTTTTCACGCAGAAGACGCGCCAGCGTGAAGCCGCGCCCATCGCTGAAAGAGGGAAACTCGATGGCAAGAAGATCATGCCCAAGATAGTCACCCAAACTCGCCGGATCAACATCCGGGGCAAGGGAAACCGGCTCGGCCCCATCTTGCGTGGCGTCGAAAGGGTGGAAGCCGTCATCGCGGACAAGGTAGAAATCGCTCATGAATTTGCTCCTGCGCGGACCATCTTGCCGCCGATGAAATGGATGCCGCATTCGGTCTTCTGGCTGCCGCGCCAGCGACCGGCGCGGGGGTCCTCGCCGGGCTTCACCGGCGAGGTGCAAGGCGCGCAGCCGATCGAGGCATAGCCCTTGGCGACCAGCGGGTGACGCGGCAGGTTGTTCTCGGCCATATAGTCCTGAACGTCTTCCTTGCGCCAGTGCGCCAAGGGGTTGATCCGCAACCGCGCCGGAGGCTCGGCCTCGAAGAACTGCAACTCCTGACGCTCGCCGCCTTGGAACCGCTTGCGGCCGGTGATCCAGGCGTCGAACTTGCCCAACTCGCGCTCCAGCGGAATGGTCTTGCGCAGGTCGCAGCAGGAATCGGTGCTGAACTGATGCAGCGTGCCGTCGGGATCGTTCAGCGCGACCTCGCTGTCCAAGGCGCGGACCACCTGCACATTGGTCAGCTTCAGCTTTTCCGAGACCTCAAGCTGGTAATCCAACGTCTCGGGGAACAGCATCTGCGTGTCGATGAACAGGACCGGCGTGCCCGGCGCCACGAACGAGACCATATGCAGCAGCACGACCGATTCTGATCCAAAGCTGGAAACCAGCGTCACCCGGCCCAGATCGGGATCGTTCAGCGCCCGCCGCAACACTTCGGTCGCGGCGTGATGCTTGTAACGGTCGTTCAGAAGCGCTGCGCGATCATCCAGGCTGCCATCAAGCATTGACCGGATACAGCGCCGCCTTGAACGGTGCTGCCCCCACGCGACGATAGGCGTCGATGAAGCGTTCCTCGACCGAGTCGCGCAGGTCCAGATAGGTATTGATGATGCGGTCGATGGCCGGGACCACCTCCTCGGCGGGGAAACCCGCGCCGGGGCGCTGGCCGATGGCCGGAATGTCATAGCCGTCGCCGCCCAGCGTGATCTGGTAATTCTCGACGCCCGCACGGTCCAGACCGAGGATGCCGATATGGCCCAGATGGTGATGGCCGCAGGCATTGATGCAACCCGAGATGCGGATGTCGATCTTGCCGATCTCATCCTCGATGTCGCGGGCGCGGAAATGATCGGCGATTTCTTGCGCGATCGGGATAGAGCGGGCGGTGGCCAGCGCGCAGTAATCCATGCCCGGGCAGGCGACGATATCGCTGATCAGCCCGGCATTGGCGGTGGCGAGGCCAGCCGCCTTCAGCTCGCTGTAAAGCGCGAACAGGTCTGATTTATGGACATGCGGCAGGGCGACGTTCTGGTCATGGCTGATGCGCAGGTCGCTATGGCCGTAACGCTCGGCCAGATCGGCCAGCAGGTTCATCTGCGCGGCCGAGGCATCGCCGGGCGTCTGGCCCGGAGCCTTGAAGGTCACCATGACGCTGGCATAGCCCGGTGCCTTGTGGGCCTGCAGGTTGGTATCGGTCCAACTGCGGAAGCCGACATTGGCGGCGCGGCGTTCTTCGTAGTCGCCGTCTTCGGCATTGCGGAAGGCGGGGGCGGCATAGACCGCCTTGAACTCGGCGACCAGATCCTGATCGACGCCGGTGAAGACAGCGCGGCGGACAAGGAACTCGGCCTCGATTTCCTCGCGCATCACGTCAAGGCCGCGCTCGGCGACGGTGATCTTGATGCGGGCCTTGTATTTGTTGTCGCGGCGACCGGCGAGGTTATAGGTCGAGATGATCGCCTCGACGTAAGGAAGCAGGTCTGCCTCGGGCAGGAACTCGCGGACCACCTGACCAAGGATCGGGGTGCGGCCCAGTCCGCCGCCGATCCAGACCTGGAAGCCCAACTCGCCCGCCTCGTTGCGGCGCAGCCGCAGACCGATGTCATGGGCGGCGATGACCGCGCGGTCCTTCTCGCCGCCAGAAATGGCGATCTTGAACTTGCGCGGCAAGAACTGGAATTCGGCGTGATCGGTGGACCAAGCGCGCAGCACCTCGGCATAGGGGCGCGGATCGATGATTTCGTCGGCGGCGGCACCGGCAAAGGCATCCGTCGTCACGTTGCGGATCGTGTTGCCCGAGGTCTGGATCGCATGCAGGCCGACATCGGCCAAAGCGTCCAGCATATCGGGAATATCGACCAGTTTCGGCCAGTTATACTGGATATTCTGACGCGTGGTCCAATGGCCGTAGCCCTTGTCCCATTTCTCGGCCAGCAGCGCGAGGGTACGCATCTGGTCCGGGCTGATCGTGCCGTAAGGAATGGCCACGCGCAGCATATAGGCGTGAAGCTGCAGATAGACGCCGTTCATCAGGCGCAGCGGGCGGAACTCGTCTTCCGTCAGGCTGCCATCCAGCCGACGCTCGACTTGGCTACGGAACTGCTGCGCACGATAGCGCAGGTACTCGTTATGCTGGGGGCGGGCGTCAAACATTGCTGGCCTCGAGTTCGGCTTGGATGCCATGGAAGTAGTTGGACGGGCCGCGGCGGCGGAAGGCCTCGCGGAAATGGGTCGGCTCGGGGCGGCCGTCTGCGCCGCGCTTGGCCTCGGCCAGATAGGGGCCGACGACGATATTCGCCTGACCGATCGCGTCGAGCATGGCGAGATCGGCAATCGCCTCGTCTTCGAAAAGCTGCGCTTCGCGCGGGTCGGCGGTCCAGCCACCGTCACGCATCCAGACGCAATGGCCCATGCGCAGATCATTGGCGGTAATGACGGCGGGCGTTGCGATCGAGGGGGTGAAGGTCTTGGACATGGCCTTGTGCCTTTCGGAATGGGTCAGCCATATATAGAAAATTCTTCCCTGTATTGACGAGTGGGGCACAGAAATAAGAAACAGGTTCCAGCCGACGGGCGGCCATACAGGACCAAATTTCGCAATGAGCCAAGACAGACAAACACCGACACGGCTGGATGACACTGATCGCAAAATCCTGTCCCTGTTGCAGGAGGACGCGACCCTGTCACTGGACGACATCGCGGCCCGAGTCGGGGCGTCGAAGACCCCCGTCTGGAACCGGATTCGCAAATTGCGCGAGGCAGGCGTCATCCGTGGACAGGTCGCATTGCTCGACCCGGATTCACTTGGTCTGGATGCGTGTTTCTTCGTATTGATCCGGACCAGCGAGCACGACCCCGACTGGGCGCGCAAATTTCTTTCCGCCGTCCGCGCCCGACCCGAAGTGATCGAGGCCCACCGTCTGGCCGGAGATATCGACTATATCCTGAAGGTCCGGGTCCGGAACGCGCGTGCCTATGACCGCTTCTATCAGGCGCTGATCTCGGAGGTGAAAATCCACAACGTCACCGCCTTGCTCTCGATGGAGGAACTCAAGGCGACGACGGCCCTGCCATTGGAGTAGCGGTCAAGGCTGACCGCGCGGGGATCAGACCTCGCGCGCTTTAGCCAGCGCGATCGGCAGCGCCTCGGCGAAGGCGGCCATCTCGGCTTCGGGACCGCAAGAGATGCGGATGCAGCGATCCATCGGCGCAGTCCCCGGCATCCGGGCAAAAATGCCAAGATCAGACAGGCCGGCCAAGACCTTGCGGGCGAAATCGCCATTCGCCCCACAATCTATCGTCACGAAATTGGTGGCGGACGGCAGGGCCGTGAGACCGTTGTCTTGGGCAATGGCCGAAATGCGCTCGCGTGCTGCACCGACATTGCGTCGGGTTTGCTCAAGCCAGTCATTGTCCTGCAACGCAGCCAAGGCACCGATCTGCGCCGTACGGTTGACGCCAAAATGGTTGCGGATGCGATCAAAACCCGCGATCAGCTTGGCCGGTCCGATGGCATAGCCGATGCGCGCCCCCGCCAAACCATATGCTTTCGAGAAAGTCCGGAACCGGATCACGCGATCATCTTCGGGGTCTATTTGGGGGATCGCGTCATCGGGCGCGAATTCCGCATAGGCTTCATCAAGGACCAGCAGCGAATCCGCCGAGAGTTCGTCCAGCGCAGCTTCGATCAGCGCACCGGAGTGCCAACTGCCCATCGGATTGTCGGGGTTGGCCAGATAGACCAGACGCGCCCCGACGTCGCGAGCGGCGGCGGTCAGGGCCTGCGGGTCTTCGGCGTCGTCGCGATAGGGAACCTTGTGGAGCAGCCCGCCAAAACCGGCGACATGGAAGTTGAAGGTCGGATAGGCTCCGTCCGAGGTCACCACGACATCTCCCTGTGCGACCGTCAGGCGGACCAACACCCCCAACAGCCCGTCGATCCCCTCACCCACCATGATGTTTTCAGGCGCGACGCGATGATGCGCGGCCAGTGCCTCGCGAAGATCGTGGTTGTCGGGATCACCGTATTTCCATGCCTCAGCGCAGGCCCGCGCCATGGCCTCGACCGCCTTCGGCGAAGGTCCGAAGCCGTTCTCGTTGGCGCCCAGACGTGCGACGAAAGGTACGCCGCGGCGACGCTCCAGCGTTTCGGGACCGGTAAAGGGCACCGTGGCAGGCAGACCGGCGGGGATCGGGGCAAAGCGAAGTCTCGTCATGCGGGAACCAGAACCGCAAATCCCGACCCTATGCAAGAGGCCGCAACATCAGGCATCCGTGTTTCCGGAACGATCCGGACCCTCGCGCAGGGCGCGAAGCCCCTGCCCCGATCAGAACGCCTTGAACGTCATCGTGGTCAGCGTGCGCAGAATATGCGGGATATCGAAGAGTTGCTCGGCAAGATACCTGCCGACGTCCTGATCCTCGGGCACATAGATCTTGGCGATCAGATCGAAATCACCCGAGGTCGAATACAACTCGCTGACGATTTCGCGGTCATAGATCGCATCGGCAACCTCATAGGTCTTGCCGGGTGTGCAACGGAACTGAACGAATACCGGGCGCATGGCGAACCTCCTGAGCTAGTCGCCGCCAACCTAGACCGGGGCTTGCGCCGGGGTCCAGTCCCCGCGCGCATGCCCCTGCCAGAAGCGTCGCATCAGCAAGATCGCCGCCACGGTCAGGCCAGCCACAAGTCCCAACCAAAGCCCTGCCGGACCGACGCCCATGACGAATGCCAACCCGTAGGCAACCGGTATCCCGACCAGCCAATAGCTGATCACCGCGATCACCATCGGAACCCGCGTATCCTGCACTCCGCGCAAAAGGCCCAGCCCGATGACCTGCATCGCATCGGTCAACTGGAACAGCGCCGAATAGAACATCAGCCCCGCGCCGATTTCGAGCAGGACCGGAGTTTCGGGATTATTCGCGTCCAGATACAACCCGACCAACGTGCGCGGGAACAGCAGGAACGCCGCGACCGCGATCAGGGCAAAGGCAAAGGATACCATCGTCACTGTCACCGCAGCATCGCGCATACCCGTCCTGTCACCACGACCCATCGCCTGACCGACGCGCACGGTGGCCGCGTTCGACATGCCCAGATGCAGCATGAAGGTGATCGCGCCAAGTTGCAGGGCAATGCCATGCGCGGCCAGTTCGCGCGTGCCGATCCAGCCCATCATCACATTCGAGCCGACAAACAGCCCGCCCTCGGCCAGCATGGTCAGGCCGATTGGCAAGCCCAGCACAAAAACAGCTTTCAGCTCGGCCCAATCCGGCCTCCAGAAGCGCTGGAACAGGTGATATTTGCGCGCCGCCGGCAGCCATGCGGCATAGGCGATCAACGCCACCATCTGCAGCAATTGCACCGTCAGCGAGGCAATCGCGGCCCCCTCGACGCCCAGTTCGGGCGCCCCCAGACGACCGAAGATCAGAACCCAGTTCAGGAAGATATTGACCGGCAATCCGATCAGGGTGATCCACAGGACGACCTGCGTACGCTCCATCGCGGCAAGGTAGCTGTTCAACGTCAGAGCGCAAAGCACCGGGAGCATGCCGAAACCCGCGATCCGCAGATATTGCTGCGCAAAATGGGCGACGACCGGCTCCTGACCGATGGCCAGTAGGATGGGTTCCGAATACCACATAGCCGGCATGACCAGAAGCGCATGGGCTATCGACAGCCACAACGCCATCCTAGCCGAACGCCGCACTTCGGTTTCATCGCCGCGCGCAATGGCGGCGGCGATCAGACCCATCACGCCGATGCCGAAGCCCATGCCCAGAAAAAACAGGATGTGGAAGAACGAGGTGGCGATCACCAGCGCGGCCAGTTCCTCGACGCCGTAGCGCCCGATCATCACGGTATCGGCCACCCCTATGGCCATGCGCGCGAGATGGCTGCCGACAAGCGGCAGGCCGAGCGCGAGAGTCGCACGCAGATGCGGGGCATAACGGTCGTAGGTCATGGCACTGCCTTATCCTCGGGCAAATGCCGTAGCAAGATGCAGCTATGCAACGCTTACGGGCGGATCTCGACCTGTGTGCCAATGGCTGCATGGGCGAAGATCTCTTCGATCTCGGGATTGGTCAGGGCAATGCAGCCAGCCGTCCAATCACCCTTGACCTTGAAGCCATCCGCGATCTGGTTCGGCTGGCCGTGGATCATGATATCGCCGCCCGGATCATATCCCGCCTTCCGCGCGGCCTCGCGGTGGCGCCTCTGAGGGTAATCCAGCCCCAGGGACAGATGATAGGCACTTTGCCGGTTCAATCGGTCGATATGAAACGTCCCTTCGGGCGTGCGGCCATCGCCTTGTCTGGATTTATCGCCATCGGGCGAAAACCCCAACGCGATACGGAACGTGCGTGAACCACCGTTCCGCTGAAAGACCGTCATCTTACGCGCCGCCTTTTCGATCAGGATCCGCTCGACCGGTGAGGTGATAGGCAGTTCCGGAACCGGCTTGGGTTGGATCGACGGCAATCCCAGATCAGGCAGATGGAATTGCGGCAGATCAAAATGCGGCAGCCGAAAGCGTGGAAGACCGGGAAGACTCCAGCCCTCAGCAGGTCGTGGGGGCGCGACGGGTGCGGTGGCCTTTTGCGGTGCCCAAAGGAGCCAAAGCCCCCAAAGCACCGCCACCAGACACAGCGCAGAAAAAAGCGCCCCCAGACGTCTCATTGCAGATCGCTGAAGGCGCGCTGCAGCCGTTCGACCGCCTCGACCACGCGGGCACGGGGCGTGGCTAGGTTGAAGCGCTGGAAGTGCTCTCCGCCCAGTCCGAAACTACCGCCATGGTTCGCCGCGATACGGGCCGTGCTTTGGACACGCGTGATGAACTCTTCCGACGACATCCCCGTCGCCGAGAAATCGACCCATGCCAGATAAGTCGCCTCTAGCGGCATCGAGCGCAGGCCCGGGATCGCGTTGATCCCTTCGTCGAAGATGCGGCGGTTGCCGTCCAGATATTCGACCAGTGCGTCCACCCATGCCGCCCCTTCGGGCGAATAGGAGGCGGCAACCATGCCCAACCCGAACATCCCCGGAGAGATCCCCAGCGCGACCATCCGCTGCCTGATCCGCTCGCGCAAGGCTTCGTCGGCAATGATCATGTTGCCGATATGGGCGCCGGCGATGTTGAAGGTCTTGGTCGCCGCGGTCAGCGTGATCAGGCGAGGGGCAATCTCGGGCGCGACATTGGCCATCACCTGATGCCGCGGCGATCCGGGAAGGACGATATCGGCGTGGATCTCGTCCGAGATCAGGATCAGGTCGTGCTTCACGCAGAAATCCGCGATCTCGCGCAGTTCGGCCTCGGACCAGACCCGACCACCGGGGTTATGCGGCGAGCACAGGATCAGCATCTTCTCGCGGCCGGTCATGCGCACCGCCCAACCGTCCCAGTCCAGACCGTAGCGGTCACCTTCAAGTGCCAGCGGGAATTCGGTCACCTCGCAGCCCGCAGCGCGGGTGATGCGGGCAAAGGCGTGATAGACCGGCGTCATCAGGATCACCCCATCGCCCGGCTGCAGCAGGGCGTCGATGCAGATGCCGGTGCCGTTCACAAGCCCGTGGACAGTCAGGATCCACTCGGGCTGGATCTGCCAGCCATGCCGTGTCTCGGACCACCAGCGGATCGCCTCGGTATAGGCGCGGTTCGCACCGGGATAGCCATAGACACCATGAGCGGCGATGGCTTCGACCGCGCGCTGGACCGAGGCGGGCGGGCGGAAGTCCATGTCAGCAACCCACATCGCGATTCCGTCCTCGGGCGCAACGCCGAATGCCGACTGCATGTCGTCCCATTTGCTGCAATCGGTGCCGATGCGGTCGATGATCTCGTCAAAGTCGGGTTTCGTCATGGTTTCCTCTCGGATTCTGGTGCGCCTGAACATAGCGGCTTGTTGCGCAAGGCCAAGGCTTGCCCTAGATCACAGGCATGACATTGCGCAGCATCCTTCTTCACCCCGATCCCCGGCTGAAAAAGCCGTGCGACCCCGTCGCGCGCATTTCACCCGAGATCGAGACATTGGCCGCCGACATGCTGGCCACCATGTATGACGCACCGGGCGTAGGTCTGGCTGCGCCGCAGGTGGGCGTGCTGTCGCGTATGTTTGTCATGGATTGCGAGAAAGACCCCGAGGCACCGCCGAAGCCCATCGTGATGGTCAACCCTGTGATCACATGGGGCTCGGAAGGGTTGAACACCTACGAGGAAGGCTGCCTCTCGATTCCTGACCAATATGCCGAAGTGACCCGTCCCGCCGAGGTGCGCGTCGAATGGCTGGGGCTGGACGGCAAGACCCATGAGCGCGAGTTCGACGGGCTTTGGGCGACCTGCGCCCAGCACGAGATCGACCATCTGGATGGCCGTCTGTTCATCGACTACCTGAGTCCGATGAAGCGCCAGATGATCACGCGCAAGATGGTCAAGCTCAAGCGCGACCGCGCCCGCGCCTGATCCGTCCCAGTTAACGATTTCCGAAAAGCACCGCCGATGACCGTCCGCCCGTTCATTCCCTATTCCGACCGTCGCCTGCATACCGCCGCCGAACCAGTGGCCGAGATCACCGAGACGGTGCGGATGATCTGGGATGACATGATCGACACCATGGATGCGATGCCAGGCGTCGGGCTTGCCGCGCCGCAGATCGGGATCATGCAGCGTCTGGCCGTGGTCGATGCCTCGGACAAGCGCGGCCAAGCCGTGCGCATGGCCAACCCCGAGGTCCTGCACGCCTCGGTCCAGATGCGCGGCCATGACGAGGCCAGCCCCAACCTGCCCGGCGTCTTTGCCAAGATCGAGCGTCCCCGTGCGGTGACTGTCCGCTTCCTCAACGATCAGGGTCAGATCGAGGAACGCGATTTCGTCGGATTGTGGGCGACCTCGGTTCAGCACCAGATCGACCACCTGAACGGCAAGGTCTATGTTGATCACCTGTCGCCTTTGCGCCGCAAGATGCTGGTCGCGAAATCGGACAAGCTGAACCGGCGCTGAGCGGCGCTTTCTTTTCGCGAAAACCGCGTCTAACCTGAGCGCGGGCGTAGATTCATAGGCCCGATCCTGATCGAAAAGGGACCGCCGGCCTATGTTTTCGATTCTTCCTTTGTTGGCCGGACTGCTGATGGCCGCAGCCTCATTGACCCCCTCGCTGATTCCCCGCGACTGGATATTGCAGGGCGTGCTGGCCGGAACCTCGATGGCGGCAGGCTATCTGGTGCTGGTCTTTCTGCTGGCGCTGTGGCGGGCGTTACAGATCCCGCTGTTGCCCCGCCGCTGGGCAACGCTCTGCCATGTCGTATTGGCCATTCCGGTGCTGGCTTTGCTGGTGCGCTGCGTCGCGCTGACCGATGACTGGCAGAACAGCATCCGTTCGCGCATGGAAATGCCGCCGCTGGAGGCCGCGAACACCACCAAGATGATCCTGCTGGCGGCTGCGGTATTCCTGATCCTGTATCTGCTGGGTCGGGGCATGCAGGGCCTGTTCAACCTGCTGCGCAACCGGTTGGCGCGCTATATCCCCTCGGCCAGCGCGAATGTGCTGGGATTGCTGCTGGCGGCGGTGATCGTGTTGCTGGTCACCCGCGACGGCGTGGTCAACTGGGCCTTCCGCATCGCCGACCAGTCCTATGCCGCAGCCCAGCACATCACCGACCCGAACACCCCTGCCCCGATCGAAGACTGGCGCGCGGGAGGCCCCGATTCCAAGGTCGATTGGGGCCTGATGGGCAAGCCGGGGCGCGATTTCGTCCTGAGCGGACCACGCGCCGCCGCGATCTCGGGCTTTGTCGGGCGTCCGGCGCTTGAACCGCTGCGGATCTATGTCGGCCTTGCGCAGGAAAAATCGCCTGAGGTCCGCGCCCAGATCGCGCTGGACGAGATGATCCGGCTAGGCGCGTTCGAGCGCAAGGTGCTGATCGTCGCCAGCCCGACCGGCACCGGCTGGATGGACCCCGCCAGTTACGACGCGCTGGAATACATGCATGCGGGCGATGTCGCGACGGTGGCGGTCCAATATTCCTACCTGCAAAGCCCGATGGCGCTGATCTTTGAAACCCAATCGGGGCTGGATCAGGCCACCGCGACCATGCGCCTGATCTACGAACATTGGCGGCACATGCCCGACGACGCCCGACCCCGGCTATATATGCACGGGATCTCGCTGGGGGCGTGGTCGTCGATGTATTCCTTCAGCCCGTTCCAGATGATGAACGAGCCGATTCAGGGCGCGCTGTGGGTCGGCCCGCCTTTCCCGTCGGAACTGTGGCGCCAGACCAACAATGCCCGCCGCCCCGGCAGTCCCTTCATCCTTCCCGAAGTGGATGACGGCGAAGTCATCCGCTATTCCAGCCAGTTCGCGCCGCCCGACCGCTCGGGCAAGCCTTGGGGACGGCTGCGCATCCTGTATCTGCAACACGCCAGCGACGCGATCGTGTTCTACAACGCCACCTCGCTTTGGCGCGCGCCGGAATGGATGTATGAACCGCCCGCGCCGGATGTCTCACCTTTCCTGAACTTCACCCCGATTGTCACCCAGTTGCAGCTGGCCGTGGACATGGCGGTTTCGACCTCGACGCCACCGGGCTTCGGTCATACCTACGATGCCGAGGAATATATCGACGGATGGGTCGCGGTCACCGCGCCCGAAAACTGGACGGCAGCGGATACCGCGCGGCTGAAGGCGAAATGCGGCAAGGACGGGCTGCTCGGATGCAAAAACGGCTGATCCTGATGGGTGCAGGTGCAGGTGTTGCAATCATTCTGGCGATACTCGGCCTGAACACGGCGCGTAACGCCGCGGGGTGGCAGCCGATCACCCAAACGCCCGCCGAACGACTGGAAATGCTGGCCCCGTCATGGCGCATCCTGCAACCCGCGACTCCCGGCCCCCACAAGGCAGCGATCCTGCTGTCGGGCTGCGACGGGGTGCATGACAATATGGATTACTGGGCGCAGGTCATGCTGAAGCAGGACCGCGCCGTGATGATCCTGAACAGCCACGAGCCGCGCCGTTTGGACCGCGCACAGGCTTGGCGAGCGGTCTGCGCCGGACAGATACTTCCAGGGGCAGAGCGTGCGGGGGATCTTGCCGTTGCACTGACCGCCATGCACCGGATGTCCGGCATCGAACCCGACGACACCTTGATCCTTGGCGCCTCACATGGCGGCTGGACCGCGATGGAGTTCATGGCGGGGCTAACCAAAAACACCCCGCCGCCGGGGCTCACGGCATGGCCAGACAAGCCCGCCAGCCTTGCGGCCCAGATCGGTCCGGTCGTGCTGCTTTACCCCTATTGCGGCATTCTGAGCAGCGGCGAGGAACGCCGCTGGCCCGAAGGCACTGCCGGATTGATGATCCTTGCGCAGAAAGACAGTATCACCGACCCCGAGGCCTGCCGCAAAATGGCCGACAAACTGGCGGGAAAAGGCGTCGGCATCAATGTCACGACTTTGGCCGGCACCGATCACGGTTTCGACCAGCGCGAACGCTCGTCCCTTTCCCCGCTCGAATTCAATCAGCCCGCCCGCGACAAGGCGACCAAGCTGGTGACCGACTTCCTCAAGGGTTTTGAATCCGCCAAACCGAAGATATGACAAGCGCGACATAGGTAAGGGGCCAAAGCATATGCGCGTCATCTTCATGGGAACTCCGGATTTCTCGGTACCTGCGCTGCGCGCGATTGCCGCCAGCCACGAGGTCGTCGCGGTCTATTCGCAACCGCCCCGCGCCGCCGGTCGCGGGCAAAAGCCGCGCCCCTCTCCGGTCCATCGTACCGCTGATGAATTGGGTCTGCCCGTCCGCACCCCCGAACGTCTCAAATCCCCCGAGGATCAGGCAGAATTCGCCGCGCTGGATGCCGATGTCGCCGTGGTCGTCGCTTACGGCCTGATCCTGCCGCAAGCCGTGCTGGACGCGCCGCGACTTGGTTGCCTGAACATCCATGCCTCGCTGCTGCCACGCTGGCGCGGTGCCGCCCCGATCCACCGCGCGATCATGGCGGGCGATGCCGAAACCGGTGTCGCCATCATGCAGATGGAGGCGGGGCTGGATACCGGGCCGGTTCTGGCCGAAACCCGCACGCTGATCGGACCTCAGGACACCACGGCGGATCTGCATGACCGCCTGTCCGCGATGGGGGCTGAACTGATCACCCGCACGCTTGAAAACCTGCCCTTGCCCGCCACGCAGCAACCGGCCGATGGCGTGACCTATGCCAACAAGATCGACAAGGCCGAGGCCCGCATCGACTGGAACCGACCGGCCACCGAGATCGACCGCCAGATCCGCGCGCTTTCCCCGTTCCCCGGCGCATGGTGCATGATCGGGGAAGAGCGGGTGAAGCTGCTGCGCTCGCGCCTGACCGAAGGTTCGGGTGTGGCAGGACAGGTCATCACGGGCTTTGTCATTGCCTGCGGCGAGGGGGCCATCGAAATCCTCGAGGCGCAGCGCGAAGGCAAGCGTCCGATGCCTGCCTCCGAAATCCTGCGCGGTCTGACCTTGCCGGAAAGCCTTGGCTAAGCCTTAGCGATAGCTGCATTTTCATCACAACGCCGCCTCATCTCGTGCCGGAATAACCGGAGCCTTCCCGACCATGTTATCATCCTGTCACGAATGGTTCATGGGAGGTTGCGATGGACGAAACGATGCGCCTCATGGCGGCGAACTGGTGGCTGATCCTGCTGCGAGGAATTGCGGCAATCCTGTTCGGGATCGTTACTCTGATCTGGCCCGGCCTGACGGTGTTTGCTCTGCTGCTGGTCTTCGGAGCCTATGCGATCTTTGACGGTGCGCTGACGCTGGTCACTGCCTTCCAACGGCGCAATTCGGACGAGCGCTGGTGGGCATGGGCGCTGGACGGTCTGCTTTCCATTACCATCGGCGTCATGGCGCTGTTCTGGACCGGACCGACGGCGCTTGCCTTCATCATCTGGATGGCCATCTGGGGCGTCATCGCCGGTATCTTCCGCATCGTCGCCGCCATCCGCCTGCGCAACGAGATCGACGGCGAATGGGCGCTCGGACTCAGCGGACTTCTATTGCTGATCTGGGGCATTTTGATGGCAACCCTGCCAGCGGCCGGACTGCTCAGTATCGCATGGCTGATCGGAACATTCGCCCTGCTGATCGGGATCAGCCTGATTGTGCTGTCCTTCCACCTGCGCAAACTCAAGACCGCCTAAGTCCCGCGGGGCTTGGCCCGCGTTGTCGGGTCGGCCTCGAGCGGATTTTCGGGCCACGGGTGGCGCGGATAACGACCGCGCATGTCCTTGCGCACATCCGCATATCCTCCGGACCAGAAACCGGGAAGATCGGTCGTAACCGCAATCGGCTTGCCGCCCGGAGACAACATCGAGATCCGCAGCGCCCGCCCGCCCACAACCGGATGGCGCGCGACCCCGAACAATTCCTGCAATTTCAGCTCGATCGAGGGCGTCTCGTGGTCGTAATCAATCGGCACCTTGCGCCCGAGCGGCGTCACAAAATGCGCCGGAGTCGCAGCGGCCAGACGTTGCTGTCCGTCCCAACCGATCCGGGCCTTCAGGGCCTCGGTCAGGTCAAGCCCCTTCAGATCCGCAGCCGTCCGCATCTTGCCAAGCCACGGCAGAATCCAGTCCGGATCGGCCAGCAGGCTTGCATCATCGACCGGACCAAGTTCGGGCATCAAAACAATCCGCGCCCGCAAGCGCGCCGCACCCGCAGTCCAGTTCAGACCGATGGCTCGCAACCCCTCGAAGGCTGCGCGCGCCATTGCATCGGGATCCGGATCGTCCAGCGCCCTGTCGGCAAGGACCAACGCACCCAGCCGTTCCTGCCGTCGGGCTGAGATTCGTCCGTCGCGACGCGCCCATTCGACCTGCTCGACGATCTCGATACGGTCGGCAAACAGGCTGCGAATGTCATCCTCGTCAACGGCAACCGCCATGCGGATGCGGGCCTCGCGCGTGTCGCCGTCCAGATCGGTCGCAACGACAAAGCGGGCATTCGCCAAGACATCACCCTCGGGCATGATTGCGCCTTTGCCGCCCGAAAGAACGTAACGGGGCTGTTCGCCCTTGCGCCGCAAACCGATCCGGTCCGGGTAGGCCAGCGCGGCCATCGCTCCAACAGACAGCCCCTGACCGTCACGGGCCATCCGCCGCAATCTTTTCGCATCGTCGCGGATCCGGTGCAGTCCGCCGGAACTGATCTGCCAAGGGTGACGCGTCTCATAGGCACGACTGTCGTTGATTGCGCTCAGCCGCAGGGTCAGGTCTGTTGGCGCGCCGGTCAAAGGATCACGCTCGGCCAGCAGCGCGGCAAGATTTGCCGCATCCTTGCCCGCGACCGCCAGCATATGCGCAAGTCGGGGATGCAGCGGCAACGCAACCAGCGCACGACCATGCGTCGTGATGCGATTGTCGGCGTCAAGCGCCTTGAGGTCACGCAAAAGCCCTCGAGCTTCGGCCAACGCCCCTTCCGGCGGAGGCGTGAGGAAGGCCAGATCGCTCCCGTCCGACCCCCAATTCGCCAGCTCCAACGCGAGTCCCGCCAGATCGGCCACCGCAATCTCGGGCGGCGCGAAAGCCGGCAACGCGCCCTCTTCGGCCCGCGCCCACATCCGGTAGCAAATTCCAGCCGCGACCCGACCCGCGCGACCACGGCGCTGCTCGGCCTCGGCACAGCTGACGCGTTCGGTCACCAAGCGGGACATGCCGGAACCCGGATCAAAGCGCGCCCGCCGCGCACGTCCCGCGTCCACGACGACCGTAACCCCCGGAATCGTCAACGAGGTCTCTGCGATCGACGTGGCCAATACGATCCGCCGCCGCGCTCCGGCGGGCTGCAAGGCGGCGCGCTGTGCCTTGAAATCCATCGCCCCGAACAAAGGCACGACCTCGGCTTCAACATTCAACGCCGAAGCGACACGACGGATTTCGCCCTCGCCCGGCAGAAACGCAAGGATCGTTCCGCCCGTCGCACGGGTCGCGGCTTCGGCCTCGGAAATCAACCTCGCTGCCTCGGGGACCAGACGCGCCTGCGCGGGCAATGGCCGGTCCAGCCAACGGGTCTCGACCGGAAAGGCCCGCCCGTCAGAGCGGATCACCGGCGCATCGTCCAGCAAAGCCGCGACCGGCTCGGCATCCAATGTGGCGGACATCATGACAATCGCCAGATCAGGCCGCAGCGCCTGCCGAGCCTCCCATGCAAGGGCAAGGCCCAGATCGGCGTTCAGGCTCCGCTCGTGGAATTCATCGAAGATCACGCAACCAATGCCCGACAGTTCCGGATCGGATTGCAGCATGCGGGTCAGAATGCCCTCGGTCACGACCTCGATCCGACGGCCCGCAACTGCTTCGCCGCGGATGCGATAGCCGACGGTCTGGCCCAGCGGTTCGCCCAGCGTCTCGGCCATCCGTTCGGCTGCTGCCCGAGCCGCCAGACGGCGAGGTTCCAGCATCACGATGCGTCCCGCGACAACAGGCAGTAGTGCCAGCGGGACCCGCGTCGTCTTCCCCGCACCCGGCGGCGCCATAAGCACAGCGCGGCCATACGCCTTTAGCGCAGCGACAAGCTCGGGAAGGGCGGATTCGATAGGTAAAGTCATGCGGCGCTTATGACAAAACTGACCCGTCCTCGAAAGGGTTCGCGTCCATTTCTGGCGGAGCAGTCGGCGCTTTTTGTGGAACCGGACATGCCGGACGTGATCGCTACCGACGATGCGACGTTTGGGCCATAAGCCACGGGGACACTACAAATCTGCGGTCCCTCTGCATATCTTGGGGTCCAAGAAGCCAGACCGGGGACAGGATGGGTATCGCAGACGACTTGATGCAGGGCTTGGGGATCTCGGACCCGGTGATCCGGTTGGGCGTGACCGGCCTGTCGCGGGCGGGCAAGACCGTCTTCATCACGTCGCTGGTCGCAAATCTGTTGGATCGCGGCCGGATGTCGGCGCTGCGGGCGGCGGCGGATGGGTCGCTCAAGACGGCTTGGCTGCAACCGCAACCCGATGACACCATTCCGCGCTTTGATTTCGAGCGGCATCTGGCCGCAATGACCGGCCCCGATCCGCATTGGCCCGAAGGCACACGCCATGTCAGCCAGTTGCGTCTGTCCTTGCGCGTGCAGCCGCGCGGACTGCTGGCAGGGTGGCGCGGCCAACAAGTCCTGCATCTGGATATTGTCGACTATCCCGGAGAATGGCTGCTTGACCTGCGCCTGATGGACAAGGAGTTTGACGCATGGTCCGATGAGGTCTTCCAGCGCATGGAGGGCCGTCCCGCAGCCGACGAATTCCGCGCCGCACTGGCCGCGACCAATCGTGACAAATTCGACGAGACAGCGGCCCAGACCTTGGCCGCCGCCTACACCAAGCACCTTCATGTCGCCCGCGAGGCGGGGTGGTCCGACTGCACCCCCGGTCGCTTCCTGATGCCCGGCGAGCTTGAGGGTTCGCCCGCATTGACCTTCACCCCTCTGCCGTCCGACTTTCGCGACACCGCGCTTTGGCGCGAATTCGCCCGCCGCTTCGGGGCCTATAAGTCGCGTGTGGTGAAACCGTTCTTTCGCGACCATTTCGCCCGCATCGACCGGCAGGTGGTGTTGATGGACGTCTTGGGCGCAATCCATGCCGGACCTCAGGCGGTCGAGGATATGCGCCGCGCCATGGCCGATATCCTGACCGCATTCCGCCCGGGTAGGTCGGGCTGGCTCAGCCAGCTTCTGGGCACGCGGCGGGTCGGTCGTATCCTGTTCGCCGCGACCAAGGCCGACCATTTGCACCACATCCAGCATCCCCGCCTGACCGCCATCACCGGAGCGATGTTGCGCGATGCCCGTGATCGGGCTGATTTTTCCGGCGCACGGACCGAGGCGATGTCCATCGCTTCGCTGCGCACCACGACCGAGGAAACCATCCGGCAGGACGGGGCAGAACTGCCCGCCGTGCGCGGAACCTTGATGGACGGGCGGCAGGCTGCCTTCTATCCGGGCGAGCTACCCTCCAATCCGGCCGAACTTCTGGCCCATGCCCGCCAAGGCGCGGATCGCTGGCTGGACGGAGATTACGCGATCATGGATTTCGCGCCCGCTCCGAACACGCTTCGCGCAGGTGACGGGCCTCCGCATATCCGGCTGGATCGGGCAGCCGAATTCCTGTTCGGCGACCAGATTTGAGGGGATGATAAATGGCTGAACCTCCGAAAAGACGCGGGCCGGTCCTGATCGAGATGGGCGATGCGCCCACGCGTCCGGCACCGGAACCAACCGGCCAACCCAGCGGCCCCGAGCCGGTGACGCATCTCGAGCAGGGCGATGCCGCCAGAGATCGCTCGCGTCGTGCGCCGCGCACGGAACCCCGCGAGGGCGAGGCAAGGCCCTCCCCTGCCGACGCCCCGATGATTGATGACGGGATAACGCCAGCACTTCCACAACCACGGACAATGCAATTGGTGACGCGGCTTGTGGGAGCCGGTCCATCACGGCTGACGCGCTTCTTCATCAATACCGGGGTCGCGCTGTTCAGCTTCCTGCTGTCGGTCGCCGCGCTGCGCTATCTTTCCGACCTGCTGCATTCCTACCCCTTGTTAGGCTGGATCGGCGTATTGCTGATGGTGCTGTTCTGCATCGCGGCCTTGGCCATGGCTTGGCGGGAATATCGCGCATGGGCGCGCTTTGCCGCCATTGACGGCATCAATCGCGAGGCTGGCGCGGCCATGGCCTCGGGAGATGTGAAAGCGGCGCAGAACGTCGTCGGGCGGCTCGAACATCTTTATCGCGGACGCGACGAACTGGAATGGGGCCGCAAACGTCTGGCCGAACGCAAGGCCGAAGCCTACGATGCCACAACCCTGATCTCGCTGGCCGAAACCGAACTACTGGCCCCGCTGGACCAGCAGGCCCGACGCGAGATCGAGGCCGCCGCGCGCACCGTCGCCGCGGCTACCGCACTGATCCCCTTGGCAATGGCCGATGTCGTCGCGGCGCTGGCCGCGAACCTGCGGATGATCCGGCGGATGGCCGAAATCTATGGCGGACGCGCAGGAGCCGTCGGTGGCTGGCGGCTGGCCCGTACGGTGATGACCCATCTGGTCGCGACCGGTGCCGTGGCCGCTGGCGATGACCTGATCCATACCGTTGCGGGTGGCGGGATTTTGGCGCGGGTCTCGAAGCGGTTTGGCGAAGGTGTGGTGAATGGTGCGCTGACGGCGCGGGTGGGCATTGCCGCGATGGAGGTGTGCCGCCCCCTGCCCTTCATTCATCAGCCTCGCCCGAAAGTCGGCAACCTGATCGCACGTGGCCTGAAAGGGCTGTTCGGCGATGACGAGACAAAATCCGGCCCCAGCTGACGGCCTCACCTGATATTTTGATACGCGAAACGACGTAGGGCGTTCTGTCCGGTCAGCCCATGACGTATTCATAGGTTATGAGATCGCGCCGCGTTGCCTTGTCGATGATTACCGCCGTTCTGACGCTGGGACTGGTTGCCGCAGCGCGAGACCGGTTTGACCTCTGGATCGGTGCGACCGAACTGCCGCGGCTTGAGGTCACTGTCGGAGTCGAGGTGCTGGCGCGGGACAATAGCCTGCTGCGCGCGTTTCAGGTCGCTGACGGTCGGTGGCGGCTGGACGCGGGCAATGTCGATCCGCTTTTCCTTGATATGCTGATGCTGTGGGAGGACCAGCGGTTCGAACACCATGGCGGCGTCGATCCGGTCGCGCTGCTGCGCGCTGGCGGACAGGCGCTCTGGCATCGGCGCATCGTCTCGGGGGGATCGACTCTGACCATGCAGGTCGCGCGACTGCTTGAAAGCGGCACGACCGGCGAATGGGGCGGCAAAGCCCGACAGATCCGGCTGGCCCTTGCGCTGGAGCGGAGGTTGTCCAAGCGCCAGATCCTTGATCTGTATCTGCGGCTTGCGCCCTATGGCGCGAATGTCGAGGGTATTCGCGCCGCCAGTCTGCAATGGTTCGGAAAAGAGCCGACGCGGCTTTCCCCTGCCGAGGCCGCCTTGCTGGTCGCCTTGCCACAATCGCCGGAACGCAGACGCCCGGATCGTTTTCCTGACACCGCACGCAAGGCACGCGATCGCGTTCTGGCGCGGGCGGTTCACGCGGGACTGCTGTCGGATGCAGATGCAGGCGCGGCCATGGCCGAACCGGTGCCGCGAAAGCGGCGGGCATTTCCGGCCTTGGCGCCGCTGTTGACGGCACGGCTGGTCCGCACCCATCCCAATGTCGGCCGGATCGAGACCACGATCGACCCGCGTCTGCAACGTCGGGCCGAGGAACTTGCCTCGCGCGCGGTGCGGGGCGCAGGTCGCAGGTTGTCGGCCGCGATCATGCTGGCGGACCACCGCACGGGCGAGATCCTGGCCGAGGTCGGGGCGGCGGATTGGACCGATGGCGGTTCTGCCGGATTTGTAGACATGACGCAGGCATGGCGCTCGCCCGGATCGACGCTGAAACCCTTTGTCTACGGGCTTGCCTTCGATACGGGACTGGCCCATCCCGAAACCCTGATCGAGGATCGCCCTGCCGCATTCGGACGCTGGCAACCGCAGAATTTCGATCACATCTTCCGCGGAACCGTCAGTCTAAGACAGGCCCTGATCTGGTCGCTGAATATTCCCGTTGTGAAACTGGCAGATGCGCTCGGGCCGAACCGTGTTGCGCAGACCCTGCGTCAAGGCGGGATCGCTCTGCGCCTGCCCGAGGAAACCGCAGGCCTGGCGCTGATGCTGGGCGGCGGCGGCGTGACGCTGCAAGGGCTTGCCACGGGATATGCGGCGCTGGCCCGAGGTGGGCGGGGGATCGAGCTATCGGCGCTTCCGGGCGGCGCACGCGAGTTGCCCTTGGCCATGTTCGGTCCGGTCGCTGCTTGGCAGGTCGGCGATGTGCTGGCCGGAAACCCCGCTCCGCATGGGACACGGATCAGGCCGATGGCCTACAAGACGGGAACCTCCTACGGGCATCGCGATGCTCTGGCCGTGGGTTATGACGGGGCGTATGTCGGTGCGGTCTGGCTGGGACGGCCCGACGGGACGCCCGTTCCCGGAGCGTTCGGCGGTGATCTGGCGGCTCCGGTGCTGTTCGATCTGTTCGACGCCCTGCCTCCGGTCCCGCTGCCACCCCCACCGCCGCAAACCCTGACCTTGCCCAATAGCGCGTTGCCCTTGCCACTGCGGCGCTTCGCCCCTGCGGGCGAGGTCAGCAGCATTGCGGCCAATCCCTCGGCTCCGGATCGTTTGGTGCTGACATTTCCGCCCGACGGGGCATTGATCGAAACCAGCGGCCCCTTGGTCGTCAAGGCACGCGGAGGACGCTCGCCATGGACATTTCTGGTCAATGGCGCACCGGCAGGGGTTGGCTTGACGCGGCCCGAAAGCCTCCTTCCCGACCCCGGTCCGGGATTTGCCCAATTGACAGTCATCGACGCAAACGGCGCATCCGCAAGTGCGACCATTAGATTGCAGCCCGCCGATTTGACGCCGCGATGATTTAAGCCGGTCTTTTCATCGCCGCAGTTTGCGACATATTCGCTTCATGTTGCGCATAGATGATCATCTGACGATTCACGACTGGGAACTTTCCGAGCAGTTCAGCCGCTCGCAAGGGCCGGGTGGGCAGAACGTGAACAAGGTCGAAACCGCCGTCGAGTTGCGGTTCGAAGCCGAACGCTCGCCCCATCTGACCCCCGCCGTGAAAGCTCGTCTGCGTCGTCTGGCCGGACGGCGCTGGACGAATGACGGGGCGGTCCTGATCAGGGCCGAGGAAACCCGCAGTCAGGCCCGCAACCGCGAACTGGCCCGCGAGAGGCTGGTCGAATTGATCCGCGAGGCGCTGGTCGCACCGCGCAAGCGGATCGCAACCCGTCCGACACTGGGAAGCCAGCGTCGGCGGCTCGCGGCAAAAACACAAAAAGGGACGGTCAAGTCCCTGCGCGGCAAAGTCCGCGAGAACGAGGGGGGAGAGTGAAGAAGACTCTACGCGACAAACTGGGCCGACTTCTGGGCCATAAGCCGCCGGAAATTCAGGTGGCGGCCTTGTGCATGGATAGCCGCAAAGGCAAGGTTCTGCTGGTGACCAGTCGCGGCACCGGCCGATGGATCGTGCCCAAAGGCTGGCCGATGCCCGGTCGCAGTCTGGCCGATGCCGCCAAACAAGAGGCTTGGGAGGAAGCGGGCGTTCGTGGCAAGGTGGATCAGGACGCGGTCGGGACCTACCACTACGACAAGCAGCAGGATCGCGGCTTTGCCATCCCCGTCGAGGTGCATGTCTTTGTTCTTGAGGTCGATGGGCTGGTCGATGAGTTTCCAGAGGACTCGCAGCGCAAGCGCCGTTGGTATAGTCCCGAACGCGCGGCAGAACTTGTCGCGGAAACCGGATTGAAGAAACTCCTCCGCGCGCTTCCGGCAAAAGCGGGAAAACAGGCCTGAAATGTCGCCCAACGAGCGGGAGTACCGCATCCTAGACAAGGACCTTGGTCGGGTCACCAATGCCGAGCGCGCAGCCTCGGCATCGGCACGTCCTTTGGTGCGGATCGGTCTGGCTTTCGTCTTTATCGCGGCGGCGGCGGAATTCGCGGCGGCAACGCTTGCCGGACAACCCCTGCTGGGGATCATGGCGGCTTCGGTTGCAATTGCGACTTATCTGGCTTTGTCGATTGGCGCGAACGACGTCTCGAACGCCTTGGGACCTGCAGTCGGGGCCGGAGCGATCGGGTTGACCACCGGCCTGTTCCTTGTGGCCGGAATGGATGTGTTGGGTGCTGTTCTGGCGGGCGGGGCCGTAACCCGCACCCTGACCGAAGGTCTGGTCGGTGATACGCTGGGACAAGGCATGCCCACCGCCAAGATGATGCTGGCGGCCCTGATCGGCGCGGCAAGCTGGATCAGCCTTGCTACCCGCCTGAACGCGCCGGTCAGCACCACCCATTCGGTCGTCGGCGCGATTGCCGGCGCAGGTATCGCCACTTTCGGCTTCGGAGCGGTGAACTGGGGCGCGATGGCTGCGATTGCCGTTGGCTGGATCGTGTCTCCGGTCATATCGGGGGTTTTGGCCGCAATGTTCCTGTCGGTGCTGCACCGGCGGGTTCTGGACAAGGACGACCCCATTCCCGCCGGACGGATCTGGCTGACCGTGCTGGTGGCAGCAACGGCGGCGCTGCTGGTCGCCATGGCCTCGGTCGCGTTCCAGGATCTGGGATGGTCCAAGGTGCTGGCTCTGGCCCTGATCGGCGCAGGACTGGGCGCGGGCTACGCGCATGTCATGCTGGGTCGTCAGATCCGGCGCGAGGCAGGCAAGAAGCAGGCATTGGAGCGCCTGCTGGGTGTTCCGCTGGTCGCGACGGCCCTAGTGATGGGCTTTGGTCACGGCGCGAACGATACCTCGAACATCGCGGCTCCGCTGACGATCATCCTGCAACACATCTCGGAAACGGGCGTACCGCTGATGAACCAGCAGATGGTGCTGCTGCTGTCGGGTCTGGGCATCGCCGTGGGGATCGTGCTGTTCGGCGGGCGACTGGTCCATATGGTCGGCAGCCGCATCACCCGCCTCAACCCGTCGCGCGCGCTGTGCATCGCGCTGGCTACGGCAGTCACGGTGCTGGGGTTTTCGCTGGCGGGTCTGCCGGTCTCGACCACACATGTCTCGGTCGGCGGCGTGTTCGGCGTCGGCTTCTACCGCGAATGGCGCGACCGGCAGCGTACCAAGAAACGCGCGCCCATGCCCGATGAGGAAATCCGCCGCCGACATCTTGTCCGCCGCTCGCATGTCCGGACGATTCTGGGGGCATGGGTCGTGACGGTTCCGGTCAATGCCGTTCTGGCGGCGGCTTTGGTGATGTTGCTGAAGCTTTAGCCCGCGAAATCTTTACTTTGCCCCTATAGGCCCCTATCTCTGCCCGATCATGGCTGCCAAATCTGATCCCAACTACAAAATCATCGCCGAGAACCGGCGCGCGCGTTTCGATTACTTCATCGAAAACGACCTCGAGGTCGGCATTGTCCTGACCGGTTCCGAGGTGAAAAGCCTGCGCACCGGCCAGTCGAACATTGCCGAAAGCTATGCCTCGGTCGAACAGGGCGAGCTATGGCTGATCAACGGCTATATCGCGGCCTACAAGCAGGCCGGCGTCTTTGGCCACGAAGAACGGCGGCGGCGCAAACTGCTGGTCTCGCGCAAGGAACTGGCCCGCTTGTGGCAGGCGATCGGGCGCGAGGGCATGACGCTGATCCCGCTGGTCATGTATTTCAATGATCGCGGCATGGTGAAGCTGAAGATCGGCGTCGCCAAGGGCAAGAAGAACCACGACAAGCGTGAGACCGACGCCAAGCGCGACTGGAACCGCCAGAAACAGCGTTTGCTGAAGCACGGCTGACGGCTTCGGGCATTGCGAAGCCGCGCCCCTGCGGTTAGAGGAAAGACGCTTTCGCGTCTGCCCGGGGGAAGGACGATGCCGACAGATTCCGAAGATCCAAGATCGCTCGTTTCGACCGGGTGGCTGGCCGCGCATCTGCACGATCCCGACCTGCGCATTCTGGACGCGACATGGTTCCTTGACACGGGCCGCGATGCCCGTTCGGAATATGCCGCTGCCCATATACCCGGCGCACAATTCTTCGATCTGGACGCGATCACCGACCAGAACAGCCCCCTGCCCCACATGGCCCCCACGCCCGAGACATTCGCGAACCGGATGGGCGGACTGGGGATCGGCGATGCTGATCGAGTCGTGGTCTATGACAACTCTCCGGTCCGGTCTGCAGCGCGCGTCTGGTGGACCTTCCGCCTGATGGGCAAGACCGACGTCGCCGTGCTGGACGGCGGCTTGGGCAAATGGCTGGCCGAGGGCCGCGCGGTCGAGGCGGGCAAGCCCGTGGTCCAGACGCGCGAGTTGACCGCCACATATCAAGCGGATCTGGTCCGTGACGTCACGCAGGTCGCGGCGGCCAGCAAGCTTGACTCGCACCAGATCATAGATGCACGAGGGGAGCCGCGCTTTCGCGGCGAAGCTGCCGAACCGCGCGCAGGGCTACGCTCGGGCCACATTCCCGGCTCGAAAAACCTGCCCTATGGCCGCCTGTTCAATGCCGACGGCACGATGAAATCCAAGGAAGCGCTCGTTGCCGAGTTTCAGGCAGCCGGTGTCGACCTTACAAAACCCGCCATCACGACCTGCGGCTCGGGTGTGACGGCGGCAATCCTGTTCCTTGCGCTCGATCGCATCGGACATATCGACCACTCGCTTTACGACGGAAGCTGGGCCGAATGGGGCAGCTTCCCGGACCTTAAAATCGCAACCGGAGACGCGTGATGCTGGGCAATCTGAAACCGCAAGCCCCCGATAAAATTCTGGCCCTGATGGGCGAGTTCAAGGCCGATACCCGTCAGGGCAAGATCGACCTTGGCGTCGGGGTCTATAAGGACGCGACCGGCCATACCCCGATCATGCGCGCCGTTCTGGCTGCTGAAAAACGCATGCTGGAAACCGAAACGACCAAGACCTATGCCGGTCTGGCCGGTGAGCCCGACTTCCAAAAAGCCATGGGCGAGATGATCCTTGCCGACGGCTACAAGCCCGAGACAACTGCTGCGCTGGCAACTGTCGGCGGCACCGGCGCGATCCGCCAGGCGCTGGAACTGGCCCGTCTGGCCAATCCCGACCTGCGCGTGTTTGTCAGCGACCCGACCTGGCCGAACCACATCTCGATCATGAACTTCATGGGTCTGCCGGTCGTCACCTACCGCTATTTCGACAGCGAGACCCGCGCCGTCAATTTCGAAGCCATGGTCGAGGACATCTCGGCGGCGAAAAAAGGCGACGTGGTGCTGCTGCATGGTTGCTGCCACAATCCGACCGGAGCGAACCTGAACATCGAGCAATGGGCCGAGGTCGCCTCGATCCTTGAGAAAACCGGCGCTACGCCCCTGATCGACCTGGCCTATCAGGGCTTTGGCGATGGTCTGGAAGAAGACGCGGCGGGCACCCGCCTGATCGCCTCGCGCATTCCGGAAGTGCTGATCGCTGCTTCGTGCAGCAAGAACTTCGGCATCTACCGCGAGCGCACCGGCATCCTGCTGGCTCTGTGCGAAGACAAGGCGACCAAGGATCTGGCGCAAGGCTCGATGGCCTATCTGAACCGCCAGACCTATTCGTTCCCGCCTTTCCACGGCGCGAAAATCGTCGCGACCATCCTGAACGACGCAGAACTGCGTGCCGACTGGATGGCCGAACTGGAAGACGTCCGCAACGGAATGCTGCGCCTGCGTTCGCAACTGGCCTCCGAGCTTGGGACACTGTCGGGCTCGGACCGTTTCGGCTTCATTGCGGAACATCGCGGCATGTTCTCGCGTCTTGGCTGCTCGCCCGAGCAGGTCGCCAAGATGAAGGAAGAATTCGGCATCTACATGGTCGGCGATTCGCGTCTGAACATTGCTGGCCTGAATGACACCACCGTTCCGATCCTGGCCCGCGCGATCATCGAAGCCGGCGTCTGATCCGAGCCACTTGGACCAAAGAAAACGCCCGGTTGGTTGACCGGGCGTTTTTCGTTCAGGATTTGCGACCCAGTTGGCGGTCGATATATTCGCGCAATTCCTCGATCTCGGCCTGACTTTCCTTGATATTGCCCTTGGCCAACAGCAATTCGTTTTTGGTCCGCCCCAGTTCCTCGATCAACTGGGCCTCGCGCAGTTCCAGAACACGAATGGCGCGGTGACGTTCTTCATCGGCTTCGTGCAGCTTCTGGGCCATATCGTCCAGCTCGTCCATCTGGGTCGGAGTGACCCGGCTCAGGCGCAGGACCAGCCAACTGACAAGCCAACCAAGGATGAAGGCGGTAAATAGAATGATCGCGGTTGCAATGATGAATTCGTTGCGATTCATGGTCGGCTTTCAGGTGTAACGAGCTTGAGGAACTGAGCTTCTCTAGCCTGTTATGCCAGCACTGTCATTCTTTGGTCGTCGCGGCCCCGTCGGTTTCGCTTTGACCCTCGGGCCCCATCACCCCTTCGCTATTGTCAGGGAAGGCCGCTTCGAGTGCAGGAACGGTCAGCGCCTCGATCAGTTTCTCAAGCACGACGGGGTCGGTCACGGTAACAGGCGGCGCATCGGGGTCGATGGCATCGGACGCGGTAGGTTGATCTGCCTTGGGCGCATCATCACCCAAGGCGACCGGCAAGGCACCGGTGGCCGCCGCGGCCGTCGCCTGTGCAGTCCGAGCCTCGGTTGCCTCGACCGAGTCGGTTACGCCGCTGACATTTGTCGCCGGCGCGACTTCTTCCTTGGTCAGCGGTTCGTCGGACAGCAGGGTAAATTCGATCCGGCGGTTCGCCTCACGCCCCTCCTCCGTGTCATTCCCGGCAATCGGACGGCTTTCCCCATAGCCCTTGGCGACCATGTTCGTGATGTCGATGCCATGTTCCTTCATCGCGTCCAGAACCGCCAGCGCACGGGTGCGCGACAATTCGGCATTCAGATCCTCGGAACCTTGCGAATCCGTATGCCCGCCGACTTCCAAACGATAATCGCCGCATTCGGCCATGATCGTCGCAAGGCGTTCCAGCGTCGGTTGCGGGTCACCGGCGATGACCGATTTCGAGGGCTCGAAACCGATCTCGGATTCATGCATCGCCGCGTTCAGCCCGTCGACACATTCCACGCCGCCGGGAATCTTGACCAAAGGATCAAGCCTGCGGTCGTAGCGCACCGAAAGCTCGTAATGCGCACCGGCTCCCAGTCGTTGCGACAATCGCGCCGCCAGCAAATCCGAGGCGCTTTGATTGCCCGAGATACCCTCGAGCCGGATCAGATCGGGGGTCACATGGACCACACCACTCTCCAATGCGGCGAGCGCCTCCATCGCCGCAATCATGCGCATGGTCCAGCCCGAAGGCATGCTGTCATCCACGCTCAGCGCATTATCGACTTTGCTAAAACGCGAGCGGGCAAGGCTGTCGACGGCATTGCGCATCCGCTCATCGGTGACTGCTCCGCGCAGGGTGACCCCACTGCGGTCCAGAATGGCACTGAAACGGGCAGGTTCGTCCTGTTCGCCCGCTTTCTTTTCGTGCCGTGTCGTCAGCTTGAACAGGGGCGAAAGCGCGCCGTCAAGACGACCGACCGCCTCGTTGAAAACGTCGGCATTGACCGATGCCGGAGCATAAAGCGCAATATCGGTGTTCGAGATCGTCACCGATCCGGCCCCCATCGCAGCGACGGCCTCGATAGCCGGAACCGCAGCTTCGGACCAGTGCGAGGTCGGTGCACCAAGGCCCAGACGGCAGGGCGGCTGGCCCGGAATCCCCGCCTTGACGCCAACATCCACGATCCGCTTCAGACCGGCTTCGGAGTCAGCCGAGCACGCGTCGAACCGTGCGCCATGTTCGTCCTTCACAAAGCGCAGCGTAAAGGGCGTGATGACGGGGCGCGGCGCGGTGATCTCGGCCTGCAATGTAACGTTCTTGGGCTTTGCGCGGTGCAATGCGGCCTCAAGCGCGGCTTTTTCGGCGTCACTGTCGGTGATGGCGCGGATCGACACCTTGCCCGGCTCGATCGAGATCTTGGCGCGCTTGGCAAGCTGCGCCGCCTCAAGACCGAAATCGAAGGCTGCATCCCAGCCCTCGGGTTCGGGATAATCGGCCGTCTCGACCAGATCCGAGACTTTGCTTTCGGTGGTCACGCCTTGCAGGGTCGTGACCATCGCATTGCGATCAAGCGAGGCAGGCACCAGACCGACGACCGAAATTCCCTGATCGTTGCGCAACAGCTCGACCTCGAACGTCGGGGTACCAATGCTCGCGCGGGTGGCAACCTGCATATTGTCGACAACACGGTCCGCACCGATCACGTTCTCGGCTTGGGATTTGGCCCGAAAACGCTGGACCTCGTCCGGAGCAGTCCCCGACAAGCGGACAATCAACCCGTCGGCCTCGACGTTTGCAAAATCATAGCCACCAAGGTGTAGCGCCTCGGACACCTCTGCCTCGGAGCGGTTGCCAAGGAAATCCGTTGCTGCCTCGGCAGCCAGATAGGACAGGCCGCCCGCCGCGACGAGTGCAATGATACTGGTGACCACGGCAAGACCGCGGCGTGGCTTTGGATTGGCCATCGGGGGGACCTTCGGGCTATTTCCGACCGTCGGCGTTTAACGCCAGCGACGGGAAATCGCAATCAGACCAGCCCCGACAAGGCGAGAAACAGCGCAACGATCAGGCCGGCATCGCGATTGGAACGAAAAAGCCTGAGGCACCCCGCACTGTCATCCATGTCGAAGCGCTTGAGTTGCCACAAAAGATGCGCGGCAAAGCCCGCAATCCCCACCAGCGCAAGGGTCAGGCTTACCCCTTTGGCACCGGCGGCCAGCACAGCCAACACCAGAAGCGCGACCGAGGCCGCACCGAACCAAGTCAGCCAGCGCTTCGAATCACGTCCGAACAGACGCGCTGTGGATTTCACCCCGATCAGGGCGTCGTCCTCGGCGTCCTGATGGGCATAGATGGTGTCGTAAAAGATCGTCCACGCAATCCCCGCAAGATAGGCCAGCACCGGTGCGGGGGCGATGTTGCCCATATGCGCTGCCCAAGCCAGCAGCGCACCCCAGTTGAAAGCCAGCCCCAGAAAGACCTGCGGCCACCACGTGAAGCGTTTGGCAAAAGGATAGATCGCGACCAGCGCCAGTGACGCCACGCCCAGCCAGATCGCCGCGCTGCCCAGTGTCAGCAAGATCAGGAACCCGACCAGACATTGCGCGATCAGCCAAAGATACGCGCCTGTCACAGTCACCTGCCCCGAAGGGATCGGCCGCGAACGCGTCCGGCTGACTTTTGCATCGATATCGCGATCCGTAATGTCATTCCATGTGCAGCCCGCGCCCCGCATCAGGATCGCACCCAATGCGCAGGCAACCGCGATCCACAGGTCGCGCCACATCGGAGCGCCCGAGATCATTGCCAGTCCCACGCCCCACCAGCAGGGCAGCAACAGCAACCACGTCCCGATAGGGCGGTCGGCCCGCGACAGGCGCAGCCATGGCCGCCAGCCTGCAGGAGCGTAGCGATCAACCCAATTATCTGCGGGTGCATCGGCGACGCTGCGGTGGGCCTCTGGCGTCTGGCGGTCGGTATGCATTAGTCTGCGCCCCATCATGGCGAAAATCAGGCTGTTCATAGATCACCCGCTGGCACTCGGACAAGGCATCGCGCTGAATACCGATCAGGCCCATTATCTTTCCTCGGTCATGCGGCAGGGACCGGGTGACGAAATCCTGCTGTTCAATGGGCAGGATGGCGAATGGCTGGCACGGATCGAGCGTCTGGCAAAACGCAATGGCGAGGTCGTGCCGCAAAGGCAGTCGGCGCCGCAGATGGACCCGCCCGACCTGTGGCTGATGTTCGCTCCAATCAAGAAGGCCCGCACCGATTTCATCGTCGAGAAAGCCGCCGAGTTGGGCGCGGCCCGCATCTTGCCAGTTCAGACCGACTTCACCAATTCCGAACGTATCCGGCAGGACCGGCTGCAAGCCCATGCCGTCGAAGCCGCCGAGCAATGCGGCGGCACTTTCGTTCCCGAGGTCACGGATCTTGTCCCATTGCCGCGCGTTCTGGACGGTTGGGACGTCACGCGCCGGATCTTATGGGCCGATGAGGCGCTGGTCGGTGCGGCAGAAACCCTTGCGGGCTTGGAAAAGGGGCCATGGGCGATCCTGATTGGCCCCGAGGGCGGGTTCTCCGAATCAGAACGAAAGCGGCTTTGCGCGATGCATTGTGTCACGCGCATATCACTTGGCCCCCGTATCCTGCGTGCCGACACCGCCGCCGTGGCTGCACTCGCGTTGTGGCAATCGGAATTGGGTGATTGGCGCTAAGCCGATACTGAGAATTTTGTGCAATTAATCTGCGTAACCTTAGCGAATCCCGCAGATTAATTGCGCGAGAAAGCCAATTCTGGCCCTTCCACTCAAAAAACAAATGAAATCTGCGCCTTATGCATTCGACGCATAGCGGAAATGCCGCGGTGTTCGTGGAATTTTAACTTTGCCCAGCCTATATGCTTCTCATCAGATAAACGCCCGGATTTAGGGCAACTTCAAACACAGGTGAAATGATGTCGGCGATTGACACGAACCGCGTCCATGGCGGGACGCGCTCTTTCGGTATTGGCTCGAAACTTCTGGCGGCAGTGGCTGCCTGGAATGATGCACGCGTTACGAAAAACGCGCTGAGCCGCCTTTCCGACCGCGAATTGGACGATATCGGTCTGACCCGCGGTGATATCGAACGGGTTGCGCACGCTCGCTAATCGAAGCGTTGCTGCTATAACGAGAACGGCCCCAGGGGAAACTCCCCAAGGGGCCTTTTTCATGTCCAATGATCGGGCAAATCGAAAAAACCCGCCATCTAGGCGGGTTTTCGGTCAGATACGGGTCACGACCAGCGTGGACCACTCGCCGTAATCGTCGCGACGGTCCAGCTCCAGCCCTCCGGCCTTATAGGCCGCAGTCACCTCATCGGCTTGGGTGGTCAGAATGCCCGACAGGATCGCCTTGCCGCCCCGAGCGATATAGCGGGCCATATCCGGCACCAGATCGATCAACGGCTGCTTCAGGATATTGGCGAAAACCAGATCGAATGGCGCAGCGCCTTCGATCAGAGGTTGGTCGAAACCGACGGCTTCGACACATTCGACGCGGCCATCCAGCCCGTTCGCAATGACATTCGCCTTGGCAACATCGACTGCCAGAGGGTCGATATCCCCCGCCAGAACCACGACCGGAAAAACCCGCGCGGCAGCCATTGCCAGAACCGCCGTGCCGCATCCGATATCGACAATACGCTCGGGCGTGGCACCAGACTCGATCAGGCGATCCAGCGCCAGCAGGCAACCTTTGGTCGTGCTGTGATGGCCGGTGCCAAAGGCCATCGCGGCCTCGATCAGCAACGCCTCGGACCCGGCGGGGACTTTGTCGGCATCGTGGCTGCCATGGACGAAGAACCGCCCCGCCTCGACCGGAGATAATTCGCGTTTGACATGCGCGACCCAATCCACCTCGGGCAATTCCGAAATGATGAAGGGATCCGCGCCAAAAGCCGCAGCCATCAACGTCAACGCTATCTCGTCGGGAGCTTCGGTGAAATACAGCCCCACTTCCCAGCGGTCGCTGCCGTCCTCGATTTCGAAAACGCCGCTGCCAACGGGTTCAGGGGTCAGATCTTCACCCATTTCAGCCAAGGCCTCGGCGGCCTCGCGGCCGGCGGTCTGGGTCAGCGCGGTCCATGTGGGCATTAGATTTCCTCGGGAATATCAGTCAAAGGGGCCTGTACGCCCGTGCCGCGCAGCCCGCAATAGCCGTCAGGATAACGGTCCAGATATTGCTGGTGATCTTCCTCGGCCAGATAGAACGGTCCGGCCGGTTCGATCTGGGTGGTGATCGCGCGGAAACCTTCCACCGCGAGCCGGTTACCATAATCTGCCTTGCTGAGTTCGGCCGACGTTTTCTGGCTGTCGGTGTAATACATGATCAGCGAGCGATACTGCGAACCGATGTCATTGCCCTGACGGTTGCCTTGGGTCGGGTTATGGTTTTCCCAGAACACCTGCAACAAGCGCTCGTAGCTGATGCGCGAACTGTCATAGATCAGGCGGACAACCTCGGCATGGGCGGTATTGCCTTCGCAGACCTGCTTGTAGGTCGGGTTTTCCACGGTTCCGCCAGCAAAGCCGACCTCGGTCAACCAGACTCCGTCAAGCTGCCAGAACAAGCGTTCGACGCCCCAATAGCAGCCCATTCCGAAAATGGCCTGATCGAAACCTGCGGGAACCGGTGCATCCAGCGGACGCCCGTAAATACGGTGGAGGAGAGCGGTCATTAGCGCATCCTTTCAAAAGACTTGCCGTGGATTTAAGCGCGGCAATACCTTCGTGCAACGTCACAGGCCCCGCTCGGGTTCGGATCAGGGGCCATAACAGCAAAAAGGCTCTCTCATGCGCGCAGGTCCACGCAATCTGATCACCGATGTCTCTGGCCTGCGGATTGGCAATGCGCGCGATGACGACCTGCGCTCGGGTGTAACCGTGCTGATCGCTGATGCGCCTATGGCATGCGGGGTCAATGTCATGGGCGGCGCACCCGGCACGCGCGAGACCGAGCTTCTGGCCCCAGACAAGATGGTACAGTGCGTGGATGCGCTGGTCCTTTCCGGCGGCTCAACCTTTGGACTGGCCGCCTGCGACGGCGTCTCCGAAGGGCTGCGCCATATGGGTCGGGGCTTCGAGATCGGCCCCGTTCGCGTTCCGATCGTGCCGGGCGCCATCATCTTCGACCTGCTGAACGGAGGCGACAAGAATTGGGCGCAGAACCCTTATCCCGCGCTTGGTCGTGCAGCACTTGATGCGGCCCGCACCGATTTCGCCTTAGGAAGCGAGGGCGCTGGTACCGGTGCGCTGACCCATCAATGGAAAGGCGGCCTTGGTTCGGCCTCGGCCGTTCTGGACAATGGCCTGACGGTGGGAGCTATCGTTGCCGTCAACGCGCTTGGCTCGGTGACGCTTGGCGATACCCGTCAGTTCTGGGCCGCCCCGTGGGAGCTCGACCGCGAGTTCGGTGGACTGGGGCTGGACGGACCCTTTGACGGCACCCTTGAGCCACGGATGACAAAACGTCTGGGCGAGGCCACGACCATCGCCATCGTCGCCACCGACGCCGTCATGGACAAGGCTGCGCTGACACGGCTGGCCACAGCCGCCCAAGACGGCATGGCCCGCGCCATTGTGCCCAGCCACACACCCCATGACGGGGATCTGGTTTTCGCGGTCTCGACCGGCACGAAGCCCATGCCGGACCCTTTGTCGACTCCGTTCCAACTGGGACATGCCGCGGCCTCGGTACTGGCGCGGGCCATTGCTCGGGGGGTCTACTCCGCCACATCCAGATCCGGAGACCTGCAACCCCGCTGGAGCGCATAAAGAAAGGGACGACGGGAGAGAGATCCGTCGTCCCCAAGTAATACACGCCAAGAGGGAAAAACCTGACGATACGACAAAACGTGCGAAAAGCGCACAAGTTCAAAACTATTTCAGCAATCACAGGTTCTTGACTTCCGGCTTGCGCGACGGCCCCGAAAGCGCAAGCCTGTTAACCTACGGGCCTGCCAACGAGGAATTCGGATGAACAAGCATGTGACCGATCTGAAGATGATCCTGAAAGACCCCTCGCTGTTCGAAACCCGCGCCTATGTGGCAGGCGAATGGGTTGGCGCAGATGATGGCGCGACCTTTGCGGTAACCAATCCGGCGCGCGGCGATGTGATCGCACATGTGGCCGATCTGGGCCGCACCGAGGTCGCTCGCGCGATCAAGGCCGCCGACCAGGCGATGAAGCTATGGGCAGCCCGCACCGCCAAGGACCGGGCACAGGTCATGCGCAAATGGTACGACCTGATGATGGAAAACCAGGATGATCTGGGCAAGATCCTGACTGCCGAAATGGGCAAGCCCCTGCCCGAGGCCAAAGGCGAGATCGCATATGGCGCCAGTTTCGTCGAATGGTTCGGCGAGGAGGCCAAACGCATTTACGGCGAAACCATTCCCGGCCATATGCCCGACAAGCGCCTGACCGTGATCCGCCAGCCGATCGGGGTCGTCGGCTCGATCACGCCGTGGAATTTCCCGAATGCTATGATCGCCCGCAAATGCGCCCCCGCCATCGCGGCAGGCTGCGGCTTTGTCGGCCGTCCTGCCTCGGAAACCCCGCTGTCGGCACTTGCGATGGCGGTGCTGGGCGAACGCGCAGGACTGCCCAAGGGCCTGTTCAATATCGTGCCCTCGACCAAGGCCTCGGATATTGGCAAGGAATTCTGTGAAAATCCGCTGATCCGTAAGCTCACTTTCACCGGCTCGACCAATACGGGACGTATCCTTTTGCGTCAGGCGGCGGATCAGGTGCTGAAATGCTCGATGGAACTGGGCGGAAACGCGCCCTTCATCGTCTTTGACGATGCCGATCTGGATGCGGCGGTCGAAGGCGCGATGGCCTCGAAATTCCGCAATAACGGCCAGACATGCGTCTGCGCGAACCGTATCTATGTGCAGGCTCGGGTCTACGATGCCTTTGCCGACAAACTGGCCAAGGCCGTCGAGAAGCTGAAAGTCGGCGACGGCCTGACCGAAGGCGTGACCACCGGTCCCCTGATCAACGAAAAGGCCGTCGAGAAGGTACAGGACCATATCCGTGACGCGGTCGATAACGGCGCGCAGGTCGTGACCGGCGGCAAGCCGATCGAGGGACTGTTCTTCGAGCCAACCGTCGTGACTGGTATCACCCAGACGATGAAAGTCGCGAACGAGGAAACTTTCGGCCCCCTCGCCCCCCTGTTCAAGTTCGACACCGAGGACGAGGCAATCGCTTACGCCAATGCCACCATCTTCGGCCTCGCCTCATATTTCTATGCCCGCGATATCGGCCGCATCACACGCGTTCAGGAAGCGCTTGAATACGGCATTGTCGGGGTGAATACGGGGATCATCTCGACCGAGGTCGCGCCGTTCGGTGGCGTCAAGCAATCAGGGCTTGGTCGCGAAGGCTCGCGCCACGGGATCGAGGATTATCTTGAGCTGAAATATATCTGCCTGTCGGTTTGATCATGCAGAACGCGAAACCCCGGAGCAGCGCCCCGGGGTTTTAAACTAATCAGTTATCTTCTTCTTCGTCGTCTTCATCCGAGGCCGGCAGGTTGAAGAAGCTTTCGGCATCCAGCTTCTCTTCCTTCGCCGGTTTGTCGTCATCGCGCGACAAGGTGAAGTTCTCGAGTCCGGCCATCGAATCCGGCACGCGCGGCTCGTCGGACATCGCCAGCGAGGTTTCGGTCGACAACAGCTTGCGACGCTCGTCATCGGTCATCGCACCACCTTCGGCAGCTTTGCGCTTGGCGGCTTTCTGAACGGCCGAGTCCAACTCGGTCTGACGGCACAGCCCCAAGGCAACCGGATCGATCGGCTGGATGTTCTGGATGTTCCAATGCGTCCGGTCACGGATCGACGCGATCGTCGGCTTGGTCGTACCGACCAGCTTCGAGATCTGCGCATCGGCCAGCTCGGGATGGAACTTCACCAGCCACAGGATCGCGGCGGGACGGTCCTGACGTTTGGACAGTGGCGTGTAACGCGGGCCGCGACGTTTTTCCTCACCCTCGGCGGCAGGATTGTGCTTGAGCTTCAGCTTGTAGCGCGGATCTTTCTGACCCTTCTCGATCTCGATCTGATCAAGCTGGTTCGAGGCAATCGGATCGAAGCCCTTCACGCCAACCGCCACGTCGCCATCGGCAATGCCCTGAACCTCGAGTTCGTGCATGCCACAGAAGTCGCCGATCTGCTTGAAGCTTAGCGTCGTGTTGTCGACCAGCCAGACGGCGGTGGCCTTGGCCATCAGCGGCTTATTCATGACGTTCTCCTTAACAATATCTTCTTCGGCCGGGAAAACGGCTTTTGGCGGGTGCCATTCCATTTTCAGGGGAGGGATTGACAGGTTATATAAGGCTTCATGGACGCGGAATAAAGCCTGAATTTCGTGGCGCGGGATGGCCTGCGCAGCTAGGCTTGCGCCATGAAAACGCTTATCGCCCTTATCCTTGCCACCTGCCTGACAACGCCCGCCCAAGCCCGTGATAGGGCCGGAGACTTCGATTATTATGTGTTGTCACTCAGTTGGTCGCCCAGTTGGTGCGCGCAGGAAGGCAGCGCCGAGGGATCCGAACAATGCGATCCCGGTCGCAAGCTGGGCTTTACCGTCCACGGCCTGTGGCCCCAGCACGAGAAAGGCTGGCCCGAGGATTGCGCGACCAATGCCCGCGACCCATCCAGACGCGAGACGCGCGACATGGCCGACGTGATGGGAACCAGCGGACTGGCTTGGTATCAATGGAAAAAACACGGCCGTTGCTCGGGACTGACCGCGCATGACTATTTTGCGCTGGTCAGGACAGCCACCAAGCGGGTCCACCTGCCCGAGGTGCTGAACCGGCTGTCGCGCGATGTGACCTTACCCTCACGCGTGATCGAACAGGCGTTTCTGGAAACCAACCCCGACATGAAGCCCGAAGGCATAACGGTCACCTGCCGCGCCCGCGCCTTGCAAGAGGTTCGGATCTGTCTGACCAAAGACCTTGAACCACGGCAATGTGCGCATGACAGCCGCCGCGATTGCCAAGGCACCTTCCTGATGCAAGCGCCGCGTTAATCGCGGCGCTTCGGTTTCCGGCCTGTCAACAGCCAGGTCCGGTTCCCGATTCGCACCCCTTGACAAGGCTCGCAGGCTTTCTGCATCAAGACTCGGCTGCGACCTGCAACATGATCTTGCCGATATGTTTGCTGGTTTCCATGCGTTCATGCGCCAAGGCGGCATCGGCCAATGGATAGGTGCTGTCGATGATCGGGCGAACCGCACCGGCCTCGATCAGCGGCCAAAGCTGCGCGGACAGATCCCGCGCGATACTGGCCTTGGCCGCGTCGGTTTGGGGCCGCAACGTCGATCCGGTCACCGTAAGCCGCCGCATCATGATCTGGGCAAAATTGATATCCGCTTTGGCCCCTCCCAGAAACGCGATCATCACAAGGCGACCGTCATCGGCAAGTGCCCGCAGGTTTCGGGCGATATAGTCGCCTCCAACCATGTCCAGAAGCAGATTTGCCCCACCTGCCTTGTGCAGGACGGCAACAAAATCCTCGGTCCGGTAGTTGATCGGCGTTGCGCCCAGTTTCCTGATCGCTTCGCATTTGTCATCCGATCCGGCGGTCGCCCAGACACGGGCGCCCAAAGCATTCGCGATCTGGATGGCCATTGTCCCGATGCCGGACGTGCCGCCTTGCACCAGAAAACGCTCACCTGCCTTCAGGCGACCGCGCGTGACGATGTTTGACCACACGGTGAAAGCGGTTTCAGGCAATGCGGCAGCATCACGCAAACTTACCCCCTTCGGGATGGGAAGCGCGTGATCGGCCGGACAAGTCACATATTCGGCATATCCGCCACCGGGCAAAAGTGCGCAGACCTGATCGCCCACTTTCCAGCGGTTCACCCCAATCCCGATGCCCACAACCGTCCCCGAGCATTCCAGTCCCGGCAGATCCGACGCTCCTGCAGGTGGCGCATAAAGACCCGCACGCTGCAATGCATCGGGCCGGTTGACGCCCGCCCATGCGACGCGGATCAGGATTTGACCATGGCCAGCGACCGGTACCGCGCGTGCGACAGATTTCAGCACCTCGGGCGCGCCGGCCTCGGTGATTTCGACGGCCTGCATCATGTCAGGAATCATGCATCGCCCCTTTCGGCCTCGGGGAGCGTCCGATCCCGTAACGAGCCCGGAGAAGAAGAACGCGTCGGACGCCTGATCCAACCGGTGGCAAAACCGGCCAAGGTTCCGACACCGGGCAGGCTTCCTAGCCGACCCTTGATTTTCTCGAAGCGCATGACGCCTTCGATCCGCCGATCCAGAAACGCGCGGGTGTCGTCCATCTCGGGCGAATCGTCGCCCAGCCAATACAGCACGGTCGCGCCGTACACGGTCGAAAGCGTCGCGCGCTTCGAATACCAGTTCACGTCCTGCGAGTTATCACCCAGCCCTTCCCAAACGGCGTCGGTGGTCTCCCAGATCAGTCGCGCACCCAAGGCCGCGTTCTGCGGCAGCGCCAGCGTGACAGCCCCTGCGCGCGCCATTTCGCGGTTGCTCAGTGTCAGTCTATGCATCACCGCATCTGTGATCCGGTCGCGGAAGCGACCTTGCAGCGGCGTGGTCGCCAGCCATTGCCGCAATGCCGCGTCGCCGCGCCGGTGATAGGCCGCCGCCAGATCCAGGCCTGCTCGCGGCAGATGGACATGGGCCAGATGTGGCGACATGCCGATGTCACGCGCACCCGCCAAAACGGCCTTCTCGCTCATGCCGTCGAAGATCACATGTTCGAGCGCGGCGTCTATTAACCTGTCCCGTTCGGTGGTCATTATACCCTCCTGTGGATGGCCGGAGAAAATCTGGACAAAAGCGATTCGCCCTGCTAGAAGGCCGCTTCCTGCAATTCGCTCAACTCTAACTTAGGAAGGTGGTGACAACCACATGCAGGTAAGTGTTCGCGACAATAACGTCGAACAGGCGCTTCGTGCTCTGAAGAAAAAACTTCAGCGCGAGGGGGTGTTCCGTGAAATGAAGCTCAAGCAGCATTTCGAGAAACCCTCGGTCAAGAAGGCCCGTGAAAAGGCCGAGGCCGTCCGCCGTGCCCGTAAACTGGCACGCAAAAAAGCGCAACGCGAAGGCGCGCTGTAAGACACTGCGACACGTGTTTCTTGAACCCTCCGTAGCCCAGGCTTCGGGGGTTTCTTTTTTTGCCCGAAGGCGACCTCCGCTCAGACCGGCAAGGCAGTCGTGAAGGCCACCGTCTTGAGCGAGAAGGACGAGTGCATCTGCGCTACGCCGGGTAGCTTGGCCAAGCGCTGGCGGTGGATTCGGGCGAAATCGTCGGTGTCTTGAGCTACGACTTTCAACAGATAGTCCGCCGATCCCGCCATCAGGTGACATTCCAGCACATCCGGAATGGTGCGCACGGCCCGCTCGAATGCTTCCAGCAATTCGTCCGCCTGCCCAGACAGGGTGATCTCGACAAAGACGGTCGTCGGGCGTTCAAGTTTGCGGGCATCCAGAAGCGCGACATAACCGCGGATCAGACCGGTTTCCTCCAGACGCTGGACACGGCGATGGCAAGCACTGGGAGAAAGGCTGACCTCGGCGGCAAGCTCGGCATTGGTGATGCGTCCGGCGCGTTGCAGGACGGACAGGATACGGCGGTCTGTTGCGTCAATCTCGATCACGACGGAGTTCCCTGCACATTCTGGCCCCGATGAGGGGATTTTTGTGCAGCCTATCCGTCACAGGCAAAAAAGAAAACGGCGCGCGAAAACCGCACGCCGCCGGTCCGTTCAGGGCAATCAGGCACGGGTCGCGCGCAATTCGTCGCGGATCTCCATGAGCAGTTCTTCCTGCGTCGGACCCGCCGGAGCCGCTGCCTCTTCGGCTTTTTTCTTGAGTACGGCGCTGTTCTGGACCTTGTTCACGGCCTTCACCAGCAAGAACACGGCCCAAGCGATGATCAGGAAATTGATGATGGCCGACAAGAACGAACCATAGGCAAAGACCGAGGCACCGGCATCGCGGGCCGCGGCAAGGCTTGCGCCCTCGGGCACAGTGCCTTTCAGAACCAGATAGTGGCCGCTGAAATCCGTGCCGCCGGTCAGAAGGCCGATGATCGGGTTGATCAGGTCGGCAACCAGCGAGTTTACGATCGCCGTGAACGCCGCACCAATGATGATACCCACCGCCAGATCGACAACATTGCCTCGGGCGATGAACTCCTTGAACTCGTTGAGCATGTGCTTACCTTTTCTCAGACCTGTCGCGCTGATGTGGTAGGTATGTGCCGTTCCACTCAGCAACCATCCCTCAAAGATTGCTCAGGATCTATCCAAAATGTCTGCCCTTTCAGATTTTCCGATCACCCGTCGCTGGCCGCCTGTCCGTCAGGACGTCATCCAGCTTTACACGCTGAACACCCCGAACGGCATCAAGACCTCGGTCATGCTCGAGGAATGCGGGCTTGAATATGACGCGCATCATATCAGCATCGGCAACCCCGAGGACCAGTTCACCCCCGAATTCCTGTCACTGAACCCGAACAACAAGATCCCTGCCATGATCGACCCGAACGGGCCGGACGGCAAGCCGCTGGGTCTGTTCGAGACCGGAGCCATGTTGATCTATCTGGGCGACAAGACCGGAAAGTTCCTGCCTGCCTCGGGCGAGGCGCGCTATCACACGATCCAATGGCTGATGTGGCAGATGGGCGGCGTCGGACCGATGTTCGGACAGGTCGGGTTCTTCCACCGCTACAAGGGCAAGGAGATCGAAGACCCGCGTCCGCGCACCCGTTATTACAACGAAGCACGGCGTCTGCTGGGCGTGCTCGAGAAGCAGTTGGACGGCAAAGACTGGATCACCGGCGAATATTCCATCGCCGATATGGCGGTCGCGCCATGGCTGGGGACGGTGCGCCTGAATTACGACGCCGAGGTCGAAACCGGCATGTCCGACATGGCCAATGTTCAGGCCTATCTGGACCGCTTCCTTGCCCGCCCCGCCGTGCAGCGCGGCCGGCTGGTCGGCGCGGCGTGAACCTGCTGCCAGTCGCCGATATCCGGCGGCTGGCTTTCCCCAAAGCGGCGATGACATGGCTCGACGCAAGCGCATCACCCGCCCCTTCGCATCGGCCCGCGTTCTGCTGGGCCATCGGCGCAGCCCCGGCAGCGATTATGCCTTGGCGACGATCCTTGCCTTTGTCGCCGGGGCCGCCAATGCGGGCGGCTTCTTCGCGCTGGGGCAATATACCTCGCATGTGACGGGCCATCTTTCCGAGATCCCGGACCGATTGGTGGGTGGCGACCTGCCCCATGCCGCGACCGCCTTTCTGGCAGTCAGCGCCTTCGCGGCGGGCGCGAGCTTCAGCAGCCTCTTGATCAACTGGGCAAGCTTCCGCGTCGGGCGCAGGCAATATGCCCTGCCCATCGCGCTTCAGGGGGTGTTTCTGCTGTGCTTCGCATGGGGCGGCATTTTTTCAAGCGTCGCGGGGCGGCTATTCGCGCTGGCCTGCCTGTGCTTCATCATGGGAATGCAGAACGCGACCATCACCAAGATTTCCTATGCCCGCGTGCGCACGACCCATGCGACCGGGATGATGACGGATATCGGGATTGAGATTGGCCGGGCGATGTTCGGACGGTTGCGCCCCGCCTCGGGCGTCCGGGCCGACAGGCTGAAGCTCAAGATCCTGCTGACCCTGATTGGCGCTTTCGTGTTGGGCGGGATCACCGGCGCGGTGGGGTATTCGAAGCTTGGCTTCTTCTTCTCGGTCCCGCTTGCGCTGCTGCTTTTGGGCCTATCGGTCCCGGCTTTGTCCCAGATGCGGCGGCGGGCCTGAATGCAAACGGCCCGCCGGATGGGCGGGCCGTTTGTGTATGATCAGCTGCGCAAAGTGCCGCCGGTGGCCTTGGTGACCTTTTCGACGATCTTGGCGCTGACGGCCTCGATCTCGGCATCGGTCAGGGTCTTGTCCTTGGGCTGCAAGCGCACGGTGATCGCGATGGATTTCTTGCCGCCGTCCAGACCCGCGAACTGGTCAAAGACCGAGACGCGCTCGATCAGCGCCTTATCCGCACCGGCGGCGGCATTGACCAGCGTCAGAGCCTCGACATTGCCGTCCACGACAAAGGCAAAGTCACGCTCGACCGCTTGCAGATCCGACAGAACCAGCGCCGGGCGCGAGGGCGTCTTGACCTTGGGCAGCGGGATCGCCGCGATGCGGATGGTAAAGGCCACGACCGTGCCCTTGATGCCGAAATGGCGCAGGACGCGGGGGTGAACCTCGCCGAAGCTCGCCAGCGTATTCGGACCCAGCGCGATATTGCCCGCGCGGCCCGGATGCCACCAGCCGTCCAGCTTGCGGTTGATCTGGGCTTTCGCGGGCGCGCCGATCACCTGCAGGATCGCTTCGGCATCGGCCTTGGCGTCATAGATATCGACCTTACGGCGCGAGGCGAAGGGGTCGCGCGGCGCGGTCGCACCGACAAGGATACCCGACAGATGCAGGTCCTGCTCGCCCGGCTCACCGCCCGAGAAGACCGGGCCACATTCGAACAGCGACAGGTCCATGAAGCCGCGCGCCTGATTGCGCGCCGCCGCCGCCAGCAGACCCGGCAGCAGGTCGGGGCGCATATGCGTCATCTCGCTGCTGATCGGGTTCTCGATGCGCAGCGCATCCGAGCCGCCGCCGAACAGTTCCGCCTGCGCCTTGTCGATGAAGCTATAGGTCACGCATTCATTGTAACCAAGGCTTGCCGCCAAACGGCGCGCGGCCTTTTCGCGGGTCTGCAAGGGGGTCAGAACCGGCTGCGGCACGCCCGATTGCGGGCGCGGCAAAGGCTGGCCTTGCAGCTTGGTCAGCGAGGCGATGCGGGCCACTTCCTCGACCAGATCGGCGCTGCCCAGCACGTCAGGACGCCAGCCGGGAACGAAAGCCTGATCGCCTTCCAGACGGAAGCCAAGGGCGGTCAGCGTGGCGCGCTGCTCGGCCTCGGGGATCTCCATGCCGACAAGGCTGATGACGCGGGCGGGCTCCAGCGTATAGCTGCGGCTGGTGTCGGGAACGCTGCCTGCGGTCACGACCTCGGAGGCCTCGCCGCCGCACAGATCAAGGATCATCCGCGTCGCCAGTTCCAGCCCCGGTTGGGTGAAGCTGGGGTCCACGCCGCGCTCGAAACGGTAGCGCGCATCCGAGTTGATCTTGAGCGCGCGGCCCGCCGTCGCAATCGCGATCGGGTCCCAATAGGCGCTTTCAAGGAAGACATCGACCGTCTCATCCGCGCAGCCCGAATGCTCGCCGCCCATGATGCCGGCGATGCTTTCGGGGCCGTTTTCATCGGCGATGATCATCGTGCCGGGGGCAAAGGCATAGGTCTTGCCGTCCAGCGCCAGCAGTTCCTCACCCTGAACCGAGGGGCGGACATGCAGGTCGCCCTTGACCTTGGCCGCGTCAAAGACATGCAGCGGGCGGTTCAGGTCGAAGGTGAAGAAGTTGGTGATATCGACCAGCGAATTGATCGGACGCAGGCCGATGGCCGTCAGGCGTTTTTGCAGCCATTCCGGCGAGGGGCCGTTCTTGACGCCACGGATCAGCCGCCCCGAGAAGAACGGCGCCTTCGCGGCCACTTCCGGCGCGATCACCACCTTGATCGGCGAGGCGAAGCTGCCCGGAACGGTCGCATCGCCGACCGCTTTCAGCGTGCCAAGGCCACGCGCCGCCAGATCGCGGGCGACGCCATGGACACCAAGCGCGTCGGGACGGTTCGGGGTGATCTTGATCTCAATGACCGGATCGACCGTCTCGGGCCGGTTCGCGGCCAGCCAGTCGACGAACTTGTCCCCGACCTCGCCCGAGGGCAGTTCGATAATGCCATTATGCTCTTCCGACAGCTCCAGCTCGCGTTCCGAGGCCATCATGCCGTGGGATTCCACGCCACGGATCTTGCCGACGCTCAGCGTGACATCAAGGCCCGGGACGTAATCGCCGGGCTTTGCCAGCACGACGGTGATGCCTTCACGGGCATTGGGCGCGCCGCAGACGATCTGCTTTTCGCCCTCATCCGTCATCACGCGGCAGACGCGCAGCCGGTCGGCATCGGGGTGCTGAACCGCCTCGATCACCTTGGCGATGGTAAAGGTCTTCAGCTTGGATGCGGGGTCGACGATGCCCTCGACCTCGAGGCCGAGATCGGTCAGCGCCTCGGCGATCTGGTCGATCGAGGCGGTGGTGTCGAGATGCTCCTTTAGCCAGGAGAGGGTGAATTTCATGGCGCGGCTCCGTCGGGTTTGGGCGTCCCTTAGCGCATGGCGCGGCGGATTGGTAGGGTCGTGCACCGCGACATTGGCCAGTGCTGCGATTTCCCCGCATTTGCGGGGAATGGGACCGCGCCGGACGTGCAGCAGGCGTACACCGCGCGTACACAGGTTGTACACAGCCCTTGCGCCGCGCCCCTTGTCCGGCGGCTGGGCCTTCCTATGTTAATATCGTAAACATCAAGGACAGAGGACCGATGGACACCAACCGGGAAATGCTGATCGAACAGAGGGTCGCGAATGACGCCAAGTCGCCGCTGGTGGCCTATCTTCTGGCGATCCTGCTTTGGGGCTTCGGCGCGCATCGCATGTATCTGGGCCGTTGGTTGAGCGGGTTGATCATGCTGGCGATGTCCGGCATCGGCTGGCTGCTGTCTCCGGTCCTGATCGGATGGCCGCTGCTCGGGGTGGTCTGGCTTTGGGCCGTGATCGACCTGTTCCTGATCCCCGGGATGATACAGGACGACAAGGACGACATCCGCAGGCGACTCGGGTCGACGCTGAGATAAAAATCCCTTTGCCTTGCCGGACCATCTGGCCAATCATCCGTTGAATGATCGGTCTGTGGCCCAGCGCATTCTACGGGGTCGCCTTTGTCGGCGGCTCCATCGCGATTTCGCTAGTCACCTATTTCCTGACCCGCGCCTTGCTGGCCAGTCCAGAATACGAACGGCACAAAGAGATGGCCGGCTCGGTAGTCGTCCGGCTTGGAGCATTGCAGGGCCTGATCCTTGCGCTGGTTTTCGCTCAGGAGATGACCTCTTATCAGCGACTCGAGGCGGTGTTGTCGGGCGAAGCCAACGCCATCGCCGATATCTATCACGATGCCGAACGCTACGAGGCCTCCGAAACCGAACCGATCAAGGCCGCGATGCTGCGCTATCTGCAGATCGCCACCGACAAGGAATGGCCCAAAAACGGACCCGGCGGGCAATTGTCGGGCGAGGGCTGGATTGCATGGGACGACGCCTATCGCGACGTGTTGAACCTGACTCCCGAAAGCGCGCGGCAGCAGGCGCTTGCGGCAAATATGTTGGCCCGCATTCATGATATATCGCGGGCGCGAAACCAGCGTGACCTGACATGGTCCCTGCCCACCATCGCGATCTTCTGGTTCGCCGCGATCTCGGGCATGATCCTGATCGCGGCGGGCTATTACATCTTTCCACCCGAGCGACAGAACATCGTGCTGCTGTCGATTTTCAGCGCCTATACCGGCATCGTCATGTTCATGATCTTTGCCTTCTCGAACCCCTATTCGCCACCCGCGGCCATTCAGCCCGACGCTTTGCTGGACCTGCTGGCCCAGCTACGAACGGGCTGACGGGTTATTGCAGGAATTTATCGTGTCTGGCATGACGCTGGGCCAATTGGCGGCATTGCCGGCCCAGAGGCAGAATCCGCGCCGGAGCCGGTGCCTGATCGCGCAGATGCGGGAACAGGGCAGAGATTTCCTCGGCCCCCGCTTTTCCGATGGATCGCAGCGCCTCGGGACCGGGGTAAAGCGATTCCGTCTGCGCACCGTTCGAGGTGACAACCTCGTGGGCATCGAACAGGATGTGGAAATACTCGACCTCGGCCAGATCGGTCGCGATGTCGATGCCCGCGACGGACAGAAGCTGCTTTGCGGCGACCAGAACCTCGGGCGCGCCGAACATCCTTTGCGCGATCTGCGAACGCACAAGCACGCGATGCTGTGGCGAGACAAGTAGATCAGACAGAGGCAGGCCATGACCCAATGCCCCTGCCGCAATGCGGATCGGTTTGAGATGCGGGTTCAGGGCCAGTGCCGCGCGGCCAAGTTTCGCCGATCCGACCCACCGCACGGTTTGCGCGCCATGATCGCGAGTGCTGACCTGGTCCCCGATCGTGATATCCTGTACCGCGACCGGACCGCGCGGCGTTTCGATCAACGTGTCACGAGCGAAACAGGGCGCGCCATTGATCTCGTTCACGGTGAAGTCGACAGTTCCGACCTCGTCGCCATTGGCATTTCGCACGACATAGGTCGCGTGCTTGTAGGACGGGGTTTCGCTGTCATCCTCGTCGAAGGACGTCGTGGTGACCGTCCAGCCCGGCGGAAGCTGGACATCGACGTTTTCGATTTCTCCATCGGTCGGCGACGAGTTGACGACGACCGTGCCGGAAAAATCCTCGGTGACGATGATCGTGACGGTATCGTCCGTGCCGTTGCCGCCAATGTTCTCTACATACGAACCCGGTGCATTCGCATTGATCGTAATATCGACCATTCTGAACCTCGCTCATGATTTCAGCCCGCAGCACCGCTGGAACAACCGGCGGCCGGACGCATCATTTCCCCCTTAGAAGGTGGCACGCGATCTCGCCGTTGGGAAGGCAGGTTATGTGCAATATGTTGACGCAGGCAAAAGTCAGCCCTGCGCGGAACGCTGGCCTGATTTAATGCCGCAAGCCGGTCGGCGGTTAACTATAAGTTCACTCAAGTAGTTGAATTTACGTAATACATCGAAATTCTGGCGATCTTGAAAAGCCACAGGGGATATGGAATGAGCCTGACCACACAACAACAAATGCTCGTTGAACAGCGCCTTGCCAATGACGCGAAATCACCGGTCGTCGCCTATCTGCTGTTGATATTCGTCGGGGGTTTGGGCGCGCACCGCTTTTATCTGGGCCAGATCGGCACCGCAATCGCGATGCTGATCATGTTCATTCTTGGATGGTTGACACTGGTCATCGGCGTTGGGCTAATCCTGCTCGCTGCGGTCGGAATCTGGTGCCTTGTCGATCTGTTCCTGATCCCCGGCATGATCCGGACGGACAGGGACGCGCTGCGCGAGCGCTATTCCATGCAGACGATCCAGACTTCTCCGGACGTATCGGCAGCCTGACGCAAAAGGGCCATTCTAGCGAATGGCCCGATGCACGCTCGTCAGGTTTGGCAGGTCTGTGACGGATTACCGCGACAAACCACCTGCCACGCTGGGCACATCACCCGCGGCAAAGCCATAATGGCGCAGCCAACGCAGGTCGGATTCGAAGAAGGCGCGCAGGTCAGGGATGCCGTATTTCAGCATGGCGATCCGGTCGATGCCCATACCGAAGGCGAAGCCTTGCCATTGTTCAGGGTCAACGCCAGCCGCCGCCAGCACCTTGGGATGGACCATGCCCGAGCCGAGAATCTCCAGCCACGAGTTGCCCTCGCCGATGGTCAGTTTGCCGCCTTCCCACGAGCAGCGGATATCGACCTCGGCCGAAGGCTCGGTGAAGGGGAAATGCGAGGCGCGGAAGCGCAGCTCGACATTGTCGACCTCGAAGAAGGCGCGGCAGAATTCTTCCAGCGTCCATTTCAGGTTCGCCATCGAGATATCCTTGCCCAAGGCGAGGCCCTCGACTTGGTGGAACATGGGCGAATGGGTCTGGTCCATGTCCATGCGATAGACGCGGCCCGGCGCGATGACGCGGATCGGCGCGCCGGTCGCCTGCATGGCGCGGATCTGCACCGGCGAGGTATGGGTGCGCAGGACATGCGGCGGGCGCGGATCGTCCTCGGCGCGGGCCATGAAGAAGGTGTCGTGTTCCTGTCGCGCGGGGTGTTCCGGCGGGATGTTCAGCGCATCAAAATTGAACCAGTCGGATTCGATCTGCGGGCCTTCGGCGACGCGGAAGCCCATATCGGCGAAGATCGCGGTGACTTCCTCGGTCACTTGGCTGACCGGGTGAATGGTGCCTTGGCCGCGCGGGCGGCCCGGCAGGGTGACGTCGAGCCATTCTTCCTTCAAGCGGGCGTCGAGGGCCGCATCCTCAAGCCCCTGCTTGCGGGCGCGCAGGGCGGCGTCGATCTCATCCTTCAGGCGGTTCAGGTCGGCACCGCGGGTCTGCCGCTCTTCCGGCGTCATGCGACCCAGTTCCTTCATCATGCCGCTGATCTCGCCCTTCTTGCCAAGCGCGCCAAGGCGCACCTGTTCCAGCGCATCACCATCGGCAGCGCCGGAGATGCGGTCGAGATAGGACTGGCGAAGGGTGGTCAGATCGGACATGGCGGCTTTCCTTGCGGTTCCCGCGCGCCTTATCACGCGCGGGCGGAATGCGAAAGTGTGGGGGAATGCTTAGCGGGCGAAGGTCTGGGCGACCAGTTCCGCCGGACGGCAAAGGCGAACGCCGCCGGGGCCGCTGACGATGGGCCGCTCGACCAAGGCCGGGTTTTCCAGCATCTGGTCAAGGATGGTCTTGTCATCCGCGCCAACCAACCCGCGTTCGGCCGCATCGGTGCCCTTGACCCGCAGCGCCTGTGCCGGCGTCACATTGGCGGCGGCAAGCAGGTCTTGCAACTCGTCGCGGCTCCAGCCGGTTTTGACATAATCGATGACCTGCGGCTCGAAACCGGCATCGCGGATCATCTGCAGCACCTTGCGCGAGGTGCTGCAGGTCGGTTTGTGATAGATGGTGATCAAGTGCTATTTCCAGATTGTATGGTTCACCCCCAGCGCGATCTCGGGGTGATCCGAGATATGGAAGGTCGGCTGTTTCCCTGCCGCGCGCTGGCTCAGATAGTCGCGGGTGACATAAGCGATCGTACCCGACAGGGCAACGATTGCGATCAGGTTGATCGTCGCCATCAGCCCCATCGAGGCATCGGCAAAGTCGAACACCGTCTGCACCGACTGGATCGCCCCCCAGATCACCATGCCCAGCACCGCCACTCGCAAGGCCAACACAACGCTTTGATGACCATGGCCAAGGAAGATGATGGCGTTTTCGGCATAGGCATAATTGCCGATGATCGAGGTGAAGGCGAAGAAGAAGATCGCGATTGCCACGAAATACTGTCCGAACGCGCCGAAATGTTCGGTCAAGGCGGCTTGGGTCAGGGCGACTCCGGTCAGTTCGGCACTGGGGATCGCGCCCGAGAGCAGGATCATGACAGCGGTGGCCGAGCAAACCAGCAGGGTGTCGATAAAGACGCCAAGCGCCTGCACGAAGCCTTGGCTCGAGGGGTGATGCGGTGCCGGAACCGCGACCGCCGCGATGTTCGGGGCCGAGCCCATGCCGGCCTCGTTCGAGAAGAGCCCGCGCTTGACGCCGTTCAGCATGGCCGCGGCCATCCCGCCTGCCACTCCGCCGGCCGCCTCGCTCCAGCCGAACGCCGAGGCCACGATATGGCCCAGAACGCCGGGAACTTCGGTGAAGTTGGTGATCAGCACCCATGCCGCCGCCAGCAGGTAGGCCCCCGCCATGAAGGGGACGACGAATTCGGCGACCCGCGCAATCTGCGGGATGCCGCCGAAGATGATAACTCCGGTCAGGACCGCCACCAGCACGCCGACGACCACCTTGTTGATGCCAAAGGCCCCCGACACCGCCTCGGCGATCGAATTCGACTGCACCGAGTTGAAGATCAGCCCGAACGCGATGATCAGGGCGACCGCGAACAGACCCGCAAGCCAGCCCTGCCCCAACCCTTTCTGGATGTAATAGGCAGGCCCGCCGCGATACATCCCTCCCGGTCCATGTTCCTTGTAAAGCTGGGCAAGGGTCGATTCCGCATAGGCAGTCGCCATGCCGACAAGGGCGACCATCCACATCCAGAAAATGGCCCCCGGACCGCCAAGCGTGATCGCGACCGCGACTCCGGCAATGTTGCCCGTTCCGACGCGGCTGGCCAGACTGACGGTCAGCGCCTGAAAGGGCGAAATGCCATCCTTGTCGCCTGCACGCGAGCCAAGCACGCAGCGGAACATCTCGCCGAAATGTAGGAATTGTATGAAACCAAGCCGGATGGTGAAGTAGATCCCGACCGCCAACAGGCCGTAAATCAGAACATATCCCCAGAAGATCGTATTCAGGAAGTTGATGATCGTCGTCATTGGCCTACTCCTGTTGCATGTCGAGATTGTGTAACGCGGCCGTGACTGGCGCAAGGATTAGCGCGTTTTGACTGCAAGCCAGACCCCGCCATGTGGCCGGAGTGTCAGGATCATGCGCGGCTCGGGGTGACGGGCGGTCAGGTCGAAGCGCAAACGGGCCAGCAATGTGGCAAGGATGATGACGGCCTCTTGCAACGAGAAGCTGGCACCGATGCAGATCCTCGGACCGGCACCAAATGGCAGAAAGGCATAGCGGTCACGGACGATCCCGGGGGCGAAACGGTCGGGATCGAAGCGGTCGGGATCGTCCCACAGCAGATGATGGCGGTGTAGCGCATAGACCGGCAGCATGATGGTGTCGCCGGGATGGACCTCGCGACCGCCCAAACTGTCGTAGATCCGCGATGTCCGCGACAGGAAGGCGGCAGGGGGATAAAGCCGCAGCGTTTCCTCGACGATCTGGCGGACATAGATCAGGTGCGGGACGTCCGCCGCGGTGGCGGCGCGTGCGCCCAGAACCGTGCGGGCCTCGATGGCCGCGCGGTTCTGCACCTCGGGATCGAAGGCCAGCAGATAAAGCGCCCAAGCCAAGGTCAATGCCGTGGTCTCGTGCCCCGCGACAATGAATGTCAGCAGATTGTCCCGCAATTCGGCTGCGGACATGACGCGATGCGTTTCCGGATCGCTCCCCGCCCGCAGCAGGTCCAGCAGATCGGGCACCTCGCGCGGTCCCGAACGCGCCCGCGCCCCGATTGCGTCATCCGCGACCCGTTTCATCCGCCGCAGATCGCGCCCCGCAGTCAGCCTTCCCGGACGGGGAATCCATCCCGGCAGACCCAGTATATCCATCACGGACAGCCGCGCCGTGCCCGAGATATAGGCCTCGATTGCCTGATGCACGGCCTGCCGGTCAAAACCCTCGTCGCCCGAGAAGGTCACATCCGAGATCACCTCGAAGGTCGCGGCTACCGTTTCGGCAAACAGATCGACCGGACCGGTCGCCGCGGCAAGACGACGGACGCTGGCCTCGGCCGCAGCAGTCATCACCGGAGCCAGCGCCTCGACATTCCGTTGCGCAAAGGCCGGAGCCGCGGCGCGCCGCTGCCAGCGCCAATGCGCCCCCTCGGCGACGAATAGCGACTGACCGATCGCAGGCTCCAGGATCAGCCGCGTCACCAGAGATTTAGGGTAATCGTCGACCTTGTCCTTCAGCACGATCCGCAGCGCCGCAGGGTCCATGACCATGTGCCAGCGCTTGCCCGTTTTCCCCGAGACCATCGGTTGGCGCGTCGCGATTTCGGGGATCAGTTCCAGGACATTCCGCCTTGCCGTCATGGCCGATCCGATCACCCCAAGCGGCTTGCGGCCAAGGGCAACGCGGGCAGGATAGGCTGATGCGCTGAACTCATCCATGAAAGGCAAACATCCGGCTGCCTTACCGGTTCCGGATCAAGCCTATTGACAGAAATTCGGACGCAATGACGATGGCTTTGCCGTTTGACCAAGGACAGCCCGATGCCCGATCCCGCAAGCCTGTTCGCCTTTGCCGCCATCGCGATGGGGATGGTGCTGACACCCGGACCGAACATGATCTACCTGATCTCGCGCTCGATCTCGCAAGGGCCGGTCGCGGGGCTGATCTCGCTGGCAGGCGTCGCGCTGGGTTTCGTTTTCTACATGCTTTGCGCGGCCTTCGGGATCACGGCCATCGTCATGGCTGTGCCCTATGCCTATGATGCGCTCAGAGCCGCAGGCGCGGCCTATCTGCTGTATCTGGCGTGGCAATCGGTCAGACCGGGCGGGCGCTCGCCGTTTCAGGTCCGCAACCTGCCCAAGGACAGCCCACGAAAGCTGTTCGCCATGGGTTTTCTGACGAACCTGCTCAATCCCAAGATCGCGATCCTGTACCTGTCGCTTCTGCCGCAATTCGTCTCGCCCGAGCAGAGCAACGTATTGACCCAATCCTTGATTCTGGGGTCGGTCCAGATCGCGATCAGCGTCACGGTCAACGCGCTCATCGCCATCGCCGCCGGAGGCATCGCCTCGTTTCTGGCCGGACGCCCGATCTGGCTGGTGGTTCAACGCTGGCTGATGGGGACGGTACTTGCGGGATTGGCGATCCGGTTATTGACCGAGGCCCGCCGTTAGGCAGCCCCTGCTCTGATCCCGAAACGAAAAAACCCGCACTTGCGTGCGGGTTTCACCATATCGGGCTTTCGCCTGAAATCAGGCAGCAGCTTTGGCCTGAGCGACGATGGCAGCGAATGCCTCGGGCTCATGCACAGCCAGATCGGCCAGAACCTTGCGGTCCACTTCGATGCCGGCTTTCGCCAGAGCAGCGATGAAGCGCGAATAGGTCATCTCGGCATCAAGCGCACGGACACCGGCGTTGATACGCTGGATCCACAGCGCGCGGAAGTTACGCTTGCGATTCTTGCGGTCGCGGGTCGCGTACTGGTTGGCTTTGTCGACAGCCTGGGTCGCGGTACGGAAGTTCCGCGAACGGTTGCCGTAATAACCTTTTGCCGCGTCAAGAACCTTCTTGTGGCGGGCGTGGGTAACTTTACCCGATTTGACTCGTGCCATTTCCGGTTCTCCTTAGCGGTTGTAGGGCATGTATTTCTTGACGATTTTCGCGTCCGCATCGCACAGGACCATGGTCCCGGTGACATCGCGGATGAACTTCGTCGAGCGTTTGATCATGCCGTGGCGCTTGCCGGCCGGGCCAGCTTTGACTTTACCCGAGGCCGTGAACGAGAACCGCTTTTTAGCGGCCGCTTTGGTCTTCATCTTCGGCATTTTACTCTCCTTGCGGTCAGAGTGAACGCGCGACTCGGCAATGCCATATTGGCCGGCCGCGCGGGTGGAAGGGCGCCTATACGGGCGCGACGAAAAAAAAGCAAGCCTTACCGGCGTTATTAGTTCGCAGCCGGAGCCGCAGATGCAGGCGCTTCGCTTGCCGGAGCAGGCTCGACCGGAGTCGCAGCCGGAGCAGCGGGCTCGGGCGTTGGCGCGGCAGCGGGCGCCGCTTCGACCGGAGCCGGGGTTTCGGCAGCCGCCGGAGCCTCGGCAGGGACCGGCGCGGCCGTGCCAAGACTTTCGCCATTGACCAGACGGCTCCATGATTGCGCAAGGCTGTTCAGACCCAACGGGCGATCATCAAGCAGATTGCTGGCGAAGACCAGCGCAAGCCCAAGCACCAGCGTGATCGCAGCCCCGCGCGGAGCGCGCGTTGCAATCAGCGCCAGAATCGCCAGCAGCACCGACAGAACGCACAAAGCGGTGCCTGCCAACAACAAGATATCGATCATAGGAAAGCCTTTCGCTTCATAGATCCTGTTGGATCAGTGGCTTATTCCGGATCTGTGCGATAGATCAAGCGTTCGTCGCAGGGCGCGATACGCAGGATGTTGGTCGTACCCGACTGATTGAAGGGTACGCCGGCCATCACCACGATCTGCTGGGATTCATCCGCGAAACCGAAGTCCCGTGCCGCCTTGGCTGCGTTGACGACCGCCTGCTTGAACCGTTCCAGCGACGGGGTCAAAACGCAATGCGTTCCCCAGGTCAGGCACAACCGGCGCAGGGTACCGGTTTCCGAGGACATCGCGATGATCGGAACACGCGGACGTTCGCGCGCGATCAGGCTGCCCGTGGTTCCGGACTGCGTATAGGCGCAGATCGCCGAAATATCCGTGGTTTCCGCGATTTCCCGGGCGGCGGCGACGATGGCATCGGCGACGGTCTGGCGCTTGGCCACGCGCGAGCTTTCGATGATTTCGCGATAGGTCGGGTCGGTCTCGACCGAGCGGGCAACGTTATCCATCGTGGCAACCGCTTCGATCGGATAGGCTCCGGCGGCGCTTTCGGCCGACAGCATGATCGCATCGGTACCTTCATAGATGGCGGTCGCCACATCCGATACCTCGGCGCGGGTCGGCATCGGGCTTTCGATCATCGATTCCAGCATCTGGGTGGCGACGATCACCGGTTTCGCCGCCGCGCGGCACTGGCGCACCAGACGTTTCTGGATCGGCGGCACCGAATGCACCGGCAGTTCGACCCCCAGATCGCCTCGTGCCACCATGATCCCGTCCGAAACCTTAAGGATCTCGGGGAAGGCGCGGACTGCGGCGGGTTTCTCGATCTTGGAAAGAATCGCGGCACGACCTTTGGCAAGCTTGCGCGCTTCGATCACGTCTTCGGCGCGCTGGACAAAGGACAAGGCCAGCCAATCCACACCCAGCTCGCAGGCGAATTCCAGATCATCACGATCCTTGTCCGACAGCGCTGCCAAGGGCAGCACGACGTCAGGAACGTTCACGCCCTTGCGGTTCGAAATCGGCCCGCCCGCCGTCACCGTGCAATCGGCAAAATCGGGGCCACAGCTTTCAACCCTGAGGCGGATCTTCCCGTCATTGACCAGCAGTTCCGCGCCCGGCTGCAGGGCCGCGAAAATCTCGGGATGGGGCAGTTGTACGCGCTCGGTCGTGCCGGGCGCGTCATCAAGGTCAAAGCGGAAAGCCTGCCCGTCCTGCAAATCATGCGGACCTTCGGCAAAGGTTCCCACGCGCAGTTTCGGCCCCTGAAGGTCGGCCAGAATTGCGATGGGACGGCCGGATTCGGATTCGACCCGGCGGATAATGTCGTATCGCGCCTTCTGTTCTTGATGGGTGCCATGGCTCATGTTCAGGCGGAACACGTCGGCCCCTGCCTCGAACAACGAGCGGATGGTGGCGAAATCGCTGGACGACGGTCCCAGAGTTGCCACGATCTTGACCTTGCGATGCCGTCTCATCCGTTTCTCCCGTCGGTGTTTGCGCTAGCAAGCGATGTATAGCCTCAACCGCGCGCCCACGGCAACTGGCCGAGGGTCAGGGGTTGCACTAAACATTGTCGCATGCAAGGCCAAGGAATCATGACGGCAGCAGCTTTTACCACCATCGGGCCGACGCGGCCGTCGCGTTGGCTTTTGACGTGCGACCACGCCTCGAACCGGGTTCCGGACTGGATCGACGGCGGCAACCTTGGCATCGCCCCCGAGGACATGGCCCGCCATATCGCCTATGATGTCGGCGCGGCGGCCCTGACGCGGGCTTTGGCCGAGCGGCTGGATGCCCCTGCAATCCTGTCGAATTTCTCGCGGCTCGTGATCGACCCGAACCGGGGCGAGGACGATCCGACCCTGCTGATGCGCATCTATGACGGCACCGTCATTCCCGCCAACCGGCACATGGACGCGGCCGAGCGCGAACGGCGGCTGAACCTGCTCTACCGCCCCTATCACACGGCCTATGCCGATTTGGCCGACAGCCATCCGCATCGCGCCATCTGCGCCATCCACAGCTTCACCCGCCAGTTGCGTGGCCGCGCCCGCCGACCTTGGGCGATCGGCGTGCTTTACTCGCACCGCGACGAGCGACTGGGACCGGCATTGGTGCGGGAATCCCGCGCAAGGGAATGGATTACCGGCGATAACGAGCCCTATTCAGGCCATCTTGACGGCGATTCCATCGACCGCCACGCGCTGGCACATGGTCGGCCGAACCTGTTGATCGAGATCTGCAACGACCTGATCGAGAACGAGACCGGTCAGCAACTATGGGCCGACCGGTTGGCCGAGGTTCTTACCGGTTTTCTTGATCGCTGCGGGGTCTGATCGGCGAGCGACTCCACGTCGCGCCCTGACAAATAACTTGGGAAACGGATGATTGGTGGAGCCGAGGGGAATCGAACCCCTGGCCTCATCATTGCGAACGATGCGCTCTACCAACTGAGCTACGGCCCCACTGGCAGGGTTTGTAGGACTGCCCCGCGGGCGATGTCAAGTCGCTCGGGTCCGGGAACTTGTTTCGGCAAACCTGACAATATCTGCCGCCGGACGAGCGCCTGCCTCGCGTCCGATCTCCTTGCCCGCACGGAACATGATCAGGGCCGGAATTCCGCGGATATTCCAGCGTTGGCTGGCTTTCGGGTGGGTCTGGGTGTCGATCTTGACCAGCCGCACCCTGCCCCGCAACTGCTGGGCGGCTTTCTCGAATTCGGGGGCCATTGCGCGGCAGGGACCGCACCACGGGGCCCAGAAATCGACGAGCAGCGGCAATTCGTCGCTGCGAGCGGCTTTCTGGAGGGTCTCGAAATCGACGGGCTGGGGCTTGGCAGATAGCAGCGCCGCACCGCAGATGCCGCATTTCGGGGTATCTGCCAGCCGCTCGGTGGGCAGGCGGTTCACCTGTCCGCAGGACAGGCAGGTCAGTTTCACGGCGGGCATCGCGGATCTCCGGGGCTTTGCCCCAAAGATGTTCCCGCGATGCCCGATTTCAATAGGCGCGCTTACTCAGCGGCTTCGGCGTATTCCTCGACCGGCGGGCAGGTGCAGACGAGGTTGCGGTCGCCGTAAGCGTTGTCGACGCGACCGACCGGAGGCCAGTATTTGTCCACACGGAACGCGCCCGGCGGGAAGCAGCCCTGTTCGCGCGAATATTCGCGGTCCCAATCGGCGACCAGATCCTCGACCGTGTGTGGCGCATGGCGCAGAGGCGAGGCCTCGGCGCTGATGCGACCCTCGGCCACGTCGGTGATCTCGGCGCGGATGGCGAGGAAGGCGGTGATCAGGCGGTCGATCTCGGCTTTGGTTTCCGACTCGGTCGGCTCGACCATCAGCGTGCCTGCGACGGGCCAGCTCATCGTGGGCGCGTGGAAGCCGTTATCGACCAGACGTTTGGCGATGTCGTCCACGGTCACGCCATGGGCCTGGAAGGGCCGGGTGTCGAGGATGCATTCATGCGCCACGCGACCGCGATTGCCCATGAACAGGACCGGATAGGCCCCGGCCAGACGGCTCGCGATGTAGTTCGCGTTCAGGATCGCGACGCGGGTAGCCTGAGTTAGCCCCTCGCCGCCCATCATCAGGCAATACGCCCAGCTGATCAGCAGGATCGAGGCCGAACCCCAAGGCGCCGCCGACACCGCGCCGGTATCGCCCGTGCGCGGGTCCGAGGGCAGGAAGGGCGCGAGATGCGACTTCACCCCGATCGGGCCCATGCCCGGACCGCCGCCGCCATGCGGGATGGCAAAGGTCTTGTGCAGGTTCAGGTGGCTGACATCGCCACCGATCTCGCCCGGCTTCACCAGACCGACCAACGCGTTCATATTCGCGCCGTCAATATAGACCTGACCGCCATGCTGATGGGTGATGTCGCAGACCTCGCGCACGGTGTCCTCGAATACGCCATGCGTGCTGGGATAGGTGATCATCACCGCCGCCAGCTTATCGCCCGCCTTGGCCGCTTTATCCGCGAAATCCTCAAGGTCGATATCGCCGTTAGGGGCCGATTTCACGACCACAACCTTCATCCCGCACATTTGCGCGGTCGCCGGGTTCGTGCCATGGGCCGAGACCGGGATCAGGCAGATATCGCGATCTTCGCCGCGCGACTTATGATAGCCCGCGATGGTCAGAAGACCCGCATATTCGCCCTGCGCGCCCGAGTTCGGCTGCAGCGAGAAGGCGTCATAGCCGGTGATCTCGCACAGCTTCTCGGTCAGGTCGGCGAAGACCTCGTGATAGCCAGCAGCCTGATCTTCCGGCGCGAAGGGGTGCAGCGCGCCGAATTCCGGCCAAGTGATCGGCATCATCTCGGCAGCAGCGTTCAGCTTCATCGTGCACGACCCCAACGGGATCATCGCGCGGTCCAGCGCCAGATCGCGGTCCGAAAGGCGCCGCATATAGCGCATCATCTCGGATTCGGCGCGGTTCATGTGGAAGACCGGATGGGTCAGGTAATCGCTTTCGCGGATCAGCGCCTCGGGGATCGCAGGCGCAGTCGCGGCTTCAGCCGGAGCGGCCAGACCAAAGGCATCCAGCACCCGCGCGATGACGCTGGCATCCGTAGTCTCATCGACGGCGATGCCGACGCGGTCACGGCCGACCTTGCGCAGGTTGATGCCACGATGACGGGCAGCGGCCATGATGCCCTGCTGGCCGACGCCGACGCGCACGGTGATCGTGTCGAAGAAGGCTTCCGGCTCAACCTCGGCACCGGCAGCACGCAGCGCATTGGCCAGCGTTACGGCGTTCAGATGCACCCGCTGCGCAATGGCGCGCAGGCCCACGGGACCATGAAACACGGCATAGAAGCTTGCCATGACCGCCAGCAGTGCCTGCGCGGTGCAGACGTTGGAGGTGGCCTTCTCGCGACGGATATGCTGCTCGCGGGTTTGCAGCGACAGGCGGTAAGCCTTGTTGCCCTTGGCGTCGATGGACACACCGACAATCCGGCCCGGCATCGAGCGTTTCAACTCATCGCGGCAGGCCATGAATCCGGCATGCGGACCACCGTAACCCATCGGAACGCCGAAACGCTGGGCCGAGCCGACGGCGATATCAGCACCCATCGCGCCCGGCTCTTTCAGCACGCATAGCGCCAGCAGATCGGTCGCGACGATAGCGATGCCGCCCGCGGCATGCAGGGCGGCGCATTCCGCGGTCAGGTCGCGGACATGGCCGAAAGTGCCCGGATATTGGAAGATCGCGCCAAAGACGGTTGCAGGATCGCATTCTGTACCGCGGATGATCTCGATGCCCAGCGGCTCGGCGCGGGTCTCGATGACCGAGATGGTCTGGGGATGCAGGTCTTCGCTGACAAAGAAGGCCTTGGCTTTCGACTTGGCGCTGCGCTGCGCCATGGCCATGGCCTCGGCGGCGGCGGTGGCCTCATCCAGCAGCGAGGCATTGGCGACGGGCAGACCGGTCAGGTCCGACACCATGGTCTGGTAGTTCAGCAAAGCCTCAAGACGGCCCTGCGCGATCTCGGGCTGGTAAGGCGTATAGGCCGTGTACCATGCCGGGTTTTCCAGAATATTGCGCTGGATCGCAGGCGGCGTGACGGTGCCGTAATAGCCCTGCCCGATCAGGCTGGTCATGACGCGGTTGCGGCTTGCGACTTCGCGCATGCGCTGCAGAAGTGCGGCCTCGGACAGCGCCGGCCAGTTCAGAGCCTTGGCTTGCCGGATATTCGCGGGCACGGTCTGCTCGATCAGGGTGTCGAGCGTGTCCGCGCCGATGACCTTCAGCATGGCCTCCATTTCGGCCGGAGAGGGGCCGATATGGCGGCGATTGGCGAAATCGTCGGGATTATAGGTGGTCGGGGTCCAGGGGGCCATGTGCGCCTTCCAGTCAGATCGCTTGATGCCGCAGGGGCGGCTTCACTCGTGAAAGATTGTGTTCGCGCGCAGGGGCGGCGGAACCGCCCCCGGCAGGTCCGGACCAAGCGGCCCGGAAGGAAAGGATCAGCCGATCATCTCGTTATAGGCGGCTTCGTCCATGAAACCGTCCAGATCGACCGAGGCCGGTTTGATGCGGAAGAACCAAGTGCCAAGCGCGTCCTCGTTCACCGCGCCGGGGGTGTCGGGCAGCGCCTCATTCACGGCAGTGATGGTGCCCGCGACCGGGGCCACGATGTCCGAGGCGGCCTTGACCGACTCGATCACGACGATCTCTTCGCCGGCTTCGACTTCACGGCCGACTTCCGGCAGCTCGATGAAGACGACGTCGCCCAGCTGCTCGGTCGCATAGGCTGTGATGCCGACGATGATCTCGTCGCCATCCTGTTTCAGCCATTCGTGGTCTTCGGTGTATTTCAGCATGCCTGGCCTCTCAGCGCTTGTAGCTCGGTTTGTGGAAGGGGAGTGCGGTCAGCACGACGGGCAGACGCTTGCCGCGCAATTCGGCGTAAACGGTTTCGCCCTCGGCAAGTTCCGCAGGCAGGATCGCCATGGCGATCGGCCCACCGACCGAGGGGCCGAAACCACCCGAGCAGACCTTGCCAATGGCTTCGCCGCCCTCGGGGCCCGCGAAAATCTCGACGCCCTCGCGGATCGGGGCGCGGCCCTCGGGGCGCAGCCCACGGCGGGTCTTGGCAGCACCCGCTGCCAGTTCCGCCAGAATCGCATCGGCACCGGGGAAGCCGCCCTCACGTGCGCCGCCCAGACGGCGGGCTTTCGGGATCGACCAGCCAAGCGCTGCGGCGGCGGGGCTGGTCTCAATGTCCATGTCATGGCCGTAAAGCGGCATTCCGGCTTCCAGCCGCAGGCTGTCGCGGGCACCCAGACCAATCGGGGCGACGGCCTCGTCACCCAGCAGCGCCTCGGCCAAGGCCACAGCCTGCGCCTCGGGGACCGAGATTTCGAACCCGTCTTCGCCTGTATAGCCCGAGCGGCTGATCCAGAGCGTCGCGCCCTGCCAGTCGAATTCGGCGACATCCATGAATTTCATCGCCTCGACGCCGGGGATCAGGCCCGACAGCACGCCCTCGGCCTCGGGGCCTTGCAGCGCCAGCAGCGCGCGGCCCGCAATCGGCTCGACCGAGATGCCAAGCGACTCAAGCTTCCGCAGATGGGCAATGTCCTGATCGACGCAGGCGGCGTTCACGACCAAGAACAGATGATCGCCCTTATTCGCGATCATCAGATCGTCAAGGATGCCGCCGGTCCCGTTGGTGAACAGACCGTAGCGCTGACGGCCCTGCCCCAGCCCAACGATATCGGCGGGGACCAGCGACTCCAGTGCTTCGGCCACGTTCGGCCCGCGCAGGATCACCTGACCCATATGGCTCACGTCGAACAGCCCGGCCTTGGCGCGGGTGTGCAGATGCTCTCCCAGCACGCCCATCGGATATTGGACCGGCATCTCCCAGCCGGCAAAGGGGACCATCTTTCCTCCACGCGAGAGGTGGAGATCGAAAAGCTTCGTGCGGCGCAACTCGGCCATGGGCATCCCTCATCTTGCGGACAGACCAATCCTGCCCGTTTCGATGCCCCCTCTGTCTTTACCCCGCGGGGGGCGCCTGAGATCGTTATCCCTTCGGCGGGCGGACAAGCCGCCACTCTCCAGAGTCTTCGTCGGAAAACGGTTCGCTTTGCCTGAGAGTTTACCGGGGCGGTTGCTCCTTCGGCCCTGACATCCGCCAGTGTCTCCCGATTTCCGACTTTTGTCGTAGCGGGGCGGCAGAATTCTGGCAAGAGCCAACCTACCGCCCCGCAGCGATTACATCGAGATGTTCGACGCCCCGCCATCCAGCAGGATGTTCTGGCCGACAATGAAACGTGCGTGCTGGCTGCACAGGAAAGCGCAGGTCGCGCCGAAGTCCTCGGCGGTACCGTAGCTATGCGTCGGGATGGTCTGCTCGCGGCGCTTGCGGGCGTCCTCGATCGAGATGCCTTCGGCTTTCGCGACACCGGAATCGAGACTTTCGGCACGGTCGGTCGCGTGGATACCGGGCAACAGGTTGTTCACGATAACCCCGTTTGGTGCGACCTGACGCGACATGCCCGCGACAAAGCCGGTCAGCCCAGCGCGCGCCGTGTTTGACAAGCCCAAAATTGCGATCGGCGTACGCACCGATTGCGAGGTGATGTTGACGACCCGACCCCAGCCGCGCTCCATCATGCCAGGAACCAGCGCCTGCATCAGCGCGACGGCGGTTAGCATATTGGCGTCAATCGCCTTGATGAAGTCGTCGCGGCTCCAGTCGGTCCACTTCCCGGGCGGGGGGCCGCCCGCGTTGTTGACCAGAATATCGGCCTGACCACCCAGCGCCTTCAGCACCGCGTCACGGCCCGCGTCTGTCGTGATATCGGCAGCGACCGGAGTGACATTCACCCCGTATTTCGCGACGATTTCTTCGGCGGTCTTATTCAGCGCCTCGGCCCCGCGGGCGTTGATGACCAGATCGACACCCGCCTCGGCCAAAGCTTCGGCGCAACCGCGGCCCAACCCCTTGGACGCGGCGCAGACCAGCGCACGCTTGCCTTTGATCCCCAGATCCATCCGTTTTCCTCCTGTTCAGGTTGGCGCCAAGGAAACGCGATGAGGCGGGATTGTCCAGTTCAGAAGCAGAGGATCTCGGCCTCGGCCTGAGCGCGCCGGAACTCGGCGACCATGTCATTGACCTGCTGGCCCTGCCGGAACATCGCACTGCGTTCCCCCGAGGTCTGCCGCATCCGCAGCACGGTTTCGGCCCGTACATAGTCGTCATAGGGCAAGATTTCGGAAATATGGTCGATTGCGCAGGAACATTTGTCCAGCATGTCCCGCGTCTGGCCATTCGTCGCCATGCAGACAAAGACATAGTCCGCGCGGGCATTGGTCGGATAGTCGTTTACCGCCTGCGCGTTGGCCGATGCAGCCCATATCCCCAGCACGACCGCCGCCGTTGACCGCCAGATCATTTCAGAACCATTTCGTTGACATAGGCGGGCCTGTCTCCGGCCAAGGGGCCGGTCTGCGCGGTCATTCTTTCGATCGGCTGCTTGGGGTCGCTCAGGGCAAAGCGCAGGACCAGCGTTTCGAATCCGTACATGCGCTGGGTGTTCTTGTCGTCCTTGAACGGCTCGAAACTGGCGATGGTCAGATCGCCTTCGCGCGAGACCTCGCCGCCGCGAAACAGCGCGTCCTTGAGACGGTTGCGGATATAGAACGGGCTGCCTCCGGTCATCGCGGCCATGTCGCGCGCAACGGTTTCCAGAAAGAAGGTCAAAGACGGGTCGCCGCCGCTGATCGGAAACGGCCCGATCTTGCGCTTGATCCGGTCGGTGCTTTCGGCCAGTTGCAGAACAGGTTTTCCGTCCGAGGGATCGGTCACCTGATCCATGGTGAGTGTTCCCTTGCCCAGTGGCTTGAAGCTCTCAAGCTCCGGTCCGGTCTGCGATATTTCCCAACTGACCGGACCTTTCGACATGTCCCAAGGGCCGCGCTCGGTGAAAACCATGTCGCCGGCATCGCCGGCCAGCGCCGGAATGGCGTAAAGCGCTCCGATCAGAACGAAGCTGCAAAAAATCTTCATGGTGGTGTTCCCTTCCCTGAAGCCGAACCTGCCCCCGTGCCAATCGGCACGAAAGTCCGCCCCTTCGGCTCTGATGCTTTTGTCTTAGGCAAGCATACGCTGCAGCGTCGCCTGCAGATCATCGGGACGCAGCGGCTTTTCCAGCACCAGCGCGCCCATTTCCAAGCCCGCGCGTCCGATTTCGGGATCGCGACGGGCCGTGATGATGATGGCCGGGATCGACTGTCCTGCCGCCTGATGAAGCGCACGGATCGCCCGCAATCCGGTATCGCCATTATCCAGATTGTAATCCGCGATCACCACATCGGGCGGATCGTCGCCCATTTCGGCCAAAGCCTCGGCGGTACCGCCGGTGACGCGGGCAACCATACCAAGGCGATCCTGCAAAACCAGTTGCAGGGCACGGCGCATCGCCGCATCATTTTCAATGACTAGCGCCACCCTTCCGCGCAGGCATGGGCCGGACAAGGGCATGGCCGTGGGGCGCGGTTGGCTTGCGGGAGCGATCAGCGGCAGGCTGACGCGGAACACGGTCCCCCGCCCCGGTTCGCTGTCCATCGCGATCGGGTGACCCAGCTTGGCACAGGCGCGACGCACGATGGACAGGCCAAGCCCCATCCCCGGCGCGCCACCATCGCGACTGATGCGGTGGAATTCGTCAAAAATGCGGGCGCGATCATGCGCTGCGATGCCGATGCCGGTATCGAATATCTCGAGCCAGACGGATTCGCCGCGTTTGCGCGCGCCAACCAGAACTCCGCCATGATCGGTATACTTGATTGCATTCGAGATCAGGTTCTGCGCGATCCGGCGCAGGAATGTCGGATCGCTTTCCACCACAGCCGAGGTCGGAGCCAGCTTCAGCCGAAGGCCCTTGGCCTCGGCCACCGGAGCATATTCTGCACCAAGCCGCTGGAACATCTCGCCCAGATCGACGGGCTTCTTCTGGAACTCGATCCGCTGGCTATCCAGGCGCGAGATGTCCAGAACCGCATGCATCAGTTCCTCGACCGACTCGAAGGCTCCGCCAAGCCGCTGCGACAGCTCGGACTGGAACTCGTCCAGCTGCGTATCCTGTAAGGCCGAGAGGAACAGCTTGGCCGCCGATAACGGTTGCAGCAGATCGTGGCTGGCCGCGCGCAGGAAACGCGTCTTCGAGCGGTTCGCCTCTTCGGCGAAGGCACGCGCGACGGCCAATTCGCGGTTGCGCTCGGACAGATCAGCCAGTGCCTTTTCCAGATCGCGGGTGCGGGCCTGCACTTCCTGCTCAAGCGCGACAGCAGCCTGAAACATCGACCACGCCGAGCCACGGGTTTCTTCCAGCCGGTCGATCCGCTCGACCAGCACATCCGAGATCCGGGTCAGCTTTTCGACCCGTCGGGCCTCGGTATCGTCGATCCGCAGGAACATGGTTCAGCCTATTTCGGGCAGCATCATCGCGATGCCGACAAAGGTCTGGTTCACATGCATACCACTATGCTGCTCGCCGTAAGTGTTGAAGCCCGCGACATGGTAACGGGCGAACAGTTCCGACATCTGTCCGGCCATGCCCGCCCGCTCGAGCGCGAGGCGCCGCAAGATGCAGTCGAAACCCAGCACCATGACCGGCGGGCGCGGCAGCGCGTCCATCGCCTCGGCATAGCCGCGCGTCATGTCCACCGCATGGCCAAGGGTCAGGATATTTCCCGCCTCGATCCCGCATAGCAGTTGCAAGCCACCATCCGGCGTCACCGCACGGATCGCGCGGACATGGTGCCGCCGACCGGTGCGTTGCAGCAAGGGATGGCGGGCGAAATCGGTGGTCGTCAGCTTCGCCAGTTCCAATCCCGTCAATCGGGCATATTCCTCGGCTGCGGGCTCGGCGTTCAGTTCCCAGATGATGCGGTTTTGCGAATCGGCTGCCGTCACTACGGCGCGGTGCTCGGACGGGCGGAAATGCGCGAAAGACACTTCGGCCACCGAAAAATCCGTTTCGACCAGCAGAAAGATCGCCGCTCCCGCATGGGATTGGCCGTCGATCATCTGGCAGCTGGGATCGAAGCACATGCCCTGCGCCGCCGACCCCCCGACGACCGGCAGACCCGGAATGGCGGCATCCAGCGTGGCGACAAGAACGTCCTCTTGTCGGGCTTGGGCATCGGCCAGCAGCACCCCGAAGCAGGATCGCGACGGGATCGGACGAAAGTCGGCATGGAACCGGCGCAGCGTTCCCATCCAGTCCGACACCGGCACATGCGCCTGATCGCGCAGCAGACACGTGCCGACGCGAAAACTGCTGGCCGGAAATCCCAGGGCGATCACGCTGTCGGTACAGTAACCGTCAGGCCCGATCTCGCCCGCCGAGGAACAGCCGATGACCCGACACTTTTCACCAAGCGCGCCGTTCAGTTCCGCGCCGACCTGACCCAACCCCGCTGCCGGATCGCCAAACAGCAGAACAAGCGCCGGTTCCAGCGGCTGCATCGCGGCAAGCACGCATTCCACCAGATCCGGCGCATCGATCGCGACCGAGATCGCGACAGGCGGCGCGGGAGCCGCCTTTACGGGCTTTCGGCGAGCATGTGGCGCGAAACCCGGCCAATGCTCGGGCAAGACGCGGTTCATGCGGGTTCAAACAACCTGACGCTATTGGCCAACAGCACCGCCTGAGTGCGGCGACGGGCGTTGATCTTGGACATGATCGCGGTGATGTGGGTCTTGACCGTGGCTTCGGCGATGGACAGCTCGTAGCTGATTTCCTTGTTGGCCTTGCCTTGACAGATCAGCCGCAGGATTTTCATCTGCTGCGGCGTGAGGCTGGAAAAACGCCGCGCCAGTTCGGCTTTCGCGGCATCCTCATCGCCAGCATCCTCGGGGACATAGCTGTCAGGGGTAACCCTTTCGCCTTCCCACATCCGGCGCAGGCTGGCGACCAGCGCCTCGCGGGCAAGCGATTTCGAGATATAGCCCTGCGCCCCTGCGGCCATGGCGGCTGCGATCATGGCATTGTCCAGATCGGCCGAGATCATGGTGATCGGCACGTCGGGAATCTGCCGCCGAAGCATGACCAGCCCCTCGGCCCCGCGCGCGTCAGGCAGGTTCACGTCAAGGATCACCGCATCCGGCGCGCCCTGATCGCGGATCTGTTCTTGCGCGGCGGCAAGGCTGCGTGCCGTCCTGACGTTTTTCAGCCCGAAGCTGATCTTGAGCGTCAATGCGAGCGCGTCGCACATCAGCGGATGGTCTTCGACAATCAGGATCTCGCGCACACGGTCCACCGGAAGATGGCGTGCAACATTGCGGTCCTGCGCGTTCGATGTAGCTGAGTCCACCGTCCTCCTCCCAAAAGACGAGATGGTTGCCGGGCTTATGTGACGCTGCGGCAGTTATTGGCATCTTAGGACGCTGTTCGATTGGCGCAAGGCTTATGGCGCGGTTGGAGAAAATCTTCTACGACTTCGGGTGGATTGGTTGGACCTGCGTCGCATGTCAGGTTGGGCGCAATTTTCGGGGGGAGAACAGAACAATGCCGATTACTCGCAGACTTACGCTGCTAGGCGGCGCGGCAATGCTGGCGGCGCCGACACTGCCCGCGCGCGCAGCCGCAACTGGCCCCGCGATCCGCATCGGCACGCTGGAAAACGGCACCGTCAACTGGGAGATCCAGACCATCATCGGACAAGGCCTTGACCAAGCGAACGGATTCTCGCTTGTTCCGATGATTCTGGCGGGCAATCCCGCGACGCAGGTCGCGATGCAGGGCGGCGAGGTCGAGACCATCGTCTCGGACTGGCTATGGGTCGCACAACAGCGCGCACGCGGCAGCGATTTCACCTTCCTGCCCTATTCGACGGCGGTCGGCGGGTTGATGGTTAAGAACGACAGTCCGGTAAAAACCCTTACCGACCTGAAAGGTAAAAAGATCGGCATCGCAGGTGGTCCGGTTGATAAAAGCTGGCTGATCCTGCGCGCCTGGTCGCGCGAGAAGATGGGACAGGATATCGCGGAAGTGACCGAGCAGGTCTTTGGCGCGCCGCCGATGATCATGAACGCCGCCGAGACCGGCGAGGTCGATGCAGCGATCAATTTCTGGCATTTTCAGGCCAAGATGAAGGCACGCGGCATGCGCGAAGTCATCTCGGTCGAAACGGCCGCGCGCGAGTTGGGGCTGGACCCTGCGACCCCTTTGCTGGGCTATGTGTTGCGCGACAGCTGGATCGCCGCCAATCCCGCGCTGGCGCAGGGGCTGGCAAAGGCTTCGCGCGCGGCCAAGGAACTGCTTCTCAGGGACGACGCGGCATGGACGGCGCTTCGCCCGCGCATGGATGCCAAGGACGATGCCGAGTTCGAGGCCCTCAAGGCGGGTTGGCGCGCCGGCATTCCCAAGCCTGCTCCGGTCAATGTCGGGAACGCGCAAAAAATGTTCGCCGCCATGGCCGAACTGGGCGGAGAGGAACTGACAGGCGGGATCAAGACCCTGCCCGAAGGTCTGTTCTGGTCACCGGAGTAGCCCTTTGACCGATAGCGGAAAGCCGCGCTCGGCCGTGCAGCCGGGCGTCCTGTCGGTGCTTGCGATGCTGGCCGTCTGGACCGTGGCATCGCAATTGACCGAGCGGCCACAAACCCTGCCCGCGCCGTGGCAGGTACTGGACCGCATCGGCCACCTCATGGCGACCGGAGAGTTGTGGTTCAATGCCGGAATGACCCTGATGCGGGTCGGCGCAAGCTTTGCCTTGGCCATGGCGGTCGGGCTGGCCATCGGGCTTCTGATGGGGCGCAGCCGGACCGTGGATGACTGGTTGAATCCCGGCCTCATCATCTTTCTGAATGTCCCCGCGCTGGTCGTCATCGTGCTGTGCTATATCTGGATCGGCCTGAACGAGACTGCCGCGATCTTTGCCGTCGCGCTGAACAAGATCCCCGTCGTTGCGGTGATGATCCGCGAAGGAGCCCGCGCCTTGCGCCCCGATCTGGATGAAATGGCTCGCGCGTTTCGCATGTCCACAATCAGCCGTTTGCGCCATGTCGTACTGCCGCAGCTTGCACCGCAGATCGCTGCCTCGGCACGGGCGGGGATTTCTCTGATCTGGAAGATCGTGCTGGTTGTCGAATTTCTTGGCCGCTCGAACGGGGTCGGTTTCAAGATCCATCTGCTGTTCTCGAGCTTCGATGTGACGGGCGTCCTTGCATGGGCACTGGCCTTCGTCGGCGTAATGCTGGCAATCGACCTGTTCGTCCTGCGCCCGTGGGAAAGACGCGCAAACCGCTGGAGGCAGGATGCAGCTTGAGCTTGAGGGCAAGCAGTTCGGCCCCCGCGAGGTGCTGGGCCGGATCTCGCTTTCGGTCGCCAAAGGCGAAAGGCTCGCCATCCTTGGCCCGTCGGGTATCGGAAAATCGACGCTTCTGCGGATTCTAGCGGGTCTGGACCCCAAATTCCGCGGGCGGCTGGATGCGGGTGACCGTTTGGCGCTGGTCTTTCAGGAACCCGTCTTGCTGCCTTGGCGCGATGCTTTGGCCAACATCACCTTGCCGACCGGCTGCGACCGCCTGACCGCGCTGGATTGGCTGGGTCAAGTCGGGCTGGCAGGACACGAGAACAAATTCCCCCGCCAGCTTTCACTGGGCCAGCAAAGGCGGCTTGCCCTCGCGCGGGCCTTTGCCGCTGGACCCGACATTCTGCTGGCGGACGAACCCTTTGCCTCGCTCGACCCCGAGACCCGCGAGCGGATGCTGGCCTTGACCGACGCGCTGCTGACCCGCACCGGCGCCGGATTGGTTCTGGTGACCCATGATCCTGACGAGGCCGCCGCGCTGAAGGCGCGAACCCTACGGCTTCAGGGAAATCCTGCGGTGCTTCAGAACGACTGATCCCAGACCTTGCCTTCGGTATCCTCGGCATGGACCGTGATCGGTCCCTTGTCCGGCGTATAGGCAAAGCGGAACACGGGATCTTCAGAAATCGAGATGCCCGCGTTCATGGTGAACAACTCGGTCCCGTCCTGCCGGACCGCGAGCGTCTGGATGAACTCGGCGGGGATCGTCAGCAGCGACACCTGATCACGCTGCAGGCCCGAGAAGTTCGGATGCCGGATCATCAAGGTGCCGATGTGCCGCCCGTCTTCCTCGGATTGGCGGAAGCGCATTTCGCCCATGGTCGCGCGAACCTCGTCCATGCTTTTGCCCGCAGGCGCAGCGCAACCGCCCGAGGCCTTGACGTAACGCCCCGCCATGACCTTGCTTCCATCCGCCAGCGTCGCAATGGCGCGCAGGTTGGAATAGGTGTTCACCCGGACCCGCACTTCGAAGTCCAGAGGCGTCATGGCCGCGCCAAAGGTGAACTCGGCCGCGACTGGCGCGGGATTGCCGTCGACCACCAAGGATAGCGCGGTGACGGCAGGCGCACCGGCCGGTTGCGTGATCCGGACCGGAACCAGCGCCGGATTGTCGGCGCGTTTCGGCGCGTCAAGCAACAGGGCCAAGGGATCGATGGGGGGCTCGGCCTCGGTCCCGATGATGCTGAGTTTCAGATCATCCCAGATCGGCGAGGGCTCCAGCGGGTTTTCGATATCGGCGGCCCATGCCAGATGCGGCAAGCAAATCAGGGCCAACAGGGCCATCAGTCTCATGGTCGTGTCTCCCGAGCCATGCGACGATACACCAGCGCGACGTCGTCGCTTTCGGAATCCGCCTCGGCCTCGGCGCGAAGTCGGGCGTTGAACGGCGAGCGTGAACAGACAGGATCGGTCGCTGTCGGGTCTTGCGCCATCGCCATCGCCTGACAGCGGCAGCCGCCGAAATCGACCTCGCGGCGCTCGCACGAGGCGCAGGGCTCGGGCAGCCAAGCCGTGCCGCGGAAGGCATTGAAGGCCGCACCATCGCGCCAGATCCGCGCCAGTGTCGTGTCGCGGATGTTCTCGAATTCAAGGCCCTTGATCGTCTGGGCGGCGTGGCAGGGCAGCACGATCCCGTCCGGAGCGATATTCAGACCTGTCGAGCCCCATCCCCCCATGCAGCTTTTCGGAAAAGCCGCGTGATGGTCGGCGGGCACATAGTCGATGACCATCCGTCCGCGCAGCCGCTGGCGGGCCTCGTTCACCACGGCGCGGGCACGTTTCGCCTGTTCGAGCGTCGGCATCAGGGGACGGCGGTTCAGATCGGCCCAGCCGTGGAACTGCACGGTCGCGACCTCTATCCTGCGACAGCCCAGCCGCTCGGCCAGATCGATCATCTCGGGCAGACGGTCAAGGTTCTGGCGATGCACCACGGCGTTCAGCGTCAACGGGAAGCCGATCGCTCCGATCCACTCCGCGACCTGCATCTTGCGCGCGAAACTGCCGCCATAGCCGCTGATCCAGTCGGCCATCTCGGCGTCGATGCCTTGCAGCGAAAGCTGGATGTGATCGACCAACCCATCCAGTTCGCGCAACCGTGCCTCGGTCAGACCGATGCCCGAGGTGATCAGGTTGACGTAAAGCCCCGCCTCATGCGCCGCAGCCGCGATTTCGGCCAGATCACGGCGCGACGCCGGTTCGCCCCCCGACAGATGCACCTGCAACACGCCCAGATCCGCCGCCTGACGAAAGATTCCGGCCCATTCCCCGGCGGTCAGTTCGGACGAGACCCGCGCCAATTCGAGAGGGTTGGAACAATAGGGACAGGCCAGCGGGCAACGATGCGTCAGTTCCGCCAGCATAGCCATCGGCAAGCCAACCCGCACCGGATTGCCGCGAATATCATGAGGCTGCAACTGCTCGGTCATGGAAACGCCACCTCGGACTGGCTCAGAAAGACCATCCGGCGGTCGATCAGGCCCGCGATGAATTCATGCACGTCACCCTCGATCTGTTCGACGGGGGCAGAGTAACGCTCGCACAGGGTCAGGATCACATCGGCAAGGCTGCGGCGGCCATCAAGCTCGGACAGGATCGCGTCACCAACGGCATCAAGCTGCATCGCTCGCTCGGGGGCCAGAAGGACGCGGATACCGCGCACGCGGTCGTCATGCAGCCGGACCCCGCGCGGCAGATAAGGAATGCAAGCGTTGCTGAGATGCGGACCCGTCATGACACCTCGGCCATTTTGGGATCGTGTACGGCAAGGCCCTCGCCGGGATGCCAGGCACCCGGCGGTATCCGGCCCTCGACATAACCATGCCAAAGCGCGTCAAGCTGCGCCCATAGAACGTCCGTCTTGAACGTCAGCGCCGCAGCGGCCGCATCCTGTTTTTCCCGCGTATCGGCATGATCCAGAACATAGTTCAGCCCGAACTCGACGTCTTTCGGAGCCTCGGACAGGCGGTTGCGGAAATAGGACAGGCTGATTTCATCGGCAAAGTCGTAATGCTTCAGCAGCCCCTCGATCCGCTCGGCGTGGATTTTGGGGGCGAACATCTCGGTCAGGCTGGCGGCGACGGCATCAAGCAAGGGCATGTCGCGCACGAAGCGGACATAGGCATCGACGGCAAAGCGCGTCGCAGGCATCACCCCCGCCCCGCTTGCGACGTAATTCGGATCAAGCCCGACCGCGCCTGCCAAAGCCAGCCAGCGCCGGATGCCTCCGCCCTCGGTAACGCCACCGTCATGATCCTCGATGCGACTGCGCCAGATGCGACGCAGATGCGGATCATCTATGCGTGACATGAAGGCCGCGTCTTTCATCGGGATGCGGGATTGGTACTGCCAACGATTGATGACCCATGCCCGCACCTCGTCAGGGGTGCATTGCCCAGCGTGCAGCCGCTTATGGAACGGATGGCGATCATGGTAACGCTCGGCCCCGATATGCTTAAGACGCTCGTGGAACTCGGCGCGTGACTGGGGGCCACGATCGGTAAGCTTCATGGCGTGATCTCCATGCCGTCATGCCCGATCTGCCATCCCGCAGCCTCGACGCTGGCGCGTTCGGGGCTATAGGGGTCGACCAGCGGGTTCGAATTGTTCAGGTGCACGTAAATACGGCGTTGCATCGGCACCTCAGCCAGCGCGGTCATGCTGCCATCCGCCCCCGAGACCGGCACATGTCCCATGCGCCGTCCGGTCTTGATGCCCAGTCCGGCGCGGATCATCTCGTCATCGGTCCAGAGCGTGCCGTCCAGCAGCAACGCATCCGCCCCCGCGATGCGCGATTTCAGCCAATCGGGAACCGTCGCGCAGCCGGGAATGTAATAGACCCTGCTTCTGTCCGACGTCAGTTCGACGCCCACGGTCTGCTCACCCATTTGTCCGGTTTCGACGGTCTCGCCTTCCAGATAAAGCGGAACCTTGCCCGGCACGGCAAACAGCGTAGCCGATATTCCTTCGACCAGTCCAAAAGGCTGATCCAGCGCGATTTCACGCCGCATGACCAGTTCGGGGCGCAACACAGCCAACATCGGATTGGCAGCCAGCACATCATGGATGGCAGGTGTCGCGAATAGATTGAATGACTGTCCCTCGCGCAGGGTTAATAGCCCCGCGACATGATCTATATCCCCATTGGTCACAAGCACCGACCGGATGGGCGAGCCTCGTAATCCTGCCGGTCTGAGCGCCGGATTGGCGGCCAGCTGGCTTCTTAGATCGGGCGAGGCGTTCACCAGCGCCCAGTTGATTCCATCCGCGGAGATAGCGATCCCGCTCTGGCTCATCGAGGGAATCCGTCCCTCGCGCGCGGCTTCGCAGTTCGGACAGCCACAGTTCCACTGCGGCAGCCCTCCACCGGCGCCGGTGCCGAGAATCACGATACGCATTTGCACGGTTTCTGGCGCGACCGGTTCCGACGCGGACGGAACCGGCCGGTATTACGCCCTTTTCAGATCAGAACAGAACCGGCTCGTCTTCAGCCGGGGCATACATGTTGATTTCCATGCCGCAGGAGATTTCCTTCAGCGCAGGTTTGGTCCAAGCCATGAGTTCCTCCTCCTCATCGATCCGCACTCGCGAACCCGCTGCAGATGCTAGGCCGATGACGATTTCAGTCAACCAGCCAAAGGTCTTAGATGGCGCAGATCCGCGTGCCATGTTACCGTCGCCTGCCACGCGCAACGAAAGGAGCCGGTGGTGTTTCATTTGCTGCTTGCAGCCTGTCTGGCAAACGATCCCGCCATCTGCGCCGAGCGCCTGTTGCCCGCCGCCGATGCCCCGGACCAGCAGGATTGCCAGCGCAAGGCCGAACCGATCGCCCGCGATTGGCTGGCGCGTCACCCCGATCTGAAGGGAGGCGAGGCGCGCTGCGTCGCGACTTCCGAACTGCCCGCGTTGACCGTCACCGAGATCGCTGACGAGGTCTATTTCCATCAGGGTGCGGTCGAACAGCTTTCCCATCGAAACCAGGGACGTATCGCGAATACGGCATTCATCGTCGGCGATACGGTCGCGGTGATCGATGCAGGTAGCAGCCGCGCCGAAGCCGAGGCGCTTTATGCCGCGATCCGCGAGGTGACCGACAAACCGGTCAGCCATCTGATACTGACCCATATGCATCCCGACCACATCATGGGGGCCGAAGTCTTTTCCGAGGCTGGCGCGACCATCGTCGCAAGCGCCCGCCTGCCCGAGGGCGTCGCCCGACGCGTCGATGACTGGATGATGTCGATCCCGAGGCAGATCGGCGCGCAAGCGTTTCTTGGCACCCATATCGCGTCGATCGACCAGAAAATCGACGCGCCGATGACCATCTCGCTGGGTTCGACCGAGTTGATGGTGACACCTGTCCCCAAAGCCCATACCGATAACGACCTGCTGATCCATGACAGCGATTCGGCTACGCTATTCACCGGAGATCTGGTGTTTCGCGGGCTAACCCCTTCGCTGGAGGGATCGCTGAAAGGCTGGCTCGACTGGATCGCGGCGGGGCCTCCGATGCCCGACATCGCGCTGGTTGTGCCCGGTCACGGACCGGTTGCCGCGACTTGGGAAGAAGCGGTCGCGCCCGAATGGCAATATCTCGAGGCGTTGCGCGACACGACCCGAAAAGCGGTTTCAGGAAATATGCCGCTGTCCCGTGCGATCCCCGCCATCGTGTCGATGATGAAGCCCTTTTCCGAAGGTTGGGCCGATTTCGACGCGACCACAGCGCACAACGCCTCGACCGCCTTTTCCCAGATCGAGTGGGAATAGCCCGATTGCCCGCCGCCGCACCGGATGGCACAACTGGGCCATGCGGAACGGGAGGGAACCATGCCAGCTTATCGCCTTGTCGCAGCAACTCTGGCGCTTGGGCTGTTGGCCGCGTGGCCGGTTCATGCGCAAGAATCTCCGGTTCCTGAAAAGCGCCTGCAACTTCTTCCCGATACCGACCTTCCCGGCGGCGATCTGGGGCGGATTTTCGACACCACGTTGCAAGCTTGCATTCAGGCATGTCTTGGCGACGACCAATGCCTTGCGCTGACCTATAACCAGAAGGCGCGCTCCTGCTTCCCGAAAGGCGAGGGCGCGGCCGAACCGGCCCCGTTTGCAGGCGCAATCTCGGCCCGCGTTGCCGCGCTTTCGCCGGACGCTGCCGCCCATGCGAAGGCCCGCGCGGCAGCGGCAACCTTCCTTGGTGCAGGTGATCTTGATGCTGCCCTGAAACAGGCGCGTTTACTGCCGGCGATGAACCCGCCGCTTGGCACGGGCGATCCCCGCCCCGAAGCGGAGGCCGCCGAAGTTGCTGGCGATCTGGCAGGTGCCGCCCAGATCATGACCCGCATCGTCGCCGCCGACGATCTGGCCGAGGACTGGACCAATCTGTCGCGACTGACGCTCTACACCAGCGATTCCGGTGACCGCGACGCATCGAACGCGATCGCGTCGATGGCGACGAACGGCTATCTTCGTGCCGATAGCGATGCCGTCGCGGGGCGGGCGCTGTCATGGCTGGCCATGGCCCTTGAGCGGTTGGATCGCGGACCGGATTCGCTGAACGCGCTCCGGCTTGCGGCGGAGCTTTCGCCCGGCGACAGCGAGATCGCTTCGGCGCTGGCGGGTTCCGAGGACCGGAACGGCCTGCGCGTGACCGATACGCAGGTCGAATCCGAAGGCCGCCTGCCCCGCTTTTGTGCCGTCCTGTCCCGACAGTTGGAAACCGGCACCGATTACACGCCTTTCGTGCGCCTGCCCGCCGGAGACCTGACTGTCGAGGCCGCCGACGACCGCCTCTGCGTCGCGGGCCTGACCCATGGCCAAGAGATCGAACTGGGTCTGCGCGCGGGTCTGCCTTCCGCCGATGGCGAAAGGCTTGCGCGCGATGTGTCCTTGCGCGGCTATGTCCGCGACCGTTCACCCGAGATCCGCTTTCCGGGGCGGGCCTATGTTCTGCCCTCGTCCGGCGACCAGCGGTTGTCGATGGTCACGGTCAATGCCGACCAGATCGACCTGACGCTGCTACGCATCTCGGACCGGAACCTGATCCGCGCCATGGCCGAAGATATGTTCGCCTCGCCGCTGGACAGCTGGCAGACCGACTATTTCTCGAGCCGGATGGCGCGCGAGGTCTGGAAAGGCACGGCTCAGGTCGCAAAACCGGCGGGCGCGAATGTCCTGAATCAGGAACTGACCACCAGCCTTGCGATCCCCGCCGCTGCTGGCCCGCTGGAGCCGGGGATCTATATCGTCGAGGCCAGCGTCTCGGGCACGGATGTCTCGGATACGGGGCTGGCGACGCAATGGTTCGTCATCTCGGATTTCGGAATCTCGACCTATTCGGGCAGCGACGGGCTGACGGTCGCCGTCCGTAGTCTGAACGACACCACTGCCAAGGTCGGGACCGAAATCGCGCTGGTCAGCCGCTCGAACGAGGTGCTGGCCAAGGTACTGACAAACGATCAGGGGATCGCGCATTTTGCACCGGGACTTAGCCTTGGAACGGACGGGGCCGCGCCCGCGCTGGTCACGGCGACCGACTGGCAAGGTGAAGGGGCCAAACGCGCACCGCGCGACATGGCCTTCCTGTCGCTGACCGATCCCGAGTTCGACCTGTCCGACCGAGGTGTCGAAGGCCAGCCGCCCGCTCCTCCGATCGACCTGTTCGTCACGACCGAGCGCGGCGCTTATCGGGTCGGCGAGACGTTGAACGCCACCATCCTGACCCGCAATCCCGAAGCGCGCGCATTAGAGAACCTGCCGCTGACCGCCGTGATCCTGCGCCCCGACGGTGTCGAACAGACCCGCCTGACCCCGACAGCAGCAGGTGCGGGCGGAAACGTCGTCGCATGGAAAATTCCCGGCAACGCGCCACGTGGAACATGGCGGCTGGAATTGCGCGCCGAGGCCGATGGCCCCGCGCTGTCCACCTCGCGCCTGCTGATCGAGGACTTCCTGCCCGAACGGATCGACTTCACCCCCACTCTGCCCGAAGGTCCGGCGCAGGCGGGCGGCGAACTGGCGCTGACGCTGAACGCCCATTGGCTGTTCGGTGCGCCCGCCGCCAATCTGCCCGTCGAAGGCCAGTTGCGCCTGACCCCGACCCGCAGTCTTGCCGGATTTGACGGCTATGTCTTTGGCCGCGACGACAATGAAACTGCGGCCGTGACGAACAGCCTTCCCGCAGGTCAAACCGATGCCCAAGGAAACTACCAGACGCAGATCACCCTGCCTCCGGCCTCCGAACTTGGCCCCCGCCCCGTCGAGGCACAGGTGGTTCTGGACATCCGCGAAGGCGCGGGGCGTCCGGTCGAGCGGGTCGAATCCCGTACCGTCATGCCGACGGGGCCAGTGATCGGCATCAAACCGGTGTTCAAGGGCGATACGGTTCCGGAAAACGCCGAGGCCCGCTTTTCGCTGATCGCCGTCGGGCCCGATCTGAAACCGGCCCCTGCCCCCGTCCGTTGGGTGCTGAACCGGATCGACACCGATTACCAATGGTATTCGCTTGACGGGCAATGGAACTGGGAGCCGGTCACCAGCCGCAGCCGCATTGCCGAAGGCACAGCCGAACCTAGCGAAACACCCGCCGAAATTGCCGCCCCCGTCGAATGGGGCCAGTATGAACTGGTCGCCGAACCTGCCTTGGGTCAGGGCGGTCAAAGCGCGATCCGGTTCTATGCGGGCTGGGGCGCGGTTGCGGATGCGGGCACGCCCACGCCCGACCGCCTGCAGGTCGTACTGGATAAACCCGCCTATCGTAGCGGCGACACCGCGCGGGTCAGGGTTCAGGCGCTGGCCGACGGAGCGGGTCTGGTATCCGTGTTGTCGAACCGGCTTGTCTCGATGCAGACCGTGTCGCTGAAATCGGGCGAGAACCGCATTGATCTGCCGGTAACGGACGATTGGGGCGCGGGGGTCTATATCACCGTCAGTGCAATCCGGCCCTTGGGCGATGCTCCGGCCGCAAGCCGCATACCGGCGCGGGCCTTGGGACTGGCTCATGCCACCGTCGATCCGGGCGACCGCCAACTTGCCGCGAGCATTTCGGCACCTGCGGAAACGCGTCCGCGCGGAGTTATTCCCGTCTCGCTGAAGGTCGACGGCGCGGCAGGTGAGACGGTCTTTGCCACCATCGCCGCCGTCGATCAGGGTATCCTGAATCTGACGCGCTTTGCGCCACCCGATCCCTCGGGGCATTATTTCGGTCAAAGGCGATTGGGTGTCGGACTACGCGATCTTTACGGGCGGCTGATCCTGTCCTCGGGAGCGCCTGACGGGGCACTGCGCGAAGGGGGCGACGCCATGTCCGCAAGCACCGAGGCACCGCCCCCCACCGAAAAGCTGATGAGTTGGTTCTCGGGACCGGTGACGGTCGCGGCGGATGGCACGGCATCGGTCGAGGTTCCGGTCGGGGACTTCAATGGCGAGGTGCGCGTCATGGCGGTCGTCTGGTCGGCCAAGGGGGTAGGACAGGCGGATGCCTCGGTCCTTGTGCGCGACCCGATCGTGATGACGGTGACCGCGCCCGCCTTCCTTGCGCCGGGCGATCAGGCGCAGGTCGGATTGCGCCTGACCCATGCCAGCGGTCCCGCCGGAGAGATGAGACTCGCCGTCGAACAGACAGGCGGCGACGCGCCATTGAGAGCCAATCTTACGACCGATAGCGTGACCTTGGCTGACAAGGCCGAAGCGCAGGTGCAAATGCCCGTGGTCGCCGGTGATGCCGAAGGGGTGGCCAGATTACGCCTGACCCTGACCACGCCGGATGGTCTGGCGCTGGCCAAGGATATCGCTATTCCCGTCGCCCTGAACGAGGCCGACATCCAGCTTCAGGATCGACTGACTATTCCGGCGGGCCAAAGCATCACGCTGCCGCCCGCACTGACGGCGAACTTGATGCCCGGTGCGCTGCTGACCGCCGCCTTTGGTCCCTATGCCCGACTGGATGTCGCGGGCGCTTTGGCGCGGCTCGACCGCTATCCTTACGGCTGCACCGAACAGCTGACCTCGGGGGCGATGCCCTTGCTGTATGTGTCGGGCCTGTCCGCGATCGAAGGCGTCGCAAGCGGGGACAGCGACAAACAGGTGCAGGATGCGATCACGCAGATCCTGACCCGTCAGGGTTCGAATGGCGGCTTCGGATTGTGGCGCGCCGATTCCGGCGATCTGTGGCTAGAGGCCTATGTCACCGATTTCCTGTCTCGGGCACGCGGCGCAGGCTATCAGGTGCCCGACAAGGCCTTCCGCATGGCCATCGACAATCTCAGGAACCGCGCCAATTACGCGACCGATCCGATGTCCGCCACGCCCGAGGATAACGCGGCTCTTGCCTATGCGCTTGCGGTTCTCGCGCGGGAACGTGCGGCGACAATCGGCGATCTGCGTTATTACGCGGATACAGCGTCGGGGGCGTTCTCGACCCCGATGGCGGCCGGAAATCTGGGTGCGGCGCTGGCCTCTTATGGCGATCAGGTGCGGGCCGACCGACTGTTCGCGCAGGCCCGCGAGTTGCTGGATCTTGGCGCGCCCGAGGCGCATGTCCTCCGTGCCGATTACGGCACCAGATTGCGCGATGCGACGGCGCTGCTGGCCTTGGCCGCGGATGCAAAATCCGAGGCCGTCGATCAGACCGGCCTGACCTCGCAAGTGGCCGAGCGGATCGCCCAGGCACAGGCGGGCGGGCAGACGCTATCGACACAGGAATCGGTCTGGACCGTGATGGCGGCCAAGGCGCTCTCGCAATCCCCACCCTCCGTCAGCCTGAACGGAGTCGCTTTGTCCGAGGCCGTCACCAGCCTGCCCGATGCCTCGGCCAGTATCGCGAATACGGGTGAGCAACCACTTGAGGTCACGCTGACCGCAACCGGAAAACCCACAGCGTCGCCGCAAGCGGGCGGGCGCGGCTACCGCATCCAGCGCAGCTATTACCGCATCGACGGCACGGCGCTTGATCCAAGCTCGGTGCCGCAGGGAACACGCATGGTCGTCGAGTTGAAAGTCATTCCCGAAGCCGAGGGTGGCGGTCGGCTGATCGTCAACGACCCCCTACCGGCCGGATGGGAGATCGACAACCCGAACCTTTTGCGAGCGGGCGACATCTCGGCGCTGGACTGGCTGCAGGGACAGACCGATGCCGAAATGACCGAGTTCCGTGCCGACCGCTTTACCGCCGCACTCAGTTGGACCTCGATCGATCCGTTCTCGCTGGCCTACATCGTGCGTGCGGTGACTCCGGGCGGATTCCGCCATCCCGCCGCCAGCGTCGAGGATATGTACCGCCCCGAGTTCCGGGCATGGAGCGACGGCGGCACGGTGACAGTCACGCCCTAAAGGTTTTCTTGCTCCGACCGGCAAGCCATCTCATACTCGCCCCATCGAGTAAGGAGGGAGGAAGCCTTGCCCGAACACCGACACGAAGACCGCGTCGCACAAGCGTCCCAATCGCCGGGGGCCGTGACACGACTTGCCGCGAGTTGGCGGCGGTCGATGGTCAAGCACGGGCTGGACCCGGCCCGAGCCCCATTGGTGCGCCGTCTTGACGCGCGCGAACTGGCCGAACGGCACGAAAGGCTGGACGGCTTCGTCGCCGTAGCCCGCCCGCAACTGGACCATCTGTTCCAGCTTGTCTGCCCGACCGGATGCAATGTGCTGCTGACCGACTCGACCGGCATCGTGCTTGAACAGCGCGTCAACGAGGCCGACGCCGCCACCTTCCGCGATTGGGGCCTATGGGCCGGAACCGACTGGTCCGAGGCCGCCGAGGGAACGAACGGCATCGGCACCTGTCTGGCCGAAGGTCGGCAGGTTACGATCCACCGCAACGAGCATTTCTACGCCCGCAATACCGGCCTGTCCTGCATGGACGCGCCGATCTGGGGGCCGGACGGACGGCTGATCGCGGCGCTGGATGTCAGCACCGCGCGTCTGGATCACAGCGAACGCTGGAACGCGCTGATCGCGGCGCAGGTCGCCCAAAGCGCCCGCCAGATCGAAGCGGCGTTCTTTCGCGTCTCGTTCCCCTGCGCACGGATCATCACGGCCCAGATCGACGGCATGGATGACGCGACACTGCTGGTCGCCGTCGACAAGGACGATCTGGCGATCGGTGCGAACCGTGCCGCGCGCCGCGCTTACGGTCTGGAAAAGGAAGGCCAGCTGCGCCCCCGCCCCGCCTCGGACCTGTTCGGGCGCGAGGACGAGGTCACCGGTTTCGAGCGGGCCGAACGTGCCGCCGTGATTCGTGCGCTGGCGCGGGCCGAGGGCAATGTCTCGGCTGCGGCGCGCGCGCTTGGTGTGGGCCGCGCAACGCTGTACCGGCGCATGACCCGATTGGGGATTTCGGAAAATCGGGGCCGACTGTCTCAGGGGTGAAACACATTCTGCGCTGCGGCGTATCGCCCACGTTGCTTTGTGTTTCGCCCCGTCACAGGCTGCTTGTCGAACCGGCTGGAGGAGCCGGTCTGACAGGAGGATACCATGCCGAACGACCAGACACATGACTTCAAAGGGGTCAATGTTCTGCCCTTCGCGAAACGTTACGACAACTATATCGGCGGCAACTGGGTCGCGCCGAAATCCGGCAAATACTTCATCAACACGACGCCGATCACCGGCGCTGAAATCGGCGAGATCGCGCGCTCGAATGCCGAGGATATCGAACTGGCGCTGGATGCTGCCCATGCCGCCAAGGACCGCTGGGGCCATACGCCCGCAGCCGAGCGTTCCAACATCCTGCTGAAGATCGCCGACCGGATGGAGGCGAATCTGGAACTGCTGGCCACTGCCGAAACATGGGACAACGGCAAGCCGATCCGCGAGACCATGGCCGCCGACCTGCCGCTGGCGATCGACCATTTCCGTTATTTCGCCGGCGTCCTGCGCGGTCAGGAAGGCACGATCTCGGAAATCGACTCGACCACCATCGCCTATCACTTCCACGAACCGCTGGGCGTCGTGGGCCAGATCATCCCGTGGAACTTCCCGCTGCTGATGGCCTGCTGGAAGCTGGCTCCGGCGCTGGCCGCAGGCAACTGCGTGGTGCTGAAGCCCGCAGAACAGACCCCCGCCACCATCATGGTCTGGGCCAGCCTGATCGGCGATCTGCTGCCTCCGGGTGTGCTCAACATCGTGAACGGCTTCGGTCTGGAAGCGGGTAAGCCGCTGGCCTCGAATCCGCGCATTGCCAAGATTGCCTTCACCGGCGAGACGACAACCGGCCGCTTGATAATGCAATACGCGGCCGAAAACCTGATTCCGGTGACGCTGGAACTGGGCGGCAAATCCCCCAACATCTTCTTCGAGGACGTCGCCCGCGAGGATGACGATTTCTTCGACAAGGCGCTGGAAGGCTTTGCGATGTTCGCGCTGAACCAGGGCGAGGTCTGCACCTGCCCATCGCGCGTACTGATCCAGGAATCGATCTATGACCGCTTCATGGAACGCGCCGTGGCCCGTACCAAGGCGATCAAGCAAGGCGACCCGCGCGATATCTCGACCATGATCGGCGCGCAGGCATCGTCCGAGCAAAAGGAAAAGATCCTCAGCTATCTCGATATCGGCAAGAAGGAAGGGGCCGAAGTTCTGACCGGCGGCAAGGCAGCCGATCTGGGCGGCGAGTTGTCCAGCGGTTTCTATATCGAGCCGACGATCTTCCGCGGCACCAACAAGATGCGGATCTTCCAAGAGGAAATCTTTGGTCCCGTGGTCTCGGTCACGACCTTCAAGACCGAAGCCGAGGCCTTGGAGATCGCCAATGACACGCTTTACGGACTTGGCGCGGGCGTGTGGTCGCGTGACGCGAACACCTGCTTCCGCATGGGTCGCAGCATCAAGGCGGGTCGGGTCTGGACCAACTGCTACCACGCCTATCCGGCGCATGCAGCCTTTGGCGGCTACAAGCAATCCGGCATCGGGCGCGAAACCCACAAGATGATGCTCGATCACTACCAGCAGACCAAAAACATGTTGGTCAGCTATTCGCCGAAGAAACTGGGCTTCTTCTAGGTCCGGTTCGACAAGAAACTGGCGGGGCGGCGCGAACCGCCCCGCTTCAGTCGTTCTTACCAGATAGCGAGGACTTCTTTCATGGCTAAAACGATGAAGGCTGCGGTCGTCCGCGAATTCGGCAAACCCCTTACCATTGACGAGGTGCCGATCCCCGAACCCGGCCACGGCATGATTCAGGTCAAGATTCAAGCCTCCGGCGTATGCCATACAGATCTGCATGCCGCCGAAGGCGACTGGCCCGTCAAGCCCAACCCACCGTTCATTCCCGGCCATGAGGGCGTCGGTTTCGTCTCGGCCGTGGGGGCGGGCGTCAAGCATGTGAAAGAAGGCGACCGCGTCGGCGTGCCGTGGCTATATACCGCCTGCGGCCATTGTCGCCATTGTCTGGGCGGCTGGGAGACGCTGTGCGAAACGCAGGAAAACACCGGTTATTCGGTGAATGGCGGCTTTGCCGATTACGTCGTGGCCGATCCGAATTATGTGGGCCACCTGCCCAAAAACATCGACTTCCTCGAAATTGCTCCGGTGCTTTGTGCGGGCGTAACGGTCTATAAGGGGCTGAAAGTCACCGACACCAAGCCGGGCGACTGGGTGGTCATCTCGGGAATTGGCGGGCTGGGCCATATGGCGGTGCAATATGCCAAGGCCATGGGCCTGAACGTCGCCGCTGTCGATATCGACGATGAGAAACTGGCTTTTGCGCGCAAGCTGGGCGCGACCGTCACCGTCAACGCGGCGACGGACAATGACCCCGCTGCCACGATCAAGCGCGCGACGGATGGCGGCGCTCAGGGTGTGCTGGTGACGGCTGTTGGACGCAAGGCGTTCGAACAAGCCATCGGCATGGCCGCACGGGGCGGCACCGTGGCGCTGAACGGATTGCCTCCGGGGGATTTCCCGCTGGATATCTTCGGCATGGTCCTGAACGGGATCACGGTGCGCGGCTCGATCGTGGGCACGCGGCTGGACCTGCAGGAATCGCTGGATTTCGCCGCCGAGGGCAAGGTCAAGGCGACCATCCACAAGGCCAAGCTGGAAGACATCAACGATATCTTCGCCAAAATGCACAAGGGCCAGATCGAGGGCCGCATGGTCTTGGACATGACAAGCTGATGGAAAGCGTCGCAGCACATCAAGGGCTTGATCAGGTCGAGGCCACACCCGCCGCGCTTGATCTGCTGGCCGAGATCGTCGCCGATCATGGGCCGGTGATGTTCCACCAATCCGGCGGGTGCTGCGACGGCTCGTCTCCGATGTGCTACCCGCAAGGAGAGTTCCGTCTGAGCGAGCGTGACGTGAAACTGGGCGAGATCGGGAACATGCCGTTCTATATCTCGGCCAGCCAGTACGAAACGTGGAAACATACCCGCCTGACCATCGACGCGGTCCCCGGTCGGGGCGGGATGTTCAGTTTGGATAACGGTCGGGAGAGGCGTTTTCTGGTCCGCTCGGATCTGTGCGGGATCTGAGATCCGCAGGGCAATCACGATTTGCCTCGACCCTGACGCCGCGCTAAAAGGCCCTGCAAACAGGAGGCCCTCATGGCGCATAAGGTTTTCATCGACGGCGAGGCCGGCACGACCGGCCTGCAGATCCGTGACCGTCTGATCGGACGCGACGATATCGAGCTGATCCAGATCGATCCCGCCCGCCGCAAGGATGCCGATGCCCGCCGCGAGGCTTTTGCCAGCGCCGATGTCGCGATCCTGTGCCTGCCTGACGCCGCCGCCAAGGAAGCCGTGGCGCTGGCCGCCGGACTGCCCGTGCGTTTCATCGACGCCTCGACCGCGCATCGCGTTGATCCGGAATGGGTTTTCGGTTTTGCCGAGCTGACCGAAGATGCACGCGGGGCGATTGCAGGCGCGCAATATGTCTCGAATCCCGGCTGCTATGCGACCGGAGCCATCTCGCTGCTGGCACCGCTGGTCAAGGCCGGTCTGGTCGGCAAGGATGAAGTCCTGTCGATCAATGCCGTGTCGGGCTATTCCGGTGGCGGCAAAGAGATGATCGGCGAGTATGAGCGTGGCGAAGCGCCCGCCTCGTTTGTCTATGCACTTGGCCAGAAGCACAAGCATCTGCCTGAAATTATGAAATATTCCGACCTGACGACGCGTCCGGTCTTTGCCCCTTCGGTCGGGAATTTTGCGCAGGGCATGGCAGTCCAGATCCCGCTACACCTGAATGCGGCCCGCAATCTGGACAACCTGCGCGAGACGCTGGCGGCGCATTACGCGGGCAGCCAGTTCGTCTCGGTTGTCGAGCCCGAGGCACGGGTCGTCCCGACGAAACTGAACGACACGAACAAGCTGGAACTGTCGGTCCACGGCGATGCCGAAAACGGCTGCGCGGTGCTGGTCGCGGTGCTGGACAACCTTGGCAAGGGTGCGTCGGGCGCGGCGGTCCAGAACCTGAACATCATGCTGGGCACCGACGAAGCCGCAGGACTGTAAGTCCCTGATATCATGAAAATACGGCCTGTGGCATCTGTACACAGGCCGTACACCGCCCGTACACAGGGCGTACAGCGGGTTTCGCCTAGTCGGCTTTAAGCTGGCGCGCCTCGTCGATCAGCATGATCGGGATGCCGTCATGGATCGGAAAGGCCAGACCCGCAGCTTCCGAGATCAGTTCCTGCCGCTGGGCGTCGTAACGCAGCGTGGTGTGGGTGACCGGACAGACCAGAGCCTCAAGCATGTGGCGATCAAAGCCACGCTCGCTTGCGGATGTGGTCGCAGCCACCGGAGATTTCGCATCGGTCATTGGATCGTTTCCTCGTCATCGCCGCCCCTCAGGGCGTATTCCAGCAGCCCGTCCAGCAATTCGCGGCGGTCCGCAAGGGTCGGGCTTTCCAGCAGCGCCTGTTTTTCCTCGGCCGAGAAAGGCAGCAGCATGGCCAGCGAATTGACCAGTGTCTCTTCTTCGGTAACCGCGGCCGCGCCCCAATCCGAGGCCAGACCACGCAATTCCGCGTAACGCTTGATGCGCTGGATCAGAACCTCGCGGTCGAAGCCTTCGACCGTCTGGCAGCGCGGATCGCGGTCGGCCTCGAAACCGGACCAGTCGACACGACCGACGCGGTAGGGCGTGTCGGTCGAATCCGACTTGAGCAGCCGGAACCGTGACCGCGCCCGCAGCGAGATCATCACGCGGCGGTCATCCAGTTCCGAAAAAGCGACGATCCGGCCAGCGCAGCCGATCTGGCACAGCCGCTCGGCCCCCATTTGCACCGGTTGGATGATGCCGATCAGTCGCGAGCGGGTTTTCAGCACGTCCTCGACCATCTGCAGATAGCGCGGCTCGAAGACCTGAAGCGGCAAGCGGGTGCGGGGCAGCAGGACCGCCCCGCTCAGCGGAAACAGCGGGATCTCGACCGGCAGTTCCTCGGTTTTGGCCATATTACAGGAAAATCAGCGACGAGAGGCGACGACGGCCTTTTTGCGCGATCGGATCGGTCGGCTTCAGCGCGTCGAAAATGGTGATAAGCTGGACCTTGGCCGCGCCTTCGTTCCATTCGCGGTCGCGGCGGAAGCTTTCCAGAAGCTGGTCGATCGCCAGTTCGATCTCGCCCCCCGCATGCAGGGCCGTCGCGTAATCGAAGCGGGCCTGTTGATCGGCGGGATCCGCCTCGACCTTGAGGCGCAGATCGTCGAGCGGACCGGCGGACGCGGCCTGACGGGCCAGTTGCAACTGCGCGCGCGCGGCCTCGACCGGCGCGGCATTCGCCGCAGCGGCGGGAACGCGGGCCAGATCGGCCTCGGCCCCGTCCAGATCGTCCTGTGCCATGCGCGAGCGGATCAGGCCGCCCCAGGCGATGGCGTTTTCCGGCTCTTCCTCGATGATGGCGGCGAAGGTTTCGGCGGCATCATCGGCCGCGCCTTCGGTCAGCATCGCCTCGGCGGCTTCAAGGGCGTCGGCCAGTCCGCCGTCATCGCCGCCCATCGCGGCAAGCTTCTCGACGAATTTCTTGATCTCGCTTTGCGAAATCGAACCCTGGAACCCATCGACGGGCTGGCCCTGGAAAAAGGCATAGACGGTCGGGATCGACTGCACGCGCATTTGCGCGGCGATCATCTGGTTTTCGTCGACATTGATCTTGGCCATGCGGACCCGGCCTTTGTGGCGGGCGACCTCGGCCTCCATCTGGGGGCCAAGGGTCTTGCAGGGGCCGCACCACGGCGCCCAGAAATCCACGATGACCGGAATCTGCATCGACTTTTCTACGACCTCGGCCATGAAATTGGCTTCGGTCACGTCAATGATGAAGTCTTCGGTTTGCGGGGCGCTCGAAGCGGCGCCGTCAAATAGCATGGCCATGTATTTCCCCTGCAGTGTCGGGTTTTATGTGTCAGGCGCAATATGGTGCGTGACGGCCCTGAGCGAAAGGGCGCATCACAGGTCGAAGCTGGCCAGAACCGGGACGTGATCGCTGGGCTGCTCCCAGCCGCGCACGGGACGCAGGATGCGGCTGGCGTGGCCCGCATTCGAGATGTCCGGCGTGGCCCAGATATGGTCCAGACGACGGCCCTTGTCGGCAGCGTCCCAATCCTTGGCGCGGTAGCTCCACCAGCTGTAAAGCAGGCCCGAGGGGATGTCCTGACGGGTGATGTCGACCCATTTGCCCGCGTCCTGCGCGGCGCCCAGATGCTCGACCTCGACGGGCGTGTGGCTGACGATCTTCAGCAATTGCTTGTGGGACCAGACATCATCCTCGCGGGGTGCGATGTTCAGATCGCCCACCATGATGGATTTCGACGGGTTGTCGGCGTGGAAGGCGTCGCGCATCTCGGTCAGGAAATCCAGCTTCTGGCCGAATTTCACGTTCTGCTCGCGGTCGGGAATATCGCCACCGGCAGGGACATAGAAATTGTGGATGGTGACGCCGTTCTCCAGCTTGGCAGCGACATGGCGGGCATGGCCAAGGGCGGCGTAATCGCGGTCGCCCGCATCCTCCAAGGGCAGCTTCGACAGGATGGCAACGCCGTTATAGCCCTTTTGACCGCGGGCCACGAGGTAGCGATAGCCAAGGGCGGCAAAGGCCTCGGTCGGGAATTTCTCGACGGGTGTCTTGATCTCTTGCAGGCACAGGATGTCGGGGGCCTCTTCGGTCAGCAGCCGCGAGACCAGCGCCTCGCGCAGACGGACCGAGTTGATGTTCCAGGTGGCAAGGGTGAACATGAAAAGCCTCCGGTTGATCGAGGCGCGAACCTAGGGGGCCGGACGGGCTTTGTCCACTGGCGCGAGGGGTTCGGGGGCAAGGCCCCCGCGACACGGGCGGCCCTCGACGGGCCGTCCGGGGCGTGCCTGCCGCGCGGGCAGAAACGCAAAGACCCGGCCACAGGGGACCGGGTCTTGCATGTGGCCGTATCCGCCGAACCACTGGGCTTCGCGGGGAAAACCCGCGAAAGGCCCCATGGTTCCCGATGCGTCAGGCGACCAGCCGGTATCCGCCGGATTCGGTCACCAGCAGGCGCGCGCTTGACGGATCGGGCTCGATCTTCTGGCGCAGGCGGTAGATATGGGTTTCCAGCGTGTGCGTCGTCACACCGGCGTTATAGCCCCAAACCTCGTGCAGCAGCACGTCGCGCGGCACGACACCGTCCTGCGCGCGATACAGGAACTTGAGGATGTTCGTTTCCTTCTCGGTCAGGCGGATCTTGCGGTCCTTGGGATCGATCAGAAGCTTCATCGCGGGCTTGAACGTATACGGCCCAAGCTGGAAGATCGCATCCTCTGACTGCTCATGCGTCCGCAACTGCGCGCGCAGGCGGGCCAGAAGCACCGGGAATTTGAACGGCTTGATGATGTAGTCGTTCGCACCGCTATCAAGGCCAAGGATCGTGTCCGCATCGGTGTCATGGCCCGTCAGCATGACGATCGGGCATTTCACGCCTTGCTTGCGCAGGCGCTTGCACAATTCCCGCCCGTCGGTATCGGGCAATCCGACATCCAGCACGACCAGATCGAAAATCGCGCCTTTGGTGCGTTCGACCGCCTCGTGGCCCGAGCCAGCCTCGAACACTTCGAAATCTTCGGTGGCGACAAGTTGTTCGGCCAGCGCCTCGCGCAGATCTTCCTCATCGTCAACCAGCAGGATCTTTTTAAGTCCGGCCATTCTTGCCTCCTTTGGCGATATGGCGGAAACGTGAGGTGCGGGGGCGCTCGCGTCCAGCGCATTGCAGCAATTCTCACATGGAGTTGTCGGAAAACGTCCCTATGTTTCAGTTTGTTTCAGTTTGGCTGCTCCGATGTCCCTGATCCCGACCCTGACCGAGACCGTTTCGCGCGCCCGCAGTGATTTGCGGATGGGCCTGCCGATCGTGATCGGCGACCATCTGGCCGCCGCGGTCGAGACCCTGTCCTCTGGCCGTCTGGCTCTGCTGCGAACCATGGGGCCCGCCGTTCTGACCGTCACAAGCTGGCGCGCGGGGACGCTCAAGGCGCGGGTCTATGACGGCGATCTGGCCCGCATCGAGGTGCCGCTGGACGCCGATCTGGCATGGTTGCGCGCCGTAGCCGATCCGGCGGGCGATCTGATGACCCCGATGAAGGGACCGCTGCGCAGCGAGCGCGGCGGCGATGTCACCGCCCATCGCGCGGCGATCGCCTTGGTCAAATCGGCGCAGCTTCTGCCCGCCGTGCTGCTGGTGCGGGTCGAATCCATCCCCGAGGGCCTTACGCGCCTGCAACCCGGACCGGCGCTAGAGCAACTGGCGACCGAAGCCGCGATGACTCCGGTGGCGGCTGCCCGTCTGCCCCTGCTCGCGGCCGAAAACTCGAAGCTGCACATTTTCCGCCCCGATGATGGCGCGGCCGAGCATTACGCCGTCGAGATCGGCAGCCCCTCACGCGCGGAACCCGTTCTGGCGCGGCTGCATTCGGCCTGTTTTACCGGCGACGTGCTGGGCAGTCTGAAATGCGATTGCGGGCCGCAACTACATACGGCCTTGGCCGCGATGGGTCAGGCGGGCGAAGGTGTCCTGCTGTATCTGAATCAAGAGGGGCGCGGCATCGGGCTGGCCAACAAGATGCGGGCCTATGCGCTGCAAAATCAGGGTTTCGACACGGTCGAGGCCAACCATCGTCTGGGCTTCGAGGATGACGAGCGCGACTTCCGCATCGGCGCGGGTATCCTGCGCAAGATGGGGTTCAACTCGGTCCGGCTGATGACGAACAACCCGCGCAAGGTGTCGATGCTGGAAGGGCATGGCATTGCCGTGGCCGAGCGCGTGCCGCTGATCACCCAGCGCAACCGCCACAACACGAATTATCTGGACGTGAAGGCCGAAAAATCGGGGCATCTGCTATGATACGACTGACACCGATGGGACTGGGTGCGCGCGGCAGGATCATCCCTTGCAGCGTCGGGCGTGGCGGCTTGACCCTTAACAAGCGCGAGGGCGACGGCGCGACGCCGATCGGCGAACACCGCATCGTCGGGCTGCTGTACCGACCCGACCGCGTGGCCCGTCCCGCCAGATGGGCGCAGCCGATCCTGACGGGGGATCTGTGGTGCGATGCGTCGGGCGATGTCGAATATAACCAGTATGTCCGCGCGCCCTTTTCCCCCAGCCACGAGGCATTGCGCCGCGCCGATCCGCTTTACGACATCGTGCTGATTACCGACTGGAACTGGCCCGATGCCGAGGCAGGCAAGGGTTCGGCGATTTTCCTGCACCAATGGCGCAGACCCGGCTTTCCGACGGCGGGTTGCATCGCGATGGCGCGGCGGGATCTGGCTTGGCTCGCATCGGTGATCGAGCCGGGCGAGGTTCTGGACGTCCCCGCCCTGCCCCGCTGGCCCGCGAAACGGGCTGCGGCGCGGCACGGCAAGGATTAAAGCGGCGCGGTCAGATACAGCCGGATCTTCAGCCCGCCATGCGCGACATAGGGACCGGGTTCGCGGAATGGCAGGCCGGTCGCGCGGGCAAGCTGCGGGTCGCTGGTGACGATGCCGACGCGCCAGCCCTTGAACCGCTCGCGCAGGACTTCGCCCATCGCGGCGTGCAGGCCGAATAGTGGCCCCTTATTGCCGATCCGCGCGCCATAGGGCGGGTTGATGATGACCAGACCGGCAGGCCCTTCGGGGCGCTCGATGTCGCTGATCGACAGGTTCCTGAACGCGGTCCAACCGATCAAGCCAGCGCGTTCGGCGTTCTCGCTGCTCATGCGGATCGCGCCCGGATCGCGGTCGCTGCCGTAAAAACGCAGTTCAGGCGTGACGCGGGCCGTATCGGCCTTCATCGCCGCCCATGCCGCCGGATCGAAACTGGTGAAGTGCTGGAACGCGAAGTCGCGGACGCGACCTGGTTGCAGACCGGCGGCCATCTCGGCAGCTTCGATGACAAACGTCCCCGAGCCGCACATCGGGTCCAGCACCGGCTCGGTCCCGTCAAAGCCACATTGGCGCAGGAACATCGCGGCCATGGTCTCGCGCATGGGGGCCTTGCCGACAGCCTGCTTGTGGCCACGGCGATGCAGCGACTCGCCCGAGGAATCAAGGCTGATCGTGCAAAGGTCGTCCTCGATCCGGACCTTGATGGTCACGGGGGCGTCATCGGCGATGGGCGCGCCAAGGCTTTCCGTGATCGCGGCCTCGATCCGCTGGGTGATCGCACCGGCATGATAGATGCGGGATTTCCGGCTGGTCGCCTCGACCCGCACGGGCACATCCGCGCGCAGGAAGTCTGACCAGGGGAAACGCTTCGCCCGCTTGTCCAGCTGCGCCGGATGCATCGCGCGGAACGAACCGATGCGGACCAGAACACGGGTCGCGCCCCGCATCTGCAGGTTCGCGCGCCACACATCGGGCCAACCGCCGGTAAAGGTCACGCCGCCCTGCTCGGGGCGGATGTCGAAGCCTAGCGCCGAGGCCTCCTGCGCCAGCGGTTCCTCGAGCCCCGGTGTGGCGACCAGATAGATCTCCATCCGCGACTGGTCGGCGGCCAGCGGCGCGGTTTCGGGTTTCTCTGCCACGGGCGGGCGGGGGGCAGCCGGAGCGCGGGACTTGGCCTGCCGATGCGGAGTTTGGGGTCTGGGTTTCATTGCGCACCGGCTGGAAAAAGGGTCCCGCATAATGCGCCCAAGGGCCACGGAAGGCAATTGGTCGAATTGTCTCCATTCGGGCGATTGTGTTACCCATTACCCGCCATTTCAGGGCAAATCGTGATCGCCTAGATTGGTGTCAAATCAGACACGCAAAGGAGATCGCCATGGCAACCAGTGATGCCCCCATCCAGATCGGACATGTCGCGCTGACAGTCAACGACCTGTCCAAGGTTGGCGATTATTACCAGAAAATCATTGGCTTGCAGCGCCTGTCGGGCGATGCCGAGGAGCTGGTACTTGGTGCGGGGAACCGCCCGCTGCTGAAGCTGCATCGCGACAAGGCCGCCCGCTACCGCCCGCGCGAGGCGGGGCTGTTCCACACCGCGTTCCTGCTGCCCGACCGCGCGGCACTGGGAAGCTGGCTTCGCTTCATCGCCGCGAACCAGATCGGCCTTGACGGTGCGTCCGATCACCTCGTGAGCGAGGCGGTCTATCTGCACGACCCGGAAGGCAACGGGATCGAGGTCTATGTCGATCGCCCCCGCGACAGCTGGGTATGGACCGGAACCGAGGTCGAAATGGACACGACCCCCCTGAACCTGCAATCCGTTCTCGATGACGGAAGCGACGGCTGGGCGACCACGCCCGAAGACACCGTGGTCGGTCACGTTCACCTGCAGGTGGGCGATGTGGCGCAGGCCGAGGATTTCTACATGAACCGGCTGGGCATGGACCGGACCTCGCACCGCTTCGGCGCAAGCTTCTTTGCCACCGGCGGTTACCACCACCATCTGGCGGGAAACATCTGGAACAGCCGCGGCGCGGGCAAGCGCAGCCGGAACGTGACCGGCCTGTCCGAGGTCGTGCTACAGGCCGATGCCACCGCTTTGGCGGCGCTTGGCAGCGACAGCCTTGCTGACCCCTGGGGCACACGGATCAGGATCGAGCCCAAGACCTGATGCCGGGACGGGGGCATCGCCCCCCGCCTGCCTTGCCCCTCGATGGGGCGGGGCGGGCGTCCCGCGTGGCGGTTCAGACGTGATGCAGGATCAGGGGCCGATCCTGATGCGTACCGACCGTGACGGGTGTGTCATACAGCATGGACAGCGTCTCGCTGGTCAGAACCTCGTGCGGCGTTCCTTGCGCGACGATGCGACCATCTTTCATCGCGACGACATGATCGGCCCAAGCGGCAGCGTAATTCACCTCATGGATGACGGTGACCACACTTTTCCCTGATCCGCGTACCAGTTCGGCCAACCGGCACATCAAGGCCCGCGCATGGGCCATGTCCAGATTGTTCAGCGGCTCGTCCAGCAACAACCAGTCGGTATCCTGCGCCACCGTCATCGCCAGATAGGCGCGTTGCGCCTGCCCGCCCGAGATCTCGTCGATGAAGCGATCGGCGAGATCGCCCAATGCGAACCCTGCCAAAGCCTCGTCGACAATCGCGCTGTCCTTGGCACATGGGCGACCGCGATGATGCGGCCAGCGACCGAAGCCGACCAACTCGCGCAGCCGCAAACGGCTGGCAATCGCGGTCTGCTGGCCAAGGACGGCCATGCGCAGGGCAAGATCCTCGGTTCGGGTGCTGGCAAGATCGGCACCGTCAAGGCTGACCGATCCGGTTTGCAGCGGCTCGAGGCGTCCGATCAGCCGCAGCAGGGTCGACTTTCCTGCACCGTTCGGACCGATCAGCGCGGTCAGCGCTCCTTTCGGCAGTTCGGTCGAAATATCGCGAAGAATGGTGGCCTTGCCGATCCGGTAAGAGAGGTCGGAAATACGGATCATCGGATACGCCCCCTGATGAGCAGGAACAGGAAGAACAGCCCGCCAGCAAATTCGATCACGACGGACAGGAAGGCGGCCTGACCCAGCACGCGCTCGAAAACGAGCTGGCCAAGGATCAGCGTGACCGCCGCGATCATGGCGCTGACAGGCAGCAAGGCCGCGTGGCGCGGGCTTCGGGTCAGGCCATGGGTCAGCCCCGCGACAATCAGGCCGAAGAAGGTGATCGGCCCGACCAGCGCCGTCGATACGGAAACCAGTAAGGCCACGATCGCCAAACTCGCCAGCACCTCACGCTGGTGGCGCAAACCGAGCGAGATCGCGGGATCCCGCCCCAACCCCAGCACATCCAGTCGCGACGACAGGCAAAGCGCGGCGACCACCCCGCCCGCCGTCAGGGCAAGGGCCACGGGCAACAGGCTTGCGTCGATCTTGCTGAAGCTCGCGAAGCTTGCCTGCTGCACGACCGCGTATTCGTTCGGGTCCAGCACCCGCCCGACGAATGCGTTCAACGAACGGAACAGCACGCCAAGGATCACGCCGGTCAGGATGGTGCGGGGGATGTCGCGCACGCCCTTGCCCAGCAGGGTTCCGAACAGGATCGAGGCCAGCAGCACCATCACGCCGACCTCGCCCAGAAACTTGACGCCGGTCGGCAGGGCCGAAAATCCGGCAATGCCGAATGTCGCGACCATGATCGTCTGCATCAGCATATAAAGGGAATCAAACCCCATGATCTGCGGCGTGAGCACGCGGTTGGCGGCAACGGTCTGGAACAGGATCGTTGCGATGCCGGTCGAAATCCCGACCAGCAGAAGGCCCAGCAACCGCTCGGCGCGAAGCTTCAGGACAAAGGCGCGGGCCTGCCCCGAGGGCAGCCCTTGCAGCATCCAGAATGCCACGACCAGCCCCAGCACAGCGGCAAGGCAAAGCATCACGCGCCGGTCAGCCATGCGCGGGCCTGCGGTAAAGCAACCAAAGAAAGATCGCCGCGCCGACCACACCCAGAATCGTGCCGACGGGGATCTCGTACGGATAGCGGATCAGGCGCCCGAGCAGGTCGCAAGCCAGAAGCAGCACCGCCCCGAAAACCGCGACAACCGGAATCGAGGCGCGCAGATTGTCCCCCATGATGCGGGCGACGATGTTCGGAACGACCAGACCGACAAACGGGATCAGCCCGACCGTGGTAATGACCATCGCAGTCACCACGGCGACCACGGCAAGCCCCAGTCGCATGACCGAGGCCGGAGACAGGCCAAGACCTGTCGCGACATTGTCGCCAAGGCCCAGAATGGCGAAGCGATCGGCGGCGAACCACGCCAGCCCCGCCGCCGCTGCGGCGACCCAAAGCAGTTCGTAGCGGCCAGCCAGCACGCCCGAGAACTCGCCCGACAACAGCCAGCCATTCACATATTGCAACAGATCGGTCTGCCAACCGACAAAGGTCGCGACCGAGCCGATGACCCCCGACAGGACCAATCCGGCAATCGGAACCAGCATGACCTCGCGGACAGGAAGACGGCGGATCACCGCGACGAACAGCGCCGTGCCCAGCATCGCGGCGACGCTTGCCGCGACCATCTTGGCCCAAAGCGGCGAGGCCGGAAACACGATGGTGACGGCCAGAAGTCCAAGCGTCGCGCTTTCAGCCGTGCCGGTGGTTTCGGGCCCGACGAAGCGGTTGCGCACCAGCGCCTGCAGTACGACCCCCGCCACCGCCAGCGCCGCCCCCGTCAGGATCACGGCCAAGGTACGGGGCAGACGCGATTGCATCAGGATAAGCGCCGCCCAAGGATCGCGCGACGCCTCGAGGATGCTGATGCTGGCGGCGCCGATGGTCAGGCTGGCACAGGCAAGGCCAACCAGAACCAGCATCGCGGCTGGCAGAAGTCTCATCCCTTGGTCAGTGCCGCGGTCAGTTCATCCAGCAGCGTGATGGTCGAGGTGTAGCCTCCGGCCGAGATATAGGCATCGGCCGCGTCCAAATAGACGACATGGCCGGCTTTCCATGCATTGGTGCCCTCGACCAGCGGGTTCTTGAGGGTGGCTTCGGCGGATTGCCCCTCTTCGCCGACGGCAGCGCCGCGGTCGATCACGAACAGCCAGTCGGGATTGGCTTCGGCGATGAATTCATGGCTGACGGCATCGCCGTGATTGGCGGTGTTGATGTGCTCGGCGGCTTCGGGCATTCCGGTCGCTTCATGGATCCAGCCAAAACGCGAGGCCCTGCCGTAAACCGCAAGCTTCGGCCCGTTGGTCATCACGATCAGCGCGCGACCCTTGTCTTTGCCCGCAGCATTCACGGCAGCGATTTTCTGGTCCAGTGTCGCCGCCAGTTCGCTGGCCTTGTCCTGACGCTCGAACAACGCGCCAAAAGCGGCAAGGCGGGCTTTGGAATCGGCCAGCAGATCCTCGCCAATGGTCATGTCGATGGCGGGCGCGACTTGCTCGACCGCGGATTTCTGCGCGGCAGAGCGACCACCGACCACAACCAGATCCGGCCCCAAACCGGCCAGAGCTTCTAGGTTCGGCTCGAACAGAGTGCCGACCGGAGCGGCATTGCCTGCCAGATCCTGAAGATGCTTGACATAAAGCTTCTCGGGGACGCCTGCGGCGCTGACGCCAAGCGCGGTCAACGTGTCCAGCGACGGCAGGTCATAGACCGCGACCTTCTGGGGGACGCCCGCGAACGCGACATCGCCCTGAGCGGTCGGAACCGAAATATCAGCAGCAATGGCGGCCGAACCGGATGAGAAAGCAAGGAAAGTCGTAAGGGCAAGGGCACGCATGGCTGGACCTCTGATGCTTTGACTGCCGCGAAACGCGGATTCGCGAACTAGCTAGCCGCTGCCCGCCATCAGGTCCAGCCAAAACAAAGTGAAACTGTCGGATTTTCGCCTAGACTTGCCGCCAGCGCCGGTTCGCTCGGCGGAAGTGTATAAATTCCGGAGGCCTAAAACCGGATTCGTCCATCGGCGCGACGTAACGCTCAATCGTCAGATCCGGGCCCTGAAAGTCGAGGACGGCAAATTCGTTCTGCAGGTCCGTTTCGCGCGCGCACAGGGCGGTTCCGGCCTGAATCTGCAGCATTCCCCTGCCCTCGGGGGGCAGAAAGGCGCCCGCAGCCCAGATATGCAGATGACCGGTCAGCACGATATCGACGCCGCGCAATTCAAACAGGGCCAGCGCCTCGGGAGCGCCGCGCATCAGCGCCTTGTCAACGGTCGGGCGCTGTTGCAGCGGGTGGTGCAAAGCGACGATGTTGATGCAATCGGGGTCGATCCCTTCGCCGATCCGGCGTATCTGGGCCGCTGTGATCACACCGCGCTGCCACGCCATCGGGTCTACGCTGTTCACGCCCTGCACCCGCAACTTGCCGACATGGCCGACCGGTTCGAGATTCTCGGCGATGCTTCGACGATAACGGCGATAGGGCTTCATCATCCGGTCGGTCAGGCGATAAAGCGGGATGTCGTGATTGCCCGGCACTGCGAAAAGCGGTGCCTCGATCCGGCGCAGGAATTTCGCGGCCCGAGCGAATTGCGCCGAACGGCCGCGATGGGTCAGATCACCCGTCACCACGACCAGATCGGCATTTGCGGCGTTGACCCGTTCAAGCAGCGGTTCGACCAGTTCGCTGCGCTCGTAGCCGAAATGCAGGTCCGAGAGATGGATCAATCGGGTCATGCCGAATCCCGTCCAGCGGAATCGGCAGGAACCAGAACGGCCAAGGCCCGATGGCGGACACGCACGGAAAACGGCGAATCCATCCACATCTTTTCACCGTCATGGGCGATGTATTCGTGGCGCGGCAGGGTCTCGATCTCCATCCGGTCGGCGCTGATCAGGTCGAAATCCTCGTAGCGGGCGGATTTGCCCATGGCCAGCCGCAGCGCAGAACGGACCAGTGGTCCGGGGCGGCGGGCGCGTGCGATCAACAGGGCAACGCGGCCCTCGCGAATGTCTTTTGCCCCGTCCAGTCCGAAGCTTTCAAGCTGGTAGGCACTTTTCGCCACGAAAGCGAGCGCGGTGGTAAATTGCTGCTCGCGGCCATTCGCCCGCACGGTCAGCCGCAGCGGATGGCGCAGGTTCCACAAGGCCGCGACCGCCGACCAATAGGCCGCGATACGGGACCGGCCCCAGCGTTTGTAGATGCTTTCACGCCGCTTGAGGATCTCGGGATAGGCACCGAAACTGACATTGTTCAGGAACAGCATGCCGTTGATCTCGCCGACATGGATACGGCGCTGATGCGGGGAGTCTAAAACCTCAAGCGCCTTATCGACGGTCTCGCCCACGCCAAGATCGCGGGCAAAATAATTGAACGTGCCGGCCGGAATCACCACCATCGTGGCCGCGCTGTCAACGACCGCGCCCGCAATCGCGGCCTGCGTGCCGTCCCCGCCCGCCGCCACGATCAGGTCGAATCCCTCGGACACGGCGCTGGCGGCGATGGCGGGCAGATCGCTGCCCTTCGTCACACGGCGCAGATCGAAACGGGCGACGCGGTCCTGCAAACGCTGGCGGATCTGATCGGCAATGGCATCCCCCGCTTTCCGCCCCGAGCCCAGATTCACGATGACGCATACCCGCGCGCGGGCCAGATCGTAGTGTATGGGTTCGGGCATGTTGTCCTCGGGTTCGGGAAGGGCAGCATAGGGCCAACACCGCGGCGGGGACTGGGTTCCCCGCTGGGTCGAACGGCAAGGTTTCGCCGCCCGAAACAATCCTGATGTTTTTTCTTGCCTTTGCAGATCGCCTCTGACAGGTTCCCGGCGGGAAGCCAAATCAGGGGTCGGCCCTGACCGTCCGTCCTTCGTATTCACCGAAGCGACCATGCGTATTCGCCACCCGGGAATGTCACGAGCAGGAGAGTTCCGCCCCGCAGACCCCGGCTGGCTTCAGCCATTTGCGACAATTTCCGCCGACCGATGCCACCGTGCGAACGGTGGCACGACCATGGCGCATTTCCATTCCATGAGATCACCCATGAACATCCAGATTTCAGACGCTTCCGAAGTGGTCGAGCGACCTCTGGCCGATACGATCCCATTTGCCTTCCATGGCAGGGACAACACCGCAGGTTGCGGCACCCCGCTGGGCTTGCCGCGCGGAACCAATGACACCTTGGCGCAACGGATCGCGCAGGCGTTCAGGACAGGGCCAGAAGGTTCGCTGATCGGCGGAGCGTTGCCCTTTGACCGCGACGATCAGGACTGTCTGTGGCAATGCGAGCGTACCATGGCGACCGCGCCCGCAACCGCGTCCGGCCTGCCGCTGGACAACTGGACCCTGCACCCCGAGCCGACCGCCGATGACTTTGCCGGACAGGTTGCCAAGGCGCTTGGCATCATGGCCGACGAAGCCGGGCGACCCGACGCTTTGGAAAAGATTGTGCTGGCGCGCAGCCTGCTGATCCGCACGCGGCGTGACATTCCCGTTGCCGCATTGATGCAGCGGTTGGAGCAGGACCCCGCCGTGACTGCCTTCCGCGTGGCCCTGCCGCCGCGCGACGGGCGCTCTCGTGTGCTTTGCGGAGCGACGCCGGAATTGCTGATCGAGAAATCCGGCGCGGCGATTGCCTCGCATCCGCTTGCCGGATCGGCACGGCGTTGCGGCAATCCGGTACAGGATCGGGCCGCCGCCGCGGGACTTATGAGGTCGGAAAAAGACCACCGCGAACACGCAATTGTCACCGAATACATCATGGACGTGCTGTCGCCCCTATGCAGCACCCTTGCCGCGCCTCAGGGAACCACGCTGACCTCGACCCGCAGCATGTGGCATCTGGGGACCCGCATCGAAGGGCGGTTGCGCGACGCCAGCACCCCCTCGGCATTGTTGGCATCGCTGCTGCATCCGACGCCAGCGGTGTGCGGATTGCCGATGGCCCGTGCAGGCGGGTTGATCCGCAAGCTCGAACCACATCCGCGCGATTTCTATGCCGGAGCGGTCGGCTGGTGCGATGCCAGCGGCGACGGCGCGTGGCACGTCGCCATTCGTTGCGCCGAAATCTATGGACCCGAGGCACGGCTTTATGCTGGCGCGGGAATCGTTCCCGGCTCGGACCCCTATGCCGAAGCCGCCGAGACCGGCGCCAAATTCGGAGCCTTCCTTGCCGCCCTTGGCCTGCCGGTCGATGCCGGTCTGGCCGGATTAGATCACTGAACGGAGAGACAAGACCGATGGCCCTTCCCGGCATCGCCCCCTACGACCTGCCCTCGCAAGCCGACCTGCCGCAGCCCCGTGCTCCGTGGCAGCCCAGCCGCGACCGCCTTGCCCTGCTGGTCCATGACATGCAGCGCTATTTCTGTCGCCCCTATCCCGATGCAGCACCGCTGACCCCCGCCAGCGCCAATATCGCGCGGCTGATCGCCTCGGCGCGGGCCGCGGATGTGCCGGTGTTCTACACCGCGCAAAAGGGCAACCAGTTCCGACCGGATCGCGGTTTGCAAGCAGACCTGTGGGGGCCGGGCATGAGCGCCCTGCCCGAGCACGAGGAAATCCTGCCTGCTCTGGCCCCGACCAATGGCGACATCGTTCTGGTCAAGCACCGCTACAGCGCCTTCCAGCGCTCGAATCTGGAAAGCCTGATGCGCGCGCGCGGACGCGACCAACTTATGATTTGCGGGGTATACGCGCATATCGGCTGCCTCGCGACCGCAGTCGAGGCCTTCCAACGCGATATCGAGCCCTTCGCCGTGGCCGACGCGCAGGCCGATTTCAGCCGCGAGAAGCACGATCTGGCGATGAACTGGATCGCAGCCACCTGCGGCGTCCCGCTGACAACCGATCAGGCCGTGACCGCACTTGACCAGCGCGGGGTGAAATCATGCGCCTAACAGGATTCGAGGGCAATCTTGCCATCGTCACCGGAGCGGCGGGCGGCATCGGGCAGGCAATCACGCGCGCCCTGCTGGATGCTGGCGCAACGGTCATCGGCACCGATATCGCTGCGGCCGTTGCCGCGAGCCCGCTGCCCGATGGTGCACTGGCACAAGAACTGGATGTGCGCGACAGCGCCGCGGTCGAGGCCATGATCCAAGAGGCGGAAGCCGCGTATGGTCCGCTGAAACTGGGCATCCACACCGCTGGCATCCTGTCGATAGGCCCGCTGCTGGACCTGCCCCTGACCGAATGGGAACGGGTGATCGGCACGAACACAACCGGCACATTCAACGTCACCCGCGCCTTCGGCAGGGCCATGGCGCAGCATGGCGGCGGGGCGATCGTCGCGGTCAGCTCGAACGCTGCGGGCGTGCCGCGCCTGAACATGGGGGCCTATGCCGCGTCCAAGGCGGCAGCGACCATGCTGATCCGCTGTCTGGGGCTAGAGCTGGCCGACAAAGGCGTGCGCTGCAATATCGTCGCTCCCGGATCGACCCTGACGGCGATGCAGACCGGCATGTGGACAGACAAGGACGGCAGCGGCGAGCAGGCAGTGATCCAAGGCAGTCTGGAAAGCTTCCGCACCGGCATCCCGCTGAAAAAGCTGGCAACACCCGAGGATATCGCTGGCGCCGTCATGTATCTTCTGTCCGATCAGGCCGGCCATGTCACCATGACCGACCTTTACGTGGACGGAGGCGCGACGCTGCGGGCCTAACGCCGCGCCGCGATCAGCGCCGACCAGGCATCCAGCGTGGGTTCGCGGGCCAGTTCTTCGAAACTGGCCTCGATCCCGCGCTGTTTCAGTTCCGCCGACAGCGTCATCACGGCAATGGAATCCAGCCCGTACAGGACCAGATTCTCGGTCGGGTCGATCTCGCAATCATCCTCGATCAGGCGCTGCACGCGCTTGGCCAGCCACTCGGCGCCAAGGTCGGAGGTTTCGGCAATTGTCATTGTCTTCCTTTCAGGCAGTTTCTGCGGCGAGACTGTCGCGCAGGTGGCGTTTGTCGATCTTGCCGACCGCCGTCAGCGGCAGTTCGGCGACGATGCGGAAACGGTCGGGCAACTTGTATTCGGCCACCCCCAGGTCAAGCAGGTGACGCCGCAGCGCCGGAGGGCTGAGTTTCGCCACCCCTTCCCGCAGAACCAGAAAGGCGCAGCTTTTCTCGCCCAGATGCGGGTCGGGCGAGGCGACCAGCGCGACATGGGTGACATCGGGATGGCGCACCAGCAGGTTTTCGATCTCTTCTGCGGCGATCTTTTCGCCACCACGGTTGATCTGGTCCTTGATGCGTCCGACGACGCGCAGATAGCCGCCTTCGCGCACCACGACATCGCCCGAGTGGTAGAAACCTTCCGCGTCAAAGGCTTTGGCATTATGTTCGGGGCTGCGGTAATAACCGCGGAACGTATATGGCCCCCGTGTCGCCAAAGCACCCGGCTGGCCATCGGGAACGGGGTTGCCATCCTCGTCCAGCACGCGGATTTCGTCGTCGGGGCTGATCGGGCGACCCTGTGTCGTGAAGACGGTCTCGGGCGGATCATCCAGACGTGTGTAGTTCACCAATCCTTCGGCCATGCCGAAAACCTGTTGCAGATCGCAGCCCAACACTTCGGTGGCGCGGCGCGCGGTAGCTTCGGCAAAGCTTGCCCCCCCGACCGGCATCAGTTCCAGCGTGGCAAGCTGGTCGCGGCGGGACGGGTCTTCCTCGACCGCACGCAGCCACAAGGCGACAGCAGGCGGCACCAGAGGCGCCATCGTCACCCCTTCCCGCGCGATGATGTCAAAGCAGTTCAGCGGTTCGGGGCTGGGCGCCAGAATGACGCTCCCGCCCGCATGGAACACCCCGAGCGCTCCGGGCGAACTAAGGGCGAAGTTGTGGCCGGCGGGCAAGGCGCACAGGAACCGCGTGTCGGACGTCACGCCACAGATTTCGGCGCTGGCGCGCACGCTGTAATCGTAATCGTTATGGGTGCGGGGAATAAGCTTGGGCGTACCCGTGCTGCCGCCCGAAAGCTGGAAAAACGCGACCTGATCGGGCGGCGTCGGTCCGCTTCCTTCGGGCAATGCAGGCCCTATGCCAAGCCAGACGGACAGGCTACGCGAGGGATCTTCATCTCCCAGCAACAGAATGTGACGCGTACCGCCCTCGCGCAATTCATCTGCAAAGGTGTCGTCACGGAACAACTCGTGCGCACGCGACGCAATCACCACCGAAGGCGCGATCTGGCGGGCGTAATCCGCCAGCTCAAGGCGGCGGTGACTGAACAGCGCGTTGACCGGCGCAACGCCGATCCGCAGCAGCGCGAAAAAGGTGATGTAGAACTCGGCCACATTCGGCAACTGCACCAGTGCCGTATCGCCATGCCCCAACCCAAGACCTGCCAGACGTGCGGCCAGATTGCTCGATTGCCGGTCGAATTCGGTATAGCTGATCCGTCGCGCGCCACAGACAATCGCGATCGCTTCAGGGTTTGCGGCCAGTTGCGCATCAAGAAGATGGGTCAAGGGCCGGTCCTGCCAGTATCCGGCCGCCCGATAGTGTTGGGCCAGATCGTCGGGCCAAGGAGTAAACTCGATCATCACGAAACGTCCTGTCCTTCGAAGGCAATAAACGCGCCTTCCACTGCTTCTCCGCTTGACGCGGCATAATAGTCGAGTATTTTTATCCGGCTTTCTCTCTCGAAGCAAGTTGGTCCGCGGCACTGCCGCGGGCCGGCCAGCAATGAGGCAAAAATCCCCTTCACAGATCTTGCCTTCGGGCGAAGGTGAATCATGTCCCAAAATCAGCACATTGAACGCGACTATGCGCTTACGCTTGCGCAACTGGATTTCTGGGAGGAATTCCGGATGCATCCCGGCGAGGCCGTCTCGACCGTCGCCCATGCCATCGAGCTTACCGGAGAAGTCGACGAGAGCGCGCTGGCCGCAGCTATCACGCAGACCATCGCCGAAACGGACGTGCTGGCATTGCGCTTTACGACGGCTCCGGATGGAACGCCGCGCCAACAACTTGATGAAACCCGCAGACCCGTGTTGCGCCGTCTGGACCTGTCCGGAGAATTTGACCCGATGGCCCGTGCCATGGCGCTGATGCAGGCCGATGTGGAAGAACCGCTGGATCTGCTCTCCGAGCCATTGGCGGCGCAATGGCTGATCCGTCTCGGTCCGGATCACGTGATCTGGTACAATCGCGGCCACCACATCGTTCTGGACGGCTACGCGATGGGGCTGATCGAGTCGCGCTGCGCAAGGCTTTATGCCGCCGGAACCGGTCACGGCGAGGCAGGCGCACCGATGGGCCGCTTCTTTGCCTATGTCGACGAGGAAACGACCTACCGTGCCAGCCCCCGCCACGACACCGATGGCCAGCATTGGGCGAAGGTGCTGTCGGGTCCGGCACCGGCGAAGACGCTCGACAAAGGCTCCGAGGATTATCCTACCGAGGAAATGTTCCACGAGGAATCGCTGGCCGACCTGCGCGAGACGCTGCTGGCGCGAAGCGCCGAGTTCGGTATTGGCTGGCCCGATCTGCTGACCCTGCTTTGTGGGGTTTGGGCGGCGCTGAACGTCAAGGATCGCTCGGTCTCGCGTCACGTCGACGGTCATGGGGGCATCACCATGCCGGTTTGGTTGCCCTATCTCAGCCGTATGGGCAGCGTTGCCATCGACGTTCCCGCGCTGGTGGTGAACATCCTGCCCTTCGAGGTCACGATCATGCCTGATGAAACGCTGGCCGGTGCAGCGCCGCGGCTTGCTGGCCAGTTGCGGAAATTGCGCCGCCATGGCCGCTACCGGATCGAGCAGATCGGTTTCGATCACGGTCAGGGAGCGGGGCAGCGATTTTTCTTTTCGCCACTGATCAACGTGCTGCCCTTTGACAAGGCGCGGTTCGTTGGATGCGAGACAGAGCGACACGTCCTGTCGAACGGTCCGGGCGATGGTTTCAACATCACAATTCGCGGCGACAGCCATGCAGGCGGACTGGAGTTGCGCATGGATGCCGACCCCTCGCTGACGGCCCGCACCGATTTTGCTCAACACGCGAGTTCCCTACCTGCATTTCTGCGCGAAACTCTGCGTCCCGAATCTCGCGACCTTCCGATTTCGCCCCTGATAGCCTGCTTCGAATCTGCATAGCTTCAACGCAGCGGTTATCCACAGGCGGAAAACGTGATATTAAATTTATTAAAATCAATGTCATAAATGAAAGTTCAAAGTTTTTTCGGCAAAAGTGTTTTTTTGCGCTTGCGCCTCCCCGCGCCCTCCCCTAAATCACCGCTCACCGAGACGGCAGAGAGACAAACGAAGCCAGACGGTACGGAGTGCGGGCGTAGCTCAGGGGTAGAGCATAACCTTGCCAAGGTTAGGGTCGTGAGTTCGAATCTCATCGCCCGCTCCAAAATCTTCCGAAAGGAAGAAAACATAAAAGCGGCCTTCGGGCCGCTTTTGTTTTTTCGGCCACAGGCTTTGGCCGGAACGGTCACTTGACCGGAACCCGTGCTGCGCAGTTTACTTTCCCCTCACATCGTTGCGTCGATGAAACGCGGTATTTGCCGACGGGGTTTGTCATGGTCGCTCTGGATCGTGTGATCGCGAGCAAGCTTGATCGCTTGTCGGTCCCTCTGCGTGTCCGGCTTCCCTCGGGAGCGACGCTTGGCCCCCAATCCGCAGCCGTCGAACTTGTTTTCCACGACCCGACGGCACTCAGCCGGTTGGCAGCAGGCAATCTGGGGGCGCTGGCAGGCGAAGTCGTCGCAGGCAAAGTCTCGATCGACGGTGGGATGCGCGATCTGATGAAAGTCGTCGCGGCACTTGCGCCGGATGAAGGTCAGGGCCTGCGCCCTCCACCGTGGCAGCGCATCTGGGCAAACCTGAAATCTGCTCATCTGCACAGCCGCGCCAAGGACGCCGCGCAGATCCGGTACCATTACGACGTCTCGGACGAGTTCTACCAGCTTTGGCTGGACCCGCTCAGGGTCTATTCCTGCGCCTATTACCGCGACCCTGACATGGATCTGACTCAGGCGCAGGTAGCCAAACTGGATCACATCTGCCGCAAGCTTGATCTGCGCAAAGGGGAACGGTTCGTCGATATCGGGGCGGGCTGGGGCGGACTTCTGTTTCATGCCGCCGAAAACTACGACGTCAAGGCGACCGGAATTACCTTGTCGCAAAACCAATTCGATCATGTCTCGGGCATGATCCGCCAGAAGGGACTGGAAAAGCAGATCACGATCGAATTGTGCGACTATCGCGATTTCCACCCCGATCGGCCGTTCGACAAGTTGGCGTCCGTCGGGATGTTCGAGCATGTCGGGCGCACGAATATGGCATCCTATTGTCAATGCATCCGCGATCTTTTGCGACCGGGCGGCATGGCGTTGAACCATGGCATCACCCTGACCGGACTGGACGATGCGACTGTCGGCGGGCGCTTGGGCGAGTTCATCGAGCACTACATCTTTCCCGGAGGCGACCTGCTGCATATCAGCCAGGTGATCCGCCACATGTCCGAGGCAGGACTGGAAATGGTCGATACCGAGAACCTTCGCCCGCACTACGCCCGGACCCTATGGGCCTGGTCAGACCGTTTGGAAGCGCGACTTTCCGAAGCCGAAGATATTCTGGAGCAGACTCTCCCCCCCACACAAGCCGGTCAGGTCCTGCGAGCGTTCCGGCTTTATCTTGCAGGCTGCGCCCTTGGTTTCGAGGAAAGCTGGACATCCCTGTTCCAGATCCTGCTGACGCGTCCGGACGGGGCGCCCACTGCCAAGGATCTGCCGGGCGCACGTTCATCCTACCCGTTCAGGCGCGACTACATCTACGACGACCGGTCAAACTGACAACAAGCAATGATTCGCCATCTTGCGCGTCGCAACCGAAGCGGCTAAACCCCACGCGAAGCTACGGCAACGGCGGGTTGGCGGAGAGGTTACGCAGCGGATTGCAAATCCGTGAAGACCGGTTCGATTCCGGTACCCGCCTCCAATATTATCAAGCACTTGCGATCTCCTTTGTGATCCTTGCATGGTGTTTTGAAACTCCCGTTGAAACTTTCACGTTCTGGACTTGTTCTGTTCCGCGACATCCCGCGCGGCCTGCGCTTTGATCGCGAGAACCTTCTGGCGGACCTGACCGCCGTATTTTTTCAGCATCTCGACGCCCGAATGCCCGGTAACGGCCTTGACCATCTCATCGTCGCAACCCGCCAAATAAAGCTCGATGGTCGCGTTCTTGCGCAGCCCGTGGGTAACGTAGCGCTTAGCGTCTGGGTGGCTCATCGCGTCCTTGATCCGATTCATTTCATCGCGGATCGCGGCATAGGTCGGGGGCAAGCCGCCTTGATTGCAGATGACCGTCATCCCTTCCTTCGGGACCGTCGCCATGTAGGCGCGCAGGCGGTCGGTGAAGGGGATCAATAGCGGCTTGTCGGTCTTGCCTTGATGGAAGTCGTATGCGCCGTCTTCGATGTGGTTCCAGCGGATCTTCAGGACATCGCCAATACGCTGGCCCAGTCCAAGGCAAAGCTCGTAGACCAATCGTGCGCGCGGCGTGGCGACAGCCTCGAACTCGGCGCGAACATCATCCGGCCACGGCTCCCAACCGTCACTTTGTTGCTTGAACAGCGGGACGCCCTTCGCCGGGTTGCCATGCTCTTTTTTCAGGAAGCCGATGAGACGGGCATGGTTCATCAGAATGACCATGACCTGCACCAAGTAATTAGCGCGCCTCCAACTGTCGGCATTCTCATTGCGCAGTTTGAAGATGTGGTGGGTCTCAATCTTCTGCGGGTCGAGATGTCCCCAGATGATCCGGATATGTTCGATGTATTTCCTGTAATCGGCTTGCGTGCGGGGCTTCTTCGACCGGAATGCCTCGCTCTCGAAATAGCTCAGAATTAGCGCCTCGAAGTTGCGCTTGGCAGGGACATGCTCACGGCCTTTCAGGAGCAAGTTGTAATGTTCCCAAAATTCCGGCGTGCCAGGTTCCTCTTTCATCATCACCGACTGGCCGCGTGATCGACGAATGAACCGGACATAGCCACGATCACCGTAGACGAATTTCGGCAGCGCCTTTTTCGTCATTTGCCCATCCTCATGCTCGTGCTTTCGAAGTCGTCATGCGTTTCCGCCTCGGCCATGCTGGCGTCGACCAGAAGTGTTCCGTCCGGTCGATACTCGATCTTTGCCCGCGACCAGCCAGCGGCACGCGCTTCGCGAAGGAAGGCGATTGCGGTCTGTTTGGCTTGGGCGCGGGGGCTTGTCGTCATGCAGCCTAGCCCTTCGCTTCTTCGGGGTAGGCCGCATCAAGAACCGAACGATAATCCAGCGGCAGTTTGGCGCAGACCTCGGCAAATACCTCGGTCACGTCGATAACCAGCATCGGTTCGCTCGTGCGCGACTGGCTCACGGTGCGAAGGTGGTAAAACAGGCTGTTAAGGTCGGGGTTGCCCGTGCCGCTGATCTCGGCGGAACGGCCCGCCATCATCCCCATGTAGGTGTGACCGTGCTTGAGGTGATAAGGCAGGCCGGGAAGGCGGCGAACCTCTTTGCCCTGCCCTGCCGCTGTAAAGTCCATAGCGCCCGTGTGGGCGAACTCAGCTGCGTATGCGAACGCCTCCTTAACGCCGATGCCGGACGCCTCGATGCGATAGGCGAGCGCAATTTCCATCAGGGAGTTTGCGCTAAACCGTTCGTGCTTTCCCTTGTCCTTGTCGCTCGACGACTTTCGCGGCCCCTGCCCAACGACATAGCCGCGATTAATATGGGTACGGATCGTAGCCGGATTTTTACCGACGATTTCGCCGATGCGCTCCAAGGTGAAATGATTCTCGATCATGTAGAGTACCTCTCTTTAATTCAGATTGAACCAAAGAGCAGCGGCAGTCAATATTTGTTTCAAAGTGAACCAAAAGCCGCCCCGAAGGACGGCCAAGTTGGCAGGAATTTCAGATGGTTCATGCGGCTCGGACTTCCGACCATTCCTTGATCTTCGCCCATTGCCAAAGCTGGATTTCGGGTTGTTCTCCCTCCGAGTCAGCCCCGAAGTGCTGATCCGTTTGAACGTAGTGACAGAAGGCGGCAAAGCCCGCAGCCGTTGTGATAGGCGTAGCCTTCATACGCTCTTCCATCGCATCCTTGATGCAATCCATTTCCAGATGGATCGGCAGATCAAAGTTTCCGCCGTCTGGTCGTGCGCTGGCCTCTCCCCACGCTTCGAACGCAGCAAGCCATTGGCGCACATATGAAATGATAGGGTCTTCCGCGATAAGATTAGCCGCGAAGGACGGGGCAGCACCCACCGCAAGCGCGGCAGGGGCCAGTTTTAGGAGGGTGCGACGCTTCATACCACGCCCTCCATCAGCTTGCCGACGCGGCGCAGGGCGGCGCGAACGTAGGAACGGGCTTCGCGCTCGGCTTGGGAATAGCCGCGAGCGCTCTCACCGGCATCGAGTGCCAGCGTCAGACAGTCATGAATTTCGTGAAGGCTTGCGACAGGCAAGCCGGGTCCGTTATGGCAATGAATAGCCATTCTCGATCTCCTCAGCGATCGGGTTTCGGTTAGGGCCGGGTGAAAGGTGGTTCTTTTACTCGGCCTGAATTTACGATATCGTAATAAGCATGAGCACACAAGATAAAACGATATCGAAAAATAAGCGTGGTCGTCCGGCGACGGGATTAGGCATGGGCGTTCTAGTTCGTTTGCATCCTGACCTGCTCGACTGGCTCGACGCCGAACGCGAGAAGCTGGACCCGCAGCCCTCGCGGCCCGAAATGATCCGGTTGTTCCTCGAAGAACGGCGCGGGCGCGTGATAGTCAGGGATTAGGAATGCTACGGACAATCTTCTTTGTTACAGGCTTCGGGATGACGCTTGCAGCCTTTGCCAGTTTCCATCGGATCGAAGATCCGTTCAGCGGCAACGGCCCGGAAAGGGCTTTTATCTCGCTCTTTTGGTTTATCGCCGGAACCACAATCGCGTCATGGGCGGCACGCCCTTTGTTGACAGCCATTCGTAGACTGACAGATTCATGGTTCGATATCAAAAATGGCAACGACTTCGTGACCCTTTGGATCAAATGCAAGCAAGCGGAGTTGCAGGCGAGAACAGCCGAGTATCTGGAAAAGGCCAAAGGGAACGGCGAGTGAGAGGGTAACCACCCTACCCCCTCACGAAAACCGATCTCTGTGAAAATGAAGTATCATCGCGGGTTCTCTGGCACGAAGGCTCCCGACTTTGATAGCCCCCCGTCAATGGTCAGGCAGGGCGTTCGGCTTTTTCTGAATTGCAGATGTTTGTCTTCTTCGATGGGGCGCGGGTGGGCAGGTGAAAGGGGGCAAGATTGCTCTGCCCCCTCTACTGTGATGCACGCCACGCTTGGATTAACTGCCGCGCGCTGTCGGGGTTAGACCTCACTCACCGACTGACAGGGGAAGCGTTCGGCAGGAGTAACCGGGTGCTTCCAAGCCCAGCAGGCCGCGCGATCAAACAACGCGGCCCGCCAATCGTCATTCGCCGTCGAACGCGCCGTAGGTCAGCGCCAACGGTTGCTTGATCGCCAGTGCCAGACGTTCTTCGGCCAGAATGGCGACAAGGTTGCGAATGAAGAAGTCAGCGTGGTCGGTGCTGACTTGGACAGTCGGCTGCCAACGGTCATAGACCGTGGCCGATGCGCGGAAGTTGCCGACAAGGAACTGGCCTTGCGTGATCGCCGGGGTAACAACAGCAGGCAAGCCGAACAGACGCGGCTCCACTGCCGCTGCCGGATGACCGAGGATGTAATCGCCGTCGCCGTTCTTGAGCGTGCGCATGGTCGTCCAGTCTGCCGGATGAACGATCAGGCCATCGGCTGGCAGGTTCGCCAAGGCATTCTGCAGAATGGCAGACGCAATCGTGTCGATCATCGATCCACCCGTCACACCTAGCGGATCCGAAAACGCGGTGGCGTTCGGGATCAGGCCCGTCAGATTGCTGCCGGTGCCGTCGCCGTTCAGCAATTGGACTTCTTCAGCCTCTTGCAGCCCATAGCGCAGTTCGCCGTTGATCAGGTCGCGAAGCTGGGCACTGTCATCAAGCACCTGGCGGCTCGCGGTGATCCAGTGAGCGATGACGCGGGTCGGAGCGGTGCGCAGTTCCAGCGCCATATCGCTTTCGGGTTTGAGCGCACCTTCCGCAACGGTTGCGGCAGCGTTCGGGCGCGAAGTCTGCACGACATATTCAGCCGCGTTCCCGCTGACCTGCACGACTGGCAGAAGGTCACGGACCGTCATGCGCTTGCGGGCAAGGGTCGTAACTTCTCCGTCACGGAAGTTCTGCGACATCGCGCCGCCGCTGGTCGCACCGGTAGTGATGTCCTTCACCTCGACGCGGAAGCGCCCCGGTCGGCTGGTGTCTTCTGAGAAGGATTTCAGGCCGGGATTATCTGCGAACTGCTCGCCCCACGACTTGGAACGGGCTGGAGCTGCACTGCCTTCGCGGGCAAGCATCTGTTCCATTTCCTGCACCATAGCGCGGGTGCCGGTGGCCTTCTGATCGACCTCCTCGATACGGCGGAGGGTTTCATCGGCGTGCTGGCCGAACTTCTTGGTCAGGACCTCGAAGGGGTCACCAGCGTCTTTGGTTTCGATCAGATGCTTACGCGCTGCGGCGATAGCTTTGAACTGGTAGGTCATTTGAGCCTCATGCGATTGGTGGCCTGTTCGATGATGTCGGCCAGTTTCTGGACGCGCTCTTGCGCGAATGTGTCAGGTGCCAGCGCCGGGAAGCCCCCCGCCGCAAAGCGTTGCGCAGCCGCCTTTGGCAGTCCTGCTTGGCGCAGGAACTCAACGGCTTCGGATTTCGTGGAAAGGAGCGGCGCGGCCTTTACGGCAGTGACGACGGCGTTGCGATTTGCCGGGGCAGCAACCAAGCTGATCTCGACCAGATCGACCTCATCCAGCGCCCATACGCCTTTTCCCAGATAGCGGCGTCCGCCTTCCGGTGTCGTGAAGCCGATAGAGAACGCGCCGACGTCGCCAGCCTTGGCGTGCTCGAAAGCCTCGCGGCCCCGTTCTGTTTTCAGATTGAACTGTCCGGTGACGCGCAACCCTTTCGGGTCGTCGTGGAAGTCCAGCCAGTTGCCGACCGGGCTTTCCATCTGATGCGACCAGAGCATCGCCGGACGGGTGCCGCGCCGCTGATGCTCGGCCAGTGATTTCGTGAAGGCACCAGGCGTCACGATGTCGCCATGACGGTCAGGCTCACCACCATAAGTCGAAGCCCAGCCGGTGATACGGCCATCGGCTTGCGCCTTGGTGTCGATCTCGATTGCCGCAGCAATGCGCAGATCATCGGTGTATTTCTGTAGGGGATCCATTTGCCACCTATGCAGACACGGAAAAGAACGGGGAATTTCCCGCTCGCTTGCCTCGTGCCCGGTTTGGTGGCCGGTACATTCCGAAGATGTCAGTCGGTAAGGTGGCCGATCGGACAAGAATAGAATGCGGGAAAGCAGCAGGAAATTCAAGTGAATCAGTGCTTTTTCAATCGCACGCCTGTTTTGACGTGATCGAAAAGACCGGACTCGACCACCTTAGCGCATTGGCGGAACGCGTCGGCAGCATCGGCCTTGCTCGTGGTGTACACCATCTGCCCCGCCGTGAAGGTCAGAAGGCGGTCGATAACCATGCCTACGTCCGCCCCAGCCTCGATCATCTTATTGGCTGCCTCGTGCAGCACTGCGTCACAAGCATCTGTTACTTTGCGGCTCATTTGAGCACCTCGCGTTGTTGCCTCGCGCGTGCGCGCATGAGTTGGAAAAACTGTGTTTGCAGAGAGGCTGTCTATCATCGGCGGTTCTCTGATTGGCCGGTCGGGAAGATTTGACGCCCCCCGGTGGGCTGCGGCGTGATCCGGACCGATGCAGGAAAATTGTCGCGGTTTTTGATCGGGAAGTATCATCGGCGGTTCTCTGTCCAATGAAGCCGCAACTTGCTATGTCCCCGGTCATGCCCACGCCCTCGCGTCGAAGGAATCGTTGGTCGCGGCGTAATCCTCGAAGGCAGCGTGAATGGCAGCGGCGATGCGAGGCGGTACCGGGAGAACCTGCCCTGCGACATTTGCGACATTGAGACATTCTTTATTATTCAATGCCTTAGCTTGCGACACAGCTGCGACATCATTGCGACACGGTTCTTTGCGCCCTGCCGTGTCGCAGCGGGGTCGCGGTGGTGTCGCAGGTGTAAGCTGTTGATCGTTATCGTTTGTCGCAAATGTCGCGATTGTCGCAGGTGCATCGGTCAGGATTTCAGCCAAGGCGGCATCGAAGTCGAAGGTCATGCGCTGCCCCCTTCCTTCACAATCCGATAGGCTTCTTTCCGGGCACCGCCACGAATTACGGTCCCGGACGGCAGCGCGAGCAGATGCCCGGACTTAACCAGCATCGCCAACGGCCCGGACAACGCTTTTGCATCCCGCAGAGGATTCGGACCTCGCCGGATAATTTCGCGGGGCACCACGTCATCATGCGGCCAGCTTTCCACCAGCCATTGCCGCAGTCGTTCAGCCTTGGCGGTTTCCTCGGACACAAGCCCGACCTCTGCCAATCGCCGCGCCTCTTTCAGATAGAACCCCGCCAGCGCGATGCCCCACTTCATCGCCACAGGATCAACTTCAGGGGAGTTCAGATCGGTCCACAGCGTCAGCACCCCGGCGATACGGGCCGCTTGCTCTGCCGACTTGGACGCATAGGCGCGGACGTGTTCCATCTGCCCGCCAGTCGCCTGCGACTTTTCCGCCGCCTCATAGAAGCGCCACAGCAGTTCCTTCGCACCAGCGGATAGCGGCAATCGTGCCGGGGCAAGTTCCTGAGGGTTATCCCCGGTCGGCATGGGGGTTGCGAGGATTTGCGACAGCCGCTCCGCGAAGGCGGCAACAGACAAGTCGCTACCTGCATCATGTCCACGCCGCAGGCGAGTTCCGATCAAGCTGGGCGGTTCGGTAATCAGAAATCGCGCCAGAAAGCCTTGGCCGGATGCCTGCGGATCGGCCAGCAACGGGCGGGCCGCGATGGGTTGAGCCATCAGGTGCATGGCTAGCCTGCGCCCCGGATAGTCGGTCGCCCCGTCACCGGAACGAATACGATTCACGGTGTCGCCATTCCAAAGCTGGGACAAACCGGCAATGGTTTTCAGCTTGTTATCGCTGTTCATCGCATGGCCGCCGATAAACCCTCCAGCTTCATCCGAGAACAGCCCCAATGCGGGACGTCCGACCTGAAACAGCTTCATCAGCCCCTCAAAGGTCGGTTCCTGCGCGGTCATGTTGGGAAGCAACGGCGGGCGGGGTTCTTGTCCAAGTTCGCGAAGATCAGCCTCGGCCCCGGTGGCCTTGGTTTTGTCAGCCCCTGCCGCCTCAGAAAGCATCCGCTTGCGCTTGCCCTGCCAGATTTCGCGGGCCGTCTCATACTCGGCAAAATCATCCTTATAGCCGGACGCCTGTTCGCGCTCATGGTCGCGAACGCCACGCATCAGCAGGCGGTCGCAGGACGATTTACGTTCGCCACTTTCGGCAATCGTCAGGCAAAACAAAGACAGCGGGGCATCACCGCCCAGCGTCTCGACATCGGCAAAGCCCTGCACTGCCAGCGAGGCCACCGAAAGGGCAGACTGCGCCGCAATGCCAAGCGGGGCCTGCGTGATATTCTGCACGGCCTCCACGGCGGCTTGCAGAGGCCCCAGCGCATGAACCGGATAGTCCTCCCCCACCGGGATTTCGCGCAGCAGGGGTTGCGGTCCTTCGGGAACGAAGGCGACGGCCTGATCTTCGATATTGAGTTGGTGCGCGGTCATACGTTGCCGCCTTTCATCAGAAGAATGTCGTTCCAGTCGCGCCCATCCGGCGCGGGAAGCATGGATACGGTCCAGCCGAGAGCGGCAGCACGCTCGGCCAACTTGTGCGCAGCCTCACGGCCAGCGGTGTCACCGTCGCTGGCGATGGTCAGACGGTGAGGCTGGCGAGGCAGGATCAGGCTCGACATGCCGGACGTGCTGAGCGCGGCCCAGATCGTCGCCGGACGCGCCAGCAGGCCGAACGCCAGCGCCAGTGCGGTTTCGATGCCCTCGGCCACCACAAGCGGCCCATCGGCCTTAGCGACCTCGACATGCCCGCCAGCGGTCGTGCCAAGCATCATCTTGTTCGGCTGGACCTCGGCCTTCGCTGTACCGTGCGGGGCCAGGTAGGTGCGATGCACGGCGGGCAGATCCAGCCCCTCGATCAGCGCCACCATCGCGGGCAGACGCTGGGCGGTCGGCCCGTGCCACGCAGCCGAATGGAAGCGCAGCGTCGAGGGCAAGGGCGCGGTGATGCCACGGATTTCGCGAAGGTAGACTTCGGCGGGCGTTCCGTTGATCGGTCCTGCCTCATTCCAGCAACGGAGCGCCTGATCGGCACGCTTCCGGGCTTCCTGATGCTCGGCTTCGCGGATCGCGGCCAGTTCGGCTTGTGACGGCGGGCTATAACTGCCCTTGCCCTCGACCAGCCCCAGACCACGCAGGGCGTCCATGATCTCCTCGAAGGCGCATCCGGTGTAGCAATGCAGGAGCAGGCGACCGTCGCGACCGTCCATAACGGACAGGGCCGGGGTCTTGGTGTTGGCGTGCGCGGGGCAGAAGCACAGCCCACCGGAGCGATACATGCGACCGCGCAGGGCGGTCACGATTTCACGGGCGGTCATTCGTCACCCCCGATCATATCGGCCATCTGGCGGAGCAGGTCACGCTCGGATTGCTCGGCAACCTTCACCACCTCCAGCGCATCCTTCGGCAAGAACACCTCGATATTCTGGCGCAAAAGGTCACGCAGGATATGCGCGGGCATCGCCTCGGCCTCGACCGTCTCCTTGATATGGGGGGCGCGGCGATCCGTGGCTTTGCGCGGCTTGGTCGGAAGATCATATTCTTCGATCTGCTGTTCCGTGATGCCCAACCGAATGAAATGCAACTTCACATCGGAGTTGAGATGCTCGCGCAACTCGCGTTCAAGCGACTGGTCGATCAGCACGCCCGCCGGGTCATAGTCCCCGATGTAGTAGATCACGCAGTCCTTACCGTTGGCGCACTGCCAGTTGATCATCTGCGCGGCCTCATAGGCCAAGGTGATCGACGAAAAGCCCCCGCAGGGATACAGGCTCACGGCCAGTTCGCGGCAGGTGCCTTCAAGGACGCCAGCGATAGATCGGCTTTCGCACCACACTTCGACGTAGAACTGGGACTGCGCCCACAAGTCGCCGCGATACAGGCCCGCCATGCGACGCAAGAAGTCATCTGCCCCGGAATAGGTCGTCGTGTGGTATCCGCGGCGGGTCGAATCGGAGATCCAGCCATAGGAAAGGCGACCGTCGCGGCGAAGCTTTTTGATCCGATCCTGAACCGCGCGATAACCGTTGTTCGGCCCGTGATCGATCTTCGGAACCGGGACCGGCAAGCGGGGATCCGTCATCCGGTAAAACATGTGACGAACCGATTGCGGATGATCCTCGCGCAGCACTTCGGTGATCTGTTGGTCGAGTTGGTCGATTTCGTCGGCGGTGCGGCGTTTGCGTTTTATCGTGCCCGCACGATAAATATCATCGGTCATGCGCGGCCCTCCCCGAAGGCGAGGTCGGCCAGCATCTCGGCCTGTCCGGCATTCAGACGATGACGGTTGACCAGATGCAGGACGCGCAGGGCAGCAGTGCCGATAGGCGTAAAGGTGGCGGTTGCGGGATTATCTTCGACGGAGTAAGGCTTGTGGAAGAAGTTTGCCGCTTCGTAATCAGCCTCGGTAGCGCCCGCCAGCGCGCCGAGGTTTTCTTTTACCTGCTGATCGTCGTTTGAAACTTTCTCGCTCTGTTCGCGATATGTCTCGGGGGTTTTTGAAACAGGTGATAGTTGTTTTTGCTCAACTTTCTTCCTGATTGCAAATCCGTGAAGACCGGTTCGATTCCGGTACCCGCCTCCAAATCTTTCAATGAGTTAACGAACGCGACTGCCTCAAGGGTATCACTTGGGGTATCAGGTTTCCGTTCTGTGCCTGTTCTGTTCATTGCCGCTTCTCCCTCGCTTGACGCGCCCGCATCTCCTGCCGAGCCTCGCCCGCATACTTCGCAATCATCTCTTTGGTGGCGTGGCCGGAATAGGCCGCGATCTCATCATCATCGCAGCCGGCCCATGCCAATTCCTTGACTCCGCGATAGCGCAGCTCGTGAAGGTCATAGGCTTCCAGCCCCATCCCCTTGTCTGTTGATTTCCACCCAGAACTTAGCCGGGATTTTCACCGAGAAGTGAGCCATCGCTGACTATGGAATTCGGGTCATGCTTTGGTCAATGTGTGTGTGGTCTCCTTCTTTTTCGCCGCCAATGCAGCTGAGCTGGCCTTAAAGCGGAAGCTGTCGTTTCCCGTTTCCAGGATGTGGCAGCGATGGGTGAGGCGATCGAGCAGCGCGGTGGTCATCTTTGCATCCCCAAAGACTGTCGCCCATTCGCTGAAGCTGAGGTTGGTGGTGATGATAACGCTGGTGCGCTCGTAAAGCTTGCTCAGCAGATGAAAGAGCAGCGCGCCGCCCGAGGCGCTGAAGGGCAGATAGCCCAGCTCATCCAGGATCACGAGCTCCAGGCGGGTGAGACTTTCGGCGATCTGTCCCGCCTTTCCCTTGACCTTCTCCTGCTCAAGAGCGTTGACCAGTTCGATAGTGGAAAAGAAGCGGCCCTTTCGGCGGTGGTGCTCGATAGCCTGAATGCCGAGGGCCGTCGCGGCATGGGTCTTCCCTGTGCCCGGGCCGCCGATCAGAACCACATTCTGTGCCCCGTCCATGAACTCGCAGCGGTGCAGCTGGCGCACTGTGGCCTCGTTGATTTCGCTGGCAGAGAAATCGAAGCCCGAGAGATCCTTGTAGGCCGGAAAGCGCACCGCCTTCATATGATAGGCAATGGAGCGGACTTCGCGCTCGGCCATTTCGGCCTTCAGCAATT
>NZ_WMIE01000029.1 GCF_009711225.1 Paracoccus aestuariivivens | reverse complement strand
CTGTAGCCTCCTGTGCCGGCTGCGGCACGTCCCGCCCGTCGGGCTCTGGTCCCCGCCCGAGGACACCCGCCAGCTTCCCGGCGATCTCCGTTTCCGGCTCCGTGCCCCCTTCCGGCTCCTGCCCGTCCCGATCGCGCTGCAGGATGGCAGCGAGCCTTGCCTTCAGGTCCGAGGCCGGGTCCGGCCCGACCTCATGCCCCTGCCCCGTCTCCGCCCCGCGCTCCCTGGCCGCGGCGGCCCTGAGCGCCGCCAGCCCGGCCGAGACCCGGCCATTGCCGCTGTCCCGGGCCTGGTCATAGGCTTCTCTGGCCTGTTCGACCCGCTCGCGCATCTGCTGCCATGCCGCGCGCGCCTGGCGGACGGCCTGCACCGCCCGGCCCCTTTCGGTCACCGGCGCGTAGAGCACCCCGTCCCGCTCTGCCTCCCGCATCGCCCGCCGCTCCATGGCGTTCACCGCCGGCCCCAGCTTGACCTCCGGCGCCCGGCCGAGCTCCTCCGCCGCCAGCGCATCACCGCGCGCCTGCGCCGCTTCGCGCTGCACCTCGAGCGAGCGATGATCGACGCGGACCTGCTCTCCGGCCCGCTCCAGCGCCCGGTTCTGCATCCCGGCCCAGAGCGCGCGCATCGCCTCGATCTCGCTGCCGCCGGTCTTCGCCGCATCCAGCACCCGGGTCTTGTCGCCGAAGCCCCCGGCGCCGATCGCCCTTGTGGTGGTCAGCACATGGGCATGGTGATTGCGCTGGTCCCCTTCACGATGCGGCGCGTGCAGCGCCACATCGACGGCAATGCCGTAGCGCTTGACCAGCGCCGCGCCAAACTCGCGCACCAGCACCGCGCGGTCTTCGGTATCCAGCTCTGCCGGCAGCGCCAGCTCCCATTCCCGGGCGGTGACCGAGTTCTTCCGCGTCTCGCGCGCCTCGGCCGCGTTCCACAAGGCGGCACGGTCCTGCACCCAGTCCGGCGCGCCTTCGGGGGCGAGGATGAAGCAGGCCTCGACGCCCTGCTTGGCCGAATAATCATGCACCCGGCCCTCGCGGTCGCAGGCGATGACGGAACCACTGCGATAGGCCGCAGCGGCGGTGGCCGATCGCCCGGCGCTGCGTTTGATGGTCTTTACCGAGAGGTGGTAGCTGGCCATGCCGCCTCCGTCGGAAAAGACCGGCGGCTCGGCCACCCGGCGCGCCCGGCCGCCATACCCTCCAGAACCGGGGAGCGGGAGGGAACCTGAACCCGGCCTGGAGAGCATCCGGCAGGAGCATAGATCGCCGGGGGCCCGCGGGGTGTGCGACGCGAGAGAGCCAGAATGCCCCGTCCTGCCAGGGGACAGGTTAGGCAGCAGCGTTCTCGCGTGCAAGTTGCATGCGCCGGGAATACCCCGCCGCGCATCGCAGCCGCCGGAAGCGCGTGTCTGTCCTCCCGAGGGGGTTCCCTGCCAGGTCGCCGCCCGGGAGGACAGCCGCCACATGCCGACATGGGCGATCGCGGCCCGCGCGCTGCATCAGCGCCGATAAGCCGCGATCCGGGACAGGCTGACAGGCTGGGGAAAAGGGTGCAAGCCGGTGGTGGCCTCCGTTCGTCCGGTGGCATGCCCCGAGCCCGACCGGGAGGCGGGCAGCCCGCCCCGCCCCGGCCGCGCGCCCCGGAATGCGGGCCGCCCGGGCGGAAAGACGGCCGGGCCGGGAGGATCGCGATGATCCGCGAAGACCGGGCCTGCCGGATCCTTCCCTTGCCGCGCGCTGTCCCATGATTGGCAGCCCGGGAAGCGGCAGATCTGCCGCCGCGCAGCACCGGCCCCACCGAGGCCCGGGCACGATGCGGCACCCGTTCCGCCCCGGCGCCAGGCAGTCTGCTCCAGCGCCAGCGAGGAGCAACGATCCTGGCGCCGGGTTGCGGAACGGCGGGCGATCCAACCGCCAAGGTTGGTCGTGGAGGGTGTGGGAGGGCGGAAAGCGCCTCCCATATCGATGTGCTCTCGCGCATCGAGGGGGTTCGCCATCGGCCGGGGTCTTGCCCCGGGGAGATCGCACGCAAACTGCAGTCGAACCGCAGGTGAGCGGAAGTTTGCATAAGTGCGCCCTTGTCCTTTACAGGCCCACGGGTAACGCGCTAGCGGTTGTGCTTTCAAGATCATTTTCAATCATTGGTGTTTCTGAACAGCGAAGGAGATTTCATGACCGGGACCGAGCTCGAACGCGCCGAGAAACGCTATGCCCAGGCCAAGGCCCGTCTGCAGGCGCTGAAGAACCGTGAAGCAGCCAAGGAAAGAAAGCTCGACACCAGACGCAAGGTCATCCTTGGCGGCGCACTGATCGACCTCGCTACCCGTGACAGCAATGCCGCCGCCATGCTCGACCGGCTGATCCGCAACCTGCCCCGCGAACAGGACCGCGTCACCTTCGCCGGCTGGAACGTCAGGACTGCTGCCGTGGCGTCTGGGGGTGAGGCGGGAGCTGTTGTTGGAACTGGAGTTGAGGCCGGAACTGCCGCTGCGGGAAATGGCTCCGCGGCGCAGGCCGGTGCGACCAGCGGTGGTTCGGAATTCGGCGCGGCGGTCGATGCCGGACGGGCCGCGTCGGGAACAACGGAAACGGTGGTGCCGCGCTCGCCCTTTGATGTCGGCGATGTGAGCGACGAGGACCGCAGGCTGCGGGAAGACCTGCGCAGGCAGGCCGAGGAAATGAACAGCCGGAGAGGTCCGGGAGCGCGCCTGTGATCGGCCGCGCCTTCCGGGCGCTGCTGATGCTGGGGATCTTCTCGGTGGCGCTGCCGCTCTGGATTGTGCTTCTGGGTTTGGCGCTGCTCTGCGGCACCGGCGCGGGCATGCTGGCCTATGTGCTGCTGCGCTTCATGGTGCTGGGCGTCGATACCGGTCAGGACGTCGAAACCACGCTCGGGCAACTCGGCATGTTGCTCTGCCTGCTGCCGGCCTGGGCGGTGGCGCTGTATTTCTGGGCGCAATATTGCGGGCTCACGCCGCTCTTCACCCGGCTTGTCCATGGCAGCCATGGCTCGGCCCGCTTCAGCTCGAAGGCCGAGCGTGCCGCGCTCCAGCGCGGCGACGGGCTGCTGATCGGTCGCGATGCCGAAACGGGGCGGCTGTTGCGCTATGACGGCCCGGCGCATCTGATCACCCTCGCACCCACCCGGGCCGGCAAGGGGGTCGGGACCATCATCCCGAACCTGCTGACCGCCAACCGCCCGGTGCTGGTCATCGACCCCAAGGGCGAGAATGCCAGGATCACCGCCGCGGCCCGGACCAAATTCGGTGCCGTTCATGTCCTCGACCCCTTCGGCGTCACCGGCCTGCCCGGTGACGCCTATAACCCGCTCGACCGGCTGACGGCAGAGAGCCCCGATCTCGGCGAGGATGCCGCGGCGCTGGCCGAGGCGCTGGTCATGGATCCGCCGGGACAGGTCTCTGAGGCACATTGGAACGAGGAGGCGAAAGCCCTGCTCGGCGGGCTGATCATGTTCGTGGCCTGTCACGAGACCCCGGAGCGCCGCAGCCTTGCGGCGGTGCGGGACTACCTGACCCTGCCGCCGGAGCGCTTCCGCGAGCTGCTGGAGCTGATGCAGCAGAGCGATGCGGCGCATGGGCTGATCGCCCGCGCCGCCAACCGCTTTCTGGGAAAAGCCGACCGCGAGGCGGCCTCAGTGCTATCGAATGCGCAGCGCCATACCCATTTCCTCGACAGCCCGCGCATTGTGGCCGCGATGAGCCGCTCCGACCTGCGCTTCGCCGATCTGCGCCATGGCGTCATCTCGGTCTTCCTGGTGCTGCCACCGAACCGGCTTGATGCCTATAGCCGCTGGCTGCGCCTGCTGGTCTCCGAGGCGCTGCAGGACATCGCCCGCGATGCCGAGCGCCCGGAAGGGGCGGAGAAGCCGCAGGAGGCCCTAGGGAGCCTCTCAGGGACCTCAGGGCCCGTGGCGGTCCCGGAAGGGCCGGAAGCGCCCACAGAGCGCCTGAGAGGCCGCTCAGAGGCTCTGAGAGCCCCAGAGGCCGGCACGGAGCCCTCAGAAGCCCTCAGCGCCGCTCTACGGGCCTCTGATCGGCCCTGGCGCCCGCAGCCCCATCTCGCCCCGGCGCTCTTCCTGCTCGACGAGTTCGCGGCTTTGGGGCGTCTGGAGGCGGTGGAACGCGCCATGGGGCTGATGGCCGGCTACGGCATCCAGCTCTGGCCGATCCTGCAGGACATGAGCCAGCTCAGGGATCTCTACGGCACCAGGGCCAATACCTTCATCGCCAATGCCGGGGTGCAGCAGGTGTTTGGCGTCAATGATTTCGAAACCGCGAAATGGCTGAGCCAGAGCATCGGCCAGGAAACCCGCGCTTTTCAGAGCACCAGCCACAAGCCCGGCGAACCGGACAGCACCACCACCAGTGTCACCGGCCGCGACCTGCTGACCCCGGACGAGATCATGCAGATGCCCCCTGAGGCGCAACTCCTGCGCATCCAGGGCCAACCCGTCACCGTGGCCCGCAAGCTGCGCTACTACGCCGATCCCGAGTTCAGGGGGCGGTTTGAACCTCAGACCAAGACAAAACCCTGACGACAGGAGGACCCAACATGCCGCCACCCTTGCCCCCTGCCCCGCAGCACGACGCCGAAATGCGCGAAACCATCGATCTGCTCGCCGAGGTCGTGGCCGCGATGTCGCAGCGCCTCGGACAACAGGACGAAAAGCTGGAGCATCTGCGCCAGATCATGGCTGAAACCCGCAAAGCCACCCTCTCAACAAGGGATCAGACCGATCCGAAGCTCTTTGGCCGCTTCATCGGCAATGAGGTCAACCTTGCCCTCGATCCAGTGCTCGACCACTTCGCCGATGCCACCGTGTCTCTGCGCAAGAATCTCGATGAGACCACGACCCGGCTGCAGCAGCTCGAAACTGCTGAGCAGAATGCCCTGGAGCGGCTTCGTAATGAACTGGCCAAAGCCGAAAGCTGGCGCCGGCAGCGCCGCTGGGTCTGGACCGCAGCGCTGGTCGCAGGCGCGGTTCTGGGAAGTGGTGTAGGCCTTCTGACCGGGGCCTGAGCCACTTATCCACAGGCCTAGGGTGTTAAATAGGTGTTAGAATTTGTGTTACGGCTCTGCGGACGATCTTTTTTTTAATATATAACAGCATTTTACCTAATTGGCCTGTGTGTAGAGTGACGTTATGGCGTGGGTAAAGTGGTGATTCGGTGTGTGTGAAGTGACGTTTTTTCTTGTTGCGTGTGTGAAGTGACGTTGTATGTTTGCTCGTGTGTGAAGTGACGTAGGTGCGAATGGCTGAATATCCCCTCTTGCCCGACCGACACCCGCAAGGGGATTTTTTTGTGTGCGACATCTTCGACGCCGCGCCGAAGGGCGATATAGGCTCAATGGAGCACCCAATTTTTTCGCTCTCGACTAAACCTGATACTCGGCCGCGGATCTATGAGCACAACGGGATCAAGGTTGAGGTCAAGCCGTCGGTAGATGGTCTGGCAACGGTGCATGATCGTGATGTTTTGATCTTCTGTATCAGCCAGATCATCAGGGGTATGAATGACGGGCGGGAGCCGCAGCAGATTGTCAAATTTCAGGCCTCAGACCTGCTGCGAGCCACCAACCGGATGATTTCCGGCCGCGGCTATGACCTTCTCAAAGCGGCTATGGAACGGTTGGCCGGTACGCGTATTTCAACGAATATCGCGACCGGCGGCGAGGAAGTGTTCGAAACCTTTGGTTTGATCGAGCGAGCGCGCATCGTGCGGGAGACTCGCGAAGGGAGAATGCAGGAAGTTGAAATCAAGCTGTCGGATTGGGTTTTCAATGCCATCAAGGCGCAGGAAGTCCTGACACTCAGTCGCGATTACTTCCGCCTGCGCAAGCCGCTCGAACGGCGGATTTATGAACTGGCGAGGAAGCATTGCGGAAGGCAGCGTGAGTGGCGGATCAGCCTTGAAACCCTGCAGAAAAAGTGCGGGTCGGGATCCTCGCAACGTGAGTTTCGACGTCTTGTATCGGCAATCGCCGAGGAAGATGTGAAGCACAGCCATATGCCAGACTACGAGATCAGATTTGACGCCGACAGTGATATCCTGCAGGTCAGAAGCCGGGGCACTATTACCCCGGAGATAACCGATGCCGGGTCCTGTATCCCTGCCTTAGACCCCGAGATCTACGACATGGCCCGTGAGGCCGCGCCCGGTTGGGATGTGCGCTATATCGAAAGCGAATGGAGAGCGTGGGCGACCGAAACCCCGCGCAACCCTGAAATGGCTTTCTTGGGCTTCTGCCGGAAATGGTATGAGCAGCGGGGCAGGCCGTAACCCACAATTGCACATGTTTAAATGTGCACAAATGCAAAAGGGCAGGAATGCAAGTTATCGCAATCGCAATGCAAAAAGGGGGTGTCGGCAAGTCTACCCTCGCCCGCTCGCTGGCCGTGGCCGCAGCTCGTGACGGGCTGTCGGTCCTGATCCTCGATATGGACGCTCAGCAAAGTGTCAGTCAGTGGGCCGAACGCCGAGACGCCGATATGCCAGTCGTAGTGTTCTCAACCGAGAACGAACTTCCCAAGCGCCTCGACCAAGCGAAGGGCGTGGCCGATTTGGTGATCATAGACACTCCCCCTGCCCGCTCAACCGAAGCACCTGCGGCGGTCGAGGCAGCCGACTTAGTATTGCTCCCCACGACACCCGATGTTGAGCCGTTAGAACAGATGCCGCGCACGCTGCGCCTCTGCCGAGGCTTTTCCCGCCCAGTTTACGCCGTCGTTAATATGGCAAACCCAACCGGTCCTGCCGAGGTAATCCAAACGCGCGAGGTGATCGAGGCCATGGGGGCGCGGGCCGCGCCGGTCGTGCTGCATCGCCGCAAGGCACATCGAGACGCCAGCGCCTCTGGCTTGACGGTTCAGGAGAGCGAGCCCGGCAGCAAGGCAGCAGAGGAAGTCGCCGACCTGTGGGCATGGGTTCGTTCAGAACTGCAAAATAGCAAATGAGCATATGTTCAGAAGTGCCATTGTGCACATATGCAAACGATTAAAGGGTTCAGAGATGAAAAAAGCAAATGCGCTGCTTGCGGCGATGGGGAAAGTGACGGATGCGGAGCTGGTCGAGGCTACGAGCCTGCCGGTCAAAGAAAAGCCCATCAATAAGCGGGGCGGGCAGAAACATTTGGGAGCCTATTTCGACAAGGGCGATCCAATCCTTGAGCGCGTGGCTATTCTGAGAGCTCGACTGGACATGACTAATTCGGAGCTGATTGAACATGCGCTTAATGAGCTCTGGAGGCGGCATGAGGCCGGAAGAGCCTTCGGCGAATGAAAGTAGAGCTCATTATTGCAGATGTGCATATGTGCACACTTTCAATCACTCCGGATGCACAAGCGACAAACTTGAGATACGGCCTACTGCCAATGTGCAATTCGTTGCCGCGGGAGACCAAGCTCAGTGCTGGCCACGAGTTGGTGCAGGGAGCCTGCAGTGCGAGATAGTAAGGTCAAAGGTCTTCAGGCGGAGACAGTTTTTGGCTGGCGGGGTGGGTGAGGGCATGCCATGTGCTCCGTAACGTTCCTCTGAATTGTTTTCATAATGTTCTTGCATACAGGGAATCTGAGCGTCACAGTGTCAGAAATCTTCCCAGATAACTGGGTGGGCAGTGAGGACAGATGACCGAATTTGAAATGCTGATTCAGCAGACTGGCTGGAGTGTGCCTGAGGCAGCAAAGGTGCTCGATTACTCCGAGGGTCACATCTACCGCTGGAAACGCGGTGAGGAGGTGCCTCGGGACGGGGTTATCAAATTCCTGAGGATGCACATTGAGGCGCGCAAAGGCGTACAGTCGGCGGGCGACTTCACCTTCATCGACCTCTTTGCCGGCATTGGCGGTTTGCGCAAGGCGATGGCCAACGCGGGCGGACGGTGCGTGTTCACCTCGGAATGGGACACCTTCGCCCAGAAGACCTATCATGCCAACTTCCCTGACAACCGGCCGATCGCGGGGGATATCCGCGAAGTCGACGCCGCCGATATTCCGGAGCATGACGTTCTGGTCGCGGGCTTCCCCTGTCAGCCTTTCTCCATCGCCGGCGTGTCCAAGAAGAACGCTCTGGGGCGGCTGCACGGATTTCAGGACGAAACCCAGGGCACGCTGTTCTTCGACGTGCTGCGCATCCTGATGCACCACCGGCCGGCGGCGTTCTTGTTGGAAAACGTCAAGAACCTCAAAAGCCATGACAAGGGCCGCACGTTTGACGTGATCCGGCGCAAGCTGACAGAAGAGCTGGGCTACACGCTGCACACCCGGATCATTGATGCCGCGAATTTCGTTCCCCAGCATCGCGAACGGATCGTCATGGTAGGTTTCCGGGAAAACACCGGGTTCTCATTTGATGATCTGGTGCTGCCGGGCAGGGCAGGGCGCGGCATGCGTGATGTCCTGCACCCGGAGGATGGGTCTGAAGTTCCGGAAAGTCATTTCACCATCGGCCGCGATGCACGGGTCAGCGACAAGTACACGCTCAGCGACAAGCTCTGGCAGTATCTGCAGGGATATGCGGAAAAGCACAAAGCGGCGGGCAACGGTTTTGGCTTCGGGCTGGTGGATGGCGACAGCATCTCGCGGACCCTTTCAGCCCGTTACTACAAGGACGGATCGGAGATCCTTGTCAGCAGGGGGGCGGGCAACAATCCGCGCCGTCTGACGCCGCGCGAATGCGCCCGCCTGATGGGCTATGATGACAGCTTCCGCATCCCGGTATCGGATACTCAGGCCTATAAGCAGTTCGGCAACTCGGTCGCTGTGCCGGTCTTTGCCGAAGTTGCCCGTCTGATGCGGCCGCATATTCTGGCGCTGACAGAAGGGCCGGGTCTGCGCAAAGTTGGCTGATGTCCATGACCCTGCCACTCGGAGCCGTAATATGGCGGCAATCCGGGGCCGGGATACCACGCCTGAGCTGATCATCCGCAAGGGTCTGCATGCGCGCGGGTTCCGGTTCCGGCTTCAGGGTCGTGATCTTCCGGGCAGGCCCGATCTGATCTTCCCCAGATATCGCGCACTGCTCTGGGTGCATGGTTGTTTCTGGCATGGCCACGGCTGTCCGATGTTCCACTGGCCGAAAAGCCGCGACGCGTTCTGGCGAGCCAAGATCGGACGCAACCGGGAACGGGACACGGAAACCTGGGCAGCGGCCAGAGCGGCTGGCTGGCGCTGTGGCACCGTCTGGGAATGTGCGCTGAAGGGCAGGGGGCGGTTGCCGCTCGGTCAGGTCATTGACTCGCTGGCTGCCTGGCTGTCCTCTGATGCAGAAGAATTCTGCATTGAAGGTCAATGGATTGATAACGCCGCTTTCCCGCCTGCTTGACCAGATGGCCGCGTATGGGGCGGCCCGGTTTTATGCCAAGCGGCTGGCCCCGAATGACAACTCCAAGAACCAGGTTTATCTGGGCGGTGGTTTCGGGGCGCTGAACATCATTCCGCATGGTCCGGTCGAAGGTGACGACAGCAGCCGGGCAGGCAGCGTACGGGACAGAGCCAAGGCGATGGTGCGCTTCTTCTGGCTCGATGATGAAGGGGTGACGCCCGCGCCCGACGCGCAGCTGATCCTCTATCCGAAATATCCTGAAGTCCGGATGTCCGGCTTTCTGCGCGGGGCGGAGCGCGCGCCGAATGTCTTGATGAAGTCGCGTGACGAAGGCCGCGTACTGTTTCTCGGCATCTGCCCGGATGGCCGCGTTCTGGGCCATGCCGTGGCCAGTGACGATCCTGTTTCCCGCGCCTTTGATGCTGCTGCACCCGGCATCGATACAATCGGTGTCTTCCTCGATCTGGAGAAGCTGCGGCACGGTGGGACAGATCCCAAAGAAACGCTGCTCGCGGCACTCAGGCGCGTTCATCGCAAGGGCTGGATCGCATCGCAGAAGATGGGCAGGGCAGGGGTGCCGGAACCCTACAGCGCCCGCAACGGCGGCGGCTATACGCTGGAGGCTGAACTGGGCATTTCCCCGAACGGCTATGCCGAGCCCGATTTCATGGGCTGGGAGGTCAAACAATACGGGGTGAGCGATTTCATCAGCTACCGCGCGAAAAGCCCGGTCACCCTGATGACGCCGGAACCGACCGGTGGTCTGTACAGGGACGAAGGCGTTGCCGCGTTCCTTCGGCGCTATGGCTATGCCGACAAGTCGGGTAAGGCCGACCGTATCAATTTTGGTGGCATCTATGCCGCCAGTCGCGATTTTCATCCGGAAACCGGCCTCAGGCTGCGGCTTGCTGGGTTCGACGCCGCCACGGGCAAGATCACCGATCTCGATGGCGGGATTGTCCTGCTCGACCGGGATGACAACATAGCGGCGTCATGGGGTTTCCGGGGCATCATAGCCCACTGGAACCGCAAACATGCCAAGGCAGTCTATGTGCCGTCCCTCATGCAGTTTCCGCCGCCGGAATACAGCTACGGGGCGATGGTGCAGCTCTGCGAAGGCACAGACGTACTCCTGCTGCTGGCGGCGGTTTCAGCGGGCAGCGTGTACTATGACCCCGGCATCAAGATCGAGGATGCCGGTACAGCAAGGCCCGTGATCAAACGCCGGAGCCAGTTTCGCGTCGGGCATGAGGCACTGAAGGTGTTGTACAAAGGTTCGGAGGTCGTATCTGTCGAATAAAGATTGAGTGCTGATGGTAGATCGCCGACGTGATGCCCTCGCATCCCCACAGGAAACTGTCCGCCGAAACGCCAAGACGTCATGTCTGGACGCCCCTGATGCTCAAGCGTTGAAATTGACGTTCCTTTGTCGAAAGCAGTCATGTCTACGGCCTTTTTGCGCGGCGGCTGCCGCTGGCCCAGATGAAGTTCGCAGATCGGATCCCAATCAAAATTACGCGCTGGCTATCCGCGTCTTGACCCCGTGGGGTGTCCCAATCCCCGGTTCGACCGGTTTCCCCTTTCACACCAGCGTATACGACCACTCGTGATCCAGAAATGACAGCCGCACTCGTTAAGCTGGTGCACGGATGGCTTTACCGTCGGGCGTTGCCAAAAGTCGAAAGTCACCTTCCAGCGTGGACGCTGCGTTGGGTTTAGAGACAGAGCGATCATCTTTCCGCAGCCACCGGGGCAGCCGAAGCAAGCCCACTTTTCAATCTCACCATCTTTTACCAGCAGTAGATCATCAACCTCGGCTTCGTCTGCTGTGGGGTGAACGGTAACGGATCTGGCCAGCAGGTCGAACTTCAAAAATCCGAACGACTTTAAGATGTGTGCCAATGTCCGTTTCATCGGCATCAGCCTACTATGTCCAGAAATGGCTCGACATCACCAGCACCGCCGGCTTCATCGGATTGGCACACGGGGCAATGCTCCCGGGATTTCACACTGAGGAAGCGATCGTCACGAGCGTGCCACCGGCGCACACGGCTAGGGATCATACCTTCTGAGCCATGAAAACCCGTCACTGCTGCAATCATCTCGTCCACTGCAACTGCCGCCATCTCTGTCGTGAAGGTAACAACCGCTGGTGCAGGATCCTCGGCGCCCACCACATAGGCTTCCGCCTTGCGGCGTTGAAACTCGTCAGGCTGGTTGCGCTCCAATTCCTCTTCGTGGGCACGGGCGGGATTGATGACGCCGCTGCAGACCAAACATGGACGTCCGGGCGTCAGCGTGGTCACCCGACCGTTCAAATCATGCCCTTGCCTTTCCGAGACGGCAATCATGCGCAGGCCTACATCGATCACTGGAATGCCGTAGAAAAATGCCAGGCGGTTGATCAGGATGCGGCCTGAATTGTCATCGGTGCAGCCGAAGATGAAATCGGACGATTTAAGCGCATCGCGGACAGCAGCGGCGTTGATCCACTTCTGGGCTACCTCGACATGGCAGCCAAGACCCATGGCATCGATCTCGCGTTTGATGATCTCGACCTTGGGCCTGCCAATATCTTGGCGGCGGGAACCGTGCACGCGGTTGAGGTTGGTCTCATCGATGACATCATTATCGACAAGGAAAATATGGCCGACGCCAAGACGAGCCAGCAACATGGCCACTGGACTGCCCGTGCCACCGCAGCCAACGATGCAGACGCGCAGAGATGCCATCTCGTCATTGAAGTTCAGGCCGAAGAGGCGGCCCTGACGATCAAGATAATGGCGGTTTGAGCCTACTGTCGGAGCACGGCCATGACGCATGTAACGGCCGCCCACGATTTGCATCGTATCGGCAAGTATGAATTTGTTTGGTTCAGTCCAGATCCGACCACAGATTGATCCGTCGCCGCCGAGCACGATGCTGACCAACCCACGCAACCCCTTTTGATGGACCGTGCGAGCGAGCTCACGCTCGTTGGCATCGTCTTGTTCGGAGAAAAAAGCATGATCGCTAGGATGGGTGTGGACAATAGCTGGGATCTTGCCAGCAATGGCTGCATCCCCGAGCAATCGCATAAAACTGCGCGTGCTCCATTTCACGTGCACGGGTGAAGCACTGATTTGGTCAGTTGCCGGGATTTCGATGACCTTATGCGAGACCAAGCGCAGACGTGGGATGCCTGACCAAGGGTCAAAGGTAATGTCGGAGGCGCCAAACAACATATAAGCCGCTGCCTCGTTGGAGGCAGTATCGGGAAGCAACGGTTTCAGAAGAGCGAAATGCTGCTCCAGAACGGTGATATCCATCGCAAGCATGTCAGCAAGCCTTCTCGAAAGCGAGGTTGGCACGCGCGACCATGGTCCGCACGCCGTCTATACCCGGACGCCAGTCAGCGTGACGGGACCATCGCTGCCAGTTGGCGCCTGCAAAAAATTGGGCGACGTCGGCGCAGCTTGCATAGGCGCCGGTCGCCTTCAGCCTGATCCAAGGCAACGTGTAGAACATGTCCACGCTAGCGTCGGGATAGCCTACCGGCAGCTGGATCATGAGATCGACTTTATCATGGTCAAACTTTCCGGGAGGAAGAGGGAAATTCTTTAGGATGAGCCCATTGATTCCTGCCTCATCGAGAATTTCGTAAACATATTGATGCGCTTCTAGAAAGCGCTGATCGGCGGAGGGCAGGGTCCCAAGGCCCTCCGTGGTTTCGCTGACGACGGTGATGAAGCGCTCGATGCCCTTGCCATCAAGATCCACCAGATCCGCATCGGTGATCAAGCGATCATGACCGCCACGAACCTCAAGGTAGATGCTGTAGCAGGCGTCGACGCCGGCGAGGGCGCGCAGCGTTTTGCCGCTGATGAGGTTCTTCCCCCAGCTCATCTGGCGGTTTTCGATCGTGAAGTTGAACGAGCGGTCCGCTTGGAAATAGGCGAAAGCCTCGATTCCCTTAGCCCGCAGGTCAAACGTCTCGCCAAGGCGTATATCCTCGAACTCCCCATTAGGAAGGATAGCAAAGAGGATGTAGTTCTCGACGTCGCGAATACCCGCAGCTGTCAGGAGCTGGGCACCGTCTGGGACCGGGTCGGCGACGGTAGCCGTACGGAAAATGATGCCATCGGCGGTGAAGCGGACGGGGTAGGGGGTGTTGGCGGCATGAGCCGCATGGTCAATGGAAGTCATAAGATTTGTCTCCTTGGGCCACCTGCGTGCTTGCCGGGGCTTCTGGAGTGTTAATCGCGGCCTGAATGACGAACCGGTAAGTAAGTTCAGATTTTTTTTACCAGCGGCCCTTCCGGCACTGGACCGCAGATAAAGAATGCCGGGCATCGATGGCACGTTCGGCTGTTGGGGTTTGCCGGGAACTTTCCCAGTTTCACAGCAGCCAAGGTGCTTTCAATCTTTCGACGCCGGTCAGCCAGCTTGTCAAAGTTCAGCACGATAGGGGCGTCATCCCCTAAGTTGACGAGTTCGACAACCGCCGTGGGGTACGATTCGCGCACAGCGATAAAGAATGAGTTAGCGGCTAGGTCGTCTCGTGACGCCTTTGTGCCGTGTCCAGTTCGTATCCTGCGCGCCACCACTCTGCCATCAGGGGCTCTAAGCAGGTCATCCACCCCAACATCGATCACCATGTCCCCAGCAGGCAACGTAATTGGGTCGGTTTGGATCGGTGTGTGTCCGATACGGATCGCGATCAGCCTATTGGCAAGCTCTGCCGAGATCCTGAAATAATCCTCAGCATACCCGCTCTCTTCCAAGCCTGCGGCGGCAATTGCATTTTGCAACTTGGTATTGACCTCCGATGGTTGGACGTCTGCAGGAGCGGTCGATACTATCCAGTCAACGACATCCTGAAGCGCGTTGTGCATTTTCATGTAATTGGACTCTACCCTTCGCCCCCCGGTTTGAAGGACATGAGAATAGAGGAAGCGCCGTGGGCAGGATCCGTATGTGACAAGCTGAGTGTCCTTGAAGGACGCTGCGCCTTCGAAGGTAATGTTCAGCACCTTTTCGACGGGTTCAGGAAGCCGAAGAAGGGTCGTGACATTGAGTTGGTTCGTCGGTGGAACAATCCTGCCTGCAAATTCAGATACGGGCCACTTATGACCGTTGGCTTTTTTGGTTGGCGAGTAGAGAAACAGCCGGTCTCGGGCGCGCGATAGGGCCACATAGAACAGACATTCCTGTTCGTCGACATGACCTGCTTTTCTAAGGTCGGAAGCCTTGCCGGCAGTATCTTGAACCAAGCCATCCGGAGCTTCGATGCCTTGGAAGTGGTTTGGGGAGCGGGGGATGCTGTTTCCGCTGATGCCAGGAAAATGGACAGCCTTAAACTCCAAGCCTTTGGAGCCGTGCACCGTCATGAGTCTCACAGCGTCCAAGTCTTGAGCAGCGGCCGGCAACTGTCTCAGATCTCGTTCGTCGCTGAGGCGGACAAGTCGACGAATCCGGTCCAGAAGCCTTTTGATCGGAAGGCCTTTTCCACTGGGTTGAGTTCGACAGAAATTCAGCAATTGCCAGATGGCGATGCCCTTCGCCCTTGCTGCGATTGATGAGGTCCCAGCGAGGTTGGCAGCAATGCGAGTGCGGTCCAACAGCAGCGTGACAAGCACCTCCCAAGGTTGGGACATGCTGTCAAAACCTTCCAGGACGGATGCCAATCGTGAGAGCGCTGGCTTGCCGCTGTCTGACAGCGCTGGCAAATCAGCACCGCGGGATGACCATATCGGCGCTGGAGTACCAGGTTTGGCTGCCTCGCTCATGACATAGACTGTATCGGCTAGGCTCATGATAAAACCTTCCATAGTGGCCACACGGACCATGCCCATCGGTCGCCGGTCGACGAGCAAAGAAAGGAAGGAAAGGAGATCTTTGACTTCTTCGCGCTCGAAGATACTGCCGAGATATAGAACTGGTATGTCCATCATCTCGAGGTCGGCACCAACTATGGCGAGGCGATCGTTTCCGGTGCAGAGAACTGCCTGATCACGAAATGCGATGCCTTCATCCCGCAGTGCGTGAATTGCTTCTGCTATCGCCTCCGACTGATTCGAAGCAAATTCAGCAAGTCTGTGTTCCGGCGCATGACCCGAAGGTCCACGATGAGCGTCTAGCGTACTGTCGCGGCCACGGGCGACGTTCATCTTGAGGGCAAAGCTCGAAAACGTGTCAACGATCTCTTTGCTGGAGCGGTAGTTTACTTTCAGCCGTCCGACGACGGCGCCGGGAAAATCGCCTGTGGCAAACCTAGTCATGTTTACCGAGGACGCACCGCGAAAGCGATATATTGACTGTTTCAGATCACCCACCGCCCACAAATTCCTTCCGGCGGGCTTCAGTCTCTTGAGTAGAGAGACGCTGCTGCGGTTCACGTCCTGGTATTCATCGACCAGAACATGTTCGTACATGGCTGCCATTTCTGCACGGACATCTTCGTGCTCATCGAACAGCTTGATCGGCAGCGTGAGCAGATCGCCGAAGTCCAAGCGCTTCTGCTGGTCCTTCAGTTCTTCGTATCGTCGGTATACCGCTGCGACTTCAAGTTGACGCTCTGCTTCTACAAGTTCTTCCGTGCTGCGAGCTGAGACTTTCATGTCGGTGGCCAACCTGAGGAAATCGTCCACGCCGATGAGCTCGTCCTTCGCGCGGGAGATCGCGGCAAGAATTCGATCTAGGTTCTCTGTGGGATCAATGATGTTGCGGAAATGGGCCAGACTGAGGCGCGGAGCTTCGAGCTCCAGCAGCTCTATGGCATCAGCCTTGTCGAGCATCCCGGGATCTTCAGGCAAGCCAAGCCGGTCATGCCGTCGCCTGATGATGTCCAAGCCGAACGCATGGAAGGTGCCGATCCACATTGCGGCCGCAGCATCAGCGTTACGCTGTGCGACACGATCAAAAAGCTCTCCTGCTGCTTTGTTAGAGTAAGTGAGGACCAAGATTGAGCGAGGGTCAACGCCCTTCCAAAGAAGCCACGCGATACGCCCTACCAGCGTCTGCGTCTTTCCTGTTCCAGGTCCTGCCTCCAGAAGATAGGGAAATCCATCGTGTTCTGCGGCAGCTCTCTGTTCGTTATTTAGGGGGCGCTCGATGACAGGCTTCGAGGGGGCTGAACTGGGTTCAGGAAGGAGAAGCGCGTCAAGCATTTGCTGCGCCACCACTGATGGCGGCGCGCCGAGCCGCTCCGCAACAGTGGTAGCGGTCATTCCGTCAACCAAGTGAAGACGACGGACTGTTGATCGGGGTAACAGGAACTCACGTGCAAACAGGTCCATTTGGACCTCTCTACGCTGCCGCCTACTGTAATCCTCTACACGCTCAGCGCCAACGGGAGGCATTTCCGCGGATCGCGACGGGTCTATTACATGGACTTCATCTCGTCGAGTGCTGTCGCCGAGTTCGACATGTCCTAGTTCGTGGGCAACCAGGAAGGCGTTTTCAAAAGGATTTCCGGTATCCTCATGCATGATGAGAAGCAGCGAAGGGTCGTAGAGCGCACGGGCTCCGTTAAGAACAACGCTTCCTTTTGCTACGCATTCAATCTCAATTCCTCTCCGCTCAGCCTCGAAAAGGCACAGTGCATAGGGATCCCACGGATCTACACCACCCAGCAGAGCCGCAGTGTTAAGTTCAAGTGCCTGCCGCCGCGCAAACTCGATGGCGTCCATTGTCACTTGCTTTGCAGAATGGTGTTGATCTCGTCCGGCGTGTGACCGCACTCCCTCAGCAGTTGCTCCAAGGGGATCTTCGAAGATGTCTCCGGCCTTTCATCCGCCTTGAAGCTTGCACCGAGTGGTAAGCGCGGCGATCCGGCTAGGTAATCCAAAACCGCGTCCATTGGGCTTTCTAGGGCGTTGGAAAGGCGCACTAAAAATCCTATCGGCAAAGATTCTGACTGTACCTTTCTGTCTCGTAGGCCAGCAATCGCCGAACTCTTGATACCCAGAGCTTTAGCAACCCCCATGTTAAATTGCTCGGTCATAAGAGTGGGTTTGGTCGTGGCCGGATTCGAGAATAAGGCCCAAGCGGCGTCAACGGCCGCACTGCTGGTTGTTACCTGCTCGTCTTCGGCGCCGATGTCCGCCAGCTCCAGTTCAAGAGCAAGATCCAGTAGTTCGTCGGTCAGCTCAGGATGGCTTCTCAGGTAGCTGTCGAGGGTTGCTTTGTCATGCAATGGCTCTATGGCAAAAGCGGCCAGAGTGTTTTCTGCGTTGTTTTTGCTTGCTTCAGACATCTATCTCTTCCTCCAAGAGAACAACCCTGAGCTTGGCAAAGGCCCTGTCCCGTCGATTTCTGACAGTCTTTTCGACGCAGCTGAGAGTTGTGCAGATATCAGGTTTATTGGGGTCATTCGATTCAATCGGGTATTCCTTGAGCAGGAGCACAACTACCTGGCGCTCCTTAATGGGTAATTTCATGATCGCACTTGCAAGTCGCGACCGGTAATTTCCGTCGTCAAATCTTGAGCGATCAAGTGGATCGAAAGCCCCTGCAGCCCTTTCGACCTCGACCGAAACCGCTTCGTCGTCGTTGGTTGATAGCGGCTGAAGCCTGTCAGCCTTGGCAATTACTGACCGTTTCGCGGTAGACCTGAGGCTGGCCACCGCGTGGGCAAAGTTGACCTCATAGTAGTCCAGGCCACTGTCGTAGCCGCTGCGATCATCCATGAGGCGTTTCAGAAAGCGATCCATGACATAGTCGCGGACATCGATGGCATACCTTGAAAATCCGCGACTGCCGTCCGGTAGATAGTGCTGACCGCCTCTGAGTGTGGCAGCGTACTCAACCCTCGCGATCAGTGCTCTAAACAGAGTCTCGAACAACCGATCTGGGTTCTCACGCTTGGAGCGCCTGACGAAATGCAAGAGACATTCGCTTGGGATAAAATCCGGATCAGATTTTAATGTGACTTGTGCCCGTCTGATGAGCTCGCCTCGGGGCAGCACCTCTAGATCGAGCAAAAGCGCTGTTACTTCTGGGCGTCTTTCGTAAAGGCGGCCATCATCAGGCCGACGCTTCATCAGTGGTTTGATCACAACTAAAATCTCTAGCTACATCAATTTCTGGCATAATATTTTACTTAAGTTTGATATTAAGCCAAGTACGTCGTCGCGTATTGGGACTGCAGAACGAGCTTTCAGATTACAACGGCGACCTCGCCATGGCTGTCCAGCTTTCAACTGTGGCGCTACCAAAGTGAAGGAGAAAGTAGGTCAATGCGGCGCAGCGTACGAGCGACAGCTTTCCTGAGATGTGGCGCAAACTTCACTGCAATGCCCATGCCTGGCAATTCAAGCGCATGCGCAAGGCCTTGCGGCAACTCAAGGGCTATGCCGGCAGGATCCGCCGGGACCTGCGCCGTCATCTGCAAGACATCCCCGAGGGAGCCCTGCGCGACAAGGTGCTCGAAGCGCTCTGGCTGGTCGGTCGCCTGCTGGAACAGACCCCGAAGAGCAAGGACAAGATCTATTCCCTGCACGAGCCCGAGGTCGATTGCATCTCCAAGGGCAAGGTGTGTTTCGGCGAGCGCTTCGCCGCTTGAGTGTCTGAAACCCCGTGGAACGGGCCAGATACACAAAATTCAGGACACTCCCCTGCGGGTCCACACTGACCACATCTCAGTGCTCTGATGGGGCCACCACCGGCACACGCCGGATGGTCTTGGCACTGACCTTGAAAAGGGTCGCGATCTCCGAAAGCGGCCGCATCTCCTCGTCCCGCATACGCCTGACCTCGGCCTTCTGAGATGCCGATAGAGCCGGAGGACGACCGCCCACCCGCCCTCGGCGGCGGGCGGCCTCCAAGCCCTCGCGGGTGCGCTCAACGATCCTCTCGCGCTCAAACTGAGCAATGGAGGCAAAGACATGGAAGATGAGCCGGCCTGCGGGCGTGGTCGTATCGATGTCCTCCGCGAGAGACCGGAAGCCGGCCCCTTTCCCTTGGACCTGCTCCACCAAATCGAGCAAGTCCTTCAGGCTGCGAGCCAGTCGGTCGTACTTGGTGACGACCACCACGTCGCCCTCCCGCAGCTGGTCCAGCATCCGGTCAAGCTGGGGCCTCTGACGCGCAGACCCAGTGATGACGTCGGCGAAGACCTTCTCGGCGCCAACTGCCCTGAGGGCGTCCTGTTGGCTGTCGAGCTTCTGGTCGGCTGTCGAGACACGAGCATAACCTAGGATCACTCCAGCACCTCCAAGAGCCTTCGCCAGTTCTGACATCCCCCGAGGATACGCAGAACATCGAGATTGCCGCCCTCCTCCATGCGGTAGATGATCAAGTGCGAACCAGAGGGATGGATGCGGACAAGCGGCCTGAACTCCATGCGCTCACGGGCAATCCCCGGCATGTCGCAGAGCAGGTTGAGCACCGCCATGAGACCGTCAACGTATCTGTCCGCCTGAGCAGCCGACCACTCGGACTCCCCGTAGAGCCAGATCTCTTCCAAATCAGCTTCTGCCTGAGACGTGAGCCTCAGGATACAAAGGCGCTCACCGGTCATGCCGGCTGCGCATCCGAGCCTTGAACGATGCCACATCGAAATGCCTGGCAGGACCGCTCTCGACCCCGGCTGTGATGGCTGCCTGCAACTGCTCCACAGCTTGGGTCCGCTCCTGGTCGCGCCGGATCAGGTGGCGGACATAGTCACTGGCATTGCTGAAGCGGCCGCCCTGAGCCTGTTCCTCAACCCAAGTCTTCATAGGATCTGGGATAGAGACGTTCATCGTCGCCATAGGACTGCTCCAGTCTAGTGGTTCGCGCTCGCGACAGAATGACAATCTTTGCCATCCCCGTCCAGACCTCGGCCTAAACCTGGACAGAACCAGAGGGGTTTGGGGAGGGTATTTTGTCTCGCATAACTGGCTGGATTGTCTAGGCCGCCGCTCTCAGGACAAAAACGGCCGTTTTTGTCTATGTTCTGTCTAGTATCTGATTGTGTTTCATTTATGCAGGTTAAAGGCTCCTCATGTCTTCAGCATGATGTAAAGCGCCTGTAGAGAAATCTGGAACGACACATGGGAACAATAAATATTGACGAAGGCTTAGCCGCATTGATTGCTGCCGCCGCAGCATCGATATCAGCCTACATGAACATCCGCTCAACGAAGACTGCGGCACGTCTCGCAGCCAAGCAAAGTGTCGTAAGCGAGGATTTACAAGAACTTAGTACCGCACTATACGAAGTTGTGGCACTGAGCGTGGAAGCGATGAATTCTAGAAGCCCAGACCGCTTTCAGGCAAAGATTGACCAAGCCACTAAGGTTTCGACACGACTCGATGAACTCCGGCGCAGGCATAGGTATTCCATCCCTTTTGTCTTCGAGGCGATCTGGTATCTGAAAGGGATGCCAATCTATGTCTCGCACCACCGGAACTCGCTCAGCGACCCACGCGTGAAAGCGATGAAGGAGCAAGCAACATCACTCCGCTTAGAAATCGACGAGAGTTTGGAGCGCTATTTCTTTCACGGTCGAGCTCCGGGAGTGCTCGGTCGTTGGAAATTGAAGCGCCTAGGACGACGACTAGAGACCACATTTCAAGACGGCCGTCCGACCGAGTAGTCCTCATCTAGCGCAAGCTGTGGAAAGAGGGTTGGTCAAAGAGCGAGCGTACGGACTTTGATGATGTAACCGCTCCACGACGGCATCCGGGCCAAGGTGGGTCTGCAACGACCCACAAAGGGAGCGGTCATGTCTGAGATTATCACAGTCGGGCTCGGTCTGGCGACGAACATGTTCTAGGTACATCGAGCCGACGGCGCAGCGCGGGCCGTTCTACGCGGCGCTACTGCGCAAATCAGCTGAGGACCACGATTTCCCTTTCCCCGACGCCCTTATGCCAGCGGCACCGTGACCGGGAGGCCGAGTGCCGTGAAACAGTTCATGACCGCCGCGCGGATCTGGGTCCTCGGCGACCTTGGCGGTTGAAGTCGCCTGACATCAGGCGCTGGCCGAGCAACTTCACGCAGTTCATCTTGATTTCCACCCTGCTACGGCGGTGGTACCCGCTCCAGTTCCGCCACAGCGTCCTGCCAACGAGTTTCAACGCCCGCAGGATCTCATTGCGCGCCCCGGGGCATCAGCGCTGTCCGACAAAGAATATCAACTACAAATTGAGAATCATATGTCGAATACAATTCTCGCCGTCATAGCTAAAAACTTATAAAAAGTCAACAAATATAACACATCGAATATACATAAAATTTATTGCGTTCTTTCCTTATCAAACTACTCTACTCCAGTCATCTCTTTCTCAACATCCCTCATTTGGAGATAATCCGATGCAGAACAACGGAGTTAGCCTTGACGCTTTTCTTTCTCGTGTGTCTTCAAAAATAAGTTTAGAAGAATCGGAAAGATCTCCCCGAGAAACCGCGCAAGCTGTTCTCGATCGATTCTTCTCTTCTGAAACCACCGCAAAGTGCAGTCCGTGCGGTGAAGCTGCAACAAATCTATCCACTTGCACCAAAATAGATACCAAAACAAATCCATCAATCAGTATCGACATGGTGAGTCAGTTTATTACAGAAGACATAGAAGCCTTAATTCAAGAAACCATCTAATGAGATGACCGTCAGCGCTTCTTAATGGCCGGTGATGAAATTAACGAGGAATCTCTCGAGTTTTCGAAGGCATGCGCCGAATCGGTGCTCTCCAAATTAGAGGCTCGGTCAGATAAATTTTATCTTCCCGCGAACATCTATGGTGGCGATCTAGGCGCAGCCTTATCTCTAGTCAGAAGTACCGCGCTCTTCCCAGAGTTTGCGGGTCAAAGCCGGCTTCTACTGACGGCTATTTTAGCTGCACCGAAGGATACGGCGGCACGAGGCGTGATTGATGGCGTCGGAGCACAAGCGTATGCGATCGCGTTCGCGTCCGCAATCCTGAACGAGGTTCCAGCCGCAGAGAAAATTTCTGATGCCCTTCGTCACCAGATATCGGCACGACAGGCGCCTCGGACCTCTGCCGATCTAGATCTTCTTCATGGCCTTTTGGGTCTCTGCCTCGCTGGCTTTCGCTTGGCGGACGCTATGGCAAGAACTCCAGATTCCTCATTGATTGGATGCGCAGAATCACTCGTAGAATTCGTTGTTCTCATGGACGATCGCTCGCTCTTGGCAGCAATGGGATGTGGCGCATCACACGGGCTCAGTGGGGTGGCTTTGGCGTTCTTCACATTTGATCGAGTGGGTATTCATCCCGCGGCGGCTGAACAGGCTCTGCGCTGTTTGAACCTTGAGCGTCATTTCTGGCTTCAACTCGAGCCTACTTTCGATCCAAAGAGCGACGCTGAACGGTCTTGGTGTAGGGGCACGGCGGGTCTCACCGCGGCGCAAATTGCAGCCACCAGAACCAATATCGGTATATCTAATATTTTCAGCCATCCACTTGAACCATTGTCACCACCCCAGTCTCCTGAGCTTTTAAGTCTTTGTTGCGGCTTGCTTGGTCACTGCGAGTTAATGAGCCGGGCAGCTAATTTTATTGGCGACACCTCGCTAAACGCGCGCAGCAAGAGGGAATTTGAATTGGCAACAAAAGTATTTATGTCCGGAAAATTTTGCGAAATTAGCACCATTGGCTTGTTCAGGGGATTGTCGGGTTTTCTTTGGACAGCTACCACGATACATCAGGGAGGAGCATGTCCAAGCATCTTATTGCTTGAATGAAAAACTCTCCAAAATTCGATTTGCACGCCCCCACGAATTCTGGAGTGGTACCGTACGCTACGGAATGGCATATAGTAGTCAAACAGATGATTTCAGCGGTTTCACATCCGGAAACCCCTGAAGATACTCCCCTAGCCCCTTTGCGTCGCCCCGCATTGCGGATCATACACGACACACTTGGAGAATACGACACGTTTGCAGATAAAGAGCAAATTTCGAAGTCGGTTACTGCGGCAGTTCTCAGTAGATGGATCGACCTAATTGCGTTTGCGGGCGGTCGTCTCGATACTGGGGGATCGTCTCGACCAGCTCGACAATGGCTTTATATACTAACAAACAATCATGGACTCGCTCGGGCCATGTCTATTCGGCTTCTACTGGCAGCCCGTGCGGCCCGGGATGTAATTTTTCATCGCGTTGCTCTTGCTCATCACCTAGAGGACACTTTTGGAATATCCGCTAGGGATACTATCCGCGATATCACGATCGGCCTTGGCGATGCCCATTATGGCGGAAAGACGGTGACCCGTGTTCATTTTAAATCCGGGAAAACCATCATCTATAAACCCCGCCCTGGAAGCTCAGCTATTTGGTTTAAGCGCGTCCACGACGCGGTGGTCGCTTTGCTTCCAGATCGGCTAAGTTTGAAATTTCCAAGCATGGTAGATGGTGGCAACCATGTCTGGGAAGACGATATATCGGTGGAAGGATGCGGGAGTCGCAACGAGGTGCAATTGTTTTACGAACGTGCAGGGTTACTGCTGGCGCTCTGTCGTCTCTGTCGCTCCACGGACCTGCATGGTGAGAATATAGTGGCAAGCGGCGGCTATCCGGTACCAATCGACACTGAGGCATTCGCATCGCCTGCGGGATATGGCGCGGCGCGGCATGATCCCAACGCCAACTTGTGGTTTGCGGCGACCGCCGTTAGCGATCTGGATATTCTCCCACACGACGTACGGACTTGTGATGGCTTATTGAGGCGTGAAAGCAGTTTCGCGTCACGCAGCGTTTCTTCATCCGAAACTGTATGCGGACCAATTTTTGATGGACGCCAGATTCCTGTTGAGGATTTCGCGGATACGTTAGTGAAAGGATTCCGTCTTGCCTCCCATGCTATCTGGGCAAGACAGATCCGGGACGGTTGGGCCGACATTTTTTCGGATTTGCGGTATTGCCAACCTCGTATCCTGCTCCGACCGACGCAATTATATGCGTCTTTAGGGCGCGAAGTACTTGGGACGTTTGTAGAATGTAGTCACACCCAGATCGAGATGGAGCTTGTTACCCGGCTCTTGGCTAGTTCGAATTCGCAGGAGAGTGCCGCCATAGCGCGTGCGGAGGCTCGCTCGATGCTCCTCGGGGACGTACCGACCTTCACGCTTCGAACTGGGACATTGGATCGACTAATCCTGAAACCTATAACTGACACTTTACAAGGTCCTTCTGCAACTTTGTGTGACCCACGTGATTTCTCCCCCCCGGAAACCCAGCGGGAAGTATCCCTGATCCAAAAATCTATAGGGGGGCGTGGGTGAGACCCGTACGTCTCTCGCAAATATCTTCGATATCCTCCCTTACTGATCGAATACTTCCAGCAGCTTAATCGGCATGCGGTTTTCTACCTTTCCTAATCCTTGTCGCAGTTCTTCGCCGGCTTGCCGATGTCCCGTTCTCCTCGACGATCCGGACCTTGTCCTCGTCGGACCAGTGCCGACGACGGCCAGTCTCATCGGCGGCGAAGATCTCGATTGGTGAAACAACTGAAGCGCATGCCATAAGGCAATGCCTTACAACCATTTGCTCAATCAGAGCAGACGGCCCTCACCGCAGGCTTACGGATATCGAGCGCGAGTGCTCGTACATTGTGACCGGCATTTTATCACCTTGATCATCGCGCGGGAATATCCAGTTCCATAATAACGCCTGCCGCAAGGCGCGAAGTCCTCGCTCATCTCCCAGAGCGAGCGGCGGGCGTGCGCCGTGATCGGCGCAGACGGGGTCGATCCTCAGCTACCAAAAGATACATCTGCGGACGACTGTCAGAGAATCCTGACGGCCCCGCTGTTCCGACAGCAGCCCCCACAACTCTCCCTCTCACAGTTCCCACCCGTCATCCTGCCCACGGCTGATCCGGTGCCCGGCCGACCGCCCGACTTCCTGTCCGTCGCGATCAATTTCACCATAGCTTCGCCCGAGCACCGCGATGCCCCGCGCCAGCTGCCGCCGCATGCCGGCATCGGGGAAGTCCGCAGCCAGCGCCTGTTCATCGCCGGCCCCGACCTGGGCGAAGATCCCGGCGCCATAGGCCTGCTTCAGGTCGCGGAGGAAGGCCCGGGCCTGCTCTGCGTTCCTGAATCCGATTCGTTCGCCGCGGGCGACCCCATCGGCGATCTGCGCCAGCGCGCGCAGCAGTTGCGGGTTCCGGGGCCGTAGCGCTGTAGCCTCCTGTGCCGGCTGCGGCACGTCCCGCCCGTCGGGCTCTGGTCCCCGCCCGAGGACACCCGCCAGCTTCCCGGCGATCTCCGTTTCCGGCTCCGTGCCCCCTTCCGGCTCCTGCCCGTCCCGATCGCGCTGCAGGATGGCAGCGAGCCTTGCCTTCAGGTCCGAGGCCGGGTCCGGCCCGACCTCATGCCCCTGCCCCGTCTCCGCCCCGCGCTCCCTGGCCGCGGCGGCCCTGAGCGCCGCCAGCCCGGCCGAGACCCGGCC
>NZ_WMIE01000028.1 GCF_009711225.1 Paracoccus aestuariivivens | reverse complement strand
TTACGCGGTGCCATCAGGCGCCACGGTTCCCTCCTCATCGGTGAAGCGGCTTTTCCTCATGTCGTCTGCTCCTTCGCGGCGAAGCAAACTCTACATTAAACCCAGGGACCTTCCGGGGGGCAGGTCAGTCGATACACGATAACACCGACGACCAGAGACCCTCGTCCCAGCCATCGCCCTCGCAGCAACGGTGATGTTCTGGCTATGGAACGTGCCCTGAGCCTAGTTGTTTGATCCCACGGTTTGATGGTGCGATCCTTTCTTTGGCATGGAAGATGCCCTATGGGACAAGTTCGTCACGGAAGCGCCACGACCACGCACGCTGTCCGAGCAGCAATAATGAGGGCCAGCCCGCCACCGGTCCGAGGGCCGGCCCGAATGATCGCAAGCTTCGCTCGCGCAACTAAGCAGGGAGTTGGGCATCAACCCCAAGACCGTTGCGGAATGGCGCAAGCGCGCGACGGTTGAGGATATGAAGACCGGACCATCCGACCCACGCTCGACGGTTCTGTCCGGGGATGAGGAGGCGGCGATCGTGGCGTTCCGGCGCCATACACTTCTGCCGCTGGACGATTGCCTTTACGCACTGCAGCCCTCGATCTCCCACCTGACGCGATTTGCGCTGCATCGGTGCCTGCAACGGCATGGCATCTCGCGCCTGCCTGATGTGGATGGTGACAAGCCGAAGCGGTCGAAGTTCAAGCGCTACCCGATCGGTTTCTTTCACATCGACATCGCCGAGGTGCAGACCGCTGAAGGCAAACTATATCTGTTCGTCGGCATCGACCGCACGAGCAAGTTCGCCGTGACCCAACTCGTCGATAAAGCCGATAGGAAGACGGCCTGGGAGTTCCTTCAGCATATGCTCGAAGCCGTGCCCTACCAGATTCACACCATTCTCACCGACAACGGAATCCGGTTCGCAGAGCAGCCTCGGAACCGGAACACCATCTACTCCCGGCCGATGCGCTTCGACATGATCTGTGAGGCAAATGGAATTGAGCACCGCCTGACCAAACCCAACCATCCCTGGACCAACGGCCAGGTCGAACGCATGAACCGCACGATCAAGGAGGCCACCGTCAAACGCTTCCACTCCGAAAGCCACGACCAGTTGCGAACGCACCTCGCAGACTTCAAGCGGCCTACAACTTTGCTCGCCGGCTCAAGACCCTCAGCGGCCTCACCCCATACGAATGCATCTGCAAGATATGGACATCTGAGCCCGACAGATTCATCCAGAACCCGATCCACCAGATGCCGGGACTGAACACCTAGCCCGGAACTCCGGCCGGTCAAGTCGTCGCAAGTTATCCGTAGGCAAACTCTGGCCTGCAGGTCGGCCTTTTGCACCCTCTCAACAGGAGTGCCCCATGCAGTTGAGAAAATACGGGTTCTGTCGCAAACTTCAGCGCGGGTTGGGGACAACCCTCTGGCTGGGCGTACTTATCTCGCGAGAGTTACGAACTGTTGAAGGGCAGTGTTACCGCCTGCGGTAAGCTGGCGCTTGCGGATCAGTTTGGTCGTTTCGATCCCGACCAGAGCGTCGTGTGCAGATAAAATTCATTTGAAGCCCAATATCAGTCGGGTTAACCTTCTGAAGAACCGATGGCTCTGCTTGATGATATTGTTCAGATACTGCACCTGCAGGCTTTCGATCAGCCAATACCATCCGGCCAAGATCAGCACGATATTCATGTTGTCCAGCCCGCCATGTTCGCGCCACGCTTGTCGACAGCTCGGTAGAGATAGCACCAACGACCCTTGCAACTTGATGTACGTCTCATCCATGCGTCAGGAACGATCCATTGCAGCTTTGCTGCTTAGGCCGCGAGCAGTGGCGTATTTCAATACCCATCAGTTCAGCGCCGCATGATCGACAGCCACGCCACTCTCAGCCAAAATTTCTTCCAGATCGCGGTAGGAAACAGCGTAGCGGACGTAGAAGAACGCGACAGAGCATCACGGAATCCGGGTAGCGGTTGCGCTTGAAGTCGATCATCGCACGTTACCCTCTCATCGCCTGTAACGGGCACGACATAGCGAATGCCGTTCGACGCATAAGGCCGTTAGATGTTTGCGCTGGAACCAGTGTCTTAGGCATCAGACACTGGACCGGCGTAGACGTCGACCCGCAGGTCATACGTAGGCATTGCTTGCGCTGAACCTTTGACGGATCAACCTCGCTTGCGGAAGTTGCGATCGTATTCCACTCCGACGCGAGGGCCAGACGCAAGCGTGATCAGGTGTGGGGCTTTCACGCGGCCTCGGTGACGCCTTCGGGCAGCTTTGCTCCGGTCATGAAGGCCACCGCGTCGGACATGGTATAGTCCTGCGGTCGTATTACGCAAAGCCTGCGGCCAAGGCGGTGGATGTGAATGCGGTCGGCGATCTCGAATACATGCGGCATGTTGTGGCTGATCAGGATGATCGGGATACCGCGCTTGCGCACGTCCCGGATCAACTCGAGCACCCGGCGCGATTCCTTGACCCCCAGCGCCGCCGTCGGCTCGTCGAGGATCACCACCTTCGAGCCAAAGGCCGCCGCGCGGGCTACCGCGACGCCCTGACGCTGGCCGCCGGAAAGGGTCTCGACCGCCTGGTTAATGTTCTGGATCGTCATCAGCCCCAACTCGTTCAGCTTCTCGCGGGCGAATTTCTCCATCGCCGGACGGTCGAGCTTGCGGAAGTACTTGCCGATGAAGCCCGGTTTGCGCAGTTCCCGTCCCATGAACATATTATCGGCGATCGACAGCGCGGGTGACATGGCGAGGGTCTGGTAGACCGTTTCGATGCCAGCCTCGCGCGCTTCAATCGGGTTGCGGAAGATGACATCGCGTCCCTCCAGCCAGATCTTGCCGTCATCGGGCAGGATGGCACCCGAGATTGCCTTGATCAGGCTGGACTTACCCGCGCCATTGTCGCCGATCACAGCGAGGATCTCACCGGGCATCAGGTCGAAATCGCATTCGTCGAGCGCGGTCACCTTGCCATAGCGCTTCACCAAACCGCGCGCCTTGAGGATGGGTTCCGTGGTCATGCTGAAGCCTTTCTGATCCATTGGTCCACGGCGACTGCAAGGATGATCAGAACGCCGATCAGGAAGAAGGTCCATTGCGGATCGGTGCCGATAAGGCGCAGACCCATCTCGAATACTCCGACGATTAGAGCGCCGAAGAACATGCCTATAATCGAGCCGCGGCCACCGAAAAGGCTGATGCCGCCGATCACCACTGCCGTAATGGATTGGATATTACCAAGCTGCCCGGTCGAGGCGGTGGGCGAGACCGAGCCAAATCGGCCGATCATGACCCAGCCTGCAATGGCGCAGAAAAGCCCTGCCAAGGCATAGACTTGGATCAGCACCCTACCGGTCGGCACACCCGCCAGTGCAGCGGCCTGCGGATCGTCCCCGGTCGCATAGACATGCCTGCCCCAAGCGGTGTGGCGGAGGACGTAAGCCATGACTGCAACCAGAACGATCATCAGGAAGACGGCGTAAAGCACCTTCACGCCCGAGTTCTTCACGGCGGCGTCGGCGAAGAAGACAATGTCATTGCCCCAGAAACGTAAGGCAGGGGCCTGCGCCTCGATATCGGAAGAGCGGATCGTCTCATTCGCGGAATAGATGAAATTCGCGGCCAGCAGAATTTGCCACGTGCCCAAAGTCACGATGAAAGGGGGCAGCTTGATTCTGGCGATCAGGAAGCCATTCATCGCCCCCATCAAGGTACCGAGCCCAAGTCCGAGGATGATCGAGAGCGGGGCCGGAATGCCGTAGCGAAAGGTGAACTGCCCCATCAGCACTGAGGAAAAGACCGCGATTGCACCGACCGAAAGGTCGATCCCGGCGGTTAGTACCACCAGCGTCTGCGCACAACCCAGAATGCCGACGATGGCGATCTGCTGAAGGATGGTCGACAGCGTACCCGCCTTGAAGAAATTGCTGGTGGCGAAGCCGAAGAACAGCAGGGCCAAAAGCAGCACGATCATTGGCACAGCCGAGGGCGTGGTGTGCAGCCAATGCTGCAACCGTTTCAATGGGCTGTCTTTCTCGTGGAACTCGGCCACCCTCTCGGAGGCACCGGTCAGGCCGGATTCATAGGCCTCCGAGACGGTCTTGGCATCGTTGGACATCTTGCCCTCCGCTGGGGCCCGGCGAATGCGGGCCGATTGCGCGAGAGGGCGGAGACCGCCCCCTGCGGGTTCTCGGATCAGCCGGGGATCAGCCCCAGCACAGTTCCAGACCCTTGGCTGAGTCGATCGAATCGACCCCCGAGGCCGGCTTGTCAGTGATCAGCGTCACGCCGGTGTCGAAGAAATCCTTGCCTTCGGTTGGCGCTGGCTTGCTACCATCCTTGGCGAAGGCGGCAATCGCTTCGATCCCCTTCGATGCCATCAGCAGTGGATATTGCTGAGAGGTGGCTCCGATCACGCCTTCCTTCACGTCCTTGACCCCGGGGCAGCCGCCGTCGACCGAAACGATCAACACGCCGCTGTCCTTGCCGGCGGCCTTCAGCGCCTCATAGGCTCCCGCCGCTGCAGGCTCGTTTATGGTATAGACCATGTTGATGTCACCATCCTTGGCGAGAAGGGCCTCCATCGCCTTCAGTCCGCCTTCCTCGTTACCGGAGGTGACCTCATGACCGACGATGCGCGGATCGCTCTCGTCGCCCCACTTGTTCGGATCGCCCAATTCAACCCCGAAGCCTTTCAGGAAACCCTGGTCGCGCAGCACGTCGACCGAAGGCTGGCTGATCGCCAGATCCAGCAGCGCGATCTTGGCATTGGCTGCCGCGTCACCCATCGTCGTTTTGGCCCATTGGCCGATCAACTCGCCAGCCTTGAAGTTGTCGGTGGCGAATGTGGCATCGGCGGCGTCGATCGGGTCAAGGGGCGTGTCGAGCGCGATCACCAGCACGCCCGCCTCGCGCGCTGCCTTGACGGAATCAACGATGGCCTTGGTGTCCGAGGCGGTGATCAAGATCCCCTTGGCACCATCCGCGACACAGGCCTCGATGGCGGCGACCTGGCTTTCATGGTCGCCATCGACCTTGCCGGCATAGGTTTTCAGCGCCACTCCCAACTCTTGGGCTTTGGCGGTCGCTCCCTCCTTCATCTTTACAAAGAAGGGGTTGGTGTCGGTCTTGGTGATCAGGCAGGCCGAGACATCCTCGGCCAAGGCGGCACCCGACATCAGGGCAAGCGACGCTGCGCCCAGAAGGGCGGCTTTAGCGAATTTCATATTAGTCCCTCCCAAGGGGCGGTCCGCGCCCCGTCCATCCTCAGCGCGGCATTTCCTCCCGCCTCGCTGCATGCAGGAAAACCGATTCTCCCCTATCGCGTCAATAAATAAATCACATTGAATTATTATTGACGCGGCTCACTGGTCCCGACATTCTGCCAAGGCGTGCTCAAGCAGTCGCGCGAATGCGTACGAGGCCAGCCATGCTGTTCGGATTGCCACCCCTGCTGGGACCGGATCTGCTTTATGATCTGCGCTCGCTGGGACGTGACGACGAGATTCCCCTTGGAGAATACTCCACCGAGGCACAGGCCGCGCGGCTCAGGCGCGCGGATGGGCACGGCAACATCCCACCGTGTAGGCCGTTTCCGGCGCGAAACACAGTCTCCGGATCCGTGCCGTTTTTACCGTTGTCGCTACTGGCGAGATCGCAGTTTTCGCCAATATCATCCTGCGGAAGGGCGTGATAACCGCGAAGGAACTGCCGGAACAGGCGGGGTAATAAGGGCGCCGAAACGCTCGGCAGGCAAGGGAGGGAAGGGCATGGCTGAGGACGCGATCGCAGAGCAGAACGGGGGCGAGACCGCACTTGCCGCGCTCAACCGCGGCACCAACCAATCCGGCATGCGCGAGCATAACGAGCGTCTGGTCCTGTCGCTTCTGCGCAGCCAAGGGCCGCAAGCAAAATCCGACATCGCGCGTATCACCGGCCTTTCGGCCCAAACCGTCAGCGTGATCATGCGCGAACTCGAGCAAGACGGATTTCTGCTGCGGGGTGAGCCGCAGCGCGGGCGCGTCGGTCAGCCTTCGGTGCCGATGTCGCTTGCTCCGGAGGGGGCTTTCTTTCTTGGACTGAAACTCGGACGCCGCTCGGCCGATCTGGTCCTGCTGGATTTTCTGGGGCGGATACGGCGAAAGCTGCGGAGGATCTATCCTTGGCCGACGCCGCGCGCGATAATCGATTTTGTAAGTGGGGCCCTGCCGGAACTGACCTCGGACCTGACGTCCGCGCAGCGCACACGCGTCGTCGGGCTGGGTGTCGCCATGCCCTACCAGCTTTGGTCATGGGTTGAATATATCGGCGCGCCCCAGACCGAGATGGATGCCTGGCGCAGCCTCGATCTTGAGCGCGAATTGGCCGCAGTAACCGGCCTGCCGGTCTTTGTCCAGAACGACGCCTCGGCCGCCTGCGGGGCCGAGTTGATCTTTGGCACAGGCGAAAAACCACGGGATTTTCTGTATTTCTACTTCGGCTATTTCATCGGCGGCGGGCTGGTACTGAATGGGCGGTTGTTCACTGGACGCACCGGAAATGCTGCGGGGGTCGGCACGATGCCGGTTCCTGGCATCGGAGGCCGTCCGGTGCGGTTGATGTCCGAAGCCTCCCTCTGGCCACTGGCACGACGGATCGAGGCGCGCGGCCTGTCCTCGGAACTGCTCTGGGACCGGCCATTGGCATGGGACTTGCCCGAGGACCTGCTGGATGACTGGATGAATGCAGCTGCCTCGGGCCTCGCATCGGCCATGCTTTCAGCGGCGGCCCTGCTGGAGCTTGAGCATGTGATGATCGACGGCTGGTTGCCCGCCGAGATTCGTGCCGAAATCGTGCGCCGTACCGATCTGGCACTGAGCGGAATGGATCTAGCCGGGTTGGCGCGACCAATGATCCGCGCGGGCACGGTCGGACCGGATGCCCGTGCGCTTGGTGCGGCCGCCGTTCCCTTGGCCGCGCGTTTCCTTACCGACCCCGAGGCGGCACTTCTCGCCCGCTGACCGGTGTTTTCGATGGATCAAACCTATTCAGATCATGTTGCTGCCAGCGATGAGGGACGGAAAAATGAGCAATCGCATCGAGACCGATATTAACCGTCTACTCTCGACACTACGCGATCTCGCCAGGCAAGGAAGACGACTCGTGGCTGTCGCCGGGCCTCCGGGAAGTGGGAAGTCGACCTTGTGCGAAGCCATCGCCGAGACGCTGAACCGTGAGAGCCTAGGATTAGCTGCCATCGTGCCGATGGACGGGTTTCATTACGACGATGCCATTCTGCGCGCCCGCGGGACGCTCGCCCGTAAGGGTGCGCCCATCACCTTCGACGTCGGCGGTCTCGCCGCGTTGCTGGCACGCCTGCGCGCCAATCTAGAGAGCGAAATCGCTGTGCCGGTTTTCGATCGCGATCTGGAAATCTCTCGTGCCGGGGCAAGGCTGATCCCCGCAGAGACGCCGCTTTTGCTGGTCGAGGGTAACTATCTGCTGCTGGACGCCCCGCCCTGGATAAATCTGGCGCAGCTTTTCGACCTGACAGTAGCCCTGCAAGTCCCCCGCGACGAACTCATGCGGCGCCTGATACAGCGATGGCTGGATCAGGGCATGGAGCGATCTTTTGCCGAGGGTAAGGTCGTCGAGAACGACCTTCCTAACGCTGACTTGGTCTTGGCTCACTCACGACCTGCCGAACTCGTCATTGGCTCGCATAAGGTATGAAAGGGCCTTTCGACCAGCATGCGCGCCAAACCTGTTCAGCTAAGTTCCTATTGATCGGCAGGTTCATAAGCTCGCCCCCAAAAAACGGGACCTCCATCTTGTTTGGGCATGCTGGAAATAGGATGGGCCCTTTGCCTGTCAGGCTCCCTTTCGGTGAAATAACCGCCCCAGAGATCGAAAGCGACGACTTGGGCATTGCGGTATGCGATGGCGGACCGTTGATAACGTTGGGTACCGAAGATCATTTGAATCTGGTCGTGAGTGCCGAGGAACCTCTGGGTCTGCCGGAGGAGACTTTTGCCGGCCCATCAGCTTTTCACGTTGGTCTGTGCGATCCTTCAATCCGGTTGTTGAGCCCCTTGCGCGCGCGATGATCCGTACCCGGTGCAAGGTCGCGGATCGGCTTGAAATAGCTGCGCAGTTTGCCCGAGTCCATGACGCGTGGCTCGCCAAACCGAGCGATCAGACTTGTCAGGAAGCGCCTTGCTGTCGTGGCACTCCGCTGTGGCTGAACGAGAATGTCGAGGACATTCCCGCTCGCGACCACCGCCCGCCAGAGCCGGTATTTCCGGCCTCAGATGGGATGGCCACTTCACCCAGTTGCAATTTGTCGGTGGCGGCGGGCCTGTCGCGCCTGATGCAGCCGGTAAAATGGCAGCCAACGCCTAACCGGGCCCCGTAACGCGAACAAACTGGCAATCCCCATGAACTCAAAGCGAAAGGGCCCTTATGACCACAACCCAGTTTGTATGATAAAGCCGATCCGATATAGAAAACGGCGACCGAAATACCGGATCGCCGCACAGTGTTTTTGTGCTCGGGTTACTTCAGCAGGTCTGCCGCTTTCCCCATAACTTCCACGATCTTGTTGGTTTCAGAATCCACCAGAACCACGCGGTCGTTGACGACTCGATAATCGCGCCCGGCACCTGGTTTGGCCATGCTCCGGGTGTCAGCCGATTTCAACGAGCGTCCCTGCTTGGCATCCTCGCCGCGCTTCGGAACGCTGACTTGCGCCACTTTGGACTGTGATTTTCTCTCCTCCACACGGTTGCCGTCGGCCTTACCCTGCATTGACTGCTCGCGTTTTTGCGGTTGCGCATGATTGGCACAATTTCGATCCTGCTGGCTGCATTGGCTTTGCTGAACAGGTGCAGCCATAGCCGAACCCGACATTGCAATCGTCAACGTGACCGCTACCGAATTCAGAAAATTTTGCATTTCATTGTCCTCATCTAGACAGACTGGTTTTGATGGAATTAGCGCATATCCGGGGCTGGCATTTCCGGACCTACATGATGCGGTATCTGCCGAATTGGACCGCTCCAATGTTCGACTTGAGGCCAGTCGGGACCGCCATGAGGAAACGGGCCATGCGGTTTCTGATGAAAGCTGGGCTCGATCCACGCAAGCCGCTCGATCTGATCGGGATCCAGGCTGCTTCGCAAAGCACTGACGGCATTCAACAAGGTACGTGCCTTTTCGGACTGGTTAAGTGCATTCTGGGCCAGAACTTCACTCATCAGACGTTTGGGCATCTGACCGTTCGGATCGGCTGATGGCGCTTTGTCATCTGCAACGAAGGGAACCGGCGCGAACTTCAGCAAAGCTTGGCAATAGTCTCGCCAAGCTGGTTCTTGTTCTGTGGTGATACCTAGGTAGATTTCGGCTGCGGCCAGTCTTTCGGCTAGGCGCATCTCAGGCATTGCATCACGCGGCATCTGCCAAGGAACGTGCTCGGAGCCACTTGGAGGATTCTCGAATTGGGCTGAAATATCCAGCCGAGGCGGGACACTCTGTTGCGCAAAAACAGGTGCTGCCGTCACCGCCAATAGGGCGGCAACGAGCAGATGGCTCGTCGGTTTTTGGGGCATGGGAAACTTCTTTTTCCAGTTACTGTCCCGACGAGACTACCCCCGGAGTTTTTCCCGTTTAGGTCCTGTGAGTAACAATCGGTTTCCAGAAAGGGCCAATTTGTAAACGAAAGCGGTGCGGTCGTAATCGACAAGATGATTTCGCATTATCGCTGAGCAACTTGATCCACGTGCTGCAGCTCAATTGGCTCGGAGGCTCCGGTTCGTGGCGCTGCTTGATCTGATCGGCGATTGTCGTTTGCCGTCGACTCAGGATGGAGAGGGCCGTGAAAAAGGCGTTCCGTCGCAAAGCCGCGCCATTGGCCCTCAAGTTAGCCGCGCGGTAAGAACAATGCGCGTCGGATCAGTTCCTTACATACTGTGCCGGCACGACAGAAACGATCGTTCCGTTGGCGGAGACCAGCAGGAACGCTCCGGTTTCCAGAACCCAACGCTGATCCTTTTCCGGCTCATCCAGCGCGTGATTGTGATAATCGACGACAAGGCCGCCCGAAGAATAGTTCATCCCCGGCTGGTAGGGCGTGTCGACCTTGATGCCCTCTGGATAGCGATAGATGTGCGCCATCGGCTCATCAGAGCCACATGCGCATAGAAGCACCACAACGATCAGCGGCAAAAGTTTCAATTCAGGTCCTTTCGGCAGCGAAAGTCAGTCAGCCGAACAGCAATGCTGACGGGCAGATCCAACGGTTTGATGGTGTGATGGTCTAGTGCGAGGCGGGCTTTTCCACGCCGCGCCTGAACAGCCGTGCCAAGGCATGCTCGAAATCGTCGATAAAGGTGTAGACGACCGGAATCACCACGAGGCTGAGCAAGGTCGACGTCATCAGCCCGCCGATCACCACTGCGCCCATCGGCTGGCGGAAGCTCGGATCGCCCGAGATCAGACTAAGCGCGGCGGGGGCCATACCTCCGGCCATCGCAACCGTCGTCATGATGATCGGACGGGCGCGCTTGTGACAGGCATCAACCAGCGCGTCGAAACGGCTCATCCCTTCGCGGCGCGCGGTGATCGCATATTCCACCAGTAGGATCGAGTTTTTCGACACGATCCCCATCAGCAAAAGCAACCCGATCACAGCGGGCATCGAAAAACTCGTCCCCGAAATCACCAGCGGCAACAGAGCCCCGCCAAGGGCCAGCGGCAGCGCCATCAGGATTGTCAGCGGTTGCAGGAAATCATGGAACAGCAGCACCAGCACCGCGTAGATGCAGAAGATCCCGATCGCCATGGCGGTCGCGAATGAGGTAAAAAGCTCTGTCTGACGTTTGATATCACCCTGTTCGACGTCATGAACGCCCGCAGGCATATTGCGATTGGCGTCCAGCGCCTTCACCTCGGCCATCACATCCGACAGGTTGCGGCCGTTCAACTCGACGGTGATCGTCACATTGCGCTTGCGGTCGAGGCGGTTGATTTCGGACGGGGCCGAACCCATCGAGATATCCGCTATCGCGCCCAGCGTGACGTTTTCGCTCGCGCCCGCGACGGGGATAAGGGCGATGCGGTCCAAGGTCTCGCGGTTCGTCTCGTCCAGCATGACGCGGATCGCGACTTGCCGCTCGGGCAGATTCAGTTTGGACAATGCCGCGTCATAGGCCCCAGCCGTCGCGATGCGGATCGCGTCCGATATCGCGCGCGAGGTCACCCCCATCGAGGCGGCGCGGGCCAGATCGGGCGTGATCACCACCGCAGGGCTTTGGATGGCGGCGGATGAGGTGACATTGCCTAGGCCGGGAAGGGTGCGGATCTGGGCCTCAAGGGCCGAGGCGGCGGTTTCCAGCGCCTCGGCATTGTCGCCCGCCAGTGCCACTTGCAACTCGGTGCCATTGCCGCCTGAACCAACCTCGACGCGGACGCCGGGGATGGCGGTCAGAGCGTTGCGCAACTCGCCCTCGATCTGGGACTGCTTCATGTCGCGGTCGTCGATGGGCGTCAGGTTCACGACCAAAGTGGCGGTATTGACGGCATCCGAACTGCCGCCGCCCATGCCCCCTGTCGAGGCTGTTCCGGTTGCCTGAAAGACGCTCGTGACATGTTCGACATCCTTGATCGCATCGACGGCGGCCCGCGCCACGGCATCGGTGCGCTCGATGGTCGCGCCCGGTTGCGCCGTGATCGTCACCTGCGTCTGGCTGTTATCCGAGGCAGGGAAAAACCCCGTGGACATATGGCTGACCGCCATTGCCGTGACCACAAAGAAGGCCGCGACCCCCAGAACGGGTATCCAGCGATGCCGCAACACCAACCGGATCAGCGACAGATATTTCCGCATGATCCAGCCATCAGGCTTTTCCTGATGGGTGCTGGTCTTCAGCATATAGGCCGCCATCATCGGCGTGACGAGCCGAGCGACCAGCAGCGAGAACAGCACCGCAACCGCCGCTGTGATCCCGAACTGCTTGAAGATGATGCCCGGAATCCCGTCCATGAAGGCCGTCGGCAGAAACACCGCGACCAGCGAAAAGGTCGTGGCGATGACCGCAAGGCCGATCTCGTCTGCTGCCTCCATCGAGGCGTCATAGGCGGTCTTGCCCATCTGCAAATGGCGCTCGATATTCTCGACCTCGACGATGGCGTCATCGACAAGGATGCCGACGACCAGCGACAAAGCCAGCAGTGTGATCGAGTTCAGCGCGTAGCCCATCAGGTCCATGACCATGAAGGTCGGGATGATCGACAAAGGCAAGGCGACGGCGGCAAGGAAGGTCGCCCGCCAGTCGCGCAGGAACAGAAAGACGACGAAGATCGCGATGATCGCGCCTTCGTAAAGCATATGCATCGAGGCTTCGTAATTCTCGACCGTGGTGGTGATGGTGTTATAGGCCTCGGAAAGCGTGATCTCGGGATGGGCCGCGCCGAATGTGGCCAATGCCTCGCGCACGTCTTCGGTGACGGTGACATCGGAATAGCCCTTGGACCGTTTGACCTGCATTGCGATGACCGGCTTGCCGTTCAGATAGGCCAGCGACGAGCGATCGGCATGGGTGTCGGTCACGTCGCCGATTTCATCCAGCCGCACCCAGCCGCCATTCGGCAGCGGGATCGGAATGGCGCTGAGTTCCTCGACCGTCGCAGCAGCGGCATCGACGCGCAGGGTCTGGTTTTCGCCGCCAACGCGGGCCTCGCCGCCGGAAAGGTCACGCTGCACATCGTCAAGCTGCGCATTCACATCCGAGGCCGTCAGCCGTAGCCCCGACATGATATCCGCATTCAGATGCACGCGAATTTCGCGGTCTATGCCGCCCAATCGGCTGATCTCGCCGACGCCATCGACGGCCATCAGCGCCTGCTCGATGTCATTATCGATCAGCCAGCTAAGCTCGGCTTCGTCAAGCTGGTCCGAACTGACGACATAGGTGATCAGCGGGGAATCGTTCAGTTCGGACTTGGTGACGGTCGGATTCTCCATCCCAGAGGGTAGTTCCGAGATGACCTGATCGACCGCGCTTTTCACCTCGTCCAGCGCGACTTGGGAATCCTTGCCGATATTGAACGAGACATTGATCGAAACCGAGCCATCGGTGATCGTGGTCGTGACCGAGTCCAACTCGGTCAGACCGGTCAATTCGTCCTCGATCTTGCGGGCAACCTCGCTTTCCAACTGACTTGCGGCGGCACCATCCAGAGTCGCCGAGATAGAGATCATCGGCAGGTCCATCTCGGGGAAATTCTGCACATCCAGCCGATTGAAGCCCATCAGGCCCAAGGCGGTCAGCATGACAAAAAGTAGGATCGGCGGAACCGGATTGCGGATCGCCCAAGCCGAGAAATTCATTGGCTTGCCTCCGCATCCTTGGCCGGATTGTTCACAACGTTGACGACCGAGCCTTCGCTGAGAAAGGCTCCGCCTGCCTGCACGATCTGGTCTGTCACTTCGATGCCCGACAGGATCTCGACGCGATCATCATTGCGGCGGCCGATCTCGACCCGTTTGCGGGTAACGGTCGTTGGCTCTGCCCCTTCATTGACCACGAAGACATAGATAAAACCGTCCCGCATCGAGGTGGCCGAAGCGGGCACCGTCAAAGCCTCGGTATCGCCCAAGTTGAAATGGCCCGAAACCATCATGCCGATCTTGGGCATGGGCGCATCGGCGGGCGGGGTCATCGCGCAATAGACAATGACGCGACCCGTCGTTTCCGACGCCGTGGGCGAGATCAGCCGGACCTTGCCCAAAACCTCGGTGCCAATCGGGGTCGGGATGGCGACCTCGGTGCCTTCCTTGATGTGGCCCAGAAAGCGGATCGGCACCTCGGCCTGCCATTCGATCCGGCTTTGGCGGATCAGGCGGAATAATTCGGTCCCGCTGGCGACGACATTGCCCATCGAGGCCGAACGCGAGGAAATCACGCCGTCATCCGGCGCTAGGATCGTCGTACGCTCAAGATCCAGTTGTGTGCTGGCAAGCGCCGCCTTGGCCGAGGCCAGATCGGCATCGGCCTTGCGTTCGGTCACCAGATATTCGGTCACCTGCTGGTCGGAAATCGCGGTGGAATGGCCGCTGCGCAGGGTGCGGGCGCGGTCGGCATCGGCCTTGGCCTGTTCCAGCGCGGCCTCGGCGGATAGCACCGTGGCCTCTTGCTGGATGATGGTGTTTTTCAGCGTGTCCGTGGAAAGCTGGGCCAGAACATCGCCTTTATTGACGACAGAGCCTACATCGCCATTCACGCTTTCGATGCGCTGCCCTCCGGTTTCGGCGGCTATCAGCGCCTCGTGCCAGGCCTGCATCCGGCCATTGGTTTCCAAGCGCACCGGCCAAATTTGGCTTTCGGGCGACGCAATTTCGACGCTGAGCGCGGGCGAGGATTGTGTCGTCTCTTGCGCACCAGCGGCGCCTGTTGCCAAGGACAGCGCCAGCAACAGCGGCGCAAGTCTGCTCGATTTCATTGCCCATCCCCTTGTCATTGCCGCGCCTCGGTCGTCCATCCGCCGCCCATAGCTTTGAACAACGCGATCCATTGTCGGGTTTCCTCTTCGCGCTGCTGGATTTCGGTAATCTGCGCGGTCTGCAGACTGCGTCGGGCCTCTTCACGGGTAATCAGCGTCTCGAACCCGGCACGCCAGCTTTCGTCGATCACCGCGAAATGGCTTTTATAGCCCGCCACGGCGGAACGGGCGCTTGCCCCATTCGCACGCGCGGCGCCGAGTTCGGTCATCGCGCCCTCGATCTCGGCGACTGCCGACAGCACGGTCTTGCGATAGGTCTCGCCCGCAAGAATCGCGCTGGCATTGGCGGTTTTCAGCCCCGCCTTGCGCGCCCCGCCATCAAGGATCGGCAGCGACAGCGCCGGACCGAAGCTCCAGCTTGACGGGTTGGTCAGGGTGACCGAACCGTCCAAGCCCAGCGAGGGGAACAGATCGGCCCGCGCCGCACCCATATCGGCCAGCGCGGACGCGAAGTTCAATTCGGCCTCGATCACATCCGGGCGCTGGCGCAGCGCCTCGGCGGGAACGGTCGCGGCGCGGAAGGCCTTGGCGCGGGGAATGGCACTGCCGCGCGACAGGATCTCGTCGATCTGGGATTGTGAGACCCCCACGATGACCGCCAGTCCTTGTGCCAGCACTCGGCAACTGGCCTTGCCGCTTTGCAGCGAGATCGCCGCAGTCGCGGCATTGGCACTGGCGAGTGCCCCGTCTCCCGATCCGGCCAAGCCCGTCGTCACCAGATCCCCTGTCGCCTTCACGGTGCCCTGCTGTGACCGCAGCGCTTCGCGATAGACAGCCTCGACCTGCTTGCAGGCGCGGTATTGCACATAGCCATCCGCGACCTCGGCCGAGAGGCTGACATAGGAACCTGCATAGGCGACCTCTTCGGCGCGGGCGGAAAGCCGTGATGCCCTTGCCGTCTCACGTGCACGCCCGAACAGATCGATTTCCCACGAGGCATCCAGCGCGGCCGTGCCGACCTTGCGCCTTGGGCTGCCGTCTTCGCGGGACGCGGTGCGCGCGGCGGATCCGGTCAGGGACGGAAACTGGTCTGCGCGGTCCTGATCCGCCACGGCGCGGGCCTGCATGACGCTGGCCGCTGCCGAGCGTAGATCGGGGCTGTTCTGCCGCGCCAGTTGCAGCAATTCGTTCAGTTGCGCGTCGTTCAACTGCGCCCACCAGTTGAAATCGATCGTATTCCCCGCCTGTGGTGCTTGGGTGGCAAATCGGGCCGAGACCATCTGTTTCGGGGCGGGTTCAATGAGCGTCGTCCCGCATGCGGACAGCATGGCAGCCGCCGCAAGGGCGCAAATAGGACGCAGGGGGTGTTTCTTGCGGATCATGCCGGGGTTGTGGCCCGCCGCTTTGTGAAGATGTGTAAAGACAGCGCAAAGAAGGGTAATTTTTCCCCAAGGCCTCGCGGGACACGCTATCACGCAAGACGGAGGCGCTGATGATTTCCGTTCTGCTGATCGACGATGACACCGCTTTGGCCGAATTGCTGGCCGAATATCTTGGACAGGAGGGGTTTGCCGTCAGCCATCTGGCCGATGGCCGGCGTTGTCATGAGGCCATCGCCGAAACCAGAGCCGAGATCGTCGTTCTGGACATCATGATGCCCGGCATCAGCGGAATCGAGGTTCTGCGCCGCATCCGCCGCGAAAGCGCGATCCCCGTGCTGATGTTGACCGCCCGAGGGGATGAGGTGGACCGGATCTCGGGGCTGGATCTGGGCGCGGACGACTATCTGGCGAAGCCCTGCTCTCCGGGTGAGTTGGCGGCGCGCCTGCGGGCGATCCTGCGCAGGTTGGGCGGACGGATGGTGACGAATTCGGCGCCGTTGACGGTCGGCCGGCTTGTCATTGACAGCCAGACACGCAGCGCGCTTTGGCACGGGCGGCCGTTGCAGTTGACCGGGGCCGAGTTCGACCTGCTTGAAATTCTTGCCCAGAACGCGGGCCGCATCGTGTCCCGCCAAGAGCTTTCCGAACAAGGTCTGGGCCGTCCCCTTGCCCCCTATGACCGTTCCATCGACGTGCATCTTTCTGCCGTCAGGCAGAAGATCGCGGCGATCTCTGGCGATGCGGCACCGATCATGACGGTGCGCGGCAAGGGCTACCAACTGGTGGCGACATGAGACAGATGGTCCTGCGCTTCTTCTGGTACATCTGGGGCGCGATCATCGGCACCTCGCTGCTTTTGCTGGTCTTGACGGTCCGCTTGGATCTGCCGCCGCCCGGCCATGTCCCGATCGAAACCGTCCGGCAACTGGTGCAGGCCACCGCCAATATCGGGTCGAACAGCACAGATATCGCCACAACTATCGCCGAAAGCCCCGCGCTGAATGGCCATGTGATCGTGGCGAATGGCGCGGCCTGCGATGGGCCCGGACTCGTCCTGCATCTTACCGATACGCGCTGCATCCTCACCCGTCCGCCATTGGCGCAACTGGGTGGACTAGAGCGGTTCCTGCCCATTCTTACCCCTTTGACGATAGGGATCCTTGTCAGCCTGATCTGCGCCTTGCTGTTGGCGCGACGCTTCGTGCGCCCGATCCGGCGCATCGGCGCGGGGCTGACCGCGCTTTCGCAAGGTGATCTGGACCGTCGCATCGGGCAGGATCTGCACCGCTCGGAGCCCGAGATCGCGGATGTGGGGCGCGCCTTCGACACGGCTGCGGAAAAGCTGCAGGAACTGACCGAAAGCCGCTCGCGGCTGTTTCACGACATATCGCACGAGATCCGCTCTCCGTTGGCGCGCCTGCAGGCGCAGACTGCGCTGCTGCGGCGCAATCCGGCGCGTCTTCCCGCCATGCTTGACAGGATGGATGGCGATATCGGTCGCATCGATCAGCTTGTCGACGAGGTTCTGACCCTTGCCCGCATGGAGCGTGGAACGGCGCAAACCACGCAGCGCGTGGAAATCGACCTGCTGGACATCCTCGACCCCATCATCCGGGACGCCGAATTCGAGGGGCAGGCGCGCGGGATCAGGCTTGAATATTCCGGCCCGCACAACCTGCCTATGGCCGCCGATCCCGAACTTTTGCACCGCGCGATCGAGAACATCATCCGGAATGCCTTGCGCTATGCGCCTGAAGGGGCAACGGTCGAGTTACGGCTTGTCACCCACAGATCAAGCGCCGAGCTGACGATCAGTGACCGGGGCCCGGGGGTGGCCCCCGATCAGATTACGTCGATCTTCCATGCCTTTGTGCGCGACGAATCCCGTGACGGAATTGGTCTTGGGTTGGCGATTGCAGCCAATGTAATCCGCTTGCATGGCGGGACCATCACAGCCAGAAACCGCGACGGCGGGGGACTAACCGTCACATGCGTCCTGCCACTGAGCCATGGTGGATTTGACGAGGGTATTGTCTGAAGTCTTAGCCAACCGAGACATTGTCGACGTCGTCTACATCGACGTCCAGCAACAGCGCGATGACCGTGCCATCCAGCAGGACCTGCACATTGTCGCCATCCTGCACGAAAGTCAGTTCTCCGTCGCCGACGTAATCATCCGACAGGGTAACGGTGATCGTATCGTCGCTGTCCCAAGTGATCTGCGTCACGCCGTCCGAAGAACTGCTCAGGATGATGTCGTCATCGCCGTCGCCCCCGTCAACGATGTCATTTCCGCCCGCATAGATGGTGTCGTCGCCTGATCCGCCCAGAAGGGTATCTGCCGCATCCTCGTCGGAATCGTCTGCCGACAGGATCAGATCATCGCCGCGCTCGCCATTCACATGGACGGTGCCGCCGTAATCCTCGATCTGGTCGTCCCCATATCCGCCGGTGATCGAGTGATTGCCTGAATTGACGGTGATCGTGTCATCGCCATAGCCACCGTCTATCGTGTCATTGCCCTCATCAGCCGCAAGATCGTAGGCCCCGTAAAGGTCGTCGCCATATCCGAGATAGATTTCATCATCGCCCGCATCGGCAGTTACGGTATCGTCGCCATAGCCGGTCCAGACCAGATCATCGCCTGCGCCCGCATCGACAACGTCATCGCCCTCATAGCTCTGGATTGCCTCGTCTGCGGCGGTGCCGGTGATGGTGTCGTCATGCTCGGTGCCCTCTGTCAGTTCGCGACCGCCATAGGGGTCATCATAATCTGCCTCGGGCGAGACGTCGTCGTCGTTCTCGGCCACAAGCGAGCCAAGCCCGACGATGCCGAGCAGGCCCAGCATCAGGAAAATGGTGGAGTTCATATCAGTTCTCGAAATCGGGAATGGGGCAGGGGCCGCATGGTCCCCTGCCGTCGCGAAGGGTTCAGAAGCCGTAGACCAGCGACAGGCCCAGCGTGTTATCCGTGCGGATCGCCCGATCCGAGACATATTCCGAACGGTAAGAGACCCGCGTCGACAAACTGTCTGTCACCTTGAAATTCAGGCCGAATTCATTCGTCGCGGTATCGTTCGTGTCCGAGGTCAGATAGTCGGTGTCATTGGTCAGAAATACCGTGTCGCTGATCCGATGGAAAAACCGTGACGAGACGATGTATCCGGCCTCGGTATTCGACTCAAAACCGATATCGCCCGCCGTGCTGACATTCACCGCCTTGGTGTAGCGCAGACCAAGGCCCGCTTGCAGCCGCCAAGTCGTCTGGTCCGATCCCAGCACGCGATAACCGGGACCAAAGCCTAGGAAGGCGTCGCGTTTCAGCCGTCCGGCCTGATCCGCAATCGCCTCGTCGCTGTCATCCTCGGGGTCGCCGGCCAAGCCGTCCACGGTCAGACGGCCCAAGGCAAAGGCGTAGAAATTGTCGTCGAAGTAATATTGCCCGTCATAGATGGCGTAGGCGTCCTTGGTGTCGGTTCCGCCGCTATCGCTTTCACCATATTCGAGCAGCAGACCAAGCGATTGCGCGAATTGCCCCTGATTATAAGAAAGCCTGCCGGCAAGGCTGAAATCCTGGTTCTCGGCATTGCCGCTGCGGCCCGCATAGGTCATCGCGACCGAGCCGAACAGCCCTTGGCGCAGATTGGGATTGGCAAAGCGTGCTGCGTCGGCCGACCGCGAGAAATCGTCCTGCGCCGCATCCTCGACGTCGTTCAGACGCTCGTTGATGATCGAGATGCCGGTAGCATTCGCGCCAGTGGCTATTTCGGACTGGGCGAGAGCCGGGCCGCTCAAAGCAAGCAGGGCTGCCGCCCAGATGGGCGTTTGTTTTGGGGTCATGTGCTGACCTTTCCTTAGTGGTGGTGGAAACTGCTCGGCGAGGATCAGGCGAGGCGCGAGATCATCCGGTAATCATCGGCATAGGCCCAACGGATCAGTTGGCGCGCGCGCGGGCTGATCCGGACAGGAGAAGGGGTCGAACTGTTCACGGGTCGCAGGAATGGCTGTGCCGCTTCGTCGCCGACAAGGTCGCGCATCGCGTCATGCAGGCGATGAAGCGGAATCGCGTGGCTATAGGCCAGCCTGCCAAGGTGGTGGGCCTGCGGGCGGCAATGCGGGTCCGAAAACAGCATCGCAAACTCGACAAACCTGTCGAAACCCGACGGCTCCTCGCCCATGGCAATCCGGTAGCGCCGCCAGATGTCTTCGCTGTTTCGCTGCTCGATGATCTTGTTGCGGTAAAGGCTTAGCAGGCGCTCCTCGGGGTCGCGCCAGACAAAGGTCGTGGCATCGAAGCGGTGATACCAGCGCGCCCGATGTCGCTGCGCGACGACCGAGATGCGGGTTTCGGGCGGATAGCCCAAGGCGGCCTTGAAGGACGAGCATCCGTTCTTGCGGATATAGGCATAGCGGATGCGTTTTCCGCCCAAGGTCAATGTCAGGTGCAAGTCACCCGGACGCGAGGCTGCGCGATTGTCCAGCCGAGCCGAGAACGCCGTTCTGACAGGCGTGGCGGGAACGGGCAGGGGATGGAAATGGATCGACATTGCGACTCCGATCTTCGTTGCGCGGCGTTTGTCGCCGCTATCGAATCATCGTATAGACCCCGGCTCCTGACCGTTTGCTGAGCGCGTTGTCAGCGTTTCTTCAGCTTGGCGGTGCTAATGCCCGGATCATGCCCCTGAATCGCACCCTGCTTTCCGTTCTGTTGATCGCCGCCCAGTTGATGACGGCGGGCCTTGCCTGTGCGCAGGGTCGCGGTGGGCCCGGCTCAGGCCCTGCCGGTGGGCCGCACGCGGATCGCTCGCCGCACGGGGGCAGGTCTGACCCCCACAATCCGCGCGGTCCGAACAAGCCGGAACTCTCCGATCAGGATGCCGCCCTGATGGCACGCGAAAGCCGCGAGGCCGTGCCGCTTGAGCGCATTGTCGAGACGTTGCGCCGCAGCTCAGTCGGGCAGGTGATCGACGCAGCCCTCATCCGGCGCGGGGGAACACTTTATTATCGGCTGACCGTGCTCGAACCCTCGGGGGATGTACGCGATACCTATTTCATCGCCCGCAGCGGCCAACCGGTGGAGCTTGAATGATGCGAATTCTGGTTGCCGAGGACGATCTGCGGATCGGAAAACGTCTTGAGGCCGCGCTGACCGCCGCCGGTTTTGTCGTCGAGATCGAAGCCGATGGCGAGGATGCATGGCATCGCGGCGAGACCGAGGAATTCGACGCCGTCGTTCTTGATCTGGGCCTTCCGGCCATGGACGGACTGACCGTGCTCAAGGAATGGCGTCGCGCCGGTCGCAACATGCCCGTTCTGATCCTGTCGGCGCGGGGGCAATGGGACGAACGGGTCGAGGGGATCGAGGTCGGGGCCGATGATTACGTCGTCAAACCTTTCCGGATGGAGGAGGTCGTCGCCCGCATCCGCGCCTTGATCCGGCGCGCGGCCGGGCAAGTGACCTCGCGCATCGAAATCGGCGGCGGATTGGTTCTTGATACGCGGTTGATGCAGGTGACCCGCAGCGGTGTGCCTTTACCGCTAACCCCGCAGGAATACCGCCTTCTGGCTTATCTGGCGCATCAAAAGGGGCGGGTCGTCCCGCAACTCGAAATTGTCGAGCATCTTTACGCGCAGGATTTCGAACGGGATTCGAACTCGGTCGAAGTGTTGGTGGGTCGTGTCCGTCGCCGGATCGGCCCCGATATCATCAAGACCCGCCGCGGCTTTGGTTATGTCCTTGGGAGCGACGAGGCATGAGGGTGAATTCCCTCAGGGTCCGGTTGCTGGCCGGGGCGGGGCTGTGGATCTCGCTTGCCCTGCTGCTGACGGGAGCGGCGGTCCTTTATCTGTTTGTCAGCGCGGTCGAACGCTCTGTTCGTGAAGATCTTCAGGCCAATGCCGCGCGCCTGACTGCCCTCATCGATCCGGCAGCACAGGATGTGCGCCTGACCGACCAGCCTGCCGATCCACGCTATGACATCCCGCTAAGCGGGTTTTACTGGCAGATCAGTTCAAACGGGCAGGACACGCTGCGTTCGCGTTCGCTTTGGGATTATCGCATCGAAGCGCCACAATCCCAAGGCGAGGGGCCGATGCATTTCATCGCTGACGGGCCGGATGGCAGCCCGCTATCAGCGATGGTTCTGGACGTGCGTTTTTCGCGCGATGGTGGCGCGCGCCTTTACCAAATCTTTGTCGCACAGGATCGGGCGGTTCTGGATCAGTCGATCTCGCGTTTCGGGCACGATATCTTCATTGCCTTGCTGGTGTTGGGGGCCTCGCTAAGCCTTGCCGCGATGGCGCAGGTCAGCCTTGGTCTGCGGCCCCTGCGTAGCCTGCGCCGCGCCGTCGAAACCATTCGACGCGGCGAGAATAGCCGCTTTGATACCGAAGTCCCCCATGAGGTCGTTCCACTGGTACGCGAGATGAACGCCCTGCTTGAGACCCAGCAGAAGTTGATCGAATTCGCGCGCTCGCGAGCGGCGGATCTGGCGCATGGTCTTAAGACGCCGCTCTCTGCCTTGGGAACGGTTTCGGATCAGCTTCGTGATCGCGGCGATGCCGCGAATGCGGATATGATCGATGAACTGGTCACCGAAATGGGCGAGCGGATCGACTATCAATTACGTCTCTCGCGGTTGCGACAGCGCAGCAGGTCGGTCAAGCTTGACACAGATTTGAACGAGGTTCTTTCCCGTATCGTCGGCGTGATGCGTCGTACTGCGCAAGGGGAGAAGCTTGAATGGGTCATCGATCAGGACGAGGACTTACATCTCGATATCGACCGCAATGATCTGGTCGAGATGCTTGGCATCCTGCTGGAAAACGCCGGCGAATGGGCGGAACGGATTGTCCGCATTCGTTCCGCCAGGTCGGACACATATGTGCGCCTGACAATATCCGATGACAGTGGGAAATTGAGTGAAGCGGACATAAGGGGCTTCACGTCGCAAGGGTTGCGCATGGATAGACGAACAGACGGAAACGGCTTGGGACTGGGAATCGTGCGCGAAATCGTCCACTTGAACGGTGGAAAGCTGGATTTTTCACGCTCTCCGGATTGCGGGCTGCAAATTGCCGTGGACTTGCCGCTGGCGTAATTGGGGCCATGGACATTCGGGATTTCTGCGCGGCGTGATTTCTGCTTCAGCCGTCCCTGCTGCACTTTCATGCTGCTTGATGCAGGTTATCGGGGTGACGTTCAACCTAACGTCGTGTGACCGGATTTTTCCTTATTTCACAAAAGCGTCTTGAATGTTCCGCTGTGGGGATTATAGCGGCTTCGCAATCAAACTGCGGCGCCAGATTCCTTCCAGCCCGTCCGCCTCAAAATGGACAGTGGTATGGACAGGAAACTTCCCGCGCGGCGCCTCGGTGCCCGACTTCTTCTGACAACAGCAATCGGCTTCGGGTTGCCCTTTGGCGCCTTGGCACAGGACAGCACGGTCACTTTGGACCCGGTTACGCTGAACGCGGCGGGCGGGGTCGGTTACGTGGTGCGCAACACCACCGCAGGCACTAAGACCAGCACGCCGCTTGAGGAGACTCCGGCCTCGATCTCGGTCGTGAGCGACGAGCAGATGCGCGATCAGGCAGTCAACTCGGTGGCCGAGGCGCTGCGCTATACCCCCGGTGTGGCGTCGGAATATCGCGGCGCGTCGAACATGTCGGACGAGACCTATATCCGCGGCTTCGGTTATGCACCGCGCTACCTCGAGGGGCTGGCGATCAGCGGGCAGGGGCAGCAGGTCGATCCTTGGTTGCTGAGTTCGGTGGCCGTGGTCAAGGGGCCAGCCTCGTTGCTTTACGGCCAGTCGAGCCCCGGCGGTCTGATCGATATGGAGCTGAAAAAGGCCGATGGAAGCGAAGGCACGCATCTGGGCTTTGATACCGGCACCAATTCGCGCGCGGGCCTGCGTCTGGACATGGCGCGCCGCACTGGGCCGGACCTGTCATGGCGTCTGGTCGGCATGGCCGAGCAGGCCGACACGCAGGAGGAAGGGCTTGAGACCCGCCGCCTGACGCTGGCGCCCTCGGTCCAGTGGAAGCCGACCGATGCGACGACGCTGACCGCCTATGCCTATTACCAGCGCGAGCCCGATGCCGGTTATCGCAACTTCCGCGAGGCGCTCGGCACGCTGGAGCCGACCGATTACGGCTATATCCCGCGCGATTTTCTTGTCGGCGATCCGGATTTCGAGCGCTCGGAACGGACCTCGCATGCGCTTGGCTATACGCTGGAGCATAAAATCTCGCCCGATCTGACCTTCCGCCAAAAGGCGCGGCTTTCGGATGGCGACTGGTATCAGCGCACGCTGGTCTGGGGTTCGCTGGCAGAGGATCAGCGCACGATCAGCCGGACCGTCACGGATTCCTATTCCAAGACAGAACAGGCGCTGATCGACAACCAGCTTGAGTATCGCCTGAACCAAGGCGGAGGCGAGCATGTCATTCTGGGCGGCCTCGATATCGCCTATTCCAAGACCGACAGCCAATCGACCTACGGGCAAGAGGCGAATTCTATCGACTGGCTCAATCCGGTTTACGGCAATGTGGTCGTGACCGGCGATCCGCGCGGCGCGACCGATGGCGTCTCGCGTGTGCGCCAGACCGGGCTTTACCTGCAGGATCAGGCCACCTATGGGCGGCTGCATATTCAGGCGGGCCTGCGCTACGATTGGGCGACGAATGACGATCTGGACAATCTGACCGGTACCCGCAGCACGATCGACAGCGAGGCGCTGAGCGGTCGCCTTGGCCTGCTCTATGAGATGGAGAACGGCTTCGCGCCCTATATCAGCTACTCGACCTCGTTCGAGCCGGTGACGACGGTTCCGACCTCGGGTCAGGACGCGTTCGATCCGACCGAGGGCAAGCAGCTTGAGGTCGGCGTGAAATGGGCCAATGAGGCCGGCACGCTGCTGGTCACCGCCTCAGCCTATGATCTGCGCCAGACCAATGTGTTGAAATATGACGATGCAACCGGCCTTAGCCGTCAGGTCGGCGAGATCCGCTCGCGCGGCTTCGAGATCGAGGGGCAGGGGCAGGTCACCGAGCAATTCTCGCTGGTGGCGGGCTATGCCTATAACGACTCGAAGATCAGCAAGTCGCCGATCGAGGGCGAGGTCGGCACCCATAACGATCGCGTGCCGCTGCATCAGGCCTCGATCTGGGGCAAATATGATTTCGAGAATGGCTGGGATACGGCGCTTGGCCTGCGCTATATCGGTAAAAGCTGGGCGCGCGGCAATGCGTTCGAGGTGCCCGGCGTGACGCTGGTCGATGCCGCCGTCGGCTACGATTTCGCGGCGATGGGCTATGAGGGTGTGCGTGCGCAACTCAATGTCACCAACCTGACGGATGAATTCTACACCGCCTCTTGCGCCAGCGCCTATGCCTGCTTCATCGGCAATGAGCGTCAGGCCAAGCTTTCGGTCGACTACACATGGTAAGGACTGCAACCGTGGCACTTATTGCGTTGATGGTGCAGGCGGGTACGGGGTTCGCCGAAGATCGGCTCGCCCCGGGCGCGCCGCGCCTTGTCGATCTGCCAGCCGGCCAGCCTGTGCAGCTTGGAATCGAGGCCCCGTCCGGCAGCTATCTGGTCGGTCGTATCGAGGCTGGCTCAGACAAGATCGATGCCAACATTCTGGCTGGCGACGGATCACATTTCCGGCAACTTGCTCGTGCAGGGCATGGGTCGATCCGGCTTTACGTAGTGAGCGAAGGCCCGCGCATGTTTCTGGAACTGAGTTCCGAGGCTGGCGGCAGGGCCGAGGTCGCGCTGGACCAACTGGTCCCGCCCGAGGCCCAGATCGCCCCGGATATGGACTATCTTAGCCCGCGCATGAGTGCTCTGTCCAAGGCCTTGGCCAAGGGCGCAGACACCGCCGATTTCTGGGCGACCGTGGCCAATGAGGGCACACCGCTGGTCGAGCCGGACGGCGAGGGGCAATCCATCGTCACCTTCCTTTGGCGGGGGGCGAAGCGGAATGCGCGGCTGTTTGGCGGACCTTCCAGCGATCACGATTGGCTGGAACGGCTGGGCGACAGCGATGTCTGGTACAAAAGCTTCCGCGTGCCGAATGATACGCGTCTATCCTATAAGATCGCGCCGGATGTTCCTGTGCCTGAAGGCGATGCCTGGACAAGGCGTGTGGCGATTCTGGCCACCGCGCAAGTCGATCCGTTGAACCGCCAGCCTTGGCCGGAAATCGCGCCGGACCGCTTCAACCAACAGTCGGTATTGGTCTTGCCCGATGCGCCCGAGCAGCCCGGCACCCCGCCTTTGCCCGAAGCTGCGCCGGCATTCCAGCGCTTCACTTTCACGAGCCCCCGCCTTGGCAATAGCCGCGAAATCGTACTCTCCCATCCCCAGAACTTCGACCCTGCCGATCCCGAACTGGTCGTCGCGCTGATCTTTGACGGCGAACGTGCGATTTCTGACATGAAAGCCCCGCATATGCTGGACAGCCTGACCCGTCAGGGTCGGTTGCCTCCGGTTCTGTCGGTGTTCATCCCCTCGATCGACTCGGAAACCCGCGCCCGCGAACTGCCCGGCAATGCCGATTTTGCTGATGTTCTGGCTGGAGAACTGCTGCCCCAAATTCTCAACCGGACGGGCATTCCCCCCGATCCGCAGCGTACGGTGCTGGCAGGCGCAAGCTATGGCGGGCTGGGCGCGGCAACCATCGCAATCCGACACCCCGAGGCTTTCGGCAATGCGCTTTCAATGTCGGGGTCATTCTGGTGGGCGCCGAAAGGGGCCAAAACCGATGGTACCCCCTATGTCGCGGCGCAGATTGCCGAGGCCAAGCCTCTGCCGATCCGCTTCTTCCTGTCCGCAGGCAGTTTCGAAACCTCGCGCGGGGATAGCGATGGTATCCTGCAGACGTCACGTATCTTGCGCGACACGTTGCGGCTGCGCGGCTACGACGCCGCTTGGCGTGAATATGCGGCCGGGCATGACTATCTGGTCTGGCGAGGTGCATTGGCCGACGGACTGATCGCACTATTTGGTGGGCGGCCCTGAAGTTAGAGACCCGCTCCTGAGGATGCGGTTCCCAGGGGTAGGTTTACGCGGGATTCGTCCGTCCTGCGATGCCAGGCTGGTGTCGATCTAACGCCTACTTCTCCATCGGCCAGCGCCGCGGCGCTATCGCCACTGGGCAAAGATTGTGGAAATCATATCTAAAATAAAATCCACCCAGCTATAAGACCGTTAGCAACCATTCAGAATTGTCCCATTCCCGGCCATTCAAAAATGTCCTTGGGCGGGGCACTGGCTGGCAGCAGGGCAGCGCTCGACCCGGTCGCGGATTCTGGAATCGCGGACCAGCTTGCGTCGACGGGTCCGGCGCGCATCGCAGCGGCTCTGCGCCACGACGCACCAGTAGCCGCTGAGCTTCGGGCTCTCGCTGTCGTGGAAATGGTTGCGCTTGAGTTCGCGC
>NZ_WMIE01000027.1 GCF_009711225.1 Paracoccus aestuariivivens | reverse complement strand
GAAATGGCGCAAACTCGATGGCCAGAACCGCCTGCCGGAAATCATCCAAGGGGTTGAGTTCCGCGACGGTCTCCGCCAACTTCAAGCCGCCGCCTGATCAGGCATCACCAACTTTCGCCCATATCTCCTATTGAGGAATCAGCGCTTCGTCGTGGAAGTGAGGGAATGTTCGTTCCCACCCGCGGCGGAGATCTGAGCAACCTGCCGCACAGATCCGAAAGGGTCTTGTTTGCGGGATATTATTTCAATCACTACGGGCACTTTATAACAGAATCTTTGGCGCGATTATGGGCGCTTGATCAATGCGGCAACGTTGACAAAATTATATTTGTCATGGGCGGTGTCGTGCCGGGGCAACTCAGGGATGGAGTAATAAAAACCATCATCCCAGAGAACGCCCCTGAAATCGAAATCGTCGAGCAAGCCTGCTCGTTCGACGAAATTATCGTACCGCAATCAGGATTTGTAATTCGCAAGTCATTCAACGAAAATTACTGGAAATGGCTTCGCAAGCTGTCTGCTGACATTATGGAATCAGACCAGCATAACAGTATTGACACCCCTCTTTATTTGTCCAGATCCGCAACTCCTGAAACCAGAAGATACGCATATGGTGAAAAGGAGCTGGAAGCCGGACTGAAGAAGGCTGGCATTCGCGTTGTTCAACCGGAGAAGCTTAGCTTCTCTGATCAGGTAAAAATCGTCTCGGAACATAAGACGGTTATTGGATTGGAGGGATCTCAGCTTCACTCTCTGCTTTTCACGATGGGTAAAAAGAAAAGTATTCAGTTGGATTTCCGGAAGGTGAACCCGAATTATCTGTTGATCGACGACATGCTTGGAAACGAAAAGCATTATCCTTTGCTCCAGCTTCCGGAGCAGTACCAGAAATTCATATTGGGTCGTGACAACGACGAGCCGTATATCTTCGACCCACAGAAGGCTGCAGAGGCAATTGGCTCGGCCTTGGGCATCAAGATAGTCGCGCCCGAATTGACGCAGGACACGAAAAAGGCCTTCGCTGCAAGCTGGATCAACTGGTGGACACGTTCCGCATATAACGCCCTGACAAAATCGCCGATGGCAAAGCCCCTGTCGGCATGGGGTTCTCCACCCCGGATCTGGGGACTGACCGGAGAACAGCACCGCTCCAACGTAGCATGTCTACTGGCGGCGATTTAACGCGTCGCGTAACGCGGTTCGGAAATCCACACGCAATTCGTTGCAAGCGTAACGAAATGTGCTAGCGATGGCGACGTAACGACATATCTGCCCGAACTGACTGTGGGAGGTTGATCGAGTGGTCGCTATAGCGCGCAGCCGTATTGCGGCCGCAAACCGAGTGGATTGCGATTTTCCGATCCAGAACCTGCCTTACGGGGTCTTCTCGACTGCGGGCGGCGCGCTGCGTTGTGGGGTGGCGATCGGCGATATGATCCTTGATCTTGCTGCTTGCGAAGCGCAGGGGCTGATCGACGCGGCGGGCACGTTCTCACAGCCGCAACTCAACGAGTTCATGGCGCTCGGTCGGCCGGTCTGGGATCGTATCCGTGCCCGTTTGACCGGATTGCTGGTCGAAGGTGCGGAAGGCGAGTTGCCGCTGGTGGCGATGGCCGATGCCACGCTACACCTGCCGATCCGCGTCACCGAGTTTACCGACTTCTACGCCTCGAAGCATCATGCCTTCAATGTCGGGGCTCTGTTTCGCGGCCCGGAAAACGCGCTGCCTGCTCAATGGACCCATATGCCGATCGGATATAACGGAAGGGCCTCGTCAGTGGTGGTTTCCGGCACGCCGATCCGTCGGCCAATGGGACAGGTCAGGGGAGAAAACGGACCGGAATGGAGCGCCTGCCACCGCCTTGATCTTGAACTGGAACTAGGCGCGGTCATCGGTGCGGACAGCGTGATGGGGCAGCGCGTCAGCGTCGAGGAAGCCGAGGCCATGATCTTTGGCTATGTCCTTTTGAACGACTGGTCGGCCCGCGATGTGCAGGCATGGGAATACCAACCCCTCGGTCCATTCCAGTCCAAGGCGCTTGGCACGACGATCAGCCCTTGGATCGTGACACAGGCCGCATTGGAGCCGTTCAGAACCTCGGGCGCTAAGCGGGTAAATGCGTTGCTGCCTTATCTGGCCGAAACGCGCGCCGGATTTTATGACCTGACTGTCGGCTGGGCCATGAACGGACAGCAGATGGCGCGGACGAATTACAATGTGATGTATTACTCCAGCGCACAGCAACTAGCGCATCACACGGCATCTGGTTGCCCGATGCGGGTGGGCGATCTTCTGGGATCGGGCACGATCTCGGGACCTTATATTAGCCAGACCGGCGCGCTTCTGGAGATGACGCAAGGCGGCAGGAATCCGGTGCTGGTGAATGGCGAGGAACGGACCTTCATTCAGGATGGCGACGAGGTATCGCTGTTTGCCCATGCTCAGGGCCAAGGATATCGTATCGGTTTCGGCCCCTGCACCGGAACGATTCTGCCCGCCAGACCATAATCGTCATTCTGTGGGATTATTGGCGCTCGACGACATCTGCAACGGATTGCGCCTCGCGCGGGTCGTCCTGATCGAGCCTGTCACGCATTCTTTTGCGCCAGCCTGTCCAAAGCCCGCGCAAGCGCTTCTGCATCGGGGCCGAGTTCCGTTAGGATCTGCTGCTGGAACTGCTCGGCCAGCGGGGCAAGGCGCTGCATCAGCGCAATGCCTTTGGGCGTCAGTTGCAAAACGATCAGGCGGCGGTCGGTTCCATGGCCTGATTTGCTGACATAGCCTTCCTCCTCCAATTGCGTGGCTGCGCGGCTGACCATCGACTTGTCCAGATTCACGCGGGCCTGAATATCGCGGACGCTGACCTCGGCGGATTGTGCAAGATGCGCAAGCACCCGCCACTCGGGAATCGTCAACCCCGCCTCGGCGGCATAGATCGACGCGAACCTTCGGCTGATCTGCGCGGCTGCAACGCTCAGGCGATATGGCAGGAATTCGTCCAGCTTGAAAGTCACGGGCGGGCTCCGGTCGGTTTTCCGATCAAGGACACCAAATCAGACCGTTGCACAAGCATTGACTTGCCAAAGGCTTGAGCGCACATTCGTTGCATATGCAACGGTATGAGTTCCTTGGAGGCACCCGATGACGCACCAGCAGTTTCCCGCAGGCATGGTTCGCGCGACGGCCAAGCAGGGCACGCACAAGGGTTACATGCCGGGCTTTGGCAACGACTTCGAAACCGAGGCGCTGCCGGACGCGCTGCCACAGGGCCAGAACAGCCCCCAGAAATGCAATTACGGCCTATATGCCGAACAGCTTTCCGGCACGGCCTTTACCGCGCCGCGTGGCCAGAACGAGCGGACATGGTGCTATCGCATCCGCCCTTCGGTGCATCACACGGGACGGTTCGCGCCGATCGAAGTGCCCTATTGGAAAACTGCACCGAACATCCTGCCAAACGTGACAAGCCTTGGCCAATATCGTTGGGACCCCGTTCCGGTTCCCGACGAGGATCTGACATGGATCACCGGAATGCGCACGATCACCACAGCGGGCGATGTGAACATTCAGGTCGGAATGGCCAGCCATGTCTATCTGGTCGCGCAATCCATGCAGGACGAATATTTCTTCTCTGCAGATAGTGAGCTTTTGGTCGTGCCGCAGCAGGGCCGTTTGCGCTTCTGTACTGAGCTTGGGATTATCGACCTTGAGCCCAAGGAAATCGCCATCATCCCGCGCGGTCTGGTCTATCGTGTCGAGGTACTGGAGGGGCCCTGCCGTGGCTTTGTCTGCGAGAATTACGGCCAGAAATTCGATCTGCCGAACCGTGGCCCCATCGGCGCGAACTGCCTTGCCAATCCGCGCGACTTCAAATCTCCGGTCGCGGCCTTCGAGGACCGCGAGACGCGCTCGCGTGTGGTGATCAAATGGTGCGGCCAGTTCCACGAGACATGGATCGGCCATAGCCCGCTGGATATCGTCGCATGGCATGGCAATTATTGCGCCTATAAATACGATCTACGGACCTATTCCCCGGTCGGCGCGATCCTGTTCGACCACCCCGATCCGTCGATTTTCACTGTGCTGACCGCGCCATCGGGACAGGAGGGGACGGCGAATATCGACTTCGTTCTGTTCCGAGAGCGCTGGTTGGTGGCAGAGCATAGTTTCCGCCCGCCATGGTATCACAAGAACATCATGTCCGAGCTGATGGGCAATATTTACGGCCAGTATGACGCCAAGCCGCAAGGCTTTGCGCCGGGGGGCATCAGCCTGCACAATTGCATGCTGCCGCATGGCCCCGACCGCAACGCCTTCGAGGGCGCGAGCAATGCCGAGTTGAAGCCGGAAAAGCTCGACAACACCATGTCTTTCATGTTCGAGACGCGTTTCCCTCAGCACCTGACCGAATTCGCGGCGAATGAAGCCCCGATGCAGCAGGAATATATCGAGGTCTGGCAACATCTTGAGAAGAAGTTCGACGGCACGCCCGGCGTAAAGTGAACTTGGGTCAATCTATTGCGGCTCGGTCCCCACGGGCGCGATGCCGCGTTCGTCCTTGAGGGTTCTCAGCACGATCTCGGACCGCACCTGCGACACCTGAGGATGCGGCAGAAGATGCCCGTGCACGAAATCCGCAAAGGCTTCGAGATCGCGGACACGCACATCCAGCACATAATCCGCATCACCCGAAACCGAGAATGCCGAGCGGATCTGCGGCTGGCTGGCGACGAAACGCGCGAAATCCCCCTCTTTGCCCTGACCGTGGCTCGACAGGTTGACGCGGATGATCGCCCGCATGCCGTAACCCAGCTTCGATGCGCTCAGGCGAGCGGTATATCCTTCGATGATCCCCGCCTGCTCCAGTGCCGCCCGCCTGCGCGAGCATTGCGAGGCCGATAGGTTCACTACCTCGGCCAATGCGGCGTTCGTGGCCGATCCATCGCGCTGCAATGCCGAAAGAATCGCAATGTCGAACAGGTCTAGTTCCATAACGTGCATCCAATCGTCGATACGCGCGTGCTTCATGCGAAAATAGCGGATACGGGGCGTGATTTGCAAGCATCGCGCAAGACGGGAATGGCAATATCGTTGCTAAAGCAAGGAACGCATCCAGAAGGAGAAGATCATGGGTCCATTCCCGCATGACGCACCCAAGGCGACCATCAGCGCGGCAAACCCTGCCGGAACGGATGGTTTCGAGTTCGTCGAATACGCCCATCCGCAACCGGAAAAACTGGACATGATCTTTCGGCAGATGGGCTTCGTGCCGGTCGCCAAGCACAAGACAAAGGACATCACCCTTTACCGTCAGGGTGACATCAACTACCTGCTGAATGCCGAAGCCGACAGCCACGCAGCGGAGTTCGTGGCTAAGCACGGCCCCTGCGCCCCTGCAATGGCCTGGCGCGTGGTCAATGCGCAGGTCGCCCTGAAACGCGCGCTGGATCTGGGCGCGACCGAATATACCGGCAGCGGCAAGTCGATCGAGGCCCCCGCCGTCTATGGCATCGGCGGCTCGCTGCTTTACTTCATCGACAAATACGGTGCGGAAGGCAGTGCCTATGACGCCTATTACGACTGGCTCGGCGAAGCCAATCCGAAACCCGAAGGCTTCGGCTTCTTCTATCTCGACCACCTGACCCATAACGTCATTCGTGGCAATATGGACACTTGGTACAAGTTCTACCACGACACGTTCAATTTCCGCGAGATCAAGTATTTCGACATCAAAGGCAAACAGACGGGACTGGTCAGCCGCGCGCTGACCTCGCCCGACGGCAAGATCCGCATCCCGATCAACGAATCCACCGACGATCACAGCCAAATCGAGGAATATCTCAGGGAATACAAGGGCGAGGGAATCCAGCATATCGCCATTGCCTCGAACGACATTTATTCAGGCACGGACCGGATCAAAGCGGCTGGAATGGACTTCATGCCCGGTCCGCCCGACACCTATTACGAGATGTCGCATCGTCGAGTGAAAGACCATGACGAACCGCTCGACCGCATGAAAAAGCACGGCATCCTGATCGACGGCGAAGGCGTTGTCGGCGGCGGCGAGACCCGCATCCTGCTGCAGATTTTCTCGAAGACAGTGATTGGCCCGATCTTTTTCGAATTCATCCAGCGCAAGGGCGATGACGGCTTCGGCGAGGGCAATTTCCGTGCCCTTTTCGAGTCGATCGAGGAAGATCAGGTCCGCCGTGGTGTTCTTGCCGCTGTGAAATAAGTAATCGCCTCCCCGCAGATTGCGGGGGGCATTTCAACGGAATTCCCATGGCGTGGACCGATTATTCCTCTGCCCCGACTGTCGGCACGCGGATCTGCGACGCTGCCGAAATCGACGGAGTGCTGTCCCTGTCGCTACAGACGAAGAACGGCATTTTCCCGATGCTCGTCATGCGCTGGGGCGAGGACTTTCGCGCTTACGTTAACGCCTGTCCGCACCAGTATCTGCCGCTGGATTATCATGGCGGCCAGCTTTTATCGGCGGATGGAACGAAACTGCTTTGCACTGTCCATGGCGCGCGTTTCGCGATCGACACGGGCGATGCCGTCGATGGCGCTGAGTGCGGCTTGGATGCGGTTCCGGTGGTTTTGCGGAATGGCGTGTTGATCGTCAGCGGATGAGATTGACAGCAACGCGATACCGTAACGGTTGCATATTCGACAAATCGTTTTTGCTAAGGCGGAAAGTAAGCACTTGCGGGTTGACAAAAAAACGACCGGCTCGCCTTATTGTAATGCTTCGCGTGATTAGGTCAGCTTGACTGAAGTATCGGTCTGACAGCTGCGTCGAAGCCTAGTGCAGAATACCTCACGAAATGCCATAAAATGCCAGTTTGTAAGGGATCCGACCATGACTGCCAGTTACGAAATTGGTTCTGCAGCACTATACCGCGTAGACAGCAGCACGACCCCTCCAACATATACGCTAATCACGGGTGACACCTCCGGTGAGCAGGGATCTGCCATTTCCTCCAGTCCCGTCCCATACGACACCACGCTGACAACGACCGATGGCGGCGCGCTTGACAACGAGAACTTCGAAGTCGGCGAGAACACGAGCAGCCCTGCCGGTCTTGCGGGGCAATACGAAGGTGTCATTAACATCGATGGCACGGATTATCTGGTTTTCTCGAACACTTCGGGCAATGGAACGGTCTATCTGGTGTCCTCCTCGACCGATACCTCCAGCTATCCGACGGATTTCACGCCGGATGATGTCAACACTGACCCGTTCCCCGAATGCTTTGCTGCAGGCACGCTGATCGCAACCCCGAAGGGCGAGATCCCCGTCGAATTGCTGGAAATCGGAGATCACGTCCTGACCAAGGATGGACGCAGCGTCGAGATCAAATGGATCGCGCGCCAGACCCTACACAAGGTCTATACGCCCGCCGAGCGGTTTGTTCCCGTTCGCGTCAAGGAGGGCGCGCTTGGCGCGGGCATGCCGCATCGCGATCTGGTGCTGACGGCCGCCCATGCCTTGGTCATCGCGGATCTCGCAATCAACGCCGGTGCGTTGGTGAACGGCACAAGCATCGTCTTTGATCCCGTCGAGACCTTGCCCGAGCGTGTCACCTACTACCATATCGAGACCGAGGCGCATGATGTGATCCTTGCGAATGGCGTGCCCGCCGAAACCTTCGTCGATTATGTGGGTCGTCGGGCATTCGACAATTACCACGAATATCTCAGCATGTACGGTTCGGAACGGGTCATCCCCGAGATGCAGCGTCCGCGCATTTCGGCCCGCCGACTAGTCCCCGCCGTACTTCGCGCGAAAATCGACGGTCTGGCGGTCAAGACGATGCTGCTTGCCGGATAACCGCAAACGGCCCGAACGGATGACTTGAATACGGGGAGGAGACGTTTACCGTCTCCTCCCTGCTTTGTTCGCGGGCAGTAAATGCTGCAAACCGTGATACACGCCAGATCGGGGAATGCAGGAACTAGGCTTCGGCCTCCGACAGTTTTGCCATGGCAATCAGAAAGCCCCTTTGCGCCTCGTTCAGACTCAGGCTTGCGGCCAATCTGTAGCGGCGGGCGGCAAGGCCCTGTCGTCCGCTGCGGTACAGGCAATCCGCGATTGCGGCATGCAGCGGGGCATGGCTTTGCAACTGTCCACCAGCCTCCAGATCGGCAAGGTGAACCAGCCCTTCTTCGGGGCCTTCCGCCATCGACCATGCGATGGCGCGGTTCAAGGCGACGATAGCCGTTGGCCGGATCTCGACCAGCCGGTCATAAAGCGCAGCAATCCGTGGCCAGTCGGTCGGGTCGGATCCGGTCCGCGCATGGCAGGCGGCGATCTGGGCTTGCAGCAGATAGGGCGCATCCGACGCGCGTAATGCATCGGCACGGGCAAGCGCCGCCCGACCGCGCAAAATGGCGTGGTGATCCCATAACGCGCGGTCCTGTTCGTCCAGCCGCAGCGCGATCCCGTCAGGACCCATTCGGGCGTGCAGGCGCGAGGCTTGCAACTCCATCAGCGCCAGAAGCGCCCAGACCTCGGAATGATGCGGCATCCGGCGCACCAGAATACGGCTCAGGCGGGTGGCCTCGCCGCAAAGGTCCGGCCGGACCGGATCGACGCCTTGGTTAGCGGCATAGCCTTCGTTGAAGATCAGATACAGGATCTCGAGAACCGTTCCCAGCCGCGATTCCAGTTGCTTGCCATAGGGAACCTCGAAGGCCTGCGCGCTATTGCGCAATGTCGTCTTGGCGCGGGTGATACGACGGGCCACGGCATCTTCGCTGCTGAAATAGGCGCGCGCGATCTCGGGCACGGTCAGCCCCGCCAGAAGACGCAGCGCCAAGGCGCAGGCCGCGCGGGGTTCAAGTGCGGGATGGCAGACCGCAAAGATCAGCGCCAGAAGATCATCAGGGTCTTCGGGATCGACGCGGGACATGTCCGGAGCCTCTTGGTAGCTGTTCATCTCGGCGCCGAACAGGACATATTTGCGATGCGACATGCGGCGGCGACGGATCTCGTCGATCGACTTCCGTTTGGCGACGGTGCGCAACCAGCCACCGGGATTGTCGGGAACGCCTTGTCGCGGCCAGACTTCCAGTGCCGCGACAAGTGCATCCTGCGCAAGATCCTCGGCCAGGGCCAGATCACCGCGCAAATGGCGGGCGAGGCTGGCGATCAGCCGCGCCCTCTCGATGCGGAAAATGGCCGCGATACGGCTGGGATCCGCTGCGGACATGGCGTCAGAACCGCATGCGTTGGGTCAGATCGTCCCAGCGGCCGGATTGCTCGGCATCAGCGATCTCGCCGAAATCCTCGGCCTCGTATAGCGGCCGGATCTCGAGCACGCCTTCGCGCGGCATCGGAGGCGGGCAGCGCCGCGCCCATTCGACCGCCTCGTCCATATCGCGGACCTGCCATAGCCAGTAACCCGCGACAAGTTCATGGGTTTCGGCAAACGGACCATCGACGACACGGCGATCAGCGCCGGTGATATGCACGCGTTTCGCCTTGGTCGTGGGCTTCAACCCATCGCCCGCAAGCAAAATACCCGCATTCGCCAATTGCTCGTTAAAGGCCAACATCTGCCCCAGCAGTTCCGCCGTAGGCATCTCGCCCGCCTCGCTTTCCTCGGTCGCCTTGACCAGAACCATCACACGCATTGTCCACTCCTCTCTGCAAGCGACCCCTGTGGGTCCATGATGAGATGACGAACAGGATGCGCCAGATCGGACACGAGCGTAAAAAAAAATGCGGACCAAAGCGACCGGATGATGTGGCCGCGTCGTGACCAGCAAAGCTGTCGCCCCGATCTACCGGAGCGACACCAGCCCGACAGGGCCTTACTTGCTGCGGGCCGGTACGCCGTCGTGCCATTCGTCCCAGTTCGCCACGATCGTGTCGACCAATGGCGCGCCGACTGCGGTGATGTTGGACACGGTTTCGGCAAAGCCGCCTGCGGTTTCACCCGGCGCGGGATCAAGGTGCTGAAGCGTCGTTTCGTTCGGGTTCCCCTGATCGAAATTGACCGCTCCACGCAAGCTGAGGACGCGGTCGGTCCCGTGGGTCCGGTTGATGACCAAGGCGATCGCGGCTGCCTCCATCTCGGTGATCAGGTAATCGTCCGCGCCGTAAAGCTTGGCGATATACTGGGCCTCGTTCGACAGGCCGGGACCGTGAAAGAACGTGTCGCCGGTCATATGCGTGCCGGTCTTGACCGATGGCGCGGCCTGAGCCGCCGCGTCAGGATAGCGCATACGATAGCTGCGGGCGGAATCCGAATCCTGCAACTGGACGTCTTTGGACAGATCGACCGCCCATCCGACAAGCTCGGGATTCAGCTGGAAAAGCCGGTATGCCTCATAGCCCTTCCGGGGCATGAAGACCGACGCTCCGGCCTCTCCTTCTTCGGGGGCCCAGCGATGCCCCAGATCGTAATCGACCAGCCATGTGCCCCAACTGACATCGGCGATGGTGCCCCGCGACGGTGGTGTGCCCGCCACGCCCGAAAGGATAAAATAGGCTTCCGAGAAGTCATATTCCGGATCCAGCAGGATCGCCTGCATCGAGGCCGAGGAATTGACCTTGCCCATGCCAAGCACCGAGCCGCAGACCCCGTCCTGATTGCAATGAACCGGACGGAAGGCTCCTTTGACTTCGTGCGGCGTGCTGTCTTTCCAGTAGCGCTCGTACCAGTTCTGGAATTCTCCGGCACGGTCGCCGGTATTCTCGCCGATCTCGAACATTGATCCGACAAAGACCTTGACCTTGATTGGCTCTGCGCCCGCAATAGCGGTCGTCGCGCAAAGCATGGCTGTTGCCGAAAGCACAGTCCTGATTTTATCCATTGTCAGTTTCCTTTGTTGGCAGGTTCCATTGCCGGTACCAGTGTTGGAACGCTTGGGTTATTTACCTCCGGGCCAGCAAAGGCCAGCATCCAACCGGTCGGTTCCCCGTTGATCCTTGACAAACGCACGGTCATGGACAATTTGCGCGGGCGTTGAGGGCAGTCCTGCCCGCTTAGGTACCAAGGTCGGGCCCATCGCCCGACCAATGACGCTTCCCATCGCGCAAGAATATCGCGTCAGACGTTATATTTGCCTGATCGCCTAGCTTGCGCAGAGATGTCGCAGCAAGGCTTCCGCCTTGTCGAAATTGGGGATGTAGGGTCCGATAGACGAGGAGCGCTGGCTTTCGTTCTGTGCGAAGGCCTGCAGCCTTGGGTCATCCATACTGATGTCCACACCCAAATTCGCCGCGATGGTGCGCGCCTGGGTCGCAATCGACTCATCGCCGAAATAGAGTTCCTCGAACAGGTACCACGATGGATCGATCCGCCGGTTGCGCAGCAGGGACAGCGTGCGGCCGATGGAGTAATAATCTTGCGTTACCCTGCCGCGGACCTTGTCCAGCGGGATCGGCGCAGGCTTCACCGCGCCGGAGATGATCTGGGGGTAGATCTCTTTGGCTTCCTTGGGACCCCATGCTCCGGTGGCCTGAGCCAACAGCAGCGAACCGAGGCGACGGCTCTCGTCCCGCCGCGTCAATACGATGAAATGGTACCCCAGCGCGTGACAGGTATCGATAATGGCGCGGGTGATCTCGAGCGGAACGACCTCGACGCAATGTTTGATGTTCGGGCGCCGCTCCAGTGCCGTTCTGACTTCGGCGGTCATCCGCTCAATGTCGGACGTTTCCTGAAAGGCGCGCGTAATGCCTCCGAAGATGCGTTCACTGTTGAAAGGTTCGTGTTCGATGCGCGGAAAAGTCGATATTGTTGACAGGAACGTCGTCAGTGATGTCCCACCCGTGCGCCGAAGGGTCAAAATCAGCCAAGGACGCTCGTTCGCGACGTTTCCGCGTTCCATCAGTGCGTTCTCAACCATACCGTCCCACTGCTATCATACCGCACACCGTTCCAAAGACATTCGCACTTGGTAGTGTATGACTGGCAGAAAGGGAAGGTGGCAACACGCGCTTGCCGCGATGACGCGGCGCAGGCCGGCACGGTAATGTCACTGGCGCTGGCTGAAAGATCTCGCGCCGCAACCGGAACCGGCGCGGCCTGCCGATCTGTCACCTTCCGAATCGTCGTGGTGATCGTGGCCGGTTCTTGCGGTGGTGACTTCGGCGAAACATTTGCCCTTCGGCGGCATTTATCCGACGCCCCCGGACCCCGAGATCAGGCCGACCGCAGCATGCTGCGCGTGGATTACCAGCAGCTTCGACCTGCCCGATTGCAGGGCAAACCTGTACCCCTCGAAGATTGGCTCCGAAAGAATGGTCTTCCAAAGCGACCGATCCCCTTGTTCAACCCTGACGATTATGGTTCGTCTGGCCCGAACTGGCAGACGCCTGTTGTTGTTGTTATCTGGTGATTGGATACCGCTCGGACAGCTCGCGGGCACCGGGCACAGAAGTTGCAGGGCTGCTACATGGACGGCCTCAAAGACATAAAGTGAGATTGTTGATGACAAAAATTGCTGTTGCCGGACTGGGTTATGTCGGGCTGTCGAACGCTATTCTGCTGGCGCAGCACAACGAGGTCGTTGCCCTGGACCTTTCGGCACCGCGCGTCCAGTTGGTCAATGACCGTCGCTCGCCCATCATCGACGCGGAGTGCGAGGATTATCTGGCCAATCGCGATCTGAACCTGCGGGCAACGCTTGATCCGGTGGACGCCTATACCGGAGCCGAATTTGTCATCGTCGCTACGCCGACGAACTACGACGCGGTCACCAACCGTTTTGACACATCCAGCGTGGAAGCGGTCATCAATCAGGTCGCGGCCCTGGCGCCGGACGCGGTCATTGTCATCAAGTCAACGATTCCTGTGGGCTTCACCGCCTCGATCAAGGAACAGACCGGCAATCCGAACGTGGTCTTCAGCCCCGAATTCCTGCGCGAGGGAAAGGCGCTTTACGACAACCTGCATCCTTCGCGCATCGTCGTGGGCGAGCGCAGCGAGCGGGCCGAGCGCTTTGCCAATCTGCTCAAGCAAGGTGCCATCCGGCAGGACGTGCCGCTTCTGTTTACCGACTCGACCGAAGCCGAGGCGATCAAACTGTTCGCCAACACCTATCTTGCGCTGCGTGTGGCCTATTTCAACGAGTTGGACAGCTACGCGCTGGTGCATGGGCTGGATAGCCGTCAGATCATCGGTGGGATCGGGCTCGATCCCCGTATCGGGACACATTACAACAACCCCTCGTTCGGCTATGGCGGCTATTGCCTGCCCAAGGATACCCGCCAGCTTCTGGCAAACTATCAGGCTGTGCCGCAAAACCTGATCCATGCGATCGTGGCAGCGAACTCGACGCGCAAGGATTTCATTGCCGACCAGATCATCGCACGCCGTCCGAAGGTCGTCGGGATCTACCGGCTGGTGATGAAGGAAGGCTCGGACAATTTCCGGGAAAGTGCCATTCAGGGCATCATGAAGCGTATCAAGGCGAAGGGGATCGAGGTTATCGTCTACGAACCCGCTCTGCCGGAAGAACATTTCTTCAACTCCCGCGTGGTCCGCGATCTTGCGGCATTCAAAGCCGAGGCCGACGTCATCCTGTCGAACCGGAATGCTGCCGAGTTGGACGATGTCGCTGACAAGACCTTCACCCGCGACCTGTTCGGTAAGGATTGACGCTGCGGGTTCCAATAGCGCAACCCAATAGCCGCGTTGCCTGCGACACGAGCGCCATCGCGGCAACCGTCTAGCAACTACAAACGGCCAGATTACGAGTCTGGCCGTTTCAGGTGGTGCATCGCGCTAGCAAGTCTGTGCCAAGCGACGTCTAGTCGTTGGCTTCCGGTGGCAGGAAGTCCACCTCATGCGCAGCCGAAGCCCGCACCACTTCTTCCACATCCTTCATGTTGTGCAGAACGCGGAACAAATCGGGTAATTTTCCGGCGGGCGAGACCCAGAACAAACCTCGCGCCGGCTTGTCCGATTTGTTGAAATAACCGTGGGGAACGCCGCGTGGCATCCGGACGAGATCACCCGCCTTGGCAGTCATCCATTTCCCGTCCAGCTTCAGCTCAAGTTCGCCTTGTTGCACCAGAATGAATTCGTCTTGCGTCGGATGAATATGGACCGGAACGAACTGGCCCGGCTCCGAATTCGCTTCGAACGAGAAGCTAGAGGCGCATTCGGACTTCGGAAAGTACCTCTGTCCAAGAATATTCCACTCGACCGCGTCAAAGCCCTCGCCGCTTTTTGTAACGCCACCTTCCAAGTCTTTGATCATCGGCTTTCTCCTGTTGGCCTGTCGTTGCTGCCGAGTCACGGCAGGTATTCGATTGTCTGCTTGCCATATGTATCGGAACGACGTCACGCGCCTTGCTTCAGGCGGAAACGCTGGATCTTGCCGCTTTCCGTCTTGGGCAGTGCATCGGTGAAAATGACCGAGCGGGGATATTTGTAAGGGGCGATCGTCTGCTTGACGAAATCCTGCAATTCCCGAACCTTATCCGCATCCGGCACAATTCCCGCGCGCAAGACGACATGGGCCTGTACGATCGTGCCTCGTTCTTCGTCCGGCGCCCCGATGACACCGCATTCCGCGACATCAGGATGGGCAAGCAGCGCGGCTTCCACCTCGGGGCCAGCGATGTTGTAACCCGAAGCGACGATCATATCGTCCGAGCGGGCGGCAAAACGGAAGCTGCCATCCTGATCCTGAATGAAGGTGTCGCCGGGCAGGTTCCAGCCGTCGCGCACGTATTTCGCCTGTCTCGCGTCAGCCAGATAGCGGCAGCCCAACGGCCCACGCACCGCCAAATGACCCGGCGTTCCCCGCGGGACCTCATTCATCTCGTCATCAACGACCTTCGCCTCATATCCGGTCAGCGGCTTGCCGGTGCATCCGGCGCGGGCATCCTCGAACCGGTTCGAGATATAGATATGCAGCATCTCGGTCCCGCCGATACCATCCAGCATCGGACGTCCGGTCTTGGATTTCCAAGCCTCGAAGACGGGGGCGGGCAAGGTCTCGCCCGCCGAGACGGCACAACGCAGCGAGGATAGATCCGCCCCCTCCTCCATCGCGGCCAGCATCGCGCGATAGGCGGTCGGCGCGGTGAAGCAGATCGTCGCCCTATGCGACTGGATGATGCCGATCAGATCAGCGGGCGCGGCCTTTTCCAGCAAAACGGCCTGCGCACCAAAGCGCAGCGGAAAGATCGCAAGCCCGCCCAACCCGAAGGTGAAGGCCAAGGGCGGCGAGCCGACAAAGACATCTTCGGGCTGAACGTCCAGCACTTCTCTGGCATAGGCGTCAGCGATGATCAGCAAGTCGCGATGGAAATGCATCGTGGCCTTGGGAACTCCGGTCGAGCCCGAGGTGAAGCCCAGCAGCGCCACATCGTCCCGTCCGGTTTCGACCCAGAACGGCCCAGAGGGCTTGACGTCGGCGACGCGGTCCAACTCGCCCTCAAGCCCCGCAGTGCCGTCAAAGGTAACGATGCGCTTCAGATGGGCACTTTCCGCCATGCAGGCTTGCATCTCGTCCAGCATCCGCATGTCGCACAGCGCAAGAGAGACCTCGGCTTTTTCCGTGTGCTGGAGCAGTTCCTTTTTGCGCAAAAGAGGCATGGTGTTCACCACCACCGCCCCTGCCTTGGTCGCCCCCAGCCAACAGGCCACCAAAGCAGGCGTATTGGGCGAGCGGATCAGGATGCGATTGCCGGGCTTGACGCCGTAATCCTCGACCAGCGCGCGGGCGATACGGCTGGTCCAGTCGGCAAGTTCGGCATAGCTGCGGCTGCGTCCCTGTCCGACCACCGCGATCCGCTCGCCATGTCCCCGTTCGACCATGGCATCGGTCAGTTCGACCGCCGCATTCAGGCGTTCCGGATATTGAAAGCTGCCAAGATTGAAGACCGGCTGATCGGCCTCGGCCGGAAGATTGTCGCGGCAGAACGTATCTACATGAGCGCTGAGACCGAGCATCAGAGCCTCCCCGTTATTATGATTTGATACGAGTGAAGCTTTAGGTATGAATTATTTCAAGCTTAATATTTGTTCTCTCGCAATAACTTCGATGCAACGGCCATTTTACGTGCAAAGTCGCCATGCTCTGGTGCGGAGGACATATAATTTATTTATATATAAAGCATCTGGTGGCAGGTGATTGCCTCCAGATGCATGGCGCTTAGACCTGCAGGAAGCGGGTCTTGACGTCCGGCGTACTGACCAGTTCGGGGGTGCTTCCGGACCAGACGACGTGCCCCTTTTCGATGACGACATGGCGGTCGGCAAAGCGAATCAAGGCATCGACATTCTTGTCGATCACAAGAATAGCCTCGCCCTCATCCTTGAGATGGCGCAGGCATGACCAGATCTCGTCGCGGATCAGCGGCGCAAGTCCCTCGGTCGCCTCGTCCAGAACAATCAGCGCAGGATTCGTCATCAGCGCGCGACCCACGGCCAGCATCTGCTGCTCGCCGCCGGAAAGCTGATCGCCCATATTGCGGCGACGCTCTTTCAGACGCGGGAACAGACGGTAGACCTTGTCGAGGGTCCATTTCGCCTTTCCCGAACCGCGGGCGGTCGCGATCAGGTTTTCCTCGACCGTCAGGGGCGCAAAGACCTGCCGCCCCTCGGGAACCAGCCCCAAACCGGCCCGCGCGATCAGATGCGGCGCAGCGGCGGTCAGGTCGCGGCCATTGACCGAGACACGCCCCCCCGCAGGCCGCAGCAGCCCGAAAATCGAGCGCACCGTTGTCGTCTTGCCCATGCCGTTGCGGCCGAGCAGGGTGACGACCTCGCCGCGCGCGACGGCAAGGTCGATGCCGAACAGCACGCGGCTGTCGCCATAGGATGCCTGCAAACCTTCGACCAGAAGCATCAGGCCACCTCCTCTTCGCCTAGATAGGCTGCGCGGACCTTGGCATCGTTGCGGACGGCGTCCGGTGTGCCGCAGGCCGCGATTTCGCCATAGACCAGCACCGAGACCCGATCCGCCAAGGCGAAGACCGCGTTCATGTCATGCTCGATCAGCATCATGGTGACGCGGCTTTTCAGCCTGCCGAACAGATCGACAAGCTGGGCGGCTTCCTCGTGTCCGGTTCCGGCCAGAGGCTCATCCAGCAGCAGCAGGCGCGGCCGCGTCGCCAGGGCGATCGCCAGTTCAAGCTGGCGTTTTTCGCCATGCGACAGCGCCCCGGCCAGCCGCGAGGCTGTTCCCGATAGTCCGACATCGTTCAGGCACTCCATCGCCTGATCGTTCAGCGCTCGCTCGGTTGACGCGGGGCGAAAGAAGCGAAACGAGGACCCCTCGCGCGCCTGAACCGCCACCGCGACGTTTTCCAGAACGGTGAAACTGGGCAGCAAAGTTGTCAACTGGAACGAGCGCGCCAGCCCCATCCGCACCCGCGCTGCCATATCAAGCGCGGTGATATCCTGCCCGGTATAGATCACCGTGCCGCTGTCGGGACGCAATTGCCCCGACAGTTGCGAGATCAGCGTCGTCTTTCCGGCGCCATTTGGGCCGATGATGGCATGAATCTCGCCTTCATGAACGTCCAGAGAGACATCGTTAGTGACCTTCAGCGCGCCATAGGTCTTGCGCAGGTTCCGGACCTGCAACAGGGCATCCGTCATTTGTCGTCCCTCAGCAGGTTGAACTTGCGCAGCAGCCCGGACAATCCCCCCGGAGATAACAGGGCAACCAGAACAAGGATCAGGCCAAAGCCCAGCCGCCAATGTTCCGAGAAACGGGCAAGCCCCTCCTCCAGCGCGACGGTGACAAGCGCGCCCGTCATCGCTCCGGTTAACGAGCCAACGCCGCCCAGAACCAGCATGACGATCATCTCGCCCGAACGGTGCCAACTCATATAGGCAGGCGAGACATAGACCGCCTGATTGGCCAGCAACACGCCCGCGACACCGCAGATTGCGGCCGAGATGACATAGGCCGTCAACTGGTAGGGCAAGGGTCGAAAGCCGATCGCCTGCATGCGCAGGGCGCTTTCACGGGTTCCCGTCAGGACGCGGCCAAAGCGCGAACGCGTCAGCAGATAGAGCCCCGCGAATGCCGCGATGAGCAAGCCCAGCGTGACGTAGAACAGCCCGGTTTCGCCCTGCAGCAGCGGCAGCCCCAGCACGGTCGAGCGCGCAGCCAGCGCCACGCCATCATCGCCCCCAAGCGCCGAGAAGGACACGAAGAAGAAGTAGGCCATCTGCCCGAAAGCCAACGTGATCATAATGAAATAGACGCCCCGCGTGCGCAGCGAGATCGCCCCCGTCACCAGCGCGAACAGCGCCGAAGCCAGCACCGCCGCCACCATCTGCAGCACCAGGTCGCTGATGCCCGCGCGCGACAGGATCGCGACCGCATAGGAGCCAAAGCCCAGATAGGCGGCATGGCCAAAGGACACCATCGCGCCATGGCCAAGGATCAGGTCCAGCGACAAGGCCGCGATGGCAAAGACCATCATCCTCGTCGCGATGATGATCATAAAGGGTTCGCCCATGGCATGAGCCAGCGGCGGGACCACAGCAAGAAGCGCGAAGATCGCCAGCGCCAGCTTGAGCCTTGCGGCAAGTCCGGCGCGGGGCTCGGTCAGGGTCTGGGTCATGTAGGTCATCTCGCCACGCTCCGCCCGAACAGGCCGGTCGGACGCCAGAACAGTACGGCAGCCATCAGGATATAGACCAGCATCGGTGCAATGGTCCGCCCCGCCTGCGCAGCGGCGGCGGGGTCCATCAGCGCCTTCAACAGGATCGGGCCGAACATCCTGCCCAACGTGTCGACGATGCCTACCAGCAGTGCTGCGAAAAACGCGCCTTTGACCGAGCCTACTCCGCCTATGACGATCACCACAAAGGTCAGGATCAGGATGGAATCCCCCATGCCGGGATCAACCGACAGGATTGGCGAAACGATGGCTCCGGCGAAACCAGCGAGCATCGCTCCGGCGGCAAAGACCAGCATGAAGAGACGGTTGATATCGGTCCCAAGGGCCGAGACCATCGCACGGTTGGCCGCCCCCGCGCGCAGCAGCATGCCGACGCGCGTGCGCGCGATGACGAACCACAGGGCCAACGCAACGGCCAGACCCACGCCAATGACTGCGATGCGGTAGACCGGATAACGCATCGGTCCCGCCAGCGCGATCGAACCGGACAGCGCCTCGGGCATGGGAACCGAAAGCGGGGCTGAACCCCACAGGATCTTGACCAATTCGGACAGGACAAGGATCAGGCCAAAGGTCGCCAGAACCTGATCCAGATGGGACCGGTCATAAAGCCTTCGAAAGACCAACACCTCCAGCGCCAGCCCAAGTACCAGCATGACCGGCAGGACAAGCGTCAGCGACAGCCAGAAATTTCCGGTCGTGCCCATCATCATCGCCATGACATAGCCGCCGACCATGTAAAGCACGCCATGCGCCAGATTGATGAAGTCCATGATGCCGAAGACCAGCGTCAGACCGGCTGCGACCAGAAACAGCAGAATGCCGAACTGCGCGCCGTTCAGAAGCTGGAGCAGAAATAGGTTGAACATCTCGTATCCTCGAGAGGAGATCTCTGCGGCAACCACGGCCCCACTACTCGATGGGGCCGCGGCCGGCGCTGTCAGATCATTTCATCGGGCATTCCGCGACATAACCGTCGGCTGCTGCGGTGAAGACCTTCTCGACGACCGAGGTGCGATAGCTGCCATCTGCATCCTTGACCGCCTTGGTCAGATAGAAGTCCTGCACCGGAAAGTTGTTGCTGGAAAAGCTGAACTCGCCGCGCAAGCTGGAGAAATCCGCCGCTTTCAGCGCCGCGCGCAGAGCCTCGCGATCCTCGGTCCCTGCCTTTTTCACCGCGCTCTCGATCAACATCACGGCATCATAGCCGCCCATGGCATAAAGCGACGGCACGCGGGAATAGGCCTCCTTGTAGGCCGCGACAAACTCGGCATTGCCGGGGACATCAAGATCGGGTGCCCAGTTCGAGCCAGTCAGTTTCCCCAGCGCGGCGTCCTGCTCGGCGGGCAGGGTCGTTTCGTCCACGGTAAAGGCCGACATCAGCGGGATCGAGGACAGACCAGCCTGATCCCATTGTTTGACAAGGTTCACGCCCATGCCACCGGGCATGAAGGCATAGACAGCCTCGGGCTGGGCGGCAGCGATCTGCGCCAGTTCGGCCGAGAAATCCAGTTGCCCCAATGGCACGTAAAGTTCGCCCGCGACCTCGCTTTTATAAAGCGATTTGAAACCGTTCAGGCTGTCCTTGCCCGCCTGATAGTTCGGCGCAAGAACATAGGCGGTCTTGATGCCCTGATCGTTCATGTGCTGCGCCAGAACACGCGGCATCTGGTCGTTCTGATACGATGCCACAAAAATATCGGGGTTGCAGTCCTTGCCGGCAAAGTTCGATGGGCCAGCGTTCGGGGACACAAGGATCGCGCCGCCCGAGGTGACCGGAGCCGCGATGGCGTTCATGATATTGGAGAAAATCGGCCCGATGACGAAATCTGCGCCCTGAGCCTCGACCAGATCGCGCGCCTTCTGGGCGGCGATGTCGGGCTTGCCCTCGTCATCGACGACCACGACCTCGATGTCGCGATCCCCCATCTTTCCGGCCAGCGCCTTCTGGGCCAGCAACACCCCGTCGCGGGCATGTTCACCAAGCACTGCGGGCGGGCCGGAGAGTGTCAGCAACACGCCGATCTTGACCGGTTCGGCAGCAAGGGCACTGGTGGCGGTGGACAGCATCAGGGCGGCGGCAACTGCCATATGGCGCATCGGAGATCTCCTGTTGTGGTGCGTTTTTTGAGCTTTTGATTCAGTCAATTTAATTTCATACATAAAACTTATCTGCGGCAAGAAAAATCGACGCATAGGGTTCGACGGCTTACCTAACCCGAACACGGTTTCAGGATCGGGCATCGGCTGCCCAATCCTTGGGACATCAGGAACCCGATCAGGCAGTTGCTTCATGGTTGAATTATCAATCTTGTGGCGAGAGTATATATTGCACGCGCAATGTGCCTAACTAGCGCTGGCATATGGGCGATGAAGTGCAGACGAGCAAGCGCCGCCTCGGTCCTTGGTCTTATCCGCTCCCGCGTCAACAATAAAGGAAAACTGCTTCAAATATAAAATTAATGATCATTTGCCACGCGGCGTAGCCAGGACCGGATCGCGGTCAAACAAGACCCAGCGCATTCATTATACCGCCCAGCCCGGCCGCCCCGACAAGCACGGTGACAATGCCTAGCTTCAGCCGGAACACCGCGAATATGGCCAGCGCGGCAAGGGTCGCCGCAGTCAAGTCGAGAGAGCTGAGGACGGGCCACTCGAAGGTGAAGAATGCTACCTCGACCCGTACAACCTCACGCCAGATCACATGCATGGCAAACCAGATCGCGAGGTTCAGAATTACCCCGACCACCGCGGCCGTGACCGCAGTCAGGGCTGCCGACAATGCCCTGTTCGTGCGCAACCGCTCGATATAGGGCGCCCCCAGAAAGATCCACGCAAAGCAGGGTGCGAAAGTCACCCATGTCGCAAGCAGCCCACCCAGAGTTCCGGCCAACAATGCCACGTCCCATCCTGCTTGTCGGAATGCCCCGAGGAAACCAACGAACTGTAGCACCATGATCAACGGGCCGGGTGTCGTCTCGGCCATGCCCAGCCCGTCCAGCATCTCACCGGGGGCCAGCCAGCCATAGGTACCGACCGCCTCTTGCGCGACATAGGCCAGAACCGCATAGGCACCGCCAAAGGTCACGACCGCCATTTTCGAGAAGAAAATCGCGATATCGGCAAAGACATTCCCCTGCCCCAGCAGCAAGACCAGTGCCGCGACCGGCAGCAGCCAAAGCGCCAAGGCGACCAGACCTGCGGCCAGTGCCGCCCGTCTCGCCAAGGTCGGCATTTCGGCCAGTTCCTCGCCCAGCAGGGTCTCGCGGTCCTCGATATGGGTCACGCCTAGCCCCCCATGCCCCTTCCCAACCGAAAAGGCTGGCAGCCCCGCCCGCGCGCCAGCAAAGCCGATCAACGCAGCCACAAGGACAATCAGCGGGAACGGGGCGCCAAGAGCAAAGATCGCCACAAAGGACAGCGCGGCGATCACCCGCATCGCCGGATTCTTCAGTGCACGGTTCCCGACGCGGATCACGGCCTGCACCACAATGGCCAGAACAGCCGCCTTGAGCCCGAAGAACAGGCCGGAAACAAAACCGACCTCACCGAAAATGACATAGATCCAGCTGAGCGCCATGATCGTCACCAGCCCCGGCAGCACGAACAACACGCCCGCGATGACCCCGCCCCAGGTCCGGTGCATGAGCCAGCCGATATAGGTCGCAAGTTGCTGCGCCTCGGGTCCGGGCAGCAACATGCAGAAGTTCAGTGCATGCAGGAAACGGTCGTCTCCGAGCCAGCGTTTTTCCTCGACCAGAATGCGGTGCATCATCGCGATCTGACCTGCAGGTCCACCGAACGAAAGCGCCGCAATCCGCGCCCAGACCCGGGCGGCCTCGGCCAGCGAGGGGTAGGTTTTCGGGCTGTCTGCCGCTTGCAATCCGAAGGAACGGTCAGTCATGGCGCGCCTCCGGGTTTGTTCGTCGGCCAGTTATGGGTTTCGTTCGTGGCATCGCGGGTCCAGCGATAAAGCGCGTCGTATAGCCCCATGCCCGCCTCTAGCTGCTCAAGGTCGTCGGCATACATCCGCGACAGCCCCAACGAGATCGCGAGCAAACCCGCAGCCTCTGGTGCAAGATCCGGCCGTGCCGTATCCGCGCCACGGACGATTGCGGCAAGGCGATCAAGAGCGGGCAGGTTCAGTCCGAACTCGGCTATCATGGTGTCGAAACTGCAAAGCTCGCCGCGATGGCTCCAGAAGACCCCCTCGACATCAAAGGGCATCGCACCGAACAGTTCGGCAACGCCTTCGACCTCGCCGGGTGCGACATAAAGAAAGACCGCACGAGGATCGATGAAACGGCGAATCAACCACGGGCAAGCGATGCGGTCGATCTTGGGTCGCGAGCGCGTGACCCAGATCGAGCGGCCTTCGGCATCACGTGCAGTTAGCTTGCTTGCATCGAAAAGCGGGTAACCAGCAGCAGTCCATGCGGCATGCCCGCCCTCAAGATATTCGGTGGCCAGCCCCTCGGCTCGCAGCTTTGCGGCAAGGCCCTGACTGCGACGGTGGCCCGCAGAGCAGATCACGACGACTGGGCCGGAAAGGCTGCCTGTCAGGCGTTTGAATTGCGCAGGTTCGAGATCATCCTCGCCAAGCAAGCGGCTGGCGGGGATCAGTCGGGGCTCCGACAAGCGGTCCCCCAACGGACGCAGGTCAAGCAGCGCAGGACAGCGCGGTGTGCCGATCAGCTTTGCGAGCTTATCGGTCGTGATCGCATCGGGCATGGACATGAGCGTTCCCCCTTGGGTGCAAGGTGATTACGGAACGCGAGCTTCGGCTGTCGCCTCGTGGGGAGATCGCGGATCCCCATACTGCGAAATTCGACGAGGACGATGGCTCTGTCAAGCCATCCGGACGAGCAAGATGTCTTTGTATGCGTTCGTTTCGGGATAGCCAAACGTCGACGGGGCTTGCGTCACACAGGACGCCCACCGGGGCCGTTGAAGGGTCATAGAAATATTCATCTGTAACGTGGACTGAACACCGCGAAGGCGTAGCACTTTCTGCCGGTTTCAATGGCCCCGCCATGGCCATGGACTGAAACGCCGTCGTCAAAGGGACAGAAACGCTGCTCACTACGACCCGTCCCGTGCGCGCGGCCGCCCGTTGGCACCATGGATTGGCGCAACCCTGGACGGATCCCACAATATCACCACGTTCCGGCCGCTGGCATGGGACTGCCCTATCGAACCGAGTCCGAGCTACGGTTGTCCCCCGACGGATGCCCGTCGATATTGCACGCTCCGCTGGCGCAGATTTCGAACGCCTCATCCTTCGACATCCAGCCGCGACGGACAAGCCAAGCGTGGATCTCGCAACCGAGGCATAGGCCAAGCACCGATTCCAGCCACATCAGTGACAAGCAGACGAGGCAAATGGTCAGCGGCAACGGTCCGCGAATATCGGCATTCGTAATGACCATCATCGCAAAGGAGAGCACAAGCCCGAGTGTCCAAGCAAAGCGCTTCGGCTTTGCCGATACCCATTGCGGTGGCAGATGCGTTATCAGGCGCACAACATGACCCAGCGGGCTGTATTGCAGCCCGAAGCGCACCCTAATCACGAATTCCATAAAAAAGAAGGTTGTGACAGTTTGGATCGGCAGGTATTCTTTCGCAGAATAGGCGCAGACCAAGGCTATCGCGCCCATGAGCATCGTGATGCCCGCCGCAGCTCGAACCTGATTTTCGTCAAACACGCCGGATCGTATTTCCTGACCAGCCCCGTGCAGGCCCAAGACCGATATGCCGTAGGTTTTGGGGATGTTCATGCCATCCTGCTGCGATGCCTGTATCTCGGTCACTTCACCCTCCATCCCGTATTTCTTTGTCAGTTCCGATCCGCGCGAGCGCCAGGAACCTCCCATTTCAATTCTCCAACTCCGGCACCTGACAGCGTCGACTAGCAGGGCGCTGCGCGACGTAGACTTGCTTTACCTGCTGTCGAAATCTCCGGACGTATCGATACTTGTCGCTCTGTGCGCCCGTATGCGACATCTTGCATTCCGCTTTCTGCCGTTAGTGTGTTGTCGAAGATCCTTTCGCGTTCCGCTTGCGGACCGTCAACGAAGTCGAAACCCTGCGGCCCAAATGCCTGCTCATTGGACAGCGAGAACCATCTCCAATCCCGTTCGAGGCTCGACAAATTTGGCAAGGCAGACTGCTTAGGCGCTGCATCAGCTGCGGAGGCAAGCGTCTTGCGGGCCATCTCCAGTTGCCGGACAAGTACCGCATCGCCAGCGACCATCGCAGCAGGAGCCCATCGCGCTGAGCCATTGGCAACAACCAGATCAGACAAGCTTGCCAACCGGGACGCTGTGCCAGACCGATGCGTCCATAGGCCGGATGCGGGATCCAAATGATATTCCGGCAACAGCGCGTGACCATGCGTCGCGACAAGATGGACAGCTTCGACGATATAGCTGAACTCTTCTTCGCAAATGAAATAGTTGAAGTTCACCCGCGCCCAGCCGGGCTTATAGCAGTTCAGCCCCTGAAGTGTGAGTTCGCGGAAAGCCGCGCTCGCGGAGTCATCCAGACCGAGCAGCCGGGCGCCATAGGGACCGGCACAGGAGCAACCGCCGCGCGCCTGCAATCCGAACAGGTCGTTCAGTACCGCAACCACGAAATTATGGTGCAAATAGCCGCGACCATGCCGGATCAGGAAAGAGACGATCGACAGCCGGTCGGCCTTTGCGGGTCCAAGGATCCGGATGTTCGGATTCTTGCTCCAACTATCGATTGCGGCCTGTGCGTAACGGCGCTCGGCCTGATGAATGTGATATGCGCCAACCTGATCTTTCAGGCGGAACGCCAAGCCGCAGCGGATCGACTCGATGATTGCAGGAGTGCCGGATTCCTCACGGTGGGTGACCGATTCCGAATATTCGGCATCCGAGGAGGTCACATAGTCGACCGTGCCGCCGCCGGGATTAGTCGGGATCCTGCTTTGGATCAAGTGCCGCTTTACGACCAGAACTCCGGGCGTTCCCGGCCCGCCCACGAATTTGTGCGGTGAAATGAAAACCGCATCCTTTCTGGCACCTTCCTGCGCGGGATTCATGTCGATGGAAAGATAAGGTGCCGCTGCCGCATAGTCCCAGAAGGACAGCGCGCCATGGGCGTGAAGCAGCGTCGTCACCTCATCCACCGGCGTCAAAATGCCGGTGACGTTCGAAGCCGCCGAAAATGATCCGATCCGTAAAGGTCGGTCCGAATACTGCTGCAACGCATGGCGCAATGCGACCAGATCAAGTCCTCCGGCATCATCGAGCGGAATTTCGACAACATCGGCTTCGCTGTGTCGCCAAGGCAGGATATTGCTGTGATGTTCGTAGGGGCCGATGAAAACGACGGCTCGGTCGGATCGGACCTCGCCAGCCTTTGCTGTTCGTAGCCCCAGAATATCGACCAGACGGTTGATCGCCGCCGTTGACCCCGAGCCGACAAAAATCACCTCGTCAACTTCGGTCGCATTCACAGAACTCGCGACCGCAGCGCGCGCCTCTTCGCGCAGGCGCGTGGTCTGCGCGCCGCTTGCGGATGCCTCGGTATGGGTATTCGCGTAAAGCGGCAGGACCCGCTCGCGCAGGAAATCTTCGATAAATGTCAGCGAACGACCCGATGCAGTGTAATCGGCATAGACCATTTTCTTGCGGCCGAAAGGCGTCTCGATCGCCACGTCCTTGCCGATCAGGGACTCGCGAATAAGCTTGCAATGGTCCGCGAATTCGTCATCCGCCGTATTTGCGGTGCTACCATTCACGGGATGTCCGGCGCGGCAGATTTCGTCCGGATTGGCTGCGATAGAATCGGGTGATCCTGCCTGTCCGCCACGAACCCCGTCAGGGCTGAAGTGTGACTGCCGTAACCAGCCATGCAATGGCGCCAGAACTGCTTCCTTAACTGCGTGGTCGCATGTCGACGCATAACTGGCAGCAAGCCGGAATTCAAAGAACCACGTGTCGGCGAGGGCAACGGCGGTGGTTGTGCGTTTCTCGCCCGCCACGCACGGCGCGGCATCAAGCAACGAGCCAGCCGCAAGCGTGGTCACGGTTTGGGGCGATTGTCGGTGAATTGCGACGTCACCACTGACGAGAAGGTGGATGGAACGAACCAACGCGCCTTCCCGGAACAGGATATGCCCTTTAGGCGCAAAGCGAGGCATGGGGGTGGCGTCGGCTTCCTCGGCGAAAACGGCCCCCGTCCCACGCGGGAAGGGAAACATTCGGGGCGGTGAGAAAGATCGGGGAGCCGCGACCCTGCGCCGTAGGTCCGCACCCATTCCGTGAAAGCCAACGCTTTGCTTCGCATGATCAAGTCGATAGCAGGCGTCACGCAGCGCAGCCGCTAGAAACCGATCATAGACCTCCGGAGAATCGCCCTTCAACTTGACCAGATCCGGTACTTCCAGCGAGTACAGCTTGCTTGCGGTCACCGCCGATACAGTCGCCGGATGGTCCCCCAACCCTTCAAATGCCGAGGGGCCGATCAGGACATCGCCCCGACCCAACTGGTCCAGAGTCCCCCCGTCAAAGGTCGTTTCCAGACATCCATCGGCAATCAGGAACAGGCGATCCGCCAGCCTATCCTGATCGAATAGTGCGTCACCCGCCGAGAGGAAATGTTCCTGCCAACCTTGCGGGCAGGACATCTGACCTTCAGGGTCGTGAAGCCGACCGAGCAATCTTGCATTAACCATCGAGAGGCGCCCACCGTAGCCGACTGATTCAATTCGCCCCGCAAGGGCAAATTTGACCACAGCGTAAACATGAAGCGTAAACAGTCGGCTAACGGGATAAGGATTGGCTCTACCGGCAGGAAAACATGCTTTACGCCGATACGGATTCCCCGATCAGGCGGACGAGAGTTTCGGCGCCGGCAGCAGCGCCAAATTTGGAAACCACCCGTTCCCTGCCAGCCGATGCCAACCGTCGGGCCAGATCAGGGTCATTTACAAGCCGCAGGATTGCGTCAGCCAACGCCTCGGGGTTGCGGGGCGGCACCAGCAAGCCGTGCTCGCCATGCGTGATCAATTCTGCGACCCCTCCTGCCGCCGTACCGATTGTTGGCACTTCGCAGGACATTGCCTCCATCAGCGCGACCCCCAACGGCTCGTGCCAGCTTGCCAGCGCGAAGATATGTGTCGAGAGAAGCTGGCGATGCACCTCGGCTTCGGATACCGCGCCCAGCAATGTGACCGCGCGATCAAGGCCCAGTTCGGTAATCCGCGCCTGCAACACCGAACGGAACCCCGAGCCGCCGTCATCGTCCTCACCCGCGATGGTCAGGTCGACGTCATGACCCTGCCCCCGCAAAAGGGCCACAGCCTCCAGCAGATCCTGATGACCCTTGATCCGGTTCAGCCGTCCGCAGGAAGTAATGCGGATCTGGCTGTCAGGGGCAGGCGGAACCCAAGGGTCGATGCGTTTCAGCCGGTTCGTGTCCACGCCCATCGCCTGAACCTCGACCCGAGAGGGCAGGCTGTCCGCCAGCGCCGAGCCGACCTCATCCAGCAGCTTTCGGGTGATGATTGTCGCGAATTGCGCATACCTCCACTTATAGTGCTGTCCCGGCCCATAATCCTCCAGTGGTCCATGCAATGTCAGTGAGTAGCGCGGTCCACCCATGCGATAGGCCATCGCGGCGATCAGCGCCGCGCGGCCACAAGAGTGAACATGGACGTGATCGATGCCGCGTTCTTTGGCCGTTTTCACCAGTCGATCGGCTGCGGGCATCGACAGCATCATATCGCGCGCAAAAGAGAACGGCTGCCCCTTGAGCGCGGCGTAGTCCTGTGCCGGAAATCGCGCGATCCCGCTCAGGCCGGACATGGGCGACGGCTGCGCCAGATATGTCGTACTGGCCGCGGCGTCGGTCGACCATTCATGGGAAACCAGTCCTTGGGGCGGAGGCCGTGTCGAGAGCAGAACCGGTTCGACCCCTTTTTCTTGCAGGGCCTGCAACTCGCGCCAGAAAAAGATATGTGTCTGCCCGGGAAACTGAGGGATCAGGTAGCCTAACCGAAGCGGTCTATTCATTAATTCAATCCTACTCGCCCAATGCATCACCTGAGGCGCTCATCAGGGATCGTAGCGCCTTGCCGCGGGTGCAGCCAAGAATTTGTAGGTTGGACATTTCGGCAATGCGGGATTGCCAGCGGCGGGCGGGTATTCGGAAAGCCGCCTCCCCCGCGTTGCGGGCAGACATATTTCTACAACGCCTCGGAGCAACGTTCGCCCTCGACCGGTATTGCGGCAGCAGCGGCCCCGATTCCGGCCATTTCGTCAGCGCTCAGCTCAAGATCCACGGCTTTCGCGCCTGAAGTTACTCCAATGCGATCTTGGCGGGTGTCGCGTTCTTGCCCTTGCCAACGCGACGCAGCAGATCGACCGGAGACTGGTTCTTCTCCATGGCCTCGGGGGCGATGCGTCGCGAGCCCTTGCGGAAATTGCTCGACCCGAATGCGGTCTTTTTGCTTATGGCTCCGGTCAGGAAGCCCCGCTCCGGCGGGCTGTAAGAGACAAGGCCAATGCCCAGTTCCTCGCAGGCGGCAAGAATACCATTGGTTTCCGTCCCTACGCGTCCATATCGAATATTCGTCCTGCGACGCCGTGACGGGCTGGACCGCTTGGGCACGATACAGGGATTCAACGTCCGGCTCGGACATGGCGAAATGGCGCACCTTTTCAGTTGCGATCAGGTGTTTGACGGCTCCCGCGACGTCCTCGAACGGCACTACGGGATCAACGCGGTGCTGCTAGAATATGTCGATCACATCGGCCTGCAGCCGCCCGAGCGAGGCGTCGCAGACCGCGCGGATCTGCTCGGGGCGTGTCAGCGCCTGGCCATAGCTAGGGCGGGATTCATAACCAGAAGGTGACAGTTGCCGCGAGAGCGATTGCCTAGAGGAAGATTTTTTGGACAGCGGTCATGGCGGGTTGCTACGCACCTCCAGTCCCCGAGCCCGCCCCAGTCGTAGCTAATTTGCGAAATGCGCTCATCTTTTCAATTGCATGTTCGATCGTATTCCAAAGATCGCTGACGCTGGTCCGACATCCTGCCTTCAATCCAGAGAGCGCAAAAGCGGACATCATCCCAGCTTTCGAGCAAAGACACGATGATCCGCGTCAGTCCCGCACGCGCGTCAAGCAGCCTGCGAGCATGGCTCTCGACGACACGGCCCCTCCCCTTCGGCACAAGCAGGCCGAATGTCTTCATCAATCCTCGGATCTGGTTCGTGAGCTGAGTGGAGGTGTCCAGCGGGTGGCGGCCCACCGCGACGAGCGTGCGTATCCGCATGGTATCGAGTGAACCGCCCCGGGTTTACCGGAGAGTAAAACACTCGAAGGATGAGCCCTATGACGAAGCAGAAATTCACCCCCGCCTATCCTGCCGAACTTCGCGAACGCGGTGTCCGGCTTTTCCGAGAGAACC
>NZ_WMIE01000026.1 GCF_009711225.1 Paracoccus aestuariivivens | reverse complement strand
AGTCCCATGCGGATCACTCCGTTGCCCCGTCGCTCACCGCTATGGGGGAAGGTTCACATGGCTCAATTCTCAGTGAAAATTAGGCGACTTTCCGGCTCAGTTCTGGGTGGAAATCAACAATCGGTGCCATTGTCCCGATCAACCGCGGGCTTCTGGCGGCATTGTAGACAGCCAAGGATTCGGCGCTGTCGGAGCATGTGGTGGAATGGGGAGGGCAGCCCGTCGCCAGCATCCGCAAGGGCTTTGAAGGGGCTGTGCGCAGGTCCGGCCTGAAAGCCGTCACTCTTCACACGATCCGCCATAGCGCCGCCGTGGCGATGGTATCGAGCGCCATCCCGATCACTCAGGTCGCGCAATATCTCGGCCACAACAACACGTTAGTGACCTATTCGACCAATGGCCGTATTGCGCCGGATCACCTGACCGATGCCGCCGAAGTGCTTGATTTCGTCAAGCTTCGCGCGAGAAAGTAGGTTCAGTGAACTGCTGGGCGCTTTGCAATGAAAAGCCCCGCAACCTGTACGGCGCGGGGCGTGTTCAATAATTCTGGTGGGCGATAACGGATTTGAACCGCTGACATCTTCGATGTGAACGAAGCGCTCTACCGCTGAGCTAATCGCCCGGTGCGCGCTTAATAGCGGCAGCCTTCGAGGGCTTCAAGTGGTCAGACCCGAAAAATTCGCGATTGATCAATCATTTTAGTCCGAGCCCAAGGCGACGTCGGTTTTGCGTCGCCGCAGCCGTAAAACGACGACTTCGGTACCTGAAACATCCTTCTGGCGACTGATCCTTGCTCGGCCCAAAGGCGGGAGCGCCAGCGTTTGGCCTGCGGAAATGGCATCACCTAGCTCGGTCAAGGTCGCCTCCACGACATCACGCACTTCGGCATTTCTGCGGCCAACCCGATGGGCGATGCGCGCGATAAGCTGTCGCTTTTGCAGGACTTTGGCATTGTCCGGATCTTCGGGATTGTCTTGCCCCTGTCCCTTCTTCCCCTGCCCTTGTCCCTGACGACCATTTTTAGCCATGGCATCTCCTGCACCGTGGTATGCGGATGCTGATTTGAAAAGCCGCGCAGAGTGGCCTCTGCGCGGCTTGATCGTTTCTAGTGGGCGACGGCCGCACCGCCGCTGCCCTGCTCGCGCGCGGCAGCGAGTTTGCTGGCCTCGGCCGCTTCTTCAGCAGCCTCGTCCCACTCGACAGGCTCGGGCATCCGGACCAGTGCGATCTTGAGAACCTCACGCACATTGCTGACCGGAATAATTTTGAGCCCTTCTTTCACATTGGCCGGAATCTCGGCCAAGTCCTTTTCGTTATCCGCCGGGATCATCACCGTTTTGATGCCACCCCGAAGCGCCGCCAACAGCTTTTCCTTGAGCCCGCCAATCGCAAGGACGTTGCCACGCAGCGTGACTTCGCCAGTCATTGCTACGTCTTTGCGCACCGGAATCTGGGTCAGTACCGAGACGATCGACGTCACCATAGCGATACCTGCCGAAGGACCGTCCTTGGGCGTCGCACCCTCGGGAACGTGAACGTGGATGTCCACGGTCTCGAATTTGGGCGGCTTCACTCCGATTTCAGGGCTGATCGAACGGACGAAAGACGAAGCGGCGTCGATGGATTCTTTCATCACGTCGCCCAGTTTACCGGTCGTTTTCATCCGCCCCTTGCCGGGCAGCTTCAACGCTTCGATCTGCAACAGATCACCACCGACCTGCGTCCAGGCAAGCCCCGTCACCACCCCGATCTGGTCATCCTTCTCGGCCAGACCGTAACGATGCCTCCGCACGCCCAGATATTCCTCGGCTTTGGCCGGAGTCACCTCGACAGACTTGACCTTCCCTTTCAGGATTTCGGTCACGGCTTTCCGCGCCAGCTTGGCGATTTCGCGCTCCAGAGACCGCACGCCCGCCTCGCGGGTATAGTAGCGGATCACATGGGTCAGCGCCTCATCGGTGACCGAAAACTCGCCCTTGCGCAAACCATTCGCCGTGATCTGCTTGGTCAGCAAATGCTGGCGCGCGATTTCGCGTTTCTCGTCTTCGGTGTAACCAGAGAGCGGAATGATCTCCATCCGGTCTAGCAGCGGTCCCGGCATGTTATAGCTGTTGGCCGTGGTCACGAACATCACGTTCGACAGATCGTATTCCACTTCGAGATAGTGGTCGACGAAGGTCGCGTTCTGTTCGGGATCAAGCACCTCCAGCATCGCCGAAGCCGGATCGCCACGGAAATCCTGACCCATCTTGTCGATCTCGTCGAGCAAGATAAGCGGATTGGTGGTTTTCGCCTTTTTCAGCGCCTGAATGATCTTGCCCGGCATCGAGCCGATATAGGTCCGGCGGTGGCCGCGGATCTCGGATTCGTCACGCACTCCACCAAGGCTGATGCGGATGAATTCGCGCCCCGTGGCTTTTGCGACCGAGCGGCCCAGCGAGGTCTTGCCGACGCCCGGAGGGCCAACAAGGCACAGGATCGGACCCTTCAGCTTGGCCGAACGGTTCTGCACCGCGAGATACTCGACGATGCGTTCCTTGACCTTTTCCAGACCGTAGTGATCGCCGTCCAGCACCTCTTCGGCTTTGCCGAGATCCTTACGGGTGCGCGATTTCACGCCCCACGGCAACGCCAGCAGCCAATCAAGATAGTTGCGGCTGACCGTCGCTTCGGCCGACATCGGGGACATCGACTTCAGCTTTTTCAACTCTGCATCGGCCTTTTCACGGGCCTCTTTGCTGAATTTGGTCTTGGCAATCTTTTCTTCCAGCTCGGTCAGCTCGTTCGAGCCATCCTCACCGTCGCCCAGCTCCTTCTGAATGGCCTTCATCTGCTCATTCAGATAATATTCGCGTTGGGTCTTCTCCATCTGCGTTTTCACGCGGGATTTGATCTTTTTCTCGACCTGCAGGACCGACATTTCGCCCTGCATCAGGCCATAGACCTTTTCCAGCCGCTCGGCGGTGTCGAGCGTCTCGAGCAAGTCCTGCTTCTTGTCCAGCGCGATGCCCAAATGGCCGCTGACCAGATCGGCCAGACGTGCGGGTTCACGCGCTTCGGAGACAGCCGAGACGACTTCTTCCGGGATATTCTTGCGGATCTTGACGTAACGCTCGAACTCTTCGGCGACGGCACGCGTCAACGCGACACGCGTTTCCTGATCGCCTTCGACCTCGTCGAGCGGCTCACAACTCGCTTCGAAAAAGTTCTCGTTGCTGACGAAATCGAGAATTTTCACCCGCTGCCGCCCCTCGACCAGAACTTTGACAGTACCGTCGGGAAGTTTCAGCAGTTGCAGCACATTGGCCAAAACGCCAGTGCGGAAGATTCCGTCTGCATTGGGTTCGTCAACCGCGGCGTCTTTCTGCGCGGCAAGCAGAATCGGACGATCCTGCTCCATCACAGCCTCAAGCGCCCGCACCGATTTTTCGCGCCCCACAAAGAGCGGCACGATCATGTGAGGGAATACCACAATGTCCCGCAAAGGCAGGACCGGATGTGTGGTCTGGGCGAATTCGTTCATGGAATCAGTCCTTTCTTGCCAAGAAATATGGCCCCGGGATCGGCAGCGCATGTTTCCTGCTTCCGGACAAGATAGGAAGGCGGTGCGATCTGTTCAATGGTTCTTTGGTTCACCATACGTTCCGTAAGAGCATTGTCACATAATACCGTGCTGGGAGTTAATTTACTCTCAACACACGAGAATAAGGATAACCAAACGCGTTTCACGGCGGAGTTCAGGAGCAGTTGGTCTGCACGGCTGTCAAAGCCCGGAGCCACACAGGCCAAAGCCGCGCGAGGCAACTTGAATTACCTCGTAGCAACTGATGTGTCGGCAACTCGAACTTGAAGCCTTCTTTTGCCGAAGCTTTGTAGCAACAGAAGGCCGGGGCAGCCCAACGGACCTTCATTGCCACCCGGACTGACAGACATGGCAATAACCCTGAGCGGACAGTCAGCGTTTTGTCCTCGCCGGCTAAGAAGCCCCAAAGATTGTTTGCCAAATACTCGCTGCCCGACCTGAAGGGAAATTGCGAACGCAATCTCGTTGTGTGATCTGGTCGTCAGGCGCATTCTTTGGCCTCGCTAAAAATATGGAGGTTCCTATGCGAGTCTTTCTTTTAGGGTGGTCGTTGGCTTTTGCCTGCGGGCTGGCTTGGAGCGCATCGGCGCAAACCGAAACTCAGGTGGAAACGGCAGGCACAAGTTTCCCGTTCGTTGAAATGGGCGAGGGCGAGCCTGTACTGTTCATTCACGGTGCCCTTGCCAATCATCGCCTATGGAATAGCATATGCGACGATGCGGCTGCCAATTGCCGCTTCCTCGCAATGACGATGCTGTTCGAGCTTGCGTCTGCGTGAACGTCTGCGCTTGGACTGGGTCTGGGCGTTCATGTGTCAATAGCCATCTGTCTGCGGCACTTCCTTGTCGTGCCACCAGTTGTGCTTGACCTCGCGGGTGATCGTTGAGCGATTACGGCCGAGCAGCGTCGCAATTCTCGTCTTCGGCACCCTTGGCCTGAAGCAGGTTTGCCATGACGCGGCGCTCGTCCAGCGTCAGGTTGGTGAACGGGCGCCTCATGACATCCTCCTGAATAGCATCAGGAAACTATCTAGTGATGCATTCCAGTATGGAATGGGCCGCCATGTCCGATCGACGAGGGCTGGCTTTATCTAGCGGCAGCCAAGGAATGAGCCGTTGTGGTGTCATCGGCCGAAGCCCGATGGCGAACGCGCCGAAGGAAAACTTCTTCGGATCTATGAAGAATGAGTTCGCCCAACGCGCCCGGTTCTGCTGACCTCGCGAAATCAGGGCAGTACTCTTCGAATACATCGCCATCTTCTACAGCCGCCGTCCGCGACATTCGAACATCGGCTATCACTCATCTGAACAGCAGGGATAGGCATGACCGTCGCGATGTCCGCCTAGCGAAGATCGACCCGGTCCGGATTCACGAGACGAGGTCAACTGCCTGCCGGCGGCCGACCGCGAGCCGCACATCATGCTGGCGATCCAGATGATGCTTGGAAAGGGAGCGAGGCAAAGCATGGTGCTGGATCTGACATGGGATCGTGCGAACTTCTTGCGCCGCACGACAGATCTGCGCCTGAATTTGTACGGGCCATGCGTTGGCTCCGATGAATAACACGCTGTTCGAGGCACCGGGCAAAAAGAAGAAAGCGGAGTGGTCGGAATATGTGGTGAAATGGGCCGAGGGGCCGCTTGCCAGCATCCCGAAGTGTTCTTCTCGCGCGGTGAAAAACGAAAGGCCTTTTCCGGCGAGGGAATACAAACCCTGCGCAACGCCGCAGCAGTTCACATGATCGCGGCGGGAGCGCTGATGGGAACGGTAGGCCAGTTCCACGGCCACAAGAACACGGCGATCACCGAACGGGTCTACGGATGATACAGCCCGTCACACCTATGATCCGCCCCGTCGGCGCAGGAATTCTGATGTAGTTCGGGAAAATCGGCTAGGTTCGATGAACCTTCGCACATGTCGTTATATGTCGCTAACATGCTGGAATTAATGGTGGGCGGTGAGGGACTCGAACCCCCGACATCTTCGGTGTAAACGAAGCGCTCTACCAACTGAGCTAACCGCCCGCCGTGGCGGCTCATAGCGTGAACTGATACGGATTGGCAAGCACCAGTTCACGCTTTTTGTGAGACCGCCTTCAGCGACGCAATCTTGCGATCAGCGACGAGGTATCCCAGCGCCCGCCGCCCATTTGCTGGACCTCCTTGTAGAACTGGTCGACCAGCGCGGTCACGGGCAGGCTCGCGCCGTTATCCTCGGCGGTTGCAAGGCAGATGCCCAGATCCTTGCGCATCCAGTCCACGGCGAATCCGAAATCGAAACGGTTCTCCTCCATGGTCTTATGGCGGTTCTGCATTTGCCAACTGCCAGCCGCACCCTGACTGATGACCTCGACCACATCCGAAATGCTGAGCCCCGCTTTCTCGGCGAAATTCAGCGATTCGGAGAGACCCTGCACCAGACCGGCGATCGCGATCTGGTTACACATCTTGGTCAGTTGCCCCGCGCCGGACGGACCCATCAGCCTGCAGATTTTTGCATATGCCGCGATCACCGGTTCCGCGCGGGAATAATCGGCGGGATCGCCCCCGCACATCACCGAGAGCTGGCCATTCTCGGCTCCGGCCTGCCCACCCGAAACGGGGGCATCGACAAACCCTATCCCCTGATCTGCGGCGATCCCTGCCAATTCGCGCGTGACCGCAGCCGATACCGTCGTGTGATCGACGAATACGGCCCCCTGCCCCATTCCGGAAAATGCACCGTCCGGACCGATGCAAACCTGACGCAAGTCATCGTCATTCCCGACACAAGCCATGACAAAATCGGCGTTGCGGGCCGCGTCCGCAGCGGTTGCTGCAACCTTGCCGCCATACTTCTCGGCCCATGCCTGCGCTTTGGCGGGACTACGGTTCCACACCGTCACCTCATGTCCCCTGCCCGCCAGATGGCCAGCCATCGGGAAACCCATCACGCCAAGACCCAGAAATGCGACGCGTGCCATAACTTTCTCCTCTCAATTGTGAAAGGCGCGTTGATCCGGCCCGCGCCCTGTCTTATTCACCCGAATGAATTTCACCACCTGCCGCAGGGGTCAACAGCCTCTGCGCCCAAGCACCGGGACCGCGCCCAATTCATGGTGACACTTTTCCGCTGGCTTGTGCGCCTGACGGTCGGACTGATTCTGGCAGGCGTCGCATTGATCGCCCTCGTCTGGTATTTTGCCGTCCGCTCACTGCCCGACTACAACGCCACTTATGACGTCGCGGGGATTTCCGCTCCGGTCGAGATCGTTCGCTCGACCGAGGATGTTCCGCATATTTTTGGCAAGAACGACCATGACGTGTTCTTCGCCCTTGGCCTTGCCCATGCGCAGGACCGCCTGTTCCAGATGAACGTCTTGCGCCGCGCCGCGCAGGGCCGCTTGTCCGAGATCTATGGCGCGGGCGCCCTACCCGCCGACGATCTGGCGCGACGGCTGGGACTATACCGCAACGCGACAGCGTCTGTAGCAGCGCAGAACCCTGATACCCTCGCCGCTTTGAAAGCCTATTCGCAAGGGGTGAACGCATGGATCCAGCAAGTGAACCTTGGCGCGCGCGGTCGTGGTGCGCCCGAGTTCTTTCTGTATCCCGACGACATCTCGTATTGGGAACCCGCTGATTCGATTGCGATCCTGAAGCTTCTGGCGGCCAGCTCGACCGTGCAGCTGCGCCGCGAGGTTCTGCGCGCGCGCCTGTCGCTGGCAGCTCCGGAACGCGGGCAGGAATTGGTCGCAGCCACCGGTGAGCCCGAACTGCCAAGCTATGCCTCACTGTTTCCGGATGCCCGTTTTGCGGGCGCCGAGCGTCATGTGATGCGTCCGGATTGGTCGACGGGCCTTGCGGGCTATCTGTCACCCTCGCTGGGCGCTTCGGCCAATGGCTGGGCGGCGGCTGCGAACCGAACTGCGGCGGGTGGCGCTTTGCTGGCCAACGATCCGCATTTTGCCCTGACCGCGCCGGGACTGTGGTATCTCGCGCGGGTCGAACTTGCCTCGGGAGGCGTGATCGGCGGTACCATTCCGGGCATTCCGGCCATTCTTTCCGGTCGTAACCCGAAGCTGGCATGGGGCATCACTCCTGCGCAAATCGACGATCAGGACCTGTTCATCGAAGAGGTCCAACCCGGCGATCCCGACCGCTATCGCGGCGCGAATGGCTGGGAAAATTTCACCACCCACACCGAAACCGTCCGAGTCCGCGGCGAGGCCCCACGCACCATCACTTTGCGCGAAAGCGAAAACGGCCCGATCCTGCCCGCGAGCCAGCTTGACATCGCAAGCATCCTGCCAGCCGGTCACGTTGCGGCCTTGGCATGGACCGGCGGGCGCGGTCAGGACACCTCGATGAGCGCACTGATGGATCTGATGCGGGCACAGACCCGTCAAGATGCCGCCCGCGTCATGGGAAATATGGTCGCTCCGGCGCTGACCGTGACATTGGCCGACAAAAGCGGCATCGGTCAGGTGACCGTCGGGGCGCTGCCGCAGCGCTCGACCGATAGTCCGGTGCAGGGTCGCCTGCCCCAGCCCGGCTGGAGCGCGGCCCACCGTTGGGAAGCCGTCACCTCCGCTCCAGCCACCTTGACCGATCTTCATCCGCAGGGTGGTGTGGTCGCATCCACCGGCGCGGCGCTGCCAGGTCAGCAGATCCTTGGCTTTGACCGCGCCGACCGCTACCGGCAAGACCGCCTGCGCCACCTGATCGACTCGCGTGAGGTGCATTCCCGCGACAGCTTCATCGCCGCCCAGATCGACATCGTCAGCCCCGATGCCCGTGCCCTGCTGCCGGTTGTCGCCGCCGAGTTGTGGTTCACGGATGAGCCCTCGCCACAGGGGACACCCGAACGTCAGCGGCAGGACGCACTGGCCTTGCTCGCCAATTGGGACGGTGCCATGAGCGAGCACCTGCCCGAGCCACTGATCTATTCGGCATGGATGCGTGCCTTGCAGGAGCGGATCGTGCAGGACGAACTGGGACCACTCACCAACGAACTCACCGAGTTCCATCCCGAGTTCATCGAAAAAGTCTTCCGCAATATCGATGGCGCAGCCGTCTGGTGTGACATCCGCCAATCGACGCCGGTCGAGACCTGCACCCAGATCGCGCGGCAGGCGCTGGACGCAGCCTTGCTGGAACTGACCGGTCGTTTCGGCCCCGACCTAGCCAGCTGGCGTTGGGGCGACGTGCATCGCGCGCGTCATGTGCATCCGGCTTTGGGGGATCTACGCGGGTTGTCCTATATCGTAAACCTTGTACAGCCGACATCGGGCGGAAATTCCTCGATTGCCCATGCGGGCCTGCTAGGACATGGGCCGAACCCCTACCAGAACGTCACCGGAGCGACCTATCGCGGGGTCTATGATCTGGCTGACCCTGACAGTTCGGTTTTCATCATCTCGACCGGACAGTCCGGCCATCCTTTGTCGCGTCACTACGACGACATGGCCGAGTTGTGGCGGCGCGGCGAATATGTCCGCATGTCGCTCGACCCCGATCTGGCACGCGCGGCCGCGACCGGTGTGACGCGGCTGGAGCCATTGCCCGAATAGACTTGGGCTTGAAACCTGCTCCTTGCTGCCCGCATGTTGCGGCAGGCAGCAAGGAGCGCAGAAATGACAAAAAAAATCATCATAGATACCGACCCCGGACAGGATGACGCGGTCGCGCTTCTGCTGGCACTGGCCAGCCCCGAGCTTGAAGTTCTTGGCATTACCACGGTCGCGGGCAACGTCCCGCTGGACCTGACAGAACGGAACGCCCGCATCATTTGCCAGATCGCCGGTCGCCGCGATGTTCCGGTCTACGCCGGTAGCGCGGCGCCCCTTTCCCGTCCTTTGGTCACGGCCGAGCATGTCCACGGCAAAAGCGGACTGGACGGAATCGAGTTGTTCGAACCCGACACCCCACTTGCGCAAGGGCATGCCGTGGATTTCATCGTCGAAACTTTGCGGCGCGAGGCAAAAGGCAGCGTCACGCTAGTTCCTATCGGCCCGCTGACGAACATCGCGATGGCCTTCCGGCAAGCGCCGGACATTATCGGCCGCGTCGAGCGTATCGTCCTGATGGGCGGAGCCTATTTCGAGGTCGGCAACATCACTCCGGCTGCCGAGTTCAACATCTATGTCGATCCGGAAGCTGCCAAGATTGTTTTCACCAGCGGCGTTCCCCTGACCGTGCTGCCGCTTGACGTCACCCATAAGGCGTTGACCAGTCGGGAATGGATCGAGACCATGCGTGCAAGCGGTCCGGTCGGCCAGGCCGTCGCAGGATGGACCGACTTTTTCGAGCGCTACGACCGCGAAAAATATGGCAGCGAGGGGGCTCCCTTGCACGACCCCTGTGCGATAGCGTGGTTACTTCAACCCGAACTGTTCACGGGGCGGCACATCAACGTCGAGATCGAAACTCAGGGCGAGTTGACGCTGGGAATGACCGTCGCGGATTGGTGGCGTGTCACAGGACGTGAGCCGAACGCGCTGTTCATCCGCGATATCAACCGCGCCGGTTTCTTCGATCTGATGACCCAGCGGATCACAAGCCTAGACCGATAAGGGCCGCTACGGTTTTGCAGGCGCGGCATTCTCTGCCGGGCCTGCACCGATATTCGTGTCCAGACGTTCGATCATTACGGCCGTGATATCGGCCGTCTGCGCCGAAACGAAGATCGCCCGCTGATCCAGAACAACGACCGCGCCACGTTCTTTCATCACCTGCGCCAGTTCGGGCAATGCGGCGCGAAAGAAGGCCGCACGCTCCTCGTCGACATGCTCTTGCAACTCGCGACCGACACTGTCCCTTTGGCGACGAACCTCGACCACACGCTTGTCGAACTCATCGGCCCGCTTGCGGAACTCGTCCGCCGGCAATGTGCCGCGCAAGGTTGTCAGTTGTTCTTCTTCATTGGAAAACTGCACGGCCAACCGCTCGTTCTCGTCGGCGATTTCACGGCTTTTCTTTTCAAGATCGGCTTGAACGCGCTTTCCCCATTTCGAGGCACTGAACAACTCCTCCTGATCAATGGTCAGGATACCGGGGCTGGATTGTCCGTTTTGGGGATCGGCGGACTCGACGATCAACCCCGGAGCGGGGGTTTCCGATAGCGGCTGCGTCACCGCAGGCGGCTCGATCACCGGAGGCGTCTGCGGATCGGTCTGCGCCCAGGCCGATTGGGTGCCCAGCACCGCCACTAAAGCCGCGATGCTGGACAGCCTGCACATCAGAATTTGGTCGAGATGGTCAGGTCGAAGCTTTGCTCAAGATCGTAATCTTCCTTGGCAATGGCTTTCGAGAAGTTAAAGCGCAGCGGGCCGACCGGCGTGGTCCAGAAGACCGAGGCACCAAGTGCCGCGCGGACATGCATGCTGTCGTCAACTTCCTCACCATAGGCGCCGACCGTATTGTCCAAGCCCCAGACCGAACCCGCATCTGCGAACAGACCGCCAGCGATGCCGTACTCCTCGGGCAGGCCGATCGGGAAGCGCATTTCGGTCCGCAGGGCCCAGAAATAGTTCCCCCCCAGCGCGTCTTCGTTCGGCGCGTTCAGGTCGCGCGGACCAAACCCGTTCGGCTCGAAACCACGGATCTTGCCGTTGCCGGTCTGGCGGTCAAGGAAGCGGCTGTCGCTATCGTCAAGCATATGAACTGCCCCCGCCTCGAACTCTGCAAGGAAGGTCACGCTTTCACGCCAGGCACGGCTCTCGCCGCCGGCATAAAGTGTGGTGTTGACAGATTTCACATCGCCACCAAGACCCGCGAAATCCTGCGCGAACCGCAACCGGTAGGCGTTCAGCGGATCAAGGCCCTGAATGCGGCTGTCGTAGCTATAGGTGTAGCCAAGCGCCGAGGTGATATAGCCGCCCTGCTCCATGTACAGGATCGGCGACGAGCCATCCAGTTCGCCGCTTTCGGGATCGACCTCGATCGGGTCCACGTCAAACAGCGTATCCTTGCTGAGTTTGTAGCGCAGTTCCAACCGCCCATTTTCGGAAATCGGGAACTCGATCCCCGTCAGACCGCCGACCGAGCGGGTATTATAATCCGAGTTGTAACGGTCGGTCGTGTTATACCAGATCTGACCGCGGAATTTCAGATTGCGGCCAAGGAAGAATGGCTCGACGAAAGTGAAGCCGGAGGATTGGTTGTCGGAACCGGTCGAGAAGGTCAGGTTGACCTCTTGGCCGCGACCAAGGAAGTTCCGCTCGGCCAACGAGGCGTTGAAGCCGACACCGGTCGATACGCCGTAGCTGACACCAAAGTTCAAGCTGCCGGTCGGCTGTTCTTCGACGTTCACATCAACGATGACCTGATCGCCGGACGAGCCAGGACGGCTTTCGGCCTGCACATCGGCAAAATAGCCAAGTGCACGCAACCGTTCGGCCGAGTTGCGAATCTCGCGCTGGTTGAAGGGATCGCCCTCAACAGTGCCGAACTGGCGACGGATCACTTCGTCCAGCGTGGTGGTGTTACCTTCAATGTCGATCCGTTCGACAAAGATCCGCTGGCCGCGCGTCAGCGCGAAGGTCAGGTCAAGCGAATGACTGCGCGGGTTGCGGGTAATGCGCGGCTCGATATTGACGAAGTTCAGGCCCTTGTTGATAGCCAGCGCCTCCATCCGGCGGATGGTCGTATCGATCACGCTCGGGTTGTAGACATCGCCGGTTCGAACACGGTTCTGCTTGGCGAACTCAGCGGCATCGACACCCGGAACTTCGCTGATCGTGTTGATATTGCCGAATTTATATTGCGGGCCTTCCTGAATCTGGAAAGTGATGTAGAAGGCATCCCGTTCCCGCGCGAGTTCCGGTGCAACGGCTTGCACCTTGAAGTCGGCGAAACCGCGCGAGCGGTAGAAATCAGTCAGCAGCTTTTCGTCAACCGGAAGCCGGTCGGGCGAGAAGGTGTCGCGTTTGATGAAGGTGCGCAGAATGCCGGCCTGCTTGGTCTGCAATACGTTACGCAGTTTCTGGTCCGAGAAAGCCCGGTTGCCGACAAAGCCGATCCGCTCGATCTCGGTCACGTCGCCCTCGCGGATCTCGTAGACCAGATCGACGCGATTGTTATCGCGACGGATGATCGCCGGGTCGACGCGCGCGGCCAACCGCCCCTGCGAGGCATAGACCTTGCTGATCTCGGCCGCGTCGGCTTCCGCCTGGGCGGGCGAATAGACACGGTTCGATTTGGACTTGACGATCTCGGCGAGGTTTTCGTCCTTGAGGCGCTTGTTGCCCTCGAACACGATCTTGTTGATGGTCGGATACTCGGTCACTTTGACGACCAACGTCCCGCCCGAAGGTGTCAGCGCAACCTGCTCGAACAGCCCCGAATTCTGCAGCCGTTGCAGAGCCGCGTTCAGGTCACCGCCCGAAACATCGCGGCCGCGTTGCAGGTCCAGATAGGACAGGATCGTTTGCGGTTCGATCCTTTGGTTGCCCTCGATCCTGACATTACTGAAGACATAGGCGGCGGCGGGCAATGGCACCATCGCCGCCGGCGCGGCCACTGCCAGCGCCGAAATCAGCGCCAGTGCGCCCTTGCCGATTTTCCGATCTGTCATGCTGCCCCTCGTGCGTCGTGCTTTTTCAGCGGGTTTGTCCCGCCCAGTTTGCTAAGATGGATACAGTGAAGCGGGTCATTCTGTCAAAAGACAAGGTCTTGTCACGGACAGAAAATGTCGTTGGTGAGCCCAAAGATCATCAGTGCCAGAACCGCAGCCATGCCCAAAGCGGACAAAATATCCAATATGCGATCCGAGGGACGTCGTCCGGCGACGGCCTCGTACAAATAAAACATCAGGTGGCCACCGTCCAAAATCGGCACCGGAAGCAGGTTCAGGAAACCGATTGCCGCCGACAAGACGCCTATCCACCACAGAAAATCGCTGCCCCCCGCCGAAGCGGCCTGCCCCGTGCTTTCGGCGATCGAGATCGCTCCGCCCAGATTGCAGCTGCCGATCTGGCCCGAAACCATTGCCCAAAGGCCGGAAACCGATGAGGCAATAATGTCCCACGTCCGCGCCGCCCCGATCGTCAATGCCTCGAACGGCCCCGTCGAGCGGGTTGCGGGATCGAAGTAGGTCCCGCCTCCAGTCACACCGATCATCCAGCGTTTCTCGTAACCCTCGGCAGTCGGCAGATCCTGTTCGCGCGGGAGCAAGGTATAGTCGGCCTCGTCCTGCCCTTCGCGCCATACCCGCAGCAGGATCGGCGCGCCATGCGCCGCAACGACACGCTCGCGCAATTCGTCGAAACGGGACACCGGCTTGCCGTCGATGGCCAGTATGACGTCCCCCGCGCGAAGGCCGGCATCAGCAGCGGCGCTGCGTGGCGCGACACCCGTCAGAAGCGCAGGCATCGGATCGGGACCGGCAACGGTGATTTCCTGACCATCGCGACGAACGGTCCATTCATGCGAGGGCTGCAGCGGCAGTTCCGACGCAATCTTGCCAAGGTCCGTCCATGTGGCGACCGGTTTTCCGTCCAGCGCAAGAATGCGGTCACCCGATTGCAGTTCGATCTGCACGGATGCCGGCGCGGCGCGTATCGCACCGACCTCCGGTTCGTCGACCGGCATGCCTTGCCACATCGCAACCCCGCCAAAAACGAGGATAGACAGGATGAAGTTAAATACAGGACCGGCCGCGACTGTCGCGAACCGCGCCCATAGCGGCGCTCCGGGAAGGGATTGCCGCGAGAGCTTCGGATCGACGTCAGCCGCCGAACCCGCACTGGCCGCGTTGGCGTCGCCAAGGAAACGGACATAGCCTCCTAGCGGGATCGCGGCGAGTTGCCATACCGTGCCGTGCTTGTCCCGACGCGAGATCAGTCGCGGACCGAAACCCAGCGAAAAAACCTCGGCCTTGATGCCCGACCAGCGCCCGACAATGTAATGTCCGTATTCGTGGACGGTGACGATGATGGACAATGCGATGATGAATGCGCAGATCGTCCAGATCAGCCCGCCAAGTTCGGCAATCAACGCGCTCATGCCGCACCTGCCGTGCAGGCCGCGTAGTGTCGCCCGCGCCGGTCCCATCCGATGACCTGTTCAAGATCGGTCGGGTCAGCCGAAAAACCCGCCTCGCGGGCGCAAGCATCCAAGGCGCGCTCGACCGCTGGAGCCATATCGCAAAAACCGATCCGGCCCGCGATGAAATCATCAAGCGCCTGTTCCTTTGCCGCGTTCAGCACCGCACCAGCAGCACCTCCGGCACGGATGACCTCGCGGGCAAGACGCAAAGCGGGCCAACGCTGTTCGTCGGGCGTGGCAAAAGTCAGGTTGCCGATTTCCGCCAGATCCAGCGGTGCGACGGGTAGCGGCCCGCGCTGGGGCCAATTCAGGGCGTAACCGATGGCATGGCGCATGTCGGGCGCTCCCATATGTGCGATGCTGGCTCCGTCGCGATGCGAAACGAAGGCATGAATGATTGATTGCGGATGCACCAGAACCTTTATGCGCCCCTCATCGATTCCGAAAAACTCATGTGTTTCAATAATTTCAAGCGCCTTATTGAACATCGAGGCACTGTCGATCGTGATCCTTTGCCCCATCGCCCAATTCGGATGGCAAGACGCCTCGGCCACGGTCGCGCGCACCAGACGTTCAAGCGGCCAGTCGCGGAACGCACCGCCTGATGCCGTGATCGTCACGCTCTCGATATTTTCGAGAGGCTCTCCCGCAAGAGATTGAAAAATAGCTGAATGTTCAGAATCTACCGGCAAGATCTGTGCGCCATGCCGGTTAGCCTCGGACATGACCAAGCGCCCCGCCGCGACAAGGCTTTCCTTGTTCGCAAGCGCCAGGGTACCGCCACGACGCAAGACCTCAAGACCCGGAGGAAGACCAGCCGCGCCGATGATCGCAGACAGGGTCCAATCGGCTGGACGCGCGGCAGCCTCGGCAATCGCCTCGGGACCGGCAGCGGCGTCGATGCCCGATCCCGCCAAGGCGTCGCGCAGATCGGCAAGCCTCTCGGGCGAGGCCGTGACCGCAATTTCGGCCTGCAATGCGCGGGCCATCTCGGCCAGACGAGCGATATTTGTCGCCCCCGTCAACGCAACGGTACGGTAGGCCTTGGGGCCGCCCGCCCGCATCAGCAGATCAAATGCACTTTCGCCGATAGAGCCCGTGGCCCCCAGCACGGAAATGCTGCGCATGTCTCAGCCTCCGATTTCCGGCAGGATATGGAAGAACATCAGGATCAGCGCCAGCAATAGGGCCGCGGACATCGCATCGAACCGATCCAGCACCCCCCCATGTCCCGGGATCAGATCAGAACTGTCCTTGGCGCTGACGCGCCGCTTCAGCCAGCTTTCCGCAATGTCGCCGAATTGCCCTGCGATGGCCAGCATGGGCCCGATCAGCAGAATGCTGGCACCCGAACATCCGATTCCGAACAGGCCACCGGCAAGCACAAAGGCCCCGACCCATCCGGCGACGGTGCCGCTCCAGGTTTTCTTCGGGCTGAGCGAAGGCCAGAATTTCGGCCCGCCCAGTTTGCGCCCAACGAAATAGCCCAGCACATCGGATTGCACGACGGTCGCCACGATCCAGAAGACCGTGGGCAAGCCCATGACCTCGCGCATGACGACAAGGGCATATCCCGCGCCAAGGATGGCTGCGGTGAAAATGGCAAAGGGCAGCCGTTCATGCTCATGAGTTCCGGGCATCCCGACGAGGATGGGGATCACCACCAGCAGCATCGGCCAGTTGCCCGGCAGTTCCAGCATGGCGAGCAGAACCAGCCCCGCGAGAATGGCAATCAAGACCGGATGACGAGGGCTGTGAAACTCGGGGTGGCGCCAAGCAGTCAGACGCGCAAGTTCCCACATCATGAGGCCGACAACAGCCGAAACCCCAAGCTGCATCCAGATGCCGGATGACGACAACAGGGCGACGCCCAGAACCAGCAGCAGACTGCCCCAGCCAAAGCGCTTGCGAAGATCCGCCCATTGTCCCGGGTTCAGTCTGGCCCCCATACGCTCACGAAAATTCGTTGGGCCCTTCATGCGTTACCGAAGCGTCGGTCGCGAAGGCTGAAGCGATCAAGGATCTCGCCCAGATGTTCGGGCGTAAAGTCAGGCCAGAGTGTCTGTGTAAATTCGTATTCCGCATAAGCCGCCTGAAACGGCAGGAAGTTCGATGTCCGCGTCTCGCCCGAGGTACGGATCACCAGATCCGGATCGGGATGACCGGCCGTATCAAGGCAGGACGCAAAGTCGGCTTCCGTCGGATTGGTGATCTCGCCCCTTGCCATACGCTCGGCCAAGCGGCGCGAGGCGCGCAGCACCTCGTCGCGGCCACCGTAATTGATCGCGACAGTCAGGTTCAGGCGCGTATTACCCGCCGTCCGCGCCTCGATCCCCTCCATCAGATTGCGCAGTTTCGGATCCAGCCGTTCCCGTCCGCCGATGAACCGCATCCGCACGCCATCGGCGGCGATGCCATCGGCCTCGCGTTCGATGTAGCGGGTGAAAATACCCATCAGACCCAGAACTTCCTCGGTCGTGCGTTTCCAGTTCTCGGTCGAGAAGGCGTAAAGCGTCAGCCAGTTCACACCCATATCCGGGCAGGCCCGGACGAGTTGCTTGACCCTTTCGGCCCCGCGGCGATGGCCGACAAGCCGAGGCCACCCTTTATTCACCGCCCAACGGCCGTTGCCATCCATGATGATAGCAACGTGCCGGTTTCGTGTGATCTCTGTGCTAGATAATCTGGCTGCGGGATCGGCCATAAAGTTCAGACCTGCATGATTTCGGCCTGCTTGGCCTCTAGCGCCTGATCGACGGCTGCAATCATCTTGTCGGTCAATTCCTGCACCGAGGATTCCCAGAATTTCTGGTCATCTTCCGACATGCCTGCGGATTTGGCCTTCTTGATCTGATCCATGCCGTCACGGCGCACGTTGCGAACCGCAACGCGGGCATGCTCGGCATATTGCGCTGCGACGCGGGTCAGGTCGCGGCGACGCTCTTCGTTCAGTTCCGGGATCGGCAGCATGATAATGGTGCCGTTGAGCTGGGGATTGATCCCCAGCCCCGAATCGCGGATCGCCTTTTCGGCCTTCGAGACCAGCGCCTTGTCCCACACGTTGATGGTGACCATGCGCGGTTCCGGCACGTTCACGGTCCCGATCTGGTTGATCGGCGTGGGGGAGCCATAAGCATCCACCATGATAGGTTCGACCATGCTGGCCGAGGCGCGACCCGTGCGCAACGAGGAGAACTCGTGGCGCAAGGATTCCATCGCGCCCTTCATCCGGCGTTCCAGGTCGTCAGTATCGATCTCAATTTCGTCGGACATGCTCGATCATGGCCTCTGTGCTGTGGTTTTCAGCGCTTTTAGCCGAGCGGCGTCCGCAAGGCAAAGGCTATGCGGGTATTTTAGCCATGTACCCGTGTATAAGTGCCCTCTCCGGCCAAAATGCCGCGGAAGCCGCCCGGTTCGTCCAAGGAAAATACGATGATCGGCAGGTCGTTGTCCCGGGCCAGCGCGATTGCCGAAGCATCCATCACACCAAGATGCTTTTGCAGCACCTCGTCATAGGTGACATTTTCATAACGCTTGGCATCCGCGTGCTTTTTGGGGTCCTTGTCGTAAACGCCATCGACCTTGGTGCCCTTGAAGATGGCTTCGCAGTTCATCTCGTTGGCGCGCAACGTGGCCGCGGTGTCGGTCGTGAAATAGGGGTTGCCCGTTCCCGCCGCAAAGATGATCACTCTTTTCTTCTCAAGATGGCGAACGGCGCGGCGACGGATATAGGGTTCGGCGACCTCGTCCATACGGATCGCCGAAATCACTCTCGTGTGGATGTTCTCGGCCTCAAGCGCCGCCTGCATGGCAAGCGCGTTCATGACCGTGGCAAGCATCCCCATGTAATCGGCCGTGGCGCGCTCCATCCCCTGTGCGCTGCCTTGCAAGCCGCGGAAAATATTGCCACCGCCGATTACCATGCAGATTTCGACGCCCATGTCGTGGACCCGCTTCACCTCATGGGCGATCCGCGCGACGGTCGGCGGATGCAGGCCATACCCCTGATCGCCCATCAGAGCCTCGCCCGAGATTTTCAGCAGCACACGCGAATATTTTCCGGCTTGCGGGGTAAGATCGGACATCTAGGGGGAACCTTTCACGGGGGTGTTTCATTACCGCGCAAAATGTCGCAAAAAAGGCGCATATTCAACCGCCAGAGAACGCGGGCAAAGTGACGCAGCACCAGCACATCATTTCGACGATATCCTCCGACAAGCATGTGCTTATCGCCGGACCGACGGCGAGCGGAAAGTCGGCGCTCGCCATTAGGATCGCGCAAACGCAAGGCGGCATCATCGTGAATGCCGATGCGCTGCAGGTCTGGTCGTGCTGGCAAATCATCTCGGCCCGCCCCTCACCTGACGAGGAAATGCTGGCCCCGCATAGGCTTTACGGACACATGCCGGCGGGGGCGCCCTACTCGGTCGGGCAATGGCTGGATCAGATCGCGGATATCCTAGGCGGCGGAGAGAGACTGATCGTCGTCGGTGGCACGGGACTGTATCTGCACGCCCTCTCCAATGGTCTGGCCGTCATCCCTCCGGTCCCCGACGAGGTCAGGGCAAGCGGAAATGCGCTTATCGCCCAACCTGACGGACTGGAGCGGATGGTCAAGGAACTGGATTCGGCAACCCGCGACCGCATTGATCTGAACAATCCCGCCCGCGTCCAGCGCGCATGGGAAGTGCTGAATGCCACCGGTCGCGGCATCACGGACTGGCAGGCCGAAACCGGACCTGCACTAATCCTCGCCTCGCACTCAGAAAGGCTGGTCCTGACGTCGGATCGCGACTGGCTTGCCGAACGTATCGAAAGGCGTTTTCACATGATGATGCAGCAAGGTGCATTGGACGAGGTCCGGACCATGCTGCCGCAATGGCAGCCGACAGCCCTTTGGGCCCGCGCGATCGGCGCGCCGGAACTGATTGCCTATCTGCGCGGAGAAACCAGCCTTGATGAAGCGGTCGAGCGCGCAATCATCGCCACGCGACAATATGCCAAGTCGCAACGGATCTTCTTTCGGGGCCGTATGCGGGATTGGCGGCAGATTCGCATGGACTCTGCATCCTAACAGCAACAGCTTCACCCTTTCTCAACCCTCGCGGGTTAAATCAATCGAGATGGAGCAAAGGCGAGTTAGCCTTTCCTAGTCGAATCGTGAAGGCACTCGCATGACCGGAAACTCGCGCTCACGTGACCTGACCACTTCCGCTGGGGCTACCGATGCGGCCGACAGGAAATTGCTCGGCGCGGCGATCACCGCGGATGTCATTCTGGAGCCTTCGACCACCGACCCGCGACCGATCCGGGGCTTCACCGGTTATCCCCCGCCCGAGGTGACGAAGGGCCCGACCATCGCTCCGGTCGATACGGATGGGTCATATCATGTTCCACCCACCCGACCGTTTACGCGCGGCGACGGGGTCCGGCTCATGCCGCTTTCCGGTTTCATCTGGGGCGGCCAGATCCATGCTCGGCAGGGCTCGGCTCCGGTCGCAGCGGCGCCCCGCGTCAGGGGGGACCACGTCATCATACTGGTCATAAAGGGCGGTGCTGCGGTCGAATTTCCACGCAAGGCCCAGCTGATCGGTCAGGGACGGGTCGCATTCATCCCGTCGGGAACCGCATTTTCGATCCATCCTCCCGCCGATACAGAGGGCTGGGCCCTGCTTTTGCCACCAAACCTTGGCACAGATCTGCCCATCGGGTTTCCACTTGCATTCCAGCATGGCCTGCCGCATCCGGCAGACGAGGCATTGCTTGAACCCGCCATCTGCGCCCTTGGCCATGACCGTGCACCGGGTCCGAATGCCTCCGGCGCAACGGCATGTCACCTCGGCTTGCTGGCTTTGGCGCTGTCACGCACGGTCGAACAGCCGCAGATTCACGATCCGAACCATCTGCATACGCTTGTCGCCCGTCCGCTTACCGAGAATTTTCTGGCATTGGCCGCGCGTCATCTGGCAGATGATCGCACCATCGCCGATATGGCACGCGAATTGGGATGCACGCAGGCTCAACTCGACCACGCCTGCACGGAAAGTAGGGGCCGGACGGCCCTAGAACTGCTTTATGCGCTACGTTTGGAGCAGGCCGCACATCTATTGCGCGACACCGATGCTCCGATCCCGCAGATCGCGCAGGAAGTCGGGTACACCAGTGTCGGCCACTTTATTCGGGTATTCGCCGCCGCAACCGGCCGCTCGCCCGAGGCATTCCGCATCATCGCGTGGGAACAGCCCGAAGCCGAGGATTAATCCTCGGCTTCGTCGTCATGCTCGTATGCCTCTCCGTCCCGTCCGCGGAACCCCTGAGCCACAACGAACTTCTCGGATGAATCCGACCGACTGGCAGGCGGTTTGACGTTCACAACCTTACGGAAGTTCCGTTTGAGCATAGCCTGCATCTCGTTTTCGGCCCCGCCCGCCAGAACCTTCGCGACAAAAGTCCCGCCGGTCTCAAGCACATCGAACGCAAACTGCGCCGCCGCTTCGACCAACGCGATGATGCGCAGGTGATCCGTCCCCTTGTGCCCCGAAGCCGAGGCAGCCATGTCCGACATCACTACGTCCGCGCGACCGCCAAGCCAGGCTTTCACCTGATCGTCCGCCCCGTCGGCCAGAAAGTCCAACTGATGGACCTCGGCACCGGCAATGGGATCAACCTCTTGCAAGTCCACGCCTAGCACCCGGCCGATCTTCTTGCCCGACTTCTCGCCCAGTGCGTTCACACGCTCGACCGCGATCTGGCACCAACCGCCCGGCGCACAGCCAAGATCGACGACCCGGGCCCCCGGTACGAGGAACCGATATTTATCGTCTAGTTCCAGAATTTTATAGGCCGCACGACCGCGATATCCCTCGCGCTTGGCGCGGACGACATAGGGGTCGTTCAACTGCCGCTCAAGCCAAAGCGTGCTCGACAGCTTGCGCCCCTTGGCCGATTTCACCCGGACGCGCAAATCGCGCTGACCACGGCCCGAAGATTTCTTCGCGCCGCCCGGTTTCTTGCCTTCACTCATCTTATGCTACCCCGTTCAATCCGTCGGGGGCCAGCACCCCGTCCTTGACCATTTGCGCGTATAGCAGGCCTTCGCGCAAACCGCGATCCGCAACTGACAGTCGCGTCGTCGGCCAGACCCGCATCAAAGTTTGCAGAATTGCCGCGCCCGACATGATCAAGGCGTGGCGTTCCCGCCCGATCCGCGGGTCCGAGCGGCGCCCGTCGGGGCCAAGCATCAGGTAGTCGCGGATCACCCTGTCTATCTGCGCAGACGTCATCGTCAAGCCGTCAACCTTGGTGCGGTCGTAGCGTTTCAGTCCCAGATGGCTTGCCGCGACCGTTGTGACCGTGCCCGACGTGCCAATCACCTGAAAACTTTCTCCCATCCTTTGGCTCAGGGAATAGGGGCTGAAATCGGCCAGCATCTCTTCGAAATGCCAGGACATCAGGGCAAAACGCCCCTCGTCCTCTTCGACATCCTCGAACTGGTCGCGCAGGGTCGCCACGCCCAATGGCACGCTGATCCAATCGACCACGCGCGCTCCGCCGGGTTGCGGACTACGGAAACCGTCGGCAAGACGCATGATGGCACGCGGACGTTCGGCAGGTTCGACATCTTCCAGATCGATCCAGACCAGTTCAGTCGAACCGCCACCGATATCGACGACCAACAATTGCTCGGTGCGGTGGCTGACCAAAGGCGCACACGAGATCACGGCAAGCTGGGCTTCCTCTTCGGCGTCGATGATTTCGACCGGCAAGCCGGTTTCGCGCCGGATGACGCGCAGGAAATCGCGGCTGTTGCGGGCCCGACGACATGCCTCGGTCGCGACAAGACGCATGCGCGACACATTGTGCATCTCGAGCTTGCGCCGACACACCTGCAACGCATGCACCGTCCGCGCCATAGATTGACGCGACAGCCGGCCTGATGCCTCGAGACCCTGCCCAAGCTGGACAGGCTTCGAGAAACTGTCGATCACCTGAAACTGACTGCCCGCAGGGCGAGCAATCAGCATCCGGCAGCTGTTAGTGCCAAGATCCAGCGCCGCATAAAGCGGCCCGTCCTCGGCCGGGCGGGTGACGAAAGGCTCGACCGTTTTACTCGGGAACGCGTCCGCACCCGCGGGACGCTTGGGCGTCATGTGCACGCCCTCCGATTGCAAGTTGAAACAAAGTTAACCCGCGCCCCTTTTCCATTCAAGGGGCTGCGCGTCGTGAGGGCACTCGACAGGCCGAACTTACGGCGGTATTTGGCATAACATGATCGTCATTGCAGCACTCATTCTTGGCGCCGCGACCGGCTGGTGGCGCGCCGGCAAACTTGGCGGCATTCGCGCCGACCGGATGCAATATGCCGTCGCTCACGCCATCGGCTTTGCGGTCGTCGGCCTGTTCGCGACCGTCCTGATCGACCGGATGACCTGATGTTCCGACCATTTCTCGACAGTCTGCGTCGGCACGGAGTGACCGCCAGCCTGCGAGAATATCTGGATCTGCTGGCCGGTATGCAGGCGGGACTTTCGGATTGGACGCCCGAAGGATTCTATCACCTCGCGCGGGCGACTTTGGTCAAGAACGAGGCGCAGATAGATCGCTTCGATCGTGCGTTCGCCGAAACCTTCTCGGGTCTCGATGAAATTCCGGTCGAGGCGCTGGTCGATCCGTTAACCCTGCCTCCCGAATGGCTCGAGAAACTGGCCGAAAAATTCCTAACTCCCGAGGAACGCGCCGCCATCGAAGGTTCCGGCAGTTTTGACGAGTTGATGCGCCGCCTGCGTGAACGGTTGGCCGAACAACAAGGTCGCCATCAGGGCGGGAACAAGTGGATCGGGACTGCGGGCACCTCTCCGTTCGGAGCCTACGGCTATAACCCCGAAGGCGTCAGGATCGGCCAGCACGAGAGCCGCCACCGTAGCGCGACAAAGGTCTGGGACAAACGCGAGTTCCGGGATTTCGACGATTCGGTCGAGCTGGGAACGCGGAACATCAAGGTCGCGCTGAAACGCCTGCGCCAATGGGCCCGACACGGCGCGGTGGAAGAACTGGATTTGCCCGGAACGATTCATGCCAGCGCCAAGCACGGCTATATCGACGTCCAGACCCGCCCCGAGCGGCACAATGCCGTCAAAGTCCTGCTTTTTCTGGATGTCGGCGGCTCGATGGATGACCATGCTCGACGCGTGGACGAGTTGTTTTCAGCCGCACGCGCCGAGTTCAAGCATCTCGAGCACTTCTACTTCCACAACTGTATCTACGAGGCAGTATGGCGCGACAATCGCCGTCGCTGGACCGAAACGACACCGACATGGGACATCATCAACCGCTACGGTCGTGACTATAAGCTGATCGTGGTCGGAGATGCCTCGATGTCGCCCTATGAAATCGCGGTTCCGGGTGGCGCGAACGAACACTGGAACCCCGAATCCGGCGAGACATGGTTGCGGCGGATGACCGAGGTCTGGCCGGATCATGTCTGGCTGAACCCTGTTCCGCACGCGCATTGGCATCAGACCCGCTCGATCCAGATGGTTGAGGATGTGTTCACCGACCGGATGAAGCCTCTGACGCTAGAGGGCCTGACCGAGGCCATGCGCGTCCTTGGCTAGTCCGCGATTTGCCCCCATATTCGGCTGATGCTCAGATTCACGCCGATCCTGCTGATCCTGCTTTACGCTGCCGCGATGTGGTACTTTTCGCTCTGGCGGCTCAAGGGCGAATTGAACAGCCGCTCGACCCCGCTGGACCATCCGCGACTTCGCCCCATGCTCGAACGTCTGGGCAAAGCGATGGATCTGCCACCGATTCGCGCACATATCTACGAAATCCCCGCGGTGAACGGTCTGGCCGCACCGGATGGCCGGATCTTCCTGACGCGCGGATTTATCAATCGTCTCGATCAGGGCGAAGTCACCGAGGCCGAACTGGCATCGGTCATCGCGCATGAGCTTGGCCATGTCGCGCATGGGCATTCACGCCGCAGAATGGTCGATTTTGCAGGGCAGAACGTGATCCGCGCCGTGCTGGCGGGCGTCCTTGGACGTTTTATTCCGGGGATTGGCGCATGGCTTGCCGGACTGGTGACCGCTGCCGTTGCCGCGCGCCTGTCGCGGCAGGACGAGTTCGAGGCAGACGCGTTTGCCAGCGCGCTGATGATCAAGGCAGGACTTGGGACCGAGCCGCAGAAGAGCCTGTTCCGCAAGCTCGAACGTCTGGCAGGAGGGGGTCGCGCCTCTACCCCGGCCTGGCTCATGTCGCACCCGAAAACCGATGCGCGTATCGCAGCAATCGAAAAACTTGAACTACGTTGGCGCGCGAGTTGACTTGCCGGAAAGAAGTTTTGACCTATTCTGCACCGGCAAATCAATTTGAGTTCAGATGACCCGACCATTTCGACGCCGCGTCCTCTATATTCCCGGCTACGACCCGATCCCCCCACGTCGCTACCGAGAGCTTTACAAGCGTGAGGGCGTCGAACAGGCCCGCATCAGCGGTTACCAGCTTGAGTTCGGAGCGCGCAAGGACCGCACCGGATTCGGATGGGGCGTACAGGGCGATTTCGCTGGCGAAAGAACCGAATGCGAGATCGAAGTCCTTGTCTGGGCCGATATCGTGCAAGGGTCTATGGGTCACTCCATCGCGGCGACCTACAGCCAGATGGTGCGGACAGCCTGGGCCTATATCGGCTCGGGTGCGCTGTTCCGGTTGATGCGTTTGCGCCGCGGACCGGTTCTGGCCGCACTTTATCCGGTGGTCGTGCTGATCCTGCAGTTGCTGAGCAGTCTGCTGATCGGCGGGTTGATCGGGTGGTTCATCGGATATTCGACCGGATTGGGTTGGTGGCTTGGTGTTCCGGTCGCATTGGCGCTTAGTTATCTGGGTCTCAAACTGTGGCAAAGGGCGGACGGGAAGATCTTCGTCCACTATCTGATGCACGACTACGCCTTCACGGCCCAGAACAAGGGCGCCTATCCCCCCGCATTGGAGCAGCGCATCAAAGAGTTTTCGGACCGGATCGCGACATGCCTTTCCGATGACTGGGACGAAATCCTGATCGTTGGCCATAGTTCGGGGGCCTATCTGGGCGTATCGGTACTGGCCGATCTGGTACGGTCGGGCCGCGTTCCGGGCTCTGGTCCGCGCCTGTCATATCTGTCGCTTGGCCACGTCATTCCAATGGCTTCGTTCCTACCGGATGCGAACTGCCTTCGTGCGGATCTACGCTACCTTTGTGCCCGCGATGAACTCGATTGGATCGACGTCTCGGCTCCGGGTGATGCCTGCTCGTTCGGGCTATGTGATCCGGTTTCGGTCAGCGGGGTCGAACCGGACGACCGGCGTCATCCCCTGATCGTCTCGGCCGCATTCCGCCAGACGCTTTCGGCCGAAAAGCAAAAGGCACTGAGGGGGCATTGGTTCAAACTGCATTTTCAGTATCTTTGCGCCTTCGATTTGCCGCGCGACTACGACTATTTTGCAATCACGGCCGGGCCCGTTGCGCTTGGTCGGCGCTTCGCTGAGCGGCGGCATTCGCCCGGCAGGATCGCCCGAGCAGTGAACGGCTGGACCACGACATGATCCCTCCCAAACCCAAGTCCCGACAGGGCAAAGGCTCTGTCTGGCGTTTCATTCGCGACTTCCGCCGCGATATTCTGTCGGCGCAATCCGAGCGCCTGTACCGTGCGTGGATGGCCGAGTTTCGCGGTCCGTTCATCCACAGCTTCACCTGCAACGATCCGACACTGATCGACATGATCCTGCGGCGCAGACCGCTGGATTTCCCGAAATCGCCGCGTATGGCTGCTGGGCTTGAACCTCTGCTGGGCAACTCAAGCTTCATCTCGAATGGCGCGACGTGGAAACACCAACGCCGGATCATCGACCTCGCCTTCGAGGGTGGCCGGACCCGTGAATCGTTTCCCGCAATGTGGGATGCCGCCGAAGCCGCAGTGGCGCGTCTGGAAGCCGTTGCGGACGGCAATGAAATCGACATAGAACCCCATACCGCGCATGTCGCTGCAGATGTCATTTTCCGTAGCCTGTTCTCGATCCCGATCGAGGATCAGACGGCATCGCAGGTCTTCGATGCCTTCCGCGAGCATCAGGACGCGCAACCGATGGTCAATCTGGGCGGTCTGCTCGCCCTGCCGCAATGGGCGCGGATGCATAACAAACGCGCGCTCAGCAGTGCCCGCAAGATCCGCGACCTGATCCGTGATCTTGTCTCGCAAAGATCGGCGCAGATCGACGCGGGCGAGGCGCCCTCGGATCTGGCGACCAAGCTGATGACCACCGCCGATCCCGTGACAAAGAAGCGGTTCTCCGACAAGGAGATGATCGACGAGGTTGCGACGTTCTTCCTTGCCGGACATGAAACCAGCGCCTCGGCCCTTGCATGGTCCCTGTACCTGCTGGCCGAATTCCCCGAATGGCAGGACAAGCTTGCGGCAGAGGCCGAACAGCACCTTGCGCCCGAGTTCGGCTGCATGAAGGATCTTCTGGTCGCGCGCGCGGTCTTCCGCGAGGCATTGCGGCTTTACCCGCCGGTCGCGATGACAGTCCGTGAATGCAAACATGCCGAAACGCTGCGCGACCGCAAAGCCTCACCCGGCGCGCAGGTGGTTCTGTCCCCTTGGCACCTGCATCGCCACGAACGCCTGTGGGAACGTCCCGATCATTTCGACCCCGGCAGATGGGAAACGGCGAATGGCAGGAAATGCCAGCGCGAGGCCTATATCCCCTTCTCGATGGGCGGTCGCGCCTGTCCGGGTGCGGGATTTGCCATGATCGAGGGGCCGCTGATCCTTGCGTCGATCGTCGCGCGCTACCGCATCGAGCCGCCTTCCGAGCCACCGGTTCCGGTCATGCGCCTGACGCTTCGCGGCAAGAATGGCATCCATCTGCGGCTACGGAAACGCTGAACGGGTATTCGGGAAGCAAGGAATACCCCTGCTTTCCCGCTGCCCGTTCAAGGCTCAAAGCCGGTAGATATCGCCAAACTTCTGCTCGAGATAATCCAGCAGTGGCGCTTCGCTGATGGTTTCGCCCGTCGCCTGTTCGATCAGATCGCGCGGCGGGTACAGCCCTCCGTGACGCTGCATTTTCTCGCGCAGCCATTCGACCGCCGGTCCGGCATCACCCATCACCAGGAAGCGATCCAGATCGGGAACCGCCGCTTGCATCGCCTTGTTCAGGCAACCCGCATAGACATTTCCCAAGGCGTAGGTCGGGAAATACCCGAAAAGACCGACAGCCCAATGCACATCCTGCAGGACGCCATTGGCCGGACGATCCACCGCGATACCGAAATCCTTGGCAAAGCGGGTATTCCACGCCTCAGCCAGATCTTCGGTATCCAAACGGCCCGAAATCAGATCCCGCTCCAGATCGAAACGCATCATGATGTGCAGATTGTATTGCACCTCGTCGGCTTCGGTGCGGATAAAGCCGGGCGTGACCCGGTTCACGGTCGCGTAGAAACTTTCAGCGTCAGGGACCGAGAAGTTTTCGAACGTGTCGGCCATGCGGCGATAAAGCCAGCCGGTAAAGGCGCGGCCCCGCCCGATCTGGTTCTCGTAGATCCGGCTTTGACTTTCATGCGCGCCCATCGAGACACCGCGACCAAGCGGCGTGAACGCGTAATCGCTATCAATTCCCAATTCGTAGCTGGAATGCCCGACTTCGTGGATCGTCGAGTAAATGCAGTTGAACGGATCGGTTTCGACGACGCGGGTCGTGATGCGGCTGTCCTGCCAGCGCCCCGAACTGAAGGGATGCACGGCAAGATCCATGCGCCCGCGCGTCCAGTCATAGCCGAACGCCGTCGCGCAGGTGCGGGCAATCCGCAACTGGGCCTCTTGCGCGAACTGACCGTTTAGCGGTTCGGGTTGGAAGTCCGCGCCAAGCACTTCGTCACGCAACGCGACCAGACGCGGACGCATCGCATTGAAAAGCGAAGCGATCTGGGCTTGCGTCGCTCCGGGTTCGTAATCGTCCAGCAGGGCACCGTACAGATCCCCGCCATCGGCAAGCACCGAAGCCTCCTCGCGCTTGAGCATGAGGATATCGGACAGAACGGGCATGAATTCTTCGGGCGCATCCTTGGCACGCGCATCGGCCCAGACACCCTGAGCCAGTGACGTCTGGCGCGCCAGTTCGGTCGCGAGCCGCGCCGGAATGCGTGACGCCCTGCCGAACTCGCGCGAGATCAGATCGAGGATGCGTTGATCCTCGGCGTCCTTTGCTTCGGCCTGATCCAGCCATTCGCCGATGCGCGGGTCGGTCCGACGCTCGTGCAGGACGGTCTCGATCGCGGCCACTTCCTCGGCGCGCTGTTCGGTCGCGCCGCGCGGCATGACCGTTTCCTGATCCCACCCCAAGCGTTCGGAAATCGAGGACAACGCCTCGGTCTGGCGCTGAAAGGCCAACAGATCGTCGAAAGCGCTCATCGGATGGCTCCCCGCACCGAGGTTTCAATGGGATAGCGGGCGTGGTGACGCGCGCGCAGGATCAACGAGAACAACGCAACCGCTCCAAGCTGGTGGGCCAGTGCCAATGCCAGCGGAGATGCGTGCAGGACGTTCATGATGCCCAGCAACACCTGCACACCCACGGCAAGAAGCATCACGGTAAACGCGCCGCGCGTCACCGGATGCGGCGAGCGCCGCGCGCGCAGGTAAATAACGACGGCAAAAATCGCGACCAGATAGCCGACCATCCGGTGGATGAACTGGACCAATGCCGGATTCTCGAACAAGTTCCGCCAACCCAAGGCTGCATCCCAGATTTCGGCCGGAACCCATTCCCCGCCCATCGTCGGCCAGCCGGTATAGGTCCGGCCTGCATCGATCCCTGCGACCAGCGCGCCGATCAGAATCTGGACGAAAGCCAGATGCATCAATCCGGTCGCCATCGAGAATAGCTTCGGCTCCCCCGCGCGACGGGCACGGATCAGCGCGGATTCGGGACGCGAAAGCGACAGCACCGACCAAACGATCAGGCCGAGAATGCCAAAGGCCAAGCCCAGATGGATCGCAAGGCGATAGGATGCCACGCGTACCATTTCGCCGGAAAGCCCCGAGTGAACCATCCACCAGCCAATCGCCCCCTGAGCGCCTCCCAGCCCACCCAGCAGCAGCAAGCGCGGGACCCAGCCGGTCGGGATGCGTTTGGTCGCAAGGAAGAACAGGAAACCGAGCGCCCAAACCATGCCGACAAGACGTCCAAGCAACCGGTGCGACCATTCCCACCAATAAATCTGCTTGAAACCATGCAGATCCATGTCGGGATTAACCTGCTGGAATTGCGGGATCTGTTTGTATTTCTCGAATTCGGCCTGCCAAGTGGCTTGATCCAGGGGCGGAATCGCCCCCGTCACGGGCTTCCATTCGGTAATCGAAAGGCCCGATCCCGTCAGGCGCGTCGCCCCCCCAAGGGCAATCATCGCGACGACCAATACGAATAGGATGATCAGCCAAACCCGGATCGCGCCCCGCGCCCCGCGCTGGCCTGCATCAATCAGGCCACCTGTTGCCGGCGCCGGACGCGCGGCCGTTTCGGTGACCTCCTGAAAGACGGGACGTTTTGCCATCGGGGAATCCTTGTCGGTTGCCCAGACCTTGACGGGCCTTGGGCCGGAAATCAATCAATCGCGCCGGATCAGCTGCCGCAGCATGCCGTGAAAAATCCGGGTGTCGGCGCGCGTCAGCGGCATCCGCGACCATAGATTGCGAAGGGTCAGCTTCATCGCCGGAGCCTTCTCGGTCGGGAAGAAGAACCCCGCCTCGTCCAGCCGCTCCTCCCAATGATCGGCCAGCTTCTCGATCTCAATACGGGTTGCCGTCGCTTCACCATCGGGTCTGCGCCCCTGCGGCGCAGGCTGCGCGGGCAGGCTGTCGCGCGACCATTCATATCCTGTCAACAGCACCGCCTGCGCCAGATTGAGCGAAGGGAAGTCCGGATTGACCGGCACGGTGATGATCGCATTGGCCCGCGCGACATCGTCATTTTCAAGACCAGCACGCTCGGGGCCGAAAATCATCGCGATCCGCTCCCCCTGCGAGGTACGCTCACGGGCATCGGCCATGGCAGTTGCCGGAGTCAAAACCGGCTTCGTCAACTCGCGGCCACGCGCGGTCGTTGCATAGGCGTAGTCGATATCCGCCATGGCTTCGGCCAAGGTCGGGTAGACACGGGCCTGATCCAGCACACGGCCAGCTGCCCCCGAGGCCATTGCAACCGCCTTCGGATTTGGCCAACCATCTCGCGGCGCGACAAGACGCATATCAGTCAGGCCGAAATTAAGCATGGCTCGCGCGGCCGCACCGATGTTTTCGCCCATCTGGGGGCGTACAAGAATGATTGCAGGTTCCATGCCCGCGCAATATCCCCGCCGCGTTCCACTGGCAAGGCGCGGCCTGCTGCGCTATCTGCACAAAGGAACACAGGATGACAGCGACATGACAGACCAGCCGAACACGCCCCAACTATACCTGATCGCTCCGGTCGGTGCCGCAGCTTCGACTGTTGGCCCCCTGCTTGCCGAGGTGATGGACCGCTTCCCCGTCGCCTGCCTTCGCATTCCCGGCGTCGGTACCGAGGAAGAACTTGGCCGCCTTGCCGATATCGCGCGCGAGATCGCCCATGCCCGCGACGTCGCCGTCGTGATCGACGATCACATCGAACTCGCGAAACGCCACGGTCTGGACGGCGTCCACCTGACGGATGGCGCGCGCGGTGTCCGTTACGCACGCAAAGAGCTTGGACCGGATGCGATCGTCGGGGTCTACTCGGGCAGTTCGCGCCATGACGGCATGAACGCTGCCGAGGCCGGCGCGGATTACGTCAGCTTCGGGCCGTGCCGTTCGACCGCGCTCGGTCATAGCCAGATCGCCGAACTCGACCTGTTCCAATGGTGGTCCGAAGTCATCGAGGTTCCGGTCGTTGCCGAAGGAGCGCTGACCCCTGCCCTGATCGGTCAGCTTGCACCGGCTTGCGATTTCATCGCTCTCGGCCTTGAAATCTGGTCAGCGAATGATCCGGTCGAAGCGCTGGAACTTCTCTGGCGCTGACACCGAAAGGATCGACGCCACATTCGGGCGTTCGGGAAACTAACGACGAGAATTGGCTCGCCCTTGGCGTCATAGTTTCCTAAATACCCATTCGACCTAGCAGCAGTAGCCCCGCCTGCCTCTTGCGAAGGGGAAAGGCGCAGCCTAAAGGCTTTCCATGACCCAGCATCAGCGCCTTCTCATCATCGATTTCGGTTCCCAGGTCACGCAGCTGATTGCGCGCCGCCTGCGGGAGCTGAACGTCTATTGCGAAATCCACCCCTTCAACACGGTAGATGACGCCTTCCTGAAAAGCTTTGCCCCTCAGGCAGTTATCCTGTCCGGTGGGCCTGCCTCGGTCACCGAGGAAAACTCGCCCCGCGCGCCGCAAAGCCTGTTCGACATGGGCGTGCCGCTGTTCGGCATCTGCTATGGCCAGCAGGTCATGATGGAGCAGCTGGGCGGTCGCGTCGAATCCGGCCACCATGCCGAATATGGCCGCGCCTTCATCGCCGCAGCCGAGGGCCATACCGGCGACGGCATCTTCGCGGGCCTCTTTGATTCCGGCCGCGAGGAAGTCTGGATGAGCCATGGTGACCGCGTCACCCTGCTCGCCCCGGGCTTCGAAGTCATCGGCACCTCGCCCAACGCCCCCTACGCGATGATCGCGGACGAGGCGCGCAAGTTCTTTGCCGTGCAGTTCCATCCCGAGGTGCATCACACCCCGAACGGCCGCACGATGCTGGAAAACTTCGTGCGCATGGCAGGCTTCACCGGCGACTGGACCATGGCCAGCTACCGCGAGGAAGCTATCCGCAAGATCCGCGAGCAGGTCGGCGACAAGCAGGTGATCTGCGGCCTTTCGGGCGGCGTCGACAGCTCGGTCGCGGCGGTTCTGATCCACGAGGCGATCGGCGACCAGCTGACCTGCGTCTTTGTCGATCACGGTCTGCTGCGGCTGAACGAGGCCGACGAAGTCCTCAAGATGTTCCGCGACACCTACAATATCCCGCTGATCCATGCCGACGAAAGCGAGCTGTTCCTTGGCCAGCTTGAGGGCGTCTCGGATCCCGAGGTCAAGCGCAAGACCATCGGCAAGCTGTTCATCGACGTGTTCCAGAAATACGCCAACCAGATCGAAGGCGCCGAATTCCTGGCCCAGGGGACGCTTTACCCCGACGTCATCGAGTCGGTCAGCTTCTCGGGTGGTCCCTCGGTCACCATCAAGTCGCACCACAATGTCGGCGGCCTGCCGGAAAAGATGGGCCTGAAGCTGGTCGAGCCGCTGCGCGAGCTGTTCAAGGACGAGGTCCGCGCCCTTGGTCGCGAACTGGGTCTGCCGGAAAAATTCATCGGCCGCCATCCCTTCCCCGGTCCGGGTCTGGCGATCCGCTGCCCCGGCGAGATCACCCGCGAGAAGCTGGAAATCCTGCGCAAGGCGGATGCGGTCTTCATCGACCAGATCCGCAAGCACGGTCTTTACGACGATATCTGGCAGGCTTTCGTCGCGATCCTTCCCGTCCGCACCGTGGGCGTGATGGGCGACGGGCGCACCTATGACTTTGCCTGCGCGCTGCGTGCGGTGACCTCGGTCGACGGGATGACGGCGGATTACTACCCCTTCACCCATGAATTCCTGGGCGAGACCGCGACGCGGATCATCAACGAGGTCAAGGGCATCAACCGCTGCACCTATGACATCACCTCGAAGCCCCCGGGGACGATCGAGTGGGAGTGAACCAGCGCCTGGCACTTGCCGGTAGCTGCTAGCGACAAATTACATAAAGCCCGCATCACTGCGGGCTTTTTCGTATTTTGGTGTTGTGTTGTCTGGCATCTGTTCTGCCCCCCGAAAAGGTTGAGGTGGTCCGGCATTCTAGACCAGTTTGCTGCTCAACTAAGCTCTAGCGCGGGGTTTATGTCAGGCAGCGGCTTTCAGGTTCCGGTCGGGGCTATCATACTCCGCACTGAACACCTCCCGACGCATTGATTTTGGGTGATCAACCTTAGGCTTCATTCGCTTTGAATTGCAGGGTTTCGTATGCTTTGGCGAGAAACCCTGCAATTTCCGGTCGCCGATGAAGCCCCGTTCCCGCAGCCCTGAACAGGTGACCCGCTCCGCCCGCGGCTGGTCGACATGATCGACACCCGCCATGAACCGGTGAAGCCCGCGGCACTGATCGACCGGGATTTCTTCGAACGGGAATGGGCGAGCTTCTTTCCCTCGCATCAGGGCCGACCGGCGACCTCGCCGCGGCTGGTCGCGGGGTGATGTATCTCCAGCATGCCTTCAAGCCCTCGGATGAGGCGGTCGTTGCCCGCTGGGTGGAGAACCCTTACTACCGGCATTTCACCGGCGAGACGTTTTTCCAGCATCGTCCGCCGATCGACCCGTCCTCGCTGATCCGCTGGCGCAAGCGGAT
>NZ_WMIE01000025.1 GCF_009711225.1 Paracoccus aestuariivivens | reverse complement strand
GGGCTTCATCGGCGACCGGAAATTGCAGGGTTTCTCGCCAAAGCATACGAAACCCTGCAATTCAAAGCGAATGAAGCCTAAGGTTGATCACCCAAAATCAATGCGTCGGGAGGTGTTCAGAGCGGACAACTGAGATCTGTCCTGCCGCGCGTGTCGCGGCAGGACTTAGAATCTGGTCGGCCATAGGGCGCGTTTTCTGACCTTCGAAGCAGGGCCATGGAACCGGTGGGGCGCCTGTCGTACCGGATGGTCTGGATCGTTTTCACGGTTCTGCCGCCGAACCGGCTACATCGTCGGTCTCGCCAGATATTTGTCGTGGGGCTCGGGCCGGTGTCGGTGTCTGGATGAGCCTCATCTCGATGCAGAAATCTGCGCAGCAGCGTGGGCGCCGAAATCAGGCAGGTCCGGAAAATTCCAATGGTGGGATCGTAAAGAAAAAAGTGGGCCGCGTTGTCTTGCCGCTGGCCCACTTCGTTTTCCTTGCTCTTGGCGGCGGAAGTTAGTCCGGCCGTTTCGGTCAGAAGTTCCGCGCGCCCTCGATCAGACCTCGGGGACAAGGACCTCGCGCTTGCCGACATGGTTTGCCGGAGTGACGACGCCCTGCTCCTCCATCTGCTCGACGAGGCGGGCGGCCTTGTTGTAGCCGATGGCCAGCTTGCGCTGGATATAGCTGGTCGAGCATTTGCGGTCCTTGGCGACGATGGCCACGGCCAGATCGTAAAGCTCGGCATCGCCGCCCTCGCCCGAGGAAAGGCCCAGAACCTGATCGATGCTGTCGGCACGATCCTCGTCCGGTCCCTCGACGACGCCCGACATGTAGCTGGGCGGGCCGAAGGATTTGAGGTGGTTCACGACCTCCTCGACCTCTTCATCCGAGACGAAGGGACCGTGGATACGGGTGATTTTCGAGCCGCCCGCCATGTAAAGCATGTCGCCCATGCCCAGAAGCTGTTCGGCCCCCTGTTCGCCAAGGATGGTGCGGCTGTCGATCTTCGACGTGACCTGGAAAGAAATCCGGGTCGGGAAGTTCGCCTTGATCGTGCCGGTGATGACATCGACCGAGGGGCGCTGCGTCGCCATGATGATATGGATGCCCGATGCCCGCGCCATCTGGGCGAGGCGCTGGATGCAGGCCTCGATTTCCTTGCCCGCGACCATCATCAGATCGGCCATCTCATCGACGATGACGACGATATAGGGGAAGGTTTCGGGCTGGAACTCCTCGGTCTCGAAGATCGGTTCGCCGGTATCCTCGTCAAAGCCGGTCTGGACGGTGCGCTTGAACATCTCGTCCTTGGAGAGTGCCTCGCGGACGCGGCCATTATAGCCCTCGATATTGCGCACGCCCATCTTGGACATCTTGCGATAGCGTTCCTCCATCTCGCCGACGACCCATTTCAGCGCGACGACGGCCTTTTTCGGATCGGTGACGACGGGGGAGAGCAGATGCGGGATGCCGTCATAGACCGACAGTTCCAGCATCTTGGGGTCGATCATAATGAGGCGGCATTCCTCGGGGGTGAGCTTGTAGAGCAGGCTCAGGATCATGGTGTTGATTGCGACCGATTTGCCCGAGCCGGTGGTCCCCGCGATCAGGAGGTGGGGCATCTTGGCAAGATTCGCGACGATCGGGCCGCCGCCGATATCCTTGCCAAGCGCCAAGGGCAGCGGCTGCGTGCCGTCGACATAGCTTGGCGCGGCCAGAATCTCGCGCAAGACGACCTTTTCGCGGCGCACATTCGGCAATTCGATCCCGATGACCGAGCGGCCCGGCACGGTCGAGACGCGGGCGGACAGGGCCGACATCGAACGCGCGATGTCGTCGGCCAGACCGATCACGCGGCTGGCTTTCAAGCCCGGAGCGGGCTCAAGTTCATATAGCGTGACGACGGGGCCGGGGCGGACGTCGGTGATCTGACCTTTGACGCCATAATCGTCCAGAACCTCTTCGAGCATACGGGCATTCTCGGCCAATTGCTCGGGCGGCAACTGGTGGCGGTCCACGGTCGAAGCAGCAGCCAGAAGCGACAAAGGCGGATGCTCGTACTGGCTGGCCGCAGGCTGGGGCGCCGGACGGGGGGAGGGCTTGCGCGGCTGAAGCGGATTGCGGGATTGCTCGCTTGCCATCACAGGCATGGGGGCAAGGGCGTCCTCGTCGTCATCCTCGTCTTCGATAGCGGGGGACGGTTCGCTGCGGTTGCCGTTGAGGCGGGCGGTCACGGCCGACAGAACCGATTGTTTTTCAGCGGGACGTTCCGAGCGTTGGCGCAGGACGTCGGTGATGCGGGCCGAGATCTCGTCGTTCGAGGGGGCCTCGGCGTCTTCGTCGTAATGCGTTTCCGGATCGACCAGTTCGGGCTCGAACTCGTCACGATGGGCGTGGGACGGCGCGGGCCGACGGGTGGGCGGTATGGGTTGCGTATGGATACGCGGCCCCGAAGCAGGCAATTCGGCCGATCCGGCCTGTGCCACGCGTGCGCGGCGGGCATGGGTACGGCTGCGATATTCGCGTGCCGCCCCCGAGGACATCCGGATAGCTTTGTCCATTGCTTGCAGGAACAACAGTTTCGCCGTCACAAGCCCGTCGCGAAGATAGCGCAGGCCAACCCCCAGTTCGGCACGGTCAAAGCCCAGCCCGAATGAAACCAGCGCGACCGTGCCTGCCGCCAGCAGGACAGCAAGGATCTTGATCGCGACCGACGCCTTGAGCGGCATCAGCGACAGAAGGAACCCCATGACCAGATCGCCCGCCTCACCGCCAAGGCCGAAACCGTGCGGCCATTCCGGCGGTGGCGTGATCGAGGCGGTGTAGCCACAGAACAGGAAGACGGCGATCGCGAGCGAAATGACGCGGATCACCCGATCGGGGTGGCGGTGCAGCATGAAACGCAGCCCCCATGCCACCGATCCGATCGGCAGGAACCACGCACCCCGCCCGACCATCGTCATCAGCACGGATGCGAGCGAGGCTCCGGGCCGGCCCAGAAGGTTCTGCGCCGGTTCGTCCGTCGCGGACAGGAAGCTCGGATCGTCCGGAGAATAGCTGACGAGCATCATCGCGATCAGGACGCCCAACGCCACGAGGACCGCACCCAGTAGTTCATTTCCGCGGCGCTTCAATGCCGCCTGGGTGGATTGGTCGAAGAGCGGATCGCGTTGTTTCGCCTGCCAGCTCGCCATGCAATTAACCCCCTTGGTATAAACAGTTCTTCAATCTTTTCAGTGCAGCCTCGGTCGGGTCGACGGGATCGACCAGAGCGACGCGGATATAATCGCGGCCCGGATTGCCTTCGGCGGTGTCACGGGACAGGTAGGCTCCGGGCAGAACCTGAATTCCGGCCTCGGACCATAATTTCTTGGCGGCATCCTCGCCGGTGCCGACTTGTTCGGGAACACGCAGCCACAGGAAAAAGCCGCCTTCAGGGGACTGGTAGCCCGGCATATTGCCAAGGATCCGGTCAGCGACGGCGTATTTCGCGTGGTAAAGTGCGCGATTTTCTTCGACATGGGTCTCGTCGGCCCAAGCGGCGGTGCTGACGCGTTGGACCGGAAGCGGCAATGGCGCACCGGAATAGCTGCGCAGGCGGCGGAGTTGCGCAATCTGCGCCTGCCCGCCCGCTGCAAATCCGGACCGCAAGCCCGGCAAGTTCGAGCGTTTCGACAGCGAATTGAACATCACCACACGGTCGGCCAACCCCATACGGGTCGCCACCGCCAATGCTCCGGCAGGTGGGGCATCGCGCCAGATTTCGGAATAGCATTCGTCCGAGAAGATCAGGAAGTCATGGCGCTCGGCCAAGGCGACCAGCTTCTCGAGATAATCCTCGGAGGCGACCGCGCCCTGCGGGTTTGCTGGCGAGCAAAGATAGGTGATCGCGACGCGGTCCAGAATTTCCGGCGCGACCTGATCGAATTGCGGCATGAAGCCGGTTTCGGCAGTGGCCGGAACAAAGACGGGTTCCGCGCCAACAGCGGCGGCGGCAACGGCATAGACCTGATAGAAGGGATTCGGGATCAGGATGGCGGCTTGCGTACCGTTCTTTTGCTCGGGGCACAGTGCCAACGCGGCGTTGAACAGGCCTTCGCGAGTGCCGTTGACGGTTGTGATGCGTGCGGGCTCGACCTCGATGCCGTGGCGGCGACCGATCCAGCCCGAAATCGCGGCCAGAAGTTCAGGCACGCCTTCGTTCGAGGGATACTTGCCGAATTCGTGGATGCTTTCCGCCATGATCCGACCGGTGAATTCCGGAACGGCGTGGCGCGGTTCGCCAATCGTCATCACGACGGGATTCGCCGCTGGCGAAATTCCCGCAAGCAGCGTCCGCAGGCGCGGAAACGCGTATTCCGGCAGGTTCGAGAACCGCTCGGGTAGTGCCATGACTGCCTCTCAATCGGGGTCGTGCCGCCCCGTATTCCAGAAAGGATACCGGCAAAGCCCCTTTGCGTCTAGAGTTTCGGGCCAAAGCCCAAGGTTTCGCGGGACATTCCCGCAACTTGTAGCAACTAGTTCAGTGCGGCCTCGGCGGTCGCTGCGGCAACCAGCAAGGCAAGATCCTGACCTGCTTGTCCCATCATCATCAGCCCGCAGGCGGGATGGCCGGTGGGCAGGCTGATCGCGGGCAGACCCAGCAGATTGCCGATGCGGGTATTGCGTAGCGTCAGCAGGTTTTCGGTGGTGAAGTAGTCCGGCTCGTTCAGCAGGCGCTGCGTGTCGGGCGGCAAAATGGGCGAGGTCGGCAGGATCACCGCGTCATAGCCAGCAACGAATCTGGCCCATTCGGCGCGCAGACGGTTGAGATTTTCCCAACCGGCAACGTAATCCGCCGCGCTCGCCTCACGCCCGCCGCGGAAACGTTCGAGAATCGGCGGGTACATCAGTTCGGGTGCGGCCTCGATCTGGTCGCGCCAGATGCCATAGGCCTCGGGGGCGAATAGCAGGGGGGCCAAGGCCATGGCCTCTGTCACGCAGGTCGGCGCGGCATGGGTGATCTTGGCTCCGGCAGCGGCAAGCCGCTTGACCGCGTCTTCGAAAGCCGCCACCGGACCCTCGCGCGCGTCGTCGAAAGGAACGCCGTCCAGCACCATCAGGCGCAGCGGACGGGAGGCGGCGCCGGTCAGGTCGGGCGCGGGTTGGCGCGACAACACGGCAAAGATCTCGGCGCAGTCTTCGACCTTGCGGGCAAGGGGGCCTGCGACATCGAAGCGATTGCACAGCGGAACGACACCTTGGCCGCTGACCGCACCATGGGTCGGTTTGAAGCCGACAATTCCGTTCCATGCCGCCGGCACACGAATCGACCCCCCCGTATCCGAGCCGATCGCCGCGGCAGCCAGTCCCAGCGCGACCGAAACCGCCGCCCCCGAACTGGAGCCACCCGGAGCCAGCGCCGGATCGAAGCTGTTGGGCGGCGTGCGGGTCATCGGGTTCAGGCCCAGACCCGAGAAAGCAAGCTCGGTCATATGGGTCTTGCCAAGGCAGACCATGCCTTGCAGCGTGGCCTCGGCCAGTATTGCTGCGTCCTGCGACGGCACACGACCTGCCAGCAGGCGCGAGCCCGCTTCGGTCGCGATCTTGGCGCTGTCGATATTGTCCTTCCAGCTGATCGCCACACCGTCCAGCAGACTGCGGCGCAGACCGGCTTTGGCGCGGTCATGGGCGGCAACCGCTTCGGCACGGGCACGACCGGCAGACAGGCGGGCATAAATGCTGTTGCCATAGGGATGGCGCGTGGCGGCGTCGAGATAGGCCTCGGTCTGTTCGACAGGGCTGATCAGTCCGGCAAGAATCGCCCGTCCCTGCTCTGCCGCCGATGCCTTCAGCCAGTCCATAGCCATGACCAAATCCCCTTCCTGATCCAAGGAACACAGGCTAACCACCCGTGCCTTGCACCGCAATGGCGCGTAAACCGAATGCCGCATGGACAATACCCGTGGCGAGGGCATAGTGCGAAGCCATGAGCAAGGATTTCGATATCGTAATTGCGGGCGGCGGGCTGAACGGTCCGGCCCTGGCATTGGCCTTGGCCGATGCGGGCCTGAAGGTCGCGGTCGTGGACAACCGACCCGCCGATGCCCGTTCGGGTGATGCGTTCGACGGGCGGGCCTATGCGCTGGCCTTGGCCTCGCAACGGTTGCTGGGGGCGCTTGGCCTGTGGCGCGGCTTGGCCGACAAGGCCCAGCCCATATTGAAGGTCGAGGCGACGCAGGGCGTGGCGGGCCACGGTGCGGGTCCGTTCGGCCTGCATTTCGATGGTGCCGAGATCGAGGAAGGCCGTCTTGGCTATATGCTTGAGGATCGCTTCCTATACCGCGCATTGCTGGCGGGAATGCGGGACAAAGTCTCGCACCTGTCCGGATTGTCGGTGGTCGGACAAGAGCCGGGCCCAACGGGCGTTTCCGTTGCGCTGTCGGATGGGCGAAAGCTGGACGCAAGCCTGCTGATCGGCGCGGATGGCCGTCGCTCCGGCGTGGCCGAACGTGCGGGAATCAAGCGGTTCGGCCATGATTACGGCCAGATCGCGCTGGTGGCGGCGGTCGATCACGAATTACCGCATCATGGTACAGCACATCAGTTTTTCATGCCGTCCGGACCGCTGGCGATCCTGCCCTTGCCCGGAAATCGCAGTTCGATTGTCTGGTCGGAGACGGCGGACGATGCCCGCGCCATCCTCGAGCTTGCGGACGCGGATTTCCTTGAGGTTCTACGCCCTCGCTTCGGCGATTTCCTTGGCGAGATCAGCCTCGCGGGGCCGCGATTCTCGTATCCGCTGAACCTGACGCTGGCTGAACGCTATGTCGGTCCGCGCATCGCCCTGATCGGAGACGCCGCGCATGGTGTGCATCCGATTGCCGGACAGGGGTTGAACCTTGGTTTGCGTGATGTGGCGGCAATGGCGGAGGTCATCGTTGCCGCCCGCCGTCGCGGCGAGGATATCGGAACCGATCCCGTTCTGGCCCGCTATCAGGAATGGCGCAGACCCGATGCGACGACGCTTGCGCTTGGGATGGATGGCGTGAACGCTTTGTTTTCCAACAAGAACCCTGTTCTACGCGCTGCGCGGGAATTGGGAATGGGTTTGGTCGATGCGTTGCCTCCGCTGCGGCGTGGTTTCATGCGGCAGGCGGCAGGGCTGCGGCTTGACCCGATGCCGCGGCTGCTGACGGGGCAAAAGCTCTGACGGGAACGGTCACGACCTCGCGAGCGTTCCCGCCCTGCACGTCCAAGCGAACGTGAATGTGCAATGCATTGGAGATACGGTAGCATTCGGACCATGAACATAAGATCGCTCGCCCTCGCACCCGTCCTCGCCCTTGCCATGGCTTTTCCGGCCATGGCCGAGAAAATTCCGCTGAACGAGATCTCGCGCTATCTCAACAGCCTCAAGACCGCGCAGGCGGCTTTCACGCAGGTCAATGCCGATGGCAGCATCTCGACCGGCACGCTGTATATCCACCGGCCGAACCGCGTGAGATTCGAATACAAGGGCAACAAGAATCTGGTGCTGGCCTCGGCCGGACAGGTTGCTGTCTATGATGGAAAATCGCGCGGCGGGCCGCAGCAATATCCGCTGTCGAAGACGCCGCTTTCGCTGATCCTTGCGCCGAACATCAATCTGGGCAAAGCCAAAATGGTGACGGGCTATGCCGAGAAGAAAAACACCACTGTCGTGACGGCACAGGATCCGGCGCATCCCGAATACGGAAATATCCAGATGGTGTTCACCGCCAACCCGACGCAATTGCGTCAATGGGTGGTCAAGGATGACGCTGGAAAGCGCACGACCGTTATTCTGGGCGAGATGAAGACCGGCGTTTCGATTCCGCCGTCGAAATTCGCGATCAAGTAAGTGCTGGCCCGCCGTCTTGCGGCGGGCGCGGCTTTCCGATCAGCGGCAGGCGGTCAACTGCATCCGGTAAAGTTCGGAACGGGCGCTGACCTTGTTCGAGACGCTCATCAGCGAAGGCTTGCCGCGATGCGAGCCATTGGCGAAACCTGCCCGCCCCTCATGATAGGCAAGATATTGCGAGGCAGCATCCTGCTTCGATATCCCTAGAATGCGCGTCGAATTGTGCATGTACCAACCCATAAAGTCGGTCGCGTCGCGGATATCATCGCGGCGTGCGCTGCGGTTGCCGGTTTCCTTGCGATAGTCGTCCCACGTCCCGTCCAGCGCCTGACTATAGCCGTAAGCCGAGCTTTGCCGACCCATTGGGATAATCCCGAGCGCGTAACGATGCGGGGTCTTGGCATCGCCGATGAATTTAGATTCCTGATGGATCGTGGCCATCTGGACATAAACCGGAATACCCCAGCGCCTCTCGGTCGCTTTCATGGCGCGCATATAGGCGGGCCGCTCGGCGGCCAGATGGCAGGCATTTTCAAGATTTCGGGGCGCTTTGTAATTTCCTCCGCCGCCGCAAGAGGCGACCAGCCCGACGATCGCGAGCTTCAGAAACCTGTTCATACTGCCCTCATCCACTTTTTTATCCGAGAGCATAACGGAAATTTCCGGTCCGGTGCAAATAACAATGGTTCGATTTGTGCCTAACTGTGCACAACCGAAACAGATTTGATGATCGCAAAGCAGGAAATTCCCGGTTTCAATTCAAGTGCTTCGATTGATCGCGGCGTTATCTGCGCAAGCATCCGCTCATTCCCCAATGCCAGTTGCACCAAGCCGCCGCTGATCTGTGTCACACTGGCCGGAAGCACGTTCAGGGCCGACAGACCTTCCGGAGCAGTCCGCGACAGGATGACTTCGTGCGCCAGAATACGCAGCTTGAGATCGCTGCCTGCGGGAACGTGGATGTCTTGCAGCAGCATGGTTCCTCCAGCGGTCGTGACACGCGCCATCCCGTCCGGCTCGTAGCTATCGACGCGGCCTTGGATCAATGCGCCTGCCTCGCGCGCGCCAAGTTCGGGGGCAAGCAGGGGATCGGCAAGGATATCGCGGAGCGATCCCGCGTGGATGACACGGCCTTTCCGCATCAGCACGACCGTCGTTGCCAGCCGCAAGACCTCGGGGACCGAGTGGCTGACATACAGGATCGGCAGGCGCACCTCGTCGCGCAGGCGTTCCAGCCATGGCATGATCTCGGCCTTGCGACCTTCGTCCAGCGCGGCCAGCGGTTCATCCATGACCAGCAAAGCGGGGTCCGACAGAAGGGCGCGACCGATTGCGGTTCGCTGCTTCTCGCCGCCCGACAGGGTTGATGGACGGCGATGAAGCAGTGGTCCTAAGGCCAGCATCTTGACGATCCGATCGAAGTCCCGTCCCGCATTCCGCCGCCAGCGCGACGGGTAACGCAAGTTCCGTTCGACCGTCATATGCGGGAATAGGCGAGCGTCCTGAAAGACATAACCGATGCGGCGTTCCTGTGGTGAAAGGTTGGTCCCGCTGTCGAACAGCACGCGCCCGTCCAAGGCAATGCGGCCGGAATCCGGGCGGAGCAATCCCGAGATCGCGTTGATCGTCGTGCTTTTTCCGCAACCTGATGGACCGAACAGTGCGGTCACGCCAGAGGGCGCTTCGAATACGACGTCCAGATCAAGCCCCGGAAAGGCGTGTCGAAGAGCGACTGACAGGCTCATGTCCGCGATGCCGCCCGACGCGCCAGATATTCGGACAAGACCACCGCCCCCATCGCCACCACGATCGAGACCAACACCAAGCGCATTGCCGGCCCTTCGCCCCCCGGCGTTTCAAGAAATGCGTAGATCGCCGAGGGCAGGGTCTGGGTCTGGCCCGGAATATTCGACACAAAGGTAATCGTCGCGCCGAATTCACCCATCGCCTTGGCAAAGCCCAGCGTCGCTCCGGCCAGCAGCGCGGGTATGATCAGGGGCAGCGTAACAGTGGCGAATATCCATGGGCGGGGCGCGCCAAGAGTCGCTGCGGCCTGCTCCAGTTTCGGGTCCACTGCCTCGAAGCCCAGCCGGATCGCGCGCACCATCAAGGGAAAGCCCATGATCGCTGCGGCCAAGGCGGCTCCGGTCCAGCGGAAGGCAAAGACGATGCCCAGCGGTTTAAGCAAGCTGCCGACCGGTCCCTGCGTGCCGAAGGTGATCAGCAGCAAGTATCCCACCACCACCGGAGGCAGGATCAGCGGCAGATGGACGATTCCGCTAAGGAATGCGTGACCCGGAAATTGCCGTCGCGCCAGAAGCCACGCGACGGCCGTGGCGAAAGGCAGGCTGACCAGCGTCGCGACCAGCGAGACCCGCAGCGACAGGACAACTGCCTGCCATTCCTGCGGGCCAAGCCAGTCCGTCAGGCTCATGGCAGAACGGTGAAGCCTTGCGCTTCGAAGACGGATTTCGCGGGGTCTTGCTTCAGGCTTTGCAAAAAGGCGGCGGCCTGCGGCGTATCGGCGGCCTTCGTGACGGCTCCGGGATAGGTGATCGCATCATGGCTATCCGTCGGGAAGGTGCCAATGACGCCAACGCCCGGATCGGCCACCGCGTCCGAGCCGTAAACGATGCCCAGCGGCGCTTCTCCGGTCGAGACCAGCATCAGCGCGGAACGGACGTTGTCTGCCTGAGCGACATGCGGCTCCACTTCCGACCAAAGCCCCAGTTTTTCCAGCGATTGCTTGCCATATTGCCCGGCCGGAACCGAGTTGACCAGTGCCATTGCCAGCTTGCCGTCGCCCAGAAGCTTCGGAAGTTCGGTCACTTCGGCTGCAGCAGGCTTGCCGGTGCCGACCAGAACAAGCGTGTTGCCCAGCAGGTCGGTGCGGGATGCTTCGTCGATATCCCCCGACTTCTGGACCGCGTCCATCCAGTCGGTCGAGGCCGAGATGAACAGGTCCGCCGGAGCGCCCTCCTGGATCTGCTGGGCCAGTTTCGAGCTTCCGGCGTAAGAAATCACCACTTTGTCGTCATGCGATTTCTGCCATTCGGCCGCGATCTCGTCCAAGGCGGTTTTCAGGCTCGCTGCGGCAAAGATCGTGATCTCGTCAGCATGGGCGGCGGGTGTCAGGGCAATCAGGGCAGCTGCAAGCAGGGGCAAGCGCATCGGTTGGCTCCTTCCGATATGTTTAGTCTGACATAACCAATCGGTTGACGGTCTCGCAACCGTTATTTCTTGTCAGACATATCGCAAAGTGACGCACGCAGGCTGTCGAGTTCGGGAGCCTTTCGCAGCATGGCTTCGAGGGCGCGGTAATCTGCCAGCACCGCTTGGCCCAGTTCGGTCAGCGTCGCACCTCCGCCCTTCGCGCCGCCGCGACTGCTATCGACCAATGGGGCGCGGAAATTGCCATTCATTTCTTCGACCAGCGCCCAAGCACGGCGATAGCTCATTTTCAAGCGCCGACCTGCGCCCGAAATCGAGCCTTCTTCGGCGATGCCCTGCAACAGATCGGCCTTGCCGCGACCGAAGGTCAGGCCTTGTTCGAAATGCAGTCTGAGGCTCAGGCGAGGATCGTTTTTCATGGTGATGTTTTCGTCGAGTAACGCGGCGTAGGCAAGCGCGGGCGGGGGTTCCCGCGTGTGATCCGCTACAGTAGCGTTTCCCCATCAAGGAGAGGAGAGGGCATCATGTCCCAGAACGAAATCGTCATCCTGTCGGGCGCGCGTACTGCCATCGGAGGTTTTGGCGGCAGCTTGGCGGGCATCCCGCCAACCGAGCTTGCGGCGACGGTGACCCGCGCAGCAATTGAACGCGCCGGGATCGAGGCTGACCGGATCGGAACGGTTGTTTTCGGCCATGTCCTGAACACCGAGCCGCGCGATATGTACCTGTCTCGTGTGGCGATGCTGGACGCGGGGGTTCCGAACGGTACGCCCGCGATGAACGTGAACCGGCTGTGCGGATCGGGGGTTCAGGCGATTGTGTCCGCCGTACAGGCGCTGATGCTGGAAGACGCGGACTTCGCCGTGGCGGGCGGGGCTGAGTCGATGAGCCGTGCCCCCTATGCCGTTCCGGCTGCCCGTTTCGGTGCGAAAATGGGCGACGTGCAGATGCTCGATATGATGGTCGGCGCGCTGACCTGTCCGATGGGCACGGGCCATATGGGCGTGACCGCCGAGAACGTGGCGCGGGAATACGGCATCTCGCGCGATGCGCAGGATGAGTTCGCGCTGGAAAGCCAACGCCGCGCTGCCGAGGCAATTGCGCAGGGCCGGTTCCGGGATCAGATCGTTCCGGTCGGGATCAAGACGCGCAAGGGCACAGTCGCTTTCGAGGTGGACGAGCATCCCAAGGAAACGAGCCTCGACAAGCTTGCCGCGCTCAAACCGGCGTTCCAGAAAGATGGCACGGTTACGGCTGGCAATGCGTCGGGCATCAATGATGGTGCGGCGGCGCTGGTTCTGGCACGGGCGGATGCCGCGAAAGCGGCTGGTCTGACTCCGGCATTCCGCATCCTTGGATATGCCACCGCAGGCGTTCGCCCCGAGGTTATGGGGATCGGTCCTATTCCTGCTGTCGAGGCATTGCTGCGTCGGACCGGTCTGAAGGTTTCGGATTTCGATGTGATCGAGTCGAACGAGGCCTTCGCGGCGCAGGCGCTGGCGGTCAGCGGATCGCTTGGCTTTGACCCCAAGAAGGTCAATCCGAATGGCGGTGCCATCGCTCTTGGCCATCCGGTCGGCGCGACCGGTGCGATCATCACGCTCAAGGCGATGCACGAACTGCTCCGGATCAATGGCAGCAGGGCCCTGATCACGATGTGTATCGGCGGCGGGCAGGGGATCGCACTGGCGATCGAACGGATCTAACCGGAGGTGTCGCCTTTTGCCCATGACCGGTCGCAAGGGCTGCGATCGGTCATGGGCGTAAGTGAAAATGAGACGTCTGAGACATTCAGGCGTCTCGTTTGCCGAATGCCTCAACGGCTATTTCCCGTAAACGGCTGCGGTTCAACGCGACTATATTGAACTGATCGGTCTAAAACTGTTGACCCAAACTCGCCTGTCCGTGAGCATTCCCAACGGGAGTGCAATCGGGAGGAGAAAGTGTGACCCAAGGTCTTATGTTCGTGGCGGCATTATTGCCGGTCCTGACGGTTTTCGTGTTACTGGTCGTGCTCAGGCGAAGTGCGAAACTTTCGATGATGGTCGCGTATCTGGTGACGCTTGTGTTGGCGTTGCTGATCTGGGGCGCGCCTTGGCAGAAAGCTGCAGGGGCGACGGTGAACGGTCTCGTGACCGCGATCACCCTGCTTTACATCGTCTTTGGCGCGATCCTGCTGCTTTACACGGTACAGGAATCCGGAGCCATCCGCGCTATCCGTCGCGGGTTCACCGATATCTCGCCTGACCGGCGCATTCAGGCGATCATTATTGCCTGGATGTTCGGCTCGCTGATCGAGGGGGCCTCGGGCTTCGGGACGCCTGCTGCCGTGGCCGCGCCTTTGCTGGTTGCAATCGGGTTTCCGGCAATGGCCGCAGTCATGGTGACGCTGATCATCCAGTCGACTCCGGTATCGTTCGGGGCTGTCGGAACGCCGATGCTGGTGGGTGTCAAAACCGGATTGTCGAATAGTCAGGAAGTGACGGATGCCATCGCTCCGCTGACATTGGACCAGTACGTTCCGATGGTCGCGACCAATGTCGCGATGGTACACGCCTTGATCGGCATCCTGATCCCCTTGCTGATGGTCGGGATGCTGACGCGCTTCTTCGGCGAGAGCCGCAGCTTTGCGCATGGTTTCCGCGCATGGAAATTCGCGCTGTTCGCGGGCTTTGCCTTTACCGTGCCGTATTATCTTGTCGCCAAGTTTCTTGGTCCGGAATTCCCGTCCTTGCTGGGCGGATTGATCGGTTTGCTGATCGTCGTTCCTGCGGCGCGGGCAGGTCTGTTCATGCCTTCGGATCACTTCGATTTCCCGCCGCGCAAGCAATGGGGAGAGGATTGGCAAGGTTCGGTCGAGGCCGGTGATGCCGAAACCGACCTGACTGCAAACGCGCAGACGCGTGAAATCCCGCTGCTGACGGCATGGATGCCTTATGTCATCGTGGCAGGACTTCTGGTGCTGACGCGAACGATTGCTCCGCTGAAAGCGTGGCTGACGGGGCCGGATACGACGATCAAACTGTCGGACCTCTTCGGGTCGGGGATCAGTGCCTCGGCGCAGTTCCTGTATTCGCCGGGAACGATCATGATCCTCGCTTCGCTGATTTCGGTTGCCCTGTTCCGTATGCGTGGCCGCGATTACGGGCGGGCTTGGGCCATTTCGGGGCGCACGATGATGTCGGCGGCACCGGCGCTACTGCTGGCTGTGCCGATGGTGCAGGTCTTTATCAATTCGGGGTCCGAGGGCATTACCTCGATGCCTATCACGCTGGCCGAGGGCATGGCCTCGGTTGCGGGGGATGCGTGGCCACTTTTCGCGCCGCTGATCGGGGCGCTAGGGGCGTTCATCGCCGGTTCGAATACGGTGTCGAACATGATGTTCGCGTTGTTCCAGTTCTCGACCGCGCAAGGCATCGGGCTGGACCTGATCGGCATCACGGTCATCGTCACGCTGCAGGCGGTCGGAGGCGCTGCGGGCAACATGATCTGCGTACATAACGTCGTTGCCGCCTCGGCGACGGTCGGCTTGACCGACAAAGAGGGCGAGCTGATCCGCAAGACGCTGATCACCATGGCCTATTATGTGGTTCAGGCCGGATTGATTGGCATGGCACTGATCAATGGCGGCTATTGGTGGATCGCTGCGGTGATCTGGGCAGCGGTCGTGGTCGCGGCGCTCGGCAGCAATCGCGAGCGCGATCAGGTCGGCGAGACGGTCTGATCACATCATAAGGGCGGCCGTACCGGTCGCCCTTTTCATTCATCGGCATGCACCTGTCACGTCGGCACGGCGCGCAAGTGCCTAAAAAAGGGAACGGACCGTTCCCAAGGAAACGGCCCGCGAGATCCAAGGAGATGGTCCGGTTAGGGTTGGTGCCCACCGTCCCAGTCAGGGTTTACGACCCTAGGGGCTGCCCTTAGGCCACGGCCCCCCTGACTGTCCCGACACCTCTCTCCACTATCACTCTCGACACTGGACCACCTCCTTTCAATGTGTTGCCGTATGTTCTTAGCGTGACACAGATCGAAGATCAGTCAATGCATTTGCGCGCGCTTCTGGATCAAATTTCCGACGATGATCCTGAAAGGCACCAAGGCGAAGATTGCCTGCGCCATTTTGACCATCCAATCAGCAACTGCCAAAGAAACCCACAAAGGTTGCGCGGGACCATGCCCAAGCAGGGGAACTAGCTCGTTTGCCCAGGATACGTCATCTGCAGGAAACACAGATGTGAGTGTGGCCGAGAAGGCGATGGTGAAAAAAACAGCGGTATCGAGGACCGAACCAGCGATCGACGCAGCCAGAGGGGGCAACCACCAGTTGTATTTCCGCAACTTGTTGAACACGGAAATATCCATGAGTTGCGCCGAAAGGAACGCGGCACCCGATGCGATGGCGATGCGCAGCGTGGTCTTGTCCATTCCTGCCGCGACGATCGAGCACAGGATGCCGACCACGAAGCCCGCGAAGACGACCTTGCGCGCTGCGGCCGCGCCATAGACGCGATTCATGATGTCAGTGACGAGGAAGGCGACCGGATAGGTCAGCGCACCCCAGGTCAGCCAGTCTCCCAGAAGGTGCTGGACGAGGATGTTCGATGCCACCACAACGATGGCCATGGCGATGACGCCAGGAAGAATACGGGACATTGTCGGATTCCGTTTTGACAAGGTAGCGGAGACTCGGCCCCGGCCTGTTGGGGCAGCGCCGCATACGCCGTGCTGCCCGATGCTGTCAATGGTTTCGCGTGAATCCGGGACGGCCTTAGTCGGAAATGCGGTACTCGACCAGTTCCGTACGTTGCAAAGCACCGAAATTGTCGTCCGAGATCAGCGTGACGCGGATTCCCTTGTCGTCCTGCCAGACCGACATCCCCTCGAGATTGTCGAATTGAAGCGGATAAGAGGTCATCAGCGTCTGTTCGTTCGACAGCCCTTCGCCGGTGATGTCGAAGCGCCTGACGCGGCTGCGAAAGCCAAGAATGCCAAGGAAATCCCGTTCGAGCAGGTAAAGCCTGCCATCTGGACCGACATCTGCATCGACCGCCAGAAAATCGCCACGCCGCGGAATCGAGAAAGGCTCGTCCCATTTGCCGTCGCGGAACCGCCAGACGGGGAAGGGACGTTTCAGGCCGCCCGAGCGCTCGGGGATGGTCAGCAGCGTGCCATCGGCCATGATCGCCAGGGATTCCAGCGATGAATTGGGCTGCAACTTCTTGAAGGCATTGGCGCGCGGCAGAAGTCGGGCCGGACTGTCCGGTTTGTCATGGCCGACGACGCGGGTCAGACCCTCGAAGCTGATCCAGATCCGACCGTCCTGCCCGACAGCTAAACCTTCGCTGTCACCCGTCCGTCCGCCAGATGGCAGATCCTTGCCTTGGCTGTCTTTCAGCCGAGTATAACCCTCGGGGACGAGGCTGACGATATTGTCGTTGCTGTCGCGTTCGACCATGCCCCAGCGCAGGCTGGCGCGATCCGACAGCGCCAGAAAGCGGGTGCCGTCATCATCCAGATGCAACCCCGAGAAACCGCCGAAATCTGCCTCGTCCAAGTTCCAGACGAACGTACCGAGATGTTCCACACGCGGAGCCGAGCCGTTGGTCATCGTGACCGATCCGGCGGGACAAGAGTACCAAAGCACGAAGGCAAGGCCCATAAATGCAAGTGCGAGCCCGCTGAGGGCTCGCCTTATCCATGCATGGCCTGCCGTGATGCCTGTGGTTAGCGGGCTGTTGCTACGGCCTGACATTGGCGGGGCATTTCACTTAGTCGGAAGCTACGGGGATGGCGGTAATCGGGATCAGGCGGCACGGGTTTGACACGGCTGGGATCAATCCGGTTCTTGATCCACTCGGCGGCCTCGGCGCAACCGTCTCCGGCGGGCGGCGGGTCCTGCTTCTGGCAGGTCGATCCCGACGGGCAACTCAGCCGGACGTGGAAATGGTAGTCGTGACCATTGATCGGACGGACCTTGCGCAACCACGAGCGGTTGCCGGTCTCCATCTGGCACATTGCCACTTTGGCGACCGGATCAATGAAAATCCGTTCGATCCGGGGATCGCGAGCGGCGGCGCGGATGATCGCCATATGCGAAGGCGACCAATTGGCCGAGGGTGCGATGCCTTTTCCATTCACCACCGATACCGAGGAGATGCTTTCGCGCTGCGCCCTCGACAGATGCATGCTGGGCGGCGGTAGCAGCCAGATATCGGCATCCAGCCCCATCTGGTGGCTGGCATGGCCTGTGACCATCGGGCCGCCGCGCGGTTGGCTCATGTCGCCGATGTAAAGGCCCTGCCAACCTGCCTGACGTGCGGCCTGTGACAGGCCGATCAGGAAGCTGACAAGCTCGGGATGGCCCCAGTTCCGGTTGCGCGACAGGCGCATGGCCTGCCATGTCGGACCGGTTTCGGGAAGCTGGACCGCGCCGGAAACGCAGCCTTTGGAATAGAAGCCGATCGAAGTGGCGTTGCCGCCGGTCGGACCGGGTGTCGCTCCAAAGACATCTTTGGCGAGCGGGTCGGCCGATGCGGGCAAGGCAGTCGCCATCGCCAGCACAACAGCGCTTAGGAGTTTGCGGATCACTGCTCGGGTTCCCCTTTTGCTTTGACCCAGCTTAACAAAACCAGCGAAAGAAGAAACATCACGATCAGCGGAGAGATACCCAGCCGCAGGTTTCCGCTGAGATCGGTGACCAGCGCGATCAGAAATGGCGCGAGAAAAGTCGTCGCTTTTCCCGATAGGGCGTATAGGCCAAAGACCTCGGTGGCGCGTTCCGGCATGGTGTGCAGGACGACCAATGTGCGACCCGAAGCCTGCAAAACGCCGCCCGCCCCTCCGATCATCGCGCCGCATGCGAAGAACAATGCGTCCGGAAGGCGCGAGCCTTCGGGCAAAGGGAAGCCCATGATTTGATTGCGATCCATACCGATGACGATGGTGCAGACAAGGATCAGGACCAATGTGCATACGATGGTCACGGGCTTTGGTCCCCAGCGATGGTCGGCGCGCCCCCCCAGCCAGCAGATCACCGTGGCGGACAGGGCTGCGACGATGCCGAAGATGCCGGACAGGATGACCGGCCAGTCAAGTACGGCTGCGGCATATAGTCCGCCGAACGCGTAGAGCCCGTTCAAAGCATCCCGCGAGAACATCGAGGATAGCAGGAATGCCCCCAGCGAGCGCCGTTCACCCAAGCTGAGGACCAAGCGCCAAAGATCGCGCAGGGCCGCGGCGATGCTGACCGGTCGGCGGGGGCCCGGCGTTTCGGGAACCCAAAGCGCAAAGGGGATCATGAAGACCAGATACCAAAGGGCGGTAAACGGACCGACTGCGCGGGTGCCTTCGCGCGCGGCGGGATCAAGGCCAAGGATCGGCTCGATGCCCAGTAGGGTTCGTCCGGTCTGGGCGTTCTCTGCGAGCAGAAGCAGCATGACGAACAAGGCGATGACGCCGCCGAGATAGCCGAATGCAAAGCCCGACCCCGAGACCCGCCCGATCTGGTCCTTGGGCGCCAATCCGGGCAACAGGGCATTGGTGAAGATGGTGGCGAATTCGAGGCCGATCAGACCGATGCCAAAGTAGAATACGGTCGCGATCAGATGCGGTTGCTCGGGGCTGAGAAGCCACAACCCCCATGCACCAGTGGCGTAGAAGGCCGAGAATATCCAGATCCAGACCAACCGGCGCCCGCTATTATCCGCGATCGCCCCCAAAACCGGCGCAAGCAGTGCGATGACGAAACCCGAGATCGCCAGCCCGTAGCCCCAAAGTGATTGCGAGGCCGCTGCCGCTGCTTCGGGGGTCATGCCTTGACCAAGATAATGGGCCTTGGCGATCTCGGCGTAATAGACCGGAAAGATGAATGTGGTCAGCAATGTCGCATATGGCTGGCTGGCCCAGTCGAAAAACCACCAGCCCCAGATCCGTTTGCGCTCCATGCTGGTGTCCTTGTCCGCCATTCGTCAGGCGCATAAGGCCCAAGCAGGGTTAGGCAGGCAAGTCGTCTTTTGGGTCGTCGGGCGTAGGCGCCGGAATGACCGGAGGCCAAGGCCGCATTGCATCGGCCTTGATCCAGCCCTGCACCCAGTCGGGCAGTTCGGGACTGGCCGGTTCCCGTCCGGCAGCCTGCATCAGTCGTGCGGGCGGAATTATCCCTTGCTTTGAGGTAATCGCACCGCGCAATAGCATATGGTTGCAGCACTCGCCTTTGCGCCACATGCTTTGCTCCATGTACAGGAACTTGTCGTCCCAACCCATGGTGCGCGAAACCATGGTGAAGCGGTTGAAGCCACGCACCCGCCGGCGATATCGCACCGAGTTTCCGGCGACCGTGATGCCCCAGCCATTCTCGCGCATCGTGCCGATGATGCCGGTCCTGACCGCCATTGGCACGCGCCCGAGATCAAACAGCGTCAGGGTGCGGCCATTGTTCAGCTCGATCCATGGGTCCAGATCCCAAGGCCAGCAGCGATGCGTCGAAATATGCGGGTCCAGCACGCCGATCCGGGGGGCGTTGCGATACTTCAGCATCTCGGATGCAAAGCGCAGGATGGGGTACATTGGTCCTCCTTGTATGGTACCGGGCTAATGGCCGGATCGGAGGCCGTCAATCCGGACGCAGCGGCGCTCAGGGTTGCGCAATGCGGGGTGCTGCCTTACCTGTCGCAGGCACGCATAATACGAGGATGAGATGGGCACGCTTTTTGAAGCACTGATGCTGATACTGGATGTGATCTGGTTCGTGATGATCGCCCATATCATCATGTCGTGGCTGATCAATTTTCAGGTGCTAAACCTGCGCCAGCCGTTAGTCTGGCAGATCTGGAACGGTCTTAGCCGTCTGCTTGAGCCGCTTTATGCTCCGGTTCGGTCGATCCTGCCCAATACCGGCTCGCTGGATCTGGCGCCGCTGGTGGTCTTCATCATCATCATCGTGGCGCAACGTGCGCTGATCAATAACGCCGGTTGGTTTTACGGGTTCTGATCGTGTCGGCCGCACCCCTGCTGCGGCAGGTCTTCGGTTTTGACGGTTTCCGTCCGGGCCAGGAAGAGATCGTGAACGCTGTCGCCTCGGGGCGGGACGTTCTGGCGATCATGCCGACGGGTGGGGGGAAGTCGCTGTGTTACCAATTGCCTGCATTGATGCGGGACGGGTTGACGGTGGTGGTGTCGCCCTTGATCGCGTTGATGCGCGATCAGGTCCGCGCCCTGACCGAGGCGGGTGTCGCCGCCGCAGCCCTGACCAGCGGTAATACCGAGGAGGAGAACTCCGAAGTGCTGCGCGCATTGAGCGCGCGCGAATTGCGGCTGCTTTATATCGCACCGGAACGCCTCGCCTCGGGGGCGGCCTTGCCGATGCTGCGCCGTGCCGGCGTTCAGGCCATTGCTGTCGATGAGGCGCATTGCGTCAGCCAATGGGGCCATGATTTCCGCCCCGACTATCTGCGCGTTGGCGAACTTCGCAAAGCCTTGTCGGTTCCGCTTGCAGCTTTCACGGCAACCGCAGATGCCGAAACCCGCGACGAGATCGTGGCGCGACTGTTCGGCGGCGGCGAGCCGAAGATTTTTTTGCGGGGATTCGACCGACCGAATATCCATCTGGCGTTCCAGCCCAAGGATACTCCGCGTCGGCAGATTCTTGATTTTGCCTCGGCGCGACGGGGCCAATCCGGCATCGTCTATTGCGGTACCCGCGCCAAGACCGAAACACTTGCACAAGCGCTGAACCAGACCGGACTTGCCGCTGTCGCCTATCACGGCGGGATGGAGGCCGATCAGCGCCGTATGGTCGAGACCCGCTTCCAGCGAGAAGACGGATTGATCGTCACCGCGACCGTCGCTTTTGGCATGGGGATCGATAAGCCCGATATCCGCTGGGTCGCCCATGCCGACCTGCCGAAATCCATCGAAGCTTATTATCAGGAAATCGGTCGAGGTGGCCGCGACGGGGCCCCGGCCGAGACTTTGACGCTATACGGGCCTGATGACATCCGCCTGCGTCGTGGGCAGATAGATGAGGGACTTGCACCTTCCGATCGCAAGGCTGCCGATCATGCCCGTTTGAATGCCCTGTTGGGTCTGGCGGATTCGGCGACCTGCCGTCGTGTCGCGTTGCTGGGCTATTTCGGTGAAACGGCTGAGCCCTGCGGAAATTGCGATATTTGTGACACACCTCCCGAAGTTTTTGACGGCACGCAAGCCGCGAGAAAGGTGCTGTCCGCCATCCTGCGAACGGGCGAGAGCTATGGCTCCGGTCATATTATCGACGTTCTGATCGGCAATGCGACGGATCGGATTCAGGCGCGTGGGCATGACAAACTGCCGACCTTCGGCGTCGGTCGCGACTTATCGCGCGCTGAATGGCAGGCGGTGGTGCGCCAGATGCTTGGCCGCGATCTGATGCGACCGGACCCCGAGCGTCATGGCGGTCTTGCGATCACCGCCACAGCACACTCCGTCCTTCGCGGCGAGGAAACGGTCATCCTGCGTCGTGACCTGATCAGCCGCGCGCGACCGGCCGTGATGGTGCGCGCGCAGGTCGATGACGAAGATGCCCCGCTGCTTTCCGCGCTGAAAGCCAAGCGTCGCGCCTTGGCCGAGGCTGCGCGCGTTCCGGCCTATGTCATTTTTCCGGACCGGACGCTGATCGAAATGGCGCAGTCCCGACCGATGACGCTGGACGAGATGGCACGGGTGAATGGTGTCGGCGCGAAGAAGTTGGAGAATTTCGGCGACGAGTTCCTGCGCGTAATTGCAGGCGAGGTCGCTCCGATGCATCCGGCGCGCCGTGCATTGGCCGGTCGTCCTTCGGGCGATCTTTATGACCGTTTGCTTGAGGCGCAGAACAATCTGAGCCGCGGCGAGGATGGGATAGAAAAGCTGCTTTCCGTCAAGAACACGGTCCTGCGGCGTATCGCCGAAGATCGCCCGTCTGACCTGTCGCGCTATCTGGATGCGGCGCAGTTGGAACGGTTCGGCGAGGCGTTCATGCAAGAAATCTCAGAAAGATAAGCTGGACCGGATCGCGCTTCCGCCACCGGAACGGAAGCCGGTGACGGAAGGTTTCAGATCAGTATCAACCGCAGTCGATGTTGTAGACGTTGCCCGAGGCATCCAGACGGAACACGATGCGCAGCGGGTTATATTCCTGCGGCTCGATGCCGCGATATTCGACGACGCGATATTCGCGCGTGATGCCAAGACCCGGAATCACGGTGCCGGGCTGACCAAGTGCCGAGACATAGTCCTTGGCGTGGCACGCATCAGGTTCACGCGACTCAAGGCCGGAAACACCTGCAACCGGCGTGACGGGCAGGGGCGAGACTTGCGGCACCGGCTCAGGTGTAGGGGCGGGCGCACAGGCGGCAAGAGGGGCCAAAACGGCAAGGACGAGGAGGGCTCGGTTCATAAGTTCATCCAGTGAAGGTGAAAATTCGTGGTGGCATCATAGGGAGGCAAGGTTTGAAAATGAAGCCGTGGCGAAATTTTCCCCGAAGCCGTGACTGGCGCTGGCTGCTATTCGCCCGCGACCCGCATTTCGGTCATTCCGGTCCCGTAACAGGCCATGAACATCCGGACCGCACCGTCGCTGACGGCACGCAATAACTCGGCATCGACCGTCTGGCGGCCCACGAACAACGCGCGGTCGTGTAAAGTCGCGCCCGCCAGTCGGATCAGCTGATCGGCGGCGAGGTCGAAATCGGTGATCCGAAGCTCTCCTAAATCAGCGCGCTGCCTAAGGTATCGGACCAGCCTAAGCCGAAGCTGGACCGGTCCAGATTCATAATATTCTCGCGCCAGAGATGGAAAACGTTCGGCTTCGGCGACACTGACGCGATACATCGCCATGCCGAAATCCGACACGATATGCGCCGAGATCAGTTGAACGATGAACGGCAGGATCTGGTGGACCGGCAGATCCACCTCGAGCAGCGCCCCCGCGTCAGCGGTGTCGCGGGCAAGTTCATTGCGGAACACCTCGGTGAACATGATGCGCTTATCGGGGAAATAGCTGTAAAGTGTGGCCTTCGAGACCCCCGCCTCATGCGCGATATCATCGACGCTCGCGCCTTCGAAACCGTCGCGCAGAAAGATCGTCCGAGCGCCTTCCAGCACCTGAAGGAACTTGCGACCCTTCATTACCGAAACACCCTTTTCCATAGGACGGTTCTCCCAACACCTTACCCCGGTCCGGGGCGTCTACTCTTAAAACGGGGCGTCACTGCCTTTGATATGTCTTTTTATTCTAATTACTTGAAGTTGCAAAGGCATGCCATGAACCTGACCACCTCTAATCGGGACGGATGTTCACCCAGCGCTTATTTGATAAGTCAAAGTCATACAATTTGCGGGTCTTCGGTTCGTCGACCTTTGGCATGAAGCGGTGTTGGCTAAGGAACTACAGCGGCATTCTTTCGTGGCGCAACCAAGTCACGCATGGAGCCGATGGACATAAGTTGGACCGGACCTCGGTTCCGTCGGCAAGTACGCCATTAGGTCCGCCAATCGCCGATCCACGCTTTCCTACCAGAAGGTCGAAACAACGATCAGGTAAGGCCGGCATCCCGATTGTCAGCCGGTCGGGTCTTGCTTCTTGACGCGGTGGTCGCGGTCATCTGCGGCAGAGTTCTTGCGGAGTGTTTTGATGACCTCGGCTCGGCCAAATTCGCGTTGGGCCTGTGCTCGGGCGGCGTCGTAGCGCGGGCGCATCTGGGCGAGATCGTGTTCGGCGGCGATCAATGCGCGGCTATGGTCCTGCGCCAAAGCATTGATGAGACGTGCCTCGGCAACTGAAAAATCGGTCTCGGATGCGTAGAGCGCCTGATGCGTCGATTTGATGTTGTCGATCCGCGCTTGCGCGGCTTCGATGTGCTGTCTGAAGGCCGAGAAATGGCGCATTTCAAGGTCCGATTTCATTTGCGCGATGCGTTCAAGTTGCATCAATGATTTGGTCGATTGGCTCATCTTGTTGGCCCGTTGGGGTTGATTGGTGCGTTTGCCCAGCCCGACCGCGCTTTTTTGCGCATCGCCTCGGCAAAGCGTATGGCGGCGGCGACCGGCGCGAACTGATCCGAGCGAATTTCCTCTCCGATTTCGACAGACGCATGTAGCGCACGCGCACAAGGCGGATCAGACCAGATCGGGACTCTATGTTCATCCGCGCGTTCCCGGATACGTCGCGCGACCTCATCGACGCCTTTCGCTAGGCAAACCGGAGCGCGACCGTTGCCGCGCTTCCACTCCAGCGCGACCGCGTAATGCGTAGGGTTTACGATCACGACATCGGCCCTTTCCACGTCCGCCAGCATCGCATTCATGACGATATCAATGCCTTTCTGGCGGCGGGCGGCCTTGAAGTGGGGATCGCCCTCGCTGTCTTTATATTCGTCCTGCATCTCCTTTCGGGACATGCGATGCCGTCGCATAAACTCGAAGCGTTTCCAGATCAGGTCGATTCCGGCGAAGACAACGCCGATGCCGATCGCCAATGTGATGGCCTTTTGCAGAATGGTACTCACGCCGACCATCCATTGCGTTTCGCCCATTGCTGCTGACGACATGATCCAACCGAACAGCGAGCGATAAAGCAGCCACCCGCCAACTGTGACAAAGATCACCTTCGCAACGGAAATCGCAAAACTCGCCAGACCAGAAGGGCCGAATTTTTGCCCGGCGTTTTTCAGCGGGTTTATCCGGTTGATATCCGGGACCAGCTTCTTTGGTGTAAAGACGATGGCCCGCTGTACGATCAGACCGACAAGAACCGGAAGTGCCAACAGCGCAAGAAAGATTACGGTCGAGAACCCCGTCTGCATGACGATTCCGTGCACCAGATCCATCGCGGATTCGCTGGAACCGTCCGGCCATTGTTCGGTGCCTAATGCGCGAGCGGCCATCGCGACCCAGTCAGGAATCAACCACGCGGTGGCGAGCGCGAATGCGCCCCAAAGACCGATATAAGTCAATGTCGAGTTTAGTTCTTGAGATCGAGGGATATCCCCCTCTTCTCGGGCGCGACGGAGCTTCTGCTCTGTGGCGTCGAATTGTTTGTCGTCGTCCTCGTCCTCGCCGCTCATCTGTGCATCACCCGGATAATCTCGAACATCTCAGACGCCCAGATCGAGATCGTCGAAGGTGTCAAAAGAGCAAGTGCGATCAGCGCAAGCAGCACTGCACCCGGTGCGGCAATGAACGTAACGGGAAATGCGGGCATGACTTTATTGACCATGCCTGAAAGAAGCTGGAACAAGAATCCGCCCAGAATGAAGGGCGCCGCAAGCATGAGCCCCAATTTGAAGCCGTGATAAAACAATCCGATGGCTGCGGGGAACAGTGCCGAGATGTCGGGCCATTCTCCGACTGGCTTTACAGCGAGACTGCTTTGCAGCAGATCAATCACCGCGAACGGAAAGCCAAGTGCCATCAGCACGGCTATTCCCGCAAGATGGAAGATGTTGCCAACCGGATGCGGCGTGTGTTCGGTCGCTGGTCCGACCAATTGCGAAAGCGAAGCAGTAGCTGCAATCGCTGCCGCGGCGATATCGAGCGCCGATGCGAACAGCCTCACCATCGCACCGATGGCCAAACCTGTCATCAGTTCGGCCAGACAGGCAAATGCAAACCAGACAGGGACGGTGAACAACTGCACGGCAGTTATCTGTTCGGCCAGCAGCGGAGTCATCGACATTGCGATAGCCACGCGAACCCTGACAGGAAGGCCTGGGGTCGAAAAGCCCGGCAGTGAGAGCAGGCAGGCCTGAACTCGGCAATAAACGAGGATCAGCCCGCTCAGGGTGCTTGCCAGTTTAGGATCGTTCAGCAGTTCGGTCACAATGCGACAGTGCCAACCAAACGGACACGCGCGGACGGATCAATCTCGTCAAGGCCGATGACAGGAGTAGCAATCCCAGCACCTTCCAAGACCATCCGGATCAGACGGCGCCGGTGATCGGGCACAGCAATGACAAACTCCGCCGCAGGGGGGAGCGTTGCAACAAGTTTGCGTACCGCCTCGACCAGTTTCTGCTGAAGTTGCGGTAAGGCTGCGCTTGCTCCGCGGCTTGCCTCGCTTTCTGTTCGGGTCAATTCGGCTTCCCACATCGGATGAAGCTGTAGGATATCAAGATGACCATCGGCGGAAGAATACTGCTCGCTGATCTGACCGCGCAGACGGCGGCGAACCTGCTCATAGACGGCATCAGGCGAGGAGGCGCTTTTGGCCTCATATACGGCGTCCGCGATGAGCGTCAGGTTTCGGATCGAAAGCTTTTCCTGAAGCATTGCGCGCAGCACCGCGAGCAGCAATTCGGGCGCGACCTTGTCGGGGATCATCCCGTCGAAAAACCGCTGATTGACCTGCGCCCGATGCGAATCCGAGATGTCGCAAAGCTCTCGGATCGTTCTTTGCATCGCGGACATCGTCATCAGGGCGGCAAGGTTGTTTCGAACCACCTCCATCAGATGCGTGGACAGGATCTCCATCGGAATGACGAGGGTCGCACCTGAAATTGCCACCAGCTCCTGTTGATCAGGGGTGACCCACTTGGCAGCACTGCCGTAAACCGGCTCTCGCACTTCGTCACCATCAATGCTGGCGAGTGTAGTTTCGGACGCGAGGGCCAATGTAGAATCGGGTCTAAGGATCCCTCGACCTCTGACAACGCCCTGGATGCGGATCAAATACTCACCAGCTTCGAAATCGGTGCCGTCGGTAATCCGGACATCGGGCAGGATGAGGCCATAACTACGTGCGATATGATGGCGAAGATTGGTAATTCTCTGGCCCAATCCTCGGCCTTGATCCAATGCGCTGGCAATCAGGCCCGGACCGATTTCAATACTTATCTCATCGGTATCAAGTACGTCACCGATCCGGGTCTGGTTTGGCGTTGGCACCGACAAGGTTTCCGTAGGCGGTATGTCTTGTGCCGCAGCAAGATTCCGCTTTCTAAGCATCCAACCAGCAGCGCCGAAGAATATTGCCAAGATCAGGAAGACAGCTTTAGGCATGCCGGGAATTGACCCGACGATGATCATACCGATTCCGACGACTGTGGGGACTTGCCAGTTTGCCAGCATCTGTCGGGAAAGGAGATCGGCTGTTGTTTCCGTAGCCCCCCCGCGAGAAAGCAGAAGCGCGGCCGCCATCGAGGTGATGAGTGCCGGAATTTGTGAAACCAGTCCGTCGCCAATCGTCAGCTGGGAATAGGTCGAGAAAGCCTCGGCGACGGGCAGTCGATGAACAACCATACCCGCCGTCAGACCAACCAGAAGATTGACAACAGTTATAAGCAATCCGGCAATAGCGTCGCCCTTGACAAACTTTGACGCGCCATCGAGCGAGCCGAAGAAGCTAATTTCATTCTGTTCTTGGATGCGGCGACGCTTTGCTTCCTCGTGGTCTATCGCACCAGAATTCAGATCGCCATCAATCGCGAGTTGTTTCCCGGGAAGAGAATCTAGTGCAAAACGCGCCGACACCTCGGCCATGCGGCCGGAGCCCTTGGTGATGACCATGAAATTCACAATGGAAATCACGGCAAAGACCGTTAGGCCGACCAGTAATGATCCCCCCGCAACGAATTCCGCAAAACCGTTAATGACATGGCCTGCTGCCTCGGGGCCGTTCTGGCCGTTTGTCAGGATCAGTCGCGTCGACGAGACGTTTAACGATAGCCTGATCAGAAGCGAGATGAGTAGCAGAACCGGAAACGCCTGGAAGTCGGTGGGTTTTTCGACCATGGCCGCCATGACAAGGATAAGCGTTGCTGTAGCAATCGAGAATGCGATCCCCACGTCCAGAACCGCAGCTGGCAGTGGAATAACCATCGATAGGACGACAATGACCAATCCTCCGGTGATAAGGATCGGTCGGGTCGATTGAGGGAGTCTTTTTGCGACGTGTTCTGGGGTCATTTCTCGGGATCCGGGCTTTGGGCGGGATCAAGTATCCGCTCAACGGTCCAGCTAGGGCCATCGAACAACCCAGATCGGCGGAGATAAACCAGAACACGCAACCTTTCGGCTGGCTCCATTATCGCCAGCCGAGCATTCAAATCGGCCGGCAACGGCTCTCCGTTCAGGAGCCAAGTCTGCGCATCTACGATCATTTTGGCTGCTGGATCAGTATGATCCATCGGGATCGCGGGATCTCCAGCCAGGACCGTCGCCGTGACTGCGACGACTATCATGCGGCCCTCTTCAGGTCGCGCAGTGCATTCTCCAGATCGCCATAGCTGGGTCTCACATGCTCGGGAGCGGTTTGGCGACCGACCTCAACGCAAAGATTAGTCGCGTGCTGATGAAGTCCGGCGACAAGAACCGATTTGATTACGTCATAAAAGGATTGATCCTGCTTCGTGACGGCTTGCAATCGTTGCGCAAATGGAGCGACCAATGCATAGGCTAGAAAAACGCCAAGAAAAGTCCCGACGAGCGCGCCACCAATCATTTTGCCAAGGACTTCGGGCGGCTGGTCTATCGCGCTCATTGTCTTGATGACACCTAGTACGGCGGCAACGATTCCCAGTGCGGGCAACGCGTCGGCCATATTCTGCAACGCGTGCGGAGCATGCATTGCCTCTTCGCTCATCAGGCTAATGCGCTGAGAAAGCATCTCCTCAACCTGATAGGGATCGTCATAATTCAGGCTCGCCGAACGCAACGTGTCTGTGATCAACGATACTGCGTGTCCATCCGCAAGAATTCTGGGGAATGCCTGAAATATTGGCGAGTTTTCAGGGTCTTCAATGTGGCTTTCCAGGTCAATGGGATTAGCCTTTGCGATCCTAAGCAGTTGAAACAATAAGCACAGTACGTCCTGCAAATCTGCCTCGCGCCATTGCGGCCCTTTAAGAGCCCGAACGACGCCACCGAGCGAGTGCTTGATAACAGCTGTCTCATTCGAAAGCAGAAATGAACCCAAAGCGGCGCCGCCAATCATCATCATTTCATAGGGTAACGAATGCAAAATTACACCGAGCTTCCCTCCGGCAAGAATATATCCTCCGAAAACCATCGCGAATGTGAGAACAATGCCAATCATGCCGAGCATAACTTGTATCCTCCTATTGACTTGCGCGGATGGCGCCCATGAACGACGTGAAAATCGCTGCCTGCGCCGGATCTACCGATGCCATGATCTTCGCTCCGGATTCGGGTTGAATGCGTGCCAATATCTGGGCCGCATATTCTGGCGGTAGGTTGGAGAGCACCTTGGCGGCTTCTTCTGGCTTCATTTGGTCGTAGAGCTTTATTATTCTGGAAACTTCAATAGATTGATCTTCGCTCAGCTGTCTTTTGTGATAGTTTATGTCTTCCCGAACTTTGCGCAGTTCAATGAGGCTATTCTTTAATTTTACTTCCGCGTCGGCAAGCTCTCCTTTTCTTTTTTCAATATCTTGTATGAAGGTTTCGATTCTCTGACTTCGTTGATGAAGTGTTTGTGCTAATTCAACCGCTTCCGGAATATCCGCACAACCTTGCAGTAATGACGTCGGTTCCGCGCTAGCCTGCAGTCTCTTGGGGTCATTTATTAGTGAAAGTCCAAAGATGGAGGCAGCGAAGACAAAGGTGGAACTGGAGATATGAAGAAGCGATCTACGCATTCACAGTACCTGTCGAAATTACTCTCTTTTTGCGGCGAACTCTGCCTGAGTTAGACATTGCAGATTCAGCGAACTGTTTTTGTAATGTCCAATAAGCTCGCTCTTTCTTTGCCTTCTCAATTTCCTCCGCCAAACCATGAGTCGCTAGAAGGGCCTCTGTCTTTGCTGAATGAATCGAGTGCTCGAGCCGGCTAATCTCGCTGGTCATGACGGCGATCGCGCCGCCTAGCCCAGTTTCCAGGTCATTGAGTTTGCGTAACCGCCGTACCAGCAGGCAGCAGAAGACGGTTAGGTTGATCGCAAAAAATAGTATTCCGCCCTGAAGGATATGGGAGACCGTCATTGGATGCGAAACTCCGTGATTAGGACATCGCTGAACGATTCTTTGCCCAGAACGTAGACTGCACGGTTTGCTAATTCATCCCGTATAATTTCAAGAATTCCGCGTTTTTCGAATGCGCCGATATCAATGCTGGACAAAAAGGAATTGAATGAGTCCGAGAGTCTGGGAAGCAATACCTGCACTTCCTGCTTCTTGCTGACGGTTGTTTCGATCTGAATCGCCATAACAAGTGTTCGCATCTGGGCGCCTGGAAGCGTCAGAATTATCTGAGGAATTGCGACAAACTCTGCTTTAGACTGAAATCGTTGCACTGGTCCACTGTGCTCAGAGTTGAAAAAGCCGAGTGGAGACCAAGTGCCGATGAAAGTTGAGATAAAGCCGCCGCCAGCTAGCAGGATGAAAGTGAGCGCCAATACTATTGGCTTGGGACCCCGTTTCCCGACCGTAGTGATTGACTGGAAAGCTCCGGCGTCGGCCATGCTGATTCTCCGTTGTTCATTCAAACGGATATCATCTACCAGCTAACCAAATCTTAATTCCCACCATGGCAAAGACGAGTTGACACATCACGGACGATTCGCGAGGCAACGTATGTTGAGATTGCAAGACTACTGGCGCGACAGAAGTCCGGGTCAGAAGCTTACGTTGTTGCTGACCTTTGCTATCACGTTAGCCGATGTCGTAGGCTTGTCTTGGTTGAGTTACCGTCCCAACTTTGTGCCACTTTATCCAAAGCTGGATGCTCAACAGGCGGGTGCAATCGTTTCAGCGGTTGAGTCAGCCGGAGCCGATTACATCATACGCGGAGAAACGATTTGGGTTGATGCGGCTCAGCGTGACGCTCTGCGGATGACATTGGCCGGACAGGGCCTGCCAGCCGCGAACGGAGAAGGATACGAGATACTCGACGGTATGTCGGGATTTGGCACAACTTCACAGATGTTTGATGCAGCTTATTGGCGCGCAAAGGAAGGGGAGTTGGCCCGCACCGTCCTGGCGCTGCCTAACGTGAAGTCAGCTCGCGTACATTTGGCAGTTCCCCATGCCCGGGGATTTCGTCGCGAAGGGCAGGCCAGCGCCTCAATTACGGTCACAACGAACGGAACTCAGATCAGCAGAGTTCAAGCCAAAGCGATGAAGTTCCTGGTCGCGTCGGGCGTACCTGGAATGACTGGCGATCAGGTGACGGTGATTGACAGTGAGCGTGGCGTCGTCTTGTCCAGTGATGACCCAAACGCTGACGACCGCATGTCAGAAATGAAGCGAAACGTCGAACGCATACTAGAAGCACACGTCGGAAGCGGTAATGCCGTCGTGGAACTAAACTTGGATGTGGTGCGGGAGACGGAAACTCTAACCGAGCAGAAATACGACCCGCAATCGCGGGCTCTAGTTTCGCAAGAAAGTGAGGAACTGGCGGATCAGAACACAAATAATTCCTCAGGGCCTGTAACGGCGGCTTCGAACCTGCCCGAGGGGAAAAACGAGATAGATGATGAAAGTAAGTCGTCTCGCTCGGAAACACGGCAGAGATCGAACTTTGAAGTCAGCAAAGTGACACGTGAAGTGAATCGCCAGCCAGGGGCGGTACGTCGGCTTACAGTCGCAGTTCTAATAAATGATGCTAGCTCCGTGGGATCGGACGGAACGGTCACCTTTACCCCGCGTGCGTCTTCCGAATTAGATGCCGTTCGAGAGTTGGTTTCCTCTGTCGTCGGTTTTGATGAGGCTAGAGGCGATGTAATTACAGTAAGATCGCTTCCGTTCTCTCGGGTCAATGAGTCAGGATATGGCGACGTGCTGTCCGATTCAACTTCTCATGGCGTATATAAACGTCCGATGTATCTTTCGATATTCGCACTTCTAGCCGTGGTCTTTCTTGGAATCATGCTCTGGTTCGTTAAAGCTAAGAAGGCTTTCAGAAATAAGATGGTCAGTCTCGATCGGTCTGGAGTTTATGAAGATGGGGTGGAAATTGCGTCGGTGCCCACCGGCGAACAGATTGATAACGCGTTGGAAATATCCGACATTGATTTTGTTTCCGAAGTGCCAGCTAGGAGTGATCCTGTGCTCAGACTTAAGCACCTAATGAAAGAACGAGGTGACGACAGTCTTTTATTGTTGTCTGGATGGATCAGCAAAATCGGAGATGGGAAATGAAATCTCTCGCACTAAAGCTTGAAGTGTTCAATTCGCGCTCAACGAATGAAAAGACGATTACTGTTCAAGACGTGGTTTCTGCTCGAGATGAGGGCTATGAATGTGGATTTCGGGACGCGCAGAGCGATTATATCAACATGATCGGAGATGAAATAAAGAGATTGGTTGATCTATCTCGTAAAATTGATGCTGAGCGAGATGTGATTTATAAAGATGTTGAGCGAGAGTTTTTGCAATTGCTTGCGGTTTTTATTGAAGCATTATCTGGTTTTGTTGATGGTTCTGGTGTTTTTGACCGGATTGTTTCGGAAGTTTCTGCTGCGAGAGAGCGTAAGGTTGGATCTCTACAGATCCGTTGTAGTTCCGATGTCTATGCTACTATTGGTCCTGATCTAATGGGGCGCCTTTCAGGAGTAAAAATTCTTAGTTCGGATAAACCCCTTGATTGTGCTGCTAAGGTGGAGTTTCACGAAGGACGCATTTCATTTAATACTGATGGCTTCAAGGCGGCTTGCAAAGGAATTATTTCTAATAGCTATGGTGGTTGACTTTGAGTGATTCTGTGAAAATGGTTTATATGGACGATATCAAGGTGGATGTTTCGGTGAGATTAGGGAGGTGTCTTGTCGAGATTGGAAATATATCGTGTCTGAGTCTAGGCTCAGTGTTGCAGTTGGATTGTGAGATGTCAGATGTTGTTGATATTTGCGTTGGGGAAAAGGTCATTGCCACTGGGGAGCTTATAAGAATAGAGGGGTGTGATAAAATTAACGTGAAGGTAATTGGAGTGATCGGGTAGATGATTGGATCGGCTCCGTCTTATTTACTATTTTCTCTCCCCGATCCTGTCGTGGCTGGGGGGCTAGGAGTCGTTGATGCCATGGAAAGTCACCACTTGGGTATAGGTGAAAATTCTTTCGTTATTCTTGTTACGTTGACTGTTCTATCTCTTGTGCCGGCTGTCGTAATTATGTTTACGTGCTTTCCGTTTGTGGTGACGGTTTTGTCGATTTTGAGGCAGTCAATTGGACTGTCTCAATCTCCCCCCAATATGGTCGTGACGAGTCTAGCGCTATTCATCACTTGCTATATAATGCATCCAGTCTTCTTTGAATCATGGGTTGCTGCTGCGGTGCCATTGTCCGAAGGGAAAATCTCCGTTACACAGGCTTTTCATCAGGGTGTAAGACCTTTTATCGTGTTCATGGAGAGCAGAGTGCAAGGCAATGATCTTGAGGAGGTGCCCGGATTTTTGTCTCCAATAGATACTACTCGGGTAGGGTTTGATTATAGGTTGATACCTGCTTTTTTATTATCGGAACTGCAACGCGCATTTGAGGTCGGATTTCTTATATCATTGCCTTTTTTTGTTATTGATCTAGTGGTTTCAGCGGTGCTCATGTCTGTCGGCATGATGATGGTTCCTCCCGCGGTGGTTTCTCTGCCAATTAAGCTAGCATTTTTTGTTTCGGTTGGTGGCTGGCAGATCCTTTCAAGCGCGTTGATCAACAGCTATGTGTAATTTTTTTGGATATTTTGGCGAGGAGCGTTACCGGGTAGCCAAGGAATGCACGCGACCATTTATCGACGCAGCGGAATTTTTTCGGATTAGGCTGCTAATCTGCACGGCTCTGCTGGGGTCAACATTGCAAGTCCTGATGTAGTACCGGTTGTTGTAGAGTCGGATCCAGTCACCGTTGGTGGGGACGGCATATTGGTGGCTTTGAAACGATGAAGATGCTCGCATTGCTCCTTCAGCATCCCTATCATACGATCGACCATACTGTGCTGCTTTGGGTAATGCGGAGTGATGAACTCCTGCTTCAGACCATAACAGCGGATCAATACCGTATAATGGCGGTTGGTTCAGACTACGTGGTCCGCTCTGAACACCTCCCGACGCATTGATTTTGGGTGATCGACCTTAGGCTTCATTCGCTTTGAATTGCAGGGTTTCGTATGCTTTGGCGAGAAACCCTGCAATTTCCGGTCGCCGGTGAAGCCCCGTTCCCGCAGCCCTGAACAGGTGACCTGCTCCGCCCGCGGCTGGTCGACGTGATCGACACCCGCCATGAACTGGTGAAGCCCGCGGCACTGATCGACCGGGATTTCTTCGAACGGGAATGGGCGAGCTTCTTTCCCTCGCATCAGGGCCAACCGGCGACCTCGCCGCGCCTGGTCGCGGGGTGATGTATCTCCAGCATGCCTTCAAGCTCTCGGATGAGGCGGTCGTCGCCCGCTGGGTGGAGAACCCTTACTGTTGATTTCCACCCAGAACTGAGCCGGAAAGTCGCCTAATTTTCACTGAGAATTGAGCCATGTGAACCTTCCCCCATAGCGGTGAGCGACGGGGCAACGGAGTGATCCGCATGGGACTTTTCGCC
>NZ_WMIE01000024.1 GCF_009711225.1 Paracoccus aestuariivivens | reverse complement strand
ACGGCTCTCCCGAACCGGTGGCGTTCGCCGTTCAACTTCTTGGCCAACCCGGCCGTCGTCAGTTCCCCGCGGATGGCCTCAAGAGCCACCTTCGCCCTGAACTCTGCAGAATAGCGTCTGCGTTTCGGCATTTCGGGTCATTCTTCCTCAGGCGCTAAAGCTTAGCCCCCGATCCGAATTCGTGCGACCACCTCTTTCCCCTTGCCCCGGACCGATTTTTCCCACGTCTTCCGTGACGAGGATATCAAGCGCGGTGAAGCCGTTCAGGACGGCCACGCGAACGTGCAACTCGGCGACCTGACGGTCGAAATCGCGCGCGGACAGGCGATGGCTCAGCAGCTTGACGCAGTGCATCTTCGTTTCGGCGCGGCATCGGCGGTGACTCGCAGGCGCCTTGGCAGAAAGGCACGGTCGAAAGCACCAATGGCCGGGTCCGACATTGGCTGCCGCGCGATGTCGATCGCACATTGCTGGACAGCCGCCAGATCACCGCCATTTGTCTCCTGCTCAATACCATGCCAAGAAAATGCCTTGGCTATCGCACCCCAGCGGACGATTCCGGCGAGAAGCTGGTGACCGAGGTGGAACCCCTGCCCTAATTTCATCTGCGTCAGGGTCGCGGCTCAGCCTGAAAGCACACCTTGCACGGCGTCAGATAGCTTAAGGCAGCCTAGCCGCTCCATGACAGCTTTGCCGACGGTCTCGACAATGGCTTGCGGGAACGTTTTTGGTAGGGCTTTGGCGGCAGTATCGAGAGCCGCGGGGGCTCTTGCCGCGATCTCCTCGATGATGGCGGTGGCGCGCTTTTTTGAAAAGCCGGCGCGCATGGCCGTCTGCATAAAATGCCGTCCGTGAATCTGATCGAAGCGATAGTGGCGGCTGTCTCCGACCGACATCGCCATCTTCATCTGTTTGCGTTCGATCTGGCGGGCGTCCAGTGCCACTTGCGCTGTCAAGATGTCATAGAGCGGGGTCATCCGGTAGCTACCGCTGGGGCTCAGGAATACGCTGAAGTTCTTGGCATGGGCATCCGTCGCGCCCATCAGCCAGAAGATGAGCTGGGCCTTGAGAAAGATGTCCTGATCTTCGATCGGTGTATCGCTGCCCTTGAGCAAACCCAGAACATCTATCATGCCGGGACCGCCCTCGTTCTGGTATTTTAGCGTCGGCGGGACAGAGAGTGCCTGACAGCAATCTTCCTGTGGCAGGCGCAGCAATCGCCCGTCTTTCGTCCAGCGGCGATCAAAGCGCTCGATGACCAGAGCCTTGGTCTCGCCGAAGGTTTCGATGATGGCAGTGTTCACGGGCAGACCAAATGCTGCGGTGAGTTTCAGGCAATAGTACTCGTTCTCGACGCTGTCCGAGAGATCAATGCCATCAGGCAGTTTTCCGATTTGGGTCTTGATCAGATGCGTGGTCGGCGTCGTGCCATGGGGCTTGATCCACTGACCGTCGTGCCAAAGCAGGGCGGTCTTTTCTTGCGCGCCTGCCACTGAAATCCGGAAGCCGTCATCGCTGGCTAGGCCAAGCGGTGCCTGGCTCAATCCGTTCAGGATTTTCTCGATGGCGGCAGCATCGACCGCTTCACCTTCTATCTTGCTGGTAGCGTCAGGGACTTCGTCGTCTCCTGCGATGAACTGCAGAGCACCCACGCAGTCGCGGCCGATCTTGGTCAGCATGCTATAGGCATCAGTTCCGCGAGCGCCGACCTTTTCGGCGACGAGGCGGCGCAGCCTGTCCGAGTCAGGCAGCAGGTTCTCGAAGACGGCAGAGACGGGTTCGCCGCGATAGGGCGTTTCCCGCAGCGGCAGTGACAAAGAGACTGGTAGAGCATGTTCCCAGCCCAACCAGTCCGCTTCGTATGAAAACCCGATGGCACCGCTTGCCGCGCGGCTCAAGGTGCCGACGCGTCGATTGTTCAGATAGACCCGCAACGGCGCATAGGCTGGCCGCCGCCCCATCAGAACAGGTCCTCGATGTCGCTGCCATGTCCCTTGGAGCGCTCTTCGATCCTGAATTCCAGATCGAGAGCCGCAAGGACAGCGAGGATGGATTCAAGCTTTGCGGGTCTTTCCCCGCTTTCTATTATCGAGATCGTCGCTTGGCGCAGGCCTGCCCGTTCGGCGAGCTTCATCTGTGTCCAGTCGCGCTTCTTGCGTGCTCGCTGGATGATAGTCCCGATCTGTCTTGGCGTGCGTGCTAAATCACTCATGTGATTCATATACGCCAAGGCGCATAAATTGTAAATATTCGCTACACCGTATCAGAACACTTTATGCGGCTTGGCGTATAAATTTGAAATATCCGCTAAGGCGTATAGCAGCTCTTGCGCTCACCAACGAAGCTGGGCAGGCGTTGAAGGTGTGTCGCAAACCTTTCGCGTACTGTGAAATATCGCACGGCCACGATCTGGCTGGTCCAAATCAATGCGCGAAACTTGGCATTTACTCCTCCGCGACCTGATCAACCCCGCTCCTCATCGCACGCCGCCGATAGACAACAACGCCTCCAGCGCAAGGCGACCGCTTTCGGTGAACGGCGTAGCCTTTTGGGCGGCGCGGTCTACGTTGACAATCACGGCACGCGCAGTCGCGGCACATCGGGCTCCATCAAACAGCGCCTGTCCGAAGGTCAGCGACGAACGCCCCAGTTCCAGCACACGACAGGCTGATTCCACCTTTCCGGGATAGTGCAGTTGCCCGATGAAATTCACGTCGAACTTCACAAGCATGAAGGTCATCTTTTCGCTCCGCTTCAGCGGCGTCTGCGTGTCGATAAACTGGTTGCGCGCGTTTTCCATCAGCTGGATGAAGGCAACGTTATTCACATGGCCATTTATGTCGAGGTCCGCGATCCGCAAGCTTTCCTCGGTGAAGAAGCCAAAGACGGCGCGGTCGCGCAGGTCGGGGGCGGACGGGTGCATCCTATTCATCGCTGCCTCACCAGGTTGTCGGCCAGCAGGCAAGCCGGCGCGCACCGATGCCGCCGGTCAGCTTGCGCTGGTGAAGACGGCGCATCCGGATCAGCCAGTCCCGCGTCTCGCGCGGGTCGATCACCGTCTGCGCCATAAAGGCATCGGCCAGCGCATAGGCCGAGGTATCGCGGGCAATCTGTGCTTCAAGCCGTTCGTATTCTTCGGGCGTGTCGCCCGGGCGAAGGCGGTGCAGCACATTCATCGCAGGCTGGCGCCCCATCAGGCTGATTTCGGCCGTGAACCAGGCCGCCATCTCGTCGCAATAGCCCGCGCCCATATTCAGATGTGCCTGCCCATAGGACTTCCGCATGATGACGGACAGCTTGGGCACGGTCGCCGCTCCTAAGGCCTGAAGGTAGTTCATGATCCTTCCCGGCATCTTCTGCCGTTCACCCGCTGCGCCGACCATGAAGCCGGGCGTATCGCCAAAGGTGATGATCGGGATGTTGAAGCTGTCACACAGCACGATCAGGCTGATGATCTTGTTGCAGGCATCGGCGTCCAGTGCACCGCCCTTGAACTGCGGGTTAATGGCAATGACGCCCACGACCTCACCAGCAAGTCTCGCAAGGCCGGTGAAAGCCACCGGTGCAAAGCGTTCCTTCAATGGAAAGATCGTATCCTTGTCGAAAATCACGTTGAGGATACGGCGCACATCATAGGCGCGCTTCGGGCTTTCGGGCAGCAGGGTCAGCAGCTCTTCTGGATCTCCTCCGGCCTCGCGTCGTTCGGCCCTGGGCGGCAATTCGCCCGCATGGGACGGCATGTAGGACAGGAAGCGACGGATTGCTTCCAGCGCCTCTTCCTCGGTATCGACCGCACGGTCGACGACGCCGGTGACGGTGGTCTGTACCTCCCAACCGCCGAATTCGGCCGGGTCTGCGCTTTCAGCCAGCGCGACCGAGGTGACATGCTCGCTCGACACCGCCAGAACAGCACCCTTCCGCATCACCACGAAATCCGACATCGAGGCGTAGAAAGAACCGTCGCCATAGGTCAGCCCCAGCACGGCCGCTGCCCAAGGGCTTGACCGATCGCGCCATAGCTCGGAATGCTCACCGGCGCGGTGCAGACCCTGCGCACCCATGATGTCCGGGATACGTGATCCCGCGCATTCGTTCAGCAGCACCAAGGGAACTCCGTTCTTATTGGCATTATCCTTGGCGTGGTGAAATTTTTTGTCACCGATGGCCGAGGTAGAAGCACCCAGCGTCGTGAAATCCGCCGCATGAATGACCACATCCCGCCCGTCGATGGTCGCGTAGCCGCTGACATAGCCGTCGGCGGCGGAGCGGTTGCGGTCTTCGGACCGGCTCGAGACCGCCAAGAGTCCCCATTCCGTAAAGCTGTCATCGTCGGTCAGGGCTGCAACCCGTTCGCGTGCGTTCATCATGCCTTGCTCGCGCCGCTTGTCGTGCCGTGCGACAGGCCCCATGGCGCGCGCCTGTTCCCGACGGACCTTCAGTTCGGCGATCTGATCTTCAAAGCTCATGTTATTCAATCCAAGCAAGTATCTGGGCGGTCTCGACGACATCATCCTTGGCGACCAGAATCTCGCTGATCCGTCCGGCAACCGGAGCAAGGGCGGGAATTTCCATCTTCATCGATTCAAGCAGCAGCACTGCCTGCCCTTCCTCGACAGCGTCGCCGGGGGCCAGACAAAGCTCCCAGATCAGGCCGGAAAGTTCAGAGATAACGGGGGTTCTGTTCATGGGGAGAAACCTTTTGAAATTGGTTCTGCGCCGAGGGCGGACCGCCCTTTGCGCAGATCAGATCATTCGCCGTAGACGAGATTGGGCAGCCAAAGTGAAAGCTCGGGGATATAGGTGACCAGCATCAGCAAGCCGAACAGCAGACATTCCAGCGGGAAAACCCCCTTCGTGACCACGCTGAGCGGCGTCTTCGACACGTTGCTCAGCACAAAAAGGTTCAGCCCCACCGGTGCGGTCAACAGCGCTAGCTCCATGTTGATCGTCATCACCACCGCGAAGTGAACCGGGTCGATTCCAAGCGGCCCCAGAAGCGGCACAAGGATCGGCAGGGTGATCAGCATGATGCTTACGGTCTCAAGGAACATTCCCATGACAATCAACAGCACATTGATGATCAGCAGGAACTGCCAAGGCTTCAGGCCGATCTCGGTGATGAACTCGACAATCGCCGCGGGGACGCCGGATGAGGTCAGCCACTGCGCAAAGGCCAAAGCTGTCGCGATGATGATCGTGATCACAGCTGCTGATTTAACCGCATCCGCCACCTGGCCCAGCGTGTCACTGATGGGAAAGCCCTTGTAGACGAAGGCTCCGATCAGCAGCGCCGCCATGGCGGTCAGGACAGAGGCTTCTGTCACAGTAGTAAAGCCGCCATAAATGCCGATGCCAACGATCGCCGGAAGCGACAATGCAGGCAGGGCACGTAACAGGATTCGCCGGCGTTCACCGCGCGCGCGCTGGATCGACGCCTCGCGCGGCAGCTTGTGCCGGTAGGCGTAAAACATTGAATAGCCGATGAACAACGCCGCCTGAATTGCCCCCGGGATCACTCCGGCAAGGAACAGACGCGGCACGGATTCCTCGGCGATCAGCGCATAAAGGATCATTGCAAGGCTGGGTGGAATCAGAATGCCCAACGTGCCCGCAGCCGCCAGCACGCCCAACGAGAACGGCATCGGATAGCCACGGCTTTTCATTGCTGGAACAAGGATCGCCCCCATCGCCATCGCGGTAGCGACGGACGAGCCACAGATTGCCGCGAACAGCGTGCAGGCTAGGATCGAGACAATCGCCATCCCGCCCCGGACCCGTCCGACAGCCAGTGCCACCAGATCGATCATCGCCTTGGCCACGCCGCCTTTTTCCATGAAGGCTGCCGCCATCACGAAAAACGGCACCGCCAGCAGCGTCTCGGAGTTCAGCCCGTCCAGCATCTTCTGGAACACGCCGACCAAAGGATCACCGTTCAGCCCGTACATGACGACGGCTGTCGAGCCGAGCACTAGGTAAAGCGGCATTCCGATCGCCAGAAGCCCAAAGAAGACAAGACCTATCGCCTGGATAGTCATGGCTACATCACCTCGTTCGAAACAAGTTTCATGGTGGTGGGATTGAAGGCGAACAGATACTGGCCAAGGCGGATGCAATAGCGATAGAGCATCAGCGCACCGCTGATCGGCGCGCAGCTGTAGTAGATCCACAGCGGGAAAGCGATGCCGGTTGGGCTGCGGTCATCCCAGATCCAGGCATCCCAGGTCAGCAGCCAGCCGTACCACAGCATCAAGGCCGAAAAGCCGACACCAAAGCCACAATTGATCAGCTCGCAGCGGCGTTGTGCCGGCACCGATAGCCGCGAGATCACGAAATCCGCGCGTATATGGCCGTCCTGAGCCACCAGTTCGCTGACCGCGAGGAACATGGCCCATGTGATCGCATAAACCGCGACTTCGGCGAACCAGGGAATCGACCAGGCGTGAAACAGCCAGGACGACACGATCTGGTAAAAGTAGAGCAACAGCGACAGAAGACCGATCACACCTGTCAGCTGGCGCAAGATTTTGGAGAGCATAGGAGAACCTCCGACGAGAAAGGAAGCGGCCCCCGCAGGGACCACCCTCTGCAGATCAGCTGGAAGGATTCAGCGCCTTCATCGAAAGCGCGACAAGTTCGGGATCGATCTTCAGGTCGGTCGTCAGCTTGTCCTGCGTCTTCATCAGACCCTCGCTGATCGTCACATATCCTGCCGGATCGGGGCGAACGACAGTCACGCCTTTTTCTTCCAGCAGGCCATGCGCCGCCGCCTGTGCCGCCATGGTCGAGGCGCGGAAAGCGACGATGTTGTCTTCCCAAGTCGAAAAGATCAGCGCCTGCATTTCCTCGGGCAATTTGGCCAGCGCGGCATTGCCGATCATTGGCAAATACTGGTGGAAGAACTGGGGCTCGACCACGGTATGCGTCACGCCCGCTTCCCACAGCTTCGACGAGGCGACCCCTGCCGAAACCGAATACATCGCGTCGAAGTTGCCCTGGCTCAACGCCAAAGGCACATCTGCCCACGGAATTAGCACAGGGTCGCCGCCGAAATAACGGATGCGGGCTTCGGTGCCGGCGCCGCCAAAGCTGCGGACGCGCTTGCCCTTCAGATCCTGACTGCCCTGCACCGGATAGGTGGCGTGAAGATCGCTGTAGCCATGGTCCAGCCAGCGGCCAACCATCTTGACACCCAGGTTGGTTTCCAGCTTCGCACCCAGCTTGGCCCCCACTTCACCATCACTGATCAGGTGCATCTTGTCCTGCGGAACCCCGAAGAACATCGGCATCAGAAAGATATCGTTGTTCGGATCGACGCCGCCCAGAACCCAATTGCCCGGCATGCCGATGTCGATGGCACCCTGACGCAAGGCGCGAGGCAGGTCGGAATCCTTGAACAGCTGTGCCGAGTGATAAAGCTCGATCGTCAGTTCGCCGCCGCTTGCCTTGTTAACGATCTCGACCCAGCGCTCGGTCACAACGGTCCGGTGGTGCCCCGGGCCGGTATCGATCGACATCTTGAGCGTGGTCGCAGCGCGCGCAACGTCCGGTCGCGCGATCATGGCAACGGAAAGCGCAGCCGCGCCGGTGCCCAGCAATTTACGTCGTGTCAGGTTCATCATCTATCCTCTATGTTGGTAGACAAGGGTGGCGATCTTTGCCGCCTTCCCCCTTTTTCTTTCAGCGGGTTACATGCCGATCAGATCGGCCTGTTTCAGGATTGCCCCGAACATGCGGATCGAGGCCAAATCGACGACCGTCCCCTCGAAGTTGATGGCGCCCAGCCCTTGTTTGGACGCCTCGTCATAGGCGGCGGCGAGTTTGCGGGCCCGGGAAACAACATCGGCATCCGGAGTGAAGACATCGATGGCCAGCGGGATCTGGGCGGGATGCAGCGCCCATTTGCCGACGCATCCTAGCGTCAGCGACCGAGAACATTCCTCGGTATAGCCCTCGGGATCGCGGAAATCGGCATAGGGGCCGTCAACCGGATCGATGCCCGCCGCTCGGCAGGCCATGACCATGCGGAAGCGTGAATAATGCCAGACATCGCCCGGATAGGGGCCGACCTTGCCATCGGGCTTGATCAAAACGCCCATCGATGCCGAGAAATCGCCCATGCCGAAGATCAGCGCCTCGAGCCGGTCACAGGATTTGGCGATCTCTTCCACATTCTGCAGCCCCTCGACCTCTTCGATCAGGGCTTCAAGCCCGATGCGTTTGGTCAGGCCCAGCGTCTCTTCCAGCTGACGCAACAACGTGTCGGCAAACAGCACGTCCGAGACCGATTTGACCTTGGTCAGCATCAAGGTATCGACATTTTCACGCGCACCGCTGACGACGGTGATGATGTCCTCGTATGTATACTTGGTCGATAGATCGTTGATGCGGACGCAGCGGGTCTTCTTGCCCCAATCAAGCGTGTTGAGCGCCTCTACGACGTTTTTGCGGGCCTCAACCTTCTGGCTGGGGGCGACGGCATCTTCCAGATCCAGAAAGACATGGTCGGCATCAGATGCAGCCGCCTTGCGGATCATCTTTTCCGAGGATCCGGGAACAGCCAACTGAACCCGGCGCAAACGTTGAGGGCGAAGGGAGGTATTCATCAGGCTCTCTCTTTCGTCTTGCGCACAACGGGCCCAAAGGCACCCGACTGCCGCATTGTTTCGATCCGGTCGGGGGAGAACCCCGCCTCGGTCAGAATTTCATTGGTATGCTGGCCCAGAACCGGTGCGGCCCTGCGCACAGCACCTGGCGTTTCGGTCAGCTTCACCGGTATACCGGCCAGCAAAACCTGTTTGTCGGTGCCCGGTTGGTCGACCGGCACGATCATCTGCCGCGCGATGAAATGAGGATCCTGCACGATCTCGGACACGTCATAGACCGGCCCGAAAGGCACCTTGCCCCCCAGAAGTGTCATCAACTCGGCCTTGGTCTTCAGCCGCGTCACGGCCGAAATCACATCGATCAGAGCAACGCGGTTTTCGTATCGGGTCTGCCAGGTGGAGAAACGGACATCCTGCGGCACATCTGTCAGTTCCAGAAGATCGCAGAGCAGGCCGAACATCCGGTCGTCATAGGCGGTAATGGTGCAAAGCCCGTCGAGTGTCGGGAAAGTGCCAAAGGGCGCCAGAAACGGATGCTGGTTGCCCTGCGGTTTAGGCACGACTCCGGCGAAGGAATGCTGATGGATTACCCGCTCGCAGATCGCGAGGATCGAATCTACCATCGAGATATCGACGAACTGCCCCTGTCCGGTCCGCCGCGCATGAAGCACAGCCGCCAGAACGCCAAAAGCCGCGAACATCGCCGGGATGATATCGCCCACGCCGGGACCGATCTTGGTCGCTTCCCCTCCTTCGGGGCCGGTGATCGCCATGATGCCACCGAAAGCCTGTGCCACCACATCATAGGCAGGCCAGTCGCCATAGGGGCTTTCGCCGCCGCGCTTGTCGCCGAAACCGCGTACGGCGGCATAGACCAGACGCGGGTTCCGCGCGGTCAGCGTTTCGTAGGAAAGGCCGTGCCGTTCCATGACGCCCGCGCGGTAGTTCTCGACGACCACATCGGCCCCGTCGATCAGGCGCAGCAAGGCCTCGCGTCCAGCCTCGGACTTCATGTCCAGCGTGATCGACCGCTTGTTCCGGTTGACCGATCCAAAGTAACCCGCAAAGGCCTGCAAATCGTCGTCGGGCAGGAAGGGCCCGAAGGTTCGGGTCACGTCCCCACCCGGCGGCTCGACCTTGATGACATCGGCCCCCTGATCGGCCAGCATCTGCGTGCAGTAGGGACCAGCCAGAAAATGTGTCAGGTCGATCACGCGCAGATCGGAAAGCGCCCCGATCACCGGCGTTTGCCCCAGTGGCTGTGCCGCTTGATCAGCACGCGGCGCTGGCATTCGCAAACGACGACATCCTTCTGGTTCACACCCCAGTGGTGGAAGGTGACGATTCCCGCGTCTTCGCGGTCACTGCCCTCGACGGCCAGAACCTGCGTGAAGGCATAGACCGTATCGCCATGGAACACCGGCGACCTGAACCGCAGTCCGGTCATTGAAAGCTCGGACAGGCCGTTCTCGGAGGTGTCCTGACTGGCAAGCCCGATCATCAGCGAAGCGGTGACCCCACCGTAGACCACCCGCTGGCCGAAGGGTGCCGATGCCATCGTGGCTTCGTCGAAATGCGCGGCTGCGGTATTCATCGTCAGGTTGGTGAACAGGACATTCTCCAGCGGCTCTACCGTCTTGCCACGCGCGTGCTTCATCACGTCGCCGACGGTGAAGTTCTCGAAATAGGTCTCATTGCCGGTAAGGGCTTCGGTATCGAGCATCTCAGCCCCTCCCCAAAATGCTGTCAGAGATCACGCGCAGCTGGATTTCCGAGGTGCCCTCGAACACTTTGGTCAACCGCGCGTCGCGCCAGTGGCGTTCAACGTCATGAAGTTTGGTGTAGCCCGCGCCGCCATGGATCTGCAGCGCATCGGACGCCACGCGTTCGGCCATTTCGCTGGCGAAATACTTTGCCATCGCCGCCTCGCGGTCGCAGCGCAGGCCCGTATCGATCTTGTCGGCCACATCATAGACCAGCGTGCGCGCGGCCTCGATCTCGGTCGCCATGCGGGCGATCTTGAAACGGGTTTCCTGAAACGCCGAAATCGGCTTTCCGAACTGCGCCCGCTCGTGGGAATATGTGACGGCGTCTTCCAGCGCACCACGCGCGACGCCCACGGCCCGCGCCCCGGTTTGCGCGCGGGCGCATTCCAACCCCTGCGTAGCGTAGTAGAAACCCTTGCCTTCTTCACCGATCATGTTTTCGGCGGGCACCCGCAGGTTGTCGAAGGCTAATTCATAGGTCTTCATCCCGAAATAACCGATCTTGGGGATTGCCGCCCCCTGCAGTCCCGCGGGGAATGCACCGCGTGGCTTTTCCACCATGAACATCGACAGACCACGGTGCCGCTTTCCCTCGGGTGCGGGCGATGTGCGCGCGACCACGATCAGGAAGTCGGCCTCCTTGGCGAAGGTGCACCAGTATTTGTTGCCGGTGATCAGATAACTGTCGCCATCCTTGACCGCGCGGGTGGTCAGCCCCGCCACATCGGAACCGGCGTTCGGCTCCGACATCGCGAAAGCGCCAACCATCTCGCCTATCGCCATTCGGGGCAAATAGCGGCGGCGCTGCTCCTCGCTCATGAACTGGCTACCGATCAGCAGGTTGCCCCGCACGATGATCGAGCCGACCGACATCCAGGCCCGTGCCAGTTCTTCCGAGACCAGGCAGTATTCATAGCAGCCCAGCCCCAGCCCGCCATATTCCTGCGGAATCAAAATCCCGAAGAAGCCCATCTCGGCCAGCTTGTCGCGCATGGCCATCGGGATATCGGCTTGAGCGGCATCCAGCGTCGGGGCGTGCGGCATGATCTCGCGCCGGGCAAACTCGCGCGCGGCATCCTGAATGGCCTGACGGTCCTCGGTCATACCGGTCATGCTGCCACCTCGGCCCGCAGCACCTGATTGGTACGCATGAAGCTGATGACCCGCTCGCCCCGCTGATTGAACCCCTCGGTATGCCAGGTGACGATCCCGGTTCCGGGATTGGAATTCGAGGCACGCAGCGCCTTCACCGTGCTGCGGGCAGTGATCGTGTCTTCGGGATATACCGAAGCGCCGTACTCTAGATCGTCAATGCCCAGAAAAGCACCACCCGGCTCGGAAAGATCCTCGACCGAAAGCCCCTGCACCAGAGTGAAGACGAAGCATGGGTTAACCGGGCATTCCTGATGGCCCAAGGCTTCGGCATAGCACTTGTTGAAATAGGTGGGATTGAAGTTCAGCGTCAGCGTCGAGAACAAGATGGACTCGCTTGCCCGGACGGTGCGCCCCCAATGGTGTTCGAAGATCCTGCCGATCTGGAAGTCTTCGAATCTATTTCCTTTTTTCATCCGCCGCGCGGATTTCAGATTCTCTGGGAGCATCTTACGCCATCCGATCTTTTCGTGTTCGTGCGGATCAAACCATGCTTCGGTCGAGGCGAAGGGTTCGATATGGTTAAAATCCATGCTCGGATATTCGAAACAGTAAAATTTTCTGTCAACCTCAAAATTTAAACACAGTCAAAACTTGACTTAAATTTTTTAGTGTTGCTAATATTTCTAGCAAGCGATGCAATCGGCCCCATACGAGCCGGAACAACCCCGCACCTCACGCTTGCCGCAGAGGACCCATGAGCAACGACGATATTCAAAAAACCAAGCGCAAGCGCGGCACTGGCCGCGCAGCCAATGCTGTTGAGACCCAGCCCGGAACATCAGAACCCACAGCGGATGAGTTGCACGCGCAGGAAGACGCGCGTGTCGGTGCGGTTGTCCGTAGCGAAAGGCTGCGGCGCTCCTGGTCTCTGGGGCAGCTGGCCGAACAAGCGCAGATCTCGATCGGGATGCTCAGCCAGATCGAGCGCGGCCTTGCAACGCCGTCGCTGCGCACCCTGCGATTGCTGGCCGGGGCGCTGGACGTGCCGATCACCGAGTTCTTCGCTGGCGATTCCGTGCCCGAATCGCAGAACCCCTTCATCGTCCGTGCCAATCAACGCCACTGCCTCGACCTCAAGGCAACGGGTATCAACAAGATGTTCCTGATGCCGCCCGGCGCCAGCCTGCTGGAGATGTGGGAGTTCCGGTTCGAGCCGGGCGGTACCTCGGGTGGCGCACTTTACAACCATCAGGGCGAGAAAGCCGGCGTCGTCATCAAGGGGAAGATCAAGCTTCTGATCGGTGACGACATCCATGAACTGAACGAAGGGGACAGTTTCCGCTTTTCCAGCATGCTGCGGCACCGGGTCGACAATGATTCCGACGAGGAATCGCGCGTCATCTGGGTCGTGACACCACCGGCCTCTGCCGGCAGGGCGCCGTCGCGCCAATAACCTCCATCGTGTCGGCAAAAAGCGGGCGCAAGATCCGCTGCCACATCTGAACAGGGAAATCCTATGTCTGCGCCTTTTCGCAAGGTGCTGATCGCCAATCGCGGCGAAATAGCACGTCGTATCCAACGCTCATGCCGTATCCTCGGGATCGGCACCGTGGCTGTCCATTCAGACGCCGATGCAACCCTTGCCCATGTGACCGAGGCCGACGAGGCGGTGCGCCTCGGCCCGCCGCCCGCGCGGGAAAGCTATCTGCGCACCGATCTGGTGCTCGAGGCCGCCACGACCTGCGGTGCCGATGCGATTCATCCCGGTTACGGCTTTCTCTCCGAGAACGCGGACTTCGCCGAAGCCGTCGAGGCCGCCGGTCTGGTCTGGATAGGCCCCACGCCCGAGTCGATCCGCGCCATGGGAGACAAGCAAAGCGCGCGTGATTTGGCCCGTGCCGCCGGCGTACCGGTGGTGCCCGGCAGCCTGCGGTTTACCGACGATCTTACGGGTCTTGTCTCCGCTGCCGAGGAGGTGGGCTACCCGCTTCTGGTCAAGGCGGCGGCCGGGGGCGGAGGGATCGGCATGCGCCGTGTCGACACCGCGGACAAGCTGGTTCAAGTCGCCGAAACCACGCGCTCGATGGCTGAAAAGGCATTTGGCAACGGCACGATCTACCTTGAGCGGTATGTCCCATTGGCCCGCCATATCGAGGTGCAGGTATTCGGCTACGGCGACGGCACCGCGATCCACCTTCACGAACGGGACTGCTCGCTTCAGCGCCGATTCCAGAAGGTGATCGAGGAAAGTCCCGCCCCCAACCTGCCGGACGCGACCCGCTCCGCTATGGCAGAAGCTGCGCTGCGTCTGTGCCGCACGACGCGCTATCGGGGCGCGGGAACGGTAGAATTCATCCTGGACGTCGCAACAGGCGAGTTCTTCTTCCTCGAGATGAATACCCGCATTCAGGTGGAGCATCCCGTCACCGAAGCAGTTACAGGAACAGATCTCGTCCGCATGCAAATCGAACTTGCAGCAGGCGCGCCTGACCGGCTGGACCAGACGCAGGTCGCGAGCACGGGCCATGCTATCGAATGCCGGATCTACGCCGAGGATCCGGCGCGGATGTTTCTACCCTCGCCCGGGGTGATCGACCGTTTCGACCTGCCTCCTGCCGCCGATTGGTTACGCATCGACGCGGCTTACGGCTCGGGGGATACGATCACCCCCCATTACGACCCGATGATCGCCAAGGCCATCGTCCACGGGCCGGACCGGCAGGCCGCACTTGCGCGGGCACGGCAGGCACTTCGCGCGATCAGGATCGACGGCGTGAAGACGAACATCGAACTGATGATCGCCTGCCTGTCCCATGACGGGATGATCTCGGGCCAGATCAGCACCGGATTTCTTGAACAGAACCGCCCTACCCTTCTGGCCTCGCTTCAGACCGAAGCCACGACTTAACCTTCCTCACCCCTTCCCATCCTCCTCCCAAACTGATCGGAACCAGAATGACCAATCCTTCCGCTGTGGAACGTCTCGGTGTCGGCCCCCGCATGTCGCAAGTGAACATTGCCCGTGGCGAAACTATCTATCTGGCCGGTCAGGTGGCCAAGACCGCAGCCGGCGCCCCTGTCCGTGAGCAGATGGCCGAAATTCTCGCTAATATAGACACCCATCTCGCCGCCGCCGGCAGCACCAAGGAAAACATCCTGCAGGCAACCATCCTGCTGACCGACATGGCGGGCTTTGACGAGATGAACACCATCTGGGATGCTTGGGTTGCACCGGGACAGGCACCGGGCCGGGCCTGCTTTCAGGCACCCCTGAACCGCCCCGGCCTTGATGTCGAAGTGATCGTCGTCGCGGCGCGCTGATCATGCCTTATGACGAATGCTCCGGGCTGACTGCATCGCTCCACTGCGACGCCTTCTACATCGACGGTAGGTGGTGCCCTGCGCCTGGCGGCGCGCAAGGTGCCGTGGTTGACCCGGCAACCGAAACCAGAATTGCAACCGTGGCTCTTGGCACGGCCAAGGATGTCGATAAGGCGGTATCTGCCGCCGGACGGGCCTTTCCGGCATGGGCGGCGCTACACCGGACAGAGCGGATCGCCCTACTGGAACGGATCTGCGCCGCCTACGAGCGGCGGATGCCCGAAATGGCCGCTTTGATCACGGCAGAGATGGGCGCACCGAGCCGGATTGCACTGCGGGCGCAGGCGGCATCCGGTCTGGCCCACTTGCAAGAGGCCGTCCGCGTTCTGGAGGGCTTCGATCCAGATGAGCAGATGGGCACGACCCTTGTCACACGCGAGCCCATCGGGGTGTGCGCGCTGATCACCCCGTGGAACTGGCCCATGAACCAGATCGCCTGCAAGGTTGCGCCTGCACTTGCAGCTGGTTGTACCATGGTGCTGAAGCCATCGGAGCTCAGCCCCCTCTCGGCACTGCTGTTTGCCGAAATTCTGGACGAAGCGGGACTTCCTCCGGGTGTATTCAACCTTGTCAATGGCACGGGCGACGGCGTGGGCGCGGCGCTCTCTGCCCATCCGGCGGTGGATCTTGTGTCCTTTACGGGATCGAACAGGGCAGGCACGGCCATCGCGCAGGCTGCGGCCACTACGGTTAAGCGTCTGCATCTGGAACTGGGCGGCAAATCCCCGAACATACTGCTCGATGATGTCGATCTGGCGAAAGCCGTCCCTGCGGCGGTGCGGGCCTGCTTCGCGAACAGCGGTCAAAGCTGCGACGCCCCCACGCGGCTGCTTGTGCCGCAGGACCGTCTCGCCGAGGCCGAAGCGCTTGCCACAAATGCCGCCAACGCGCTGAGGGTCGGCGATCCCCAAGATGCTGAAACCTTCATGGGTCCGGTCGCCAATGCCGCGCAGTTCGACCGGGTTCAGGCGATGATCGCTTCGGGCATCGCCGAAGGCGCGCGGATTGTGGCAGGCGGTCCGGGACGACCTGAAGGGCTTGGCAAGGGCTATTACGTCCGCCCCACGGTGTTTTCCGGCCTGACATCCGACATGCGGATTCTGTGCGAGGAAGTCTTCGGTCCAGTGCTGTGCCTTCAGGGATATACCAGCGAAGCCGATGCGCTGCGTCTGGCGAATGACACGCCATATGGCCTTTCGTCCTATGTCAGTTCGGCAGACCCTGATCGCGCACGCCGCTTTGCCCGCGGCCTGCGCGCCGGGATGGTGCATATCAACGGTGCCCCCTCGGATTTCGCAGCCCCCTTCGGCGGCTACAAGGCCTCGGGCAACGGCTCGGAATGGGGCCGATACGGGTTCGAGGGCTACCTCGAAGTCAAATCCATCTTTGGTCACGGCTGACGGCCGGAACCGCTCTCTTCGTTTTAACTTTCGGAACCACCGCTGCTGGCGGGTGATCCCTGCTGTCTGAGAGGAATGAGAATGCTTTACAAAGATCGTGTTGTCGTCATCACCGGCGCTGGTCAAGGCATCGGGCGTGCCTATGCGCATGCCTTTGCACAGCAAGGAGCCGCTGTCGTCATTGCCGACCTGAACCCCGCGACCGGTGCCGCAGTGGCCAACGAGATCACTGCTGCAAATGGCCGTGCAATCTCGACTGTGACGGATGTCGCGGACGAGGCCAGCACGCAGGACATGGCGGCAACCGCATTGCAGGCCTTTGGCCGGATCGACGTACTCATCAACAATGCCGCATTGTTCTCGACCCTGACCCTGACGCCGTTCGACGAGATCGCAGTCGAAGACTGGGATCGCATGTTCGCCATCAACACCAGAGGCGTCTTTCTGGCCGCTCGCGCCGTCACCCCCTCGATGAAGGCGCAGCGGTACGGCAAGATCATCAACATGTCCTCGGTGGTCGTGGATACCGGACGGGCGGGCTACGCCCATTACGTCGCCTCGAAAGCCGCAGTCGTGGGCCTCACCCGCGTGCTGGCCACCGAGCTTGGCCCATGGGACATCAACGTGAACGCGATCAGTCCACATGGCATCGCGACCGAGATCCCCCGCAAGACAATCACCGAGGATCAATGGGCAGGTGTCATCGCCTCGCAAGCGATCCGCAAGAAAGGCAGCGTGGAAGATATGGTCGGCATCGCCTTGTTCCTCGCCTCGGATGAAAGCCGGTTCATCAGCGGTCAGACCATCGGTCTGAACGCTGGCGCACATTACAATTGAGGACGGGCAGATGGGTCTAACCTTTGATCCCGCAGCGGTAGCACTGCCGCAGGGCCACTTCATCGACGGCGCCTTCATAGCCACCGCTGGCAGCACCGAAATCCAACTGTTCCGCCCTTCGGATGGCATCGCTTTTGCGGCCTGCCCGATTGCCGGTCCCGAGACCGTGGACCGCGCGATGCAAAGCGCTGCCCGCGCCCGGATCTCCAGCGGCTGGAGCAAAGTCCGTCCAAGAGAGCGGGTCAAGGTCCTGCATGCTTGGGCCGATTTGATCGATGCGCACGCGGAACCCCTTGCACGGATCGAGGCGCTGTCCTCGACCCGACCCATCACGCAAGTTCGCGAGGTCGACATTCCGATGGCGACCGAGCAAATCCGCTTCTTTGCCGAAATGGCCGACAAGGAAGGGGGCGCACTTGTCCCCACGGCCGAGGATCAGATGGGCATGATCCTGACCGAGCCATATGGTGTCGTCGCGGCCATCGCGCCGTGGAATTTTCCGCTTATCATGGCGGCGTGGAAGCTTGGTCCGGCGCTCGCGGCAGGCAACGCCGTGGTCATCAAGCCCTCCGAGATGACGCCGCATTCCACGCTGTTCATCGCCGATCTTGCCGTGCGGGCCGGTCTGCCCCCCGGCGTGCTGAACGTCGTGCTGGGTGATGGCGCGACAACCGGCGTCGCCATGGCGGGGCATCCGCTCGCCGCGAAGATCAGCTTTACCGGATCGACCCGCGCAGGTCGTGCCATCATGGGGAATGTGGCACAAAATGGCATCAAACCGATGACTCTGGAACTGGGCGGCAAGTCGCCACAGGTCGTCTTTGCCGATGCCGACATTGAATTGGCCGCAAACTGCATCGCGCGCAACATCATGGGCAATGCCGGACAGGTCTGCGTCGCGGGAAGCCGGCTCATCGTCGCCCGCTCCGTTGCCGAAGATCTAGTCGGACAACTGCAAACCCGCATGTCCGGAGCGCTGGCCCACCCGACCTGGGACGAAACCTCGACCTATTCACCTATCATTTCGACGCTCCAGATCGGGCGGATCGATGACATTGTCACGCGCACAAGGACCGTAGGCGGCGAATGCCTCATCGGGGGTGGCAAGATGGACTGCGCCGGCAGTTACTACCAGCCCACGCTTATCGCCGGAGTGGACCCCGCCTCCCCCGCGGTGCGAGAGGAAATTTTCGGCCCGGTCCTGACGATCCAGACCTTTGACAACGGGGAAGACGAGGCGCTGTCGCTGGCCGCGCATCCCGAATACGGCCTCGCGGCCGGGGTGTTCACCCGCGATCTGGGACGCGCCCTGCGCATGACACAGGCACTGCCAGCCGGGACGCTTTGGGTCAATCGTTACGGGAGGTCTTGGGATCACATTCTGCCCACAGGCGGCTTTGGCAACTCTGGCCTTGGCAAGGATCTGGGCCGCGCTGCCTATCGCGCGAACCGACGGGAAAAATCCGTTCTCATCGATATCGGTGCGTCCTGACCGGCCCTTCCCGCGCCTAGAATCTGATTCTACCTCGAACGGGTGGTGATAGCGCTACGGCTGGCGGGGACGGAGAAGCGATTGCGGATGGCGGATTTCACCCGACACGAAGCGCTGCAATCCGCCAGGAGAGCGGAAGCCCTACATTGTTCGTTCCCGTTTCCGGAATGGCAGGTGGCTGTTTTCGGCCCGGTTGTTGAGACACTTGTGAGAGCGATGGTCCAAACCTCGCGCCGGGCCGCGCCGTATGACGCTAATTTATCCGTCACGCGATGCACCTTGGCACAAAATCCTGCCGCTTCATCAACTTGGCGAGCAGGCGTCTGGCCGCCCGCGTATCCCGCTTGCGCTGCGGGATTTTCTCCAGCAGGACGCCATGCTGATCGACCGCCCACCACAGACAGAATCTCCGGCCGACGGTCTTCACCAGCACCTCGTCCAAGTGCCCCACATCGCCGAGCGACGCTTGTCGGCGACGACGGCCATGAGCGATCCGCGCGGCGAATTTGGCGGTCCATCGCCGGATGCTTTCGTAGGACGCAGCGAAGCCGCGCTCACTTCAGAAATTCGCAGCTTTCCGAGTTGTCGATTACAACCGCCCAGCGATGCGAGGCGCGTTCTCTTCAATCCACTTGGCAGCCTGATCGCATTGATCCGCGCGCCGCGCTTGGCCCAGTTGATCGCCTCGCCGCGAACACGCAGCGAATTGCAACGCTTCGACATCTGATAGGCGTGCAGCGTATCGCAGACACTCTTGACGAAATCAAGCGCCAGCAGGTCATCGGTGGGGGCTGTCGCCAGCACCGCATCTTGTTCGGCGCTGAGCGCGGGCATTCGATAGCCCGATTGCGACGAGATCACCACGCCCGAGCCACCCTCGGCCATGACCTTGCCGAACTCCTCAAGGACTACGGCGGAGCCCTAGAGATCGACCTTCAGGATCGCCTCGATCGGGGCCTGCGAGGGCGATACCCCCGCAGCCTGTACCAGCGCCTTGATCGGGCCGGTCCCCTGCGCCTTTTCGACCACCGCCTGAACCGCCGCGCGGTCCGAGATATCGGCCTGCATCGCCGTTACTTCGAACCCGGCCCGGGCGAGGGTACCCGCGGCCTCATCCGCGGATGCCTGCGTATGATTGGCAACAAGGATATGCCGCCCGCTGCTGATGCGACGGGCAATGGCCTGGCCGATGCCCCCGGCGCCGATGACCACGGTAAGGTCAGTCATTCCGCGACCTGTAGCATGGTCTTGATGGCGCGGCGCTCATCCATGGCCTTGTATCCCTCGGCTACCTGTTCGATCGGCAGCACCAGATCAAAGACCTTGCCGGGCTGGATCTTGCCTTGCAGCACGCGGTCCATCAGGTCGGGCAGGAAGCGCCGCACCGGAGCGGGGCCGCCCAGCATGCGCTTTTGCGCAAAGAACATATCGCGGCCTTCGAAGGTGACGCCATGCGGCACGCCGACATAGCCGATGGTGCCGCCGGGGCGGCAGACGCCGATGGCCTGTTGCATGGATTGCTCCATTCCGACGCATTCAAGGACGGATTCCGCGCCGACCCCATTGGTCAGCTCCATGATCTCGCCGATGCCGTCCTCGCCACGGGCGGCGACAATATCGGTCGCGCCGAATTCAAGGGCGAGCTTCTGGCGGTCCTTGTGGCTGCTCATGGCGATGATCCGGCCCGCTCCCATCTGGCTGGCTGCGAGAATACCCATCAAGCCCACCGCGCCGTCACCGACGACGACGACCGTACCGCCCTTGAGTACCTGCGCGGCATCCGCGCCATACCAGCCCGTGCCCAGCACATCCGAGACCGCCAGCATATGCGGGATCATGTCGGCATCGGGCATCTCGTTCGTGGCAACCAGCGTGCCATCTGCCAACGCGACGCGGGCATAAGGGGCCTGCGCGCCGGACATGAATTCGCGGCTCCGGCACGAGGACTGGAAGCCGAACTGGCAATGCGGACAGGTATTGTCCGACAGGCAGAAGCTGCCCACGACGAACTGGCCCGGCTTGATGGTGCGGACTTCCGAACCGACCTCGACTACGACGCCGCAATATTCATGGCCCATATGCGAGGGGCCGTTTTGTGGCTGCAACCCGCGATAGGGCCACAGATCCGAGCCGCAGATGCAGGTCGCGGACAGCTTGATGATGGCGTCGGTGGGTTTCAGGATCTTGGGGTCCTCGACGCGCTCGTAGCGGACATCGCCGGGGCCGTGCATGACGGTTGCGTACATGGTTCTCTCCTTAGCGGTTGATGCGGGCCTGAGCGTGAGCGTTGTAGCGAGCGCCCACGATTTCGATTTGCTGCAAGGCGTCAGCGATGCGGGCAAGGTCGCTTCGGTCCAGCGTAACCGTGGCCGCGTCCAGATTTTCCTCAAGCCGGTGCAGCTTGGTGGTGCCGGGGATGGGGACGATCCAAGGGCGCTGCGCCAATAGCCATGCCAGTGCGATCTGGGCCTTGGTCACGCCTTTGGCCCCGGCGATTTCCCCAATGCGGTCGATCAGCGCCAGATTGGCGCGGCGGTTCTCTTCTGAAAAACGGGGCACCGAATTGCGGAAATCACTGGCCCCGAAACTGGTCGAGGCGTCTATCGCCCCCGTCAGGAATCCCTTGCCCAGAGGACTAAAGGGCACAAAGCCGATGCCGAGTTCCTCAAGCAAGGGCAGGATGTCCTGCTCGGGTTCGCGCCACCACAGTGAGTATTCGCTTTGCAGCGCGGCGACGGGCTGGACGGCATGGGCGCGGCGGATGGTTTCTACCCCCGCTTCCGAGAGGCCGAAATGCCCGACCTTACCCTCGGCGATCAAGTCACGGACGGTGCCGGCGACATCCTCGATCGGGACGTTCGGATCGACGCGATGCTGGTAGAGCAGGTCGATCCGTTCGCTGCGCAGACGTTTCAGCGCGGCCTCGCAGACAGCGCGGATGCGTTCGGGCCGCGAATCCAGCCCTTTGGCGGGGTCGCCATCCTGAAAGCCGAATTTCGTGGCGATCACGACCTGATCGCGCATCGGGGCCAACGCCTCGCCCAGCAGGTCTTCGTTGGCGCCTTGGGCATAGGCCTCGGCAGTGTCGAAGAAGGTCACGCCGCGCGCGTAGGCGGCTCGGATCATGTCGATGCCACGCGGGCGCTCGATTGCGGGACCGTAGCCATAGCTCAGCCCCATGCAGCCATAACCAAGGACCGAGACTTCGGGGCCATTGCGGCCAAGTTTGCGGGTCTTCATCTGGGTTTCCTTTCATCGGGTCCGGCACTGTCGTGTCGCGTTCCGGCGCTGGTCGGCGCGTCAGGTCAGATGCCGATGAAGTTACGGGCTGCGGACCCGAAACTGAAATGCTAGATCTGGATTGAACTTATCTTCAGGAAATATAAATGCGCCGCGAAGAGATGAGCGATCTGATGACCTTCCTCGCCGTCGCCGAGGAACGCAGCTTCACCCGCGCCGCCGCAAGGCTGGGCACGTCGCAAAGTGCGATCAGTGCCGTGGTGCGGCGGCTGGAGGAACGGCTTGACGTCCGGCTGCTGACCCGCACGACACGTTCGGTCTCGCCGACCGAAGCGGGTCAGCGGCTGGTCGACACGCTACGTCCGGCCTTCGACGGGATCGAGGCAGAACTCGTACAGCTTGACGAAATGCGCAGTCGCCCCGCCGGAACGATCCGCCTGACGACCAGTCGCGCGGCCGCGCGGCGGATCCTGATGCCGGTCATTTCCCGCCTGATGGCCGACTATCCTGACGTCAAGGTCGAACTAAGCGTGGATGCCCGCTTCACCGACATCGCGAAAGAGGGTTTCGACGCAGGAGTCCGGCTGGGCGAAAGTCTGGATAAGGACATGATCGGTCTGCGCATCGGGCCGGAATTGCAGATGATCGTCGCGGCGGTGCCCGAATATTTCCGCGTCCGTCCGGCGCCACGGACTCCGCATGATCTGACCGCGCATAATTGTATCAACCTGCGCATGCAGACAGCCGGAGGGCTATATGTCTGGGAGTTCGAGAAAGCAGGGCGCACGCTGAATGTCCGGGTTGATGGCCAATTCACCTGCACGGATTCCGATCTCGCGGTCGAGGCAGCCTTGGCCGGGCGCGGGTTGGTCTGTCTGCCCTCGGACCATCTGGGACCGCATGTCGAGGCGGGCCGACTGATCCGAGTTCTGGCGGATTGGTGTCCACCATTTCCGGGCTATCACATCTACTACCCCAGCAGACGGCAGGTCACTCCGGCCTTCCGTCTGCTGCTAGACGCGCTGCACTGGAGAGGTTAATTCGGTAAGCCCGCGCCGCAAACGCCAGCTTTTGATCGCAATGTGTCGGGCGCGCCCAAAGCCGCCGCGATTTTCAACCGCAGGCAGGCTCAGCATCTGACAAAAATGCGCAGGCGCCGACTCTGGCAGATCCCATTCTATGGTGATCGGTTTTTCCCCGTGCCCGCCCGCGATGTGCGGCAAGCCAAGACAGGGAAAAGGCGCGGCCGCCCTGCCCAGCAGTTTTTGGATGCGCACGAACAGACGCACCGGATGTATGGGTATTCGGCCCGATAGAATGCTGCCCCTGCCGCGGCTTGGTCCAAACCGTGCCGTACGTTGGACGCACTGGCAAGATCCGCAAGCCGCCAATCGGTCAAATCCCGCGCCTGATCGGTGAGTTCTGCTGCCGCAGGACGCCGCAAGATCAGTCTGTCCCGTCACTTCTAAATTCGGGGCTCGGTGACCATTGCACTCATGCAGCCTCCAGACGATCCGGGCCGACTGACCGACTGCGACGTGACAAGACTTGCATGGCCATCTGGATCAGGCGATCTTTGCTCTCACCTTGCTCAAGATTGAAAAGAAGCGCGAACAACAACAAGAGATGGTCGGGTCAGGAGAAGTGTCCTGTGAGCCTGCGCGGCTGCCGGGACCGCATCACCCATTTCGCGCACATAGGCGAACCAACCGCCGTGACCGGTATGCACGGAAGCAAACCCGTACGAGCAAGCTCGGCCGCTGCGGGACGCTGACCCATCCGAGTCCGGATAACACGATTCAGGCTTCGGCATCGTTGCTGCCCGCGCCCAGCAGCACCCGTGCCTTGGTCAGAAACGAGCGATGGTTGCCGATATAGCCGATCTTCCGCAGTACTTTGTCACCGAAACGGCGCGATCCCCGACCCCGCTGCTGCAGAAACAGGATCGTGCTTTCCGTCGGGCGCAACATGTCCTCGGCCAAAAGGATGTCCAACTCACTTTTGCCGAGGACATCGAGCGGCGAGGCGCGCGGTTCCGATCGCTAGCCGGAATGAACGGCTACGGTACCCAAACCGGCATCGCTGAAAAAACCATGCCATGAAATCGAAATGGCTGGTCGAGACACAAAATCCGATTGCCGGGCCGCTGCCATGGCGTTGTAACTGTTCCAAAGCAATTTGGGCGCACGAGCGGATTGCCATCGGCACCGCCTGCGTCAGCGCCACCGCGTCTAAACGGGATCTGTCCATAATCTAGCTCGTAGGCTAGCCGATACCGGAGCAAGAAATATTCGGAAAAACTGAGATAACTTATGGCAGTTTATAATAAAATCTATCGATGTTGATGTAGTCGAAATCATCGAGCTGGAAACGGCACAGGTGCTCGGCGCGACCCGGTGTCTGGATCGTCGCAAATACAATCTGGCCCTCCTCCTTTGCGCCGCCAAAACAGCGATCGAATCGCGCGTCCAGACGGACACGGCCATAGGTGCCATGGGCTGAGCCAATATCTCGTCAAGATGGGCCACGAAAAGCTCGCGTTCGAATGCACGACCGTCAAAGACGGAAAGCCCTGTTTAGCAAGGCCCGTCGCCAGAACCACAAGGCCGGCCCGATGTCCGTCGTGACGAGTGACTTCCAATGCCGCCAGCGCCTCGATCAGGCCTCCATGCGGCTCAATCGGAAGCTCTGGCGGCTCGGTTGTGGTCAGATTAGCCGAAAATGCGGGCAAGGGCCGCGCTCTGAACGATCACCATCAGCCTGCATGTCGGGATGCTATATCGTCGGCGGCGATTACCGCCAGAGCCACGGCTGTCAGCGTCGGGTTGCAGGCGGTAGCGGTCGGAATGCTGCCATTGCCGCCAAGGTAAAGATTGCTCGTGCCCCAGACCTTTGACGCGGGATCGCAGACACTCGTGCCATCGTCGCTGGGGCCGATGCGATGCGTACCTTGGTAATGCAGCGAAGTTCCGGCGGGCAGGACGATCGGATCTCCGATCACTTGCCCCAGTGACGCCCCCACCGCGGCCACGATATCCGAGGCCAGCCGCAGCTTTTCTCGATCTGCCGCCGTCAGGCCGTATTCGAGCCGCATTCTGGGCAGACCGAGCGCGTCCTCGCCGTCAAAGACGATGCGATCCTCGGCGCGGATTTCCTTGGCAGCAAACAGCCCGAGGCCGACCACAGGGCGCCCATTACCATCGGCACGGGGCTCTAGCGGAATGGGCGAGGTATCCATCTGCATCAACTGCGCATGGAAGGGGAAATTACCGTCCTTGAAGGGAAGCCAACTGACGCCGGTAACATTATCACGCTGATCGGTCGTCTCGCGGGCGGAATCGCCCTGCCAATCGCGATCAGGAGCCAGTTCGATCAGCGAAATCACCTGCGGCTGGTCGTTCAGATAGCGCCCTAACGCATCAGGACGCACGCCTGAAGCAAACAGCAACTGCGGAGTACGAAGCGCATCGGCGGCGATGACGACGAAACCGGCCTCAACCACGCTGATTTCGCCGGTCGTCAGGTTTTGCAACTCCACACCCGTTGCCCGGTTGTCGTCCATGACGACCCTTCGGCACAGGGTTTCGGTCAGCAGCGTGGTTCGGCGCGCAGCCCGTCCCTCGGGCGAGTCAAGCGGCCCAAGAACAACATCCACTCCTGACCAAATCGGACCGCCTTGCCCCTTGCGGCAGGCAAGCGGCATCGGCTGGGGCTGGCGGTCCGATGCGCGATCCGCACCAAAATCGCGGCGGAGGGCCTCGACCACGAACGAGGTTGTGGCATTGGCCGGAAAGCCGTCCTGAATGACGTTCAGATAGCTTTCTGCGATATCAAAAGCCGCGTCCATCACCGTATCGGGGATAAAACCGATCCGTTCGCTATCGCCCGGACGCGGGCAGGCGCAGGTCCAATGGGCCCCCATGCCGCCAAGGTTGCTGGACATCGCCGCCGCAGGCATACCCCGATCGTCGGGTGTGGATAATGCGTCATGGCGCAAAAGGAAGGTTCCCGGACGAGCCTTCAACGCGGCATCTGGGATCGCAAGACCGTCGGTACGGGCCAACGCAAAATCCCGCGCCTCGGTATAGGCGATCTCGCGATCAGCTGGCGCGAGATTTCGGATATTCGTCCCACCGCTGCCCATCAGGTCGCGGCCCGCCTCGACGATCAGGATGCTCATCCGGGTCGTTTCGGCCAGTCGTCGCGCAAAGGCCGCGCCAACCGGGCCGCTGCCCACGATCACAACATCAAAACGCTCGGACATCCTGTCCCTCCCCCGCATTCCTTTGCCTCGGCCTTAACGCCTTGCCCACCGAAGCGGTAATTCATTCGGGTCATACTGCCATTCAGCAGCTTGATCCGGCGCCTGCATTCACGCGCTGAATAGCTGGATGCCGTTTTCCCATTTCAGTGCGGCCCTCCGGTTTGGCTAGTTTATCCGACAGGACCGCGACCCGTGGTGCAGATAAGCCGGAAGATTGCCACGGAAAGTAACAGCCGCGCAAAAATTAGAATTGAAATTGTTGTTCTTGTGCCGCAGAGGAAACGGTATCAAGGCAAGAGGAGGAGAATGTCTTGAACACTGCCAACCCGTCCATCGTTACGCCAAGAAAGGCAGGCGTGCCACAGGGCATCGTCATGGCCCTGACCGCGTTCCTGCCGATCATGGCGATAATCTCGTTGGTGCCCGCCGTGCCGACGCTGATCCAGCATTTTTCCCAGACGCCCCATGCGATGACGCTGATCCCCCTGATGCTGACCGCGCCGGGGTTGATGATCGCGATCTCGGCGCCATTCGTAGGTTGGGCGGCGGATGCGGTGGGGCGGCGCAAGCTGCTGCTGGGTTCGACGCTGCTGTACGGCATCTGCGGGACCATGCCGCTTTACCTGCATGATCTGGTTGCGATTTTCATCAGCCGTCTGGGCGTTGGTCTGGCCGAGGCCATCGTGCTGACCATCGCAAACACCATGATGATGGATTATTTCGGAATGCGCGAGCGCCGCTTCTGGCTGACCGTGCAGGGCGTGATCGGGCCGCTGGCCGCCAGCGCCGTCATGGCGGGTTCGGGCTATCTGACTGCAATCCAGTGGAACGGCGCGTTCTGGATCTACGCCGTGTCCTTCCCGCTGTTTCTTGCCATGCTGGTCTGGATGTTCGAACCCGAGACCGTCGCCCGCCACGCCGACGAGCCCGAAATCGACGATTCGACCTTCCCCTGGCCGCGCGTCGCGACCGTGGTTTCGATCACCTTTGCCTTGGCGATCATCTATTACATCTACACGATCAACGGCGGTTCGGCCTTCCATTCGCTGAATGGTGCCTCGCCTGCACGCATCGGGATGATCCTGTCCGTCGTCTCACTGGCGGTTCCGATCGGGGCGCTGGTCTTTGGCTTCGCTTCGAAGCGCCTGACCCCCGAGCAGGTTCTCGGCCTTGTCATGACCTTCATCGGCCTTGGCATGTTGGGTGTCGGCTTCGCAAAAGACGAGGTCAGCATGGGGGCGTCGGCCTTTATCCAGCAGATCGGAGCCGGCATGGCTGTCAGCGCGATGATCTTCTGGGTCTCATCGCTGTTTGGTCCCGCGCATCGCGGCCGCGCCATGGGGGCTTGGTCCAGCGCGTTTTTCGCGGGCATGTTCGTCAGCCCGCTGATCTTCAGCGCGCTTCGTGGCTGGGCCGGCGATGACGTGCTGTACCCGTTCCGCGTCATCGGCCCCATCGCACTGATCGTTGCGGCGCTGATGTTCGCCTTTGCCGCCTCAAAGCAGGGACGCGCACTGCGACTGGCCAAGGCAGCCTGATCCAGTGTCTGAAATTGGAAGGCCGCGGCAACTCGTCGCGGCCTTTTTAATATCGCGTGTTGAATAATGAAACGGATGTTCTAATATCTTACCCGAACGAACCCGATGATATCAGTGACGAAAGACGACATGGCCGAGAGCGCAGGACTGAAAAGCGAACCGAAACAGCAGCGCAGCCGCCTGAGCCAAGCCAAGGTCGTGACCGCCGCGCGCAAGCTAATGGCGGAAAACGGCTATGACGGGTTCACACTACAACAGGTCTCGGCGGAATCCGGAGTCTCGATCGGCTCGATTTACGGGCGATTCACCGGCAAGGACGAGTTGGCGCATTTCGTCCATCGTACCCTGCTGGACGAGATGGACGCCGCACATGAGAAACTGATCTCCGATCCGGCATGGGCGGGAATGCCGCTGCAACGGATGGTGCCGCTGCTTTTTGACCGCATCGCCGAGATATTCCGCGCCAATGCCCCGCTTCTGCGCGCCTTCATGATCCGCGCGATCAATGATCCCGTCATCTCAGAGACCGGCAGCAAGTCCTATTGGCAATTCGTCGAGCGCATCGTCGCCTTGCTGATGACCCGCGCCGATCAGTTGCAGTCCGAGAACCCCGATCAGATCTTCCGCTATTGCCTGATGTCGTCCTATTCGACCTATGGCAACTTCCTTGGCCTTGGCTCGACCCGCGGCGAGATCGACCAGATGAGCTGGGATTGGCTCAAACTCGAGACCAACTGCATGCTGCTTGCCTATCTGGCCACCCATGGCATGCAGTCCGTGCAAAACTAGTATTCAGAATCTATATTTCTATTTTCTCGCAGTCTGCTCTATGACTTACGGCAGGGAGGGGTCACAAGTTTCTATAGGTGAGACGATGAAGACCTTTGAAGCGACGATTACCAGCGGCCTGCCCCGGAATGACAATACCCTGCGCCGGATCATGCGGTTTCTGTCCCTGTCGGGGGCCGGTTACGCGCCGCTGGTGGCCGAGGCAAAGCCGGAATCTCCGACTATCGTCGGTTACGGGCTTTACCTCTGAGCCTCAGTTTGCGACGCAATCCCTCAGCAAGCCACGCAGCCAGATCAGCCCCGGATCGCGCGAGCGGTGCCTGTGCCAGCGCACGGTCTGGCGCAAAGGCGGGAATGCGACGGGCGGTTCCAGCAGCCGGAAACGGCCCGATGCCGCCGCGCGGAATGCCAGACGCTCTTGCAACAGGGCCAGATGATCGGGGCCATGCACCAGATCCGCGATCGACGTGAAGCCGAAGGTCGAGATCGCGCTGCGTGGCTCCAATCCGGCATTGCGCATCGCGATGATCGCATAGCTTTCCTGTCCGAAGCACGGTTCCATCACGACCATTCGCGCCTTGCAGAAGCGCTCACGATCCAGATGATCGGGGCCCTCGTATTCGGTCGATGCCAGAACCACCAAACGGTCATCAAACAACGGCTCGCTGCTATGGCTGTCCATTGCGATCGAGTCGGGAATGATCAGTAAATCCACTTCTCCACGCTCCAACAGCTTCGCGGGCGAGGCCATTTGTGGGCGGAAATTCACCCGGATCCCCGGAGCCTCGGCGACGATCCGGCGCGTCAGCCGCTCGCCCAGAACAGCGAGCGAATAATCCGACAGCACGATACTGAATTCGCGCTCGCTGGTCGCTGGCTTGAACGAGGGGCTGGAAATGATCGAGCCATCGACCTGCATGATGATATCGCGCAGCGGTTCCTGCAGGTTCAGCGCCAGCGGTGACAATTCCATCTGTCGGCCGACCTGAACCAGAAGCGGGTCCGAGAAATACTGCCTCAGTCGCCCCAATGCGTTGCTCATTGCGGATTGGGTGATGAACATCTCGTCCGCCGCCATCGATACGCTGCGCGTCCGCAACAACACATCCAGCGCTGCAAGCAGGTTCATATCGAGTTTTTTGTAACGCATCCTCTCCCCCAGTAGACACGAATATGAATTCGTATTTTATTATTTGGCAGATTTCTACCTGCATTATTCAATCTGGGGCAAGCAGGCATCATTTTGCCAAATCGGCCCATTCACAACATGCGTTTCCGCCGCGTCGTGACCGCGGCTAGACCCGCACCTGACCATGAAGAAGGAGAGGACCTTTGCCTAAAAAACGAATAAAAGCCGCGTTCCTGTCGATTGCGATCGGCATCGGCGTACCGGCACTCGGGGCAGAAAATACCGAATGGATTACGTTGGGGACGGTGGGCGGTCCACCAATCCATGCCGAGGGGGCGCAGATCGCAAATGCGCTTGTGGTGAATGGTCAAACCTATCTGTTCGACACAGGCAATGACACGCTGCGACAGATGGCCAAGGCCGGGTTGGCAGTCCCTTCGCTGCGGGCGGTGTTCCTAAGCCATCACCATTTGGATCATGTGGCCGATCTGCAGCCGCTGATGATCTCGCATTGGCTTTTCGACAATGAAGGGAAGCCGCTGCCAGTTTATGGTGCCAAGGGCACGGTGGATCTGGTCGAAAAGCTTCTGGCTGCCAGCACCGAGATCGAGCGCGCCTCATTCCCCGTCGGTGGAAAGCCCAAGCCTTCGATGACTCGGGCGGCGGTCGCCAGCGACATTATTCCCAGCGAAACCGCGATACCCGTCTACGAGGATGAGAACATCAAGGTGAGTGCTGTTTCGGTTTCGCACTATCAGGTTTCGCCGGTGATCGACTTGGACCGTATGCCCGAGGCAGTAGCCTTTCGCGCCGAGACCAAGGACAGAACCTATGTTTTTACCGGCGATACCGGAGCCAGCGACAACCTCGCAAACTTCGTCAAGGGCGCAGATGTGGTTATTTCGGAGATCGTGAGCATGGACGACATTGTGCCCGTTCTGGAAAAAAATCTCGCCAATGCCCCCACGGACCTGCGGCAAGGGATCATCGACAATATCGGCAAGAACCATCTTGATCCGGAAGAGATCGCTCAGATGTTGCAGGACGCAGGCGCAAGCAAGCTGGTGCTGACCCACTTCGTACCCGGCGCGTTTCAGGTTCAGGATCTCGACGGGCTGATCGACAAGATCAGACAGGGTTTCGACGGCGAAATCGTCGTGGCCGAAGATTTGGGCCGATACTAGGGATAGGCGGCGCCGCATCGGGCGCCGCCAAGCCACTCTCAGGCAGCCAGTTCCAGTTCAGTTTCGAACGTGGTGGTCGGCACGAAGGGCAGATAGGAAATCCGCAGCCGCTCGGCCAGCTTCAGCTTGTGCCGACCGGCAGGCAGCCCCCCTGCCCGCTTGACGGTGATCGTGGCCTTTTCGCCGAAGTTCCAGCGGTCGTCATAGCAGGTCTCAAGCTCATCCAGCGTCCAGCTGCGGCCACGAACCGAGAAGCGGACATCCTCGCGCGGGATCTCTTCGCCATCAACGGTCACGGCAAGGTTCTCGACCATGGAAAGGCCGAGGCCGCGGTAATAGGGCAGCCGGGCAAGGAACTCGAAGCCGGTGACCTCGCCCGCGTCCGAGACATTGCGGAAGCCTTCTTCGCAGATGATGCGGTGATCAAACATGGTCTGTCCTTTCAGGCGACGAGGGTCTGGGGCATGGTCTCGCCCAGAAGGTTGCAGAACATCAGTTGCTGGCGGCGGACCTGCTCGACGCTTTCGACCTCTTGCGCGTCCTCGACCCAGCGGTTGCCCTCGTATTCCGAACAGATATGGCCTTTGTAGCCGCCCTGTTTCAGGACCGCGAAGACCTCATCATAGGGGATCGAGAATTCCACCAGATCCTCGGTCATCTCGTAGAATTTGGCGTGGATGTTATGGATGCGCGGCATGAAATCCAGCATCCGTTTCGGGCTGAAGGCAGCGTTGTGGCGCAGGGTTTCGACCATGCCCATCTGCGGGCCGGGGCCCCATTTCAGCATCACGTCATTGACGACATATTCCGCCAGACGCCGATCGTTGAAGCCCGCTTCGATGAAATCGGCGGCCTCGCGCGGCACGCCATTGCGGATGAAGCGTTCCTTCCAGACGCGGGGGTAGCGATACAGGAACACGCCCATATCCGGCAGGAATCCCAGCGCGTCGGTCCCGGCCTTTTCATAGGCCTCGGCATGGCGCAGAATCCACGGATGGTCGAAATGCAAAGGCGCATGGACCTCAAGCAGGATCTTGATACCCTTTTCCTCGGCAAAGGGGGCGGCCGCGACCAGCACTTCGGGATCGACCGAGACGAGCGAGCGGATGAATTTCATCCCCAGTAGCGCGCCGAATTCGATGTCCTTCTTGACGCTTGCGACCTGCTCGGCAAAGGGCATCGGCTGGCCCTTGTAGCGTTTATAGTCCAGCATGAAGTCATGGCAGACCGGCGTCGTTCCGTATTTCGCCATGAGCGCGTGCCATTCCGCGATCTTTTCGGGGGCGACGCCGACCTCGGGCCAACCCCAGAAGGTCTGCTCGCCGATGATCTCGATCCCCGTCGCGCCCATTTCGGCGCAGGTGCGAATGCAATCCTCGAGGTTCATGCGCCCAAGGAACGTGTCGTTCTGGAAGCTGTAAAGGCTGACGCCCCGCTTGATGTCGTATGTCATCAATTTCTCCGCTGATGATGTGAGGCGGGCGGCTTGGCCGCCCTCTCGGTCAGAGGCCCGTCGCCTGACGCGCCGCCTTGAGCGATTCCGTGGCAGGCAAGGTCGGCTTGTATTCCAGCCCGACCGCGCCCGAGTAACCCAGCGCCCGCAGGCGTCCCAATTGGTCCTGCCAGTCGATCACGCCAGTGCCAGGCTCGTTGCGACCGGGCATGTCGGCGATCTGGACATGGTGGACCAGATGCATGCGGCCTCGCAGGACCTGTTCCAGATCCTCCTCCATGACCGCGGAATGATAGAGATCGAACAGCAGCTTCAGGTTCAGGCTGCCCACTGCCTCGACGATGTCCAGCCCCTCGCTTGTGCTCGACAGGAACATACCGGGATGTTCGACCTTGGTGTTCAAAGGTTCCAGCACCAGCATCACGCCCGCCGCTTCGGCGAGGCTTGCGGCTTGTTTCAGCGCCTTGACCGCCTCGGCACGTTGTTCCTCTCGCGAGACGCCGTCGCGGGTAAAGCCCGAGGCCACGACCAGAGGCGGATTACCTAGGCGCGCGGCGGTGACGAGCGATTCGCGCACCGCTTGCAGGAACTCTCCGTGCTGGGCCGGATCGACCAGACTGCGGCGTGGTTCGACCACGAAGCTGGTCAGGCGCACGCCGGTTTCCCGCAGCGCCTTGGCCACATCGTCGATGTCCTTGTCGCGCCACAGATGGAACTCGACATGGTCCAGACCATCGGCCTTGGCGGCGCGGACACGGTCGGCAAGGCGGGGATGGATATCCTGATATAGCCATTCGACGCAGGCAGAGAGGAACATGAGAGTTCTCCGATGGATATGCGGGGAAGGCGCTGGGTCAGCAGGCAAGAGGGCTATCGCCCGCCCCTCCCCGACGGCCGAAAAACCTTGTCTTGCGACATGAATTAGAATACTTATTCGTATTACGGCAGGCACGCTTTGGCTGTCAACAGGGTGCAGAGCCGCCTCAATCGAAAAAATGGTGAGAACATGACCCGCTCGGACGAGCGCCCGGTGACGGACCGGGAAAGGACTTTGGCGGTCGCCGTCGTCACGGTGGCCCTGATGCTGGAAATCATCGACGGATCGGTGGTGAACGTAGCTATCCCGCATTTTAGGGACAGCTTTGGCGCGACGACCGCGCAGATCGAATGGATCTCGGCGGGCTATGCCTTTTTCTTCGCCGTGATGCTGATCCCCGGCGGCAGGATGGGTGATATTTTCGGCTATCGCCGGATGTTCATGCTGGGGATGATCGGCTTTGCACTGGCCTCGGCGGGCTGCGGCTTGGCTCCCGATGCGCGGACGCTGATCGGCATGCGCATATTGCAGGGCGCTTCGGGTGCGCTGATGGGGCCACAGATCCTGTCGCTGGTGCAGGTGCTTTACGCCCCGCACGAGCGTTTCAAGGTGATGGGCATCTTTGGCCTTCTGGGCGGGGTTGCGGGCATTCTTGGTCCGATCTTGGGCGGTGTGCTGATCCGCGCCGATATTTTCGGACTGGGCTGGAGACCGATCTTCCTGATCAACGTGCCGGTCGTTGCCGTGGCGCTGGTTCTGGCCCTGCGCGTGCTGCCCGAGGGTGGCTCGGCACAAAGGCCGCGCCTTGACCTGACCGGAGCGGCGCTGATCGTCCCCGCCTTTGCGGCATTCCTGCTTCCGCTGATCGAAGGGCCAGCGCTTGGCTGGCCGATCTGGCTGCGCCTGATGCCCTTGCTGGGTATGATCCTGCTGGCCGCTACCGCATGGCACCTGATGCGGCGCGAGAGCGCCGGAGAAGCGGTTTTGGTTCCCCCGAGCGTCTTTCGCAGCGGGATCTTCGTCGCGGGACTGTCCATCGCGATGATCTATCAACTGGTGACAGGGGCGCTGCTGATCGCGGTCTCGGTCATGTTACAAAGCCATCTCGGATTCGATGCGCTGAAAACCGCGCTGCTGCACGTCCCCTTCGCGGTTGGCGCCGCTTTGTCGATTGCCGTACTGGGTCGCAGGTTGCTGCCGCTCATGGGGCGGCAGATGCCCCTGATCGGAGTCGTAGGCCAGATCGCGGGCATCCTTTTGATGGCGCATGTGCTGGGCGACTGGCAGGGTGGCTCGGATTACGCGCTGCTGACCGCAGGTTTCGCGCTTTGCGGCTGTGGGATGGGGCTGATCTCGGCCCCGCTGCCGGCCTTTGCCTTCGCCCGCATTCCGTCCGAACATGCCGGAGCTGCATCGGGCGTATTCCGCGCCTCGCAGCAATTGGGCATGGCGATCGGCATCGCTTCGCTTGGCGGGTTCTTCCTGTCGCGCAGCGAGGTGAACGCGGCCGAGGCAATTTGGCTACTAGCGCTATGGCAGGTGGCAGCGCTGCTGGTCATTGCGGGATTGAGCAGGCTTTTGCCCTCGGATGCCCATCGGCCAAGCCCGCAAGCCACCGCTGCCGCGTCCTGACAATGAAAAAGGCCCCCGATCGGGGGCCTTTTCTTTCGCATGTTGCCTGTCTCAGATCGCGAGGCTGGCGAATTCCGGACGTGACAGGGCGTCGTCAAGTGACAGACCGGCATAGAACCGGATGGTTTGCGGCATCAGCCAGCATCCGTCCCGCCAGCGCCGCAAAGGCCGCAGATCAAGACCGATTTCCACGTACTGCTCGCTGTTCGCGGCAACGACAGGGGCAGCGTAGCCCACCAGCGCAACATGGCGATCCTCGGGCCATGCGGCATAGACCTGCAATACGGCCTTGCCGGAGCGATTGGCGGCATTCGCCATGCGAAGGCGGACAGCGCCATCCTTATCAAGGCTCGCCCCCAGCAATGCAGGGGCGGCATAGCCCATACCCTCGCCCAGCCCGAAGCGCGGGGTGGTCCCATTTGCCAGAAAGCTGCGATAGCCGATCAGGCTGCCCTCGTCATAGGACAGGCGACCGTCAGGTTGCGGGGTCAGGTTGAGGGCCGGATAATCCGTGTCCTGCCGCGCGATGGTAAAGGCCAGCCGCCCGCCCGGCTCGCGCTGTCCATCCAGCACTTCGGCCAATGCAGGTCCGAACGCCTGCCCCGGATAAAGTGCCAGCATCAGGCCCGCGACATCCTCGGCAAAGCCCAGATCCAGCGCATGGCCGACATTGACGATCACCACCGTGGCCGGATTGGACGCACGGACCCGCGCGATCAGGTCCAACTGCCGCGTGGAAAGCTGCGTATCCTGCCGGTCCTTGGATTCGACGCTGGCATCCGAGGTCTCGCCCACCATCAGCAACACCAGATCGGCATTTGCGGCCACGGTTTCGGCCTCGGCATAAAGCGCCTCGGTCCGGTCGGGGCCTTCGATGCCGTACCAAAGACCCTGCACATGGGCTGGGACATGGCGCAATTCGATCTGGATCCGGCGCGGGCTCAGATCGGGGAAATCAAGCTCGACGCAATCAGCCTCGCCGGATTTCAGGCGCCCCATGATATCGGCGGGGGCGTAGACGGTGTCATTGGCATGGACCTCGACACCATCAACCAGCACGCGGATTGCGCCGGTTCCGCCAGCATAGATGCGGTGCGGACCGGTATGCAGTGGCGTAAAGATGCCCGCAGCACAGACGCCCGCAGCACGATCCACCGCCGCTGCAATGCCGGTCCGTGCGAACCATGTCAGCGAATTGGTGTCGCGGATCTCGATGGCAATCGGAACCACGGAGAAGTCGTGGCTGTCGAAGTAGCTGACCAACATGCCACGCTGATCGTCTTGCCCGACCGGCGTCACCGGCATGGGCGGCAGGATCGGTTCAGGCAGGCAGCCTTGTGCGAAGCGCAGATCGAAACGATCCGAGAGCGCTGCCTCGACAGCCTCGCGCGGGGTCGGCAGGCTGGGATCGACGGCGATCTTGGCAAAGGTTCCACCCTGATAGCAGGGGGCGGTCCAGTTCGGCCCGATCAACGCCACGCGCTTGTGACGGGTCGGATCGAGCGGCAAGGCAGCCCCCTCGTTTTTCAGCAGCACCATACCTGCGGCGGCGGCCTCGATCAGGGTCGCGCGGTCAAGTGGGGCGGGCTTGCCCTGCCCCGCGAAACGGCGCGCCGTGGCAGCGACGCGGGCCGCGGCATCGTCCAGCCGCGCCGCATCGATTTCGCCGCGCACCAGCATGTCCAGACAATGCCCACCCATCTGCCGGCCCGGCCCCGGCATTTCCAGATCCAGTCCCGCCTGCATGGCAGCGGTGCCCTCCATGACCCCGAACCAATCCGAGACCAGCAGCCCAGAAAACTGCCATTCGCTCTTGATGATCTGGTTCATCAACAGCGCATGTTCCGAGCAATAGGAACCGTTGACGCGATTATAGGCCATCAGGAAACCTGCGGGCTGCGCGGCCAGTGCCATCTCGAAGGGCAGCAGATAGACCTCGCGCAGGGTGGCTTCCGAGATCTGGATATCGACCGCGTGGCGCTCGGTCTCGCTGTCATTGCAGGTCAGGTGTTTGGGGATCGCGCCGACGCCTTGCGATTGCAGCCCCTCGGCCCAAGCGCGGCCAAGCGCGCCGGTCAGGAAGGGGTCTTCCGAGAAATACTCGAAAGCCCGTCCGGCAAGGGGCGAGCGCGGCAGGTTCAGGTTCGGCGCCAGCAGCGCATCGACACCTGAACGCGCCGCCTCGGCACCGACCACCCGGCCCACGCGGCGCACGAGGTCGTCGTCCCAGCTTGCCCCCAATGCGACGGGGGCCGGGGTCAGCACGGCGATATCGCGTTCATCCACGCGACCGCTCGCCACGCCCATCGGGCCATCGGCCATGTTGAGTGGCGGCAAACCCGCCACCGTAGCGGTGCTCCACATCGCGCCGCCAGCGGTCAGAAGCGCCTTGTCCTGATCCGAAAAGCCGGTTTCGGTCTGATCGCGCATCACGCCGCCCCCTTCAACACCTGCGGGCCGCGAAAGGCCGAAGTGAAGCGCATAATCTGGCTGGCCTGCCCTGCAATGGTCGCATCCAGTTGCGGTTCGGTAATCGCCCCCGAAGCGTCAAACAGCGGGCCCGCCAGAGTGTTCACCGAAATCCCGATCGGCGTCGGCCAGCCGCGCATGGCATGAACCATGTCGCGCAGCGCCGAAAGCGTGATGCCCGTGCCCTGCCAACCCGCCGCCGAAACGACGAGCCCCACAGGACAATCGTCGAAATAGACGCGGGGATCGCCGCGCAGATCTTCGAGCAGGTCCAGCGCGTTCTTGACCAGCCCCGAGATGCCGCCGTGATAGGCGGGCGTGCCGATCACCAACCCGTTGCATTGTCGCACGGCCTCGACGAATTCGCGCTGTTCGACGGTGCGCTCGGGTTTTTCGGGGGCGTAATGTGGCAGGCGGGCAAGGAAGGCCCCGTCGAAAAGGCGCGTTTGCGCCCCTTCGTTTTCGCAGGCGGTCAGCACCGCGCGGACCAGCTTTTCGCTGGACGAGCCCGCGCGGGTGGTGCCGCCGAAACCGATGATGAAAGGCCGCGTCATGCTGCCGCCCGACGCTGGGCCGCGAAATGCGGGATGACATGCTGGCCCATCAGCGAGACGGTCTGCTCGGCAAGGGCCAGCCGCTGTTCGGTCAGCGGGCCGGTGGTGGTGCCGCAAAGTATGTTGCCGATGCCAAGCCGGGCATAGGGTTCAAGATGCTCGATCACCTGATCGGGCGTGCCGTAAAGGCACCAGGTCGCGATCCATTCATCGGTCAGCGCGTCAAGATTGATGTCTTTCTTCTTGTTCGCCTCGTCGGCCTCGGCCTTGGCCGCAAATTCGTTCTCGCGGTTCACCGCGTACTGATAGGCGCGCAGGATGGTCTCCAACTCCTCGCGGGCCTGATCGGCTGAGGGCGCGACATGGACGCATTGATAGGTATGCGTGGTCCAGCCAAGCGCATGATCCAGCCTCGCCTGATCATGACCCGCCGCCAGCAGCAGATCGCGATATTTGCTGAAATGCTTGGTTACATGGTTCAGCGGCTCGAGGTTGTTGATGACCGGCGGGCCGAAGGCCGGAATGAAGGCGGGCCAGCCATGTTCGGCGGCGCGCCGGACCGAGGCCTCCTTGAAGGCCACCGGCATCAGCGGCGCATGGCCCTTGCTGTAGGGCGCGGGCGCGATGCGCTGGACGACGCGCCCCTTCCACGGGCCGTTCTCGAATTCGATGGGCGGGTCCTCGGGCGCCTTGGCCCAAAGCTGCTCGGCGATCTCAAGGTTGCGATCCGAGATGGCCGAGGCCTCGCGATAGTTCACGCCAAAGCCGATCATTTCCTCGGGCGTGGTACCCGAGCCCACGCCGATCAGCACCCGCCCGTCATTCAGCTGGTCGAGCAGGTTCACGCGCTCGGCGAAGCGGACGGGGCTGTGCAGCGGCACCGAGGTCACCGAGAAGCCCAGCGTCGTCTTCTTGCGGAATTGCGGCGCAAGCCATGCCGCGAACATCATCGGGTCCGAGGCCCAGGGCGCATAGCCGGTGAAATGGTGGTCGGGCGTGAAGATTGCCTCGAAGCCGGCAGCCTCAGCGGCAAGCGCATGCGCGCCCATCGCCTGCATCACGAAACGGTCCTGTTCGGGCGCGGTGGCCCGGGCATTCAGGAACAAGGAAAAGCGCATCTGGTCCTCCCATGGACGATTCTGAATCGAATTAGAATATGTATTCTATATTTATCACGGTATGATCCTGTCAAGCACGGCGCGGCAAAGAAAAAGCCCGCGCCTTGAACGGGCGCGGGCAAGTAGAGGGAAGGGAAAAGGCAGCCTTTAGAAGAGCTTCTCGATCCGGACGATGGCTTGGACGGCATCATTGCCGTCGCGATAGTCGTTCTCGTCATTATAGGAAATATAGGTCAGTTCCGGGATGATCGAGAGCGTTCGGATCGGCTCGAAGATCACGTTGGCCGAAGCGGCGAAGGTATTCGCGTCGTCAAAGCCCATCTGGAAGTTCGCGCTCAGATCTTCGCGAATGCCGAAGGTCCCACCCGCCCAGACAGCGGATTTGCCGCCCCAAGTCCCATAAAAGCTGCTGATCTGGCGCTCCATCGTGCCGTCCTCGCGCGCGGCATAGACGTCGTCCAGATCCTTGAAGGCAGCCTGCCCCCAGAAGGTGGTGCGGCCTTCAAGCCGGTAATCGACGCGAACCTTGGCAACCAGAGCGTCATTGGGAGAGTCGTAGGCCCCTGCTCCGCTCAGGCTGAAATTCTCCCAATCCTTGCGCAGGCCAAGGACAATGTTCGGCATGTCGCCGTCGATCTCGCCATTCACATCGGCATAATCGTCGCTGCCCTGCTCCAGCGAGACGATACCTTTGACGCCCTCGGCCGGCGTAAAGCTGTAGGCCAGCTGTCCGGTCGTGTAGCCGCCTGCAGGCAGCAGCGAGTTGTTCACGACGCGGCCAAGATCCCCTGCCGCGCGCACGAAGGCAGATTCTTCGGCCCCGAACAGGAAATCGCCGATTCCGATATAGGCGCGGTAAAGCCGCACTCCCAGCGTGCCACCATCGACATAGCTGAAGCGGGCCTCGGCCATGGTGGTGATCGGGCCGTAATCGCTTTCGGTGGTCGAGCCGACGCGCAGGGTAAAGCGCGAGGTGGACTGGTATGTCTCTAGTTTCTGGGTGTCGTCCAGCGAGTCCCCCGCCGCCGGTTCGAAGCGGATCAGCCCCTGAAAACGGATGCAGCTTTCGGTGCCGGGGACATAGAAATACCCGATACCCTTTTCATCGCAGCTGCGGACGTAATTGGGCTGGTTCGCGATGCCGTCGGTCGGGACCGTCGCAAGCGTGCCATTGGCGCTGGCCATGGTCGCGAAGGCGCATGCCAAGGCCGCGGCAGAAACTGCCGTTCTGATCATCGTGGTTCTCCTCCCTGAGAACAGTCCTCTTGCCCTGCCCGTCGCTGGGGCAGGTGAAACTGGCCCGAACTTCTCGGGATAACGGCCTGCGCCGCGCCGAATCCGTTCGGTCAATTTCCGTCAGACCTAGCCAATGATGATCGCGCCATCAATAACCTGAATTCTAATTCTTGTATTTGATAGCGAAATACGTCGGGCCAACTGATATTCACGAAACAACAACCAAAGGCCCCGGACGCGGTATGCGTGCGGGGCGGTTTTTCAAAGCGGTTCGTCATTCCTCGATGATGGCGACGGGTCGGCACCAGCCGGCCGAACTGGCCTCGACCTTGACCGGAAAGCAGATAACCTGAAAGCCGTGATCGGGCAGTTGATCAAGATTGGCGAGCTTTTCCATATGGCAATAGATCGTCTCGGCGCCGGCCTTGTGGCCTTCCCAGAACAGTTCCCATTGCCCGGTGGCGCGGGCCTTTTCGGCTACGGCTTTCAGCGGCGCGTCCCAACTCCATGCGTCGGTACCGCAGACCTTCATGCCACGCTCGGCCAGCCACAGCGTTGCCTCGCGCCCGATACCGCAGCCAGCGGCAAGATAGTCGGGCTGGCCGTAAATCGCACCGGCGCGGGTATTGACCAACACGATCTCGCCAGAGCGCAGATCATGGCCGATACGGTCGAATTCGGCCTCGATTTCGGCGGCGGTCACTACATGGCCGTCAGGCATATGGCGAAAATCCAGCTTCACCCCCGGCCCGATGCACCATTCCAGCGGCACCTCGTCGATGGTGATGGCGCGTTCGCCCTTGTTCATCGTCGGGTGGTAGTGCCAAGGCGCGTCCAGATGCGTGCCGTTATGGGTGGTCAACGTCAGACGCTCGACCGCCGCGCCCGCGCCGTCAAGCTGGTGTTCGACGGGAATGCCGAACATCTGCTCATATTCCCGGGCACCCGCCCCATGCGCCATATAGCTGATCTGCGGACCAAGACCGGGCGGGTCGGCGACGATCCGGTCGGTCAGGGTCACGGAAAGGTCGATGATGCGACGGGTCATGGTCGCCCCCCTTGGATGACGATCTGATCGAGGCGACCAAAAACCGGCGCGCCCTCACGGCTGCGGCATTCCATCGCCACGCGGTCGCCGAAGCTGAGGTAAGGGGTGCGTGGCGCGCTATCGTCCAGGATCTCGATGGCGCGGCGTTCGGCAATACACGACGAGCCGATCTCGCGGTAATTGGCGTTCGAGACCGTCCCCGAGCCGATGATCGTCCCCGCCACCAGATCGCGGGTTCGGGCGGCATGGGCAACTAGTTCATCGAAACCGTAACTCATGGCATGGCCCTCGGCCCGACCGAAGGTCTCGCCGTTCAACGTGACCTCCAGCGGCAGATCGATGCGGGCATCGCGCCATGCCGGCCCAAGTTCGTCCGGCGTCACCGCGACCGGCGCGACCGAGCAGGCGGGCTTGGCCTGCACCCAGCCGAAGCCGGTCTTCATTTCGATCGGGGCAATGGCGCGCAGAGACCAATCGTTGATCTGGACCAGCAGGCGGATATGGGAGGCCGCCTCGCGCGCATCCGACCCCATCGGCACGGCATCGCAGATCACGCCGAACTCGCCCTCGAAGTCGATGCCGTCGTCAGTACTGGGCAGGGGGATACAGGCATAAGGGCCATAGAAACGATCCGACATGCCCTGATACATCAGCGGGCGACCTTTGGGGTTCGGATCAAGGCCGAAGACCTTCTGCATCAGCTCGCCATGGCTGTCATAGGCCGAGCCATCCAGCCACTGCCATGTGCGCGGTAGCGGCGCGAGGGCCGTGGTCGGGTCGAAAGCCGATCCGCCTCCCGCGTTCAGCGCTGCATATTGCGCCTGCAGCGCGGGGGCCTGGGCGTCCCAATCCTCGATCAGGGCCAGCAAGGTCTGCACCCCTTCGGCGGGGATGCAGCGGGCATTGTCGCGACTGACCAGATGCAGCCTACCGTCGCGGGTGCCGTCGGGCAGGGTCGCAAAGCGCATCAGGACAGCCTTCCGCCCAGCGTCTCGGCGAACCAATCCGCGATGAAGTTCCGGCCATAGGTCATGTTGTCGGCCCCGACATGCTCTACCCCGCCTTCGCGGTCGGTAAAGATCTTCAACTCGCGACGCGGCGCATTCACCAACTGGTCATAAGCCTGATGCGCGTAATCAAGGCCGATCTGGCGGTCATTCGCGCCATGCGTGACAAGGAAGGGCACGCGGATCTTTTCCATCTGGCCATTCAGGTTGAAGCCTTCAGCCTTGGCGAGGAATTCGTCCATATCCTGCGCGTCAAAGACCCATTGGACATGGTTCCAGTAATGCGGCACGGGGTTCTCGCCCTCGCGTTTCAGGCGTTTTTGCTGGACCTCGGCCCAATTGTGGTTCGCACCCCAGACCGCGCCGCTGGCATAACGGGGCTCATAGGCGCAGACGCGCGGCGCGTAGTAACCCCCCAGTGAAATGCCGGTAATGCCGATGCGGGCGGGGTCGATCTCGGGACGGGCTGCCAGCCAGTCATAGACCGGCGTGCCCCATCTCTCGCTGTCGAAATGCGCGTGCATGTCTTGCAGGCGCAGGCTTTCTCCGGTTCCCGGCTGGTCGACGCAAAGCGAGGCGATTCCGCGTTTCGCCAGTTCATGCGGCAGGAAGGACCAGTAAAGCAACTCCTTGCAGCTATCGAGGCCGTTCAGATAGACCACCGCCGGAGCCGGACCTGTTCCCCCCTCGGCGGGGGTATAAAGAACCGGGATCGCCTTGTCGCCATAAGGGATTTCGAAGCGGCGGACCTTTTCGCCGGAATATTCGGTGCCCTTCAGGAAATTCATCAGGCCCTTGCGATAGGTCTGCATGCGCTGCGGATCGCCCTGCCCCTGCATCCGCTCGGCCAGAATATAGTAAAGCGCCGCGCGCTTCAGCTTGTCGCCTGCCGAGAACAGCCGTCCCTGCGCCTCTTCCTCGGCGGCGATCGCGGTCAGCTTGTCGGCCATGCGAACCCATTCGACCATGAAATCACGGGTTCCTGCGTCCTCGCCCGACCTGGCCTGATCCAGAAGCGGCTGACACATATCCATGATCTCTCCGATCTCGGCACCGCTTGCCAGCGCGATCGAGACCGTCAGGTTCCAGACGTAATTGGGGAAATAATTGAACATCGCCATGGCAGGCTCCTTCGAATTGGGTCCGGTCGAGTTGTGGCCGGAAAAATTCTGACGTTGCGGCTTAAACGGGCTCGTTCAGGGCCACGACTGAACGGCCCATCAGCGCGTTATGTTCGGCCTGGTCGCCACCGGTGATCTCGATCTGGGAGAGGCGAGCCGAATTCGTTACCACCATCTCGCAGCGGTCCCAGCGGCGCGCCTGATGGGCGGCATAAGCCTCGGCCACGCTGCCGTTGCGCAGCAGCTCTTCGGCCAGAACAATGCCATCCTCCATGCCAATGCAGGCTCCCGCGCCCAGATGCGGCGTGGTGGCATGGACCGCATCGCCAATCAGCATGACGCGGCCGACATTCCACGGTTGGGGAACCAGCAGCTTTTCGAGCGGGCGATAGATCAGCTTGCTATCAACGCCCAGCCCTTGTTTGACTGCCGTCAGGATCGGCGAGGGGAAACGGTCCAGCAGCGCCTGCAGGCGGGGCAGCAGATCCTCCTCGTCCACCCAATCATTCGTGGGTCGATCCTCGGTCAAGAACATGTAGGAACGGCCCTGCGCGACAGGATTGATGCCGACCTTGACGCCCTTGCCCAGCCACATATTCAGCGTCTCGATTCCTTCCGGCGTCGGCAGTTCCGCGCGCCAGACGGCTTGGCCGACATAGGTAGGTTTCGGCGCGTCGGGCATCAGCGTCTGGCGGGTCTTGGAGTAAAGCCCGTCGGCCCCGATCACCGCGTCATATCGGGCGCTGATTCCATCGGTGAAGCTGACTGCGACGCCGTCATCATCCTGCGAAATAGTCTCGAAGCTGCAGCCAAGGCGGACATTGACGCGCGCGGCCCGCGTCGCCTTGGACAGGATGGCGGCCAAGGCCGGACGCATGATCGCGGCGTTGCCCGGCAAACCGGTTCCCGTCATGGGCGGGGTCGGGATCGTTGCGATGACGCGGTCATTTTGCTGCAGGCGTACCACCAGCCCGTTGGTCATCGAACCCGTGGCTTTGAAAGCCTCGATCACCCCTAGTTGCGCGAGCACCCGCAACGTTGCGCCATGCAGGCTGATGCCCGCGCCATAGCTGCGCCAACCGGGGTCGATCTCGACGAGGTCGGTTTCGATCCCGCCCCGTGCCAGCATGATCGCGGCGGACATGCCGGAAAAGCCTCCGCCGATGACCAGAACCTTACTTGCTGCGGCCATGTCATTCCTTCCTTGCGGCGCAACCGGCGACATGCGCAGGCACGCTCAGATAGCCGACCTGATCTTCGGTCAGGGTCACGCGGGTCAGTTTCCGTCCCAGACAGGGGCCGGACACGCAGTCGCCCGTATCGATGTCGAAAAGCGCGCAATGAGCGTGGCAGGCCAGATGCGTGCCATCACCGTTCAGATAGGCGTCACGCCGCCATGCCATGGGTGTGCCGCCGGTGTAATGCGGGCAGGAATCCATATAGGCGTCAAGACGTTGGCCGCGCCGCACCACGATGACGCGGCGCAGCGCCTCGGGCAAAGGCAGAAAGCCGCGCGCCGCGCCATCGGGAATTTCGTCGCGATGGCACAAAGGCAGCAGGGCCATCAGCCCTTGGGTCCACCTTCGGGGCCGCCGCCCGGAGCCCATTTCTCGCGCCATTGCAGCAGGAACATCTGCGAGGCCTCGGGGCCGTTCGGGGCCTCGCGCGCGACCCACGCGTCGTCATGTTTGTCCATATCGGCGTCATATTCGAAATGGACGCCCAGCGGGCTGTTGAAGTACCAGAACCAGTTCGAGCCGAATTTGTGCCGCCCCGGACCCCAGAAGCTTTGATAGCCCTTGCGGGTGAAGCGGTCGCCCGCAACCATCAACTCGGTCGGCCCGCCCATATGGAAGGCGAGATGCTCGCAGCCCTGCATATAAGCGGGCGTGCGGATGAAAAAATGCGTGTGGTGATCGTCATTCGCCGCAGGACGCAGGAAGGGCCCTGCTCCGGTCAGGATGTCGGTGATCACGAAGCCCAGCCGCCGGGTGTAGAATTCAACCATCTTGTCGATATCTGGCACGAACAGCACAACATGGCTCAGGCTGCGCGGCAAAGCGGGCATGCCATCCCAGACGCCAAGCTCGTTCGGACCACGCTGGGCAGGCGCGCCGGGGGCGTTGATCTTTTCGGCGGGCATGTTCAGTTCGCGTCGTGTCGTGATCTGGAAGCGAAGCTCGAAACCCAGCACGTCCTGAAATTCGATCGCACCATCGGCCAGACGGTTAACGCGGCGATCCTTCGACATCTCGGCCTCGATGACGTCCAGCGTCGCTGCATCCTCGACCCCGAAAACCTGCTGGCGAAGCATGTTCTTGGTCGGAAGCGGTGCAGGCAGCCTGGGATCGTCGCGGTGGCGGATAACGACGCCGGTACCGTCGAGCGCCTCGTAGAGCCAGCCGGTTGCGTCCAGCTGCACGGGCTTCAGGCCGAAATCCTGAAGATAGGTCTTGGCCCCCTCAAGATCGTCCACCCCGAAAACCAGGTAATCCGGTCCGATAATCCGCATCGCATCTTCCTCCACCTTCGCGCCAGAACAGTGACGCGCGAATTCCGTTTGAGGAGGGAGTAACCGGCGCTAGGGCATTTCAAAAATTGCTTCGATGAATGCCATGTATTTATCGGATTTCTGGATGGGCCCTGTTCGGGTCGGGCCGCAACGCGCCGCCCGCAAGGTCGAAGCGGCGCGGCGCGGCATTGGGTCGCTACTCGGCCAGCGCGGGTTCAAGATATCGCGACAGGCCCGCGCGAATATCATCAGGCCAGGGCGTGGATTTGTGGTTTTCCAGCGAGGTCAGCACGATCTTCTGCCGGATCGTCCAGATGACATCCGGCCCCACCGTCACCACCGTTTCAAGGTCCAGCGAAGACCGGCCAATCGCACGGACATGCACATTGAAGGTCAGGACATCGCCATACATCGCAGGCTTGGTGAACAGGATGTTCATGCTGAGCGTCGGCAGTCCCAGCTTGCGCTCGAACATGATCTCTTTCCATGTGACGCCAAATGAGGCGAACATCGCCTCGTTCACATCGACCAGCATCGAAAGATAGGCGGGATGATAGGCGATTCCGGTCAGGTCGCAATCGCCGAACCGCAGCGGCTTGGAAATCGTGAAGGGCATGGTTCTGACTTTCAAGGAAGGGCTGGACACGCCAACTCACGGCGCGGCTTTAATTTATATTTAAAGAATAGGTGACAAGGCAGACCTGTCAATCCCTGCCACGGCGTGGAGATCCAGAATAGCAATGGACACTCATGTCCGTGCATTTTCGGACCTTGTGTCGCTTGACATTGCTGGAACGATTTTGCTTTACATATAAAATATATCGCGTCACCTGCATTTGCCCATAGGGAAGCACGCCATGAAAATCGCCATTCTCGGGGGCGGACCCGCCGGACTTTACTTTGCGATCTCGATGAAACTGCGCGATGCAGCCCATGAGATCACCGTATACGAGCGCAACCGCCCTGACGACACCTTTGGCTGGGGCGTCGTCCTGTCGGACGAGACGATGGGGAATTTCGGCGAAAACGATCCCGTCAGCGAGGCGATGATCCGCCAGAACTTCGCCTATTGGGACGACATCAAGGTCGTGCGGGGCGATGACAGCATGACCTCGGGCGGGCATGGTTTCTGCGGCATCGGGCGGATGAAACTGCTGCTGCTGTTGCAGGAACGAGCCCGCGATCTGGACGTCACGCTGAATTTCGAGACCGAGATGGACGAGGTGCGGATCGCTGACCTCAAGGCCTCGCATGATCTGGTCGTCGCGGCGGACGGGCTGAATTCGCGGGTGCGCAAGACCTATGCCGACCGCTTCGGTGCGCAGATCGACCTGCGCCGCAACCATTTCGTCTGGCTTGGGACCAAGCAGAAATTCGACGACGCCTTCACCTTTATCTTTGAACAGACCGAGCATGGCTGGATCTGGGCCCATGCCTATCAGTTCGACGATGACACTGCGACCTTCATCGTCGAATGCGGCCCCGAGACCTATCTCGCCTTTGGTTTCGACACCCTGTCGCAGGCCGACAGCATTGCGCTATGCGAGCGGATCTTTGCCCGCCATCTGGGCGGCCACAGCCTGATGACCAACGCCAATCACATTCGCGGCTCGGCTTGGATCCAATTCCCGCGCGTCACCTGCGAGAGCTGGCACTTCGACAATGTTGTGTTGCTGGGCGATGCCTCGGCGACGGCTCATTTTTCGATCGGGTCCGGCTCGAAACTGGGGATGGAAAGCGCGATCGCACTGGCGGATGAACTGAACGCTGGTAAGCGGCTTTCGCAGGCGCTGGCGGATTACCAGCAGGCGCGGCAGCTGCAGGTGCTGCGGGTGACCTCGGCAGCGCGGAACTCGACCGAGTGGTTCGAAGAGGTCGAACGTTATCTGGACCTTGACCTGACCCAATTCACCTATTCGCTGCTGACCCGCAGCCAGCGCATCGGGCATGAGAACTTGCGCCTGCGCGACCCGGAATGGCTGGGCAATGCCGAAAGCTGGTTCCAAAGCCGCGCGGGCAGCCAATCCCGTCGCCGCCCGATGTTCGCGCCCTTCAAACTGCGTGACATGGTGCTGGAAAACCGCGTCGTCGTCTCGCCCATGGCGCAATACAAGGCCGTGGACGGTAATCCGACCGATTGGCATTTCGTGCATTACGCCGAACGCGCCAAGGGCGGGGCGGGTCTGGTCTTTACCGAGATGCTGTGTGTCAGCCCCGAGGGCCGGATCACCCCCGGCTGTCCCTGCATCGGCCCGGATCAGGAAGCCGCATGGCGTCGCCTGAACGATTTCATCCATGCCGAGACCGATGCCAAAATCTGCGCCCAGATCGGCCATGCCGGGCGCAAGGGTTCGACCCGGCTGGCATGGGAAGGCATCGACAAGCCCCTGATTGAGGGGAACTGGCCGCTGATTTCGGCCTCGGCCCTGCCTTATCTGCCGGAAAGCCAGACGCCCAAGGCGATGGACCGCGCCGATATGGACCGCATCAAGGCGCAGTTCGTCGCCGCCGTTCAGACCGCGGATCGCGCGGGCTTCGACATGATCGAGATGCATGCCGCCCACGGCTATCTGCTGGCCTCGTTCATCTCGCCGGTGACCAACCTGCGCGAGGATGAATATGGCGGCGATCTGGAGAACCGGATGCGCTACCCGCTGGAGGTGTTTGCCGCCATGCGTGGTGCTTGGCCCGCGTCGAAGCCGATGACGGTGCGGATCTCGGCGCATGACTGGATGGGCGATGACGGTGTGACGCCCGAGGATGCCGTGCGCATCGCAGCGCTGTTCCATCAGGCCGGGGCGGATGCGATCAACGTCTCGTCCGGGCAGACCAGCAAGGACGAAAAGCCGGTCTATGGCCGCATGTTCCAAGCGCCTTTCAGCGACCGTATTCGCAACGAACTGGGCGTCCCGACGTTGGTCGCGGGCAATATCTATGAACCCGATCACGTCAACTCTATCCTGATGGCCGGGCGCGCTGATCTGGTCCTGCTGGCGCGGCCCCACCTTGCCGACCCCTATTGGACGCTGCACGCGGCGGTCGAGTTGGGCGATACCGCGCAGGCTTGGCCCGCGCCCTATGAAGGCGGCAGGCGGCAGGCCAATACCCTGGCCGAACGCGCAAAGGCCATGGCATGAGGCTGACCGGACACAGCGCATTGGTCACCGGCGGCGGCTCGGGCGTGGGCGCAGTCATCGCCCGCAAGCTGGCCGAGGCCGGGGCTGTGGTGACAATCTGCGGCCGCAATGCCGAAACGCTGGCTGCGGTCGCCGCATCAGGCCCGGGGATTACGGCGCAGGTCTGCGACATCACCGACGAGAATGCCACGCAAGCTTTGTTCGCGCGCGGTCCCTTCGACATCGTGGTCGCGAATGCGGGCATCTCGGACAGCGCGCCACTGACCCGCACGACGCTCGCGCAGTTCCGCGCCATGATCGACACCAACCTGACCGGAACCTTCCTGACCCTGCGCGAGGCGTTGCGCGGCATGGAAGGTCGCGATTGGGGCAGGGTTATTGCCATCGCCTCGACCGCCAGCCTCAAGGGTTATGCCTATGTCGCGCCCTATGCGGCGGCCAAGCATGGCGTGCTGGGGTTGGTTCGATCCGCCGCGCTGGAGCAGGCGCGCAAGGGCATCACGGTCAACGCTATCTGCCCCGGCTTTCTGGATACCGAGATGACCGAGCGCTCTATCGACAAGATCGTGGCCAAGACCGGGCGCAGCCGGGATGAGGCCCGTGCCTCGCTGGCCGCGACCAATCCGATGCAGCGTCTGGTGCCCCCTGACGAGGTGGCCGAGGCCGTGCTTTGGCTCTGCGGTCCCGGCTCGTCGATGGTCACGGGCCAAGCAATTTCCATTTCCGGCGGCGAGACATGCTGACCCATTTGAACAAGGCATATGAGATGACGGCGATGACTCCGCATAGTTTTCTGGACCCCGAGGGCTGGGTCCCCGCCAAGGGCTATGCCAATGGCATGCTGGCCGAAGGTCGCATGGTCTTTACCGGCGGCTTGGTCGGCTGGAACGCCCAGCAGCAATTCGAACATACCGATCTGGTCGGCCAGTTCGAGCAGGTGTTGAAGAATATCGTCGCGGTTCTGGCGAAGGCTGGCGCGCGCCCCGAACATCTGGTCCGCCTGACGTGGTACATCACCGACAAGTCTGAATATCTCGGTAATCTCAAAGAGATCGGCGCAGCCTATCGGCGCGTGCTGGGGCGGCATTTCCCCGCCATGGCTGTCGTGCAGGTGGTCTCGCTGATGGAAGATGCCGCCAAGATCGAGATCGAGGCTACCGCCGTGATCCCCCATGAATGACGCAAACTGGCCCGGTCCCGACAGCCGCCCGGCGATCCTGACGGTTGCCCGCCCAGCCGAAGCGGGCCGTGGCAATACCGTCTTTGGCGGTTGGATCATGGCGCAATTCGACCACGCGGCGGGGCGCGCCGGACGGGGCATTGCCGGGCAATGCGTGATCCGCGCCGTACAAGAGATGCAGTTTCACGCGGCATTGCCGGTCGGCTCTGATTTTGCGGTCCATGCCCGTGAAATCTCGCGCGGTCGGACGTCGTTCACGCTTGAACTGGTGGGGCTTGCCAATCCCGACCATGCGCCGGTCCTGATCGCCACCGCGCGCTTCATCATGGTTGCAATCGATGAACAGGGCGGCCCGCGCGCGCTGGTCGCCTGAAAAGAACACCACCCAGCCAATAGGGAAGGAGAACCCATGACCAAAGTTGTTCCGGTCGTCACCCGCGCAAGCGAGCTTGACGCACAGACCGCGCAATCGGGCGATTGCGTGCGCAAATCCGGCGTCAGCCCCCAGCATACCCCCGCGAAAAACATCTGGTTCGGGCGCGTCTCGAATGAGCCGGGTCACCGCTCTCCGCCCCACCACCATGAGCATTGCGAGACCGGCGGCTATGTCCTGAAGGGCCACGGCCGGATCTATTTCGGCGATGATTACAAGGAATTCGTCGACCTTCATGACGGCGATTTCGTCTTTGTGCCGCCCTTCATGCCGCATGTCGAAGTCAACATGAGCACGACCGAGGAACTGGTCTGGCTGACCTGTCGCACGCCGGACAATCTCGTCACGAATTTCGACGACGTGCCCGACGATCAACTTGAAGGCTATCGGCGCGCCTAAGCCCGAAAGGAAATACCGATGAAACTGCTTCGCTATGGCGCGCCCGGCGCCGAACGCCCCGGCCTGATGGATGATGCAGGCCAGATCCGCGATCTCTCGGCCCATATCCCGGACATCGAGGGTGAGGCGCTGTCGCCCGAGGGGCTGGCCCGCATCGCCGCCCTGACCGCCGAAGACCTGCCGCTGGTCGAGGGTCAGCCCCGGCTTGGCCCGCCCATCGCGGGGACGCGCAAATTCCTGTGCGTCGGCCTGAACTATGCCGATCATGCGCGCGAGACCGGCAAGGAGCCCCCGCCCGAGCCGGTCCTGTTCGCCAAGGCGGTCTCGGCGATCAGCGGCCCGCATGACGATGTGGAAATCCCGCGCGGTTCGGACCGCACCGACTGGGAGGTCGAACTGGGCATCGTCATCGGCACGCGCGCGAAATACGTCGCCGAGGCGGATGCTCTGGAGCATGTCGCGGGCTACCTGCTGGTCAATGACGTTTCCGAGCGCCGATTCCAGTCCGAGCGCGGCGGTCAATGGACCAAGGGCAAAAGCCACGACACCTTCGGCCCGATCGGCCCTTGGCTGGTGACACGCGATGAAATCGCCGATGTGCAGGCGCTGGATCTGTGGCTGGATGTCGATGGCGAGCGCCGCCAGACCGGCAATACCCGCACGATGATCTTTGGCGTCGCGCATCTGGTCAGCTACATCTCGCAATTCATGACGCTTGAGCCGGGCGACATCATCGCCACGGGCACGCCTCCGGGTGTGGGGCTGGGCATGAAGCCTCCGACTTTCCTGCGCGAGGGGCAGGTCGTCACTTTGGGCGCGGCGGGCTTGGGCGTGCAGCGCCAGCGCATGGTGCTGGCATGAACGCGATGCGCAGCCTCAAGGCGATGACCGACCTGCAGGGCAGGACGGCCATCGTCACCGGCGGCGGGCGTGGTCAGGGCGCGGTCGAGGCCGAGCTGCTGGCCGCTGCGGCTGCCGCCGTCCTGATTTGCGACGTGCTGGAAGCCGAGGGCGAGGCGCTGGCCGCCCGACTGACCGGCGAAGGCCACAAGGCGCGCTTCCTACGGCTTGATGTGACCGATGCGGCGGAATGGGCGGCAGCGGTCCAGACGGCGCTGGATTGGACCGGGCGGCTGGATATTCTGGTCAACAATGCCGGGATCATCAATCGCAAGGTCATCCGCGACATGTCCCCCGAGGAATGGCGACGCGTTCTGGACGTCAACCTGACCGGCGCGTTTCTGGGCATCCAAGCCGCAGCCCCGGCGATGCAGCAGGGCGGCAGCATCATCAATATCTCATCGAACAGCGCCTTTTCGGGCCATTATGACCCGGCCTATACCGCGTCGAAATGGGGCCTGCGCGGCCTGACGCGCAGCGCTGCGATGGAATATGCCCGCCAAGGCGTACGGGTGAACGCGGTCTGTCCCGGCCTGATCGTGACCGACCTCAACCGCAACTCTCCCCATCTTGCGCCGATGATCGGCATGACGCCGATGGGCCGCAGCGGCGAGGCGGATGAAGTGGCGCAGCTGGTCCTGTTCCTCGCCTCGGATGCCTCGGGCTTTGTGACGGGCGAGGATTTCGTGATCGATGGCGGTTTCACCGGCGGCGCCGCCTATCGCCGCGTCGCAAGCGAGACCGGTATTCTCTGATCCGGCAAAGCGGGGCCTGCATAGCGCTGGCCCCGCGATTGACGCACCAACCTACCGGTGCACCTTGTGCCGGATATCCAGCATGATCGAGATCCCGCGCGCCGCGTCGGCCTCGCTGACATCGGCAAAAAGTTCATCGATCCAGGACAAATGCTGCGCGGCCATTTCGCGCATCTGTATCGCACCCTGCTCCGAGATGCGCACGCGAAAGGCGCGGCGGTCGCTTTCAACGGTTTCACGCTCGGCCAGACCATCCGAGACCAACCGGTCAACGATGCCAGTCACGTTGCCATTCGACACCATCAATTGCTGCGACAGTTCTGTCATCTTCAACCCTTCCGGCGCGGCCAATAGTGCGGCCAGAACGTCGAAACGCGGCAGCGTCATATCATAGCCCGAACGAAGCCTTTCGCGCAGATCGCTTTCGACATGGCGCACGGCCTTGAGCATTTGCAACCACAGGCGCAGGCGCTGCTTTCCCAGCCCTGCCTCGGTCTCGACAAGATCCGTTCCGTCCTGTGTCAGCATGGTGTCTCTCCGAATATTCATAATTACTTCATGCCTGAAATTTCGATCAGGGCAAAGACCGGAAGACGCGGTGCGACATCGGCGCATATACGATGTCGCAATAGGCTCACACGAGTGGCGGCGTTCTCAGGCGGATGTGGTCGGTCTGGTAACTGGGACATCGAGCAGTTAATGTACGTCAGCCCCCCGCCGTTTTCGTTCACCCGATCAATGAAGGGTCCGTGGAACTTGAACGATCAAGATCCCATTCCGGCTGCTTCGCACTACGGAGGGCATCGCGGCCACCACCCAAAGTATCGGAAAGCCCGCGCAGACTGTCGGTGCGGAAACAGCGGCCCCGATCCAAATACCACCCACACCGTGTCGCAATTTCGGGGCTGCTCTGTAGCCAAGACCAAACCGCGTCTGCAAAGTATTCCACTCCGGTTGCAGCGCTGGCGGGATTTAGGCGGTATTGACCAATGAGATTCCTCTGGCCGTCGATGTGTGATTCACGGTTATCTCTAGGTGGGTCAATATCTTGGCGCGCAATCTTATTACTGACGATGAATGGGCCTTCTTTGAGGGTTTCATTGATGCGGTTGGGCACCCGAATAGGCGCAAGCCGACGAATTATTGTTCTGTTCTGGATGGCATTTTCTGGAGTGAGGCGTAAGCCGTCATTGGTTCGAGGCCACGCCGAACACGAACGGGAGCGCCGTAGCGGGATCATCAGGGTCTCGGCGTCCGGCGGCAATGCCGCCTGTTGTCGCTGGCGCTACTATCGGCCGCGCGGAGAAAGCGCCGGGAACCCGGGCTTCATGGCAATCATCGACCGGCAACTCCTCGAGAC
>NZ_WMIE01000023.1 GCF_009711225.1 Paracoccus aestuariivivens | reverse complement strand
CGCGGCGATCACCATGGGGCCGACGACGCGCTCAACCACAAAGCTGGCGGAGGAGGCCCCATGGGCGGCGACGAAAAACGCGCGGCCTGAAAACGAAGACGAGTGACAACTCCTTTGACAAACACCGGGAGGAGAGGTGATGCAGAATGGCATTCGTGTCATCACCGCGATGAACCGCAAGGGTGGCTGCGGCAAGACCACGCTGATCATGGGACTTGCCTCGGCGGCGGCCGAGCGTGGCGAGAGCGTCACGATCTTCGACACCGACGAAAGCCGCAGCAGCTGGAAATGGATGGAACGCGCCAAGGCTCAGGGCCATTGGAATGATCTGGTCCGGGTCATCCCGACGCTTTCGGCGTCTCAGGTGATCGAGGAAATCAGCGCGATCTTCGCCCAGCCCGACCAGGAGCATCTGATCCTGGTCGATACTTTTGGTGGCGGCTCGGAGGCGCAGGATCATCTCGCGCTGATCTCGCATCTGCTGATCGCGCCCTGCATGCTCTCGGCGAATAATTATGAAGAAAGCCTCGAGACCGGGCTCTGGTATGTCCGGCTCAAATCCCGCGTCGAGGATCCGACCGAATTGCCGCCCTTCCGGGTGCTGCTCAATCGCGTACCGCTTTCTCGCTCTGCCGCCGAGCATGAGATCTATGAGAAGGTGATCCGCAATATGCCGGTGCTGGGCGAGGTGGTGATGAACCGGGCCATGTATACCCGGCTCGACTGCCAGGGGCTTCTGGGTGAGATCCGCAAGAGCACCAAGAACCCCGGCGTCGCCAACCACCTCGGGACTGCGCTGCAGGAAATGGACGAGGTCCTGGCCGAGCTCGACCGCACCATCCGGGAGGAGGAGTAATGGCCAAGCTCAAACTGCCCGGCCGGATCTCGGCCCCCGATCCCGGCTTCAGCCGGCGGTTGGGGTTTGAAGCACCGGTAGGGCCAAAAGAAGATCCGGCGACCTCGCCGCTCGCGCCTCCGCCCTCAATCGAGACCGAGACCGAGACCGAGACCGAAACCGAAACCGAGGCGACAGGTGGAACCAGCATCGAGCTGCAATCAACAGAAGCGGAAGCGGTAAAAGCTGCGCCGAGGCGCAAGCGCAGCGTAGCCCCGCGACCGGGTGCCACCCCCGCCCTGACACGCGGGTTGCGGCCCGCGGGCGAGGAGATGGTGACAATCCGGGTGCTTTACCGCCTGCCTGATGAGCTGGTCGCCCGCGCCGCAGCTTGGGCCGAGAAGGCGCGCTGCCCGACCGGCACCGTACTCCGCCGCGCGATGACAGAGTTGCGCCCCGAGCTTGTCGCGGCACTCGAGACCGGGATCGATTATCGCGACATCCCGGCCGAGCGGGCCAAGCAATCGGCGCATCGGTTTGACAGCTCGATCACCTTGTCCCGCGATGCCCATGCCCGGCTGTGCCAAGAGATCGATCCCGAAGGTCTGGCCGGGCTGACCCCGGCCCTGTCGCGCTGGGTCCGGGCCAAGGTGATCGCGCATCTCGACAAATTCCTGACCCGGGCGGGATATTGACCGCGCCTCCGAGCAAGGGGCACCCTGCAAGATCTGCGTCGAGACGACGTCAACCGCCCTCATCACGGAAGGCGCTGGTCGCTCCGGTCAGCGACCGGGCACCCTCACGCCCGTATACACAAAGGAAACTCATGACCAAATTCAGCCTCGTCCTCGTCATCATGGCGATAAGCGCCTGCTCATCCGGTGGATCGGTCAAAGGCAAAACCCCGTCGGAACTGCGTGCGTCATGCCAGGACGGCCGGACGGCAGCCTGCCGCGCGGTGCGCCAACACGATCAGCTGCTGTAACGGCAAGTGGCAGCCTAAGCGAATGACGCTTTTGATCGGGCGCGAACACGCGATGTCCCCGAAGTCTACGCCAGCGGGTTATTGACCGCGACCGGCTCGGCTCGAGCCCGGCGCGGGTGTCGCAGGTGCAAATCCGGCTCATCCGGATTTTCCGCTCCCCTGTTGGCGCCCGCCGCTGGACGCGACAGGCCGAAACTTGGCGGGGAGATCGCGGGCCGCTAGGCGGCCTCGCCTCGGTCGAACGGCTTTGCCGTACCGGCACAAGCGAGCAGGAAATCTGCCGCTTTCTGGGCCTCGGTCGCGGCCTTGAAGATCAGCCGCTTGTCATCCTGAAGTGCGCGTAACCACCCTTCAAGGTACGCCGCCGATTGACCAAAATCCGGCGTCAGGCCAAGCTGAGCGCAGAGCATGCAATTGCCGATCTCGGCGATCAACTCTTCGAAAGCATAGGCCTTGCGCTCGGCGAAGCGGCTGAGCCGGTCGAGGCGCGAGCCGTGGCCAGACCAGTGGCAGGCCTCATGGGCAAGGGTCCCATAAAATCCGGCCGCGTCATAAAAGCTCGAGATCGGCGGCATATGAATGTAATCCGCCTGCGGGTCGTAATAGGCCTGCGGTTCATTGGTCACGCGGATATCCGCCCCAGTCGCGGCAAAGAAAGCCTCAAGGCGCGGATCGGGCTTTGTGCCGAGATCGCGGACAGGTTCGGCGGTCGCGGCATGGAACTCCTCGGGCAAGCCATCAATCTGATCGGCATTGAAGACGCGGTAGCTCTTCAGATAGGGGACGCGCTTTTCGGCCCCGCTGTCTTCGTCTTCTCGTGCGAGGGTGCCATATTTGACCACGGTGGCGCTTTTCTCGCCCTTGCGGACCTGACCGCCTGCGGCCTCGGCCTGCTTATAGGTGAACCAGTAAGCGCTGCCATAGCCCTGCGCCGATGCCGCGAGCCAAAGCATCAGCACATTGATGCCACGATAGGCCTCGCCATTGGCGCGCAGCGGCATCTGCGCTGCCCTGCCTTCGCCGGTCCAGGGCTTGCGCCATGCCGGGCTGCCCGCCTCAAGGCTGGCAATAATGCTGTCGGTCACCTGCTGATAAAGATCGAATGCCATCTTCGGCCCTCCAATGCTGTCGCGGCCTTGAAGCTCTCGCCCCCTTGTCCGCTTTGGGCGGAGCCTTTCCGTCTGGTCTCTGGAAAACCCCGTGTTTTCCGGAGGGCAGAGCGGGAAGGGCAAAGCCCTGCCCGTGGCCCCGGCGCGGGCGGTCATGGGTCGCGGGATCGGGGTGGTGCGGCCCGCAGCGGCGCAAGCGCGAGGACACGGCCCGGTCCCGCGACGACGCGCGTCACGCGCGGCGCTTGCCCATTGATCCGACCGCGCCGGGGATGCGAGGCGGACAAATCAGGATTGGAAAGGACCGCGGCGCGGTGGTGAGCCGGGCTCTGCCCGGTCGATCCGCCGCACCGACAATGTCCCGGCTCGGGCCGCGCCTTTGGCGCGGGTCTCATTGGATCATTGAAACTTCATCCGATCGCTTCCGCCGCCGAAACGAGAACGGGCATGCGTCAGGTCGAGCAGAAATCGACGCCTTTTGGCCTTCTACCCTGAATGAGTGCCGCGGCCATGGCTCGCGGGGGCAATTCTCCGCCGGTTTCAACGACAAGCTGCCGCGAGAATCCGCCGAACGTTCCGTTGCGTCATGGTCACCCGGACTTTGCGTGACTATTTGCCGCGCCGAAGACCAGAAAAGGAAGCCACGCATTGCCACTCGACGACCAGACCCGCGCCGAGATCCTCAAAGACATCACCAGCGCCGCAAGCGCGCTGAGCGAACTCGATACGGTCCTGCATGGGCCCGATCTCACCAAGCTACAGGGCAAGGTGGCGTCGGTGATGGCGACCGAGATCGTGCTGCTCCGCCAACTCGCCGACAAGCTTTTCGACGTGGATTTGCCACATGATCCGATTCACCTCTCGGAAGCGCTCGCGAAACTCTCCGTCGAAGCCTGAGCCAGGCCTGCCGGGACGGTTAAGCCTGCCTGATCGGATGGGTCGCGTTTCGCGTGGCTTGCCCAGTCCCGTCTGCGCTGGCGCAAGTTTGTGTTCAGGCCTGATAGCCGCGCCTGCGTTTGGTGGCGGCAAGGCGCAGTAAGGCATTGATCGCCTGGCCCTCATCCGGATGCGGCTCGCTCAGATGCTGCCCTGGCCTACCGATGCGGCCCCATTCCCGCACCAGGCTGGCACCACCGAAGAGATCAGGCTCAACCGAGAGGCGATAGAAGCGGCGCATATTGCGGCCGGGATCGATCCGCCGCAGCACCATCTCGCGCGGAAACACATCGATCTGATCTTCAAGATCGCGCATCTGGATCCTGCACCCCAAGGAAGGCCAGAATAGCAGCAGCAGGCGTTTCTCGCCAAGGGCCTGAAATCCTTCGCTTACATTTTGGGTGCGAGGTAAGCGCAAGCCGCGTGCGAAGAAAGATGGAATAACGAGGATCCGCCCAGCTGAGGCGGCGCGCCGAAGCGCGCCGCAAGAGAATCAAAGGATGAAGCAATCGGTACCAAGATTAAGCCGATCATCCAGCAGAACTGCGAAGTCGGCTATCCGGTCGCCATTCACATCCCCGGAGACCAGCGTGCCTCCAGTGACCGTCCGCGCCGAGAGCTGACCGGCCTGCCCCGTAAATGCGGCGTCACCGATAAAGCTGAAGGCCTGATTACCAGTTCGGCCAAAGTTGGCGTCTATCGCACTGAGATCGATTAGATCTTGCTGCCCCCGGCTGAAATCGGTGATCGTATCGCGTCCAGCAACCCCGACCGTCGATTCAGATAGGGAGACGAACACGAATCTGTCTGCACCGGCCCCTCCTGATATATGATCGGAGCCCGCGCCGCCAATCAGCCGATCGTTGCCGATCCCACCATTGAGCCGGTCATTGTTGAGCCCACCGTCAAGGACATCATTGCCGAAACCACCATTGATCGTGTCGTTCCCGGCAAGACCGCTCAGTCGGTTATTGCCAGCATTACCGGTAATCAGATTGGCGGTCGCGTTGCCGCTTCCCGCGAGGTTGCCTGTTCCCAGCAGGGTCAGGTTTTCCACGTTGACGCGGAGGGCATAGTTGACAGCGCTTTGGACGAGGTCAGTGCCTTGGCCCGCCAACTCGAGGGTGAGGTCCCCTATGGCATCAACGCGGTAGACATCGTTACCAGCTCCGCCGGACATGCGATCTGTGCCCGCGCCGCCGTCAAGGATGTCATTGCCAGAACCGCCATTGATCGTGTCGTTTCCGGCAAGACCGCTCAGTCGGTTATTGCCGGCATTTCCGGTAATCAGATTGGTGGCGGCGTTGCCGCTTCCCGCGAGGTTGCCGGTTCCCAGCAGTGTCAGATTCTCCACATTGACGCGGAGAGCATGGCTGACAGCGCTTTGGACGAGGTCAATACCTTCACCTGCAGCCTCGATGACCACATCTCCGGCGTTATCGACGATGTAGGTGTCATTTCCTGTGCCACCGGACATCCGGTCGCTTCCCAGCCTACCATTGAGAGTATCGTTCCCGGCGAGGCCGCTCAGGAGATTGTTGCCGGCATTGCCGTTGATCAAATTGGAAAGCGCATTGCCCGTTCCGGAAAGCGCCGCTGTGCCGAGGAGGGTGAGATTTTCGACATTGCCCGCCAGGCTGTAGCTGATGGTACTCTGCACGAAGTCCGTGCCCTGGTTCGCATATTCGAGAACGATATCGGACGCGTTGTCGATAACGTAAACATCATTTCCCTGACCGCCGATCATGCGGTCGCGGCCCGCGCCACCGTTAAGCGTGTCATTTCCAGCCACTCCTGTCAGAGTGTCATCGCCTGCCAGGCCTGACAGCCTGTCGTTGCCGATATCACCTGACAGCACTTCATTCCCGGCGGTCCCAGTTAATACCTGATGACCGGGGGTGGAGACCGGCTCGCCTATATCGACGATGGTCGATGCGCCAGCGACCTGTACCGAAACGCTTGAGACCTCAACCGAGCCCGCACTGCCGCCACCGGTGAAGCTGACCTCAAGCAGGTCTCGCATATTGACCGCTTGGGCGGGGGACATGGTAATCCAGATCGTGGTCGAATGGTTGCTAGACGACATCCCGGTCGACATGCTGCCAGAGACAAGCATGCGGACATCGTCGAAGGTGACATTGGATGTCGCGAAGCTCAGCGACATGGTGATCCGGGCGCCGGCAGCAATGGTTTCGTCGCCCGAAGCAATGATGGCCTTGGCACCCATTCCGTCTCGGTTAAGGGATATGTCCCACGGGGTGACATCTTCAACTCTCTCCAAGGTCAGCCCGTAAGAGGCAGTGACCGGTACGGAACCTGCGTAGAAACTAGAAAACAAAAGGTAGTCGCCGCTGGTCTCGGCCGTGAAGGTCAGACTGGTCAGAGTTCCAGTGGCAGAGAATGTGTTGCCATAATTATTCAGAATGAGGGCAACGTAATCCCCGTCAGCCCCGAAGACGGTCATCCCACGGTTGCTGAGAAATTGCTCGGTCTCTGCGCTCGAAAAGACGATCTGATAGGTGTCGCCCGCATCCAGATGCATAACGAAGGTGTCGACGTCTTGCACTGCTCCATCAGAAACCTGCAGAAACGCCTCGGTCATCGTACCGAGGGACAGCGATGAAACGAGATAATCGCTGCTGGAGCGGATAGTGCTAAAGTCTCCATATTCGGGGTAGAGATTGGGAAAGAGTGTTCCACCTGACAAATCTTGTGATGCAGACTCGTTAACGATTCTCATTCGACTTCTTTCTCTGTCCCGTTCTTCAATTATTTTCACATGCCAGCTTCGTCCTTCTTGAAACCTCAAGAATTACAAAAGAGTCTGGCCCCATACATGCAGACGGATACCGTAAACCATTATCCCTCGTTGATTTTTTTCTGACGCTATCTCCGAAAGGGGAATTTGCAACCGTAAATATGCCTACCTTTTAGGCTAGGTTTTTGCTCGCCATATCTCATTGCTCGGCATCCCAGATACTCGGCATGTTCCCACCAGAGGCCCATATCCGCATGGTAAAGCGCGGTATTGTCCGCACATAGAACGGCTCGCCACGCAATTCGGAGTGGTGAAATGACACATGGCCCGCCGAAATAAGAAGGGCGTGCGCCTTGGCAGGCACCTGCACGGTATAGACCTGCAGTGCGACCCAGTCCGGGATCACGGGGCAAGGTCAATTCAAGGGCGCGAACAGATCCTGCAGCGTAGCCTCATCAAGCAGCGGCAAGGCGACATCGCCCGTCTCATCAAAGAGGGCATCGGCCAGGGCCTGTTTGCGGGCCTGCAATTCGAGGATCTTCTCCTCCACCGTTCCGGCGGCGACAAGGCGATGGACGAAGACCGGCTTGGTCTGGCCGATGCGATGCGCGCGATCCATCGCTTGGCGCTCGACCGCAGGGTTCCACCAGGGATCGTAAAGGATCACGGTATCCGCCTCGGTCAGGGTCAGTCCGACGCCTCCGGCCTTGAGGCTGAGCAGGAAGACCGCGGCCTCGCCGCGGGAAAAAGCTTCCAGCACGTCGGCACGGTCGCGCGTCTCGCCGGTCAGGCGCAGGCTGGCAATTCCGGCAGCGTTCAGGTCGGCCTCGATCAGGTTCAGCATCTCGACGAATTGCGAGAACACCAGAACGCGGCGGCCTTCGGCGACGAGTTCGGCCAGCAATTCGCGCAACCGCTGGCGCTTGGCGCTGTCACTGACCGAACGCGCGGCCTCGGTCTTGGCCAGAGCCGGATCGCAACAGACCTGCCGCAGTTTCAGGAGGGCATCGAGCACGGTGATCCGGGCCGCGGCCAGCCCACGCGCGTCGATGGCCTCGCGCACGCGCTGATCCATGGCGCTGCGCACCGTCTCATAAAGCGCCTGCTGCGCCTTGGGCAGCGTCACCAGATCGAGGATCTCGGTGCGCGGCGGCAGTTCCGCAGCCACCTGCTCCTTGGTGCGGCGCAACAGGAAGGGGCGCAGGCGGCGGTTCAGCCGGGCCTGCGCAGTCGCATCGCCATGTTTCTCGATCGGGCTGCGGAACAGGGTCTGGAACCGTTTCCGATCGCCCAAAAGCCCGGGCAGGACCCAGTCGAAGAGCGTCCAGAGATCTTGCAGCGAGTTTTCCATCGGCGTGCCGGTCAGGGCGAGGCGCCCTTGCGCCGGGATCTCGCGCAGCGCCTTGGCCAATTGCGAGGCCGGGTTCTTCAGAGTCTGGGCCTCGTCGAGAATGACCAGAGGCCATTCCTGCCCGGCCAGCCAGTCGCGGTCGCGGGCCAGCAAAGGATAGGTAGTGATGACGAGATCTGCCTCGTCGATCTGCTCGCGCTGGCCTTTGCGCTCCGGGCCATGCAGGGTGAGCAAGCGCAGTTCCGGCGTGAATTGCGCGGCCTGCGCCTGCCAGCCATGCAGCAGGCTGGTCGGCACGATCAGCAGCGCCGCGCCTTTTGCCCCCGCCTCCCGACGGGCCTGCAGCAGCGCAAGGGTCTGGACAGTCTTGCCCAAACCCATGTCATCGGCCAGCACAGCCCCGAAACCCGCCGTCAGCAGGCTGTTCATCCATGCCGCACCAAAGGCCTGGTAATGCCGCATCTGCGCTTTCAATCCTGCAGGCGGTTGCAGTTCTTCGGCATTGGCCAGTGCCGCGAGATGACGGGCCAGTGGCAGAATGCCGGCATGGTCTGCGAAGCGCACCGTGCTTCCGGAGAGCGCCTCTTCGGCCAGTCGCGCCACATCGGCATCGGTCGGATGCAGCGCCCCTAACTCGGCGTGATGGCGCAGGAAAAGATGCATCAGCGGTGCGGCAGGTGAGAGGTCCAGCGCCACATAGCCAGCCTTGCCGCGATCGAGATAGATCGGCCGCTCGGCGAGGAGCCGCGTCAGGGTTTCTAGATCGGGCACCTCGTCCCAATCCGCGCGGATCTGCTCGAGGCAGGCCGCCAGCATGGGGGCGACGTCGAGCGCCTTGCCGCCGATCTCGGCCGAAAAGCCCAGAGAGAACCAGTCATGGCCCTGAAAGGCCTCGCCCGCTTCATTGCGGGTGAAGACCGAGAGCGAGGCCGCTTCCGGGCTCAGGCGGAAGGGCCATTTCGCCGTCTCGGTGATCTCCCAGCCTTCGCGACGCAGCGCGGGCACCAGACCGAACGCGAAATCCAAGGCGTCGCGCGTTCGGGTTATTTCATCGCGATGCAGGCTCATCTCGCCATCGGCGAAGACGAAGCCGCCGGAGAGCATACGCTCGCTGGGCCAGTAGTTCTCCAATTCCTCGACCGGCAGGGCCCCGGCGTTGAGCAGGCGGGTTCGGCAGGAGGTTTCCCAAGCGGGATCGCGGGTCAGGCTGACGAGTTCTCCGGCATCGACAAAACGCGGATCTGTGCCGTCCTCGGGCGCGTCGATGCCGTCATAGGCAAAGCCCAAGCTGAGCGTCGGCAGTTGCACAGCATTGCCCCAGCCGCGCGGACCGTCCTTGGCCTGCTCGGCGCCGAGGATCAATCGGACGCAACGGGTCCTGGATGCGCGTTTCACCCGCCTTGTGCTGCGCGGTGGCGGCAAGGTTATGCCCGCAATCGCCTCGGGCAGGGCCACGGCGAGCGCTGCGGCTTCCTGTGAGGTGACGAGCGGGCTGGCGGTAACCAGCCGCAATGCAGCCTCATCGAGCGTCTGGGCCAGATGGCCGATCAACCCGCCCTGCCGGTCGATCCAGATGGTCGCCCCCTCGAGCGCACAAAGCTCGAGGACCTGCCCTGCCCCATCCTCGAAGCCCAGACGCTGATTGCCATCCGGGCTCAACCGCCAGCCCAATCTGGCCTCGTGACGGGTGTCTGACCAGCGCAGCTGCGCATCCGGCGCGTTGGCATGCAGGAAGCGCCCGCTCTCACAAAGCCTGCGCAACAGGGCGAGCGCGTCCTCTCCCTTGGGACGCAGAAGTTCGGGCAGGCCATAGCTGTAGGAAGCATCCCAAAGCCGCGCCTGTGCCAACGCCGCGAGGAGTTCCAAATCCAAGGGGCGGATGAACTTCGCTGGTTCCGCGCTGCGCATCGCATGCAGGGCGTCGTAGCGGGTAATGGATTGGTTCAGCCCAGTCCCAGCAGCATTGATCCGACCCTTGTAGATGTCGAGTTTGACCTGAGGCCCCGATGCCATCAGTACATAGAGCAGGCGTTCCTTGACCGCGGCTGGGTATTCCTGCGGTCGGCTCGGAGCCGGATCGGGCTTTGCGGTATATCTCTCGAGGCTCTCCAGCCAGTTCCGCGTCCCCATGGGCAAAGCGGCAGAAATTCCTGGGGTTTCGCGCTTATCCCATTGCAGCAGCACCGCAGCGACATGCTTGCAATTATAGCCGACCGGGCAGGAGCACAGCCCGTCGATCAAACCGCCCTGGAAGACGATATGTTGCTTATAGGTTCTGCCCCGGTCATTCACGACCCGCGCCTGCAAATGTCCATTCGGCAAGGCATCGACGTCCCGCACGAAGCCGCGCCGGAAATAATCCCTGCCCCGCGCTGCCGTGGCGCTGTCAAAATGGTCTTCAATCCGCATCATGCAACCACAGTTCCCGCCAGAAGGCTTGAGCACAAGGCGACGCGGAAAGGCAAGGCCTTGCCGCGGAGAGGCGCAACGATGAATTGCGACGAACGTTCAGGCCAAAGCCATAGGCATGCGCCGACCGCCGCGCAGCATCCCGGGCCACCGGTCAATCGTCCCGAGGCATCATTTCGGGATTCCAGACGACCTCCCGCAGATGCCCATCGGGATCACGGAAATAGCCAGCATAGCCGCCATAGAACGTGCCCTGAGCTGTCTTGACGATCTCCGCACCGGCGCGACGAGCGGCCTCCATCACCTGATCCACCTCCTCGCGATGCCTGACATTGTGACCGATGGTGAAGGACGTGGAACTGACCGGCTGCTTCGGCATTCCCGTGTCATGGGCAATGTCATCCTGCGCCCATATTGCGAGCCGCAACCCGTGCGCGAGTTCGAAGAAGGCAACCGCGCCATGTTCGAACTCGCGACCTACAATGCCCTCGGTCGGAAGGCCGAGGCCATCGCGGTAGAAGGCGAGCGCGCGATCAAGATCGGCGACACCCAGCGTGAGCACGGAAATTCTGGGCTGCATCCTCACCCTCCTGCATCCGGGCCAAGCGCGGTTCAGTCACGCGTTCCCCTACCATTTCTTGCAGAAAGCCGGGAGCCGTCAACCGACTGCCGGAGCAGATCTCCCAAAGCTGGCCACCTCAAGGCAAGCTGCCTAAGCATGGCGCGACAGGATGACGAAGGCGCCGGTGACCAGAAGCACCGCGCCAAGCCCGGCGCGCAGGACATCCTGCGCCGTGATCGCCTCGGGCCGCGCCATGTCCCATGCCAGGCCGAACAGGAGTTGGGGTCGTGTCGTGAATGCTGTGGAAATTCGCTGGCGGCTCGCTCCGAGCATGTGAAATTGGCTCCGGTTAGGCGGCGAGGTCAAGAGACATCGGTTCGAGAGGCTGAGAGATGGTTTCCCAGCCGTCGATCTTGCGCATCTGGATCTGGCCTTATGCCAGAAGCGCCCAGAGCAGCATCGGAACAGTTTCGGCGCAGGGCAGCATGGTCTGGGTCTTGATGCGGCGTCGGAATTCTTCGTTCAGACGCTCGATGGCATTGGGTGTCCAACAGTGCTCTGACCGCCCTTCAGAAATTCGCAGCTTTCCCAGTTATCGATTACAATCGCCCAGCGATGCGACGCGCATTCTCTTCAATCAACTCGGCAGCCTCCGCGGCATAGCCCTCGGTCGCACCCGCCAACGCAGCAACCTGCTCGGTGACCGCCACCCTATTGGCCACCATTTTGTCGACGAGCTCCTGAACCCGATTGCGAACATCGGTCGGGCGATATCCGATCTCGCGGGCAATCGCTTCCCAGTGTCGACCCGAGATCTGCTCTGATGTCCTTTTTTTCCCGGCGATCTTTTGCGCGAAGCTCTGCACGACATGCGGCCAAGGCAATACCGACGACACATCGTAAAGTGGCGCCAGTCGCGGTGTCGCCCCCACGGGCAGGATCAAGGAGTAGTTTTTCGCATGGGCATCGGTGTTGGCAACAAGGATGTTGAAGATGACCTGGTCGAGCAGCGCCAGCGCGTCACTCGCGCTGACATGGCGTCCTGTTTCGAGAAGCGTTTTCAAGTCGAGACCGGGCAAGGTACCGCGCTCATACTTACGCCCAGGCGGCAAACCATTCGCTTGAGCGAAGTCTTCTTGGTGCAGGCGGAACAACTGACCGTCGCGGCCAAGCCTGCGATCATAGCGCAAGACGCAGATTGCCGTGCGCTCGGTTGCCTGCAAGACCGTCGTCTGTGCGGCTTCAATGCCGATAGCCTGTGCCATGCGCAGGCACCAGACTTCATTCTCGGTGATGCCGGGTAGATTGGGATTGTCAGGTTTCACGATCAGCGTAGAGGGCGCGCCATTGCGGGGTACGGCAAGTATGTCTCCTTTGCCGGGCAAGCGCAGCACAGGCGCTCCATCGGCAGCAAGAACGGCTAAAGCTGATTTTTTCTGACCCCCTGCAAGGGACTGACGCACGCCCTCCTCGCCCACAAGGAACGGCCTGCGGCCCAGATCCTGAAAATGACGTTCCAGTGCTTCCTGTTCATCGCTGGTCCGATAGAGTTCCGTGAGCGGCGTATAGGCCCAGCGGCCACGATCCGACGGTTCACCAAACGATAGCGCGCCCGCAGTATCGCCCCCTATCTCTTTAAGCACTGCCAGCACATCCGCCTGGTCCAAACCCAGTGACCGCGTCAGGAGCTGCAGTTGCTGCTCTTCCGGCAGCAGGTTCGCAAGCCAAGGCGATATGAGATCGGACGGAAAAGGATCAGGCCGCAGCGGCATGGTAACGGAAAGCGGAAATGCCCCGGCAGTCTGCAGCCATGGCTCTGCATATCGCAGTGACAGCGCACCATCGGCTGCGACTTCGACTTGTCCAACCTGGAATTGGTCAAACCAAATCGGGACAGAGGCCGTCATTGGTAGTCTCCGAGGTCATAGCCTTGTGATGCGTCACCGCTAAGCGTTGTGCTGGCTGCGGCCTCGGCCTCGATCAATCTCGAAACTGGCAAGCGTAGCGCATCTGCAATACGGGCAAGCGTTGTCAATCGAGGATCACGTTTCGCCGTCTCTATCAGCGACAGTGCCGGGGCGCTGATACCAGTGAGACGGGCGAGTTGATCCAGCGTCAGGCCCTGAGAGTTTCTAACCTCTCGGATGCGTTGGCCCATATGATGAAGCAGTTGGCGCTCGTTATCAGTGATCACCGGTTCAACTCCTTACCTATTTAGGTAAGATTACAGCGATGAACGGGCTTCAGCAATCCATTTTATCTTTTTGGGTAAGATAGTCATCAGGGCCGCCCAACAGACGAACTATTATCCAAAACAGTAAGTGAGTCTGAGCGTGCGATTTCGCAAATCTCTGCTTCTATCAGCTTAGTTCAGGCCGCTTATGTTACCGATGGCCTCCGCTTAGGCAAAGCCTCCCAAATCGCGGCACCGTGGAGCAACGGGCGAAAGTTGGTGGTGGAATGAAGGAAGTAAGCGGCGTCCTCACCGCACCTTCCTGCAGAATCCGGAAGCTGCGATGCGGCTCCCTGCGGAGATTTGCACGGGAGGTGTCATCGTGAGCGCCCTATGGAGGCCGTTGGGTTTGTGGAGCTTTTGGCGGCTCCAGCAGCCAAGCGGTATCAATCCGACGAGGCGAAGGCCCGGATCGTTGCCGAGACATTGGTGGCAGGCGTGTCGGTGAACGAGGTGCCGCGGCGCGCGTCGTTGAAAGCGAACCATTTGTCCGCGTGGTGCATGCTGGCCCGGCAAGGCAAGCTGGTGGTGCCCGAGATTACGGGAGCGGAGCTTGGTGCGCTCTTTGGCGTAGCAAAAGCCGTCCGAAACGCCGGTTACGGCGCCGATCGATCTAATCATTAGCCCTCTCACACTGCGTCTGAATCGGACGGCGCCCGCAGAACGTGTTGCGGAGCTGGTCTTGACCGCAGAAGGCCCGCTCGTGATGTTCCCGTCGAACCGGGTTCGGATCATGGTTGCAACGAAGGCCATCGCTCGCCATTGGGCTTGAACCAATGGCGCCCGTGGGTCGCTCAGCAAGGGCCATGTCAGCCTCGCCTGCGGAGACGACGCACTCGGTTTGGGGACCAATTAAGAAGCGCGTTCAGAAAACCAGACAGTGTCAGGTGATCTCAATCCGCACATGACCGACTGAGGCGTCGCTGCGCCGGACTGCGATAATCAGACGGTCCAGCAAGTGAGTACGAACGTAATTCGCGTGAAAGCGGCTGGGAGCGATCAGCGTCAGGCAACCGTCCACAATGCCGCCATCGACCAGCGCACCAAACCAACTGTCGCAAAGTCCCTGATCCTCATCAGCCAGCCTGCGGCATGCCTCACCCCACGTCCCTTTCGGCACTGAAGCGACGGAGCGCGGAAACGGAATGACCTGCGAGATTGGCTCGACGGTCGCACCCCCTACCCTGCTCACGAAGTCCTCGCCGATATTGACCCATTCTTTTCGAGTATCCAGCATGATCCGTTCAAGGTTCAGACCCAGAACCGAAACCCGGCCCCGCGCGCCCTGACGCTTGACCTCGACCCAGCCCAGATCGCGCAGCCGGGCCATGTCACGTTTGACGGTCCTTGCATCGACACACCACAGCCGGGCAATCTCGCGCTGGCCGACCGTCAGTTCGTCGCGTTGCCAATTATAGCGCGCTGTCATCAGGGCCATCAGGCGCAGCACCAGCCGCTGGCGGTGCTGGTCACCCGCCAGCGCATGCGCCATCATGGCCGAGAGAAGGTCGTATTTCTTCGACGCCGCCTCTCGACCGACGGCCCTGATCGTCTGCATCACTGCCCTGCCTGCCGGAAATTATCCGGTCGCTGTCAATGACCGCCTTGAGGGCGGTTCTGTCTTGGTAAGCGTCCTGCTTCGATGCTGCCTTCTGAGGCGATCACAACGCTTTTCGATTTCTTCATCGAATTTGCGTCCGGCTGATTGATTCTGTCAAGCGCCTTGGCTCAAGATCGCCAGCCTTGATCTGAAACCATGATTAAGAATGGTATTATTGGTATAGGGGGTCATCCATGGCGTCCCTCATTTTGGCGCAGACGTCCCCTATTCGTCAATCTCACTCAATTGCCTGTCCCCTATTCTGCGTTGTGGTTGAGCCGCGCCTCGCGCTGTCTCGAATGGCGATTCGCCCAAAGAACACCGACATTGACGAAATCCTGTTTCGATTGAACTTCGCTTTTGCTTAAAGCGCAAATCCGGCGTAAAAGCGGAACAGACAAAAATTAGCGTCCTCGAATACAGGCACAACATGTATACACACGAAGACCTTGCCCGACTGCAGTCGCAATCCCTGAAGATGCAGGGCTGGATCCGGCGCCAGACCTTTAGCCCGGATAATGAAAAGACCCTGCGCCGTTTCTCCAGCTGGGAAGTGGCCGAGCTGATCTTCCGCATCAACCAGTCCACCTTCCGCGGCAAGCTGGCGGCTGATCCGAACCTTCCCCTCGGGGAAGTTGAAGAGGATGGCCGCCAACGCTGGTTCTCGCTAGATGAGATCAATGAGCTGCGCCGCCGTGTGCGCATCAACAAGAAGACGCTGATGCCGCCCCGCCCCGAAGGCAAGCGCGCACTGCGTGCTGCCATCGCCAACTTCAAGGGCGGTGCGGGCAAGTCGACGGTTGCGCTGCATTTCGCCCATGCCGCGGCGCTAGACGGCTATCGCGTGCTGGTCGTCGATTTCGACCCTCAGGCGACGCTCAGCCACTCGATGGGTCTGTCCGACGTTGGCGAGGATCATACCGTCTGGGGCATCATGGCCCGCGACCTTCAGCGCGAGACCGAGCGGATGAATGCTGCCGCCGCCGGAGCCGAGTCGGGGACCGCCCTGCCCCAGCGCAAGCTGCCCGTGTCGATCAGCGACATGGGGCTTGGCACCCTGCGGCCTGCCGACTTCATCAAGCGCACGGCTTGGTCGACCATCGATATCGTGCCCAGCTGTGCCAATGCTGCCTTCGTCGAGTTTGCCAGCGCGCAGTACCGGCACCTGAATCCCGAATGGACCTTCTTTGGTGCGGTGTCGCGCTTCCTTGATAGCTTGCCCGATGATGCCTATGACCTGATTCTGTTCGATTGCCCGCCAGCCATCGGCTATCAGTCGATGAACGCGGTCTTTGCGGCCGACATGCTCTATATTCCCTCTGGCCCCGGCTATTGGGAATACGACTCGACCACCAGCTTCATCGGCCAGTTGGCCGAGGCCTTGGAGGATTTGTCGCATGGCTTTGAGAACTTCCCCACGGGGAAGGTTCGGCTGCCCAAGGCCTTTGCCGATGTCCGCTTCCTGATGACCCGCTTTGAGCCCTCGAACGAGCTGCACACCGCGATGTTGAATGCATTCCGGCAGGTGTTTGGTGAACGCATGGCGGAAAACCCGATCGAATTGACCCGCGCGGTCGAACAGTCCGGGCGCTTCCTCAGTTCGATTTACGAGATCGACTACCGCGAGATGACCCGCGGCACATGGCGTCGGGCACGCGCGACTTTCGATCAGGCCTATGAAGAGTTCAAATCCCATGTCATTGCCGCATGGGAGAAGGTGGAGGTCGAAGCATGAGCCGCAAGCGCCGCATGTTCGATATAGAGATGCCCGATGGTGACGCTGAAATCTTCCCCGCGGGGAAAGATGAGGAGGGTGGGCGTCGTGGCCCGATGGCGTCGGCCATCGTAGAGACCGCCGAGTCCACTCGTGACCGTGCCCGTATCGAAGCGGAAATCCGTCAGGAAAACGACGCATTGGCGCGGGAGCATGTCCGCCTGAAGCGTGCGGGGCTGATCGTCGACATGATCCCACTTGATGTGATCGACACGCTCAAGCTGGTCCGCGACCGCGCTCAGGGTGCGGATTTCGAACTGGCAGAACTAGTCGAATCCATTCGCGAGATAGGGCTGTCGAACCCGATCCAGGTCGAGCCCGCTGTGAATGGTCGCTACGAGCTGATTCAGGGTTGGCGCCGTCTCTCGGCTTATCGGCAATTGCTGGATGAAACCGGGGACGCTGAAAAATGGGGGCGAATCCCTGCTGGAATTGCAGCGCGCGGCGATCAATTGGAGCAGCTATACCGGCGCATGGTCGATGAGAACATGGTTCGCAAAGATATCTCGTTTGCAGAGATGGCCCAGCTGGCTCTGCATTATGCCATGGACCCGCTGACTGCCGAGAACGACCCGGAAAAGGCGGTGGCCATCCTGTTTAAATCCGCCGGCTACCAGAAACGCAGCTATATCCGCAGTTTCATCCCGCTGGTCGAGCAGCTGGGTGAGGTGCTGATATATGCACAGGAAATCCCACGCGCGCTCGGTCTGGCGCTGGCGGCCAAGCTGGAAGATGTGCCGGGGCTGGTCGCGGCTGTCAAGGCCGAGCTCAAGGATTGGGACACTCGCTCGGTTAAGGATGAACTGGACACTTTGCGTCGTTATGCGGGGCAGGGGGGTGATCTTGAACACACTGGAAAAGCACCTCGTCAGCCAGCGGCTAATGTTCCCGTCGGCAAGGCTAAGACGACGTTTCAGATCGCCCGCCCTCAGGGAAGTGCTAAATGCACGGCTGCGAACGGACGTTTGGAAATCCGGCTAGCGCGTGATTTTTCGACGGTGGAGCGTCGGCGTCTAGAGGTGGCGGTGGCGAAGCTTCTCGACCAAATCGAATGATTTTCTCAGGAGGATGTTCACTTGCCGTCAAAGCTCGTGAAGTTGTTGTTTGCACCGCTTCCAAGATGAAAAGTCGCACTGGTTGGCCGCGAATGCCGCCCAACCTTATTCGGCGCGATGGTGGCTGGCGAACTCGGTTGACTACTGTTTGCTCATGCCGAGCCCGATTCCGACCATTGAAACCATGTCCTACCTACTAAGGAAAGTGAGCGCGAACTAGAATGGGGCGCACAACCTACTGAGACCGTGCCAACTGCAGTGTTTGCATCGCAAGCCAAGTAGACCTGAAAAAAAAAAGCACCTTTGGATACGTTGCACTTAAATCGAAGCCTTTGCACGCCAACTTGCGTCCGATGATTGGAACCGGTCTGCAGCGTTCGGGGCTCTGCTTCAATGAGAAATCCAGGTGGCGCAGTGTCGGGGAAGCGCAACGCTCGCGATGAATGCGTTTGTTCAGAAACCCTGATGCAGAAAATCTAACGCGTGCGTGATCTGTTCGGATTGCACCGCCAACGAGCCGATCTGCTGACGTAGAAGTCCTGCTGGCACTGCTGAGAGGAACTGGGTGACCATGACATGCGGGCGTTCAGCAATGTCGAAAACCGGGTTCAGAACCGACATTGGTCGAGGTGCCTGCGCGAGCGGCATTAGCGGCACGACCACGCGCGTGTTCAATCCATCCAATAGATCGGATTGAACATCCAACAGAAAACCGTCGCCGGAAAGAGCTGGGTATAGCGTGAACCGGCTCATCAGAATGGCTTGTAGCGTTCCAGTGGGAGGCCGTTTTCTTCGACCCAAGCATTCGACGCCGCCATGGCTGTGGCATTCTCGCGTCGCCAGCGTTCTGCCTGTGCCTGGCGCACGGCCTCACGCAAGCCAGCTTCTGCAGCGCGAGACAGATTGATGTTAAGTGCCCGCGCTTCCGCCAGCAACGTTTGGTCTAGCGACAGGTTTGCTGGTTTGCGCACACCATCAGTTTGGATTGGGGGCATTATACTTCTCCATCAATGCGCTTATGATATGCGCATAAAAGATGCGCGACAAGGGCTAAGGAGCCTGCTGGATCGCGCTTGGCTCGCCTTCATTTCGGATCTGCGCCCAAACCGTATCTCCCCAGGATGCGGACTCGAAGATCCGCTAGGCTAACTCGACCTGCTTCGAACTCAATGAAGTCGGCACGCGCCTGTGCGTCGATTTCCAGCCCCTCAATCCTCTGGCTGGCGCTGGCGCTCGCAATGAGGTCGCCGAGGCAACCCCGAGGCGATGCAGATGCCTTGGCGGCAGACGCTGGCTTCGAACGCATGGTTCTTATCCATACCATGGCAACTTGGACTATCGAATGCTGAAACAGATGCACGGTTGCATATGTGGCATGGATAGCAATGCGGAAGGGCAGGGTGGTTGGAAATTTTTGGGTTAAAGACCCAAATGTCCCCGCATTCCCTGCACCTGACGTCGTCGGATAGCGCGGTTTGAAGGTGCTCTTCATGACTCTCGATAATTGCGCCTTAGCAGGGGTAACTGACCGTACCATCTTCCTCTCAAGCAATCCGTATCTTTGCTTTATTATGCGGAACATGTGTGTCGACATACACCTTTTTATGACCTCTCCAATCACCCCACCACGACTGCTGCTTGACCGCTTGGATCCGTCGGATCGGAACAGAAAGGGCGATTGCTTCAGGCCGCAACCAATGCGAGTGCGAAAGCCGGCCCGCCATTATTAAGGACCGATAAGATTCGATGGATTGGTTCGATGCTGATTTCGACGGTATAGCCGACTATTGCCGCTCGCGGTGCCGGCCTCGAGCAAGATTTCCAAAGTGGGAACCTTGACCCGCGAAGCACGTTTTACCCCGCATCGGGCGAGTAGCGGCTTGCCCCAGAACCGGCAGGATATGCCGATCTCGGAAACATCAGTCAGTCTGCACGCCACGGCCCGAGGCCGGTGGCCTGTGCCGACGACGACACAATCCTCACCTAGGAAGGGAGAGTTCCATGGCCAATGACGAGCAGATTTTCTGGAAGCGCCTCGATGGTATCAATGCTGGCATGCTGGGCATCCGTGAGCGGATGAAGCTGGTGCCGATGTCGCATTATGCCGACCCCGAGGCACGCGCTTTGTGGTTCATTACCGCAGACGGCACCGATCTGGTTGCCGATGTACAGGGCGGCGCCAAGGACGCAATCCATATCGTCGGCGATGCATCTGGCAAGCTTTTCGCGCAGATCGAGGGACGGTTGGAACTATCGGAGGACCGCGAAAAGCTGGACGAGATCTGGAGCAGCGTGGCCTCGGCTTGGTTCGAGGGCGGTAAAGAAGACCCTGACCTGCGACTGCTGAGGCTGAGCCTTACCGGTGCCGAAATCTGGTCGACCACCGGCGGGATCGGATTTCTCTATCAGGTCGCCAAGGCCAATCTGACCGGTGCCGAACCCGATATCGGCGATCATTTCACGCTGACGTTCTAGGGCGTTAGATGCCGGGCGAGGCTTGCTTCGCCGCAATCCCAGAAGATTTGGCCCACCCCAATCGGAAGGCAAGGAAGATGGCAAAACCTTATGACCCAACGACCGGCGAAGGCGGCGAGACGCAGCAGATCGGTCGCGGCGCTACGCCGAAGCTGACGACCAATCACGGCGCGCCGATCTCGGACAACCAGAACAGTTTGCGCGCAGGCGCGCGCGGCCCGACGCTGTTGGAAGATTTCATCCTGCGCGAGAAGATCTTCCATTTCGACCATGAGCGCATCCCCGAGCGCATCGTCCACGCCCGTGGCTCGGTCGCGCACGGCCATTTCGAATGCACCGACCCGATCCCGGAGCTTAGCCGCGCCAGCCTGTTCGCGAAGAAGGGCAAGCGGACCGAGGTGATCGTGCGCTTTTCCACTGTCGCGGGCGGCGCGGGCTCGGTCGATACGCCACGCGATGTGCGCGGCTTTGCGACGAAATTCTATACCGACGAAGGCAACTGGGACCTAGTCGGCAACAATATTCCGGTCTTCTTCATTCAGGACGCGATCAAGTTCCCCGATCTGATCCATTCCGTGAAAATGGAAGCTGACCGAGGATTTCCGCAAGCCGCCTCGGCGCATGACACGTTCTGGGACTTCGTCTCGCTGATGCCCGAGACGTTGCATACCGTCATGTGGGCCATGTCCGACCGTGGCATCCCGCGCAGCTACCGGATGATGGAGGGCTTTGGCATCCACACCTTCAAGTTGGTGGATGCCGATGGTGCGGAAAGCTTCGTCAAGTTCCATTGGCGTCCGCGTCTGGGCACGCAATCCTTGGTCTGGGACGAGAGCGCAAAACTGCAAGGCGCGGATAACGACTATCACCGCCGCGATCTTTGGGAGGCGATTGCCGCAGGCGATTACCCCGAATATGACCTCGCGATCCAAAGCTTTGATACGGAACTGGCGAACAGTCTGCCCTATGACGTTCTGGACGCGACCAAGATCATCCCCGAGGAAGTCGTACCGCTGCGCGTGATCGGGCGCATGGTTCTGGATCGCAATCCCGACAACCATTTCGCCGAGAATGAGCAACTGGCCTTCCTGCCGTCGAACGTGGTTCCGGGTATAGATTTCTCGGATGATCCGCTGCTGCAGGGGCGGCTGTTTTCCTATCTCGACACGCAGAAATCGCGGCTGGGCACGACGAATTTCCACCAGATCCCGGTGAATGCCCCGAAATGCCCCTATGCGAATATGATGCGCGACGGGCTGATGCAGACCCAGATCCCCAAGGGCCGCGCCAATTACGAGCCGAACAGTCTGGACGAGGCGGGCGAAGACCCCGGCCCGCGCCCCCGCGCCGACGGGTTTTGCACTGCGCCGCAACCGGTCGCGGGCGAGAAGTTGCGGGTGCGCTCGGAGAGCTTCGCCGACCATTACAGCCAGCCGCGCATGTTCTGGAAATCGCAGACCGAAAATGAACAGGCCCATATCGCCTCGGCCATCACTTTCGAACTATCCAAGCTGGCGCTCAATCACATCCGCCTGCGGGTCCTGTCGCAGCTGCGCAATGTCGATGAGACTCTGGCCGAACGTGTCGCCAAAGGGCTGGGGCTGGATCTGCCGAACGCCGCTCCGCCCGCGAAAGAGCCCATCGACCTTGAGCCAAGCGATGCCTTGTCGATCCAGAAGCGTTGGCAGGCCACGCTACAGGGGCGCAAGGTCGGCATCCTTTTCGATGAGGGGTCTGACAAAGCGGCGCTGGAGGCCTTGATCAAAGCCGTCAAGGACGCTGGCGCCACGCCCTTTACCATCGCCTCCAAGGTCGGCGGGATGAAGCTGCAAGGCGGCGAGATGAAGGCCGACGGGCAGCTTGCCGGCTCGCCCTCATGGCTGTTCGATGCGGTCGCGTTGGTCCTGACTGAGGATGCAGCCCGGCGTTTGGCGCAGGATAGCGCTGCGGTGGGTTTCGTCGCGGATGCTTATGCCCATCTCAAGGCGCTCGGCCATGACGAAGGCGCGAAAGCGCTGCTTGACCGTGCCGGGGTCAAGCCGGACGCGGGCGTGGTGGACCTTCCGAAACTGCCCAAGGCCGCGACCCTGCGCTATTGGGATCGCGAGGCCTCGCTGCGGGATCTTGCCTGATCGTGGCCGCGCGACCGACCCGCACAAAGCAGCGTCGGCTGCATCTGGCGAAGCCCTTCTGGGCGGCGACAAGGGGCATCGGCGCCCCCTCGATCAAGACGCCATCCTCGAAGACATGGGACGTGATCATCGTCGGGACCGGAATCAGCGGTGCGTTGATGGCTGACAACTACGCTCACCGCCATCGTCAACGGCCACAAACAAAGCCAGATCCAAGGCCTGCTCCCATGGAACTACGCCACCAACGTGTGATCGGGACATCGCTTACCGATGTCGTCTCGTTTGCCAAAGTAATGCTTCAAGGTGGAGACGCTGCAACCGGCCTCCGCGGCAAGTTCGCGCAGTGTCGGTCGGGGTGTATCGCGTCGCAAAAGCCGGTTTCGCATCCGCCCCAACAATTCGGCACGGCGTGCGTCGAAGCCAGCATTGCGGGTGCCTTTGGACCTCAAGACCCTCTCGCTTCCTGCCGCACCTTGCGGACTCGTCATGCCTCTGCAGCGTTCTGACGACCTTGCGAGGCCGTAGGCAAACGACATTCTATAGCAACAGGGCGTCCGCAGGCTCGGATGTGACTCCTCTTGCGCCGACCTTTCGGAGCAATGACTATGCAGGTCATTCGCCCTCCGTGGCAAGCGGAGCAGCATCCGACCGCTGGTTCCGACAGTGAGAATTGGCGCATACTATGTGCCGGAACGCGCGCATTTCGGTATCATAACATCATCGAATTGTCGGATTTTTTTACCAAATTCGTCAATCATGGCTAACGCGCAGAGAGGCGGTGCCCTCGAACGATAGCATGCAGCCTGTCGCGATCCTGCGGCAGCGGCAAAGCCTGATCACTTCGAGCCAGCGCAAGCGTCGATTGATCCAGTGCCGCAGCGCGCATATCTGGTCTGCTCTGATCGGCCAAGGCCATAAGCGCCTTTTGCAGGCGTGACTGAACCTCGACCATGCCCGCCCCATCGCGGGCGATGGCCAAGAAGGCGTCCTCGACGAGATCGGAATCGGCTAAGGGGGAGACGTGGATGCGTGGGTAGATGACGTCCTCGGCATTTCCTCCTTTTGCCCACAGCGTCAGAAGGCGCAGGTTCCGCCCGATGATGTCGATGGCGGTGCCCGGGTCGTTGACCGCAGGCGAGAGTGCGCGCGAGGCGATCTCGCTCATCACGGCAAGACCGAAGCGCGGATCCTGATCGAAACTCCGGATCGTGCCGATTGTGAATGCGTCGCGGATCGGCGTGGGATCGTCCAGCGGCCCGTCCACCACGGCGATGACGCGGCCATGATGCAGGAAGGCCCCAGGGGTGTGGAGCAACGCGATGGTCGCGCTGGCGCTCTCGGCCCAATCCGACAGGGCGGCCATGTCGATATGCTGAAGATAGCCAACCTCGGTGCTGCAGACTTCAATACCGTTGGCGGGTCCGACCAATGGCTTGCCGCCAAGATAGGGTCTGGTCAGGCGCGCTTCCAGCGCCTCGCGCGCGGCATCCTCGACCCGTTCGGTCGTTTCACCGACCCGGCCAAGGCGTGTCAAATGGTCGATCCAGCGCAGAAGAGTCAGCACGATCAGGGCAACTACGAAGATCGTCGCTGCGAACAGCACGACCCGGCCCCGATCGCCATAGGCCCCCGTGCGCAACAGGATAATGCCGACAACCGCGAACAGGAACGATCCGACAAAAGTCGAGAGAACGTTCTGTGTCAGCCGGTCCTCGACCAGCAATCGCGTTGCGCGGGGCGTCACGTTGCTGGTGGCCGACGCATAGGCCGAGGTCGCCACTGACAGCGAGAATGTCGTAACCGCCAGCATGCTGGACGCGATGATGTTCAACAGGCTGTCGACGGCATCTGCACCGATAGTCCCCGGCAGATGCCAAGGCAGGAAACCCTCGACCACTGCGGCAAGCGCTGCCGTCGCGATTCCCAAGAACCCGATCAACGAAGCGCGCAGCCAAAGTCGCCGCGTCAACCGCTGCAAGAGCCACTGCCATCGCGTCATACACGTCTCCCTATCCCGTCATTACCGTTTGACACGGATAGGGCTTCGGCAATCAACTGCTTTCTCTGTGGATTTGATAGGCGCCGTAAGAGCGGGTTTGCGGCAAAGGGAGATCTTTGATTGTGGCCTTTTCAAAAACTTGCCTGAATTGTCCGCTGTTTTGTGTGACTGCCCACCAGAGACCTTATGTTCTGGGTTGGACATTTATCAACGTGACCTAATCCTTGGGGCAACCCCTCTGGGTCAAGAATGATCACGTCGCCGCACCGAGGCATTTGGCGGCAACAATCAGGTACTTACGATAGACCGGCGAAACGGAGAAGTCGCATGAAATCACGTGTCATGATGATCGCGTTAACGACCCTGACTACAGCGTTGCCGCTTGTCGCTGATGCCCAGTCTCCGACGGTTTGTGCGGACGCGATTGATCAGTTCACATTGAACGCATGTGCCGAACAAGATTATAGAACAGCGGACAGGCGGTTGAACGAGATCTACGGGAAGGTCTCGGCGCGGCTTGCGGATATACCAGACAGCAAGGCGGCTCTCGTCCGAGCGCAACGCGCTTGGATTGCTTTTCGCGATGCCGACTGCGACTTTCGCGCGTCGTCCGTCGTCGAGGGCAGCGTCTATCCGATGATCCACAGCTCATGTTTGGCCGAGTTGACCGAGGCGAGATCTACAGCGCTGCAATCACTCCTGAACTGCGAAGAGGGCGATCTCAGCTGTCCAGCCCCCTTCGACTGACTTCAGATTGTAAGAACTTGCGAATGCCCTAGGCTATCTCATGCTGCTTGACCTACGAAGTCGACGAGGCGCTGTGCGCAGATTAGAGTGGCGGTGCCAAGGGATGTATCCTATTGGCGCACACCCAACCTCGCGACTTGCCGACAACTCTGATCTCTCTATAAAATTATGAATTCTGGTTCTGGAAATAGGAACATCATGAAAGCCGACTCGCACCCGCATCAGAGGCAGCGTCTCAAGGCTCTTCGATCCTACGCCATTCTCGACACCGATTTTGAAACCGACTTTGATGAAATCGTCGAACTTGCTTCGGAGATCTGTGCTACACCTATCTCGGTGATAAATCTTATCGATGCCGAGCGGCAGTGGTTCAAGGCTGAGGTAGGATTGGGTGCCCGAGAAACGCCGCTCGAGACGTCATTTTGTGCCCATGCGATCCTGCGGGATGAGTTTACCGAGATAGAAGACACCGCGCTGGATGCGCGCATGGCGGACAATCCATTATGTGCTGGAGATACGGGTCTGCGTTTTTACGCGGGTGCCCTTCTGAAAACGCCGGAGGGGCTGCCGTTGGGAACACTTTGCGTTCTGGATCATCGGCCGCGAAGACTCTCTTCGCACCAGAAAAATGCTCTGCGGGTCCTTGCACGACAGGTGATGGTGCAACTTGAACTCCGCAAGGAGTTGGAAGCATCAAGGATGTTTCGCCTTGAGGTCGACCACCGGGTAAAGAATTCGCTGCAATCCCTTTCGTCACTACTGCGCATCCAGATGCGCGACCTGCGCGAACCAGAGTCGATTGCGGCAATTGCTTCGATGAAAAGCCGCGTGGACGCCATCTCCACCATGCATGAATTGCTCTATAAGACGGAACGGAGCAACCACATCGATCTGAGCCAGTATTTGGCGTCGATCTGCGAGCAACTTTCCGCGCTCGCTCCGCCTCGGGTGACCATCATTCCCAAGCTAGTCTCGATTGACGTGTCGTCGGATCAGGCGGTGGCCGTCGGAACGCTGGTCAACGAGTTGGTCCTGAACGCCTTCAAGCACGCGTTTACACCCGGCAAGGCCGGTCTCGTTTCAGTCAGTCTGGAAGAAACCGGGCAGGGCATAGTCCGGGTGACAATCTCGGATAACGGTCGCGGATTGGGGCTGATGACGATGGCAGGTTCCACGGGTTTGGGGATGAAGATCGCCAGACTCGCAGCCGCCGAACTGGGGACAGAGATCACTTTTTCTAGCAATGATCCGGGACTGCGGGCCAGCTTCGAGTTTTTGCCCGAAAGGCTCTGAGGCGGGCATCCTAACGATCACTGAGGAAATAGGTGAGATTGCCCGCCAATCGCTGCTAGTCGCTCTCATTGAGGCAAACTGGTTCGGTTCCGTATTCTGATCCCTGATAACAATAAGTTTTTAGTCGGAACAATGCCGCCTTCCGCCCGTTGAACTGGCAACCGGATAGACCGGACCGCTCAGAAGGAGATCGAGACATGAACAGATTCTTTGCAACTTCCGCTGTTGTCGCATTGCTGGCTGGTCCCGCCCTCGCTCAGACCACGACGGAAACCACGCCGCCTGCGACGACAGAAGCACCGGCAACGCCAATGCCGGCAGATAATGCAACCGTTCCGCCCGCAGCGGACACTGCGGTCGCTCCGGCGGATACCACCGCGGCTGCTCCGGCGTCCGGCTTCAGCTATATGGCCACAGCAGGCGATATGTCCGCCGAGACCTTTATCGGCAAGCGGCTTTACGTATCCGAGGCCGATGTGGATGCCAGCGCCCAGATCAACGAAGTCGACGAGGGCTGGGATAATGTCGGTGAGATCAGCGATCTGGTTCTAAGCAAGGACGGCCAGCTCAAGGCGGTGCTTGTTGACGTGGGTGGCTTCCTCGGTATGGGCGAGAAATCCGTTGCTGTCGCAATGGACCAGCTTCGCGTGATCCGTGACGGCGACTCCGAAAACGACTATTTCATCGTCTTCACCGCCGACAAGGCCGCGCTCGAGGCCGCTCCGGCTTTCGAGTGGCCGGATATGTGATCCTTCGCGGGTGAATGCCTGCGATAGTCATGTGGACGTAAAGTCAGCCCTCCGCCCTCTTTCGGGACGGAGGGTTTGATTTTAGCCGGACGCATCGTTTCCGGAACCTCCCATTCCTGAAAATGTTTATCCAGAGCGGCAGGAAGCGGGGCAGTGCGATGGCACCACGGGCGAACTGGAAAGGAATGCTGAAGATCTCCGAGCTGACATGCCCGGTTGCGCTTTACACCGCAAGCTCCACCTCCGATCGGATCAGCTTTCACATGATCAATCGCAAGACGGGCGATCGTCTTCGCCGTGAATTCGTTGATGCGGAAAGCGGGCAGGAGGTGGCGCGCGAGGATCAGGTCAAGGGATATGAGATCGCCTCGGGCGAGCATGTTATCCTTACCCCCGACGAGATCGCCGATGCCATTCCAGAAAGTGACAAGACGCTCGCGGTCTCAGGGTTTCTGGACTGTGGCCAGATCGACAAGCTCTACTTCGACAAGCCCTACTATCTTGCCCCCGCCGATCCCACCGGGCGGGAAGCCTATGTGCTGATCCGCGACGGGATGCGAAAAAAGAACGTCGCCGCGCTGGCCCGGACGGTGTTGTTCCGCAGGCTTCGGGTGCTGCTGATCCGCGCCGACGATGGCGGCCTGATCGCCCATACCTTGAATTTCGATCATGAAGTCCGCTCCCCGGAAGAGGCGTTTGACGATATTCCCGAGCGTAAGATCAAGGGCGAGATGCTTGATCTGGCAAAGCATATCATCACGACCAAGACGGGCAGCTTTGATCCTGCGGCATTTGACGACCGTTACGAGGCCGCTCTGGCCGCTCTGGTCAAGGCCAAGGCGGCGGGTAAAACGATCCCAGCGAAGCCACGCCGCGCCAAGGCGCAGGTCGTGGATCTGATGGCCGCTTTGCTCGAAAGTGCCGACCTCGCGGGAAAGCGGCCATCGCGCAAGAAGACGGGCTAAGACGTGGCGCTGGAAACCTATCGCGAAAAGCGCGACTTCGGCACCACGCCCGAACCCAAAGGGCGCAAGGCGCGCAAATCCGGCAATGCGTTCGTGATCCAGAAACATGCGGCACGGCGTCTGCATTACGATTTCCGGCTTGAAATGGACGGCGTTCTGAAAAGCTGGGCGGTCACGCGCGGTCCAAGCCTTGATCCCGCCGAAAAGCGCCTTGCCGTGCATGTCGAGGATCACCCTCTGGAATATGGCAACTTCGAGGGCACGATCCCCAAGGGCCAATATGGCGCGGGTGAGGTGATCCTGTGGGATCGCGGCACCTGGCAGCCGGAAGGTGATGCCAGCAAGGGCTATGCCAAGGGGCATCTGGAATTCACGCTGCAAGGGGAGAAGCTGCAAGGGCGGTGGCATCTGGTGCAGATGCAGGGAAAGCCAGATGAAAAGCGCGATAATTGGCTGCTGATCAAAGGGGATGACGAGTTCGCCCGCGCCGCACCGGATATCCTTGAGGAACGACCGCACTCTGTCATCTCAAACAGCGATAGCGCGGATGTGTCGGGCAAGACGGCGCGGCGCGGGAAAAAGGCCGCGATGCCCGGTTTTGTCGAACCCATGCTGGCGACTTTGGGCCGTGCCGCGCCCTCGGGGGTGCGATGGCTGCACGAGATCAAATTTGACGGCTACCGGCTTCAGGCGCGGGTCGAGGGCGGCAAGCCCACGCTTCTGACCCGCAGCGGCCTAGACTGGACGGCAAAATTCGGGAAACGCATTCTTGAAGCATTGGGGGAACTCCCTCTCACGGACGCCATTCTGGATGCCGAGCTGGTGGTCGAGGGGGGAAGTGGCGCCTCAGATTTCTCGGCCTTGCAGGCCGATCTCAGTGCCGGGCGGGATCACCGCTTTCGCCTTTATGTCTTTGACCTGCTCTATCTCGATGGGCGTGACTTGCGCGGCCTGCCGCTGGTCGAACGCAAAGAGCTGCTCGCGCCGCTGGTCCCCGATGGTAACGGGTTGATCCGCTTGAGCCACCATTTCGAAGATGACGGTTCGCTGGTCCTGCGCCACGCATGCCGACTTAGCCTTGAGGGGATCGTTTCGAAAGTGCGGGATTCGACCTATCGCTCGGGCCGGGGACGGGCATGGGTGAAATCGAAATGCTCGGCGCGACAGGAGTTTGTCGTCGCCGGCTTTACACCCTCGAGCGCTGCACTCAAGGCGATCGGTTCACTGGTGATGGGTGTTTATGAGGGCGGCAAGTTGCACCATGTTGGCAGGGTCGGGACCGGTTTCAGCCGCAAGTTGGCGGGTGAATTGTATCAGCGCCTTCAGGCGCTGCGCGTCAAGGAAAGCCCCTTTGACGACAAGCTGAGCGCTGATGCGGCGCGGCAGGTTGTCTTTGTTCGTCCCGAACTGGTGGCCGAGGTGGAGTTCCGGGCCTGGACCGCCGACGGCCATTTGCGCCATGCCTCGTTCCGGGGGCTGCGCGAGGATAAAGAGCCGCGAGAGATCATGCGCGAAACCCCCGCCAAACCGGCTCCCGACCAGCGCCGCACGGTCAAGCTGACGCATCCCGGCCGCATCTATTGGCCCGAAGCGGGTGTCACAAAAGAGAGGCTGGCCGATTATTATGCCGAAATCTGGCCCCGCATCGTCCCGTTTGTCACAGGACGCCCGCTCGCGCTGCTGCGCTGCCCCGAGGGGATCGAGGGCCAGAAATTCTTTCAAAAACACGTCTGGAAGGGGATGGGGAAACAGGTCGCGCCGGTCATAGATCCCAAGCATAAATCCGAAAACCCGCTGATCAGCATTACCGATCTGGACGGGTTGATTGCGCTGGTGCAGGCGGCGGCGCTGGAAATCCACCCTTGGGGCGCGACCGTCGCCAATTGGGAACGGCCCGATATGATCGTGATGGATCTCGACCCCGGAGATGGCGTCGATTGGGCTGCGGTGATCCAGGCCGCACAGGAGGTCCGACGGCGGCTCGAGGCGGCTGGGCTTGCGGCCTTTCTCAAGACATCCGGAGGCAAGGGGCTACATGTCGTATCGCCTTTGACGCCCAAGGCAGACTGGCGCGCCGCCAAGGCATTTACCAAGGCGTTGGCCGAGGCGATGGCCGCTGACAGTCCTGACCGCTATGTCGCCACGATCGCTAAATCAAAGCGCAGGGGCCGCATCCTCATCGACTATCTGCGCAACCAGCGCGGGGCGACCGCAGTTGCGCCCTATTCGACCCGTGCCCGGCCCGGAGCGCCTGTATCCACGCCGCTCGACTGGGCCGAGCTTGGTCCCGATATCGGCCCCGCGTATTTCACCGTGGCAAACCTGCGCGACCGACTTGAAATGCAGGAAAGCGATCCTTGGGACGGATTTCGAGGCGCGGCTGTGCCATTGCCCGCAAAACCCTGAGGGTCGCGTCGAAGAAGGTGGGACCGGGTCTCGCTACTTACCCTTTCGCTCGGCGGCGATGCTTTTCTTCAGCGCGTCTATGATATTGATGACATTGCCGGGCTGTTCCGCTGCGGGCGCGGCGGAGCGGCGTGATTTTTTCGGAGATTTTTCCTTTGCGGCGATCAGTTCCAGCAGGTTTTCCTGTACCGGGTCCTGCACAAGACTGTCATCCCAATCGACGATCTGGTGTTCGATTAGGTTGCCAACCAGCTTCATCAGTGCCGCATCTGGCTTGATCTTGCCGCTCTCGTTGAAATAGTCGTCCGCATCCCTGACCTCATCGCCATAGCGAAGAGTCCAAAGAACGATGCCCTTGCCGTGTGGCTCAAGCATCACCGCGCGCTCGCGGCGATAAAGAACCAGCCGTGCGATCCCCACCTTGCCTGTCGCGGCCATCGCATCGCGAATGACCGAGAACGCCTCTTCGCCGATCTTATCCGAAGGGCTCAGAAAATGCGGCTTGTCATACCATATCCACGCGATGCTGGCGCTGGGGACAAACATCTCGATATCGATGGTGCGGGTGCTTTCCAGTGCCACGGCGTCGAGTTCTTCATCCTCGATCAGGACATGTTCGTCCTCACTCTTAGGATAGCCCTTGGCCTGATCGTCATCCTCGACGGTCTTGCCGCTGACCTCGTCGACAAAGCGGCTGACGATGCGGTGTCCGGTGCGGGCGTTCAAAGTGTGGAACCGGACCTTTCCGCTGTCGCTTGTGGCGGGCATCATGGTAACCGGACACGTTACCAGAGACAGCTTGAGATATCCCTTCCAGAAGACGCGGGGAGCCATAGGCTAGTTCTCAGGCGGGCTGCCGGCGGCAGGAGTGCCCGCTGGAGCCTCGGGCATCGCTGTGCGACTGACATCGTCTTCGGCTACGGGATCGGCCCCCATCCACCAGACCAAGGCGACCCCCGCAACCACGAGCGCCAGAATGATGCCGATGATCGCGGCGGGATGCCGCCGCATGGCGCGTTCGGGCTCGGTGTTATGGGACATGGCGCAACTCCCTTAAAAGATTCCGCTTACGTAAAGCAGGATGATGACGATGACGGGGACACCGAGAAACCATGCGACAATACCTTTCATGTAAGCTCCTTTTCTTGGCCGATGCGTCATCTTCGAGCGAGAGTTCGGCTCTGTTTGCTCGGTTTTTCTGGCTGCCACTCTCGGGCTACTCCCGAGGCGGAAATGGCGATTTCCGATCCGGGTGTGTTCGCCAGATGCTGCTCACTTTGTTTGTGCGTCCTGCATCGCTTCGTCTGTCAGGCCGCTGTAATCAAACCGTCTTCTCTGATTGTGGTTCGCTCAAGATGTCGTGAGCGGTGGGGGCAGCAGCGTGGATAGATGATCGCAAATTGGAACATCAGGCCTGCCCGCTGGTTCCTAAGATTGGAAAATCATCGGGAGGGCATCACCATGATCCCCTATCTTCGTGTATTTCTCATCCATCTCTGGGTTGCCTGCATCGCCGGGGCCGTCGTGGTCGCGGGCTTGGCGATGGAGCAGGTTTCAGTCGCCACCTTTGCCTGGGCGGGTCTGATCGGCATCGTCTTGGGCGTGCCTGCGGCACTGCTGAATTGGGCCTATCTGCGGCCCAACCGCTCGCGCGAGATCGGTTGGACTTGGAAAATCGCCGATTGGGTGCGGGCCGCTTAAGCCAAACTCTCAAGATAGGCCAACAGCCGTGCTTCGGCGACGCGTAAACCGGCAATTTCGGGTCGGGCGAGGCCATGAAACAGTGACGTGCGCTCGGTTGGCTCATGCGCGGCCAAGTCCAATACGCGGGGATGAATATAGGACTTGCGGCAGATCGTGGGGGTGTTGAACAGTCGTTCCGCCGCCGCATCTGCCATCATCCGAATGCTCAGCCGAGCATCCGGGGGTAGGCCTGCCGCCAGTTCAAACGCCGCCAAAGTTCCGCCCCATGTGCGGAAGGTTTTGGCAGTCATGCCCTCGCCCGCGATCTCGGTCAGGTATTCGTTGACGTCATGGGAATGCAGGCAGCAAGCCTCGCCCTCGGCATCCAGATAGGTAAAGATGTTGCGCCCCGGCAGGTCGCCGATCTCTTGCAGGATGCGGTTCAATCGCTTGTCGCGCAGGATATGGCGGCAAAGCTTGCCGCCCTTGGCGCGAAACTTCAGCTGGATCAGCCCCTCTTCGCTTAAGCTCAGATGCCGCGTCAGCAGGGTCGAGGCACCAAAGCTGCGATTTGCGGCGGTATAAGCAGGGTTGCCGATGCGTAAGCAGGTTCGGTCTAAGAGCAGCACGAGCGCTGCGAGGCTGAAATCGCGGTCGCCCACCTCGCCTTGCAGATCACGCGACAGACGGCGGCGAAGGGCGGGCAGGGCGCGCCCAAAGGCCGCCAGCTGTTCGTATTTTGTGCGTGCCTGCGCCTCGCTCCATAGCGGATGGTAGCGATATTGTTTGCGGCCCCGATCGTCTCGGCCGGTGGCCTGCAGATGGCCATTGGCGCGCGCGCAAATCCAGACATCGCGGTATGCGGGGGGTACGCCAAGAGCCTTGATCCGCACGAGTTCGTCGCGGTCAAGCGCCTTGCCATCCGGTCCGCGATAGCTGAACCCCTTGCCCGCGCGGCGGCGCGAGATACCGGGTTCGCGATCCGAGACGAAAACCAGCCTTTCCGGCATGTTTCAGTAATTGGCCGGAGGATCGCTGGCCGGAAAGGATTCGTCGGCCTGCTCATCCACCATGTCCCAGTTCTCTGGAGGCTCATCCATGGCGGCGGGACCGGCGTCACGTATTAGCTTGGCCTGTCCGAGCCGACTTCGGCGCGCATCCAGAAAGGATTTCAGCAGAAAGCCCGCCGCTATGCCTATGCCCAATCGCAAAAACTGTTGTCTCATCGTCAATCCCTTCTCAGATCATCGGCATGCCGCCGGTCACGGCGATGGTGGCGCCAGAAACGTAGCTGGACATTGGCTCAGCCAGCATAACATAGCTCGATGCCAGTTCGACCGGCTGGGCCGGGCGTTTCATCGGGTACTTCTCGCCGAAATTCGCGACATCTTCGGGCGGGAAACTGGCCGGGATCAGCGGCGTCCAGACCGGGCCGGGGGCAACGGCATTCACGCGGATACCTTTTTCGGCCAGCATCTGCGCCAATCCGGCGGTCAAATTCTGGATCGCGCCCTTGGTCGTGGCATAGGCGAGCAATGTCGGATTGGGCTTGTCGGCATTGATCGAGGCGGTGTTGATGATCGCCGCGCCCGGCGACATATGTGGGACCGCGGCCTTGGACAGATAGAACATCGCATCGATATTGACGGCGAAGGTGCGCCGCCATTCCTCGTCAGAAATATCACCGAGTTCATCGAATTTCATCTGATGGGCGGCGTTGTTTACCAGGATATCGACGCGACCGAACTTCTCGACCGTGCGCGCCACCACGTCACGGCAATGCCCGGCATCGCCCAGATCTCCGGGGAGCAGAAGGCATTCGCGCCCCGCCTCGGCTACAATGGCGGCGGTGTCCTGCGCATCCTCACTTTCGTCCAGATAAGCGATGGCCAGATCCGCGCCTTCGCGGGCATAGGCAATGGCTACGGCGCGGCCGATGCCGCTGTCGCCGCCTGTGATCAAGGCCACCTTGCCCTCCAGCCTACCCGCGCCGCGCCAGGATTTCTCACCGTGATCAGGGCGCGGTCGCATCTTCTGAAAACTGCCGGGAAGATCCTGGCTCTGTTCGGGAAAGGGGGGTTTGGGATAGTCATTCATGCGCGATCCTCACTGGCCGGAGCCGACCGCGCCGCCATAAAGGCCGGGTGCGCAGCGGGCTTTGGTCTTGGAAGGAAAAACCCGTGTTCGGCACACTTGTTCCCGCGTCACCGCCCCGCTTTGGGGATGATGCTGATGCCGCCACTGGTTTCCAGCACCGCGGCGTCGATGTCGTCCAGATTGCGCAACCCTTGCTGGTGGCGCGCGGCCTCGAGAATGTCGCTGACGCCGATCCTTGATCGGCGCAGGGCGTCGGCGTCGATCCGACCTTGCGAGATCAGCACCGTCGGCGCTCCGTCCAACTACAGCGCGACGCGGCGCGAATGGCGCTTGATACAGGACAGCAGGATATCGGCCAGAAACAGCGTCGAGATCAGGATCACTGCATTGATTAAGGACAAATCATCACCGAGCAGCGCCTGTTAGGTCATTTCCGCGATGATCATCAGCAGTACGAAATCAAAGGGCGTGGCCTGCGCAAGGGTGCGGCGCCCCGATAAACGGGTTATCAGCAAAAGGATCGCGTAGATTGCGACGCCTCGGATGACAGAATTCATGCCGCACCTATGGCACTATCAGGACGTGGACAGTCCTGCTTTCTCCATCCAGCTCCAGCGTGAAGCTGGTCCAGCCGAAATGCATCGGCCGGATTGAGATGTGGACGCCGTGGGGGGATGGGAGCTCCGCAGCAAATCGCATGCGATGGCCGCTTGAAGTTAGCGTGCTAGCCTGCGGTTCGGGTTGGAGGTATCCGATCTCGAACCGGTCAAAGAAACCCATTCCCACGGTGACGTTATGGTCCCCGCGCGGCGCGTTGAAGGTGATCCTGATCTCGTCGGAGGCCTCCCACCGGGCGACCCGAGGAATCTGGGCCACGGCATTGCCCAAGCGGACCTCTTGCATATGGAAGACGCCTCCGCTGCCGGTCAGGCCGAGAAATGCGATCATTGCAGACCGGTGATGAACTCGGCCTTTACGTTATCCAGATCTTGAATCCCCCGCATCATCGTCAAACTCCGTGACGCTTTGCAGGCGTCACACACCACCCGCAGCGGCACGGGCGAGGCAGGGGGGCCGAGCTACAAGGCCGCTACTTTTTGACGTGCTCGGGCTTGCCCTTGCGCTTGGTGCTGGCGAAATCCTCAAGCTGGTCTTCGGACATGGAATCGTACATTTCCTTTGACGCACCCTTGAGTTCGCTTTTCTTGGTGTCGCCGCGTTTCGCCGACAGAGCGGCCCCGGCGGCCTTTTGCTGGGCTTTCGATCTGGCTGGCATGATTCAACTCCTTGCCGAAAAGGCCGCGCCGCGGTCGCGGCGCCGCCATTGTTCTATTTTAGTGGTGATGTTCGGGCAGGGCCTTCAACGCGTCCTTGTCATGGTGAGTGACGCCGTGAACGGTGCCCGCTTCATCGCGCATGAAGTCGATCTCGCTGACGCGGATCGCGACGGGCTTGGCGCCGATACCAAGAAAGCCGCCAACATCAATGATCGCCTGAGCAGCTGCGCCGTTGCCATGCAAATGCGAGACAGTGCCGACGTGCTCGTCGCCCGGCCCGTAAACAGTTGCGCCGGAAAGCACAGCATCGGTCAGTTCGTTTTCATTCAGGCGCTGGTGGGATGCGTGATCCATCTCTGGTTCTCCTGGGTGGTGGTATTGGCAAACAAACGATCCCGACCCATTTGCCGGTTCGCCGTTCAAGCACAGAAAGGCGATGAACTTAGATCCAGTAGGGTGGGATGCCGTAGTAATCGTAGGTCCGGGTCTCCCAGTCGCGATCCCTATCCCACCCCTCGCTACGTGCGGGGGCACCGCTGACCTGATCTTCGGTCAGGTCGGTGACGAATCCTCCCATCGCCGTGTCGTAGCTCAGCGCATTCCATGGGACGGGCATATGTTCCTCGCCCATACCCAGAAACCCGCCGAAGCCCATCACTGCATAGGCGACCTTGCCCGAAAGCTTGTCGATCATCAGATGGTCGATGGTGCCGATATGGCTGCCGTCTCGACCATAGACCGCCGTGCCGTTTACATTGGCCGACGAAACCAAGGTTCCAACCGCGTTATTCATGGCGTCTTCCTTTCTGCATCGAGCTGTTGCCCGTTTTCGAGGGCTGGTAACCCGCGACGCGGCTGAATGTTTCCGGTGCTGTGCGGAAAATGGGGCTGAGATTGTTCGCCGTGAGCGTACCGCAGCGATGAGCACGCGGATCGCTTAAACCGCGTCGAAGTTCCGGCGAGATCCGAGGACCCATCAACTTGAAGACAGGGTGATCGGCCGGGAACAATGCGCGGCGACAGTGGTTTGAGACGCGAAAGCAAGGTTGCGAGTATGCCCATGTCGCGCGAAAGGTCTGTTTTTGATACCACCATAATCCTGCGCGCGGGGCTGATCGCGGCGGCGTTCTCGCTGATTGCACTCAGCACTCTTGCGGTGCTGGCCGGTCATGGGTTCTGGATGCCGCTGAATGTCACGACGCAGGCCATATGGGGACCGGAGGTTGCACAGTTCCGTGGCGTTGATATGGCCCATACGATACTGGGGCTCGCCATCCATATCGTTTCCTGCCTGTTCTGGGCGGTAATCGCTTGGGGCATATTCAGGCTGATCAGCTCGGCTGCCGTGGCCGGGTTCGGGACTGCGCTCCTCGCGCTCGTCATCGACTACGGTATTTTGCCGGAGAGGTTGAGCCCCGGCTGGCATTTGGCGCTTGCCTTCCCTGCAGTGGTCTGTGGCTTTGCAGCAATGGGGTTTGGCCTGTGGACGGGCCTTTCAAGAACTCCCCCTAAATCGACGCAGCGTGCGTCCGGGCATGAGCGGCTGGTCCCCACGCCGCGCGAGCCGCCCCTGACGGGGCCGGAGGCCTTGCGCCACCCCGCCCCCAATGTGATCGATCAGCGCCAGCAGCGAATTGATGCCGGTAACTCGGTCACTGAAGACCCGAACCGCAACAGCCCGCATTACGGCAAGGAATGACCGTTGCGCGCCGGCTTTCCCGAGATCGGGAACGCGAGGACGCAATTCACACCGTCAGAACAAGCATGTAGCTCGTTTTTGCGCCAATTTGATAGTGCAGCGCGTGCTCTCGCGCTGGCGGCGCTGGCGGTTTTCAGCCTCGGCCAGCGCGATTGCGGCGCGTTTGGGGTGGGTCACGCGCTGAGCGACCACCGATGTGACTCCTCACGGAGCACGCCACCGGGCGATCTGGGCCTTGCCGGCATTTGCGACGGCCTGCCCGATGCTTGTAAGGGCCAGTGATGTTGCCTGCTGATGGAACATCCCGGGTGTAACGTGGTTCCACCAAAACAAGCCAAGCGGCACGATGAGGATCCCATGCCCCTAAATCCGCCAGCCAATTTCCGCGTCAATGGCAAAGCCTGCCGATATTCGGGCGATGCGCGACGAAGCCTTCTGGACTTTCTGCGAGACGATATGGGCCTGTACGGGACCAAGAAGGGTTGCGATCATGGTCAATGCGGGGCCTGCACGGTCATCGTCGATGGGAGCAGAGTCAATTCCTGCCTCACGCTCGCGGTGATGCAGGATGGCTGCGAGGTCACCACGATCGAGGGGCTGGGCTCACCTGAGGCGCTTTCGGTCCTGCAGCGGGCGTTCGTCACGCATGACGGTTTCCAATGCGGTTATTGCACGCCCGGCCAGATCTGTTCGGCCACCGCGATGATCGAGGAACTGGCGCAGGGTTGGCCCAGCCATGTCAGCGCCGATCTGAATAATCCCGTGCCGAGCGACGATGAGTTGCGCGAGAGAATGAGCGGTAATCTGTGCCGCTGCGGGGCCTATCCGAACATCCTCGCGGCCATTCGCGACGCGATGGAGGCGGCGCGATGAAATTCTTTGACTATGCCCGCGCCACCGAACTTTCCGAGGCCATCGGGGAATTTGCCAAACCCATCGCAGGGGGTACCAATCTTCTGGACCTGATGAAGCTCGAGGTCGAAACGCCCTCGCGCCTGATGGATATCAACCATATCGGCCTGAACGAGATTTCCCCGCACGGAGACGGACTGCGGATCGGGGCGCTGGTGCGCAATGCCGATTGCGCTGCCGATCTGCGGGTGCGGCGCGACTATCCGCTGCTGGCACGCGCCATTCTGGCCGGGGCTAGCCCGCAATTGCGCAATCGGGCAACAACAGGGGGCAATCTGTGCCAGCGCACCCGCTGTACCTATTTCATGCGCCTTGGCACGCGCTGCAACAAGCGCGAACCGGGCAGCGGCTGCGATGCGATCGGCGGGGTCAACCGCGATCACGCCATTTTTGGTGCGACGGAGCACTGTATAGCGACCTATCCGGGGGATATGGCCGTGGCACTGGCAGCGCTCGACGCCTCGGTCCAGATCGAGGGCATCGACGGCTCCAGACAAGTTTCGCTGCGGGACTTCCATCGGCTGCCGGACGGGGATCCGCATCTCGACAATGTGCTGACCGGGGGCGAAATCATCACCTCGGTCAAGCTTCCCGCGCCAGTGGGCGGTAAGCAGATCTATCGCAAGATCCGTGACCGAGCTTCCTATGCCTTCGCGCTGGTGTCCGTCGCGGCGATCGTCACGCTGGACCAAGGCCGCATCACCCGCGCCGATCTGGCTTTTGGCGGCGTCGCGCACAAGCCTTGGCATGATCCGGCTGTGGGGCGGGCGTTGATCGGCAACGAGCCGTCCGACCAGCTGTTCTCCGAGGCCGCCGATTTGCTGGTCAATCAGGCGAAAGGGCAGGGCGGCAATGATTTCAAGATCCCGCTCTTGCGGCGCAGCCTGATCGCGGTGCTGCGCGAAGCAACTGGAATCGGAGGCAATGATGTTCGGAACCTATGACATTCCCGATCAGCGCAACCTGTTGGATCGAACCCGCCAGGGGCTGATAGGCGCGCCGCTGGAGCGCCCCGAAAGCGGCCTGAAAGTCTGCGGAGTCGCCCCTTATGCCGCCGAGCATCATCCCCCGAACTGCGCCGAAGGGGTACTTGTCACCGCGACAATCCCGCAAGGCAGGGTCATTGCCCTGCACAAGGACGAGGTTCTGGCCATGCCCGGCGTTCTGGGCGTGTTTGCCGACAAGCGCATGCTGCGTCGTCCGGCGCAGGGCACGGCGGGGAAAGCACCCGTGCAGGATGTCCGCGCAGTCGAATATCACGGCCAGCCCATCGCCCTTGTCGTGGCCGAGACATTCGAGCAGGCCACCCATGCCGCCAAGGCGCTGCGGGTAGAATACGAAGCCTCCGCGACGGTCCCCCTTGATCCTGAAGGCTTGGAAACCGAACCGGGGCGCAAGCCGGTCGTGCTGGGCGATCTCGATCAGGCGATGGCAGAGGCGGCCCATAGCGTCGATCTGACCTTCACGACCGAAGGCCATGCCAGTGCCGCGATGGAGCCTCATGCCTCGGTCGCCGAATGGCAGGGCGACGATCTGACGCTGTGGGGCAGCTTCCAGATGATCTCGCATAACGTCAAGGAATTGGCGGATTCGCTGCGTATAGCGCCGCGCCATGTGCGCATCCGCTCGGCCTATGTCGGAGGCGGCTTCGGGTCAAAGCTCGGCATCTCGCACGATGCGGTCGCCGCTGCCATCGCGGCGCGCGAGTTGGGGCGGCCGGTGCGCGTCGTGCTGAGCCGTCAGCAGGTCTTTGACACGATCACTCGCCGTTCCGAGACAGGACAGCGCCTGCGCCTCGCGCTGGATGCGGGGGGGTACCTGGCTGGTATCGGACATGAGGCATGGGTGTCGAACCTGCCGGACGAACCTTTTGCCGAACCTGTGACCCAAGCCACCGAGTTTCTTTATAGCGGTGAAAATCGCAAGCTTGCGGTGAATCTCGCCCGGATCAGCCGGGTGACAAGCGGCTCGGTTCGCGCGCCGGGTGAGGCAGTTGGGATGCAGGTCCTCGAGGCCGCGATGGACGAGCTTGCCGAAAAGGCAGGGTTTGACCCGATCGAATTGCGCAAGCGCAACCTGCCCTCCAGCCAGCCAGGCAAGGACCGGCCCTATTCCTCACGCATGTTGATCGAGGCGCTGGATCAGGGAGCACGTGCCTTTGGCTGGCAGGACCGCAAGCCACGCCCCTGCATGACCCGTGAGGGCGAATGGTGGCTGGGCATGGGCGTCGCCTCGGCGGCGCGGGTCAATATGCTCAGGCCCGCCGCCGCAAGGGTGCGGCTGGAACCCGATGGCAGTCTGCGCGTCCAATCCGACCAGACCGATATCGGCACGGGCAGCTATGCTATTCTGGGCCAGATCGCGGGCGAAATGCTGGGCGTGCCAATCGCGCGGGTCACCGTCGAACTGGGCGACAGCAGCCTGCCTTCGGGCGCGGGCTCGGGCGGCAGTTTCGGCGCCAGTTCCACCGGTTCGGCCGTCTTTCGCGCCTGCGAGGCGATCCGCGACAAGCTGGCGCATCGGCTGGGCGTGCCGATTGAGGCGCTGGAGCTGCGCGACGGCATGGCCATTGCCTCAGGGCGCGAGGTGGCGGTCATCGAACTTCTGCGCGGCGAGGCGATGGAAGAGATCGGTCGCATCAAGCCCGGCAAGACCGACAAGGATTATGCGCAGGCAAGCTATGGTGCGTTTTTCTGCGAAGTCGCGGTGAACGCCTTTACCGCCGAGACGCGGTTGCGGCGCATGCTGGGCGCATTCGGGTTCGGCCGCGTGCTGAACGCCCGTACGGCGCGGTCGCAATGCCTTGGCGGCATGGTCTGGGGCATCGGCTCGGCCCTGACCGAGGAATTGGGCTTTGACCTGCGGGACGGGCAGATGACCAATCACGATCTGGCCGGCTATCATGTGCCCTGCCACGCCGATATCCCCGCGCTTGAGGTCATCCTGCTAGAAGAGCGCGACGCCCCGGCCAGTCCGATTCAGGCCAAGGGCGTGGGCGAACTGGCGATCTGCGGCGCGGCCGCGGCAGTTGCAAATGCAATCTACAATGCCTGCGGAGTGCGAATGCATGATTTCCCGATGACCCCAGCCCGGCTTTTGCCGAAGCTGCCTGATCCGTTCTGAATGCAGCCGGAAAATCTGTGCAAACGGCAGGAACATCGGCCGGCGCGGGTTTCGCCACGGCCAAGGGCGACGTGTTCAAGCATGTCGAATCTGAACGCAGGAAACTGGCGCGACAACTGCCAGAAGCCCGCCTAGTGCTGCGTCGGCACGGGCGAGATCGCCCACGTCTTTATCGGCGTCGCCGACTTGGTATGGGTGAGCATCGTAAAGCTGTCAGGTCACGCTTAAGTCCGTATCACTTTTCGCAAAGTCTCTGCCATATGACGAAACTCGTCGGCGAGAGCCAGTTCCAGTGCCAGCCCATCGGTTTCCACCACGCCGGGATCCTCTTGCCCGTCCTGCAGGATCTGCCGCGTTTCCAGCCAATCCAGTACGCGATGCAAGCTTTCACGATCGACAAGGGCGGGTAAGGCCACAAGCAGCTTGTCACAGGCAATCCGCTGGGCATCCGTCTTGATCTGAACATTCGTCATCGTCCGCTTCCTTCGTTCGGGTTAAGCCGCGCCTGGGGCATTGTCGCGTAATATGCGGCGAGTGCGTCGATTTCCGCATCACTCAGGTCGCGCGCGGCAATATGCATCAACTGCGCCAGCTCTCCACCGCCCCGAGGCCCGTCACGCCACAATTTAAGCTGGCGCCGCAAATAGGGTTCATGTTGGCCGGACAGCGAAGGAAAGCCCCTGTTCAGGGGCGCGGGCCACGGACCGTGGCAGGCGCGACACGAGGGAACGGAACCGCGACCCCGCGCGGCAACCGCCACGCTTGGGCCTGTGGCTGTGGCGGGCATTGCGCCCGGTGGTGCGTCGAAGCTTGTGGACAGGCGCTTGATTTCCGCATCGCTCAGGCCGGATGCCGCTTGCGCCATGATGCCGCTGTCGCGCTGGCCGCCACGATATGCGCGCAGACTGGCCGCGATATAGTCGGGCGACAGGATATCCAGACGGGGAACAAGGGGATTTCGCGATGCTCCATCTGCGCCGTGGCACATGCTGCATCGCCCCTGCGCCTCGCCGCCGGTCAACCGATCATAGCTCGCGCCGTCGATCTGCACGGCAGCCCGCAGAAAAGCGACGACCGGCCAGACATCGTCCTTTCGCGCAGCAGGCCAAGCCGGCATGCCGGTCATCTTGGCCCCCTGATGGATAATCCAATGCAATTCGCCGGCGCTCCAATCGCCGGCCAGAGATTGCAGATGCGGCGGGGCCGGTTCCATGGCGCGAATGGTCGCGGATTGGGTCGCGCCGGGGCGGCCGTGACACATCCGGCAGGCCTGCTCGTAATGGCCGGCCCCCAGCGCGATCATCTCGGGCGTGTCCAGCGCGTCCGGCGCGGGTTCCGAGGCCCGCAGCTTCACCGAATTGCGAAAGGTGGTGTGTAGCGCCCATTCGACCGGCGCGAAATGTCCCTTGCGGGCCGAGACATTGTAAAGTCCGACCCCGATAACCAGTGCTGCCGCGACCAAGCCTGCCAACGCCAATGCAGCGATCGTGACCATCACGCTGAAGCCGCAGATCCGGTCAAGCAATTGGCGCAGGCGGGTCATGCGGACCTCTCTTTCAGGGCCGAGGCTGTCAGGACCAGTCCGGCAAAAAGATAGATCGGCGTGCCGATGCCCAGCATGATAAGTCCGCCCATTTGCTGCCCGCCGAGGTCGGGCGGCGTCCCGCACAAGGCCGCGTAAAGATCGCGCGGCGCAAGGATAAGAAGCGTGCCCAGCAGCGTCATGTGCATCGAGGTCAGCAGCAATCCGACAGCGCCTGGCATTGCCGCGTTCTGCCGCCCTGCCCCCGCCCAGACCGCAATCCCGGCCAACAGGAACAACGCCTGTTCGGCGGCAAATGCCGGACCCTGCTGGCGGCTGGCAGCGTGGAGCAGCGGCATATGGGCGGCCCAGACGATGACGGCCTCGAAGACGGTGGCGGGCAGAACGGGCGGGGCCAAGCGTTGCAGCCGCGGCCAGCCCAGGACGACCAACGGCGCGGCAATGGCGACAAGACCCATATGGCGGATCATATGGCCGGGAAATGAGCCAAAGAGGACGGGCCAATCGGGCAGCCACAGGATCGCAAGGACAAGGACAGCGGCAATCCTGCACATCATCGGCAATCACCCACAAACAGCACGGGCAGGGTCACGAACGTGACTGCGATGAACGAGACGATTGCCAGCAGCAGGCCGGCATGGCCCAGAAACTCGCGCCGCGAAGTGGCCGTGGGGCGTTCGTGGACATGATCCCCATCGTCAAGAAAGTCCCACTGCCGCCACGCCAGCACGGCTTGCCAAAAGATCAGCGCCAGCGCGACGGCGGTCATCGCCAGAACACCACCCTGCGCCCAGCCAAAGGGCGCGGCCTTGGCGCAGACGATTGCGCTAAAGCAATAGACCGCCAGAAAATGCAAAGCCCAGATCACGGGCGCGATGATCATGTGCCACAGGCTGCGATGCCTTTGCGCCATCACATCGCTCTCGGGATCAAGGCGACCATCGCCGTGCCGATCAAACAGGTCGCAAGCAGGAAATGCCAGAACAGCGTGGTGTTCCACAGATCCGCATCATACTGCGCCGTCATGCGGCCCGCCAGACTGCGGGCAAGACAATAGCCCTGCATGATCGCGCCGCACAGCACATGGCTGACTGTCCAGATCACCAGCGCCCAGACCATCGCGGGATAGACATGGGTTTGCGGGGCTAGATGCAGGATCGCGGCGATCAGCGCACCGCATCCTGCCAGCGCAAGCAGCGGCCCGGCCAGAAGCGACCCCCGCGCGGCACCGATCAGGCCCGCCGCGTTCAGCCCGCGCGCCAGACGCGTGGCGGCCCATGCGGCGCCAAACAGCAATGCCGCGATCCCGGAAAGCACAGGATCGGCATGGGGACTGTCCGGCGGCGGAAAGTCAGGCCGCGCTGTCCAATAAAAGAACATGCCGAAAACAAGGCTTGCGAAACCCGTCGCATCGCCCAGCATGGTGATGAAGACCGCCCACCATCCCGGCGCCTTCGGCCCCGAGACATAGGTCGGCAGCCTCAGCCCCAAGCCTCCATCCTTGAAGGGCTTTTCGGGAATGCGCGCGGTTGCCGTCCATAGCCAGAACAGGATCGCGGCAATGGCCAGCAGCCCGCAGATGACCGCGGGGGTGTAGATCTTGAAAGTCGGCAGGATGAATGCCCCGCCGGTGAACAGGGCAGCGACAAGCGGCGACCATCCCGGCCCGCTGAGCCGCGCAACATGCAGGGGCACGGCATCCACGGCCGAGGTAATCATCGTTTCGCGCAGGCCCTCGGGCGCGTCGGGCAGGTAGAAGCGCCCGGCATCCATCCGCGCCAGCAACTCGGGCTGGTCCCACAGCGGATAGCGCGACGTGATATAGGGCACGGAACGCACGCCCCACGGCTCATCCGGTACGTCATGCGTCCATTCCAGCGTCCCCGCGCCCCAGGGGTTTCGCGGGGTATGCGGCTCGTGGCGCTTGGGGCGCACCAGATCCCAGACAAAGACCAGAATGCCCAAGGCCAGCACGAAGGCCCCCACCGTCGAGACGAGGTTCAGCGCGTTCCAGCCCAGATCGGCCTGATACGTATAGACCCGGCGCGGCATTCCAAGAAGGCCGGTCAGGTGCATCGGCAGGAAGCAGATGTTGAAACCTGTAAAGCACAGCCAGAAGGACCAGCGGCCCAGTCTCTCGGACAGTTTCTTCTTCTTGATAACGGGAAAGAAGTAATAGACCCCGCCGATCACCGGAAAGACCATTCCTCCGAACAGCGTGTAATGCAGGTGGGCCACGATGAAATAGGTATCGTGTACCTGCCAGTCGAAGGGGGCCAGCGCCACCATCACTCCGGTCAGACCTCCGGCGGTAAAGATCGCGACGGCCCCTGCAATCCAAAGCATCGGCAGGATCATCCGCGCCCGCCCAACCATCAGCGTGGCAAGAAAGGCAAATATCTGCACGCCCGTCGGGATCACCACAGCCTCGGACGCAGCCGAGAAAAAGCCCAGCGACAAGGCGGGCAGGCCGGTGGTGAACATGTGGTGCACCCACAGCCCGAAGCTTAAAAAGCCCGTCCCGACAGCCGAAAGGACGATCCAGCTATAGCCCGCGATGGGAACGCGGGCCGCAGTTGGCACGACCATTGCCGCGATCGCGATCGAGGGCAGGAAGATGATATAGACCTCGGGGTGGCCGAAAATCCAGAACAGGTGCTGCCACAGCAAGGGATCGCCGCCGCGATCAGGGTCGAAGAAAGGCCAGTCCAGCGAGCGCTGCAACTCGAAGAGGAAATCCCCTGCGATCAGCGGCGGAAAGGCGAACAGGATCATCCCGCCTACGACCAGTACATACCATGCGTAAAGCGGCATCAGGTTGATCCGCATCCCCGGCGGGCGGCATTTGATGACGCCGACGATCAGTTCGACCGCCGCGGCGATCGAGGCGACCTCGATGAAGGACAGCCCTAGCAACCAGATATCCGCGCCGATCCCCTCGCTTTCTGTGGCAAGCGGCGGATACATGAACCAGCCGGAACTGGGTGCGGCATCAAAAAGCACCGAGCCCAGCACGAAAATTCCGCCGATCAGGAAACACCAGTAACCGTAGGCGGAAAGCCGGGGAAAAGGCATGTCGCGCGTGCCCAGAAGCGCGGGCAGCAGCAGGATCGAGATCGCCTCGAACATCGGCACGGCGAAGAGGAACATCATCGCCGAGCCATGCATGGTGAAAAATTGGTTGAAACGGTCGGAATCGAGAAAGCCGTTCTCCGGCACCGCAAGCTGGATGCGCATCAGCAGAGCCAGCACCCCCGCCCCCAGCATGAAGGCCAAGGCCGTCATCGCATACCATTTCCCGACATGGGTGTTGTTGACGGCGGTGACATGACGCCAGCCGCGCGGCGTTTCCCATGCCTTGCGCAGCCGTTTGGCTTGCGCGCGGGACAGGTCGGGATCGACGGGGCTGGCCAGCATGGCCGGTGTGGGGGGCCAGACGCCCTGCATCGGGCTGTCCAGGACATCCGAACCTGGAGCGGTCGGGGAAACATCACTCGCGCTCATTCCAAACCCTCCAAATAGGTCGCAAGATCGGCAAGGTCGGCTTCGGGCACGTGGTCATAGGCGGGCATGCGCACACCGGGTTTGATCGCGGCGGGGTCGCGCAGCCAGTCGATCAGCGCCTGCCGTTCCATCGGCAACGTAGCGGCGGCCAAGGACCGGCGGCCGCCAAAATGCGTCAGGTCGGGGCCAACCGCACCCTGCGCCGGAGTGCCGCGGATCGTGTGGCAGCCGCCGCAGCCCTCGCGCAGAAAAATGTCGCGGCCCCGCATCGCCTGAGGGGTCAGTGGGTCATCGGCGGGGCCTGCCTGAGCTGTCAGCCACTCCGCGAAATCCTGCGGTTCCATTGCGACGCCGATCAGCGCCATTCGCGCATGGCTTTCGCCACAGAATTCTGTGCATTGGCCGCGATATTCCCCGGATTTGGTGGGTTCCAGCGACATGCGCGTCGTCCGTCCGGGGATCATGTCGGTCTTGCCGCCGAAGGCGGGGATCCAGAAGGAATGGATGTATTCGCTGGCTTCAAGCACCAGTTCACTGCGGCTTCCGGTGGGCAGGCGCACTTCGTTCGCGCTAGCGATGGGGGTGCCCTCGCGCAGATATTCCACCCGCCACCACCAGCTTTCCCCGGTGATCCTCACGGTCAGCCCGCTGCCGGCTTCGCGCTGGCGCGGCATCTCGCGCAGGGAATAGATCAGCAGCGCGGTCAGCAGCAGCGTTGGCAGTACGATACCCCCGCCGATGATGAGCCCCTCGGCCATGCGGCGCGACTGGGGGCGGGGGTTCAGATGCGCGATGTAAAGCATGAGCCCGTTCACCGCGAGCCACAGGACTACCGCACCCGCAAGCAAGACCCAGAACAGCCCCGCCAACACCTCGGCGTCGCGTCCGGCCGGTGCAAGGACGGATTGCTGCCCCTTGCATCCGGCGAGAAACAGCGTGGAAAGCCACGCCATTCCTGAAAGGCCGTGATATCGCTGCGGAACTGGGTTTGGCATGGGCTCCCTGTCGGCTTGCCAGACCACAACCATCGGGGCAGGAAAAAGTGCCCTGACTTATTGCGTCAATGCGGGGGCGGCGCGCATATCCGTTCCGATGGGCTGTGGAATGACGGTCCCATCGGACGGCGCGACCCGCCAGACCGTGTTTCCGGCGTCATCGGCGACCAGAAGCGCCCCTGTGCCGTCGATGCCCAACCCAACAGGCCGCCCTAACGCGCTGTCGCCATCCAGAAATCCGGTTACGACATCCTGCGGCGGGCCTGCAGGGCGGCCACCCTCGAACGGCACATAGATGACCTTGTAGCCATTGAAATGGTTACGGTTCCAACTGCCATGCTCCCCGATGAAGGCCCCATTGGCATACTGCGTGGGCAGGGCCGAGCCGTTGGTGAAGGTCAAACCAAGCGCCGCGACATGGCTCGACAGTGCGTAGTCGGGGGCAATGGCCTTTTCCACCATGTCCGGTCGTTCCGGCCTGACCCGGCGATCGACATGATTGCCGTAATAGCTATAGGGCCATCCATAAAAACCACCGTCCTGCACGCTGGTCATGTAATCCGGCACAAGATTAGGACCGAGTTCATCGCGCTCATTGACCACGGTCCAAAGCGCGCCGGTCTCGGGATGGAAGGTCAGCCCGTTGGGATTTCGCAGGCCGGAGGCAAAGATGCGGCTAGCCCCCGTCGCGCGGTCGATCTCGAGAATCGCGGCGCGGCGCTTCTCGGCCTCCATACCGTTTTCGGCGATGTTCGAATTCGACCCGACCGAGGCGTAAAGCAGCCGTCCGTCGGGGCTAAGGGCCAGATCCTTGGTCCAGTGGTGATTGATCGGCCCGCCGGGCAATGGCGTCAGGATGCGCGGACCTTCGGTGATCTCGGTCTGGCCCAAAGCATAGGGATAGGCCACGACCGCAGCACTTTCGGCGACATAAAGCGTGTCATCGATCCATGCGACGCCAAAGGGGGAATCCAGCCCGGTCAGCAGGTCGCTGCGTTCATCCACGGCGCCGTCGCGATCCGTGTCGCGCAGCAGGGTGACGATGTTGCTTTCTTTTTGCGGGCCACCTCCGCCATGCGAGATCGCCATGATCCACTCCCGGATGATGTCCTTGGGACGGGATTTCGGCGCGCCCTCGGGACCACGGGACTGAACGACCAGCACATCGCCATTGGGCAGGGTATGGACGGCCCGCGGATTGACGAGATCCTTGGCATAGGCGGTGATCGTCAGCCCATCGGGAACGGCGGGGGCCCGTCCGTCGGACCAACCGATGACCTCGGCCACCTTCAGTTGCGGCCACAGGCTGATGTAATCGGGTTCCGGCAGGACCGGATCCGCGCCGGTCTGGCTGAGCGTGTCGAAATCGTCCTGTGCTATTGCGACCGGCGCAAAGGACAGGGCGCAGCCTGCGGCAAGGGCAAGGGCAAGGTGCATGGCGGTGGACAACATCATATCTGTCCCCTGTTACTAGCCGCGGAAAACCCCAAGGCCGACATCAGAAGCACCGTCAGCAGGGAAAGCGAGATTCCCAAAGGAACTACGGCGGTCCAGCCATCTCCGGCATGGACTAGGTTGTTCAGGAAGGCCACGATCAGGACCAGAGCGCCCAGCACTACGGTCCAACCCCGCGCACGCCACCAGCCAAGCAGCAGACCCAGCAGCCACCAGATCGCAGCAAGGCTTGCGAAAAGCAGGCCAACCGCCAGTAACCAAGCCGAGAAGTTCAGCCACATCAAATTTTCCGTCTGCCAATAGGCTATGTCGGCGGCGAGGGTCAGGCTGAAGCAGGCGATCGGAAACGACCCCAGCAAGGAAATCATGGGTGACCGGACAGCTGGGACCGGAGTGGCAGGTTGCCAAGACATGGCGGGTTCTCCCGGATCGTGGTGGTCTCAAGGGCTACCCGCGTAAAGAGAAGGTTGTTCCCTTGGCTCACGAAAATTTCATGCTGGGAACAGACGATGGCTTTGCTGGTTCCAATCACTCGAACGGAGTGTCTGAAATGATCAGAAACCATCCAAGTGCTCACCGCCTCTGGCGCGCTGCTATCGCCGTGATCGCGATTTTTGGCGTCACGGTCTGCGTGTTTTTTGCGGGTCGGCTTGTGTGGCACAGTGATGAACGCGCCGAGGATCCGCAAAGCCAGCAGGCCCCGGATCAGAACCAAGGCAGCGGCGCGCCCTAGCTGACGGAAACCGTTATCGCACGCTCACACGTCGCCTTGTCTTTTTCCACAATCGCGGCGGCATAGCCGGATGATCCTTAACCGCGGCCCACCAACATCATTCAAGCCTAAGCGGGTCGTGTATGCGATGCGCCTCTGCCCGATTCCGGTCTGGGACAAAGTTCAAAATTCTTCCAGAAGGGCTCTGCGGAATCTTGGATAGGGCGTGATGGTACGACAATGCGCAGGAACAATCCGCAGGATCTTCAGGTTGAGCAAACGAGAGCGATGGTCCAGGACCTTCGTCCAGCGCGGAGAGATTGATATGGCTCAGCCCTTGAAGAACGGAACATGGGTCCTGATCGCGGATGGCGATAAGGCGCTTTTCCTCATCAACGAGGGGGACACCGAAAACCCTGACCTGCAGGTCCAGCGTGAGATCACCCAAGACAACCCGCCGGACCGCGAGCAATCAGCCAACCGCCCCGGCCGACAGCAGCAAAGCGTCGGCTCGGCGCGCTCCGCCTATGAAGACACGGACTGGCATGAATTGGCGAAGGAACGCTTTGCAGATCATCTCGCCGAGTTCCTGTATGAAAAGGCGCATGGCGCGGCATTTGAACAGATCCTGCTGATCGCCGCTCCCGAGGTTTTGTCCGAGTTGCGCAAGAAGATGCACAAGGAAGTGTCCGACCGCGTCGTTAGGGAAATCCCGAAGGTTCTGACCAACCATCCGTTGCCTGAAATCGAGAACCTGATCCGGGCACAACTATCGCAAAGCTGAGCAAGGACGCCGAGGACGATGCCGCAACCCGCCACACTTTTTCTGAGCAATATTGAGCCGGTCCTTGGGTCGGTAGAGCCAACTCCGACCGGCTACACATTCGCGCTCGAGCGCATGATCCTGCCCGAGGGCGAAATGCCGCGCGACAATGTCGCGTCTCTTGTCGTAGAAGGCAGCCCAGAGCAGCGGGTGCACCTTGAGAATGTCAATGTCGCCCGAGTTGAGGAACAGAGCAATATGGACCTATTCCGGGGACGGATCATTCTGCGAAGCGAGAATGCACCGCAGCCCTGAGCTGCAGATTACCTAGACCGGCGCGCGGTCGATGCGATGTCTATTCTGTTGGATCACCGCTCGCAGCGCCGCTTCCCGTAGGCCTGTTCCAGCGTGGCTGACGTGCCGTAGTTTTCCGATCAGCGCTCAACTTATCTTTTTCGGCTTCAGGTGGGATATCGGCCGTCGCATATGCGCCATCACCCAAGGGACTTTCGGGTTTTACGGGGCTGTTCGTCTTTTCTTCACGTGCCATCGGTTCTTCTCCATTGTTGGTGCTGTCAGAAGGCGGCAGTTGCTCACCATGCGCCACGCTTCTCGAAATCACGAAAATTCGCTGACGCGCCGCAGGTCATTAAGACCCGCAGGAAATCGGTTGACCATTTCGCAACATCGGTTTTCCGAACCACATCAAGGCAGGCCTCATGCCGGCGCAAACGTTCGGCCAACGGCATCTCGAGTGCCGTGCCAATCGCAGCTGCGATGTCCTCGATGTCATACGGGTTGATCTGTAGGGCCTCCGTCATATCTTCGGCAGCTCCAGCAAATCGGGAAAGCAGCAGCACACCAGGATTTCCCGGGTCTTGCGCGGCCACGAACTCTTTTGCGACCAGGTTCATGCCGTCGGCGAAAGAGGTCACCAGACAGGCGCTGGCCTTGCGGTAAAGCCGGGCCAGTTCTACCCGAGGAACAGCGCGGTGAATGTAGCGCACCGGCGTCCAATTCAGTTCGGCAAAGGCACCGTTTACATGCCCCGCGATCTCTTCAAGCTCCCGGGTGATGTCTTGATAGGCGCGCACCTGTTGGCGGGTCGGCGGCGCAATCTGCACAAGGCAGGGACGCGCGCCATCGGGGCGGGTTTCCAGATACCGGGCAAAGCCGCGAAAGCGGTTCGGTAGGCCCTTGGAGTAATCCAGCCGGTCTACACCAATGATGAAGCGGCCCGGTTCCTCCCGCCCAAAGGGATTGACGGTCTCTTGAGAAGCATCGGCGGCAAAGCCAGCAGTGTCGATGCCGATGGGAAACGAACGGATTGCAGTAACACGGTCGCGGAATTTGATACTACCGTCAGGCATGAATTCGGCCCTCGGATCGGCACGGTACATTTCCAGACAGCGCGCCACATCGCCACGGGTTTGCAGCCCGATGAGATTGTAATGTGCCAGATCATCGGCAAACCGCTCGGGCTGCGACAGAACGGACAGGTCGCCAAGCGCGGGAAACGGAATATGCAGGAAAAAGCCAATCCGGTTGCTTACGCCAAGCCGGCGCAATTCTGTGGCCAAGGGCAGGAAATGATAATCATGCACCCAGATCAGATCATCGGGTTCAGCGATCCGGGCAACGATACGCGCCACACGGGCATTCACCGCTCGGTAGGCCGCCTCATATTCCGATCGCATTTCGACCAGATCGCCGCGGCGGTGGCAGAGAGGCCACAGTACGGAATTCGCGTAGCCCAGATAATAGTTGGCCTGCTCGTCCTCGGTCAGGCGGAAAGCCAAACGCCGATAAGGCGAGCTGCCCAGTTCTTCGACGGCTTCGTCGGCCACTCCAGTTTCGGGATGGGCACCGATCCATATTCCTCCCGCGCAACCAAGTGCGTCGTGTAACGCGACCACCAGCCCACCGGAAACCGTTTTTTCCATCGGAATACGGTTTGAAATGACGATTAATCGTCCGGCCATTTCTACCTCGAATTGAATTTACATGATCTTTGCAATGATCGTTCAACCAGCTTCGTTAGCGGATTGTTCCTGCAGAACTGCGGCAAACCGGAACAGATTTGTCGGAGCTCGACTGGCTGCCAATTATCGACGAGGCATGCTGCTATCAGCTCCGCTCGCGCGCGAGAGCCGCGACAGTCGCGTAACATTGGCATGGACGCGACGGTGATAGGGTCGTAGCGCGGCTAAAACTACTTTGTCAGCGCTTTGGCCGTGCGCCACTGCAAGCCACATGCCGATAAGGGCATCGGAGGCGGCCTGGGGCTTTTCCCAGACCATACTGCAGGCTTCCGTCGGATCTTGCGGCAAGGCGCCAGCCATCCCCGCAAGCCGCAGGGCGACAACCAGTTGGGCCTGCCATGCAATCTGGCTGCTGCGCTGCCAGATCAGAAGCGCGCTGCGCAACGTCTTTGGGTCATATCTCTGCATCTGCGCTCCGATGAGGAATTGCGAGGCGAGTTAGCGTGCTTTCGGCGGTGTCGTGGGACGATCCCGTCGGATCGCCTGGCAGATCACCAGCCCGGCGAACAAAAGCAGCGGCGACAACCGGCATGGCCCGGATGCCCGTGTGGCCAAAATCGGCGAGTTCTGCTGCGTCGACTCGACGGGCGTTGTCGTGTCTGCCGGTTGCAGGGCCTTGGCAACATCGGACTGCGGGGCGGGCTGCTTATCTGTGCTTCGCCCGACCTGCCTTTCGATTTCAGAATTCAATTCGGCGCCGGCCAACACACAGAAAGCAGAGAGCCAAAGCCAAGTCAGAAGCACAATGACACCGCCAAGCGCACCATAGGTTTCGGCATAAGAGCCCATCTGCTGGACGTAGAGCGAGAACGCTGCTGTTCCGCCAATCCAGATCAGCGTGGCCAGCGCGGCGCCCGGACTGATCCAACGCCAGCGCGGGGGTTCGCGCGAGGGGCCAAAACGGTAGACGACTGCCAAACCGACCATGGTAAATATTGCGAGGACCAGCCAGCTGGCCCAAGGCACGAGGGTCTCGGCAAGGGCTCCCAACGGCAGCAGGTTGATGATCGCGGGCAGGATCAGGGCAAGCCCAACAGTCAGCAGAAATCCGAACAGAATGGCTAGGGTCAACGCAAGAGCGGTGAGATAGAGCCTGACAAGCCCTCGCTTTTCCTGTTCATCATAGGCGATGTTAAGCCCTTCGATCAGGGTCAGCACGCCCTTCATCGCACCATAGATTGCAATTGCAATTCCGATGAGCGCGACCAGACCGCTTCGGGCACCGTTCCCGTCCGTTACTGAGACAACCTGCTCTTCAACGATCGCGGCCGCACTCGGGGGAAGACGCGACGAGAGGCGCGTCAATTCGCCAGCCAGATCTCCAGGATCAAGAAAAACGTCCGAAAGCCCGACCAAGGCGGCGATGGCCGGAAACAAGGCGATAAGGGCATAGAAAGCGATACCGGCTGCGACGACCGAGATGTGGTCCTCGGAAATTTCGTGCCAGAGCCGGGCGGCTATCGCTTTCCAGCCACGGACCGGGATCTCTGCGGGTGAGCTCGCGGGCTGCGGGGAATCTGGCTGAACGGAGTTCGCTTGGCGCCTCATGCGTGCTGGCGGATGTCAGAGAAGGAGCTGCGGTTCATCTTCCCCCGAGCAGTAATGGTCAGATGAAGAATGGGGCCGGCATGCGCATGCCGGGTGATGTCCAGATGTCGAAAGCGTTCGAATGAGCGGCGAAATTCTTCGATCGCAGAGATGCATTCGATCGTTCTTGCGCTGCCCTCAAGATCGCAGAGCAGGATAAGTTCACCGCAATCGCTTAGGCTTTCGGCGCATTTCCGCGCCAGCTCGCGCTGTTCAAAACGGTTCAGTCGCCCGATCATCTCCGAGATCACGATCAGATCGAACTCGCGTCTCGGCCAGTTCTTGGGCGCGGTCGTATGCCGTACCCGTGCCTGCGGGCGACAAATCAATCTGGCCCTTGCCGCTGCCACGGAACGCGGATCGTCATCTAGAGCCAGAAAACGGTCAGCACGCCGCGCAAGATCAGCGTTAGCGGTGATGGGCGAGCAACCTAATGACAATACGCTGGAATAGTGTCGACGGCTGAGATGCGCAATTAGGGCGTGGCTGTGCTCGGCAGTCCTGATCGGAGCGTTTTGATCTGCGCTGAGGAGGCCAGAATGTCCATGACGCAGTTGGAAATTCATATCGCGCAGTCCTTGATGGTTGTTCTTGCCTGGTATGCCAAACCCGGACCGTTGAATTCGGTTCCCGGGATCTGCGAGGCCGATTGTGACTGAGCAGCGGAGGCTAACTTCGATCTGGACCCAATGTTCCAAGCCCCTTCGTTCAATAAAAATCTACGTGCCGATCGGGAACAAAGTGCCCCCTAGTGCGATTTTCAGCCCCGCAAGTTGGATTTCAGTCCATGGAGGATGATGATGGCAACCCAACCCAGCACAAAGTCGAATTCCCGTAAGACCGCCCGCAGCCAAGGCCGTGCGAGTGCCAAATCTAGCCGGGAGCAGCGAAGCAAGCGCGCGCAGAACGTCGCCCGAAAGTCCGCTTCCACCGAGTCGAAACGGCCTAGATCTTCACAAAAAACACTCTCGGACCTGCTCGAACATGGCCTCAAGGACATGTATTATGCCGAGAAGAAAATCTATCGCGCCTTGCCCAAGATGATCCGCAAGGCTGATCATCCTGAGTTGAAAGAGGCGCTCGAAAATCACCGCGCCGAGACCGAATCCCAAATCGAGACCCTAGAGAATGTCTTTGAACTCTTGGGAAAACGCGCCCGCGGCGAAAAATGCGAAGCAATAGACGGCATCCTGGAGGAAGGCGAAAGCCTGCTCGAGGATTTCGGCGACAGCGTCGCCTCGGATGCGGCAATCATCTTCAGTTGTCAGGCGGTCGAGCACTACGAGATCACCCGCTATGGCTCGCTCCGCGCCTTTGCCGAAGAGTTGGGCCTTGAGGAAATCCGCGACCATCTCGACGCGATCCTGGCGCAAGAGAAAGCTGCCGATGGAACGCTGAACGAATTGGCCGAAGGCTCGATCAATGACGCGGCATCAGAATATGATGCCGAAGAGGAAAGCGCGCTGTCTTGATCATGTCGCGCGTGCTTCGGGGGGAGCTGCCTCCCGAAGTGCATTTGAGAACTTGGCGGGCGCCAGATTACCTTGACGGCCAGAGGTGTCGGCGCGCAAGGCCGCTTCCGGATTTGTGTAGCAGCGTCGAAGTAGCATTCTTCGGCCTGTGTTCATTGCCGCTCCCATGCGCCAAGCCCGCCTCACCCCTCCGGTCCGCAACTGATCATCTACCGGCTGAAGGAGGGGGACACTTAATGTCCTGCGTATCCTCGGCGATCGACCGGACCGGCACAGGCTCGTAGAGCCTATCGACTGATCCAGGTTTGTCGCATGTAAATTGATCCACCATCGGTCACTGGAATTACTGTCGAAAAGAGGCCCGCGCGCCGAGCAATTGCTCAATCCGCGCCAATCGGCGGGCATCAACACCCAGCTCCGGTAACGCCTGGATAAAAATCCGGGGGCAGTTCATTTTGGCAAATGCCAGCCCGTCCTAGGAATTTTATCGTAATGACGGCCCGCAGCTGTAGAAAATGTCGCGGCTACAGGATTTCTCACGCCGAACCAGAAGGCTATCCGCAGGTCAGTCAATTCGGATCAAGGCAAGCCCGGTCTCGGTGTCTTGATGTTTGCGGAGATGCTGCGGAGATTCAATGAGTATGACCTCAAGCGTCGGCCTCACCTTTGCTTCCTTCAGATGTCCCGCAAGGGCGCTACCGTCGCGCCGTCCCAAGACCGCATGAACATGAACTACTGGTTGCTTGTCTGGGCCCTGAGCAATGTCCCCGGTAAACGATGCGACCTCAGTTTGCTCTTCCACCCGGATCGGCAAATACGTTTTCGTAGACCAGTCAAAGAAAGCCAATGTTGCGGTTTCGAATGCACCAATCGCCTTGAAACTAGCCGCTGTTAATCCTTTCGCTTTAGCGAACTCCTGAAGGCAGGACATAACCTCGTCGCCGCTCTCAAATATCAAAGCATAGGTCCTTTGACCAGCAGCGTTATGAAGAACCTTACTTCTCATGTCATTTCCTCCTCAGAACCAACAACGTAATGGGCGCGATCGTTCCCCGGACCCTCGGTCGATTCCCGAGGAATACGGACGGAACAGTTGATCGACGCGTATCTTCATGCTGCCGTTAGGTAAAATCGATCGGAGGGAAGAAAAACACTAATTGCTGCGCAGCTTCCAAGCGCTGTGGCTTTGCTGGAAGTGAAGACCTTACAGAAAGACCAGCACCCCAATTTTCTTGATGGCCAGGTCCTCCGCGACGAATCGCACCGATGCTGACGCCTCGCATGGCATCGCATGATTAGCCGTAGGTGAAGTCGAACTGATCGTAGAACGCTTTGGCGGCTGGATGTCCGTAAAGGCTTGATACTTTCCCAGTACATTTCTTTCCTATACCGCCGTGCCTGTTCGGAAAGCTATCGCGTAATCAATAGGTATGCCCAAAAATTATAGTGTAAGAGCATATTCAGCGGTTTTTGTTGGCCCGTCGCAGCATTACAGCTCGGGCTTTCGCATCACAACGGATCTTAACGTTTGCAGGCTGGGGGTCTATGCGCATGTCGTAGCCCCTTGCCGCGCAGGTTGCAAAGCGGATAAACCGCAAGCGTCCCGCCGGGGTCTACCACTGCCGGGTGTGCAATCAGTTCCAGATCGGACAGCTCGCGCCAAAGCGTGTCGAACCAGAGCTCAAGCAGCTTCGGCTGCTGCAGATGAACGGGAACGGCGCGAGGAACGCATGGGGGAATGAATGAGCCGCACGACTTACCGCCTCATCGTCGCCGCTAGTCTCATCGGTTGCGCAATCATCGTCTTCGGCGCAATTGCATGATTAAACCCAGCGACGCTCTATGGAGGTTATCATCCGCGCCTTATGTCGGTTCAGTAAGCCTTGCCGCGGGCTTACGTGACCAAGAGGGCCTCGCTCGACTTTGACCAGTACGAAACCCATCAATGCGTCCGCGAGGGAATTGATACGCACTAGCACTCGGTCCCGATGCAGGACCTTGGCGGCGTGTTGATCTACGGCTCGGGCTGGAATGATCCGGCAGCCGATGCGGCAATCGCTGCTGCAGTCGTCGAGGCGCTGCCGATCTAGCATGGCGGACGCAAGGCGGCGGCTCAGACCGCCTAGCTGTCGCGCGAGAACAGGGCTGCAAGAGATTGGGGGGCAGGGCGAGCGGCTGGATCGTGTGGCGTGTGGGTGGGCCCGTTACTCCAGCACGCATGCGCCGGTCGACTGAAGAGGCAGTCACTACCAGTGGAGCGATGAGAAAGACTGCAAGCGGACGGTTAACGGCCTGTCCGTCCGGGCGTTTTGCTTATCTAGCTAGTTGCAGCTCGACAACGATATCATCTTCTGTCAGCCCCGCGGCGTGTGGGTGGAGTGCAATTAGCGCCTGTCGAACGGCCTTTGCGGTCGCGTCCATCCCGGCGTCCAAAGGATCTTCAACCTCGTCGCTGTGGATCTCTAGACCATCAAGCCTATGCACTGCTCGATAATGATAAGTGGTCACAGTGTTCACCCTTTACAGTTGAACCTTTAGTGAAACAAACCTTACCCAATCAGGCAAATCATCCCCATCTTCTCGCTGTCTCCGAGCAGGGAGGGGCTGGCCCTGACATTTTTCTTGCCTTGTGGGCCGCTCACCGAGATTGCGAGGCAGGCAATGGCAAAGGCTGCTCCAAGGCCCGTTCCGCACCCGAAAAGATAACGAAACTCGGCATTAACGAAATGGTTGCGGAGAAACGGGCGAAAGTTGGTGATGGCCTGAAGGGTGGCATATCAAGGCGGTGTTCAAGACGCCGTCAGTTCTCAGCAGAGAAAAGGATACGCCACATGTCATTGACTACCATCAAGCAGCTGCCC
>NZ_WMIE01000022.1 GCF_009711225.1 Paracoccus aestuariivivens | reverse complement strand
GGATCGGGCAGCTGCGTGATGGTAGTCAATGACATGTGGCGTATGCTTTCTCTGCTGAGAATTGACGGCGTCTTGAACACCGCCTTGATATGCCACCCTTCAGACCATCACCAACTTTCGCCCATTAATCCGTCCGGCGGCTGATGAGGCTGATGCGTGTTCGTCGGGAAAACAGGAGCCGAAGACCGGCAAGAAGCATCCGGAGCACAAGGTTTATCCCTATCTGCTCAGTAACCTGGCCATCGCCCGACCCGACCAGGTCTGGTGTACCGATATCAGCGTCCGGCATCTCTCTCGGACGGATCGGGGTTTTCCCTATCTGGTCGCCGTCATGGACCGGCACAGCCGCAAGGTGCTGGGCTGGCGGCTGTCGAATTCCATGGACGGTCGTGGGCGCCGGATCGACAACCGGATGATCGAACGGCTGTGGCGGTCGCTCAAATACGAACGCGTCTACCTGAACGCCTTCGAGGCCGGCTCGGAGGCCCGCAAGGGGATCGGTGCCCGGATCAGCGATTACAACGGAAAACGCCCGCACTCATCACACGGGTTGCTGACCCAAGCCGAGGCCTATGATACCTCCGACCAGAACCTGAAAGCCGCCGCCTGACATGAACCCCATGCTGAAGCTGAGCCGAGCGGCAAACCGGTCCAAATTCCCGGACCACACTCTGGCCTGAGTGAAACCGAGTTCCGAAAAGCGCGACTGATCGTTCCTTGAAATCCGCCGTGAAACGGTGACTCGGGCCGCTGCTCATTCTTGATCCCCAGCGCTGAGAGTAAGTTACTCTCAGTCCGGGAGCACGGGGCAAGGTCGGTGGGCTTGAACGGACGTCGCAGTGGCGGGTTCTTCAGCCGTGCTATCTCGTCACGCAGTCCCTGGTTCTCGGCCTGAAGTGCTGCAAGTTCCAACGCGGCCGCCTCGAGTTGATCACCAAGTTGGTTCACCTGATCTTCGAGTGATTGAAACTTTCTCGACAGATCCATCACCAACCAAAGTAAGACATCGGTGCTCGGCGTCTCAAAGATATCATCCGGTGGCAGGCCCATACGAGTTTGAATCAGACTAAAATGGTAAGCACAACAGCCTGGCCCGTAAAACTGCCCTACTTACGTTCGACCGAAACGCGAGATGCGTTATCTTCTAGGTTTAAGACCACATATTCTAGCTTATAGCCGCATTAACTTTTATAATTGCGGATTACTAAGTCTTATTGAGACCGTGCAATCAATCCTGGTAATGGAGCTCCTTTATCAAGGATGATGGTTCCAAGAATGTCAGCCGCACTCATGCAAGGTCTGTATGGACAAAATCGTCGCCCTTATAGATCAAAGCGGTATCGAGGGCCCTGGAACATGCGTAGGAAAAGGCGTCGCCCATGTTCAGTTGCGCCGCATGGCCCACGACTTTGCCGTATTTGGCTAGAGCTTGGGTCGCAGCGATGCCTATCTCCGAGTTGATTTCGATCTCGGAGGCACCAAGCGTCCCAATCAGATCATCTACAAGATCCGCAGCAATGCGAAAATCCCCCTCCTGAGCAGGCCCCCTGCCCCGCGCCTGAACTCTCGTGCGTGCCAAGGCAAGCACCGCTTCGATACGAACGACCGGCGAAATGCGAAGCTCGGATTGCGCAGTTTCGATCGCTTTCAGCATAATAGGTGCTTCTGGCTCATTTTTCAGAATCGCCACGATGGCACTGGCATCAAGGAACATTATTCATCGCCCCACAGTCCATCCATGAATGCCTTATCGTCGCGGCCATCAGCCACAACTCCGGAGACAGCGGCCCGTCGTTGGATCCGCGCGACCCTGGTTGCCAAACTCTCTCGGGCAGAAAGAGCAGCAATTTGCGCGACGAACACCTCCCGGACTGCCGCTGTCTTGTCCTTTGTTCCGGTCAACGCAAGATAGCGTGCGACCAGTACGTCGATATCAGGAGCCCTAGTGTAAAGCGGCATGGTATATCCTTTCCTTTTGATGGATATATACTTTGTGCAGGAAGATCGCAAGGTGATGCTTTGCAGACTAAGGTGATCAGATACGCCTGCCAACGAATCGCATTCGTTCACAGCGAACAATGTCATTGAATATAGTAAAATCAATTAGTTGCGTAGAAAACCGCAAGCGGCTTTCTGATCAGCCGACTCTTACCCGACCACCGCGACATCCAGAATATTATCGATATTTTTCAATTTTCTAGCCGAACTGCAGAGTCAATATTTGCCCTCACGCCAACTGTCTGACGTTACAGGGAAAAGAAAATGCTTGCTCGGTCGATACTTGCGTGCCAATGATTGTTTCGTCGCGTGAGTGCGGTATTTGCGCATTCTGGCGACAAAACTGATAGGGTCCACCAAGAGACCGAGGGTATCGTGGTCGTGCATAACACAAATTTACTTCCCGGTTCAGTCGCTGGCGCAATCAGCGGCAATGCCGCACGCCTATCAGAGGCGCTCAGCAACCATATGCGGGCCAGTTTTCATCCCGATACCAGAAAAACACTGCGAAAATTCCATCCTGCAGAAGTATCGGAACTGACCGGTATCAGCATGTCCAACCTGCGGACACGTCATCAGGAAGGCGATTTCCCCGAAGTTGAGACGGATAGCCGCGGTCGCAGGCTTTATACGGCGCAAGATATTGACGCAATTCGCGAGGTCATGGCGAAGACGGGTCGCAATGGCGAGGCCTATCTGCCGGGCCGCCGGCCGAGCGATCCGTTGCAGGTCATTTCCATCGTCAACTTCAAGGGCGGCTCCAGCAAAACAACGACAGCCATTCATCTCGCACAACGATACGCACTGCGCGGCTATCGTGTGCTGGCGATCGATATGGATCCCCAAGCCAGCCTGACCACCATGTTCGGATTCAGCCCCGAGATCGAGTTTACTTCGGGCGGTACTATCTATGACGCCTTGAGATATCAGGACCCTGTTCCGCTAAGTCAGGTCATCCGGAAGACTTATTTCCACAAGCTCGATCTGGCACCCGCCGGTCTGTTGCTCTCGGAATATGAAACCGAGACGGCCTACGCACTGCAGCACAAGATAGATCCGCCCTTTACTCAGCGGCTTTCCATCGCATTGGATGAAGTCGAATATCAATATGATCTAGTGATCATTGATTGCCCTCCGCAACTCGGCTTCACAACGATGACCGCGTTGTTGGCATCGACAGGCTTGCTGATCACCGTCGTTCCTAGCATGCTGGATGTTGCCTCGATGGCGCAATTCCTTGAAATGGCTGGAGAAACTATCCGGACTCTGGAGGATGTAACAGGTCCGACCGATTGGAACTTTCTCAAGTTCCTTATTGCCAGATACGAGCCGACCGACGTGCCTCAATCGCAAATGGCAGGTTTTCTGCGGTCTATCCTGCTCGATCAGGTTCTAACGACTCCGATGCTGAAATCGACCGCAATCTCGGACGCGGGGATGACCCAGCAGACAATCTATGAACTGGAACCCAACCAGGTTGTGAAGAAGACCCTCGACCGCATTCTCGAAAGCGTCAATGGCGTCGCGGACGAGTTCGAGGCCGTCATCCAGCAGGCTTGGGGACGGAGGACTGAGTAATGGCTCGCCGCAATATCTTTCAGCCACCTGCTCCGCCAGCGGAAGCAGCAAGTCCGGAAACCATTGAGCCACGGCGTTCTTTTCCAAATACCGGAGCCATGTCGGGCGTGAAGACCACTCTACGTGATCTTTCCAGCAACGCAGTGCGGGATATTGCGCCTAATCTGATCGACGTCGACGGCCCAAAAGATCGGCTCGAATTCAATGATGCGGACGTGGCCGAACTCGCGGAAAGCATTCGCAAGAATGGGCAACAGGTGCCCATCATGGTGCGATCCACGCCCGGCGCCCCTGGCCGCTACAAGATCGTCTACGGCCGTCGCCGCCTTCGCGCGCTTAAAATGCTTGGAATACCGGCCAAAGCGCTAGTTCGCGCTTTAGATGATCGCGAGGCCATTGTTGCCCAGGGTCAGGAGAACAACCAAAGACTAGACCCCAGCTTCGTCGAAAAAGCGTTGTTTTGCGCTGAATTAAGCACTGCAGGTTACGCCAATGACGTCATTCTCGACGCCTTGGCCATCGACAAGGCAATGCTGTCGCGGATGAACAAGGTGACGCGTTCGGTTCCCCGCGCGCTCGTCGAATTTATCGGGCCTGCACATGGCATCGGACGCCGCCGGTGGGAAGATCTGGCAGTCGCGGTAGATGGCAAGGAATCTGACGTCCCTGCCCTGCTTGACCGGATTACGGCTTCCGGTGCTCAAAAATCCTCGGACGAGCGGTTTTCACTGGTCGCGAACGAGTTTGCGGGCTCGGGCCAAAGCAAGGAACGAAACGCACCTCCTACCCTGTCAGTGAAAATCCCTGAAGGCAAGATAATCGGAGAGGTGCAATCCAGCGCAAAGGCTGTGAACATTCGAATCAATTCCCCAAGCGAACCTGAATTCGCGGAATGGGCTAAGAAGAACGCGCAGAAGGCACTCATCAATCTCTACAACGAGTGGCTGGCAAACAAGCGCGCCCATTAATCGGTTTTCGAGCAGTCAACAACAGGAGCACATAAGCAGCCCAAAAACGAAAGAGCCCCCCAAGGTCACCCTCGGAGAGCCCGATCTGTCTTCGCACCTCAGATCTAGCAGTTTCTCCCCGCCAGTCAAGTCAACCGATTCGGTTGTTGGATGCTTATTGGTCTTTTTAGGCCACTAATTGGTGATCCTATGGCAAATCTTCTCGCGGCTGTCGTGAAACGACATGAAACATGTATCTGCCAGCCTCCCAATAGGAGCGCAGGTCGAAGCAGTGTTGTCCACGGACAACCAATGTTTCGATCGCGCATCTGTCATGAATGTCATTCGCCGTGCCGCGATGAGCATCGGTCTCAAGTCGCCGGTCATCGCGACACTGGACACCCTCCTCTCCTGCCTGCCGCCAAAGCGGAACCATCACATCGTCTTTGCGTCCAACCAAACACTTGCATTCCGGCGCAACGGAATTTCAGAGCGCACATTGCGGCGCCACTTTTCCACGCTTGAAGCCTTAGGTCTGATCGCACGCCACGACAGCCCTAACGGCAAACGATACTCGAAACATAGCGCAAGCACGGCCAGCATTATGCGCTTCGGTTTCGACCTTGCACCGCTCTTTCGGGCTTTGACACATTTGACCGAACGTGCCGACCAACAGGACCAAGAAAACGAACACCTGGCGTTCCTTAGAACCAAACTTCGCGCGATAGCCTCACGAGTTCTTCACATTGATCCGCAGAACAAAACAGCTGCTGAAATCCCATCCATATTGCGTAGAAAGCTATCCATAGGCGATCTCGATTCGTTGATTTATCAACTTGAGCAACTCGCATTTGACCGCGCTACACCTGTCCAAGAACATCACCTTGCTGAGGAAACGGCCGGCAATGACAGCCAAAATGTCCGCCACCATCAGAAGTCTAAAAAAGAAGATATAAAGATAGAGAGTTCAGCCATCGAGCAGGACATTGAAACATGCTATGAAAACATCAGCATTCCCACGCTGCTATCAAAATGCCCTGCAGCAGCTGAATTTGCATTAGACGAAATCAAAAGTATCGATGACATCATAGCCCATGCAGATAGACTGGCACCAATGATGCGCATCGACGCATCGTCCTACAACGCAGCTATTCAATCAAACGGGGCGATTCGGACTGCTTTGACAGTTTGGCTCATGGCCTCCATCGCACCAAGAATTAAGCGTTTCGCCCCCTATTTCAGATCACTGACAAACGGGCAGCGCCGATCCGGTTTTGAACCTTGGTCGGTAATTCTACGGCTAGACACTTCATCCATCTGAATCGTTGTCCGCGGACAACTCGGATGGCGTTAGAGATGCAAATTTGTAAGAATGAATTACGGTTGTCCGCGGACAACCAATGAAGGTCTCAATTAGATCAAGGAGCCATTCATGTGCGGCCGGTTCATCGACGCCGACCTGCGGGGAACCGACAGCGAGCTATCGCAGCTAAACATCACCCCATTCCAACGCCGATACAATATCAAGCCGACCGAAGATGTGCTGATCCTAGCCAAACAATCACTTCTGCCAATGATGGCACGCTGGTGGCTGATACCATCGTGGCACAAGGGCGATCTAGGGGATTTTAAACCGACAACGTTCAATGCGCGCATCGAGGATGCCCGCGAAAAACCCAGCTTCCGCGCAGTCTGGCGTTTCGGTCGCTGCCTTATCCCGGCTGGAGGCTATTACGAATGGAGTGGCGCGTCTGGTCACAAACAGCCGCATTTCATCCATAATGCCGGAAACGAAGGCACACTCTGGTTTGCAGGATTGGCCTCACGCTGGCAGCATCTGTTGACCTGTACCATTCTAACCCGCGCTGCAAACGGAACGGTCAACGATCTACATGCTCGTATGCCGGTGATCCTAAATGCGGAAGAGCGCGACGCCTGGTTGGCCGGAAGCGATGACCAAACGCTTGGGGCAGGGGCTTCGCTCAGACATCATCTGGTGCATCCTTTTGCAATATCCGATGACGGTCCGGAACTGATCGAACCCGCGCAGGCTTAGACGGTGCTCTCGATACGTTCTAGATATAATGGATGTGAACGAAAAGAGAACATCAATCCAGGGCAATAGTGACGCGGTGAATGATGCAAACGTACGCTAACAGATACTTGCACCGGAAAATGCGGGGCAGGGGGCGAACCGCACTTCACTTCAGCCTGCGGCACTAGGGGCAAAGACGGCCGCGAGGACGCCGTGCGTGGGGCTCCCTACAAGAATAGGCCACTCGCGACAATGGGCCGCCGATCCGTGCAAAGACTAATGAACCCCGCCACAGCACCTCTCGGGCAGATCCGCCCACGCAAGGAAAATCTATGTTTCCGAATGGCATCCCGATACGATCAGGAACGTAGGGTTTGATTTCTAATAACCGAGGAGCATGAGGTGCCGCACGATCACGACCATGAGCCGCGCTGGAAGAATGACGGCATCAGGGTAATCAAAGGCAACCAGCTTGACCCGAACACGGCCCAGACGCCCGGGATGTTCCGGCAGGCCGCGATCAACCATGCCCGCGTCGGCGCACAAAAGATCTGGGCCGGAACCGTTGCGATCCAGCCTGATGCCAAGACTGGCGTCCATCATCACGGCCCGTTGGAAAGCGTGATCTATGTCCTGCGCGGCAAGGCCCGGTTACGTTGGGGCGAGCGTCTGGAATTTGTGGCCGAGGCAGGGCCGGGCGATTTCATCTATGTGCCGCCCTATGTCCCACATCAGGAAATCAACGCCGATCCCAAGCAGGTACTGGAATGCGTCCTTGTGCGTTCGGATAGCGAGGCGGTTGTTGTCAATATCACCGACGTCGACCCGATTGAGCCTCCCGAGGCTATCTATTGGGTCGATCCTATTCATTCCGCCCCGAAGACCTGAACGACACGTTGGGACCCTTGAACGGATGGATATCCGATCAGGAACCGAGCGTGACGGCCACAAGATATGGTTGGCAACGATCGTCAAAGAGGTATCCAATGGGAGAAAAGCCCCTTCATGTTTTGCTGATCGGTGCCACCGGCGTCGTCGGCAGGCATGTCCTTGACTTGGCGCTAAACGAGTCACGGTTTGCCAAGGTCATTGCACTGACGCGCCGACCTTTGCCGGAACATCCGAAGCTCATTAACCTCGTCGTCGACCTCAACGATCTGCCTGCCGAAGCCGATTGGTTCTTCGTGGATGGTGTGATTTCGACGCTTGGGACGACGCAACGGGTCGCTGGTTCGGCCGAGGCGTTCCGGGCCATCGACCATGGGCTGAATCTTGCAATCGCCAAAAGAGCACATGACAGCGGCGCTACCCACTTTGCGCTGACATCATCGCTTGGTGCCGATCCATCGTCACGATCCTTTTATCTGCGGACCAAGGGCGAGATCGAGAACGACCTCGAGAAGATTGGTTATAGCTCGCTGACATTCGTCCGCCCCGGCTTGTTGGGTGGAACAAGATCCGAGCGCAGGTTGAGCGAAGATCTGGGCAAAGTCGTGCTTGGCGTTTTCGGGCCGATCCTGCCCACTCGCTGGCGGATCAGCCGGCCGGAACGCGTCGCTCGAGCGTTGGTCGATGCGATCGCAAGCGGCAAACCCGGTCGCCATATCGTGGATTCGTCAAGTTTGGCCTGAGTGGTCGTCAAAGCCTGCTCATCCTGCGACGGCGTCTGCGAAAGGACAGAGCAACGCTTTGTTTGCTAAGGATATCCTTACGGTAGGATCAGGATTGCTCCTGCGTTCTTGCGGTTTTCGGCGGCGCGATGCGCCTCGGCAATATCGTCGAGCATAAAGCGCGCGCCGATATCGACGCGAACATCGCCCCGCGAGATGGCGTCGAAAAGCATCGCGGCGTTCGCGCGGAAGGTTTCTGGTTCGCTGTTATGCGGAAAGACCGAAGGACGGGTCAGGAACAGGCAACCTTTTTTGTTCAGAAGTTCAGGGTCGATGGCCGGAGGCTTGCCCGAAGCTCCGCCATAGCTGACCACCAGCCCGAATTTCGCCGCACAGTCCAAGGACTGGATCAGAGTGTCCTTGCCAATTGCGTCATAAACGACTCGCGCCTTCTCGCCGCCGGTTGCCCTCAGGAATGCAGCAGGCCAGTCCGGATCATTCAGATCGATCACCGCCTGACAGCCCGCCGCAAGCGCAGCATCGCGCTTCTGCGGTGATCCTGTCGTCCCGACGACCCGCGCCCCGAGCGCGCTGGCCCAGCGGGTCAGGATCTGGCCCACGCCCCCTGCGGCAGAATGGACAAGGATCAGGTCGCCCGCAGCGATTTGATAGGTGCGATGCAGCAGGTATTGCGCGGTCATGCCCTTGAAGAACAGCGTGGCCGCGGCCTCGTCCGAAACGCCGTCGGGCAGGTGCACCAGTTTCTCGGCGGGCAGGTTGCGATGCGTGGCGTAGGCCCCGGGTGCGGAATTCATATAGGCGACGCGCTCGCCGATGGAGAAACCGGTCACGCCTTCGCCCAAGGCCTCGACCACGCCTGCGGCCTCAAACCCAAGCCCAGTTGGAAGCGGCATCGGGTAGAACCCGCTGCGCTGATAGATATCGATGAAGTTGAAACCGATCGCGGTCTGGCGCAGGGACACTTCTCCGGGGCAGGGGGGCGGCAACTCGTCCTGAACCAGCCGCATCACTTCGGGCGCACCCATGTTTTCGATAAGAACGGATTTGCGCAAAGGCATGGCTGTGCTCCTTTTTCCGAGATCAGTGCTGCGGTACGAACAGCGCCTCAAGCTTCTTGCGGAGCAGGTTCTTTTGCACCTTGCCCATGGTATTGCGCGGCAGTTCCGGCAGAATGGCGATGTGCTTGGGCTGCTTGAACCTGGCGAGGCTTTGCGCAAGCGTTGCCTTGATCGCCGCGACATCAGGCGCGCTGTCGGGGGTCGGGATCAGGACGGCCACGACCCCCTCGCCGAAATCGGGATGGGGCACGCCGATCACCGCGCTTTCCAACACGCCGGGCTGCTCGTCTAGGATCAGTTCGATCTCTTTGGGATAGACGTTGAAACCGCCGGTGATGATCAGATCCTTTTGCCGCCCGACGATGCTGACATAGCCCTCGGCGTCGATGACGCCGATATCGCCGGTGATGAAGAACCCGTTCTCGCGCAATTCCTCGCGGGTCTTTTCGGGCATCTGCCAATAGCCCTGAAAGACGTTCGGGCCGCGCACCTCGATCATGCCGGGCTGCCCATCGGGCAGGGTGGCACCATTGGCGGGGTCGGTGATTTTCAGTTCAATGTCGGGCAGGGGGAAGCCCACGGTTCCAGCGCGGCGCTCGCCCCCATAGGGGTTCGAGGTGGTCATGTTGGTTTCGGTCATGCCATAGCGTTCGAGGATGCGGTGGCCGGTGCGATCCTCGAACTGGCGATGGGTCTCGGCCAGAAGCGGAGCCGATCCAGAGGTGAACAGCCGCATGTGCCCGACCAGATCGCGGTCAAAGCGGGAATCGTCCAAAAGCCGGGTGTAAAAGGTCGGAACCCCCATCATCGTCGTCGCACGGGGCAGCAGATCGATGACCTGATCCAGTTTGAAACCGGGCAGGAAGATCATGCGCCCGCCCGACAGCAGCACGACATTGGTGGCGACGAAAAGCCCATGCGTATGGAAGATCGGCAGGGCGTGCAGCAGCACGTCATCCTTGGTGAAGCGCCATTCGCGCACCAGCACTTCAGCGTTGGAAAGCAGGTTCGACTGGCTCAGCATCGCGCCTTTCGACCGTCCGGTCGTCCCAGAAGTGTAAAGAATCGCGGCAAGGTCATCGGGGGTGCGGTCCACCGGCAGGGAAGCATGGGCCTGATCGGCCAGATCCGGCAGGGTGCCCTTGCCCGCACCATCCATCGTCCGAAGTTGTGTGCCATGCCGCGCAGCAACCTGCGCCAAAGCCTCGGCACGGGCGGGGTCCGCGACCAGCAACATCGCACCGGAATTGCCGACGAAATAATCGACCTCGTCGGGGGTATAGGCCGTGTTCAAAGGCAGAAAGACCACACCGGCCGCCAGCGCGCCAAGATAAAGCGCCAATGCCTCGGGGGATTTCTCGATCTGGACCGCCAGACGGTCACCCGGAACCAGCCCCAAGCCGCTCAGCGCCGACGCAAGCCGCATGGCCCTGTCATAAAGTGCAGTGCCGGAAACCCCGGTGCCGTTGGCGTCGAACAGCACGGCATCGCGCCGCGTGGCAAGCGGGGCAACAAGGGCATCGAAAAGCGGATTGGTCATTTTTTTCTTCCTGTCGTATTGCGCGGCACGATCAGCGCTTGCACCTGTTTCGAGGCCGCCACCTTGCGCCGGGTAACAAAGCTCTCGTTGTTCTGTTCGACCTTTTCGGGGTCGTAGAGGTAATTGACCATGGCCGTCCGGCTTTGGCGCAGCCCATTGGCCGAGACATCGGCCAAAGCATGGACCTGATGCAGGATTGCGCCATTGCCCAGATGGAAGCGTGCGACCGGATCGGCGGGCAAGCCATCGGGACGTTTGGCGTTCAGCAGATATTCGGCGGTCAGGCGGCGCAGGTCCTCGGCCAAGGGATGCAGGGCTGCGGGGTCGTTGGCGGCAAGCAGGGTGGCAGCCTCGGGGTTCGACTGATCCTTGAGCCAGCGCGCAAGGCCGGGGATCGGAGAGAGCGTGACGAAGCAGGTGATCTGCGGCAGGTCGCGTTTGACTTCCTCGACCACCTGTTTGATCAGCGAATTGCCGAAGGAAATGCCGCGCAGACCCTCTTGGCAGTTTGAAATCGAATAGAACACGGCGGTGTCGAAGCCGGTTTCAAGTTCGCGTTCCTCGGCCAGAAGCGATTGCACCGAGCCGGGAATGCCCTTGCACAGCGCGACCTCGACGAAGATCAGCGGCTCTTCGGGCATGGCGGGGTGGAAAAAGGCAAAGCAGCGGCGATCCTCGGGACGCAAGCGGCGTTGCAGGTCATGCCAGTCATTGATGGCGTGAACGGCCTCATATTCGATGATCTTTTCAAGGATGTTTGCGGGCGTGCGCCAATCGATATGGCGCAGGACAAGGAAGCCGCGATTGAACCAACTGGCGAAAAGATGCTGGAAATCGGTGTCGATCACGCCCAGTCCCGGGGCTTCGGGCAGCAGGCGCAGCAGGTCGAGGCGCATGCGCACCAGCGTCTCGGTTGCGCCGGGGGCTTGGTTCAACCGGCGGAACAGTTCTTGGCGGCGCGGCTCGGCCTCACGCGAGAGGCGGGCAAGATCGCCGGGGGCATGAGTTTCGCCGTAACGCTTGGCGGCCTCGATCACGGCATTTGGGTCGAGGTCGAGCGATTGCGCGAGATAGTCGAAAAAGGCGCGGCGATTCTCGGCGGGCATGGCGCGGTAGTGCGACAGGATATCCCGCGCCAGACGCACGCCGGAAACCTCGCCCTGTGAGGAAAGCAGGGCCTCGCATAGCTCGGTCACGGGGCGCTGGCTGGCTCCGGCCGGCGCGCTGGGACGCCGCTCGAACAAGGTGGACATGAGATCCGAGAAGAACGCGATGCGGGCCATCTTTTTTCCTTTGTCAGATAGGTCCCATCACGAGGTTCGGCAACCACGTGGCAAGGCCTGGGAACAGGCACAGGATGACGATTGCGGCGAACATGCAGCCGACGAAGGGGGCTGAGCCCAGCAGGATCGTCCGCAGCGAGATATTAGGCGCGATCGAGTTGATGACGAAAAGGTTCAGCCCGACCGGAGGGGTGATCAGCCCGACCTCCATGTTGATGGTCAGGATGACGGCGAACCAATAGGGGTCGAATTGCGCGGCCTCGAGGATCGGCATCAGGATCGGCGCGGTCATCAGGATCACGGCAACCGGGGGCAGGAAGAAGCCCGCGACCAGCAGGAACAGATTGATCAGCGCCATCAGCACCCATCGGTTCACCTCGAGCCCCGCGATCCATTGCGCGATGGATTGGGTAATGAACAGCGATGACATCATATAGGCGAAGACCCCCGCCGCCGCCATGATGAACAGGATCATCACGCTTTCGCGGGTACTGTCGCGCAAGACGCCCCAGATCGCGCGCGGGTTCCACAGACGATAGATGGTGATCGCCATGAGCAGGCAAAGTACCGCGCCGACCGCCGCGGTTTCCGAGGTCGTGGCGATGCCGCCATACATCGAGTAGAGCACCCCCACGATGACCAGCAGAAAGGGCAGGATGCGGGGCATAATCTCGAACCGTTCGCGCAGGGAATAGCTGCGCGGCGACAGCACTGCCGTGTTGCCGGACCGCCATGTCGCGAAGATCGCCCAGCCCATGAACAGCGCGGTCAGCATCAGGCCCGGGATGATCCCCGCCAGAAACAGCCGCCCGATCGAGGTTTCGGTCGCGATACCATAGACGATCATCGTGACCGAGGGCGGGATCAGGATGCCCAGCGTCCCGCCCGCCGCGATTGCCCCCGCGGCAACGCCGTCGGGATAGCCGCGCTTTTGCATTTCGGGGATGCCCATCTTGCCGATGGCGGCGCAGGTCGCCGGCGATGACCCCGAAAGCGCCGCGAACAGCGCGCAGGCTCCAAGGTTCGAGACGACGAGCCCGCCCGGCACACGGGTCAGCCAGCGTTCCAGCGCCTCGAAAAGATCGGCCCCGGCGCGGGTCGAGGCCACTGCCGCGCCCATGATGATGAACATCGGGATCGACAGGATGGTAAAGCTGTTCAGATCGGCAAAGAAGATCTCGGGGATCATCTCCAGCGAGCGCGTGCCGTCGAAGATCAGCAGGAAACTTGCGGCGACGAGCAGCAGCCCGACCGCGACCGAGATGCCCGAGAACAGGACGACGATGGTGGTGACTGCGACCAGAAGGCCAAGCGTAAGCGGGTCCATTCAGACCTCCTTGATGCCGAAGGGCGGCTCGGTGCCGGTCGCGAGCTTCACCAGATCGGCGACGAGTTGCAGCAGGAACAGCCCGAAGCCCAAAGGCATGGCCAGATAGGGCACCCAAAGCGGCGGCGCCCAGACCGTCGAGGATTTCCAGTTCCGCTCGAAGGCCTGATGCCACAGGTCCCACGAATAGAATGCGATCAGCGAACTCACCCCGATCGTCGCCAGCAGGACCGCATAGGCCAGCACCCGTCGCGCACGGGGTCCCAGCGCCATCGGGATCAGGTCGACATTCACATGCCCGCGCATCTGCTGGACATAGCCCAGACCCAGGGTTGTCGCGGCGATCATAAGATAGATGACGGCCTCGGTCTGCCAGATCGTGGATTGGCCAAGAAACGAGCGGACAAAGATCATCTGGCAGGTGACGATCAGCGCGACGACGGTCAGGGCGGCAGCGATCCAACCGAAAAAGGTCGTCAAGGCTTCGACGGCGCGCACAAAGGCGTTCTCGCCCTTGATCACCGGTGCAACCGCAATGGGTGCGGACATAAGTTTACTCCGATTGCAGGGATGCGGGCACCTTGCGATGCCCGCTGGCACTCACTCGACTGACAGGGCCATATCGAGCAGCTTCTGCCCGTCCGGCACGTCCTTGACGAATTGCTTGTACGAGGATTCCTCGGCCAGCTTTTTCCACGCGTCGAAATCCGCCTGTGTCATCTGGGCAATCTCGACACCCGCTGCCTTGAATGCCTCGACCGAGGCCGCATCCTCTTTCTTTGCCTCTTCGAGGTAATAGGCCTCGGCCTTGGCCGAAGCGGCGCGCAGGGCTTCCTGCTGTTCAGGTTTCAGCTTGTCGAAGGTGGTCTTGTTGACCAGAAGCGGCTGATACATGAACCACAGCGCGACATCGGCGGCGGGCGTGTAGCATTTCGCCAGTTCCTGCAACCGGAACGAGACGAAGGACGAGGACGAGGTATTCAGCGCCTGCAGCACATGCTGTTGCATGGCGTTATAGGTCTCGGACGAGGGCATCGAGGCGATCGAGGCGCCCGCCGCCTGCAACATCTCCTCGAAGCCTTTGCCAGCGGCGCGGACGGTCTTACCCTTCACATCCTCGGGCTTGGTGATGCAGCCATCGACACTGGCGAAGCCGCCCGCCAGATAACCTTTGACCAAGGTCATCACGTCATCTTCGTTCAGGATGCGCTCGATCTCTCCCATAAAGGGCGAGGCGTTCACGCGCGCGGCATGCTCATGGCTTTTGATCAGGCCGGGCATCAGGGTCAGGTTATATTCCGGTCGCTGACCGCCCGCATAGGACAGCGGCAGCACCGTCATGTCGAGCTGCCCCCGGCTCAGCGGTTGATATTGTTCGGTCGCCTTGAACAGCGAGCCCGACGGGAAGATCTTGATCGTCAGATCGACATTCGCCGCCGCGACGTCATCGGCGACCATCTGGGCCACCTTATGGCGCAGGTCTCCGGGCGCGAACTGATGCGACAGCCGCAGTTCCTCGGCATTGGCGGTCGACAGGCCAATCGCCATCGGGATCGCGGCAAGCACCGCAACCTTTGCAATTTTCATCGGAAACCTCCTCCCAAAGGTATCGCCTTTTTCACGATGAATGCAGCTTGCGGCGATCTGCATTTCCAGTCAACATTATTGTATGCAAGAATTTTGATTGTGAATGCAGGTGCCCAGATGCAAGAGATACCGGACCATCGCCGTACTGACCGGATCCGCGAGGCGCTTGAGGAAATGATCGTCGAGGGTCGCTTTGCCGATGGCGAGCGACTGGACGAGGTGAGCCTGTCGAAACATTTCGGCGTCTCCCGTACCCCGCTTCGCGAGGCGTTTCAGGCGCTGGCGGGTTCCGGCTTGGTCGAGCTTCGGGCGCGTCGCGGGACGTTTGTCCGCTTCCCCTCTCTCGAAGACGTGGTCGAGATGTTCGACGTCATGGCCGAGATCGAGGCGCTATGCGGGCGCTATGCCGCGCGGCGGATGGGGCCGTCAGATCGTATCGCAATGCAAGTGGCCCTGCGCGACTGCGAGAAGGCCGCCGCCGAGAACGATATCGAAGCCTATTATCGGGCGAACCACGAGTTTCATGCCGCGATCTATCGCGCCTCGGGCAACCGTTTCCTTGCCGGAGAGGCCGAACGCCTGCACCGCCGCCTGAAGCCATTCCGCCGCCTTCAACTGCGGGTTCGAGGACGAATTCAGGCATCCCTTGCCGAGCATGGCAGGATTTTCGACGCAATCGTCGCGGGTGATGATGCCGCCGTCTCGGCCGAGTTGCGGCGGCATATCGCCGTCCAAGGCGACGGCTTCGCAGATCTGGCGGCAGGCTACCGCGCGACGACCGGCGGCAAGCGGACGGGGGCCATGTAGGGCCTGTTTCGGCCGACGGTCCGGTTTACGTTTCGGCCAAGATCATCCTTGCCGCCTTCTCTGCGATCATCATCGTCGGGGCATTCGTGTTGCCGCTGGTGATCCTTGGCATAACCGATGCATCCGCGATCCGAAGGCGACCAAGCGCGCGCATCCGTAACTGCGGATCGACGACCGACGACTCATCCGCGCCCATCCGGCAGGTGCCGACCGGATGAAAGATTGTCGTGCCGACCGCACCTGCGGCCTTGACCAGATCGTCCTCGGTCTGGAAGGCGATGCCGGGCAAATGCTCTTCTGGATCGAAGCGGTTGAAGGCGGGTTGTGCGGCGATCTTGCGAGTCAACCGGATCGCCCGTGCCGCCACTTGCCGGTCCGCAGCGGTCGAAAGATAGTTCGGGCGGATCGCGGGATGGGCGCGGAAATCAGATCCGCTCACATGCACCGAGCCACGGCTTTCGGGACGCAGGTTGCAAACACTCGCGGTCATGGCGGGGAAGGCATGAACCGGTTCGCCGAATTTGTCGAGACTGACAGGCTGGACGTGAAACTCCAGATCGGGCGTTTCTTTTTCCGGCCCCGAGCGCGTGAAGATGCCAAGCTGGCTGGGCGCCATCGACATCGGACCCGAACGTTTCAGCAGATATTCCAGACCAATCGACGCCTTGCCCATCAGGCGCGAGGCTTTTTCGTTCAGCGTCGGCACGCCTTTTACCTTATAGACCAGACGCAATTGCAGGTGGTCCTGCAGGTTTTCGCCAATCGCGGGGACATCGACCAGCGGCGAGATCCCCGTAGCCTGCAGCACCTCGCCGCGCCCGATGCCGGAATGTTCTAGGATCTGGACCGAGCCGATGGCCCCTGCGGCCAGAATGGTCTCGCGCGCGGCCCGCACTTCGATCCGCTGGCCCTTGTGGTGATAGATCACACCGCGAACTTCGCCGGTCTCGATGACCAGACGCTCAACCTCGGCACCGGTCAACACCCGCAGGTTCGGACGGGACATGACCGGATGCAGAAAGGCCTTGGCCGCACTCCAGCGCCAACCCTTGCGTTGGGTCACGTCGAAATAGCCGCCGCCCTCATTGTTACCGCGGTTGAAATCGGTGGTGCGGGGGATGCCTGCCTGCTCGGCGGCCTCCAGAAAGGCATCGAGAACCGCCCAACGCACGCGGGCGGTTTCGACCCGCAATTCGCCGCCTGCGCCATGCGCCTCGTCCGCGCCGCGATAATGGTCCTCTTGCGCGCGGAACAGCGGCAGCACGTCGTCCCAGCCCCAGCCGGTGCAGCCCATCTGCCGCCAATGGTCATAATCCGCCGCCTGCCCGCGCATATAGATCATGCCGTTGATCGACGAGCAGCCGCCCAAGATCCGGCCCCGAGGGTAAAGCAGCGAACGGCCGTTCAGCCCTGCTTCGGCCTCGGTCTTAAACCCCCAATCGGTGCGTGGATTGCCGATGCAGTAAAGATAGCCGACCGGGATATGGACCCAGTGGTAATTGTCGCGCCCGCCTGCTTCCAGCAGCAGCACGCGGTTCTTGGGATTGGCGCTCAGGCGATTGGCCAGCACGCATCCGGCGCTGCCCGCGCCAATGACGATGAAATCGTAGCTTTCCATGATTTACTCCGTGTCGCGCGCAGTTCAGGACTGCGCGCGGAAACCCAGCCTGCGCCCCAGTTTCGAGGCAAAGAACTCTCCGACCAGTCCACGTCGGAACAGCAGCACGCAGACCATAAAGACGATGCCGGTGATGATCGTGACCGGGAAATCCGAGGTCGCGAGATAGTTCTGCAAGGTCACCACCAGACCTGCGCCGAAGATCGGACCGGCCAGCGTTCCGATCCCGCCCAGTAGCGTCATCAGGATGACCTCGCCCGACATCTGCCATGCCACATCGGTCAGGGTCGCGAATTGGAAGATCAGCGCCTTGAGCCCGCCCGCCAGACCTGCCAGAGCCGCCGACATGACGAAGGCCCCCAGCTTGTAGCGCGCCACGGAATAGCCCAGCGAGACAGCACGCTGTTCGTTCTCGCGGATCGATTTCAGGATCATGCCGAAGGGCGAATTGACGAAGCGCCAGATCACGACCAGTCCAAGAACAAAGACCGCCAGCACGAAGTAATACATGTTCATCGTGTCATTCAGGTCGATCACGCCGAACAGATGCCCGCGCGGCACGGATTGGATGCCGTCCTCGCCATGGGTGAAGCTGGCCTGCAGGCAGAAAAAGAAAAACATCTGCGACAAAGCCAGCGTGATCATGGCGAAATAGATGCCCTGACGGCGAATGGCGATGGCCCCCATCACCAGCCCCAAAGCGGCAGCGCCAAGGACGCCAAGCAGCAGCCCCGCTTCGGGCGACCAGCCCCAGATCTTGACGGCATGGGCGGTGAAATAGGCCGCCCCGCCGAAAAACGTCGCATGGCCGAAGCTTAGCAGCCCCGTATAGCCCAGCAGCAGATTGAAGGCCGAGGCGAACAGCGCGAAGGCCAACAGCTTCATCAGGAAGATCGGATACAGGAACTGCGGCGCAAGCACGGCCACGGCCAATGCCAAGACCAGCAGCGCAAGCTGGATCTGGCCTGCCTTGGGGTGGATGGCGATATGTTCGCCAGAGATGGGTTCGGATTTTCCGGCCATGTCAGGCCTCCTTTCCGAAAAGGCCCGCAGGCCGCAGGATCAGGACAATCGCCATGATGACGAAGATGACGATATTCGACGCCTCGGGGTAAAAGACCTTGGTCAGCCCCTCGACCACGCCCAGAAGATAGCCGGTGACGATGGCCCCAAGGATCGAGCCCATGCCGCCCACGACGACTACCGCGAAGACGATGATGATCAGGTTCGAGCCCATCAGCGGGCTGACCTGATAGATCGGCGCGGCGAGTACGCCCGCAAAGGCGGCAAGCCCGGCCCCCAGCGCATAGGTCAGTGTCAGCAGCAAAGGCACGTTGACGCCGAAAGCCTGCACCAGAACCGGATTTTCGGTGGCGGCGCGCAAATAGGCACCGAGCTTGGTTTTCTCGATCAGCAGCCACACGGCGATGCAGACCGCCAGCGAAGCCACGACCACCCAGCCGCGATAGATCGGCAGGAACATGAAGCCCAGATTGACCGCGCCGGACAGTTGCGGCGGCGCAGCATAGGGCTTGCCCGACGCGCCGTAGAAATAACGAAATGTCCCTTCGATCGCCAGCGCGAGGCCAAAGGTGAACAAAAGCCCGTAGAGTGGGTCCAGCTTGTAAAGCCGCGACAGCATCGAACGCTCGATCGCGGCGGCAAAAAGCCCGACGATCAGCGGCGCTAGTATCAGCGCGAACCAGTAGTTGATCCCGCCCACCGTTAGCAGCAGCAGGGCGACGAAGGCCCCCAGCATATATTGCGCGCCATGGGCGAAGTTGATGACGCGCAGCAGGCCGAAAATCACGGCCAGCCCCAGCGACAGCAGCGCATAGAACGAGCCGTTGATCAGCCCCACCAGCAACTGGCCCATCAGCGCCTGCAAAGGGATGCCAAAGATCATTGTCATGTCAGACCCCCAATTCCCGATGCAGCATGTCCATCTGCTGCGGCAGGTCCGCGACCGGAAAATCGGCAATCATGCGTCCGTGATCCATCAGGTAGAAGCGGTCGGCGACCTTGGCGGCGAAGCGGAAATTCTGCTCGACCAGTACCACGGTCATGCCGCGCTGTTTCAGTTTGACCAGCACCTCGCCGATGGCTTGGATAATGACGGGGGCAAGCCCCTCGGTCGGCTCATCCAGAAGCAGGCAACGTGCGCCGGTTCTCAGGATACGGGCCAAAGCCAGCATCTGCTGCTCGCCGCCCGACAGTTTGGTGCCGGGGCTCGTGCGGCGTTCCTTGAGGTTGGGGAAAAGATCGTAGATTTCCTCGACCGACATGCCACCCTCGGCCACTTTGGGGGGCAGCATCAGGTTTTCCTCGACCGAGAGGGTGGCGAAGATGCCGCGTTCCTCGGGGATGAAGCCCAGACCGGCGCGGGCAGTGCGGTGCAAAGGCACCGATATCATGTCCTGACCGGCGAAGTTGATCCGGCCGCTGCGCTTGCGCAGGATGCCCATGATCGTGCGCAGGGTTGTGGTTTTACCCATGCCATTGCGGCCAAGGATGCAGATCATCTCGCCTTCGGAGACATGCAGGTCCACGCCATGCAGAACATGGCTTTCACCATACCACGCCTGCAGGCCGGATACGTTCAGAAGCGGCGCATTCATGCGTCGGTCCCCATATAGGCGGTGCGGACGCGGGGATCGGACGAGACGGTCGCGTAATCCCCTTGGGCGATGATCTCGCCCCTTTGCAGCACGGTGACATGATCGCAGATATCGGCGACGACGTTCAGGTTATGCTCGACCATCAGCACGGCGCGCTCGGTGGCGACGTCGCGGATGATGCGGGCGACCATCTGCACATCTTCCTGCCCCATTCCGGCCATCGGCTCGTCAAGCAGAAGAACCTCGGGGTCGAGGGCCAAGGTGGTCGCGATCTCCAGCACGCGCTTGCGACCATATGACAGATCGGCGGCGCGGTGATCGCGGTACGGGGCCAGACCCAAGCCATCGATCAGTTCATTGGCGCGGGCATCCAACCGATCCAGCGCCGAAAGCGGCAGCCAGAACTGGGTCGCAAGGCCATTCGGGCGCTGCAGCGCGACCTTGACGTTCTCGCGCACCGTCAGATGCGGAAACACCGCCGAGATCTGGAACGACCGCACCAGCCCCATCCGTGCCACCTTGTCGGGCGGCGTGCGGGTAATGTCGGTCCCTTGCAGCGTTATCTTACCCCGCGTCGGTTGCAGGAACTTGGTCAGCAGGTTGAAGACGGTCGTCTTTCCCGCTCCGTTCGGCCCGATCAGCGCGTGAATGCGTGCATGTTCGACGTCTAGATCGACATTGTTGACGGCAGTGAAGCCGCCAAAATCCTTACCGAGGCCGCGGGCGGAAAGCACCACCCGCGGCTGGTCCTGCGTCGCGGCAGAAATCGCAGTCATCTTTACTTGACCAGCGGGCAGCCGCTTTTCGCGGGGTCGATATAGGCCTGATCGCCGGGGATGGTGGCCAAAACCTTATAGTAATCCCAATCTTCGGTGACTTCGGAGGGTTTCTTGACCTCCATCAGATACACATCCGAGATCATCCGGCCATTGGCCGCGACCTTGCCGTTCTGGGCAAAGACGTCATTCACCGGCAGTTCGTGGAGCTTGGCCGAGACCGCGTCCGGATCGTCCGAGCCCGCTGCCTGAATTGCCTTGAGGTACTGCGTCACCGCCGAATAGGTTCCGGCATGGACCATGTTCGGCATGGCTCCGGTGCGTTCCTTGAAACGCTTGCCGAATTCGGCGGTCTCGGGGGTGCGGTTCCAATAGAAGCTCTCGGTCAGGTTCAGGCCCTGCGCAGCCTCAAGGCCAAGCCCGTGCACCTCGGCCAAGGTGAACAGCAGCGCGGCGAGTTTCTGACCGCCTTGGGTAATCCCGAATTCCGCTGCCTGTTTGATGGTGTTCTGCGTATCCATGCCTGCGTTGGCAAGGCCGATGACCTTGGCACCCGAGCTTTGCGCCTGCAGCAGGAAGGACGAGAAATCCGTAGATGCCAGCGGATGACGCACCGCGCCCGTCACCGAGCCGCCCTGCGACTTCACGAAGTTGCTGGTGTTTTCCTCGAGCGAATAACCAAAGGCATAATCGGCGGTCAGGAAGAACCAGCTATCCCCGCCTTCCTTGACCAGCGCCCCGCCGGTTCCGACGGCCAGCGCATGGGTGTCATAGGCCCAATGGAAACCATAGGGCGAGCATTGCGCGCCGGTCAGCTCGGTCGTGGCCGCGCCGGTATTGATGGTGATCTTTTTCTTTTCCTTGGAAAGCGCCTGTACCGCCAGCCCGACCGAAGACGAGGTCAGCTCCATGATGCTGTCCACCTGATCGGTGTCATACCATTGCCGCGCGATATTCGAGGCGATGTCGGCCTTGTTCTGGTGGTCGGCGGTGACGACCTCGATCGGGGCATCAAACACTTTGCCACCGAAATCTTCGACCGCCATTTTCGCGGCCTCATAGGAGTATTTCCCGCCGAAATCGGCATAGACGCCCGACTGGTCGTTCAGGATGCCGATCTTGACCTTGCCGTCCGACAGATCGGCCAAGGCAGGCGTGGCAGCAAGACCCACCGCAGCGGTGGTCAGCAGAAAGTGTCGCATTTTCCCCTCCCAAGGACGCCCCTTGTTCGGTCGGCGCATTGCCTTCCGGCCCGAGGCATTTTGATCAGAGGCCCTTCTCCCTAGCGCCTCTTGTCATCAACGATGCAAGCAAAGCCGCTTTGACACAAGCGTTCAGGAAGGATAATTTTCTTACATGAGCTGTACATTTATGAACACATGTCATATCTGATCTGGGACGATCTGCAATTCTTTCTGGCCGTGATCCGCGAGAAGCAACTTTCGCGGGCGGCGCGCGTGCTTGGGACGTCGCATGTCACCGTCTCGCGGCGTATCGACCGGCTCGAGCAGGCGTTGAACACCCGCCTGTTCGAACGCAATCCGCACGGTTACGAACCCACACCGGCAAGCCAGCGCCTGATCGAGACCGCCGAGCGTATGGAGGAAGCCGCGCGGCAATTGCCGGTGGATCGCAGTGCAAGCTCTGGTCAGGCCCGTTCGCTGCGGCTGGCCATGCCCGAGGGGTTTGCCAGCCTGTTCTCGACCCAGCTTCTGCCGGAATTCCTTGCGCGCTTTCCGCAGCTTTCGCCCGAGATCATCACCATGCCTCAGGTGCTTTCGCTGTCGCGGCGCGAGGCGGATATCTGGGTCACGCTGGATCCGGTGACAAGCGGCCCGTATCGCTCGCAGCCATTGGCTGATTATACGCTGCATCTTTACGCCACACCCGATTATCTGCGTTCGATGCCTGCGATTCAGGCCCCCGCCGATCTGCTGCGCCATCGCGTCATCGGTTATATCGAGGAAATGATCTTTGCCCCCGGTCTGGACTATCTGGGCGAGGTCCATCCCTCGCTGCGGGCGACAGTAAAAAGCTCAAGCGTTTTCAATCAACTGGCTGCGGTGCGCAATGGCGTGGGAATCGGCGTCCTGCCGCATTTCATCGCCGCGAAATATGCGGGGCTTGAGATCGTCCTGCCCAAGCAGGTGCGCTTGACCCGAACCTATTGGCTGACCTGCCACCGCGATGTGCGGATCATGCGATGGGCCGGCGCGGTGATCGAGTTTCTTGCCGAGAGTCTGGCCGAACGCGCCAAGGATCTTATGCTGCCCGAAAACCAATCCTAATCCACCGACAACGCCCCGTTTGCCATGAGGGACAGATGAAAATCACCGCCGCCGTTCTTGAAGAAATCGGAAGATCAGGCCCCTATGCCCAGACCCGACCGCTGACCGTTGGCGAACTGGATCTTTCTCCTCCGCGTTACGGCGAGGTTCTTGTTCGCGTCGCGGCCGCCGGTCTGTGCCATTCGGATCTTTCGGTGATCAATGGCGACCGGCCCCGCCCTGTACCTATGGTCCTTGGCCATGAAGGCGCGGGCATTGTCGAGGCGGTGGGCGAGGGTGTCTCCGATCTATCCCCGGGGGACCATGTGGTCTTTGTCTTTGTCCCGTCGTGTGGACATTGTGCCCCCTGTCAATCGGGCCGCCCCGCCTTGTGCGAGCCGGGTGCCGCCGCGAATGGTCGGGGCGAGATGCTGGCCGGTGGTACGCGCCTTTCACGCGACGGGCAGCCTGTGCATCACATGACCGGCGTGGCGAGCTTCGCGACCCATGCGGTGATTTCCCGCCGCAGTCTGGTGCGGATCAATCCGGATGTGCCGCTCCATATCGCCGCGCTGATGGGTTGTGCGGTCCTGACTGGCGCGGGCGCGGTCTTCAACATGGGTGCCGTCCAGCCGGGTGGTCGCACCGCGGTCGTTGGCCTTGGCGGGGTAGGTTTGGCCGCCATTCTGGGTGCGGTTGCTGCCGGGGCCGAGACTATCGTTGCCATAGACCCGATCCCCGCCAAACTGGCCTTGGCGCAGCAGCTAGGCGCGACGCATTGCTTCGATGCGACGGACGCCAACCTGACCGAAAAGGTCCGCGAGGCCACGCAAGGCGGTGTCGATGCCGCACTGGAGTTTGCTGGGTCGGCTCGCGCACTGGAATCGGCCTTCGCTTTGACCCGTCGCGGAGGCACGACCATCTCTGCAGGTCTCACGAACCCGAATGCGGTGCTGAACATCTCGCCGCTGACGCTGGTCGCGGAAGAACGTTCTCTGCGCGGAAGTTACTTGGGATCAGGCGTTCCGGCCCGTGACATCCCGCGCTTTCTCGGACTTTTCGAACGCGGGAAACTGCCTGTCGAAAAGCTGATGACACACCGGATCCGCCTTGACGAGATCAACGAAGGGTTCGATCGCCTTCATCGCGGCGAAGCCGTCAGGCAGGTGATCGAGTTTCCGACAAATTGAACTGTCCTAGAACTAGGACCGATTTGACCATTGCCTCGGTAAGATGCCGGTTTCGCGAGAAAGTGACATTGATCAAGCCAACCAAAGTGTTCAAGCGCGAGGCGATGCGGATCGTGCTGACAAGCGGTCTGGCTCGCAACCGACTGGCAGCGGATTTTGGCATGGGTCAATTCACGCTGAATAGTCGGTGTAGGCGTTTGGCGATGACGGGTAAACACCAAGAAAAGCCGCAACCTTTCTCTGCGGGCCAGGCGTCTTGAGATGTGCGTATGTTGCCGAGACTCCTTCGAAGTCAGAAACGTTCTGAGACAAGATTAATCTGGGTGGCTCTGTTTTCCGAATATGGCGCGGGTCGCGCGCAGGGAGCGGGGGCTTGAGGTAATCCTTCTTTAGCCGGCCCCGAGCGAGATTTCCAAAGTGGGAACCTTGACCCGCGAAGCACGTTTTACCCCGCATCGGGCGAGTAGCGGCTTGCCCCAGAACCGGCAGGATATGCCGATCTCGGAAACATCAGTCAGACTGCACGCCACGGCCCGAGGCCGGTGGCCTGTGCCGACGACGACACATTCCTCACCGAGGAAGGGAGAGTTCCATGGCCAATGACGAGCAGGTTTTCTGGAAGCGCCTCGACGGTATCAATGCCGGCATGCTGGGCATCCGTGAGCGGATGAAACTGGTGCCGATGTCGCATTATGCCGACCCCGAGGCACGCGCTTTGTGGTTCATCACCGCAGACGGCACCGATCTGGTCGCCGATGTGCAGGGCGGCGCCAAGGACGCAATCCATATCGTCGGCGATGCCTCGGGAAAGCTTTTCGCGCAGATCGAGGGGCGGCTGGAGCTTTCGGAGGACCGCGAAAAGCTGGACGAGATCTGGAGCAGTGTGGCCTCGGCGTGGTTCGAGGATGGTAAAGAAGATCCCGACCTGCGACTGCTGAGGCTGAGCCTTACCGGTGCCGAAATCTGGTCGACCACCGGCGGGATCGGATTTCTCTATCAGGTCGCCAAGGCCAATCTGACCGGTGCGAACCCGATATCGGCGATCATTTCACGCTGACGTTCTAAGGCGTAGACGCTGGGCGAGGCTTGCTTCGCCGCAATCCCAGAAGATTTGGCCCACCCCAATCGGAAGGCAAGGAAGATGGCAAAACCGTATGACCCAACGACCGGAGCCGGCGGCGAGACGCAGCAGATCGGTCGCGGCGACACGCCGAAACTGACCACCAATCACGGCGCGCCGATCTCAGACAACCAGAACAGTCTGCGCGCAGGCGCGCGCGGCCCGACGCTGTTGGAAGATTTCATCCTGCGCGAGAAGATCTTCCATTTCGACCATGAACGTATCCCCGAGCGCATCGTCCACGCCCGCGGCTCGGTTGCGCACGGCTATTTCGAATGCACCGACCCGATCCCGGATCTCAGCCGCGCCAGCCTGTTCGCGAAGAAGGGCAAGCGGACCGAGGTGATCGTGCGCTTTTCCACTGTCGCGGGCGGCGCGGGCTCGGTCGATACGCCACGCGATGTGCGCGGCTTTGCGACGAAATTCTATACCGACGAAGGCAACTGGGACCTAGTCGGCAACAATATTCCGGTCTTCTTCATTCAGGACGCGATCAAGTTCCCCGATCTGATCCATTCCGTGAAAATGGAAGCTGACCGAGGATTTCCGCAAGCCGCCTCGGCGCATGACACGTTCTGGGACTTCGTCTCGCTGATGCCCGAGACGTTGCATACCGTCATGTGGGCCATGTCCGACCGTGGCATCCCGCGCAGCTACCGGATGATGGAGGGCTTTGGCATCCACACCTTCAAGCTGGTGAGCGCCGATGGTGCGGAAAGCTTCGTCAAGTTCCATTGGCGTCCGCGTCTGGGCACGCAATCCTTGGTCTGGGACGAAAGCGCCAAGCTGCAAGGCGCGGATAATGACTATCACCGCCGCGATCTGTGGGAGGCGATTGCCGCAGGCGACTATCCCGAATATGACCTCGCGATCCAGAGTTTTGATGCCGCGCTCGCCGAGAGCCTGCCCTATGACGTGCTCGACGCGACCAAGATCATCCCTGAGGAAGTCGTACCGCTGCGCGTGATCGGTCGCATGGTTCTGGACCGCAACCCCGACAATCATTTCGCCGAGAATGAGCAACTGGCCTTCCTGCCGTCGAACGTGGTTCCAGGGATAGATTTCTCGGATGATCCGCTGCTGCAGGGGCGGCTGTTTTCCTATCTCGACACACAAAAATCGCGGTTAGGTACGACCAATTTCCACCAGATTCCGGTGAATGCGCCGAAATGCCCCTATGCGAACATGATGCGCGACGGGATGATGCAGATCCAGATTCCCAAGGGTCGCGCCAATTACGAGCCGAACAGTCTGGACGAGGCGGGCGAGGACCACGGCCCGCGCCCCCGCGACGACGGGTTTCGCACCGCGCCGCAGCCTGTCGGGGACGAAAAGTTGCGCCTGCGCTCGGAAACCTTCGCCGACCATTACAGCCAGCCGCGCATGTTCTGGAACTCGCAGACCGAAAATGAACAGGCTCATATTGCCTCGGCCATTACCTTTGAACTGTCCAAGGTTGGGCTGGACCACATCCGTCTGCGGGTGCTGTCGCAGCTTCTGAATGTCGATGATGCTCTGGCCGGGCGCGTCGCCAAGGGGTTGGCGATGGATCTGCCCAAAGCCGCGACACCCGCCCGCGCGGCGCTTGATCTTGAGCCAAGCGATGCCCTGTCGATTCAAAAGCGCTGGAAAGCGACGCTGAAGGGGCGCAAGGTCGGCATCCTTTTTGACGAGGGATCGGACAAGGCCGCACTCGACGCGCTGCTTAACGAGATCGAGGCCGCCGGAGGCAAAGCATTCACCATTGCGCCCAAGGTTGGCGGCCTTGCGCTGAAGGGCGGGAAGTTGAAGGCCGACGGGCAGCTTGCCGGATCGCCTTCATGGCTGTTCGATGCGGTTGCGCTGGTCCTGACAGAGGATGCCGCCAAGCGTCTGGCGCAAGACAGTGCGGCGGTCGGTTTCGTCGCCGATGCCTATGCTCATCTCAAGGCCATCGGCCATGACGAGGGGGCGAAGCCGCTACTCGACGGCGCCGGGATCAAGCCGGATGCGGGCGTCGTGGATCTTGCGAAACTGCCCAAGGCCGCGACCCTGCACTATTGGGATCGCGAGGCCTCGCTGCGGGATCTTGCTTGATCGTGGCCGCGCGACCGACCCGCACAAAGCAGCGCCGCCTGCATCTGGCGAAGCCCTTCTGGGCGGCGACAAGGGGCATCGGCGCCCCCTCGATCAAGACGCCATCCTCGAAGACATGGGATGCGATCATCGTCGGGACCGGCATCAGCGGTGCGTTAATGGCCGAGGCCTTGTCCCGACAAAAGCGCCGCATCCTGATCCTTGATCGCCGCGCGCCGGTGCGGGGATCGAGCCTGGCCTCGACTGCGATGATCCAGCACGAGATCGACATGCCGCTGCACAAGCTGGCGAAACGGATGGGACAGGGAAAGGCGGCACAGGCTTGGCGGCGCTCGGTGCGGGCAGTGCGTGATTTGCAGGATCTGGTGGCGCGGAACGGTATCACCTGCGACATGCAGCCGAAATCCGCGCTTTACCTGACCGGCGACGAAATGGGCCAGCGCGCGATGCACTACGAATTCGAGGCGCGGCAAAGGGCGGATATTGCCTGCGAATATCTGGATCGCGCGGAATTGGGGCGACGCTTCGGCATCGCCCGCACCGGCGCGATCCTGTCGCAGGCCTCGGCCTCGGCCAATCCGGCGCAACTGACGGCGGGGTTGCTGCGGCTGGCGGTGGGGCGCGGGGCCGAGATCGTCTCCCCCTGCGAGATCACCGATCTGGCGGAAACCGGCGATAGCGTGGCCCTGGCCACCCGCGACGGGTCGATCCTGACTGCGGGGCAGGGGGTGTTCTGCACCGGCTATGAATTCCTGCCGCTGATGGAGAGCGAATCGCACCGCATCACCTCGACCTGGGCCTTGGCGAGCCGACCCCGCATCGCGCGACCCGCTTGGCTTGACGATATGCTGGTCTGGGAGGCCGCCGACCCCTACCTTTACTTCCGCACAGCGCGCGATGGCCGCATCATCGCGGGCGGTGAGGATAGCGATGCGCCCGATGCCTATCAGGATCCGGCGCGACTGCATGCCAGCGCCACCCGCATCGCGGCGAAGTTGAAGGCATTATGCGGGATCGAGGTCGGTACGCCTGCCTATCTATGGGCGGCTCCTTTTGGCGATACAGTAGACGGTTTGCCGATCATTGACCGCGTTCCGGGCTTTGAGCGCGTCCATGCGGTGATGGGTTTTGGCGGCAATGGCATCACCTTTTCGATGATCGCCGCCCAAGTTGTCACGGCGCGACTGTCGGGGAAGCGCGATGACGATGAAGACCTGTTCGCCTTTCGCTAAGGTGTTCAAACTGAAACGGCCCGGAATTTCTCCGGGCCGTCTGGCATTTCAGTGGAAGTCCGAGACCCGCTCGGACGGGGTGGCTTGTTGCGGTTCTGGCACCGTGTCGCCGCGCCTTTTCATGTAATTGGACCAGAGTCCGGTCAGGATCGGCACCAGCACGGCGGTGACAAGGCACGAAGTCGCGACCAGCGCCGTGGCCGAGGCCGCTGCCGGTTGCAGTTCCGGTACCATCGTGCCGATGATCATGGGGTTGGCAACTGCCGCGCCGGCAGTCGAGGACGCAGCGATGCCCGCAGTACCGTTGCCGCCGCCGATGTATTTGTCGGCAAGCATCAGAGGGATGCCGGTCACGATGATCACCAGAACGCCCAGCAGGATGCCGGCAAGTCCGGTGGTCATGATCACGTTCAGGTCGATGCCGTTGCCAAGCGCGAAGCCGAAGAAGGGGATCAGGGTCTGGACGGCCCTGCCGAAGAACTCCTTCAGGTCGGGATCAAGGTTGCCAAGGACGAAACCGACAAGGAAGGGCAGGATCGCACCAAGGAAGACATGCGGCTCGAAGCTTGCCACACCGGCCGAACTAAGGATGAACATCGAAACCAGCGGCCCCGATTCAACCGACATCAGGACGAAGGCACCTGCCTCTTCCTTGCTGCCGTATTGCTGCATCAAGGCGGCATAAAGCCCGCCATTAGTCATGTCCATTGCGACGCAGATCGCGAGTGCCGAGAAGCCCGCGAACAGTCCTGCCTGAACGCCTTCGACCGGCAGGAACATCGTGGCGACCATGGTGGCGGCCCATGCGACCAGCGTCTTGACGATGACGAGGTTGCCGGATTTTCGCAGGACCGTGCCGGTCGCCTTCAGGCTGATCGTCGCGCCCATGCAGAAGAACCAGACCGCAAGGATCGGGACGGTGCCCGAGGTCAGGCCCTTGGTGAAGGAACCAAGATACTCTCCGGCCCCGGGTGCGAAAGTCTTGCAAAGTGCCCCGAGCAGAAGCGGGATCAGCATCAGGCCGCCCGGCACTTTTTCGATGGTTTTCTTGATTTGCATACGTCCTCCCCCGCGTTGCAGCCAGAACGTGGCCCTGCGGGTCTGGCCGCGCCTTACTGCTGCGGCGGGGGGATTGTCAAATCGAGCAGGGGATTACTAACGCGACGGAATTGCCGGATTGGCGGGGTGTTGCAAGTGGCGTTTCGCGCTTTTTCGGTACCCGGAAAACGCCCGCAGATTTCCATTCCTGAACGTTTCTGAGAGAAGAGTTTTCTGCCGCCCGAACCCGTCTGCGGCAGGCCTGCTAGATCAGGAGCGGGCTGACAAGGACCGGATCGAACTGCTCTTTTGGCGGATGCTGGCCCGTAGTTAGCGGGTTCATATCGGCATCCTTCAAGCAGGCGCAGCCTATTGTTCCATTCTGCTATATCCTGCCGCATCATTTCGCGCGGTGACGTTCGTGCTGGCCGCAATATCACAATCTCCTGATCAGAGGAAACTGCTGGGTGTGACCTGCCGAACGCGCTGGGTATCCTGATCATCCTGCCAATCAGCCTGACATTACGCCTCTGCCCGATGGTGACTAGTTTCCTTCGACCCGAGAGATCTGCGCGACGATGACCAGACGGACCACGTCGCTGACGGCGTCGGACCAGCCCGTCGCACCATAGGCGCTGCGTCGGATCGCTCCGCTCAGTCGGACCTGAAGACGATCCAGATCGTTCGCGTCTGACTTGTTCATCCGCGCAATGCTACCCTGCAGCGTCACCGGACGTGATACGCCACGGATCGTTAGATCGCCCACCACCTTCACGACGTTGCCCGAACTCGAAATCCTGGTGCTGCGAAACACCATCGTTGGATGATGTGCCGTGTCCAACATGGTCGGCCCTCGCATCGCCTCGGCGGCAAAGGGGGTATTGGCCGTCGCGGCAGAGGCGTCCAGCATCACGCTGATGCTGCTGTTCGAGACATTGCCGAAATCCAGCCGCAATCTTGCTTCAGTGACCGGAATGTTGCCCGTCACTCTCCCCGCTCCGGATTCCGTCGAGAACCCGACCCGCGAGCCCATTCCGTCAAGCTGGTAGACCCGCGTCGCGGCCAGTGCTGCCCCTGTGGTCAGGACGCTCGTGAGCACCAACAGGAGCACTCGAATTATGCGTAACATCGTGCCCTCCGTGAATCATTGCCAAGGTTTGGTTGCGCGGTCGGTTCACCCGCCCGCGATTTGTTCATAGGCGTCGCGCGAGATGTCATGCAGCGCCTTGCGGCCCAGTGTGCCGATCATGGCGCAGCCCAGATTATCATCGAACCACCAGTAGCTTCGTGCGCCATCCTGTTGAACGAATTCGAAATTAGACTCGTCATGGCCGGAGGTAGGCGCGATAAAAAGGCTGAGTCTTTCATCTTGCGCGTCACGATAGATCAATAGAACCGCAGGCCCGCCGGCATTGGGCAGCACGCGCCCGCCCATCAGCTCAGGTCCAAAGGCCCGCAGGCCAGGGGGAGTGATCTGGCGCCCCAGCTGGTCCAAGAGCCAATTACTCAGATGCGGTTCATCCGTTCCGGTGACCTCGACCGGATGGGCAATTTCAGGTGTAAAAGTCGCATGGGCGCGGAAGGCCGCCGCAGTCAGTTGCCTTGCCGGATCTTTGGCCAACATCCGCTGGCCAAGCGCTCCGCCAAGTATACCAAGCATAAGGACCGCCAGAACTGCCGCGACCCGCGTCCAGCCCGTAAAAGCGTCACTCGGTTCGGCGCGGCGCAGGGTGTTCAGATGGCGTTGGCGGATCGGCTCATCGGCAATGGGCGCGTAAAGCGCCAGCAGAGCCTCGTCCTGCCGATCCCATTCGGCGACATCGCGCGAAAGTGTCGGAACACGCGCCGCCATCGTGGCAAGCGCTGTCTGATCGGCGGTCGAGCCGTGGCGCAAAGCGATCTGAATGGCATCATCCGGCCGATCTTTATCGTTCACGTCCTTGTTCCCTGTATACGCGGCGACCGGCCTTCGGCATGGCCGGTCATTGTGCGCAAGGCGGCACGGGCGCGCCCCACCCGCGAGGCCACGGTGCCCGGGGGCAAAGCAAGTGCCCGCGCCGCCTCGTCAATGCTCATCCCCTCGACCGCGACAAGCAGCAGAACGGCCCGTTGGTCATCGGGCAGCCGTCCAATCGCGGCGTGGACCTCGCGCAGCGCCAGATGGCTTTCCTGAGATCCGGATTGCGGGGTGGCTCCCACTGCCTCCAGCGGCAGCAGTTGCAGGCGCGGCCTCGAGCTGCGCAGGACATTGCGGAACCGGTTAAGAAGGATGCGGAACAGCCAGATCCTGACCTCGCGGTCGCCGCACCACAAGTGTCGCCGCGCCACGGCACGCTCAAGGCAATCCTGAACGAGATCCTCGGCTCCGTCGCGATCCCGCATCAGGGCATGCGCGTCGCGTCGCAGCGCGGGAATGAAGGCCTCGATCTCGTCCAGAAGCGTCATCGGTGCCTGACCTTACCAGGTTCTGGCGATATGCCAGATCCCGCTGACCCCGTCCCCGGTTACATGACCGGTCGCATGGTTCACAAACCAAAGATACAGCGTTTTGCCTGCACGGGTCCATTGCCTCTGGCGGTCCTTGCCATTGGCCCGACGGGTCGCTTCCATAACCGTGGCACCCACCGCGGCGATGAAACGCGGCCAGTTCGCTGCGCAGTTTCCATCGCAAAAGGACTTTGCCCTCTGATGCTCATAGAAGCTGCAACGCGCCATTCCCGCCCCACCCGTCAGCGCTTCGGTATCGGCATTGTCGAGGTGACAAACCACAGCCTTGGCCGGCCCCGCCGATCCGGTCGATAACAGCGTGATCAACCTCAGATCAGGCTTTGCAGGATGCCATTGGTTCGCATGTGTCACACTCCGCTTGCGTCGAACGGACATTTCATGACCTGCCGGTCGAACCGCCGGATTACATGACGATGCGCCGTGCATTCTTATCCCGATCCGCGTCCCGATTGACCTCTTTGTGATGAGGCTGGCTTAACGCTTACCGCCATCCAGCAATCAGGATTGGCCGCATCCGACGCGCAGCGCAGCAGATTGGGCTAGCTCGATCTCAGGCGCGTGGGTAGGCGAGTTGGACCAGGGTGCGGTTCCGAAGCGCGTCAGCGTTCATAAGCGGGAGCTATGGCCAATTGCCCTGTTTCCGGACTGCGATAGTCACGGTGCAAATGGGAGGACGCGCATGAGTGATTTCGACGTATCAACAGGGCATTTGGCTTTTATCGGCTTTGGTGAGGCGGCCGAGGCATTTGCGACAGGCTGGGGTCCGGAAATCGCAAGACAGGCGCGTGCGTACGACCTGAAATGCGACGATGCCGTGGCTGTTGCCCTGCCGATGCAGCGTGCAGCACGTTGCGGGGTGACGCTGGCCGCCGATCACGCCTCAGCGCTGACTGACGCGCGCGCGGTATTCTGCCTCGTTACTGCCGACCGCGCGGTTGAAGCTGCGACGCAAGCTGCCGAATTTCTCGCCGCTGGCGCGCTCGGGCTTGACGGCAATAGCTGCTCGCCGGGTGCAAAACGCCGGGCGACTGAATTAATCGGGGCCGCAGGCGGTCGCTATGTCGATGTCGCTATCATGGCTCCGGTTCATCCAAAGCTGCATCACACGCCCTTGCTGATCGCTGGGCCGTATGCCGCACAGGCCGAACGACTGCTCAGCTCTCTGGACATGCGCGCGAAACCAGCGGGGAATACAATCGGGGATGCCTCCTCGATCAAGATGATCCGCTCGGTGATGATCAAGGGGATGGAGGCCCTGACCGCCGAATGTCTTTTGGCGGCATGTAGGGCAGGGGTCGAGGAAAAGGTTCTGACCTCGTTACAGGCATCCAATCCCGGCATCGAATGGCCGCGGCAGGCGGCCTATAATCTTGAACGGATGATGATGCATGGCCGTCGCCGCGCGGCCGAAATGCGTGAAGTCGCCGCAACGCTTGCAGAGTTGGACCTGCCGAACGTCATGGCGGTTGCGACCGCAGATTGGCAACAACGGATCGGAGATCTGGAACTAGCTGCAGGCGATGAGGATTTTACTGCCCGCGCGGATAGAATCCTCAGGGCAGTCTGACCCGACGCATTGCGAAAGCCTGTTTCAAGCCGGTCTTGCAACGGCGCCAGGCCAAATTCAAACAGCCCGCCGCGCGAAGGTCGCCCCGCGCGGCGGTTACGTATCAGAAGGCGCGCGAAAGGGTCAGCGTGGCCTCGCGGCCCTCGCCTTGGGCGCAGCCGTAGCCCGCCGAGCTACAGGTCGAGTAGTAATCCTCGTCAAACAGGTTCGTGACGTTCAGCGCAACCGAATAGTCATCCCAGTTATAATGCACAGCCATGTCGGCCAGCAGGTAGGAATCGACCTCGCGGCTATTGGCATTGTCAGCCCATGTCTTGCCGACATAGCGCAACCCGCCACCAAGGCTCAGGCCCTCTGCCGCGCCGTTGAAGTCATACTCCGCCCAGATCGAGGCCGAATGCTCGGGGACCATTGCCGGCTCATTGCCTTGGTCGCCATCCTCGGAACTGGTCACCTTGGCGTCGATATAGCTGTAGCCCGCGATCAGCGAGATCGCATCGGTCACCTGACCGCGTGCCTCAAGCTCTAGCCCGCGATGGCGGACTTCGCCGGTCTGGATCTGGAAGCCCGCATTGATCGGGTCCGAGGTCAGGACGTTGCTTTTTTCGATATTGTAAAGGGCGGCTGCCAGTTGCAACTGCGTGCCTTGGGGCTGGTAGCGCAGGCCGACCTCAAGCTGCTTGCCCTCGGTCGGCTGGTATTGCTCGCCAGCGAATGTCTGGCCGATATTGACGGTGAAGCTTTCACCGTAGCTGGCATAGGGGACGAAGCCGTTGCCCAGATCCCAGGTCGCGCCCAGCATTCCGGTGGTGGCATTGTCCTTTTGATCGGAGTCCATGCCCCAAAGGCGATCTTCCGTCTTGTTCTCGACCCAGGAACGGCGCAGACCGGCCGTGACCGTGATGCCGTTGCCAAAGCGGATGTGATCCTGAGCGTAAATGCCTTTTTCCAGCACTTCGGTGCGCGAGTCGGTGAAAGCCCCCGGTTCAGTGACCGGCTGGTCGAAGTTCAGCGCGGCCAGAGGAATGGTATAGCCCGGATCGGCATAGCCCATGCTGCCATCGCGGATCTGCTTGCTGACATCGACGCCGAAGGTCAGGACATGCTCGGCCGCGCCCATCCGGCCGCGATATTCCAGCTGGTTGTCCAGGGCCCAGTAGCGCGCCTTTTCGTCCACGGTGAAGGCGGTGTAGTTCAGGTTCTCGGGCAGCGGCGCGCTGGCATCCAGCCCGCTGGAATACAGGTGGTTGTAATCCGTCGACTGACGGGCATAGCGGAAGTTCTGCCGGATCTTCAGGCTGTCGTTGAACTCGTGCTCGGCCTGCCAACCGATGCTGGCTTGCTCGGTCTGAAACTTGTTCCAAGGGTGAATGCTGTTCAGGAAATCAAAGGGCAGGGTGCCGCCCGAACTGTCGTAATCCTCGCCTGCGACGGGGACCATGACGTTGGGCATCATGTTGTCCTTTTGCCAATGCGCAAGGAAGGTGATCGAGGTCTGGTCGGTCGGTGCCCATGTTGTGCTGAAGGCCAGCAGATCGCGGTCGTCATCCGAATTCTCGATCTGGTTCGCGCCTTCGCGGGTCAAACCAGTCAGACGCCAGGACAGGGTCTTGTCGGCGTTCACATCGCCCCAATCGACGGCCAGTTCCGCCGTGTCATGCGAGCCATAGGACAGTCTCGCCTCGCCCAGATGCGCGAAGGTCGGGCGCTTGGTGATCATGTTCACCATGCCCGCCGCATCGTTCGAGCCGTAAAGCACCGAGGCCGGGCCTTTCAGCACGTCGATGCGCTGGATCATGTAGGGATCGACCTTGAAGCCGGTAAAGCTCTGCGCCTTGTTGATCAGCCCGTCGCGGAACAGACCGTAAACCCCAAGGTCGAAGCCGCGAATGCTGAACTGGTCGAAGCGGTCATCCATGCCCCAGGGCGAGGCGACGATGCCCGGGATATAGGCCAGCGCGTCCTCGATCTGGACCGGGTCGCGGTCCTCGAGTTCCTGTTCGGTCACGGTGTTGACCGTCATCGGCACTTCGGTCACGGGCGCGCCGGATTTCAGGCCCGTCGCGGTGGTCGTGACGGTATAGCCCACGCCGCCCGAGATCGGCGAGCCTTGCCCCTGCAACACGACGGGGTCGAGAGTCACATTCTCCTGCGCGAAGGCAGGAAGCGCGGTAAGAGCGGTGGCGGAAAGCAGCAGCGCAAGGCGGGGCCTTTGCAGGGCGAAATGGGTCATGGTGATCCGGCCATAATGCGGCGACCGGACCCGGTCCGGGTCTGGCGCGATGAAATTCGATGGCGGAGAGGGGCCGCCGATTGCTGCCGGGGTTGCGCGAGGCCGCGTTGCCTAGGTTTTCACGCTTCTGTGACCCTCGGCGCGCCAAGTCAAGGCGTCAGATCTGTCGATGTATCGGGATTTCCATCCGATGCCGCTGCAAGCAGCTTGGTCAGGGGCTCCAGCGCCCATTCGATCGACAAAGGCGACTGGAATGCCATCGCGCCCATCATCTCGGGACTGGCCCAGATCGCGCGGCCCTCGCGGGCGGCGCGGGTGTTCTGCCATGAGGGCAGCGCCTCGATCGCCGTGCGCGAAGGGGGCTCGACCAACCAGAACAGCACATCCAGATCGAACAGGTCGAAACGCTCGGGGCTGATCTGGAAGCGGTCCGAGCCTGCGACCATCTCGTCAAAGACCGGCGGCGTCTTGATCCCGAAACTGTCGAGCAACCGGTTCGCGCCGTCCTGACTGCGATAGCCGACGATCTGACCATTCTGGAAATAGGCCGCCGTGCCGGACAGGCCGCGGAATTTCGGATGCGCGGCAACGGCAGTTTCGACCTTGGCGCTGATGCGGTCTATCACGGCTTTCGCCTGATCCTCGCGCCCGGTCGCCTGCGCAATCAACCGCAATTCCGCGTCCCAAGGCCCGCCCCAAAGCGGATAATCGGCGGGGGGGCCCAGAACTGGCGCGATCTGCGAAAGCTGCGCATAAAGCGCCGCATCCATCGGCGCGAAAGTGGCGACGATCAGATCGGGCTCTTGCTCCCAGACCCATTCCACGTCGATCTCGAAGCCCTTTTGCACCTCCGGCTCGGCACCGACGGCTTTGCGGGCCCCTTCGGCCCAAGGCCCCGTCGCATAGGGGTGATCGCCGAACCAATCATGCACGCCCACCGGGGCAATGCCCAAGGCATATAAAAAGTCCTGTTCGTGATAGCCGACCGAGACGATGCGCTTGACCTTGTCGGGATCGAGTCTGGTTTCGCCGAACCCATGGCGCAGGGTGATTTCCTCGGCCGCTGCAGGCAAGGCAAGGGCTGCCGACAGGGCAAGGATAACAAAGGCGCGCGGCATGGCATCTTCCATAAGTCAACGGTGTTGCCTTGCGCGCTCGCGCTGGGTGATCCGGGGCTAACCGCTGAGCTTGCCTCGGTCAAGCCGCTTGACCCCGGCGCGCGGCCCTGCAATCAGGCGCGAAAGGCCAGCTCGTCGCCAGCCGCAGCTTTTATCCCGAACGGAGAGTGGTTTGCGCCTTCTGCCCCGACTTGCCGTGCTTTGGCTTGCTGTCCTGGCCGGGCTGATCGCAGCGCTTTGCCTTGGCGCGCAGGATTATCCGCTGCCGGTGCTGTGGCATGCCCTGATGGCATTCGAGCCCAAGGACCCGGCGCAGGGCATCATCATCGGCATGCGCCTGCCTCGCGTCTTGGCCGCGCTGGTGATCGGCGCGGCGTTGGCTGTCGCGGGGGTGGTGATGCAGGCGATGGCGCGCAATCCGCTGGCCGATCCGGGCCTGACCGGGGTCAATGCCGGGGCGGCGCTGGCGGTGGTGATGGGGCTGTTCTGGATCGGCGCGTTGCCGCAAATGGCCATCGCGGGGCTTGCGCTGGCGGGCGCGGCACTGGCGGCACTGCTGGTGCGCCATCTCGCGGGCAGCGGCGACAATACCCTGCGTTTGCCCTTGGCCGGGGCGGCCTTGTCCAGTCTTTTCATGGCCCTCGTCGCGCTGATCGTGCTGACCCAGCCCGAGGCGAGGAATGCCTATCGCTTCTGGATGGTTGGCTCGCTTGCCATGGCGCAACTCTCGGCTTTGGCGGTGCTGGCACCGATTGCGGGCCTTGGCATCCTGCTGGCCGCGCTGGTTGCCCGCCAGATCGAGGCGCTGATGCTGGGGGCCGAGATGGGCAGCGCCCTTGGCCTGAATGTCGGGCGGGTCATGGGCCTTGGCCTTGCCTCGGTCGCGCTTTGCGCCGGGGCCAGCGTCGCGATTGCCGGGCCGGTCGGTTTCGTCGGGCTGATCGCCCCGCATCTGGCGCGCCGCGTGCTGCCGCATTCCAGCCTGACCCAGCAGGTGGCCTTGGCCTGTCCGGTCGGAGCTGGGCTGGCGATCATCGCTGATCTGGCCGGGCGCTGGCTGGCGCGGCCCTCGGAATTGCAGCTTGGTCTGGTGCTGGCGATGCTGGGCGCACCGGTCTTCATGGCGCTGATCCGCCGCCTGATCCGCGAGGGCGCATGAGGTATCTGGGGCTGATCTTGCTGCTGCTGGCGCTGGCCGCCTTGTCGCTTGCCGCCGGGCGAGTTTGGCTTGCGCCCCCCGCGCTGATCGAGGCGCTTTCCGATCCCGAAGGCGCGGGCCGCATGGTCTGGAACCTGCGCCTGCCGCGTCTTTTGGTGGGCATGATCGCCGGGGCGGGCTTTGGCCTTTCGGGACTGGTGTTCCAGACATTGCTGAGGAACCCCCTCGCTTCGCCAGATGTGATCGGGGTGACGCAGGTCTCGGCCTTTGGCGCGGTCGCGGCGCTGTTCTTCGGCGCGCCGGTGGTGCTTGGTGCTTGGGGAGGCGGGCTGGCCGCCATCGCCGCGCTGGCGTGGCTCGCCGCCCATCCCCGCCAAGGCTTTGATCCCCGCGCCGTCGTCCTGCAGGGCCTCGCGCTGGCAATCTTCGCCGCCGCCGGGACCGAGGCGCTGATCCTGCGCATGGGTGACAGCAGCGCGGGCATGGCGATGACTTGGCTCAGCGGCACGCTGAACGGCGCCGGTTGGGCCGAGGTTCAACGCGGGGTCTGGTTTGCCCCGCTGCTTTTGCCGCTGCTTCTGTCGGGGCGGGTGCTGGACCGGCTGGAACTGGGTGACGATCTGGCCCGCGCGCTTGGCCTGCGCGTTGGGCTGCTTCGCGCGGGGCTTGGCCTGATCGCGGCTTTGGTCGCGGCGGGGTCGGTCGCCTTGTGCGGGCCGATGAGTTTTGTGGCTCTGGCCGCAGGTCCGGTCGGTCGGCTGGTCGCGGGAGGTCGCCCAAGCCCCGTCGCCGCCATGCTGACCGGTGCGGCTTTCGTGACCTTGGCCGATGTTCTGGCCCGGGCCATGGCCCCGGCGGCGCTGCTGCCGACCGGGCTTTATACCGCGCTGATCGGTGCTCCGGTGCTGATACTGACCGTGCGCCGGATGGCGCAAAGTTAACTCTCGCGCCGGTTGGCGCGAAGCTGAAGGCGAAAGGACGAAAATGCCCTTCGAAATCCGCGATCTTTCCATCCATCTTGGCGGCACGCCCGTGCTGCATGGGGTGGATTTTGACCTGTCCTCGGGTGGGATCACCGGGATCATCGGCGCGAATGGCTCGGGCAAGACGACGATGCTGCGGGCGATGGCGGGGCTTTTGCCGCCTGAAACCGGCAGCGTCCTGCATCAGGGTCAGGATATTGCCGCGATGGCGCCGCGCGCCCGCGCCCGCCGTATCGCCATGCTGCCGCAATCGGCCGCAGCCCCGCCGGGCCTGACCGTCCGCCAGCTTGTCGCGCGCGGGAGGACGCCTTGGATGCGACCCTTTTTGCCGATGGGGCCTGCGGATCGAGCCGCGGTTGATCGCGCGCTGCACGCCGTCGGGCTGGAGGATCTGGCCACCCGCCCCGTCGACAGCCTGTCGGGCGGGCAGAGGCAAAGGGCGTGGATCGCGCTGGTCTTGGCGCAGGAATGCGACACGATCCTGCTCGATGAGCCGCTGAACTTCCTCGATCTGCCGCATCAGACGGAATTGGTCGGTCTGCTGCGGGACTTGGGAAAGACCCGCAGCGTGGTGATGATCCTGCATGACTTGACCATCGCCGCCCGCACCTGCGATCAGGTTCTGGCCCTGCGCGAGGGGCGGCTCGTGGCCATTGGCCCGCCCGATGCCGTGCTGGCCCCCGTGCCCCTGCGCGAAACCTTCGGCATCGGTTTCGAATGCAGCGCGCTGCCCGATGGCAAGCCGGTGGTCCTCCCTGCGGCCCTATGAACGGCGGCCAAAGACCCAATGCAGCGCCCGGTTCACCGCGACCGGCAGCACGGACATATGGGTCTCATTGGCATAGGTTTCATAGACGGCGGTGACGCCGGGCAGGCGGTCCAGATCCTCGGCCATCTCGCGTCCGGCGTCCAAGGTGCGCTCCTCGGCCTTGGCGGCAAGGCGCTTATCGGCATCCTCGGCCCCGCGCTGGAACGGGGCCAACTCGTCGCCCTCCCATTCGCCCGCCGACAGCAGCACCCGAAGCGTGCGCCCTTGGGGGGCGAAGGCATCGCGATGGGCCATAAGGAAGTTGCCTTCCCAAGTGATCGAGGGGCTGGCCGCGACCCAATGGGTAAAGGCATCGGGGCGGTTGAACATCAGCCAAAGCGCGAAAAGCCCGCCGAAGGAATGACCGAACAGGCCTTGCTGCGCCGGGTCAAGGCGCGTCAGCGTACCCAGAAAGGCGCGGACATCCTCAAGGATGAAACGCGCCATTTCCGCCCCGCCACCCGTCTTGACCTCGGGCGTGTCAGGCCAGAACGGCGGATAGGTCGCGCCGGGCGGAGGGCCGAGATCCCAGCTGCGCCGGAAGGGATCATAGGCATCATCGGTGGGATAGCCTATGGCAACCAGCGCGCCCTGTCCCAGATTGGTCCCCGAAGGGTAAGGCGCCTGCGCCCGCATCGCGTCGATCGCGGTCGCGATCACCGCATTCCCGTCGGTCATGAACAGGGCAGGCCAGCCCGCCTCGGGCATCTCTCCGGGTGGCAGCCACAAGAACACCCGTCGGATCGCGCCGGTCTGCGTGTCCGTCAGGTCGAACCAGCGCAGACCGGCATGGCCCGCTCCCTCGGCGGTAAGCGTCGGCATGACCGGAAGGGACGTGGTATCCATGGCATATCCTTGTGTCTCGGAACCGAGATCCGAGATAGCCGCGCCAACCGGTCTGCCGCAAGCCCTTGCCTTAACGGGTGGCTTGCCTGATCGATCAGCGGTCTACGGCGAGATCGCGGATTGAAGTGGCGCGCATGGTTTACCGTGACCGACAAGGCTGGCCCGTTCCGGATTCCGAAAGCCCTCCGGTAAAAGGCGTGAGATTTGACGTGATGCGCTTGGCCGTTTGCAAGCCAGACCGGTGCATTAAGGCGCGGGTCTTTCTGAACGCAGTTAGCGATCACCGACCGTAGGACTTGTAAATAACGCTGCGCGATCAAACGACACCCCGCTCGGCGCGCCAAGCCTTGTCAGGGAGTGCCGACAGCGCGAGCGTTTTCCAATGCGCGCTGCACCGCAGTCGTCAGGCCATCCGCGACGATGCGGGTAACGCGAGAGAACGGCGCGCTGGCATTGATCGCGACGCTGACGCTTTGCGGTTCTGCTGCCTTGTCGCGGACGGGCAGGAAGACCAATTCGCCCGCCTCCAGTTCGGGCGCGGCGTCAAGTTCGGAGGTGAACGCAATGTACTGCCCGCTGCGGGCCAGTTGCTTGACGAGTTGCAGTGAGTTGGTCTCGACCAGCTTGCGGCTGCCTTCGAGCACCCAGTCATATCGGGCATCCAGAAAACGACGGATCACCAAGGCCCGACTTTGCAGCACGATCGGATAGGCGACGGCCTCTTGCAGACTGGTCGAGCCGCGGCGGGCGAGGTCGTGATCGGGGGCGACGACGCAACCGAAGGGTAGTTCTGCGCTCCACAGGATATGCAAGTCGCGGCGGGGCGGCAGGTTGAAGACGGCGGCCAGATCGGCCTGACCCGCGGCCAGCGACTGGATCACATCGTCGGGGCTTGCCACCGTGATATCCAGCGAGATGCGCGGGTGGCTGACCGCCAGATCCGCGATGAAGCCGGGTAGAAAACCGTTCACATGGCTGTCCATCACCGCCAGCCGCACATGGCCCTGATTGACACCCTGCAATTGCTGGATTTCCGTGACGACCCGCCGCTCATCGGCCTTCCAGCGCCGCACCAGCGCGATTAGCGCGTCGCCTGCCGGTGTCAGGCGCATGCCGCGCGGGACGCGCTCGAAAAGCGCGGTGCCGATGTTTTCCTCGAGCAGCGCGATCTGGCGGATGACGGCCGAGGCGGCGACGTTCAGTTCCTTAGACGCGCGCTGGACTGAGCCGGAGCGGGCGACCTGATCGGCGTAACGCAAGGCGGCAGGCAGCAGCGATCCGCGCATCGGCAAATCCATTCTAATTTCTAGAATGAAACTTTGCTCAAACTGAGATGGACGGCAACGGTTTCTTGCAGGAATGTCAGGACAGTTACCACGCCGCGACGGGAGGAAACCGGAAGCGGATCACCACGGATACACCCGAATGACCGGATTGATCGCAACGGCTTCGGCACCCGCCGAAGCATCGGGCACCCATGCGCCGCTTGCGGCGAAAAGTGCCGCCCGACCGTTCCCGAGCGGCCAACGCGCTGGCTGGCTGATGGTCGCGCCGACGGTCCTGTTCCTTTTGGTCTGGTTCGCCTGGCCGGTACTGTCGATGGTCTGGCTCAGCGTTTCGGCCAAGGTGGTCGAGGGGGTGACGGTTCCGGGGCTGACCGCAGATAACTACCTGCGGCTGTTCCAGACCGATCTTTACCTGCGTATCCTGGCCCGCACGGCGCGGGTCGCGGCGCTGACCTGCCTTGTCGCGGTGGTGCTTGCCTACCCGCTGGCCATCGCCATCGCCCGCGGCACACCCGGTCTGGCGCGGATCGTGACGCTGACCATCCTCGCGCCGCTTTTGGTGAATGTGGTCGTGCGCTCTTATGGCTGGCAGACGATCTTGAACAAAACGGGCGCGCTGGCTTGGGTGCTGAAACAGCTTGGCATCACCGGCATGCCCTCGCTGCTTTACACCGAATGGGCGGTGCTGATCGCCTGCGTCCATGTCTACCTGCCGTTCATGGTGATGCCGTTGGCCTCGGCCATCCGCCGGATCGACAGGTCAGTCGAAGAGGCTGCCCGCGTCGCCGGGGCGTCCCGGTTCCGGGTGTTTTCACGAGTAATCCTGCCGCTTAGCCTGCCGGGGCTGGCGGTGGGGAGTTCGCTGGTTTTTTCACTGACCGCCGCCGCTTACGTCACCCCGCAAATCCTTGGCGGAAACTTCTCGCCGCTTCTGGGCACGCTGATCGAGCAGCAAATCCTGACGTTGAACGACTGGCCCTTCGGTGCCGCGATTTCGACCCTGCTGATCACCATGGTGTTGGCGTCGAACCTTGTCTTCCTGCGGCTGGTCAACCGCCGCTTCGTCAAATGGACCGGAATTGCGGCATGAGTGACGATATCAGTCCTGTTCTGAAAATCGTCGTCGGGGTGCTGCTGGCGCTGGTTGTTGCGCCGCTGGTGGTGCCGGTGCTGATGTCGGTCTCGGACACGCCCTTCATCACCTTCCCGCCGCAGGGATTTACGACCGAATGGTACGGCAAGGTGCTGACCGATCCCGAGGCGCAGGGAACCTTCCTGTTCTCGCTGAAGCTCGCGGGCGTCGTCACCCTGATCTCGCTGATCCTCGGAGTTCCCTGCGCCGCCGGTCTGGTGCGCTACGACCTGCCGGGACAAGGGTTGATCCTCGGCCTGATCCTGTCGCCGCTGATCGTGCCGCTGATCGTGATCGGGGTGGCGCTGTTGCAGACCTTTTCGATGCTCGGCTCTCGCGCCACCTTCGCGCAACTGGTCATCGGGCACACTGTCGTCTGCCTGCCTTACGTGATCCGCACCGTCTCGGGCAGCTTCATGCTGGTGAACCGGTCGCTGGAGGATGCGGCTTCGGTCATGGGGGCCTCGCCGCTGACCGTGGCGCGCCGGGTGATCTGGCCGCAGGTCCGACCGGGGATCTGTGCCGGAGGAATCTTCGCCTTCATCGTCTCGTTCGATGATTACCCGATCTCGATGTGGCTGGCCGATGGCCGCAACTTTCCCGTGCCACTGTTCCTGCATTCGATGATCGAACGTTCGTTTGACCCTTCCATCGCCGCCATGGCTGCCTTGTTGATCTTCTTCGCCCTCCTCCTCGTGCTGGTCATCGAGAAGGCCTTCGGCATCAGCCTCGCCCGCCTGATTTCCTGATCCTCCTCCCCTCATCCGAAAGGTTCCGACATGACCCTTCTTTCGCGCCGCCGTTTCGCAGCCCTCTCTCTGACCAGCCTTGCCGCCCCGATGATCCTGTCCAAAGGCGCTTGGGCGCAGGGCAAGGAAATTCAGATCGGGATCTGGGGCGGCGCGCAGGGCGAGTTCGTCCGCAAGAACATCATCCCGCAATTCGAGGCCGATTTCGGCTGCACCGTCATCGCCGAGGAAGGCTTCACCCTTGCCAATGTCGGCAAGATGCAGGCGACCAAGGCGAACCCGAAATTCTCGGTCATGTTCATCGATGACGTGGCGATCCCGACCTGCCGCGCCGAGGGGCTGATCGAGGAACTGCCGCTGGCCGAGATGCCCGCCGCCGCAAACCTGATGCCGCGTTTCGCCTATGATGGCTGGGGGACCGGCGTCGCGATCTCGGTCGCGGGGCTATTCCACAACACCAGTGTCGAGGCACCCAAGACCTATGCCGAGCTTTGGGGTGACGCATATCGCGGCAAGCTGAAGCTGGTTAGCCCGAAGAACACGCCCTCGGTCTTTTTCCTGATTGTCGCGGCGGCGGTGAAATCGGGCAAACCCTTCGCGGAAGCGCAATACCTGATCGATGACAGCTTCGATCAGGTCGAGGCGCTGAAGCCTAATATCATGAACCTCTTCGACAATGGTCCGCAGGCCGCGAATGAAGTGGCCCAAGGACAGGCCGATATCGGTCTGCTGGAGCTGTCGAAATACGTCTATCCCTATTCCGCCAAGGGTGCACCGATCACCATGGCCTTCCCGGCCGAGGGCAGCTTTGGCGGCAACAATTCTCAAGTGCTGGTCAAGGGCGGCCCGAACCGCGATCTGGCCGTGGCCTTCATGAACCGGATGCTTGAGGCGCAGGTCCAGAAAAGCTTCTCGGAATTCGCGCTGACCGCCCCGCCGGTCTCGGGGATCGAGTTCGACGAGGCGACGTTGAAATACATCGCCTATCCCGAAACCCAGATGGATGCCCGCGGCCTCTTCAACCCGGATTGGACCTTCATCAACACCCGCCGCTCGGCCTGGACCGAGCGGCTGAACGGCATCTTCGCGGTCTGAGGGCAGCATGGCACCGATTACCAATCTGTCCCGCGGCGCGGAAGTGCGCCTGATCGGGCTGGGGCGCAGCTACGGAGACAATCGCGTCGTCCAAGGCGTCGATCTGACGATCAAGGGGGGCGAAATCCTCGCCCTTCTCGGTCCCTCGGGCTGCGGCAAGACCACGACCCTGCGGATGATCGCCGGTCTGGTCCAGCCTTCCGAGGGTGACGTCATCATCGATGGTCAGTCGGTGATCGGTCTGCCGGTCCATAAGCGCAACCTCGGCATGCTGTTCCAGGACTACGCGCTGTTCCCGCATCTGACCGTGCGCGAAAACGTGGCCTTCGGGCTGGAGATGCGCGGTCTGCCCAAGGCCGAAATCGCCACCCGCGCCGATGAGGCCCTGAGTAAGGTCCGTTTGGCGGGGTTCGAGTCCCGCATGCCCGCGCAGCTATCCGGCGGCCAGCGCCAGCGTGTCGCGATGGCCCGCGCCATCGTCTATCAGCCGCGCGTGCTGCTGCTTGACGAGCCCTTCGGCGCGCTCGACCGTAAGTTACGCGAAGAGATGCAGGTCGAATTGCGTGCGCTTTGCGCCGAACTGGGCCTGACCACAATCATCGTTACCCATGATCAGGAGGAAGCCCTGATCCTCGCCGATCGGGTGGCGGTGATGGAGGGCGGGCGTCTGCGGCAGGTCGCGTCAGCCCAAGAAATCTATGACCGACCCGCCACCCAATTCGTCGCCGATTTCATGGGGGTGACCAACCTGCTGCCGGTTACTGTGAAGGGCGCATCACCCAAGGGGCTGGCGCTGGAGGCGGCAGGTGTGACCTGCCTTAGCACCGTCGCACCCGATCTGCCCAAGGGCACCAAGGCGACTATCGCCATCCGCCCCGAAAGCATCGTGATGCAGATGGGCGAGGGCAAGCCACAACCGAACCACATCACCGGTACTATTACGCGCACCGCCTTCCGTGGGCAGGCGCTGTCGGTCTGGCTGCACCATCAGGGCGGCGAGATCGTCGCGGCGATCCCGACCGGCCAGTTGGAGGAAATGCCCCAGATCGGCGCGCGCTGGACCGCGAGTTGGCCCGCCGCGCGGACGCTAGTGGTGCAAGGCTGAGTTGATGGCGACTGAATTTACAACCCCACGCCGCGCCATCGGCCTGATCCTGCCGTCCTCGAACCGCGTGGTCGAGCGCGTCGCCCACCGCATGATTGAAGGGCGCGACGATATCGACCTGTGCTTTGCTCGCGTGCCCTATTCCGGCCACCCCGCCGATGGCTACGATATGTCACCCTTCCGCTTTGCCGCGCGCATGCTCGCCGAAGCGCGGGTTGAGGGGATCTGCTGGAACGCCACTCGCGGCGCGCTGCTGGGCTTCGAGCCAGACCGAAAGCTTTGCGCGGACTTGCAGGATCTGACCGGCGTGCCGGTGACGACGACGGCGCTGGCGACGCTCGACACGCTCAAGCGCCACGGCGTGACCCGCATCGCGTTGGTCGCGCAGGGCGACCGCGCCGAGACCGACCGGATCGCCGCAAACTTTGCCCGCGAAGGCATCGAGGTCGCGGTGTCCCATTCCCTCGCGATCCGCGAGAATTTCGATGCGGCGCGCGTGTCCTCGGAGAGGCTGCTGTCAGCCCTGCGACAGATGGACGGACCAGCCGACGTGCAAGCGCGATTGATCTGGAGCACCAATATCGAGGGCTATTCCCTCGGCACGACGACAGGTGGCATGGCTCTGGTCTTCGATTCAGCCTCGATCGGGATGCAATCACTGCTTGGTCTTTTGCCGGACCACCCCGTGCTCATAGGGTCGTAATCGCCTATGCCATTGGCAAGGCGGTACGGCTTCCTCCATTCAGTTCCACCGATCACCGAACCGAACGCTTCAAGTCACTTTCGCGCTGGCTTGCCATGAACTGCTCGACCGAGGGTGTCACGCGTTCGAACTGGTCGAGTTGGCGGGAGTAAAGATGTCCGCCCAGACGGCCCACCGCGTCGATGGCCAGTTGGTCGACATGAAGTGTTTCGTGGTCCACCAATGCTTCGCGCACGAACATGCGTTTGACCTCGCCCAACACGATCACTCGGGCAGGGGTGACGGGTACGGTTTGCAGCAGATGGCACTCGAACGCAGCGGGGGCGGCGAGGATGCGGGGGCTGCGGACGGTCTCGCCAGGGGTTGTCTCAAGCCCCGCGATGGCCAATTCGTCCACGTCATGGGCGAATTTGATCGAGCAGATCTCCATCTGATCGACCAGCGCGTGATCCGAGATATGGACGGTGAATTCGCCGGTCGCGAGGATATTAGCGGCGGTGTCCTTGGGCTTGCCATCGGGCTTGTATTCGATACCCACCGCCATGACAGCTGGATCATGGGTCAAGATATTGAAGAAGCTGAACGAACCGGCATTGGGGATGCCATCTTCAGACACCGTGGTGATCAGCGCGATGGGGCGTGGGATTACAGTGCCGATCAACAGCTTGTAGCGTTCCTTCGGGGTCAGCGCGGCGAAGTCGAAGGAAATGCTATTCATGCGGCCACCCGGTGCGTCTCAAGCGGGGTATGCCGCGACAGGTTCTCGAATCCGTCGGCGGTGACCAGATACATGTCGCCGACATTGCAGCCTGCCGACATCGGCTCAAGCCATTGGGTATGCAGGACGAAAACCATCCCTTCCTCCAGTTTGTCATAGTTATGGGATGAGATGTTGAAGGCATTCTGCCCGCCCGCCATGCCGACCGAATGGCCGAGGTTCGGATTATGCGGACCGAATGTCGCGGGATAGACATGCATCAGGCGGCGGCCCTGTGCCTCGTAATCGGCATCGGGGATATATTGGCGGGGGATCTCGCGCGGGCCGCCATCCGCACCCGTGCTCCAGATATAGGGTATGGAGCGGGCCTCGGGATCTTTCAGCAGGCCTGCCTCGACATAAGGCGCGAAGGCCGCGTTGTTCAGATCTCGCATCAGCGTGCCGGGGCGGATCAGCTTTTCGGCGGCTTTCACGCCGCGGGTGCAAGCGTCCAGCACCAGTTCCTGCCGCGCGGTCAACTCGCCAAAGGCAATCATGCGGGCGGTCTGCGCGGTATAGCCCTGATAGGTCACGTTCGAGACATAGAGATTCGCGAGGTCGCCCTTGCGCATCACCCGACCGTAGGGCTTGCCGCAATGGGTGCCCCATTCATTCGCGCCGATCTGATAGCCGTCGCCGGTCTCGCCGCCGCGCGCCATCTGGGCCATGGTGAAGGCGGCGTAGATCTCGTAATCCGTCACGCCGGGACGGGCGACGTGATAGGCGGCCTGCGTCGCGACGCTGATCAGTTGCGCGGCGGAGCGGATCACCGCGATTTCGGCGGGGCTGCGGGCTCGCTGCATACGGTCGAGGATGCCATGCTGGTCGGTGAATTTCGCGCCGGGCATGGCGGCGGTCAGCGCGGCGCGGAAGGCGGTCGAACGCTTATCGCCGATGAAGCCGATGCTGCCGCGACCCGCGCCGATATCTGTCAGCAGGTTCACGGTCGCCTCAACGGTCTTCTGGCCGGAATCGCCGGGGATATCGGCATATTCGCGTCCCACCGCCCCGATTTGCAGAATCCTATCAACGCCCACCGGCTCGCCACCCGGGGGCAGGATCACCGATTGGGTGAAGAAGGACAAAAGCACCGGCTCTTTGCCTTCGTCCATCGGGATGATCAGCACCCCCTCGCGCATCCAGTCGCAGAGATAGCGCAGATAGGCATGGGCGGCATGGAACCAGCCGACCGTGTCGCAATGGACCACCACCGCGTCGTGACCGGCCGAGACCGCCTCGCGCTTCAGCTTGCGCATCCGCTCGGCATATTCAGCAGGCGGGATCGGCATGGCGGGGCGGAAATCGAAATCCGGCGTGAAATCCCCCAAGAGGCGCTCGATCGAGGCGCGGGGCGTGGCATGGGCATTCATCGAAAAATCCTTTCAGCGCGGCGAACGGGTGCCGAAGCGTTGAAGCGTGAACAGAAGAAGTGCGGCGGCAAGGATCAGCAGTCCCGAGACAGCGGCGACGCGACCGTCAAGGCTTTCCTCGAGCATGGCGAATAGCCGCAGCGGCAGCATGGTCCGGCCCGGATCGCCTAAGAATAGCGTGACCGAGACGTTATCCAGCGATTGCATGAAGACGGCGCTGTTGCGCAAATCAGCTGATGACCGGACTTCCCCTTTCCCCGAGCACACTTATCCTGCGGCCACGGTCGTCGGGATACCGAGTGCCGTGAAGCGGTTGAGGACCGCCGCGCGGATCTGGACCTCTGCCACCTGGCGGTCGAAATCCCGCGACATCAGCCGCTGGCCGAGCAACTTCACGCAGTTCATTTTCGTTTCGACCCTGCTGCGGCGGTGATACCCGCTCCAGTTCCGCCAGAGCGCCCGCCCCAAGTGCTTCGATGCTCGCAGGATCTCGTTGCGCGCCCGGGCTCCGGCTGTGTCCGGCTTCCATGGCCTCGCATTCCGTCTCGGCGGGATGATAGCTGCAGCATCGCGGGCGGCGATGGCGTCATGGCAGGCGCGGGTGTCATAGGCACCGTCGGCGGTGACGGTGGCGATCTCCTCCTCCGCCGGGATCTGGGCAAGCAGGTCCGGCAGCATCGGCGCATCGCCGACATTGCTGGACGTGACCTCGACGGCCCGGATCTCCAATGTTTCCTCGTCGATTCCGAGGTGGATCTTGCGCCGTGAGCCATGTCGCGCCATCGGTCCGAGCGACCATGGCGAACGCGCCGTTTCGAGCCGCCATGCTTGCGCCTGTGCCACTCGCCTTCGCCTTCCACCTTGATGCCGGTGCTGTCCACGAGCAGGTGCAGCTGCCCCTTGGAGCCGCGACACGGAATGGTCACGTTCAAGGTTTTCTGGCGGCGCGACAGAGTGCTGAAGTCCGGCACGGACCAGCCGAGCCCAGACAGTTCGAGCAGGCTCGCTACGAAGCCGGTCGCTTGGCGGAGCGGCAGCCCGAGGAGGACCTTGAGGGTGAGGCAGGCCTGGATCGCCGCGTCGCTATAGGCCTGCTGACGGCCGCGACGCCCCGACGGAATGGCTTCCCACTGCATCGAGGGATCGAACCAGACAGTCAGCAATCCGCGCTGTCTTAGCGCCTGATTGTAGCTTTGCCAGTTGGTGGTCTTGTAGGTCGTCTTCGGAGGTCTGCTCATGATGCCCAGCTAGCATGCTGGATTCACGAGATGAATCCTCCCCGATTTGCGCAACAACGCCATCCTTCCCGTCGCAGCGAGACGTGGATGCGACGGTATCCGTATCGCACCCGCGTTTGGCAGATTTCGCTGATCCTCAGTTCCAAAGCGGCCTGCCCGGTTTGGCGGGACTTATAATGGTTGCTCGATGGATCGAAGCGCAGCGTCCCGTACGCCCGGCGGATCGACACTCCCCAGTCCACCAACATCCCATCAACCAGTTCCCGTGCGCGGGCAGGCCTCAGAGCTTTCGGCGGATGACGTCCTGCAACATCTCCCGGTCCAATGCCAGGTCCGCCACGATCTTCTTCAGCCGGCTGTTCTCGTCTTCCAGCGCCTTCGGCCGACGCATCTCGTCGGGCAGCACCCCGCCATAGCGCTTTTTCCAGATGAGGTAGGTCGCCGGGCTGATCCCTACCTTGCGGCAGATCTCCGCGACCGGCGTTCCCTCCTCGTCCTGCTTCAGGGTGAACGCTTTCTGCGCTTCGGTGAACTTCGATGCCTTCATCGTTCTCAGCTCCTATCCCAGCCGGGAAATGTCAGCCGAAAACTCCGGCTTCAAACCGTCCAGTTCTCAGGGGACAGAGCAGTCTGAAGCGACTCGAACAACGAACTGTTCAATACGCTCGAGCAGGAGAAGACGAGAGGCGGGACCAGCCAGTGGGCGGAAACTCTGATGCGGCTGAAGCTCGTCAGCGGGAAAACGGTCCGCCGACTGTTTCCTGATCCTTCTCATTCAGAGAACACAGGCGGACGGCATGGACGACCAGCCTTGGGGGCCAACCAAGCCATGTCCCTGTCCCGCCAGACCAGCAATGATCCACGTCGCTTCAGCGCGTTCGCCGTTGGGCTCGGACCAATGGCGTCTCAACAGCTCACCACATGATTTCCAGTTTGTCGTCCGGTAGCGGGCAGATGCGGACATCGCCATCCCGTAGGTCAGCGAGTTGTGTAATAACGCCGATGGGTTGTGCCTCTGCCCGAGCGGCTGTGATATGAGGAAATCAACTTAAGCAAGATCGACGTCAAAGGGCGGGCAAGGTTCGTTCCGGATTGCCTCATTTCGCGCTGCGACCGGGTGACGCAGAGGTGAACCTGACGCTGGTCTGCGCGTTCAACGGTGAAACGATTGCACGGAGATCTCCAAGATGGCACTGAAAGAAAAGTTCTCAACCGACGACTGGACAGCAGTATTGCAGGCACCGATGCTGGTCGGACTTGCCGTGACGGCGGCGGATCCGGGCGGGTTGATCGGTGCGGTTCAGGAAAGTGCCGCGGTGGCAAGTTCGGTCCAGCAGGCCGAGGCCGGGACGATCGGTGCCGAGATCGCCGAGGCATATAAGACGTCCGAAGGGCGTCATGCCGCGACCGACGGTGTGAAGCCGCTGGTCAAAGGCAAGAAACCTGCCGAAATCTCGGATGCGGCAATTGCGCGGGTAGGCGAGATCGTCGGGATGTTCGACCGGACTGCGCCCGAAAGCGCCTCCGAGTTCCGGACTTTTCTGATGGACATCGCGACCCGCGTGGCCGAGGCGGCGAAGGAGGGTGGTTTCCTGGGATTTGGCGGCGAACCGGTCTCGGAACCCGAGAGTAAGGCGCTGGATGCCTTGCGGGCCAAGTTCCAGCCCCAAGCGTGAGGCAAGCCGACTGCGGGGCCTGGATGCGGATGTAGCTGTTCAGGCCCTGTTTGCGGCGAAACGTGACCTCGCCCTAGCTTTGCTTTACGGCAAATACGCCACGGATCAGGAAGGCCTGAAAAAACGCGACGGGCATGTCAAAGCCGGATGATCTTAAAAGGCCATCTGTTTCCTCTGGTGACAGGACCGCAAGCGTGTTGCGCAGAATGTCCGGAAGCCGGGCCAATGCCTCCTCGTTCGCACCCATGCGTAACTGAATCCGTTCCCAGCCTTTCAGCAGGGACGGGAAGTCGGGTGAGTTCAGGTCAGTACATAACTCGGCGGCGATAAAATATCCGTCGGGTTTCAACCGTTCATGGATGGCACGATAGAAATCGGCACGCTGGTCGCGCGGGATGAAATGGGCGACCAACAGGCTGAGGGCGGCGTCGAAAGTGGCATCCGGCGGCGCGTCATGAACGTAGCCTTGGATCAACTCGCAACGGTCAAGGATACCTGCGTGGCGTAGGCGTTCACGACAGACCTCCAGCATTTCTGCCGAAGGGTCGATCCCTAAGAAGGTCCATTGCGGAAAAGCTTCGGCCAGCGTCAAAATCTCGGCACCGGTCCCCACCCCCACACATAAAATTTTGCTTCGCGGTGGCAACCCCTCTAGAACCAGCCGCGCGAGGAAATGCAGGCTGTTGGTGATCGGGGCAAGGCCGCTGTTCTTCCTGTCATAGTTGTAGGCCATCTCGCGGTTGAACATGGCCTGCGGCAACGAGATTTTGGCTTCGATGGTCATAAGCGCGTAATCCTTTTTTCCAATTCGGGCCTGCGCGATATGCGTACACTTGCATCGGCGCCAGACGGGATGACGCCCTTGATCTTGCCGCGCCAATCGGAAAGTTACCATGTTAACGTCCGCCGATTGCACGGACAGCCTTGCCCAAGGAGCCACCATGACTGCCACGACCCTTGATCCCGTTCTTCTTTCTCGCCTTGCCGATGTTGCAGTTCGGGTTGGTCTGAATCTCCAGCCGGGACAGGATCTGGTGCTGACTGCTCCGGTCGAGGCGCTGCCCTTGGTGCGCGTAATCGCTGCGAGTGCGTATCGTGCGGGAGCGGGAATCGTCACCCCGCTTCTGACTGACGATGACATTGCCCGCGCGCGGTTCCAACACGGGCAGGACGCCAGCTTCGAGCGTGCGCCTGACTGGCTGTATCAAGGCATGGCACAGGCTTTCGAGGGTGGTGCCGCCCGCATGGCGATTGCAGGAGCAGATCCGATGGCGCTTGCTGCCGAGGACCCTGCAAAGGTCTCGCGCGCTAACAAGGCCAATTCGCTGGCCTATAAGCCCGCGCTTGAGAAAATCGCGAACTTCGCGATCAACTGGACGATTGCCGCCTACCCGACGGCAGGCTGGGCGCGGCAGGTCTTTCCCGACCTGCCCGAGGACGAGGCCGTGCTGAAACTGGCCGATGCCATTTTCGCGGCTTCGCGTGTCAAGAATGATGATCCGGTCGCGGCTTGGGCCGCGCATAATGCGGCGCTTCGCGTGCGTTCCGCTTGGCTGAACGACGAACGCTTTGACGCGCTGCACTTCACGGGGGCGGGAACGGATCTGCTGGTCGGGCTGGCTGACGGCCATGAATGGCATGGCGGCGCGTCGACTGCGCAGAACGGCGTGATCTGCAATCCCAATATCCCGACCGAGGAGGTGTTCACTACGCCTCACGCCCATCGTGTCAGCGGGACGGTTCGCGCGACCAAGCCGCTCTCGTATAACGGTGCGCTGATCGAAGAGATCGAGATGCGCTTCGAAGCTGGTCGCGCCGTCGAGGTGCGCTCGAGCAAGGGCAAAACCGTCCTGCTTAACATGATAGACAGCGACGAGGGTGCCCGCCGTCTGGGTGAAGTCGCACTTGTTCCCTATAGCTCGCCGATTTCGCAGACGGGCTTGCTGTTCTACAATACGCTTTTCGATGAAAACGCCGCCTGCCATATCGCGATGGGGCAATGCTATTCCAAGTGTTTCCTGGATGGTGCATCGCTTTCGCCCGAACAGATCGCGGCGCAAGGCGGAAATAGCTCGATGATACACGTCGACTGGATGATCGGCGGGCCTGAGACCGATATTGACGGGATCCGCGCGGATGGCACGCGAGTGCCCGTGTTCCGCAAAGGCGAATGGGCGCGCTGAGGGACTCGCTGCAGAGGTGGTGGGCAGGGGGCGCTTGACTGCCCGATCGGCAATGCTTGCGGGTTTGGGCATCAACGCCACCCGCATACGCTTCAAGCGTTGCCGCAGAAGCGATAGGTAGGCGTTTGCTTGCGCTAAACACATCGCGACGCAAGGTCAATTGACAGATATTTTGTCAGCGTCGCGTGACTTGGAACGCGTCGCGGCGCACCGGCGATCCCTCGCTTGCTCCTGTATTGGCCTTGGGCGCCAGCACTGGGCAAACGTATCCCGAGGACGAGCGTTCGCAATCTGCCTCCGACGATCACATCCGAACGGGTAAGGTCGCTTTCCGCCGACCGGCTATCGGCGACGGCGGTTAGACGCCTATCGTCGTCGGCCGGAACTGCGAACAATTGTCGCAGCACCGATGTTCCGGCTATGAAATGCAGGTCGCCGGAGAGCGACCCATAAAAAACGGCCGAGGGGCAAATGATCCATAGGAGAAGCGGGCGGGCCTGCCTTGCAAGCATCGTGGCATGTGTAATGCTGGCCGGATGCTCGGAGCAGGCAACGAACGGCAGCGGTTCTCAGCCCCCCATCGTGGTCGGCGCCAAGCTGAGCAGGGATCGGGACGTCTCTATCGGGCGGATTTCGCCCGAGCGCATGTCTTTGGCCCTGCTTGAGGTGAAGAAAAAGCAGCATCGGGGCTCGCGGGTCTGGTGTGTGCCTTTTGCCCGCACCTTGAGCGGGATCGAGATCATGGGAAATGCCAAGGACTGGTGGGGAAAAGCCAACGGGCATTATGCACGCGGACTGACTCCCGTTCCGGCCTCGGTCATGTCCTTCAAAGCGACCCGCAAAAATCCGAACGGTCATGTCGCTGTCGTCTCGAAAGTGATTTCGGCGCGGAAAGTGCTCGTGAGCCATGCGAACTGGAGCCGGAACCGCGTGTCGATAGACATGGCCGCCGTCGATGTTTCACCGAGGAACGATTGGTCCGAGGTGAAGCTGGAAAGCAGCCCTGGTCATCTGGGTGCAAGCTATCCGGTGAATGGTTTCATCTATCCGCAGGCACAAAAGTAATCCCTGTTTCGAATCTGTCTTTATGGGCTTGCCGGAAACCCGGCATGCCTGACCTTCGGTATAAATTTTCAAACAATTCAGCGGTCTAAATACCGTATGCCTTGCAAGCTTGCGGTCCCCGCCGCAGTGACGCAAAGTTCCGTCGGGGTTCCTGACATCGGTAATACCGTTCGAAGGGCGGAGAGACCGATCGAGGGAGGGAGAGAATGGAATCAGCTATTCAGCTGAAATCCGTGGATATCAGTTTTGCAGTTCATGGTGCCAAACCGTTCAGAGCGGTCGCAGGCGCAGACCTGAACGTTGCCAAGGGCGAATTCGTCGCCATCGTTGGGCCAACTGGTTCGGGCAAATCCACCTTGCTGAATGCCGCTGCCGGTTTGCTAAAGCCGTCGGCAGGGAGGGTGGAACTGGGTGGACAAGAGCTTTCTGGTCTTAACCGAAGTGCTGGATATCTGTTTCAGGCAGATGCGCTGATGCCGTGGAAGACGGCGCGCGACAATGTGGCTATCTCGCTGGAAATCAATGGCGTTCCGCGCCGCGAGGCGCTGGCCCGCGCAGATGAATGGCTGGTCAAGGTCGGATTGCGCGGCTTTGGTGATCGCTATCCGCATATGCTGTCGGGTGGGCAGCGCAAGCGGGTCGCAATGGCGCAAGTGCTGATCCGCGATCCCGAGATACTGCTGATGGATGAGCCCTTTGGCCCGTTGGACGCGCAGACGCGGCTGATCATGGGCGACCTGCTGCTGGACCTGTGGCAGCAGGACCGAAAGGCGGTGATGTTCGTCACCCATGACCTCGAGGAGGCGATCTCGCTGTCCGACCGCGTGGTGATCCTGTCTACGGGACCGGACGCACGGATCATCGGGGATTTCCCGATCCCGCTGGAACGGCCAAGGGATGTCTCGGAAATCAAGCTGACGCCCGAGTTCCAGACCCTGCATCGGGATATCTGGCACCTGCTCAAAGAGCAGGTCCTCAAGGCCTATGGTTACAATTCGGAGAAGCGGGCCTGATGTCGAAACCTGTTCTATTCGTGCTGCAAGCCCTTGTCGCGGTCATTGCCATTGCAATCTGGTGGTTGGTGACACAGACACCGATCCTTGGCGATCCCTCGCGGCTGCAGTTCTTTTTCTCGACGCCCGGTGACGTCGCGCGGCAGATCATCGCGTGGTTTTCGACGGGTGAGATCTGGTATCACCTCTGGATCACGCTGGTCGAGGCGACGCTGGCCTTTGTCATCGGCGCTTTCGCCGCGCTGGTCTTGGGCTTTTGGCTGGCACGTCGCCCAAAACTGGCGGCGGTCTTTGATCCTTACGTCAAGGCGGCGAACTCGTTGCCGCGCGTGGTTCTGGCTCCGATTTTCACGCTTTGGTTCGGGCTGGGGATCTGGTCCAAGGTGGCGCTCGGCTTCACACTGGTGTTCTTCATCGTGTTCTTCAACGTCTATCAGGGCGTCAAAGAGGTGAACCGCACCGTCCTGCAGAATGCGCGGATGCTGGGAATGAACGAACGTCAGCTACTCCGCCATGTCTATCTGCCTTCGGCGCTGACATGGGTGTTTTCGTCATTGCATGTCTCGATCGGTTTCGCGGTCGTCGGTGCGGTCGTGGGCGAGTATCTCGGCTCGGCCGCAGGGCTTGGTTATCTGATCGCGCAGGCCGAGGGCATGTTCGACATTGCCGGTGTCTTTGCGGGCATGTTCGTCCTGTCGGCATTCGTGCTGATCATCGACTGGCTAGTCACGCTGGCCGAGCGGCGGCTTTTGGTTTGGCGGCCCGACAACCAGTCCCAACATTGATTTTCCAAGGGAGGAGAGAGGAATGAAACTGAAATACATGATCGGCTCAGCCGTTCTTGCCCTTGTGGCGGGAACCTCTGCGCAGGCAGAGACAGTAAAGATCGCCATCGGCGGTTCAAGCTGCATCTGCTACCTGCCGACCGTTCTGGCCGAGCAGCTGGGCAATTTCGAAAAGCATGGCGTCGATGTCGAACTGATCGACTTCAAAGGCGGCTCGGCGGCGCTGAAGGCGGTTGTCGGCGGCAGCGCCGATGTGGTGTCGGGCTATTACGAACACACGATCAGCCTTGCCGCCAAGAAGCAGCAACTGGCTTCGTTCGTCGTGATGGACCGGTTGCCAGGGCTGGCGCTGGTCGTGGCACCCGACAAGAACGAGGAAATCAGGTCGGTCGCGGATCTCAAGGGCAAGACCGTCGGCGTGACCGCGCCGGGATCCTCGACCGACTTCTTCCTGAAATACATGCTGTCGCGTGAGGGGCTTGAACCGACGGCTGCCTCGGTCGTCGGCGTGGGACTTGGCGCGACCGCGGTTGCTGCGCTGGAAAAAGGTCAGATCGACGCGGTTGTCACGCTTGATCCGGCGATCTCTCAGTTGAAAAAGCGCCATGAAGGGCTGAACATTCTGGTCGATACCCGCAAAGAAGCCGATGCCCGCCATCTCTTCGGCGCGGATTACGCGGGCGGCGCGCTATACACGCGTCAGGAATGGATCGACGCACATCCCGAACAGGCGCAGGCTTTGGCCTCGGCGATCGTGGACACGCTGCACTTCATCCACAGCAATACACCCGAGGATATCGCCGCGAAGATGCCGCCCGAACTGGTTGGCGACGACGCCAAGCTCTATGCCGAGTCGCTCAAGAACAGCCTTGAGATGATCTCTGCGGATGGCATGATGGCCCCCGAAGCCGCCAAGGCGGTGCTGGAGGTCATGAGCTTCAATTCGCCCGAGATCAAGGCTGCGGATGTGGATGTCAGCAAGACCTACACCAACGCCTTTGTCGAGAAGGCCGCTGCTGGCAAGCTTACGCAGTAACGATATCAGGGTAGGCGCGCGTGTCGTGCCTACCCGCCGGAAACGAAGCCATTTCGCGTCCAATCCAAACCCGAGTCGTGTATGGTTACTCCTGCTCCTCCAAGTCGGATTTTGAGCCGTTTGGCGTGTGGTCGGGTACAGTCATGCATCAGGCCTGTTTTGCGGCAATCATATGACTAGCTGGCGGGAATGGAGCTGCGCGGTTCTGGTGCGAGATCGGTTCTACGGGCTCGACGCCCACCGAGCCGGATGCCAGATATCCCCTTGTCTGTTGATTTCCACCCAGAACTGAGCCGGGATTTTCACCGAGAAGTGATCCACCGCTGACTATGGAATTCGGGTCATGCTTTGGTCAATGTGTGTGTGGTCTCCTTCTTTTTCGTCGCCAATGCAGCTGAGCTGGCCTTAAAGCGGAAGCTGTCGTTTCCCGTTTCCAGGATGTGGCAGC
>NZ_WMIE01000021.1 GCF_009711225.1 Paracoccus aestuariivivens | reverse complement strand
ATGGGCGACAGTCTTTGGGGATGCAAAGATGACCACCGCGCTGCTCGATCGCCTCACCCATCGCTGCCACATCCTGGAAACGGGAAACGACAGCTTCCGCTTTAAGGCCAGCTCAGCTGCATTGGCGACGAAAAAGAAGGAGACCACACACACATTGACCAAAGCATGACCCGAATTCCATAGTCAGCGATGGCTCACTTCTCGGTGAAAATCCCGGCTCAGTTCTGGGTGGAAATCAACACCGGAACACCTCTCCGGGCCATGAGGTTCGGCCTATCCCGCCGATCTATGTGAAACCCTTCCTGAAGCGGCACAAGAATGACGCGGCTGATGCCGAGGCCATCACTGAAGCGACGGTCCGCCCGACGTTGCGCTTTGTTCCGATCAAAACCGCTGAGCAGCAATCCCGTGCGAAGGTCTTCAAAACCCGAGACATGCTGGTCCGCCAGCGCAATCAGATCATAAATGCGCTGCGTGGGCAAATGATGGAATATGGCATCACGGCCCCTGCCGGCCTGACCTTTGTTCTTAAGCTAACCCAGGAGATCGAGGCGCACGAAACTGAATTGCCTCCAATCACCGTCGAGTTGGTTCAGTTGCATCTCGAGCAACTCAAGCAATGCAGTGAAAAAATCGCCATCGTCGAGCGCCATCTGAAGGAGGAAGCACGCCGTGATCCGGAAGCGATCCGGTTGCGAACCGCGCCGGGCATAGGGCCGGTCAGCGCCATGGCCCTTAAGGCATTCGGTCCGGATATGGGGAGTTTCCGGCGTGGTCGCGACTTCGCGGCATGGCCCGGGCTCGTTCCCTTGCAGAAATCCACCGGCGGCGGCAGAGGCTAGGAAAGACATCAAAGATGGGCCAGCGCGACGTCCGGCGATTGCTGGTTATCGGTGCAATGACCCGAATCCGCTGGGCTCTCAAGAATGGCGCGCCGAAAGGTTCATGGCTGAAGCGGATTCTCGAGCGTAAGCCACGCCTGGTCGTTGCCATCGCTCTGGCCAACAAGACCGCTCGCGCGATCTGGGCGATAATGACAAGCCAGGAGGAATATCGGAGAGCGACGACAGCAGGCTGAATGCCGCGGTGGTCAACCCGATGATGTGAGGAGGTCATCCGAACCGTAAGGACAAGAGATCATCAAGATCGAGCTCGGGAAAACCAGACCCTCCCAGAGGATCACTCGCCCGCGACATTGATTTGGACCCGACCTTCGCATCGCCATACCGGCCAGCGGCACGCGAACGGCCGCATCTCAAAGGCCTGACACATGACCGCACCGATCTCGAATTCGAAGCGCGCCGAATAATCCCTGTATCAAACGGGGTATCCACACATGGGGTGGTGACCTCATCCCGGATCCCGGGACGCCACAGGTCTGCCATAGGCACCCTAGTCGAGAAGAAAACCCGTTTCACGATACTTTTGCATCTGCCGAGGCAGTCCGGCTATGGCAGGGGAAACTCGCAAGAAGAACGGTTCCGCATTGGCGGGACATGGCATCGAGGCTGTCGGTGATGCGATCATAGCGGCGATGGCCAAGCATCCGGGCCAACTCGTGGCCGTGAGAAATACTTGGATGAAAAACACCGGCTGAGGCCTTGGCGGAACACCTGAAAGTACGCAACCTCGCCGTCGCGACGACCGGTTGAATTCGCCTTGCAGACCGCGGTTGGAATGGCAGTTCGAACCGGGGGCGGATCGGCGGTTCCGGAGCGCCGGGCGCAGCGCATCGACCGCAAGGTTACTCACGCGGCGGTCAGACATCGATCATCCGAGAATCTCCATCGTGGCGTTCGCCATCAAGCTTGGACCGATGGTGCCACAATGGCTCGCTCCTTGACCGCCACGAGGTAGAGCCAGAACTCGCTGGTCGGAACATAGCTGATATAGGCGAGTCAGATCCGATCTGGCATCGCGGCGTGGAGGTTCTGCTTCAGAAGGTTCCAGGTAATGCTGGATTGGTGGTGGCTGTGCATCCTCATCTAGCCCGTCGTCTCGTCGTTGTCAGAGGGGCTTTCAGGGATGTTGCACCAATCATGAGTGTAGGCGGATCGGCCGCGCCATCGGCCAAACCAAGCATCATTCGGACAAACACCCCATCGAACAGTTCCGATATCGTTGTGCGAGAGCGACTGGTCAATATCGTTCCCGCGGGCGTTCGAAGTTTAGGCGCGGATAAGTTTCGCCGCAGGATAACTTCCACGCTGTTCGTCCGGACGATTGAACTTTCAGCGGTGGATGCGGCTGGATCGACTGGTGGTATGTGGGCGAAATCGCCCCGCTTCTTGTCGTAGAGGACGCGGGACTGCTCGAAAGAAATGGTTTTGATGGCATTGTGCAATTGACTGGCTTCGGGGAAGTTTAATTAATCACATGTTCTATTTAAGTGCCTGTATTAACTTGTTTTTTTATTTCGTGCGCGTCGGCAGCCGGCGCGAGGCATTGGAAGTCGTCCCGAAACGGATCATTTACAGATTCATCTAGAAGTCGGGTGCCAGCCAAAAGGCCTGTGTTGCTTCGCTTGCTTGCAGGGATCGAGGCGCGGAGAGCGCGGCGGTATCCCGACCTGTCGACCCTGACCAGAGATGATCGTTGGGTCATCACCTTTGCCGAGGCAGGTTTTAGTCGCGACGGCAGATCCGGAATATGCCAACGGGTTGATGCTTTTCGGACTTTGTCGCTATCTGCTCCGCGCATCGGGATAAACAGCATGGAAAGCGTCTGGCCCATCTGCTGGCAGGTATGGTCTATGGCTATTGCGTGAAGGCGAATTGCAGCGGTCGGCCGGTGCGGTTTGATCGGATTTTGGTGGGCTTCACCGATGATTTTTCTGTGGAGCGCATCCTTGACGGAAAGGGATAGGTCCACGACGGGTCGCCCACTCTTGCCGAACTGCCAAGGCATATTGACGACGCGGCTGCAGCGATCCGGATGACCTGAGCCCGCTTCGGGGTCATCCGAAATCCGGTATCTGACAACCGACAAGCGATACCTGTAGATCCGCGTAGTTAACCAAGTATGAATGACGGTTTGAAGCGCGAAAGGTTGTGGGTGATGCGCGAGCGGTCTTCGCGCAGGCCGATGCCGCAGCAGGTCTCACCGACGATCCACGAGCCAATGACCGGATGGAAGCCGTCATAGACCGGCAACGGAGCCAACGCTTGCGCGATCAACGGGTGATGCGAATAGGTGTCGTCCTGCGTCTGGGCCGTGGCCTGTCCGGCCTCATAAATCGTGATACCTGCACCTTCGCGCGAGAAGATCGGCTTGGTGACATAGCCATTCGACAGTTGCGGTTGGGCGACCTCGAATGCCTTGGCGATCTGTTGGGCCGGTGCGCCGCCGCTCAGCGCATCGCGGATATCGTCGTGGAAGAATGCGGGCAGCAGGTTCGGGTGACCGGGGAACAACTGCCATAGAAGCGCCATGATGCCCTTGTTCGACAACACGGCCTTCCACGGCGGTTCGACGAAACGCGTTCCCGAAGATTGCAAGAAGGGCGCGAAGTCGTCGCGCAGCATGTCCTCCCACGGGTACAGCTTGAACAGCGCGCCGATCACGCGCGACTGGTCATCGGCGAATTGGTCGTCCTCGGTCAGGCCGATCTGGGCAAGGTCGGTGAAATGGGCGCCAAGACCCGCCTCGCGCGCGGCCCATGCAAGGGTTTCGACGGTGGCGTAATCCTCGGGGTTCTGGGCGTCGGCGGTGAAATGCACATCCTCGGCCGGAGCGAAGATCGCGGCAAAGCGGTCGACCAAGGCCTCGTGGATGCCGTTGAACTGGTCGGCATCCGCGGCAAGGACGCCGAGCGCTTGCTGCTGCTCGAACCACAGCCATTGGAACGATGCGGATTCGTAAAGCGAGGTCGGAGTGTCGGCATTGTATTCCAGCAATTTCGCCGGACCCTTGCCGTCATAGGACAGGTCCAGCCTGCCATAAAGCTCGGGCTCACCTCGCGACCAGCTGGCGGCGATAAAATCATGATGCTCGTCAGGGATGGCCAGACGCCTGAGCCATTCCTCGTCGCGGACGGCGGTCGCGACGGCCTCGCGGCACATGGCGTGAAGTTCGTTGGATGGCGCCTCGATGTCCTCTTCAATCTCGCGAAGGGTGAATTGATAGGCACTCGTTTCGTCCCAATACGGCTCTCCGGCCATGTCGGCGAATGTGAAACCCAGCTTTTCGGCCTCGTCGCGCCAGTCGGGGCGCTCGGGCAAATTGTGCTTGTCCATGTTCTCTCCTTGAGCAGGAGATGGAGGAGCCTGCCAGATTGTGCAAGTCCACAGGGCAGTGGCGACATGCCGCGCCGATCCGCAGCGCTTAATTTTGCAACAAATTGAACCGGCTCATGTGGGACTTGCCGGACGCGATTCTTCACGCCAAGCTGCCTGTATTCAAGCCCCGCCAGAACGGGGTGCGACAACAGGGAAACTAAAATGAAACATCTTTCGCTTCGTGCGATACTGCTGGCGACCGCCGTGTCGATGGCCCCTGCGGCCTATGCCGAAACTCCGGCGGATACGCTGGTCGTCGCGGCCCAGATCGACGACATCATCAGCCTTGATCCGGCGCAAAGCTTTGAATTCTCGGGCACGGATGTCGATAACAACCTGTATGACCGGCTTGTCGATTTCGATCCGATGGATATGGCTGCGGGCTTCAAGCCCAGTCTTGCCGAGGGCTGGGAGGTCAGCGAGGACGGCAAGACGATCACCATGACCCTGCGCGATGGCGTGAAGTTCCACTCGGGCAATCCTGTCCGTGCCGAGGACGCCGCATGGTCGCTGCAACGCGCGGTCAAGCTGAACAAATCGCCCGCCTTCATCCTGAACCAATTCGGCTTCACGCCCGAAAACGTTGACCAGATGGTGTCCTTTGACGGCAACAAGCTGATCCTGAAACTGGACCAGCCCTATGCCCAATCCTTCGTGCTGAACTGCCTTGCCTCGAATGTGGCATCGGTCGTCGACAAGGAAACCGTCATGGGCCATGTCGAGGGCGAAGACTTCGGAAATGCCTGGCTTTCGACCAACGAGGCAGGCTCGGGACCGTACACCTTGGGGACATGGCGTCCGAACGAGGCCGTGCAGTTCGTCGCTTATGAGGATTACTGGCAGGGCGCGCCCGCGATGAAGCGCGTTATCGTGCGCCATGTGCAGGAAAGCAGCGCCCAACGATTGCTGCTGGAGCAAGGCGATATCGACGTCGCGCGCAACCTGACACCGACCGATGTGGACGGCATCTCGGGCAATGACAAGCTGGTGATCGGGACCGAGCCGCGCGGCCGGATCATGTATATGGGCCTGAGCCAGAAAGACCCGCTGCTGTCCAAGCCCGAAGTCGTCGAGGCGATGAAATATCTGGTCGATTACAAAGGGATCGAGGACAGCTTCCTGAAGGGGCAGTTCAAGACGCACCAGAACTTCCTGCCGGAAGGCTATCTGGGGGCATCGGACGAGAATCCCTGGACCTATGACATCGAGAAGGCGAAAAAGATCCTGACCGATGCAGGGATCACCTCGGGGACGGTGAAGACCGCCGTGCGTGATATCCGCGAATATGTCGATGTCGCGCAGACCTTGCAGGCCTCGATGGCGCAGGTCGGCCTGACGCTGGAGATCCAGCAGATGACGGGCGCGCAGGTGCTGGACGCCTATCGTGCGCGGCAGGTTCCGATCTTCATCGGCGAATGGGGTCCGGATTATGCCGACCCGAACACCAATGCCTCGACCTTCGCCTATAACCCGAACAATGCCGATGACGCGAAGTTGTCCTATCTGGCTTGGCGCAATTCGTGGGCCGTGCCGGAAGATATGAACAAGGCGACGGTTGCCGCCACGATCGAGGGCAATACCGAGAAACGCGTCCAGATGTATCTGGATATCCAGAAGGAATATCGCGAGATCGCGCCGATCGTTCCGTTGTTCCAGCGTATCGAGCAGGCTGGCATCCAGAAGAATGTCAAAAACTGGGTTGCCGGTGGTGCGGTCAGTTCGGTCTTCTACCGTCAGGTCACGAAGGAATAGGATGTGACCAATCCCGACATGGTGAACGGGCCGGGGCAGGCGGGCCTGCCTCCGGTGAAAGGCGGCATGCCCGGTTTAGGGCCTAGCCGCTGGCGCCGAAGGGCCAAAAGCGTCGGAGGCGTTGCTGTATCGCTGGTCCTGACGCTTCTGGGGCTGCTGCTGGTCACCTTTATCATCGGTCGTGTCATGCCGATCGATCCGGTGCTGAAGGTGGTCGGCGAGCGCGCGACACAGGCCCAGTATGACGCGGCCTATCAGGCCATGGGTCTGGATCGCCCGTTATGGGACCAGTTCCTGCGCTATATGGCCGAGGTTTTGCGCGGCGATTTCGGGCGCTCGATCTCGACCGGTCACCCTGTCGTGGAGGATTTGAAACGGGTGTTTCCGGCGACGTTCGAACTGGCGTTGCTGGGAACACTGATCGGCGTTTTTGTCGGCGTGCCTTTGGGAGTTATCGCCGCCGCGCAACGTGGCGGCTGGATCGACCAGATCGCGCGGGTCGTGGCGCTGGTCGGATATTCGATGCCGATCTTCTGGCTGGGACTGATGGGGTTGTTGCTGTTTTACGGCATCCTTGGTTGGGTCGGCGGGCCGGGGCGGCAGGGCATCATCTTTGACGGCTTCGTTCCGACCGTAACGGGAATGATCCTTGTCGACAGTCTGATTGCCCGAGACTGGGCCGCCTTCCGCGATGCATTCAGCCATATCATCCTGCCTGCCAGCCTGCTTGGTTATTTCAGCCTTGCCTATATCAGCCGCATGACGCGCAGCTTCATGCTTGAACAGCTTTCCGCTGAATATATCACCACCGCCCGCGTCAAGGGCCTCAGCGAGTGGCGGGTGATCTGGGGTCATGCGTTCCGCAATATCTTCGTGCCGTTGATCACTGTTATCGCGCTGAGCTTCGGTTCCTTGCTGGAGGGATCGGTCCTGACCGAGATCGTTTTCAGTTGGCCCGGCATTGGCCAATACATCACCAAGGCATTGCTCGCGGGTGATATGAACGCCGTACTTGGCGGAACGGTTCTGATCGGGACCTGTTTCGTCGCGCTGAACCTGATCTCTGACATCCTTTACCGCGTGCTGGACCCGAGAGCGAAATGACCGACCTGACCACACGCGCATGGCTTTTGTCCGATGCCCCCCAGACCCGCAGGCAAGCGAGGCTGGGCGCATTCTATCAGGGTTGGCTGACCTTCAAGGCGAACCGGCTCGCGATGTTCGGGCTGGTGATCCTGATCCTGCTGTTGCTGATGGCGGCATTCGCGCCTTGGATCGCGCCGCAAAATCCTGTTGCCCAGAACCTTGCCGAACGGTTGAAGCCTCCGTCCTCGGCGCATTGGCTGGGGACGGATTCACTGGGCCGCGATATCCTGTCCCGCCTGATCCACGGTTCGCGGGTCACGCTGTTCATCGTGGGCACCGTGGCCTTGATCGCGCCGGTGATCGGGCTGTTCGTCGGCACGGTCGCGGGCTTTGCCGGTGGCTGGGTCGATCAGGTGCTGATGCGGATCACCGATATCTTTCTGGCCTTCCCCAAGCTGATCCTCGCGCTGGCATTCGTCGCGGCGTTGGGGCCGGGGATCGGTAATGCGGTGCTGGCGCTTGCCATCACCTCGTGGCCGCCCTACGCGCGTCTGGCGCGGGCCGAGACGCTGACCATCCGCAACGCGGATTACATCGCGGCAGCACGCTTGCAAGGTGCGGGACCGCTGCGGCTGCTGATCGGCCATATCTGGCCCCTATGCATTTCCTCTCTGATCGTCCGCGTGGCGCTGGATATGGCAGGCATTATCCTTTCGGCAGCGGGGCTTGGCTTTCTGGGGCTTGGTGCGCAGCCGCCGATGCCCGAGTGGGGTGCGATGATCTCGGACGGGCGGACCTATATTCTGGATTTCTGGTGGGTCGCGGCGATGCCCGGCATGGCGATTTTTATCGTCAGTCTGGCCTTTAACCTGTTGGGCGACGGTTTGCGCGACGTGCTTGACCCGAAAGGGGCCAAAGAATGACCGATACCCTGCTTTCCGTCAGCAATTTGCGCGTCAGCTTCCCGACCCGCTCGGGTGTTTTCGAGGCCGTCCGTGGCGTTAGTTTCGATCTGGGGCGAGAGCGGCTGGGCGTCGTCGGAGAATCCGGCTCGGGCAAATCCATGACCGGTCGGGCCATTCTTGGACTTGTCCGCCCGCCGGGAAAAGTCACCGCCGGCCGGTTGGAGCTGAACGGCCAGTCGATCCTGAACCTGCCCGAAAAACAGATGCGGGCTATCCGTGGCTCGCGCATCAGCATGGTGATGCAGGACCCCAAGTTCAGCCTCAACCCCGTGATGACCGTCGGTCAGCAGATCATGGAAAGCTATCGCCTTCATTCCGGTCAAAGCGGACGGGCCGCGCGGGAAAAGGCGTTGGGCATGCTGCACGCTGTCCAGATCCGCGACCCCGAGAGGGTGTTCGACGCCTATCCGCACGAGGTCTCGGGCGGGATGGGGCAACGCATCATGATCGCGATGATGCTTGCCCCCGATCCCCAGATCCTGATTGCGGACGAACCAACCTCGGCGCTGGACGTGTCGGTTCGCAACGAGGTGCTGCGCATCATGGATAAGCTGGTCAGCGATCGTGGCATGGGGCTGATTTTCATCAGCCATGACCTGAACCTTGTGGCGCAGTTTTGCGACCGTGTGCTGATCATGTATGCGGGACGTGTGGTCGAGGAACTTGCCGCAAAAGACCTGCATAACGCCCGTCATCCCTATACGCGTGGTCTGCTTGAGAGCCTGCCTCGTCTCGACCATGCGGTCGAGCGGCTGTCCGTTCTTGAGCGCCAAGATGGCTGGCGCGACGAAATCCGCCCGAATGGCGCATAAGATGGTGCGCCATTTCGTGAACATCCAATTGCAGGGCCCGCCAAATGCTGAAGGTTGAAGATCTGAATGTCTGGTTCGGCGATCACCATGAACGCGTGCATGCCGTCCGTTCAGCCTCGTTCACCGTCGGGACGGGGGAGAGCTTCGGACTTGTGGGCGAAAGCGGTTCGGGCAAATCCACCATTCTGCGCGCGATCACCGGCCTTTTCGGTAGCTGGTCTGGTCTGGTCGAGGTCGCGGGGCAGCGGGTGTCGGGCCGCCACCGCTCGCGTGCCTTCCACAAAGCCGTGCAGATGGTGTTCCAAGACCCCTACGCGAGCCTGCATCCGCGCCACTCTGTCGACCGCGTCCTGTCAGAGACATTGCATCTGCAAGGGATGGACCAGATCGACGCGCGGATCACCCGATTGCTCGACTCGGTCGGGTTAGGGCGGGGGTTCCGCTTCCGTTATCCGCATCAACTGTCGGGCGGTCAACGTCAGCGGGTTGCCATCGCGCGGGCCCTGGCTGCCGAACCACGGCTGTTGTTGCTGGATGAGCCGACCTCGGCTTTGGATGTCAGCGTACAGGCTGAAATCCTGAACCTGCTTTCGGACTTGCGCAAGGAACGTGGCCTGACCTTCGTGATGGTGAGCCACGATCTGTCGGTGGTGGCCCATATGTGTGATCGGTTGGCCGTCATGCGCGGTGGCGAGGTGGTCGAGCAGATGCAGGCGGCGACCTTGCGCTCGGGGGACGCACAAACCGGATATGCCCGCGACCTGTTGGCCGCGAGCAGCAGCTACCGGCGGGAAACTACGCCCGACCCAGCCGCCTGACCGTGTAGTTGCGCCACAGAAAGGCCAGTGCGAACAGCGAGATCAGCACCAGAACCACGGTCGGGGCAGGCGCGCTGTCCAGCCAGAAGCTGGCCCAGACACCGCTGACGGTCGAGAATGCGGCGATGCTCACGGCAAGTCCCAACATCGCCGACAACCGCCGTGTTACCAGAAAGGCAATCGCTCCGGGTGCGATCAGCAGGGCCACCGACAGAATGATCCCGACCGAACTGAGCATTGCGACCACCGTGGCCGAGATCATCGCCAGCAATCCGTAATCCAGCCACCGCAGCGCCAGTCCCGACACGCGCGCCTGAACGGGATCGAACGAGGCGAGTGCCAGATCGCGCCATTTCAGTACGATCAGCAACCCGACCACGCCAGAGATCATGGCGGCAAGGCGCAGATCCTCGGGACCGATCCCTAGCATGTTCCCGAACAGGATGTGATCCAGATGCAGGTCAGACGGAATGGCGGTGTAAAGCACCACGCCAAGTCCGAACATTCCCGACATCACTACACCCAGAACGGTGTCGCGTTTGACCCTGCTGTTTTCTTGCAGCCAACCGGCCAGCAGCGCCGATCCCAACCCCGCGACAAAGGCCCCGATGATCAGGGGTAGGTTCAGGACATAGGCGATGACGACTCCGGGCAGGATGGCATGGCTGACAGCATCCCCCATCAGGGACCAACCGCGCAGCACCAGAAAACACGACAAAAGTCCCGCCGGAACAGAGATCATCAGCCCGATCAGCGCCGCATCACGCATGAAGGGAAAGGAAAAGGGCAGGCTGATCAAATCTATCATGCGGCGTCCTCGATTGCGGCGCGTCCGCGTCGGCGGGCCGCCAAAAGCCCGTGCTTGGGTGCGAAGAAGAACGCCAGCAGGAAGATCGCGGTTTGCAGGCAGACGATTACGCCACCAGTTGCACCATCCAGAAAGAACGAGACATAGGCCCCAAGCGCCGAGGTCGCCGCTCCGATGGTGACTGACAGGACGATCAGGCGCGGAAAGCGGTCGGTCAGCAGATAGGCGGTCGCACCGGGGGTCACGACCAGCGCAACAACCAGAAATGCGCCGACGGTCTGCATCGCGGCGACCGTGCAACCCGCAAGCAATGTGAAGAAGACGACGCGCAGAAGGCCGGGGCGCAAGCCAATGGTGCGGGCGTGGTTTTCGTCAAAGAAAACAACCAGAAAATCGCGCCATTTAAGGCTGAGAATCAACAGAGAAACCCCTCCGATCAGCGCCAGCTGCAATGTGTCCGCCGGGCTGATTGCAAGAATATTGCCCATGGTGATGGTCTGGATCGAGACCGCCATCGGATTGAGCGAGACCATGAACAGGCCCAGTCCGAAAAAACCGGTGAAAATCAGACCGATAATCGCGTCTTCCTTGAGGCCGGTGCGCTGGTTCAGGAACAGCATCGCGAGCGCGGCCAAGCCTCCCGACAGGAATGCCCCAAGCGCAAAGGGTAGGCCCAGCATGTAAGCGCCCGCGACACCGGGGACGATCGCGTGGCTTAGAGCGTCTCCGATCAGGGACCACCCCTTGAGCATCAGATAGGCCGACAGAAATGCACAGACCGCGCCGACAAGCGCCGAGACCCAGATCGCATCGGTCATGTAGCTGTATTCGAACGGGATCAGCAGAGTTTTGATCATTTGCCGCTGGCCTCGGTGCTGCGCTGACGGCCGTCGTAGAACACCAGCGGGCGCTCTTCGTCCGATAGCAGGGTGACGCCGCGCGGGTCGTCGTCCGCATGCAACTGCTGGGCGCCGATCACGAAGTGCCGCAATACTCCGCCAAAGGTCAGGCGCAGGTTGTCCTGTGTAAAGACCTCGGCGGTGGGGCCATCGGCCAGCACCGTGCCCTTGACCAGCACGACGCGGTCGCAGAATTCGGGCACCGAACCAAGATCGTGGGTCGAAACCAGCATCACCCGTCCCTCGTCGCGCATCTGGCGCATGAGGGTGATAATCGCCTCTTCGGTTTTGACATCGACTCCCGTAAAGGGCTCGTCCAGCAAGATGACCTGACTGCCCTGCGCCAAGGCACGCGCAAGGAACACACGCTTTTTCTGGCCACCGGACAATTCACCGATCTGGCGGTGACGGAAGTCCTGCATGCCGACGCGGTCCAATGCGGTATTGACCGCATCGCGGTCGGTCTTACGGGCGCGACGCAGGAAACCCATATGACCGTAGCGGCCCATCATCACCACATCCTCGACAAGGACGGGGAAGGTCCAGTCGACCTCCTCGGATTGGGGGACATAGGCGATCAGATTTCGGCGCAGCGCCTCGGTGACGGTCATGCCCAACACCCGCACCGTACCGCGCGCCGCTGGAACAAACCCCATCAATGCCTTGAACAACGTAGATTTTCCGGCCCCGTTCACACCTACCAGCGCGGTGACCGAGCCGGTCGGGACCGTGAAGCTTGCATCCCTGAGCGCGGTGAAACCGTTGCGGTAGGTGACGGTCAGTCCGCTCGCCTCGATTCCCAATTCAGACATGGCTCAGCCCTGCCACGATTGTTTCCGACGTGACGCGCAACAGATCCAGATAGGTCGGAACCGGGCCGTCGGCCTCTGACAGGCTGTCCACGTACAGCAATCCGCCATATGTCGCGCCGGTCTCGGAGGCGATTTGGCGCGCAGGACGATCCGAGATGGTGCTTTCCGAGAACACGACCGGAATCTGGTGCTGCCTGATCGCATCGACAACCTTGCGGACCTGCTGCGGAGTGCCTTGGGCATCGGCGTTGATCGGCCACAGATACATTTCATTCAGATGGAAATCGCGCGCCAGATAGGAAAACGCCCCTTCCGAAGTCACCAGCCAGCGCCGCTGTTCTGGCAGGGCGCGGGCCTGATCGCGCAGCGGGGCGATGGTCGCGGCGATGCGGTCCTTGTAACCGGCGGCATTGGCGCGGTAATCGGCCTCTCCTGCAGGGTCCAGCTTGCTCAACGCAGCCGCGATATTGTCGATGTAGATCATCGCGGAATCGAGCGCCATCCATGCATGTGGATTGGGTTTGCCCTTGTAGCTTCCACCCGAGATCGGCATCGGTTCGATCCCATCGGTCAACGTGGCCGAAGGCAGATCGCCCAGATTGCGCAGGAATTGTTCGAACCACAGTTCCAGATTCAGCCCGTTGCGCAGGATCAGATCCGCATCCCGCACGCCGACCAGATCGCTGGGGGTCGGTTCATAATTGTGGATCTCGGCTCCGGGTTTGGTGATCGAGACGATCTCGGCGCGATCCATCGCCACGTTTCGGGCCATGTCGGCCAGAATGGTGAAAGTCGTAGCTACCTTGGGCCGTCGCGCCTGTCCCAGCGCCGGAGCAGCCAGTGTGGCAAATGCGGTCCCAAGAAAAGTCCTGCGTAACATTCTACCCCCAATTTTATGCCCAAGTTATCTGCGAATGGTTCTCAACTGTCAAGCCAGTTGTAATTCATTCTCAACTGAGGGAAAAGAAGGCATGGATCACGAAGCCCGAGCCCAAGCATTCGAAAACGCGCTACGGCGCGCCGGTATCCGCATCACCCGCCAGCGTGCGGCGCTGCTGCGGGTCCTAGCCTTGGCCGAGGATCACCCTGATGCGAACCAGCTTTTCCATCGTGCGACCAAGGCAGGCGCGGGCGTGTCCCTTGCGACGGTCTACCGCACTCTATCCGCGCTCGAAGCGCAGGGCGTCATCCTGAAGGTCGAATTCGAGGGCGAGCCAGCCCGCTTCGAGCCAGCAGATGGCAAGCATCACGATCACATGATTGATGTTGATTCCGGCGAAGTGACCGAATTCGTCAGCGAGCGGATCGAAAAGCTTCAAGCCGAGATCGCTGCTGAACTGGGCTACGAGATCGTACGCCACCGCTTGGAACTATACGTCCGCAAAAAGCCATGACTCTGCGGATTTATGACAAAATCATCTCGGATCGCGGGTCGCGCTATGCTGTCTCGGGGGCTCCGGCGTGTAACAGGGCCGAGGTCGGTGCGGTCCTGACGGAACTGCGGCAGAACAAGAAATTCGACAAGGCGACGCACAACACATGGGCCGCCATCCTGTCAGGGGAAGGCGTAAAGGACGATGACGGCGAATCCGGCGCGGGCCAGATCATTCTGCAAATGCTGGAGCGTGCCGGTCTGACAGACCATGTCGTCATCGTCACGCGCTGGTATGGCGGCAAGCATCTGGGTGGCGACCGTTTTCGCCACGTCGTCGATGCTGTCCGCCATTACCTCGGACAGGTTCAGCCCTGAATAGCGTGTGCCTCAAGAAGTTCCAGCGGGACGATTTCCAGACTGCGCTGATGGGTCGCTTCGAGCACGACCTGAGGCGTGGCAAATTCCTGCGCTGCCTGTAGGAAGCGCGTTGCGCATAGGCACCAGCGATCACCCGGTTTCAAACCGGCAAAGCGGAATTCGGGCCGCGGTGTACTAAGGTCGTTGCCCAGATATTTCGAGACCGCCAGAAACTCGGCCGTTGCAATGACGCAGACCGTGTGGCGGCCCGCATCCTCGGGACCGGTATTGCAGCAGCCGTCGCGATAGAATCCGGTCAGCGGATCGGTCGAGCAGGGGGCAAGTGGGCCTCCAAGGACATTGAGTGGCTGGTCCATGTACGCTCTCCTTTCTGGCCTATCGAAAGCGGTCGCCGAGCGCGCGCAGACGATCAGACAGGCTTTGTGGTGCCTCGGTGACGGCCGGAGGCGCTTTTGCGGCGGGGTCTTTGGCTTTCGTCTCGGGCTGTGGCCGTGTGCCGCTGTTGCGGGGCGGTGCTACCCGAGCCGCGACGGCGTTCATGAAGCGCGCATCATCGCCCGAGGCCAGCGAGGCGGCACCGTCCGAAATGCCGCGCAACAGATCGTCGAGGCCGTTTTCTTCGGCTTTGGCGAAGTCCGACAGCACATATCCCGCGACGCGGTCCTTGTGTCCGGGGTGACCGATTCCGATGCGCAAGCGACGATAGGCCTCGCCGATATGCTGATGAATCGAACGCAGACCATTATGGCCCGCATGTCCGCCGCCAAGTTTCAGCTTGGCCTTGCCGGGCGGCAGGTCCAACTCGTCATGCAGAACAATGACATCGGCGGGTTCCAGCTTGAGATAGCGCATCGCTTCGCCGACCGATTGGCCCGAAAGGTTCATGAACGTGCCGGGTTTGAGCAATGCGACCCGCATATCACCTAGGCGTCCCTCAGAGAGTTCGCCTTGAAATCTGGCCTTCCACGGCCCAAATCCGTGGTCCGACGCGATGCGGTCCAACGCCATGAAGCCGACATTGTGGCGATTTTTTTCGTATTTCGGGCCCGGATTGCCCAAGCCGACGATCAGTTTCATCAGTTTCTCCGTAACTTGGGCATAGGATACCGGCTTGGTTCGGAAGGAGCAAATTCTTACGCTCTCTTGTCCTCGCGGTCCGGCGTTACTAAGACTCTCTCAACGTTTCGCCGTTACGAGAGTGCCACCGTGGCATATTTCAGGGACGAATCGCGAAACGGGCAGGCCTGGCAGGGATAAAAGCAAGGAAAGACATGCAAGATCCGGCAGAATTCTACATGAACACGCTCGTCCCCATGGTCGTCGAACAGACCAGCCGGGGCGAACGGGCCTATGACATCTTCTCTCGCTTGCTGAAGGAACGGATCATTTTCCTGTCTGGGCCGGTGCATGATGGCATGGCCACGCTGATTTCGGCGCAGCTGCTGTTCCTTGAAGCGGAAAATCCGAACAAGGACATCAGCATGTACATCAACAGCCCGGGCGGCGTCGTGACCGCCGGTCTGTCGATCTACGACACGATGCAATACATCAAGCCCCGCGTTTCTACGCTGGTCGTGGGGCAGGCGGCCTCGATGGGATCGCTGCTGCTGTGTGCAGGCCAGCCCGGTCAGCGCTTCTCGCTGCCCAATAGCCGCGTCATGGTCCACCAGCCCTCGGGCGGGTTCCAGGGGCAGGCAACCGACATCCTGATCCACGCGCGCGAGACGGAAAAGCTTAAGCGCCGGCTGAACGAGATCTATGTCCAGCACACCGGCCGCACCCTTGAGGAGGTCGAGGAAGCGCTTGAACGCGACCGCTTCATGTCCCCCGAAGAGGCGAAGGAATGGGGCCTGATCGACGAAATCCTTGTCGCACGCGGCAAGGCCGAACCCGCGGCGTAGTTGTCTCCTTCCTATGAAGGAGCAGACTTTTTTGGGGATTGTGACGAGCAAGTGCGGCTCGTAACATGGCCCTAACGCAAGACGCGGCCCCGGCCGCAGGACAAACAGGCGGACGTCCGGCGATTGTGCTGGTCGTCCGGGCATAACGAGGATCGAACTGATGGCCAATCCGACCGGCGGCGACAGCAAAAACACGCTTTACTGCAGCTTCTGCGGCAAGAGCCAGCATGAAGTGCGTAAGCTGATTGCCGGTCCCACCGTTTTCATCTGCGATGAATGCGTTGAACTTTGCATGGACATCATCCGGGAAGAAACCAAGTCTTCGGCCCTGAAATCGGGCGATGGCGTTCCCAGTCCGCGCGAGATCTGCAATGTTCTTGATGATTATGTGATCGGACAGGAACATGCCAAACGCGTGCTTTCGGTTGCTGTCCACAACCACTATAAACGGCTGAACCACAGCTCGAAAACCGATATCGAGCTGGCCAAGTCGAACATCCTTCTGATCGGCCCGACCGGTTGCGGCAAGACGCTGCTTGCGCAGACGCTGGCCCGCATCCTTGACGTACCCTTCACCATGGCCGATGCCACCACCCTGACCGAGGCGGGTTACGTTGGCGAGGATGTCGAAAACATCATCCTGAAGCTTCTGCAGGCGTCGGAATATAACGTCGAGCGGGCGCAGCGCGGCATCGTCTATATCGACGAGGTCGACAAGATCACCCGCAAGTCCGACAACCCCTCGATTACCCGCGACGTTTCGGGCGAGGGCGTGCAGCAGGCTCTGCTGAAGATCATGGAAGGGACCGTCGCAAGCGTTCCGCCGCAAGGTGGCCGCAAGCATCCGCAGCAGGAATTCCTGCAGGTGGACACCACGAACATCCTGTTCATCTGTGGTGGCGCGTTCGCGGGGCTTGATCGGATCATCTCGCAGCGCAACAAGGGCACGGCGATGGGCTTTGGTGCCGCGGTCAAGGAAAACGACGACAAGGGCGTCGGCGAAACCTTCAAGCAGCTCGAACCCGAGGATCTGCTGAAATTCGGCCTGATCCCGGAATTCGTTGGCCGTCTTCCCGTCATCGCTACCTTGGGCGATCTGGACGAAGACGCATTGATTGCGATCCTCACCAAGCCGAAAAATGCTTTGGTGAAGCAGTATCAGCGCCTGTTCGATCTTGAGGATGTGAAGCTGACCTTTACCGACGATGCCTTGGTCGCGATCTCGCGTCGGGCCATCAAGCGCAAAACCGGCGCCCGCGGCCTGCGCTCGATCATGGAGGATATCCTGCTGGATACCATGTTCGAACTGCCGGGGCTCGACAGCGTCGAAGAGGTCGTGGTGAACGAAGAGGCGGTCGACAACCCGAACGCGACGCCGCTGCTGATCCATACAGATGCGAAGAAAGAAACGGCGACTGCAGGTTAATCGACTGCTCGCCATCAGTTTCAGGGGCCCGTACCGGTAACGGCGCGGGCCCTTTTCCGTTGAGGCCCGATTATCGGCAGCGCTTTGCCTTTCGGCATGAGGGAAATGCGCGCAATCTCTGGACCTCGGGCGCGGTTTGCGCCATATCTCGGCCAACTCCGAATGACGAGGTTCGCTTCCATGTCCTTTTTGCTGCGCGTTCTGACCTGGTGGAACAGCCAGACGATCAACACCCAAGTCTGGACCAAACTTTACGGCGAGAAAGTGGGCGAGGACGATCAAGGTAACGTCTACTACCAGTCGGGCGGTGGCAAACGCCGTTGGGTGATCTATAACGGCGAAGCCGAGGCAAGCCGTGTTTCGCCGGTCTGGCATGGCTGGTTGCACCACACCTATAAGCAACCGCCGACTACTGAACCTTTGGCCCATAAGACGTGGGAAAAAGAGCATAAGCCGAACCTGACAGGTACCTCGGGGGCGTATCACCCCGCCGGATCTTTGTACCGCGCCGAGCCGGCAGAACGTCGCGACTACGACGCCTGGCAGCCTGAGTAACCGATGCAAAGCGCCGCAGAACGGGTCGAACTCTGGGTCGGGGCAGCAATCCTTCTGACCGCTGCGGGCTTTCTGTACTGGTCCACTGCGGGCAACAGCGTTGCCCGTGGTCTGGGTTCCGAAACCTATGAACTGCGCGCCGCCTTTCCCAACGTCGACGGGATCGAGATCGGAACGGATGTTCGCGTGGCAGGCGTCAAAGTTGGTCGCGTAAGTGCCGTGGATCTGGACCCCGCGACCTATCTCGCGGAAGCCAAGCTGCGCATCCCGTCTGCGATCCAGCTTCCCACCGACAGCGCCGCCCTGATCCAGACCGACGGCTTGCTGGGCGGTTCCTATATCGAACTGCAACCCGGTGGTGCCGTTGACAATCTGGCCCCGGGGGACGAGATCGAGGATGTGCAGGGTGCGGTCAGCCTGTTGTCGCTGATGATGAAATTTGTCGATGCCCAAGCCGGAGATGACAAATGAAACGGACACTGATCGGCATTGCTATCTGCGCGACGCTCATGGCCTCAAATCCCGCACTGGCGCAGGACGAAGAAGAAGTGCCTTCGGTACAGGGCGAAGATTTTTCGATGGATCCGGCGCTGAGCGAGGACCCGAATGCCATCGTCGTCCCCGAGCTTTCGGCAGCCGAACGACAGGCGGCGATTGCTGCGGCGCGTGGTCCCGAAACGGCCAAAGCCAGCGGAGCGGAATTGCGCGGTCTGGATAAGGTGACCGGCCAACTTCTGGATTTCCATCTTGCTGCGGGTGAAATGGCCGAATTCGGCCGCCTGCAGGTTACGTTGGGCGAGTGCCGTTTTCCTGCCAAAGACCCGGAAGCCGACGCCTATGCCGAGCTGACGGTGTTCGACAAGCGTGTAAACCAGACGGTATTTTCCGGCTGGATGATCGCTTCGGCTCCTGCGCTTTCGGCGATGGATGATCCGCGTTACGACGTCTGGGTCATGTCCTGCAGCAAAAGCTGAAGGTCAGGTAGCGGCGTGGCCGTAAACTTGGCGTCGATCATTATTGCGCGTAGCAGAGCGCGGCGATAGGCCGAACGCGGTATCGAATAGCCGCCCATCGAGACCAGATGTTCGGTCCTATACTGCGTATCCCACAGCCGAAAGCCCGTGCGCTTCAACTGATACGACATCCAGATCAGCGCGGCCTTAGAGGCATTGGTTCGGCGCGAGAACATGCTTTCGCCGAAAAACGCGCCACCCAGTGAAATGCCATAGGTGCCGCCGATCAGCTCGTCGCCCTCGTAGATCTCAAGCGAATGGGCATTCCCCATGCGGAAAAGCTGCATGTAAAGATCGATCAGCGGGCCGTTGATCCAGGTCTCTTCACGGTCCGCGCAGCCGGCGATGACGCCCGAGAAATCCTGATTGATGCTCGCGCGCCAGTTCGACTTGCGCAGGAAGCGCCGCATCGAGCGCGAGATATGCACCCCCCCGACCGGAAGAACTCCGCGTTCGGGGGGGTCGAACCAGTATAGTTGGGTATCCAATGCCGACTCTGCCATGGGAAAGACACCTTGGGCGTATGCCTGTAGCAATCTTTCCGCAGTCAGCAGCGTCATTACGGTTTCAGCTATCCTGTTTTGCCATTTGGGCGAGCCAGCGTTCCAGCCAGTGGATCGAGTAATCGCCCTTCTGGATGTCGGGGTTCTGCAGAAGCGCGACGAACAGCGGAACGGTGGTGTCCACGCCATCGACGATCAATTCGCCAAGAGCGCGCTCAAGACGGGCCAAGGCTTCCTGACGGTCGCGGCCATGCACGATCAGCTTGCCGATCAGGCTGTCATAGTATGGCGGGATCTTGTAACCGTCGTAAATCGCCGAATCCATCCGCACACCAAGTCCACCCGGAGCATGGTAATGCGTGATCTTGCCCGGAGAAGGGGTAAAATTCGGCAATTTTTCTGCATTTATCCGGACTTCGATGGAATGGCCCCGGATTTTCAGGTCTTCCTGACGGAATTCCATTTCCTCGCCAGCGGCGACAAGGATTTGCTGGCGAACAAGATCGACGTCAAAGATTGCTTCGGTCACCGGATGTTCGACCTGCAAGCGGGTGTTCATCTCGATGAAATAGAACTCGCCGTCTTCGAACAGGAATTCGATCGTTCCCGCACCGCGATAGCCCAGTTTCGACATCGCATCGGCGCAGATCTTGCCGATACGGGCGCGCTGTTCGGGGGTGATGACGGGGCCGGGGGCCTCTTCCAGCACCTTCTGGTGGCGGCGCTGCAACGAGCAGTCGCGTTCACCCAAGTGGACCGCGCGGCCACGACCGTCACCGAAGACCTGAATCTCGATATGGCGCGGGCGCTGCAGGTATTTCTCGATATAGACTTCGTCATTGCCGAAGGCGGCCTTGGATTCGCTTCGCGCGGTGCGGAAGGCATTCTCTAGGCTTGCCTCGTCGAGCGCGACTTTCATGCCGCGACCACCACCACCCGCAGTGGCCTTGATAATAACGGGATAGCCGATTTCAGCCGCGACGCGCTTGGCTGCAGCTACATCCGGAACGCCGCCATCCGATCCCGGAACGACCGGAATCCCAAGGGATTTGGCGGTTTCCTTGGCGGTGATCTTGTCGCCCATGATGCGGATATGCTCGGCCGAAGGGCCGATGAAGGCGATATCGTGGTCCTCGACCATCTGGACGAAGCCTGCGTTTTCCGACAGGAACCCGTATCCCGGATGGATCGCTTGCGCGCCGGTGATCTCGCAGGCCGCGATGATCGCGGACATCGACAGGTAGCTTTCGGACGATGAAGGCGGGCCGATACAAACCGATTCGTCGGCCATGCGCACATGCATGGCGTCGGTGTCGGCGGTCGAATGCACCGCGACCGAGGCGATGCCCATCTCGCGGCAGGCACGGATCACCCGCAGGGCGATCTCGCCGCGATTGGCGATCAGGATCTTGTCGAACATCAGGGCCTCACTCGACGACCATCAGGGGGGCGCCGAACTCGACCGGGCTGCCATCATCGACGAGGATGCGCTTGACCGTGCCAGAACGCGGCGAAGGGATGTGGTTCATCGTCTTCATTGCCTCGACGATCATCAGGGTCTCGCCCTCTTTGACCTGCTTGCCGATGGCCACGAAGGGGGCTGCGCCGGGTTCGGCTGCCAGATAGGCCGTGCCGACCATGGGTGAGGTCACGATGCCGGGCAGATTGGCGGGGTCGTCATTTGCTGCGGGGGCCGCCGCAACCGGAGCAGCCGCGGGCGCATTCAACACCGGCGCAGCAATCGGGGCAGGAGCCGCGACGGTCTGGATGACCTGCTTGCCCTGCTTGGACAGGCTGACGGTCAGGCGATCGTTTTCGCTATATTCGCGCTTGACCGAAAGCTCGGTCAGTTCGTTGCGGTTGAGCAGCTCGGCCAGTGCCTGGATGAAGGCCACATCGTCTTGGCTGGTGCGTTCGTCCTGACCTGCGGGTTTCTTGTCGTCGCTCATGCCGTCCTCTGGATATTGTCGTTTGGGATCGCACCTTCGGGCGCGATGGTTGCGCAGCTTATAGCCTGTGCCATGACCCGAGGGAAAGGGTTTCGCCTGATCCCGTCATCGGGTTCGACGTTCTTTCCATCGGCGATGCACCCAGAACCATTGGTCCATATGGGCGCGGACCTGCGCCTCCAGATGGTCGTTCAGGCTTTGCATCATGGTTGCGGGGTCGGAATGGGGGATCGGCTCACCGACCTCGACGCGGAAACTCAGCCCGTCGGGTTGGCGGATGCCCGCGATGGGCAGGATCAGCGCGTCGTAGCGGATCGCCAATTCGGCGGGGGTCAGCACGGTTTTCGTCGGCAGATCGAAGAAGCGCAGGATCGCACCATTGCCGTCGAACTGGTCATAACCAAGCGAGAGCCATCCCCCGCCTTTCAGGAAGCGCAGCATCGCGGCCAGCCCCGAGCGTCCGCGCGGGAACATCGGCTCGGCGATGGCCTGCATTGCGGGGATGTAATGCTGGTTGAAAGCCTCGTTGTTCATCGGGCGGTAAAGCGCGCCGACCGGCCAGCCGCGACCCGTTAGCGCCGCACGCATGGCGTCGTAATTGCCGAAATGCGCGACGGCGAGGATGACCGGACGTCCCGCCGCAGCAGCTTGTTCCAGCGCAGGCAGGCCGGCGCCGCAAAGCGGGTCCGAGGCATGGATGCGGTTGATGAATTCTGCGCCGGAATAGATCTCGGCCAGCGAGCGGCCCGCATTATCGGGGACCGCGCGGGTCAGGTGGCGGATCTCGGCTTCGGTCAGGTCGGGGCGGGCCTTGGCAAGATTCGTGCGGATGCGCTTGCGCCAGCCTGCGACGGGGCCAAGCACATGGGCAAAGAACCAGCCCATCGCGGGGATGCGCCGCTCATAGGGCAGGATCTTGGCCAGCCCCATGATCGCCAGAAATGCACCATTCGCGATGCGATCGCTTAGGGCGACCGTCTCTTCTTCCTTGTCACTCATCCGCTCGTTCTATCCTGCCCGATGCATGGCGCGGGCTTCTCGCATCCACACATATAGGCCGGCGCAGACGATGATCAACGCACCGATGATGGTCCATTTGTCGGGAAGGGTGCCCCAGAACAGCCAACCCCAGAAGCCGGCCCAGATCAGGCCGGTATAACCAAAGGGGGCGATGGCGGCGGCCTCGGCCAGCGCAAAGGCGCGGATCAGCAGCGCCTGCGCCACGGTACCAAAGGCCCCGAGCATCAGGAATACCCACAGATCGCTGGTCTGGATCGGTTGCCAGAAGAACGGCACCGCCAAGGACGACAGCACCGTGCCCACCATGGCCGACCACAGGATCGAAGTCGCTGTCGAATCCTCGCGTGCCAGCCGTGTCAGGATCGCGCCCGCAGCATAGGTGAAGGCCCCGATTAGCGGTAGCACGGCGGCGGGTTGGAAGACGCCCGCGCCGGGGCGGATGATGATCAGCGCGCCGCAAAGCGCAACGCCAATTCCGATGATCCGACGGATGCCGATGCTTTCACCTAGGAAAATCGCGGCGGCCAGCGTGATCAGGACGGGGTTGATGTCCATGATCGCGGTGGCCTCGGCGAGACCGATGAATTGCAACGAGGTGAAGAACAGCCCGACCGAGCCAAGCTGCGTCAGACCACGGAACAGCTGCACCACGGGGCGCTTGGTCACCATCGTGCTGCGCAGACGCGGGGCAAAGATGATGCCGACGATCAGAAGGTTGCTGACAAAGCGCGCCCAGACGATCTGCGCGGGATGGTAACGCTCGGCCAGATGCTTGGCCGATGCATCCATCAACGTGAAGGTAAAGATCGCCAGCAGCAGCAGGACGATCCCCTGCAACTGGGTCGAACGTGCCGCGCTGCCTGCGGGCGCAAGAATCTGCGGGGCAGTGGTGGATTGGCTCATCTGGGAACTCCCTCGCGGGGGTTATGCCTGTATGGAAGCCCAAGGTCCATGCCCGCAAATGCAGATGGCCGCGCTATAAGCGCGGCCATCAAGTTCATGTGATCGGGTCTTAGCCCAGCAGTTTGCGGGCCAGCGCGACGGTGTCCTCGGCGGTGATGCCGAATTCCTTGTACAGCGTCGGAGCCGGAGCCGAAGCGCCGAAATCGGCCATGCCGATGAAGCCCGATTTCTCCTCGCGGCCACGCTCGCCCAGCAGCAGCCATTCCCACGGCTGGCGCACGGCGGCTTCGATCGCGACGCGGACGGTGCCAGCGGGCAGGACCGAGGCGCGGTAGTCCACGTCCTGATCGCGGAACAACTCCATCGACGGAACCGAGACGACGCGGGTCGGGATGCCTTCTGCCTCCAGCGCCTCGCGGGCGGCGACGGCGATCTCGACCTCGGAGCCCGTGGCCATCAGCACGACCTTGGGCTCGGCCGAAGCTTCGCGCAGGACATAAGCGCCCTTGGCGGTCAGGTTCTCGCCAGCAGTCTCACGCAGCGTCGGCAGGTTCTGACGCGACAGCGCGAGGATCGAGGGGGTCTCTTGCTCGGTCAGCGCGATTTCCCAAGCCTCGGCGGTTTCCACCACGTCGCAGGGACGGAAGGTCAGCGTGTTCGGCGTCGCGCGGCAGATCGCCAGATGCTCGACCGGCTGGTGGGTCGGGCCGTCTTCGCCCAGACCGATCGAGTCGTGCGTCATGACATAGACGACCGGCAGCCCCATCAACGCCGACAGACGCATCGCGCCACGGGCATAGTCGGTGAAGCACATGAAGGTGCCGCCATAGGGGCGGAAGCCGCCATGCAGCCAGATGCCGTTCATCGCCGCCGCCATGCCGTGTTCGCGGATGCCGTAATGGATGTAGCGGCCGGTGCGGTTCTCGGGCGAGAAGATGCCCAGATCCTTGGTCTTGGTGTTGTTCGAGCCGGTCAGGTCGGCCGAGCCGCCCAGCGTTTCCGGCAGGACCGGGTTCACGGCCTCCAGCACCATTTCGCTGGCCTTGCGGGTCGCGACCTTGGGCTTGTTGGCAATGGCGGCTTCCTTGACCGAGGCAATTGCGGCGGCCAGTTTCTCGCTGCCCTCGCCCGAGATGCGGCGGGCGAATTCGTCGCGGTTTGCGCTCGCGTCAACACGGGTCGCCCATTCCATGCGAGCGGTCTTGCCGCGCGAGCCGATGGCGCGCCAGTCGGCCAGAATGTCCTCGGGGATGACGAAGGCGTCGTGCTCCCAGCCGTAAGCGGCGCGGGTCGCGGCGATTTCCTCGGCACCCAGCGGCGAGCCATGCGCGCCCGAGCTGTCCTGTTTCTTCGGCGCGCCATAGCCGATGATGGTTTTGCACGAGACCAGAACCGGACGGTCGTCAACGCCGCTGGCAGCATCGGTCAGGGCGCGGTCGATATCCGCCGCATCATGACCGTCGCAGGCCAGAACACGCCAGCCCGAGGCCTCGAAGCGCTTCAGCTGGTCGGTGTTGTCCGACAGCGAGACGCGGCCGTCGATGGTGATGTCGTTATTGTCCCACAGGACGATCAGGTTTTTCAGCTTCTGGTGACCGGCAAGGCCGATTGCCTCTTGGCTGATACCCTCCATCAGGCAGCCGTCACCGGCGATGACCCAGGTCTTGTGGCTGCACAGGTCGGCGCCGTATTGCGCACGCATCGATTCTTCGGCGATAGCGAAGCCGACGGCGGTGGCGATGCCCTGACCCAGCGGGCCGGTCGTCGTCTCGACGCCCTCGACATGGCCATATTCCGGATGGCCTGCGGTGATCGCGCCCCACTGGCGGAAGTTCTTGATCTGCTCAAGCGACATCTGCTCGTAGCCGGTCAGGTGCAGCAGCGAATAGATCAGCATCGAGCCGTGGCCCGCCGACAGCACGAAGCGGTCGCGGTCGAACCAGTTCGGGGCCGAGGCGTCGAATTTCAGGTGATTGCGGAACAGGACGGTGGCGACATCGGCCATGCCCATCGGCATGCCGGGATGGCCGGAATTCGCAGCCTCGACGGCGTCCATCGACAGGGCGCGGATGGCTGCGGCAAGACGCCAGTGATCGGGATTTGCCTTGCGGCGGTCAGCGATGTCCATTGTGGATTTCCGTGCTGTGGATGCGGGCGAGGCCCTGATATTCAGGCGGCGGCAATGTTGCAACCCGAGACTGCCAGAATGACTAAAACCCCGACGTATCGAAGGATCGCGGGGTAAAACGGGATGATTGCTCGTCCCGCGTTCGGTCGGCAGCTTCAAAACTCAGGGTAACAGGTTAATATTGCCTGATTTTTATGCGCGTCAGGGGGAGGGTGAACCGGTCCCGTCGGCGTTACTGCCCGCCGAGGTTGGCGTTTTCTTCCGGCATCCGCAAGCCTGCACGGCAAAAATATCCGGATGGGCAGGCTGATGACAGCGATCCGGTGACCATCGCACCATGCCCTGCGGACAGGGCTTTGGCACTGTGCCTTCGAATGCGGCGCGTCTGGTCAGTGGTGTTTGCCCTGACACAAAATCGTTGCTTTGTCGCGGTTTCGGTCCGTTACTTGAAAAATGCGACAATCCGTTTTTGCACGGGAGACATCATGGCAAAGACCGCACCGAATGCGGTGGACCCGGTGGACGAGATTCTACCGCCGCTGCGCCTGACGACACTTGGACTTCAACATGTGCTGGTCATGTATGCGGGGGCGGTCGCCGTGCCGCTGATCGTGGGCCGTGCGCTGAAACTCTCGCCCGAGGACGTGGCTTTCCTGATCTCGGCGGACCTGTTCTGCTGCGGTATTGCGACGATCATCCAGTCGCTGGGCGCGACGCGCTGGTTCGGCATCCAGCTTCCGGTGATGATGGGCGTAACTTTCGCCTCGGTCGGGCCGATGGTGGCGATGGCGGGGGCCTATCCGGGGCAGGACGGCGCGCGGATGATCTTTGGCGCGATCATCGGTGCGGGCATCATTGCCATGCTGATCGCGCCTTTTGTCGGGCGGATGCTGAAATTCTTTCCGCCGCTGGTGACCGGCACGATCATTCTGGTCATCGGCGTCACCCTGATGCGGATCGGGATCAACTGGATCTTTGGCAATCCCGTGGGGCCGACCGCGCCCAAGGTGGTCGATCCGGTGGTGTCGGGCTGGCTGAACCAGTTGAAGGACATGGCCGGAACCGGCGCAGTTCCGGCGCTGCCGCAGGGCTTTGCCCCCGCGGCCAGCATGCAGAACCCGCTGTATGCCAAGCCGCTGAACGTCGGCATCTCGGCGGTGGTGCTTGTGGCGATCCTGATGATCGCGCGTTTCGGCAAGGGTTTCGTCGCCAATATCGCGGTTCTGCTGGGCATGCTGATCGGGGCGGCGCTGACCATCCTTCTGGGCCAGATGAGCTTTGCCAAGGTCGCCGAGGCGTCATGGTTCGGGCTGGTCACGCCCTTTCATTTCGGGATGCCGATCTTTGATCCGGTGATGATCCTGACCATGGTTCTGGTGATGATCGTCGTGATGATCGAGTCGACTGGCATGTTTCTTGCCTTGGGCGAAATGACCGGGCGCGAGGTCACGCAAGAGCGTCTGACCGCAGGCTTGCGCACCGATGGACTGGGCACGCTGATCGGCGGGATCTTCAACACCTTCCCCTATACGTCGTTCAGCCAGAACGTCGGTCTTGTCGGCGTCACGGGCATCAAAAGTCGCTATATCTGTGTCGCGGGGGGCGTGATCCTGATCCTGTTCGGGCTGATCCCCAAGATGGGCGCGGCGGTGGAATCGCTGCCGACCTCGGTTCTGGGCGGGGCGGGGCTGGTGATGTTCGGGATGGTCGCGGCGACCGGCATCCGCATTCTGTCGAACGTGGATTTCGCCACCAATCGCAACAACCTGTTCGTCGTCGCGGTGTCCTTGGGCTTCGGGATGATCCCGCTGATCGCGCCCGACTTCAAGCAATGGATGCCGCATGCCATCCATCCACTGATTGAATCCGGCATCCTGTTGGCGACGATTTCAGCGGTGGTGCTGAACGCGTTCTTCAACGGCACCCAAGGCGCATCCGTCGAGGACGCCAAGCGCGCCGCCAGCATGGCCGATCACTGATCGGCATGAACCTCGCTGGGCGGGACCGTCTCGCCCAGCGGCCTGATCCTGATGCGGGTGATGCGGTTCTCGCGGCGGCTGACGACTTCGAAGCGGTAACCGTGGAACGAAAAGACCTGACCCGCCGTCGGGATGGATTGCGACATGTGGATCACAAGACCGGCGATGGTGTTGGCTTCGTCATCGGGCAGGGTCCAGTCCAGCGCCCGGTTCAGGTCGCGGATGGTCATCGCGCCATCGACCAGATAATCGCCCGTTTCATTCGGAACCAGCGTCTGGGCCGCGTCGGTATCGTGTTCGTCGGTGATCTCGCCGACGATTTCCTCAAGAATATCCTCAAGCGTGATCAGGCCGCGCAGGCTGCCATATTCGTCGACCACCAGCGCGAAATGGGTGCGGCGGTCCAGAAATTCGCGCATCTGTTCGTCCAAAGGCGTCGTCTCGGGCACGAAATAAGGCGGCATCGCGACGCTGAGGACGTCGAACGCCTCCAGGCCCTCATCACCCGATTCGCGCACGATCCGGCTGACACCGCGCAGTAGATCCTTGGCATGGATGACGCCGACGACGTTCTCGCGTTCGTTGCGATAGACGGGCAGCCGGGTATGCGGACTTTGCAAGACGCGGTCGATGATCTCTTGCGGCGGCAGATCGGCGTCGATCATTTCGATACGCGAGCGGTGCAGCATGATCTCTTCGACCGAGCGGTCGCCAAGGTCCAGCGCGCCCAGCAGAAGGTCGCGTTCCTCTTTCTGGACGGTGCCGCTGGAATGGCCGATGGCCAACGCACCGGCGATTTCTTCTTGCACCGAGAAGACGTGATCGCCGCTGTTCGAACGGACGCCGAAGATCGCCAGAATGGCCCGCACGATCAGCCGGACAATGGTGACGACCGGCGAGATGATGACCGTGAGCGCACGGATCGGGCGGGCGACGCGGCTGGCCATGTCCTCGGGGGCGAGGATGGCGTAGGTTTTCGGCAAGACCTCGGAAAAGATCAGCACCAGAAACGTCATCACCAATGTCGCCAGTGCCACCCCGCCCGAGCCCAGCAATCGGGTGAACAGAGCCGTGGCAAGACTGGCCGACAGGATGTTGACGACGTTATTGCCCAGAAGGATCGAGCCGATCAGCCTTTCGCTATCCTCGGTCACGTCAAGCGCGGCCCTTGCCCCGCTATCGCCGCGATCCGCCCGCGCACGCAATTTGGCGCGGCTGGAGGCGGTCAGCGCGGTTTCCGAGCCCGAGAAGAACGCCGACATCGCCAGCAGCACGACAATTGCCCCTACGGTAAGCCAGAAGGCGGCATCCAACGCGGATGCGCCTGTGGTGGCTAAATCGGTTTCGGCAACGGCAGCGGCGGCCTCTAGCGGCGCGATCATTCTTCGGTATCCTCTTTGCGTCGGCGGGTTGCCAGCGGATGGTGTTTCAGCACCAGATCGCGCATCCGCGCGTCCAGCACATGGGTGTAAATCTCGGTCGTGCCCAGATCGGCATGGCCCAGCAACATCTGGATCGCCCGCAGATCGGCCCCGCCTTCCAGCAGGTGGGTGGCAAAGGCATGGCGGATCACATGCGGAGAAACGCGCGCCGGATCTATACCGGCGGCGATGGCCAACTGGTTCAGCAAGCTGTTCATTGCCTGACGGGTCATGTGTCCCTCGCGGCTGGGCGCGGGAAACAGCCAACGCCCGCCACGTCCTTCGACCAGCTTGCCAAGCGGCGTGTCTGCGGGGGCGTCGTCCCTGATCCGTAGCCATGCCGAAAGCGCGTGTCGGGCCGGTTCGTTCAGGGGAACCATCCGCTCGACTCCGCCTTTGCCGCGGATCAGAAGTACGGCAGGGTTGCCGCGACATGCCGTCACCGGCAAGGCAACCAACTCGCTGACGCGCATTCCGGTGGCGTAGATCAACTCCATCAAGGCAAGGTTCCGTGCCCGCTCGATGCCATTGCGGCCAATCTGCGGCAATGCATCCAGAAGGGCCTGCACCTCGGCGCGGTCGAGGGTCTTGGGCAGTCGTTGGGCCCGACCCGGTCCCGCGATACGGCCAGCGGGATCGTCGTCCCGCCAGCCTTCTTCAAGCGCGAAACGGGTCAGTTGCCGGATGGCCGACAGCCGCCTTGCCCGCGTCGAGCGTGACAGACCCTGTGCATTGCAATAGCCCAGATAATCCTCGATCGCCTCGCGACTGACGGCAAGCAATGTCAATTTGCGCGTGCCCAGCCATTCGCTGAAATCCTTCAGATCCCGGCCATAGGCCAGCAACGTATTCTGCGCCGAACCGGCCTCGGCGGCCTGTGCGTCCAGAAAAGCCGAGATCCGGCGCCAGTCGTTGGCTCTGTCGGGATCAGGCATGGCCGCTTATGGACTCGTGGCCAATGCGCCCGGCGTCGAGCCTATCACCGGAGCCAGCATCAGTTCGATGGCCGCTTGGCGGGCAATCTCGCCCTGATCAAGCTCTCGCAAAACCCGCAGCCCATGTGCGGCACGGGTCAGGTCTCCGTCCAGGCCGGCATCCGTATCCGCGATGGCCAGCAGCATCGCTTCGCCTTGCTTCTTTTCATTGATCAATTGCGTCGCGACCGGAGGCAGATCCGCGTCGGCACGGAATGCCGTGATCAGGCGTTCGGCACGGTCAGAGCCTTGTCCGGCGGGCGGCTTGGCATCGGCCAATCCGCTGGCAAAGTCGAGCAGCCAAAGATCGAAAGGTTGGGCGTCGGGTGCGGTATCCTGCATGGCCTGCCACTGGCCCGCCTCGACGGTCAGCCACAAGCTGATCTGACCCGCGCGACCCTCGAGCGGCAGTGACGCGCTTCGCGCCCCCACCATATCGGCGAATGCCGACCCAAGGCCCGCTGCGACCATCAGATCGAAGGCTTTCGGCAGATATTCCTGCACGGCTGCCGTGTCGCGGCTTGTCAGCACAGCGTCCAGCCGCTGGATCGCATCGGCGCGGTCCCAAACCCCGCCCGAGGCGGCAGGGCGCTGCTCGAGATAGATCTGGCGCAGTTGCGAGGCCGGAATGGCTCCGGCGCGGGCAAGCCGTTCGGCGGCATCAAGGCGCGATTTCCAACCGCCGTTCTGGTCCAGATCCGAAAGCGAGAAGGCGAGCGGAAGATTGGCGGCGGGTAGGGGCTGTCCGATCGCGTCATGCAGACGCAGATCTAGCGGGGTCACGACCTCGGGAGGGTCAAGCATGACGGTCGAATCGGAATAGCCGTCATCAAGATACTGGGCCAGCAGCTGCGCCATCCGCGGGTCGATCAGGCCGGATGTCTCGGCTCCGTGAAAGACCAGCGCAGCAGCCGACCAGTCGCCGCCAAGCGCCAGACAAAAGATGCGGGCGGGAAAACTGGGTGCGACGCCGGGGGTAAGATCCATGATCTCGCAGGCATGGGCCTCGTCGCCGGACAAAAGGGCGATGTCGAACAGACGGCGGAAGCGCGCGGGATCGGCGGGACCGGCTGTCTTGATCAGTTCCTTGGCCGCTCCGGTCGCACCCATATCAAGCAGCTTGTCGACACGGGCCAGAAACAGTTGCCCCTCACCGCCCGAAGGGGTCGAGGGGGCGGCAAGCTGGGCGGCAAGGATACGGCGTTGCAACCGGCGAAGCGCTGGAAGACGGGCATCCGATGACCGGATGAGATGCGCGATTGTCAGGGCGTCGCTCGCGCCCCACAGATTCTCAGGCAGGCCTGCCGCATGGGCCGACACCGAGCCCTTGCTGTCAGGATTGCTTTCGCCAAGCCGCGTGACGCCAACCGGTTCGACAGCGCCGCTTTTCGCGACGTCCTTGCGATTGCGCGATTTCAGTTCTGGCGGACGGGCGTCTCCGGGACGCCATGCCGAAATATTGTCCGGCTGCTGGATGCTGCCGGAAAGCCAGTCACTTGCCGAAAGCGGCGGCCGGGCCGAAGCCGGGCCGGACGCCAGCAAAAGACCGGCCAGCAGGACAGTCAACGCCGGGGTGGCGCGATGGCCGCGATCAGTCCAGATCATCTTGCTCCGTGCTGGCTGGCTCCTCGGGTGTCGCTGGTGCGGCCGCAGGGGCGGAATCAGGGGCCGTTTGCCCGATGACGGGCGCAGGCTGGCTCGGCTCGCTACCCAGATCCAGTTCGACCGGAAGGCGCGTTTCGCGCGGGGCGGCACTCATGTCGCCGAAATAGGCATAGCCGGTCAGACCGCCCAACAGCAGAATCACCAGTGCCAGCGCAACCCACAATAGCCTCATTGCCCGTCCTTTCCGCCTTTCCGGCGTATTTCGTGGCCGGTCTGATGCCGGCTCGGTGGAATATATATGGCATTTCCCGAAAGATCACGCCATTGAGTGCCTCCATATCTCTTGCTCGGACCATGAGGAATGTGGTTGCGGGAAAAAAGTTCGAGGCATTCGAGGGGTTAATGCGGCGTAACATCGTGCTGGTCGGGATGATGGGGGCGGGTAAGACCGCCATCGGAGCCGAGCTTTCTCGGCGGTTGGGTCGGCCCTTTTGGGATACCGATGCCGAAATCGAACGCGCGGCCGCCATGACGATACCGGAAATCTTCTCTCGCGACGGAGAGGCGTTCTTCCGTGCCCGCGAATCTGAGGTGCTGTCGCGTGTGCTGGCAAGCGGGGACAGCATCGTCTCGACCGGTGGCGGCGCGTGGACCCGCGAATCGAACCGCGAACGTGTCACCAGGAACGGCATTTCCGTCTGGCTCGATTGCGATATCGATACGTTGTGGCACCGCGTTCGTGCGCGCCCGACCCGACCGCTTTTGCAGACCGCCGAGCCGCGTCAGACGCTGGAACGGTTGATGGCCGAGCGTCGTCCCGTGTACGCGCTGGCCGATATCCATATCGAGACCAATATGGGCGACACGGTCGAGCAGACGACCGATCAGGTGATTGCCGCCATCGAAACCCTGAAGCCGATGATTCTGGAGCCGAAATGACCATCGAAACCGTTCATGTCGATCTTGGAGATCGCGCCTATGATGTGCGTATCGGGCGGGGCCTTCTGTACCGTGCGGGAACCGAGATCGCAGCTCTGTTCGGTCGTCGGCGCGTCGCCATCCTGACCGACGAGAACGTCGCGGCACTGCATCTGGCCAGTTTGCAGCAATCATTGGCGGCGACGGGCATCGAGGCTTCGGCATTGGTCCTGCCTGCGGGCGAAGCGACCAAATGCTGGGCAGAACTGGGGCATGCGGTCGAGTGGCTGATCTCGCAGCGCATCGAGCGGAAGGATCTGGTTGTCGCGCTAGGAGGAGGCGTGATCGGCGATCTGGCCGGTTTTGCCGCTGCAATTCTGCGCCGTGGTGTGCGCTTTGTGCAGATACCGACTTCGCTTCTGGCGCAGGTCGATAGCTCGGTCGGTGGCAAGACCGGGATCAACAGCCCTCAGGGCAAGAACCTGATCGGATCGTTCCATCAGCCCGGCCTCGTGTTGGCCGATATCGACGTGCTTGGCACGCTTGAGCCGCGCGATTTCCGCGCCGGTTATGGCGAGGTCGCCAAATACGGCCTGCTTGGTGACGAGAACTTCTTCGACTGGCTGGAAAAGGCAGGACCACAACTGGCCTCGGACCCGATGGCCCTGCAACGTGCGGTGCGTCATTCGGTCGAGATGAAAGCCGGTATCGTGCAACGTGACGAGACCGAGCAGGGTGAGCGGGCACTTTTGAACCTTGGCCACACTTTCGGTCACGTTCTGGAATCCGTGACCGGCTATTCGGACCGCCTGCTCCATGGCGAGGGCGTGGCCATCGGCTGCACGCTGGCCTTCGATCTTTCCGCGCGTATGGGGCTATGCAGTCAGGAAGCGCCTTCGCGGGTCGCGGCGCATTTCGCGGCGATGGGGCTGCCTTCGCGCATATCCGACATCGCGGGCGAGATTCCCGACAACGAGACCCTGATCGCGATGATGGGGCAGGACAAGAAAGTTCAGGATGGCAAGCTGCGCTTCATTCTGGCCCGTGGCATCGGGGACGCCTTTGTCACCGACGCCGTTGACCGCGACCGCCTGCACGAGGTTCTGGCAGCCTCACGGCTCTGATTCCGGCTGGTCCTTGGTCGAGGACAGCAGTCCCTTGTCCAGCCGGCCCTCGCCATAGTTCGACAGATCGCGCAGCGGTTGGGCCGGGGCTTCGGAGGGGGTAACGCGCGGCGGCACGATCTCGTCATGCCCGAGTTTCGCATCGCGGTCGCGGCGCAGCGCCGCGCGCCCGAGCATCAACAGGCTGATCGGCGTGGTGATCAGCATGAAGATCCCGATGATCAGTTCATGGATGACGGGACGTTCTTCGAGCAGCGAAAACATCGCCATCGAGCCGATGATGATGAGCAGCGTGCCGTAGCTATAGGACAGCGTCGGCGCGTGCAGCCGCTGATAGAAGCTTTTCAGCCGGAGCAGTCCGACGCTGCCAAGCAGTGCCAAGGACGATCCCAACACGACGAAAACGGCGATGACGATTGCGGCAACCGGTGGAAGATCGGACAGGTGGTTCATTCGATCACCTCGCCGCGCATCAGGAATTTCGCCGCGCATACGGTTGTGACGAAGCCCAATACTGCGATCACCAGCGCGCCTTCGAAAAAGAAGACATTGCCGTTGCCCATGCCGATCAGCAGGAACAGCAACATGGCATTGATATACATCGTGTCGATGGCCAGCACCCTGTCCTGCGCCCTTGGTCCGCGTAAGACGCGCCAACTGGTCAGGCCGATCGCCAACACCATCGCGATTTGCGCATAGCTCAAAGCATATTCGAGGATCAGTTGCGCGCTCATTCGAAGATCTCCAGAAGCAGACGCTCGTAGCGGTCGCGGATCAGGGATTGCCAGTCATCCTCGCTGCGCAGATCGAAGACATGCAGCAGGACACGACCGGTGGGTTGGTCGTATTCCAGCCACGCGGTCCCGGGCGTTGCGGTCATGATGATCGCCAACAGCGCCAATCCGTTCGGATCGCGCAGGGTCAGTTCGACCTCGACAAAGCCGGAATGGAAGCTCGGATGGTTCGGGCCCAGCAGCAGAACCCGCGCGACCGAGATGTTCGATTTCAGGATGTCCCATGCAACGATTCCCATCAGCATCGGGATGGCGGTCCAACGCCGGATACGCGGTCTGGGCGGGTGCAACCGTTCGACCGTCCAGCCTGCCAACAGTGCGATCAGCGTTCCGAGGATCAGATGACCCATCGAGAAACGGGTCAGGATCAACCACATCAGGACCAGCGCGAGCGAAAGCAGGGGGTGGGGAACCAGCCGTGTCATTTCGTGCCCTCCGGCGGTTCATAGGGGGCGTGGTTCTGCGGCGGCGAGGAATCGACACGCTTGGCATCCTCGAGCACGCTTTTGCGGTAAACCGAGGGGTCAAGCAAGGTGATCGCCGTGTCACGGGTATAGTTCAGCACCGCATCGGCGCGGATGGTCAGCAGCAGGATCATGCCGAGCAACAGCAAAACCGGAGCGACTTCCAGTGCAAGGATGCGCGGAGAGGGGCCTGCCTCGGCCCAGAAGCGCCGGATGCCGAAGCGCAGCAGGGCGATAAGCGCGCCAAGCCCCGACAGGATCAGCATCGCGGTATAGATCCACAGCATGACAGGAAGCTGTCCCGACAGGGCGATATTGCCCTCGACCGCACCGCGCAGAATGGCGAATTTGCCGATGAAGCCCGGCATGGGCGGCAGGCCAGCAAGCATCGCCGCGATCAAGGAAAAGCAGACCGCCATGGTCAGCCACGACACCGTGCGGGTGCTGGCGGGGCTGGGGGTGTCCTCGACAGTATCCAAACCCATCGGAGTCCAGTCCCAGCGCTCGGCATCGGCTCCGGTCGTGCTTTCCTCGGGGGCGGATTGGTCATCGCTGCCCTGATCGTCGCGGGTGACCGGCTCGGCGATCAGGAAAAAGGCCGAAACCGCGGCGGTCGAGCCGATCAGGTAGTAAAGCGCGCCGCTAAGGATTTCAGGCCCGCCGCCAGCCTGAGCAAAGCCAACCGCAGTCAGCACCGTTCCCGAGGAAATGATCGCCAGATAGCCGCCCTTGCGGGTCAGGTCCGGCGTGCCAAGGATGCCGATCATGCCGAATGCCATGGTCAGGATGCCGCCGATCATCAGAACCGGAGCGCCAAATCCCGCCGAATCCCCTGCTTGCGGTCCAAGGATCAGCAGCGAGAGCCGCAGAATGACGTAGACGCCGACCTTGGTCATGATCGCCATGATCGCCGCCGCAGGTGGCGAGGCCGAGGCATAGGTGGGCGGCAGCCAGAAGCACAGCGGCCAGATCGCCGCCTTGGCCAGAAATGCCACGCCCAGAAAGCCCGCAGCCGCATGGAACAGCAGCCTTTGCGCATCGTTCAGCGTGGCAAGCTGGGCCGCGATATGGGCCATGTTCAGCGTGCCGGTCGTGCCATAGACCAAGGCCACACCGATCAGGAAAAACAGCGATGCCGCAAGGTTGACAGCGATATATTGCAAGCCCGCCTTGACCCGATCCGGACCCGACCCATGCAGCATCAAGCCGTATGAGGCGGCCAGCATGACCTCGAAAAAGACGAATAGGTTGAACAGATCTCCGGTCAGGAACGAACCGTTCACACCTGCCAGCAGGAACTGGAACATGCTGTGATAGTGCTGCCCTTTGCCGTGCCAGCCTGCGGCGGCATAGATCAGGGACGGTCCGGCCAGCAATGCGGTCAGCATCACCATCATGGCCGACAGGCGGTCGAGCACCAGAACGATACCAACCGGAACCGGCCAGTTTCCCAGCAAGTAAAGCTGGACGGCGGAATCGCCCTGCTCGGTCAGGCTTTTCGCGTCCTGCATCAGCTCGACCGAACTGAAGAACATCAGCGCAATCGAGACGATGCCCATCACCAGCTTGGTCTGGCGGTTGCGGTCATTGTAGAACAGCATGATCGCGCCCGCGATGAACGGGATCAGGATCGGGGCGATGATCATGTGGTGAGGCAAGGGATCGGGCATCACTGCTCGCGCTCCTTCCCATCAACATGGTCGGTGCCGGTGATCCCGCGCGAGGCGATCATCACCACCAGAAACAGTGCCGTGGTGGCGAAGCTGATGACGATGGCCGTCAGCACCAAGGCTTGTGGCAGGGGATCGGCATAGGCCGAGGGATCGACGAAACCGCCCTTGGACATGATCGGTGCGGCACCGACATACAGCCGTCCCATCGAGAAGATGAACAGGTTGACCCCGTAAGCCAGAAGACAAAGCCCGATGATCACCTGAAACGAGCGCGGGCGCATCAGCAGCCAGACACCCGAGCCGGTCAGAACGCCAATCGCGAGGGCGAGTATCAGTTCCATCAGTTCGGCTCCTCGGGGTCGGCGGACCTAACGCGTGGCGAGACGCGCAGCGATTGGTGGGCAATCGCGATCAACATCAGGACAATTGCACCCACGACCAGCGAGAACACTCCGACATCGAACAGCATCGCAGTCGAGGCAGGGACTTTCCCGACCAGCGGCAGGTCCAGATATTGGTAATGCGTGGTCAGGAACGGCGCGCCGAAGATCCACGAGCCAAGACCGACTGCAGCCGCGATCAGCAGACCGGCCCCCATCCAGCGCACGGGCAGGATCGTCAGGCGCGCTTCGATCCAGCGGACATTCGAGGCGACATATTGCAGCAACAGGCCAAGCGCGAATGTGACGCCAGCGGCAAAGCCTCCGCCTGGCAGATCGTGGCCCCGGAAGAACAGGTAGGCGGCCAAGGCAATGATCGGAGCAAATAGCCATTGCATCAGGATCGCGGGGATAAAGAGATAGGCTTCCAATGCCTGCTCTTCGGCCTCGACCTGAGGGCGGGGGCGTTCGACGCTTTCGGGAGCCGGACGGAAACGGCGCAGCAGGCCGTAAACGGTCAGGCCCACGATCGCGAGGACCGAGATTTCCCCGAACGTATCGAAGGCGCGGAAATCGACCAGAATGACGTTCACCACATTGGTGCCGCCGCCCTCGACATAGGAATGGCGCAGGAACCAGTCTCCGATCGAGTTGCCGGGCTTGGTCAGCAGGATCGCCAGCGCGATCGCCGTCATACCCAAGCCGCAGGTCACCGCGATCAGCAGGTCGCGCAGACGGCGGAACCGCGAGGTCAGGTTGTTGTCACCAGGAATTTCGACATTCCGTTTGGGAAGCCAGCGCAGGCCCAGCAGCAGAAGTGCAGTCGTCGCGATCTCGACCAGAAGCTGGGTCACGGCCAGATCAGGAGCCGAAAGCCAGACGAAAGTCGTGCAGGTGACCAGCCCCGCGCCACCCATCAGGATCAGCGCCGCGAAACGGTGGTACTTGGCCTGCCATGCTGCCGCGAGCGCGCAGCCGCCGCCGATCAGCCAAAGCAGCGCAAAAACAAGTTCGCGCGAGTTGATTTCGGGCAGGGGAATGTTCCAGTCCAGCGGACCCAACGCAAAATACGCAGCGGCCATGCCAATCAGAACCATGACGCGCAACTGCGCCTGCAGGCCGGGGGCGCTGGTCAGTTTCAGTGCCTGACGGGGCAGGCGAACGGTCAGGAATTGCAGGGCGGTCTCGAAGGCCCGACCGAAATCCAGCGCGCGGGTGATCCGTAGACCTTCCTCGCCCTGGTCGATCCAGCGGCGCGGCACAAGATAGATCAGGATGCCAAGGCTGGTGGCGATCAGGCTCATGATCAGGGCCGGGTTGACGCCATGCCAGATCTTGAGGCTGAAATGCGGCAGGTCGGGGCCAAGGATCGCCATGGCCGCGCTTTCCAGCCAACCTCCCAACAAAGCCTGAGGTGCGATACCGATGCCAAGGCAGGCCGCGACCAGAAGCATGACGGGAAGGCGCATCAGCGCAGGCGGTTCATGCGGCGCATGGGGCAGGTCGGTGGCCGCCGGACCGAAAAAGACGGCGACGATGAAGCGTAGCGAATAGGCTGCGCTTAGCGCGCCCGCGATAACCGCGACATAGGGCGCGGCATTGTCCAGCGGGCTGCCGTTGTTCCAGACATAGGTCGCCTCGAAGAACATTTCCTTGGATAGAAAACCGTTCAGCAGCGGGACTCCGGCCATTGCGGCCGAAGCGATGATCGCCAGCGTCGCCGTAACGGGCATGGCACGGGCCAGTCCGGATAGTCGGCGCATGTCGCGGGTGCCGGTCTCGTGGTCGATGATCCCCGCGGCCATGAACAGCGAGGCCTTGAAGACCGCGTGGTTCACGATGTGGAATACCGCCGCAATCACTGCCATCGGTGTTCCGATTCCCGCCAGAGCGGTGATCAGGCCCAGATGGCTGATCGTCGAATAGGCGAGCAGCCCCTTGAGGTCATGTTTGAACAGCGCGACGAACGCGCCCATTAGCATGGTGATCAGACCCGCTCCGGTGACCAGTTGGAACCACGCATCCGTGCCGCCAAGCGCGGGTTGGAAGCGCAGCAGCAGAAAGACTCCCGCCTTCACCATCGTCGCCGAGTGCAGGTAGGACGACACCGGCGTCGGCGCGGCCATGGCGTTGGGCAGCCAGAAGTGGAACGGGAACTGCGCCGATTTGGTAAATGCGCCCAGCAGGAACAGCACCAGAACGACCGGATAAAGCCGGTGGCTGGTGATCGTCGGGCCTGCCGTCAGTACATCCTCGAGTTGATAGCTGCCGACGATCTGGCCCAGCAGGATCATCGCGACCATCAGGCAAAGCCCGCCCGAGGCCGTTACGACAAAGGCCATCCGTGCGCCGTCGCGGGCGTCCTGACGTTGATACCAGTAGCCGATCAGCAGGAATGAAACGATGCTGGTCAGTTCCCAGAACACCACCAGCATGATGATGTTTCCCGACAGAAGCAGCCCCGACATCGCTCCGGCAAAGGCCAGAAGGCAGGAATAGAGCCGCGGCACGGGGTCGTCGGGGGCCATGTAATAGCGCGCGTAAAGCAGGACCAGCATTCCGATCCCAGCCACAAGGACCATGAACAGCCACGCAAACCCGTCGATGCGGAACGTCAGATCCAGACCGATGCTGCTGGCCCATTCGACCTTGCCGATGATCCGACCGCCCTCGGCGACCGAGGGGTAAAGGACCGCAAGAACCCCAAGCGCGACAACCATGGTCAGTCCCGCCAACCAGGTTTCGGCGTTGCGCGATCCGACAGGCAATGTCGCCGCCAAAGCGGCCGAAATGAATGGCGTCAGAACAAGCAAAAGCAACAGGTTCTGTTCGACCATCGGTTCCTACTCATTCCTGGATTGGTCCCATCATAATGGGCCAATGCCGGGGAGTACAACCGAAGCAAGACAAAAAACTTGGATTTTCTGACCCGTGCTCACTCGTTTTTTATCGCGTTAGCAAGGGGATTCATGCCAAAGTTTGTAAAATCGAAAAATCGCCTGTCAGTCACCGCGGAACTGTGAGATGTCTTGCAGCTGGCCGCCCGTCACCAGCACCTCAACGGGCAAAGGATGGCTGATGAAGTGGATCGGACTGGCGGTCGGGCCATATGCTCCGGCGGCGTGCACTGCCAAAAGGTCGCCTTCCTCCAGTTGCGGCAGCGACACGCCGCTTCCCAGTTTGTCGATCGAGGTACATAGCGGGCCGCTGATGTCGTGCTTCTCATGCGGCGGGTCGACCGCGTCCACGATTGCGACCCGATGCATGACATAGTTGCGCCGGATAACCATGCCGAAATTGCCCGAAGCGGCCAGATTGGCATTCAGTCCGCCATCGCAAATCGCGATCCGCGTGCCGCGCGATTGTTTGACCGATACGACGCGGGTCACGAAGTAGCCAGCTGGCGCGACAAGGTAACGCCCAAGTTCCAGCACAAATCGCGTTTTCGCGAAACGCGGTATGGCCCGGAAGGCGTCAAGTTCGGGTCCGATTTCGTCGGTGATCTCAGCTAGATCAAGCGGCGTCTCGCCCGGATGATAGGGAATCCCCAGCCCCGAGCCGAAAACCAGCTTTTCAGGAGAAAGGTCCAGATCATCGCAGATCGCGCCAAACGTCGCGATGAAGATCCGCCAGTTTTCACTGATGGCTTGCGGCTTGAGGCATTGCGTCCCCGAATAGATGTGCAGCCCGATGATGCGAAGGTTCGGCATGGCCGCGATCCGGGGCAGGGCATCGCCCGCATCCTCGACGTCGATGCCGAACGGGCTGGGCCGACCCGCCATCTGGTCCCCGAAGCCTTTGGGGACGCGGTCGGGGGCGATACGGATCAATACCGGTTGCACGCATCCAAGTTCGGCGGCGATTTCATTGGCGAGCCGCGCTTCGCGCAGGCTTTCGATGACAAGTTCGCCCAAGCCCGCGGCGATGGCGGGACGAAGTTCATCCTCGCGCTTGGCTGGTCCGGTGAAGCTGATCCGCGCATGTTCCCATCCGGCCTGCTGGCTAAGTGCAAATTCCCCACCCGACGAGATGTCCAGATAATCCAGCCGGTCCCGCATCCAACCCAACAATGCGGGGTTTGGGTTGCTTTTGACCGCAAAGCTGACCGCGAACCAAGGGGCAAAGGCGGCGCGTAGTGCAGCGAGCCGTGCCTCGATGACGTCGGTAAAATAGACATAGGACGGCGTGCCGAAGCGGGTTGCCGCCTCGGTCAGGGCCAGATCGGGGTCAAAGCCCTCAACCAAGGGTGGTGGCAAATGCTGCAATCCGGTCTACCGTATCGAAATTTTCCAGCGTCACGTCTCCGGGCTGAACAACAGCGCCCGTCTGCTCTTCGATGAAGGTGATCAGGCCGACCATCGAGACCGAGTCCAGAAGTCCGCTCGAGAAAAGCTCGGTATCGCCATCAATCGCCTCCTCAATACTTTGTTCGTCGCGGAGATAGTCTATCAACTGGCTTTTCGTCAGACTCATGGGTTTCAGTCTCTTGGTTCAGATTTGGGCAGTTGCGGCCTTGGCTGCAGCGATGACGGTCGGTCTGTCCAGCTTGCCGCTTGCGGTGCGCGGCATCAAGCCATCCCAGGCATGGATGCGATGTGGGCGCATGTAATTCGGCATGGCGCGGGTGCAATGTTGGATAAGCGCGTCCTCGCTGGCTTCTGGAAGGTAGGTAACGACAGCATGGACGGCCTGTCCAAGAGCCGCGTGTTCGACGCCGTATGCGACGACATCGGTGACGAGACCGCTGCGGCAAAGCGCATCCTCGACCTCGGTCGGGGACAGCCGGAAGCCCGATGTCTTGATCATTTCATCCATGCGGCTGACGAACCACAAGTCGCCATCCTCATCGACCCGCACCAGATCGCCGGAATAGACCACCGGAGCGTCGCCAATCAGATGGCGCAGTTCGGGGCAGGGCCGGATCTTCTGGGCGGTGATTTCGGGGCGCTCCCAATATCCCATGCTGACCAAGGGCCCGGCATGGACCAGTTCGCCCTGCTCTCCGGCAGCCGCGATCCCCTGACCGTGCTTGATCGCAAAGACCTGCGCATTCGGGATCTGCTGTCCGATCGAACCCATTTTCGCGGCGAAGCGCGATGGCGGTAGATAGGTCGAGCGAAAAGCCTCGGTCAGGCCATACATCAGGAAGATATCTACATCGGGGAAAACCGTGGGCAGCAGTTCCAGAATATTCGGAGGAATCTTGCCGCCGGTATTGGTGATCCGACGCAGCGCGGGCAGTTCGATCGGATTGTCGTCAAGATACCGGACGATCTCGTTCCAAAGCGGAGGCACGCCAGCGATGCCCGTTACATTCTCGGCCCGCGCCATGCGGATGATTTCTGCGGGCATGGTGACCGGCTGATGGACGATTGTTCCGCCTTTCAGCAGCATCGTGGTCAATTGGTTCAGGCCAGCGTCGAAGCTATAGGGCAGCACCGACAGCAGTTTGTCATCCTGCGTCAGGCGCAAGTATTGCGCAACCGAGATGGCACCGACGCGGATGTTGCGATGGCTCAGCATCACTCCTTTGGGCTGTCCGGTCGAGCCCGAGGTGTAAATGATCATCGCAAGCTGGTACGGGTCGGGCTGATGGGGCATTGCTCCGCTGTCCGAAGGCAGCGAGGCCCAAGGGTCCGCAGCAACATCCAAGCCGTCCGTCCTGCCCTGAACCAGATAGGCCATTCCCTCGGGCAGGTGATCTTCCGGAGACAGGCCGGTCAGGGCGGATCGGGCCAGAATCGCGGCCTTGGCACGGCAATCCCCTGCGACATAGCTCAGCTGATGACCGGTCCAACGGCTGTTCACGTTGACGACGACCGCGCCCATCTTCCATGCGCCCAGCATCGCCACGGCTTCGTCGATGCTTTTGCGCAGATGCACGATCACCCGGTCGCCGGGCTGGATGCCTTGCGACACCAGCCAGTCCGCGACCCGTCCGGCCTCGGCTGCCATCTCGGTGTAGGTAATGCGGCGGTCCCGATCTATCGCCGCCAGTTTATCGCTTCGCGCCGGAAGATTATCGGCCAGAAGCTGCCACATGCTGCCATCAAAGACTTCAACCATTCCCGGCCTTTTTCTTCATTTGGGCGAGGTTCGGCAGGCTCGGGTAAATTTTGGCAGGTGAGCCAACGACCACCGAATCCGACGGAACATCTGTGGTCACCGCAGTGTTCGGACCGATCCGGACCCGGTCGCCGATGGTGATCGGACCAAGTATGGCCGAGTTCACGCCGATAAAGACATCATCGCCGATGATCGGTGCCCTGCCGCGCATATTGGTTCCGATTGTCACGTTATGCATGACACCGCAGCGATCCCCGATGATCACCTCGGGATGTAGCGAAAGCGAGCCTTCGGCGTGGATGATATGGAAATCCTTGCCCAACTGCACCTGAGGCGGAATCCACACCTTGGTCACGTTCAGAATGAATATCTTGCAAAGGCCGTAGAGTTTATTCGCGAACCAACGCCCGACTGGGTTCTTCAATCCGATTGCCCAATTCCCCCAGCGATACACCGCCAGAGATACAAATGCAGGCTCTGTGATCGAACTGCCGTGGCGGATGTAATCGCCCCGAATGTCGTCGAACAATGTCATGGCGTCACATAATGTTGAGCGGAAATTGAACTCATTTGAACATGATTGCGTCAGCGCGAAGCAAGCTCAACCTGTACATTCAGACCATTATTTGGTTGCCGCATGGTAAATGAGTTCAACCGTGCGGCTCAACTCATCCGGATCGACACGAAAAAGGCGGGTTTCGCCTTCGCCGATCAACATCGCGAACCGCTGTTGCCATCGATCCGTCAGAAGCTTCATTGCGGTGGTTGCACGGTCCGGTGGCTGGATCGTCAACAATGTCCCGCCCGGAGGCATGGCGACAATACCATGGTTCAATTGGCTTCCCTCGACTCCGGCGACGATTCGGGCATTTGCGCAGGCCGCAATCAACTCATCGACGCTGTGTTTCTCGGCTTGCATGATGCGGAAGCCGAAATCACGCTCCAGTCGGGTGGCCAGCTCCATCTCGTTTTCAAGAATACGCAGGTCGCCGGTCCGGCCGCGGAGCAGGAAGACACCCGAACGATCCTCTGCGGCGATTTGCGTCAAAAGATCATCCCGCATCTGCTGCGCGCGGCGCATTCTGCCGGAATTGTTCGCATGATCGTCAAAAAGCACCAGTTCATCGAAATGGGCATCGGTGACCCGCCGAGGCGCCATTCCCAGCAGTTCCTCGTAGCGGGGGACATGGCCGCCTCGCTCTGGCGTCGTGGTCGCCGGAGAGCTGCCGGATGTCTCAGCAAGGCGATAGGTCAGGCAATCATCCGTCAACCAGTTTCCGAACCAGCGGTTTCCGATCCAGGTTTCGTAGAACGAGGCCTTCCCGAGATCCTTGATGCTGCCAAGCAGTGTCTTGTAGCGCCTTTGCCTGAGATGAAGCGTCACGCCGCGCGCGTAAACCACGCCGTCAACGATATCGACGTCGGGAATACGAAATCCCTTGGTCGGGCTGATCCTTTCGGCGGGATTGCCCGCCAAGGACTGCATCAGAAGCGGCATCGTGGTGAACTCGGCCTGTCTGATCCGCTCGGCCTGCCCGGGCAGGATGATGACCGGAGGAACCGGCAGCGTTTCGGCGGGATCGATCTCCCACTGGTCGGATGCCGCGTCGGCAATGTTGCTGCTGCCCAAGCCGATGAGCTTGCCGATGCTGTAGGTCAAGGGACGCAACGAGACCATCGAGAACAACCTTACCCGAGATCAAAAATCTCAACGCATCGTCATACTAGTTCACTTGCGCTTCGTGAAAGCGGTAGTTGGATACTACATGAGGCCCGAAACTGCTGCCAATAATTGCTTGGCGATCAATTCATGGTCCAAGGCGGACGGATGCCATAGGCAGGCATTGCGCTGAAGCTTGGGCAGGGTCACCAGAACCGCCCTTGCGCCGTCCGATTTCAGGGCCGATTCAGCCCGAAGATATGGCATGACCAGCGGATCGCCATATTCGCCGAATGCCAGCAGAACTTGCAGCGCACCCGGATTCTCGCGGACACGATCCCGCAGGAAGCCGATCAGGGCCGTGCCGAAATCCCGACTGAGCGTGTCCTTGTCTGACCATTGCTCGTTGTCGGTAAAGCTGGAGCCGAAGTCGTTCGAGCCCAGGGCCGTCACGACAATGTCCGCCTTGCGATCCGCCAACCGCGTCGCGGATGGCTCGCTGGGTAGCGCCAAGGGATAGCGCGTCGTCATCGTCGCTTGCGGCGACACCCCTTCATAGTTCCGCACCAGACCAATGCCCGAACGCGCCACCATGCGGAAATCCGCGTCCAGCGCATGAGCGACCTGAGGGCCGAAGCTGCGACTGGTATCGGTCGCGGAAAAGACCTCTTCCTCGGTGCAATCACGGCGCAAGGCGGTGTTGGCGAAGCCGACCGTGTCCGAATCGCCGATGAACTCGATCAGTTTCGGTCGTGCGTCCGGAGCGGGCAGTGCCTGCGATCCCTCATCGACGAAAATGCCGCCGAAGCTTGTGGGCATCGAGGATTCGCTGATTTTCTCGACGCGGATGTGATGTTCGCCCTCGGGCATGCCGCGAATGCGAAGGTCATTCACGCCCGGTCGGGACAGTTCGATCACCGAGGTATGCCCGTCGTCGATCTGAATGCGCCAGCGGTTCACGGTATCTGCGAACCGCACGGTGACCATAGTGCCGTGGAAGCGCGCCTCGGCGTGAAAGCCGGGCCATTCCTGCATGAGCGCGCCCTTTGCCCCGCCCGACGCACGCCCAGTCACCAGCGCAGGTACGGGTGTCAGACCTTGCTGCAAGGGCACCAGATCGGTGAAAACCAAAGCCTTGCCTTGGCCTGTCTCGGACGCAAGCTGTGGTACGGGAACATGCGGCCTTGCAGGTTCGGGCCATGACCAGAACAGCAGTGCAGCGACCGCGGGGAAGACGATGGTCAGAACGGCCAACTCTTTCATCAACACTGAGGTGCTCGATCTCTGCTAAGCCCCGATCCGTAAGATGATGAGTGAAACGGTTGGCAACCGTCTAGTTCTCCAAATCGATAGGTGCAAGGGACGCCCCGAATTCAACTTTAGGCCAATGGGATAGGGGGCGAATTCATGGCGACCGCAACTGGCACAAGGTGCAACGACCGACAGAAAACTGCCCGCAGCGGCCGCCACGGGCAGGGTTCATTGTCTTGCATGTCCTGCCCGCAGCACGGGCGGGCAAAATGAGCGGGTATCAGAACGCTGCGTCGAAGATCGGCTGGTAGATTTCCTTCAGCCGGACAATGGCCTCCTGCGGCGACATCTCCAGCGATTCTCCGGTGCGGCGCGAGGTCAGCTCGACCTTGTTGTTGGCCAATCCGCGCGGACCGACGGTGATGCGCCACGGCAGGCCGATCAGATCCATCGTCGCGAATTTCGCGCCCGCACGTTCGTCGCGGTCGTCGTAAAGCGGGTCCATGCCCTGTGCCTTCAACTCGGCATACAAAGCCTCACATGCGCTGTCGGTCGAGACGTCACCCTGCTTGAGATTGACGATGCCGACATGGAACGGGGTCACGCCCTCGGGCCAGATGATGCCCTTGTCGTCATGGCTGGCTTCGATGATCGCGCCCAGCAGACGCGAGACGCCGATGCCATGGCTGCCCATATGAACGGGAACGCGGTTGCCGTCCGGGCCGACGACGGTCGCACCCATGGGCTCGGAGTATTTCGTGCCGAAATAGAAAATCTGGCCGACTTCGATGCCACGCGCGGTCCGGCGGCGTTCCTCTGGGACTTCGGCGAAGATCGCTTCGTCATGGGTTTCGTCGGTGCGGGCATAGCGGCTGGTGAATTCTTCCAGAACCGACTGGCATGCCTCGACGCTGTCATAGTCGATCTCGCGCGCGCCGAATGTCAGGTCGGTGATCTGGCTGTCATAGAAGACTTCGGATTCGCCGGTTTCTGCCAGCACAAGGAATTCGTGCGTGTAGTCGCCGCCGATCGGGCCGCCATCAGCGCGCATCGGGATCGCCTGCAGACCCATGCGCTCATAGGTGCGCAGGTAGCTGACCAGATGGCGGTTATAGGCGTGCAGCGCGTCTTCCTTGGTCAGGTCGAAGTTATAGCCGTCCTTCATCAGGAATTCGCGGCCACGCATCACGCCGAAACGCGGGCGCATCTCGTCACGGAACTTCCACTGGATGTGGTACAGCGTCAGCGGCAGATCCTTGTACGAGGACACATGCGAACGGAAGATGTCGGTGATCATCTCCTCGTTGGTGGGGCCGTAAAGCAGGTCGCGTTTCTGGCGGTCCTTGATGCGAAGCATTTCGTCGCCGTAATCGTCGTAGCGACCGCTTTCGCGCCAAAGATCGGCCGATTGAAGCGTCGGCATCAGCATCGGAATGTGACCGGCGCGCTGCTGTTCCTCGTGCACGATCTGCTGCACACGGTTCAGAACCTTGAAGCCCATTGGCAACCAAGAATAGATACCGGCTGCCTGCTGCTTGATCATGCCGGCACGCAGCATCAACCGGTGGCTGACAATCTGCGCCTCCTTGGGGTCTTCCTTCAGAACGGGCATGAAATAGCGCGACAGACGCATGGCATTATCCTCATGTTGGCGAGGGCCGAGTTAACCCAGAGCGCCAGACGGAGCAACGCCCTTCCTTGCAAGCTGCGTCAGGACGTTCCAAATAGACTTTGACGCGGGGTAACGGAGTAATCGCCCATGAGGCTGCCGGCTCAGAAGCAGGTCTGGTACTGGAGTGCCGCGCTTTTCGCGTCACTCGTCATTCTCTGGACACTCGGCAATGCCATTTTGCCGTTCATTCTTGGGGCCGGTGTGGCCTATCTGCTTGATCCGGTTGCGGACCGGCTCGAACGGGCAGGTCTGTCGCGGACGCTTTCGGTCGTGGTGATTACGCTGGCCGTGGTTCTGGTGGTCGTCATCGCGATCCTTGTGGTAATGCCGGTGCTGGTGCGTCAGACGACGGCCCTGATCAACACCGCGCCTGAAATGGCCGAACATCTGCAGCAATTTCTGGTCGGCCGCTTTCCGGCGGTCTTTACCGAGGGTAGCACGCTGAATACCGCGCTGACCGACGCGGCCAAGAACATCAGCGCCAAGGGGGGCCAATTGGTCAGCACAGTGCTGGGCTCGGTCATGGGCGTTGTCAGCATGCTGGCATTGATCGTTATCGTGCCGGTGGTTGCGTTCTATCTGCTGTTGGATTGGGACCATATGGTGGCGCGGCTGGACGATCTTTTGCCGCGCGAGCACGCGCCAACGATCCGCAGCCTTGCGCATGAGATCGACACGGCGCTTTCGGGTTTCGTGCGCGGTCAGGGTCTGGTGATCATGATCCTCGGGACGTTCTACTCGGTCGGTCTGGGGATCGTGGGGTTGCCGTTCGGAATTGCCATCGGGGTTCTGGCGGCCTCGCTGTCATTCATCCCTTATGTCGGTGTGGTGATCGGAGGCGCGACCGCCATCGGTGTCGCGCTGTTCAGCTTCTGGGGCGAACCGTTCTGGATCGCCGCCGTGATCGCGATCTTTGCCATCGGCCAGATGCTGGAAGGGAATTACCTGCAACCCAAGATCGTCGGTGGCAGCGTCGGTCTGCATCCGGTCTGGCTGATGTTGGCACTGACCTGCTTCGGCACGATCTTCGGTTTCGTCGGTCTGCTGGTCGCCGTGCCGATGGCTGCGGCATTGGGTGTGCTGGTGCGCTATGCCGTCAGCCGTTACAAGGAAAGCGCAATTTACACTGGCCGAGAGGTTCCCGCGCCGCCCGCACCGCCGACACTGATCGAGATCGCCCCCCGCGGCACGGCCGAACGCGAACGCCGCCTTGCGCAATTGTCGCACGACACCCGCGTTGCCGAACTGCGTCATCAGGATACTTTGGCCGAACTGCTCGAAGACCAGCAAGAACGTGACCGGAACGCGAAGCATCCTCCCGAGCGGGCCGAGGGTCCTCCATCGCCAGCCGAGTTGTACCGCGAAGCGCGGTCGCACGATCACGACACGACCAAGAAGGGGTGACCGGTCCTTGATTCGCCAGATGGCTCTGGATCTGACCATTCCGCCTGCATTGTCGCGGGACGATTTCCTGACGACTTCGGCCAATCGGGACGCTCTTGCCATGCTGGACGAACCGGACCGCTGGCCGGGCGGGCGGCTTTTGCTGATCGGCGGAGCAGGGGCGGGAAAGTCCCATCTCGCGCGTTTCTGGGCCGACGAGCACGAGGCTCCTATCCTTCGGGCCGCGACGATCTTTCCGGCTGGCGTCGATGCTATGCTGGGTCGTCACGGCGCGCTGGTCATCGAGAACGCACATGAAATCGCCGGCATCTCGGAAGGCGAGGATGCGCTTTTTCACCTGTGGAACCTTGCCGGAGCACGCAAGGCCCTGCTGTTGATCACCGCCCGCATGGCGCCGCGTGATTGGGGGATCTGTCTGCCGGATCTGCTGTCGCGACTGGAATCGGCCGCGCAGGCTGTGCTTGGCCCGCCTGACGATGCGCTATTGCCAGCCGTATTGGTCAAGCTGTTCGCTGACCGCCAGATTCAGGTTGCGCCCGATGTCGTCGATTGGCTTTCGACCCGGATGGAGCGTGACCTAGGCCTCGCGCGCCATCTGGTCGCGGCCATTGACGAAAGATCTCTTGCCGATCGCAGGCCGGTCACCCGGCGCCTTGCCGCAGAGCTTCTGGACAAGCTTTCCCCGCCTGATCATTCCACCGCAATGCCCTCTGCCTAATTGAGTAGCCATGACCCAAGCCGACTTCCTGCGTAACGAATTCCCTGCCGCGCGCGAGCTTGCCGAGGGCACACCCGAGGGTCCGGCCCGTTTTTTCAACCGCGAGATCAGTTGGCTGAGTTTCAATTGGCGGGTTCTCGACGAAGCGCGCAACCCGCGTGTGCCCTTACTGGAACGTTTGCGTTTCCTGTCGATCTCGGCGACCAATCTTGACGAATTCTATACCGTCCGCGTTGCCGGTTTGCGCGAGTTGGTCCGAGAAGGTCATGCCGCGCTTTCCGATGACGGGTTGACCCCGGCCGAGCAATTGGCGCTGGTCAATGCCGATGCGCGGCGGTTGATGGGCGCGCAGCAGGCGGTCTGGAACGGGCTGCGTCGCGAGATGGAACTGGCCGAGATCTCGATCCTGTCGCGTACGCGCGTGACGCGTGCCGAGGAAGAATTCCTGCACCGCTACTTCATCGAGCAGGTGTTTCCGGTCCTGTCGCCGCTGGCGATCGACCCAGCGCATCCATTCCCGTTCATCCCGAACCTCGGCTTTTCACTGGCGGTCGAACTGGCGCGGGAAAGCGACGGGCGGCAGATGCAGGCGCTGCTGCCGATCCCGCAGCAGATCACGCGTTTCATCGCGCTTCCGGGCGGCAAGCGTTTCCTACGGCTGGAAGACCTGTTGCTGATGCATTTGCCCAGCCTGTTCCCAGGCTATCGCGATATCGGCCATTGCGCCTTCCGCGTGCTGCGTGACAGCGATCTTGAGGTCGAGGAAGAGGCCGAGGATCTGGTCCGCGAGTTCGAGACGGCGCTGAAGCGCCGTCGTCGCGGCTCGGTCATCCGGTTGAAAATCACCGCTGGTGCGCCCGACCGGATGCGCCGCCTGATCATGCAGGAATTGCACGTCGCCCCCGAAGAAGTCGTCGAGGTCGAGGGGCTTCTGGGCATGGCCGACCTGCGCGAACTGGTTCTGGACAGCCGTCGCGAATTGCAATGGCCCTCGTTCGCTCCGCGTGTGCCCGAACGGGTGCAGGACCATGACGGAGACCTGTTCGCGGCGATCCGGCAAAAGGACATGCTGCTGCATCACCCCTACGAGACGTTCGACATGGTGGTGCGCTTCCTGAATCAAGCGGCGCTTGATCCGAACGTCGTGGCCATCAAGCAGACGCTGTACCGCACCTCGCGCGATAGCCCGATCGTGGATGCGCTATGCGAAGCCGCCGAGGCCGGTAAGTCGGTGACAGCGCTGGTCGAGTTGAAAGCACGTTTTGACGAGGCCGCGAATATCCGGCAGTCCCGCAGGCTGGAGCGTTCGGGCGCGCATGTCGTCTACGGCTTCATGCAATACAAGACCCATGCCAAGATCAGCACGGTCGTCCGGCGCGAAGGCGATCAACTGGTGACATATACCCATTTCGGCACCGGCAACTATCACCCGATCACCGCGCGGATCTATACCGACCTGTCGCTATTCACCTGCGATGCGCCGCTTGGACGGGACGCATCCAAGGTGTTCAATTTCCTGTCGGGATATGTCCAGCCGGACGGGTTGGAAAACATCGCCATTTCGCCCATCGATCTCAAGGAACGTCTGCTTGAACTGATCGCGCGCGAGGCGGACTATTCCCGCCGCGGTCGCCCCGCCGAAATCTGGGCCAAAATGAACAGCCTGATCGACAAGGATGTCATCGAGGCGCTTTATGACGCCAGTCAGGCGGGTGTCCGCATCAACCTTGTGATCCGCGGCATCTGTGGATTACGGCCCGGCATCAAGGGACTGTCCGAGAATATCCGCGTCAAATCCATCGTCGGGCGTTTCCTTGAACATTCGCGCATCGTTTGTTTTGGCAACGGCCACGGATTGCCCTCGAAGCGGGCCCGGGTGTTCATCAGTTCCGCCGACTGGATGGGTCGCAACCTGAATCGGCGGGTCGAGACATTGGTCGAATGCAACAACGAGACCGTCAAGGCGCAGATCACCAGCCAAGTCATGGCCGCCAACATGGCGGACGAGGCGCAAAGCTGGCTGTTGCAACCTGATGGCCGCTACCTGCGTTACCTGCCTGCGGGGCGTGATGATTTGTTCAACTGTCATAAGTTCTTCATGGAGAACCCGTCTCTTTCCGGTCGCGGCACCAAAGGGGCCAAGGACGTGCCTGCACTCACACATTCGGTGGATTGACGCCGGATGGTTAATTGACGATCCAACCCTAGCCGCCTGATACAGACGACAGTAACGCGAGGAACCCGATGAACGGTGTTGTAACCGCAAGCGGAGAAACCATTGAGCCCTTTGGCCGGTCGCTATTCGATCGGGTTTCCGAGAGGGCGCTAAGTCGGGTCGGCGTGGTCGATGTGGGCTCGAACTCGATCCGGATGGTCGTTTTTGACGGCGCGGCGCGCTCTCCGGCTTACTTCTACAACGAAAAGGTCATGGCGGGTCTGGGGCAAGGGCTTGCCGAAACCGGCAGGCTGAACCCCGAAGGTGTGACGCGTGGCATGGCTGCCCTCAAGCGCTTTGCCGCCTTGGCCGAGGGGATGGGGATCAAGCCGCTAACCTGCGTTGCGACCGCCGCCGTGCGCGAAGCCGAGGATGGGCCGGAATTCCGCAAGGCTGTCGAAAAGGAAACCGGCCTGAAACTTTGGGTCATCGATGGCGAGGAAGAGGCGCGGCTATCCGCGCAGGGCGTTCTACTGGGCTGGCCCGAGGCAAAGGGTCTGATCTGCGACATCGGCGGCAACTCGATGGAACTGGCCGAGCTTTCGGATGGTAAGGTCGGGCGCAGGATCTCGACCCCGTTGGGTCCGTTCCGGCTGCAGCAGGTCAAGGGCGGTCAAGCTGGCCTCACCGCGCATATCCGCAACATCCTTGAGGATGCGGTCGCCAAGATGGGCTCCGACCATGAACAGATCTATCTGGTTGGCGGCTCGTGGCGGGCCATCGCCCGTCTGGATATGGAACGGACGAAATACCCGATGACCGTGCTGCATGAATATCGCATGGCACCGGAAAACGTTCTGGAAACTGTGGACTGGCTTTCAAAGCAGAACCTGTCGGACCTGCGCGGCAAGCTTGGAATTTCGTCCAGCCGGATCGAATTGGTGCCGCTGGCAAGCCTTGTGTTGCGCCAGTTGGTGCAGACCTTCTCGCCCCAATGCCTTGCGGTGTCTTCGTATGGTATCCGCGAGGGGCTGCTTTACGAACAGATGCCGTTGAACCTGCGTTCGCGCGATCCTTTGATCGAAGCGGCGCGATTTGCAGAACGGCAGATGGCCCGCGTGCCGGGTTTTGGCAAGCGGCTGTACCAGTTCATCGAACCGATCTACAAAGATCCCGAACCATCGCTAGACCGCTTGGTCAAGGCGGCGTGCCTGCTGCATGACACGACATGGCGCACCCACCCCGATTATCGTGCCGATGCGTGCTTCGATAATGTGACCCGCGCCAATATGGCCGCCTTGTCCCATCCAGAGCGGGTGTTTCTGGGTCTGTCTCTGCTGCACCGCTATCGCAACAGCCGCGCCAATTCCGCGATGGCGCCGCTGTTCAAGCTTCTCAGCGACCAGCAGATCCGTGACGCCGAAGTGCTGGGCAAGGCCATGCGGTTCGGGGCGATGTTCTCGATCAAGGACCCAGCCGAGGCGGGACGGCTGAAATACTCGGCCAAGAAAAACATTCTGGAACTGCGCCTGACCCCGACGGGACAGGCACTGATGGGCGAGGTGGCGCTGGCGCGTTTCAATTCGCTCGCCAGCGCCTTGGGAGCCGAGCCTCAGGTCGTGATTTGACCCGAGGCGCTTGGGGCGTCAGCCACCCCAGGTCCGTTCCAGCACGCCGATCCAGTTGCGATGCGCGATTTTCGTGGTCAGTTCCTCGCCATAGCCGTGATCCAGCATGGCTTGCACGATGTTCTGGACTTTCGATGCGTCGGACAGATCCTCGGGCATCTGGGCGCCATCGTAATCCGAGCCGAGCGCCACGCCATCCTCGCCAAGAAACTTCAGCAGGTGGTCGAGATGACGCAGGATGACCTCGAAACCATGCATCGGGTCGCGGCGTCCGTCGGGATGCAGGAAGCCGACCGCATAGTTCAGCCCGACAAGTCCTTTGCTTTCCGCAATCACCTGCAACTGGCGGTCGGTCAGGTTGCGGGTGCTGGGGGCGACCGCATGGGCGCAGCTATGGCTGGCGACCAAAGGTGCATCTGACAGGACGGCAATGTCGTCGAAACCCTTTTCGTTCAGATGCGACAGATCCAGCATGATCCGCAACTGATTGCATTCGCGGACCAGATCCTTGCCTGCATCCGTCAGGCCATCGCCCGTGTCAGGCGAGCCGGGGAAGGCGAACGGCACGCCATGTCCGTAGCGGGTCGGGCGCGACCAAACCGGCCCGAGCGAACGCAGCCCCATCGCGTGCCAGACATGCAGCGCATCCATATTGGCAATCGGCTCGGCCCCTTCGATATGCAGGATGGCGGCGATCTTTCCTGCGGCCATCGCGGCGTGGATATCGGCGGCGCTGCGGCAGATCGCCAGCGTGCCGGTCCGCTCCATCGCCATCAACTGGCCCGCTTGTGCCAGCGCCCGCGGCAAGGAATCGGCGTTCGAAACCTCGGCTGGCAGGGGCAGCGCGAACGGAGGATTACCCTTGAGCATCGCGGCCAGACTGTCATCCTCGCTGGCAGGAGACGGGGTCCAGATCGCGAAAAACCCGCCTGCAAGACCGCCTTCACGCATCCGCGGCAGGTCCAGATGGCCAGTGCCGTCACCCTTTAGCCAAAGGCTGTCTCGTGCGGGGCCTGCATCGACCATGCGCTGCAAAAAGTCGTTATGCCCGTCGAATACCGGAATCATGTGGCTGTCTCCTAAAGTTCGGCTGCACCATGTACCCGATGCAAAAGACCTTCAACCGCGGCAAATTCGGCGTAATCTGGACCCGAGCGAGGTGAGGAGACCCAGCCATGACGAATATCGCCAAGGAGTTCCAGGGACAGACCGTGATCTGCACCTTCGAGGTGTCACCCGGAACGGCTCATGATGTGATTGATGCCTTGAACGCGGCTTACAATGAAGTGATCAGCCGCCAACCGGGTTATGTCTCGGGTGCGGTACACCTGAACGACGCGCAAACGCGTATTGCCACCTATTCGCAATGGCGCGACCGTCGTGATTATCAGGCGATGCTGCGCAGTTCGGAGATGCGCGAACGGAACCGCGCCATCCACGCGATGTGCCGCCATTTTGAGCCGGTGATGTATGACGTCGTCGAAACCTGGCACGTCCGCGGCGGCAGCGATGCTGCACCTGCGAATTAGTCGTGCAATGTGCCTGACCTGCCCCTAGTCTAAGTGAAAGGTCAATCGACGGGGCAGGGGCGGATCATGGCGGGGCGGATCATAACGGTTGCGCAGCAAAAGGGCGGCTCGGGCAAGACCACCATCGCCGTGAATCTGGCGATCGCGCTGCGGAGCAGGGGGCATAGCGTCGCCCTGCTTGATACTGACCCCCAGGGCAGCATGGGCCGCTGGTTTCTCGAGCGGCTTGACCGCATCGGCGACGATGACATGCTGGAATTCAGCACCTCCTCCGCTTGGGGCGCGAGCTACGAATCCGAGAAGCTCAAGAAGCGTTTCGACTTTGTGATCATCGACACTCCGCCCAAAATCGACAGCGATCTTCGTCCGGCCTTGCGCGTGGCTAATCTGGTTGTCGTGCCCGTCGCCGCCAGTCACGTCGATCTTTGGGCCACCGAAGGGGTGCTGGACCTTGCCCGTCGCGAAAAATGCGACACACTGATCGTCCTGAACCGCACCCGCCCGAACACCCGCCTTGCAGCCGATATCGCGGAAAAAGCCAGCGAACTTGGCACCGAGGTCGCAGCCGCACAGGTCGCGAACCGCGTGGCCTTTGCCGAGACGCTGGGCATCGGCTTAAGCGCGGCCGACACCTCGCGAAATGTCGCCGCGCGGGGCGAGATCGAGGCCTTGGCCGATGAAGTCCTGTCGCGGATCTCGTAGCGACGGTTGTGCGGGTTTCCGCTGCTTTTCTGGCGCGCAGGAATTCGTCCAGAAACTTTTTCACAACCGACACGTTGCACCACGATTCCGACAAAAGGAGAATCGTTCGTGCAATTCGCCATTCCTGCCGTAATCGTGCTGCCTTTGCTGCTAGCTGCCTGCGTACCCGACCCGTCGGAATCCGATCAGGTTGCACCTCCGCCCCGTTTGGCGGACGATACCTGCGGGGCGAATAATTATGTGCCTTTGATAGGCCAGACCGCACCGGTGATTTCTGTTCCCGCCAACGCGGCCTATCGCAAATACACCACGGGCGATCCGGTCACGATGGATTACAACAGCAAGCGGCTGAATTTCGAACATGACAAGTCCGGTAAGCTGGTCCGCGTGAGCTGCGGCTAACGAGATCGCTTCGATCTTTTGTTGCCGCCTCTCTGTCCGGCCCGGCCGGCCGTCGATCGGCCTGACGCCTTGACCGCCTGTTCTGCGGCCTCCTCGATTGCAGACTGCCGCGCCATGGGATCATCGGATATGGCCAGATCGACGGCCTCGAGCCGCCTCACCTCGTCGCGCAAGCGGGCCGCGTCCTCGAATTCCAGATTCTCCGCAGCTTTCCGCATCTGTACGCGCAAGGCCTCCAGATGAGCCGCCAGATTCGAGCCGACAAGTGGTTTGTCGACCTTGGCGGTGATCCGCGATTGATCGGTATCGCCCTGCCACAGTCCCGCCAGAACATCCTCGACATTCTTGCGCACCGTCTGCGGCGTAATGCCGTGGGCCTCGTTATAGGCGATCTGCTTCTGGCGCCGACGCTCTGTCTCGGCCATGGCGCGCTCCATGCTGCCGGTGATCCGGTCGGCATACATGATGACGCGGCCATCGGCGTTACGAGCGGCGCGGCCAATCGTCTGGATCAGTGAGGTTTCGGACCGCAGGAACCCTTCCTTGTCGGCGTCAAGAATTGCGACCAGACCGCATTCGGGAATATCAAGACCCTCGCGAAGCAGGTTGATGCCCACGAGAACATCGAAGGCGCCCAGCCGCAGATCGCGCAGGATCTCGATCCGCTCGATCGTGTCGATGTCGCTATGCATGTATCGGATGCGAATGCCCTGTTCGTGTAGATATTCGGTGAGATCCTCGGCCATGCGCTTGGTCAGGGTCGTGACCAGCGAGCGATAGCCTTGGGCCGCGACACGGCGGATTTCGTCCAACAGGTCGTCAACCTGCATCTCCACGGGGCGGATCTCGATCACGGGGTCCAACAGGCCGGTGGGACGGATGACCTGCTCGGTGAACACGCCGCCGGTCTGGTCCATTTCCCAATGCGCTGGAGTGGCACTGACAAAGACCGATTGCGGGCGCATCGCATCCCATTCCTCGAATTTCAGCGGACGGTTGTCCATGCATGACGGCAGGCGGAAGCCATGCTCGGCCAGCGTCATCTTGCGCCTGAAGTCGCCGCGATACATCCCGCCGATCTGCGGAACGCTGACATGGGATTCATCGGCAAAGACGATGGCATTGTCGGGGATGAACTCGAACAGCGTTGGCGGAGGCTCGCCCGGTGCGCGACCGGTCAGGAAGCGCGAATAGTTTTCGATGCCGTTGCAGACGCCCGTGGCTTCCAGCATTTCGAGGTCGAAATTGGTCCGCTGCTCAAGCCGCTGCGCTTCCAGCAGTTTCCCTTCGTCGTTGAACTGCTTGAGACGGGTTTGAAGTTCTGCCCGTATCCCTTTGATTGCCTGCTGCATTGTTGGGCGAGGGGTGACGTAGTGGCTGTTGGCATAGATGCGGATCTGCTTGAAGGTGTCGGTTTTCTGGCCGGTCAGCGGGTCGAATTCAGTGATCGTTTCCAACTCGTTCCCGAAGAAATCGAAGCGCCACGCGCGATCTTCAAGGTGGGCGGGCCAGACTTCGACGACATCGCCACGCACGCGGAACCCGCCACGCTGGAAAGCAGCGTCCAGGCGGCGGTATTGCTGCGCGACCAACTCGGAAAGAAACTCGCGCTGGTCGTACATCTCGCCGACGATCATGTCCTGCGTCATCGCCGAGTAGGTTTCCGCCGAACCGATACCGTAGATGCAACTGACCGAAGCCACGATGATCACGTCATCGCGCTCAAGCAGCGCCCGGGTGGCAGAGTGGCGCATCCGGTCGATGGCTTCGTTGATCTGGGATTCTTTCTCGATATAGGTGTCCGAGCGGGCGACATAGGCCTCGGGCTGGTAATAGTCGTAATAGCTGACGAAATACTCGACGGCGTTGTCGGGGAAAAAGCCTTTGAACTCGCCGTAAAGCTGGGCCGCGAGGGTCTTGTTCGGGGCAAGGATAATCGCGGGCCGCTGGGTTTCCTCGATGACCTTCGCCATGGTAAAGGTCTTGCCGGTACCGGTCGCACCCAGCAGCACCTGATCACGTTCTCCGTCCCGGATGCCTTGCGATAGCTCGACAATCGCCGTCGGCTGGTCGCCGGCTGGCTGGAACTCGGATTGCATGACGAAACGCCGCCCGCCTTCAAGCTTTGGTCGGGTGACTTCAGCAAAGCGCGCGACCGGAGCGTTGGTATTGTTGTGACCCATGGTTTCACCTTTGTTCCCGTCGGAATCTGGCATGGTTTGGCGCAGATGCAAGTCTTGCCGGCAGAATTCGCATCGAGGAGCGCCGGATCTTGATCCTGTCCGCCTGTTGGTGGATAAGACCCGCAAGCAAGAACTGAGGTTTCCCGCCAATGCGAGTCCGTATCTACAAGCCTGCACGTAACGCCATGCAGTCGGGCACCGCCCGCACGAAAAACTGGGTTCTGGACTTTCCGGCGGCAGACACGCGCGAAATCGATCCCTTGATGGGCTGGACCAGCAGCGACGACACCCAAAGTCAGGTCCGCCTGCGCTTCGAGACCCGCGAGCAGGCCGAGGATTACGCCCGCGAAAAGGGGCTGGATTTCGAAGTGATCGAGCCGCAATCCCGCGCCGTCAACGTTCGCCCGCGCGGCTACGGCGAAAACTTCGCCACCGACCGCCGCGAGCCCTGGTCGCACTGATCTGTCAATCGGACCAAAGTTACCGCCAAATCGGTTAAGTTACGAACGGTTCGGCGCAAAGATTCCACAAGCCATTGAATTTGCATGACCGCCCCTTTTGGGCGGTCATGTCATTTTTCGGGCCTGCCGATCTTTTGCCTGACACCCCGTCAGGCGGGTCCGGTTTCACCGAGTGTATCACCCTGGCTGTGCGCTATTCGATCCGCGTAGTGGGCGAGACGACGACGCCATCACCAGATGCCTTTCCGCCACCCACTAGGCTGCGTCGCCGCGCCCCGGGTTCGTTCGCTCATGAGTGGTGGCATATTATCCGCGACAAGCATGCATTGCGCCAACAGTGGTCGCACTCACTCAGTCGCTTTAGCCACATAGGCGACACTCGCTTGCGGCTCGACATCGCGGCGTTTCCTCGCAATGTTCGGCCCAAAAGCTGACCTTCGAGGTATGCGGCAGCGAATGTCCCATCAAGATATGACCCTGATTGATGCGGTCTCCCCTTTGCATGAAACCAAAGCTCCCCGATTTTCGCGTCATCGCTTTTCGGGAGCGGTTTGGCTTCCCTCACCCTAGCACGCCGCTGAAAAACGCGCGGCAGGTGAAAGATTGTTCTTCAATAGCCAGTGAGGGCTGCCGCACCCGACATTTGGCCCGCCGCAGTGGCGGGCTTCGCCTTATGAAGCGAGCAATCTGGGCAGGCGCGCAAGATTGCAGGCTGCCATGGTCAGCGTGAACTGGGCAGCAATCCGTTTGACGCCTCGCAGCATGGTTTGTGCCATTGGCCCCACCGTCTTGGCCCATCCGAATGGCTCCTCGATCTTTTTTCGGCACCGCTGCGAGATCGCGTAACCTGCATGACGGGTAGTTCGGCCGTCGATCGCTGAGAATTTCGCCTGTCTCACGCCACATGCGGTGTGACACAGGCCTGCCGCAATTCCTTGACGAAATCACGGGTGTCATAAGCGTCGCCATCGGTGCTCGGACCGATGGCGCATCCGCTGGCAACTCGGCGCCGAGCGTCAGCCGCTTCGTCGAGCCGGGCGCGTGGCGGTGAAGCATGTCGAGAGCCGCCTTCCGCTCGGCATGCCCGTCCGCCTGAATCAGGTCGGCCTGCACCACGAAGCCATGCCGGTTCTCCATCAACGTATGCCCCATGAAGCAGAGGACGGCGCCGGCACCGGGGGATTTTTTGTAGAGCCGCGCCTCCGGATCCGTGACCGATGCGTGGGTCGCATTCGAGCGCTTTTCGCCCCGGAAGTTTTCTCCGGCCTTTCCGGTTTCAGGCTTCGGCGTGGTCATCTGGGTGAGCTCTGGATTGGACGGTTCGTGGGTTTGAGGGTCGATCGGCATTGAGGGTGGCGGCTTTCCGGATCCACCGTCATCGTCAGGCGGGGTCGTCGCCGACTTCGGTCGGAAGCTTTTCGTCGACGCCCAGGCCTTGATGAGTGTGCCATCGACCGAGAAATGCTCGTCCGACAAAAGCGGTGCCACGTCGCGATGCGCAAGGATTGCCGCCATTACCTTGCGGGACATCTCGATCGTCAGCAGCCGGTCGCGGTTCTTGGTGAAGACCGTCGGGACCCAGACTGGATCATCGATCCCGAGGCCGACGAACCAGCGGAACAACAGGTTATACTGCATCTGTTCCATCAGTTGCCGCTCGGAGCGGATCGAGAACAGGATTTGCAGCAGGATGGCCCGGATCAGACGTTCAGGTGCAATCGAGGGGCGATCGCCCATGGCATAAAGCCGATCGAATTCACCATCGAGGCTAACGAGCGCGTCATTCACCACCTGTTGGATCTTGCGCAACGGATGCCGGGCAGGGATGCGCTGCTCAAGGTCAACATAGCTGAAAAGCGAACCGCTCGCCTCGCCCGATCCCCGCATCCACTTTCCCTCTCGTCCTGCAGGAACCGTGAATCATGTTCTGCGTCCAGCGTCGACCCCGGCGTCTTTCAGCAACGTGTTAGGCCATGGATTTTGTCCATGACCAACTGGCCCTAGGCACCAAGCTGCGGATCCTGACTATCGTGGACACGCATTCCCGCTTCTGTCCGGTTGCCGATCCCCGCTTCACCTACCGCGGCGAAGATGTCGTCCAGACCTTGGAACGGGTCGGTGCCCAATTCGGCTACCCAGAACCATCCGGGTCGACAACGGCAGCGAGTCCATCTCGCGCGACCTTGACCTGTGGGCTTATGCCAACGATGTCACGCTGGGTTCCTCGCGCCCCGGCAAGCCCACGGACAACGGCTTCGTCAAGGCGTTCAACAGCAAGCTCCGGTCCGCATGCCTGAGCGCGCACTGGTTCATGAGCCTTGCGGATGCACCGGAAAGACTGGAGGTTTCGCGTCGACACTACAACGAAGACCGACCCCACAGCGCAATCCTATATAGCGTCCCGATCGCCCCGCATTGCCCCGGCGGCGCAGCCAGTTCGTCGCCATGACCAAGCCGGAAAACTCCAGTAGCCGGCGGTCCAAGGTTGGGGAGAAGCGCACGGCCGTGCGATAGCCGAGATGAAGGGCGACTTGCAGCGGGGTCGCGTTTTCCGTCCAGCATCACGTAGTCCTCGCCCCAATCGACCTGGAAGGATTTGCCAGGGCGGAAGGCCAACGTCACGAAAGTGCCGCGCCCCCTGATCTGCTACGCGCGTTGCCGGTCGACACGCTCGTCCCAGGCAAAGGCAGCGGCACTATTGTAGGAACCGGTATGGCCGAGCACGACAAGCTCGGTGTGTAACTGCTTCAAGGTCAGGCGCTGCTTGCGCGACTTGGTTGCTTCTATCTGCAATCACGCCGCGAGCTTATCGACGAACGGATCGAGCTTACTCGGGCGATAGGGCACGGAGAACTTAGGCTCGATCGCACCCGCGTTCAGATACTTATTTATGGTTCGGCGTGCCTCGGGCCGATGGCGGATCACGCCTCACTCCTAGATAGGCTTGTCCGTCCGGCTATCTCGCGGATCGGCAACTTCTCGTGCAGCGCCATCCGCAAGATGACTTTCAAAAGTCCCATAAGGAACACGCCAATGCCCCCGCAGATCATCGTGCTGAGGAACGGACGCATGGGTCAAAACCCAGTGGAAATCAAACATCAGCCCGGATCAGCTCTAGGGTGACATCAACAAGATTAGATTGATTGCGGATAAGGGCGGCCTCGAGAAGACCGTACGTTTCTTTTGCCAGACCCCAAGGACTTGCCCACGGGCGCGCTCGCAATTCAGGAGACAGACTACACAGGAACGCATTCGCTTAGGCGGGGTCTACGGCCATAACGACAACCCCGGCGCGGCCGTTGGCCGGTTCTGCGCGACGCCCGCGCCTTTCATGTCCGCCGAGGACGAATTTGAGATCACCCTGACCGGCAGCGGTGGCCATGTCTCGCGTCCGAGAGCCGCCAAGAGACCATGGTTGCGGCCTGTGTAACAGTGATGAACCTATAGGCGATGATGGATTGGCGACTAGCCCAACATGTATCTGGACCCGCTCACAGTCTCGGCGGCTCGCGCAGATTCGCACAAAGTCTTGCGGCAGACGCAAGCCCGCATAGCCCAAATCTCTAGATGCATGGTGCGCCGCCTTCGGGGTCAATGACGGGGCCAAAAACGGGCGTGAACTCCTCCCGACAGTCAACGATCCGGAGATGCCGCGCGAGCTCGGCCGTCAAAAAAAGAGATCTTGAATAACAAACACAGGATAACCTGACGTTACCATGGATCTTGATCCGGATTCTACCGCGAAAAACACCCGACTGAACCGTGATAACGTCAATGCTAAAGCACTTCGAAACTGGCGGTGGTGCTGGAAGCGATGTGAATCGCCTGACTCGGGTAGGACCGCCATCGCGTTGATCTGACCTTTTCAGCGAATCGTGTTCAACAACTGACAGCCCGACAGATCTGGTAGCCCGACCGCCCGGGCCTAAATCTTGTTACGCTGACGGACAAATCTTCTGCCTTCGGCCGGAACAACACGAAATATGCGAAGGGAGGACAAAGTCGGGATCCACTAGGGCAATCCAATGAATTTAGTATCGATGGCTTAAATATAAAAATAGCTTATATTTTGACGATTTCCCGTGACGACAATTGCCAGGCGTCGGCGATGATGGCTTACACGTTCATGGTCGCGATCATCGCCCGTGCTGGATGTTATTCGAGAAACGTCTAGAGACCCACCTGAGACCATGCCCAGATTGCGGCCGCGGTTGCCGGTTGCCTCGAACCAATCCGCAGCGGCAGGTCATAGCTGATTAGTCCGCTCTGAACAACCGTTTCAGGCGAGTGCCAATGCACCCTGACGTCTGTTTGCATCCCGGATGGTCGTCGCACCCAGCTTAAGGAATAGAGAGCAAAGCGCCCGGAGATGAGCCCGTATCTTGC
>NZ_WMIE01000020.1 GCF_009711225.1 Paracoccus aestuariivivens | reverse complement strand
CGCTCGTCCAGCGTCAGGTTGGTGAGCGGGCGCCTCATGACATCCTCCTGAAGTGCATCAGGAATCTATCCAGTGATGCTTTCCAGAATGGAATGTGCCACTACGGCAAGTTGTTGCGCGGTAATGATGATTATGTTATTCATTGTTTCATCCTTTTACGGTAAAGATCGTAACCTCCCGAATTGTAATTGTCTCTGATCGACTGCAGAGGTTTCGGTCACAGCTAAAAGATAGCCACCGGATATTTGCCAATTTGAGATAGCACCGCGCAATCCGACCGGAAGTTTTCCGCGTCGAATCGTCCGCCTAATCATACTGCCTCACACATATCCGCAGGTGAATAAAGCGTGTGCTTGCCCCATCCGCCTCTACTCTTGTTCGCACATCGACCTAGGACAGACCTCTTGTCGCTTCCAAGCGTGGCTGTATCGTTTCCGCTACGCATTTTGGAACACTGCGACACAAATGACCATCCGCCTCAAGATCCTGTCCTTCCAGTTTCTCGTGACGGCGATGCTGCTCAGCGTCGCGACGGTCACATGGTACTACGTCGACAGGATCGATTACTATTTCGACCGCAATCGGCTGGCGGGTGCGCAATTGGACAGCGTCATTCGCATGTCTGCCGCTATGAACCGTTACTCCGAGAATGTCGCCGAACTCCTGCTGCTGGGCCGGACCGAGCTTGAGGATTTCAACGATGCCCGCAGCAGTCTTGAGGCTAGCCTCGATCTGCTCGAGACGCTCATCCGTGACGAGATTGCCTTGGTGGTCACGCCCTCGGAAGGTGCCAGCGAGGAACGCGAGCTGGAACGCGTGGCCCAGATGCGCCAGCTTTACGAAGACATCGACATGCGGACCCAGAGGCTGCTTCTGCTGCGCGATCAGGGACGTCTGGACGAAGCGGTGCAGATCTTTCGTGAAGAGATCGAAGAAAAGCTGGATACGACCCTCGAGGTGCATATCAGCGCCGCCATTGCCGACGAAGAGGCCGAGTTGCGGCAGTACCAGACACTCACAAACCGGCTGGAGCGAGAACTGGAATGGATCATCGGCCTTGTCACGGCTGCGGCATTCCTGATCTCGGCGGCGGCGGCGGGGCTTCTCAGCCGCTCGCTGACGCGGCCGATCAAGGCGCTGGAATCCGCGACGAAAGAGATTGCCGAAGGAAACCTAGCCTATCGCATCGGCTATCGCGGTCGGGACGAATTCGCCAGCCTTGCGGGTCAGATCGACAATGCCGCCTCAAGGCTTGAGGTCCAGCGGACCGCCCTGCTGGATGTGCAGGCGGGTCTTGAACACGAGGTCGGCCGACGGACCGGCGAACTGGAAGAGGCCAATACAAGGCTGCACAAGCTTGACCAGATGCGGGTGCTGTTTTTGGCCGATATCGGACACGAGTTGCGCACGCCGTTGACCGTCATCCGAGGCGAGGCCGAGATCGCGTTGCGTGGCGCAAGCCGGACGGTTGACGAGCATCGCGACACGTTGGAGCGTATCGTCCACCTTTGCCATCAGATGACCCGTCTGGTCGAGGATCTGCTTTTTCTGGCCCGGGCCGAGGTCGATGCGATCCGTTTCGACATGCAGCCGCTTGATCTGAAAGATGTGCTTGGGATCATCCTGTCCGATGCGGAAATCCTTGCCGAGGCCAACGACATCCGCATTGACGCGCGGATGTCGGACGAACCCTGTCTGGCGATGGGCGATGCGGGACGCTTGGCACAGGCGCTGATGATCGTTCTGGACAATGCGATCAAATATGCCGATCCCGCCACCACGGTCAGGTTGGATTTGTCCCGCGTCGATGGCGGAGCACGGTTCGTGATCCAGAACCACGGACCCGACATTCCTGCCGCCGAGTTGCCCTTTGTCTTCAGCCGCTTCTATCGCGCCCGCCAATCTGGTCCGCGGAAGCAAAGCGGGACGGGTCTTGGACTTTCGATCGCCAAATGGATCGTCGAGGGTCATCGGGGCGAGATCGAGATTTCCAGCGTCGATCACTTGACGAGTTTGCGGATCTGGGTGCCACTGCGCTCCTGAGGTGAAAATGGCCAAGATCCTGCTTGTCGAAGACGATCCCCGTATCGCCAGTTTCGTGTTTCGCGGGTTGAAAGCCGAGGGACATGCGCTGGACATTGCGGGTGACGGACAGACCGCAATGCGGATGCTGCGCAAGGCGGAATACCCGCTGGTCATTCTTGACCGGATGTTGCCCGACCATGACGGGGTGACCGTGTGCCGTCAGATGCGCAGTGAAAATATTACTTCGAGCGTGTTGATGCTGACGGCCAAGGACGCGCTTGGCGACAAGATCGAGGGCTTGAATGCCGGAGCCGACGATTACCTGACCAAACCTTTCGCCTTTGACGAGCTGGTGGCGCGGGTCGAGGCATTGTTGCGCCGTGCCCCCGGAATGCGGCTCGATCCCGTGCTCAAGGTCGCCGATCTGGTGCTGGACCCGACGACCCGTCAGGTCACCCGTGCCGGACGCAACATCGAACTGACCCCCAAAGAGTTCAGTCTGCTGCGCTATCTGATGGAGAATAGCGGTACGGTTCTTAGCCGCGCCCAGATCCTCAATAACAACTGGGGTTACGGCTTCGATCCCGGCTCGAAGGTGGTCGATGTCTATATCCGTTACCTGCGCGGCAAGATCGACGTGGACGGGACGCCGAGCATCATCCTGACCGTCCGTGGTGCAGGGTACCGGCTGGGGCTGTGATCGCAGGGCTTTGCTATGTCGGGGGCATCCCCTGTAAGTGGGACCGAGGCCGCCGGCTGCTTCCGGCGGCCTCGCATATCAAGGCTGTCACCAGTTGAAATCATCGCTGCTGAGTTGGTTCAGTCGCAGATCCTCGATCACCAGCCGGTCGGTTCCGGCGCGGATCACGACATCAGTGCCGTTCTGGACGGCGGCGGCGCGGATGTCCGCATAGCTGTTGAACCGCGCATATGCCGAGACGTCGATCTCGTCGTCGTCATTCTCGAAATCGGTGATACGGTCGATCCCTCCGTTCCACACAAAGACGTCATCGCCCTCGCCGCCGGTCATGGTGTCGTTGCCGCGTCCGCCGTTCAGCGTGTCATTGCCCTCATGGGCGACGATCCGGTCGTTGCCGTCCTGTCCGAAAATGCGGTCATCGCCTTCGCCCGCGCTGATGACATCGTAACCGCCTCCGGCCCAGATGGTGTCATTGCCATCGCCCGCCGAAATCGTGTCCCGACCCGCTCCGGTTGTCGAGGAATCGTTGCCTTCGCCCAGATTAATGCGGTTGTTCCCCTGCCCTGCCTGAACGACATCGTTGCCCTCACCAGCGTCGATGATGTCGTTTCCGCTACCTGCCAGAATGAAATCATTGCCGCTGCGGCCATAGATGCTGTTCGCGCCGGTTCCCGCGTCTATCCGGTCATTGCCTTCGCCGCCGTCGATCGTGTCATTGCCACCGCCGCCAAGGATGGTGTCATCCCCCGACATTCCGAACAGGCGGTCGGCTAAGCCGGTGCCATTGATGCGGTTGTCATCATCATTTCCGCGGATCGTTGCCATGGTTCATCTCCGTCACCAAGCTGGAAGCGAGGCAATCTGCCCCGTTTCGAATGTCCGGATCGGTGACAGGGCCGACAAGCCGGAGCCAATCAGGGTGCGATTTTCTTCGCGAATTCTAATCAAACTCTTTGCCGGCTTTTACCTTGGCGCGTCCGTAACAGGCGGGCAGCGGCGCGGATCGCGTGCAACGGTCGGCTTTCGGGCTAAGGCCTACAGATACCACGCCACGACATAGGCAAGGTCCGTTTCGCGATAGATCGGCAAAGCCACAATCGAGCGATAGCCCGCAGGTAGTCCCGTATCGTCGAACCTTGCATAGGGCAGACCAGAACCCAACACCTGCCCGACAGGTCCGTGCCACGAGACAGCGACAGCCGCATCGACCGGAGGATTCTGCTTGCTCGCCAGCGAGCCCTCGCGCTCACAGATGCCGTCGATCAGCACCGCCTGTCGCGTCGCGCGGGCGTGATTGTGCCGCGCATCCCAGATCTCGAACCGTCGGGCGATGGGCGTATTCTGGGATGATAGCAGCGTCAGTACGAAGGACTCTTTGCCCGGCGTCGGGATCGGCAGCCCGAGCCCGTGTTTCAATCCTGCGCCTTCGGCCTCGGCAGACCGGACAAATCCATATCCCCAACCAAGCTCGCGCATCAGCATCGGCGTGTTCGACGCCCAAACCGTGCCGGGAAGACCGCGTCCATAAGTGAATTCCGTTTGGCGCGAGATCGTTTCGAACTCGGTCGCGCCGCCATAATAGCCACCGTCCAGTACCAGTGCCGAGCCGTTGTCGCGCCAGACCTCGATGGCACCTTTGTGCTTCTGATCGGCACCGCACAGCACGACCAGGACCGCCATAAGCGATTTTCCTGCGAAAACCGGAATCGCCACGGCGCTGGTCAGCCCTGCTTCGTTCGCTGCGGCCGTGCGTTTGAAATACGAGCCTTCGAACTCGTTCAACACGACGGGTCGGGCCTCGGCCCATGCCTTGCCCGGCAACCCCTCGCCCTTGGCAAAGCTTTGCAGGCGCGAGGCTTCTTCGAAAGCGTGAAGATCGCCGTAGACGCCGGATTTGTGGACCAGCCTATCGCCCTCGGGCACCCAGACTTCGGCCACGCGAATGAAAGTGTCGGTCATTGGGTCGATGAGATCATCCATCCTTTACTCCATCCGGTAATGCAGTGTCGGACCATGACGTGAACGCCAGTGGATGATTGGATTTCAACGGCTAAGGCGCAGGGCGGCAAGATCCGTGGCCGCCACGGGTAAAATAACCGCCCTCGGGCATGTGTTACTGCTTGGCTTGAAGGCAAAATTCCAGATTCCGCCCGATTTTTGCGAACAGGTTGGTCGAACGGCAAATGTGTCGGATTTCGCGACGCCCGATCCGTTATCCGGTTGACGCCCCCTGATCGGGACGGTGCGACTTGGGCCGCAAGCAGACGCCTGCGGCCCACAGGTTACGGAATTGTTGGTTCAGCCTATCGGTCAACCTTCGACTTCGAAGGCCGCGTCGAAGAACGCGAGTTCAAGCGCAACTGCCCGCAGGAAGAAATCACGGCTCACCTCCGCATTTGCCGGACCGACTCGATCAAGTTCCGCGCGCAGGAATCCGACGAAATCACGGAAATCAGGATTGTCATGCAACGTGATCCATTCGGCATGGACAAAATTCTGCGGCAGGGTTGCGGGCGCACGGGATGCCCAATCAAGGTATAGGCCCTCTGCGACGTTCAGAACTGCCAGTACCGCTGGATAGCATCGTGTTGCGGCGGCCTCTTGCATGATCGCCTGAAAGCCTTGCGTCGGCACAGTGTCTGCGGTCTGAGCACGGTCCTCGTCCGACACACCAAGAGCCTCGAAAGCGCGCAGGAAATAGGTATTTTCGTCACCCGATACCATGCCCGCGAAGCGCCCGAAGCGAAGCCGCGCCTCGAACGTGTCTGCGGTGGCGATTGCCGCGCCGAGCAGGGTCAAAAAGCTGTCGAGGAAGCGGTGATCCTGAACGAGATAGCCCGCCATGACCTTGTCGGAAATCGTGCCGGCCAGAAGTTCGTTGACGAAGCGGTGTTCGACCGCTTGCGACCAGATCGGCTGGCTCGCCTGCTTCAGGGTGTCGGTGAAATGCTCGGTCAAGGTGCTGCCCTTTCATGGCTGGCAGCGAGACCGCGGGGGTTTGACATGTTTCGGCCTCGCAGTAAGGCCGGCAAAAGGCAGGTCTGTACATTCCCATCCCTTCGCCGGCATGATCCGGTTCAGGTTCGAAGGGTCACCGCGCTGCTGGCGCCAGCGGTATCTCAGCCCCTTGCGGGACTCCCCTTGGTGAGTGTCATCAATAATCGCGAGGGTATGGTTTGTCACGTTCCGGTTGCATGATCGAACGCTGATCGGGCCTTCGGCAAGGTCGCGTGACGAACCGAGAACCGCGCGGGTCCTTTTTGCGCGTGATCCAGACCATCTGGCGAGACGCTGTCACTTGCGCTAGGAGAACGCTGTTATCTTACTACCGCCGCCAAACAGGCTGCCACTTCCAAGGACAAGCGCCATGCTTCAGGCCACCACCCGGCTTTCCCATCCCGAAGCCATCGAGGTGATGCACCGTTTCCAGCAGGACCATCCCGAGTTCATCACAGTGGACAGCGCGACCGGCCCATGGCGGATGGTGATCCCCGCGGGCAGCTTCATGGTTCGCTCCGAGGAGGATCATCTATCGGTCCATGCCGAGGGGGTGGACGCGATCGGCCTGAGCTATCTGAAGCTGATCTTTGTCGATCACATCAGGGAATATCTTGAGGAAGATATCGAATTTGTCTGGTCCGGCGATGAAACCGATACGAAAGAGCCGCCCTTTTTCCGGCAGATCACCGTGGTCTGGTCGAAACGCCTGACCCGCTCGATGCAAAGGGTGCGGTTTGCAGTGCCCGATCTGGAATTGCTGCAACATACCGAACTGCATGTCCGTCTGCTGCTGCCGCCGAAAGACCGGACTCCGGTCTGGCCGTGGATGACGGCGAGCGGTGGCATGGCGTGGCCGCAGGGCGACGATGCGCTGCTGGCACGGATCTATACGCTGCGCAGCGTCGATCTGGTGGCGGGCGAGGTCGAGATCGACTTTGTGCTGCACGCCTGTGACGCGCCATCGGCCGGCGCGTGGTCGATGCTTTGCCAACCCGGAGACGTGGCGGGTATGTTGGGGCCGAGCGGACATATTCCGACCGCCTCGGGGCGTCTGTTGTTGATCGGTGACGAAACCGCCCTGCCCGCCATCGCCCGTGCTTGCGAGGCTTTGCCCGAAGACGCCGATTGCGAAATCCTGATCGAGGTCAACGGACCCGAGGACGAGATGGATCTTGGCTGGCCGGTGAACTGGCTGCACCGGAACGGCGCGCCCGCAGGCACGACCAGCCTGTTGGCCGATGCCGTGCGAGCGCGTGAGCCCTCGGAGGATCTTTATGTCTGGGCCGGAGTCGAGTTCGGCGCATTCAAGGATATCCGCAAGCATGTCCGCTCGGTCTGGAATCTGCCGCGTAAGCAACACAGTGTGGTAGCCTATTGGCGCTCAGGCTCCGCAGGCGATGTGCCAGAAGAATCGCATCACAAGAAGAAAGCGTAACTTTCCGTTATCGCGTGCCAATCGGTTGCGCCCGCGGTGTGGATCGTTAGCGATGCCATGCCGTGGCGGGCGCACCCCGTCCCTACCGATCAGCTGCCCGACGGTGCTGGTCGGGACGTTGTCCGCCCGAAGCCGAGCAGCATCGTGACGCGAAAGCCGGGCGATAGGTTTTCAAGGATCAGGTCGCCATCCGCGGCCTCGATAATCTCTTTCGCCAGCGAAAGCCCGACCCCGCTGCCACCGGAGTCGAGGAAACGCCCGCGTTGTGTTATCTCGTCCATCTGCTTGGCAGGGACGCCGGGGCCATCGTCCTCGATCTTCAGGGCCAGACGACTGCCCTGCGGGATCGCCGCGATGCGGATCCGCGACCGTGCATGTCGCAGCGCATTTTCCGCAATGCTGCCGACGGCCTCGGTCAGGTCATATGAATCTATTCGCACCCTAAGATCGGATGGCACGTCGGTGCTGATCGCGATTTCCGAACCGCGTGCCGTCCGCCTGAGGACGGCGACGATTTTCTCGACCACTTCGGACGGATCGGCGACGCCGTCGGCCCCGATGCGCGCCCTGCCAAGCTCGCGGTCGACGCTGGCGCGGATGCTGTCGGCGATCTCGTCGATGGAGTTGGCAGCCTCGACCTGTCCGGTCTGGCGCAACCGAGCGGTTTCGCCGCGCATCGCCTGAAGCGGTGTCTTGAGCGTATGGGCCAGATCGGTCGCACGATGGCGGGCCCGCTTGATCCGGTTGTCGCGGTCATCGAGCAGTTCATCAATGGCCGAGGCAAGCGGCCTGACCTCGAGCGGCAGATCCTGACCCAATCGGGCAAGGCGTCCGTCCTGTAGGGCCTCGACCTTGCGATGGACATCCGCGAAAAGCCGCATCCCCAATCCGACCTGCACGATCGAGGCCAAGACCAGAAGTCCCCCCAGAACAAGCAGCGCGGGGACAAGATCGCGGTCGAACAGATCCTGCGCCTCGTCAAGCAGGGCGCTGCTGACTGCAACCGCGATCCGGACCGGCTGGCGGTCGGACCCGACCTGAATGCTTCGGTCAAGGATCAGCAAGCGCTGGCTGTCTGGCCCGTCCCCCTCGGACAACTGGATTTTCCCGCCAGCAGGAGCCACGGCATCCAGCGGCAGAACCGTGTCCCACAGGGATTGCGAGCGATAGGTACGGCCGTCTATTTCGATCTGCCAGTAAAGTCCGGAATAGGGTTGCAGATATCGGCGGTCGCCACCGATGACGTCCTCGGGAGGAGCCGGCGGCTGGTCGCCCTCGAACCCCGCGACCAGCGCCATGCTTTTCGCCTCGAGTTCCTGATAGGACAGGCGCGTGACCTGCCGGTTGAACATCACGCTCAGCGCCAGATCTGCGGCGAGAAGCGCCAACGCGATGGCGATGATCGCGCCAAGGCTCAGACGCCAACGGATCGAGCCATGCGTCAGTCGCAAGTTGTCTGCTCCAGAAAATAGCCGAAACCCCGTCGGGTTCCGATGATCCCCGGTCCGGTCTTGCGGCGAAGGCGGGCGATCACGGCCTCGATGGCGTTCACATCGCGGGAATCGTCGTCGCCATAGATCTGTTCCAGCAATTCGCCGGGTGGCACGACCCGCGATGCGTTCATGACAAGGCATGAGAGCAAGCGAAATTCCAGCGCGGTCAGGTTCAGCGCGCGCCCGTCAACCGTCGCGCTTTGGTGATTGGTGTCCAGCGCCAACCGTCCGATCTGCTGCACGGGGTTCACCCGCCCCGAGGCGCGACGGACCAGCGCCCGCGCGCGCGCCACCAGTTCCTCCATCCGGAAGGGCTTGGGCAGATAATCGTCGGCCCCTGCATTGATTCCCTCGACCCGTTCGTTCCAACTGCCGCGCGCGGTCAGGACCAAAACCGGAATGTCCACCCCTTCCGAACGCCAGCGCTTGAGGACCGTCAGCCCATCGATCTGCGGCAGTCCAAGATCTAGAACGATCAGGGCGTAATCCTCGGTGCCGCCGAGGAACCATGCGGATTCGCCATCCGTCGCGCCTTCGGCGCGAAAGCCTGCGGCTTCCAGCGCCTGCGAAATGTCGGCGGCGATACGAGGGTCGTCCTCGACGATCAGGCAACGCATGGCTTAGTCATCTTCCTCGTCTTCGTCCTCGACCTCCAGGATCTTGCCGCTGGCGGCGTCGATCTCGACCTCGAACAACCGACCCTCGGGGCTGAGGATGTCGAATTCGTAGGTCAGCACACCTTCCTCCAGTTCCAGCTGGATTTCCACGATCTGGCCGTCGAATTCCGCGCGGACGATGTCGAGTATTTGGTCGAGCGGCAAAATCTCGCCGCGCAGGACCGCGCCGCGCGCAAAGCCGGCATCCAGACCGTCCTCGGCCTCGAGTGGAGGCAAGGGGGATTGGGCGTGTGGCGCGACGGCGGGGCCGAGCCATAGAAGCGCCGTGAGAAAAAGGATTGAAAGGGGGCGTCTGGTCATCGCGCGACCCTATCCGGACCTTCCTGACAACACGCTGACAATTCCGGTCAGGCCAGTGTCAGGACGGTTGCGGATAATGCGGGCAAGGTCAACCAGACGGAGCCACGCCATGATGCGTTTTCTCATTCTTGCTGCACTGACGGCCGGTCCGGTCGCTGCACAGGGCGCCACGATCCGCCCGCTTTCCGCCAGCGTCAACGACTTCGAACGCCGCGGCTACATCGTGCGCAGCGCCGAGGATGACGGCCGCACCCATGAGATCGAGGCCATCACTCCCGACGGCCGCCGGATCGAAGCGGTCGTCGAGGCCGCCACCGGTGAGGTTCTGACCGAACGTGCCGATGACTGATCCCCTTTCCTTCACCAGACAAGGTAGCTGACGATGAACAACACGATGACCTTTCCGCGCATTGGCGCGTTGACGCTGCTCGCGACACTGGCAGCCTGCGGCGGAAGCGGCGGTGGCGACAACGACAATCCCGCTGCCGAATATAGTTCGGATTCGGCTCGCGCCGCGCGGCTTGTCGCTCAGACCGCCAATATGACCCAGACAGCCGCAGCATCGATGCCCATGACGGGACGGGCCGAATATGATGGCGTCGTCGGTATGGCATTCGGCGGCACGCCCGGATCGCTTGCCGCGTCGCAGATGCTGGGCGAGGTTGATCTGAACGCCGATTTCGGGCGTGGCACCATTTCCGGCGAGATGGACGATTTCACCACCTCGGACGGGCGCGAGTTGAACGGAGAATTGCGCGTCACCGGCGGCAGGATCACCGGTTCGGATTTCGGGGCAAATATCAACGGCCGTCTGACCGGACCGGGCAATGTACCGGGGAATGTTTCGGGTCAGGTCGATGGCGATTTCCTTGGTGCAGGTGCGAATGCGATCAGGGGGACCGGAACCGGCATCAGTGATCGGGGCACGGTCGGGCTGATTTTCCGAGGCACGCGTGACAGGGACTAAAGGCAAATCGGGCGGGCGTCGCATATGCGACCCCCGTCATTTGATCGCGGCCGCAGCTATTGCAATCACCGCTCCTACAGTCGGCGATGCGCAGGATCTGCGTTATGCGCTGGATGCGGGCATGGCTGACCTTGCGCTATTTACATTGAGCCGGACCGAGCGGAAGGTGTCGCCAATGGGACAGGCGCTGCTTGGTCGGCAAGGCTTTCGACATGGCGGTGATGGTCGCCGGTTCCAACCAATCGCGTCGGGCCACGCTCTGACGCCGGTCGTCCGTCACGACAACAACGTGAATGACGGCATCCCTTCGGATCACATCACGTTGGGCGGGCTGCGTTTCCGTATCGCCGAAGAGGATCAGGCCAAATCCTCGATTCTGGCCGGATTGCAATATTCCCGCTGGTGGAGCTTTTCCTACGCGCCGGCGGCGCGGGTGACAGTCGCCAGTTCGTACACGTTCGAACTAGAACCGCATTACGGCTACCATCACGTCGCCGCGAATGCCCGCATCTGCGCCGAACAGCCCGTCGCTGACTGGACGTGGTGGGACAGTTGCCTGACGGGGATCTATGATAACGACAGCATCGGCGAAGACCTGACCCTTGCCGCGACGACGGGGCCACGGGCGCTGTTCGAAAGTCCCTTCGGGATGCACCAGCTTGCGGTGTCTCTGGGACAATCGGCCACAAAGGACTACCGCAAATCACTTGCGCAACTTTCTCTTGCGACACTCAGCCACGATCACGGGTTGTTCCGGCTGGGCCTGTTGGCGGGCGAGAAGATCGAGAAGGAGAACTCCGTTCTTTATGCCGCCGATACCGGCTGGACCGGAGAGATCTTTGGCCGCGATGTCACTGTCGGAATTGGCCATGCACGGACCGGAGGTGCGGATTTGTTCGGCATTGCCCGCGAGGACCGGATCAACCGCGCATCCGTCTCGACTCCGGTCGGGAAATTCGAGATCGGCGGTTTTGTCGAGCGACGGAGGTCCACGATAGATGCCTATAACGAAACAAGTTTCGGCCTGACGATGAATATCGGTGTCAACCTGTTCGATGGCTTGCGCTGATCCATTGGCCGCTACCTTGGCCGTTCGCGTGGATGGTCTGACTGCCGGCAAAAACCACGTACATGGCGAGGCCGAACCACTGCCCGTCCGCCTCGCCACAGTGTTCAGCGCGCTTTCGTTGGGTCGAATGTCAGAAGGCGCAAAGCATTCATGGTGACCAGAACCGTGGCGCCGGTATCTGCAAGGATCGCGATCCACAGGCCGGTCATGCCCAGAACCGAGGTCACCAGAAATACGGCCTTCAGTCCCAGCGCCAGTGCCACGTTCTGGCGGATGTTTCCCATGGTCGCCCGTGCCAGACGGATCATCGCCGCAGCATCGGTCACCTTGTCACGCAGGATCGCGGCATCCGCGGTCTCTAGCGCCACATCCGTGCCCGATCCCATCGCCACGCCGATAGTGGCTGCCTTCAGGGCCGGCGCGTCATTGATCCCGTCTCCGATCATCATCACGCTGCCGCTGGCTTGCAGATTCCGGATTGCTGCAAGCTTGTCCCCGGGCAGCATTCCCGCCTGATACTCCATGTTCAGACCTGCAGCGATCGCTTTGGCGGTGCGGGGGTTGTCGCCGGTCAACATGACGGTGCTTAGACCCAAGGCCTGCAATTGCCGAATTGCCTCGGGCGCATCACTGCGCAACTCGTCGCGCATCGCGATCAGTCCAAGGGGCTGGCCGATCCGAAAGACCGCGACGACAGTCTTGCCCTGCTCTTGCAGCGATGCGACCTGCCCCTTCATCGTCATGTCCATGCCAGCCAGTTCTTCGGCATAGGACGGCGAGGTCACAAAAGCCTTCGCGTCATTGACGATTGCCACAGCCCCTTTTCCGGGCAGGACGGACGCTTCACGCGGCGATATTGCGGCCACGCCATTTGCCTTAGCCCTGCGAACGATCGCCCGAGCAAGAGGATGGCCGGAGCCTGTCTCGACGCTGGCCGCGACGGCCAGAAGTTCGGCTTCCTGAGTGGTGCCGGACAGAAGGATGTCCGTGACCTCCAGCTTGCCGCGCGTGAGGGTTCCTGTCTTGTCAAAGGCAACGTCTTTGGCGCTGGCCGCGAGTTCCAGCACCGCACCGCCCTTCATCAACAGCCCCCGCCTTGCCCCCGACGACAGGGCCGAGGCAATCGCCGCAGGGACCGAAATCACCAGCGCACAAGGGCAACCGATCAGCAGCAGCGCCAGACCGCGATAAATCCAGATGCTCCAGTCCTGACCGAAGCCTAGCGGCGGCACCAGTATGACAAGGGCCGACAGCGCCACGATAGCGGGCATATAGATGCGAGAAAATCTTTCGATGAAACGCTCGGTTGGCGCGCGGGCTTCCTCGGCCTCTTCGACCAGCCGAATGATGCGGGCAATCGTGTTGTCGCTTGGCGTGTGGGTGACACGGATACGCAATGCGGCTTCGGTATTGATCGAGCCTGCGAACACCTCGTCGCCGACCGTGCGGGCCAGCGGCAGGCTTTCACCGGTCACAGGGCTTTCGTCGATACCGCCCGTTCCTTCGATGATCGTACCATCCGCCGGAATCCGGTCGCCGGGACGCACAAGGACGATCTGCCCGATTTCTAGTGTGTCGGCGGGCACGACAACCGTTTGGCCTGCCGCTTCCAGTACGGCGGTCTTGGGCACGAGATCGGCCAAGGCGCGGATGCCCTGACGGGCCTTTCCGGTCGCAACACCTTCCAGAACCTCGCCTACTGCGAACAGGAAGACGACCAGTGCGGCCTCTTCGGCCGCGCCGATGATCAATGCGCCGATGGCCGCGATGGTCATCAGCCCTTCGATGGTAAAAGGCTGTCCGATACGCAGCGCTGCAAAGGCCCGTTTCGCGATTGGCGCGGTGCCGATCAGGCAAGCCGCGATAAAGGCCCCGTTTCCCGCGCCGGTCCCTGTCAGGAACTTGATTGCCCAAGCCGTGGCGAGCAAGGCTCCGGTCAAGAGAACAAGCCGTCCTTTATCGGTCCGATGCCATGGATTGCCGGATGACGACGGATCGCCATGAAGATGCCCGTCAGGTTCGCGCCTGCTATCATCCGGACAGTCTAAGGGTTTATCCGTCTCGCCCCCGGCTGGCGCGATTGGGGTTGCGTCCGGCAGCACGAACGTTTTCTTGCGCGGAGCCTCACGCCCCTTTGCGGCGATCCCGAAACCCAATTTGCGGATGATATGCTCGATCGTTTCGGGTTCGGTCGTCCCCGGCACCAGTTCCAGCGAAAGGCGTTCCGCCATAAGGGCAACCTTGACGTCACTGACCCCGGGCAGTTGCTCGACCGCGCGCGTCACCTTTGCCGTGCACGATCCGCAGTCCATGCCGGTGACTGTCCATTCACGCCGCGTTGTCGTCTGAACCGCCATATTCACTCTCCGAATAGTCTTTGCATCATCGAGTCGGGAACATAGGATCTCTAGTAACTAGAGCTTCAAGAGGTTTCTCATGCTCAACATCGGAAAGTTAAGCGCCGCTACCGGCGTCAAGATCCCCACCATCCGCTATTACGAGCAGATCGGACTTCTGCCCGAGGCCGGACGCAGCGCCGGCAACCAGAGGCAGTACGATGTCAAATCCCAAGAACGACTGGCCTTCATCCGCCACGCCCGCGATCTTGGTTTTCCGCTTGATGATATCCGCGAACTTCTAAGTCTTTCGGATCGGCCCGACATGCCCTGCGGTGCGGCGGATGTGATTGCAAGGCGGCAACTCGTATCGGTCAGGGATCGCATCGCCCGCCTTCAGTCCCTTCAGCTAGAGCTTGAGCGTATGCTGGCGCAATGCGCCCACGGCACGATCTCGGATTGCAAGGTCATCGAGGTTCTGGGCAATCACCAGTGCTGCCTGCATGCCGATCACGGCGCTGCTTGACGACGTTTGTCGAAGTCGTGGCTTCGATGGCGGACCGGCGTAAAGCAGGCAGGCCCCGCGTGGAACGCGAGGCCTTGGATATTGGTGCTGTGGAAGGCCTGTCGTGCCGACCGCTACGGCCAAAGGCGAATGCCAGCCGCGAACGGTGTTAATGCAAGCCGAACTTGCCCATCAGCATTCGGCGCATCGCGACGAAATCGGCCGAGTTCCGGTCGCGCGGTCGGGGTAGGTCTACCGTAACCAGCGAAGGAGGCGTGCCGTCATTTGTCAGAACCAGCACCCGATCAGCCAGCAGGATCGCTTCCTCAAGATCATGGGTCACAAGGACCATGGTCACGGCCTCTTCGCCCCAGATCCGTGCGAGTTCTTCTTGCATCGATAGTTTGGTCATGGCGTCGAGCGCGCCGAAAGGTTCGTCGAGCAGCAGGATCTCGGGCTGGACGGTCAGGGCGCGGGCAATTCCAACCCGTTGCGCCATTCCCCCCGAAAGCTGACGCGGCCAGGCGTTCCGGAAATCTTCAAGTCCGACAAGGCGGATGTAGCGCCCTGCCCGTTCTTGCGCTTGGGCGCGGGACAGGCCGCGCAGCTCCAGACCAAAAGCCACGTTCTGCAGTACTGTCAGCCACGGAAGAAGCCGTGGCTCCTGATAGATGACCGCCCGCTCGGTCCCGACACCGGTGACAGGTATCCCGTCGATCAGGATCTGGCCACTATCTGCCTTTTCTAGCCCCGCCAATAGCCGCAGAAGCGTGGTTTTTCCGCAGCCGCTGGGGCCGACAATGGCCAATGCCTCGTTGGGACGGATATCAAGCGACAGGCTGCGCAGAACGGGCAAGGTCTGGCCGTTCAGATTGTAACTTTTGGACAAGTGGCGCAAAGCCACCTGTCCACGGGTATCGGTTATGGTGCTCATTTCGTGGCGACCTCGGTTCCCGTGACCAGCAGGATATCGCTGGCCCTGAGTTGGCCCTTGGTCAGCTTGCCCTCGCGTTCAAGAACGTCGATCCAGAACTGGATGTCGCGATCGGTGGCCAGCCCGCCCTGACGGACGCCATAGCCCGCGAAATATTGCGCGATCTCGGGATTTTCGCCGCGTTCCTGAAGGACTTTGGCCAGAATCTCGCGGGTTTTCTCGGGGTTGTCGCGGGCGAAGTCCAGCGCGCGGGCGGATTGCTTGACGAAATCCTCGGCGGCCTCGGGATGCTCGGCCACCCAGTCCTTGCGCAGGACTGTAAAGCCGCCCGCGATTTCGCCCAACACTTCGGTGTCGTCAAAGACCGCACGCAGCCCGCCGTTCTGACGCGCGGCACCCTCGAATGTCGTCTGCCAATAGCCGAAGGCCGCTACATCGACCTGTTCCGAACGCAACACCTGCTCGAGCTGCGGCCCCGGCACCGTGACCAGATTGGCTGCGTTCTGCGGCAGGCCTTTCTGGTTCAGCGCCTCGCGCACGGTGTAATCCAGATGCGCACCCAAAGTGTTCACGGCGACCGTCTTGCCCTGGATATCCTCGATGCTATGGATCGGGCTGTCTTCAAGCACGTAGAAGATCGACTTCACCTGATCGTTGATGCCATTCGTGGGATAGGCCGCAACGAATTCATTGCCGCCAATGATCGAGTTCAGCACGGCGGCCGTGGCGGCGCTGCCGATATCGACCGAGCCTCCGGCCAGCGCCATCAGCGATTCCGGCCCGCCCGAGGCATAGCCCACGCTTTCGATCACGACATCGGTGCCTTCGAAATAGCCCAGTTCCTGCGCCAACTCATGGGCGCTGACGCCTCCGTGGCTGGGCAGATAGCGCATCACCACCTGATCGGCCCATGCCGGAACGGTCAGTGCGGTAGAGGCGGCGAGAGAAATCAGAATATGTTTCATGGTTTTGGTCCTTTGATGGGAGAAAGCTGTTCAGCGGTCGGAAGCGGACCAGCGGCACAGCCTGCGTTGCAGCACGACCAGCACCCCGTTCGCGGCTAGCCCAAGGAAGGCCAACAGGAAGATCGCAGCGAACATCAGCGGAATCTGGAAGTTGTATTGGGCGTTCATCACCTGAAATCCGACGCCCTTGTTCGCGCCGATCATCTCGGCCGCGATCAGCAGTAATAGCGCGGTGGTCGCGGACAGGCGCAGGCCGACAAAGATCGCAGGAACCGATGCTGGCAGGATCACGCGCCGGAAGACCTGCAGATGGTTCGCACCGTAGCTGCGCGCCATTTCGATTAGCTTGCGGTCGACCTCTTTCACCCCCCCGATGGTGGCGAGAAGGATCGGGAACAATGTGGCCCAGAAGATCACGAAGACCTTTGACGCCTCGCCCAGTCCCAGAAGCAGGATGAAGACCGGATAAAGCGCCAAGGCCGAGGTCTGCCGGAAGAATTGCAGAAGGGGGTCCAATGCGCGTTCGACTGCGGGCAACTGTCCCATCGCTAGACCCAACGGAATGCCAAGCGCCACGGCGGCAAGAAAAGCGGTACCTGCCCGACTTAGACTGATCGCGATGTCGTCAAGCAGCGCGCCGTTGGCGATGCCCTGCCATAGGGCGGCGGCAATCTTGTCCAATGGCGGAAATACCGCAGGACTGACCCAGCCCGCCCTGCTTACTACTTGCCACAGGACCACGAACCCGACGACCAGACCCCAGCGCGACAGAAACCGCGCAGCCAGTTCGCGCATGGGCACGGCCCTGATCGGCGGCGCAGGACGGTCCAGAGTTTCGATGCTCATGGCGTTCACTCCGCTGCAAGCCGTGCCGCCCGCAAGGCGGCATGTCGGTTGATCGGGAAAGGTAGGCCCAGATTTTCGCGCAGGGTGCTGCCTTCATAGGCGGTCCGGAACAATCCACGGCGCTGCAATTCGGGGATGACCAGATCGACGAAATCGGTCAAACCGGTCGGAAGCCATGGCGGCAGGATATTGAAGCCGTCCGCGCCTTCGTTCTCGAACCATTCCTGCAAAGTGTCGGCGATCTGCGTTGCGCTGCCGACCACGGTGAAATGCCCGCGAGCCGACGCGACCCATTGATACAACTGCCGGATCGAGAAGTTGTTCTCGTCGGCAATCTGCCGGATCAGAGCCTGACGCGACTTCATCCCCTCGGTCGGTGGTGCTGGCGGCAACGGGCCGTCAAGATCATAGCCGCGCAGATCCAGCGTGCCGCCCGTCAACTGGTTCAGCAAGCCGACTCCGTCCTGGGGCTGGATCAACGCGGTCAGGCGGTCGTATTTCTCGCGCGCCTCGGCCTCGGTCCGGCCGACAAATGGCGAGACGCCGGGCATCACCAGAATATGCGCTGGGTCACGACCCAAAGCCGCCGCGCGGGACTTGATATCGCGGTAGAACTCTTGCGCGGTGTCCAGCCGTTGATGTGCGGTGAAGATGACCTCAGCCGTCGCGGCAGCAAGGGTGCGCCCGTCCTCGGACTGACCTGCCTGCACGATGACCGGATGGCCCTGCGGCGAACGCGAGACATTCAGCGGTCCAGAGACCTTGAAATGTGGCCCCTCATGGTCGGTCGCGTGGACTTTGTCGCGGTCATGGAAGCGCCCGCTTTCCTTGTCGCGGATGAACACGTCATCCTCGAAACTGTCCCACAGCTTCTTGACAACCTCGACATGCTCGGCGGCACGGGCATAGCGATAGGCATGCGGATGCTGCTGGTCCAGATTGAAGTTCCGCGCCGCTGCCTCGGTCGCGGTCGTCACCACGTTCCAGCCCGCCCGCCCGCCCGAGATCAGGTCCAGCGAGGCGAATTTGCGTGCGGTGTTGAACGGCTCCTCATAGGTGGTCGAGGCCGTGGCGATGAAGCCGAGGTTCTGCGTCAGCGGTGCCAGCGCCGCGAACAGCGTGACCGGTTCAAGTCCGGCGATACGGGCCGGTCCTCCCTCGGACAGACCGCCGGTCGATGTCGCCAGCCCGTCCGCCAGAAAATAGGCGTCGAACAACCCGCGCTCGGCTTCTTGGGCAAGCTGGAGGTGGAAGGCAAAGCTGACCGCCCCATCGGCGGGCTGGTCGGGATGGCGCCATGATGCAACATGCTGACCGCCACCGGGCAGGAACGCGCCAAGTCTTATCTTGCGTGTCATGTCGTCTCTCCTCAGATCGCAGGTTTCACAAGCGCGGTGCTGGTCCGGCCATCCACGCCGACGGGGATATCGCCATGCAGCGTCACCCGACGCACCACGCGATGCGCGTCGCCGTAATCGTTCACGGCAACATGCTGGGTCGCCCGGTTGTCCCAGATCACCACGTCGCCAGTCTGCCAGCGCCAACGCACGGTGTTTTCCGGAGCGATGACATAGGATTGCAGGATCTCGATCAGCTTGTGCGAGTCCGACTGCGGCAGCCCGTCGATCCGCTGCACAAAGCCGCCCAGCAGCAAAAGCTTCTCGCCGGTTTCGGGATGCACGCGGACGACCGGATGCTCGGTCTCATAGACCGCCGAGGCAAACACTTCGGTGTAATGCTTACGGTCCTGTTCTGAGGCACGGGGGCGATGGGCGGCGTAATCATAGGCGTTCGAGTGGACCGCACGCAGGCCGTCCGCAAGTTGCCGCAAGGGTTCCGGCAGATCGGAATAGGCCGTCACAGTGTTGGCCCAGATCGTATCGCCGCCGACTTCGGGAATGGCGACTCCGCGCAGGATCGAGGCTTTGGGATAGGCTTCGACAAACGTGACATCGGTATGCCAGCGGTCTGCGCGCCCGCCGCCCCGGCTTGAGTCCAGTTCAAGAATGGACGAACTGCCTTTCACCACGGCTTGAGTGGGATGCGGAACCAAATCGCCCAAGCGCTCTGCAAATGCTTCTTGGTCAGCATCGTCCAGATGATCCTGTCCCCGGAAGAACAGCACCTTATGGCGCAAAAGCAAGGTCTGGATCGCGGCGATGCTGTCATGCGACAGATCTCCTCCAAGCCGGATGTTGCGGATTTCCGCGCCGATGCGCGGGGTGACAGGAAGAATGTCCTGCGCCGCGATGGCGGCAGGAAAAGTCTCGTGACGGGTCATCAGGTGATCCTTTTGGCGTATCAGAAATCCGGCGCGGTCCTGCCTATGGGCCGCGGAATTTCAGTCAGATTGGCGATGTAGGGGTCTGCGGCCTTGCGCGGCTGTGGTCAGCACGCGGCAAGTGCGGCTTGTCTTGGGCTACGCCTTAGCGGCAGGCACACATCGCAGGACAGCAGCACATCGGGCTGATGCATTGGGTCGGCGCGCATGTCATTCGGGGGGTCATCTCCGCCTCCATATTCACGACTTGTAAGGTAGAGATTAAAGGGGCGCACCGCCTCATGCCAGTCCAAACATCCGTGCCCGACGAAAGGCGCGAGGCTTATTTCGCGATGGAACGATAAGATTATTCTCTGCGCGGCGCGGCTGAACAAGTTATGGTTGAACTACTGGCAGCGACAAAGATTATTTCGGATTGGATGTCACATCCCGCTTTGCTGGCTCGTCATCAGGGTATCAGATGAACAGGAGTTTCCGATGACAACCCGAATGACCGATCACATGAAGCGTGCCGAAGCCGGTTTTCGTCCCCTTTTTGCTGTCGAGGCGGCCATCAAGGACAGCCCGCTGGAGCCGTTGCTTGTGCATCTGGTAAAGCTGCGCGCCAGCCAGATCAACGGCTGCGCCTTCTGTTTGCAGATGCATACAGCCGAGGCGCTCAAGGATAACGAGACGGCATTGCGATTGCACATGCTGCCCGCGTGGCGGGAAAGCTCGCTTTATTCGGCACGCGAACGCGCGGCGCTTGCTTGGACCGAGGCGCTGACCCGCATCGCCGAAACCGGCGCGCCCGATGCGGACTGGGCCGAAGTGGAAGCCGTCTTTGATCCGGATGAGCGCGCGTGGCTGACCTTGGCAATCAGCGCGATCAACCTGTGGAACCGCGTTCAGGCCGGTCTGCGTGTCCCCCATGCGACCACATTGCCGGTGCCGCGTGCCGATGCGGCCTGATCCGGTCGAGATCTTCGAGGCGCAGCGGCCACGGTTGCTGCGCCTTGCCTATCGGATGCTTGGCGTCCACGCCGAATCTGAGGACATCGTGCAAGAGGCATATCTGCGCTGGCACCGCATCGACACCAAGGTGACTGATATCGAAAACCCCGCTGGATGGCTGACTCGCACCGTGTCGCGCCTTTGTCTGGACCAGATGAAATCCGCCCGCTACCGGCGCGAGGTCTATCCCGGCATCTGGCTGCCCGAACCGCTGATCGAACCGGAGGACGACACGCTGCGACCCGACAATCTGACGCTGTCTTTGATGATGGCGCTAGAGCGGCTTTCTCCGCTCGAACGGGCGGCGTTTCTGTTGCACGACGTCTTTGACCTCCCGCTGGACGAGGTTGCCGCAACGATTGATCGCAGTCCGGCGGCGACCCGACAGCTGGCCAGCCGCGCCCGTGCCCATGTGCGCGTCGATCAACCCCGCTTCCCGATCCCGCGCGCAACCGGTGACGAATTGGCCCGCGTTTTCTTCGAGGCGTGCAAATCGGGCGATGCCACGGCTCTTGGTGCGATGCTGGCCGAGGATGCAACGCTCAGATCCGACGGGGGCGGCAAGGTCTTGGCCTATCCCAACATGATCAACGGTGCCGAAAATCTCGTGCGGCTATTCCTTGGCTTGCAGCGCAAGATCGGGCCGCAAATGGAGTTTCTGGGTGCCACTGTGATCGACGGTCTGCCCGGATTTGTTTCGCGCCTTGATGGCCATTTGCAGACCACTGCATTGGAGGTCACGGACGGGCGGATCACGGCGATCTATGTCACGCGCAATCCTGACAAGCTTGGCGGCGTGCTTCGCCATTGAGGCGTCGGCAGATTACAACGCCGACTGCCATTGCCGCACCGCTTCGCTGGGCGAAATCAGCATGATCACGTTCAGAACCAGCCCGTCGCGGATCAGCCAGGTGGTCAGCGCCTCGAACCCCACGACGATCAGGACCGAGACCCAGACCGGCAGGCGCGATGCAAGAAAGAACCCCAGCATCATCGCCAGAATGTCCGAGATCGAATTCAGAACGCTGTCGCCGTAATAATCCAGCGAGATCGTCACCGCCCGATAGCGTTCGATAATTGCATCGGAATTCTCGACCAACTCCCAGGCGGCTTCGATCAGGGTGGCGATGGCCAGTCTCCAGCCAAAGCTTAGCCGCCGCGCGAGCAGCCATAGGCCGCCATAGAACAGGATGCCGTGAATGATATGCGACGGTGTGTACCAGTCCGAAATATGCTGCGAGTTCTCGGAACTGAGAACCTGCCCGTGCCAAAGCTTCACATAGCCGCATTTGCAGATCGGTTCGCGACCGATCCACAAAAGCCACAGCGCTGCGCATAGGATGGCGGCTGCGGTGACAAGATAGGGGGTGTGGCGTTTCAAGATCATGACGGCGAAGTTGCGCGATTAACGCCGCTGATGTCCAGCCGCAGGTCTTGAATTTAACAAAGCGGGCAAAGCCGAAGCCATGCCCGCCCAAGACTAAAGTGATCGTTAGATCAGATCAGCGACAGATCTACGGCGCTGTCCTTGCCATTGCGGCCAGTTTGAATTTCGTAGGAAAGTTTCTGCCCGTCGGGAAGATCACGCAGGCCGGCGCGCTCAACAGCCGAAATGTGGACAAAAACATCGGCTCCACCTGCATCAGGCTGGATGAAACCATACCCTTTGTCATTGTTGAACCATTTTACCGTACCGGTCGCCATCTGTCGTATCCTGAGATTAATGCGGACTATGTCAGATCCTGTTAACCAATTCGTCGCCCGATAGAAATGGAAATTACGCATGGATGCGGTCACATGGTGGCCGCAGCAACCCTCTGTTGCGACCGCGCAACTGCTAGAGCCGTAAGAACCCTGAAAAAACAAACAGGGTACTAGTTCGTGAAGGCCTTGAACAACTTTGGGTTGTTAATGCCGCTTATCGGAAATAACCGAAGTGCTTCGTGTCCATCGACTGCCCAGATGCCGATCCGGCGTCAGGTCCCCAGCGACTCATTGCTTCGTCGCGTGTGGTCGATGATTGCGATTTGGAGCGTTCGCGATTGCCGACTTTTGCCCGTGACTTGGATCAAAGAAATTGGACGCAGGTCGGGCTGCCAATCGGGTAGACCTCACCGAGTTCCGCCAATGATCCGCTGACTGGATCAATGCGATAGGCGCTGAGCGTATGGCTGTTCTGGTTGGCGACGACCAGAATGTCACCGGAAGGACTGATGTTGAAATCTCGCGGACATTCGCCGCGTGTGGCATATGTACCGATGTTGGACATCGTGCCATCCATCCCGATTGCGATTGCCGTGATGCTGTCGTGGCCCCGGTTCGAGGCGTATAGATACCGCCCGTTCGGGTGCAGGCGGATCGCGGCGCAGGCCGAAGGACAAGTATCGCCCGCCGGCAGCGTACCGATTTCCCCGGTAAACTCGAAGCCGTCATGCATGCAAGCATAGCTGCGGATGATGCAACCCAACTCATGCACCACGTAGATCCGGCGACCATCATGCGACTGCACAAGATGGCGGGGCAACGAACCGGGCGGGGCGTTCAGGACCAGATCCGGCGTCTTGGCCAATTCGTGACCCGAATAGGGATAATGCAGGATCTCATCCGTGCCGGCATCGCAGACGAACACGCCCTTGCCTTGGACCGAGGGTACGACCTGATGGGCGTGCGGCCCCTCTTGCCGTTCCGGATTGGGTCCATTTCCGGACCGCTGGATTTTCTGTCCTGCCCCCAAGATTCCCGCTTCAGCGTCAATTCGGTAGGTCGCCACACTACCGGACATATAATTGGCGACAAACACACGCGCTTCGTCCTGATCAAGCGAGACATGGCACGGACAATCCCCCATGGCCCCATGTCGCGCGGTGACGCGCATCGCAAACGTGTCACGATCCAAGGTGAGGGCGACCACCGAGGCGCCGTGCGTCTCGTCCAGTTCCTCGACCGCAAAGATCCGGTTTTTGTCGGCAGAAACCGCTAGATAAGAAGGATTTCGCAAGTCCGGGCACATGGACAACGTCGCAAATCTGCCGGATGTGGAATCGAGACCGACCAGAGTGATCCCGCTTCCTCTCGCCACGACATGAGGAAGGGATTCCGTATATGATCCGATCAGAAGTAGCTTGTCCAAGGTTTGTCCCAGTTCGATGTTGAGGACCGCTTTTCGAAGTCGCCCGTGGACATTCGAGTCTGAGCATCCGTCGTCGTCAAGTGCCCGTACGTCTCAACATATAGGTGTCCATGATCCATCCGTGCCGACGTCGTGCCTCGGCGCGGGCGATCACGATTTGCGGACCTGCTTCGGCCAGAGGGCCTTGGATCAGGACTTGATCCGGCATCCCCAGAAAACCACCCCACCAGATGTATAGTTTTTCGGTGTCGAGCCTTTGGAAACTGCATTCCGCATCCAGCATGACCACAAGCGTTTCGGCCCCGTCTGGCCAGCCATGATCGCGCAATTTTCGACCGGTGGTCACGGTTACTGCGCCGTTGACCGTGTTGAACGGGATAGCATGGGCCGCAGTCAGCGCCTGCAGCGCGGTGATTCCCGGCACGACGCGCAGTTTCGGAGATGGATCAAGCCGCTGCGCGATGCGGATCGTGCTGTCGTAAAGGCCGGGGTCGCCCCAGACCAGCATTGCTACCGGTCCGCTCGGGCGGGAACGGTCGATTGTCTGCGTCCAGATCCGTGCAATCTGGTCATGCCAGTATTCCACCCGTTCCCGATAAGGCAGGCTTTCGTCACGGACGGGCATGTCGAATTCGGCGACCGGCGCGGGACTTCCGACGCGGGCAAGGATGTGGTGGCGCAGATCGGCCAGATCCTCTTTGCCGGGCCCCTTGCGTGGAATGAGGATCATCGCGGCCCCGCGCAGGGCCTCGACCCCTTCCAGCGTGAGATGGTTCGGATTTCCGGTCCCTATCCCGACCAGCCATAATTCCAGCATATTCTGAATCCTGCATGAAAACCGGGCCTGTAAATGCAGGCCCGTCCGAATGGTCCAATCGCGCATTCAGGCCGCGTATAGGCGCCGCGCAGTCCAACGCGAAGCTCCGGTCGGGCGCATCGCTTTGGCTGCGGCAAGTGCCGCAAGATCGGCGATCGGCTCGATCAGGACAACCAGCATGTAGGCCGCGCCAAAACTTGCGACCGAGGTCAGGTTTTCGGCCCCAAGGCCCTGTCCATAGATCGCCCAGAACGCGACCCAAGCGACGATGCCGCCCTGATAGGCTAGCGACAGTTTCAGGACATCGGCATATTTCAGGTCGATATAGGCGGTGTTGGCCGGAACGATCCGACGCGCCAGAATGTCGATCCCGAACAACGGCATCAGCAATGTCGTGACGTTGACGAAATACATCGGTAGGTCGCTGGGAGCGAAGAACAGGCTTTGGACCAACAGTCCGAACGCCAGACCTATCGCGGCAGGCGCTACGCCGAGGATCAGGAACAAGGTCGTTCCAAGGATCAGATGGACTTCGGAGACACCAACCGGGAAATGCGGCAGGATCTCGAAAAAGATGAACGTGCCGATGATTCCGGCAATGCTGCGCGCGGCAAATGACAGCGGGCTATGGGACTTCAGGTCCTGCACCGCCAGCTTGAGTGTGTAGCCGGCCGCGGCCGTCGCGGTGGCATAGGCGAAGAACATCTTCGCGCCGTCGACAATTCCAGGTTCGATATGCATCGCTGGTTATCCTTGTTCTGGGCCGCCCCTCCGGCAGCCGGTACACCGCTTGCGCGGCAAAAAGGTCGGTTCGACGGCAGGTCTCCTGACTTGCGGGTCATCGCGCTTTCCGGCCCTTCCCGGCCCGATGGGGCCAGTGGTCTGCCAGAGCGCTCGTCGCTCACAGTTGCGGGGGCAGTCCGGGCATCGCACCCGGTTCCCTTTTCAGCCCCCGAATGGGGGCACCGTCGAGATGGTTTAGTCGGTCCGGGGCATTTGTGGCAAGATGGATGCTGCGGATCCTGTCCATGATCAGGGCGTCGGTTCCTCCTCGGTTGCGATCAGGTGAAAGAATGTGCCGGTGACCATCCCGCGTCGGGATCCGGTCTCGGGAACAGGGTTGCCATCCGCATCCTGAACCGCTGCAAGCGGCGCGTCGGGCTGCTCCAGAATGGTCGAGTAGTGGAATTCGTGTCCACGCAGTACCGCACCCGCAACATGTCCCGCCATGGGCCCGTGCAGAGTGGCACGCCGATAACCCAGATGCAGCCTGCGCTTTTCATATGATGTGACGATGCCCAACAAACCCGCCATTCGATGTGCGACGCCATCCTTGTCCACCAAGGCCTGACCCAAGGCCATGTAGCCGCCGCATTCTCCATGCACGGGCTTTGTCGCGGCGTGCCGTCGCAATCCGTCGTGAAAGCGTGTGGCTGCGGCCAGTCGTCCGGCATGCAGTTCGGGATAACCGCCGGGCAACCAGACCAGATCGGCCGAAGTGTCGGGCGACTCGTTGGCCAAAGGCGAAAACGGAATAATTTCGGCTCCCGCTTCATGCCAGCCTTCAAGCTGATGTGGATAGGTAAAGGAAAACGCGTCGTCCAGCGCCAAAGCAATGCGCTGCGCCGGAGGCCGCGGCAGCGTTCCCGCCTGCGACACCCCTGCCCCGCGCGCCGCCGCTTTGATCGCCGCCAGATCGACATGGGCGCGCATGAACGAGGCATAGCCGGAAATCGCGGCATCAAGATCGGGATGCTCGACGGCTTGGATCAGGCCTAAATGCCGCTCCGGTAAGGTCAGGTCGCCCCTTCGCGGTAAGACGCCCAGTACCGGCAGTCCCGCTTGCTCCATCCCGAGCCGCGCCAGTCGTTCATGGCGGGGACTCGCGACGCGGTTCAGAATGACTCCGGCAAAGGGCAGATCGGGGGCGTAACGGGTGAAACCCAGTGCGGTGGCCGCTGCCGATTGCGCCTGTCCGCTGACATCCAGCACAAGCACGACAGGCCAACCCATTGCGAGGGCTGTTTCCGCGCTGGTGCCGAAGCCGGCAAGGCCACGCGTCGCCACGCCGTCATATAGCCCCATCGATCCTTCACCCAGACAGATGTCCGCGCCACTTGCCCGTGCCGCGATGGCCCCGAACAGTTCCTCGCGCATGGCCCAGCGATCCAGATTGAAGGACGCCCGCCCGCACGCGGCGCGGTGAAATGCCGGATCGATATAATCCGGTCCCGATTTGAACGGCTGGACCACCAGCCCGTCCTCGGCCAAGGCGCGCAACAGCCCCAGCATCACCGTAGTTTTTCCGGTCCCCGAAGCCGGAGCCGAGATCATCAACCCCGCTGGCCAAAGCGGCTTATTCATCTGCCGCGGTCCATCCCGACCATGGGCTTTCCGAAGATTGCGGCCTGTAACGTCGGTCGTAATCGGTCGCGTATAGGCGGCTTTCGGCGAAGTCTCCGGCCCCTAAAGTTCGCCCGACAAGGATCAAGGCGGTCCGCTCGATCCCTTCACCCATCGCGGCAGCTATGGTGGACAACGTGGCGCGAATGATGCGCTGATCGGGCCAGCTTGCGCGCCAGACGATCGCGACGGGGCAATCCTCGCCATAATGCGGTAAAAGATCGGCGACGACCCGATCCAGATTCTGGATCGACAGGTGGATCGCCAGAGTGGCCCCTGTCGCGCCGAATGCGGCAAGGCTTTCGGCAGGCGGCATCGAGGATGCCCGACCCGATGTTCTGGTCAGGACCACCGATTGCGCAACCCCGGGCAGGGTCAGTTCCGCCCCCAAAGCGGCAGCTGCTGCCGCAAACGAAGGTACGCCCGGTGTGACCGTATAGGGGATGCCCATCGCCTCAAGCCGCCGGATCTGCTCGCCCATGGCGGACCAGACCGACAGATCACCGGAATGAAGCCGTGCCACATCATGTCCGGCCATATGCGCCGCATAGATCTCGGCCATGATCGCGTCCAGATCCAGCGGGGCCGTATTCACGATCCGCGCCGATTGCGGGCAATGGTCGAGAACGGCTTCGGGAACCAAGGAACCCGCGTAAAGACAGACCGGTGAGGACGCGATCAAGTCGCGCCCGCGAAGCGTCAGTAGGTCAGGTGCGCCGGGTCCGGCCCCGATAAAATGCACGGTCATGGTTTATCTCCTTGAGCCAGGGCGCAGGTTGCCAGCCGGTCGGCAGACAGCACGCGCGGGCCTAACAGGCGGGCATCCGGTCCTGCGGCGGCAAGGGCGGCCGCCTCGGCCACGCTGCCCGTTCCGCGCGCATTGATCGATGCGGTGGATTGGGTTCGGGTGCGCTGAAGCGCCAGTGTGGCGTGATCCACACCGACGACCGTTTTCTCGGTTTTCGCTGCAAACATCTGGAATAATTCTGTTATCGCCTTGTCATCGACCGTGGAAAGCAGATCGACGGAACGCCCTCCCGAGGCGCGTCTGAAGGCGTCTGATAGGCTTTCAACCGTGGCCGAGGCACGGAAGCCGAAGCCCGCCACAATCATAGTGTCACCCGCCACTGGACCACCGGATAAGCCGATTTCCAAGCCCGTTTCGGGCCCAAGGGCACGGTTTCCGATAGGGCAATCCTGAGCATCTCGCCGCCTAGCCTGCCGTGCCATTCGGTCAACAATGTCTCGGATTCCAGCGTTACGGCATGGGCCACCAGACGCGTTCCAACCGGCAGCGTTTGATGCAGGTCTTGAAGCAGGTTCTGAGACAATCCCCCGCCGATAAAGACGGCCTGCGGCGGCGGAAGTCCTGTCAGCGCCTCGGGCGCGGAACCAAGATGGACAATCAGACGGTCGACACCCAGCCGGTCGGCATTCCGTCGGATACGGTCGGCGCGGTCGGGTCGTGGTTCGATGGCGATGGCTCGGGTCGTGCCATGGCTGAGCAACCATTCGATCGCAATCGAGCCCGACCCACCACCGATATCCCATAGCAATTCGGACGGTTTCGGAGCGAGCGCCGAAAGGACCAGCGCACGGATCGGGCGTTTGGTGATCTGGCTGTCGGTTTCGAAAAAGCCGTCCTCGATCCCCGAGCAGATCGGCAGCGGCTGCCCCGCCCCCGCGCAAGCAACCGCGACAGCAACGGGGTGGCTGAAATCGCGGTGTGGAATATCATTGGCGCAGGCATCGGTGATCCGTTCACGCGGACCGCCAAGCGCCTCAAGGATCGTCAGATTGCTGTCGCCAAAGCCCTGCCCGTCCAGATAGTGGCCAAGCTCGGTCACGGCGGGACCGTCGCGCAGCAAGACGATCAGCTGCCGCCCCGCAGCAAGATGCGGGCGCAACCGCGTCAGGGGCGCGGCGTGCAGGCCAAGGCAGGTCGTCTGCTCGATAGCCCAGCCCAGACGCGCGGCCGTCAGCGCAAAGGTCGAGGGGCCGGGGATCGCGCGCCATTCGTCTGGCTGAAGCGCGCGGGCGATCACACTGCCCGCACCGAACCAGAACGGATCGCCCGACGCCAGCACCGCGACACGTCTGGGTTTCAGATCTTGCAAGACTTGCAGCCCATCGGAAAACGGAACCGGCCAAGTAATTTTTGGGGCGGTTGTTTCCGGCAAAAGCCCGAGATGACGCGCCGATCCCATCATCACATCCGCCTGTTCAAGTGCGGCGCGGCTTGCCGGTGACAGCCCTTCCGGGCCATCTTCGCCAATACCGATAATGGTCAGCCACGGAGTTCTAGCCATGAGTCCCAACGTCCTGATACTTGGCGGTACGACCGAGGCAAGCGCTCTTGTACGGCGCATGGCCGAAAGCGGAATCCGCGGGTTGGTCTCTTTGGCGGGACGGGTCGAGTCCCCCAGACTGCAAGCCCTTCCGATGCGTGTCGGCGGATTTGGCGGGGTGGACGGGCTGGCGCAATATCTGCGCGAGCAGCGGTTCAGCCAGGTCATCGACGCGACCCATCCCTTTGCCGCGCAGATGAGCTGCAATGCCGTTCTGGCCTGTGCCAAGGTGCAGGTGCCATTGCTGCGGCTGACGCGCCCGCCATGGCTGGCAACTGACGGTGACAGATGGACGATTGTGGCCGACATTCCCGCAGCCGTGGCGGCGTTGAACCGCCCCGCAATGCGCGTCATGCTGGCTGTCGGGCGCATGCATCTGGACGATTTCGCGCCCAACCCGCAGCACTTCTACCTGTTGCGACTGATTGATCCGCCCCTCGCGGCTTTGCCTTTGCCCGATGTCGGGATTTTGGTTGATCGTGGCCCGTTCCATCCTGATCCCGACCGCGCCTTGATGCAAAAGCACGCGATTGATCTGGTCGTGTCGAAAAACTCGGGGGGCGAAGGCGCCTACGCCAAGATCGCTGCGGCACGAAGCTTGGGTATTCCGGTGCTGATGATCGACCGCCCCGAAGTTCCGGCGGCAATCGAGGTGCATCATGTCGATGAGGCGCTGCTGTGGCTTCATGCCAGCACCGAGCGCGGAGTGTAAACGAACGGCGATCCGGCGCGGCTGACGACCCGAGTGGCCGATGATCCGACCAGAACGACGGTTCGCATATCCGCCATTTCGGGCGTCGCCTCGGCAAGGCTCACCACCCGCAAGGTTTCCTCGGGGGTCGAGACGGCACGGGCAAAGATCAGCACCCGCTTTGGTTCGCAAATGTCGTGCAGGATATGCAGCATGCGGCCAAAGCCTTCGGGGCGCGCCGATGATCGGGGGTTATACAAGGCCATCGCGAAGTCGGCCTCGACCGCCAGACGCAAACGTTTCTCGATCACCTGCCAAGGTTTCAGATTGTCGCTGAGATTGATCGCGCAGAAATCATGCCCCAACGGCGCGCCGGCCCGTGCGGCTGCGGCCAGCATTGCGGTCACACCGGGTAGCACGCGGATATCCAGATCGCGCCAATGCGGTGGTCCGGCCTCGACGGCTTCGAACACAGCCGAGGCCATGGCGAAGACCCCCGGATCACCCGAACTGACCACAACGACGCGCTGACCGGCGGCCGCCATCTCAAGGGCGTTGCGGGCGCGGTCAAGCTCGACCCGATTGTCGCTTTCATGCCGCGTCAACCCGACACGAGGCGCGACGCGGCGGACATAGGGGATATAGCCGACGATATCGGTTGCATCCCGAAGCGCGACGCTCACCTCGGGCGTGACAAGCTGTTCATTGCCCGGTCCCAACCCCGCGATCACAAGCCAACCGCTCATGGTCGCCGTCCTTGGCCATGCACGATGACGATCGAAAAATATGGCACGGTCCGGTCTCCGGCTTCGACAAGTGGCACCGCGCGCTCGCTTTCCATGCTTGCGCATTCGACCAGCCACGCTTGTTCCAGCTTGCCCGCGCGATCCAATGCGGCGCGGACACGCGGAAGGTTACGACCGACTTTCATCACCACGATGGCATCGGAATCGGCCATGCGACGGGCAAGTTCCGTCTCGGGCATGGTGCCCAGAAGTACGGTCAACACGTCATCGCCCCATGTCACCGGAGTTCCGGTCGCGGTCCATGCCGCCGACATGCCGGTAATCGCGGGCACGACCGATACCGGCACACGGCCAGACAAACGGGTATGCAGATGCATGAACGAGCCGTAGAAAAACGGGTCGCCTTCGCACAGGACGACGACATCCTCGCCCGCGTCAGCCAAAGCGATCAGCCGCGAGGTGACGTAGGTATAGAAATCCGACAGCGTCGCGCTATAGGCCGGATCGTCCAGAGGAATTTCGGTCGTGACCGGATACTCCATCGCGAATTCAACGGCATCCTGAAGCAACATGCCGTCGACGATTTTGCGCGCCCTGCCCGCGCGCCCTGCCTTGCGGAAATAGGCGACGTGCTTGGCACCGCGCACGAGACGGTCGGCCCGCACGCTCATCAGGTCCGGATCGCCGGGTCCAAGACCCACGCCATAGATTGTGCCGGTTTTCATTCTGCAGGGCTCGCGATGGCGTTGATTGCTGCGACGGTGATCGCGCTGCCGCCAAGACGTCCCTGAACGATGACGCAGGGCACGGTGCCAGCGGCCCAAAGCGCCGCCTTGGATTCAGCGGCCCCGACGAAACCGACCGGACAGCCGATGATTGCAGCCGGTCGCGGACAATCACGGCTCTCGAGCATTTCAAGCAGATGGAACAGAGCGGTGGGCGCATTTCCGATCGCAACCACTGCACCACCCAGATGCGGCCGCCAAAGCTCCAGCGCGGCCGCCGAACGTGTCGTGCCAAGGCCGGAGGCCAGATCGGCAACCTCGGGGGCGTGCAGGGTGCAAATGACCTGATTGTCGGCGGGCAGCCGTTTGCGGGTGATCCCTTCGCTGACCATCCGCGCGTCGCACAGGATCGGAGCACCTGCCTTCAACGCGTCGCGTGCGTGAACGACCACGTCGGAAGAAAAGCGGATATGCTCCTCTAGCCCGATCAGACCTGCGGCGTGGATCATACGGACGGCGACCCGTTCCTCATCGGCGTCGAAGCGGTCAAGCTTCGCCTCGGACCTGATTGTTGCGAAGCTTTCGGCATAGATCGCCGCGCCGTTGGTTTCATAAGTATAGGGCATATGTCATCCGCCAATGAATTCCTGCAAGCGTTCGGGCGGAATGGCCCGAAGATCGGGTTCGTCCCACGCTGCGCCGTTCCTGATCAAATCAAAGCCGCCCTCCCGACCGACCAAAGTCAGCTCGCATGGTTTGGGATGGGCGCAGCCCTTGGCGCAGCCCGATACATGCAGGCGCGCCGTCACCGGCAAATATCTGGCCACTTCCCGCGCGATGTCGCGTGTTTTCATATTGGCCTGAGGGCACGCCGGCGCACCCGTACAGGCACTGATCCGCAGCAAGGGATCATCGGGGTCAAGGATCAGGCCATCCGAACCTGCCAGCACAGCTTGGCGGATCGTGCTTGGCACATAAACCATTCGCCAAGGCGTGATCCGGATGTTCGTTGTTAAGGACTGGGCCAGCCACCGCAAATCGGCGCTTGCCAACTGGCCAAAGACCGCTGCCAGTAGCAGCCCTTGCCGCCTCGGTCCCGGAACAGATGGCTTGGCGACCGGGTTCGGGTGTGAATCTCCCTTAATCGGCAAGATCGCACCTTGGGCAAAATGCCGGACCATGCGACCTCGCCTGTCATCCCCAATTCCACCCGAGGCGATGAACCATTTGGCCAGATCCAGCGCCAACTCAACCGCCGCCGAGGCGTTCTGAACGGCACGCCCCAGCTCCTGCCCGTCCGCCCGAACGATCAGGTCAGAACCGGAAGCCTCGATCCTGATATCGCCCCTGATCGCCGCCAACTGCCTTTCAGGACCTGAATCTATGACAAATCCGAACTTTGAAGGCAGATCCTCGAAGCAGGATGAGGAAAGACCCTGTGCCAATGCCATCGAGATGACTTGTTGCGGATCATCAGGATCGGTCGCGCGGAATGGATCGGTCACGATGTTGCGTCGCCGTTCGGTGCTCGCATCGTGATCGAGCAGATCCAGATCGGCCAGATCCGAAAGCAGTGATGCATAATTGTCGTTGCTGACCCCGCGAACTTGCAGATTGGCGCGGTTCGTCAATTCTATCTGGCCGTTCCCGTAGCGTTCGGCCGCATCGGCCAGACCCGAAGCCTGCCTGCGCGTCAACTCGCCTGCGGGCGGGCGCACGCGGACCACCAATCCGTCGCCCGACATCATCGGTCGGTGCGCGCCGGGGCACCAGCCACGAATTTCTGACGCGCTCATTTGCCCGCACCTAAAGCGGCCAGCACCGAATTGCGCCGTGACGGCCATAGGCCTGCTGCATGCAATTCGGCAAAGCGCTTGTGCATCGCGTCCAGCGCCGCAGGGTTTGCATCGCGCAAAAATTCGGCCACGGCATCGTCACCCAAGGTTGCGTCCCAGAATAGATCGAACAGATGGGGCGAAACGGCTTGCGCCAGATGCGCGAATGTCGCCATGTTTTCCAGTGTCGCCGCGATCTCGGCGGCGCCCCGATATCCGTGGCGCCTCATGCCGCCGATCCATGCGGGATTGGCCGCGCGGGCGTGAACGACGCGGGCTATCTCCTCGGAGAGGATACGGGCGCGTGGTCGCGCGGGATCCGTGGAATCGAGATGGAACAGCGCCGCAGAGCCGCCCGCGATCCGCTTGGCCGCGGCAAAGCCTGCCTCGTGGCTGGCGTAATCCTCGGCAAGCAGCAGGTCCGTCTCGGGAAGATCCTGCAGGTGGACAAAGCTATCCGCTGCGGCGACGCGGGAGCGGATGCCTGCCTCGTCCCGTTTGGCCTGATCGCCATCAATGGCCCAGGCCGAGGCGGCAAGCCATGCCTCGCCAGCAGCGCGGCGTCCGGTCTCGGAATAGTCACCAAGCAGCGCCCCCATGCCCAGACCGTAGCTGCCCGGTTCTGGGCCAAAAACGCGCGGGAAGTTCTGCCCGACATATGGGTTCCAATCGCGTGCCTCGTCCCGTAGCGACAGGGCGCGCACCGCCTGCTGGAAGAGCGTCGAGAGTGTCGGGAAAACGTCCCGAAACAGCCCAGACACCCGCAAGGTCACGTCGATGCGCGGGCGGTCCATTTCGGCAAGAGGCAGGATTTCAACGCCCGACACCCGCTCGGAACCTGTGTCCCAGACGGGACGGACGCCCAGCAGGGCCAATGCCATGCCGAATTCCTCGCCCGCCGTCCGCATCGTCGCCGAGCCCCACAGATCGACGATTACTCCGCGCGGCCAGTCGCCCAGATCCTGAAGCTGCCGTCGGACCAGTTCATCCGCGAGAACCTGTCCCTGCGCGTAAGCGGCGCGGGTCGGCACACTGCGCGGGTCGGTGGTGTAAAGGTTCCGGCCCGTCGGCAATACGTCCAGCCGCTCGCGATAGGGTGAGCCGGACGGGCCAGAGTTGATCCGCCGCCCCGCCAAGGCGGCAATCAGGGACCGGCGTTCGGCTGCGACGGAGGCCGCGACCTCAAAGCTTGGCCGCACCGCCGGTTCGCGGCCCCAGACATGCAACCCGTCGCCGAACTGGCTTTCCTTGACGTCGCACACGAAACTGTCGAGACGGGTTATGATCTCGGCCGTGTCGGCGCTTTCATTCAACTTTACATCTTCATTTATACCAAGCGCTTGGGCTTCATTTCTTATACTTTGGATTAATCTGTCGCGCCTTTTTGGATCTAGCCCGTCCGCATTGGAAAACTCGTCCAGCAAAGCTTCGAGCCGCGTCAGGCGTGGCGGTATCCCCGAGGATTTCAGCGCCGGAGGGATGTGGCCAAGCGTCACCGCTCCGATCCGGCGCTTGGCTTGGGCCGCCTCTCCGGGATCGTTCACGATGAACGGATAGATGACCGGCAGGTCTCCGATCAATGCCTCGGGCCAGCACAGTTTCGACAAGGCGACCGATTTGCCCGGCAGCCATTCCAGAGTGCCATGTGCCCCGATATGGACCAGAGCGTCGGCCTGATCGCGGAGCCAAAGGTAAAAGGCGACGTAGGCATGGCGGGGGACGCGGGACAGATCGTGATATTCGGCAGCGCGCTCGGCGGGAATACCGCGTTCGGGTTGTAACGCGACCAGTGCCGTACCGCGTCTGACTGCGGCAAAGGCGAAGCGGTTCGCGGTCAGGTCGGGGTCGGCGGTCGGGTCCCCCCACCTATCCAGCAACGCCTTGCATAGGGCGTCAGGCAAGCGTTTCAGGGCTTTAAGGTAGTCGTTCAGCGGCCAAAAGATCCGCTCGCTCCCAAGTGCCTGATGCAATGGTGCTCCGGTCGCGACGTCGTGACCCGCATCGGCAAGATCGCTGAGGATTGCTTCGGCAGAAGCAAGCGCGTCCATCCCGACCGCATGAGCCATGTTCCATTCCCGCCCCGGATAGGTCGAAAGAACCAGCGCCACGCGCCGCGTCGAACCGCGCTGCGTCAAGCGGTGCCAACCTGCCACACGATCCGCGATTGCGGCTATCCGGTCGGGGTCCGGTTTGTGGACAAGACGCGAGAACTCCAATTCTGCGTCGGGGCTGTCGGGTTCCTTGAACGAGGCAACGCCTGCAAAAATTCGGCCGTCAACTTCGGGCAGGACGACGTTCATCGCCAAATCCGCAGGAGACATCCCTCGCGCGGATTGAAGCCAGGCCGTCCGGTCGGATGTCGCCAGCGCGATCTGGAAAACCGGTACATCCGCCACATCCAAAGGCGACGAACCGTGCTCGTCACTGGCCGAGAATGCGGTGGCGTTGATGATGGATACCGGCGTCAGCGCAGCGATCTGTCCGGCGACCCAGCCCTGCGCCGGTTGTGTCCTGAGCGACGGTACGAACAAGCCGACGGCCTCGAACCCTCGTGCTTCGAGGGCCTTCGATAGCGCCGTGATCGGGGCAAGATCGGCGGCAACCAGATAGGATCGATAAAATACGATCACGACAATGGGTCGGCTACATTCAGGCGCGGTGGGAACAGGTCCGCCCTTGGGCGTCCAGAAACCGAAATCGGGCAGCACGGTTCCTGAAGGCGGGGCCATCGCCTTAAGTCCCGCCGAGTGCGCTAAAAGTGCCAACGCCGCATCGGTCTCGCCCTGATCGCAATGACGTGCGAGCCGATCCAGAACCGCCGGTGGCAATGTCGAAACCGCATCGAGTCGTGGATCGGGCCGACCATCTGCGGGTAGAACCGCCAATGCGATCGATCGTTCGCGTGCCAGCCGCTCGATCTGTTGGACGCCATATGACCAATAGGGAAGACCTCCGATCAACCGGATCAGGATCGCCCGCGCGCCCGACAGCGTGTTCTCGACATAGGTGTCAACGGAAAGCGGGTGCTTCAGCGCTGTGATATTTGCCAGCCGCAGATCTGGCAGATCGGCGCCGACATCTTTTCCGCGATGCCACGCTGCCGCAAAAGCGCTGAGGTCGCTGTCCGAAAAGGACAGGACCACCAGATCGGCCGGATTTTGCCCCAGATCCGTCGGGATCTCGGTTTCCTCAAGTCCGTGGCTTTCGCGGAAGATGACGTGCATGACGATCCTGGCCTATTGCGCCACAGCATCCTGCGGCAGCAACGCGGCGCGGATCGTGGCAAGGTCGATGTCGTCATGTTCGGCAATCACGACCAAGCGGCCCTGACGCGGTTCGTCGCTGCGCCACGGACGGTCGAACTGGTGCCGGACGCGCGCGCCGACCGCCTGGACCAGCAATCGCATCGGCTTGCCGGTGACCGCAGCATAGCCTTTGACCCGAAGGATATTGCGGCCTCGCGCCAGTTCCTCGATCCGTCGCACCAGATCGGCGGGTTCGTTCACCGGCGGCAGATCAATTACGACCGTTTCGAAATCGTCGTGTTCGTGGTCGTCCGCCCCGTCATGATGCGAGGGCCGAGCGGCGAGGTCGTCTTCGGCGGCAGCGGCCAAACCAAGAATGACGCGGGGATCAATGGCCCCCTCGGTCAGTTCGATGATCGGCAAGGCGCGGGGCGCCTCGGCAAGGATGGCGGCGCGGGCACGTTCGATCCCTTCCGGTCCGGCCAGATCGGGCTTTGTCAGCAGCACGAGATCGGCACAGGCGATCTGATCCTCGAAGACCTCGGACAAAGGGGTTTCGTGGTCGATGCTGTCATCGGCCAGACGCTGGCGATCCACGGCCGCGATATCGGGCGCGAAACGGCCTGCGGCGACGGCCTCGGCATCGGCAAGTGCGATAACGCCGTCAACCGTGATGCGCGAACGGATCGCAGGCCAGTCGAACGCCTTGAGTAAAGGTTTCGGCAAGGCGAGGCCGGAGGTTTCGATCAGGATGTGATCGGGGCGCGGATCGAGTGCCATCAATGCCTCGATTGTCGGGATGAAATCATCCGCGACGGTGCAGCAGATGCAGCCATTGGCCAGTTCGACGATGTTTTCGACCGGACATTCCGGGATGGCGCAGCTTCTTAGAATTTCGCCATCGACGCCCACTTCGCCGAATTCGTTCACGATCACGGCAAGGCGTTTGCCACCCGGATTGCGCATCAGATGCGAGATCAGCGTGGTCTTACCCGCACCCAGAAAGCCGGTGATGACGGTCACAGGAAGTTTCTCAAGATTGGCCATTCAGACGGTCTCCATAGGGGGAATGCGGGCAATGCAGTTCTTGCGGAAATGCTCGGGCCGGTCGCGCCAGGGCACCAGACCGTCAGGACTTTTGCAATATTTCCGGGCACCGTCCCGGATCGCGTCAAGATGGCTGCGCTCGTCGAGATTGCCGTAGACATAGGTCCAGCGGCCCGGACCGCGCAGCGCGATGGTGCAACCACGGGAACAATTGGACAGACATTCGACGGGGGTGACGGTAACGGCGTCAAGACCGGCACCGGAAAGGCTTTTGTATAGCGCGGCACCGGGGCGGTCGTCGCTGTCGCCCGGCTGATCGGTCCGCTGGCAGCGGGTGCAGATCAACAATTCAACTCGGGCCGTCTGTTGGTCCATCGGTCTCGCCCAGCGAAAAGGGATGGGGGCCAAAAGCGAGAACCCGGCCGTCAAGGGCCAGACGTCCCACACCGAAACACCCCGTCCGGTTACATGCGTCACATGCTGGCAGGTCTCCCGGCTTACGAATCTCGGAGCGCGGCTCCTGCGGTTTCCCTGCCTTCCCGAACCGCTTGCGCGGCCAGTGGCCTTGGGCACCCTTTTCGTTCACGGTCGCGGGGGCGGCTGTGCTCTTGACCGGAACCGGCCTGCACATTCCCTTTTCACCTGTTTGCACAGGCACCAGCCCGACTGCTATTGTCCGAGCCGACTGTGCCTGTCAAGCACCCGAAGGAGCCGGCCATGGAAGATCCGACAGATCGTCACGCGGAAAAAATGAAGCGGATCAAGGCCGCACGCGATGAAATGATGCTGAGCAAGACCGAAGAAAAGGGTCTGGTCATCGTCCATACCGGTTCCGGCAAGGGCAAATCCTCGTCCGGTTTCGGGATGGTGATGCGTTGCATCGCGCATGGAATGCCCTGCGCCGTCGTGCAGTTCATCAAGGGCGACCGCGATACCGGTGAAAAGACCCTTCTGCGTGACCGCTTTGCCAAAGAATGCCGCTTTTTCGTCTCGGGCGAGGGCTTCACATGGGAAACACAGGACCGCGAACGCGACATTGCCGCCGCGCAAAATGGCTGGCGCATCGCGCAAAAGCAGATCCTTGATCCCCAGATCCAGTTCGTGCTGCTGGACGAGATCAACATCGCGCTGCGCTATGACTATCTGGACGTCGACGAGGTGGTCGATTTTCTGCGCAACGACAAGCCGCATATGACCCATGTCTGCCTGACCGGACGCAATGCCAAGCCAGAATTGATCGAGATTGCCGATCTGGTGACGGAAATGACCCTGATCAAGCACCCGTTCCGGTCAGGCGTCATGGCGCAGCGGGGCATCGAATTCTGATGCGATCTGCTGGTGGTCCGGCCCGATAAGATGGCGCGCGCATTGATGATACAGGGGACCGGCAGCAATGTCGGCAAGTCCCTTCTGGTGGCGGGGCTATGTCGGGCGGCGCGGCGGCGTGGGCTGTCGGTCGCGCCGTTCAAGCCTCAGAACATGTCGAACAATGCGGCGGTCACCCGTGACGGCGGCGAGATCGGTCGCGCTCAGGCCCTGCAAGCCCTTGCCTGCGGAGTTGCCGCGCATACCGACATGAATCCGGTGCTGCTGAAGCCCGAAAGCGAGACCGGCGCTCAGGTCATCGTTCAGGGTAAGCGTCTGGCCACGACCCGCGCCCGCGATTACGCGGTGCTGAAACCTCAATTGCTGGATCGGGTGCTGGAAAGCTACGCCCGCTTGCGCGCGCAATACGATCTGGTGCTGGTGGAAGGCGCGGGCAGTCCAGCCGAGGTCAACCTGCGCAAGAACGACATCGCGAATATGGGTTTTGCGCGTGCTGCTGACGTTCCGGTCGTTCTGGCCGGAGACATCGACAGGGGTGGTGTGATCGCGCAAATCGTCGGGACGAAAGCGGTGATGGATTCGCGCGACGCCATGCAGATCAATGGTTTCATTATCAACCGTTTCCGAGGAGATCCCAGATTATTTGACGATGGATATAGCCTGATCGCCAAGCTGACGGGTTGGGCCGGATTCGGTGTCTGCCCATGGTTCGCCGATGCGTGGAAATTGCCTGCCGAGGATGCTTTGGACATCCGTTCCGAGCGGAAAAACAGCGGCTTGCATATTGTCTGCTTGAGGTTGCCTCGGATCGCGAATTTCGATGATCTCGATCCGTTGTCGCAAGAACCCTTGGTACGCCTGACAATGCTGGAGACCGGACAGGCAATCCCCGGCGACGCTGATCTGGTCATTTTGCCGGGCACGAAATCGACCCGGGGCGATCTGGCATTCCTGCGCAATCAGGGTTGGGACATTGACCTTGCCGCGCATCATCGGCGCGGTGGCAGAATTCTGGGTATTTGCGGCGGCTATCAGATGCTGGGTCGCCTCGTGTCGGATCCCGACGGGATCGAAGGGCCGTCGGGCAGTGATGCGGGGCTGGGACTTCTGGACGTCTCGACCGTGATGACCGGCGAAAAACGACTGACCGAGGTCGAGGCCGTGCATGTTCCGACCGGCATTGCCTGTCGCGGTTATGAAATCCATATCGGCCGCACCTCGGGGCCGGATTGTAGCCGCGCCTTCAGCATGATTGCGGGAGAACCTGAGGGGGCCATCAGTCAGGATGGCCGCGTGGCGGGCAGCTATCTGCATGGATTGTTCCGCGACGACGCGTTCCGCTTGGCCTTTCTTGCCGATTTCGGAGTGGTTGCGCAAAATCGCTACGATGCGACGGTCGAGCAGGTGTTGGACGACCTCGCCGACCATCTTGAACAGCATCTGGATATCGAAGGCCTACTCGCACTCGCGCGTTAGTGCGGCCTCGAGCCTATCCCAGCCTTGCTCGGTTCCGGGATGCCCAAGGCGTATCCAATGCCGCGAATAGGGAAAAATCCGTGTCCAGATATGGGCGTGGGCAAGATGTTCCTGCGCGCGGCTTGCGTCTGGCGCGGCATAGGTCCGGAACAACGTGGTTCCGCCGACCTGCCGCCATCCGGCTGTATGGGCCGCGCGATCCATCCGCGCCGCATCGGCGACAAGCCTTTCGCGGGTCCGGTCCTGCCAATCCATGTCGGCAAGCGCCATCCGGCCAAGAGCGATGGCAGGGCCGCTGACGGCCCACGGGCCAGCCAGTTGCGCGATCCGTTCCGCCATTTCCCGACCGGCAAGCGCAAATCCCAACCGGATTCCGGCAAGACCGAAGAACTTCCCGAACGAGCGGAGAACGACAATATTCCCGTTTTCCGGCCCTAGCGAAGGTGCCAAGGAGAATGCGGGTTCGGGATCGGCAAAGCTTTCATCGACCACAAGCAGTCCGACCTGATCGGCAAGAGCGTTCAAGCTTTCGGGTGGATAGCATCGGCCATCGGGATTGTTCGGATTGACGATGGTCGCCAGATCGGCTCCGGCCAGATCTTCAGGATCCGACACCTGTTCGACGGTCCAGCCATGCGCGACCAATGCGGCCAGGTGTTCATTGTAGGTGGGGCCAAGTACGCGGGCATGGCCTGTGGCCATTAACCTCGGGACAAGCTGGATGGCTGCCTGCGCTCCGGCTAGGGCGACGATGGCGGCCTTGGATTGGTAAGCCTGTCGCGCAGCGTATAGAAGGCCCGCCATGTCCGTGGAGGTCGGCAGGTCCGACCACGCATGCAAGGGCAATGTCGGGACCGGATAGGGAACCGGATTGATGCCGGTGGACAGGTCCAGCCAGTCCCCCTCACCATAAATCTGCCGTGCCCGGTCCGGATCGCCGCCATGATCGCGCATGTCTATCCCCTTAGATGATTGCCAGAAACGCCAGCCCTGCGGCGCAGATCAGGATCGATTGCCGGTATAGTGCCAGACCGCGGGCAAGGTCGGCTGGTTCGGGATCGCGTGCGGTCCCGTTCAGCCATGGCTCGTCTGCTATATGTTCGGCATAGACCCGTGGGCCGGACAGCCGGACATCGAGCGCTCCGGCGATGGCCGCTTCGGGCCAGCCTGCATTGGGGGAACGATGATGACGGGCGTCGCTTCGCATGACCCGAAACGCCCGCACTGGCCTCCCCGAGGCCAGCACATGCAGAACCCCCGTCAGCCGCGCGGGGATCAGGTTCATCAGATCGTCAAGCCGCGCCGCGACCTTACCGAAATACTCGTAACGCGGGTTGCGATGTCCGATCATGGAATCCATCGTGTTCACGGCCTTGTAGACCGCAATTCCCGGCAAGCCCGCGACGACGCCCCAAAAGATCGGAGCGACGACGCCGTCCGAATTGTTCTCGGCCAGACTTTCCAACGCCGCCCGCGCGACGCCGCCCTGATCGAGTTGTCGGGGATCGCGACCGACGATCATGCCCACCGATCGGCGCGCGCCCGCAATGTCGCCGGTCGCCAATGGACGCGCTACCGCTACGACATGATCGTGCAGCGACCGCGCCGCGATCAGCGGCCATGCCAGCGCGCCTCCGATCAGGGTTCCGATCCATCCCGATGGCAACACCAGTTGCAGGGTCATCGCGGGAAGAAGGGCGGCTGTTGTGACCGCAATGACAGTGACGGCTCCGGTGACGAAAGCGCTTGGCCCATGCCGGTTCAGCCGAACCTCAAGCGTTGAAATCAGATTGCCCAACCATGTGACCGGATGCCCGACGCGGCGATAAAGCCAAGCGGGCCAACCGATTGCCGCATCCAGCGCCAGCGCCACCAGCATCATCGCGGCATAGTTCATGCGCGTTCCCCTGTGCGGAAACGCAAGGTGCGGGTGAATCCGGCGGCTTGCAGTTTCGCTTCGGTATCCGGCAGGGCCTCGCCCGGCCGGAAGATGAGGCCCCGCGCCGATCCGGTATGCGCCCGCACATGCCCGAGCGCGCCCAACTCGCGGGCCAGATCGGCTGTCGGATCATCAAACGGCCCGCGCAGCGCGGTACATCGTAGCGCGGATTGCGAGGCGATCTTTGCCGCGCAGCCAATATCGGGTCCGTTACGCCACTCGCGGACCAGATCCGTGACATCGGCAAAAGACAGGTCCAGCGGGTCGGTCCGTAATGGATCACCCCAGAAGCCGCCGACGATCTCGGCCATCGGCGGCGGGGGAAGGTGGTCGACCACTTCGCCCTGCCGCGATGCCCATAGCAGCGCATCAGGTTCGGGAAGCGCCAAGGGGTCGCTTGCTCCTTCGATGGTCAGGCAGACCTGTACCAGCTGCTCGTGGTCGTTGCTGCAAAGCCCTGCGGCCCGCGCGAGTGCGACAAGGGCCGCGGTCGATGCCCCTGCCCCACCGCCGGGCGGCATCTCGGCGGTCAGGCTATACGATCCCGTCTTTAGCGGAAGGCGGCAGAAAAGCTGTTCGATCCCTTGGTCCGTCAGCACGCGCGGGTTCTGCGCGACGTGCAAAGCCCCGTATTCGAGCGGGACAACCCGAACCGCCAAAGCGGGGCAAGCCATCGTGACCAATACGACCGGTCCCGAGGGGCCAAGGCGGCCCTGTATCCATTCACCGAAATGTCCTTCAACCCTGACCATGGCTTAATGTGTCTCATCAAGATTGTGGAACCTGAACAATGTCGCGCCATCCTGCGGATCGTACAGCGTCGAGCCGCGAACGCGGAAAATCCGGCCCAGCCTGTCTGGTGTCAGAACGTCTGCGGGGGGGCCGCAAGCGACCATTCGTCCTTCGGACATGACGCCCACCCTGTCGCAACCCATCGCCTGATTCAGGTCGTGCAGTGCCATCACGACCGTCATCGGCAAACGCGAGACCAGCCGCAAAAGAGACAACTGATGATGAATGTCCAGATGGTTGGTCGGCTCGTCCAACAGCAGGATCTGCGGATCTTGCGCCAAGGCACGGGCGATTTGCAGCCGCTGTCGCTCTCCGCCCGATAAGGTCGACCACGGGCAGGCCCCCATACCCTCCATACCCACCGCCTGCATCGCTTGATCGACGATGCGGACGTTTTCCGAACCGAAAGGGCTCAAGGCATTGATCCAGGGGGTGCGCCCCAGTTCGACCACGTTCCGCGCGGTCAGGGCGTCCGAGGTTTCCGTCTGCTGTTCGACGAATGCCAGGCGGCGGGCGACCTCGCGGCGTGACAAGGAGCTAATCGCGACTCCGTCCAGCTGAACCTGTCCTGTCCCACGACGACATAGACCGGCCAGCAAGCGCAGCAACGTTGATTTGCCCGAGCCGTTCGGTCCGACCAATCCGAAGGTCTCGCCGGCCGGGATGTCGAGATCGACGTCATCCACAATCGTACGGCCCTGAACGCGCAGGCCAAGTTTTGTCGCAACCAGCCTCATGGCAGCCTTCTTCTATGGATCAGGATCGCGGCAAAACCTGGCGCGCCAACCAGCGCGGTGACAACGCCGATGGGCACGACCTGACCAGAGATCATCATGCGCGATGCGATATCGGCGGCGATCATGAATACCGCACCGGCCAAAGCCGAGGCTGGAACAAGGGCAGCGTGCCGTGCTCCGACAAGGAAGCGCATGGCGTGCGGGATCACTAGTCCCACGAAACCGATCGCCCCGACCAGACTGACCATGACCGCAGTCATCAAGGTCACGGCGCCGATCAGCGCCGCAGTCACGCGTCGGACGGGGACACCCAATGAAGCCGCAGACGATGCTCCAAAGCTGAACGCGTCCATGGCGCGGACATGCCAAAAGCAGATCAGCAAGCCGAGTATAGCGGTTGGTCCAGCAAGCGCCACATCGGGCCAGCGCACGCCGGAAAGGTTGCCGAGCAGCCAGAACATGATCCCCCGTGCTTGCTCGGCATTGGCCGATTTCGCGATGAAAAAGCTGGTCATTGCATTGAAAAGCTGTGAGCCCGCAATTCCTGCCAGCACCAGTTGGGACGATCCGCCGCCCGCCGCCCGCGCAAGGAACGCGACCAGACCGAAGGCAAGCGCTGCACCTAAGAATGCTCCGGCCGAGATGCCGATCGCTCCGCCGCCGATGCCCATGATCGTCACGGCGACTGCTCCGGTCGAGGCGCCGGCCGAAACCCCTAGCAGATACGGGTCGGCTAGCGCATTGCGCACAAGCGATTGCAGCACCAGCCCCGACAGGGCCAGACCCGCGCCACAGGCCGCAGCAACCAGCGTTCGGGGCATCCGGTAGTTCCAGATGATCCCCGCATCAATCGGGTCGGCAGCCAGCGCCGCGCCCCCGATCCGATGCGCCAGCACATTCGCTACCCGAGACAGCGGCAAAGGCGTTTCGCCCAAGACGACACCGGCAAAAACCGCCAGAAGCAGTATAGCTATCCCGCCGAAACCATAGCAGAACAATCTGCGGTTCGGGCGCGCAATGACGCCAGGGGCGGTCGCCAATGTCATTCGAGGCCAAATTCCGGCAGGGCTTCGGCCAAGGTCTCAAGTGCCGCGACATTGCGGATCGAGGGGTCCATTGCATGGGCATCGAGGATCACGATACGGTTGTTCTTCACCGCATCCATCTGGCGCGTGACCGGATCGGATTGCAGGAATTCGAGCTTCGTGCGGTAATCATCCGCAGCGAACCGGCGACGATCCATCTTGGCGATCACGATTACCGAGGGATTGGCGCGGGCGATTGTCTCCCAACTGACGACGGGCCATTCCTCGTCGCTATCCACCACGTTTTTCAGCCCCAGTGCCTGCATCATATAGCCCGGCGGTCCTTTGCGCCCGGCGACAAAGGGGTCTGTCCTGATCTCGGCCGATGAAAACCAGAACACCGCCGAGGCGTCCCTGAGGTCCAGCCCCCTCGCCTTGGCGATTGCCCCGGCTTCGCGCTGCCGAAGGTCTGCCACCAACGTCTCGCCTTGATGCGGGACGTCAAAGATCCGGGCCAGTTCGTTTACTCCGCGATAGATGCTGTCCATCGTATACATCGCCGTCCGCGTCCCGTCCGAGCCGGATGCGTTATCCTTGCCGACACAGTCCGACGGCAGGATGTAGCTCGCGATCCCGAGATCGGCGAATTGCTGTCGCGTGGCGACAATGCCTTGCGGGCCAACATGCCACTCATATTGTGCCGTAACCAGATCAGGCCGCTTGGCGACCACGCTTTCGAAACTGGGGTCATTATCGGCTAGCCGCTCGATCCCGTCATTGACGTCCTTGAACTGCGGCAAAACTTCGGAAAACCACACCGAAGTACCCTTGATACTGTCACCCAAACCCAAGGAATACAGGATTTCGGTCGCGGCCTGACCGACGGTCACAGCACTTTCGGGCGCCCTGTCAAAGCTCAGCTCAACACCGCAATTCGACAAGGTAAGCGGATAAGCCGTATCGGCAGCAGCGGGCGGCGTGCCGCCCCAGACCATCAGAACAGCAGCAAGTACAGGTTTCAGGAACATCCACGATCTCCGATCTTGTCGCGACCGGAATTCGGGTGAATTGGCCATGAAAATGCCCCGCCGGGATCAATGCCCCCGCCACGGAATCTCACGATACGCCTGACAGGAATGTCAGCGAGAAACATCAGCCACCTCCCCGGACACCCCGTCCGGTACGCTTGGTTACATGCGTCGGCAGGTCTCCTGACTGGCGAGTCAACGCGGGATACGACCTTCCCATGGCGGTGCCACAGTGGCTTATTCGTATCCTGCTCGTCGCCTACAGTTGCGGGGGCAGTTCCGGTTCGAGGCAGCGATACCCCGACGGATTCCCTTTCAATTCCTTGCGGAAACCGACAAGGCGGCTTTAGTGGCTGGAAAATGTTCTGGCAAGCGCCAAACGGCGTGACGGACCAGCGGATTGCCCGCCGCAGATCATATGCCTGCGGCGGGCCAAGGAGCGGATCAGGTCAGCCCAGATTGATCCAGACGGATTTGGTCTGGGTATATTGGGTCAGCGCCTCAAGGCATTTGTCGCGGCCATTGCCGGTCTGTTTGTAGCCGCCCCAGATCGAGGTCATGTCGCCATGGTCGAAGCAATTGACCCAGCAAACGCCCGCTTCCATTTCCTGCGCAAAGCGGTGCGCCTTGGTCAGGTCGCGGGTCCAGACCGAGGCCGCTAGGCCGTAAATCGAGTCATTCGCAATCGCCAGCGCATCATCCAGCCCATCCACCGACAGGATCGTGGCAACGGGGCCAAAGATTTCCTCGCGCGCGATGGTCATGCCGCCATTCACGCCGGTGAACAGCGTGGGTTCGACAAAGGCCCCAGCCGACAGATGCGAAGGCGCGCCGCCGCCGAACGCCAGTCGCGCGCCCTCGGTTTTACCTTTGGTGATAAAGCCCATGACGCGATCGCGATGCTCGGCGGTGACCAGCGGGCCCATCGTGGTCGAGGGGTCCAGCGGGTCGCCCAAAACAAAGTTCTGCTTGGTGATTTCGGTGAATTTCTCGACAAACGCATCATGCAGGCTGCGCTCGACAAGGATGCGCGAACCGGCGTTGCAGACCTCGCCTTGGTTGCCATAGATACCGTTCACCGCATAGGTCGCGACGGTGTCCAGATCGTCCCAATCGCCCAGAACGATCTGCGGGGTCTTGCCGCCGCATTCGGTCGAGACGCGCTTCATGTTCGACTGACCGGCATAGATCATCAAGAGCTTGCCGACTTCCGTCGAGCCGGTGAAGGCGATTTTGTCCACATCCATATGCAGGGCCAGTGCCTTGCCTGCTTCCTCGCCCAGACCATGAACGACGTTAAGCACGCCCGCGAGGCCGCCTGCCTCGATGAACAGTTCCGCCAGTAGACCCGCCGACAAGGGCGATTGCTCGGCAGGTTTCAGCACGACCGAGTTGCCGGTGACCAGCGCCGGACCCAGTTTCCACGCTGCCATCATCAGCGGATAGTTCCACGGGGTGATGATGCCGACGACACCCAAAGGCTGGCGCAGGATGTAATGCAGCGCAGAAGGATCGGTCGCCGTCACGGTGCCTTCGATCTTGTCGGCGGTTTCGGCGAAATATTTCAGCGACATGACCGATCCGGGCACGTCGATATGCAGCATGTCCGACACCGGCTTGCCCATGTCGAGGCTGTCGAGGACGGCGAATTCCTCGGCATTGGCGGCGATCAGGGCCGAGAATTTCTCGAGCACGGCCAGACGGTCGCGCGGTGCCATGCGCGACCACGCGCCCGAGCGGAAGGTCTTGCGGGCGACGGCGACGGCGCGGTCGATCTCGGCCTGGCCACCACGGGCGACGGTGGCAAGCGGCTGGCCGGTGGCGGGGTTGATCGTCTCGAACACGCGTCCGTCGGCGGACGGGACGTAGGCGCCGTCAATGAAATGCTGGGTGCGCAGCTTCAGCTTGGCGGCGCGGGCGTGCCAGAAATCGCGGCTGTATTCGGTCATTGTCAGGTTCTCCCTTGTAGTATTACTGGTTCCGGTCGCGCAGCAGGCGAACCGAGAAGATGATGATGAGGATCGAGGCCGCGACGATCATAGTGCCGATGGCGTTGATCTCGGGGGTGATGCCGCGCCGCAGGGTCGAATAGATGTAGATCGGCAGCGTCACGTCGCGACCGGTCAGGAAATAAGTGACCGGAATCTCGTCAAAGGACAGCGTGAAACATAAAAGCGCCGAGCCGATCACGGAGCTGCGGATGGATGGCAGCGTTACCATCCAGAAGGTCGCGATGGGGCGCACGCCCAGATCCGCCGAGGCTTCCAGCAGGCGCGGGTTCAGACGCTCCAGACGGGCCAGAACCTGCGAGACGACAATCCCCATCAGCGCGGTGGCATGGCCGATGATGACTGCGCCGAGGCTTTGGGGAATGCCGATCTGCTTGTAAAAGTTCAGCATGGCGATGCCGGTCACGATCCCCGGCAGGCTGAGCGGCAGGATCAGGGTGTTCTGGAACAGCCGTTTGCCCGGAAAGTCATAGCGGTGCAGTGCCAGCGCCGCTAGCACGCCCACTACGACCGAGATGAGCGTCGCGAACAGCGCCACATAAAGGCTGTTGCCCAAGGCTGTCAGCATCTGGGAATTGGCCAGAACCCGTTGATACCAGTGCCATGTGAAGCCCGACAGCGGAAAGGATGTGACCTTGCTGTCGTTGAACGAGAACATGACCAGCACGACGATCGGCAGATACAGGAACAGCAGTACGGCAACCGCGAAGCCGACCAGCCCTTTCTGCCACAGGAGAAGTTTGTTCATTTCCGTCTTCCTATGGTTACAGGGTGATCCGCGCGGTCCGGTCAAGGCGCGAGGAAAGCCACAGGATCGCCATCACCAACAGCAGCACCAGCGTGGCCAAGGCCGATCCAAGCGGCCAGTTCAGCGCGGCTCCGAACTGGTTTTGCAGCACGTTCGCGATCATGGTGCCGTCCGGTCCTCCGACCAGAACGGGGGCGACGAAATCGCCGAAGGTCAGGCAGAAGGTCACCGTCGCGCCCGCCAGAATCCCGCCCCACGACAAGGGCAGCACGACCTTCAGGAAAGTGCCGAACGGGCCGATGCCCAGATCCTCGGATGCCTCGATCAGGTTGCGCGGAATGTTTTCCAGCGACGAAAAGATCGGCATGACCATGAAAGGAATGAAGATATAGGTTAAAGTAATGACCATAGCGGTCTGGTTATAAAGAAAAATATCCAAAGGCGCGTCAATCAGGCCCAGCGATTGAAGGAACGAGTTCAGAACTCCGTTGGTGCCAAGGATCGTTTTCCAGGTATATGCCCGCAGCAGGTAGGACACCCAAAGCGGCACGATCACCATCAGATACATCAGGTTGCGTAAACCCGGAGAGCGGACCGTGAAGGCCAGCAGATAGGCCAGCGGATAGCCCAGAATGGTCGCCAGCACCGTGACGCAGGCGGCAATCTTGGCCGTGCGCAGGATGACCCCGATATATTGCGGATCGGTGAAGATCTGGGCGTAATTCGCGAACTGGAAATCCGGCACGAAGGTCGGGTATTTACGCAGCCAAAAGCCTACCGAGATCATGATCAGATAGGGCACGATCAGCAGCAACAGGCTCCAGATCAAAGGCAGCGAGAACAGCGCCAGAAAGCCCGGCGCGTTGCGGCGGTCCAGCTTCATGATGCCTCCGCAGGGAACAGCATCACGTCTTTGGGCGCGATCGACAGCGTGACATCAGCGCCATGGGTAAGTTTTTCGCCGCCTGTCAGGCCGACGCGCTGGACCTGAACGGACAGCCGCGCGGAGCTGCCTGTCGGTATGACCTCCAACCTGATGCGGTCGCCCTGAAAATTGACCTCGGTGATCCGGCAAGGAATGGTGTTTTCGCCAGGCCCAAGGCGCAGCGCCTCGGGGCGCAGGGCCGCGACCAGTGGCGCACCAGTCGCAAATCCCCGACCGTCACGCGCGATGCCTTGCAACCGGATGCCTCCGGCCAGCTCGATCCGGTGCAATTCGCCGTCGCGGGTGACATGCGTGGCGTCGATCAGGTTGCTGCCGCCGATGAAGTCTGCGACGTAAGGGCTTGCCGGAGCGTCATAAAGTTCCTCTGGGCGCCCGATCTGCCTGATCTTGCCCGACTGCATGACGACGATGCGATCCGACATGCTCATCGCCTCGCCCTGATCGTGGGTCACCATCAGGAAGGCGATGCCCAATTCTCGGTGGATGCGCTTGAGTTCGATCTGCATCCCCTCGCGCAGCTTCACATCCAGCGCGGACAGGGGTTCGTCCAGCAGCAGGACGCGCGGACGGCGCACGATGGCGCGCGCCATGGCGACGCGTTGTTTCTGGCCGCCCGAAAGCTGGTGCGGATTGCGGTCGCGCAATGCGCCCAGACCGACAAGGTCGAGCGCGTCACTAACCTGCCCGGCGACCGTGGGATCGCGCCGGTTCAACCCGTAGGCGATGTTTTCGGCCACGGTCATGTGCGGAAACAGCGCGTAGTCCTGAAAAACGGTGTTTACGGGCCGCAGATAGGCGGCGGATTCGGTCATGTCCCGACCGTCGATCTGGATCCGGCCCGAGGTCGCATGTTCAAAACCGCCGATCAGGCGCAGCGTCGTGGTCTTGCCGCAACCCGAGGGTCCGAGAAGCGTCACGAATTCGCCCTCGGCAAGGGTCAGGTCGGTGCGCTCGAGCGCCCGGAAAGTGCCATAGTTTTTGGTGACGCCGTCCAGCGTCACGATGGGTCGGGCAGCCATGCGCAGTCCTTGGAATATTGAGTTCGGGACTTCCCCGGCAGTAACCGATCCGCCGGGGAAGACGGTGCGGGCCGGTTACGGAGCGGCCTTCACCGCGTTCCAGACCTCGATATACTTGTCGAGGCGCGCGGGTTGTTCCCACATGATCAGACTTTTCACGAAGTCGATGTTGCCAACCTGACGGTCTTTTTTCATGGCGTCGTCCATGCAGCCCGCCACTGCGGCGGGGTTGACCGGAAAGTACCCGGTCGCAGCCGCGATCGCGCATTGACCCTCGGCGGCTTGCATATAGGCCATGAACTTGTAGGCGCAATCCTCGTTCGGGGTGTCCTTGACCAGCATCATCGAATCCATCCAGCCCTCGGATTTTTCCTTGGGCGAGAACTCGACGACCTCGAAGCCCTTTTTCAGCGCGTTCACGTCCTTGCTGGTCAGGCCTGTCCAAGTGTTCGAGGCGTAGACCTCGTCATTTGCCATAAGTTCGGTCAACTCGCCTGCCGAGGTCCAGTACTTGCGGACCAGCGGCTTCTGCTCGATCAGCTTGGCCTTGACGGCGTCGAGCTGTTCGTCGCTGAGGTCATAGATGTTGTTGTAGCCGAGATAGCGGGCCGCCCAATAGATCGACGATTTATCGTCCCACATCGAGATCTTGCCCGTATAGGCCGGATCGAAAAGGATGCCGATGGAATCTGGCGTGCCCTGGATCTTGTCGGGTCGGTACAGCAGCGACACAGAACCCCAGATCAGGGGAACGCCCCAGACCGAGCCATCCGCGTTCAGCGAGGCCGCCTTAGAGAACTCGGGATAGATCGTGTCGAATCCCGTCACCTTCGCAGTCTCGATGGGCTGGACGAAACCGGCCTGTTGCAGGACAGGAACCGCATCGAGCGACGGCACAACGATGTCATAGACCCCGCCGCCCGCTGCCAGCTTCGGCGCGAAGTCGTCGTTCGAGCCGACATAGGTCGCGGTGACCTTGCAGCTTGTCGCGGCCTCGAAGGGGCCGGTGATCTCGGGCGTGGCATAACCTTCCCAGGTGAGCAGGTTCAATTCGGAAGCCTGGATCGCGCCCGCCATGCAGGACAGGATCGTGCTGCCAAGCACGAGATGGTGCAAGGCCTTGGATTTCAGCATATGTTTACTCCTTGTCGGTGTTGGTTGTGCGCGATCTTCCGGTTTTCCGGATTAGGGTCGCGACATCTATTCCGAGCGCCTTGGCGGCGCTTCTTTTGCTTTTGTGGTGACTTAGGGCTTCGCGGATCACCGCATCCTCGAAGGATTGCACCTGACTGCGCAAATCTCCGTCCGAGGGCTGGATGGGCAAGCCCGGAGGCGTGACGAAATCCTCGCTGGTGGCCTGCCGTTCGGCGGAAGCAGAGGCATGGGCCAGAATGTTTTCCAACTCGCGGATATTGCCGGGGAAATCATAGTTGAGCAGTTGCTGGCGGAATGCCGGAGATAGCGATAGCGCCGGACTGCGGCGACGGTTGATCCGTGCCAGAAGGCCATCGGTCAGGGCAGAGATCATGTCGGGCTCGTCCCGCAACGACGGCAATGTCACCTTGACCGCTGCGATCCGGTAAAACAGATCGGCCCTGAACCCACCTTTGGCCACCAGAGCCCCCAGGTCGCAGCTGGCCGCGCTGACCAGACGCGCTCCGCCGAGTTCGGGTGCGTTTTCCAGCACGGCGAGCAAGCGGGCCTGCAATGCCGGCGCAAGGTCGTCGATGTGATCCAGAAACAATGTCCCTTTGGACGCCGCTTCGACCAGACCTTGCCTGCGACCAGTAGGGCCGTCCTGGCCCAGCATTTCAGTGGTAAAGTTGGCTTCGGTCAGGCTGCCGCAAATGACGTGGACCAAAGGGCGATCCGATGCGCTGCCTGCTAGGCGGCGGATGAAAGCCGTCTTCCCCGTGCCGGTTTCACCAGCAACCAGAAGCGGGAAGCCCTCGGCCAAGGCTTTTCTCGCGCGACGTTCGGCATCGGTATGCGCCGGAGAGGCGACATGATCCGACCCGATTGCGGCCCGCTCCTCGGCCAGAAAACGAAAAGTTCCGCCCGAATTGCCCGTCGCAAGATCGGCGGGTGTCAGGACCAGAAGCGCGCCATATGGCGTACCTTCGGCAGAGCGTAGGATCGACAGCATACCGCTGACATTCGCCTGACCCGCGACCTTGCCGCGCCCTTCGAATCTTTGCAGACGGGTCAACGCGGTGGCGACTCCCTGCAACAGATCGTCGCCGGTCCGGCCATATCGGGTCAGATCCGTGCCCAGAAGCCCTGCCCTGCTGATCGAAAGCAAACGCTCGAATGCGACGTTCACCAGCCTGATCCGCCCGTCGAGCTCCAGAAAGGCGGTCGCGTTCGGCAATCCGTTCAGGAACAGGGCAAACTCCGAGCCGTCGATGAAGGCAGGCCGCGCCCGCCCGTTGCCATTCTTCGGCGCGGACGGCGAATAGAATTTCATGCGACCGCCCTTTCCTTGCGCGAGCGGCTGCGGTGGGGCCGGGCCGTCACCACAAGCTGTCCACCCGGCCCGTCGCTGAATGCCACACGCAGAAGCCAGCCTTTTGGGCTGCCCTCGGCATCGGGCATGGTCATCGCGATTTCGTCGGTGTTGCGGGATAAAGCCGCGATCCGCAGCGTTTGAAAGGCGCTCGAGGTTTTCGCGACATCGTCAAACGCACGACCAAGCAGATTGGCCGAGGAAAACGCCTCATCCGCCGCCGGATTTGCCGCAAGCACGAAACCGTCGGCCGAAAGCAGCAGAACGGGATCGGGCAATGCGCCCAGAATATCGCGCATCTTGTCGGCGCGGTCGGTCAGATCCTGCTCACGCGCCCGATTTGCGCTGATGTCGCGAACCGTGCCCCAGAGCCGCACCAGATGTCCGTCCGAGATACGCGCGCGGAAATCGTTTTCCACCAGAATGGCATCGCCATTGTGGCGCTGGTCGATTGCGACGGCCCCATCCAACCGATAACCCGCGCGGATCAGGTCGCGGACCATCTCGCGGTTGACGGGGGTATCAGGGAAATATCGTGCGACCGGCTGATCGTTGAAATCCAACCCATCCGGCACCGAATATAGCTGGGCCATGGCGCGGTTGCAGGCCCGCCACGAAGCCGCATTGTTGAAAACTTGTTCAATGACAGCGTCTTCGGGTCGTGTGACGTCAACCGGCTCGGTGAACTCGATGCACCAATAGGCCTCGCGGGCTTCGCCGATCATGCCCGACAGGATTTCCACCCGTTCGACCACTTCGTCATGTAGCGAAAGAGCCTGTGCGCTGAGCGGCAGCTTATAGATGAGCCATCCCGTTTCGGTCCGCTTGATGGTCGCTACGACCGGATGTTCGACTTCGTCGCGGTCAATCATCCAAAGCGGCACCGAGGACAGGGATTTGGCCTCTCCGCCCAGCATATCCAGCAAAAACTCGACCGAGTCGGCGGAATACATGTCGCCAAGCGATGGCAATTTCTTCGCATCCGGGGGAAGGCCCAGAAACTGCGATTGCGCCGGATTGACCTCGACGACCGCACCTTCAAGATCGATGTGATCTATCAGGACCGGCAGTTCGGAGACTGAAGAATAGGTTGCACCCGGCATATTGTGAGTTCCACTGTTGCAGATCTCACTCCATGAGGTTTCGCGATCCCGCGCAAAGATAATTGTTAGGAATTAAAAGTTGCAACGCAGAATTGCTGCAGTTCAGCTTATGTTGCTGCAAATTTGCAGCGCTAATGTTTGGGCAGACATTAATGGCTGGTCAGGCGATGGCGGAAGGGGATCATACCGGCGCCCCGCGACGCTATCTGGTTCAACCAGCCCGCGGTTCATGTCGAAGCGCGGGCCAGGTTGATTGGAAGCGTTCTGCCTCCATTCACAGTTCCGGACGATCAGCCGGCGAGGTACTTCTCGGCAGCTTGGCGACCGGCAAGTTCTGCAACACGGCGAACGTCGTAGCGGCTCAGACCCAGATCGGCGAGTTCGCGGTCGGTGGTCATGCCAAGTTCGTCAAGCGTGCGACGCTCGATCCGGCGGCCAACGAAATAGGCTTTGATCCGACGCGTGATGCTGTCGTTATGGGCCGCTTTGATCTGGCTGCGGCCAAGGCTTGCAAGTGCTGCTCCGTTCATCTTCGTACTCCTTTTGATTGCGCTACCAACATAGATGCTGCAGTGCGGCATGAGCAGGCCCATTGTCGGCAAAACAGCTATGCACGCAGGTTGTAACCCGGCCAATTTCATAATGTTAACGAGGCGAAGCGCGGCAGGATGTGTGAAAAGCGGGCAGGACAACTCTAAAATTGGGGCGCGATACGCACGCCACCGGTCGGGGCATGAAAATCAAACGCCACGCCGTCGCAACCGGACTTGTCGGTGGAAAAGCCCGACCAACTTGACATGCCATCCCGCTGGTCACACTCGTTATGCGGGGAAAATCATTTCAGGGAGGAAACGATGTATCTCGGAACCCAACTTCCGGCGCGCGGTGACGATGACTACCGGGTTATGAAGCAGCTGGGCGTCGACCACATCTGCGCGGACCCGAAAGGAAGCTGGCTAGATTGGGATCTGGGGCGTCTGACGCAATTCCGAGAGCATATCGAAAGCTTCGGATTGACCTTGGACATGATCCAGCTGCCGCTCGCCTCGGTACCGGTGGACCGCGCGTTGTGCCCCGATATCATGTTGGCCGGACCCGAGCGTGACCGGCAGATCGACGGCATTTGCAGATTGATCGAAAATTGCGCTGCCGCCGGGATTCCGTCGGTGAAATATAATTTCAACTATATCGGCATTCCCCGCAGTCCGCATGAACAGGGCCGAGGTGGCGCGATGGCCGAGGCGTTCCGTTGGGAACGGATGGATCAATCCGAACCGGGACCAGCAGGTGAAATTGCCGAAGAGGTTATCTGGAGCCGCATCGACTATTTCCTGTCCCGCGTCGTCCCTGTCGCCGAGGCAGCCAATATCCGGCTGGCCTGCCACCCGCATGACCCTGCAACTCCGCCCGGTTACAAGGGTGTGACCCGCGTTCTGGGGACGGTCGAAGGGATGAAGCGGTTCGTTTCAATGTATGAAAGTCCGGTTCACGGGCTGAATTTTTGTATCGGCACTTTGGGAGAGATGCTGGAAGACGTTTCCGAAGTGCCTGCCATCACCCGTTGGTTCGGCGAGCGAGGTAAGATCATGAACATCCACTTCCGCAATATCGCAGGTGGGCGTTATTCATTCCGCGAGACCCTGCCCGACGAGGGAGACATCGACATGCCTGCGGTTATGGATGCGCTGCGCGATACCGGATACCGGTATATGGTCATGCCCGACCACGCGCCAAAGCTATCGGGCGAGAACGAACGCGGCGTCGCATTCGCGTTCTGCTACGGCTACATCGCTGCATTGTTGCAAGAGCGCAGGTCTTGATCGGCCCGACATTCCCATTGCGATGGAGACCGTACGAAATGCGTAGGAACGGGCTTGGCCGAGCTGACGGGTACTTCCCGCGTGGTGCGGCGTCACTCTTGTGGCGGGGCTTTGTCTGATGTACCGGGCGTAATGTGCGGCGGGGGCTCGACCGGATGCATCACCCATGTCAGCAGCAGATCGTAGAAGACCGCCAACACGACAGGACCAAGAAAAAGGCCGATCAGGCCGAATGACAACGTCCCTCCGATAACGCCGATGAATATGACGATCGTCGGCGTCGAAAGTCCTCGTGCCATAAGCAAGGGCTTCAGCACGTTATCCATGAAGGTCAGCGGCACAAGCACAGAGGTCAAAAGCAATGCGTGTGCAGTCGGCATGGTCAGCCAGCACCAGACCAGCACGGGCAGTACGACCAATCCCGGCCCGATTTGCAGGATGCACAAGATCAGAATGATGAAGCCGAGCAATCCTGCGCTGGAGACCCCCGCGAATTGCAGGACGATGCTGATCAGGATCGATTGCAACAGCGCAACGCCAACCACTCCGCGCGATACGTTGCGGATCGTGACCGTCGCCAGATCGACAAATTTCTCTCCGCGTGGGGCAACTATGCGAGCCGCAATCCGACGGCCCCAGATCGCAAGTTCCGGACCGTTCAGGACCAGAATACCAGACACGATGATCGCGACCATGAACTTGACCAGATCAAAGCCGATCGACGAAAACAGATATAGCAAATGCTTGCCCAGCGGAGCCAGCACCTCGCGAAAGCGCAGGACCAGCCCCTCGAGATTGGTCGTGGCCAGTGACCAGAGCGCGACGATCTTCTCTCCGATCAGCGGAAGCGCAGACAGGCTTTCCGGTGGCGTTGGGAGTTTGAGATTGCCGCCATTGATATGGGATATCAGGCGATGGGTCGACTCGACCAGACTGGCGGCCAGTGCGGCGACGGGGCCGATGACGACCGCCAGCATGGCCAAGGTCAGGATAAATGCCGCAAGTTTGCGTCTGCCCCTCAGGCAATTGGAAAGCCATGTGTGAATGGGGGCCAAGGCCACTGCCAGTACCATGGCCCAGACCAGAATAGGCAGGAACGGCCGGACCAGAGTCAGCGCCAGCACGATGAACAGTCCCAGCAAAATGAGACGGATGACCAGATCGGTCACCCGCGCATCTATCTGATCCCGGTTGTCCAAAGGTGCCTCCCCCATGATCGTTCCTTTTCAGACGCGACCGGTTAAACGGACAACCGGGATTATATGTAGGCCTTAGAACTTCCAGTTCGCGCCGACCAGCAGCGAACTCAGGTCCTGATAATCAGCACCGCTATTGTCGGCGAACTCGTATTTCCGATAGCCCATATAGGCATCCATATTCAGATCGTCGAAGCTTTGAACCGCCTGAACGCCCCATGATTTGGAGTCCGAGTCGGCAATTTGGTAATCCGAACCATCATAGTAATCCACCGACAGCGCAGTTTTACCATAATTGTTGACGTCGCCGCTCCAACCGGCTTTCACATAGCCATAATTGCCACCGTCTTTCTGATCGCCCGCCGAAACGGTCAGGTTCAATCCGGTCGGAACATGCATCATGGAAGCCGAAGCAATCACTTGCTCGGTCGTTTCTTCGGCATCTTTCCACGCATAGCCAAGACCCGCGTCAAGCTTGACCACGTCGTTTGCAAGGCTGTAGCGCAAGGCAACGTCGTAATATTTGGCATCGTCATCCTCGGCGAGGATTTCTTCGCCATATGCGGCCGAAACCTTGAAGCCCGAGAACTCGGGGGTGTCATAACGGACACGGAAGCGACGATCGCCATCGAAATCCTTGAACGCATCCGAAATCGTGATGCCGGACAAGGCCGAGCCGTTCCGGAACTCATAGCCACCCGAGGCGTCCGCAAGACCGACATAGCCGACAATGCCGGTACCGGAATTGTCGATTTCGGCCGCGCCATCGGTCGCCATGCTGCCTTGGCCGAACCAGACTGCACCGAAGTTGCCCGAATAGACCCCCTCGAATTTCCGCAGGCTCGTCCGCCGCCAATCAAGATCAGCGCCATGATTGTACTGGCTGGTGTCCGAGGTCGATTTCAGACCCAAAGCGGTTTCGACGTTGAAGCGAAGCGTATTCGCTCCCATCGGAACGTCGATCCAGAAGCCGAGGCGGCTGCCCGAGTTCCCGTTATCGACGAAATCGTCATAGGATTTTTCTCCGTCGTCGACCCTTTGATAGGTCGAGTTCAGTTGGCCATAGAATGTGGCGGTCGCGCCGGACGGATGGGTGAAAGTCAGATTATCTGCCAATGCTGGCAAAGCGGACAGGCATAAGCCCGGAGCCAAGAGAAGCAACTTTGGTTTCATTCCCGTATCTCCTGATATGTTGCACAGTGCCGATCAGGCACCAGGGTCTGAATAGGAAGCGTCAAAGCAAGCGTGCTCAGGATCGGGGAATGAACCGACCCGACTGCGTCGACTGAATTAAGCGCAGGGTGCCTTAACGTACGGTATTTGCGACAATCAATGCGTCACAATCGCCCGCCTTCGGGATGGCAATGTGGGGTGTGGCATGCAGCCATTGTAGCCGCGATCATGCGAGCGTTGGCTGGGCAAGCACGACGATCATTTCCGGTAACAACATGCGATAAACGACGTATGGTATTGTTATAAAGACTAAAAATATGAAAATGATTGATCGCTCAGCGATCATTGTGACCTAAGATTAGATATATCTTCGTCTTGAGATGCGCTATCTGCCTTTAAGAATGCGACTAGCGCCGTGACGCCGCATCGTGATCCAGCGATACTGGCAAAGCAACAAACCCCAACGTCGGACGTTGGCGCTGGTTCATCCGCGTCCATAGTCCGGATCGGGCATTTCGGGTCGGCCGGTCTGCAAAGGACGTCAGCCCCTGAGCGAGTCCGAAACCGTCACTCAGGTCCGGAGGCAATAGGACAAAAACAGCGTGGGAATGCAATGTGGCGTCGGGCAATTCTCGCTGCGCAAGGATTCGCGCGTTATTACTGATTTGTCTGTTGCTTTCGGCAGCACAAGCTTTCATCGTCAGCATGGACGAGGGATTGAAGAACTCGGCACTTCCTATTCCCGATCAATCGCGCGGTGGCTTTGCTCCTTAGACAACACCGGAAAAATCCGCGTTCCGTGACGGGCCTCGGCATTGTCGCTCCGACGGTGCGGTGAATGGCGTGGGCAACGGGGCGTGAGCTAACCTGTTTCGAATAACCAGACGACAAGCCATCTTCTGACGACTCGACATGACCTGCCATCACTTTCAATGAGGTTAGACATGGACAGACAATATTTCGAAAGCATCTCGGTGCTCAGCCCGTTCGAGATCAAGGATGAGTTGATCAAGCTGGCCCGAAAAGGGGCCGAGAAATCCTCGAAACTGTTCCTGAACGCCGGCCGAGGCAACCCGAACTGGATCGCGACAAGGGCGCGAGGCGCCTATTTCCTGCTGGGACAGTTTGCGCTGACCGAAGCGCGCCGCAGCTATGACGACCCCAAGGCGGGTGTCGCGGGCATGCCGCCGCGGGATGGCTGTCACGCCAGATTTGTCGCGTGGACGAAAAAGCAGATCGCGAACGCGAAGGGCTGGGACGAAGAAGAGAACGGCGAACTTCCCGCCAAGACCTTGGCTGATGCAGTCGAATTCGCGATCAAGAAGTTTGACTTCAATCCCGATGCATTTGTCCATGAACTGACCGACTCGATTATCGGCGACAACTATCCGGTTCCTGATCGGGCGCTTTATCACAACGAGATCATCACGCATGAGTATCTGATGTGGGCGATGTGTGCGGGCCACCGGCCGGACGCGAAGTTCGACCTTTATCCGGTCGAAGGCGGCACCGCAGCGATGTGTTACATTTTCAAGGCATTGAAAAATCAAAGACTTCTGAATGCTGGCGACACGATTGCCTTGGGCACTCCGATTTTCACGCCTTACCTCGAGATGCCCGAGCTTGAGGATTACGGGCTGCACGTCACCCGCATGAGCGCCGAGCAGGAGGACAAGTTCCAGTTCACGGATTTCGATTTCGAGACACTGGCGGATCCCAAGGTCAAAGCGCTGTTCCTTGTGAACCCCGGCAACCCCTCGGCAACGGCGATGACGTCCGAGGCGATCAGTCGTCTGGTCAATTTCGTCAAAACCCGCCGCCCCGACCTGATGATCCTGACGGACGATGTTTACGGCACATTTGTCCCCAATTTTGAATCGATCATGGGTCACCTGCCGCGCAATACGATCGGGGTCTATTCGTTCTCGAAATATTTCGGCTGCACCGGTTGGCGTCTGGGAGTGATCTCGGTCGCGCAGGACAACATATTCGACGAGCGCATCCAGTCCCATCCCGAGGAACTGCTCAAGGTCATTGATGCCCGTTACATTGCGCTGACGCCCGAGCCGCGCAAGGTGAAGTTCATCGACCGCATCGTCGCCGATAGCCGCGATGTCGCGCTGAACCATACGGCGGGGCTGTCGTTGCCCCAGCAAGCGATGATGACGATGTTCGGTCTGGTCGAATTGATGGATGAGGCCAAAATCTATCAAGAGGCTTGCATCAATATCTGCGTACAGCGCTTCAACAACCTTGTCGAAGCAATGGGCGTCGAGGTCGATGTCGGCCATTATTTCGACTATTACTACGGCATAATCGACTTTGCATTCTGGCTGCGGAAATACGCGAACGAGGATATCGTCGATTGGGTCAAGGCCAATATCCACCCGCTCGATATTCCGTTCCGGTTGGCCGAGGATCACGGCATCGTGCTGCTGAACGGCTCGGGCTTTGCGGCGCCCGACTGGTCGGCGCGTGTGTCTTTTGCCAACCTGAACGACGACGCCTATTCCGAAATCGGTCGGGCGGTTCGCTCGATTGCCCGTGGCTATGTGCAAGCCTACCAAGCGGCGAACGGCATGAAGATTACCGGATAAATCGTTAGACGGGCGCGGCCAAGGCCTTTGCGGAAAGGCCTCAAGCCGCGCCAACTGAGTTTCGGAAATTCTCGTTTCGCAAACTCAAACTTGTTGACTGGTCGACAACGTTCCGCATGATCTGTGAGAACAAGCAGACATCTAGCGGTTACCAATTGCTTTCGACCTATAGCATTAATGCTCTCTTAACTGGCTGCTGATGCGGATCTTTACAGCGTCGCTCGCAACCGAAACAAATACCTTCTCACCGGTTCCCACCGACCTGCAGGCCTTTCACGCGGGATTTTACGCACCACCCGGCGAGCATCCCGATACCCCTACCCTATGTTCGTCGGTGGTCCCGATCCTGCGTCGTCGGGGCCGCATCGAAGGTTTCGAGGTGATCGAGGGAACCTCATGCTGGGCCGAGCCCGCCGGCCTGATCCAACGACAGACCTATGAAACCTTGCGTGACCAGATTCTGGCGGAATTGACAGCCGCGATGCCGGTTGATGCCGTGATACTAGGCCTGCATGGCGCGATGGTTGCCCAAGGCTATGATGACCCCGAGGGCGACCTGCTGCAACGTATCCGTGATCTGGTCGGCACTGATGTGCTGATCTCGGCCGAGTTCGATCCGCATAGCCATTTGACCGCCGAACGCGTCCGCAATCTGGATCTAATGGCGGCTTTTCTGGAGTTTCCGCATACCGATTTCGAAGAACGTGGCGAGCATGTCGTCGAATTGTCCCTGAAGGCGTTGCGCGGCCAGATCCGGCCGGTGATTTCGACATTCGATTGCCAGATGATCACGATCTATCCGACGAGCCGCGAGCCGATGCGGTCATTCGTCGACCGATTGAGCAAGATGCAGGGACAAGGCGGCGTATTGTCGATCTCGGTCATTCACGGGTTCATGGCTGGCGATGTCGCCGATATGGGTACCCGCATTGTCGTGGTAACCGACGGCGATAAACCGACCGGAGAGGCGCTTGCCAGACAACTCGGCCACGAACTTTACGCAATGCGCCACGATACCGCGATGCCGATGTTCGATACCGAAACGGGGCTGGACCACGCCCTATCCTTGCGGGCAGAGCAACCGCAATTGCCGGTGGTGATCGCAGATGTGTGGGACAATCCCGGTGGCGGGGTGGCAGGAGACGCCACTCATATTCTGCGCCGGATGCTGGAGCGTGATTTTCATAACTTTGCGGTAGCGACTCTTTGGGACCCGATCGCGGTCGGGTTCTGTCATGCTGCCGGTGAAGGTGCGCAGTTAGATATCCGCGTCGGTGGAAAATCTACAGGGCTTGGGGGCGAGCCGTTGGACCTGCGCGTCACAGTGATGCGCGTTTTGGATCAGGGTTGGCAGAGTTTTCGCAACAGTCGCGTCAGCCTTGGTCGCGTTGCTGTTATCCGTCCTGTTGGATCGGATACGGATATTATCCTGATCAGCAATCGCAGCCAGACCTATGAGCCGGATATATTCAGCAATCTCGGCATCGATTTCGCCGACAAGGCCTATCTTCTGGTGAAATCGACTAACCATTTCCACGCTGGCTTTGCACCGGTGGCGTCGGACATCGTCTACATCGCCGCTCCGACCTCCTATCCTACAGATCCGGCCAAAACGCTCTATCGCAAGGCCAGTCCGAAGCTATGGCCACGGGTCACCGATCCGCTGGGTCTGGATCCCTGATCTGTCCTCAATCCCGTGGTTGGCAGGAAACCCGGTTAGCTCAATAATTCTCGTATCCGGCTGAAAGGCTAAACCCATCAAACTGCGTCAACTGTAGATATATGGCAAATCCCGAGGTGTCGGAAACAAATCGGGACAGATAATCCCTAGGCTCAGATGGGATATCCGGCTTGCGTCCCATTTCCTTTTCCGGGTGTCATGAGGTGCTGCGCTTCGGGCTGATGGTAGAACGTGGTCTGTGAGAAGCAGCCACACGCATCAGGTAGGAAGCGCAGCATGCAGTATGGTGCCGACTTGGATGTGTCGGTAAAAGT